>CAVZIT010000012.1:0-17197 GCA_963775445.1 uncultured Gammaproteobacteria bacterium | reverse complement strand
CAGCAGTGCTTGGCCGAATCCAGATCGGAATCATAACCGCAACTGCGCGCGAGATCCTGCGTTTGAAATGCTCATCCTCATTTGTCCCCGTTGCTCGCACATTGCAAGCGCTCCCGGACCATGTAGATGGCAGAAGGTCGGTTCTCCCCGCAAAACTCGACTGCCGTGCAACGATTGCCATCCGTGGCTGCATGCGCTGCGTCATGGATCGAAACCGTTGGCATAAATTGGATCCGGCAGGGTCACGCAGTCCTGATACCAAGGGGTCATACCTGTAGCGGTATCCCAGTCCGCGTTCGGGGTCGAATTCAGGAAGTTCGGGCAGAGGCGCGAATACCCAGCGAACAACCCGTTCGGATTGGGCACGTCCGGAATATTGCCGCTCAATTGGTTGTCGTGGACGAAGAACTGCTGAAGCCGTCAGGCCCTCCAGCGACGGGATCGGACCGCTCAATTGGTTGCCATTGACGGCGAAGTAGTTGAGGCCCGTCAGGCCTTCGAGCGATGGGATCGGGCCGGTCAACTCGTTGTTGTTGACGCCGAAGGACTGCAGGAGGTGTAAGCCCGCCAGCGGCGGAATCGACCCGGTCAAATGGTTGTCGTCGACGACGAATGTAGAGATGTCCGGGCCTGCCAGCAACGGAATCGGACCACTCAATTGGTTGTGGCTTGCGTTGAATTCTTGAAGATTCGCCAGATCTGCCAGCGACGGAATCGGACCATCCAGCTGGTTTTGCGAAACATTGAAGATCTGAAGAATTGTCAGGCCCCTCAACGAAGGAATGGGACCGCTCAATTGGTTAATGCTGACGTCAAAAAACCGGAGACCCGTCAGCTCCGCCAGCGCCGGGATCGAACCGCTTAGTTGGTTGCTGACTACGGAGAAGCCCAGAAGATTCGTCAGAGCCGCGATCGGGGGCAGCTACCAGTGAGGTTCTTGACGCCCGATACCAAGCTGACGACATGCGTCTCAGCTTGGTCACAGTAGACTCCAAACCACGCACACTCGGTCCCCGGCGCACCATTCCAACCGGAATTGTCCGTCCAACTGTCCCCGTTGGTGCTGTCGTACAACGCGATCAGCACGTCGCGTTCCGACTGCGGGATTGCCGCTTGCGCGGGTAGCGCGACGGCAAGGCCCATCAAGAGAGCGGTCAGCAGCCCGATTCCGTGTGCAGCACGATAGAAGGCAGTGGAGCGCTGGATCAATGCTTTTTCGTTCATGTTATTCCCCTTGAGGATTGTCACGTTGCGGTGATTGGATGACTTCTCTTGACCTTGAGAACCGCAAGCCGTCGAACAGCAGGCGCGCGATAGCGATTCACCGCATGCGTTCGCCCCTTTCGATCCCGCTACCTTCGACGCAAGTCCCTGTCGGGTGCGCATCGCAAGCACTCCCGGATCAAGGAGACTGCAGAACGCCGCTTGTCCCAGGCAAACGAACCAACTTTCAACAACCGCCATCTCTGGCTGGAACACCCGCATCGGCCGGCCCAAGGATTCGCCCGGCGTAGCGTCTTGGACCCTCGACGCGACGTTAGCGAATCGCGGGGACGGCTTCCTCCCCCAAATGGAGTAGAAGTTGAAGTCGTATCGCTCGACAGCGGGCCGAAATGGGTTTATCTAGGCCTCGGGGGTAAAGGCTGGACGCTTGGGGAGCGATCACCATGAAACGGGATATCCGCAAGGCGGCGCTGGAATTGCTGCAACCGCTGTACGAGGCGGAGTTTGTGGAAGGCGGCTGGCAGACCTTCCTGCAGCGTCTCGTCCAAGTCATGGAAAGCGACTCGGCCGCGCTGGTGGTCCTAGATCGCGCGGGCAAGCCGCGCGAGATCATGGGAGAGGGCCCGCTCGCCATTTCGATTTCGCACGATTACGCCGACCATTTTGCCGCAATCGATCCGTGGCCGATGGCGTTTGCAGCAGCCCGCCTGCCCTTCGGCAAGAGCATCTGCTCGCACGAGTTGATCGCGCCGGACGAGTTCGAGAAAACCGAGTACTACAACGATTTCTGGCGTCCCTACGGCGATCATTTCCATACCTGCGGCGCACTGGTGTCGGTGGACGAGGGCACGATGGCGAACTTCGCCGTTCCGCGCAGCCGTGGGCGCGGCTTTTACACGGCTTCCGACGTCGCCTTGATGGACCTGTTGGCGCCCCACGTCTCCACAGCGCTGCAATTGCGGCAGCGATTGACGCACGCGCGGCAGCAAACGCGTATCGCGGAAATGCTGCTGGACCAGATCCAGGACGCGATGATTCTCGTGGATGAATCGGGCAAGGTCCTATACGCCAATCGTAGAGGAGACTCCGAGCTGGCCAAGGGAACCCGACTCGCCTCGGTACAGGGTCGTCTGCGAGCAGGCAGACTTGTGAATTCGAGCCGCTGGCAGCAGACTCTTTCGACTGCGACGGGTGCGGCCACCGGCAACATAATCGGTGTCTGTGGATCATTGCTGAGCCGTGAACCGGACACGTCCGCGGCGGTTTCCATTACCTGCCATCCGGTGCCTCCTGACCGGGCCGCTTTCGCACTGAAATTTCCGTCTGCGCGCGTTCTGGTCCTCCTGCGTGACGCCGGTAGACGAACCAACGGAATCGCTTCGGTCTTGCTCGCGCTATACGGACTGACGCGCACTGAAGCCTTGATCGCCGAAGGATTGGCAAACGGAGACGCACTAGACCACATTGCCGCGACGTTGGGTATGAGCATCGGCACGGCACGCACCCATCTGCGTCATGTATTTGCGAAGACCGACACGAATCGGCAGGCGCAACTGGTCGCGCTCATCCATCGGATCACGCCGACCACAATTGTGCGTGAATAACCGGAAGTGCCGACGGAGGCGCTTCCGCCAAGAACCGCCTGACCAAAGCATCGATGAAGCCTTCCCAGGCGAGTCCCTGGTGTCAGCCTGCGTGGGCCGTCAGCACCGCACAAGCGGCGCACGCCCTGCTAGGCCACGGGATAAGGTAGCCATGATCGGGACACTCGATGCCATGGTCGCGTCTGATCGCGGCGATAATGTTGACCGGCGGGGGGCAGTACTGGCACGAGGGACGGCACCGTCGACGCGGCCGCCGGTCGCTCGATGCGGGAACGGTGGGCCTTCACTGACGGTTTGGATACGCGAGATCGTTTGCAACGAAAACGGACCCTTGCGGGGCCGTCGCTGATCGCACACTCGAAAAGGCGAGATCAGGCCACGAACAGGCCGCGCATCTTCTTCATCGCGTTGGCTTCAATCTGGCGGATGCGTTCGGCCGATACGCCGTATTCGTCCGCCAACTCCTGCAACGTGGTCTTGCTGTCGTCGTCCAGCCAGCGGCGTTGGATGATGTCGCGTGAGCGATCATCCAGACGCGTCAAACCACGATGCAAGGTCGAGAGCGATGAATCCTGCTCGGATTCCGCTTCGAGCGATTCGTAAGGATCGGTATTGCTGTCCACCAGAAACGCAGCCGGCGACGGACGTGGGTCATCGTCGGTGTCGACCGGCGCATCGAACGCGACGTCACGACCATTGAGGCGCGATTCCATTTCCAGCACCGTGGCCGCGGGTACGCCGAGTTCCTTCGCCACGGTCTGCACTTCGGCCGCGTTCATCCAGCCGAGGCGCTTCTTCGATTTGCGCAGGTTGAAGAACAGCTTGCGCTGCGCCTTGGTCGTCGCGACCTTGACGATGCGCCAGTTGCGCAAAATGAACTCGTGCATCTCGGCCCGGATCCAGTGCACCGCGAAGGACACCAGACGCACGCCGTGCTCCGGGTCGAAACGTTTCACCGCCTTCATCAGACCGATATTGCCTTCCTGGATCAAATCGCCAACCTGCAACCCGTAACCGGAATAGCCGCGCGCGACGTGCACGACGAAGCGCAGATGCGACATCACCAGTTGTTTGGCCGAATCCAGGTCCGCATCGTATGCGTAGCTTCGCGCAAGCTGCTGTTCTTCCTCCTGACTCAGCATCGGGATCCGATGCACCGCCTGCACATAGGCATCCAGGCTGCCGAGCGCACTCGGCACCGGGAAATTGCTTGCCACCAAGGCATTGCTCATCCGTTTCCTCCAGAGAAGAGGGCTGGCACTCCCTTAGTGAGAGTGCCAAACATCGCGCGAGTTCCCCTGCATCGAGAGCGCGCGGGACCATAACTGAACTGACCGGTATAGTACTACGAAATGGATTAACGTGGGGTAATTACAGGCACCCGGTGCGACTCGGAATTCCATATCCGGCCAACGAGGGGATGGCTTCTCCGCAGCCTCGGGGTATAACACGAGCATGGGGCAGAGAAGCGCGACCGTTGAACCCACCGAGGAACTGCTGCGGGACATCCGCGGCGGCGACCGCAACGCCGAGCAGCGTCTCTATGATCGCTATCTGCCCTTGCTCAGACGCTGGGCGCACGGTCGGATGCCGCCGTCGGCGCGCGATATCAGCGACACAGACGATCTGGTGCAAGTCACGCTGCTGCGCTCGCTGCGACACCTGGAGGAATTCGAATCGAGCGGCAGCGGCAGCTTCCTCGCCTATTTGCGCCAGATTCTGCTCAACGAAGTCCGCGCGGAGCTGCGCAAGCATCGCCGCCGCGGCTGGAGTGTCGACATCGATGCGATCGACCTCGGCGACGACGGCGACTCGGTGGTCGAAAATCTGGTCGGTCGCGAGCGCGTGCTGGCCTACGAACGAGCCTTGGCGACGCTGGAAAGACGCCAGCAGGAACTGGTCTTGATGCGCCTGGAATTCGGCATGAGCTACCAGGAAATCGCGATCGAGGCGTCCGTTAGCGCGGATGCTGTTCGGATGAGCATTACTCGGGCATTGAAGACCTTGGCGCATCAGATCGCCTCGGCACGCGCGACCTGAGCGTCCGTTTCGGACTGATCCGGATCGCGGTCGCCAATCGGCACAGATCAGGAATGAGGATGGCCCCAGACAAATTCGACGATGCATTGAGCGCAATCGCCGACGGTACACCGGTGCCGTGGCAGGAAATCGACCGTGCGCACAACATGCCGGATCGCGAATTGGAAAGTCTGCATTTACTGCATGAAGTCGCACGCGCCTTCCGCGCGGGTGAGGCGTCGCCAACGGCGAACGCGGTGCGCGCGGCCCCGCTGTTCCGTTGGGGGACGCTCGAGGTCGAGCAGCGTCTGGGTGCTGGCAGCTTCGGCGAGGTCTGGCGCGCGTTCGATCCCTGGCTCGGACGCGCCGTCGCGCTGAAGCTGCAGCATGTCGATGCGAATGCGCCAACACGTCGCAGCGAACAGCTCGACGAAGCGCGCCGGCTGGCGCGGATTCGCCATCCGAACGTGCTCAGTTGTTACGGCTGCGCCGTGCATGATGGGCGTGCCGGGCTATGGAGCGAACTCATCGAAGGGCGATCGCTGGCCGAAGTGCTCGTCGACGACGGGGCGCTCAGCATCGAGGAGGCCTTGCGCATCGGGCGCGATCTCGCGCGTGCGCTGGGTGCCGTGCACGCGGCAGGACTCGTGCATGGCGACATCAAGGCCGCGAACGTGATGCGCGAGCGTGGCGGGCGCATCGTGCTGATGGATTTCGGTGCGGGCGGCGAGGAGCGCCTGCTCGCGTTGCGGCGCCTGGTCTCCGGAACGCCGGCCTATCTCGCACCGGAAGTGCTCGATGGCGCACCCTTGTCGGCACGCAGCGACCTGTACGCGTTCGGCATTTTGTTGTTTCTGCTGTTGACCGGACGCATGCCCTATGCCGCAGACAGTGTCGCCGGCTTGCGTGCGGCGCAGCGTGATCGTCGTCGCGAGAAGCTCGCGACATTGCGTCCGGATATTGATGCCGATCTCGCCGCGGCGATCGAGCGCTGCATGGACAGCGATCCGGCCGCACGACCGCAAGACGCAGGCGAAATCGCGAGCGCGCTCGCGATAGCGGCGCGGGGAGCGTCTGCGCCCGTTCCAGATCACCCGGCTCGCTCACGCCGGTGGGGTTATGGCATCGGCGGCGTCGCCGTTGCAGTTGCTGCGCTTGCTATCGGTTGGTCGCAAATGCTCGTGCCGGCGTGGTCCGCCGATGCCGCGTTCATCCGCACGCGCGGCAATACGATCGAAACGCTCCGCGACGATGCGACGGTGCGTGCCGGCGATCGTCTGCGCCTGCGCCTGCACAGCAATCGCGCGAGTTATGTGTATGTACTCAACGAAGATTCCGACGGCAACGCCACCGTGCTGTATCCGCTGGATGGCGGGACGACCAGCGTGCTGCCGCTCCGCAGCGAAACCGTATTGCCTGGGGCCACGCGCGATCCGACATTGGCCTGGGAGGTCACCGGTGATTCGGCGCGCGAAGAATTCCTCGTTGTCGCGGCGTTGAAGCCGGTGGCGTCTCTCGAATCCTCGATCGCCGCCTGGCGCCGCAGCGCGCAGTCGGCGCCCGACGATACTACGCGCTCGCTCGGCGCGCTGGTCAGCGGCGACGATGCGCCGGTCTTGCACGGCGTGCATTTGCGCACGATCGTGGCCGAACTGCCGCAGGACCGCGACAGAGTGCGCACTTGGCGTTACGCGTTCATGCATTCCGGGGATCCGTAAATCGCAGATCCCGAGCGGCGCAGCGCCTGCAGCAGCAACCTCGGGGTGCCCTTCTTGTCGAAGCGGCGAAGTGGCGGCCGCACGTGACGGCGCCGCCCATCACCGACGGTATCGACACCTACGGCATCGACTCGAACCCGCTGTACAGCAACACATCGGACTCGTAGGCGCCGATGTCGACCCGTGCACCCTGGATGCGCGGCGCACCGCCAAGATCGGCATCGCCGAGCGCCGCTTCGCAGCCGATGCCGCCGACGATGCAGTTGCGTCCGCGGTTGATCGTCGGTGACGATGAGGCGAGCCGGAAGTTCAGAATTCCGCCCGCGTAAATCGGCGCCGCGCTGAAATTGCCTTCGCTGTCCGTGTTTGGCGGATCACCGCTTTGCAGCCCGATATCATTGTCATACAGCGTTACATGGCCGGGACCGAACAGTCCAAGATCGCTGCCTTCATTACCCCAGAGCAGGTTGTTCGCGACATACGCGATGTCCAGTGGACAATCGACCTGCAAGCCACCGACCAGGCCGCTGCCGTCCGTGTCGTTGTTGACAACCGTGTTGCCGAACGCGTCGGCAAAGCTCGCCGCATCACCGCTGCAAACCAGGTGCATCGCCGCGCTCGCTACGGCGCTGTGGTTCGCGACCACCAGATTATTGATTGCGACCGCCCCGATGTCGCCGATCAATACGAGTGCAGCGTTTCCGAATCCGTAGCGGTTGGCGAGGAAGATGTTGCGCTCCGCGAGCGCAAGACCGCCGGTGTCGATGCTGAGTGCGCCGCCAGGTCCAGCGTCAGTCGTCGCGGCCGCGTTCACGAACGTGATGTTGCTGACCCCAATGCCGGGCGTCGCGCTGGAACGAAGATGCAACAGAAGGGTCTGGTTCTGTCCGTCGAGAATGGTCTGACCGCCATTCTGCGCCGAGCAATCGGCATTCCAGCCGCCGGAGATCACCAAGTTGTAAATCTCCTGCACCACTGCGGACAACACTGCGGCCGGCTGATAGGTACCGGCCTGGATGCGAATCTCGTCGGCCTCGCCGTTGTCCCTCGCCGCGTCGAGCACGAGCGCGAGCTGGGCCACATTGCTGACGCACGCGGTGGCCGCGTGCAGCGTGATCGCATTCCCGACGCCGAGAGCAGCACCAAGCATAAGCGCGACCGAACGTGTCGAACAGCGCATTGTCATTTCTCCATGAATTCGCGAGCCCGCGATCGTGACGCGCGCTCAATCCAAGCCGTCGGCAAAGATCAGGTCGCTCGCGAACACGTAGACGCGGCCTTGCGCGGACTGGCCGCCGGCGGCCACCAGCGGCGCGCCGACATAGGCGTGGCCGTTGTCGAGCGCGAGCGCGCTGCCCAGCGCATCGGCGTCGTGCGGCAGGTCGGCCAGCGACAGCTTTGCGGTTTCGGCCCACAGCGTGCCGCCACCGCCGCCGATGTAAGGATGAAAGATGTGCGCGGCGCCTTCGTCGGCCACCAGACCGTCCTCGCCCGGCGCGCCGACAGCCAACACATCGCTGGTTTCGTCGTAGGCGAGGCTGGTGCCGAATTGGTCGCCGAAGTGCGCGTCGGTTCCGCGCGAGACCAGACTTTCGGCGCCGTAGCCGCCGGCCACTGGCGCAAAAACGAATACGACCCCCGCAGCTTGCTGGCCGTTGTAGTCGCGACCCGGCGCGCCGATGAAGACGCGCGCGCCATGGCCATAGCCGACGGCGGCGCCGAAGCTGTCCACCCGCGCGATGTTCGGCGCGGTCAGGAACGCGATCTGGGTCGCGGAACCGACCGACACATCGAACACGTAGGCTGCGCCGGAATTGTCGAGATTCGGATTCGGAGTGCGGCTTGGCGCACCCACGACCACGCGCGCCGAACCGTTGTTGACATGTACCGCAACGCTGGCGCCGAAGAAATCGTTCTCGAGCGGATTGTTCCCCTGGATCAGGAGGCCCATCGAGTTCCAGTGCGTGCCGGCGAACGTCCAGCCGACCACGCCGCCGGCCGCGTCCTGCGGTGGCGCGAACACATTCGCACCGGGAAGTCCGACCATCGCGGTGCTGCCGTCGATCGCGACCGCGTAGCCGGTGTACGCGCCGGCCTGGTTGTAGGAATAGCTCGTGATCAGATTCCACGTCGCACTCGCAGGGTCGAGTTCGTAGAACAGCACGCGACCGGTCGAGGCCAGGCTGCCGGAACTGTAAAACGGCTCGCCGACGACCAGATGCGTGCCCGACATCGCAATCGCCGCGCCAAAGGAGGCCTGCGCCTGCGGGTCGGGATTGACCAGATTTCCGGCTGCGGTCCAGATCCCGTTCTCACGATGGAACAGGAATACCGCACCCGTGTTGATCCCGGGATCCGGACCCAGCGTTGCGCCCACCGCCATCCACTCGCCCGCGACCGCGACCGTGCGCCCGAACCTGCCATCACCGGATCCGCGCAAGCCCACTTCCGACTGCAACAGCCAGCCATCATCCGGCGATGCCGCGGACACCGGCATGCTCAGCCACAATGGCGCGAGCAGCGCCGCGATCAGCGTCAGCGCCCTGCGGCGCATGTTTCGTGTGCGATTCATCGGCAGCTCCTCGATCTGGTATTTCGATCAAATGCCGCAACGCGCGAAAGCGAACGCGTCCGGTCGAAACCGCTCAGTCAAATCCTTCCGCGAAAATCAGGTCCTGATCGCAGTCCTCGGTACCACGGCGTTGCGCCGGTCGCGGTGTTCCACGCCGCATCGACGGCAGGATCGGCGCTTTGCGTCAGCGCATCCGGGCACAACGTCGACTGGCCTTCGAGCAGCGCGTTTGTCAGGCTCGGCGGATCGGTGCGTCAATGCGGCCATCGAGGGCAGCGTACCGATCAGATGATCGTTGCCGAGATTCAACAATGCGATGTGCATGCCGGGGCCATCGCAGGTGACGCCGGACCAGCCGGAACACTCGCTGCCCGGCGCGCCACCCGAGCCCGGTTATGCGTCCAGTTCGGGCCACCCGTCTCGTTATAGATCGCGTCGAGCACCGCGCGCTCGCTGGCCGGAATCGCCGCCGATGCATCGGCGGCGAACGTCAGCGCGATCAGCAGAACGAACCGAGCAAAGGCCGGCTGCAGTCGAAGAAGGCGGTCATCCGCGTTGGATTTCATGTCGCTGCTCCGGGGAAACGTTCGAGGCTATGCAAGCCTGTGAATACCACGGCGCGTGAAAGCGAACAGGCGTCGTCACGACGTGTCGTTGAAGAAGGGAAACGTCCCGGGCAGACGCGAGATTCGCGACCGCATCGCTCGGCAAGCCGGCCAGACTCGCGCCATAGCCGGGCGGGCGGGCGGGTCCGCCGCGGCTTCGCCCCGGGTCACTGTTCGGTTCCGCGCTTTCGGACATTCAAATACAGGTCGATGAAATCGGGAGGCGATATGAACCGTCACTCACTGCATACGGCGGTACTCGGTGTGGCGCTGACCTGTGGTACCGCGCAGGCGACCGATGGCGTCCTGGATGTGCATTTCGGTATCCAGGGCGTCGCGCGCGCCGGCGTCAGCGACGTCCAGTTCAGCATCGCGTCCGGCACGATGATCGTCCAGCCGGACGGCAAGATCGTCGCCTGCGGAACTCGCTCGATGAACGGCGCATCCGGTTCGGACTTCTTCCTCGCGCGCTTCACGGCCGAGGGCGCTCTGGATACGAGCTTCAGTTTCGACGGCCGTGTAACCATCGATTTCGACGCGGGTATGGGGGCCGACGGGTGCGCCGCGATCGCATTGCAGGACGACGGCAAGCTCGTGGCCGTGGGCAGCACCAGCAACGGCGGCCCATTCGACCGGCAATTTGCAATCGCGCGTCTCAACCCGGATGGCAGTCTGGACACCGGTTTCGGCGCCGGCACCGGCAAGGTACGGATCCCGTTCATGTACAGCAGCGGCGCAGCCGCCGTGGCGATCCAGGCGGACGGCCGCATCGTGGTCGCCGGCACCGACGTGGATGGCAGTACCGATTACTTCACCGACGCCGCGGTTGCGCGCCTGTTGCCGGACGGTACGTTGGACACGACGTTCAACCTGTCCGGCAAGCTCAAGTTCTCGTTTGCGGTACCGGGCCTGACGCAGGACTATGCGTGCTGCGTGGCGATCGACGCGTTGGGACGCATCCTGGTAGCAGGCACCGTCAACGACGTGCCCAATGCGCAGTTCCGGATGACGGTCGCGCGGTTGCTGCCGGACGGCATGCTCGACGGCGACTTCGACGCCGATGGCCGCGCGCTGATCGACTTCGACTTCGGCGCAGGCGCCGCAAACGCGCAAGCTGAGGCGACTTTGTTGCAACACGATGGCCGTATCGTGGTCGCCGGGTACGCGAATACTTCAACGACGGGTACCGCCAATTACGACATGGTCGCGGCGCGCCTGTTGCAGGATGGCTCGTTCGACGCCGGTTTCGGCGACGCGGGTCGCACCCATGTCGCGTTCGACGTGGGCGGGGACAGGCTGGACGCCGCCACCGGCATCGTCGAGCAAGGCAATGGCCGTTTGCTGCTGGCCGGCCTCGCTTCGGCCAGCACGATACTGTACGCGGCCACGGCGCGACTCAACCGCGATGGCAGTCTCGACGATCAGTTCGGAACCTTCGGATACGGCACGCGCATCTATGATTTCCAGCTAACGGCCCCGTCCGCTCAAGTTTTCTCAGCCGTCGCGTTGCAGGGCACCCAGATCATCGCCGCCGGCGTGGCCCACGTGCCGGGCGGCACCAGCACCTACGATCTGATTGCTGCCCGCCTGCTCAACGACCTGCTGTTTGCGGACGGCTTCGAATAGCACGTGGCGATCCGTTTCGGTCGTCCATAACCGAAACGACGTTTTACGAGCCAAGCTCGACGCAGGAAGCCCTGCAAGCCGCCCGGGCTATTCGAAGGTGATATCTCCCAGTTCCCGGATCACACACTCAAGTCGTCAGGTGCACGATTTTCGCCGATAAATCCTTGGTATAGCGGGGGCTGAGCACACAAATTCCACCTTTTCTCCGGCGCCGAGACTAGGTGTCAAGGTGACCGATTTTCCCTCGAACTCGGGCACGAGGTCGCTGAATTCAAGAGTAATCACGCCGCCTTTGGAAATGGAAATGCTCTCGATGATGCCCTCGACGCCAAGCTCCGGATCACCGAAAACGGGAACGTCAACGTCGGCATTGGACGCTGGCCATTTTCCGTTGAAGGCCTGGTATTCGTCGACGGCAGCTCTGAATCGGTCTGTCAGCATCATCGCAGCCACGAATTTCGTGGCAATCTGATAGTCGTGCAGCGTGTGGATCGGAGGCGGCGGGCTCGGGTCAATGGTCTTGATGCCGCCCTCTGCCAAGACACCTTGGCAGAGGATGATCGAGATCAGACCGAGCGTGTGCGCGAGGACCTTGGCACGCATCCTCGCGGCTGCAACCAATGGTGCCATTGCCGGCAATGCATGTTTCGCCGATGTCAGGTTCATAATTGGTCCTCGCGCGGTGCTTGCACTATTGAATGCCGCGAGGCAGGAAACCGAACAGCTATGCGCGACGGCGAGTACTCATGCGCGAGCGTGGTCCGACAATGGATGCGGCGTGTTCATGCTGGTCCTCCGCACATTATTCGTGCGCAGTGGAATCGAGAATGCCGGGCGCAGGCAAAACGAACAAAGACACGTTCCTGCACCCGGGTTCTTGTCGGTCGCGTCTGACCTCCGACAAGATATCAGCATCACAGGCGTGCGTTTATCGCAGCCTGAACGAGCAATTCGGACAATTCGGACAATTCGGCAAGCAGACCTACGATTTCGGTCTTACCACGCCCTCGAACCAGGTGTTCGATGCAGTCGCCTTGCAGGGTAGCCAGAACATCGCGGCAGGTTTTTCCAGCGTTCCGGCCCCTCAGCATTCGACGTAATCATGACGCGCCGCGACATCGACCTGCCGTTCGCCGACGGCTTCGAACAGGTACCTGCAATCAACGCCAGTCACCGGCCGCGATGAAGCCGCCCCAGTAGAACGTCAGGGCGGACTCGCCGGCCTTGCGCCGTGCAGCGAGCGTCTCGCGCATCGCCGCATACAATGAATCGATCGTGTCGGCGTGGCGGTCGAGGCGCGCGCGGTACAGCGCGCGCATGAAATCGGTCGTCGCGCGATCGTCGACGCGCCACAGGCTCATGATCACGCTGTGCGCGCCGGCCAGATGGAATGCGCGGCGCAGACCGAGCACTCCCTCCTGCGCGGTCACATCGCCGAGCGCGGTTTCGCAGGCGGACAGCACCGCCCACTGCGTTGCGCTCAAGTCCAGCGCGGTAATTTCCTCGCTGGTCAACAAGCCGTCGTTCGCGCTGTCGCCGCCATGACCGTTCGCACCGCTGAACGCGAGCGCGGACAAGCGGCTGAGATCCGGCGTATCAGCGACGCCCTTGACCAGTACAACGCCACGGGCTCCGGTTGTGTCGGTCGCTGCACAGCGCTGGCCAAGGAAGATGCCATGTGTCGCGAAGTGCAGAATGCTCTTTTGCGGAATCGCATCGCGTACCGCAGCTTCGGTCGCCGCGGCGCCTTCGAGCAGCGTGGCATCGAGCGCATCATTGGCCGCTTGCCGACTCAATGCACGGACTTCCGCACGCGCACCCGGCAACGGCGCAAACGGCGCGCTGCGCAAACCGGGGCATGCACCGCGAAGGGTGTCCGCAGGTTCTGCGCGAACAGCGAAATCCGGCGCGCCGGCGATCAGCAGCGTCGGGGCATTCGGCAACAACGGCGCACGCAACAGCTCGCGTTCGTGATCGAGCACATGAAACTGCGGACCGATCTCGATCAGATAGCGGCCGTCGTCGGCTTCGAGCGCCGCAAAGTTCACGCGCGAGAGCGCGATCGATGGAATCAGCATCACGCGTCGAGCGTGGATCGCACCGGCCAGCGGATCCCAGATCAGGCGCCGCAGCGCGCGACTCGCCTGCGACAGATCGGTAGCAGCGGATTTCGCATCGGCGACCTGCCGGTACCAGCGGTCGGCTGCGCGCTGCACCGTGCCTGCATCGCCGAGCGGCAGCAGCAGCAGCGGAGCATGCCGGTCCGCGAGCAACGCATACAGTTGCGGCCGCGGCGGTGGATCCACGCGCTGGAAACTTGCCGGGCCATCGACCGCGATCTCGATGAAGCGCAGCAACGCCGTGTCAGGCGGCAACGCCGCGCGCGCCGCTGCGAAATCCCCATGCGCCGTCTTGAGCCTCTCGCCAGCCATGCCGGTGCGCGCGGCGAGCGCAATCTCGACCTTATCGAACGCGCGCACCGCTTCGATCAACGCGGCATGCGACTGTGGGGTTGGATTGCGTGCCAGCTCTACGCGTGCCTGTGCCAGCGCCGCGTTGTGTTGCTGCCAGCGCTGCCAGAGGTGGGCGAGCCCGGGCGTGCGCGCCGCGCGCGCTGCGGCCAGGCGTCGCGCGGTCATCGCAGCGATTGTACCGTTGGCGTCGACTACCGCCTGCCACACGGCTTGGATCTTCTGCTCATCGTGCGTGGCGGCGGCAATCGCGACCATCCAGTCGAGGCCCCCATCAATATGGTCGATGACGTCCAGTGCGCGATGTTCGTCCAGGTCGCTCGCGGTCACGCGCCGTACCAGTTCAGCGGAACGCTCCGCTGCCGCTGCGCTCGCAAACGCCTCATCGAAGCGCTTCTCGCCCCACAACGCTGCGGCCAGACCCGCTTGCGTCGAGCGCGGATTCTTCAGCGAAAACTCGTCATGCGTGCCGACACGCGCGAGATGACGCCGAAAAAGTTTCTCCGCTTCCGCGTAGTCACCATGGTAAAGATGAATATCCGCGAGGCCGATTTCGGCGGTGAACGACAACGGGGCCAGTCTGCCGATCTTCTCCGAGTTCAGGATCGACCGGCGCAACGGCTCCATCGCTTCCGCGTCGCGCCCCTGGTCGGCGAGATTTCCGCCGAGATTGTTGTATGCGCCGGCCAGTTCCATCGGTGGCGGGCTCGGCAACGCCTCGAGCGCTTGCACCGCCGCCCGGCAATGCGGCTCGGCGTGTTTCAAATCCTTCTGAAAACCCAGGTTTGCACACAGTTCGTAATGCATCATGGCGAGGTAGTAGCCACCGCCGGTCGGCTGCGAGGCCTGCAGCGCCAGTGCTTGCTCGTAGTAGTGCTGGGCACGCGCAAAATCGCCGAGTCGCAGCTCGATCTGCCCGCGTGAATCGAGCACGATCGTGTGCACGGTCACGCTGTACGGCCGCGCCTGCGCGGCGTTGGCGAGCGCGCGATCGCCGAGTTCAATCGCGGCCGGGAAATGGCCGGCATCGAGCTCGGCGATGGCGCGCCAGCGCAAGAGATCAGCGTGTTCAGGACGTCGCTCCGCATCGGCCTCGTGCAACGCCGCGTCGGCGCGTTCCAGCGCGGTGACGAAGCGATCGCGCTGGCGCAGATACCACTCGCAGCCAGCGAGCCACAGCAGCGCCTGGGCACGCCGCAACGGAGAAAGTCCGGGCGCAAGTTCCAGTCCGGCCTCGATCTGCACGACCGCTTCGTCGAGGTCACGCCGTTGCAGCCGGCGGATATAGCCGAGATCGAGCTCGGCGTTTGCGCGTGCTGCAGCATCCGCGCGATCGCCGAGTGCTGCGACAATCGCATGCGCGTGCTCGAACTGCTGCGCCGCTTCGTCATTGGCGAAGCGCGAACTCAACGCATAACCGAGCCGCGCCAGCGCCTCCGCATACGCGAGCGACATCTGGCCATCAAGCTGTGCCCGCAATGCCACTTCGCGGCGCGCCAGCGCCTCGACTTCCGCCGGGTGGGTTTCGACGCGGAAGTCATCGCGCTCGGCGTCGACCAACGCGGCCAGCGCGTCGGCGACTTCGTGCGATTGCGCGCCATGGTGATGCTCGGCTGCGGAGAGCGCGGAACGCGCCGTGGTCTCGGCCGCGTCCACCGTTTGCGGCGAGGCCGCCGACGCCATACGCATCGAAAGAACGACAGCTACGAAAATGGCAAACGCTTGCACGACCGCAAGTCCTCATCGACGAGCGGTTTATATCATTTGTAACGTCCGTCGCGCGCGGACCGGCTTCAGCGCACCAGCGGAAGTTTGCTCGCATTGAAGTTACGCGGTTTCGCCCCCGACAAACTCAGTCGAATCCATTGCCGAAGATCTCGTCGGCGGAGAACACCAGTACGCGGCCGCTGTCGACGATGCCATTGTTCGGATTTGCGTCGTAGGTCGGCGCGCCGACGAATATGCGATCGCCGGACACGCTGACTGCGCGGCCGGCCTGTTGCCCGATCGACAGTTGATCGTCGCTGAAAAGCTCGGCGATCGCGAGCCAGCCAAAGTTTGGCGGGATGATCAGCGTGCGCTTGAACACGGTCACGCTGCCCGTGGCGCCGCTGCCGCCGAATACGGTATCGAAGCGCTGCGGTGCGCCACCGAACACGCGATCATGGGTCAGATCGTAGGCGACGGTATCGCCAAACAGTTCATTGGTCGCCGCATTGGCGAGGAACAACTGCGATTCCTGCTGCCAGCCGCCGCTGCCATCGGGTGTGAACACGAACACGGCGCCCGCATTGCTGACCGGCGTCGGTATGACGCGATCGCGAAACGGTGCTCCGACGACAATGCGGCTCGGTCCGACTGCGACGCTGTAGCCGAACAGGTCGCTCGCCGCGCCATTTTCGGCGGTCAGATAGGCGACCGGTTGCCAATCGGACGCGTCATGCGTCGCATTCGCGTACACGTACACCGCGCCGGCCAGATCCCCGGCGCCATCGATGTGACGAAGCGGTGCGCCGACCACCAGCAGGTCGGGCTGCGCGGGATCGGGACTCCGGTACACCGCGACGCTTACACCGAAGCCGTCGTTATTACCATCGCTGCCAGGATCCGGAACGATCACCCCATACTGAGTGACGTCGGCGGCGTCGTAGGAAACGAAAACCCGCCCTCCCCGCTCCGAGACAGAGCAACCCGATGTGCACGGGCCGGGCAGGCCGATCGCGATCAGGGCGTGATCGTAGGCGATCGCAGCACCGGTGCGGTCGCCTTCCCGGCCCCCGATTCCGGCGAACTGGTTCCAGCCACCGCTCACATATTCAAAAAGTTCGACCGCGCCGCGGTTTACGGAGGGTTGGTCATACGATGGAGAACCGATGTACAGGCGATCCGCGTCGATCGCAACCGCGGAACCGGCATACGCGCCCTCAAACGGTCCCAATTCGGGACAACCCTCTCGCTGAACGTCCAGGCACCCGCTGGACGCCGCCAGACTTCGACCTCCCCATTGTCGATGAGACCATTCGCATCCGCGTACGGCGTGCCGATCGCCAATTCGTTGCCATTGGCATGCACGGCAAAGCCGAACTGCGCAGCGTTCTCGGCTTGCTGCGGAACCAACGTCTGCTCCAGGAACCACGCGTTCGACGCCGCGATCGCAGGCCGGGTTGTCGTTGCACTCGCCACCACCAATAAAGCTGTCGCCGCCACCGCGTATGCCGATTTCATGTTCATCGTTCGCTCCTCGCGCAGACCCTGCATGATTGAATGCCGGCAAGCGCGAAACCGAACGCTGCTGGCCACGCGTTAAAACCGCTGTAGCAAAGACCAACCGAGCCAAGGCGTCCGGCAGCAACAATGA
>CAVZIT010000011.1:0-29398 GCA_963775445.1 uncultured Gammaproteobacteria bacterium | reverse complement strand
CAAAGCCGTGCACACCGACGCGACCGATTCGATCGCCGAGGAAGAAGCGGCGTGCTATCTCCAGATCGTGCTGGCCGACGAGTTGCCGGGATTCGGCCGCGATCGCGCGATGCGCGACATGGATGCCTGGGGTTATTCGTTCCGCCTCGGTTGCACGCGGGTGTGGTTCGAACAAGATGCGGCGAATGCGCGTGATTTTCTGATTCAGCGCGGGCTGCTTTCAAACCACGTCTGAGCCTGGTCGATCGCGGGGAGCTCGATTGCCGTCCGTCACGGGGACTCAACATGGGCGACCAAACAGACACTTGACGTCTGGTGGCATCTTCGAGTTACCCATCACCGTGCAACAGGGGAGATGGCATTCCTCCCGCGTCCGTGAATTTCCGGCCTGTGATTTCGTGGCCGATGAGCGGGCGGCAAACGCCGCGAGGCTAATGATGCCTACCCGAGCCGGGCAACCCGGCGCGCGTGTAGGCGTCGCCTGGAGGACGACAGCCGCGCGCGCGCATATCGGGTTCCCTCCGTGAACCACGAGGAACCGACATGGCCTTAACCGCGTTTCTTGCCATTGGCGCTGGCGCCTTTCTTGGCGCGTGTCTGCGCTACGTGTTCGGGCTGGGGCTCAACCCGATGTTTCCGACCGTTCCGCTTGGTACGCTCGCGGCGAATCTATGTGGCGGACTGATGATGGGCATCGTGATGGCGCTGTTCACGCAATTCCAGGCGCTGTCGCCCGAATTGCGCCTGTTCGTCACGACCGGTTTCCTCGGCGGCCTGACCACGTTTTCCACGTTCTCCGCGGAGACGGTGACACTGATGCTGCGTCAGGAATACGCATGGGCGCTGGCGATCATTGGTCTGCATCTGATCGGCACGCTGGCGATGACGGTGATCGGCTTCATTCTGGTGCAAGGTATCGCGAGGGCACTGACATGACGAACCGGACGCAAGGCGTGTACCTGCGCTTTTTCGCGCACGAAAACCGTCGCCATCACGGCATTCTCCTATACGAATGGCTGCTCGAAGCGGCGAAAAAAATGGGCATCCACGGTGGCAGCGCGTTCCGCGCGATCGCCGGCTTCGGTCGACACGGCGTGATGCACGAGCAGCATTTCTTCGAACTGGCCGGCGACCTCACCGTGCGCGTGGACTTCGTGGTTACTTTCGAAGAGGCCGACCGTCTGCTCAAACTCGTCGCGGACGAAAAACTGTCGATGTTCTACGCCGAGCTGCCAGCCGAATTCGGTGTCACCCGGCGTCGGCGACTGACCGTTGCGCGACATTCTCGCCCAGATCGCACAAGTTCTCGCCGTATTGCTGCTGGCGCCGCTGCTGCAGGGCTTCATCCATCGCTACGAAGAACGCGTGCAGCGCGCGGCGCGGTCCTTCGCTGCTGCAACCCTACCGCGACCTGGCCAAGTTGTTCCGCAAGCAACAGCTCATGCCGCAATCGGCCTCGTGGGTGTTCTGGGCCGCGCCGCTGGTCGCTTTCACCGCGATGATGACGGTACCGATCCTGATCCCGGTGCTGACCAACTATCCGCTGCCGCTGTCCAACATGGGCGACATCCTGGGCGGCGGACTGATCCTCACTGTCGGCACCTTCTTCGTGAACCTGGCGGCGCTCGATACCGGCAGCGCCTATGGGGGCATTGGCAGCAGCCGCACGGTGATGCTCACCATCCTTGCCGAGCCCATCCTGATCCTGGTGCTTGTCGGCATCACGCTGATTGCGCAAGTCGATGCTGCCGTTCGTGGTCAACCATCTGCTGGTTGAACAGCCGGCAGTGTACTGGGCTCCGACCCACCTGTTCCTCGTGATGGCGTTTTTCGTGTCTGCTGCTGGTGGAAACCGATCGCCTGCCGATCCATTCCAGCACCCGCATCGAGGTCTACATGATCGAGGAGGCGCGCATCCTCGAATATTCCGGACCACTGCTGGCGCTGCTCAAGTGGGCGTCAATGATGAAGCAGTTCATTCTCTACATCATTTTCGTCAACGTGTTGCTGCTCCCGTGGGGCCTGTCGAAAGCGGGCACTTCGTTCGGCATCGGCGCAGCGACGGTTGCGTTGCTCGCCAAATTCGCGCTCGTCGCACTGGTAGTGATAGTCGTCGAGACAGCTCAATCGCGCCTTCGTTTCTACCGCTACCAGGAACCGCTCGCGGCTGCATTCATGCTCGCCGTGCTGGCCGTGATCGCCAACCAGATCAAGTGATGGGATTCGGGTGATACCGATGCTAGCCGCGAACCTCGATCCGCTCGCCGCCTCCTTGTTCAGCCTGCTGGCGATCCTGTGTCTGGTGCTGGCGTTCGTGATGCTGGGTTCGCGCTGGCTCAAGGACTATCTGTACGCGTTCGCCGCACAGTCTTGGTTGATCGCACTGCTGTCGGCGACGATCGGTTATTACGGACACTATCGCGAGCTGTACGCGGTCGCGGCGCTGACCGCGCTGTTCCGCGGACTGGTATTGCCGTGGCTGGTGCTGCGCATCCTGCGTCGACTCAAGGCCGACCGCGAGATGCATCCGATCCTGCAACCCTCGACCAGCCTGCTGATCGGCGCGATCGCGGTGGTGTTCGCGTTGCTGGTTGCCTATCGCATCGCCGACGCGCTGGGTCTGGCACAGAACACCGTGGTGCTGGCGCTGACGGTGATGCTGTCGATGAAACTGATTGGTTTTCTGATTCTGGCACTACGCCGCGAAGCGATCAGCCAGATCCTCGGCATCATGGTACTGGAGAACGGCATCTTCCTCGGCTCGCAGATCCTGATCCCCGGGATGCCGATACTGATCGAACTCGTGCTGCTGTTCGATCTGTTGATCGCGGTGTCGTGTTTCGGCGTATTGGTCCGCTATCTGCTCGCGCACGTCGGTAGCACCAGCAGTCACGAACTGCAAAGGCTGACGGGCTGACATGGATCCACGCCTGGTCATCATTCTGCTGGCGCCGGCCATCGTCATCGCCGTCGCGCTACTCACGCGCAACGCGCGTCTTGCGGAATGGTGCAATCTCGCGGCGAGCATCGCGGCGTTTGCCGCCACGGTTTCGCTACCATTCGCGCCGGCGGCGCCGCGCATCTTCGCTGCGGGTTATCTGTTCCTGGACCGATTCGGCGCCTGGACATTGCTGTGCGTGGCAGTCGTGTATCTGCTCGCGTCGCTGCATGCGATCGGCTACATGCGCCACGAGGAGGACGGCGTACCGGCGCCTGCCGATGTTCTACGCGCTGTTCGCCGGTTTCGCGTTGACCATGTTGGTCGCGCCAATGGTCAACAATCTCGGCGTGTACTGGATCGCGATCGAACTGACCACGCTGGTGAGCACGTTCCTGGTCGGCTTCGAGCGTCGCGCGGAAAGCATGGAAGCGGCGTGGAAATACATCATCATCGTTTCCGCAGGCATCAGCATCGCCCTGTTCGGAATCGTCATGCTGTATTGGGGCGGCAGCCTGGTGCTTGGGCCGACGTACGATCTCACCTGGCAGATTCTTGCCGACGTGGCACCGCGCATGAATCCGGTGCTGCTGCGCCTGGGATTCCTGCTGACGCTGATCGGCTACGGCGTCAAGGTCGGTCTGGCGCCGATGCACAGCTGGTTGCCGATGCGCACAGCGAAGGCCCGGCGCCGGTTTCGGCGATGCTGTCGGGCGCGCTGGGATAATACGGCGATGCTCGGCATCGTGCGCACCCTGGCCGCGACCGATGCCGCCAGCGCCGGTGCGCTGCCGCACGCCGCCCTGATCGTGCTCGGCGTGCTGTCGGTGCTGATCGGCACGCTGTTCATCGTGCGCCAGCGCGACATCAAGCGCCTGATGGCGTATTCCACCGTTGAGCACCATGGGAATCATCGCGCTTGGCTTCGGATTTGGCGGGGTCCTCGGCGTATCGGGCGCGCTCTACCACATGCTCAATCATTCGTTGAACAAGTCGCTGATGTTCTTCGGCGACGGCAACGTGACGCCGCTACGGTGCCACCGCATTCGGCGATCCGCGGCGTCCTGGAGCGGACGCCGGTCACTCGCCTGTTGTGGCTGGCCGGCGCGTGGCCATCACGGTCGCCGCCGTTTGGCACGTTCCTCGGCGAACTGCCGATCCTTCGCTTCGGGCTGGGCCGGACCGCTCCGTGGGCGGCGGTGACCTGCTGATCGCGCTGATCGTGATCTTTATCGGCTTCCTCAATCATTTTCGTGTCATGTATTTCGACGAACCGTGATCGAGGCCCCAACCGGTCCGCGCCCGGCAAGGATCAGCGTGGCGCCGATGCGGATTGCGGTCGTTGCATCGCTGATGTTCGGATTGTGGTGGCGACATGGATTGCGCGATCTGTCGCGGCGATCGCGGGTAATCTGGGAGCCGCGCGATGATGCGCGGCGTGCAACAGCGCCGCTGCGAGCCGTATCAACTGGCCACGCTGGTGGAACATTGCTCGCCGCTGGCGGACGCATGCAGATGGCGTGGGGCTGGTCCCGGATACGTCAACGGTGGAGGTCTGTTATCTCGGCGCGCCCGCCGCGCGTGCTCGCTGGAATTGTGGCGTTGCCGCGCTGTCGGCAAACGTCTGCCGAGTCTGGCCGCGCTGTTCCCCTGCTTGGCTGTACGAACGCGAAATCGTCGATTTGTGCGGCGTGCATTTCGACGGGCATCCGAGCCGTGTCCATCGGTATTCCAGGCTTGCCGTTCGCGCCGCTAAACCCGGCGTATTCGGCTGGGCTGCGACCGTGGAACGCGCGCACCTGCCTTTGTCACCGATGTGGTGGAGAGATGACGTGCAGGACTGCCGTTCGGAACGGCGGCGCGGGTGTGGTCGAGTCGGCGCAATTCGAGTTCTTCTATCTCGGCGAGCACATCTGCTCTTTCAGCCGCGTCTGTTCTTCAAGCATCGGGGCATGGAACAGCGCTTCGCGGGACTCGCGCCGGCTGCGGGCGTGGTCCGGCGAACGTGCGTCTGGTCTCGCAGCATGGTCGATGTGCTCGGCCTTTGTCAGGCGATCGAGGCGGCGCGGACTGCGAGGTCCGCCGCGCGCATACGGCTGCGAGCGCTGATTGCCGAACTCGAACGTCTGTACAACCATCTGCATTATTCTGGACATTGGCCGAGACGACGACGCTCAAGGTCGGCGACGCCGAAGGCGTCTGCTGGAAGACGCGTCCAGAACTGTGCGTCTCACGGCAGCTGTTCTGCGCAACGTCCTGACGCCGGGCGGATTGCGGCGCGATCTCGAGGTGCCGGCGATGTCGTTGTGCAACTCGACGCGCTCGAAAATTCCGCGCGCTACTACCTGGAAGACTCGAGCGCACCACGATTTTTCTGGATCGCCTGACACCGCCCGACCCGCCCACAACTGCCTTCGATCAGGGCGCGACCGGTCCGTGGAGCGCGCCTCGCCTGGATCGCGACATGCGCCCGATCACCTCTGCCGCTTACGGCGATGTCGTATTCTCCGTGCCGGTGCGCGAGGACGGCGACGCCTAGCGCGCGCGCGGATTCGTTCCGAGAAATCATCCAGGGTTTCTCGATCCTGCGTCAGACGATCGCGAAACTTCAGCCGGGAGACGTGCGCACCGCCTGCCTGGCCGCATCGGGTGCTGAAGGTCTGGGTTGGGTGGTGTTGCTGCGCGGCTCGTTGTACCGAGTGCATCTGGACGCGCAAGGCTTGCTGGCGCGGGTAGATCAAGTCGCCTTCCTATTCCAACTGGCGCGTGTTCCGTTCACCGTGCACGATTCAAACATGATGGATTATGCGATCAACGAGGCCAGCTTCGGGCTGTCGATCGCCGGATGCGATCGTTAGGATCACGAGGAGTTTCCGACATGCCAATCTGGACCTTGACAGGACTCGCCAAAGGCTCTGCCACCACGGCATGGCCTGGCGACGGCGACGACGGTCAAGACGGCGCGTCGGCATGCGCGCGCGTTGCCGGAGCGCTGTACGCCCGCGTGCAGGATCTGCGCGGATGTGTGCCGACCGCGCGATCAGCATGGACGCGGCAGCCGCCTCCCCGCATATCGCGCTCGACTACGGCCGCTGCATCGCCTGCCAGTTGTGCGTCGAGCCTGCCCGACGATGCCTGCAAGTCAGCGGCGACTGGGCGTTCGGTGTGCGCGATCGCAATGAGCTGCAGCACGGCGTATCCGCCGATTGGCTGCAGGCGCTGGCATCGCCCGCCGCGCCGACTGTGCGTAAACAGATTGAGCGCGGCTTCGACGCAGCCTGCATATCCGCGACGTCCATGAGGTTCCTGCAACGGTGCGAATCGGAATTGCAGGCGCTGAACAATCCCTTTCACAACCTGCACGGGCCGGAATTTTCTTCACGCGATCGCCGCGTTCTGCTCGACTTGCTGCTCGTGACCGCCCGGTGACGCATGCGATGCGCGAACCGCTGCTGGCGACTTGGCAGGCAATGCGGAGCCGAAACTGCTGATGGCCTGCGGCACCTGCGCTGTGCGCGGTGTCGCCGAGGC
This sequence comes from uncultured Gammaproteobacteria bacterium, assembly GCA_963775445.1. Classification (GTDB taxonomy): domain Bacteria; phylum Pseudomonadota; class Gammaproteobacteria; order Xanthomonadales; family Rhodanobacteraceae; genus Dokdonella_A. The sequence continues at coordinate 22,929 of CAVZIT010000011.1, read as the reverse complement.
CGGATACGCGCGGCATGGGCTGGAAGGCATGTCGCTCGAGGTTGCTCCCGGTCGACCTGTGGCTGCCGGGCTGTCGCCGAATCCGGCGGCGATCATCGAAGTCTGCCGGTGTCGTTGGAACGCGCCGACGCGCGTCGCGCAGGACACGTGCATGAATAAGCTGATCGTCATCGCATCCATGTTGGTCGGCTGCATTCGTGTCGGGACTCCTGGCCGCTTGCTGACATCGGCGCGTCGGCTGCTGGCGGCCGGCGCGGCGGCAATTCATTGCAAGCGCGCTGATTGCGCTACCCAATGGCACTTCAACGATCGGATTCCATTCGGACCGGGCGCAAACGGCATCGTGTTCCGGCTCGACAGCGCAGCGTTGTGGCTGGCGCTGTTCGGTTCATTCCGGCTGTGGTCGCATGTCTCCTTGGCACACGCGCGCAACGCGCGCGGCTGGATCGCGGGTGGCAATGGTCTTGATCGGCGCGCTCGGTGTGTTTGGTGTACAGGATGTTGTCTCGTTCTGATCGCGTGGGAACTGATGAGCATCGGCGGTGCGTGCATGCTGCGGGCGACGCTTCGATCGCGCGGAGGCCGGCGTCCCTCTTGATGCTCGGCTCGCTGGAAGTCGGCGCGGTCGCGCTGCTCGCGGCGCTGCTGATCCTGGGCACGCGGCGTTTCGTTTAATTCGCGAATTTTCCTGCCGCCGCGTCGACGCTGTCGCCGTGGTCGCGCATCGCTGTCGGCGCGTTGTTGCTGGTCGGTTTCGCGCCAAGCCGGTTGCTTCCATTCTACCGATGGTTTCGCGTGCCTACGGTTGCGGAAGCGGTGCGAGCGGGCACTGCTGTCCGCGTGATTTTGAACGCCGCGTATTTCGCGCTGGCGCGGGGTCCGGGCCAATGGTCGCCAGCCCATTCGTGCTCGGCGCGATCGTCATTGCGGGTGGACTCGTCAGCGCAATCCTTGCAATCCTGTACGCGTTTCAGGAACAGGATGGCGCGAGCCGCTCGGCTCCTCGACCGCGGAGACGGGGGAATCGCGGTGGCCTTGCTCGGCGCTTCGCTGTCGTTCAGGGCGATGGATTGAACGCGCTCGCCCACTGGCATGGGTCGTCGCATTGTCGCATCTGGCGGGACATTTCACTGCGAAGGGCGTCGTCCTCCGCCGCCGATGGTGTACAGCGCGTTACGGGGACTATCGTATTGCGCAATGCGGGCTGTTCCGGCGCAGCCCATGGCTGTCGGCGTGGGCGCGGTGTTCGCTGGCATGAGTCTAGCCGCGCCGCCGCAGGCGGGCTTTGTCAGCGATTGGTTCGTGTTCCAGACGTTCTTCCATGTTTCCACATGCCCGATCTGGTGGGACGGCTGGTCTGTCACTGGCGGGCGTCGGACTGGCGCTGACCGCGGCGACTGCATTCGCACCTTCGTCAAGGTGACCGGAATGGTACGCAAGGCGACGGCGATGGCAAGAACCCGGCGTGGCACGCGCGCATATTCGCGCCCGGCCTGCTCGGCGTAGCCGCGCTCGCGCTGGCGCTCGGGATGCCGTGGTGGTCGCACGCATTCATCATGGCACTTTGTCGCAGTTCGGTACGCAAGCGGCGTGGATGATGATGGTCATCTGTTCGTGAATTAACGTCGCCTTCATCTCATCGACGCCGCCCGCCATTGTCTGCTACCTGCTAGCAAAATCTGCTGGCGACATCTGTTGTGGCTGGCGGCGCGTCGTCACCGAGCGCGCCAGGTGCTGGCGTGGATGGGGCGGCTTTCCTCGCGAATCGTGCGGGTGGCATTCTTACCGCGCTCAAACTCTTCGACGCGCTGCGCGTGTTCGACAGTTCCGCGCAAATCGTCGAACGCTGCAGATCACGTGGCAAAGACTGCGACCGCCAATACTTGTGTATCGCGCGCGGTTTCGGCACGGTGTCGGCGCCGTTGTCGAACGTCCTTGTTCGATCTGTTCGACGCTTGGTCATTTTTCTTGCTGTTGTTGCAGTTATTTGAATCAAGGACCTCTGAGTTTTATTGTTGATTATCGGCTGTTGTGGCGATGGTGCTTTGTGGTCCGGCATATCGTAATCGGGCAGGGGATGAGTCCATGAGCGATATGCAGAAAGGCGGCTCAGGAACGACGGGGCTCGCCGGATGTGCTTAATTCGTGGACCGATTGGTATCGTCAGCTGTTCGCGGCAATATTAACCTACGAAGCATCGTGCTTGATCACGGGCCCTTTCCTCGGTACGCTCGGCGCAACCGGAGCCATCGTCGCGATGGTCGCCGGCGCCGGCGAGCTGCTGGGTTATCTGTTGCGCCTCGGAACCGGCCTGCTGGCCGATCGCACGGGAAAGTACTGGACGATCACGATCGCGGGATACGCGATCAACCTGCTCGCCGTACCGGCGCTGGCGCTGGCCGGCAACTGGCCGGTCGCAGCGGCGCTGATCATTCTCGAACGCAGCGGCAAGGCACTGCGCACGCCGGCGCGCGACGCGATGCTGAGCCATGCGGCCAAAGGCATCGGCGGCGCGGGCTGGGCGTTTGGCCTGCACGAGGCCCTGGATTCGATCGGCGCCGTACTCGGTCCGCTGATCGCAGCAGGCGTGTTGCTCCTGCATGGCGGTTATCGCCATGCTTTCGCGTGGCTGCTGCTGCCGGCGATCGCGGCGCTGATCACGCTGGTCATCGCGCGCATGCGTTATCCCCAGCCGCATGATCTGGACCCGAGCCCTGCGGTCCACGTCTCCGACGCACGCGCACTGCGCGAGCTGAAGGTTTTCATGGTAGCCACGGCGCTGATCGCCGCGGGCTACGCCGATTTCGCGTTGATCGCGTTTCATCTGACCCGCGATCATGTGTTGCCGGGAGCGCTGGTGCCCGCGCTGTATTCGCTCGGCGCGATCACTGGCGGGCTCGCCGCGCTCGCACTCGGCAAATTGTTCGACAGGCGCGGCTTGAGCGTATTGCTGTGGACGACGATCGTGCCGGCATTGTAAACTACTGGTTTTTCTCGGAGGTGCATGGGCCGCGGTGCTCGGCATGGCATTATGGGGCGCCGGATTCGGCGCGCATGATTCGCTGCTGCGTGCGGCTGTCTCGCAACGTATCGCAGCGCACAAACGCGCCACGGTCATGGGTGTGTTCAACGCGATCTATGGTCTTGCCTGGTTTCTCGGCAGCACGCTGCTTGGAATACTCTACGACGTCAGGCCGCTGTACGCCGTGATCGCCGCCTTGATACTGCAATTTGCCGCGTGCCCATTGCTATGGCGGTTGCGCACCCATGCAAGGATTGCCCGATGAACGACCTATCGATGCCACAGGTTCCCAAGCCGAAGACCTCGAACCGGCACCGCTCCACCTCGCTGCGCGCCAAGACGCAGGAGTTGCTCTCACATGCCGGCGTGCGCATCGACGGTCCGGCACCGAGCGACATCAAGGTAAACGATCCGCGCTTGTACGCAAGGGTATTCGCCCACGGTTCCCTGGCGCTCGGCGAAGCGTATATGGATGGCTGGTGGGACGCCGAGGATCTGGACGGTTTTTTCTATCGCGTGCTCGATGCCCATCTTGATGACCACTTGCGTAATCTCGATACGCTGCTGGTGCACCTCAAGGCCCGGTTCATCAACCTGCAACGCGGCGAGCGCGCCTGGGAAATCGGCAAGGCCCATTACGACCTCGGCAATGATTTGTTCGAGTCGATGCTCGGGCGACGCCTGGTGTATTCGTGCGGTTACTGGAAGGACGCCAGTGACCTCGACGCCGCTCAGGAAGCCAAACTCGATCTCGTCTGCCGCAAGCTGCGCCTGAAATCCGGCATGCGCGTGCTTGACATCGGCTGCGGCTGGGGCGAGGCGTTGAAGTTCGCCGCCGAGCGCTACGGCGTGTCCGGCGTCGGCGTCACGGTGTCGGAACACCAAGCCCACTACGCGCGCGAATTGTGCAGCGGCTTGCCAATCGAGATCCGTCTCCAGGACTATCGAGATATCACCGAAACCTTCGACGCGGTCTATTCGATCGGCATGTTCGAACACGTTGGCTGGAAGAACTACCGCAGCTATTTCGAGGTGTGCCGCCGCTGCGTCGCGGAAGACGGCTTGTCGTTGCTGCATTGCATCGGCACCAATGACGAGCCGAGCAGGCCCGATCCGTGGATCGAGAAATACATCTTCCCGAATTCGATGGTGCCGGGCGCCTCGCAGATCACGCCGGCCGTCGAAGGTCTGTTCGTGATCGAGGACTGGCACAACTTCGGCGCCGACTACGACAAGACGCTAATGGCCTGGCGCGCCAATTTCGAAGCAGCATGGCCGACACTGCAAAAAAGATACGGCGAGCGCTTCCGCCGCATGTGGCGTTTCTACCTGTCCGGCTCGGCCGCCGTCTTCCGCACGCGCCGCGACCAGCTCTGGCAGATCGTGCTGAGTCCGCGTGGGGTGCCCGGCGGCTACGTTGCGCCGCGCTGAGCTGCGGGCGCAACGCGGTTTTCGTCCCTGTTCCGCATCCCCGACGGCTGTGTGTGCGCGCGCTTGGTGCACGATCGTTTCGGCGGCCCCTGTCGGGTCCTTGCCATGCCTTTACGTTGGGGCCCGGGACGGCATGCTTTTTGCCGGCCACGCGGAAGGTTATGAGGCAGCGCTCTGCCATTGTGACTGTCCATTCTATAGACCTATACTTTGACTTGGAGCACAACGCTTCCATCGGAGAGTCATCATGGGCAAGTTCGCGTGTGCGTTCGCCGCATTCGTGTGCGGTACAGCTCTGCTGTCGTCGTCCAGCGTGGCGGCAAAGGCCCCGGTCCCGCCGGCCCATCTGACAGCCGCGCCGCAGGTAACCGTGATCATGGGCAACCCGCTGGAGATTCACGTCGGCGACGATGCCTCGTTCCAGATCTTCAATTCGCAGATCCCCGGGGCGGGCCAGATATATCCCTCGGGTGCGACCGACACCGCCGACATGGGCTGGTTCGTGCGCACCACCGGAACCTTGTACGCCCCGGATTTCGCGGAGCACCCGGCAGGCACCGCCACCGGAAGCATTGGTGCGTATACCGCGTTCACGCCGGTGTCCCTGAGCGGCGTCACCGGCGGCGGCACGGTAGCCAGTCCGTTTCGCGTGGACGTCAGCGGCACCCTCGGTGCCAGTGGGCTCAGCGCAAACCTCCAGGTTCTGTATGTCAACGGCCAGAACTATTTCACCAAGATATTCACGCTCAACAACGGCAGTGGTGCGGCACAGAGCGTCAAGATATTTCTCGGAGCCGACATCTATCTCGCATCGAGCGACGCCGGCGTGCCATTCCTCGAGCCGACCTCGGTCAGCCCGGGCGGACAGGATTGCGCCACGCCGCCAACCTACACAATCCTGCTGATTCCGTTGAGCGCTGCCGACGCCTACTCGGCACGCGGCTACAACACCGTCTGGGGTGAAATCGGCGCGACCCAGCTCGACAACATCGTCGACCCGTCGTGCGAAGACAACGGCGCCGCGCTGCAATGGAACCGCACGCTCGCGGCGGGCGGGGCCAGCGTGATTCAGGCAGCCACCTCGTTCGGAGAGATTCCGGCGATTACGCAATTCAATGTCACGGCAGTCAATCCGAATTTCGGTGCTCCCGGCAGCAATGTCAACGTGACGATCAGCGGCATCGGTTTCATGGCGGGCACCACGTTCGATTTCGGTGGCGGCATCAACGTAACCCAGCTTGCGATCGTCGATGCAAACACCGCTACGGCGACGCTGGTCATCGATGCGTCCGCGGTTCCAGGCCCACGCAATGTGACCGGCACACAATCCGCCGGGGGCATGACGGCTACGCTGGTCAATGGATTCACCGTCGGGGGCGGGCCGCCACCGCCGCCCCCACCACCCGGCACGATCGCAACACCGACGCTGAACTTGGCCGGCCTGTTCACCCTGCTGGTCGCATTGTTAGCAGCCGTCACCATCTACCGGCGACGCGTCTGACGAAGCAGCCTCACGGGTGATGAACAGAACGGGCGGGCAACCGCCCGTTCTGCGTTGACGCCGCGCGTGACTCGCGCCTCGCGGCGCTCGGACATGGCGACCCGCAATTCCGGCACAATAGGCCCTCGACTGGCGTTGAACCTCAGCCAAGAAATACCCGTTCGTGCCGAGCGTAGCTTGCACAAGCAAGCGGAGTCGAAACGTGGGCGCGCCACCCTTGAACTTCGAGGTGCTTCGGCGGCGCGCGCTTTACGCTGGAGCCTGCCCGGACTCGATCCGGGGCGCGTGAAAGCGACTTGGACGTTCGGCACCGGCCCGACGGGTCTTGCGCTCACCGCTGCGCGCTTTCCGGATCAATCTGATGAATATCCAGACCAACTACGAACAAATCCCGCTCAAGCAATACGCCGAACGCGCCTACCTCGATTATTCGATGTATGTCGTGCTCGAGCGCGCGCTGCCGTTCATAGGCGACGGCCTCAAACCGGTGCAACGGCGCATCGTCTACGCGATGAGCGAGCTCGGGCTCGACGCGGCATCCAAGCCCAAGAAGTCCGCGCGCACGATTGGTGACGTGATCGGCAAGTTCCATCCGCACGGCGACTCGGCATGTTACGAGGCCATGGTGCTCATGGCCCAGCCATTCTCGTACCGATACCCGCTCATCGACGGCCAGGGCAACTTCGGTTCGACCGACGATCCGAAGTCATTTGCGGCGATGCGCTATACCGAATCGCGGCTCACGCCGATCGCGGAACTGCTGCTGAGCGAGCTCGGCCACGGCACGGTCGAATTTCGCGCCAACTTCGATGGCACGCTGATGGAACCCTCGTGGCTGCCCGCACGCGTCCCGCACGTGCTGCTCAACGGGTCAACCGGCATCGCAGTCGGAATGGCGACGGACATCCCGCCGCACAATTTGCGCGAGGTCGCGAGCGCATGCATCCGGTTATTGGACGAGCCTTCAATCAGCATCGCCGGCCTGTGCGAACACGTTCGTGGCCCGGATTTCCCGACCGAAGCGGAAATCATCACGCCGCCCGCAGAACTCGCGGCCATGTACGCAACCGGCAGCGGTTCGGTGCGCTGCCGTGCCGTCTATTCGATTGACGGCGGCAACGTGGTATTGACGGCGTTGCCATACCAGGTGTCACCGTCGAAGATCATCGAGCAGATCGCCGCGCAGATGCGTGCGAAGAAACTGCCGATGCTCGAGGATCTGCGCGACGAGTCGGATCACGAGAATCCGGTGCGCCTGGTCCTGATGCCGCGTTCCAATCGTGTCGATTGCGACGAGATGATGCAGCACCTGTTCGCAACCACCGATCTCGAGAAAAGCTACCGCATCAATCTCAACATGATTGGCCTGGATGGCCGACCGCAGGTCAAGAACCTCAAGCAGATCCTCGGGGAATGGCTGCGCTTTCGCGCCGACACCGTTACCAGGCGCCTTGAACATCGGCTCGGCAAGGTCGAGCAACGCCTGCATCTGCTCGAAGGATTGCGCATCGCGTATCTCAATCTCGATGAGGTGATCCGCATCGTGCGCACGGAGGATCAGCCCAAACCCGCACTGATTGCGCGCTTCAAACTCAGCGAGACGCAAGCCGATTACATCCTCGATACCAAGTTGCGCCAGCTGGCGCGACTCGAGGAAATGAAGCTCGATGCCGAGCGGGACGCGCTCGAGGAGGAGCGCGCGCGCATCCAGGTCGTGCTGAATTCGAAGGCACGACTCAAGACACTGATAAAGGATGAACTCAAGCACGATGCCGGCAAATTCGGCGACGTGCGTCGCTCGCCGCTGATGGAGCGCGCCACGGCTCAGGCACTCAGCGAGACCGCCCTGGTCCCGAGCGAGCCGATCACGGTGGTGCTTTCGGAAAAGGGCTGGGTGCGCGCGGCGAAGGGGCACGACGTGGACGCAGCGTCGCTCAGCTATCGTGAAGGAGACGCCTTGCTGGGTGCCGCAAAGGGACGTACCACGCAGCAGGTCGTGTTCATCGATTCCAACGGCCGCAGCTACTCGGCCTTCGCCCACACCTTGCCCTCCGCACGCGGCAATGGCGAACCGCTGACGGGGCGTTTTGCGCTCGCGCCGGGTGCGCGTGTCGATGCGCTCGCCATCGCCGATCCCGCGACGAAACTCGCGATCGCATCGGATCATGGCTACGGTTTCGTGATCGGCTTCGAGGCGATGCTGGCAAACAAGAAAGCCGGAAAGCAGCTCGTCAACCTGGCCGGGAATGCGCGCGTGCTGATGCCTGTGGCGATCGACGATGTCGCGCGCGATCGCCTTGTCGTCGCCACCAATTCCGGGCACTTGCTGATGTTCTCGGTCGCCGAATTGCCGGAACTCGACAACGGCGGCAAGGGAAACAAGTTGATCGAGATACCCAAGGCGAAGCTCGCCGGAGCAGAACGCGTGGTCGGCATTGCGGTGATCGCCGAGGAGCGCGGCGAGGTCACGTTGTGGGCAGGTGCGCGCAAGCTGATCCTGCGCTGGTCCGATCTGGTTGCATATGGTGGCAACCGCGCGACGCGGGGCAGCCTGCTGCCGCGCGGCTTCCGGCGGGTCGAGCGCATCGAGGCCGCTGTGTGATCGGCAGATATCGGCAGGCGCGAACATCCACCACATTCCGTTCACCCTGAGCGTGGCACCAACACCGCACCCTGAGCGTGGCACCCCCAACACCGTTCACCCTGAGCGTAGCACCCCCAACACCGTTCACCCTGAGCGCAGCACCCCCAACACCGTTCACCCTACGTAACCCCCCAACACCTTCACCCTACTACCCGAAGGCGCGAAGTCGAAGGGCAGCCTTCTCCGGCCGGCCCGTCCTCATCCGCCTGCGGCAGCGTCTTCCGCCAGGGAAAAGGGACAGCACTCCCGGACAAATCCGACTCGCCGGACGCTGGCGAGCGGGTCGTTGCTGCGGGAAGGTAGAATTGTCTGATCCACGATTGATGCCACGCCACTCTATTGCATGAACAGCACATCGCCGTCGCCCTTGCAGGGCCTGATCGTCGAAGGCCGCATGGCCGGGCTGTCACGCCGCGCGGCCAGCCTGCTCGAACAGGCCGGGCTCGCGATCGAGCGGCGCGACATGCAGCAGGCCGACCGGGTACTAGGCGCGGCGCTCGCGCTGGCACCCGATCATCCGGAGGTCCTGCGCCTGCTCGGCGTCGGCTATCTGCTGGCCGGACGTCACGCCGATGCGGTCGCGACGCTGCGCCGCGCCCTGAAGCTGCGCCCCGACGATCCGCTCGTGCTGAACAATCTCGGCAGCGCGTTGCGCGATGGTGGTGACAGCGACGCCGCCGTCGCGATGTTTCGCAAAGCCTGCGCGCACGCGCCGACCCTGGCCGCGGCATGGTTCAATCTGGGCAACACGCTCAAGGGCGATGCCAACACGCAGGAATCGTGCGATGCGTTCGCGCGCGCTCTCGAACTCGCCCCCGCGCACCTGGCGGCGCGCGTCAACTACGCCAACGTACTTCGGGCGCTCGGCCGCATCGACGAAGCACTCGCAAATTACCGCGAAGTCTTGCGCAGATGTCCCACGGATGCCAAGGCCTGGCTGGGTTTGACCAATATCAAGACGATCGACTTGAGCCCTGAGGAAACCTCGCAGCTCCAGCGTTGCCATGCGCAACTCTCCGTCAACCACGACGGCCGCGCAATGATCGGATTCGCCCTCGCCACCGCACTCGAGCACCGGGGGCGTTTCGCCGGCGTCGAAGTTGTGCTCACCGATGCCAATGCCGCGCGCGCGCGCAGTGCCCTGGGACGCAACGGAATTTTCGGCTTCAATCAATGCGATGCTGCCGCATTCCCCGAGCTGGCGAGAGCGCCGGTGGCGCACTCGCGCGAAGAGGTGATCTTCGTGGTCAGTCTGCCGCGCTCGGGATCCACACTGACCGAGCAGATCATCTCTTCCCATCCCGAAGGTCGAAGGCGCGGGAGAGCTGGGTGACCTGGGGACCCTTATCGAGTAATGGAATCCACGCGCCGCGGTGTGCCGTTTCCTCAATGGATCGCCGATACCGTCTCGCGGACTGGTCAACGGCTCGGGCGTACCTACCTTGAACGCACGCAGCGCTGGCGCCAGAACCAGCCGCGCTTCACCGACAAGGCGCTGGCCAATTGGCAATACATCGGAGCGGCAGCGCGCATGGTGCCCGGCGCCCGATTCGTCGACTGTCGCCGGGATCCTGTCGAAACCTGCCTGTCGTGCTACCGCCAATGGTTCGGTCATGGCCAAGGGTTTACCTATGATCTGGATGCGATGGCCGCGTACTGGCATGACTACCTGCGTCTGATTGCATCACTGGAAGGAGCTGTGGCCAGGTCGCATCCACCTGCAGCAAAGATACGAGGCGTTGCTTGCCGATCCGGAAGCTCAGGTACGTCGCGTTGCTGGCAGCGTGCGGGTTGCGTTCGATCCCGCTTGCATGAACTTCCACGAAACGAGCGGCCTGTGCGCACGGCAAGCGCAGCGCAGGTGCGCCAGCCGCTGCGCCGAGATACGGCACGCGCCGACCGTTTTGGCGCATTGCTCGATCCGTTGCGCGCCGCACTCGGCGTCGCGCATACGGACGGTAGAGCGAGCGCCGCCGGCGGCATACATCGAAGTCGACGAAGCCTCGGCAGCAATGCAGCACAGAGAATGCAATCCGCCAAGCGCAGTTTGGCATTTAGCGGAGTCGAACGGTCCAAGAATCTGACAGGTTGCTGGCGCTCCATCGGGTTCTGTACATCGCGGTCCAGTTCGGCTCTGGTATCGTTTCACCGTGACGCTTCAATGTCAGGCACGGAACGGCTGCAACTCGAATCATCGATCTGGGCGGTTCGCCGATCACACAACGACTCCGCAAAATCGCCGGGACGAACGCCGAGGCGACCAACCCGTTATCACCGACGCTGCGCTAATGGATCATCCAACGCTTCCGACCAAGCGATCCCGCGTCAGCGCATGCGACCTGCTGAGCGCATTGAGGGTCTGTCGCCGGTCGCGGCAAAAATACTGCGGCAGGCCGCTTCGGCCCTCGATGCGGCCGTTCGACCAGGCTGCACGCGCGCTGACCGGTCTTCTGGCGCTTGCGCCGCGGCACCCCGAAGTCATGCGGTTGCACGGCGTGCTGCAGTACCGGAGCCGGCGACTCGATGACGCGATCGCCACCTTTGGATCCGCGTTGGGACTGTGGCCCGACGACTCCCTGATTCTGACCAATCTCGGCAGCGCGCTCGCCGATCGCGGCGATATCGAACGCGCTGTTGAGACTTTGCAGCGCGCCTGCGAGTGTGCGCCGCAGGCGCCCGCAGCCTGGTTCAACCTCGGCAAACTGCTCGATCATCAGGGATGGCCCGAAAAAGCCGACGCGGCACTGGAACACGCCTGCACGCTCGCGCCGCGGAACGCCGCAGCGCGCATCCTCCATGGGGGCGTACTCAAATCGCTGGGTCGAATCGATGAGGCGGCCAGACAGTTTCGCGCTGCCCTCGCGGTCGATTCGCGCGCCGTCGGTGCATGGGTCGGCTTGATCAATCTCAAGACAATCGAACTCGAACCGGTCGAAATCGGTCGCATCGACGCACTGGACGCAGACGCGACCCTGAGCGAGGCCGATCGCATGACACTCGATTTTGCGCGCGGCCAGTTGTTCGAGCGGCGCGGCGAGTTCGAGCAGGCTTTGCGCGTGCTCGGGAATGCCAACGCCACGATGCGCCGCCTGTATCCATGGGACGCCCACGCATTCAGCCGCAAGGTCGATGCAGTAACCGGCGCGTTCGATCGCGACGTTCGAGACGGCTCCGCTGATTTTGGCAGCGAAGTCATTTTTCTGGTCGGTCTGCCGCGTTCGGGCTCGACGCTTTTCGAGCAGATTCTTTCCAGCCATCCGCTCGTCGAAGGCGCCAGCGAATTACCTGATCTTCCCGAAGTGCTGGCGGAGGAATCACGCCGGCGCGGCCAGTTGTTCCCGGCTTGGGTTGCGACCGCGACCGCCCAGGACTGGCAGCGCCTCGGCCAGCGTTATCTCGAACGCACCGCGCGCTGGCGCAACCGGCGCCCACGCTTCACCGACAAGATGCCGGACAACTGGCTGTTGGTCGGCGCGGCACTGTCGATGTTGCCCGAGGCGCGCGTGATCGATTGCCGGCGCGACGCACTGGAAACGCTTTGGTCATGCTACAAGCAGCGCTTCGCTCCGGGGCGCCTTCAGTTCGCCTACGCGTTCGCCGACCTGGCGGCCTATTGGCACGATTACACGCGCGCCATGGAATACTGGCAGCGCCGGTTCGCGACAAGGATACGCCGGCAGGACTACGAGGCACTGGTCGAAAATCCCCAAGCGGAGATTCGCGCACTGGTCGAGTTCTGCCAATTGCCATTCGACGCGCGATGCCTGGACTTCCATCGCACCGAACGTGCGGTGCGCACGCTCAGCGCGGCTCAGGTGCGCCAGCCGTTGCGCAACGACACCGCGTGCACGGCCAACTATGGTTCCCTGCTTGATCCATTGCGCGAGGCGCTCGCTGCCTCGCAGCCGTAGACCTTCGAACCGCCGGCAACCAGTGATGGAACATTTACCTAGCCGTTTACCCAGCCGTTCATCTCACCGTTCGCGCTGAGCGTAGCTCGCGCAAGCGAGCGAAGTCGAAGTGCCCCCGCACGGAAACCACGCCCCTTCTCGATACACCGACCTCTTCCTCCGGCTCAGGGTGAGCGGTGAAGGGGATTCCCTGCGCACGACGCACGCCACACGCTGAATGGTGAACGGGATGCTGCGGCCGAGGGAAACGACGAAGTGGATCGCTACGCTCAGGTAAACGGTGAGGAGACCGCGTCACAACGGTAGCGAATGCCATCCAATCCATGCTGCGGAAGGATTGCGCGAGCAAAAAAAAACGCCGCCCCGAAGGGCGGCGCAATTTTTCCTTGATATCCAGTGAAAGCTACAGGTCGAAACCGTTCTGGAAGATGATGTCGTTACCCGTACCGACTGTGAACTCGACGGGCACGGTCACGGTCCGGTTGTTCGGATCGTCGCTGTGCACGCACAGGTTCGCGTCGTACGTTCCTTCGGAGAGCGAGGTCGCATCGAACGTGACCGTCACGTCGTCGGAGCCGCCCGGTGCGGTGGTGCCGCTGGTCGGGCTTTCCGACAGCCACGGGATATCCTGTGGCGTCGCGCATGGACCGCTTGCGACCGCGACCGCGAACGCATCCATTTCGTCGCCGCCGCCGATCGGTCCGATCAACGATGCCGCACCGTTCGTCAGGTCGACGTCGTAGAGACCGCCCAGTCCCGTGCTGGCATTGTAGCCGGCCAAGTACAGGTGACCATTGCCGTCATCGAAGTCCAGCCCTTGGGCGTAGTTCGCATTGAAGCCGATCGAACCGATCACCTGCGAGGCGCCACTGGTCTTGTCGATCGCGATCAGGGTGTCGCCGATGATGTCGACGCCGTACATCTGACCCTGCGAATTGACCGCGATGTCGATCACGAGACCGTCGACGGTTCCAATCTCGGTCGCCACGCCGGTGGACGGATCGATCGTCGCCAGATGCGTCGTGGCACTGGCATCGTACCCGACCGCATACAGCGTGCTGTTGGTCGAATCCCAGGACAAGCCTCCCCAGTTGGTGATGCCGCTGACGCCGGTGACCGTTCCGATGGTCTGGCTGGCACCAGTCGCCGTGCTGACCGCGAGCAACTGGTTGCCCGGGAAGTTGATCACGTATTCCTGGTTGAAGTCGTTGTTGATGAAGTCGCCCGCAAACCACGTATCTCCCGGGCCGATCTGGTTCAGCGTGGCTGGATCGCTCAGATCCGGCATTTCGTTGTAGAAGTAGCCGCTGAAGGTGAATGTTGCGCCATATGCCGGATCGCCCGCCCCGTCCCGTTCGGCGCATGATGCGTGGCGCCGCGGGCTCCCGCGACCTTGCTGCGCGGTGCCGGGCGCGTGCTGCTGAGGCTCGGATCGCCATACGGGAACGTGATCGGCGAGACGACCGGGAAGTGCGCCTGCGATCCGCCCGGTGCCTCGTCGAGGTTCCAGTTGAGGTCGCGATCGCCGGTATTGCCGATGGTCAGCGTCTGCGTGGTGGTGGCACCGACGCCCGCGGTTGCGGACAGCGAGGTCGGATCGACCGTGATCGTCGGCGCACCGACATTCAGCGTGACCTGGGCCGAATCGGAATAGCTGGTAGGCGTGGATGCCGCCCAGTCGATCGAGAAGTCGTCCGGAATATCGGCCGTGCTGACGGAGAACTGGTTGAACAGGCTCGCATCGTACTGCAGGCCGACCGTCGCGCTCGCGCCGTGATCGGCTGCCGCATCGACGCCGCCGAAGGTCGTATCCGGGTAAACGAACTGCACGTGGCCCGTCGTCGAATCGAGCACCAGCTCGAAGTTGATTTCATCGGCTGGCGAGCTGTCGGAGAAGTGCGAGCGCGTCCACTGCACGATGTAGCGGTTGGCGTCGCCCGGATCGGTGCCTGCCCAGACGTTGCCGGCGATGTACAGATCGTCCCAGAACGGGAACAGCGCGGGGAACGAGAAGCTACCCGGCAGCGAGCTGTTGCCGAAGGAACCACTGCAAGACCCGGTATCGCCGAACAGCGCGAAACCGTTGTTGTTGATGCACAGGTCGCTCGAGGTGACGCCGAAGTAATTGAACGAGAACGGCATCGTTACGTTGGCCGAGCCATCGTCGGTCAGCCCCAGCGCCGTACCCGTGGCCGAGATGTCGACGAAGCCCGAGGAGTCGCCCGTGGTCGGTGTGTAGCCCGGCAGCGCATCGCTGGCGGTCCAGGTCGAGTTCGGCGATTCGCTCATCGTCGCCGTCACGATACGGTTGTACTGGTAACTCGCACCCGGTGCAATGACCTGATTGACGTTCTGGAAGATCGCGCCGACCACGTCGTCGCTCAGGCTCTGATAGTTGAGCGTCGTGCTCGAATTGTTGGTGACGGTGTAGCAGAAGTTGACCGCATCGCCCTGCGTGACATCGAGTGAGGTCGCGCTGCCGCACTGATTCGGATCACCGTTGTCGAGCGCAAGGCCGACGGTCAGATCGATACCACCGCCGCCGCCGCCAACCGCGCCGATGATCTGGAGGCCGGTGGCGGTGCCTGCGGCCGGGATGCAGGTCTGGATATTGGTCCAAGTAGTGCAGCCGGTAGCCAGGCCATCAAGTGGGTTCTCGAATTCGGCGACCGAGCCCGGCGCCGCGCCCGGCGTGAATGTCTCCCAGCCAAACTCGCCACCGGCGAAGTAGCTCATGTTCGCCGCGACCGCCACCCAATACGTGCCCTGGGCCAGCGAGCAGCCCGAACTCAGCGGTATCGAGAACGCCCCGGCGGGGGCTTCGGTGTAGCCAAGACCGCTGTAGCTGCACGTCGGTGCCGCGGCCGGGAAGCCGCCGTTGTCCGGATAGATATTGACGTCGAATGAATCGGCCGGGCCGGATCCGTTGAAATATATACCGGCGGCATTGACCTGATTGACCGTCCAGCCCGACGCGTCGGTCACGACGAAGTCGTCGGCCACGGCGGCGTTGTAGGTATCCGACAATGACGTCGACGAGGTGAAATTCTGACTGACGATGCCGGCCCCGTAACTGGACGTCGTCTGGTCGTACAGCACCGACGAACCCAGCGGTTGACGGAAATGGGCGGTTGAATGCTTGTTGGTGAAGGCTTGGCGGTGATTCGAATTCGCGGCATCCGCGGTGAGAGCGGCCTGGGCCGCCAAGGCTGCGGTGATGCTGACAGCTATCGTAGTCTTGCGCATGAGTTCACAACTCCCCAATCGGATAGTAGAGACGACAACATCGGGCTTTGCAGGCTAAAGCTAACAGACCCGCAAAGGCATGGCAATAACCGAAATTCGATTGCTGCGAAGCCGCATCACGGACTCCGTCTGAAGGCCGATCCGTATCGTCGATTTCAGACCGGTTTCGACGGTTTCCAAGTTGCGGCGACGTGCCTGGGCCAACCCTATTCAGCCTCGGTGCTGCGCCGCCGCATCCGGCCCGGCCAGCGACTCGCCGAAGGGGCATTTACTCGCTCTTCGCGACCCCTGGACAGCGTCCGCGGCCCGAATTGCAAAAGGATACTTTGAAAATAATTCTCATGATTGATTATTCAAGGATGCCACTCGTGCGCAGCGCTGCGCGCAACGGATCGAGAAGCTCCCCGTAGCGCGTTGCGCGGCCCGTATCGCGCCGCATCGGTTCGCGCACTTGTGCTGCGCTCGCCGTGCGCACGCTGCGCACCGTTTCGTGGTACGTGAGACAGGCGGATTCGAAATGCAGACCGGAGGATTCGAGTAGCGCGCGAGACCCGGATTCGGCATCGGCGAGCAGCGTTTCGTAATCCTGCACGTGGATGCGCCTCGGATGAAGAGCGCGCCAGTCCTGCATTGCATCGGCGCAGGCGTTTTGGTACCCGGCCAGATCCGCGATCTCGTAGCTGAATTGCTGCCCGTCCCAGAAAAGTTGCCGAAAGCAGGAGAAACAGGTTTCCAGCGGATCGCGCCGGCACTCGACGATGCGCGCACCGGGCAACATCGCGCGGATTGCGCCGACGAACATCCAGTTGTTCGGCAACTTGTCGGTGAACCGCGGCTTTCGATGGCGCCAGCGCAAGGTGCGTTCGAGATAACGCTCGCCGAGGCGATGCCAATCGAAAGCGCTCGCAGAACGCACCCACTGGGGAAACGGCCGGCCGAGCCGGCGCGATTCCTCGGCGATGACGATGCCGAGATCCGGCAGTTCGCTGGCGCCTTCGACCTCGGAATGCGCGGCGAGAATCTGCTCGGTGAGTGTCGAGCCCGAGCGCGGCATGCCGACGATGAAGATGACCTCGTTGCCGAGATCCGCGTCGACTGAAGTCGGCATCGGCGCGGCGAACGCATCACGCACCGAGGAAAGCCAGTTGCGGAACCCGCGCGCGTCCCATGCAAATCGCTCGCGCGCGAGCCTGTTCGCTTCGACATAGGCGGCATACGCGTCCTGCAGATAGTCGCCGTCATCCAGCGCCCTGGCCAGCGCGAATTGCGCGGCGATGCGCTCGTCGATGCCGAGGCTGCGTCGCCCGGTCAATGCGCGCAAACGGACCAGGTCGTCCTGCGAGAAGCGGAAGGTCTTGAGATTCGCCAGGCCCCACCAGCCAAGCCCCGAATCGGGGTTGTGGCGCACCAGCGCCCGATATCGTTCGGCGGCTGCATCGATGCGGCCGAGCATTGCCAACGCATCGCCCAGCAGAAGCTTTGCCTGATCGAGATTCGGAGCAATCTCCAATGCGCGCTCGAGCGGGGCGACGGCCTCTTCGGTCCAGGCTTGAGCCTTGAGATTCTTGCCCAGGTTGAACCATGCCGACATGAACGCCGGCGCGATTTCGCAGGCGCGCCGCCATGCCGCAAACGCGCGTGGGTATTGGCCCATCGCATAAAGCGCGCTGGCATGATCGTTGAGCGTCTGCGGATCATCCGGACGCAGCGCGAGCGAGCGCTCGAACAGTTCGATCGCGGCTGCATGGTGCGCCTGCTGATTCAGACAGAATCCCTGCAGGCGCAGAATTTCCGGATGTTCGGGCGCGATCGTCGCCGCGCCGATCAACGCGCGCTCGGCCGCCGTCGTGTCGCGCCGGCGCAAGCTGTCGACGGCTTCGGCGACGAGCCGCGCTGCAGCGGGCGCAAGCGAAAATTCGCAGCGAGACGCTGCCGCAACATGGCCGCTCGATGGAGTCGGAACGGATTTCATGTTGCGGGCCGCCCGGCAAATCTCACGCGAGGCCGAGGCTGCGGCGCAATTCATCGAGCCTCACGCCGTAGCCTTCGAGCAAACCGGGCGCAGACGCAACATGGCGGTTCAGCGGGTCGCGGCAAGCCGGGTCCGATGGCAACCCGCACGCGGCCAAAAGATCGCGCATCCCGTGTCGCGGGTCGGCCACCATCGCCTCGATGCGGCACGTGTGGATGCTCGGCGCGTGGCGCGCGGCCCAGAACAACATCAGGCGATCATAGTCCTGCCAGTACGCGCCAAGATCGGATAATCCGTAGGCATATGCCGCGCTGGGCGGCGTGAGTGCACCGGCATGGGACGTCCAGCAACTCGCGAGCGCATCCCCGCGGCAATCGATGACGCGCGCGGCCGGCAACATGGCGAGCGCGGCGCCGCTCAGGGGCCAGTTCGACAACGTCGCATCGATCCGACGGGTTTGCTCGCCGCCGGCTCCGACGCGTTCGAGATAACGGCGACCCAGTCGGCTCCAGTCCTGCGGCGTTGCCGAGCCCACCCATTCGGGAAATCCTGCGTCACGCCGTGCGGATTCCTCGCGGATGACTCCGGCGAGATCGAACGATTCCTCGACCAAGGCAACTCGAGGGTGGGCCGCCAGCATGCGTTTGACCAACGTCGCTCCGGCATGCGGAAGCCCAACGAGAAAAATCGTGTCCGCTCCGAGCATGCGTTCGTCGGCCCCTTCGGGGAGCTGCGAGAACTCACCGACAAGCGCATCGATATGTTGCGAAAATGCGCTGCGGTCCCACGGGGCACGCGCTCGACGGCGCGCATTGGCATTCTCGATCACGACAAACGCAGCTTCGTAATCACCGCGCTGTTCCAGCGCCCTGCCGAGGGCGAGCCCGAGCAAGACGCTGTCGCGATCGCCCAGTTCGGGGTTCGCTTGCGCCCGGCGCAGCAGCGCAAGTTCCGCTTCGTCGATCGACTGGTCGTGCAATTCCGCGATTCCGGCCCACGCCGATGCGCTGGCCGGGTCGATTCGCAGCGCCTCGCGGTATTCTCCGGCGGCCTCGTCGCTGCGGCCCCGAATCGCCAACGCTCTTGCATAGGCAATGCGCGCCTCGAGATGCCCGGGCTCGGCGTCGATCGCACGCTGGAACGCCGCCTGCGCCGTCTCGAATTCGCCCTGGCGCGCGAGCACGGCGCCCTGGTTGAACCAGGCCGCCGCATATCCCGGGTCCAGTTCGCATGCGCGGCGCCATGCAGCGAGCGCACCCGCCGGATCGCGAGCCGCGTACAGCGCGCTGCCGAGATTGTTGTTGAGTGGCGCATCCCTCGGATGCTGCCGCAATGCCTCGCGCAGGATCGTGATGGCTTGGGTGGGGCGGCCGGCGAGTTGCCGCGCCTGTGCCTTGAGCCGCAGCGCCTCGGCGTGTCCCGGGGCGGCGGCCAGCACCGCATCGACCTCGCGCTCGGCTTGCGCAAACGCGGATTCCCGAATCAGGCGCGCAGCGGCCTCGAGCCGCGCCGCCTCATCAGGCGCCAGTCCGGAAACCCGGCCGGATCTCGACGAAGCGTGCTGATCCTGTTCGCCATCTCGGTTCGAGAACGGGTCCGTCGACATCACCTCGTTGATCACCCGGCGTCGGCAGGCAGACCCAGCGCGAGGCGCAACGGCGCCAGCAATTCGCCGTAATGGCCCGCGCGTGCGGTATCGCTGCGCAACGGTTCGCGCACTTGCGCAGCGCTGGAGGTAAATACGGAGCGCGGCGTTTCGTGGTGCTTCAGACAGGCCGGATCGAACCGCACATTGCAGAACGCGAGCAGCGCCCGAATCTGCGTTTCCGGTTCGGCCAGCAGGTCTTCATAGACCAGATCGTGGATGCGATGCGGATAGCGCGCATGCCAGAAGCGCATCAGGCGATCGTAGTCGCGCCAGTACGCACCCATGTCGAACATGTCATATGCGAAACCCTGACCGCGACGGAACAACTGGCGATAGCACGAAAGGCAGGTTTCGATCGGATCGCGCCGGACATTGACGATATGCGCACCGGGCAACATCGCGAGCGCGGCCCCGAGCATCTGCCAGTTCGCCAGCCCCTTGTCGGTGAAATATGCATGCTGCTTGCGCCAGCGCGCCGTGCGTTCGCGATAGCGGTATCCGAGACGCTGCCAGTCGGCCGGGCTGGCGGCGGAAACCCAGCTCGGAAATTCATGGCCGCGGCGCTTCGATTCCTCCTCGATGCAGGCACCCAGATCGCCCAGTTCGCCGCCCCCCGCAATGTCGGCATGGGAGGCGAGAATCTGCTCGACCAGGCTCGAGCCCGAACGCGGCAGGCTCACGATGAAAATGGTTTCGTGGCCGAGCTTGGCTTCCTGCGCCCCCTTTGGCGGCGTATCGAAGGCCGCGATGATCGCTTCGACGATGCGGCTGGACTGTCCTGCATCCCAACGCACGCGACGTCGCTGCAAACCGTTGACGGAGGTCAGCGTGACGAATGCTTCATCGTAGCGATCCTGGTCCTCGAACGCCTTGGCCAGGCGAATCCCGCGCGCACCCGATCCGGCGCGGACAAACCCGGGCGCGTGTAGAGGGCCTCGAGAGTGACCGCGTCCTGGGCGCTGAAGGGATGCGTGCGCAACGCCGCAAGGCTGTTCCATGCGCCCACGGTTTCCGGGTGCCGCGCCAGCACATGGCGCAATTCGGCGACGGCTTCGTCGACTCGACCGAGGACACGCAGCGCATCGGCATGGCCGACGCGTGCAACGATGTGTCTGGATCGCATTCGAGCGCGCGCTGGTAAGCCTCGGCCGCCTCATGCGGACGCCCGCTCATCGCGAGCGTGCGGGCGAGATTGAGCCATCCGGCAGTCAGCGTCGGATCTAGTTCGCAGGCCTGCTGCAACGCGGCGAGGGCCGAACCGATGTCGCCGTTTCCGCGCAAGGCGAAACCGAGGTTGGTCATGATCACCGCATCGCGAGGCCGCGCGTCGAGCGCGCGCTTGAACAATCCGACCGCATCGGCGTGGCGCTTTTGCAGGTGGCGAACGATGCCGAGCAACCTCAGGAACTCCGGGTGATCGGCCGCCTGCATGCGCACGCGCCCGCTCGAGGACTTCGGCGGCCCGATCAGGCTGCCGTGCATCGATCAGCCACCGCGCCTCGCGCAAGCTGCGTTTCGAACGGGCCGCCGAGCCCCTCCAGACGGCTGTCGAGAGTGGCAGCGTCGGCTGAACCGGCCGATGGAACACTCCCACGAGTCGCTGGGGAATCACCGGCAGGCACGCGATGCGGGGGCAGGATTCATGCGGAATCAGGGCTGACGGGAAAGCCTCGCACTAGCAAAACCGCCCGGAACCCGCGCGGACCGATCACGCAAGCGATCGATCCGCTGCGCGACGTTCGCGAGCCATGCCCACGCCGAGGAACCGAAAAAGTACAGCAGAATTTTTCGGCAATGTGCTTTGGATTGCCGACGCACGCTCAGGCGACCGCGAGCGCGCGCCTGAGAGGGGCCAGCAGGTCGCCATAAAGGTGCGCTTTCGCGGTGTCGCGGACGCAGCGGTTCGCGGACCTTGGCCACGCTGGCGGTGCGAACCGCCCGGTCGAGGCCCTGAAATCGAGGCAGGCCGGATCGAACTCGAACCCGCAGAAGGCGAGAAGTTTACGAAGCTCGCTCTCAGGATCGGCGAGCAGATCCTCGTACACGACCTCGTAGATGCGATCGGGAAACTTCTTGCGCCAGAATCGCATCGAGCGATCGTAAACGTGCCAGACCTGGGCCACCTCACCCCAGGTCGAGGTGAAATCCTGACCGATCGAGAAACTTTGACGGAAGCACGACAGGCAGGTTTCCACCGGATCACGGCGGATGTTGACGAAGCGCGCACCCGGCAACATCGACAACGCAACACCGAGGTAACGCCAGTTGCCGAGACCCTTGTCCGTGAACACCGCCCGGCGCCCGCGCCAGCGCGCGGCGCGTTCCAGATAACGGCGTCCGAGCCGCTCCCAGTCCGCCGGCGTCGCCTTCTGCACCCAGCCGGGGAAACGGTACCCGCAGATCGACCGATTCCATGGTCGAGCACCTCGGGCAGGTAATTGAGTTCGCTCGCACCCTCGATCTGGGGATGCGCAGCGAGCATCTGTTCGACCAACGTGGATCCGGAGCGGGGATCGAAACGACGAAGACCACGTCGTTGCCCAGCGTCGGTTCCGGTGCGCGCGCCAACTCGCCCCGGAAGCCGTTGATCACGTCGCTCGTGTGCCGCACGAATCCGTCGCCGTCCCACTGTATTTCGCGCCGTTTCAGCGCGTTGGCCTGGGTGAGGATCGCAAAGGCTTCGCGATGCCGCTTGTGATCCTCGAGCGCCTTGGCGAGCGTGAAGGCGAGTTCGCCCCGATCCTTATCGGAGATGTCGCGTCGCGCACATAATCCTCGCAGCTGCGCAATGTCATCTTCGCTCAGGCGACTGGTCTTGATGTTGGCCAGGGCCCACCCAGGCCTGAACCGAATCGGGCGCCGCGGCGAGAACGCGCCGGAGCGGCACGGGCTTCCTCGACACGACCGAGCGTGTGCAGCATGCGCGCCTGGCCGACCAGGGCGGGAACATGCTTCGGGTCGATTTCCAGCGCCCGTTCGAACGCGCGCTGCGCCTGGTCCGGTCTCGAACGCCATGTCGTACGCCTTGCCCAGGTTCACCCACGCGGCGGGCTGGGCGGGTTCGAGTTCGGCGTAACGGCGCCCGCGAGGGCGTCGTCGACGCCGACGAAGGTCGCTCAGCATGATGCCGAGATTGCCGAGAATCAGCGAATCGTCCGGCCACTGCGCGAGCGCGCGTTGCAACAGCGGCTCCGCTTGTCGGGACGCTTGTTTGCATGCCAGATGACCGCGCGCAAACGCAGCGCCTCCGGATGCTCCGGCGCGAGCGCATGCAAACTCTCCGAGCGCACGCAGCGCCGCCGGAAACTGCTTGCGTCGACTGCGGCGCCTGCCTGCTGCAGCAAGCGTGTACCGGCACGCGTCAGTCCGGTCGCGCGATTCCTGTACGTCGGCGGAAGCGGCTTGATCGCGGTCTCGTTGGCCAACCTGATCTCCTGTTGCGATTCGCGAACCCTGCCCGAACCCCTCTCCCGCGGGAGAGGGGTCTGGTTGCGTCCGTGGCTTGATCGGGAACGCGCGGCGGCGCTAGTTGGACGTCGTGAACGGCACGAGCG
>CAVZIT010000010.1:0-24071 GCA_963775445.1 uncultured Gammaproteobacteria bacterium | reverse complement strand
ATCGCCCCTGCAAGCAGTGCATTGAACAGCAGACTGGCGAATGCCTGCATTGACGACGCGGCGCCGCGCTGTGCGGGAAACCGGTCAAGGAGCAGCAGTGTCAATGTCGGGAACGCGAGCCCGACGCCGGTGCCTTGAATGAACATCGGCATCACCGAGTAAGGTACGCGCGGCAGCGTCCATGCAATCGACAAGGCAAGACTCGCGAGCGCGGCAATCAGCATCAACAGATAGGCGATGTTGACGGTCGCTCGCACCGACCAGCGTTCGGCCATGCGTCCGGAAAGCCATGAGCCGAACATGATGCCGCCGATGATCGGCACGAACAGCCAGGGAAATCCCTGACGCGAA
The DNA here is from genome assembly GCA_963775445.1 of uncultured Gammaproteobacteria bacterium. Classification (GTDB taxonomy): domain Bacteria; phylum Pseudomonadota; class Gammaproteobacteria; order Xanthomonadales; family Rhodanobacteraceae; genus Dokdonella_A. The sequence continues at coordinate 23,720 of CAVZIT010000010.1, read as the reverse complement.
CGTTTGAGGAGATCGAGCACGAATACCGGCGCGGATACGATGTACAGGAAAAGCGCGGAGAAGTTCGCCGTTCCGGAAATCGCCAGCGGCCAGAATGGCGCGTCCGCGACAATGCGCCGATAAGTGCCGACGAGCCGATACAAGCTCAGCGACACTCGCCGCTCGCGCGCATGCGATTCGCCGAGATTCAAGTGCACGATCGCCGCGAGCAGTACCGCGAACAACGCGAGCGCCCAGAAAATTCCGCGCCACCCATCGATCCCGAGCAACCACGCTCCGACGATCGGCGCGACCGCTGGCGCAATGCCGAACACCATCATCATGCGCGCCATCAAACGCTGTGCTTCGGCGCCATCGTAGAGGTCGCGCACCACCGCGCGACTGACCACGATACCGGCGCCTGCGCACGCCCCCTGCAGCGCGCGCCAGACCAGCAGGACACCCAGCGATCCCGCCAGTGCCGCGCCGATCGACGCCAGCGCATACAACAACAGGCCGGCGACGATCACCGGCCTTCGCCCCCAGGCATCGGACAGTGGGCCGTGCAACAGGCTCATGAACGCATAGAGAGTCAGATACACGCTGATGGTCTGCTGCACCGCCGCCGGCGGAACGGCGAACGCACGCGCGATATCCGGAAAGCCCGGGAAAATCGTGTCGATCGAGAACGGACCTAGCATCGTCAATGCGCCGAGCAATATCGCAAGACCGGCGTGGCGCCGGCGCGCGAGATGCGTCGCGTGGGACGACGTCATCGGACGGGGCAGCCAGGAGACGCGGAGGCGAAGCTAGGTTTTGGTTGCATGCTGCACCCGCGACTCCAGCCGTTGCGCTTTCGCCGCGTTGGAAGCAAGCGCAATACCGAAGCGATGGAAATGGCGCTGAGGACAAATCAACATGGCTTGCTGCCTGCCGCTTGACGAAGACCGGTGCCTTCACGGTACCATCGCCGAATATTCATGGGAGATGGCAACCCTCCCTCGCCCGCGACTTTTCCGGCACGTTGCACGTGGACGGCCAAGCGCTGGTGACAACCGCCGCAAGGCTGATGATGCCTACCCGCCGGGCCTTCCGGCGCGCGTAGGTGTCGCCGAATGACGACAGCTTCGCGCGCGCGTGTGGTCCCCTGCTCGTCCACGCCGAGGAATTGCCATGGGTGCGACTGCTTTTCTTGCCACCGGCGCCGGCGCCTTTTTCGGCGCGTGCCTGCGTTATGGATTCGGGCTGACGCTCAATCCGGTGTTTCCCACGGTCCCGCTCGGAACCCTCGCGGCCAATCTGCTCGGTGGGCTGATCATGGGCATCATGATGGCTCTGTTTACCCAGTTCCAGGCTCTTTCGCCCGAGCTGCGCCTGTTCATCACGACCGGTTTTCTTGGCGGCCTCACAACATTCTCCACGTTTTCCGGAGAGACTGTCACGCTGCTCTTGCGACGCGAATATGCGTGGGCGCTGGGCGCCATCGGCCTGCATCTGTTCGGCACCTTGGCGATGACATTGCTCGGCTTCGTCATCGTGCAAAGTATCCTGAGGAGTTTGGCATGACCAACGACACCGGCACGCAGGGCGTGTACCTGCGATTTTTCATGCACGAAAATCGGCGTCACCACAGCATTCTGCTGTACGAATGGCTGCTCGATCAGGCGAAAAAGATGGGCATCCATGGCGGCAGCGCGTTCCGGGCGATTGCCGGATTCGGCCGCCACGGTGTGATACATGAGCAGCATTTCTTCGAACTCGCCGGGGATCTCACCGTGCGCCTCGACTTCGTGGTCAGCCATGAGGAAGCCGAGCGCCTGCTCAAACTGGTCGCACAGGAAAAACTGTCCATCTTCTACGCCAAATTCCCGGTCGAATTCGGCGCAACCGGCGCAACCGGCGAATCGGGCTGAGCCTCTGAGCACGACCATCAATTCACTGCCAGCCTCGATCACGTGGCGCGCCACGGCCAGATCGTCGCGAACCAGTGTCGCCCCCTCGGTCAGCATGGCCCCGAGATCGCAGCGTGGCAGATACGCCAGCGTCGGCCCCCACCCGCAGTCACCAGCATTGCCAGCCCGGGTGTGTCGATCAGATGAGCGCCAGGCCGTGTCGATCGCCGATGCGTGCGAGCATCCGCGACAACGCAACCTCATCGTGCGTCTGCACCAGGCGCTCGAGCCGCGCGGCGAGTTCGCCTGGCTCTCTGCCATCGAGGCAATTCCCGATTCGGTGCAGGACGGTGTTGATCCCGGCACTCAACCGCAGAATCTGCTCGGCATCTTCCGGCGCAAGCTCGAGGCGAGCAGATAGCGCTGCTGATTTTCGGTGAGCATGTTTGGCTGATTCGCCCGCCGGACCCGTGTCCCCGGCACACGTCGGTCCAGCAAGTGTAGCCGTGGCAGATTGAATCGCGGATTGCCGCCGGCATTGACCCTGACTCGCGATTGCGAAAAGCTGCGTCGGTCGCGCTCATTGGAAATCCCTTTGCGAACGAATATCGAGTCCTCGCGCCCGACGGCGCGCACCGCGCTTCGGTTCGTGGTGCTGATTGGCGTCGTCAGCCTGTTCGCGGACATGACCTACGAAGGTTCGCGCTCGATCACGGGCCCTTTCCTCGGTACGCTCGGCGCAACCGGAGCCATCGTCGCGATGGTCGCCGGCGCCGGCGAGCTGCTGGGTTATCTGTTGCGCCTCGGAACCGGCCTGCTGGCCGATCGCACGGGAAAGTACTGGACGATCACGATCGCGGGATACGCGATCAACCTGCTCGCCGTACCGGCGCTGGCGCTGGCCGGCAACTGGCCGGTCGCAGCGGCGCTGATCATTCTCGAACGCAGCGGCAAGGCACTGCGCACGCCGGCGCGCGACGCGATGCTGAGCCATGCGGCCAAAGGCATCGGCGGCGCGGGCTGGGCGTTTGGCCTGCACGAGGCCCTGGATTCGATCGGCGCCGTACTCGGTCCGCTGATCGCAGCAGGCGTGTTGCTCCTGCATGGCGGTTATCGCCATGCTTTCGCGTGGCTGCTGCTGCCCGCGATCGCGGCGCTGATCACGCTGGTCATCGCGCGCATGCGTTATCCCCAGCCGCATGATCTGGACCCGAGCCCTGCGGTCCACGTCTCCGACGCACGCGCACTGCGCGAGCTGAAGGTTTTCATGGTAGCCACGGCGCTGATCGCCGCGGGCTACGCCGATTTCGCGTTGATCGCGTTTCATCTGACCCGCGATCATGTGTTGCCGGGAGCGCTGGTGCCCGTGCTGTATTCGCTCGGCGCGATCACTGGCGGGCTCGCCGCGCTCGCACTCGGCAAATTGTTCGACAGGCGCGGCTTGAGCGTATTGCTGTGGACGACGATCGTGCCGGCATTGTACGCACCACTGGTTTTTCTCGGAGGTGCATGGGCCGCGGTGCTCGGCATGGCATTATGGGGCGCCGGATTCGGCGCGCATGATTCGCTGCTGCGTGCGGCTGTCTCGCAACGTATCGCAGCGCACAAACGCGCCACGGTCATGGGTGTGTTCAACGCGATCTATGGTCTTGCCTGGTTTCTCGGCAGCACGCTGCTTGGGATACTCTACGACGTCAGGCCGCTGTACGCCGTGATCGCCGCCTTGATACTGCAATTTGCCGCGTGCCCATTGCTATGGCGGTTGCGCACCCATGCAAGGATTGCCCGATGAACGACCTATCGATGCCACAGGTTCCCAAGCCGAAGACCTCGAACCGGCACCGCTCCACCTCGCTGCGCGCCAAGACGCAGGAGTTGCTCTCACATGCCGGCGTGCGCATCGACGGTCCGGCACCGAGCGACATCAAGGTAAACGATCCGCGCTTGTACGCAAGGGTATTCGCCCACGGTTCCCTGGCGCTCGGCGAAGCGTATATGGATGGCTGGTGGGACGCCGAGGATCTGGACGGTTTTTTCTATCGCGTGCTCGATGCCCATCTTGATGACCACTTGCGTAATCTCGATACGCTGCTGGTGCACCTCAAGGCCCGGTTCATCAACCTGCAACGCGGCGAGCGCGCCTGGGAAATCGGCAAGGCCCATTACGACCTCGGCAATGATTTGTTCGAGTCGATGCTCGGGCGACGCCTGGTGTATTCGTGCGGTTACTGGAAGGACGCCAGTGACCTCGACGCCGCTCAGGAAGCCAAACTCGATCTCGTCTGCCGCAAGCTGCGCCTGAAATCCGGCATGCGCGTGCTTGACATCGGCTGCGGCTGGGGCGAGGCGTTGAAGTTCGCCGCCGAGCGCTACGGCGTGTCCGGCGTCGGCGTCACGGTGTCGGAACAGCAAGCCCACTACGCGCGCGAATTGTGCAGCGGCTTGCCAATCGAGATCCGTCTCCAGGACTATCGAGATATCACCGAAACCTTCGACGCGGTCTATTCGATCGGCATGTTCGAACACGTTGGCTGGAAGAACTACCGCAGCTATTTCGAGGTGTGCCGCCGCTGCGTCGCGGAAGACGGCTTGTCGTTGCTGCATTGCATCGGCACCAATGACGAGCCGAGCAGGCCCGATCCGTGGATCGAGAAATACATCTTCCCGAATTCGATGGTGCCGGGCGCCTCGCAGATCACGCCGGCCGTCGAAGGTCTGTTCGTGATCGAGGACTGGCACAACTTCGGCGCCGACTACGACAAGACGCTAATGGCCTGGCGCGCCAATTTCGAAGCAGCATGGCCGACACTGCAAAAAAGATACGGCGAGCGCTTCCGCCGCATGTGGCGTTTCTACCTGTCCGGCTCGGCCGCCGTCTTCCGCACGCGCCGCGACCAGCTCTGGCAGATCGTGCTGAGTCCGCGTGGGGTGCCCGGCGGCTACGTTGCGCCGCGCTGAGCTGCGGGCGCAACGCGGTTTTCGTCCCTGTTCCGCATCCCCGACGGCTGTGTGTGCGCGCGCTTCGCGCACGATCGTTTCGGCGGCCCCTGTCGGGTCCTTGCCATGCCTTTACGTTGGGCCCGGGACGGCATGCTTTTTGCCGGCCACGCGGAAGGTTATGAGGCAGCGCTCTGCCATTGTGACTGTCCATTCTATAGACCTATACTTTGACTTGGAGCACAACGCTTCCATCGGAGAGTCATCATGGGCAAGTTCGCGTGTGCGTTCGCCGCATTCGTGTGCGGTACAGCTCTGCTGTCGTCGTCCAGCGTGGCGGCAAAGGCCCCGGTCCCGCCGGCCCATCTGACAGCCGCGCCGCAGGTAACCGTGATCATGGGCAACCCGCTGGAGATTCACGTCGGCGACGATGCCTCGTTCCAGATCTTCAATTCGCAGATCCCCGGGGCGGGCCAGATATATCCCTCGGGTGCGACCGACACCGCCGACATGGGCTGGTTCGTGCGCACCACCGGAACCTTGTACGCCCCGGATTTCGCGGAGCACCCGGCAGGCACCGCCACCGGAAGCATTGGTGCGTATACCGCGTTCACGCCGGTGTCCCTGAGCGGCGTCACCGGCGGCGGCACGGTAGCCAGTCCGTTTCGCGTGGACGTCAGCGGCACCCTCGGTGCCAGTGGGCTCAGCGCAAACCTCCAGGTTCTGTATGTCAACGGCCAGAACTATTTCACCAAGATATTCACGCTCAACAACGGCAGTGGTGCGGCACAGAGCGTCAAGATATTTCTCGGAGCCGACATCTATCTCGCATCGAGCGACGCCGGCGTGCCATTTCTCGAGCCGACCTCGGTCAGCCCGGGCGGACAGGATTGCGCCACGCCGCCAACCTACACAATCCTGCTGATTCCGTTGAGCGCTGCCGACGCCTACTCGGCACGCGGCTACAACACCGTCTGGGGTGAAATCGGCGCGACCCAGCTCGACAACATCGTCGACCCGTCGTGCGAAGACAACGGCGCCGCGCTGCAATGGAACCGCACGCTCGCGGCGGGCGGGGCCAGCGTGATTCAGGCAGCCACCTCGTTCGGAGAGATTCCGGCGATTACGCAATTCAATGTCACGGCAGTCAATCCGAATTTCGGTGCTCCCGGCAGCAATGTCAACGTGACGATCAGCGGCATCGGTTTCATGGCGGGCACCACGTTCGATTTCGGTGGCGGCATCAACGTAACCCAGCTTGCGATCGTCGATGCAAACACCGCTACGGCGACGCTGGTCATCGATGCGTCCGCGGTTCCAGGCCCACGCAATGTGACCGGCACACAATCCGCCGGGGGCATGACGGCTACGCTGGTCAATGGATTCACCGTCGGGGGCGGGCCGCCACCGCCGCCCCCACCACCCGGCACGATCGCAACACCGACGCTGAACTTGGCCGGCCTGTTCACCCTGCTGGTCGCATTGTTAGCAGCCGTCACCATCTACCGGCGACGCGTCTGACGAAGCAGCCTCACGGGTGATGAACAGAACGGGCGGGCAACCGCCCGTTCTGCGTTGACGCCGCGCGTGACTCGCGCCTCGCGGCGCTCGGACATGGCGACCCGCAATTCCGGCACAATAGGCCCTCGACTGGCGTTGAACCTCAGCCAAGAAATACCCGTTCGTGCCGAGCGTAGCTTGCACAAGCAAGCGGAGTCGAAACGTGGGCGCGCCACCCTTGAACTTCGAGGTGCTTCGGCGGCGCGCGCTTTACGCTGGAGGCTGCCCGGACTCGATCCGGGGCGCGTGAAAGCGACTTGGACGTTCGGCACCGGCCCGACGGGTCTTGCGCTCACCGCTGCGCGCGTTTCCGGATCAATCTGATGAATATCCAGACCAACTACGAACAAATCCCGCTCAAGCAATACGCCGAACGCGCCTACCTCGATTATTCGATGTATGTCGTGCTCGAGCGCGCGCTGCCGTTCATAGGCGACGGCCTCAAACCGGTGCAACGGCGCATCGTCTACGCGATGAGCGAGCTCGGGCTCGACGCGGCATCCAAGCCCAAGAAGTCCGCGCGCACGATTGGTGACGTGATCGGCAAGTTCCATCCGCACGGCGACTCGGCATGTTACGAGGCCATGGTGCTCATGGCCCAGCCATTCTCTTACCGATACCCGCTCATCGACGGCCAGGGCAACTTCGGTTCGACCGACGATCCGAAGTCATTTGCGGCGATGCGCTATACCGAATCGCGGCTCACGCCGATCGCGGAACTGCTGCTGAGCGAGCTCGGCCACGGCACGGTCGAATTTCGCGCCAACTTCGATGGCACGCTGATGGAACCCTCGTGGCTGCCCGCACGCGTCCCGCACGTGCTGCTCAACGGGTCAACCGGCATCGCAGTCGGAATGGCGACGGACATCCCGCCGCACAATCTGCGCGAAGTCGCGAGCGCATGCATCCGGTTATTGGACGAGCCTTCAATCAGCATCGCCGGCCTGTGCGAACACGTGCGTGGCCCGGATTTCCCGACCGAAGCGGAAATCATCACGCCGCCCGCAGAACTCGCGGCCATGTACGCAACCGGCAGCGGTTCGGTGCGCTGCCGTGCCGTCTATTCGATTGACGGCGGCAACGTGGTATTGACGGCGTTGCCATACCAGGTGTCACCGTCGAAGATCATCGAGCAGATCGCCGCGCAGATGCGTGCGAAGAAACTGCCGATGCTCGAGGATCTGCGCGACGAGTCGGATCACGAGAATCCGGTGCGCCTGGTCCTGATGCCGCGTTCCAATCGTGTCGATTGCGACGAGATGATGCAGCACCTGTTCGCAACCACCGATCTCGAGAAAAGCTACCGCATCAATCTCAACATGATTGGCCTGGATGGCCGACCGCAGGTCAAGAACCTCAAGCAGATCCTCGGGGAATGGCTGCGCTTTCGCGCCGACACCGTTACCAGGCGCCTTGAACATCGGCTCGGCAAGGTCGAGCAACGCCTGCATCTGCTCGAAGGATTGCGCATCGCTTATCTCAATCTCGATGAGGTGATCCGCATCGTGCGCACGGAGGATCAGCCCAAACCCGCACTGATTGCGCGCTTCAAACTCAGCGAGACGCAAGCCGATTACATCCTCGATACCAAGTTGCGCCAGCTGGCGCGACTCGAGGAAATGAAGCTCGATGCCGAGCGGGACGCGCTCGAGGAGGAGCGCGCGCGCATCCAGGTCGTGCTGAATTCGAAGGCACGACTCAAGACACTGATCAAGGATGAACTCAAGCATGATGCCGGCAAATTCGGCGACGTGCGTCGCTCGCCGCTGATGGAGCGCGCCACGGCTCAGGCACTCAGCGAGACCGCCCTGGTCCCGAGCGAGCCGATCACGGTGGTGCTTTCGGAAAAGGGCTGGGTGCGCGCGGCGAAGGGGCACGACGTGGACGCAGCGTCGCTCAGCTATCGTGAAGGAGACGCCTTGCTGGGTGCCGCAAAGGGACGTACCACGCAGCAGGTCGTGTTCATCGATTCCAACGGCCGCAGCTACTCGGCCTTCGCCCACACCTTGCCCTCCGCACGCGGCAATGGCGAACCGCTGACGGGGCGTTTTGCGCTCGCGCCGGGCGCGCGTGTCGATGCGCTCGCCATCGCCGATCCCGCGACGAAACTCGCGATCGCATCGGATCATGGCTACGGTTTCGTGATCGGCTTCGAGGCGATGCTGGCAAACAAGAAAGCCGGAAAGCAGCTCGTCAACCTGGCCGGGAATGCGCGCGTGCTGGCGCCGGTGGCGATCGACGATGTCTCGCGCGATCGCCTTGTCGTCGCCACCAATTCCGGGCACTTGCTGATGTTCTCGGTCGCCGAATTGCCGGAACTCGACAACGGCGGCAAGGGAAACAAGTTGATCGAGATACCCAAGGCGAAGCTCGCCGGAGCAGAACGCGTGGTCGGCATTGCGGTGATCGCGGAGGAGCGCGGCGAGGTCACGTTGTGGGCAGGTGCGCGCAAGCTGATCCTGCGCTGGTCCGATCTGGTTGCATATGGTGGCAACCGCGCGACGCGGGGCAGCCTGCTGCCGCGCGGCTTCCGGCGGGTCGAGCGCATCGAGGCCGCTGTGTGATCGGCAGATATCGGCAGGCGCGAACATCCACCAAATTCCGTTCACCCTGAGCGTGGCACCAACACCGCACCCTGAGCGTGGCGCCCCCAACACCGTTCACCCTGAGCGTAGCACCCCCAACACCGTTCACCCTGAGCGCAGCACCCCCAACACCGTTCACCCTGAGCGTAGCGCCCCCAACACCGTTCACCCTGAGCGTAGCGCCGAAGGCGCGAAGTCGAAGGGCAGCCTTCTCCGGCCGGCCCGTCCTCATCCGCCTGCGGCAGCGTCTTCCGCCAGGGGAAAAGGGACAGCCCTCCCGGACAAATCCGACTCGCCGGACGCTGGCGAGCGGGTCGTTGCTGCGGGAAGGTAGAATCTTCTCGCTACACGATTGATGCCACGCACACCCTATCGCATGAACCGCACATCACCGTCGCCCGTGCAGGGCTTGATCACCGAGGGCCGCATGAGCGGTCTTTCGCGACGCGCCGCGGAGCTGCTCGAAACGGCCGGCCGGGCGATCGACAAGCGTGATCTGGCGAGCGCCGACAAGGCGCTGGTTTCCGCGCTCGCGCTCGCGCCGGAGCACCCCGAGGTGCTGCGGTTGCTCGGCGTCGGTTATCTGCTGGCGGAGCGCCATGCGGACGCCGTGATAGACGTTGCGGCGCGCGCTTGCCGCATCGGCCGGGCGATCCGCTGATCCTGAACAATCTCGGCAGCGCATTACGCGGCAACGGCGACCCGAACGCACGCGCTCGCTGCATTCCGCGAAGCCTGCGAACGGGCTCCGACGCTTGCCGCCGACCTGGTACAACCTTGCGAAAACCCTACAAGGCCGAAGCGCACGCGCAAGAAGCCTGCGATGCGTTCGCGCACACGTTGGAATTGTCACCTGGGCACGTGGCCGCACGGGTAGGCCATGGGAACGCCCTCAGGTCGCTCGGTCGAATCGACGATGCGACTGCCATGAGTACCGCGATGCGTTGCGCCGCCAGCCAGACAGCGCCAATGCTTGGCTCGGCCTGATCAACATCAAGACGATCAAGCTTGGCGTGCGAGGAAACCTGCGACTTGAAGGGTGCTACGCGCGGCTCGATGTCGACGACGAGGATCGCGCGTCGATCGGCTTCGCGCTGGCGACGGCGCTGGAAGATCAGGGCCGCTATCCCGAAGCGTTCGCTGCATTGGTCGATGCTAATGCTGCGCGCGCGCGCAGTGTTCCATGGGACGTCAGCGAATTCTCGCGCACTATCGATGCGATCGCCGCGGCATTTCCCGAGCGCTCGACTCAAAGGACGCAACGCACGTGGCGGCGAGGTTATTTTCATTGTCAGTCTGCCACGCTCAGGATCCACGCTGACCGAACAGATCATTTCCGCGCATCCCGAGGTCGAAGGCGCTGGCGAGCTGGGCGACCTGGCGATCATCATCGACGCCGAATCCGAGCGCCGTGATTGCCCGTTTCCGCAATGGGTCGGCCGACGCGACCGACGCCGACTGGCAACGTCTCGGTCGCGCATATCTCGAACGCACGCAGCGCTGGCGGCAGATGCAGCCGCGCTTCACCGACAAGGCGTTATCGAACTGGCAATACCTCGGCGCTGCCGCGCTGATGTTGCCCGGCGCACACTTCATCGATTGCCGGCGCGATCCTGTCGAAACCTGCCTCTCGTGCTACCGGCAATGGTTCGGCCACGGCCAGGGTTTCAGCTACGATCTCGATGCGATGGCCGCCTACTGGCACGATTACCGGCGACTGATGCAACACTGGCACGCGCTTTGGCCGGAGCGCATCTATCGGCAAGTGTACGAGGCGCTGCTGGCCGATCCGGAAGCGCAGCGTGCGCGCCTGCTCGAAGCCTGCGGTTTGCCGTTCGATCCGGTCTGTCTAGAGTTCCATCGCAGTCAACGGCCGGTACGCACCGCCAGCGCGGCGCAGGTACGTCAACCGCTGCGCAATGATACCGCGCGCGCGGCACACTTCGGCGATCTGCTCGATCCGCTGCGCAAGGCCCTCGGCGTCGCGCCATAGGGCCTTAGAGCAAGCGCCGGCGGCGGATCCGTCGAAGTCGCCGAAGCCTCGTCAGCAGTGCAGCACGGAGAATGCCATCCGCCAAGCGCACTTTGGCATTTTGCGGAGTCGACCGGCCCAACAACCTGACAGGTTGCAGGCGCTCCATCGGATATTGAACATCGCGGGCCAGTTCGGCTCTGGTATCGTTTCAGCGGGACGCTGCGATGTCAGGCACGGAACGGCTGCAACTCGAATCATCGATCTGGGCGGTTCGCCGATCACACAACGACTCCGCAAAATCGCCGGGACGACCGCCGAGGCGACCAACCGGGTATCACCGACGCTAGCGCTGATGGATCATTCGAACGCTTCCAACCATGCTCCCCCGCGCCAACGCGTGCGACCGGCCGAGCGCATCGCGGGATTGTCGCCGGTCGCGGTAAAAATGTTGCGACAGGCCGCTACCGCCCTCGATGCGCGCCAGCTCGACCAGGCTGCACGCGCAATGGCCGGTCTTCTGGCGCTCGCGCCAACGCAGCCCGAGGTCATGCGGTTGCACGGCGTGCTGCAATATCGAAGCGGGCAACTCGATGAGGCGATCGCCACATTCCGATCCGCCCTGGAACAGTGGCCCGACGACTCCCTGATTCTGACCAATCTCGGCAGCGCGCTCGCCGATCGCGGCGATATCGAACGCGCTGTTGAGACTTTGCAGCGCGCCTGCGAGTGTGCGCCGCAGACGCCCGCAGCCTGGTTCAACCTCGGCAAACTGCTCGATCATCAGGGATGGCCCGAAAAAGCCGACGCGGCACTGGAACACGCCTGCACGCTGGCGCCGCGGAACGCGGCAGCGCGCATCCTCCATGGGGGCGTACTCAAATCGCTGGGTCGAATCGATGAGGCGGCCAGACAGTTTCGCGCTGCCCTCGCGGTCGATTCGCGCGCCGTCGGTGCATGGGTCGGCTTGATCAATCTCAAGACAATCGAACTCGAACCGGTCGAAATCGGTCGCATCGACGCACTGGACGCAGACGCGACCCTGAGCGAGGCCGATCGCATGACACTCGATTTTGCGCGCGGCCAGTTGTTCGAGCGGCGCGGCGAGTTCGAGCAGGCTTTGCGCGTGCTCGGGAATGCCAACGCCACGATGCGCCGCCTGTATCCATGGGACGCCCACGCATTCAGCCGCAAGGTCGATGCAGTAACCGGCGCGTTCGATCGCGACATTCGAGACGGCTCCGCTGATTTTGGCAGCGAAGTCATTTTTCTGGTCGGTCTGCCGCGTTCGGGCTCGACGCTTTTCGAGCAGATTCTTTCCAGCCATCCGCTGGTCGAAGGGGCCAGCGAATTACCTGATCTTCCCGAAGTGCTGGCGGAGGAATCACGCCGGCGCGGCCAGTTGTTCCCGGCTTGGGTTGCGACCGCGACCGCCCAGGACTGGCAGCGCCTCGGCCAGCGTTATCTCGAACGCACCGCGCGCTGGCGCAACCGGCGCCCACGCTTCACCGACAAGATGCCGGACAACTGGCTGCTGGTCGGCGCGGCACTGTCGATGTTGCCCGAGGCGCGCGTGATCGATTGTCGGCGCGACGCATTGGAAACGCTTTGGTCATGCTACAAGCAGCGCTTCGCTCCGGGGCGCCTTCAGTTCGCCTACGCGTTCGCCGACCTGGCGGCCTATTGGCACGATTACACGCGCGCCATGGAATACTGGCAGCGCCGGTTCGCGACAAGGATACGCCGGCAGGACTACGAGGCACTGGTCGAAAATCCCCAAGCGGAGATTCGCGCACTGCTCGAGTTCTGCCAATTGCCATTCGACGCGCGATGCCTGGACTTCCATCGCACCGAACGTGCGGTGCGCACGCTCAGCGCGGCTCAGGTGCGCCAGCCGTTGCGCAACGACACCGCGTGCACGGCCAACTATGGTTCCCTGCTTGATCCATTGCGCGAGGCGCTCGCTGCCTCGCAGCCGTAGACCTTCGAACCGCCCGCAACCCGTGATGGAACATTTACCTAACCATTTACCCAGCCGTTCATCTCACCGTTCGCGCTGAGCGTAGCTCGCGCAAGCGAGCGAAGTCGAAGTGCCCCCGCACGGAAACCACGCCCCTTCTCGATACACCGACCTCTTCCTCCGGCTCAGGGTGAGCGGTGAAGGGGATTCCCTGCGCACGACGCACGGCACACGCTGAATGGTGAGCGGGAGGCTGCGGCCGAGGGAAACGACGAAGTGGATCGCTACGCTCAGGTAAACGGTGAGGAGACCGCGTCACAACGGTAGCGAATGCCATCCAATCCATGCTGCGGGAGGATTGCGCGAGCAAAAAAAAACGCCGCCCCGAAGGGCGGCGCAATTTTTCCTTGATATCCAGTGAAAGCTACATGTCGAAACCGTTCTGGAAGATGATGTCGTTACCCGTACCGACCGTGAACTGGACGGGCACCGTCACGGTGCCGTTGTTCGGGTCGTCGCTGTGCACGCAGATGTTCGCATTGTACGTGCCGTCCGACAGCGAGGTTGCATCGAACGTGACGGTCACGGGGTCGGAACCGCCCGGGGCGGTGGTTCCGCTGGTCGGGCTTTCCGACAGCCACGGCACATCCGCCGGCGAGCTGCACGGTCCACTCGCGACCGCAATCGCGAATGCATCCATTTCGGCGCCTGCGCCGATCGGACCGACCGGCGTGGCCAAGCCACTGGTGGTGTCGATAGTGTACAGGCTGCCGACGCCCGAGCTGGCGTCGTAGCCGGCGAAGTACAGCACACCAGTGCCGGCGTCGAAGTCGAGACCCTCGGCGTAGTTCGCGTTGAAGCCGATCGAGCCGATCACTTGCGAATTGCCGTTGGTCTTGTCGATCGCAATTGTGGTGTCGCCAATGATGTCGACGCCGTACATGTTGCCCTGCGGATCGATCGCGATGTCGATCGGCAAACCGGCAACGGTTCCGACTTCGGTCACCACACCAGTGCCCAGATCGATCGTGCCCAGATGCGCCACACCACCCGTGTCGTAGCCGATCGCATAGGTCGTGTCAGTAGTCGAATCCCAGGCCATGCCGCCCCAATTGGAGATGTTCGCAATACCCGTCACCGGACCGATGGTCTGCGACGCACCGGTGGCCGTGCTGACCGCGAGCAACTGGTTGCCAGGGAAGTTGATCACATATTCCTGGTTGAAGTTGTTTTCGACGAACGCGCCGGCGAACCACAGATCACCCGGGGCGATCTGGTTCAGGGTACCCGGATCGTTGAGATCCGGCATTTCGTTGTAGAAGTAACCGCTTGCCGTGAACGTCGCGCCATAGGCCGGGTCGACCGTCCCGTTCGGCGAATGCCGCCGCGTGGAATCGCCGGCGTCTGCCTTCTTGCTCCGCGGGGCCGGTTTGGTGCTGCTCAAGCTCGGATCGCCATACGGGAACGTGATCGGCGAGACCACCGGGAAGTGCGCTTCCGCTCCACCCGGCGCCTCGTCGAGGTTCCAGTTGAGATCGCGATCGCCGCTGTTGCCGATCGTCAGCGTTTCGGTGGTCGTCGAACCCGCGGCCGCACTGGCGGACAGCGAGGCCGGGCTCACCGAGATGACCGGCGCACCGACATTGAGCGTCACCTGTGCCGAATCCGAGTAGGTCGTCGGCGTCGAGGCGGCCCAGTCGATCGAGAAGTTGTCCGGAATGTCGGCGGTGCTCACCGAGAATTCGTTGAACAACGACGAATCGTACTGCAGGCCGACCGTGGCGCTGGCACCATTGTCGTTGGACGACTCGGACCCACCGAACGTGGTATCCGGATAGACGAACTGGATATGGCCGGTGGTCGAATCGAGCACCAGCTCGAAATTGACGGTGTCGGCGGGACTGGAGTCGAGGAAGTGGGTGCGTGTCCACTGCACGATATACCGGTTGGCGTCGCCCGGATCGGTGCCGGCCCAGACATTGCCGGGTCCGGTATACAGGTCATCCCAGAACGGGAAAAACGCCGGCGACGTGAACGCAGCCGGGAACGAGGTATTGCCGAAGAAACCCGTGCATGCGGCGGTCGCGTCGAACAGCGCGAAGCCGTTGTTGTTGATGCACAACGCGTTCGACGTGACGCCGTAGAAGTTGAACGAGAACGGCATCGTGACATTGGCCGACGAATCGTCGCCCAGAGCGAGCGCGGTGCCGGTGGCCGAAATGTCGACGAAACCGGACGCATCGCCATTCGTTGGCGTATAGCCTGGCAAGGCGTCGCTGGCGGTCCAGGTCGAATTGGGCGATTCGGTTGCCGTCGCCGTCACGATGCGGTTGTACTGATAGGTGTCGCCCGGCGCAATCACGATGTTGACGTTCTGGAAGATCGGACCGTCGACGTCATCGCTCAGGCTTTGGTAGTTGAGCGTCGTCATCGAATTGTTGGTCACGGTGTAGCAGAAGTTGACCGAATCCCCTTGCGTGACATCGAGCGAGGTTGCCGTGCCGCACTGGTTCGGATCGCCGTTGTCGAGCGCAAGGCCGACGGTCAGATCGATGCCCGGACCGCCGCCGCCGCCCACCGCGCCGATGATCTGAAGGCCCGCGGACGAACTCGCCGCCGTGATGCACGTCTGGATATTGGTCCAGGTGGTGCAGCCGGTGCCGAAGAAATCACTCGGATTCTGGAACTCGGCGGCCTCTCCGGGTACCGTGGCCGGCTCGAACGTATCCCAGCCGAATTCGCCACCCGCGCTGAAACTCATGTTGGCTACGACCGACAACCAGTAGGTGCCCTGGTCCAGCGAACAACCCGAACTCAGGGGTACCGAGAATGCGCTGCCAGATGCCGTATAGCTGAGGCCCGTATAGGTGCATGTCGGAGCCGCGGCCGGAAAGCCGCCGTTGTCCGCATAGATCGCGATATCGAACGAATCGGCAGGACCCGACCCGTTGAAGTAGATACCCGCAAAATTGACCTGGTTTACGGTCCAGCCCGCTGCGTCGGTTACGACGAAATCATCGGCAACCGCGGCATTGTAGGTGTCGGCCGTGGTCGAAGTGAAATTCTGGCTGATGATGCCGGCGCCGTAACTGGAAGTCGTCTGATCGTAGAGCACGCTCGAGCCGAGCGGCTGACGGAAGTGGGCGGTGGACTTGGCGGGACCCGACAATTGCGGCCGCGCGTGATGGGTGGTGCTTGCCGCGTCGGCGGTCATCAGGGCTTGCGCCGCCAGGGCCGCGGTGATGCTTACAGCGATCGTACTTTTGCGCATGAGCTTGCAACTCCCCATTTGGGTTGTGGAACACGACAACAGCGGTTCTGTGCGCGTCGAAAATAGCAGACCGATTATTGCTTGGCAACAACCGATATCGCAATGGTGCGAAGCCGCATCCGCAGTCGGATTCGCAGGCTGGTGCGGCCCCGTCGATCCATCGCTGGTTTAGATGTTCTGGCGACTCCGATTCAGCGACGCTGGGGCCTTCGTGAGCCCCGTGTTATTGCGTTGCGGCATCCCACCTGAACGGGCCCGCAGGCCGCTCCACGGGACCGATAGCAAACAACGATCAAGCGTTCGTGCCAAGCGCTCGGACTTCGCGTGTTCTGCGCATGCTGCGCGCTGTCCTTGTTCCGGCAGGCGGAAGAGGTATTTCGGCACGCAAAGCACGCTCTTCAACAAGCCTGCGCATCGCCCCGCGCCGATCCCGAATTAGCTATTTTCATAAGTATCCAATGCCGCACGCCAACCGTCGAGCAATGCGCCATAACGTGGCGCGCGTGCTGTCCCGGTGCGTAACGGCTGGCGCACCTGCGCCGCACTTGCGGTTCGTACACTGCGTCGCCCCGACTGGAACGCCAGGCAATCCGAATGGAACGGCAGGTCGCAGAACGCGAGCAACGCACGGATCTGGCATTCGCTGTCGCCGAGCAGCGCCTCATAGCTCTGCTCGCGGATGCGCCCGGGGTAGCGTTCGCGCCATGTCCGCATGGACTCGGAACACGCGTGCCAGCAGGCGGTCAGATCCGCCGGATCGTAACTGTACTGCTGGCCATCCCAGAACAACTGGCGAAAGCAGGACCAGCACGTTTCGAGCGGATCTCGCCGACATTCGACGATGCGTGCGCCGGGCAACATGTGGCGGATCGCACCAAGGTACATCCAGTTGTTCGGCAACTTGTCGGTGAAGCGCGGCTTGCTGACACGCCAGCGCGCGGTCCGATCGAGATAGCGCTGCCCGAGGCGTTCCCAATCGGAGCCGTCCATCTCGCGCACCCAGTCGGGAAACGGCTGGCCACGGCGATTCGATTCCTCGGCCAGCACGAGGCCGACGTCCGGCAGTTCGCTCGCGCCTTCCACATCGGGGTGCGCAGCGAGTATCTGTTCGGTCAGTGTCGAGCCCGAGCGCGGCATGCCGACAATGAAGATGACCTCATGACCGCGTTCGCCGTCGCTGGTCTCGGGCGGCAGCACCGCAAACGCCTCCACTACCGTGTCTATCCACGCGCCGAACGCGTCGGCATCCCACGCGAAGCGGCGCCGTGCCAGCGCGTTGGCGTCGTGGTAGGCCGCGTATGCCTGCGCCGGTCGATCCGCGTCGTCGAGCGCCTTGGCGAACGCGAAATACGCCGCGATGCGTTGATCCTCCGCCAAGTCCGGACGGCGCACCAAGGCCGACAGCCGGGCAAGGTCTGCATCGGTGAACCGCACAACCTTGAGGTTGGCGAGTCCCCACCACGCGAGCCCGTAATCCGGTTGCCGGCGAATCAGCTCGCGATACTGTTCAACCGCCTCGTCCGTGCGTCCAAGCATGGTCAACGCATCGCCAAGCAACAGGCGCGCCGGATCCAGCGCCGGATCGAGATCGAGCGCGCGCTCGAGCGGTGCAACCGATTCGGCGGTCCACGCGTGCGCCTTGAGATTCTTGCCCAGGTTGTACCACCCGGCGAGGAATCCCGGCGCAACGTCCACGGCGCGACGCCATGCCGCGAATGCCGCGTCGTGATCGCCGATCGCATACAGCGCGCTGGCAAGGTCGTTCAGCGTCTGCGGATCGTCCGGCCGCTGTTCGAGCGAGCGACGCAACGGCGCCACTGCATCGGCGTGGCGACGTTGCTGGTTGAGACAATATCCCTGCAGCCGCAGGATTTCCGGGTGTTCCGGTGCGATGGTCGCGGCACCGACAAGCGCGCGTTCGGCTGCCGCTGTGTCCTGTCGCCTGAGGCAAGTGATCGCCTCGTTGACCAGGCGCGCCGCGCCGGGTGGCAGCTGTTGGGGTCGCGAATCGCTTCGCAACTGCACCGCCGACGTGTCTTTCGCAGTCTGCGATCGATGTTTCATGTTCCGGGTGCCTTCTGCACGGCGTGGACAGACCCTCGGCAGATCAAGGCCTCCGCCGTCAGGCTCACGTAACCATCGGTCCGTGCGCGATCCATGCGCCGCGCGCTTGCACGAGGGGTCCGCGTCATTTCAGCCCGAGACTGCGGCGCAGCGAATCCAGCCGGGCGCCGTACCCGTCGAGTGACCCGCGCAGAGACACACGCGTTTCGGCAGCCGCGCGAACGGATGCGGGATCCGGGGACAGGCCGCAAGCGGCGATGAGCGAGCGCGCAGCGCGCCGCGGGTCGGCGACAAGCTCTTCCAGGCGGGCAGTGTGAATGCGTGAACCGTAACGCGCGCGCCAGAACAACGCCAGCCGGTCGTAATCCTGCCAATACGCGCCAAGATCATCGAGCGCGCAGGCCCACACCCCGCTCGCGGGAGCGAACACATCCGCATGACAATCCCAGCAAGCCGACAGCGCTTCGCGGCGGCAGTCAATCACGCGCGCGGCTGGCAGCATGGTGAGGACGGCGCCAAGCAACGGCCAGTTGGAAATGGTGGAGTCGACCCGAAACAACGGCTGGCTTTGATCGCCCGCGTCGCCCTGCTCGCCGAGACGTTCGAGATAAATTCGTCCAAGCCGCTCCCAGTCATGCGGCGCGGTTTCGACCGCCCATTCCGGGAATGGCTTGCCGCTTAGCGCAGATTGCTCGCGGATCACCTCGGCGAGGTCCCGCGATTCGCCGACCAGCGCCACCTTCGCGTGCGCACAGAGCACGCGTTCGGCCGGCGCCGCATCAGCGCGTGCCAGACCGACCAGGAAAATCGTGCGCTCGCCGAGGGCAGGCACGTCGGTCGGGGTGGGAAACTCCTCGAAGGCGCGCATGATGGCGTCGATGTGCTGCGAGAATTTCGCGCGATCCCATGCCGGGCGCAGCGCACGGCGTGCCGCGTTTGCTGCCGCGATGGCCGTGAATGCCTCTTGGTATTCACCGCGCTGCTCAAGCGCGCGGCCGAGTGCAAGATCCAGAGCGAGACGCTCGCGAGCGACCGGATTGGAAGACTGTCGCGCGGCACGCAGCGCAGCAATTTGTCCGTCATCGAACCGGTGCCCGGGAAGGTCCGAGAGTCCCGCCCACGCCGTCGCCCTCGCTGGATCGATCGCGATCGCACGGCGATAGGCGTCGGCGGCTTCGGCGTCGCGGCCAAGCGCAGCCAGTGCGCGGGCGCGCGCGTTGTGCGCCTCGGCATGCCCAGGATCGATTTCGATCGCGCGGGCGAGTGCAGCCTCGGCCGCCTCGAAATCTGTGCGCCGCAACAGCACACATCCCTGATTGAACCAGGCCGACGCGTAACCCGGGTCGGCCTCGCAGGCACCTCGCCATGCGGCGAGCGCTGCGCGCGCATTCCGCTGCGCGAATAGCGCACTGCCGAGGTTGTTGAGCAACGGTGCGTCACGCGGATGTCGTTGCACTGCCCTCCGCAGCAGCAAGACCGCCCCGTTGGTGTCGCCGTCCAGCTGGCGCGCAAGCGCCTTGAGCCGCAGCGCCTCGGCATGATCCGGCGCCACGCTCAACACCGCGTCGAGTTCGCGCTCGGCCTCGGCGAGCCGCTGGGCGTGCAGCAGCCCGGCAGCGTTTACCAACCGCGCTGCGGCATCCGCATCGAGTCCATCCAGACGGTCCGGTCGCACCGCCTCACGTGTCGGCGGGACCTCGTCGGGGGCGTTCGCCGCGCGCCCGTCGCTCAACGCGTCGTGGTCGACCATGCGTCGTCGATCAGCCGGACGCCGCCAGCATGCGTTGGCGTAATGCTCATGCTCACGCCGCGGGCGGTCTCCCGTGTTTGCTCAATGCGCATCGGTCCGGCCGAGAGCGACGCGCAGCGGTGCGAGCAAGTCGCCATAGAGATGCGCGCGCGCCGTGTCGTTGCGCAGCGGCTCGCGCACTTGCGCGCCGCTGATCGTGTTGATGTCGCGTTGCGTCTCGTAAAAGCGCAGGCATGCCCCGTCGAATGGCAGCTCGCAGAACGCCAGCAGACTGCGGATCTGAGCTTCCGGCTCGGCGATAAGCGCCTCGTAGGCGATATCGTGGATGCGATGCGGATAGCGCGCGTGCCAGAAGCGCATCAAGCGATCGTAATCGCGCCAGTAGTTGCCCATGTCGAACAGGTCATAAGTGAAGCCCTGCCCGCGGCGGAAGAACTGGCGGTAACAGGCAAGCCCGGTTTCCAGCGGATCGCGACGCACATTGATGAAACGTGCCGCCGGCAGCATCGCAAGCGCCGCACCGATCATCTGCCAGTTCGCCAAACCCTTGTCCGTGAAACGCGGCGTCTCGGCGCGCCAGCGCGATGTACGTTCCTGATACTGCTGCCCCAGGCGACGCCAGTCCGCCGCAGTGGCGTCCCCGACCCATGCGGGAAATTCGCTTTCGCGACGCGTCGACTCCCGCTCGATAATCGCACCAAGATCGGGCAGCTCTTCCGCGCCCGTGACATCCGGATGCGACGCGAGTATCTGTTCCACCAGGCTCGACCCCGAGCGCGGCAGACTGACGATGAACAAGGTCTCGTGGCCGAGCTTCGCGGCGTTCGCGCCCTTCGGTGGGATTTCGAAAGCCTTCATGATCGACTCGATCACGCGGGTCGCGGTCGGCGCGTCCCACTTCACGCGACGGCGCTGCATGGCGTTTGCGGCGGTCAGCACGACAAAGGCTTCGTCATATCGGCGCTGGTCCTCCAGCGCCTTGGCCAGCGCGAATCCGACGCGTACGCGATCGGATTCCGAGAGGCGCGGATCGGCGCGCAAACGCTCCAGCGCCACGACGTCCTGCTCGGTGAACACATGCGTGCGCAAACTCGCGAGGCTGTTCCAGGCACCCACCGAAGCCGGGTTGCGATCCAGCACGCGACGCAGCTCCGCAGCCGCCTCCTCGATCCGACCGAGGACACGCAGCGCATCGGCATAACCCACGCGCGCAGCAATGTGTTCCGGTTCGCATTCGAGCGCGCGTTGGTAGGCTTCGATTGCCTCTCGCGGGCGCGCGGCCATTGCCAGCGTGCGCGCAAGGTTGAGCCACGCTGCGGTCAATTTGGGATCGAGTTCGCAGGCCTGCTGCAACGCCACGAGTGCGGGACGAAGGTCGCCGTTGCCGCGCAGCGCAAAGCCGAGATTGGTCATGATCACCGCGTCTCGCGGCCGCAGCTCGAGAGCGCGACGCAGCAAGGCAACCGCTTCGGCATGACGCTTTTCAAGATGCCGCGCGATGCCGAGCAGGCGCAGGAATTCCGGATGGTTTTCCGCCTGCCCGCGCGCCTGCTCCAGCGCCGCTGCCGCGGCATCGCCACGGCGTGCATCGATGAGGCGCCGCGCCTCGCGAAGCTGCTTGCGGGCGCGCGCGCCGAGCCCCTCGAGACGGGACTCGAGATCCTGTGGGGCGCTCGCGTCGGTTGGCGCGATTGCGCCTGCCGGACGATCCGCCGCACGCCGAGGCACGGTCGCTGGATTCATCATCGGGGAAGGGTCGGACGGAGCGGCAAGCTTATCAAAACCGCGACTGTGCAGCGCGCAGGCACCAGGCCGCAACGACGATCGCAAGGCAACTCACTTGCGCTCAGGCGGCCACCCCGAGAGCGCGTCGCAAAGGCGCAAGCAGATCGCCGTAGCGATCCGCACGCGCGGTATTGCGGCGCAACGGCTCGCGCACCTGCGCGACGCTGGCAGTACGAACCGCACGATCGACCGTGTGGAAGTCGAGACAAGCCGGGTCGAACTCGAAACCGAGGAACGCAAGCAGCCTGGTCAGCTCCGCCTCGGGGTCGGCCAGGAGGTCTTCGTAAACCACTTCGTAAACCCGGTCCGGATACCGCTCGAGCCACACCCGCATCGCCTTGTCGTACGCGCGCCAAGCCTCGGCAACCTCATCGAGATCGTAGGTGAAAAGCTGGCCGGACGCGAAGGTCTGGCGAAAACACGACAGGCAGGTTTCGACCGGGTCGCGCCGAATGTTGATGAAGCGCGTCCCGGGCAACATGCACAGGGCGCTGCCGATGAAGCGCCAGTTGCCGAGGCCCTTGTCGGTGAATACCGCGCGACGTCCCTGCCAGCGCTCGGTACGTTCGAGATAACGACGGCCGAGCCGCTGCCATTCCATCGGCGTGGCCTTGCGCACCCAGTCCGGATAAGTAACCCGGCGATTGCGTGTTTCCTCGTCCAGCACTTCGGGTAACACATTGAGTTCACTCGCCGCTTCTATTTCGGGGTGCGCGGCGAGCATCTGCTCGAGCAGCGTCGAACCCGAACGGGGCATCGAAACGACAAACACCACTTCGCGCCCCTGCGTGGGGTCCGGGGCGCATGTGAGCGGCCCGGCATGCGCCTTCAGCACATCCTCCACGTGCCGCGCGAAACCCGCGCCATCCCACTGGAACTCGCGCCGTTTGGTCGCGTTCGCCGCTGCCACGATCGCGAACGCCTCGCGCCAACGGCCCTGATCGTCGAGCGCCTTGGCGAGCGAGAAGGCGACGGCCGCCCGATCCTTGTCCGCAAGATCCGACCGCGCGCACAGTGATTCCAGCAAAACGACGTCCTTTTCACGCATCCGCGCAGTCTTTACATTCGCCAGACCGGTCCAGGCCTCTATCGCGTCCGGCGTTGCATCGATGATGCTGCGGTAGATGGAGACCGCCTGATCCACATTGCCGAGGATCTGGATCATGCGTGCGCGACCAACCTGCGCCGGAATGTGCTTGGGATCAACCTCGATGCCGCGCTCGAACGCGATCTGCGCCTGATCGGAATGCAGAGCCAGATCGAGCGCCTTGCCGAGATTGACCCAGGCTGCCGGCTGCCCCGGTTCAGCCTCGGCGGCGCGCTGGAGCATCGTGACCGCCTCGTCCTTCTCGCCGAGCTCGCTCAACATGATGCCGAGGTTGCCAAGGACCAACGCATCATCCGGCCATTGGGCCAGCGCTCGCCGAAGCAAAACCGCCGCTTCCTCGTGTTGCTGGTTTGCGTGACAGACGACGGCGCGCAGACGCAGCACTTCCGGATGTTCGGGGGCAAGCGAGCGCAGACTTTCGAGCGCCCTTGTCGCAGTCTGGAAGTCCTTGCGAGCCACCGCCATGCCTGCCTCCCGCAGCAGGTTTGAGCTGGTCCGCGAAAGGCCGACTGCGCGATTTGAGCGGCGGGCGGGCGCCGGTGCGGCCTGCGTACTGCCCAACGAAACGTCGCCCTGCCTGTTCATGTCTGTCGTATTCACGTCAGCCTGTTTCGCTAGGTGGTCAACTGTTCGCGTGCACGTTCAACGGGCCGTTCCCGGGTTGAGTAACGGATCGCTCCGAACGCGTTCGATTGCAGGAAACGCAGCGGGCCCTTCATCTTTCCTGCTGCGATTCGCGGGCACGCACGTCGTATCGGCGATACGCCCTCGAAGCGAATCGCTTCGAGGGCGCTTGCGACAATTGCGCTGTCTGGGCGAATTCCCCGCCTAGTTCGAAGTGGTGAGCGGAACGAGGG
>CAVZIT010000009.1:0-5489 GCA_963775445.1 uncultured Gammaproteobacteria bacterium | reverse complement strand
TCCGCTCGAAGGTCACCGAGCTGATTACGGCCGGCGACGCGTGCAAGACGTCGGTTGTCGAGTACTTCCAATCGCAAGGTATTCCGCCGGCCGGCATAAGCGCGGCGGGTTGCAACAATGCGACTTCGCCGTATGTTGCGAGCCTCGACGTTGCTGCTGGCGTTATCACAGTCACCGCTTCTAACGATGCCTCGCTTTCGGGTGCAAAAGGCCAGACATACGTATTGAATCCGACGTTTCCTGCGGCCGGCGCCGACAAGCCGATTAGTTGGGATTGCACGGGGTCGAGCATCCCGAAGAAATTCCTGCCGGGTGTCTGCCGCTAAGAACGGGCAATTCGCGTGACCAAAGACGCCGCCAGTGGGCGGCGTCTTTTTTTGCGCGGTGTACGATGCGCGCTGCTGTCCGGAAACCAGGTCCGTGATGAATAGGGACAGTCTTTCCTTGTCGACTCCGAGCACGCGCCAAAGGCTGCTGTTGGGAGGGCTGTTCCTGGCCTGTGTGGCTGTCTATCTGCGCGGGCTTGTTCGGTGGATTCGTGTTCGACGACTACGGCAGCATCGTCGACAACCCCTCACTGCGTAACCTCGACAGGGTCCAGCCTGCACTGGCTCGCACTCGCGCTATCGTCCAACGCCGGGATATTGCGACGCCCGCTCAGCATGCTCTCGTTCAGAGTGAGTTTCTCGCTGTTCGGCCTGAGCCGCTCGCATTCAAGCTGACCAATCTGGCACTGCACCTGTTCAACGGCGCCCTGCTCTATGCGCTGGCGAAGCGGCTGGTGCCGCGTCTGATCGAACCAACCGATGCGCAGGGTCAACCTGTTGCCGCGACTGCGTTCGCCTTGGTCGCCACGGCCTTTTGGCTGCTGCATCCGCTCAATGTCAGCAATGTCGTCTATATCGTGCAGCGCATGAACCTGCTGGCGACGCTGTTCATGCTCGCCGGGCTGTTGTGCTATGCGGAAGGCCGCGAGCGCGTGCTGCGCGGCGAGCGCGGACTGTTCATATCCATCGCCGGCATTCTCGCGTTCGGTCTGCTCGCGGTTTTCAGCAAGGAAAACGGCGCGCTGATCACGGCATACGCATTCGTGATCGAGGCGATCTGCTATCGCTTCGCAGCGCCATCGCTGCGGCAGCGCCGCACGATCCAGGTTTTTTTCTGGGCGACACTGGCGTTGCCGGTGGCGCTGTTTCTGGCGTTCATCATCAGTCATCCGCAATGGCTGATGCATGGGTACGCGGGGCGCGATTTCACGCTGGCGCAGCGGCTGCTCAGCGAGCCGCGCATTCTTTGCGATTACCTGTTGTGGATATTCGTGCCGGTGCCGTCCTGGATGGGCATCTTCCATGACGACATCGCGACGTCCACCGGTCTGTTGAGTCCGGTCACGACGCTTTTTGCGATCCTGTTCCTGATCTCGCTGGTCGCCGCTGCATGGAATTGGCGCCGGCGCGCACCGGCGTTCGCATTCGGCGTCGCGTGGTTCCTGATCGGACACGCGATGGAATCGACCATCCTGCCGCTCGAACTGGTGTTCGAGCACCGCAACTATTTACCGATGGCCGGGCTGATGATCGGCGTCGTGTGCACGGTCGGGCCGTGGCTGCGGGCGCACATCGATGGACGCCGGGCATCGTTGGTCGCCTGTGCCTGCATTGCGGTCTTGTGCGCCTTGACAGCAGTGCGCGCCAACACCTGGGGCAGCGCGCTGCGCCTCGCAATCGCGCAGGCGCGCAGTCACCCGGATTCCACGCGCGCACAGTACGAGGCGGGGTGTCAGATCCTTTTCTCGGGCCGCGCCGACAATCAACGCAGTCAAGCCGAACGCGAGGCCGTTCCCTACTTCGAGCGCGGCAAGGCGCTCGATCCCACCGATCTCTACACCGCGTCCAGCCTGATCCTGATGCATGCAAGGCAGGATCATCACGTGGACCCCGCCGCGATCACCGATCTGGCGCAGCGCGTCAAGACCGTTCGCCGGGCAGAGATCAATCCATTTCTGGTCGTTCTCACTGCCGCCACCACCGGCTCGATTTCACTGGACGCAAAGCAGATGAAACTGCTGGTGACCTTGTCACTGGACAATCCCCATTTCCTGCCGACCATGCGCGCGATGATTCTCAACGACTACGGGCACTATCAATTCCAGATCGCACATGACAACCAGAGTGCGGTTGGCCTGACGCTTGCGGCGGCAGCGCAAGATCCGACCAACCCGTTGTTCCAGATCAACATGACCAAGCTTGCGCTCGCGATCGGCGAACCGCAAAAAGCAGCCGAGCACATCGAAATCGCGGCCCGCTTGAACAAGGCCGGCATCTACGACAGCGTGATTGCCGCCCTCGAGCAACAAGTGAAGAATGCGAACAGCGCAGCCGAAAACTGACGAGTCGCAAAGAAGATCCACGATTATCTCGGCTTGCATCCGGGTTCGGCGGTCGACGTGGCCCTGGGCGCAAACGGCGAAGTTGTGCTGGTGCCGAATAGAATGCCGCCCATTCGCCGCCGAACGACCTTTCGACAACTTGCGCGGTTCGCACGCGACCGGAAAATCCACCGGCGAGCTGATGGAACTGCTTCGCGGCTACAGCGACGCCGCGCATGATCCCGGCTTCGAATGACCCTGGTCGCTGCGTGCGTCCAAATTCGACTTCGCATCCATTGCTCGGAACGAACGGCTACTCGTCGTTTGCAGCCGATCCGATATGACCGTCAAGGAAGTTGCGCCGATCGCGCATCACACAGGAGTTGGCCAGCCAACGCCGATAGTACGCGGCAACCTCGCGAGCCATGCGATCCCTTCGATCCGGATCGGCAGCCAAGCGCAAGATAGCGTCGGCCAGATCCTTCGCCAGCGGTTCGCTGACGCTTTCGATCGGGGGCGACGGCACGCCCTGCGGCGTCGACAACGATGACTGGCTGATTATCGCCTTGCCGCTGGCGAGATACATGTACAGCTTGAATGGAAGCACGCGTGCCGCCTTGCCTTCGCCACCGAAAACACCGAGGCAGATATCGGCATCGCCGATCTCGCCCGCGATCCGATCAAGCGTGCACCATTCGCGTACCCAGACCAGCGAAGCCGAGGATATGCGGCAATGAACTCCGAAACGTGATTGGCTTCCTGACCGCTGCCGATCAGACGAAACTCGAAACGCTGATCATTGGCGAGTTGCGCGAATGCATCGAGCAACACCGAAATCCCGTGCAACGGAATCAGGGTGCCGACGAATAAAACCCGAATACGTGAGTTGGGTTGCCTCGCGCGTTCGCGAGTCGCGACGAATGGTTCTTCTGCAATCGCGAGCGGTATCGATCGAATGCGTTCGGGATCGAGGCCAAACTCCGCGATGAAGTCGTCACGATTAGCCTCGGTGTCGACCAGCACCATTTCGGCTGTCCGCAGCGCCCGCGCCTCGAACCATTTGAGCAGCCGCGAACCGACGGATCGGGAGTTGCCATCGGCCCGATCCCGGACCATTGAATCCCAAACCGAAATGTAGCTGTCGACGATGCAGCGCATGCGTCTGCCGCGCGGAAACAGCGACAACCAGAACAGGAAGAACATCCCCGGATACGGGACGAATACGGGAGCATCTTCCTTGCGCACGCGGGCGCGGACTCGTAGCAGGCTGCGCAGGTTGCCGAGGGCGAGAACCAGCAGCCAGCGAAGCGCGCGCCACCGCGGCATGCGCGCCAGCTTCCACAGATGAAGATCGACCGGAAGCCAGCGCTCACAATGGACGATTTCGATATCGGCCTGTTGTTCGAGTAGCCGGACGGTACGCGCAGAATTCGGATAACCATCGCCGCGCAGGCCCAGGCCGCCGACATAAAGTTTCATCGAGTGGTCCGCGCACGCAGCAGTCGCATGCACACGACGCTTACCAAGATTTCCACCACGATGATCAACGCGCGCGCAGCCAGCAACCCGGCGAGCAGTTGCGCGGGCTGCGCGGACGGCGCGATCAACGAGGTCGCGGATTCCCGAATGCCAAGACCGCCGGGCGCCAGGATGGCGAGCACACCGGCCACCGTACCGGCAAAAAGCGCACCGACAAACCGCACGGGCAGATCAGGTGCGACGATCACGAAGTAACCGAGGGTGTACGGGATCATTCCGACGAAATAGCCCAACAACGCGCGCCGATAAAGATCGGCCCGAACTGACTGATGCATCCACCGAAGAAGGGGCGCCGGAAGCACCACCATGGCGATCGCGCCCAGGACGACCAGCGCGAAAGCCCACCAGGGAAGGTCGAGCGCGAAGCAAAGAAACGCAACTGAGATCAGACCGCACAATCCCAGTGACAGACACTGCTCGGTGATGCCCACGCTTGCTGTGATGCGTGCGGAAACGCCGGATCGTGCAAGCAACAATCCGCGGCCAACAACATGCCACACGCCACCGGGAACGTATTTTGCGAGCAGGGTGGCAGCCCAGGTGCGCCCAGTATGGACGTATCGATCGACACGCCGAACGCCTGATTGAGCTGCGCGAAGGCGAGGGAATTGATGATGATCTGCGACGTGAAGGCCAGCATGGACAGCAATAGCGAAATCGGCGACAGGCGCGCGAATGCATCCAGAACGTTTTCGGCGTTCAGACCAAGATGTCGGGCCGCGAAAAATTGGTCGCCGCGGCGAGTCCATAACCCAGCGATAGCTTCCAGATGCGCCTTGTCCGGTCAAGCATCGGTATCCGACGCGCGTTGCCAAAGGTGCAGATACTGAAACGTCAGGAATGCTCGAAACGGCCAGAAGTCGAGCACCTTTGCAGGAACCATCGACCACGCAGCCGACTCAATCAAGCGAAGATTGCGGCGTTCTCGCAGCAGCCGCAAGCCGGCGTTGCGACCCAGCGCGAGCAAATCCTTACGCGCGAAGAAACGCAGATGAGTCCGATCATGTATGCCACGGCTGCGCGCCGGCCACGTTCCAAGCAAGCCCAGGCTCACGAACGTCGATAAATGCCTGATGTTCGGAATACTCGTGATGATGCGACCGGAAGGCGCAAGCGTCGCAACGAGCTTCGCAAGGACGATCCCGGGCTCCACGAGATGTTCCAGGACATCGGCACAGATGATCAGTTCGAAAGGCCCGCGCTGCGCCAAGTCGGCTTGTACCGACGTGTCATCAATTTTCCCCTGAATAACCGTCGTCATGCGTGCGCGCGCCAGTGCCACAAGCGCCGGATCGGGTTCCACCCCGATCACCGCCGCATGGGGACACTTTTCGGCGACCAACGCAGCCGTCATACCTGCGCCGCAGCCCACATCGAGCACGCGTCGTGGATGCCCTTCAATCAGTCGGACGACATCGGGACGAGCACCCGAGTAGCCGCGAAAACGCTTGCGCGTTTCATCGTTAGCCTTCGCAGATTTCAAGATTGATGCGCTTGTTGTGGCGACGGTCGAAGGGCGATATGGCAAATTGCTACCGATTTCCGCAGATATGTTTCAAGTTTTTGCTATACGTCAATGCCG
>CAVZIT010000008.1:0-207237 GCA_963775445.1 uncultured Gammaproteobacteria bacterium | reverse complement strand
TGCTGGAGTTCCTGGCTAAGCGGAAATAGCCGAGAGCGTTGCTGCCGGTCCGTCGACGTTGTTCGCGACTGACTGCTACCGGCCAGGAGCGGACATCGAGACAGGGAATTAGGAAAGTCGATGCTGCCCCGTGTTTTGCTGGCCACGATGACTGCTATTGGCACACCCGTCGGAAGGGGTAATCTGGACCCCGAAGAAGGGGGAAGCCAATGCCTATCGAACGCGTCGTCATCGAAAACTTCAAATCATTCCGGCGACTCGATCTTCCGCTCAACCCGCACATGAACCTAGTCGTGGGGAACAACGAGGTCGGTAAGTCCACCCTGCTCGAAGCGATCCATGCGGTGGTGACCGGGCAGCTACATGGGCGAAACATCGCCTATGAAATCACCCCTTATCTGTTCCATCAGCCCACCGTGCAAGAGTACTTGGCGGAGATCCAGGCAGGACGCAACACCCCGCCGCCTCATATCCGGATCGAGGCGCATCTCGGCAACGATCCCGGTTTCGCCGCGCTGCGCGGAACAAACAATTCACTGGCTGCTGATACCGCCGGCATCAGGCTGCTAGTCGAGCTCAACGATGACTACAGGGAGGAATTCGACAGCTACCTCCAGCAACATCAGAAGGCCGGATCGCTTCCCGTCGAGTTCTACACCGTGCGCTGGTACTCCTTCGCCAACAATGGCGTGAGCGCCCGAAGCCTGCCGGTCAATCCTTCGAGTCAAGCGCCGGCACGGTACCTGCAAATGTTGCGCTCTACAGCTGGTACAGCTTTCTCCTTCGCGAATGCATCCGACCCTACCAAGCGGCCCTCATCGCCGAGCCGCGGATCGAGTCCATCCAGTTCGTCAGTGGCCGGACCAACAACCGCATTCCGCGTGCGCAGGTGCGCCGGTACTACTTGGCTGGCCACAACATCCTTTCCGACCGCGCCTCGGAATTCGCCGTTTGCTGTGACGACCTGACGCAAGGTCAGGTGATGGCGCGTCTGGCCGACGTGTTCGATGAAATCTATATCGACGAGGTGCAGGACCTGGCGGGCTACGACCTGGACCTGCTCGAGCGCCTGTTGACGACTCACGTGGAAACCACTCTCGTTGGCGATACCCGCCAGGCAACCTACTCCACCAACCATGCTGCGCGGAACGGACAGTTTCGCGGCACGAACATGCTCCGGCTCTTCGAGCGCTGGCAACAACGCGACCTGTGCAGAATAGACCACCAAACGATGAGCTGGCGCTGCATGCAGTCCCTGTGCGATCTGGCGGACTCGCTGTATCCTGACATGCCTCGCACCCAATCTGGCAACGACGCCGCAAGTGGGCACGATGGCATCTTCGTCGTTTCTCCTGATGCAGTGGATCGTTACGTGCGCGAGTTCTCGCCGAGAGTGCTGCGCTACGACCGCAACGAAAACTGCGGCGGCCTGCCCGCAGTCAACTTCGGCGAATCCAAGGGACGGACCTATGCTCGCGTCCTGATATTCCCGAACGGTCCACTAACCCGGTTCCTGCTATCAGGGGATCCCGCACGGATCTCTTCACCCGCTAAGGAAAGTCTGAACAAGTCATTTGCAAATGGACATCCAGACGTTCGCGAAAATGCTCGGTGGTTGAGTCAAGATTTGGGCATAGTCGAGGCATCTGTTGCTGCGCACCGGCGCTTTTGGCTCCTTGCACAGCGCATTGCCCGGATCACGGACATACCTCGCCTGCAGGAGCCAGCAATTTTCGTCGCATCAGCCACAGATTGGACAGCGCGAATAGCGTCAGGACCTGGGCGGTGTTCTTGGCCAGACCCTTGAAGCGGACTTTCTGATACCCGAACTGGCGTTTGATGACCCGAAACGGATGTTCGACGCGGGCGCGTATCGCGGCTTTGATGTATTCCAGTTCTTTGGTGGCCTCCTTGAACTCGCTCTCGGGCATCGCCTGGATCGGGCCGCGCTTGGCCGCGATGTGCCAGCGGCGCCCGCGCTTGGACGCCCGCTTCTCGGCGCCGATGTAACCTGCATCGGCATGGACCGTTTTCTCCTTTCCATGCAGCAGCTTGGCCACTTGCGCGACATCGGCGACATTGGCTGCAGTTGTAGTGACGGTATGCACCAGCCCCGATTCCACATCCACTCCGATGTGCGCCTTCATGCCGAAGTACCATTGCTGGCCCTTCTTGGTCTGGTGCATGTCCGGGTCGCGCGCCTTGGCCGCATTCTTGGTTGAGGACGGCGCGTGAATGATGGTCGCGTCGACGATCGTACCTTGACGCAGCAGCAAGCCTCTGTCGGTCAAGTAGCTGTTAATCGTCGCCAGCATTCTCCCTGCCAGAGCGTGCGTTTCGAGCAAACGCCGGAAGTTCAGGATCGTGGTCTCGTCCGGCACACTGCCGCGCGCCAGGGACAAGCCGGCAAAGCGGCGCAGCGGCGCCACTTCGTACAGCGCCTCTTCCATCGCCGGGTCGCTGTAGCCGAACCAGTTCTGCATCAGGTGGATGCGCAGCATTGTCTGGATCGGATAAGGCCGGCGACCCTTGCCGGCCTTCGGATACACCGGCTCGATCAGCGCCAGCAACGCATCCCACGGCACCACCTGCTCCATCTCCGCCAGAAAGACCTCCCGTCGCGTTCGCTTGCGCTTGCCGGCATACTCGGCATCGGAAAAGCTCATCTGCGTCATCAGGATAGCCTTGGTGTTTTGGACGGCTAATTCTACCGGATGACGGGGGACTTGTTCAGAGTTTTCCTAAGTACTATGTTGCGTTCACGCGGGCGCGATTGAGTCTCGCGTTTGTTTTTGCCTGTCCATGCGCCCTTGCAGACTACAGAATCTATCCGCCGGTAGACGCGGTCTAGCGTTTGCCAAACCAGGCGCACCGCTTGCCGTCAGAACTAGGCCCAGAACAGCATGGGGCGTCCGGCTGGAGCTTGGCTGCAAGCAGTGGCATGCTTTCGTGGATTCAGCCGTTTCCCGTAGAAATGGCCCATGGGAGATCCACATAGCCGCCATCAACAAGGGACGATCGGACTCGGCCGATACTGACGCGTATCGCGGTCGCGAGCACGCCCGCGTCAAGCATCACTTGCTGACGACCTACCTCGAGCGTTTTCTGATGATCCTCGGGCACTCGCAAGGCCGACTAGCCTGCGTCGATGCCTTTGCGGGCCCGTGGCAATCCGCCGACGAGGGGCACGGAGATACATCGTTCGGCCTGGCTTGGCGCGTATCGACGACGGCTAGCGAGCAGTTGCGCAAGCTGGGGAAGGTACGGGACATTCGACTGCTGTGGATCGAGGCTGATTCGGACTCCTACGACCGGTTGGACACATTCGCTCGATCGTGCAAGTCGCATCGCGTCAAGGCGGAGGCGAAACCCTGGCGCTTCGAGGAACACGTCGCCGAAATCGCGCGCTGGATCGGCGACGACTACGCCTTCGTGCTGGTGGACCCCAAGGGCTACAAGGGGCTGATTTCGCCGAGAGTGCTCGCACCGCTGCTGGCATTGCCGCGCACCGAAGTGCTGATCAACTACATGTGGCAGTTCATCAACTACGCGGCTGGCCAGGGCGGCGCCAGCAACCACGCGAACCTGCTCGAGCTATACGGGTCTCGCTTTCACGAGATCGATGCGCTCGCCGATAGGGCCGAGCGCGAGCGACAGCTGCTGATGGAGTATGAGCAGCGGCTTCGCGAGGCGGGTGGCATCGACGGCGACCGCCGCACACGCGTGATGAGCTTTCCGATCCACTACGCCGGCCAGTCCAAGCCGAAGTACTACTTGGTCTACGCCACCCACAGCGCCAAGGGTCTGATCACATTCGCCGAGACGTCTGAGGCCGCGGTCGACAAGCAGACCGAGATTTTCTTCGAGACACACGAGCAGCGCGGCGTCGACAAGACCCATATGGACGACATGTTCACCGGCCAGGCGGGCGCTGCGCACAAACGCGAGCCGCTCTCGCTCCGGCAGCCGTGGCTCGACTTGCTGCCGGCCTTGGGTGCGGAGGCCACTGTCGACGAGCATGTGTTCGCCAACCTACTCGAGCGCTGGCGATGCTGGCCTCAGGATCTCCAGAAGGGATTACAATCGCTGCTGCTAGACGGCACGATCGAGAACTTGGACGCGACGAGGCGGCGCACGAAGCATTTCATCCACCACCAAAAGGCCGAGCGCCTGAAGAGGCTGCGATGAACGGACGAAGTCGGATCGAGTGGACCGAGATGACTTGGAACCCCATCGTGGGGTGCACAAAAATCTCCGCAGGCTGCAAGCATTGCTACGCCGAGGCGATGGCCAAACGCCTGCAGGCCATGGGAGCCCCCGGCTACGAGCAAGGATTTCGCAAGGTACGCGTGCTCCCCGAGCGACTCGGCGAGCCGCTGCGCCGGCGAAAGCCGACGCTGTATTTCGTAAACTCCATGAGCGATTTGTTTCACGACAAGGTGCCTGAGTCTTTCATCGACCAGGTGTTCGACGTGATGCGGCGAACGCCGCAGCACACCTACCAGGTGTTGACCAAGCGCGGAGAGCGCATCGGCGAGTTCGCCCGATCGCACGACGTGCCAGCGAACGTCTGGCTCGGCGTTTCGGTCGAGAACCGGCGCCATGGTGTGCCGCGGATCGCGCCGCTGCGGTCGGCACCGATTGGCACTCGCTTTCTCAGCGTCGAGCCCTTGCTCGAGGACTTGGGCGAACTCGATCTCACCGGCATCGACTGGGTGATCGTTGGAGGCGAGTCCGGGCACAAGGCGCGGCCGATGGATCCGGCGTGGGCGCGAAACGTGCAGCGTCAGTGCCTCGAGCAGAGCGTACTGTTCTTCTTCAAGCAGTGGGGAAACTGGGGTCCGGACGGACTGCGCCGATCGAAGAAGGACAATGGTCGCCTGCTGGACGGGCGCACCTGGGACGACATGCCGGCATTGGCGATCGCCTAGCGAGCAGGCGTTGAGTGCAAGCGCCGCCGGCCGTGCTCTGGATGCAGAGCACCCACCGCTACATTGCCTCTCGATAGACGAGTGGCCGCTTCGGGTCGCAAGCGGTCGGAAACGAAGATGCTCCGTTCATTGGGACCGTCCCTACGGTGATGGATAGCTCCCGAACATCAACCCGCCCTGGGCAATTCTGTCGCAGCGCTCCTTGGCTTCATCTCCGAGGAAACAGCTCCTCCGAACCGGCCGGCAGCACGTCCGCGCATCAACTGCGAGCAGTTCATCCGTACGAAATGGTCGCGATCTTCCCGGCTTCGTCGAGCCCGATCGAGAACGGAACCCGGCTGCCGGGTCCGAATTCGATCACGTAGTCGTACCAGCGGATGTTCTTGTCCGATCGAGTGCCCTTGAACACGTAACGGGTCGGCGTTCCGTATGGTGCGAAGACATCGGCGAGACGTCTGGCGAGGCCGTTCTTCATCTTTGCGCCGAGCTTCGCGTTCAGCACAGCGGATTCGTCGTTGCCGCGCTGCAGTCCTTCGAAGAAGGCCCTTGTCTTCGCAGTGGCCTCGGCGTTTTCACGGGGCGCGGGTTTGTCCGCCGCGGCGGCGATCTCGGGGAACAGATCGTCGAATACCGCGTTCGTGATCATTTCGCCGGGTTCCGGGTTGGCGGCGAGATTGGTGAGGGCGATGACACGGACGTGCTGCTGCGGGAAGTATTCGTTGGCCGCGGTGAAGCCGAACGAGCCTCCGGTGTGACCGATGCGCGGCTGCCCTCGGACGGAGTCGACGAAGAGTCCGAGTCCGTAGTCGCTGGTTCCGTTCGGGACCTTGGTGGCGGTCGTCATCTCGCGATAGCTTCTCGCTGTGACGATCTTTCCGGTGGCAAGCGCGCGGCTCCACTTCGCCAAGTCGTCCACCGTGGATACCAGATTGCCGGCGGACCAGCCGAAGGTGTCGTGGATCGTCGGCGCACGTTCGAGCGCGCCGTCCTTGATCCGATAACCGATCGCCATGTCCGCGAGCTTCGGTTCGTCGGCGACGGTGTACGTATGTGTCATGCGCGCGCGATCGAGGAGATGCTTGCGCACATAGTCGCGATAGGTTTCATGGGACACGACCTCGATGATGCGACCCAGCAAAATGTATCCGGTGTTGTTGTAGGTCATCCGCTCGCCGGGCGGGAACAGGAGCGGCTTGCCGGCGACGCGCGCCATCAATTTCGCGAAGGTCGCCGGCTTGGTTGCTTCCACCTCGATGTCCGGGCCGTCGAGATACTCGGGCAGGCCGCTCGTGTGAGATAGCAACTGCCTCAACGTCACTTCGCGGGCATGGGGCGCGTCGGGAAGATACTTTGCGAGCTTGTCGTCGATGTCGAGCTTGCCGTGCTCCTGCAGTTGCAGAATCGCGGCGGCGGTGAACTGCTTGGTGATCGAGCCGATTTCATAAAGTGTGTCGACGTCGGCATCGAGTCGATGCTCGCGGTCGCGGAACCCATAGGCCTTGCGGTAGACGATACGACCGTTTTTGACGATGGCGAGCACTGCGCCTGGTGTGTCGGTACGTTCCAGGATCGTGTGAACATCGGTATCGATTTGCTCGATTCGAATCGGATTGAGCGATCGGGCCGCCGGCGCGTTGTGCGCGAGCGCGAAAAGCGTGGTAGCGACAAGAAACGAACGAAACACATGGCTCTCCCGAGACGACTACGAACGCCTTGTGCAGCAAGAAACACACCAGTCCGCAATGGGTCGTGCCGCGGCGTTCGTTGCGCGAGATGCGTGCACGCGATGTCCGCGGACACAGGTTGTGGACATCCGGACGGCATGAAGAGTTACGCGCCCATCGGCTCACGCCATCGTCGCACGTCGAACTACGTGGCGCGGCCTGCGCACCCGGACCTGCGACAATGTGCGGCACGGAACTCCGTGGAATCAGGTCATGAACGAGCAGGCAGCCGCCGGCATCGAAGACGGCGAACGGTTGCGACGTGCGCTGCACCTTCGCGCGACGCTGTACGCGCTGATCCGCGCGTTCTTCGCCGAGCGCAATGTGCTTGAGGTCGAGACGCCGGTGCTGTCGGGCGCGGGCAATACCGATCCGAACATCGAGAGTTTTGCGACGCGCTTCGGTGGCCACGTCGATGCGGGTCCGCGCGAGCGCTGGTTGCGCACGTCGCCGGAATTTCCGCTGAAGCGCCTGCTCGCTGCGGGCGTCGGCGATTGCTACGAACTCGGTCGCGTGTTTCGCAATGGCGAAGCGGGGCGTCGGCACAATCCCGAGTTCACGATGCTCGAGTGGTACCGCGTCGGGTTCGACCATCTGCGATTGATGGATGAGGCGGCCGAGCTGGTAACCCGTGCGCTGGCGCTTGTGGGTCGCCGCGCTTCGATCATGCGCACGACCTATCGCGATCTGTTCGTCAATGCGCTCGGACTCGATCCGTTCACCGCGTCGATCGATCGGTTGCGCGCGCCGTTGCAGGCATTCTCGATCGCGCCGGATACCTTGTCGCGCGACGACTGGCTCGACCTGCTGCTGACTCATTGCATCGAGCCGAACTTTCCGCGCTGATCGCATCTCGCTCGTGTACGACTACCCGCAATCGCAGTGCGCGCTTGCGCGCATTCGCGAGGACGATACGCCCGTGGCCGAGCGCTTCGAGGCGTTTCTCGGACCGTACGAAATCGCCAACGGCTATCACGAATTGAACGACGCGACCGAGCAACGTGCGCGATTCGAACGCGACAATGCGCGCCGACGCGAACGCGGCCAGCGCGAGATGCCGATCGACGAGCGATTGCTCGCGACATTGCCGAACTTGCCGGCCTGCGCTGGCGTGGCGCTCGGCGTCGATCGCCTGTTGATGTGCATGGCCCGCAGCACCGACATTGCCGATGTACTTGCGTTCGGTTTCAACGAAGCCTGAGCGCCAATGGCATCTGTCGCGCGGACGCGACGGATGGCGCGAGTCAACCTCGGCTCGCCGCTTCGCAAAGCAAGAAGAGCTTCGGCCAGGAATAGGGAATCCTTCTTCGGCTTGCGGGGGAAGGTGGCGGCAGCCGGAAGGGGGCATCGAAAGCTGCAAATATCAATGCTCGCCGAGCCAGGAGCATGCGGCAGCCGGCCCGTCGCCGCCGGCAGCGATACGCTAATTCAAACGCGCGCCGCCGATCGGCAGGCGCAGTCGTGCGACGCAACCGCGCGCGTCCTTGCGGTTTTCGAGCGTGAGCGTGCCGCCGTGCGCTTCGACGATCTGGCGTGCGAGGACCAGGCCGATGCCCGAGCCGCCCGGCTTGGTCGTGAAAAACGGCACGAACAGGTTCTCGCTGGGCGGCAGGCCCGCGCCGTCGTCGAGGATTTCCGCGACCAGTGCGTGTGCGTCGCTGCGCCAGCGCAGGCACACCTTGCCCGCGCCGTCGGCCAGCGATGCGTCCACGGCATTCTTGATCAGGTTGATCAGTGCCTGCTCGATCTGGTCGGGGTCCGCAATCAGCGACACCGGCGACCCGGGATCGAGCCTGACCTCGATGCGCTGTTCGAGGCGCGCAACACGCTGCGCGAGCTCGTCGAACGCGCAGGTCTTCGGACTCGGTGGCGGAAGGCGGGCGAGTGCCGTGTAACGCGACATGAAGCGCGCGAGCGCCTCGGCACGCTCGCCGATCACGCCGAGCGCACCACGTGCATCGTCGCGCCAGTCGTCGGGCAGCGCATCGCGCGCGAGCAACTTGATCAGCGTCGCGGCCATCGAACGTATCGGCGCGAGCGAATTGTTGAGCTCGTGGCCGAGCACGCGCAGCAGGCGCTGCCACGCGAGGCGTTCCTCTTCCCGCAGCGCGCGGCTGAGATCGGTCACGACGAGGAGATCGTGCGGACGGCCGTTTTCACGGAAACCTGCGCGCCGAACTTCCCAGCGGCCACCGCCGCCGGCAAACGCGCGCTCGACGATGCGCGCATCCTCGATCTGTAGCCAGTCCTCCAGCCCGAGCGCATGCGCGCTGCGACCATCGAGCTCATCGAACGTCGAACCGAGCAGTCGCTCCGCCGCCGGATTGGCGAGTTTGAGGTAGTGTTCGGCGTCGAACGCGATCACGGCGATATCGAGCACCGCAATGACCTTGGCCAGCAGCGCGCTCTTTTCCTCGACCGCAAGGCGTTGTTCGCGCAGCGTCTTCGATAGCGCGTTGATCTCGCTGACCACCTCGCCGATGGCATCGCCATGTCGCGCGCGCGATCCGCGCATGCTGTAGTCGCCCTCGCGCAGGGCCTCGAGCAGATTCGACAAGGTGTACAGCGGGAACAGACTGCGGCGGCGGAAGTCGAACGCGAATGCGAGCGTCACGACACCGATCGCGCACCAGATCGCAAGCGCTTCGCCATGGCTCTTGATGAGCACCAGCAGGGCGATGCCCAGCCCGACAAATGCGGGCAACGCAACGAGCAGCGCACCGAGCAGGATGCGGCGCTCGTAGTTCCAGCGGGCGGCATGGGATGCTCTGCCGCGTTCGCGATTTCGTCCACCACTTGCCATGGTGTTCCCGTAGAACAAGCCACGCAGCCATTACTGTCGCACAGGTGACCACCCTCGCCGTGCGGACGCTACGCGCGTCACGAGGAAATTCCGTACTTTTCGAGGCGCCGATACAGCGCGGGACGGCTCAGGCCAAGCAGATTCGCAGCACGCTGGATATTGCCGCCGGTGCGTTCGAGCGCGCGACGGACCAGTTGCTCTTCGGCGTGTTCCACGCTGAGTGCTTCCTCGCCCGATGCCGAGGACGGTGCGGGTGTACCGCCTGCCACGAGCGTGTCGAGGCCGAGCGATTTCTCGTCGATGACGTCTTTCGGCGACATCAGCACGGCGCGCTCGATGACGTGCGACAGCTCGCGCACGTTGCCGGGCCACGAGTACGCCGCGAGTGCGTTCACCGCGTTTGGCGCGAGGCGCACTTCATCGCGGTGGTAGCGTTTGCCGAATCGCTTGAGGAATGCCGCCGCGAGCAGCGCGGCATCGCCTTCGCGCTCGCGCAACGGCGGCAGCCGCAGTTCGACGGTATTGAGACGGAACAGCAAATCCTTGCGGAATGCGCCACGGGCGACGTCGGCGGCGAGGTCGGCATTGGTTGCGGAAATCAGGCGCACATCGGCTTTCAGCGTTCGCGACGAGCCGACGCGTTCGAATTCACCGTCCTCGAGCACGCGCAGCAATTTGGGTTGCTGCGCAAGAGGGATGTTGGCGATTTCGTCGAGGAACAGGCTGCCGCCGTCGGCGAGCTCGAAGCGGCCGATGCGATCGCTCTTGGCGTCGGTGAAGGCGCCGCGCACATGGCCGAACATTTCGGCCTCGAATACCGTTTCGGGTATCCCGCCCATGTTGACCTTGACGAACGGCGCTTGCGCGCGTTTCGAGGCATCGTGCAGCAATCGCGCGAGGATGCCCTTGCCGGTTCCGTTCTCGCCGAGGATGAGCACGTTGGCATCAGTTGGTGCCACGCGCGCGAGTGCGTCGAGCACGCTGCGCATCGCAGGGGACTCGGCGATGAAGTCATGCGGCAGATCGGCGCGCAGCAACGCATTTTCCGCGCTCAGGCGTTGTTCGCGGCGATGCGAGCCGGACAGGGCAATCTGGTTGCCGAGCACGCTCATGAGGCGCTGGTTGTCCCAAGGTTTCTCGATGAAATCGCCGGCGCCGCGGCGCATCGCCTCGACCGCGACATCGATTGAACCCCATGCGGTCATGACGACCACCGCGAGATCCGGATCGAGTTTCTTGAGCTCGCGAAGCAGGTCCAGGCCTTCCGCGCCGGAGGTCGTATCGCGCGTGTAGTTGAGATCGATCAGTGCGACATCGAAGCGTTTGGTGCGCACCGCTTCGGTTGCCGCTTGCGGCGCATCGGCGGCAGTCGATTGCCAGCCTTCGGCCTTGAACAGCAGGCGCAACGCTTCGCGAACATCGCGCTGGTCGTCGGCGATGAGAATTTGTGCGGGGTTCATTGCCATGGGTTGACTATCTGGATACCGAGCGGCGCGAAATCGGCCACGTTTCGCGTGACCAGCGTGAGATCGTGTTCGAGCGCGGTCGCGCCGATCAACGCATCGACGACGGGTAGTGACGTACCGCCGCGTCTGGCGACGCCCGACACTCGACCCCATCGGGTTGCGACGGCTCGATCCACATCCAGTATTCGCGATTCAAATTGCGGGATGACGATATGTTGCAGCCACTTGGCAAGCTTGCCAGCCGCGGCTTTGGCGCCGAGTTGCGCGATGCCTTTCTCGATCTCGCCGATCGATATCACGCTGAGAAACAGACTGTCGGTGGCTCGCGCATCCAGCCATGAGCGCACGCGATCGGACCCACGCGGACGAGTCGATTCGGATATTACGCAGGTGTCGAGCAGGAAGCCACGCATCAGGCAAGGTCCACGTCACGACCGGCATCGCGTGATCTTTCGATTGTCAAATCGACCTTCGGCGCCGTGTCCCAGAAATGGGTTCCGAGCGCAACCTCCTGTTTGCGCAACTTGCGCAATTCGGCAATCGACACCACTGCAACCTCCTCCTTGCCGCGCACAGTGATGATCTGCGGCCCCTTGTTCTTGGCCGCCTTCACCACTTCACTCAGTCGGTTCTTCGCTTCCTGAAGTTGCCAGTTCATGTTTCTCTCCATCTAGCCAGTCTAGCCAGATTATACGCCGGGCTTCTCGATCCAGCCATCGAACAGGCGGATCACGCGCGATCCCTCGTTCGCGAACTCCTCGTTGTGGGTGACCTGCACGATGGTCATGCCGTCGCGGTGGAGTTCACCGAGCAGGTCCATGATCATGCGCCCCTGGCTCGAATGCAGCGCGCCGGTCGGCTCGTCCGCGAGCAGCAGCGAAGGGCGCGTGATCACCGCGCGCGCGACCGCGACGAGCTGTTGCTGGCCGCCCGACAACTGGCTCGGGTACAAATCCTTCTTGCCGACGATGTTGAAGCGATCGAGCATGTCGGCGACCTGCGCCGAGCGCTCCTTGGCCGGGATGTCGCGGTACTGGAGCGGCAGGTCGAGGTTTTCCGACACCTTCAGATCGTCGATGAGATGGTATTGCTGGAAGATGAAGCCGATCTTGTCGCGCTGCAGCGCCTGGCGCTTCTTCGCATCGAGCTTCTCGACCGCGACGCCATCGAGCACGTAGCTGCCCTGCCAGTCGTGATCCATCAGGCCGAGCACGTTGAGCAGCGAACTCTTGCCGGCGCCCGAAGGCCCCATGATGCTGACGAACTCGCCATCGGCGATATCGAGGTTGACGTTGCGCAATACCCAGGTGCGACCGCCAGCGAGCGGGAAGGATTTTTCGACGTTTTCAAGATGGATCATGGAATTTGTTTCCGTGTCGATTGAGAGGTGTGCGGAGGGTTGCGGACCAGCGCGTCATTCGCTGCGCAGGGCCGCGATCGGATCGATTGCAGCCGCATGACGAGCGGGCAACCAGCACGCCAGCGCGCCGGCGACGGTCACGACCACCACGCACGCAAGCCAGGTCAGCGCATCGGTGTAAGGCGTCGCGTACAACTGGTCGGCATGCGCCCGGGCCAGCACGAGGCCGATCGCGACTCCCGCGATTGCGCCGAGGAGCACCAGTCGCCCGCCTTGCGAAATGATCAACAGAACGACGCGCTGGCGCGTGGCTCCGAGCGCCATGCGCACGCCGATTTCCCCGGCGCGGCGACGCGTCGCGAGACTCAATACCGCGGCGAGTCCGAGAACGGCAAGGGCCAGTGTTGCGACCGCGAATGCGCCGATCGCCTGGAGCAGTGCGTTGCGACTGACAAGACTGTCGTCAATCAGGCGTTGCAGCGGGCGGTTCACGAGGATGTTCCAGTCGGGTGCGCGCGCATGGACCAGTTTTGCAACGTCCAGCGCGAGCGCTGCCGGATCGCGGCTCGATCGCGTGACCAGCCAGATGTTCGGCAACGGCGCTGGACTTGGCGTATAGATGGTCGGCGGATAGCGATCGTCCGCAAGCGACTGTTGCCGCGTCGGCTGCACCACGCCGATGACGTGGCCTGCGAGTGGTTCGGTACTGCCGCGGACGAACGGTGCCGATGCGCCGATGGGATTCTTGTGCGCCAGATAGCGCTCGCGATAGGTCTGATCGACGATGACCGGCGCGCTGTTGTTCTGGTTTTCGACCTCGGTTGATGCAAAATCCGATCCTTGCCGAAACTGGATGCCGAGCGCCCGAAAATAGTCGGGACTCACACGGATCCAGCGAACCTGTTGCTTGTCCTGTTGTCCCGGAACGGGCACCGACGCGCGGGTTCTGACGCCTCCGAACGGTGGCGCGTCCGTGATTGCGACGGCGCTGACGCCGGGCAACGCGCGTGTCGCGTCGCGCAATCCGCGCAGCAAGGGAAGCACATGGCGTGGATCGGATTTGAGATCATAGTCGGTGCCGAGCATGTCACCCGGCGGAGGATCGAGCGCGGTAAGTACGACCCCCTTCGGATCGAATCCGGGACGTACCTCGCCGAGCTTGAGCGCACTCTTGAGCAGCAATCCGGAATTACCGAGCAACGCGACCGTCAACATGACTTGCGCCGCGATCAGCACAGGCCGCAGTCGCCCGATACCGGCATTGCCGCGCATCGACAGCGTGCTTGCGCGCCGCGCCGCCAACGCCGCGCCGGCGCCCGCAGCGAGCATGCAGATGCCGATGACAAACCCGACGACGAGAGGTGCCGCGGTGAACGACTGGACCCCGGGCAATCCCTTTGGCAGCAGGTCGTGCGTGCGGATCCAGTAAATTCCGAGCGGTGTCATCAGCAGACCCGCCAGCAAACCGACTGCCACGATCGGAACAGTTTCCGCGATGGCCATCCACCCGATCGCGCGGCCGCTCGCGCCGAGTGCACGCCGGATGTCGAGCTCGCGCGCGCGCGCCGTCCAGTGATCGAGATACAGATTGACGAGATTCGCGGTGGTCACCGCGAGCAGGATCAGTGCCGCGAGCTGCAGCAGGACCAGCGCGCGCTCCGAGGACTGGACAAAGCGCTCACGCCACGGCCGCACCTCGCCCTTGAGGCCAAGCTGTTCGCCAAGCGGCTTCAGATGCACGCTCGAGTCGATCAGTCTCGCGAGACTTTCACGTGCCTGATCCGCGCTGATACCGGGAGCGAGGCGTGCGAGCACATCGAGCCCGCCGCTCATGCCGGCCTGGGTGCTTGCGATTTCGGCCGGGGTCGCCCGATACCGGCTCCAGGCATCGAAGGTTGCGTCGGGAAACATGAAATCCGGCGGCATGACGCCGATCACCGTGTAACTTCGATCGGCGAAGCGCACGCGTTTGCCGATGACGTCCGCGCCGCCGCCGAAGTAGCGCTTCCAGGCGTTGCTCGAAAGAACCAGCGAATCGTCATCCTGCACATCGGTGCCCGCGAACGTGCGGCCGAGCATCGGGTTGATTCCGAGCACGCGATCGAAGCCGGGGGAAACGGCGGCGATTTTCCATGTGCGCGAATCGAGATCGTCGCGCGCATGCGATTCGGTGAAGCCGATGGCCCCGGCGAACGATCGATGATCCGCTGCGACACGCTCGAACAGGATCGGATCGAGCCCATTCACCAGACCGAATTTCTGAAGGTTCTCGCGCAGGTCGACCAGGCGATCCGGCTGTTTGTAAGGCAGCGCCTTCCAGACCACCGCGTACAACGCCGTGAATGCGGTGGTGTTGATCATGACTGCTGCACCGATCAGCACTACCACGGTCAACGCGAACAGCGGCGCTTTCATCTGGCGGCGCAGAATCGAGGCAAGGTTGCTCATGGCTTGAGTCGTTGGCTTCGGTCGTTGGAATCGGGATGTGGCATCGTCATTCGTGATGCAGCGCGACCACGGGATCGATGCGCAGCGCGCGCCGCGCCGGCACCAGGATCGCGATCACGGCGACCAGCGCAAGCGTGCCGAGAACGAAGCAGTAAACACCCGGATCATTGGCATCGAAACCGTTC
Source organism: uncultured Gammaproteobacteria bacterium (assembly GCA_963775445.1). Lineage (GTDB taxonomy): Bacteria > Pseudomonadota > Gammaproteobacteria > Xanthomonadales > Rhodanobacteraceae > Dokdonella_A. Next base: position 192,320 of record CAVZIT010000008.1, on the reverse strand, counting down.
AGCGCCCCGACCAGCAGCCGGGCGAATGGCCACGCAAGCCCGAACCCGAGGGCAAGGCCGATTCCGGTCTGCCACGCGCCGCGTCCAAGCAGCTTTCCGAGGACACTGCTGCTCGACGCGCCGAGCGCGCGGCGCACGCCGATTTCCCGCGTGCGCTGGCGCACGCTGAATGCGATGACACCGTAGAGACCGGCCGCGGCGAGGAACAGCGCGATCAGGCCGAACAGGGAAAACAGCTGTGCAAGCACCTGCTCGGCGAACGTCGCCTGCAGGATCACCTGATCGTAGGTGCGCACCCAATAGGCCGGCGCATCCGGATCGATCGACTTTAGGTCGGCAGCGAGAGTCGGCTTGAACGCAGCTGGCGCGGCGCGCGTGCGAATGGCAAGGCTGGCGAAGCGCGCGGGTTGCTGCCGCAGCGGCATCAGCAACGCCGGCCGATCGGGATCATCCACGTCGTCAAGCTGCAAGCGCTTGACCACACCGACGATGGTCACGACCGGGCCTCCCGGATCGCTCGGATCGAGGCGAAAGCGACGCCCGAGCACCGGTTTGCGATTTCCGAGGCGCTCGACGAACGTGTCGTCGACCATCGCGACGGGCGTCGTGCCTGCGCGATCGCCATCGTTGAACAGGCGGCCGCGCTCGAGCGTGATGCCGTAGGTGCTGACGAAGTGATCGTCGATCGCGCCCGTGTATGCCAGTGCGCCGATATCGTCCGGCCCCGCGCCTTCACGCGCCACGCGGCGATGATCGGAAATCAGACCCGGCAAGGTCGTGCCGAGCGTGGCATCGATCACGTCGGGATCGGCACGCAAGCGCTCGCCGAGGCGTTTGAACGCATCGACCTGTTTTGCACCGGTCGGGTATTTCATCTCGGACAGGCCGACGCGCGCGGTGAGCAAGCCGACGGGGCGAATGCCGAAATTCTCGGTCTGCAAGTGGCGGATACCGCGCACCATGACGCCGGCGCTGACCAGCACCACGCACGACAGCGCAATCTCGACGATGACCAGCGCACGACTGACGCGCGCGAATGCGCCGCCGGCGACCGTACGGCTGTCTTCGCGCAACGCCGCGTTGACGCCTCCCGCGCGCAGCGCGGGCAGGAGGCCGGTTACGAGGCCGGTCACAATGGCCGCGATGGCCGCCAGCGCAACCAGTTGGCCGTCCAGGCCAAAGTGCATCCAGTACGGCGGCCCTTCGTCGGAAGCGTGAAGCGTTTGTTCGAGCCACTGGCCGCCAAGCCAGCCGATCGGCAGCGCGATGGCGCAGGCGGCGGCTGCGAGCAGCAGGCTCTGGGCCAGCAGATGCAGTGTCAGTCGACCGCGACTCGCTCCGAGCGCCGAGCGTATGGCGAGTTCCTGGCGTCGTGCGAGCGTGCGCGTCAACAACAGGTTCGCGGCGTTGCCGCATGCCACCAGCAAAACCAGAATCACCGCAAACAGCATCGCATCGAGCACGCCGCGCGTCTTGCGGTCGGTGAAAAGGTAAGTCAGAGGTTCGGCATCGGCGCGGCGGTCGTGAAAAAACAGCGGCGCCTCGCGCGCAGCATCGGCGTACCAGCCCGCAAGTGAGGCTCGCATGGCAGCGAGTGTCGTTCCGGCGTGGCGCCGGGCAATGACGGCGAAGTAATTCCCGTCGTTGCGCGGAGCATCCGGATCGAGAATCGCAGGGGTCCAGATGACCTCGCGGACCGGAAAGCTGAAGTCGTGAGGCATGACGCCAATCACCGTGGCATTGCGTGAGTTGACGCGCACGCTGCGTCCGATGATGGCCGGATCGGCGTTGTAGCGATTGCGCCAGATTGCATCCGATAGCAGCACGGTCGGCGCGGCACCCTTGCGGCCATCGGTGTCGTTGAATCCACGGCCCAACTCGGGTTCGACCCCGAGGACTCGCATCAGATTGGTCGTGACGATTGCCCCGTCGTAACGTTCGGGGCGATCCACGTCGCTCAGATTGACGGTCGCCGGCTGGTAGCCCGCGACATCCGCCTTGTCGGCCAATCGCCGCTGCCATGCCACGACATCGCGTTCGACGACTTCGCCCAAGTGCTCCGGGCGCTCCGGGTCGCTGACGCCCAGATGCAGCAGTTGCCCTGAGTTCGGGAAGGGCAGCGGTTTGAGCATCAGCGTGTTCAGCACCACGAGCACGAACAACACGCAGCCGAGTCCGGCACCGAGTACTCCGACGACCAATGCCGGAAACGCGGGGCGCGCGACGATGCCGCGTGCCGCGTCGCGGATTTCGTGAACGAACGCGATCATCGGGAATTTCCTCCATCACTCATTTCTAAGCGCCTCCATCGGCGCCACGCGCGACGCGCGCAATGCCGGCAATGCGGTCGCGGCGAGTCCCGAAAGCAGCAGCACGACCAGCGTCGCGATCAACGCGAGCGGATCGGCCGGTCCGATGCCGAACAGGAAGCGATCCAGAAGTCGCGCCGCGACCAGCGCCGCGACCAGTCCGATTGCGAGACCGATACCGATGTCTCGCAATCCGGCGCCGAGTACGCCGCGCAGCAGCCGCGATGGGTGTGCGCCGAGTGCGGCGCGCACGCCGAATTCGCGCTCGCGCGTCGCCACCGCGACGGCGGTCACCGAGTACAGTCCGACCGCGGCGAGCAGCAGTGCAATCGCGGCAAACAGGCCGACAAGCGTCGCGTTGACCCGTTGCGGCGCCGTCGCGTCATCGACATCGCGTTGCAACAGGCGCAGAGCGGCCATGCCTTGTTGCGGCGCGATCTCCCGAAATGCCGCGCGTGCACGTTCGGCGTAGGCGGCCGGATCGCCAGTTACGCGCAACGCGACATTGAGCGGCACGAACGTTCGCAGCAGCGTCATGACGCCGTCGGGAACCTGGCCAAGTGGCATGTACAGTGTCGGCGGCGATGCCGACTGCGGTCCGAATTCGCGCACGTTGCCAACCACGCCGACCACACGCATTGCCGGCCTGCTTTTACCCAGCGCCAGATGCAGCGATTTGCCGAGCGCCTGATCATCCAGGTACTTGTGCTGGAACGCCGCATCGACGATCGCGACTGGCTCGCCACCCTTGCGGTCGTCGTCGCTGAATGCGCGGCCGGCGAGCAACGGGATACCGAAGGTCGAGAATGCGTCGGAGCTGACGGCGCGGAATTGCGGGTTGACCGGTGGTGCCTTGTGGTCCGGCAACTGCACCGGCAGATTGAGCTGCGAGCCGATCGGCAGGTTGGTGGTCAATGCCACATCGCGCACGCCGGCATCACGATTGAGGCGCGCGGTGAGGCGCTCCGAGAAGACCTGGACCGACTGTGTGTCGGGGTAGGAAGCGGCGGACGGATTGAGCCGGAACACCAGCACGTTGTGGGCATCGAAACCGATATCGACCTGGGCGAGCTTCCACACCGAATGCGCGAGCAGCGCAGCCGATCCCAGCAGAACGGTCGCGAGTGCGGCCTGGGCGATTACCAGCGCGCGCCCTGTTCGTGCGGAATGACCATCGCCGCCCGTGCGCGTGCGCAAATCGAGGACCGTGCCACGGCTGCGACCACGCCACGTGCCAAATGCCGCTGCCAGCAGGGCGACCGCGAGCCCGCAGGCGCCGGCAAACGCGATCGCGACTGGCCCGATGAGTTGCGTGTTGGCGGCCAGCCAGTCGTCGGGGATGAACGCCCTTGCGAGTTGCAACGCGCAAAACGCGAGTGCCAGTCCGGCCACGGCGCCGAACGCGCCGATCAGCAGGCCTTCGGCCAATGCCGGCAGGCCCAGTCGGAAGGTCGATGCGCCGAGCGCCGCGCGCACGGCGACTGCGTGGCTGCGTGCGATCGAACGCAGCAGCATCAGGTTGGCGAGATTGACCGCGACCAGCAGCAGCACGCACAGCGCGCATGCGAAAAACAGCAACAGTACCGGACGCGCGGCAGCACCCATGTTCGCGGCCAGCGAGGTCGCCGTGAAATGTGTTTGGTACTTGCTGCCGAAACCGAGTTCACCGGCGTGCGCTTGCAGTCGCGCATCGAGCGCGCTGCCGACGGCGCTGATCGAAACACCAGGAGCGAGGTGCGCCAGTACCAGCAGGTTGGTGTCGTTGTCGTGGCTGTCCGGTGCGAGTGCATAGGGCAACAGCAGGTCCGGCGAGCCGTCGAGTCGGAACGAGGGCGGAAGGACACCGACCACCGGCGTCGCGACGCCGTCGACCGATACGGTCTTGCCGACGACATTCGGGTCGGCGTTGAAATGGCGTTGCCAGAATCGGTAGCCGAGGATCGCCGCTGCGGATCCGTTCGGTCGATCTTCATCCGCAGTGAAATTGCGTCCGAGCGCGAGACGCACGCCGAGGGTCGGCAGCAGTCCTTGGTCGGCCGGCCAAGCCGTGACGAGTTGCGGATTGCCGACGCCCGCGACATTGACATCCTTCGGCACGAATCTGCTACCCAGGTGTTCGACACCCGGCAGCTTGCGCAGCAACTGGTATTGCTGAGGGGACAACGCCGCCCAGTTGCCGGCGTCTTCATCCTGGCTCAGCACCGCCAGTCGATCGGGATCGGGATACGGCGGCGCCTTGAGCAACGTCGCATCGATCAAGGCGAACACCGCGACGGCTGCTCCGATGCCGAGCGCGAGCGTCGCCGTCGCGAGCGTGAGAAATGCGGGCCGGCGCAGGGCATTGCGCCAGCTTTGCAGAAGTTCGCGGATCAGTAGCGTCATGCGTGGTTTCCCCGGGCTGGCAGGCCAGGATGAAGATCACGAAGCATCCGATTTTCTGTTGCCGATCTCATCGGGGTCCTCGACCTGGCATCATTCGTAGTGCAGGGCGACAACCGGATCGACGCGCGTTGCGCGACGCGCGGGCAACCAGCAGGCGAGAAGCGCGACGATCGCGAGCACCACAACGGCGCCCACGAACACGACAGGATCGAAACTGCCGGTCCCGTAGAGCTGGGAGCGCAATGCGCGCCCGACCGCGAACGCACCGGCGCAGCCGATCACCGCGCCGAGCGCGACCAGGCGCAGGCCGGAGCCCAGCACGAGGCCAAGGATCCGCCCGCGTTGCGCGCCGATCGCCATGCGCACGCCGAATTCGCGCGTGCGTTGCGCGATGCCGAACGCGAGCACGCCATAGACGCCGATCGCGGCGAGCAGCAGCGCCAGCGACGCGAACAATGCCAGCATCAGCATCGGCGCGCGCCGATGATCGAGCGAGCGTGCGATGCGCTCATCGAGTGTCTGGATGTCGAATAGCGGCAACTGCGGATCGACCGCAAGCGCCGCGGAACGCAATGCGGGTGTCAACGCGGCCGCGGGCAACGAGGACTTGATCACCAGTTCGCCGAAGCGAGCCGGATGTTGGCGATACGGCCAGTAAAGCGCACCCCGGTCGGTCGGTTCGGCCAGATCGTTCTGATGGACCGGCCGCACGACGCCGACCACGGTCATCCATTTGGCGTCCGGATGGTCGCTGTCGAGCGTGATGCGGTGGCCGATCGCGCTCCTGCCCGGCCAGACGTGCCGGGCCAGCGTCTCGTCCACGATGACGACCGGCGTCGATGTCGCCGTATCGGCCGCCGTGAACGTGCGGCCCTCGACAAGCGGAACGTCGAGCGTCGAGAAATAGGCTTCGTCGACACTCTGGCGTTCGGCTTCGAGCGCATTCGCATCCGCTCCGGAGTAGCCTTCGGCGGAAAACCCGCTGGTGCCGAGGTGGCCGTCGAACGGAAGGCTGGAGGTATAGGCGGCTTCATCGACACCCGGCGCTTCACGAACTTTCGCGAGCAGGCGGGAATCGTATGCCGCGACGGCCGCATCGTCGGCGTAGTTCGACTCGGGCAGGTCGATACGCGCAGTCAGGAGATGCTGCGAAGCGAATCCCGGATCGGTCGCGAGCAGGCGCTGGAAACTCTTGAGCAGCAGCCCCGAGGCGACCAGCAACATCAGCGTCAGCGCGAACTGGCCGACGACCAGCGCATCGCGCGCCCGACTGGTGTCGCGCCCGCCCGAACCCGCTGCGCCGCCGGCGCGCAGCAAGTCCGGCGCGCGCGCACGTCGCAGCGACAACGCTGTGGCGCCGCCGAGCGCAAGACCGACCAGCAACGCGAGCGCGAGTACGAGGCCCGACTGCACCCATCCAAGGCCCAGATCGGGTCCATAGGCATCGAGCGTCGCGCCGAGACCGAACGCTCGAATCAACGGCACGCAGGCGCGTGCCACGACTGCGCCGAGCACGCCGCCGCCGATCGCGAGCAACGACGTTTCGATGACGATCTGTCGCACCAGCCGCCGCCGGTCGGCACCGAGTGCCGAGCGCAGCGCGAAATCGCGTCGACGCGCATTGAATCGCGCCAGCAGCAGGTTCACCACATTCGCCCCGGCGATGAGCAGGACCACGGCAACCATCGCCTGCAACAGCCATAACGCCGAACCGAGACCACCGAAAAGATGCCGGCGCAACTCGCGCGCGCGGATCTTGAAGCCGGTGGACGCATAGTTGTTGCGCAGATCGGTGGAACGCGCCGCGTTGCGCGCGACGATGGTATCGAGTTCGGTATCGAGTTCGGCGATGCTCGATCCCGCTTTCAATCGACCGATCGCTTCGACGTCCGACCGCCCGCGTTCGGCGTCGGTGCGCTGCTCCGGCCGGATCGAGTACGGGGCCCAGATCTTCACGGCGCGATCGGGGAAGAAGAATCCGCGCGGCATGACTCCGACGATGCGGTACGGCGCATCGCCCAGACGCACGTCGCGACCGACGATCGCAGGGTCCGCCGCAAAGCGGTTCTGCCAGGTGTCGTAACTCAACACCGCGACATGGTCGCGACCCGGGACGGCCTCGTCTTCGGTGAACACGCGTCCGAGCGCGGCGTGCACGCCGAGCGTCGGGAACAACGATGCGGTCGAACGCATCCCGCGCAGCCGCTCAACGTTGCCATTGGCCGACAGGTTGAAACTCGCGAGCTGGAAGATCGCCGAATCCGCGAGGGCCGGGGCCTGCGCGCGCTGATCGAGATAGTCGGGAATCGTGCTGCCGCCCTGTTCTTCGCCAACCTTCGGGTAGAGATCGTCGATAGTCACGAGTCGGTCGCCGTGCGGATACGGCAACGGCCGCAGCAGCAGCGCATCGATCACGTTGAAGATCGCCGCATTCGCGCCGATGCCGAGTGCGAGCGTCACGATCGCCGCTGCGGCAAAGCCGGGTCGCGCGGCGAGTGCGCGAAGGCCATAGCGAACGTCCTGGATCAATTGGTCGAACATGCTGCACTCCTCTTCAGCCGGGCCACCGTGGACATCATTCGCAACGCAGTGCTTCGACCGGCGCCACGCGCGCTGCGCGCCGCGCCGGAACCAGTCCCGTGAGGAACGCAAGCGTCAGCACCATCGCTGCCAACGGCAGCAGCGACCAGGCATCGCGCAACGACGCGCCATAGACGTAGGCGCCGACAAGTGAGATCAGCGGCAATGTCAGCGCAAGGCCCAGCGCCACTCCACTCGTCGCGAGCCGCAGTGATCGCACGAGCACGCCGCCGAACACCTGGCGAGGCTGCGCGCCGAGCGCAAGCTTGATGCCGAATTCGCGGCGGTCGGTCTCGACTGCGAAGGCCAGCGCACCGTACAGGCCGCCGAGTGCGATGGCGATCGAGCACGTCGCGAACAGCAGGAACAGGAAGCTGCTCAATTGCTCGCGATCGAGCGATTCGGCCAGCCGCTGCCGCATGGGCGCCAAGTGGGACCAGGCCAGTTCAGGATCGAGCTGCATCATCGTGCGGCGCATGCCAGTGGCGATCTGACCCGCATTGGAGCCGCGCACGACGACCGAAATGGCCGCATAGTCGTAATTGCTGCCCGCCGCGGTGGACAGGTACCAGCTGCGCCGCGCCGGGGCGTAGGGTTCGCGCACGGTTTCGACGACGTCGCCGGCCACGCCGATGACGTGCAGGGTTGCGGTGACGCGCTTGCGCGAGTCTAGCCGGTTCACCCTTTTGCCGATCGCGCTTTCGTTGGGCCATGCATGTTCGGCAAAGCTGCGTGACACGACGATTGCGTCGAGATCGCGCGCGGGATCGGCAGCGTCGAAATCGCGACCCGCAAGCAGCGGTATGCCCATGGTCGAGAAGTAATCGGGTGCGACGAGGCGATGATTGGTTGCTTCGTAACCCGGATCGGGCAGCGGTGCGCGCCCGGGAATCACGAACGAGGCCGCCCAGTCGCCGCGGTAGTCGGGTGTGACCGTCGACGCACTGGCGGCCTGCACGCCTGGCAGCGCACGCAGCGATTCGAGCAGCCGCCCGAGCAACGCATTGCGGGCATCGACGTTCGCATAGCGCGAAGTCGGAAAGGAAATGTCGGCCACGACGAGATGGTTGCCGTTGAAACCGCGGTTCGCGCTGATCAGATGCTGGTACGAGAACGTCACGAGCAGGCTCGCCGCGGCGACGCTGAACGAGAGCGCGCACTGTGCAACCGTCGCGATCCACAATCGCGAGCGCGCGGAGCGGCCGATCGTCGCGCCGCGAGCCGCGGAACCGTGTGCGAACGTGACGCGCATCGACCGGCGTGTATCGATCACTGCCAATGCCAGCGCGGTCGCGATCGCAATGCCGACGATCCAGGCCAGCGTCGGCGGGTCCAGCCGCGCGATGCTGTCGAATTCCTTGATCGACGAGTCACCGCTCAAGCCGGGAAGTCGCGTGTAGATCCACGGCGCGATGCCGAGCGCGAGCACGGTCGAAACGCCGATCACGAAGCCGCTGCGCACGAACGCGCGCCAGAACAGCGCAGTGCGCGTGGCGCCGAGTGCGATGTGCAGCATGGTCGCGCGCTCGTCCGCGACACGCTTTGCGTAGAACAGCGTCGCCGTGTTGAGGGTCGCGACGAGCAGCACGAATGCAGCGCAGGCGAACAGGAGCCACAAGATCGGTCGCAGGTTGCCGAGCGCTTCTTCGCGAATCGGCGCCAGCTTCGCTGCGTCGGCTTGGCCGAGTTCGGGTTGGGCCTTATGCAACGCGGCGGTCAGCATGCTGAGTCTGGATTGCGCCGTCGCGACATCGACACCCTCGCGCAATCTCGCCGGCACGTACAGATAGTGGCCGTGGACTTCGCGCACGACCTCGTCCCAGCGCATCGGCAGCCACACATCGGCGCCGTAAGGATGAGAAAGGTTCGGCGGCATGACACCGATGACGGTGTGCGGTCGACCGTCGATGCGCACCTGGCGGCCGATCACCTTCGGATCGGCGCCGTAGCGGGCATGCCAGGTCGCATCGCTGAGCAGGACGACGTCGTCGTGTCCACTCACGTCTTCGCCGCGTGCGAAATCGCGGCCGATTTGCGGCGTGACGCCGAGGACGGCAAAGAAATTTGCTGTCACGATCCCGGCGGACAAGGCGTCGGTTGAGCCATCACGGATGCTCACTTCACGCGAGGTCGCCGCCGCCATGTCGGTGAACACCGATTGCCCGCGGCGCCACGCGTCGTACATCTGGGGCGACACATTGAGTGTCGCGAGTTCGGCGCCGGTGCTGATGCGTTCGCGCACGCGCACGACACGGTCGATGTCGTGCACCATGGACGGCCGGAACAGAAACGCCTGCAATACGCTCGTTATCGCAGTGAACAACGCCAGTGCGAGCGTCAACACGACGATCGCCGCGATGGCCGGAGCGGGACGCCGGCAAATCGCGCGCAGGGTTTCGGACAGATGGCGAATCAGCATGGTCGGAATGTTCGAGATCTGCAGGTTATTCGTAACGCAGTGCTTCGATCGGAGCGATTCCAGCTGCGCGCCGCGCCGGCAACCAGCAGGCGATCAGCGTCGTCGCGGCGAGCACGACAGCGGCGATGAGAAACACCGACCCGTCGGCGAGGCTCGTCCCGAACAGCAGACTCGAAATCAGCATCGCGCAGCCGGTCGACAGGGCTGTGCCGACGAGGAGACCAATGACCAACAGGCGCGTCCCGCGACGCATGACATCGCCGCGCACGCGCCGCGGACTTGCGCCGAGCGCGATGCGCACGCCGAACTCGCGCGTGCGTCGTGCGACATACATCGCGATGAGACCATACAGACCGATCGCCACGAGCAGGAGCCCGATCACGCCGAGCGCGATCGAGACCATGCCCGCAATGCGCTGCGGCAGCAGGGACAATGACAGCACATCGGTCATCGGCCGCACCTGGCTCGCCGGCAGCAACGGATCGACTGCGCGAAGCGCACCGCGTAGTTGCGTTGCAAACGCGCCGGCCGGCAGCGTCGTCGCGACGATCAGCGAGGTCTGCGCGCTCGGCCATTGAGCCAGCGGCAGGAACATGAATGGCTGCGTGCTTTCACCCAGCGACGCGTATTTGCCGTCCGGCACGACCCCGACGACGGTCAATGTGAGCGCATCGTTATCCGAATCGAACGGAAAACTGCGCCCGAGCACATCGCCATCGGGTGCGAGTTCGTGCGCGAGCGTCGTGTTGACGACGCATACCCGGGCGCTGGCCTGCACGTCGTGGCTGTCGAAGGCACGGCCCTGCATGCGGATCCCGAGCGTTGCGAAGAAGTCCGGGGATACCACATTCACATCGGGCGTCAGCGGCTGCGCCGAGCCCTTGGTCGCGCGAAAACTGCCGAAGGTCATGTGACTCAAGTCCATCGGCACCATCGCTGCCAGCGCGGCGCGACGGACGCCGGGAATGGATCCCACCTGTTCGATCAGCTGCTGCTGCGCTTGCCGTAGTCTGGTCTTGTCGTATCCACTTGGCTCGAGGTTGAAGTCGGCTGCGAGCACCTGCTGCGGGTCGAACCCTGGATCGATCGCGGCTGCGCGCTGCAGCGCACGCGCGAACAGGCCGCCGCTGACCAGCAACACCATCGTGAATGCGACTTGGGCGACGACCAGGGCGCCAGCGAGTCGCGAGCGTCCGGCGGTAATCTGCCGCCCCACCAGCGCATTGCCGGCCTTTGGTGTGCGGCGCGAGGCACGCAGCGCCGGCAGCAATCCGAACACCAGTGCGGTGATCGCACTGCAGGCCAGCGCGAACCCCATTGCATTCGCACTGACGGGTATGTCGATGGCGATCGGCACCGGGGTCGGCAGGTGCACATGCGCGAGCAGCCGGCATGTCCAGATACTGAGCAGGATTCCAGTTGCGCCGGCCGCGAACGACAGCAGCGCAGCTTCGGTGAGCAATTGCGCGAGCACGTGCCGCCGGCTCGCGCCGAGCGCAAAGCGCACCGCGATGTCGTGCCGGCGGCTCTCGCCTCGCGCGAGCAGCATCGAGGCGACGTTGACGCAGGCAACCAGCAGAATCAGCGAAATCAGCGCGAACAACAGGCCGGAAAACGCCATGAGGCCGCCGCGCATCTCGCCCGGTACGCCGCGCAGCGGAGTGACCGTGACACCATTGCGCGCGTCGTCCTCGCGTGGCGGCGGCGGGTACTCGATTGCGAGTTGGCTCGAAATGCCCGCAAGCTGTGTCTGCGCAACGGCCGGCGTGGTGCCGGGTGCGAGTCGCGCGCCGACCGTCAACCATGACGATCCGCGTTGATCGAGCAGACGCCTCGAAGACGGCAACAGCAGCGGGCGCTGTGTGACCGGTATGTAGAATTCCGGCGAGATCAGCGCGATCGTGCCGCGAAATTCGCGCGGCGCGACGCCGACCAGCGTAAACGCATGGCCGTTGATCGAGACGCTCTTGCCGATGACCGCCGCATCGCCATTGAAATACTTTTGCCACGCGGCATAGGTCGCAACGGCCACCGGTGGCGAACCAGCTCGCGCGTCGTTCGTCCCGAGCAGGCGCCCGCGCCACGCAGGCACCTCGAGCGCATCGAAATAGTTGCCGCTCACGAGGAGACCCATCGCTCGTTGTGGCAGCCCGGCGGTTCCGACGTTGAGCGCTTCGAGTCGATAGGCGAAGAGGGCGGCGAACGATTTCGCGCGGGCCGAGAAGTCCTCGAAATCCGGATACGAAAACGTCTGGAATCCATGCCCATCGTGCGTGCCGCCCAGTTCAACGAGATCCTGCGGCGCCCCGATACCACGTACCGGCGAAAGCAGCAGCGTGTTGATCACACTGAACAAGGTTGTGCTCGCGCCGATGCCCATGGCGAGCGTGAGCACGGCCGTCATCGTGAAGCCCGGTCGCGCAGCGAGGTTGCGCACGCCATGGCGGATATTGCGGATCAATCGGTCGAACATGGACTTTCTCCAATCGCGGACTATTGGTAACGCAACGCTTCGGTGGGCGGCACGAGTGCCGCACGCCGGGCGGGCAGCCAGCAGGCTGCGAATGCCGTCGCGGCCAGGACCAGCACGACCAGCGCCAGACTCGGCGGATCGATGCTGTCGACGCCGAATAGCCGGCTTCGCAGTACCCATCCGAGTGCTATCGCGCCAATCAAGCCGAGGCCGAGCCCGAATCCGATCAGGCGCGCGCCGTCGCCGAGCACCTGGCGGCGGATGCGCGCTCCATCCGCGCCAATCGCCATGCGCACGCCGAACTCGCCGGTGCGCTGGGCGACCGCGAACGCGAGCACGCCGTAGATGCCGATGGCGGCCAGCAGCAGGGCCAGTGCCGCGAAGCCACCGAGCAGTTGCATCGGTACGCGCCGGCCGGCGAGCGAAAGACCGATGCGCTGATCCATCGTCTTGATGTCGAACAGCGGCAGATCGGGATCGACCGAGCCGATCGCCTTGCGCAGCGACGCGACGAGCGCGGCTGGTGGGACGGAACTTCGCACGGTCAACAGCGCCGTCGGGCTCGGCGAGTCGGCGAAATCGAAGTAATAGGTCTCCTCGCGAGGTGCCGTTGCCAGATCTGCGTAGCGGGTCGTGCCGACCACGCCGATGATCGTGTAAAGATCGGGCTTGCTCGGCGAGCCCATGTCGAGGCGGTGACCTATCGCGTCGCCGGCCGGGAAACGCTTGTGCGCGAACATCTCGTCGATCACGACCACTTTGGCCGCGGTGTCCCAGTCGGCACGCGAAAACGTGCGCCCGCGCAGCAGCGGGATGTCCATGGCCCGGAAATACCCGTCGTCGACACTCAACACATGACCATGCGGCGGCGTCGCCGTGCGCGGAGCACCTTCGATGCGATAGCTGGAGCCGCCGTCGTTGCCGGCGAACGGCAATGCATCCACCAGTCCGACGCGCTCGGTGCCCGGTAGCGCGCGCACTGCGTCGAGAACGCGCGCGTAGGTACGCACGCTCGCGGGACGATCCGCGTATCTCGACTGGGGCAGCGCGATCGCGGCGGTCAGGACGCCGTCACTGCGAAACCCCGGGTTTTCGTCGACGACCTTGGCGAAGCTGCGCAACAGGAGTCCCGAGCCCGCCAGCAGCGTCACCGCGAGGGCGAGTTGCACGATCACCAACACCTGGCGCGTGCGTTGGGCGCCTCGACCGCCGCCGCCCAGCCGGCCGGCCTCGCGCAGCGCGCGTTGTGGCGCGGCCCCGATCGCCGCGAATGCCGGGACCAGCCCGAAAACGAGACCGGTTAGCACGGAAAGCGCGAAGCCGAAACCGAGCACGCGCGCGTCCGGCGTGAGGCTGATCCAGTCGGGCAGCAAGCCCGAGGCGGCGACGATGCGCGCGCTGCCGAGGGCGACGAGCAGTCCGATGACGCCTCCGATAAACGCCAGCAGCAGCGATTCGATCAGGAGCTGGCGCGCGATGCGCATGCGTCCGGCGCCGAGCGCGGAACGCACGGAGAGCTCCTTGCTTCGCGCGGATATCCGGGCAAGCAGCAGGTTGGCGATGTTGGCGCACGCGATCAGCAGGACCAGCGCGACCGCACCCTGCAACAGGAACAGGACGTTGGACTTCTCGTCGGCGAGGATCGCGCGAAGTGGTTGCGCGGTCACGGTGAAGCCGGACGAAACCAGATAGTCGCGGAAACTCGCACCATCCTTGCCCATCGCGCCGATGCGCTCGGCGTTGCGGCGGATGATCGCGTCGCACTGCGCCTTGACTTGGGCGTCGGTTGCGCCCGGAGCGAGACGGGCGACGCTGTAGGAGAATTCGTTGCCGCGCTCCCGATCGCCTTTCTGCGCGTCGGTGAACGCGAACGGCACGTAAAGTTGTACGTCGCGATCGGGAAACATGAATCCTTCCGGCATCACGCCGACGACGCGCCATGATTCGCCGCCCAGACGCAGGTCGCGGCCGACAATGCCGGGATCCGCGTCGAAATGGTTGCGCCACAACGCATTGCCGAGTACCACGACCTTGTCCTTGCCGATCTGGGCTTCATCTTCTGTGAAGGTGCGCCCCAGCATTGCCCCGACGCCGAGGGTGGAAAACAGCGACGGCGTCACGCGCAATCCGCGCAGGCGTTCCGACGTGCCGTCGATCGACAGGTTGAGATCCGCATCGGTATACAGCGCGCTGTCGGTCAGCGCCGGGACGCCGGTGCGCCGATCGAGATAATCGGGAATCGACACGGCGACGCGGCCTGGACCGGATGTCGCGTAGCTGTTGCCGAGATCGATCAGCGCGGCGCCGTCGCGATAGGGCAGCGCCTTGAAATAAACGCCATCGATCAGGCTGAACACCAGCGCGTTGGCGCCAATACCGAGCGCGACCGTAACGATGATCGCCGCAGCGAAAGCCGGCCGCGCCGCAAGTGCGCGCATGGCATGATGAATATCCTGAATCCACGATTCGAACATCGCGATCTCCTCATTCGTAACGCAAGGCTTCGAGCGGCGCGATGCGCGCCGCTCGCCGTGCCGGAAGCCAGCATGCGACGAGCGCTGTCGCAGCAAGCACCACGACGACCAGTGCGAGGCTCGCCACATCCACGCGGCCGACGCCGAACAGTTGGCTCTTCAACACCGTACCGAGCACGAGTGCACCGAGAATGCCGATGCCAAGGCCGATGCCGAGCAACCGCGCGCCATCGCCGAGCACCTGACGGCGGATGCGCGCGCCATCGGCGCCTATCGCCATGCGCACGCCGAACTCGCCGGTGCGCTGGGCGACCGCGAACGCGAGCACGCCATAGATGCCGATCGCAGCAAGCAGCAACGCGAGCACCGCGAATGCGCCGATCAGTTGCATCGGTACGCGGCGGCCGGCCAGCGATTGATGGATGCGCTGATCGAGCGTCATGATATTGAACAGTGGTTGATCCGGATCGACCGAACGGATGGCTGCACGCAGTGGCGCTGCAAGCGCGGCCGGAGCCCCATGCGTGCGCAGCACCAAAATCACCGTATCGACCGGTGACTGCCCAAAATCGAGGTAATAGGTCTCCTCTTTCGGCGCTTCCGCGAGATCGTCGTTCTTGACCGTTCCGACGACGCCGACGATGGTGTAGTTCTGATCGGTGGTGGCGACGCGATTGAGATCGAGCACCTGGCCGAGAGCATCGCCGTTTGGAAAGCGCTTTTGGGCGAACAGTGCGTCGACGACCGCGACCTTGCCCTTGCTGTTCCAGTCCGACGAGGAAAACGTCCTGCCGCGCAGCAACGGAATACCCATCGCCTTGAAATAGCCTGCATCGACGGTCCGCACGTACGCATGCGGCGACGCTCCGGCGCTGTCCTGTCCTTCGATCTTGTAGCTCGATCCGTTCATGGCGCCGGACATCGGCCGCACGTCGGTCAGTCCGACCGTGGTGACGCCGGGCAGCGCCCGGGCGGCATCGAGCATGCGCCTCATCACCTGCGCTTTTGCCGCGTCGTCCGGATATTTTGCCTTCGGCAGCGCCAGTGCCGCGGTCAGCACACCGCTGCTGTCGAATCCGGGGCTCTGGTCGAGCACCTTGGCAAAGCTTCGAACCAGCAACCCGGCGCTCGCGAGCAACGCGACCGCAAGCGCAATCTGGGTGACTACCAATGCGTTGCGCAGTGCGCGCGCGCCGCGACCGCCGCCGCCGATGCGACCCGCTTCGCGCAACACGGCCTGTGGTCGCACCATGCCGGCCGACAGCATCGGAAACGAACCGAACAGAAGTCCCGCGACCAGCGCAACCACGAAGGTGAACAGAAGGACCTGCGGATCGAGCTTCAGCGTGACCCACTCCGGCAACAAGCCGGACAGTGCGATCAGTTGCTGTCCGATCAGCGCCACGCCGACGCCGATGATGGCGCCACCGAGCGCCAGCACGACGGCTTCAATCAGCAGCTGACGCGCGATGCGTCCGCGGCTGGCGCCCATCGCGGTACGTACCGACAATTCTTTCTGCCGCGCGGAAAGCCGCGTCAACAGCAGATTGGCGATGTTCGCGCACGCGATCAACAGCACCAGCGCGACGGCGAACTGCAGCAGCAGGAGGATGCGCGTGTGATCGCCGGCGAGCTGAGTGCGCAGCGAGCGCACGGTCACCGTGAAGCCGGCTTTCTGCATGAAGTCCTTGAACTGGCCGCCCTGCTTGCCCCCGATCCTGCCGATGCGCTCGATGTTGTGCTGTACCACGAGGTCGCATTGGGCTTTCACTTTGGCCATCGTCGCTCCCGGCGCGAGCCGCGCGACGCTTTGCGAAAATTCGCGGCCGCGTTCGGTGTCGGCTTTCTGCGCATCGGTGAACGCGAACGGCACATAGATCTGCGTGTCGCTGTCCGGAAACATGAACCCTCGCGGCATCACGCCGACCACACGATAGTTCTCGCCGTTCAAGCGCAGATCGCGGCCCACGGCGGCGGGATCGGCATCGAACTGGTTGCGCCACAGTGCATTGCCGAGCACCACGACCTTGTCGCGACCCGGCAGCGCTTCGTCGGCGGTGAAACCGCGGCCGAGCACCGGGTTGACGCCAAGCGTCGTGAACAACGACGGCGTGGCGCGGGTGCCACGGACGCGCTCTGGCGCGCCGTTCTCGGCAAGATTGAAGCTGTCACCGGAGTACAGCGCGCTGTCGGCCAGCGCCGGCACCTGGGTGCTGCGATCGAGATAATCCGGAATCGACACACCCGCGAGCGCGAGGCCCATCTTCGGATAGCTGTTCTCGATATCGATCAACGTGGCATCGTCGTGGTACGGCAGCGGCTGCAGGTACACGCCGTCGATCAGGCTGAACACGAGCGTGTTCGCACCGATCGCAAGTGCGAGCGTGAGCAGTGCCGCGCTGGTGAAGCCGGGTCGCGCCGCGAGCGTGCGCAGTCCGTAGCGGATGTCCTGGATCAGGTTATCGAACATGGCAGATTCCTCATTCGTGGCGCAGCGCGACGATCGGGTCGATACGAGCTGCGCGCCATGCGGGCAAGGCTGCGGCAAGTACGGATGCGGCGATCATCGCGAATACGCCGCACGCGCAGAGCAGCAGGTGACCGGCATCGTCGATGCCGAAGAATTGCGCTCGCGCGAGTTGCAGCACAGCCCAGGCTGCTGCGAGGCCGAGAGCGACGCCGACGACACTGCCTTTCACGCTGTCACGCAAGACCGAGCTTGCGAGTTCGGCTCTCCGAGCCGTTCGCAGAGGCGCGCCTGATCGGCGCCCGTCGCATGGGCGCTTGTCGGCAATACGACGCTCGCACTCAGCAAATGCGCGGTATCAATACCAAGATCGACATGATCGAGAGCGGAAAGGCCGCGCATCATCGTGCCGGCGGACGCAAGCACGCCGACCCCAAGCGCGGAGAACGCAGGACGCGCCGCGAATCCGCGCACGACATTGTTGAGTTCTTCGAGTACCGGATTCATGGCAGGGTCTTCATTCGTAACGCAGCGCGACCATCGGATCGATGCGCAGCGCGCGGCGCGCCGGAACGATCACGGCGACTGCGGCGGCCACCAGCAAGACAATCAATGCGCCGAGCACTGCCGCGACACTGCTGCCGCCTTCGCTGTGCAGCGTGGAGGTGAGCACGCGCGTGAGTGCGAGGCCGAGGCCGAGGCCGAGCGTGAGGCCGATACCGACCTGCCAGCCCGCGCGCGTGAGCACATCGCGCAGCACGCTCGCCGGTTGCGCGCCGAGCGCGCGGCGCACGCCGATCTCGCGCGTGCGCTGGCCGACGTTGAACGCGATCACGCCGTAGAGTCCCGCGCCCGCCAGCGCGAGCGCGAGAATGCCGAAGGCCGCGAACATCTTCGCGAGCATGCGCGTCGAGAACGTCGCCTGCCGTATCGACTCGGCGTAGGTGCGCACCCAGTACGCTGGCGTATCCGGATCGACGGCGCGGATGTCGTCGACGAGGCGCGGCGCGAATGAAGCCGGATCGCCTTTCACGTGCATCGCGAGGCTCACGAAGCGTGCCGGTTGCTGGCGCAGAGGCACCAGCATCGCGGGTCGCTTCGGATCGCCGGGGCGATCCATCCACAGCGAAGGAATCACGCCGACGATCGTGACCAACACCGACTCCTTGTCGCGCGGATCGAGCCGGAAGCGCTGGCCGATCACGTCGCCTTTGGCACCGTAACGATCGGCGAAGCGCTGATCGACGACCGCCACCGGCGTCGCTTCGGCGCTGTCGCGGGTGTCGAAAAAGCGTCCGCGCTGCAGTCGAATCCCGTAGGCCGAAAGAAACTGGTCGTCGACGGCCGCGTATTGCACGCGCGGCAGCGGCGCATCGCCTGCGACGGCGCCATCCGGCAGGATGGCGCGAGTGCCGCCGTCGAGCCCGGGCAGGTTCGTGCCAGCGGTTGCGTTGATCACCGCCGGATCGGCACGCAGACGATCGGTGATGCGCTCGAACAGGCGCACCTGGTCGGCGCCTTTCGGATACGCAGTCGCGAACAGGCCGACGCGCGCGGTCAGGATGCCGCGCGGATCGATGCCGAGATCGGTGTTGTCGAGCGAAGAGACGATACCGGCAAGTGCGCCGACCGTGATCAGCAGCGTCAGCGACAGCGCGACTTCGCCGACCATGAGCGCGCGGCTGATGCGTGCGAAGCCACCGCCGACGTTGCGCGCGCCGTCGCGGAGGTCGCCAGCCATCGCATTGCCGCCCGCGCGCAACGCGGGCAGCAGGCCGGCGACGAGCGCGGTGACCAGGACGACTCCGACAGTCATCAGGACGATGCGTCCGTCGAGGCTGAAGTGGATCCAGTGCGGCGGGCCGTCGTCGGCGGCGCGGAACGACGCTTCGGTCCACGCCGCCGCGAGCCGCGCGAGCGGCACTGCGATCATCGCTGCGATCGCGCTCAACAGCAGGCTCTGCGCAATAAGATGCAGGATCAGTCGGCCGCGACTTGCGCCGAGCGCAACGCGCACCGCGAGTTCCTGGCGCCGCGCGAGCGTACGCGTCAGCAGCAGATTGGCGGCGTTCGCACACGCGATCAGCAGCACCAGCAGCGCGGCAACCAGCATCACGTCGAGCACGCCGCGCGTCGTCGCGCTGACGGTGAGCAGATCAAGCGGTTCGACCGACGCGCGCAAGCCGCGGAAATGTTCGGGTTCGGCCTTGCTTGCATCGGCGAACCACGCACCGACCGCGGCGTCGATCGCGCGCTCGTTCGCACCCTCGTTGCGGCGCATGACCACGGCGTAGGCATCGTCGTTGTTGACCGCCTCGCTGAAGTGCTTGGGCACCCAGACGACTTCGCGGCGCGGGTAGCTGAAATCTTCGGGCATCACGCCGACGATCGTGGTCGGCTGCGAGTTCACGCGCACCTGGCGCCCGATCACGCCCGCATCCGCGCTGTAGCGACTGGCCCACAGATCATGCGAGAGCATGACGACGGGTGGCGCGCCATCGCGTTCGTCGGCGAGACTGAAATCGCGGCCGAGAACCGGCGCGACGCCGAGCACATGGAAGAGATTTCCGGTAACGAACGCGCCGTCGTAACGTTCCGGTCGGTCGAGGTCGCTCAGGTTGACGGTTGCCGATTCGAACCCGGCTACCTCGGCAAGCCCGGCCAGGTGACGACGCAACTGCACAACATCGTTGCTGCGCACCGGATCGAGTTCGCCGCCGCGATCGCTGCCGTCGTCGAGTCCGGCGCTGAGCAGTCGTTGCGCCTGCGGAAACGGCAGCGGGCGAATCACGAAGCTGTCGATTGCGATCAGCATGTAGATGACGCAGGCGAGTCCGGCCGCAAGCACGCCGGTCACCAGCGCCGAGAACCCGGGCTGGCTGCCGACACCGCGAATCGCTTGTTTGATTTCGTGGACAAAAGCGCTCATCGGATTCGACTCCTCTGACAAGGTGACGCCGGGTTTCGGAGGTGCTCACTCATCGCGCAGCGCCTCCATCGGCGCGATGCGGGCCGCGCGCAAAGTCGGGATCGCGCAGGCTGCCAATGCGACCAGAAGCAGCACGGTGGTGACGCACGCCAGGACCAGCGGATCGGCCCCGCCGACGCCATAGAGTTGCGATGCGATCACGCGGCCAAGCGCGAGTGCGCCCAGGATGCCGATGACGAGGCCTGGCACGATCATGCGCAGACTGGCCCGGGGTCGCGGCGCAGGTCGTCAGTCGCTCGGCATCCCCTGCACCCGTCAGGTTCAGGGTCTGCTCGACATAGCCACCGAATGCCTCGAACACGTTCGAACCGGCGTCGCGCCATTCCTGGAACACCGGGCGCGACACGGGTGAGTGGTGCACCGGAGGCTGGTTGCGCGCCACGGCGACCAGACGGTCGGCGTCGGCATACGGCAGCGGCCGCAGCAGTACCGCGTCATAGACCGAGAAGATCGCCGTCAGCGCACAGACGCCGAGCGCGAGCGTGGCGACCGCGCTCGCGAAGAACAGCGGACGCGCCAGCAGCGAACGCACCGCGCGCCGCAGGCTGGCGACCGCGCTCATGACGTGGGCCGTTCGCGTGGGCGGATGAGGCGCTGGTCTTCTTCGTGGCGCAGCCGGTGCATGGTTTCCTCGTCGACGATGCTGCCGTCGAACATGAAGATCTTGCGGTCGGCAAATTCGGCGTAGCGCGGATCGTGCGTGACCATGCAGATCGTCGCGCCGCCGCGATGCAGCTCGTCGAGCAATGTCATCACCGCTTCACCGTTTTTCGAGTCGAGGTTGCCGGTCGGCTCGTCGGCGAGCAGGATCGAAGGCTGGCCGACCAGGGCGCGCGCAACCGCGACGCGCTGCTGCTGACCGCCGGAGAGCTGCGCCGGATAGTGCTTGACGCGATGCGCCATGCCGACGCGTTCGAGCGCGGAGATCACGCGCTCGCGGCGATCGGCCTTGGAGGTGCCGTCGCGATAGGTGAGCGGCAACTCGACATTCTCGAACACGGTCAGGTCGCCGATCAGGTTGAACGCCTGGAAGATGAAGCCGATTTCCTGATTGCGGATATGGGCCCGCTCGCTCGCACCGATGTCGGCCACCTGACGCTTGTTCAACGTGTAGGTGCCTTCACTCGGCGTATCGAGCAGGCCGAGGATCGACAGCAACGTCGATTTGCCGCAGCCGGACGGACCGGATATCGACACGTACTCGCCCAGGCGGATGTCGAAATGCACGTTGGCGAGCGCGTGTGTCTCGACCTCGTCGGTCAGGAACACCTTCTTGATGCCGTCGAGGTGGATCAGGGTTTCGCTGGGAGTGTTTGTCTGGTTCATTCGCGCGGTCTCATTCGGATGATCGGGTAATCGTGGGCACTACTCGCTCAAGCCTGCTGGCTCGAGCTGGTTCAATTGAGTTTGATGCGGTCGTACTGGTCATAGGCGCTGGTGTCGGAAAGGACGACGCGGTCGCCGGCCTTCAATCCTTGCTTGATCTCGATCAGGTTCACCGAGCTCTTGCCGAGGCGCACCGGGACGCGCGTCGCGATGCCGTCCTCGCCGATGCGGAACAGGCGCACTTCCGAATCGGGTTGCCCGAACGCGGGGCGACCGACATACAGCACGTCGGGAAGGCGCTCTATCTCGATCGTGCCGTCGACCGAGAGGTCCGGGCGCGCGCCCGGTGGCAGCTTGCCGATCAGGTCGACATCGACCTCGACGGTGCCGTTCTGCACGGCCGGATCGACGCGCGTGACTTTGCCGTCGATGATGCCGTTGCGCGTATCGACCTTGACCTTCTGGCCGATCACGACGTCCTTGGCCTGGGTTTCGGCGATACGCAGCTCGGCGCGCAACGAATCGGGTCGGGCGACGCGCGCGAGGTTGGTGCCCGCGGTGACCTGCTGACCTTCCTCGACCGGTACCTGCTGCAGCACGCCGGCGATACCCGCGCGCACCTTGAGCGCATCGGCCTGGCGCTGCGCGAGATCGCGCGCACCGACCAGTTGATTGAGCCGCGCCTGTTCAGCGGCCGTCTGCGCCGAGATGCTGTTGCTGAATTCGGCGACGCGCTGCTTCTCGATATCGACACGGTATTGCAGTTGCTTGAGCGCGATCAGGCTCTTCTCGTACTGCACGCGCGGAATGATGCCCTTGGCCGCGACCGATTTTTCTGCCTGGGCCTGCATGCGCGCGGCCTCGTAATCGCTGTTGGCCTGGGCGTGCGCGGATTGCTCGTCGAGGAGATGCGATTTGAGTTCCAGCTTCTTGGCGGTGAGATCGGCCTCGCCGGCGGTAACCGCGGCCTTGGCCGTCAACAAGTGATCCTGGACCGTCGGGTTGCTGAGCTCGAGAATGACGGTGTCGGGTTCGACCTTGGCGCCCGGCCGCACCAGGATGCGATCGACGCGCGCATCGGTCTCGGCTGCGATCCAGCGGATTTCCTTCGGTACCAGCGTGCCCGGGCCGCGGACTTCACGCAGCAGTTCGCCGCGTTTGACCGTATCGATCAGCACACTCGAGCGCTCGACCGAGGGCACGGCGGGCCCGAGCCGCGCGATCGCGATGCCACCGACAATAAGGACCACGGCAATGGCGCCGCCGATCAGCATCTGGCGGCGACGCTTGCGCTTCTTGAGTTCGGGTCGGGCAATATCCATGCACGGCGTAGAGCAGGGATCGTGCCACGGTCGAATTCCTTGTACGACAAGAGTTTGCGACACATCCTGCCGATTCGCCAGACCCGGGCTGTCCGCCAGCGGACGCTGCAACGAACGCTATCGGGCAGCGCCCCGGGTCAGAATTCGAGGTCGAGCGCGGCGCACAGGTAATCGACCATCGGCGCAAGGCGCTTGAACGCATCAAGCGTGTGCGGCAGCAGCTCGTTCGAGCAGGCCAGCTTGTCGGAGAACTGCTGACCCGCCGCGAAGCTCTTGCGCTTGATGTCCTCGATCAGTTCGTGCGCCGGGTCGTAACCGCGCGGCGGGCGCGTCAGTTGCTCGCCCCACAACGCGAAGCGCGACTCGAAAGCCTTGCGATGCACGGCGCGCTTCCAGGTGGACGGATTGTCGGCGAGAAATTCCCGGATGCGCTTGAGCGTTGGCGATTCCGGATGCCAAAGACCGGCGCCGACGAAGCAGCCATGCGGTTCGATGTGCAGGTAGAACGAAGGCGCCGCGACTTCGCGTCGCCGCTCATGGAAAAAGCGCGCGCTGGCCCAGGTTTTGTACGGCCGCTTGTCCTTGCGAAAGCGCGTGTCGCGATAGATGCGGAACAAGGAGCCGCCCTGGGTGCGCGGATCGGCGCGATAGTGCGTGCTGATTTTCGCGAGCGGCGCCTGCATGTCGGCAATGAGTCGCAGGAACGGCTCTCGCACGGTGTCCTCGTAGCGCTGCTTGTTGGCAAGGAACCACGCGCGGTTGTTGTTGGCCGCAAGCCCGCGCATGAACCGAAAGCTCGCGGACGAGAAGTAACTCGGCGATTTCGTCATCTGTGGTCTAGGCAAGGTTGCGGCCCCAGACTTCGAGCGCATCGAGCAGCGCAAGCTTGTCCGGCGCGGTGAGTGGATCGTCACGCAGCGCCGTTATTGTCGCGAAATATTGATCGAGCGTCAGCGTGGTGAGCGGTGTTTCGATGTCGAGGCGGCGGCGACGGAACGCGTCCCAGCGTGTCTGCTCCACGGCATCAAGCGTTTCCGGCCAGTTGCGCGCGCGGTACCGAAAAAGCAATTCCGGATAGCGCGCGTCATGGAACGGAAAATCGCGCTGGCCAAGTTGCGCCGGCAGCGTCCCGCGGACTTCGCGCATCAGGCGCTTGTCGGTGTCATCGGCGAATCCGGCATATAGCGCCAGTTCCGGATCGAGCGTCGACTCCGCGGCATCGAGCCGGGAGAACACTTGTCGCACTTTCTCGGCGAGGCCGTCGATCCTGCGCAGCCTTTCGAGGTTTGCGAGACAGCGCTCGACATCAAGCGCAATGCGTGCGCAATCGACGCCGCGCAGCACCGACATCGGCGCCAGCGACGGTGAATGATTCGCGCGGATCAGTTTCAGCGGAATGCGTTCGATTTCCTCGGGCAGGTCGGCGCGCGCGGTGAATACCCGGTCGGCGATTTCCTCGGAGTCGAGCGAGGCCAAATCGCCCGGATCGGTCGAGAGGTCGAACACGATCACCGTATTTGCCTGATCCGGATGACCCGTGATCGGCGCAACGAGGGCGAGACAGCCGCGATCGGCCGGATAACGTGAGGACACATGCACCAGCGGCGTCATGTGCGCGACATCCAGGAGTTGCAGCGCCTTTTGCTTGCGCCGTCCGGCCAGGTTCCAGTCCCACAGGCGCGGTTGCCGCGCACGAATCAGGCGCGCCAACGCCAGGGTGGCCTCGACATCGGACAGCGCATCGTGTGCGCGGCGCTGCTCCAGATGGTTCGCGCCCGCGAGATCCTGCAGCCGGAAGCTCGGCGCGCCGTCCGCGCGCCGCGGCCATTCGATGCCATCGGGCCGCAGCGCGTAGCACATGCGTGCGACGTCGATCAGGTCCCAGCGCGAGTTGCCGTCTTTCCATTCGCGCTCGTAGGGATCGTGGAAATTGCGATAGAAGAGATTGCGCGTGAACGCATCGTCGAAGCGCAACGAGTTGTAGCCGACGCCGCAGGTGCCCGGCTCGGCCAGTTCCGCATGCACACGGGCGGCAAATTCCGCCTCGATCAGTCCTTCGCGTTCGGCGTGTTGCGGCGTGATGCCGGTAATCAGGCATGCCGCCGGATGCGGCAGGACATCGGGCGCCGGCTTGCAGTGGAACATGACGGGCGCATCGATCGGTACAAGGTCCAGCGAGGTGCGTTGTCCGGCGAATTGCACCGGGCGATCGCGGCAGGGATCAGCGCCCGTGGTCTCGTAGTCATGCCAGAAAAACGTACCGGCGTCGTGGGTGGCACCCGTGTGCATTTCACCGGAGCATACGATGAAAGATGGCGCTGCGCGCCTCAGTGGCGAATAATCGGCGCACCACCGAACTGGAGGACGGGATGCCCCCCGCACTACCCAATGCGCGCCACGAAGACAATCTGATCTGGATCGATCTGGAGATGACCGGGCTCGATCCGGGCCACGATTACATCCTCGAGATCGCCACCGTCGTCACCGATCGCGATCTCAATATCCTGGCCGAGGGCCCGGAACTCGCGATCCGGCATCCGCTCGATCGCCTCGAAGCGATGGATGAGTGGAACCGCAACCAGCACAGCAAATCCGGGCTTTGGCAGCGCGTGCTCGATTCGAAGGTCGACGCTGCAACCGCCGAGGCGCTCACGGTCGAATTCCTGTCGCAGTGGCTGCCGCCGAACAAATCACCGATGTGCGGCAGCTCGATCTGCCAGGACCGACGTTTCCTGTTTCGTCTGATGCCGCGGCTCGAGCGCTATTTCCACTATCGCAACCTCGATGTGTCCACGCTCAAGGAACTGGCGCGCCGCTGGGCGCCCGAAGTGGCGCGAGGTTTCACCAAGGAATCCGCGCACACTGCATTGAGCGACATCCGCGATTCGATTGCGGAACTGGTCTATTACCGTCTGTTCATGGGTCAACTTGCGGGCACGATCGAGGCGCCGTAATCGGTAATCGCGATTGGAGCGGTGCGGGTTCGCACGGATGCGCAAACCGGACTGGCGAGCGCGAGTTGTGCGAGTGCTGATGCAGGCGAAGGGGGCCAACAGCAACTCGAAAGCGCCCGCTCCGATCAGCCCCCATCCGCCTTCGGCACCTTCCCCCGCATGCGGGGGAAGGGAAAAATATCTTACGTCGCAAGGTTGACTCTTTCCCCGCCTGCGGGGAAGGTAGTTTTCGCTACGTCGCAAGTTGAGTCTTTCACTCGCCTGCGGGGAAAGGGAATATTCGCTACGTTGCAAGATTGAGTCTTTCACCCGCTTGCGGGGGAAAGTGGCGGCAGCCGAAAGGGGGCGGATTCGTTCAGTGCGGGATGTTCGAATGCGATGAAGGCGAAGAGGGCAGTCGCAGCATGAATGCGCTCGCTCCGATCAGCCCCCATCCGCCTTCGGCACCTTCCCCCGCATGCGGGGGAAGGGAAAAATATCTTACGTCGCAAGGTTGAGTCTTTCCCCGCCTGCGGGGAAGGGAATATCTACGTTGCAAGGTTGATCTTTCCCCCGCCTGCGGGGGAAAGTGGCGGCAGCCGAAAGGGGGCGGATTCGTTCAGTGCGGGATGTTCGAATGCGATGAAGGCGAAGAGGGCAGTCGCAGCATCAATGCGCCCGCTCCGATCAGCCCCCATCCGCCTTCGGCACCTTCCCCCGCATGCGGGGGAAGGGAAAAATATCTTCCGTCGCAAGGTTGAGTCTTTCCCCCGCCTGCGGGGGAAAGTGGCGGCAGCCGAAAGGGGGCGGGCTCGCTCGATGGAGGTTCCGGTTTTCGCGCGGATGTGAGGGCAAAACCACATCGTTTACACTGCGCCAGTTTCCCGATTCGAGCGTCACAACCGCGTGATTCCATTCATCGTCGCGATTCCCGCGCGTTATGCGTCCACGCGCCTGCCCGGAAAGCCGTTGTTGCCGATCGCGGGCGTGCCGATGATCGTGCACGTGGCGCGGCGTGCGCTGGAGGCCGGCGCGACCGACGTCGTGGTGGCCACGGACGACATACGTGTCGAACAGGCGCTGGCGACCACGCAGGCACGCGTCGTGATGACCAGGATCGATCATCAATCCGGCAGCGACCGCCTCGCCGAGTGCGCGGACCTGCTCGGTTGGCCGGACGATGCGATCGTGGTGAACCTGCAGGGCGATGAACCGCTTGCGCCCAAGAGCGGAATCCGCGCAGTGGCCGAGGCCCTGGCGGCCAGCGACTGTCCGATGGCCACGTTGGCAACGCCACTCACTTCGCCTGCAGATCTGTTCGATCCGCATTGCGTGAAACTTGTTTGCGATGCGGTCGGTCACGCACTGTATTTCACCCGCGCACCGGTGCCGTGGCCGCGCGAAGCCTTCGCGCAAGGGCGCGAGCGCTTGCCCGATGGCGTGCCGTTCCTTCGCCATGTCGGCATCTACGCCTATCGCGCCGGATTCCTGCGCCGCTTCGCGACGCTCGATCCGACGCCCCTCGAACGGGCCGAATCGCTCGAACAGTTGCGCGCGCTCGAACACGGCCATGCGATCGCGGTGCGGCTCGCGCCCGAACCGTTTCCGGCCGGTATCGATACCGCCGAAGATCTCGCGCGCGCCGAACGCGCGTTGCTCGAAGCGTCGGCATGAGCGGAATCCTGTTCGTCTGCATGGGCAACATCTGCCGATCGCCCACGGTCGAGGCGGTTGCGCGCGCCGAGTTTGCGAGTGCAGGCCTCGATGTCGAGGTTGCATCGGCTGGCACCGAGTCCTACCACATCGGCGACCCGGCGGATCCTCGTGCGATCGCGGTAGCCGAAGCGGCCGGCTATGCGATGTCTTCGCATCGTGCCCGCCAGGTGCGCAAGGATGATTTCGAACGCTTCGATCTCGTGCTTGCCATGGACCGCGTCAACCTGCGCGAACTGGAACGATGGCGTTCGGGCAAGGAGGCCGCGTCGGCGCAATTGTTCCTCGCAAACGCGGGTATCGAACCGGTCGAACTGCCCGATCCGTATTACGGCGGACAGCGTGATTTCGAGCTCGCACTCGATCTCGCGCGCCGGGGCGTTGCGGCGATGGTCGAGCGGTTGCGATCAGGCGACGGAATTGGCGCATTGCGGCCACGCAAATAGAATCGCGGCATGACGAGGAGCGCACCTGGATTCACGCCGTTCGACGGCAAGCGTTTCGTGCGCACGCTCGGGGGCGCGCCGGGCGTCTATCGCATGTTCGGCGACGGCGACGAGCTTCTGTATGTCGGCAAGGCCGGCAATCTGAAAAAGCGCGTCGGCAGCTATTTCCTGAAGCCACGCATGGAACCGCGCATCGCGGCGATGGTCGCGCAGATCGTGCGCATCGAAACCACGGTCACGCGGACCGAAGCCGAAGCATTGCTGCTCGAAGCGCAGATCATCAAGGCGCAAAAACCGCGCTACAACATCCTGCTGCGCGACGACAAGAGTTATCCATACATCCACCTGACCGCAGGCGACTTTCCGCGTCTCGCGTTCCATCGCGGCGCCTTGTCCGGCAAGGGACGTTATTTCGGTCCGTTCCCGAGCGCGGGCGCCGTGCGCGAAAGCCTCAACCTGATCCAGAAGCTGTTCCGCATCAGGAACTGCAAGGACAGTTTCTTCCGCAACCGTTCGCGTCCGTGCCTGCAATACCAGATCGGGCGCTGCACCGCGCCCTGCGTTGGATTGATATCCATCGAGGACTACGCGGAAAACGTGCGTCACGCCGCGCTGTTCCTCGACGGCCACAGCAACACCGTCGCCGACGAGCTCGCCGCGACGATGGAGCGCGCGAGCGCCGCACTCGAGTTCGAGCGTGCAGCGCAGGTGCGCGACCGGATCACCGCACTCAAGCGCATCCAGGCCAATCATTACGTGCAGGGCGCGCGCCGCGACATGGACGTGATCGCCTGCGCCATCGCGGGAGGTGTTGCCTGCGTCAGCGTGATGTTCTTCCGCAACGGCATCAGTCTGGGTTCGCACGATTTCTTTCCGCGACTCAATCTCGATGTCGACGCAGCTGCGGTCATCGCCTCGTTCGTCGCGCAGTATTACCTGCACCGTCCGATACCGGCCGAAATCATCGTCAGCGACGCACCCGAGGACATCGCGTTGCTCGGCGAGGCGCTCGGCGGCAGCGCCGGGCATAGCGTCGAAGTCAAAGCCAGCGTGCGCGGCGATCGCGCGCGCTTTCTCGATCTGGCACGCAAGAACGCAGTCGCTGCGCTGGCATCGCGGCTGGCCAGTCGCCAGACCTTGCTGGCGCGCTTCGAGGCGCTGCGCGATCTGCTGGGACTCGAGGAGGTTCCGCGGCGCCTGGAATGCTTCGACATCAGCCACACCATGGGCGAGGCCACCGTTGCATCGTGCGTGGTGTTCGGTCCGGAAGGTCCGGAAAAATCGCAGTACCGGCGCTTCAACATCAGCGGCATCGAGCCCGGAGACGATTACGCGGCGATGCGCCAGGCGCTCGACCGGCGCTATCGACGCATCCAGGCCGGCGAGGGGCATCTGCCCGATCTGCTGCTGATCGATGGCGGCAAGGGGCAAGTCCGGCAGGCACTCGATGCGCTGCGCGAGCTCGGCGTGAATGGCGTGCAAGTGGTCGGTGTCGCGAAGGGCGAAGGACGTCGTGCGGGCGATGAGAACCTGATCCTCGGCGACTCCGGCCGCAGCCTCTGGCCGGGTCCGCAATCGCCGGCTTCGCATCTGATCCAGAGCGTTCGCGACGAGGCGCATCGATTCGCGATCACGGGACATCGCGGCCGCCGCGAGAAGGCACGGCAGGCCAGCAGCCTCGAGGAAATCGCCGGCGTTGGATCGCGCCGACGTGCGGCGCTGCTGCGGCACTTCGGCGGATTGAACGGTGTTGCAGCGGCCGGCGTCGAGGAGTTGATGCGGGTCCATGGCATCAGCCGCGAAATCGGCGAGCGCATTTACGCTGCGTTTCATGGATGATGTAGTCGCATGCACCTGACCCTGCCCACCCTGATCACGTTGTTCCGCATTGCGCTGCTGCCGGTCATGGTGATCGTGTTTTTCGCGCCGTTCCACGGCGCCAACATCGTCGCCGCCGGGATCTTCATCTTTGCGGCGCTGACCGACTGGCTGGATGGCTGGATCGCGCGGCGTTTCGGCATGATGTCCGCATTCGGCGCATTTCTCGATCCCGTCGCCGACAAGCTCATGGTGGCGGTCACGTTGTTCCTGCTGGTGCAGAACAACCCGACGCCGCTGATGGCGGTGACCAGTGCGGTGATCGTCGGCCGCGAGATCAGCATTTCGGCGTTGCGCGAATGGATGGCCGAGATCGGACAGCGCGCGCGCGTCAAGGTGGCATGGCTCGGCAAGATCAAGACCATCGTGCAGATCGTCGCGCTGGTGGTGCTGCTGTATGAGCACGATCTCGAAAGTTTCCGCCTGTTCCGCGTCGGCGAAACCCTGCTCGTGATTGCAGCAGGCCTCACGATCTGGTCCGCCCTGGAATACCTGCGAGCGGCGTGGCCGGCGCTGCGCGGCCAGGCTTGACAGTCTTTTCGCATCCCGTAAGATGCCCGGTCCGCGCGGGAATAGCTCAGTTGGTAGAGCACGACCTTGCCAAGGTCGGGGTCGCGAGTTCGAGTCTCGTTTCCCGCTCCATCGCTTTTGCGGTCGTCCTTGACCGCGAGCATCAAGAGGCGGCCATCCGTGGCCGCACTTTTCGATGAACAACCTCGGGCCGTCCCGGGGTTTTGTTTTTTGCCGCACGAAAAATCCCGCGGCTTGCCGAATCATCCCGGCAGCCTGCTAAGCTTCGATCGTCACCGGCCAGGTGGCAGAGTGGTCATGCAGCGGCCTGCAAAGCCGCGTACGCCGGTTCGATTCCGACCCTGGCCTCCATCCACTAATCCGCGACTTTTCCCGTAAAGCATGAACCCGCATTGTGCGGGTTTTCTTTTGGTCAACTTTCCGGTTAGCCGCACGATTTGACTTGAAGCGATCGGGAAGTGGAGCCATGCTCGCAGATGTCCCGGCGACATTGAAGCATGTGGCCCAATAGTCTCATCGGAACCCTCGTGCAGCACCAGATGTTGGCTGGTATCTTCGTGCTCGTTCCGGCCGCCGCCTTTGGAACGCAGACGATCTATACCTGCAAGGGCCCCCACGACACTCCCGTCTTTTCGGATGCGCCGTGCGGCGCCAAAGCGCGGGTGCTGGTCTTGCACGAAAGCGGACCGCCGAGTGTGCTTCCCGCAGCAACGCCGCCTTCATCTGCGGGCGTGGTGGGAAACGGTGATACGCCGATACCGACCGTCGCCGCGCCACCGGCTCCAGCGACGCCCTCGGCCTATCGCTGCGAAACCGCCGATGGCATGGTGTTCTACCGGCACCAGCACTGCCCGAAGGCCATTACCGTCACGCGCCATCGGTACGTTGGCGGACTGGATACGCCGATCCAGGGATACGCGCCGGTCGAGGAGCACGGCATTAGTAGCGAGGTTGCCTGTGCTGCAATCCGTGCGGTGGATGCGAGCGACCGGTTCGGCAGCGATTACGACGAGCACTACACGACGTACCAGCGCAACGCGGGCGACGATCCGTGCGAGTGACCCGTTATCGCCGGGTGGCCGGCTCCCCGACGCCGCAGGTCGCGCCCGCGCCGTGCGGGAATCGACGTGACCCTGTCGTCGTCGGTGCCGCGCGCCTCACATCAACGGTGCGTTGACGGGAACGGTCGGCGTGTCCTCATCGCTCACAAGAGCGGTCCACGCGATTTCCTTGCCCTTGCGGTGTCCCTTGAGCGTGAGCTTGAGACCATCGGGATCGATGGTCAGCGTGTAAGGCTTGCCGGCAATATCAATCTCGCGGCGCAACGGCTTGTCGAGCTTGGTCATGGTGGCTCCGGTTGTTCGCCCGTTCATGGGCGGCGCGACAGGATAACCACGAATGGCGCCCGCAACACAAATGGGGGCCCTCCGATACCGGAAGCGTTCAGCAATGTCCCTGATGCCAAGAATGCCGTACTCGGCGTGGCGCAAGCATGCGCTGGCCCGACGTCACGTTACTGACTACCATGCCATCCGACCGCTAGCCCGGGTGGCGAAATCGGTAGACGCAAGGGACTTAAAATCCCTCTCCCTTCGGGGATTCCCGGTTCGAGTCCGGGCCCGGGCACCAGATCGTGTCCTTCGTTCCGGCTGGCGCGCAAAGAGTTGGCTCCGCTGGATTGGGCCGTCGCCAGTGGCAGGATATTTGGCTGATCGCTTCGTGGTTGTTGCCTTTGCGTTGCTGCTGAGTGCGATCGTTTCCAAAGCCGAGGCAGCAACCGGCGTGGTGCTGCCGCCCTGGGTTTGCGCGCAGACCGACACCGTTTTCCTTGGTGGCTTCGAGGCGGGGGAGCAAGCGGTTCCGCACGATCCCTCACTCGGAAGCGGAGGCGCGTATCCGGGTAACCGGACGCGCACGGTCACGGTGCCCGGTTACGGGAGCCACACTTACTATCTGCATGTTCCCGACGACTACAGTCCGGCGCGCTCGTGGCCCTGATCGTGGCACTCGAAGGCGCAGGCGGATCGCCCGCCGAGGCGATCAGTGAGGCAATGACGATCCGATCGCAATGGGGCGCGCTCGCGCCGAGCGAGAATTACATCGTCATCGTGCCGGTTGCCGGCGGCAGCCAGGGTGGCTGGATTCCGCCCGACGAGAATGGCAACGGCCCTTCGGATTACGACGTGATCGCAGCGGCAATCGCCGATACCGAGGCGGCCTACAACATCGAACGGACGCGGCGCTTCGCGTGGGGTTACTCTGCGGGCGGCATCATCCTGCACGATCTGGTGCTGACCGGATGGAGCGGCATCGACGCGGACACATTCGGTGCATATGCCGTCACCGGCGCGCCGCGAGCAGGTTGCCCGTTCTACAACCAGGCGCCTACCTGCGAACCCACGCACGCGACACGTCTTATCCCCGTGGATATGCGCGTCGGCCTCTCGGATCCGGTGATCTCCTATGTGCGCATGGACCGAACTGCGTTTCTGGATGCCGGCTGGACGCTGGGCGAGACGCTCTATTACACGGAGTTCACCGGCGGTCACACCTATTCGACCAGCGATCTCGTCGGCGTGTGGGGCAATTTCTGTCCGAACGCGGTCGTCCAGTGATCTCCTTTCCGGGAGCGACGCAAGCTTGAGCGACGAGACAGCACGTCTCGATGTCTGGCTGTGGGCCGCGCGCTTCTTTCGCACGCGGGCGCTGGCCAAGAGCGCCATCGAGGGCGGCAAGATCACGCTCAACGGCGCCGCGGGCAAGCCATCCAAGCCGGTTCGCGCGGGCGACCGATTGGCGATCACGCGCGGTGAGGAGCGTTTCGAAATCGATATCGTCGGCGTCAGCGAAAAGCGCGGCCCGGCGACCATTGCGCAACAGCTCTACCTCGAGACCGAAGCGAGCCGCACTGCCCGCGAAGCGCTGGCCGAGCAACGTCGGATAATCGGTGCAGATCACGCCAAGCCGCCCGGCAAGCCGGACAAACGCGCGCGTCGGCTGATCCGGGCGCTCGGCGATATCGATTCGTTCTAAGTCCGCACACTGGGCGTTCAGTGTGTGAGGCCGAACGCGGCCCGGCTACAAGGTCTCGCATCGTCAATCGAGTTTCTTCAGGCGGTACAGCGCATCGAGCGCTTGGCGCGGCGAGAGTGCGTTCGGATCGATTTCGCGCAACGCGGCTTCGACCTTTGAAGGCGGTGCGGGATTGAACAGCCCGAGTTGCGGCGACGGTTGCCTGGTTGCGTTCTTGCGGGTCGAGGCACCCTCGGCATGCCGGTTTCCCTCGAGCGCAGCGAGCGTTTGGCGCGCATCAGCGATGACGGCGCTCGGCAATCCGGCCAGTGCGGCGACCTGCAAACCGAAACTGCGATTGGCCGGGCCGTCCTTGACCGCATGCATGAAGACGAGTTGCTCGCCTCGTTCCCGATCGTGATATTCCACGGCGTCTAGATGCACGTTGGCGATGCCTTCGAATTCGGCTGCGAGTTCGGTCAACTCGAAATAGTGCGTCGCGAACAGCGTGAACGCGCGATTGACGCTCGCGAGCCGCACGGCGCAGGCCCTTGCGAGCGCAAGACCATCATAGGTCGATGTGCCGCGACCGATCTCGTCCATCAGCACGAGGCTTTGCGCAGTCGCGTTGTGCAGGATGTTCGCGGTTTCGCTCATTTCGACCATGAACGTCGACTGCCCGCGCGCGAGATCGTCGCCCGCGCCGATGCGCGTGAAAATGCGGTCGATCGGCCCGATCGTCGCGGCATCGGCCGGCACGAAACTTCCGATGTGGGCGAGCAGGACGATCAGCGCGGTCTGGCGCATGTAGGTCGATTTGCCGCCCATGTTGGGGCCGGTCACGATCAGCATGCGACGCGATTCATCGAGCACCGTATCGTTCGGCTCGAAGGGCTCGTCGCGCACCTGTTCGATGACCGGATGGCGCCCGCGCACGATGTGGATGCCGGACGTTTCGTCCAACGCCGGGCGCGTCCACCCGAGCGCGTCGGCGCGTTCGGCGAGGCTGCCGAGCACGTCGATTTCGGCGATG
Organism: uncultured Gammaproteobacteria bacterium; assembly: GCA_963775445.1. Taxonomy (GTDB): domain Bacteria; phylum Pseudomonadota; class Gammaproteobacteria; order Xanthomonadales; family Rhodanobacteraceae; genus Dokdonella_A. The sequence goes on along the minus strand of CAVZIT010000008.1, from coordinate 158,033 downwards.
GCTTCGGCGGCCGATTTCAGCGCGACCAGATGTTGGGTCAAATCATCGAGCAGTCCATCGTAAAGCACGCGCTCGCGCATCAGCGAGCGTTCGCGCGCCGACAACACCTTGTCTTCGAACGCCTTCAATTCCTCGGTGATGTAGCGCTCCGCACCCTTGGTGGTCTGTCGTCGCGTGTAATGCGCCGGCGCCTTGTCGGCTTGCCCCTTGCTGATCTCGATGTAATAACCGTGCACACGGTTGTAACCGACCTTGAGCGTCGCTATGCCAGTGGAGGATTTCTCGCGCTGCTCGAGTTCGATCAGCACCTGATCGGCACGGGTCGAGAGTGTTCGCAACTCATCGAGTTCCGCATCGAAGCCGTCGCGGATGACACCCCCTTCGCGCAACAGCACGGCGGGAACCTCGAACAACGCTGCATCCAGCCGCGCCGCCGTATCGCCGTGTTCACCGACCCGCTTTACGAGATCGTCCAGTAACGTCCGTGCTTCCCGTGTATTGCGGCCCCGGATATCCCCTTTCTGATCCTCGGGCTTGATGAGGTGCGCATCCGTGTCTTTCGCCGCTTGATTTTCGCTTTGAGGGACGAACGCAAAAGCAGCCACCACAGATTCGCGCAACTTCGGCGCAAGCTTCAGGCCATCGCGCAAAGTGGACAGATCACGTGGACGCGCCGAGCGCAACGCGACGCGCGCGAGGATGCGTTCGAGATCGCCGATGCCGCGCAGGACTTCGCGCAACGGCTCCACGCAGCGCTGTTCGATCAAGCTTGCGAGCGCTTGATGGCGGCATTCGAGCGTCACGCGATCGCGGAGCGGCCGATGGATCCAGCGTCGGAGCATGCGCGCGCCCATCGGCGTGACGCTCGAATCGAGCACGCCGAGCAGCGTATGTTCGCTGCGCCCATCCGCGTGCGTATCGAGTTCCAGGTTGCGCCGCGTCGCCGCATCGAGCGCAATGGTTTCGCCGGGTGCTTCGACGCGGATACCGGTCAGATGCGGCAGCGCGGCTTTCTGCGTTTCCTCGACATAGCCGAGCAATGCGCCGGCCGCTCCGATGGCGAGTTGCAGATCGTCGCAGCCGAATCCCGATAGATCACGCGTACGAAAAAATCGCGCGATCTCCCGACGTGCGGTAACTATGTCGAATTGCCAGGGCGCGCGCCGCCGAAGCCCTGGCAGATCGGAGACGTGGCCGGGCCACGCTTCGTCTTCACTGATCAGCGTTTCGGCCGGCGCAAGCCGCGCGAGTTCCGCCGCAAGCGCATCATCGCCACCGACTTCGGCAAGCACGAAACGGCCGGCAGCGAGATCGATCCATGCAAGACCATAACTGCGGCCTTCAGAATCGGTCGACCCGCACGCGATCGCCAGCAGCAGGTTGTCGCGCCGCTCGTCGAGTAGTGCCGCATCGGTGACGGTTCCCGGTGTCACCACGCGCACGACCTTGCGCTCGACCAGGCCCTTGGCCAATGCCGGATCGCCGATCTGCTCGCAGATTGCAACCGATTCGCCTCGGCGCACGAGTTTTGCGAGGTAGGCTTCCACCGCGTGATACGGCACACCGGCCATTGGAATCGGCGCGCCCGCGGACTGCCCGCGCTGCGTCAACGTGATATCGAGCAATCGCGCAGCCTTGCGCGCATCGTCGTAGAACAGCTCGTAGAAATCTCCCATGCGAAAGAACACCAGCGTATCCGGGTATTCCGCCTTGGCGGCGAAGTACTGGCGCATGAGTGGCGTATGCTTGGCGGGTTCGCTCGAATTCATCCCGGGCGGCGCGTTCGGTTATGAAAGGATGGAAGTATCCCATGCCCGGATCGCGGCACTCAGACGACGCGACGCTCGCTGCGGTGGCGAATTCGATCGCCGAATTGCTGCTGACGCGCCGATTGACCCTGGTCACGGCCGAATCGTGCACTGGCGGCTGGATCGCCAAGGTGCTGACCGATATCCCGGGCAGTTCGCAATGGTTCGACTGCGGCATCGTTGCCTACAGTTACGAAGCCAAGGAAGCGCTGCTTGGCGTGCATCCGCAGATCATCGAACACAGCGGGGCGGTGAGTCAGGAAACCGTGGTCGACATGGTCTCCGGCGCACTCGCGCGCTTCGGCGCGAGCGTTGCGGTCGCGGTGACCGGTATCGCGGGTCCGACCGGCGGCACGCCGGAAAAACCGGTCGGCACGGTCTGGATCGGCTGGAAGCGGCGCGGCGGCTACGCGCGCGCGGAGGTGTTTCATTTCGACGGCGATCGCGAAGCCGTGCGGCGCCAGACCGTCGCTGCGGCGCTCGAAGGAATACAGCGCATTCTTACAAGCTGAAGGGTCGAATGCGGATCGCTTCGCGCCCGCATGTGGGATAATTTGATGCCGCGATGCCGCTAGCAGTCTGCTAGCGCGATGCAGGGATGCATCGCACGCGGGTCAATCACGCAAGTGATTGATTCGCGGAGCGACGTTCGCGGGATTTGCCCGCGCGGAGCGACTGAAAAAGTGCAGGAGGGACTTTTTCAGCAACCTGTTCGACGCGCGCCTCTCGAGTGCGCCGCCGATCCACAACCTGAAGTCTCAGCCGCTGAGATGCGCGCACTGCATCATCGGCGCACCCAACCAGAGGATTTCGCAATGGAAGACAACAAGCGCCGCGCGCTCGCATCTGCGCTGAGCCAGATCGAGAAGCAGTTCGGCAAGGGTGCGGTGATGCGCATGGGGGATCGTGCCAACGAGCCGATCGACACGGTATCGACCGGCTCGCTCGGACTCGACGTTGCGCTCGGTATCGGCGGACTGCCGCGCGGTCGCGTGGTCGAGATCTACGGTCCGGAGTCGTCCGGAAAAACCACGCTCACGCTTCAGGTAATCGCGAGTTGCCAGCGCAACGGCGGCACGGCGGCATTCGTGGACGCCGAGCATGCGCTCGATCCGACCTACGCCGAGAAACTAGGCGTCAATGTCGATGATCTCCTGATCTCGCAGCCCGATACCGGCGAGCAGGCGCTCGAAATCACCGACATGCTGGTGCGTTCCAATGCAGTCGACGTGGTCGTGATCGACTCGGTTGCGGCGCTGACGCCCAAGGCCGAGATCGAGGGCGAGATGGGCGATTCGCACGTTGGCCTGCATGCGCGCCTGATGAGCCAGGCCCTTCGCAAACTCACCGCAAATATCAAGCGCTCTGGCTGTCTGGTGATCTTCATCAACCAGATTCGCATGAAGATCGGCGTGATGTTCGGTAGTCCGGAAACGACGACCGGCGGCAATGCGTTGAAGTTCTACGCGTCGGTGCGGCTGGATATCCGGCGCATCGGTGCCGTCAAGCGCGGCGATGAAGTGATCGGCTCGGAAACGCGCGTGAAAGTGGTCAAGAACAAGGTCGCCCCTCCGTTCCGCCAGACCGAATTCGAAATCCTCTACGGCGAGGGCACGTCGCGCGAAGGTGAGCTGATCGAACTTGGCGTACGCGAGAATCTCGTCGAAAAATCCGGCGCCTGGTACAGCTACAACGGCGAGCGCATCGGCCAGGGCAAGGACAACGTGCGCGGATTCCTCAAGGAGCATCCGGAAATCGCGGCCGACATCGAGGCGCAATTGCGCGCCAAACTGCTGGTGGCGAAGACGTCATCGGAAAAGACCGAAACGGCCGATGCGGCGACCGAGGAAGCCTGAGCGAGTCACGCGGCTGTCAGCTTGAATGAGACGTCGCGGCGGATCGGATCGCGAGGAATCGAGGGCCGACGCTTATACCCTGGCGCTTGGCCTGCTTGCGCGCCGTGAACATTCGGAGCGCGAGCTTTGCGCGAAGCTGGCCGCGCGCGGCGCCGCCGATGTCGAGGTCACTGATGCGATCGCCCGTTTGCAGGAGCGCGGCTTTCAGAGCAACGCGCGCTTCGCCGAAGTACTTGCTCGCAGCCGCGCATCTCAGGGTTATGGGCCGGCTCGAATCCGTGCCGAATTGAAGAGCCACGCAATCGACGACAAGGCAATTCAGGGCGCGCTCGCTGCACTCGATGTCGACTGGTGCGTCAGTGCCCGGGCGCAGTTGCGCCGTCGTCAGGGTGCCAAGTCCCGGCTCGATGCCGCCGAACGTGCGCGCCGTGCCCGCTTTCTCTTGCGCCGCGGCTTCGATGCCGCCACAGTACGGGCCGTAACGCGCGCCGACATTGACGATCCGGACGACTGATCCGATCGGGCTGGCTCGGGAATGAGCCTTCGCCGATTGAAAGCCGTTGTCCGGGCCGCCATTTCGGCCTGTCCGAATTGCGTTTCATCTTTCCCGAATCATCATGAAGACAACCGCCGAGATCCGCTCGATCTTTCTCGATTTTTTCAAGAGCCGGGGGCACACCATCGTGCCGTCAGCTTCGCTGGTTCCGGCGAACGATCCGACCCTGCTGTTCACGAACTCGGGCATGGTGCAATTCAAGGACGTGTTCCTTGGCAGCGAGAAGCTCAAGTTCGTGCGCGCGGCCGATGTGCAACGCTGCCTGCGTGCTGGCGGAAAACACAACGATCTCGATTCGGTCGGCTACACGGCGCGTCATCACACGTTCTTCGAGATGCTCGGCAACTGGTCGTTCGGCGACTATTTCAAACGTGAGGCGATCGCGTGGGCCTGGGAATTCCTTACGGATGTATTGAAACTCCAAGCGGATCGCCTTTGGGTCACGGTCTACCAAACCGACGACGAGGCCTTCGATATCTGGAGCAGGGAAATAGGCGTCCCGACCGAACGCATCGTGCGCATCGGCGACAACAAGGGCGCGCCCTACGCTTCGGACAATTTCTGGCAGATGGCCGATACCGGCCCGTGCGGTCCATGTACCGAAATCTTCTACGATCACGGCCCGGAGATTGCCGGTGGGCCGCCGGGTTCGCCGGACGAAGAGGGTGATCGTTACATCGAGATCTGGAATCTCGTGTTCATGCAATTCGATCGCGCCGCCGACGGCAGATTGTCTCCGCTGCCGGCTCCGTGCGTCGACACCGGCATGGGTCTCGAGCGTCTTGCCGCCGTGTTGCAACACAAGCATTCGAACTACGAGATCGACCTTTTCCAGCATCTGATCAAGGCGGCTGCCGAACTGACGGAAACGCCTGATCTCGCGGACAAGTCCTTGCGCGTGATCGCGGACCATATCCGGGCTTGTGCGTTCCTGATCGTCGACGGTGTCCTGCCCTCGAACGAAGGTCGCGGCTATGTGCTGCGCCGGATCATCCGCCGCGCGCTGCGTCACGGTTACATGCTCGGCCAGAAGCAACCGTTCTTCCACAAGATGGTTGGCCCGCTGATCGACGTGATGGGCGATGCGTATCCGGAATTGTCTGCGAAGCGCGAGCTGGTCGAGCGCGCGTTGAAAGCGGAGGAAGAGCGCTTCGGCGAGACGCTGGAACAGGGCATGAAAGTGTTCGAGGAAGTTGCGAATAGGTCGGGGGATACGATTCCCGGGCAGGCGGCGTTTCGTCTCTACGACACCTACGGTTTCCCTGTGGACCTGACCGCCGATATCGCACGCGAGCACGGCCTTACAGTCGACATGGCCGGCTTCGAGGCCGCGATGGAGCAGCAGCGCGAGCGCGCACGTTCAGCCAGCCGGTTCGAAGGCAGGACAACCTTGCCGGCAGAATTGGCGAGCGGGTTGGCACCGACGCGATTCCTGGGCTATGAAACGCTTGTTTGCGATGACAGCAAGCTGCTTGCGATCTTGCGCGATGCCAAATCCGTCGAGGGGTTGCAGGACGGAGAAGACGCGATCCTGATCCTCGATCGCACGCCGTTCTATGCAGAATCGGGTGGGCAAGTCGGTGACAGCGGGACCTTGGCCACGGCGAACGGTCGATTCGAGGTTGCCGACACGGTCAAACTCGGCGGTGCGTTCCACGGCCATCTCGGGCGTTGGCGTGGGAGCGAATTGCGCAAGGGGGCGACTCTGCGCGCCGCGGTCGATGGCGCGCGCCGTCACGCAACGGTTCTGAATCATTCGGCAACACATCTGTTGCACGCGGCGCTGCGCCAGGAACTGGGTACGCATGTCACGCAGAAAGGCTCGCTGGTTGCGCCGGATCGACTGCGTTTCGACTTCTCGCACTTCCAGCCGATCACGGCGGATGAACTGCGTCGTATCGAGGATCTGGTCAACGCAGAGGTACGACGCAACACGGAAGCCGAGATCCGCGAAATGGCCTATCAGGATGCGCTCGATTTCGGCGCGCTCGCGCTATTCGGCGAGAAGTACGGTGACGAAGTGCGCGTGCTGCGCATGGGCGAATTCTCGACCGAACTGTGTGGCGGCACGCACGTCGCGCGTACCGGCGACATCGGCTTGTTCAAGATCGTCAGCGAAAGTGGCGTCGCCGCCGGCGTGCGTCGCATCGAGGCGCTGACCGGCGCCGCGGCGATCGCATACATGGCCGACAATGACGCGAGGCTCGGCGAAGTCACCGAACTTCTCGCCGCGAGCAGCTCCGACGTGGTCGACAAGTTGCGCCAGTTGTTCGAGCGCACGCGCCGGCTCGAGCGCGAACTCGAATCGATCAAGAGCAAGGCAGCGAGTGCGGCCAGTCTGGATCTGGCCAATCAAGCGACGGATGTCGCGGGCATCAAGGTGGTTGCTGCGCGCGTGGACGGTCTCGATGCGAAATCGCTGCGCGATGCGGTCGATACGCTCAAACAGAAACTGGGCGATTGTGCCGTGTTGCTTGCAGCGGCCTCAGCCGGCAAGGTGGCGCTGGTTGCCGGAGTAAACGGCCGCGCATTGGAATCGATCAAGGCCGGCGCGCTGGTTGCCCATGTGGCCGCGCAGATCGACGGCAAGGGCGGTGGACGCGCCGACATGGCGCAAGGAGGTGGCGTGGATTCGCCGGCTTTGCAAGCTGCTCTCGATGCTGTTCCGGAGTGGGTCGCCGCGCAGATTCGTTAGGCATGGCGCCGAAAGGAAGCCTCTTGCTTCGTCTTTTCGAAAAGCGATATCCGATTTCCCGAGTCCGCTTGCGCGGCATTGCAGCTCCAGTCAAGTGCCGTAAGTTTTTCGGATTGTTCATCCATTTCCCGTGCGAAGTGGTAACGTTCGGCACACAATCCGTGCGTCGAGTACGAGTGTCTTCGTTGCGCGTGTCAAGGCCCCTCCGCTAAGATCACGGGTCCAGATCACAAGGCGTTCGACGCGCCACCATTTTTCGTCGAAGGGTCTGTCGACAACCGCAGGATTCGACACCATCGGAGTCATGCATTGAGACAAAGCCGTGTCCGGTTCGCAGCGCCTTTTTTGCGGGTGAGCGCAAAAGACGCGTCAGACGCGACGCCGGATCGACGACAAAGTGTTAAGGAGAACACCACATGCTTATTTTGACCCGTCGGGTTGGTGAGACCCTGATGGTCGGCGATGAAGTGACGGTGACCGTTCTTGGTGTGAAGGGCAATCAGGTCCGCATCGGCATCAATGCGCCGAAAGACGTGGCCGTGCATCGGGAAGAGATCTATCAGCGAATCAAGCGCGAGCAGAATCCGGACACCGTGGCCGATCCTGTGCCCGACCCCAAAGACTGAACCTTTACCTGCTTGCAGGCCCCGGGTATTCTCCGCGGCCCGGTCCGACTCGTTTTCCAAGAACCCGGAATCCGCGGCGAGATCAGGATGATCGAGCCTGGAATCATTACGACCGACCAGACGACCGACCAGGTGCGGTTGCCTGCAAGACAGATTCAACGGAGAGATGCCCGAGTGGCTGAAGGGGCTCCCCTGCTAAGGGGTGAGGCGGCGAAAGATGCGTTGAATCGCATGTTTCGCCGGCGAACGCTTCGGGCAGGAAGCCCGAAGCCGGGATTCTTGGCGAGATCAGGATGATCGAGCCTGGAATCATTACGACCGACCAGGTGCGGTTGCCTGCAAGACAGATTCAACGGAGAGATGCCCGAGTGGCTGAAGGGGCTCCCCTGCTAAGGGAGTATAGGGTTTATAGCCTTATCGAGGGTTCGAATCCCTCTCTCTCCGCCAAACTGCGATAGGCGACCACCGTCCGCGCGCGAGCGGTGCGAAGCTCCCAGCGGCGACCGGAACGGATGCTGATCCCGGCAGGATGACGAATCGGAAGAGATCATTCACGATTCGGGGTCCTCGCAAGCCAGAGCGGCTCCGACCCATTCGTCGGCACCAGCACCAGCTCAGTCTCGTTCCGTCCCACGCGCGCCCGCATCTCGACCTGCCGGCGCCGTTGCGCACGACGTCGAGGGTGCGCGTTAGCACTTCGTCGGGAAGGTTGTTCGAGATCAGCGCGATCAGCGCCGCGCTTGGGGTGAAGTGATTCTGCAGGAGTTTCTCGGCGAGGCCGTGATAGTCCGTCTACGGCGTCGCGTCGGCACCCGGCAGCGTCACCTTGAACTCGATCTTCGCCAACTGCTCCGGCGCCTGCCCGAGCGTCCGCAGCAGCGGCAGCCAGCGGGGATCGTTGTGCAAACTGGCGAACAGCGGTTCCAGGTGGATGCTGGCCAGGCTTGGGTCTTGCGTGGAGATGGCCTTGTCCAGCCATTCGAAGGCGCGGTCGACTTCGCCACGCCAGGCGCATGCGTTGGCAATGAAGACTGAGCCATCGTTCGCGTGCTGCGCGATCAACGCGGACATTGCGGCGTCGGCCTCGGCCTTCCGGCCCAGTGTATGCAATGCCATCACCATGCCGGTCCTCTTCGCGAGGTCCTCTGGCTCCGCCTGCATCTCCTTCAAGGCTTCGGCTGGGTCGCCTTTGGCCAGCAGCATTACAATGCCAATGCTGCTGTGCATTTGCGCGTATCCCGGGCTGAGGGCGAGGACGGTGCGACCTGTCGTGATCGCCTCATCCCAGCGACCGGCGTAGTAATAGACGCTGCCCAGATTGCTGTATGAGTTTGGGTTCGCCGGGTCGTGGCTGACCTCGTACTCAAGCAGTTTGGATGCTTCTTCCAAGCGGCCCAGGTTCTCAAGGAAAATGCCCACGCCACCGATGATGTGGGCATTACGCGGATCCAACGCCAGCGCCTTCTCGTAGAACGGCGCAGCTGCAGCCCGCTCGTTTTGCAACTGCGAATAGAGAAAGCCGAGAAGGCCGTAGGTCAGGGCATCGTCGGGGTCCAACGTCACGGCTTTCTTCAGCGCCTCCTCGGCCAGACGCGTGCCTTCCTTTGACGGGCGAATGCTGAATGCAACCTGGTTCATATACACCCTCCCCAACCCACTCCAGGCGCGCGGCTCGTCGGGGGCTATCGCCAGCGCCTGTTGGTAGAGCGCGATCGCCTGCTCTAAACCCTTGGCCGAACTTTGAGTGGCCACTGCTTTGGCTTGCAGGATCAAGGGGTAGGCCTTGGGATCGACGGGCCTGACCGTCGGCGCGGCGCCAAGCAACGTGATCTTGAGCTTGTCGACGACCGTCGCCGCGATTTCATCCTGCACCTTGAAGATGTCGTCCAACGTGCGGTCGTACGTCTCAGACCAAAGGTGCGAGCTGTCGCTGGCTCGGATCAATTGCACCGTGATGCGTACCGTGTTGCCGGACTTGCGCACGCTGCCTTCGAGCAGTGCGGCGACATTGAGTTTCCGCGCGATGTAAGCGATGTCGACGTCCTTGCCCTTGAACGAAAAACTTGACGTGCGCGCGATCACGCGAAGTTTGGGGATCTTGGCCAAGAGGTTGAGCAATTCTTCGGAGATGCCGTCGGAGAAATACTCCTGATCCTTGCCCTGGCTCATGTCGACGAGCGGAAGGACGGCGATTGAAGGGTCCTTCTCGATGTCGGGGATGGTGGCCGCAGCGGGCGCGGGAACGGTCTCGTTGACGCCATGGCGCAGCACGAAGCGGTCGGTCAGCAGCAGCACGACGGCGAGTGCGAGCACGCCGATGATAGCGAGGTCGAGTTTCTTCCCGGTATGACGAGTGATCGAATCGGATGGATCGATCTCGCTCTCGCGCTTCAATCCTTCGGGCGTGAACTCATAGAACCACGCGAACGCGAGCCAGAACGGAAAGCCGATGACGCAGGCGATGGCGAACCAGCGCGCGACCCAATCGGGCGCGCCGAACGAAGGGCCGAGCTGTGCGATTCCTTGTGCGAGTGCCCATGTAGCAGCCGCGTAGAGAGCGCCCGCGCGGAGCACGTTTCGACGCCTGAGCTCTGCGACGAAGCCAACCGTCTTCAACAAGGTGCTCACCTTGATCCGTCGGCGCAACGCCGACCTCCTCGGTCAGTGTCCTAGACCCGTGACGCCGGCGCAACGGCGGACCCTCGATATGAGCTGAGCGGTTGCTTCCATGGGGACAGCCCAGGCCATTCTGAAGGGTCGCGGATTGGGCCGCGGACCACCGCTTGGCTGGCGGCCGGGATTTCCAACAGGTGTGGCAACAATGACCTGAGGGCCGCCGGACTGCGCTCTGCTCGAATTGCAGAGGTCACAGCCCAGCAAACAGGAACCGCGCTGCTCGACCCGTGAGGGACGCGCCCCGACTGGATCGCAATCCAATCCCTCTCGGTGGCGGACGGCCCTTGCCTTCGACAAAATCGTCAGGAACGAGTTTGGACAGCTGCCACCCGGCCCCGAGCATGGCGAGGGGCAAGTCTCGGGATGAGACGAGCAATCCCTTCGCCGGGCGCTGGGGCGGCAAGTCGAAGTTTGGCCCCTTTGTTTGTCCGGGAGAGATGGCGAGATCGCGCCAGAGCAACGCGGTGAGAACTTCGCGCAGTGGTTGACGCGGCCGCTCTCAATCCGAATAATTCCGCGCCTCGCGCGCGGTACGTTATGATGCACGGCCGCGCGTTGCGGCCAATTCTTTCATGCGCCCGTAGCTCAGTTGGATAGAGTACCAGGCTACGAACTTGGGGGTCGGGAGTTCGAATCTCTCCGGGCGCGCCACGTAACAGCAGAAGGGTCGACGGGTTCCTGCTCGTCGACCCTTTTTGTGTCTGGGAGTCTGCACGCGACGAAGCGGCGGCGGACGCTCATGGCCACGCAGCTGCCTTACAGCGCGTCTCACCGACTGATACCGTTACATGATGCAATTGCGTGCAACGCGGCGGGGGATGACAGGCGATGGCGAAATGCGGTTTCGACTCATTCTGTAGTTGTTCGCTCGGGGGGCAATTCGCAGCGTTCCCCGCAGTCGCGCTGCGCGTGAGGTCTCGGTGACGGGCGAGTCGACATCCCTTTCGGTCATGGATCACGGCATCGTCGTGTTCCGCGCAAGCCGGCTCGAAGCGCTGCTCGATCCGCTGGTGCAACTGATGGCGAGCGGGGCACCGGCCGACGCGCTCGCGCCGCATTCGGTGGTTGCCGCGCATCCGGGCATCAAACAATGGCTGGTCAGGGAACTCGCTCGCCGACGTGGCGCGAGCGGCATCGTCGCGAATGTCGATGTCCAACTTCCGAGCGTCTGGCTCGACGGGCTCGCGGTCTCGTTGCTCGGCGAATCGGCGGTCGCATTGGAACCCTACCGGCGTGAATCGCTGCGCTGGCGCATCCACGATTGCCTCGACGGGAATCGACGATCCTCGCGTGAAGGCATACCTGACCGGCAATGACGTTGCACGCCGGCGTTTCCAGCTGGCCGATCGACTCGCGCGCATCTATGTCCAATATCTCGTCTACCGGGCGGACTGGCTTCACGCATGGGCGGCCGGACGCGTCGAGGTGCCGGAACGCACGTTTCTCGCACCGTTGTGGCGCGTCGTGCGCGAGCGGATTGGCGCGCCGCATCGCGGCGAACGGGTGCGTGCGCTCGTCAGCGAACTGGCTCGGCGCCGACCCGAGAATTTTCCGGAAGAGCCCCTGCATGTTTTCGGCATCAGCCACATGGCGCCGGCGGATCTTGCGGTGCTCCGAGCCGTGGCGCGCCATCGCCTGGTCGCGTTTTATCTTCCGGATCCGTGCATCGAGTTCTGGGGCGGGCTGCGGCCGGCAGAGGAGCATCTGCGCAAACTGGCTTCGCTCGATTGCTTGCCGCTCGATGCGGATGAGGCGTTCCTCGAACTCGGGCATCCGCTTCTCGCGAGCTGGGGACGCCTGGGTCAGCATCTCGTGCTCGAGCTCGCCGAGGCCGAAGGCGTTGCGCTCGATGTTCGTCATTGGGCCGACGAAAACTATGCGATCAGACCCGATTCGAGGCTCGACAGCTTGCAGGAAAGCATGCGCCGCCTTAAGCCGAAGCTCATCGCAGCCGGCAAGCCAGGCGATCCCGCGGCGCTCGAAGATCGCTCGCTGCGCGTGCACGTCTGCCACACGCGCCTGCGCGAACTCGAGGTGCTGCGCGATGCGCTGCTGCGCGAGCGCAGCGAACGACCGGATCTCAAGCCATCCGACATCCTCGTGATGGCGCCGAACATCCAGGCCTATGTTCCATTGATCGGTGCCGTATTCGGAGAAGCCGGCCGCCACGACGGACCCTTGCCGTATCACCTGGCCGATGTCGCGGTGTCGCGACGTCATCGGTTGTATTCGGCATTCGGGACATTGCTCGCGTTGCCGCAGTCGCGACTGACGGCGCCCGAAGTCATGGATCTTCTCGACGTACCGGAAATCGCCCGGTCCTATGGCTTGGACGACGCCGGCATCGAGGTACTTGGCAACTGGCTTGCGCGAAGCCGCGTCGCCTGGGGAATCGATGGCGCATTTCGCGAATCCTTCGGGGTGCCGGGCACTATCGAAAACACGTTTGCATGGGGCATGGATCGTTTGCTGGCCGGTTACGTGTTCGGCGCAGGCGGACAGGAACAGGCAGCGCTGACGCTCGGTGACGGATCGAAACTGGTCCCGGTCGAGGGTGTGCATGGTCTGCAGGCAGAGGTAATCGGTGCGCTCGACCGGCTGCTGCAGACACTCGCCGGCGCGCGCCGGGAAATGCTGCAGCCGCGCTGCGCTTCCCGCTGGGCGTCTTTCCTGGATGAATTGATCTCGACGATGTTCCGTGTCGACTACGGCGACATCGACGCGCAAGAGGCCTGTGCCGACCTGCATCGATTCGCGCGCATCCTCGACGAGGACGTTTCCAGCGCGCTCGATCCGGTTCTCGAATTCGATGTCGTACGCGAGGTGCTGCGCGAACGACTCGCGGCAGTGTCGGAGCGCCAGCGGTTTCTGGCAGGCGGGGTGACGTTCAGCGGCATGGTTCCGCAGCGCGCAATCCCGTTCGAAGTCATTGCCGTGCTGGGGCTCAATGACGGCGAGTTTCCGCGCGAGCCGCAGGACGCGGGTCTCGATCTCATGCCGCGCTACGCACGCATTGGCGACCGTGGCGTGCGCATCGACGATCGCTATCTGTTTCTCGAAACGCTCATGGCCGCTCGCCGCACGTTGCACTTCAGCTACGTCGGTGAAGGCGCGCACGATGGGCGGCCCCGAAATCCGGCAACGCCGCTCGCGGAACTGATGAGCGCGCTCGATGAGAGCGCCGGTCTGCGCGGCGCCGAAGACACCGATACCGATCGGCCGTGGCTCGTGCGTCATCCATTGCAGCCGTTCGACCGCCGCTACTTCGATCAGCGCGATCCGCGCCTGTATTCATTCGATCGATCACTGGCACGGCTCGCGAGCGACGAGCAGCGCAAGACGCATCCGTTTCGTTCGGCCATCGGTGCGTCGACTCCGAGGGCGAGCGACGTGACGACACTCTCGTTGGCCGAAGTGCTCACCTATTACCGCGATCCGGCGCGGCAGCTTCTCGGCCATCGACTGAACCTGCGTCTCGACGGGCTCGACAAATCGAGCCTGCGAACAAGCGAACCGCTGGATGCGGATTTCGACCGTCTCGAACGGATTCCACGGCGCTTGTTTCTCGCCGCGGCGCGCAAGCTGCCGGATGAACTCGAACTGCCTCGGGAAGCACCCGACTGGTTACGGCTGGATGGTCTGTGGCAGCCCGGGCGTGTGGGCGAGCGCGCGTATGCGGGCGTTGCGGCCGAGGTGAACAGCTTGCTTGAGAGCGTAGTTGCCCATCCGTTGTTCGCTGATGGTTTGCCTGGGACAACGCCGGTGCCCGTCGATCGGCTGGTGGGCGGCTATCGCCTGCAGGGAGAACTCGCGCGCACCTGTCGCGTCGTGGAAACGCGCTGGGTGTTCGACGTGTTTCCCGGCAAAAGTAATGAAGACGCGCTCGGATTCAGGGAGCGCATCGCGTTGTTCCTCGAATGGACCCTGTTGCGGCTCGACAACGCCGCAGGTGCGCAGGCTGCGCGCGTGCTGATCGTCGTCGCTGGGGAAGAGCATCCGTGGCAGGACGCGCTCAATGCCTGGGACGAGCGCTACGTCGGCGCATGTCGCGGCGGCGATTCAGCGCAAGCGGCGGCGATGCTCGCCGATCTTGAGCGCCGCCTAGTGGGCTTGCTCGCGTTTTTTCATGCAGCCGAGACCCGGCCGACCTGGTATTTTCCGAAGACCAGTTGGGAAGTGCGTGGCACGAAGCAGGATCCCAGGCCGGAGCAGGCCTGGAGAGGTGAATTCGATCAGATCGGCGAGCGCGATTATGCGCCGGGCTACGCCGCCATACTCGCAGGCGATGCCTGTTTCGACGAAGGCACCGATGATCGTGCCGAACTCGAACGCAATGCGCACGAGTTGTTCGCGCTGATTCATCTTGACGATGCGCAGGTCGGACGTGACTGAGCCCGCGCAATCCGCACCGTTCAAGGCCGCAAGCTGGATGGAGCTTCCGCTCGGGCCAGGCGGGCGCAGCCTGATCGAGGCGAGTGCGGGCACCGGCAAGACATGGACGATTTCGGTTCTGTATCTGCGCTTGTTGCTCGAGCCGGCCGAGCATTCGGACCAGCCGCTCGGTCCTGGCGACATGGTCGTCGCGACGTTCACCGAGGCGGCCGCGCAGGAGCTGCGCGCGCGCATTCGCAGTCGATTGGTCTGGGCCGAGCGATTGGCGAGTCAGGCCGCGCGTGAGGAGGCATTTACGCCCGGAACCGCCGCCGCAGCAGACGAGGTGTGGCTCGTCTCCCGCTGGAAGGACGATCGTACGCAGGCGCAGCACGATCTTCAGCGTGTTCGCCTTGCGCTGGCCGAACTCGACCGCGCACCGATCACGACGCTGCACGGATTGTGTCGGCGGATTCTCGGCGACTATCCGTTCGAATGTGGCAACGCATTCGGTCTCGGCGAACTGGTTTCAAGTGAAAGCGTGCTTGGACAACTGGCCGAGGATCTCTGGCGGAATCTGCAGCAGGGCGATGCCGACCCGCCGGACTTCAAGTCGGTCGAATCGATGCGAAACGTGCGAACGCGTCTGGAGCAATGCCTGCGTCCCGGGATCGGTTTGTGGACGCCCGACGAGTACGAATGGCGTCGCCTGGTGCCGCCGTCCATGGCGGAGTCGCTGCGCGCATTTAGCGCGCGCGAAGGCATCTGGAGTTTGACGCCGACAGGCAAGCCGTCGTCGACCTTGAAGACGGCGCTCGTTGCGCTCGCCGACTGGCTTGAAGGGCACTGCGACGTCGTGGCACGTAACCACCTCAAGAACCTGCGCGATCGCGCGGCGCAGCTCGACCCTGACCGAGTGGGCGTATTGCTCGCCGATCCCGTGATGAGCGCCATGCCCATGGTTCTGCGCTGCCTCGAATATAGGCAGCACGCGGACGAAATCGGTGCGTGGCGCGACTGGACATCGCAGATGCGTGAGCGCCGCGACGCTCAGCTGGCCGCCTCCGATTGTCTGACCTACGACGATCTGCTGACTCGGGTGCATGCCGCGCTTGAAAACGGATCGGCCAATCTTGCCGATCGCCTGTTCGGCGCGTGGAAGGTTGCGTTGATCGACGAGTTCCAGGATACCGACGCGCTGCAATTCGCGATTCTCGATCGGATCTGGCGCGATGCGGCGGGCGTCCCGCGCGGGCGACTCGTCATGATCGGCGATCCGAAGCAGGCGATCTATCGTTTTCGTGGCGGCGACATCGAGGCATATCTTGAAGCGGCGCAGGATATCGATTCGTCGCTCGCGCTCGATACCAATCGTCGTTCGTCACGGGCATACGTCGCCGCTCTCAATGAATGGTTCGAAAAAGACGGCCCGACACTGAGTGCGGAGGCGGGGCACGCGATCCGGGTTTCGCCCGTCGAGGCCAGCGGTCGCCGTGACGCGGAATCCTACGAGGCGCCGGGCGGCGAAGCGGCACGTCCGCTGGTCATCCATTACAACGACGACGTGCCAGCCAGCACGCCGGTGCGCCAGCAGCTGGCGTTGACGGCCTGTGCGAACCGCATTGCATCGATGCTCGGCGATTCACGGTATCGAATTGCCGGCAAGCGCCTCGAACCCGGTGAAATCGCGGTGCTGTTGCCGACCAATCGGCAGGTTGCCCGGTTGTGGCAGATGTTGCGCGAGCGTGGGGTCCCTTGCGTGGGTGCCGGCAAGAGCAATGTGTTCGACACCGACTGGGCGCGCGAGCTGCACATTGTCCTGTATGCGGTTGAACACGCGGCCGACGAAGGAGCAGTTCGCGCCGCGCTTGCCACGCGGCTCGGAGGACTCGATTTCGCCGAGCTTGCTGCGTTGCGCGATTCACCGGATGCGTGGCAGCCGCATATCGATCGGTTCGTTCATCTCAAACAGGTCTGGCAGCGTGAAGGCGTGCTTGCCGTGGTGCTCGATTTTGCGCGCCGATCGATGGGGCGCGTTCCGGAACTCCCGGAACGCGAACGCGCGATGACCGACCTTCGCCATCTCGGCGAACTGCTGCAGGAGCAGAGCGAACATGCGCCCGGAAGCGATCAGTTGCTCGCATGGCTCGCGGAACAGCGCGCCAAGCGCGGTGGCGAGTCGGTGGAAGCGATCGAAGAGCGGCAATTGCGCATCGAGTCCGATGCACGTCGCGTGCGACTGATGACCTTGCATGCGAGCAAGGGTCTCGAATTTCCGATCGTGTTCCTGCCCCTCATGTGGTGCCACCAGAAACTTGCGTCGGACACGACGCCGATCATTCACGAGTCGCTGTGCAATCAGCGCATCATCGGCTTCGGGGCGGAAGCTCAGGCGCAATATGCGCGCGACGACCAGAACGAGCGGTTTCGCGTCCTGTATGTTGCACTGACGCGGGCGGTTCATGCCTGCCACGTTTATGCGTTGTCCCCTGATCGCCCGCGCAATGCGCGAGCCAATGCCAGGCGATGCGAGGATCCGGAACGCTCCGCGCTGGATGCAATGGTCGAGCGTCTGCTGGCACGAATGCCCGATGCCGCATCGTTGGAGCACGTCCAGTGGGTTGCCGCTCCGTGGGATCAGTCGCGAACCAACTACAGGAAGCCGGACGCAATTCCCGAGCGAACGTTCGACGCGCTGGTCGAGCCACCCGCGACACCATTCGAACGCCACTGGAGTTTTTCGTCATTGACCCGATCGCGATCAATTCGCGCGCAAGAGGTTGAAGAGGATCCGGCCGAGGACGAAACCGCTTCGGTGTTGGATGCGGAAGGTTCGATCGAGGCGATCGTCGTCGATGCCGGATCCACGGAAAATTCGGTCGCGCAATTGCTCGATCCGGTGCTGGCCGAACTATCGATGCTGCGGGGACGGGAATTCGGCAACGCATTGCACGAGATCTTCGAGCGACGCCGCATCGGTGTGCCGCTGGCGGATCAGCGCCGTTTGATTGCAGGTTCATTGGACGGCCACGCGGTAGATCTCGGCCCGCTGTCGATTGATCGTGCGGTGGATCGCATTGCGACACGGCTCGACGGCGTGCTGGCTGCGGAAATCATGCCGGGGTTGTGCCTCGGTTCGATCGCATCGAAGTGCCAGCGAGCGGAGATGGAGTTTCATTTCGTGCTCGACGCCGTATCGATCGAACGCCTGCGCGCCGCCTGCGCAACTCACGGCGAAGCGACCCTGGTACCCAAGGACATTCCGGCAATGACGCTGCGCGGTTTCATGACCGGAAAGATCGACCTCGTATTCGAACACCACGGGCGCTTTCATGTGCTCGACTACAAGAGCAATCATCTTGGCGCGCACCTCGATCGTTATCTGCCGGGCACGCTCGAAGCGGAGATGGATCAACACGACTATCGTCTGCAGGCGCTGCTTTACAGCATCGCGCTCGATCGGTATTTGCGCGGACGCGTTCCCGATTACCGGCGCAGCGTTCATTTGGGCGAGGCGATTTATCTCTTCGTACGCGCCGTCGGAATCGCGCCCGACGCTGGCGTGTGGACGCATCGTTTCGAAGATGCCTTGCTCGATGCGGTCGATGCCGCGCTCGCTGCGCGGCTCGATACCGGAGCCGCGGCGTGAGCGCCTATCCGTTCGTCCGTCCACCGTCCGGCGTCGAGCCAGCGGAATGGCGTGCGCTCGATCGTGCGGTCGCCTGCTGGGTCCGGTTGCACGGCGGTTCCAAAGTGCTGGCCGATGTCGCCGCCTGGGCGAGCCTTGCAGATGGCCTGGGGGACGCGGCATTGCCCTTGATCGGCGACGAGGCGGGACGGCATGGCATGGCTCCCCTCGATCCTGCGAGCGTGGAAACCTTGCGCGCCGAAGCACTGGTTGGCAGCGGCGAGGCGAATGTCGCGACACCGTTCGTGATCGATGCCGAGGGACGCTTCGCGCTGTGGCGCAATCATGCGCACGAAGTGCACATCGCCGAGGATATTCGTGCGCGGCGCGCGATCGCTCGCGATGCAACGCCATCGATGCTGCATCGGGACCTCCTGCATCAGGACATCGAGACGTTGTTCGGGGGCAATCGATCGCCGGCCGTGCAACGCCAGCGCGAAGCGGTCGCCGCTGTTGTCGGCAGGCACCTGTTCGTGTTGACAGGCGGCCCGGGTACGGGAAAGACCACGACGGTCCTGCGCATGTTGCTTGCGCTGCAACGCTGCAGCGAGCGGCCGCTCGACATGGCCGTCGCCGCGCCGACCGGGAAGGCCGCGCAGCGACTCGTGCAATCCCTGCGCGCCGGAAAGGAGCAACTCCTGCGGCGCGACGGCGCGCCGCTACCCGAGGACTGGCTCGGCTTGCTTGAGCGTATTCCTGACCGCGAGGCGCTGACGGTGCATCGCCTGCTCGGCTTCGATCCGCGCCGCAACATGTTCACGCGCAATGCCGCGCGTCCGGTTGCTGCCGACATCGTCGTGATCGACGAAGCGTCGATGCTCGATCTCGGCATGTTGCGCGCATTGCTCGACGCCGTGCCGCTGCACGCAACGCTGATCCTCGTCGGCGATGCCGATCAATTGACATCGGTCGCGACGGGTTCGGTGTTGATGGACCTGGTGGGGGCGCTCGAAACGGCGCGCGCGCCGGAGCTGGTACGACTCAAGCACGGTTTTCGTGCGGAGGAGCGTCTCGTCGCGATCAACGAGGCCGTGCGCACGGGACGTAGTAATGATCTCGGGGACGCCTTCGCGGCGGCTGGCACGCAGGCGTCTCGCGTCGTGGTTGATACGCTCGATACCCTGCATCGGGAACTCGATCGCTGGGTAAACGGACTCGACCACCTCGCGATACGGCCGCAGCTCCTCGCACCGCCCTGCGCTATACACCACGGTCACCAACGCAGCGATCGCGAGCGTATCGCCCGCGAGCTGGTTGAACGGGATAACGGTGCATCGGCACTCGCGGCGCTGCGGGCACTGTCCGGGCGGCAACTGTTGTGCGCATTGCGGGAGGGCGAGTTCGGCGCCTTGGCGGTCAATCGCGAAATCGAGCGACGCCTCAAACGGCTGTGGGGTGTCCCGGCTGCGCAATCCTGGTACGCCGGACGCGCGATAGTCGTCACGCGCAATGATTACAGCGCGCGCCTGTTCAACGGCGACGTCGGTCTGGTGCTCGCCGATGGCGTGGACGGAGCATTGCATGTGTGGTTCGAAACGGCGCATGCCGAAGGCGTGCTCGTCGCACGCAGCATTGCGATTGGCGCGTTGCCGCCGCACGAAGGCGCGTTCGCTCTGACGATCCACAAGAGCCAGGGCTCCGAATTCGGCACGGCAGCGGTCCTGTTGCCGCCGGATCGCTCCAATCGCGTCCTCTCGCGCCAGTTGCTATACACCGGGATGTCGCGCGCGAAACATCACGTTCAGCTGTGGGCAACGAACGAGGTGGTGGACGCGGCCCTCGCGCGCCCGGTCACTCGCGCGGGCGCTCTGGCTGCGCGGTTGCGCTGAGCAGATACAATCGGACGGCTTCCGGCATTGCGCGCGCATTGACGTGTCGGGGGCTTGTTCGTAGTATCTGCGGCCGTTTTGGCGGTCGCGGACTGCTTGCCGGCTGGACGACGGGGTATAGCGCAGTCTGGTAGCGCACCTGCTTTGGGAGCAGGATGTCGGGGGTTCGAATCCCTCTACCCCGACCATCCGGCCCGCAACCTGGATCGCCGGTTCGCCGATTTCCCCGCGATATGCTCGTCAGCAGGTCGCGATCCTGCAACAATCCGGCAGATGCGCCCGTAGCTCAATTGGATAGAGCATCGGCCTTCTAAGCCGACGGTTGCAGGTTCGATTCCTGTCGGGCGCGCCACGCGACTGGCGACACAGGACGCAGGACGCAGGACGACAGTGACCAGATAACATGTGACAAGACACCGAAAGCGCGGCATTGCGGAGTAATCAGGCGCCAGTTCACTGATTTGCCGCTCGGTCCGTGTCTTCTGTTTGCCTCTTTGAATGGTGGGCGTAGCTCAGCTGGTTAGAGTCCCGGATTGTGATTCCGGTTGTCGTGGGTTCGAATCCCATCGTCCACCCCAGCTTTCATTACAATTGACATGTCACGTGGGCCGTTAGCTCAATTGGTAGAGCATCGGACTCTTAATCCGCAGGTTGAAGGTTCGATTCCTTCACGGCCCACCATTGATTTTTCCCGCGCTTGCGATTGACTTGACCCGGCGGGCAGACAACGCTGACGTGCGATCGCGGAAGCGGGCGAAAGTGGCGGAATGGTAGACGCGCTGGATTTAGGTTCCAGTGGGGCGACCCGTGAGAGTTCGATTCTCTCCTTTCGCACCAACATCGCGAGCGCCGGTACCCCTCGGTACAGGTGGACGCATCGGTTGCAACGATCGTCGGGTGGCGATCGCCATGGCAGGTTGCCGGAACAGGTTCCCGGTCCCCTGACAGTGTCGTAGTCCAGGAGCACGCATGCACGTTTCGGTCGAAAGTATCAGCAGCCTCGGGCGCAAGCTCACCGTCCGCATTCCCGCGGAGAATCTCGAATCCACGGTCAGGACGCGCATCGAGGAGATGACGCGCAGCGCACGGCTCAAGGGATTCCGGCCGGGCAAGGTGCCGCCCAAGGTCATCGAACAGCGATTCGGAAAGCAGATTCGCAACGAGGCGCTGTCGGACATGATCAGCGCGAGTTTCCAGGAAGCCGTGGCCCAGGAAAAATTGCGGCCGGCGATTCAACCGGCGATCTCGACGTCCGGCAGGCCCGACAACGGCGAGATCGAATATACGGCGACGTTCGAAGTCATGCCGGAGCTCGGCGCCATCGATGTCGGCAACCTCAAGATCGTCAGGACCAAATCCGGCGTCGAAGAGACCGATATCGACGAGATGATCGATACGCTGCGCTTGCAACGCCGCAGCTGGGACCAAGTGGAGCGGGCCGCTGAAACTGGCGATATGGTGTTGTTCGAATACTCAGCCTCGGGCGACGGGTTTCGCCATCCCGAATCCGGCAGCGATCGCGTCGGCAGCATTCTCGGATCCGGGGCGCTGTTCAGCGACTTCGAGGACCAGCTGAGCGGACACTCCGCGGGCGATGAATTCGATCTGGAGTTGATGTTTCCTGCGGATTTTCGCGTGACCGCGCTGGCTGGCAGGGCGGCGACGGTGCATGTCAAGGTGATTCGGGTTCAAGCGCCACGGCTGCCCGAGATCGATGAGGCGTTTGCGGCCAGCTTCGGCGTCAAGCAGGGCGGCGTGGCCCGGTTCCGCGAAGACGTACGCGCCAATCTCGAGCGCGAACTCTCCGACGCGCTCACGGCGCGTCTCAAGCAGGTCACGATCCACCAGCTTCTCGCGACGCATCCGGATATCGACCTGCCGCAGGGCATGGTCGAGAATGAAGCGCGCGCGCTCGCGCGACAGGCCAATCCGGACGATGCGGACGCGTTCGACAGCTACTTGCCGTCTGCGCGGGAACGTGTTGCCGCGGGCCTGTTGCTGGCGGAAGTGGCGCGGCAGAACGAGATTCAGGTCGATACGCGGCGAGTCAGCCAGGCGTTGGCGGTGATCGCATCCACGTACGAGGAGCCCGAGAAGGTCGTTGAACTCTATTCGCGCGACCCCCAAGTCATGGGAGGACTGCGCAACCGCGTGCTCGAGGATCAGGTCGTCGAATGGATCGCCGAGCATGCCGATGTCAGCGAACAAACCCTGAGCTTCAATCAAATCATGCGGCCGGGTGCCTGAGCGTCCGCTCGCCGGAGATCAGCAATGCCGAGCCATAACGATACGATCCGGGACCTCAATCTGGTTCCGATGGTGGTGGAACAGACGCCCCGGGGCGAGCGGGCTTACGATATCTACTCGCGCCTGCTCAAGGAGCGCGTGGTGTTCATGGTCGGCCCGATCGACGACCACGTCGCCAATGTGATCGTTGCGCAAATGTTGTTCCTGGAATCCGAGAATCCGGACAAGGACATCCATCTTTACATCAACAGCCCGGGCGGATCGGTCACCGCGGGCCTCGCGATCTACGACACCATGCAGTTCGTCAAGCCGGATGTGAGCACGATGTGCGTCGGGCAGGCATCGAGTGCCGGTTCGCTGCTGCTCATGGCCGGCGCCAAGGGCAAACGCTTCGCGCTTCCGAACTCGCGGATCATGGTGCATCAACCGTCCGGGGGCGCGCAGGGGCAGGCAACTGATATCGAGATCCATGCGCGCGAGATCATTTACCTGCGCGGTCGGCTGAATCAGCTTTATGCCGATCACACCGGCAAGCCGATCGACGAGATCGCTCGCGACATGGAACGCGATCGCTTCATGAGCGGTGAGGAGGCTGTCACCTACGGACTGATCGACAAGGTGATCGCGCGGCGCCAGACGGACGCTCCCGCGGCTGCTGATTCATAAGCCGCTGAATCATTTCGTTTATCGGCTACGGCGCCCGCCTCGCATCGGCAGGCTGAGCGCCGCTGCGGCGTATGCTATTCTCGCGCCGAAACCAGATCAGAAACCCCGAGGCAAGGCATGACAGAGGACCGGCAGAGTCGATCGGGCGATAGCGGAAAGATCCTGTATTGTTCTTTCTGCGGCAAGAGTCAGCACGAAGTACGCAAACTGATTGCCGGCCCGTCGGTCTTCATATGCGACGAGTGCGTCGAGCTCTGCAACGACATCATCCGCGAAGAGCTCGAGGAGAAGGCTGCGAGTGCCCGCAGCCACCTGCCCAAGCCCCGCGAAATCCTCGATGTACTCGATCAGTACGTCATCGGCCAGGCCCGTGCCAAGAAGGTGCTGGCGGTTGCCGTCTACAACCATTACAAGCGCCTCGAATCGCGAAGCCAGAGCGAAGAGGTGGAACTGGCCAAGTCGAATATCCTTCTGGTCGGTCCGACCGGGTCGGGCAAGACGCTCCTCGCCGAGACGCTCGCGCGCCTGCTCAACGTGCCTTTCACGATCGCCGACGCGACGACGCTGACCGAGGCCGGCTATGTGGGTGAAGACGTCGAGAACATCATCCAGAAGTTGTTGCAGAAGTGCGATTACGATGTCGAGAAGGCCCAGACCGGCATCGTCTATATCGACGAGATCGACAAGATCTCGCGCAAGAGCGAAAACCCCTCGATCACGCGCGATGTATCCGGCGAAGGCGTGCAACAGGCGTTGCTGAAGTTGATCGAAGGGACCGTCGCATCGGTGCCGCCCCAGGGCGGACGCAAGCATCCGCAGCAGGAATTCCTGCAGGTCGATACCAAGAACATCCTGTTTATCGTGGGGGGCGCATTTTCGGGTCTGGACAAGATCATCGCGCAGCGTTCCGAGGCGACCGGCATCGGCTTCGGGGCGGAGATTCGCAGCAAGAGTCGCCACGCCGACGTCGGCAAGTTGCTGGCCGATGTGCAACCAGAGGACCTGATCAAGTACGGCCTGATTCCTGAATTCGTGGGTCGCCTGCCAGTAGTCGCGACCTTGCAGGAGCTCGATGAACCGGCGCTGGTCAAGATCCTCACCGAGCCGAAGAATGCGATAACCAAGCAGTTCAAGCGCCTCTTCGACATGGAGAGCGCCGAACTCGAGTTTCGTCCCGAGGCATTGAGTGCACTTGCGCACAAGGCCCTCGCCCGAAAGACCGGTGCGCGCGGTCTGCGCACGATCATCGAGCAGGTGCTGCTCGACATCATGTTCGAATTGCCATCGCTCGAGCACGTCAGCAAGGTCGTCGTCGACGAGGCGGTGATCAATGGCCAGGCGGAGCCGTTCCTTATCTACCGCGGCAACATGCAGACTCGCGCGGTTGCCGAATAGCCGCTCCGCGCTGTCGCCCTGCCGCAACCGGCATGGCCCTTGCAAATCTTTCCACGAATCCTCACCTTGAGCGCAAGGCAGCGGGGAACTGCGCCTCTTTTGTCACTATCCGGCGAAAATCCTGACAGGAAACGACATGGAAAAAACGAAACAATCCGCGAGCGCCTCCCCCACCGGCATGATGGAGCTACCGGTGCTGCCATTGCGCGACGTGGTGGTGTTTCCGCACATGGTCATCCCATTGTTCGTCGGGCGCGACAAGTCGGTGCGCGCGCTGGATGTGTCGATGGCAGGCGACAAGCAGATTCTGCTGGTTGCGCAGCGCAGCCCGGACGAGGACGACCCGAAGGCCGACGATCTTTACACGATTGGCACGGTCGCCAATGTCTTGCAGCTGCTCAAACTGCCCGACGGAACGATCAAGGTTCTGGTGGAAGGAACGGCACGGGCCGAGGTGATGGCGTTTGGCGAGCGCAACGGCCTGATGGTCGGGCATGTGCGTCAACTCGAGCTGCTGTTCACGCGCAACGAACGCGAGGTGGAAGTCATCGCGAGATCGCTGACCTCACTGTTCGAGCAACTGGTGAAATTGTCGCGCCGGATTCCCTCCGAACTGATGGCGACGCTGACCGGGATGGACGATCCGTCACGGCTGGCCGACACGGTCGCGGCGCACCTTTCGATCAAGCTGGCCGACAAGCAGCGGGTGCTCGAAACCGCTGATGTAGCCGATCGCCTGGAGCTCCTGGTCGGCATGGTCGATGGCGAGATCGACGTGCAGCAGATCGAGAAGCGCATCCGCGGTCGCGTCAAGACGCAGATGGAGAAGAGTCAGCGCGAGTACTACCTCAATGAGCAGATGAAGGCGATCCAGAAGGAACTGGGAGACATGGAAGACACGCCGAACGAATTCGAGGATCTGGCCGCGAAGATTGCGTCGGCCGGCATGCCGAAGGATATCGAGAAGAAGGCGCGCACCGAACTGAACAAGCTCAAGCAGATGTCGCCGATGTCGGCCGAAGCGACGGTGGTGCGCAATTACGTCGACTGGATGGTCGGCGTACCGTGGAAGAAGCGCACCAAGGTGCGGCGGGATCTGCGTGTCGCGCAGGAAGTCCTGGATGCCGATCATTTCGGCCTTGAGAAGGTCAAGGAGAGGATCCTCGAGTACCTTGCCGTGCAGCAGCGGGTGCGCAACATGAAGGGGCCGATCCTGTGCCTGGTCGGACCGCCCGGCGTCGGCAAGACCTCGCTCGGCCGTTCGATCGCGCGCGCGACCAATCGCAAGTTCGTGCGCATGTCGCTAGGCGGCGTGCGCGACGAGGCCGAGATACGCGGCCACCGGCGAACCTATATCGGCTCGATGCCCGGCCGCGTGATCCAGAACATGTCCAAGGTCGGCACGCGCAATGCGCTGTTCATGCTCGATGAAATCGACAAGATGGCCATGGACTTCCGCGGCGATCCGTCCTCGGCGCTGCTCGAGGTGCTCGATCCGGAGCAGAATCACGCGTTCAACGATCATTACCTCGAGGTCGATTTCGACCTTTCCGAAGTGATGTGGATCGCCACGGCCAATTCGTTGAACATTCCACCGCCGCTTGCCGATCGGATGGAGATCATCCGCATTCCGGGTTACACCGAGGCGGAAAAAATCAATATCGCCGAACGTCATCTCATGGCCAAGCAGCTCAAGGCCAATGGTCTGAAGGCGACCGAGCTGCACATCGGTACCGAGGCGATCCGCGACATCATCCGTTACTACACGCGCGAATCGGGTGTGCGAAACCTCGAACGCGACATGTCGAAGATCTGCCGCAAGGTGGTCAAGGAATTGAGCCTCGCGGCGGACAAACCATCCAAGGGCGTCACCCGCAAGAAGCGCGGCAGGGTCAACGTCACGTCGCGGAATCTCGATCATTACCTTGGCGTGCGCAAGTTCACTTTCGGACGCGCCGAACAGCAGAACGAGATCGGCCTCGTCACGGGCCTTGCCTGGACCGAGGTCGGGGGCGACCTGTTGAGCATCGAGGCAACGATCGTGCCTGGCAAGGGCAAGCTCATTCATACCGGCCAGCTGGGCAACGTGATGCAGGAGTCGATCCAGGCGGCCCTGAGCGTGGTGCGCTCGCGCGCCGAGCGCCTCGGCATCGATCCCGAGTTCCACCACAAGTTCGATGTGCATGTGCACGTGCCGGAAGGCGCGACGCCGAAGGACGGGCCGAGCGCGGGCATCGGCATGTGCACGGCGTTGGTATCGGCCCTCGCCAAGGTGCCGGTGCGTTCGGAAGTTGCGATGACCGGCGAGATCACGCTGCGCGGTCGCGTGCTTCCAATCGGCGGCCTCAAGGAGAAGCTGCTTGCGGCCCACCGCGGCGGCATCACGACCGTGATCATCCCGGAAGACAACCAGAAGGATCTGGTCGAAATTCCCCGGAACATCACCGATTCGCTGCAGATTCGCACCGTCCGCTGGATAGATGAAGTGCTGGACCTTGCACTCGAGCGGCCGCTCGCGCCGGTTGAGCGCGAGGATCGTGCGGCGGATGCCAAACGCGAAAACCGCGATCCGGGTGTTCCCGCACGGCCGCACTGATCGACGCCGCGCCATGCTACTTTTTCACGCGGCTGTCAAGCGACAGCCGCGTTTTTGCGCTGCGCGCGGATACAGGCGAATGTTGCGAAAAGCGCGTCATGCCTTGTGTTGCGCGACCTTCAGGGCACTGGTATAAAGGCCGGGCCGCGATCCGAACGACATGCAATGTCCGGGCGATCGCGGGGTAGCGAGATGTGCATGTTCCGGTTGACGCCCAGTCCGGTACGAGGCGTGTCTCGATTCAATTGATCTGCGCTGCGGGTCGCGGTTTCCGTCAGGGAGTTACATAATGAATAAAGGCGATTTTATTACTGCCGTTGCTGATACTGCTGATATGACAAAAGCCGATGCGGACCGGGCGGTTGAGGCAGTGTTCAAGGTTATCAAGAAGGCACTGAAGTCCGGCGACAGCGTTTCGCTGGTCGGCTTCGGGACGTTCAGCGTGCGCAAGCGCGCCGCGCGCACCGGTCGCAATCCGCGCACCGGCGACACGATCAAGATCAAGGCATCAAAGGTGCCTGGCTTCAAGGCCGGCAAGGCGCTCAAGGACGCGCTGAACTGAGTTTGCTGGACGGCTGTCCGATCGAATCGAATCTTCGATCGGAAAGTGCGCTGAACCTTCCGGCAGAACCCCGTCACCGGGGTTCTGCCGCGGTTTTGCGATGGCTTTGTTTCTCGACTACGGAACGCTGCTCGCGTTGCGCCATCGCGCCGGCTCGATGTGGGTGCTTAGCTCAGCGGTAGAGCATCGCCCTTACAAGGCGGGGGTCGGGGGTTCGAAACCCTCAGCACCCACCAGCGCGAAGCGCGATTCGCAGCGAAATTGTTGCGGATTGGCGAGTGCGCCCGATGCTTGCAGGCAATCGTTGCGCATTTGATGATGACCGGCGTCTGTGCGGCGCCTTCGTTTTTTTTCCTTCCGCGCCCATCGCACGTTTCTTGCGCCGGCATGTGCACGCGGCACCGGTGCCGATCGCCCTCCACGGATCAAGGCATGCTTCAAAAGCTACGAGAAAAAAAATCCGGATTGCTGGTAAAGATCGTTCTCGGGATCATCGTCATCGGTTTCTCGTTTTTCGGGATCGAGTCCTATTTCGTCGCGGGCACCGATACCGGCGTCGCAAAGGTTGGCGGCCGCAAGATCAGCCAGCAGGATTTCCGGGAGCGCTTCAACCAGTACCGCGAGCAAATGGTGCGCAGGATGGGCAGCGCATTCAATGGCGAATATTTCCAGCGACCGGAAGTGAAACGCCAGGTTCTTGATCAGCTGGTCAACGAAGACGTGTTGCTCAACGCCAACGACAAGCTTGGCGTGGCCGTCCCGGCGGCAAGCTTGCGCGACGAAATCGCCAAGGTCCCTGCGTTCCAGAATGACGGCAGCTTCGATCCTGACCAGTACCGTACGATCCTCGCGAGTAACGGCATGACGCCTCGAGGTTACGAGGACAACGTGCGGCACGAACTCGCCGTGCGCGAGTTGCCGCTTGCGGTCGCGTCGTCGACCCTGGTGACCAACGCCGAGGTCGATGAGTATCTGCGGCTCAAGAACCAGCAGCGCGACTTCGACTATATGAAGATCGAAAAGCCTGACCTCGATACGAAGCCCGTCACGGATGCAGACATCGAGGCGTACTACAAGGGACATCCCAAGGATTTCATGACGCCCGAACGCGTCGCCATCGCGTACATCGACCTTGACGCATCCAAGCTCGCGAGCGACACCAAGCCGGACGATGCGAGCCTGAAGGAGCGCTACGACAAGGAGAAGAACCGCTTTGTCAGCAAGGAGCAGCGTCTCGCCTCGCACATTCTCATCAAGGTGGCGGGGAAGGGTTCGCCGGACGAGCAGAAGGCCGCGCTGGCCAAGGCACAGGATGTTGCGAAGCAGGCGCAATCCGGCGCCGATTTCGCCGAGCTTGCAAAAAAATATTCGGACGATCTGGGCTCCAAGAACCAGGGCGGCGATCTGGGTTGGCTGGAGAAAGGCACCACTGACCAGGCGTTCGAAGACGCCCTGTTCGCGCTCAAGAAAGGTCAGATTTCGGACCCTGTGCTCTCGCCCGAGGGTTATCACGTTATCGACTTGCGCGATATCCGGCCTGGAAAGACGCGAAGTTTCGAGGAGGTCAAACCGGAGCTCGCGCGCGAAGAAGCTGCCTCCGATAGCGAACGCATCTACGCCGACAAATCCGGAAGACTCACTGACCTGACCTACCAGGATCCGTCATCGCTAGAGCCTGCCGCCAAGGCGCTCGGCCTGGTGGTGCAGAAAACCCCGCTGTTTTCGCGCGAAGGCGGAACCGGTATCGCGGCGAACCCGGAGATCGTCAAGGCGGCCTTCTCCGACACAGCGCTGGTGCAGGGCAACAACACTGATCCAATCGATCTTGGCCCCGATCACATTGCCGTGATCCATGTGATCGAACACAAGCCTGCAGCACGCAAATCGCTCGCGGATGTGCGTGAACAAATACAAAAGCTGATTATGGTCAAACGCACAGCCAAGGAAGCGAAAGCACGCGCCGACAAGATGTTTGCCGATCTCGGGGCTGGCACGGATCTCGCGGCACTGGCCGCACGCGAAAAACTGCCGATAAAGCAGGCGCACGGCACCGGGCGAGATGCGGCGAATCTCGATAGCACGCTGGTCAAGGCCGTATTCGCGATGCCGCGCCCTGAGGGCAACAAGCCGACATTCAAGCTCGTTGCGCTGAGCAACGATTCCTATGCGCTGGTGCAGCTCGATCGCGTCGTCTATGGAAGCCCGACCAGCGTCGATGCCAAGACACGCGAGGCGGCGCGCACGACGTTGCAACAGGCCCAAGCGACCGCCGCTGCACGGGACTTCATCCAGGTCCTGCGTCAGGACAGCAAGGTCGAGATCAACGAAGACAACATGTAGCGCGAAGGGTCGGGTCGGAGACGCTTCTTCCGCGCAGGTCGACACACGGTTGGTTTTCCTGCATGAGACCTGGCTGGTCGATCAGCTACCCGCATCGTTCCCGATCCCGGTCATGCCAAGCGTGCTGTATCCCGCATCCACATAAGTCACCTCTCCGGTGATGCCGGAGGCGAAGTCCGAGCACAGGAATGCGGCGACGTTGCCGACTTCATCGATGGTCACGCTGCGACGAAGCGGTGCGTTGGACTCCACGTGATCGAGCATCTTGCGGAAATTCGCGATACCGGCCGCGGCGAGCGTCTTGATCGGGCCGGCCGAGATGGCATTGACCCGCGTGCCTTCCGGTCCGAGGTTGTAGGCGAGATAGCGCACGTTGGCCTCGAGGCTCGCCTTGGCCAGGCCCATGACATTGTAGTTGGCGAGGGCGCGTACCGCGCCGAGATAGGTCAACGTGAGGATCGCACCACTGCGCCCCTGCATCAGGCCGCGCGTCGCTTTTGCCAAGGCCGCCAGGCTGTAGCTCGAAATATCGTGTGCTATCGCGAACGACTCGCGCGTAAGGCCATCCAGATACGCGCCCTGTACGGCTTCCCGCGGCGCGAACCCGACCGAATGCACGAGAATGTCGAGCCCGTCCCAGTGGCTTGAAAGCTCGTCGACCACGCTCGAAATCTCGGCATCGCTGCTGACATCCAGCGGCAGCACGATGTTGGACCCGAATGCCTGCGCGGCTTCATCCACGCGCCGCTTGAGCTTCTCTCCCTGGTAGGTGAACGCGAGCTGCGCGCCTTCGCGGTGCATCGCATTGGCGATGCCCCAGGCGATCGAGCGCTGACTCGCAATGCCGACAATCAGTGCGCGCTTGCCATGCAACAAACCCATAGGTCCTCCCGTCGCGAGCCTGCAGACTGTGCAGTTTACCTGCGGATGCCTTCAGGGTGCAGCGACAGAATCACGCGGCTCCTTGTCGCGCCAGCGATGAAATCGAAAACCGGGGATCCGAAGGTGCCGTCAATGCGAATCGGCAAGCGGCGTTGCCGCCGACGCGCCTGCGGCGGCACGAAAACCGTCGATGCGATTTGCCGGAAGCAGGAAGTGTGATGGTGAATTGCTTGCGCGCGGATCGAGATAGCATGCATTGAAGCGCTTCACCTCGCCGAGATCCATGCTCGCAAATCGGGCGACATCGCGCAGGCTCATGCCCGATTCCAGATCGACCGTTTGCAGCATATCCCCGGAATCGGCGTCTGGCAGCGTGACGCCGAAGCGCCCGGGTTGCTGGATGACACACGCCAACCCGAGCAGCTTGTCCAGGTGTTCGGTGGTGGTATGACGGATCTTGAGACGGGCCAGTTCCGCGGCCGACAGCGCGTGCGCGTCACGCTCGCCAAGGGCACGCTTCATTCGATACTCGCCCGCGTTGAAGGCCATGTCGGCCAAACGCCAGTCGCCGAATTCGGTGTGGTAACGCGCGAGCAGCTTGAGGGCGGCGGTGCTCGATGCAAGCGCGTCGAGGCGGCCGTCGTAGTCCGGCGTGATCTTGAGCCCGACAGCCCGCGCAGTTGCAGGCATGATCTGCCACATGCCGGCGGGTCGATTTCCCTTCGAACGCAAGGGGCGGTAGCCACTTTCGAGATACGGCAACAACGCCAGTTCACCGGGAAGGTCACGTTGCTCGATCTGGTCGGCGACCAGCAACAGGAATGGCATGGCCTGTTCGAGATTCGCCGCAAATCGATGCGGATTTGCGCTGTAGCGCCTTGCCCAATGCAGCACCTGTGGGCGATATGCGCAATCCGCCATCGCAAAACCTGCTCGCAAGCGTTGCCAGAGTGGTTGCACGGATTTCGGGGTCGGCGCGGGGACGGAGGGCGCCGCCGTTGGAGGCGGCGCGGCTGGCTGGATGGCAGGCGCAGCGGGTGGGGATTGCCGCACCGGAGGCGCGACGCAGGCGCCAAGCGACAGCGCCAGGAGCGTGATCAGACCCGTTTGCCGGTTCGAGCGCATCATGGCGATACAACCCGAAAATCGTCCTTGCGTTGGCGCAGCGCCGCGAAGCGCGCCACGCGATCGGTGTTTGGCGTGAGTTCGCCCGCAAACCGGGCGACCACGCCGGGCGCGTCGATGCGCAGAAACGGATTGCAGGCAAGCTCGTCGGCGAGGGTCGCCGGAACGGTCGGCAACCCGCGGTCGCGCAGGGATCGCGCCTCGGCCCATCGTCGCGCGAGCGCGTGGTTGTCCGGTTCGATTTCGGCGGCGAACGCGCAGTTGGCGACGGTGTATTCGTGGCCGCAACATACCAGCGTGTCGCCAGGCAGCGCAGCCAGACGGTCGAGCGACTCCAGCATTTGCGCCGGCGATCCTTCGAACAGTCGGCCGCAGCCGACACTGAACAAGGTATCGCCACAGAACAGCAGCCCGGCCCCATGGTAAGCGACGTGGCTCAGCGTATGGCCAGGCACCGCGATGACCTCGAATTGCAATGGAGGCGCATCCAGACGAATCCGGTCGCCATCGGCAACGGTGCGGGTGGCCGTGGTGATGCGCTCATCGTCGGGGGCGTAGACCGGAACCGGGAATTCGGCCGTGAGTGCAGCGACGCCACCGACATGATCCGGATGATGATGGGTCAGCAGGATGGCGCTCAACGTCAGCTGGTCGCGCTCAAGCGCCGCCCGTACCGGAGCCGCCTCACCGGGATCGACGATCACTGCCGCGCCGCTTTCATCGGCGAGCAACCAGATGTAATTGTCCGCCAGTGCCGGCAGCGGCAGAAGTCGAAGATTGTCCATGCGCGGCGGGACTATAGCCAGCCCTGCACGCCACGACGTTAAACGGGTATTAGCAGGAATGGCATTCGTGCACCGGTCCGCGAAGGGCGCGCTGAAATTCAGGCGAGCTCGACCGGATCTCATGCGGATTACGCCGGTTTCGTGCCAGGCATCGTGGCGGTCGGGTTAAACTGGCAACGTCGCTCGAGGTACAAATGATCGCCGCACCATGAAGGTCTTCCCCGCAAGCCTGTTTGCATCCGCGCCTGCCTTGGCCCTGTTCCGCGAAGAGATGGGGCTGGCACGGGAATACGCGATGAGGCAACCGAATGGGCGCGCACTGCTGCTCGCTCCTACCAGAAGCGCAGCGCCTGATTGGATGGCGGCGCATCTGCAGCCGGTGCATTTGCATGTTGCCGGTAATGGCCTCGATGGCGACGTGCGCTGTGCTGCCGCGTCGCTGGCGTGGGAAAACGCGGCATTCCAGATGATCGTCGTGCAGCATGTTTGCGACGTGCTGCCGGATGTTGCCGCCCTGATCTCCGAGTTGGAGCGTGTGCTCGCTCCAGGTGGCGCGTTGATCTGGTTCGGATTCAATCCGCGGAGCCCCTGGTTCGCCTGGTGCCAGTGGCATGCGTGGCGCGATCGCACGGCGGCCGCAGAAAGGCTCTCGCGACGGCATTCTGTCGCCATGCCAACCATGCATCGCCACTTGTTTGGCCAGCGCCTGCAGTCCGACGAGTTGCGCTATGTGGGATCGTGCTGGCCGCGCGCCAGTCAAGCCGCTTCGCTGCCAGCGCCGCGTTGGCGCGCGCTCGATGCGTTGCGCGCGGCGTATGTCCTGGTGGTGCGCAATCGGCCGCAGGTATTGACGCCGTTGCGCGCGCGCGCGGCGCGTCCCGCTGCGGCGTCGCGTCCGCATCTTGTAAGCACGCCGAGCCAGCGTGCCAGCGCATGAGGATGGTGGGGGCGGCCGAAAGCGAGGATGTCATGCTGTTCACCGATGGCGCGTGCATCGGTAATCCGGGTCCCGGTGGCTGGGGTGTATTGTTGCGCGTCGGCACGCACGAGCGTGAAATCTCCGGCGGCGAGACACACACGACCAACAATCGGATGGAGCTCATGGCTGCAATCGCCGGGCTCGAGGCATTGAAGCGTCCGTGTCGACTGCGAGCGGTCACCGATTCGCAATACGTGAAACGTGGCGTCGAGGAGTGGCTCGCACGCTGGCAGGCGAATGGCTGGCGCACCGGCGACGGCAAGCCGGTGAAGAACCGCGATCTCTGGGAGCGATTGGCGTTGGCGCTGGGGCACCATCGAATCCGCTGGCAATGGGTGCGTGGCCATACTGGGCACAGCGAAAACGAACGCGTGGACCAGCTGGCCCGCGCCGCGGCACTGGCTGCGCAACGGGCCATTCCGATGAGCCAGGAGATCGAATGAGACAGGTCGTGCTGGACACCGAAACGACCGGACTCGAGGTTCAGCGTGGCCATCGAGTCATCGAAATCGGCTGCATCGAACTGACCCAGCGGCGGCCGACCGGCCGCACGTTTCATACCTATCTCAATCCGGATCGCCCGATCGACGAGGGCGCACGAGCGGTCACGGGAATCAGCGACGAGTTCCTGCGAGACAAACCACGGTTTTGCGACGTGGTGGCCGAATTCATCGCGTTCGTCGCCGGCGCCGAAATCATCGCGCACAACGCGACGTTCGATGTCGGCTTCATCGATGCCGAACTGGCGAAAGCCGGTGCCGAGTTCGGGCGCCTCGACCAGCACGCACAGGTGCTCGATACGCTGACGCTCGCGCGCGAAAAATTTCCCGGTCAGCGCAACAGCCTCGACGCGCTCTGCCGGCGCCACAATATCGAAAACAGCCATCGCGAATTGCACGGAGCGTTACTCGACGCGCAGTTGCTCTCGGAAGTCTATCTTCTGATGACAGCAGGGCAGGGCGACCTTGGGTTTGCCGAGGACACGGCCGCGGTGGCGCAGACACTTCGTAGTGCGGCCGGCGCTTTGCGCGCAACGTTGCGCGTGCGCTACGCGACTGACGACGAACTCACGGCCCACGCGCGTCGTCTCGCAACCATTGAGCGTTCCAGCAAGGGCGCCTGCCTATGGCTTCGCACCGAGGGCACCGCAGGACCACGTTGATTCCCTGTTCTGCGAACGCGCCGAAAGAGTTTGCGAGGCGCTCCCGTTGGTGAGAACGCGCAACTCAGCGCTGGCGCACCAGGATGACGGTGACGTTGTCCGATCCTCCGCCATCGAGCGCGGCCAGGATCAGGTGATCCACGCATTCCTGCGCCGACAAGTCATCGCGACCGAGAATCGCCGCGATGTCGCTGTCTGCGACTTCTTCCGTCAGGCCATCGCTGCACAGCAGGATCTGCATGCCCGGCTCGAACCGTCCGCGCAGGCTGGCCACGCGCAGCGATTCGGGGTCGGTGACACCGAGCGCCTGGGTCACGACGTTGCGGTGCGGATGGCTGCGCGCCTGCTCGCTGGTGATCGCGCCCTGGTCGATCAACTCCTGGACATAGGAATGATCCTGCGAGAGCTGGCGCAATCCGTTCTGCCACAGGTACACGCGGCTGTCTCCGACCCAAGCCACCTCGAACTCGCCGTTGGGCTCCAGCATCAGACTTGCGATGGTCGTACCCATTGGCAGCGCTTCCGAGCGCTTGGTCGAATGGCGGATGATCTCCTCGTCGGCCATCTCGATGGCGCGCACCAGCGGCGTGTGCTGCTTGACTTCGCGCACCAGCGTATCGCGTGCCAGTGCACTCGCGACCTCGCCATGCTCGTGACCTCCCATGCCGTCCGCGACGAGCCACAGTTGCAGATCGCTGTCGGCGTAGTAGGTGTCTTCGTTGTGTTCTCGGCGCAGGCCGACGTGAGTGCTGTGTCCGAACTCGATCATGCGCGTTAAGAGAACTTCCAGGACACACCGGCCCGAGGCGGTTGGCGCGTGCAAGCCGATCTCCCCTGCGCCGGGGGCATAGCATGCCGTGTGCCCTGCCGTGTGTGCAAGCCGCGCGTGAAATACGGGAGGCGTCAAGGGCGCTTGCATCAGGGTCCTTCCGGGGACTTCACAAACGTCTAGTCGGTTGCCTACATGCCTGAGCCAGTCAGTGCGCGGCGGGCGCCGTCAATTTTTCCTGGCTTCGAGGATCCGATAATCAGACCTGCGCCGTGCGACTGAAGTCCTGATCAAGGGGCAATGATTTCGGAGGCGACGCATCGGCCCGGCCCTCGCATGCGCGCATCACCACGCCCGCTGCAATCTCGAGTAATTTCTCGGAAAGCACGCTAAGTCATTGGTGCCGAAGGTGGGCACCGCAAAGTAGGTGCAACTTATTGAAATACAAAACACGATGAAGGCATCGACGGCCAGCATGCCCCCTGATATGCCCCCATCGTGCGAGTGATGGGCTATCTGGCGCAATGGCCCTGATCCCGGGGCGCAGGGAGCCGAACTCAATCTCGACTTGCGGGAAGTTTCCCAGAATGTACGACGCTACCCCAGCAGGTCAGCACGACGCGCGGCCGTCTGCTTCAACAGCTTGTTGGGCGGCGATCAGTAGAGGTCACCAAGTCGTCGACCTCCCGCGATCGCCAGCCTCCATTCTTTCAAATCGTGCAGGCGAGCAGCGAGCCCGACTTGTTCAACTTTCTTGACGCTTTCACGAAGCCTCTCGGTCGGGCCGATCATCTCCGTATGTTCGTAGACGCTCAGAGTGGAGTCGACGGACGCGAGGGCTATTCCTAGGAGAGAATGGGCAGGGCCCTTGCGGAAAACTGGGCTGCCGCTTACGCCGAGCGGGATCGGAAAGCTAAGCTCGTAAGCAGGCGCACACACTTGATTCAGCACGTCTTCGGACTCAAGGCGACGTGTGACGTAGCCTTTGAGGAATTTGGGCTTGAGCTGGAACAACCCCGGGGTGGTTGAATCTAACTTGAGAGATTCGGGATAGCCAAAGACGTGTACGTCTTCCCAACCGTAAGCGTCGTCGTTCGCGGATGTGAAGAACTTGGGCACACTTCTTTCGAGCTTACCAAGGACGACGTCCTTTCCCGGGCATCGTTCAACCTGAAAGATGCGTGCCGGCTGCCACTGCGTCCCATTCGAGATCTTGAGAAGCGCAGCAAAAAGGGCGCCCGATGCGATGTCGGACTGGTCGATCACGTGGTGCGCCGACAGGAAGAAGCCCTCATCTCCGATTCCAAACCCGGTGCCGAGAAAATGGTGCACTCGAAGCTCACCCGACACTTCTGCTCGCACTTCACAGATCGGAAAAATGAATTCGCCTAGATGCAGCAGCTCCATCGAAACAGTTCGTCCGCCCAACGCCCAAGCTCAGCTACGGGCTTGCCGCAGCGAAGCGGAGGCAAGATCGTCGGCTGGGGCGCCTTGTTGGGCCATTACTGTGCCTCGTTGATATTGCCTTCAATCAAACCGTTGGCATCGCAGAGACAGCGAATGCTGTACTTGAGCTTCAGGTCAAAGCTGTTCTTCGCCGTGAAAGAGGACATTACAGTTGTTCTCCCGTTGGGATGCTCTGTGACGGCCAAGTCCATGACGCGAGAGAAGCTGACAGTACTGGAGTGCGCCGCCTTCGATTTTGCATAGGCTTCGCATAGATCAATCGCGCGGTTTCGATCTATGTGCTTGGCTGCCGCTAAGGTTGTTCCCTTCTCCACGTCTGACTTTGAGAAGAACGCATTGAAGGCATTGGCACTTGTTCCGCAGGTAACAAAAAAGACAGGATCTGAAGGCGTACCTTTATTTGACGATATGTAAGCTGATCCCGGATCAATGGTCTTGCATCGGGCGTTTTCTTTGTGGACTTTGTTTACGCCTGCAACGATTATTTTCTTGTAGGGAACTGTATTCTTATCCCAGACAAAGTCAGCCTCCGTGAAAACAACTTGGCCACTGACGTCTTTCTTCTGGCCACGAAGAGCAGTGCTCGGAACCCAACCGATATGAGATGCTCGCAGCCAATCGGGCTCTGTGACCCGTACTCTAGACCAGCCTGCTTGGTTGCATTCCTCAACGACAGTTACCGTATTGTCAATGGTCAGGTACTGGGTTGTTTTTAGGATTTGTGTCGCCTTCTGGTTAATGAGCTTTTCATTCTTTGTGCTCGGCCCGGCGCGCAGCACAACATCCGAACCATTCACTTTTAGTGTCTGTCCCGACTTCGCACTCTGCGGGCCGCATGGTTGTGCCGAAGCTGCAACCGCAGGGGCCGCTTGTGCGACCAACGCAAAAACCAAGCTGGCGAAGCAGATGCGTGGCAATAGTGACATTCTCAAGGTCCAATTTGTGGCTCAACGCCCGAAATCAGCGGCGTCCGCTGGATTGAGTTATTAGTCTTCGACAAAGATTACATCCGAGATACCCTCATGGCGCACAAGTGTGGCATGAACGATGATCAGCACCGTTGATTTGGCTTCAACGGGTAGCAACAACTCGCCTACGCGAACCCTGACATCTCGTATCATCCGGTCATCCTCAACAAGGCAGATAGTGACATCCGGCAGGCTCTGCCTGACCGTTGATGCTTGTGACTCGGGCGGGATACTCAATGCATCGAACAGTGTCTTGAGTCTGTTGTCGATGTCTCCTTGAGCGGCCGAAAAAATACCGGCGTTGTCAACAGATAGCATCGTTACGTCTAATCTTGCGTGAAGCCCGAATGTCTTGTTAGCCAACGATGTATAGTTTGCGCCCGCGACCTGTTTTACGCACGTTTGTTGTACATGTTCGCGAATGTTTCCACCTTGCATCTCACGCTCATACACCGCTTGCAGCTGCTTTGAAAAGTGCTCGCGAAGTGCAGCCTTGTGCTCCGGTCGGCCATTAGCTTTAAGCGAACCTTGGTAGACAAGCGTGATGGTTTGCATAGCAGGCTAACGTCGGAGCTAATCGGCCGAAGTGAACCGGTGCAATTGGTTTTCAAAGGAACCTCGCAGAACGAGGTCCGGTTGAGCGACTAGTTCGGGAGTGGCGGCTTCGATCATCCGTGCAGTTGTCCGAAGCCGTGCGAATACGGCGCCGCGTCAATTTCCCACATGGATCGTGGCTTTCCATCCCTCGCGCCGCCTAATCTTGCAGCCTAATCTCGCCGTATTTCCCCCAAAGGCAAGTGCTTCTCCATGCGATCTTCCCACTGGAACGCCGAGAGGGCAACCGATGTCGCGATCCGGTCCGCCGCGCCGGCGCGCGCCGAGAACGGGCGGTGCACGGTCTCGGTAAGCAGTGATATCGCGATGGTACTCGTCCGGAGACACCCAACGCGCACCGAAATCTCGCGCCAAGTTCATAACCTGGGCGGGTCTGGGTCCTCGAACAGATGCGGGGAGCGCTTGCGGACCAGATTCGCAATATCCATCGCCACCTTGAGTTCACGCACGAGCCAGCGGCGTGCGAAAGTCCGCGTGCACTTGGCGAACGGCTTTGCCGGCCATTCGATCACCGGGACTCCCCGCGCGATGCGCAGCGCGTTGATCCTCTGCAATGCGAAGTTCCTGCCGCTTAACCGCGACGAGGCATAGTTCGGCGGCGGATCGATCGACAGGCGACAGCGAAAAGACGTGTCGTTTCGAAACAGGAACACCCGACGCGCGCGCTTGCCGGAGACCGGACAGCGCATGTACCAGTAAAGGCCGCCGAACGATTGCGGGACCGCTTCGAGCCGGATCGTGCAGTCGATTGCCCAGGCCGGAATCTGTACGCGCGCGGTGCCCCGATTGCCGTCGATGACCGTTTCGAGCCTTCCGGTGACGGTCACGCCGTCTCGTGTGTAATCCCGATACCACCAGTGCCGGCCGGGCGTGAGCCAGTCTCCTTCGACGCGCAGCCGATGTAGGTCAATATCGGCGGCGGTGATTCGTGCGTGCTTATGAGGTCCGCGATCGCACCTTGCTTCGCGCAGTAAGCGTTCCCCTCGCGCATGGCGTCGGCCTTGAGCGTTCCCGTGCCAGTGAAACCCGACGCCGCTTGCCGTGAGACCATGTAAGTCTGCGGTCCGGTCCTGACCACGCCCGAATTAGACGCGCAACCGAAAGCGAGCGCAGCGACCGCAAGCCAACAGACAGATCGACCTTTCATCGGGCTCCCCCAAACTGGTGGCAGCCGCACGAGCGACCGCATCGTATCCCCCAACAGTCTATGGAGGTACCGCAGAAACGTGCATGACTGGATGAAGCTCGATGCCATTATTTGCCTGATCTGTAGCGTTGTGAAGGAAGTCAAAGAAGCCGACGCCGGTAATTTCGACAGTTGAGCCAATCGGGACTTGGGCGAGTGTGGCCCTAGCGTTGCGATAGTCGTCTTCATGGCCCGTGCCTTCTGCGCACTCCGGTGCCGGTATCTCAACAATCATTCGCGTCTTCGAATTGTCCAAGTCTTCGACGATGGCGTGCACATCTGAATCTTGTTCGCGCTTGAAGGCCACCAGTTTTGCGCGCACTCGGTACACGGTGACTTCTTCCGGCTTCAGTCGCCTATCGTACGGATACGGCACCTCATGGATCGGGATGGCCACCAGGTTGGCGACCGTCGTATCCACGGGCTTTAGATCGACTAGGTCGTGATCCTTGTCCGACAGTATCTTGACCGGCCAGCGATCATAACCACACTGGCGCGGCACAGCCTCGGCGAATACGTGTGCAGCGCCGAGCAGAAGGAGTCCAGCTACAGCCGTGCTAGTGACAAATCCTGCCATACGCGGGACGGTCGCCCCTGTCCTGTGCCTGCTTCTGGGTCATGTATTCGCCACGTTTCGTGGCACCGTACCAGCGCGTTCCGGGGCAATGATAAACGCCGCTATTCGTGTTGACCCAGACCTAGACGCTTACGCCAGCTCGGACGCTAGTTACTTCACTTTTCTGGGTTTTGGAGGGTTGCTGGCTTTGGGCTGTATCTGGTGCCGCAGGTACGTTGGGCGAGATCACCAACAGCGCAAGAGAGATGACCAACGTGGCGAGAATGCGATTCATTTCCAACCCCCTAATTGAATTGGAATGCAGAATATTACCACCACTGAACTGTAGCCACGCTCACGCCAGGCCCTGAGCGCACTTTGGCAAGCTGTGGTCCAAGTGGCACGGCGGATGCTCGACCGGGCCGCGCACTGTTGAGTGCGAGGCATCCGGCAAATCGTGGCAAGCCGCCAATTGGGCACCGATTGAAGCCAGCGGCATTTTGGTCCTTGAAGGCACTGACCCTTTCTGAAACAGCATCACCGACTTCTATCCGCAGATACAACGCGACGTAGCCATAGGATTTACGTGAGCAACGGGAATGCGTGGACGAGGTGACCGCGCGCAACTCCAACAGGCTACGGTCACGGAGGTGCTTCCTTGCGACCATCGCCCTGAGAGTGCACCATTGAAATAAGGGGAAGCAAGAGGATCGCGATGGACGCTATCGAAATCACCTTGGATGGCGGCATCTTTTCCGCCGACGCAGTGGTGCGCACAACGCACCGCTACACCGCCGACTACTACTCTGATATCGCATCGACTGACGGCGGATTCGTCATCCGCCTGACGCCAATCTCAGCCGATACTGACAGTAGTACCTTAACCCAGCGATTCCGCAACGATGCGCTCGACGAGCAGCTTCGCGAACGCATCCGGGCCGAGACCAAGAATCTGCACAGCACTCTGGTCCAGGCCGCAATGCTTAAAGCCGGTGGCCAGCCTCCAGAGGGGACGTCATGAGGTTCCTGCCCCCACAAGCTTTTGCGGGCAACACCACCTACCAACTGCTGCCCATTCGCTTCCGCCGGCTGCCTTGGGACAGTGAGCGCGTATTCGTTTCATCCTTGGCCGGCGAGTGGACGATCACATCGCGCAATGATCTGACCCGCGTTGTGGCAGGTCGGATTGAGCCCAGCGAACCCCTCTTCGCTGAACTTCAAGCAAAGCACTTCATCGCAGCCGACCAAAAACGCTCAACACTGGCGCCGCTTCTGTCCCAGTACAAAACGCGCAAGGCCTACCTCAATCAGGGCCCTACGCTACACATTTTCGTTGTATCACTTCGTTGCCATCACACCTGCGCCTACTGCCAAGTTTCCCGGCAGCCAGAAGCGAACAGTGGTTACGACATGCCCACGAAGGCATCCCTGAAAGCCGTCGATCGGCTGTTCGAGTGGCCGTCCAAAACCCTGACGGTAGAGTTCCAGGGCGGTGAGCCCCTGCTCCATTTCTCTCGCATCCGCACTTTAGTTGAGGCCATCGAGAAGCGAAACAAACACGAACGACGAGACATCCGGTATGTCATTGCCTCCACGCTTCATGACCTGACCGATGAGCAACTGGCCTTCATGAATGAGCATCGGTTTCAGTTATCGACGTCGCTGGATGGTCCCGAATGGCTGCACAACGCCAATCGTCCCCGGCCAGAGCGCGATAGCTACCACGCACTCTGCGCGGAATCGAACGTGGCCGGAAGGTGCTGGGGGATCACGCCGTCTCTGCCCTAACCACACTGACCAAGCGC
This sequence comes from uncultured Gammaproteobacteria bacterium, assembly GCA_963775445.1. Lineage (GTDB taxonomy): Bacteria > Pseudomonadota > Gammaproteobacteria > Xanthomonadales > Rhodanobacteraceae > Dokdonella_A. Next base: position 115,823 of record CAVZIT010000008.1, on the reverse strand, counting down.
AGCCTTGAGGCACCCAAAGCCATTGTCGAAGAGTACAAACGACTGGGCTTTCACTCCATTTTCCTGCGCCCACTAAGCCCTTATGGCTTTGCTCTGAAAACAGCCAATCGCAACGGTTACCCCATTGCCGACTTCCTGCGTTTCTACTTCGTCGCACTGGATCACATCCTCGCCGTGAACCGCTCCGGCTATGTCATGGAGGAGGTCTACGCAGGCTTGCTACTGTCGCAGCTTCTAACCCCCTTCTCGCATGGCTATGTAGACCTTCGTTCGCCCACAGGCGCCGGTCTCGGCGCCGTGGTCTATGACTACGACGGCAAGGTTTACCCATCCGATGAGGCCAGGATGCTGGCCGCTATGGGCGATCACTCATTCGTAATGGGGCACTTGGACGAGCCAGTCAGCAACTGGCTGGAATCCCACGTCATGCAGCAAATCCTTGGGGCTGGCGTCGCCGAGGCACTGCCGACCTGTTCAGATTGTGCCTACGTGTCTATGTGCGGCGCCGACCCTATCGACCACTACGCACGCCAGCACGACGCTATTGGCCACCGGCCCAGCAGTGATTTTTGCCGTAAACAAATGGGTATGTTCGACCACCTGCTACAACGTTGGGACGAGAGTTCGCCAGTAGACCGGCGGACCTTGGAGTCCTGGGCTCTTCGGGTGGCAAGCTGCGCCCCACGAGCGAAGGCCGCCTGATGCGCCCGCTTGAGTGCAACATCGAGTCCCATGGTTGGGAATCCCCCGGACAATTCAAAGTCGCGGGACTGACTGAATTTGCTTCGGGCAACTATCCGCTGAGACGTATGCTTTTGGACGTACGTGGCAACGATGCACGCTTGGTATCCGAGGCCTTGTATGCTCTTCCATGGGCTGGATTTCTCGTGGACCAAGCGGAACAAGCACCGGCTCATCGCCCTTGGTTGACCCTGCATGCAGGGAGCATCCAAGTCGGGAATGGAGATGTGCTGGAAATTCAGCCGCGCGTCTCGAAAGCCGCTTTGCGCTATCGCCGTGGAGGCAATGGCAATGTCCTGTTTGCTACCGAGCGATGCAACAGCTATTGCGTAATGTGCTCCCAACCTCCACGCCAAGTCGAAGACGATTGGCGTGTCGAGCAGCTTTGTAACCTTATTGAGCTCATCGACAAGGATGAAACCTCGCTCGCCATCTCAGGGGGGGAGCCCACCCTGCTTGGCTCCGGTTTGAACACGATCATCAATGCGTGTGCCTCATCCCTTCCTGACACCAATGTCCATGTGCTTTCCAACGGACGGCGGTTCGTCGACGCAGGCTACGCCCGCTCCTTCACGGGCATCCATCCGAAACTCTCCTGGGGCATACCACTGTACGGCAGCTACTATGGCCTGCACGACTTTGTGGTGCAAAGTGCCGGGGCCTTTGCCGAAACTATGCGCGGGCTGTATGCGTTGAATGCTGCGAACCAGCGTATCGAGATACGTGTGGTGCTATTGCGGGGGGTGGTAGAAGGGTTGAAACATTTGACCGAATATCTGTATCGCAACGTGCCGTTCGTCGAGCACATCGCTTTGATGGGCGTGGAGCCCATCGGCTTTGCCCGTGCCCACCACAACAATGTGTGGATGGATCCCGAAGACATGGGACATATCTTGCTCGAAAGTGTGGAATACCTCACTCGCCGGGGCTTGAACGTCTCTTTGTACAACTTGCCGCTGTGTACCCTGCCACGGGCGCTGTGGCCGTATGCCAAACGCAGCATTTCGGATTGGAAGCAGCACTACCTGCCTGCCTGCCAAGCCTGTTCGGTACGAAATCAATGTGCAGGGGTCTTCGCTTGGATCACGCCGGAGTGGACCAGCCGAGCAATTGCACCGATCAAGGAGAGGGTAGAAGCATGAAAAAGGCTCTGACCGCTACCGGCACCGCTCTGTCGGTACTCCATGGAGTGGCTCACGCCAAGACCGATAGCGAATACGCAGCCCTGTCGTCACTCGCCATGAAAGATTTGAGCTATGCAGTCAGCATGGCAGTGCCAACAAACGCAGCCGATGCAGTGAACATGTTCGCCAGCCACGGCTCGCACAGCAGTCATAGCTCACACAGCTCACATTACTCGGGCAGCGGAGGCTCCAGCAGCTCCCCTACTTACAATCCGCCGCAAACGGCTCCTATTCCAACTACAAGCGGAGATGGCCTCAATCCAACATCCCAGCCACCTGCTGACCAACTCAAGATGGTCATCATGCGGGTTCAGGCGGCGCTCTACTCCAAGGGTTACGACCCTGGCGCGATTGACGGCACATTAAGCCCAGAAACCAAACAAGCCTTACGCAGCTTCCAGACTACAAATGGACTGCCAGCCAATGCCAAGCTGACCACCGCAACACTCAATGCGCTGGGGGTTTCGCTGAGTCCTTGATCTGAGAATGTCGTCCCGTAGTCAGACATGAATTTTTTTGCTGCTCGACGTTTGTCACGGCATGGAATATCCGCTTTGCCCTTACTGTCACGGCGCCGGAGTAGTCGGCGTCCCGAAGGGCGATTGAGCCCGCAGCGTCGGCGCTTTCCTTCGGCAGCGGATGGGGTGAGCATCCGGCGCATGCGGCCGGACACTGCGGGCCGGTGCATGATCGTGCGCCCGACGCGTCAGCGGTAGCGGAGAATCTTGCGCTCGCCTGTAAGCGATGTCTTACACGCGAGCAATGTGTCCGGCAGGCTCCGATCTGCCGTCAATGCTTGGGGGCGTTGGGGTCTTTCGTGCCGGCCTTCCCGGTGTAGGGATTGACGTTCGGCTTGCTTGACCAGTTATTCGCCTTGCTATGGTCAGGGGCCGTGCGCACGTGGGCCGGCACATAGGTTCCGGTCTTGGTGACGTGCGCCCTGACGTGGACAGTTTTCGCCGTTGCCGACAGCGCGAAGCCAAGCGCCAGTGCGATGATGATTGCTACCTTCATTCCTTTCTCCTTCAATGCAGCGCCTTGTTAGGCGTCGCCCGCTAGCTAGCTGGAACGCCGCCGAGACGGCAATTATATGCTCCTTTGGCATGCGCATTGAAGAAGCTGCCCTTTGACGGTGCGTCGAGCCACTCTTTGACCAGCGCCGCGGGGACTCGGCAATAGTGGTAGTAGGTGCTCCTAAGGAGCACGACCACATAGTCGTCCTTGCTCTGGTAACAGATTCGATGCACGAACGAACTGACGGTGTATTGTCAGTTGAACCCGTCCAGGTCCCCGCACCTCCGTACTTCACGAACACAGTTTCCGCCGCGCCGCCGCAGACGCGCTCAGCAGGAGCGGGAAAAGAAGAGTCGCAAGAACTCGCTTCATACTGCCTCCAAGGCCGAACGAGTGAGCTAAGCGGATGATACCGCAGCCCATCCACAGCGCTCCGCTTGACCTCGCGTGCAACTTGCCGAACGATGGGCGCAACACACCGGATTCGAGGGTCTAGTTGTAGCTAGGCATCTCAAGGGAGGGCGCATGAGATCAATAAACATTGTTGCAATCGTTGCAACTAGCGCATTTGTCGCTGGGCTGCCGGTGGTTGCGCGCTCACAGGCAGTGGGTGCGGCTCCAAAGGGTAACCCGATGGTAGTGGCTAGCAAGATCATCAAGTACAACTTTCCTAAATGTCGGCATGTGTCCAAGGCCACAAGAAGGCCTGATGGCTCCATTCGGGCAATCTGCGACGCCATCGACTATCTCGTCTTCACGGTGTTCAACGCCAAGGAGGGCAAACTCATCAAGGTCGCGATGAATTGCACGGCGGCAAAGAGCGTTCTAAATATCGACTGTTAGGGAGGGCAATGTCATGGGCCTGTTCAAAGCCACACCCGAAGAACGGGCGGCTAGAGAGCAAAGACAATTGGAGAAGCAACGGCAGCGAGCTGCGGAAGAGTTTGCTAAAACACCTGCCGGACAAGCACACGCGGCACGCAAAGCCGGGCTCAAAATTTTCCAAATTAGCGTACCGCTTAGCGAGACAACCGGGTACACGCTCGCTATGCAGGGGGCCTACGCTCGTAGCTCAGAGGCTCGTGATTACGCTGGTGTGATGCAATCTATAGAGCAGCAGGGTTGGCACTTGGAACACGCCGGCTATGTCTTTCGGCACACCGCGAGCGTCTCGCGAGACAAGTTTTTCTCAAGTGGGCAGCAAGAAGCTGTGAGTGGCCAAATTATTGGCATCTATCTATTTCGGGCGGTAGATATTATCTAACATCATCTTTACGTACCAGCTATCTGCGCCATTCAAAGAAGCGGAGTGATGTGGCGACATGGGGGAGCCCATTCGATCATTCAAGCGGCTGCGCAGATCGCAGCCGGCGAACGCCTGAAGCCGCTTTTCCATGTCCGCCAGGGTGCGCTCGGCGACGACAATCTGATCGAGCAGACTCGCCAGCGTATCGCGCAGCGCCATGGGCAGTTCGTTGTCAGCGTCCTCCAAGTCGGCGAGCACAGCCGCTCGCACCATGGCCGAACCGGGTGCGAGATTCCGATCCGCTAAGATCGTGTCGGAAAGGGGAGAAAACGCGATGAAGCTGCATTCAGAATTTCTCAAAGTCGTTGTTGCTGTAGTGGTCGTGTGTACTGCTGGTTGCGCAACCATCAAGGACAATCGCGGCATGACGGACTTCCAGAAGGGCGACTGCAAGGCAGCGGTCTCTGAATGGTTGCCGCTGGCTAAAAAAGGCTTCGCCGCTGCGCAGGACAACATGGGGACGGTTTGGGATAGTGGGTGTCCGGCTGCGGGCATTCCCCAAGACTTCGGGCAGGCATTTCAGTGGTACTCGCTTGCAGCGAAGAATGGCCAGCCGATGGCAATGCGCAATCTCGGTTGGTACTACCAGCATGGCCGGAGTGTGACGACGAACGACAACCTTGCGCGCGAGTGGTACGTCACCGCGGCACGATGGGGAAACGAGCTGGCCAAGCACGACCTTCAAGCGATGGGTGTGCCTGTTCCTCCGCCAGATTTGTTGCAGCAAGCGCAAGATAAGCAGGCCGCCAAGAGCGCGGAAGTTGCCAGTGATGTCGTGGAGGTGGTTCTTGGAGTAGCGCTCGGGGTGGCGGTGGCCCACCACCACACAGCGCCTCCCGCTGTGAACGCATATCACGGCGCATTTACAGGGTCCCAGCCGCAGAATCCATCAACAACTGCCTACCACGGGGCGTTCACGGGAACCCTACCGCAGAGCCCACCTACGCCACCGACACCAACCGTCAACCGTTTCGTGTTTACTGATGGAGCCACATCGAAGCTCCGAAGCGTTGGTAATACGATCTACGGAACGCGGAGCGACGGCGAGACATGGACTTCGCGGAAGATTGGCAATACGGTCCAAGGATCCGATTCGACCGGTAGGATGTGGACGATCAACAAGACCGGGAATTCAGAATACGGGCGCGACTCGCGTGGGGTGACGTGGATAAGCAATCGCATCGGAGATTCGACCATCACGACGTATTCGAACGGTATCACCCAGACCTGCCGCGTGATCGGCGACCAAGTGACGTGCCAATAGCGCGTGCCGCCGAAATCAACTGCGCACGAACCGAAATTTCAAGACTAACGGCGTGCCCTTGGCGAAATTCTGGCCATGACCATGGCGGTCACTTCATCGTCCAGCCGTCGTTCCTTCGCCACGAGTCGCAAGTACGTCTTCCACCTCATGAGCCGTGGCTTTCCGCTCAGCGTTGACGGGTCGTGCACCTTAGACGCAAGTGCATTTCGCAAAAATAGCGCGCGGTTCAGACCCGAAGTACGTTGTATTGGATATGAAAGTGGGGGATCGACCGCTTCGCGGTGACGGAATTCCTTCTGGTCGGGGAAAAAGTACAATCGGCTGGCATGCTTGCCGCTGATCGGGCATACCAGCCACCAGCGCCGGCCGCCGAAAGGTGGAGCGCTGCACTCCAAACCGACAACATGAGAGGAGCCGGCGAAGGACATGTGCAGTTCACCGTGCTCGCCGTCGATGGCCGCACGGAGCGACCCGATGGCGCGGGCGCGACCCTCAAAGCGCCAAGCGCCTTCGCGAACGCCTTGCGCCAGCCAACCTAGCGACCGGAGTTTGCCCACGTCTAGCACAGTCGCGTCCTCGATGCGACGGCGACGGCGCTGTCTCATTGCTCTTCACCATCGCGACCGCGCGTTGAAGACGATTCAAGCATTTGAACGAGCAGCACCTGAACCATATCGGAGTGAAGCAGCCACTCGCCCTTGTCGCGGTCCGCCGCCTCCGGATGCGTCGCCGGACGATAGGTATCCCGATACGCCTCCGCCGCATCGAGAACCTCCAAGTACAGCCGGGCAAACCCTCGCTTTCTACGCACCGATTGCCACACATCGTCGACATTCCGAAGCTTTGCCCCTTCGACTTCGTCCGACCGATGCGGGAGCTGACCCGGCCGATACACGTCGCGATATGCGGCAGCATCGTTGATTGGCCAGCGTCGGCGGATGCAAAAGGCGCGAATCCGATCAACCTGTTGCCGGAATGCCTCGCACCTGCGCTTCAGACCTTCGTGGTCAAAGCCGAGAGCGACCCCCCACGTTGCGTCTGGATTCGTGTCCCGGTCGCTTGGCGCTTTCATCTCCGTCTCCAAGTTATGGAGCTTCGTTGCACGATTCCGCCATCCCGCTCACACCGAACGGACGGGGAATCGCGTCACGCGCCGTGACATGACACCACGGGCAGCCCAGCACGCGTGGCCACCGGTCCACCACTGGCGCGCATGCCGCGCCCTCGGGTGCGATCCAAACCGGACCGCAGTGCCTACAGACTGCCGGGACCGTCTCGTCGTCGGGACGCTTGCCACGTTCGCGCATTGCTGAGTCGCGGAGCATCCGGATGTAAGCGCACAGGGTTGCATCGTCCAGCCCGGCACAATCGGCAACGTCGGCTTCCGGTAGCGCTCTAATGATCGCGGAGTCGATTCTGTCGGCGTCGGCGATTCGCAACAGCCGATTGCGCAGCCTGTCGATTTCCGCTTTACCTTCGCCTTTTTGCGCCGGGACAACTGGGACAACCGGGACATGGCTCTGTGCCTTGCTCTCCTGTGTCCCGGTACACCTGGATCGCGCCGGGACAACCGGGACAATTCCCGACTGTTCAAGGATCGCAGCCAGCGTCATGGCACGTCCTCCCACAGCGCGGGGCCGATTCGATAGACGCGCGCGTGCCTGCCGTCTGGCAAGCGTTCCTTGCGCGTCGCCTCGCCACTCCCAAGAATCAACGCGCCGGCGTCGGCAAGCGCTCGCGCCACCTGCGCTGGGTCGAAACCCTGCGACAGTTCGCGCCGGAAAACCTCGCGCTCGATAAAGAACTCCGGCCCGTCCTGGGTCTGCCGTCGAAAGCCTGCCCGGTTGATCGTGCGGGGCGCTGTATCGGTCGCGTTCCATGAAGTGAACCTGGATTCGCCGTGCGCTTCCAGGAATCCGCGTACCTGCGCCAGCATCGCAGCCGGTTCTGCCGCTCCCCTTGTCCCGCGTGTAGCAAGCCATGACGTGAAACAAATGCGAATAGCACGCTCGGCGTCATCTGGTCGCCATCCGGTCAGCCCATAGGCCGTCGCCAGCTCACCCGCGGCGGCGATCAACGCGAAGCGATCCGCGACGCGACGGACCTGCCCGTCGGCGTCTCCGGCGAGATCGGCCGCGAGTGTGTCGCGCATGGCTCTTAGTAGCTCGCGCGCCTTTTCGGGATCGGCGACCAGCGCGCGCAGGAACGCTGGCGCGGCCGTTCCGTAATGCGACGAGGCTGCGCGTTTCAGCCCGTCGGCGAAGGCTCCGGCAGACATTCCATCGGGTACGCGATCGAACAAGCCGAGACCCTCGCCGGCGTCGGCTGCCAGATCGACGACGCGGACTTCTTGCCCGGCCCGCACTCGGCCGCCTCCCTGCGTCACCAAGTCGGACAATCCGACCTCGCCGGTAGAGAAGAACAGCACGCGCCATGTGCTGATTGCGCGCGGCGATCCGTCGCGATGACTGCGGCCCTTGCCTTGTCCGTTGGCCAGCAGGTATGCGACGGCTCCTGCGTGCTTAGGATCAAGCTGGCCCATCTCGTCGAGGATCAGCAACAGGTCAGAGTGCAGCGCGGCCACACCTTCGAGCGCGTTGTCAGTTTGCCTCCATGTACGAACGAAACTCGGCGGCCCGTAGGCGGACGCTGCAACGGCGGCAGCCGTGGTCTTGCCGCAGGACGATGGGCCGCGCAGATGGACGCCGCCGCCTTCGGCATTCAACAGGCCGATGCAAGGGCCGGCAAACGCGCAAGACAGCGCGAGCACTAACCGCGAATTACCAGCGCAAGGGGTGGCCACTTGCTCGCGCCAGCCGTCCAGCGTCCCGACCTGGCCAAGCGCAACGCCATCGGGCGCAGCGGACTGGAAGATGACGGGTTCGGCGGCAGTGTCGCCAAACGTCTCGCGCGGCATCGCGAACACGTCGCCATGCCAGCCTGTGCGCGCGACGCAGCGAGCCATAACGTCCGGTTTGCCGCGCCCGATGAAGTCGGCAACGCGACGCCTGTCGGACGGGTTTGACGTGATGACCAGCCCATCGGCCAGAAGCTGCGCGCGCAGCTCCTCGCCGCTGCCGGCCAGCATCCGCATCGGCATCGCCCATCGGTGTTCACGACGGTCGTTGTCGTCGAACACGAGCAGCCGGCCCCATTCGCTCGATTGCGGATCGCGGGTTTGCGCGGCCACGGTCAGCGGCGAGCAGATCCATGCGGCGGGCAGCTCGCTTATGAAACCGGTCTTCTTGTCTTGGATGGTGCCTATCCAGTAGACGCCCGGACTTTCGCCCTTGCTCGCTTTGCGCAGATCGAACCGGGCGCGCGGCGTTTTGTCCCGATTGTCCCGGTCGCCTTCGGAATCGTCGGGACAGCTCAAACCGTTATCTGGTGCGGTGTCCCGGCTGTCCCGGTTGTCCCGGTCGCCTTTTGTGGGGTTGCGCAGATTGCGGCGCGCGGCACGTTCTAGCACGGCGAGGTCCCGTTCGGCGGCGTGGTCGATCTGCCCGCAGTGGGCGCGTGCCGGCCAGTCGGCGAGCGCGGTGTGCACGGCGGCCGCGAGTTGGTTTTGCCCGCTCATTGGAGCACTTGCCGTGCGTGGTCGATGCGCTCGATCGCGAGCGCGAGTCGCTCTGCATCTTCCGCAGCCAGAGCGTTGCGCGGCATCAAAGACGTGACACAGAGGACAACAGTCGCCTCTCGGGCGAGCACGCCCAGCGCAGCCGACCAAGCGCTTTGCCGGAATGCAGCGCGCGCTGCACGGCGGCCGTTTGGCGAATCGTCGCGCATGCGATCGGGAAACAGGTCGGACAAAGACAGGCCTACAGCCGCCACGACATCGGCCGCGCCACATCCCGCGAAATCGTTCAGCAAAACGCATCCGTCGTCAGTAGCAGCGATAGAAAGCGATGCGCTGCGATCCGCATGGGCGGGGCACAGAGCGATCCAGCCGTTGACCGTGCGCCGTACGCCTTGAAGCCGTGCGAGCAGCAGGTCCAGCGGCTCGCTCCCTGCCATGCACTTTGGTTTTTCGAGCGCTTTCACGGTTGCACCTTCGGGGCGCGTTCCGAGAGCGCGGCCTCGATCCACCGATCAACCTCAAGCTCTGACCACGCGGTTGCCCGCCCGAGCTTCACGCGGCCCGGAAACAGGCCCCTACTTTCCAAAAAGTACACGGTGGATCGAGATAGTCCAACCTTGTCGCAGACATCGCGCAGCCGCAGAAGCCGTTCGGTCGCCAGTTGAGTATTGTTCATCGGTGGTCGTCCATTGCGTTTGGCGGTTGGCAGTGGACAACAGAAATTTGGGGCGACAACAGGTGGGGGGTTCGTGCCCCCAGCCACAATGCGTTACTTAAAGGCGCCCACTATTTTTTTGACGTGATCGGGACTGCATCCATACTTTTTCGCAACTAGCCGACGCGCTTCAGCCTTGCTCCGGGGAGCGCTTGGTTCCATGCCAATGCCGGTGTAAAGGGCGCGCGTATCCACGACGATTCGCATCGTCTTCTCGGCTCGCTTTAGGCGGGTGGATAGGCTTGCGCCACCGCGCCGCGAGCAAAGGTGCATCGCTTCGGCCAGTTCTTCAGGTGTAGCCCCGCCCTGGACAACCGCCGCGATCCAGTCGAAATATTCAAGGACGCGATCGGGTACTGCGACATGTCCCGCGCGCGCGGTCACATACGCTCGCCAAAGAAAGGCGCCCAGCTTGGTCCGCTCGAAGTCCGCAAGACACAACTGCACGCCATCCTGAACCACGTCCTTTGCAACCTCGGATTCCGCTGCGGGGAGGCCCTTTAAACGATCAAACGCCGACAAATCGTCGAGGTGATCCAACGGAATCACTCGCCCGGGCTGTTCAGCTTTTGGATTGGCATTGCGCATACGCACACCTCCGCGCCCTTCGAAGGATCGTCACGGCAGCGGAGGAAGTTGTGCTCCGAGTCCGGCTGGCCGGCCTGGCCGTGGCCGTCCATACTCTACAGTGGGTCATAGAAAATGTTGTGGGGGATGTGGCGTGCGACGCGGAGGCCGGCATGATTGAGGATCAGATCGACAGTGAGCCCGGTGACTTCATGGGAAGTCTCATGATTGGAAGGGACCAAGCGTCTTTTCCCTACGAGTTTCGCAAGAAAACGGGCCGAGTTATCGAAGTCAACTTTGTGGCTGGACGCACGTTGGAGCTCATACACGAAGTTTTAAGCGTCGCCCGAGTCCTTCACGCGGGTCTCGACATCCTCAGAATGAATGCGTCTCTCGTTGAACAATTACGAGGCCAGACTGGGCAAACCGCGAGCGGTGGAGAACTGCTGGCAAACGATCTTCACCCATTGCATTCGATCGTAATCGTCAACCTTGACGCTGCAATTGACGCTGGAATTGATGACACGTTGATCGTGGCTTTGAGATTCCGGCCTGGAGTCGTTGCGCATCTAGCGGGGCTAGGTGTGAAGAAATTGCCAACCCCGGTTGATCGTGATCTCACTTATTCCGAGGCAGGGGAGGTCCTTAAGCGGTTGAAAGCATGGACGAGCTCGGAATCTACTGTGCCTAACGGCTGGCTCCGCAGGCTTGAAGCGGTCGGCTTGCCGATTGCGCTCGACGAGTCTTATTGCTGTGCAATACGGGAAATGGTCTACGTACGAAACTGCATTGTGCATCGAGCGCAGCGAGCGGATGCAGCCTGCGCACGTGACGTGTCAATCTTGCAAGTCACCGCGAATCAGAAGATTCGAGTGACAAAGCAGGCAATGGGCGCCTACGCAGCCGCTTGCTTAAAGCTCGCATCGGCGATCGCGGATGCGGCGCAGCGCGAGAGCCCGTTCCTGTGAAGAAATAGTCGCAGCAGGTAATACCACAGAGGCTAACGCCTGTTTTTAATAGGTATTACCGTCGCACCGTTGCTAAGATTCTCCAAATAGTCAGCCCAGCTCTGCATCATCTTGCGGCGCTCGGCCAAATGGGTCGCACGGTTGTACACAGCCCGGACCTTGTTGCGTTCTGTGTGTGCGAGCTGGCGTTCGATCACGTCCGGGGCCCAGCCCATTTCATTCAATCGCGTGGACGCGAGCGCACGAAAGCCGTGGCCGGTCATGGTGTTTTTGTCGTAGCCGAGTCGGCGCAGTGCCGCGTTGATGGTGTTCTCGCTCATCGGCCGGTCGGACGTGCGCAGACTCGGGAACACGTAGCGGCCGACGCCGGTCAACGGACGCAGGTTGCGCAGGATCGCCACAGCTTGCGACGCAAGCGAAACGACGTGCGCCTCGCGCATCTTCATCTTGCCGGCCGGAATGCGCCATTCACCGGCATCAAGGTCAAGCTCGGTCCATTCCATCGCGCGCAGGTTTCCGGGCCGCACGAATACTAGCGGCGCGAGGCGCAGCGCTGCATGCGTGGTCGGCTGGCCGCTGTATCCTTCGATATCGCGCAGCAAAGCCGCGACGGCGCTCGGGTCCGTCACCGCTGCATGCGCGGTCGACACCACGGGCGCCAACGCGCCGCGCAAGTCCGTAGTCGGATCGCGTTGCGCGCGTCCGGTGGCAATGGCGTAGCGGAACACTTGCCCGATGCGGGCTTTCACGCGATGCGCGGTTTCGTGCGTGCCGCGGCTTTCGATAGCGCGCAGGACGGCGAGAATGTCCGGTGCGGTGATGCTGGCGATCGGTTGCGCATCCAGTGCCGATGCCAACCCGAGCATCCACTCGGCTTTCGCAAACGTCACGGCGGCCATGCTGGCGCGTTGCCGTTGCAACCATTCGCGCGCGATCGCACCGAATGCGTTCTGGGCAGCCACCGCCTTTGCATGCTTGCGCGCCTTGCGCCGGACCGACGGATCGACACCTTCGGCCAGCAACGCACGGGCGGCGTCACGTTGCGTGCGGGCTTCGGCCAGCGACACGCCGGGGAACACGCCAAGCGCCAGGCGTTTCTCCTTGCCGGCGTAGCGGTATTTCCAGCGCCAGTATTTCGCTCCGGTCGGCATGACCTCCAAATACAACCCGGCCCCGGCAGCAAGACGGTAAGGCTTCATCCGCGACTTGGCCGCGCGTGCGGCGACAGTGGTCAGGTTTCCCATTTATGCCCCCGGTCTTTTGTGCCGGCGTGGATAGATGCCCCCGATTGTGCCCCCACATGCCCCCGGATCGCAAGGGACACCCCCGGACGACTACGGACGCCGCAGGCACAAAAAACCCCGCTGCTATGCGGGGTTAGTGGACTTCTGTGGACCGCATCGGACTGTCATTGGTGCCGAAGGTGGGACTCGAACCCACACTGTGTTGCCACAACTGGATTTTGAGTCCAGCGCGTCTACCAGTTCCGCCACTTCGGCTGGTCGGGGCGCGAAGTATAAACGCTATTTTGAAATGTGCGGCCACGGACGGCCGCTGTTTGATCTCGCGATCAAGGATGATCGTAAAAGCTAATGCGTCCGGTCGAGCGACAACTGGCGAACGTCGCGCGCGTACCAATTGCCGTCGATCGGCTGGAACACCGAGCACGAAGTCATGGCGCCGCTGTAGATGTGCACGGACACGGCGATGTCGTCTGCGCTCGGATTGCGGATCGTGTGATAGTCGTGCGGCGGAATCAGGCTGCCGGCCGAACCCGGGCCGGCTTGCATCGTGCCGCGTTTCTCGAAGTGAAATCGATCGTCGCGCTGGTCCACCAGTTCGTAAGGTGTGACTTCCAACTGCCCGGCCCACACGCCTTCGACGCACCACATGCCGGCATGGTCGTGCACCGGCGTGCCCTGACCAGGACCCCAGGTCATTGCGATCACATCGTAGCCGTGGGTTTCGCTACGATAGATCTCGCGCCGCGCGTAGTGATCGCTCGCCGCGTCGAACACGCATTCGGGCAGCTGCACATCCGAATCGCGTATCAGCCGACACAGCGCGACACGCAAGGCCTCAGTGATCGAGTTCTGGCAATCGTGGCATACCGCCGCATCAATCGCGTCGACCAGACGTTTGCAACCGGGAAAGTCGAGGGTAAGCACGGTGGAGCGGATTCTACAGTGCCGACAGGAAAGCTGCGATGGCCGCCCCGAAACGCGGGATATCCACGAGAAATGCGTCGTGCCCCTGAGGGCTGTCCAGCTCGACGAAATCCACCGTGGCGCCGGCAGCACGCAGGCCTTTGGCGATCTCCTCCTGCTGTTGCAACGGAAACAGGATATCCGATTCGACGCCGATCACCAGCGCGCGCTCGACGGCGATCTTCGCGAGCGCGTCCTCAACGTGGCCATCGCCGTATTCGGCCATGTCGAACCAGTCGCTCGCGCGCGACAGGTACAGGTAACTGTTCGGATCGAAACTGCGCGCGAACTTCTGCGCATGCGCGATCAAGTAGGACTCGACCTGGAACTCGGCGCCGAAAGGTTCGTCCTCCTGCTCTCCCGGATCGAGGCGAATGCGTCCGAAGCGCCCGCGCCATTCCATCGCCGAGCGATAGGTGATGACGCCAAGCTTGCGCGCAATGTTCATGCCGGTTTCGGGATAGTGCTGGTCGTCGTAGCGGCCTTCGTTCCAGTTCGGATCAAGACGAATCGCCTCGCGCTGCAGCGAGCGCACCGCGATCGCAAAAGGTTGTGCCTGGGGAGCTGTCGAGATACTGATGTGCGCGCGCACGCTGCCCGGATGCAGCAACAGGTAACCGAGTGCGCTCATGCCGCCCATGGAATTTCCGATCAGGCAGCACAGCCGCTCAATCGCGAGGCCGTGTACCAGTTCGTACGCCGCATTGCCGACGTCCTCGAGCGCAAGCTCGGGGAAATCGAGGCGGTACGCATCGCCCGTTTGCGGGTTGATCGAGGAAGGCCCGGACGATCCCTTGCAGCTACCCAGCGCGTTGACGCAGATAATGAAAAACCGATTGCTGTCGATGTACTTGCCCGGCCCGAGCATGTCCTCCCACCAGCCATCCGAAGGATCCTCGCAGTTGGCAGCGGCATGCGCGCTCGGCGACAAGCCGGTGAGGATCAGGATCGCATTGTCGCGCGCCTCACTGAGTTTCCCCCAGGTCTCGTATGCCACTTGGCCGTCCCGCAGCAATCCGCCGCGCTTCATGCGGAAAGGCGAGGGCAATTTGAAGTAACGGCGCGCGTCGCCCATGCGAGAAACCGGAAATGCGGGAACGCGCAATGTAACGGCCTGCGCCGGTCCGCGCCAACCCTGCGGATGGGGTCAGCAATTGATTTGCACATGGCGGCCGGTCCTGCCCGCGTGCTCGCGAACTACAGCGCCAGGCGTTGTCGGTGCGAGATCAGTGCGATGAAGCCACGAGCATGGGGCGGGGCGCGTACGCCATTCGACATGCGCACCTCCGTTGGCATTTGACGCTGACTTGCCGTAGCGGCGGCAGCGAAATTCAACGCGTCAAAGCTGCCGTTGGACGTCAGCGAACCTGCTGGTCGATAGTCAATGCAATCGGCGTCGTGCGATGGACATCGATGGGCGCCGACAGCACTTGCAGATCGCCGCTTTGCGGCAACGCGTTGCCGGACTTGGAGACGCGCGCGCCGATCACGACCTGCGGAAACAT
This sequence comes from uncultured Gammaproteobacteria bacterium, assembly GCA_963775445.1. GTDB lineage: Bacteria > Pseudomonadota > Gammaproteobacteria > Xanthomonadales > Rhodanobacteraceae > Dokdonella_A. The sequence goes on along the minus strand of CAVZIT010000008.1, from coordinate 100,775 downwards.
CGACAGCCTGAGGCTTGGCAACATGCCCATCGAGTCATCGAGCGTAATCGTTATCGGCAATTTCGACGCGCTCATGCGCTGGATCGCGAGAGGCATCGGCGGTCCGCTCGCTGCCTTCGCGAATACGAACAATGTGGCATCGGGATCGAACTTGTCCTTGAGCTTCGGATCGAGCGCGACTGCGACGGTCAGCTTGGGAGCGGGGCTTGCCGAGGCCCCGGCATCGGTGTCGGGTGCAGCAGCCATCGGCCCATCTGGTGTCGCAACGTTGTCCGCCGAAGCAGCGGCAGGCGCGGCACCACCATTGCCGAGCTTGGTCTGCGCATCGGCAATTTGTTCCGATACGCTTTTCGCAAGGTCCGAGCCTGGTTGCAGTTGCGGGAGCAGCTTGTTCCAGCTTGCGATCGCGGCCTGGTAATTGCCTTCCTGATAGTCGCCGATGCCGAGCAGCCACAATCCGCGCTGGTTGTTCGGATCGGTCGCGAGTGCGCTCTCGATCAGCTTGCGCGGTTCGCCCGAGAGTTTATGTTCAGGCGTCGCGAGTGCCATCGCTTGTGCATATTCGAGCTTCATGTCCACATTGTCCGGTTCGAGACCGAGCGCATGCTTGAACGCATCGCGCGCATCCTCAAAGCGTTGTGTGTTCTGATAAGCCCGGCCGAGCAGCGACCAGCCGGCGATGTCGTCCGGATGCTGTTTGAGTTTCGCGACCAGTCCCGTGATCGCCTTTTGCATGTCCGCACCGTGATCCGGCGGCGCGGTTCCATCCGTTGCGACCGCACTCTCGACGGGAGCTTGACTCGCCTGTTCGTGCAGCGCCTGCGGCGCCCCGAGAAGCCGGTAAAGGATCAGCGCAGCCGCAGGCAACAGCAGAGCCACGGCAACCGCCGCGGTCACCGGACGGCGCGGTCGCGCCGCGGCCACGGCTGCTGCGTCCGACGCGTGGGAAATGATGTCCCGCTTTGCCCGGTATTCGTCTGCGTCGATGATGCCCGCGGCCAACGCCGCGTCGAGCGCGCGCAAGCGGGCCGTGTTGTCATGCGCGCCAGATCCCCGACGACGGAGCAGGGGTGTGAGCAGCAATATCAGAGCCACCGCCACCATCAAGGCTGCAAAACCCAGGAACAGGAAGGTCACCAGTCGTCCTCATCATCGGGGGAAACGTCTGCACGGCCAGCACCCGCAAGGGTGATTCCGCGCCGGCGCGTGCGAATGATACCGGCAACGATCAGGACGCCGACACCGAACACCAGCAATGGGCCAAACCAGAGCAGCCAGGTCGAGGGGATGACCGGCGGGTCGTACAGCACATAATCGTTGTAGCGCGAGACCAGGTATTGCTTGATCTCATCGTCGCTCTTGCCGCTCTGCATCATCTGGAAGATCTGCCCGCGCAGTTGCTTCGCGAGGTCCGCGCCGGAATCGGCAAGACTCTCGTTCTGGCAGACCAGGCAGCGCAATTGCTTGGTCAGATGCTGGAAGCGAAGTTCCTGCGCATGGTCCTTGAAGGGTAACGCGTCGATCGCCAAGGCCTGCTGCACGCACAAGCCTGCGCACAGTACGATCAGAAGCAGCGCCGAGACGCGCAGCGTCATTGTGATTCCTTGACCATTGCGGCGATCTTGGGAATGAGTTCGCCTGCAATGAGTTCTGGGGTGAACATGCCGACTCGCTTGTAGCGAATGGTTCCTTTCGCGTCGACCAGGAAGGTTTCCGGTGGTCCGTAGATGCCGTAGTCGATCGCGACGCGTCCGGCCTGATCGGCAATCACCACATCGTAGGGATTGCCGAACTGTGCGAGCCAGCGCTTGGCATCGGCCTCATCGTCCTTCAAATCCATGCCGACCAGCTTGATGCCGAGCGGCTTGATGTCGTCGGTCAGGATCGGATGCTCGTACTGGCAGGTCGAGCACCAGCTCGCGAACACATTCAACAGGTACGGTTTGCCGAGCAGCTGCTTGTTGTCGAGAGTCTTACCCGGATTCAGCAGCAGTGGCAGATTGAACGCAGGTGCCTGCTTGCCGATCAGTGGCGACGGCACTTCGCGTGCCTCGTGGTGCTCGTTCCACCAGATGCCGAAACCGAGCAGGGCTGCCAGCAGGACGAAGCCTGCCAGCGGCAGCAGGCGCGCGTTCATGCGTGGCCCTCGGCCGGGCGTGCCGACGGCACCGACTCCACCGTGGTGCTTTCCGTCGAGCCTTCGACCCGGCGGAAGCGCCGATCGGCCGCCGCAGTAAACCCACCGAGCATCATGAACAAGCCACCGAGCCAGATCCAGCGCACGAAGGGCTTGACGTACACACGCACCGACCAGGCGCCGTCTGTCTTGCCGTTGGTTCCGAGCGGCTCACCGAGCGCAACATAGAGATCGCGCGTCAATCCGGGATCGATCGCCGATTCCGTTTGCACCTGCGCATTGCGCGTGTACTGGCGTTTCTGCGGATGCATGACCGTGACCACGGCACCATTGCGCAGCACGGTGATGGTTCCCTGATCGGCCGCGTAGTTCGGGCCGTTGGCATGCGTCACGCCATCGAAGCGGAACGTCAGCGCGCCGATCTTGACCGATTCGTTCGGCGCGAGGCGGAGATCCTTCTCGACGCTGGTCGAGGCCGTCACGAGCACGCCCGCGAGGAAAACCGCCACGCCGAAGTGCGCGAGGATCATGCCGGCCATTTCCGGCGTATAGCGCCGTCCGCGCGGCGCATTGCGCCAGCGGGACAGCGCATACAGCACGATGCCGACGCCCACCCAGACCGATGCGGCCGTTCCGGCCAGCGCCTTCCACGGAAGATGTCGGGCGACCAGCCATGCAATCACCAGGGCGATCGGCACCGCCAGCATAGCCGGCTTGAGGCCGCTGATCGCGACTTTCATGCTGCCCTGGCGCCAGCGCAGGAACGGTCCGAACGGCATCAGCAGCACCACCGGCAGCATCAGCAGCACGAACATGAATCCGAAGTACGGTGGTCCGACCGAGATGCGGCCTAGGCCGAGTGCATCGCCGATCAGCGGGTACAGCGTACCTAGCAGCACCATTGCCGCGGCGCATGTGAACAACAGATTGTTGATCAGGATCGTGGATTCGCGCGACACCGCGGCGAACGGCTCGCCGCCCGAAATTTTCGGGGCGCGCAGCGCGTAGATCAGCAGCGATCCGCCGACGACGGTGACCAGGAACGCGAGAATGAACAGGCCGCGCTGTGGATCGGATGCGAACGCGTGCACACTGGTCAATACGCCGGAGCGCACCAGGAACGTGCCGAGCAGCGACAGCGAAAAGGCGAAGATCGCCAGCAGCAAGGTCCAGGCTCGGAACGAGCCGCGCTTTTCCGTCACCGCTTGCGAATGGATCAGCGCCGTACCGACCAGCCACGGCATGAACGATGCGTTCTCGACCGGATCCCAGAACCACCAGCCGCCCCAGCCGAGTTCGTAGTAGGCCCACCAGCTTCCGAGCGCGATGCCGAGCGTCAGAAATCCCCACGCCACATTGGTCCATGGCCGCGCCCAGCGCACCCAGCGCGTATCGAGTTCACCGCCGAGCAACGCGGCGATCGCGAAAGAGAATGCGACGGAAAAGCCGACGTAGCCGGTATACAGCATTGGCGGATGGACGATCAGCCCCGGGTCCTGCAATACCGGATTGAGATCGTTGCCATCCGGGAATGCCGGCAGGTGACGCAGGAACGGATTCGAGGTCAGCACCGTGAAGAGGAGAAAACCGAAGCTGATGAAGCCGAGCACGCCAAGCACACGCGCCATGAACGGCTGCGGCAGCCGGCGGCTCAATGCGGCGACCGCAACGGTCCAGATATTGAGGATCAACAGCCATAGCAGCAGCGATCCCTCATGCGCTCCCCACACCGCTGAAAACCGGTAGTACCAAGGCAGCAGCGAATTGGAGTTTTCCGCCACATAGGCGACGGAAAAATCCTGCGTGACGAAGGCGTACGTCAGGATGCCGAAAGCCAGTGCGATGAAAACCGCCTGGCCGGCGACGGCCGGCCGTGCAGTCGCCATCAGCGTGCGATCACCGAGCCACGCGCCGGTGATCGGCAGCACACATTGCGCTGCTGCGATCAGCAACGCGAGAATCAACGCGAATTGGCCAAGTTCGGGAATCATGGTCTGAAGGCTTTCGGTCAGGTGCTAATGGCTAGGGAATGATGAGGTGTTTCGCAAATATCCATGCGCATGCCTCACAAGGCTACGCTCTTCCGGCTGCCGCCGGCTTCCCCGGCTGGGCGGAGGAAAGATTTCCCATAGCAGCCGAAGGCTTTTTCTCCCCCCGCAGAGCGGAGGAAGGTGCCGCAGGCGGAAGGGGCGCTCTTTATCGAAAGGTCAAAGAAAGTTTCAAACAGGATAAGGCACTTCACCAGTTCCCGCCCTCCTAACCCCCGGTAGCGGCTCTCCCGGCCCCGGTCTTGTGCGCAGCCTTGGCCTTGGCGATCGCATCGGCGACTTCCTTCGGCATGTAGGTTTCGTCGTGCTTGGCCAGCACCTCCGTCGCAACAAACCGTCCATCGCGCAGCGTGCCGGTCGCGATGATGCTTTGGCCCTCGCGAAACAGATCGGGCAGGATGCCGGTGTAGCTGACCGGGATCTTGTTGAAGCGGTCGGTGACGACGAAATCCGATTCGAGTGAATCGTCGGCGCGCTTGAGCGAATGCTCGAGCACCACGCCGCCGAGCCGGAAGGTCGACAGGGTTGGTGCATGGCCGGCATCGACTTCACTCGGCGAATACAGGTAGGTCATGTTCTGCTGCAGCGCGAGCACCGTCAGACTGGTCGCGACCGCAACTGCGGCCAGGATCAGGCCGGTGATGATGAGGCGCCGTTTGCGGGTCGGGGTCATGGCGAATTCTTGCGACGTGATTGTTGACGCACAAAGCGGCTGCGGAGTTCCGCCAGCACGCGACGGCGACGCACGAGCGGTGCGAGCGCATCGATCAGCAGCACCAGGAAAAACACTGCGTAGGCGCTCCAGACATAGCCAGCATAGCCGCCCATCGCGAGAAAATCAGCCATGCGCCCGCTCCGCTTCGGGTAGCGCGATCGCGCGCACCCAGTCCTTGCCGCCATCGAGTTCGATCAGACCCACGCGTGTTCGCGCGAGCAGGCTGCCGAAGAACCACAGATGGGTGGCGAGCGCCATGATCATCAGTGGCCACAGCATCGAGGCATCCATCTTGGATGGACCGAGCAACCGCACGGTCTGACCCTGATGCAACGTGTTCCACCAGTTCACGGAGAAATGCACGATCGGCACATTGACCACTCCGATCAGCGCGAGGAATCCCGCGGCGCGCGCGGCCTGGCGGCGATCCTCGATCGCGTGATGAAGACCAATGACACCAAGATAGATGAACAGCAGGACCAGTTCCGATGTCAATCGCGCATCCCAGGTCCACCAGGTGCCCCACATCGGCTTGCCCCAGATCGAACCGGTGACGAGCGTGATGAACGTGAACGCCGCGCCGATCGGCGCGCTTGCCATCGCCAGGACTTCGCTGAGCTTGATGCGCCATACCAGCGCGATGAACGCGTTGGCTGCCATGAACGCATAAGTGAACAGACTCATCCACGCGCACGGCACATGGATGAAGATGATGCGGTAGGCATCGCCCTGCTGATAGTCCGATGGTGCGAGCACGAGGCCGCCGTAGAGCCCGATCGCAGCGAGGACCAGCGCAATGCCGTAGCACCACGGCAGCACACGGCCGGCAAAGCGGTAGAACGTCGGTGGCGAGCCGAGTCGGTGCAGCCAGAGCGGAATGATTTTCATCAGTCGAGCGATATCTTCAACGCCAGGGCTGCGGCGAGCGGCGCAATCACCAGCGCCATGACCAGTGCAGCCGCGAGCCACAGTAACGGCGCAATGAACGGCAACCCGGCGGCAGCGGCGTTGCATGCACCCGCCCCGAAGATCAGCACTGGCACATAGAGCGGCAGGACCAGGAGGGCGAGCAGCATACCAGAGCGGCGCATGCCAACGGTCAGAGCCACGCACGTCGCGCCGAGCAGACTCAGCAGCGGCGTGGCCAGTGCGAGCGCGCCGATCAGCACGGGCCTGACCGCCGCCTGCAGATGCAGCATTTCGCCCAACAACGGACTCAGGAGAATCAAAGGCAGCGCGGTGGTCAACCAGTGCACGCCGATACGGCAACCGAGCAACAGCGCGAGCGGATGCGGCGACAAGACCAGTTGTTCGAGCGAGCCATCCTCGTGGTCGCCGCGAAACAGGTTGTCCAGCGACAGCAGATTCGCCAGCAGGACGGCAACGAACACGATGCCCGCCGCAATGCGTGCGAGCTGACCTGGCTCGGGACCGAGCGCGAGCGGAAACAGCGCAACGACCATGAGTGCGAACAGCAACGGATTGAGCGCGTCGCCCCGGCGGCGCCAAACCAGCACCAAGTCGCGCCGAATCAGCGCGGCGCAAGCGGCAAAGGTGCTGCCGGGCTTCATCGCTCCCGCCTCATGCCGGTATCCGCAATGCCAGCCGACGCGGCGTGCCGGATGTGAACGCGTAGGCGCCATGCGAGGTGATCAGTGCCGCGCCGCCGCGTTCGGTATGCAATTCGAGCAATCGATTGACCAGCCGGATGCCGTCGGGATCGAGATTGGCATAGGGTTCGTCGAGCAGCCACAGGGCAGCCGGGACCAGCCAGATTCGCGCGAGGGCCACGCGCTTTTTCTGTCCCGCCGAGAGTCGCCGGGTCGCGATGTCTTCGTAACCTTCGAGGCCGACGCCCGCCAGCGCCGTCACCGGGCTCGTGCCCGAACGAATGCCTCCGAGGCCGGCGGCAAATCGCAGGTTCTCGAGCGCCGTCAGATCGAGCTTGAGTCCGGGTTGGTGCCCGAGGAGAACCACCTGTTGCGAAAGCCTCGCAAGCGTCAACAATTCGCCATTCAAGCGCACCTCGCCAGACCCCGCTTCGAGCAGGCCGGCCAGCACCTTGAGCAGCGTCGTCTTGCCCGAACCGTTGTCGCCCTCGATCAGGAGCACTTCGCCGGCATGCAGGCGAAAATCCAGTGGCCCGAATATCGCTTCGTCGTTCCGCGTGAACGCGAGGGCGCGGGCTTCGAGCAAGGGAGGGCGGTCGTGCGCGTCGTATAACTTCATCAGGCGCGCATGCTAACCGCAGCCGCTTGGCAGCGCCATGCAAACGAAGTGGCAGGTGTTTGCCTGGTTGCTTCGACGATGCATGTGACGATCATCCGTTCGACGTCCAACCTCGCGGATGCACTCTTTCTGCGAAGGTTTCAATCCGCCGGTCGACCGAGCGGCGTCAGACGCTGTTCCACGAGCGTATCGGCGCGACTCAGGTCGATATCCTCGATCTGCGTCTTGCCGTTGGTGAGTTCGCGCAGCAATTCGGTTTGCTCGGCGCCGCGAGCAAGGGCCTGCGCATAGGGCATGCGTGTAAACGTGACCATGGAATAGCGCGGCATGAAACGCTCCGGATGGCGCGCAGCGAGCAGGCGCGCGAGTTCGCGCCGCAGCAGGAATTCCGGATCGGCCACCGAATCGCGCATTTCGACATAATTTTCCAGTGCCATCGTCGCGATCGCTTCTGCATTCGGGCGACGGCGCCGTTCGAACTCCGCGAAAGTCCAGCCAAGGTCGTCGCCGTGTGCGCTCAGCAGATCCGCGAGCTCGACTGCATCCTCGAATCCGCTGTTCATGCCCTGCCCGTGGAACGGCACGATCGCGTGCGCAGCATCGCCGAGCAGAAGCGCACGTTGGTCGAGATGCCAGTGGTCCAGATACAACGTCGCGAGTTCGCCGACCGGATTTTGCGCAAAATCGTGTGCGAGGTCCGGAATCAACGGCGCCAGGTCCGCGAAGTCGCGGGCGAACAGGGCAAGTGCTTCGGTCGGCGTGCGCACCGAGGCAAAACTCGGATCTCCGGTGTTCGGCATGAACAGCGTCACCGTGAAATTGCCTTCGGCATTCGGCAGCGCGATGCACATGTAGTTGCCGCGCGGCCAGATATGCAGCGCGTTGGGTTCGATCGCGAAAAGCGAGGGCTGAGGGCCGGGGCTCGAGGGCGGCAAGACACGCAAGTTCGCTGCCGTCGCCTCGTGTATTTCAGCCCTGGACTCTCGACCCTCGGCTCTCGCTCGTGCCGGAACCTCGAGTTCCTTGTATCCGTGTCCGAGCGGCTCCATGCGTTCCCCGATGTCGACTTCGGCATTCATCGCCTTGCGCAATGCCGAACCCGCGCCGTCGGCGCCGATCACGAAAGCACAAGTGTGTTCATGCACCCTGTCGCCGTCGTCGCAAAGTCGCAGCCTCACCACGTCGGAAAATTTCGCTTGGTCGAGGCGGCGCGAAAAGTAAAAACGTGCGCCGGCCCGTTCCGCTGCATCGATCAAGGCGATGTTGAGAGCGCCGCGACTGATTGACCAGATGACTTCGGAATCGTCGCGTCCATAGCGCAACAATTCGGTGTGGCCGTCGAGATGATGCACCATGCGCCCGCGCATCATCGTGGCGAGACGCATGACCTCGTCGGTCAATCCGGCTTGACGCAGGCCGTGCAGGCCGCGCTCGGCCAGGGCGAGATTGATCGAGCGACCGCCAATGAAACCCGCCGTGCGCGGATCAGGCCGCCGTTCGAACACCTTTACGCCGAATCCGCAACGGCCCAGCAGTGTCGCCAGCAACGCACCGACCAGGCCTGCGCCGACAATCGTGATCTCGGGCCGATCAGCGCCAGTCGCCATCGCTCAAGCCCGTCGCGGCGTTGCATTGCCGGTTGCCCGGGCAACGCGCAGCGTGCTCATCGGAATCGCGAAATGCACGTCGATCGCTTCGAGGCGCGTCATGAGTTCAAGATTGATTTGCTGCTGGATATCCATGTACAGCGTGTAGTCCGGATCCTGCACCGTATAGACGACTTCGAAATCCAGCGAACTGTCGCCGAAGCCCTTGAAGTGGGCGCGGTTGAGCTCGACCTTGTCGAGTCCGCGCACGACATCGCACGCGATTTCCACGACCTTTTGTACCTTGTCGCGTGGCGTGTCCATCGTGACACCGAATGCAAACACGATCCGTCGCGTCGCCATGCGGCCGTAGTTGTGGATGATCTGACTGAGCAACTTGGCATTGCCGATGCTGATTTCTTCGCCGCTCAGCGCGCGGATACGCGTTGTCTTGACTCCTACCCGGGCGATGGTTCCCGTGATATCTCCGAATTGGATGAACTCACCGATCGTAAATGGCTTGTCGAGGCCGATGCTGAGCGAGGCGAACAAGTCGCCTAGCACATTCTGCAGTGCCAGTGCGACCGCAACACCGCCGACGCCGAGGCTGGCAACGAGCGCAGTGATATTGACGCCCATGTTGCCGAGCACGGCCAGCAATATCGTTGTCCAGACAAGGATGCGCGCAAACCACCCGAGCATGGCCAGGACCACTGGATTGGTCTCGATCTGCGCATTCCCGGCGAGGTGCGAGCCGGTCCAGGCCCGGATTGCGGTATTCAGCCACAGGCCGATCTGCAGCCCGGCGACCAGAAACGCGAGCCGGTCCAGCCAGATCTGTGTCCTGTCCGGAAGATCGAGCAAATGAATACCGATCAGCACGAACAGCAGGAAAATCAGCACTCCGCTGGTGCGTTGGAGAGCCGACGCGATGGCGGTTAGCGTATCCGAAGAAGCATGCGCAGCGAGCTTGTTGAGGCGCCTTGCGAGCAACCGCAAGGCGGAGTGCACGATGGCGTAACCGCCGAGCGCCACGATGATCGCGAGCAACCATTGGGTTGCGGGAATGCCGAGCAATTCCATGTGGACCAGCCAGTCCTGCACCGCTTTCATCATTCCTTGCCGAAGTATTTTGCGAGACGTCCGCGCCAGCCCGGCGCATTGATGCGCGCAAGCAGGGATGTGTCGATCGCCTCGCGCAGCGGGCTGCCGTTCGGTAGCGCAAATGCATAATCCTGACGTTCGAGATTGATCGGCAGCACGCGCAGTTTGCCGCTGTATCGCTCGCGAATGGTCCAGCGCAGCAGAGGCGCGTCGTAGACGACCGCTTCGACGCTGCCTTGTGCCAGCTGATGCAGCGCCGAATCGAGCGCCCCGCTGTCGTCGAAAGCAATATGTTCGCGCTGAAGCCAAGCACCGCTGGTGCTTTGGGCGACACTGGCGACGTGCATGTGCGCGAGATCATCCGCATTGCGGACGTGGCTGGAAAGCTGACCCACGGTCAGCGCACTCGTGATCGACGCGGTGAAAAACGACACAACGAGCAGCGCCGTCAACATCCAGACCAGACCGAGCAGACGACCGCCTAGCGTGCGTGGCGCGATATCGCCGTAGCCGACTGTGGTCATGGTTACCATGGCCCACCAGAAGCCCGAGAAAATGCCGTGCATCCGGCTTCCGCCGAACTGCTCGGGATTTTGTTTGCGCTCGGCGAGCCATGCGAGCAGGCCTACCACGAACAGCAGCAGCGCCAGCGTTCCGATCACCTTCAGAAAGGCCGGCGATACCAGCGCGCGCACCACGGCGATCCAGCCCGCGTTGTCGTCGCTGCGCACCGCGATGGCGAGCCCGGAGCTCGTGATCGGATGTGCGAAATCCATGCGACGCTCGCGCCGGGCGGTTGTCGTGATCGCGCCGAGTCCCACATCGACCTGATTGTTCGCGACTGCGTTCAGCAGGTCGTCGAGATCAAGGCGCTGGTAGTGATATTTCCAGCCGTTGTCTGCGGCGACTTCCTGCCAAAGCTCCACCGCAAGACCCTCGTAGCCATTTCCCTCGGCAATCACGAAAGGCGGCGCGATCTTGATCCCGACGACCAGTGAGCGAGAAGAGGGAGAGCCGTCGGACGACGATGGCGCGCTCGCTCGCACTCGCGGTGAAATGGTCGAAGCTGCGAGCGCGAGCGCGCATGCCAGAACCACTCGCATCGGTCGAAGACGCATTCGTGAAATCTCCGCAAGCATCAGGGTTTCCCGCCGCTGTGGCGCGCATCGGCACGGGATCGAACGCAGGCGTCGCGGGAAATCGGCGCATTTCGCAATTCGGGCCAACGCGTCGCGACGCCATTCAGTATACAAAACCTGCGCGCTGCCGTTGCCGGGACTTGTGCTGCGAGGCGCCAGCGGCAATGATCGGGTTGGCCCGGTCCTCGGGCACATCAAGCGGCGGCGGAAGTGCCGTTTGCAATTTCTTGTGATGCATCACCCGAAATTCTGGACAAGGGGAAATGCCATGCCGACAAGCCGCACCGAATCCGCCACTGCCACCGACGATCGCCGCCTCAAGCGCCATGTCGGGGTTGTCGGTCTGTTGTTCACCGCCGTCGGCTCGATCATCGGATCGGGCTGGCTGTTCGGAGCACTGAGTGCGGCGCAGCAGGCCGGACCGGCCTCGATACTGTCCTGGCTGATCGGCGCGATCATGATCCTGTTCATCGGACTGACCTACGCGGAACTCGGGACGATGTTCCCGGTTTCCGGCGGTGTGGTGCGTTTTCCGCATTTCGCGTTCGGCTCGTTTGCGAGCTACACGACCGGCTGGATCACCTGGCTCGCGGCGGCCTCGACTGCGCCGATCGAGGTCGAGGCCGCGATGCAGTACGCGACCAACTATGTGCCCTGGTTGCAGCAGATGCAGGACGGCGTGCCGGTACTCACGACGCCGGGCTATTTCGTCGCGGCCGGCATGATGTTGCTGTTCAGCCTGATCAATGTCATCGGTATCCGCTGGTTCGCGCGGCTCAACAATGCGCTGGTCTGGTGGAAGATCGGCATCATCGTGCTGGTGGTCATCGCCTTCCTGAGCGCCGAATTCAATACCGAGCATTTCAGCTACGCGGCGCACGGCGGCTTCATGCCGTTCGGATGGCACGGCGTGTTTTCCTCGATCGCCACGGCGGGCATCATCTTTTCCTATCTCGGATTTCGTCAGGGCGTCGAGCTTGCCGGCGAAACCGACAATCCAAGCCGCAACGTACCGATAGCGATTCTCGGCTCGCTTGGCCTGTGCGCGATCATCTACATCGGCCTGCAGGTGGCATTCATCGGCGCCCTGCCACCCGAAGCCCTGGCCAACGGCTGGGCGCACATCGGCACGACGTTCACCGGCGGCCTCGATGACAAGGCCATTGCGTTCGGACCGTTGGCGACGCTGGCGACGACACTCGGGCTGACCTGGCTTGCACTGCTCCTGTACATCGACGCGTTCGTGTCACCGGCCGATACCGGCTTGATCTACACCACGGTGACTGCGCGTCTTTCCTACGCGATGGGCCGCAACGGCAATGCGCCGACGGTGCTGGCCAAGGTCAGCGAGCGCGGCGTGCCATGGGTCAGTGTGATTCTCGCGTTCATTGTCGGGCTGATCTTTTTCCTGCCGTTCCCGGGCTGGCAGAAACTGGTCGGCTTCGTGACCTCCGCCACGGTGTTGTCCTTCGGCTCGGGGCCGTTGGTGTTCATGGCGTTGCGCAAGGAACTGCCCGATTGTCCGCGGCCGTTTCGCCTGCCCGGCGGATTCATCATTCCCTATCTGGCGTTCCTCTCGTCGAATCTCATCGTCTACTGGTCCGGTTGGGAAACCGAATGGAAGTTGTCGCTGTCGGTGGTGCTGGGCTTGATCGTGCTCGCGCTGCACGAGGCGTCGCGCGGCAAGCACACGCCGCGCATGGATTTTCGCGCGGGGTTCTGGGTGATTCCATGGCTGGGCGGGTTGGCCTTGATCAGCTGGCTCGGTTCCTATCCCGAGCCGTCCGCGAATGCCGGCAATCTCGGGGTCATGAGCATCACGACCTCGATCCCGGTCATGGCTATCTTCTCGGCTCTGGTCATGTGGCTTGCATACGCATGGCGCTTGCCGGCGGCGCGGGTCGAGGAGCACCTTCGCGAATCGTGGAGCGGGCCGGATCTCGACGAGATCCCTGGTCCGTGAACCGTGCGCTTTTCAGATAGCGGCAGGGGTTTCGAGCGCCGCGCTTGCCGGCGGCACCGAAGTGGTTTTCATTGCGCGTCTGCCCATGCGCGCACGGTCTTGACCAGGCGCAGGCAGTCCCGATAACGGTTGTAGAGCGGCACCGGCGCGGCACGGATGACATCGGGCTCGCGCCAATCGACGACAACGCCGTGGGCATGCAAGTGGTCGAACAGGCTGCGTCCTGCGGCGCGAGCTCCCCTGACGCGCAACGACAGCTGCGCCCCGCGACGTGCGGCTTCGCGCGGCGTCAGGACATCGAGCACGCCGGACAGCTCGCGGGTCACGAGCCATTCGAGGTAGCCGGTCAACCGGCAGGATTTTTCGCGCAGGGCCGCCATGCCCGCGCGACGAAAAATGTCCAACGATTCGCGCAACGGCGCGAGGGCGAGTATCGGCGGATTGGACAGTTGCCAGCCTTCCGCTCCCGGGCTTGGAACGAACCACGGGCCCATGCGAAAGCGCGACTCCTTTTCGCTACCCCACCAGCCTGCGAATCGAGGCAGCGCCGCAGTTGCGTGGCGCGCATGCACGAAGCAACCCGCGACAGCGCCCGGTCCGGCGTTGAGGTACTTGTAGCTGCACCAGACCGCGAAGTCGCAACCGCTGTCGTGCAGTGCGAGTTCCAGATTGCCGGCGGCGTGCGCAAGATCGAAACCGACTGCGCAACCCTTGCGCCTCGCCGCTTCGGTGATCGCGCGGAGGTCGAACGCCTGGCCGCTCAGGTACTGCACGCCGGGGAACAGCACCAATGCGACGCGCGCGCCGTGCTGCTCAATCGCGCGCAGCAGCTCGTCGCGGGAAATCGCTGCGCCTTCCTCCGCACCGATTTCGATCAGGGCGTCGTCGGGATCGAATCCGTGGAACGCAATCTGCGAGGCGACCGCGTGGCGGTCGGATGGGAAGGCGTTCTTTTCGATGAGGATCGCGGGTCGCTCGCGTGTGGGCCGGTAAAAGCTGACCATCATCAGATGCAGGTTGACGGTCAGCGAGTTCATCGCGACCACTTCGAGCGGTTCGGCGCCGACCAGGGCCGCGAGGTTATCGCGCACGAACTCGTGGTAGGGCATCCACGGATGCTTGCCGCGAAAATGCGCCTCGACCGCCAGGTGCTCCCAATCGTGCAACTCATCGAGCAGCGCCTGGCGCACCGCGCGCGGCTGGAGGCCGAGTGAATTGCCGCAGAAATAGGCTTGTTCCGTTCCGTCGGTGTGCGGAGGGATCAGAAAATCATTGCGGAATGTCGCCAGCGGATCGCGCGTATCGGCATCAGCGGCCCAGCCTTCGCCAGCGGCATAAGGGACTGCTGCGCTCATTGGCGCGCTTGCTTGAGCGATGCGAAAACGCTGGCGCACGCCGAGTCGAAGCGGCTCGTCCAGTCTGCCGGGAGTGCCTCGATCAAGGGGCGCTGGCAACGTACCTGCACCGCGACCGTGCCGGTCAGGAAAAAGCTGTCGCGCACGAGGTAGCGGGTCTTGCCGCGCTGCACGAAATACTGGTGCGCCGATCCGTCGGCGACCGAGGTGTCGCGCTTGTAGCCGGGCTGCGATTTGGATCGGTCGAACTCGGCCTGCACCGCACTCGCGAATTGCGAGGGATCTCCCAGGCTGCGCGTCTTGACCGTGATGGTGGCCGCATCGGCACTCGTCGCAGCGGAGGCATCGGGCGCCTGGATCACGATTGCCTGCGGGTCACCGTCGGACTTTTCCATGATCGTGCTCCATCCGGACGGAACGCTGAAATGCACCTTGCCTTGGTTGAGCGTTTGCTGGGTTTCACCGGCGGCGATTGCGCCAAGACTGATCAGCAACAACGCCAGTGTCAGGATCGTCGTGATGCGCGAATTGTCCATCGCTTTACTCCGCGTTGCCGGTGAAACGATCGAGCGGCAGGTCCAGCCACTCGAGCGCAGTGCCGTGATAAATACGCGATTGCTGGGCGCGCGGCAGATCTAGCGCCACGATACCGCTGCCCGGTTCCTGCTCGCCGAGAGGGAAAGGGTAGTCCGTTCCGAGCATGATCGAGTTGACTCCCGCGACGTCGATCAGGTAACGCAGGGCGGCGTCGTCATGCACGCATGAATCGAAATACAGCCGCCCGAAATAATCGCGCGGATTGCGCGAGTTGTCGGTCGCGACCAGATCCGGTCGCATGCGAAAACCGTGCTCGATGCGTCCGATCGTGAAAGGAAACGCGCCGCCGCCGTGGGCGAGGCACACCCTGAGTTTCGGGAGCCGCTCGAGCACCCCGCCGAAGATCAGGCAACAGGCGGCCCGCGATTGTTCGGCCGGCATACCCACCAGCCATGGCAGCCAGTATTTGGGCATGGAGTCGCGGCCCATCATGTCCCACGGGTGCACCAGGATTGCGGCGCCGAGATCCGCGGCCGCCTCGAACACCGGAAACAATTCCGGCGCATCGAGGTTCCAGTTGTTGATATGCGAGCCGACCTGCACGCCCTGCAACCCGAGCTCATCGATGCAGCGCTCGAGTTCCTGGATCGCAAGGGTCGGCGATTGCAGCGGTATGGTGCCGATGCCCGCGTAGTGCCGCGGCTGGGCGCGGCAGATCTCGGCGGTATGATCGTTGAGGTACCGATGCAGCTCGAGTGCCTGGCTGGCCTTGGCCCAGTATGAAAACATCACCGGCACGGTTGAAACCACCTGCGTCTGGACACCGTGCTGCGCGTAATCGTCGCGTCGCACATCCGCATCGAATGCGTTGCTCCATACCTCCCGAAAGAAATGGCCATCCTTGTAGATGCGATGGCGTCCATGGTCGCTGACCATGACCGGAAAGCGCTTGTCCCCATACTTGATGGCGAGATCGGGCCACTCGCGAGGCAGGATGTGGGCGTGGGTGTCGATCTTCAGCATGACGCGACAGTTTAACCCGCAACGCGCGCGCCATGCTGCGCGCGGCTTCGTCCTTGGCGCCGCCGAGATGCAACCGGGATCGCCAATTCCTGACGTCCAGTCGAGCGCAACCCGGATCAGCCGCGATATCTTTCCGGCGCCGGGCTCACATGCCCGCAGGCTTCGCAGGTGCGCGCATCGACCGAGCGATAGTAGCGATCGAACACCGGCGGAAAATCCGTCTCGATATCGCGCAGATGGAAAAACTCTTCGTAGAGCTTGTGGTTGCACTTCTCGCAAAACCACACGAGACCGTCGCGTTCGTCGGGCCGACGTTTGCGCTCGACCACGAGGCCGATCGAGCCGGCCATGCGCTGAGGCGAATGCAGCACACGTGGCGGCAGATAGAAAATTTCACCGGTGCGGATCGGAATGTTGCGTACCTTCCCGTCCTCCTGGATCTTGAGCACCATCTCGCCTTCGAGTTGGTGGAAGAATTCGCCGCCCTCGTCGTGGTGGTAGTCGCTGCGCGTGTTCGGGCCGCCGACCACCATCACGATGAAATCGTCGGCGACGATGCATTTGTTGCCGACCGGGGGTTTGAGCAGGTCGCGGTGCCGGTCGATCCACTGCGCGAGATTGAATGCGGCAGGCAGCATGGGTATTGCCTCATCGAATCGATCAATGAATGTCCAGTGTAATGCGCATCGCCGGCGCGGGTTCAGCTGCCGCCGTGTCCAGCCGGGACAACCGCGATGCACTTGAGCTCGATGGCGATTGGCGTCGGCAGCGCGCTGATTCCGAGCGTGGTGCGACAGGGTGCGGCGGCGACATCGTCAAAATAGCTGGCATAGACACGGTTGTATGCCGCGAAGTCGCGAGCCATGTCGGTCAGGAAGACGGTGATATCGACGAGATCGTTCCAACTTGCGCCACTCGCTTCGAGCACCGCCCGCACGTTCGCGAATACCTGATGGCATTGGGCTTCGATGCCGTAGCCGACCAGGCGGCCATTTGCATCGTACACGTTGCCTGGAATGTCGTTGGTACCGGGTTTTCGCGGCCCGACGCCGGACAAGAACAACAGGTTTCCAACGCGTCTCGCGTGCGGATAGGCACCCACGGGAGGTGGGGCCGCATCCGTCCGGATTGAATTGCTCATTGCGCTGTTCCGGCAGGCGCGGATTCGGTGCCGACATCGATATTGCGGCGGGTGAACACCTTGTCGTCTATATCCGTTGCGGTCAGCCGGTAGTGACCCGGGCGCAGGTACAGGTCGCTGCTGGATTCGACGCTGATCTTGTCGATCCGATCGAGCACGACGCGGTCCGCGGGAATCGCGTCGTCGCCTTCGTTCGCGTAGCGAGCCTCGATAAGGCACGGATAGTGGTTTTCGCACAATTCGTTGCCGACGAGGTAGGGCACACGCAGGCCGCCGAGCGTGGCCCAGGTCGGACGGTTGTCGCGCAGGACCGGGCGCGGGAAGAACACGGTTGCATCGTAGGCTTTCGCCTTGAGCGACCACGGCGCGCCGTCCTTGTCGACAAACACGATCGGCGTGGCCGGATGCAGCGCGTCGATCACGGCGCGATAGATCGGATGATCCTGCGCGGGCTTGGGATGCGCGATCATCATCGTCTGCTCGATGGTCAAAGGATCGATGCCGCTGATCGCGTGGAAATGCTCGGCCATGCTCCTGCCGCCGAGGAAGCGGCCGCTTTCCTGGATATGCGCATAGCCTGCGTCGACCACCAAACGCGCATCCGGGTCATTCTTAAACACGTTGTCCACCAGATTTTTCGCTTGCTGGTATTCCCGTTTGTCGCCCGCGACTTCGTCGGAAGACTCGTAGGCAACAACCTTGAAACCGAGCTTGATCGCGGTTCGCACCACTTCAGCGAGTATCGGCTCGTTGGTGTAGAACCCGCTTTTCTGGATGGCGTACCCGCGTTTTTGCAGGCCGGTGTCGGACGCGTAGAGCGTTTCGGCGGCAAACCAGTTGTAGCCATCGGCACGCAATTTGGCGAGCAACTGCAAGGTAACCGTGCGTGTCAGCGGTACGTTGTGCGCTTCGTTGAAAAAAATCGCCTTGTGCCCGTGGGCAAGGCGGGCGATCGCATCGAGTGCCGGTTTGGCGGTATATCCCGTCTCCAACGGGGAGCGACTGTCATCTGGCCCGGGCGCCTGGGCGATCGAATAGGATTCGAGTGCTCCCGGATAGTCTCCGATGAAGGTCTGGTACCAACTCAGATACTGGCCGAACACAATACGGAACGCGGCATTCCTGTCGGCCTGATACGCATCGCGCATCGCGCGGTACTGCGCGAGCAATCCATTGCGTTTGAGCGCCTGGCCGTAGACCTTTTCGGACTGCTCGAAGGCGACGCGTTGCTGGGCCTGCCACTGGTACGGCGTCAGTTTCGTTCCGAGGTCCGTCGTCGAGGTGGATTTGCCCAGTGCGCGCTGGCTCGGGCGTTCCTGCGACGCGGCGCAGGTTACCCACGCTGCCAGCATGCAACAGACGATGCGCTTGAGTGTCTTGTCATGTGTCATCGTGGATTCTCCGCACTGTTCGTGACCAACGCACTTCCATGCAAGCCATCTTCGATAACTGCTATTCCTGATTGGACTCGTATCGAACGCACACGTTCTTGGCCTCGGTGAAAAAACGCATGGCCTCGACGCCGCCCTCGCGGCCGACGCCGGAGCCCTTCACTCCGCCGAACGGCGTGCGCAGATCGCGAAGCAGCCAGCAGTTGATCCAGACGATGCCGAAATCGAGTCGCGCTGCCATGCGATGCGCGCGTGAAAGGTCGCGCGTCCATAACGACGCGGCCAAGCCGTAATTGGTCGCATTGGCGATCGAAATCGCATCCTCGTCGCGATCGAACGGAATCAAACTGACGACGGGACCGAAGATCTCTTCCTGATTGGTTGCGCAATCGTTGGCGAGCCCTTCGATCACGGTCGGCGCGATGAACCAGCCGTCGCCGCAGCGGCCGCCCGGATTCACCGCTTCGCCGCCGCAGAGAATCGTGCCGCCTTCGGCGCGAGCGCGCTCGATGCAGGCCATGATCTTGTCGAAATGCGCTTTGGAGACCAGTGCGCCAAGGTCGCTGGTCGGCTCGGCCGGATCGCCCACGCGCAGTGCACGCACGCGCTCGAGATAGCATCTCTTGAATTCGTCGTAGATGGTTCGCTGTACCAGGAGACGCGATCCGCAAAGGCAGATCTCGCCCTGATTGGCGAATCCCGAACGCACGATGGTATCGAGATTGGCGTCGCTCGCATCAAAATCGGCGAACACGATGGCGGGATTCTTGCCACCCATTTCAAGCGACACTTTCTTGAATAGAGGCGCAACACTTGCGGCGATCGCGCGACCCGTCCGGGTCGAGCCGGTGAACGAGATGGCCTTGACCGCTGGATGATCGACCACGGCCTGTCCCACTTCCGGGCCGGTGCCCAGCAAGATGTTCAGTACGCCCGGAGGGAAACCCGCCTCGATTGCGAGTTCGCCGAGGCGCGCCGCCGTGCATGGCGTCACTTCCGAGGGCTTGGCGATCACGCAGTTGCCGGCCGCGAGTGCCGGCGCGATCTTCCAAGTGAACAGGTACAGCGGCAGGTTCCATGGACTGATGCATGCGACTACGCCGAGCGGTTGGCGCAGCGTGAAATTGAGCGCATCGACGCCCATGGCGTGCGATTCACTGGGCCATTGCGTAATGGCGGCGGCAAAGAAGCGCAGGTTGGCGACCGACCGCGGAATATCGATCGTGCGCGCGAGGGTCAGCGGCTTGCCGGTGTCGCGCGATTCCAGGGCCGCAAGCGATTCGAGCTCGGCCTCGACCAGATCGGCTAGCCGGTTCAAGAGCCGTGAGCGCGCGTCATTCGGCGTGGCCGCCCAGCTTGCTGATGCGCGCTCCGCTGCTTCTGCGGCGGCCTCGACATCGGCGACGCCGGAAGCCGGGCAGCGTGCGAAAACATGGCCTGTCGCCGGTTCGACCACGTCGAGATAGCTCCCGGCACGCGCTGCAAGCAGATGGCCATCGATCAGATTGGCGAGTTTCGGCAGATCACGCATGTGGCCAAGCTTAGCCGCTTCAGCGCTGTTCTTGCAGCGAAAGCGAAGTAGCACTGGTTGCGGTATTTGCGACGAAGCTCCATACGCGCCGTTCCGGGGTGATCGGAGCGTGTCTTGTCAGCGCGTAAATATCGTGCGCCCGGCAGGTATTGTGTGCAGGTGTACGACGCGGGCGATCAATCGGCGCGACGACGCTGGTGCGACCAATGCACATTCCCGAGGCGTGCCCGGAGTGGGTCCTCGCAAAGAGTCTTTCCGAAACATTGCCTAAAGCGAAAGCGTGCGCCCGCCGTCCACCGGCACATTGATGCCGTTGACATAGGCTGCTGCAGGCGTTGCCAGGAAGGCGATCACCGCTGCAATTTCCGACGCTTCGGCAAAACGCCCGAGAGGTACATTGGCGAGCATGGCTTTTGCGATGTCGTCTTCGCTCTGTTGCGAGGATTTGGCGCGGTCGGCGAGAATCTGATCGAGCCGTCGCGTGTGGGTGTAACCGGGCAATACATTATTGACGGTAATGCCGAACTGGCCCAGTTCGCCAGCGAGGGTCTTGGCCCAGCTTGCGACCGCACCGCGGATCGTGTTGGATACGCCAAGATTCCTGATCGGCTCTTTCACCGAGGTCGAAATCACGTTGATCACGCGTCCGTAGCCGCTCTGACGCATACCCGGGAGCAGCGCCCGCAACAGGATCTGGTTGGCGATCAGATGCTGGTTGAATGCGTCGAGGTACTCGGCGATGTCCGCAGCATGCGCTGAACCACCCGGCGGACCACCGGTATTGTTGACAACGATCTGCGCGGCGCGCGCATTGGTCAGCGCCTCGACCCTTGCGCGCAGGCCGTCGCGATCAGTCGTGTCGGCTTCGATGCATGCATGGGACTGCGTCGCATGCGTTCGCGGCAATGCGTCGACGACCGGTTCAAGCGTCTCGCGCGAACGTGCGAGCACCGTCACGTCGGCACCGAGTGCCGCCAGCTCGTGCGCTGCTGCGCGGCCGATACCATGTGAGCCGCCGCACACGAGCGCGTGCTTGCCGATAAGGTCCAGGTTCATTGCGATTCTCCTTGTGAGTCGTACGGCCAGCCGTTACTGCCTCGGCGGCATTTCCTGAATCATCCGCCGCGCCAGGTCCACGTCGTTGTCGGCATCCGGTAGACTGAGCGAGCCGAGATCGAAACCGAGCGCATCGGCATCGGATTCATCGAGCCCGTTCCAAGCGCGAAAATCTGCATCGAGCAGGGCCATGCGCGCTGCGCTTTCGTCGTCATAGACGAGCGTACGCCCGTCGCAGTCGAATACTTCGGGTAGACCCGAATCGTGCAGACGCAAGCATGCCCAGATCAGCTTGTCGCCGAGTACTGCGATCCACCATTCGTGTGCAGTTGCATCAGGCATTACCGGTCCGTCCCCTTCGCGCAATTCGGATCAGAACTGCGCGTGGCCCGGCACGCGCGGATACGGACTTGCGTCGCGGATGTTGGCGAGGCCGCACACGTAGACAACGAGGCGTTCGAAACCGAGACCGAAACCCGCGTGCGGAACGCTACCGTAGCGGCGGAAATCGCGATACCACTGGTAGTTCTCCGGATCGAGCCCGAACTCGACCAGTCGCCGGTCGAGCACATCGAGGCGCTCCTCGCGCTGCGAGCCGCCGATGATCTCTCCGATACCCGGCGCGAGCACATCCATCGCAGCGACCGTGCGGCCATCGTCGTTGAGGCGCATGTAAAACGCCTTGATGCGTTCCGGATAGTTCATGACAATGACCGGGCGACCGACGTGTTGCTCGGTCAGGTACCTTTCGTGCTCGGTCTGCAGGTCCACGCCCCAGGCGACCGGAAACTCGAACTTCTTGCCCGCCTTTTCAAGAATCGCAACGGCTTCGGAGTAGTCGATGCGCTCGAACGGCGCGGCAATCAGCGCTTCGAGGCGACTGATCGCCGTTTTCTCGACGCGTTCGGCAAAGAACGCCATGTCATCTCCGCGTTCGGCGAGCACCGTGGAGAAGACGAACTTGAGGAAATCCTCGGCCAGATCGGCGTTGTCGTCGAGATTCGCGAACGCGATCTCGGGTTCGATCATCCAGAATTCGGCCAGATGCCGTGTCGTATTCGAATTCTCGGCGCGAAACGTCGGACCGAAGGTGTAGACCTTGCTGAGAGCGAGGCAGTAGCCTTCCACGTTGAGCTGGCCGGATACGGTCAGGAAAGCCGAGCGTCCGAAGAAGTCCTGCCGGAAGTCGATCGCGCCGCGCTCGTCGCGTGGCAGGTTCATGAGATCCAGCGTGGAAACGCGGAACAACTGCCCGGCGCCTTCCGCATCGGAAGTCGTGACGATCGGCGTGTTGACCCAGAAAAATCCGTTTTGATCGAAGTAGCGGTGGATTGCACTCGCGATCGTGTGGCGCACGCGCGCGATGGCGCCGAACAGGTTGGTGCGTGGCCGCAGATGCGCGACCTCGCGCAGGAACTCGAGTGAGTGCGGTTTGGGCTGGATCGGATAGGTTTCCGGATCCTCGACCCAGCCGACGACCTCGATCTGTCGGGCCTGGATCTCGTAATGCTGCCCCTTGCCCTGGGAGACGACGACTTCGCCTTCGACGCTGAGCGCACATCCGCTGGTGAGTCGCACGATTTCGCTGTCGTAATTGGCCAGTGTGCCGGGCGCGACAATCTGGATTGGATCGAAGCATGAGCCATCGCTCAAGTTGATGAACGACAGGCCCGCCTTGGAATCGCGTCGCGTCCGCACCCAGCCATTGACCCGTACGCAACTGCCGGGCGCGACCGTGTCGGAGAGAATGTGCTTGATGCTGACGGATGATGCACCGACTGCCGACATGCCTTGAAACTCCGCTGGCGAACGCCATCTGGAAAGAGCGAAGATCATAGCGGAATCCGGTGTCAGGCCGTGCCCTGCTGCTACACTGAGCTGGAATCCACTCAATCGGCAAAATACGCTTCAGTCCATATGGCCATCCAGTTCACCCAAGCCGCACGCGAGCGCATGCATGAATATCTGGAGAGGGATGCCTCGGCGGTGGGGGTGCGCTTCGGCATCAAGCGCACAGGTTGTTCGGGCTTCGGCTATACCGTTGACTTGACCGATACGATTGCACCGGATGATCGCGTGTACGAGGACGACGGCTTGCGCGTCGTGGTCGATGCCAAATCGCTGCCATTCGTCGATGGCACCGAAATCGATTTCCAGCGCCGCGGCATCAATGCCACCTTCGTTTTCAGGAACCCCAACGCGACCGGTGAATGCGGTTGCGGGGAAAGCTTTACGGTTGGGGAGCCGGGCCTGAGGGCCGAGGGCTGAGAGAAGCGGGAACGAAGTCCAGGCCATCGTTGTTCCCCGGCTTTTCACCGTTCAGCCCTCAACCCTCAGGCATCAATCGCTTGCGCGCGATAGCCGCATCCCATACCATGCGCGCCCTTCGTGCGCCCGCGCGAAGTTTCTTGCCTCACCGCCAGGTCGGGAGGCTGCCCCCGCGTTCCGCGCGGACATCCATGAGGAGACGCCATGCGTCATTACGAAGTCGTGTTTCTGGTGCATCCGGACCAGAGCGAGCAGGTTCCGGCCATGATCGAGCGCTACAAGTCGCTGATCGAGGCGGACGGGGGCAAGATCCATCGCCTCGAAGACTGGGGCAGGCGCCAGCTTGCGTTTCCGATCCAGCATCTGGTCAAGGCGCATTACGTCCTGCTCAACATCGAATGCGCACAAAATGCGTTGAACGAGCTCGAATCCGGTTTCCGTTTCAACGATGCGGTATTGAGGCATCTGATCATGCGCCGCGATGGGCCCGAAACCGAGATGTCGGCGATCATGAAGAACAAGGACGAGAAGGGCGGCGAGCGCCGGCGCCGCGATGACGATGGCTTCGGCGGCGGAGATTTCGACGACGAGCCGCGGCCACGGCGCGATTCCAGATCCAATCGCGCGAACAACAGCGTCGACGACGATGGCGACAGCGACGACGACAACGACGCATCCAAGGCCGACTGATCGCGAGCCATTGAGGAGACTGATCCGTGTCCAAATTCTTTCGACGCAAGAAATTCTGCCGCTTCACTGCCGAGGGCATTACCGAGATCGACTACAAGGATCTCAACATGCTGCGTCAGTACATCACCGAAACCGGCAAGATCGTGCCGAGCCGCATTACCGGCACAAAGGCGCGCTATCAACGCCAATTGGCGACGGCGGTGCAGCGCGCACGCTTTCTGTCCCTGCTGCCCTATTGCGACAGTCATTGATGCAGGCGCGCAGCGGTCTGTAATGCATATTCGGACAACGCAAGCTGCGCCGACCACGTTGCCGGCGCTAACGAATCGGAGCACGAAATGGAATTGATCCTGCTGCAGAAAATCCGCAACCTCGGCAATCTCGGCGACAAGGTCAAGGTCAAGCCGGGCTATGGCCGGAATTATCTGGTGCCGCAAGGCAAGGCACTTGCGGCCACGCAAGAGAATCTCGCGGCGTTCGAAAGCCGGCGCGCCGATTACGAAGCACGTGCCAACCAGCTCCTCGCAGGCGCCAGCGCGCGCAGCGATCAGTTCCAGGACGCCGCCGTCACGATCAAGGCCAACGCGAGCCTTGAGGGGAAGCTGTTCGGGTCGGTCGGCGCGCGCGACATTGCCGAAGCGTTCACCGCGGCGGGCAAGGCGCTCGACAAGGGCGAAGTGCTGTTGCCTGAAGGTCCGCTGCGCAATACCGGCGAGTATGAAGTCGAAGTACACCTGCACGCGGACATCAACGTGAAAGTCAAGGTGACCGTCGAAGCGGAATCCTGATCGGCTTCGAACGGCCTCGTTCCGGCGGATCCGCCGCGTGATCGTCGATGATCCGCAACGCTTTCTCGACGGCTTTGCCCGCCTGCAGCCGACGCAAGACGCGACCGCTCGCGCGGCGTTTCTGGTCAGTCCGCTTGGTTTCCACCTCGCCGCCGAATCGGCGAGCGACAACCGCTACATGGCGATGTCCGCGACGCCCGATGCGTATCGAGCGCTGCGTGAACATGGCGAACTTGCGCGGCGTCTCGCCGATGACCTCCCGGTGTTCACGTTCCCGGGCGATCCCGCGTCCCCCGATGGCGTATTTCCGAACAATGCCTTCGCCACGGTGCCCGGTCGCCTGATCACGGGCCGCATGCGCCATGCCGTGCGCCGACGCGAAACTCGGCGCGCGGACATCCGCTCGTTCTTCGAACGGATCATGAGTTACGAGATCGTCGATCTCGAACCTGCCGACTGCATCGCCGAACTCACCGGCGCCATGGTCATCGATCGTGCGCGAAGAGTCGGATTCTGCGGTCTGTCCGAGCGCTGTGATCGCCGCGGCGCCGCGGCGATGCACGTCGCGTTCGGACTCGAACTCACGTTCTGTTTTGAGCTCGCGTCGGCGGAATATCACGCCAATGTCGTGCTCGCCGTGCTCGCGGGTCGAGCAGCAATCGTTGCGGCAGACGGATTCGCGGATGCCGCCACGGCCGAGGCGATCTCGGAGGCTTATCATCCCCACGTCGTCGAGATTGATCGCGCGCAGAAGCAGGCCTACTCGGGCAATGCGATTGCCCTCACGCCCGCGCGTGCGTGGCTCAGCACCTCCGGTGCCGCAGCATTGCGTCCGGCGCAGCTCGCGGTTCTGGAACAAGCAGGCTTCGCGATCGCCGCCACGGACCTCGCCACGCTCGAATGTGCCGGCGGCAGCCTGCGTTGTTGTGTCGCCGAAATCTATTGAACTTGCGGCGTTCGCGTTGCATCGGGCGCAGCGATGTTGCCCACTCGCGTATTGTGAATGCAGCCGCGCCCGTTCCCGGCCTTCTGCTTGCGCAGCAGCCGATCGGAAAGGTCGAGTTGTCGATCTGGCGCACGCTTGAAAATCGACGCAGGTTGTTTCGTGCGAAAGGCGACGCGTGGCAAGCGCGTGCTCACGGCCGCCGTGAGGCATTGCGGCAATTCGCAGGAAACCCCGGCAATCACACAAGCTATCCACAACTTTGTCACAGGATTGCGTCTTAGCGCGTGAGACGCGGACAGGTATCATCGCATCGCCCTTCCCCCGATTGCCGAACATCGATGGCCGCCCTGACCGAACGCAAGTCCCCCGCGAACATCGAAGTGTTGCGGGTACCCCCGCATTCGATAGAAGCCGAACAAGCAGTCCTTGGCGGCTTGATGCTCGCGCCGGAAGCGTGGGACCGCATCGCCGATCGTCTTGACGAAAGTGATTTCTACCGGCGCGACCATCGTCTGATCTTCCGCGCCATCGGCGAGTTGTCCGAAAAGAGCATGCCCTACGATGCGGTCACGCTCGGCGACTGGTTCGTCGCACAGAATCTTGGCGAGATGGTCGGTGGCGCGACCTACGTCGCGGAACTCGCCAACTCGACGCCGAGCGCGGCCAATATCGTCGCGTACGCCGATATCGTGCGCGAGAAATCGGTGTTGCGGCAGCTGATCGATGCGGGCACCGAAATCACCGGCGATGCGTTTCAGCCCGAGGGTCGCAGCAGCCAGGAATTGCTCGAAGTCGCCGAACAGAAAGTGTTCCACATCGCCGAAGCGGGCGCGCGTGGGCGCAAGGGTTTCGTGTCGATGCGCGCGGCCGTCAAGGATGCATTCCAGATCCTGCATCATCGCTACGAAAACCAGGGCAAGGTCACCGGCATATCCACCGGCTTCGACGATCTCGACGAGTTGACCACGGGGCTGCAACCGGCCGACCTCGTCATCGTCGCGGGCAGGCCGGCGATGGGAAAGAGCGCGCTCGCGCTCAACATCGCTGAATGCGCGGCGTTGCGCGGCAAGAAGGCGGTGGCCGTGTTCTCGATGGAGATGTCGTCCTCGCAACTCGCGTTTCGCCTGATTTCCTCGCTCGGTCGCATCAACCAGCAACACCTGCGTACGGGTGAACTGGCCGAGGAGGAATGGCCGCGCGTGACCAATGCGATCACGCTCCTGTCCGATGCAAAGATATTCATTGACGATACGCCGGCCTTGTCGCCGGGCGAACTGCGCGCACGCGCGCGCCGGCTCAAGCGCGAGCACGATCTGGGACTCATCGTCGTCGACTACCTGCAATTGATGCAGGTGCCCGGCAATACCGAAAATCGCGCGACGGAAATCTCGGAGATCTCGCGCAACCTCAA
Organism: uncultured Gammaproteobacteria bacterium; assembly: GCA_963775445.1. GTDB lineage: Bacteria > Pseudomonadota > Gammaproteobacteria > Xanthomonadales > Rhodanobacteraceae > Dokdonella_A. The sequence continues at coordinate 73,717 of CAVZIT010000008.1, read as the reverse complement.
GGCACTCGCCAAGGAACTCGATATCCCCGTTGTTGCGCTTTCGCAGTTGAATCGCGCGCTCGAACAACGCGCGGACAAGCGTCCTGTCATGGCCGATCTGCGCGAATCCGGTGCGATCGAGCAAGATGCCGACGTGATCGTGTTCATTTACCGCGATGAGTACTACAACGCCGACTCGTCCGACCGGGGCACCGCGGAAATCATCATCGGCAAGCAACGTAATGGTCCGACCGGCACGGTGAAACTCACGTTCCTTGGCCAGTACACCAAGTTCGAGAATTTTGCGCCGGACAACTACGCCAGCGGCTATCTCGAATGAGCGAAGTACGATGCCCCGGGTGAAGCGTCGATCCGCAGCCGGCGCGAGCTTCGTCGCGAGACTTGCAGATCCGTTTGTGGATCCGCCCGCACACCTCTGAAGCATGCGTGCGACCTGCGCAACGATTCATCTGGGCGCCTTGCGCGCGAATCTCGAGCGGGTTCGCACGCTCGCGCCGACTGCGAAAATCATGGCCGTGGTCAAGGCCGACGCCTATGGCCATGGCCTCGAACGTGTGGCTCTCGCGCTGGATCGGGCCGATGCGTTCGGCGTGGCCGATATCGCCGACGGACAGCGGCTTCGCGCGGCGGGCATCGCGCAACGCATCGTGGTGCTGTCGGGCCTCGACGATGCGGGCGATCTGGCCGAATTGAGACGCCTGCACCTCGAATCCGTGGTTCACCACGATGCCCAGATCGAATGGCTGGCCGCCGATCGCGCCGGTGCACCGATCAAGGTGTGGCTCAAGATCGACAGCGGCATGCATCGCCTGGGCTTTTCGCCGCGGCGCGCGCGCGAAGTTCACGCAGCGCTGCGAAGATTGTCGAATGTCGATCCCGAGATCGTCCTGATGACCCACTTTGCGCGATCGGACGAATTCGACGACGCCTCGACGATACGGCAAACCACGTGTTTCGAGCACGCCATCGCCGGTCTCGAAGGAGAGCGCGCATTGGCGAACTCGGCCGCGGTCATCGGCTGGCCGGATTCGCGTGCCCAATGGGTGCGCGTCGGCGGGGCGCTTTATGGCATATCCGTCGTGGCCGGCAAAACGGCAGCCGATTTCGGTTTGCGCCCCGCCATGACGCTCACCAGCCGCCTGATTGCGATCAAGCGTATCCGTTCAGGCGATATGGTGGGTTACGGCGCAGGCTGGAGGGCGGACCGCGACACGAATCTCGGCATCGCGTCGATTGGATATGGCGACGGTTATCCGCGCCATGCCGGATCCGGCACGCCGGTCCTGGTCGGAGGTTGTCGCGCGGAACTGGTGGGCCGTGTATCGATGGATCTCATCACGATCGATCTCGGCGAGTTTGCAAACGTAAGACTCGGCGACCCGGTGGTTCTCTGGGGTGAAGGGCTGCCGGTTGAAGAGATCGCCCTGCATGCCGAAACCATCGGTTATGAGTTGACCTGCGGCGTGACGCGACGCGTGCGCTTTGCCGAAGATGACCGGCGCTGATCAATTCTCGAATCCGCGACGTGCGCGCTCCGGTCGGCATGCTCGAGTCGATCGCGGCGCACGGTCGCGAGATTGAAGAAGCGTTGCGCCGGTTGTGTTCAGATCGGAAGGAAGCGGAACAGTCATCCCAGTCCCGGCGTGCTGCATGACGCCGCGCAAATGATCAGTCGGCGTTCTCGGCGACCACGGTCTTCTTCCTTGCGTTCCATTGCGCCGCGTCGGCCGGCTTGTTCCACGCGGTATAGAGGTCGACGTAGGCGTCGACGACTTCCTGGCTGCGCGGATGGGAAGGACCATAGCCTTTGGCATTGACGAGGATCTTCCACGCCCGATCGAGTTCCCGCTTTGCCTCGGGATAGCGTTTCTCGCGGATCAGCACCGTGGCCAGTTCCTTGTAGATAACGGCACGAAACGCATTGTCACCGAACGCGGCTTGCGCATTGTCGGCCGCGGTGCGCGCATGCAGCTGGGCCTGTTTGAGTTCACCCGCGTCGCGCAGCAGCGAGGCGAGATTGGTCTGCATCATCACGGTATTCGGGCTGTGCGGTCCGTACAGCGACTCGGACATTTTCAATGCTCGCTCGTAATACGGACGCGCCTCCTCGTTTCTCCCCTGCTGGCGTATCGCGCCGCCGAGGTTCGCGACGACGCGCAACGTCATCGGATGAGCCGGGCCGAACACGCGTTCGTAGATCGGCAGCTCCGGCGCGAGCAGATCCTCGGCCGCCTTGAACTGTTTTTGCTCGAGGTCGAGTACCGCAAGCCCATTGATCGCGTTGAGCGTCTTTGAATTTTCGTCGCCAAGCTGAGCCCTGCGCTTGGCGATCAGTTTTTCGTACAGCGGGCGCGCTTCGCCGTACCGCGCCAGATCCGAATCGACCACGGCGAGTCCATTGATTGTCGCCAGCGTGTCCTCATCGTTTTCGCCGAACTCGTGGCGTTGCAGGTCGAGCACACCCAGGTAACGTTTTCGAGCTGCTTCGAGTTGACCTGCATCGGACTGGATACCGGCCAGGCGGCTCTCCACGAATAATCGATCGCGATCGGTCGAAGCCAGGTCCGCGACCAGTGCGAGCGCCTTGTTGCCGGCGACCAGGGCTTGTTCGAGGTGCCCCTGGTTGTCGATGTTTTCGGCCAGCCGCATCGCGATGCGGGCGCGTTGCGCGGGTTTCATGTCCGACGCCTCAGCGGCCGTCATCGCGGCATTGTAGTGATGCGCGGCGAGCGCGAGTTCGCCGAGGGACGCATAGCTGTCGGCGATGGTGCGTTCGATCGATGCGTGCACCGCCGGCTGCCCCGCAAGCTCGCGTCCCGCGCGTTTGGCAGCGGAATCGAGGACCAACCGCATCAGGCTGCGATCCATGCTTCGCGCCCGGTCCGGATCGATCCCTGCGAGGATCCCGCGCACGAAATCGGCCACGTGGGCGGCCTTGGTGGCTTCGATCCGAGCGAGCGCTGCGGAAGCCCTTGCGCGCTCGAGCCCGTGCACCGCTAGCGCCGTTCCGGCAACCAACGCCGCCGCGGCGAGGGCGATCGCGGCGATGCCAAGCCGGTGACGCGCCGTGAACGTGCGCGCCAGATACAGACGCGACTGGGGTAACGCCTTTACCGGCCGGCGTTCGCGAAAACGTTCGAGATCGTCCGCCAGCGCGGCGGCCGAATCGTAGCGGTCGTCGCGATCGGCTGCCAGCGCCTTGCGCAGGATGGCGCGCAATTCGCCCGGCAGGCGGCGCGCTGCATGCAACATGGCGGCGGGTGCGAGCGACTTGTCTGCGGCTTCGGCATTGCTGTCGATTGCCGCCAGCAGCGTCTTGTGCGGCGCGCGCACCGAGCGATGAACGATCGATGTCAATTGCGCCGCATCGGCATCGGTGAGGACTTCATAAAGCATCACGCCAAGCGAATAGACGTCGCTGCGCGTATCCAGATCCAGATGCTGTTCCCCGATCTGCTCCGGACTCATGTAAATCGCTGTCCCGGCGCGATCGCTGACCTCGCGTTCGACAGTGGCCGCGCCGCCCGCGGCGGCACCGCCAATTGCAATGCCGAAATCGATGATCTTCGGGGCGGGATCGCCGTCGACGTTTCGCACCAGCACGTTCGGCGGCTTCAGGTCGCGATGGATGATGCCCTTCTGATGCGCGTGCTGGACTCCATGGCAGACACGCGCAAACAGCGCCAGACGCTTGTCGAGAGTGAGTTGTTCCTCGCGGCAAAAACGCGTGATCGGTCGGCCCTCGACGACTTCCATGGCGAGGTACGGATGGCCGTTTTCGGTGGTTCCGGCATCGAACACCTGCGCGATTGCCGGATGCTGCATCTGTGCAAGCGCTTGACGCTCGACATCGAAGTAGGCGCGAGCGAGTGCGCTGGCGACCTGCTCGCGGATCAGCTTGAGCGCGACCTCGCGGCGCACGGGACGCACCTGCTCGGCGAGGTACACCCTGCCCATTCCGCCTTCCCCGAGTACGCGATGGATGACATATGGACCCAGTGGGGTGCCCGGGGCCAATGCTGCTCCCGCCGTGACGGCCTTGGGCGAAGCCTGGAATTCGGTGGCGTCGTCGTCATCGACGGAAGCCGACGGATGCTGGGGGGATTGCTGCATGTTTCGACGGCTTGTGCTGCGGCGATTGCTCGGTTCCGGCGAAAATTCGCCATGCCTGCGGGCATGCACTAGGGTACAACGCGGCAAAGGCGCCTGTCCGGTCAACGCGCACGGTTGCGGATGACTGGCCGATTTGCGTTCTCGCGTAAACTTGCGGGTAATGCCGATGCTCATATTCCGATGAACAACCGCTTCCGCGACTCCAGTACCACGCAGCGTCGCACCATGCGTCCAGCGCAAGACTACGATGGCGGCACGGCCCCGGCCTGTCTCGTGGTGTTGCGTGGGCAGCGGCTGGGCCAGCGTATCGACCTTGGAGAGCAACCGCTCATGCTGGGTCGTACGCCGGAATGCGATTTCCAGATCCCCGAGCGCAGCGTCTCCCGTCAGCACGCGAAGATTTGGCAGGGGCCGGCCGGATTCCGCGTCAAGGACCTCGATTCGACCAACAAGACGCTTCTGAATGATCAGCCGATCATCGAGGCGGAGCTCAAGGATGGCGATCACATCGCCATCGGCAATTGCGTGCTGAAGTTCATGGAACAATCCTCCGTCGAGGCGCGTTACCACGAGGAGATCTACGAACTCGCGACAATGGATCCGCTGACGGGACTCTACAACCGCCGGCAATTCCTCGAACTGCTCGAGCGCGAACTGGCGCGTACCGCCAGTCACGATCGTCCGCTCACGCTGCTGATCATCGATCTGGATCATTTCAAGTCGATCAACGATCGCTTCGGTCATCTGGCCGGCGATGCCGTGCTCAAGCAAGTCGCGGACGAGTTGATTGCCGACACGCGCGAGGATTTCATCGTGGCTCGCATCGGCGGCGAGGAGTTCGCCGTCGTGCTGCCGGAACTTGACATACGCGAGGCGGTTGATTTCGCCGGGCGCCTGTGCACGGCAATCGGTGCCTTGGAACTCGATCCCTCGCTCGGTACCCGCCATGTGACGGTGAGCATTGGCGTGGCCGCATGGGCGCCTGAAATGAATACCGTCGGCGAATTGATGCGCGCGACCGACGAGCAGCTCTACCGTGCCAAGCAGGGCGGTCGCAACCGGGTTTGCACGGCAGCTGCGCCGTAGCCCGTGCGTGCGCCTGTGCTCGTATTTGCTCTCTTGTGCGCGGATGCCATTTGATGTCCAAGGCCCGGACTGCCTACGTCTGCAACGACTGTGGCGCCGAACACAGCAAGTGGCAGGGCCAGTGCGCAGACTGCGGTGCCTGGAACACGCTGTCCGAATTCGTGGTTCGGCCCGCGCCTGCCGCGGGAGCCGGCGGCGCTCGCAATGCCGGATATGCCGGCGCCGTCGATCCGGCACGGGTCACGCAACTCGCAACGCTCGCAGCTGAAGCCGAACGGCGCATCGCCACCGGCATCGGCGAACTTGATCGCGTGCTCGGGGGCGGCCTGGTGGCCGGTTCGGTCGTGCTGATCGGAGGCGACCCGGGTATCGGCAAGTCCACCTTGCTGTTGCAGATGCTCGGATCCCTTGGTGCGCGTGTGCGCGGACTGTATGTCACCGGCGAGGAGAGCCTGGCGCAGATTGCCGCGCGCGGGCAGCGTCTCGGCGTTGACCTGAACGTGATCGAGGCACTCGCCGAAACCTGCGTCGAGCGGATACTGCCGCATATCGCGGCGGGCGGACCCGCACTGGTCGTGGTCGATTCGATCCAGACCATCTGGAGCGAGCTTCTGACCGCGGCGCCGGGTTCGGTCAGCCAGGTACGCGAATCGGCGGCGCGTCTGGTGCGCCACGCGAAGGAATCGGGTACTTCGGTTTTTCTGATCGGGCATGTGACCAAGGAAGGCGGCATCGCCGGGCCACGCGTACTCGAGCACATGGTCGACGCCGTGCTCTATTTCGAAGGCGAGGCCGGTTCGCGTTTTCGGATCCTGCGCGCGTTCAAGAACCGCTTCGGCGCAGTCAACGAGTTGGGCGTGTTCGCGATGAGCGAAAAAGGCCTGCGCGAAGTGCCCAATCCCTCGGCGATATTTCTGTCCACGCACGCGCAACCGACCTCGGGCAGCGCGATCATGGTCACGCGCGAAGGCACGCGTCCACTGCTTGTCGAAGTGCAGGCACTGGTCGATCAGTCCTCACTCGGCAACCCGCGTCGCGTCGCACTGGGACTCGAACAAAACCGTCTGGCCATGCTGCTTGCCGTACTGCATCGGCATGGCGGTGCGCAGATCCATGATCAGGATGTCTACGTAAATGTCGTCGGTGGCATACGCGTGCAGGAAACCGCCGCCGATCTGCCGGTGCTGCTGGCGGTGTTGTCGAGCTTTCGCGACCGGCCGCTGCCGGACAAGACCATCGCTTTTGGTGAGGTCGGCTTGTCCGGCGAAATCCGTCCCGTGCCGAATGGCGAGGAGCGCCTGAAGGAAGCCGCCACACACGGTTTCAAGCGCGCAATCATCCCGCGCGCCAACGCGCCGCGGAAAACGCGATTCGGTGAGATTGAAGTAATCGCAGTTGAGCGTCTGGCTGATGCGATCGATGCATCGGATAGTTGACGCACTGTAATCGTTGGTTCAACCCGGGCATTGATGCGCTCCTTGTCATTCCGGGGCACCAGCTGGCAGATCGTTTCACGCGCTGCGCCGGGAAATCGGACGCGCCATGGCTGGAGTCGCGGATGCCGCCCACCACCCGATTGCGGCATGAACTGCGCGCACGAACGTGCGCTCCCGTATGACGCGATCCAATCGCACACGCGACAACGCCACGCACTTTCAGTTGCTCACAGGGGATGCTTGAGCACCAGTTCCAGAAACAACTTGCTGCCAAAAAATGCCAGCAGCAAGACGACCATTCCCGCCAGGGTCAATTGCACCGCACGGCGGCCGCGCCAACCCCAGCGCCAGCGCCCGATAAGCAGAAATCCGAATACCAGCCACGCAACAATCGACAAAACGGTCTTCTGCACCAGGTGCTGGGCAAACAGGTTGTCGACGAACAGCACACCACTCAACAGCGTCAGGGTCAGGAGCAGGAAGCCGGCCGCGATCAGCCGAAACATGAGCTTTTCGGTCAAGGTCAACGGTGGCAACGCAAGGATCAGCCCGGAGTCGAACCGGCGCCGGCGAAGTGCGCGCTCCTGCAGTGCCAGCAGGATCGCCAGCAATGCGGCGATGGTCAGCACGCTGAAACCGATCAGCGCGAAAGCGACATGCAGCTTGATTTGCCAGTCGATCGGTTGTGGAACGGTAGGCGGCGCAAGGAATACATCGAGAGCGAGCAACAGCGCGGCCAGCGGAAACACGATTACCCCAAGTCCGGCCACTGGTCGAAACGCGTTGACCAGCAGGGTCACGCCCGCGATGCACATGCCCACCACGGACAGCGCGGCGAAGAAATGCAGGTCGAGGCCGCCGCGATGGATCCCGAATATCAATGCGGCATGTATCAGTACGGCAGCCGTGGCGGCAGCGACCGCGAGCTCCGGTCGCGGCCGCGAACGTCCGGATAGCGGTAGCACCAGCATCACAGCCGCGGCGGCATAGCCAAGCAGGGCAACAAGGGTCAAGGCGTGAACCGGCATCGCTACAGTGTCGCATGCCGGGGACAGCGCGCAGAAGCCGGAGCGACCAGAATTCACGGCAATACGGAAAATTGGTGGTTGTCGACGTCCGCGGGTTCGCTGTATTCCTGCGTAGATCGCAACGGGTCATATCGCGCAGCCGGTGATTTCGGACGCCGCAAATCCGCGTCCGCGCAATTCGACAGATGTGCATCGCGCTCAATCGAACAAGCGACATATCCTCCGCACATCCATGCGGTCGAGCGCGCTTTCCTCGACGGGAACCGTGTCCGATATGGATCACTCCGTGCGGTTTCGGACATCTGCACCGAACCCGGCCGAACGTTCGCCGCGGAGGAGCGCGGTTTATAGGAGCCCGATCACTGGCACGATTCGTGCGAAAGGCCGGATGCTGAATTCCTCAACCGGAAATCCGTACCGCCAAAGCTGGATGGCAAGCGGAGGCTGAATGAAGAGATTCTGTGGCGATCTGCTGGCGGGTTGGCGTTCGGCTTGGCGCCATCCGGGCTCGACTGCACTGCTGGTCGCGGTTCTCGCGCTTGGCATAGGCAGTGCCACCGCAATGTTCAGCGTATTGCGGCCGGTGATGATGCAGGCACTTCCCTATGCCGATCCCGGAAAGCTGGTATACATCTGGGAAACCGATGTCGCGAATGGCGAGTTGACCGGTGGTGCGTCGTTCCCGGATCTCGCGGACTGGCGTCTTCGCGCACGCACGCTGGCGCGATTCGCTGCGTATGCTCGAGATAACGCAAGCCTCAGCACACTCGGCGGTTCGCCGCGGCGCGTGCTCGCACTCAATGCCACCTATGATCTGCCGTCGGTGCTGGGTGTGCACCCGGTCATTGGCCGTGATTTTGTCCGGGTCGACGATGCGGTCGGCGCGGCTCCGGTTGCGATGTTGAGCGAGAGCTTGTGGCGTGGGTCGTTCGGCGCGGACCCGGCGATTGTCGGACGGCATCTCGATATCGACGGCGCGTCCACCGAAATCATTGGCGTCATGCCGTCGGGAGGCCCATGGGCCATGCGCGGCGATATCTGGCGTCCGGTGACGCCTGCGCAGGCAAACTTCATTGACCAACGCGGCGTGCATGGCCTTACCGTTATCGGACGCCTCGCGCCGGACGCAACGGTTGCCCGGGCGGACGAGGAAATGCGCACCATCGCCTCTGCGCTCGAAACAGAACATCCCAAGGACAACGTCGGGCGCAGCGCCAGGGTTGTCGGCATGCACGCGTTCTTGCTGCGTGACGTCGAACGGCCGCTGACGATGCTTGGAGTCGGTGTTGGCATTCTGTTGCTGTTGACCTGCTGCAACGCGGCCATGCTGTTGCTGGCAAAAACGGCAGCGCGCGAGCGCGAACTCGCATTGCGCAGTAGCTTGGGCGCGGGACGAGCACGCCTGCTGACCCAGCTGGCCGCGCAGAGCGCGGCGCCTGCGTTGCTGGGAGGGATCTGCGGACTCGCATTGGCTTACGCAGCCTTGCATCTGGTATCTGCCCTCAATCCGCTGCCGGCGCTCATACCTGGGCGATGGCGAATCGATCTTCCAGCCGCGGCATTTGCCGTGATCGTGTCGATACTGTCGGCAGTTCTGGCCGGGATCGTACCGGCGTGGTTGTATTCGCGAGTGGTGCCCGGTCGCGCCCTCGGAAATGCGCGCGGTTCGACTTCGGTCGGAGGTGAGTCCGCACGGCGTATCCTGGTCGGCGCGCAGGTCGCCGTAGCCATCATGATGCTGCTGTCGCTGGGGGTTCTGCTGCGCAGTTACGTGAATGCAGCGAACATCCAACCCGGCATTCGCAGCGAAGGACTCGCCACAGTCTCCCTGAGCCTGCCCGCGTCCACTTATCCGATGCCGCCGCTCGACCAATATCCGCGTTGGCCGGCGGTGAATCGATTCATGACCGCACTGCTTGAGCAGGCAAAGGCCATTCCGGGTGCGCATTCGGTTGCCCTCACGCACCACGCCCCGATGGCGCCGGCCTGGACCACCACCTTCGAGGTGGAGGGGCGCACTCCGAGCAGTGCGCACGAGGAAATCGAATTGAATGCGATAAGCCCGGGTGCGCTGAAGACGCTTGGCATTCCATTGTTGTCCGGGCGTGACCTCGAATCCGCAGACCGCGCGGACTCGCCTCCGGTGCTGCTGATCAATCAGGCCGCCGCACGCAAGTATTTTCCAGGCCAGAATCCGGTCGGCAGGCGAATTCGCTTCTGGCATACGTGGCGTGAGGTCGTCGGCGTCGTGGGGGACGTGCGCAACGATGGCATTACGCGGCCGGCCGAGCCGCAATTGCATCCTCCGCTTACCCAAACGCCATTCTCCTCACTTACCTTGAGCGCGCGCACAAACGGCGATCCTTCGTTGCTCCTGCAACCGATGCGCGATGCCATCTGGGCTGTGGCGCCGGATGCCGTGCCGTATGACGAAAGCAGCGCCGGGCAGCGCATGGAGGGATTGCTCGCACCGCAACGATTCGCATTCGGACTCACGTCGATGCTGGCCCTGCTGGCCGGCCTGCTCGCTCTTTCCGGCCAGATTGGACTCATCGCGTTCGAGGTACAGAATCGCCGGAGCGAGATTGCGGTGCGTGTAGCCGTGGGCGCTCTCCCTTACCACGTGCTACGCACGATACTCGGCCGGTCGATCCGCGCCACCGCATGCGGCATGGCCATTGGTCTGGTCGTCTACATGCTGGCCGCGCCGGCAATGAACCATTTCGTCTATGGCACCGACTCGCGTGATGTGCTGTCGTCGATCAGTGTCCTGCTGCTGTTCCTCGTCAGCTCGCTCGTGGGCAGTACGGTGCCTGCATGGCGCGCATTGAGAATGGACCCCCTCGAGGCGCTGCGTTCGGAATGAGCTGGCGCAGGCCGCGTTCCGCGAAGCCCGGCGCAGGCGATCACGCGAGGAATTGGGTGGACGTCATCTCGGTTCCACCGCGCTTCTGATACGAGCGGTCGGCGACATGCCGATTCGATCAACGCGCCAGCAAGCAACTGGCCGATTGCCGCCTTGGTTATACTTGGGCTCCTTCGAAATCTTGTATTGGCCTGATGTTCGAATCCCTGAGCCAGCGGCTGTCGACGACAGTCGAGCGCGTGCGCGGTCGCGGTCGGCTGACCGAAGCCAATATTCGAGAGTCGCTGCGCGAAGTGCGCATCGCGCTGCTCGAAGCCGATGTCGCGTTGCCTGTCGTGCAGGCTCTGGTGCAGCGGGTGCAGGTACGCGCGATCGGGCAGGAAGTGCTCAAGAGCCTGACTCCGGGTCAGGCTTTGATCAAGGTCGTGCGCGACGAGTTGACCGCGTTGATGGGCTCGGCCAATGCGGACCTGAATCTTGCCGCAGCCCCACCGGCGATCGTCCTGATGGCCGGTTTGCAAGGCGCGGGCAAGACCACCACCGTGGCCAAGCTTGCGCGCTTCCTGCGCGAACGACGCAAGAAGAAGGTCATGGTGGTCAGCTGCGACGTGTATCGCCCGGCTGCGATCGAGCAGCTGCGCGTGCTGGCGAACCAGGTTGGAGCGCTGTTCCACTCCTCAAGCGGTGATCAGGAACCGGTCGCGATCGCAAGGTCGGCTGTGGATGCCGCGAGGCGTCAGTTCGTCGATGTGCTCCTGGTGGATACCGCGGGCCGCCTGCACATCGACGAGGGCATGATGGCCGAAATAAAGGCGCTGCATGCGGCACTCGATCCGGTGGAAACCCTGTTTGTGGTCGATTCGATGACCGGCCAGGACGCGGCCAACACGGCCAAGGCATTTGCCGACGCGCTGACGTTGACAGGCACGATCCTGACCAAGACCGATGGGGATGCGCGGGGTGGCGCGGCGTTGTCGGTTCGTTATATCACGGGCCGCCCGATCAAGTTTCTCGGCGTGGGCGAAAAGACCGATGCACTCGAACCTTTCCATCCCGATCGCGTGGCCCAGCGCATTCTCGGCATGGGCGATGTGCTGTCGCTGGTCGAGCAGGTCGAACGGGACGTCGATCAGGACAAGGCGCGCAAGCTGGCTGAAAAGGTCAGCAAGGGCAAACGCTTCGATCTGGACGACATGCGCGATCAGCTTGAGCAGATGACCAAGATGGGTGGCATGGCCTCGTTGGTGGAAAAGCTGCCTGGCGGCATGAATCTGTCTGATCAGGTCAAGTCCAAGGTCAACGATCGCGAGATTCATCGGATGGTCGCAATAATCAATTCCATGACCCGAAAGGAACGCCGCCATCCGAATCTGCTGAACGGCTCGCGCAAGCGTCGCGTCGCGACGGGTTCGGGTACCCAGCCGGCCGATGTCAATCGTCTGCTCAAGCAGTACCAGCAGATGGAGAAGATGATGTCAAAACTCGGCAGTGGCGGCATGAAAGGCGTCATGCGCCACATGAAGGGCGCCATGCGTGGCATGGGGGGCGGCTTCGTTCCGCCGCGCTGACAAGCCCCTTCGGACGGCTCTGGCCGGCGTCCCACCCTTTCATTTCCCGCGGTTTGAGCTACAATGCGCGGCTCGCTCGGACGGACCCGCGGCTCACCGCGCCGTTCGTCACGAATTTCCAGCATATTCAGAGAGATACGATGGTAAGGATTCGTTTGTCCCGCGCCGGGGCCAAGAAACGCCCGTTCTATCACGTGGTCGTTGCCGACCAGCGCGCCGCGCGCGATGGTCGCAACATCGAGCGCGTCGGTTTCTTCAATCCGATCGCGGCAGGCAAGGAAGTACGCCTGCAGCTCGATACGGCGCGGGTCAGGCAGTGGATCGAGAAAGGTGCGATGCCGACCGAAAAGGTCCGCTCGCTGTACAAGGAGGCATCCAGGCAGGAAGCGGCGAATCAGGCGGCTTGAGTGCCGCGCAGCAACCGTCGTCTGCCGAAGGCGGTGTGGAGCGCCGGGTACTTCTCGGCAAGGTAAGCGGTCTTTATGGCGTCAAGGGTTGGGTAAGGATCGATTCCTGGACCGAGCCGAGGACGCAGATTTTCCGGTATCAGCCGTGGTTGCTGGTATCGCCGTCGGACGAACGCGAGATCGATGGTTGTCGCGGGCGGGCGCAGGGCAACGGGCTGGTTGCGGCGCTGCCGGGTATCGCGGATCGCGGCGCCGCGGCGGCGTTGATCGGCAGCGAGATATGGGTTCGGCGTTCGGCGCTGCCCGCGCTCGCTGGCAAAGACGAGTATTACTGGGCCGATCTCGAAGGCCTCGAAGTGGTCAACGTTGATGGAGAAACTCTCGGTCGCATTTCGCATTTGATCGCGACCGGAGCCAATGACGTGATGGTGGTAAGCGGTGCCGGGCGCCAACGCCTCATCCCGTTCGTGATCGGGACGTTTGTTACCCGGGTGGATATGGATGCCGCCCGCGTGGAGGTCGACTGGGACGCGGATTTCTAGTGAGAATTGAAAAGTGCGGAAAGGATGTCCGCTTCCTGATTTTCGCAATCAAGGACGAACGCAAAAGGGAATAACGCGATGCGCATCGACGTCATCACGCTGTTTCCCGAATGGATCGAGGCCGCGGCCCGGGTGGGCGTGGTCGGCAGGGCGCAGGATCGCGGATTGCTTCGGATCGTTGCATGGAATCCGCGCGACTTTGCCGAAGATCGCTACCGCACGGTCGATGACCGGACCTACGGCGGCGGACCTGGCATGGTGATGATGGTTGATCCGTTGCGTGCTGCGCTCGCCAGGGTGGACGCCACGGCGGGGCCGTCGACGACGCTTTACATGAGTCCGCAGGGAACGCGGCTTACGCAGGCAAGGGTGGCCGAATTCGCACGCATGGACCGACTGGTCCTGCTGTGTGGACGCTATGAAGGTGTGGATGAACGCCTGATAGAGCATGCGATCGACGAGGAAGTGTCGATCGGGGATTACGTCCTGTCGGGTGGAGAGTTGGCTGCGGCGGTGCTGATCGATGCCGTCGGGCGTTTGCAGGAAGGCGCGTTGAACGATGCGCAATCGGCCGAGCAGGATTCGTTTTCCAACGGCCTGCTCGATTGCCCGCATTACACGCGGCCCGAGCGCGATGCCTGGGGCGATGTGCCCGCGGTGCTGCTGTCTGGCGATCATGCGGCGATCCGCCGCTGGCGCCTGAAGCAGTCGGTGGGGCGGACCTGGTTGCGGCGGCCCGATCTGCTTGCCAACGCGGAGCTGGACGACGAGGCACGCTTGCTGCTGGAAGAATTTAAACGCGAGCACGCGGAACGCAAGGAATCGCTTGCCGCGCCAAAAGAACAATCAAAGGCATCTGGTGAAAAATGAATCTGATCGAACAATTCGAAGCCGCGCAGATGACACGGACATTGCCGCAGTTCGGACCCGGCGACACCGTCATCGTCAACGTCAAGGTGAAGGAAGGCAATCGCGAGCGCGTGCAGGCTTATGAAGGCGTATGCATCGCCAAGAAGAACGCCGGTCTGAACTCGGCGTTCACCGTGCGCAAGATTTCGCATGGCACCGGCGTCGAGCGCGTATTCCAGTCGCACAGCGCAATCATTGACTCGCTCGTGGTCAAGCGCCGCGGCAAGGTGCGCGGCGCCAAGCTGTATTACCTGCGTGGTCTGGAAGGCAAGAAGGCACGCATCAAGGAGGATCTCGCCGCGGCCGCCACGGCACGCGCGAAGGCCAAGGCCGAAGCGAGCGCCGCAGCCGAATCGGCCTAAAACGAAAGCAAGTCTTGGAGCATCGAGTCGCGTCTGTGCTCCTCGTCGCAGGGCGGTTACCGCAAGGTGACCGTCCTGTTTTTTGCGCGCTGCGTGTTGAAATTCGCCGTGACGGGCCGCATTAACGCCCGAGGTTAAATTTCACGGTGTCCCATATGAGCGCAACCAGCGAAACCCGCAAGTTCGAAGCCGAGGTCGCCCAGGTCCTGCACCTGGTGACCCATTCGCTTTACTCGCACAAGGAAATCTTCTTGCGCGAGTTGATTTCCAACGCCTCCGATGCTTGCGACAAGCTGCGATTTGCGGCGTTGTCCGAGCCCGCGCTGACCGGCGACGACGCCGACCTGCATATCGATATCCGCTACGACAAGGATGCGCGCACGCTGACTGTGCGCGACAACGGCATAGGCATGAGCCGCGATGAAGTCGTCGAGAACATCGGAACGATCGCGCGCTCCGGCACGCGCCGCTTTCTCGAAGCGCTCAGCGGCGATGCGCGCAGCGATACGCAGCTGATCGGCCAATTCGGCGTCGGATTCTATTCGGCGTTCATTGTCGCCGACAAGGTGACGCTGGTTTCGCGCCGCGCTGGCGCGGCAGCTGACGCAGGCGTGCGCTGGGAGTCTGATGGCGCGGGCGAATACACGCTCGAATCCATGGATGTGCCGGATCGCGGCACGTCGGTTACGCTCCATCTCAAGAGCGATGAAGGCGAGTTTCTCGAGGGCTGGAAACTGCGCGAATTGATCGGGCGCTATTCCGACCACGTCGCATTCCCGATTCGCCTCCCGAAAATGGAGGAAGGCAAGCCGACCGATGTGATGGAGACGGTCAATCATGCGTCGGCACTCTGGACACGTCCGAAAAATGATTTGGACGACGCGGAGTACCAGGCGTTCTACAAGTCGCTCACGCACGATTTCAACGACGCACTCGCGTGGACTCATAATCGCATCGAGGGCAAGCAGAGCTACACACTGCTGCTGTTCATTCCGTCCAAGCCTCCGTTCGATGCCATGTTCACCGGACATGACGACCGCTCCGGGACTGAAGCTGTACATCCGCCGCGTGTTCGTCATGGACGCGAGTGAACAACTGCTGCCGGCTTATTTGCGTTTCGTGCGCGGCGTGGTCGATTCGGACGATCTGCCGTTGAACGTGAGCCGCGAGCTGCTGCAGGAAAACCGCCTGCTCGCCCAGGTTCGAAGCGGCTGCGTCAAGCGGGTTCTCGATCTGCTCGAAAATCTCGCGAAGAACGAACCGGCCAAATACCAGACGTTCATCGACGCATTCGGCAATGTGCTGAAGGAAGGCCTGGCCGAGGATGCGGCGAACCGCGAACGCATCGCCAAACTGTTGCGTTTTGCTTCGACCAAGTCCGACGGGCCGGGCAAGACCGTGTCCCTTGACGACTATGTGGGTCGAATGCAGGCGGGGCAGGATGCGATCTTTTTCATCACGGCCGATTCCTGGGCAGCCGCGCGCAGCAGCCCGCAGATCGAAGCGCTCAAGGCGCGCGACATCGAGGTCCTGCTTCTGGGCGACCGCATTGATGAATGGATGGCCGGCTACCTGCATGAATATGCCGGCAAGAAATTCCGCCACGTGGCCAAAGGCGAACTCGATCTGGGCAAAAGCGACGGCAAGGATGCCGGAGCGGAAGAAAAACCCGGCCCCGAACACCAGGCCCTGATCGACAAGCTGAAAAACGTGCTCGGCGAGCGCGTGCGCGAAGTGCGCATCAGCCAGAGGTTGACCGATTCGCCGAGTTGCCTGGTCCTCGACGAATACGACATGGCGTTGCACGTGCAGCGCCTGCTCAAGGAGGCTGGACACGATGCGCCGTCATCCAAACCGGTCCTTGAAATCAATCCGGACCATCCGTTGCTGCAACGTTTCAGCGAGGACGATGACGCGGCGCATGCCGGCGATCTCGGCCTGTTGTTGTACGAGGAGGCTCGCATAGCGAGCGGCGCCCAGCTGGATGATCCGGGCGAGTTCATCCAGCGTGTGAATCGTGTGCTGATGGACGCTTCGCACGCCACCGAATCCGCGTCGTAGTTCGCGGCGAAGATCGGATCGCTCCACGAACCGGCGTGGAGCGGCCCGCGATGGGTGCGCTGATCCGGCACCTACGCCATTTTCGCGTGCCGCCGGCGCGTGGGACGCGTGCTACCATCGCCACGATTTGGCCATCCGAACGCCGGGACAACATGCACATCCAGAGCAAATTGCCGAAAGTCGGCACCACCATTTTCACGGTGATGAGTCAGCTTGCCTTGAAGCACAAGGCCGTGAATCTGGGGCAGGGGTTTCCTGACTTCGACGGACCCCAGGCGCTGCGCGACGCACTGACCGCGGCAATGAATTCCGGCAAGAACCAGTACGCGCCGATGCCGGGCGTGCCGGCGCTTCGGGAACAGATCGCGCGGAAAACCGAGGCCCTGTACGGTCGCAAGGTTGACATGGATACCGACATCACGGTGACCTCCGGCGCAACCGAAGCCTTGTTTGCGGCGATTGCCGCGGTGGTCCGCGCAGGCGACGAGGCGATCGTGCTCGATCCATGCTACGACTGCTACGATCCGGCGGTGGTGCTTGCTGGCGGTCGGGCAGTCCACGTATCGCTCGATCCGGGCGATTTCAAGCCGGACTGGCAGCGCGTAAAGGATGCGATCAGCGCGAAGACAAGGCTGATCCTCATCAACACGCCGCACAATCCATGTGGATCGATTTTTGACGAGTCCGATCTCGACGCACTGGCCGAGATCACGCGCGACACCGATATTCTCGTGCTGTCGGACGAAGTCTACGAGCACATCGTGTTCGACGGCGCGCTGCACCAAAGCGTGTTGCGCCGGCCGGAACTGGCCGAACGCAGTTTCGTGGTGAGCTCTTTCGGCAAGACCTACCATTGCACCGGCTGGAAAGTCGGCTACTGCGTTGCGCCGCCGGCGCTTTCCGCCGAGTTTCGCAAGGTGCATCAGTACCTCACGTTCTGCACCTTCACCCCGGCGCAATGGGCGCTCGCCGAAACTCTTGCCGCCGATCCGCAACATTATCTGGAACTGGGCGCTTTCTATCAGGCCAAGCGCGATACGTTCCAGAAGCTCCTTGCCGAATCGCGATTCGGTTTGCGCAAAGTGTCCGGATCGTACTTCCAGGTTGTCGACTATTCGGCCTTGAGCGAAGCCGGCGATCTCGAGTTCTGCGAATGGCTGACGGAGAAGGGCGGTGTCGCCGCGATCCCGCTGTCGGCGTTCTATGAAGCGCCGCCTGCCGGAATGAAATTGATTCGCCTGTGTTTCGCCAAGGACGATGCAACGCTGGCCCGCGCGGCAGAACGACTTTGCGCGCTGTGAGTGATAGCGCGACGACACCGCGGCCCTTGCGCGTTTCCCTCGTCCAGGGTGCCACGCGCTGGCACGACGCGACCGCGAATCGCGCGTATTACGAAGCGCTGGTTCGCCCGCTGAAACAATCGACCGACCTTGTCGTCCTTCCCGAAATGTTCCTTTCGGGATTCACCAACGACACCGATGCCAATGCGGAAACCATGGACGGCAAAGGCATGGAATGGTTGCGCACGCTCGCCGGCGAGATCGATGCCGTGATCACGGGCAGCTTGATTGTAAGTGCCGGTGGCGATCGCTGCGTCAATCGGCTGGTCTGGATGCGCCCGGACGGAAGCCATGCACATTACGACAAGCGGCACCTGTTTCGAATGGCGCGCGAACACGAACGCTTCGCGAGTGGCCGGCAGCGGCTGGTCGTGGAACTTGCGGGTTGGCGCATCTGCCCCTTGGTGTGTTACGACCTGCGCTTTCCGGTATGGATGCGCAATCGCCACGATCGCCTCACCGATTGCGTCGATTATGATCTCGCGCTGGTCGTCGCGAACTGGCCCAGCCCGCGCCGCGAAGCATGGCGAACCCTGCTGCGCGCGCGCGCGATAGAGAACCTTGCCTATTGCGTCGGCGTCAACCGCAGCGGCACGGATGGCAACGCGATTGCCTACGCCGGCGACAGTGCGGCACTCGATTTTCTCGGCCGGCCGCTGGTCGAATTCGGTGCGCAGGAACAGGTGGCGACGGTCACGTTGGACATGGCCGCACTCGCCGCGCATCGCGAACGTTTCCCCGCGTGGATGGACGCCGACGCGTTCGATCTCACGCTCTGATCGAGACGCTTCGCCAACCGGAGTTTGCATCGCTCCTTGTTGCCCAGCGCTTCGACTTCGCTTGGCTGCGCAAGCTATGCGCGCAAGCCGTCTTGCAATCGAGGTTCAAGGCGAATGCAGTCAGCGGTAGCCCTCTGCCTGCAGCGAAAACAGATGCGCATAGTGGCCGCGCTCGGCCATGAGCTTCTCATGGCTGCCGTGCTCGACGATGCGTCCGTCCTGGATCACGATGATCTGGTCGGCCATGCGCACGGTGGAGAAGCGGTGCGAAATCAGGATCACGATGCGGTTGCCGGCGAGTTCGCGAAAATGCTCGAAAATCAGCGCTTCGGCCTCGGCATCCATTGCGGCAGTCGGTTCATCCAGAACCAGGATGTCCGCGCGTGAGCGCATGAAGGCGCGCGCCAACGCGATCTTTTGCCATTGGCCGCCGGACAGCTCGCGACCGTCGCGAAACCACTTCCCGAGCTGGGTATCGAAGCCCGCAGGCAGTGCCTCGATGAATTGCGTGGCCATGCCCTTGTCGCTGGCTTCGCGCCACCGCACCTGGTCCTCGAAGTGGTTCACGTCGCCCGCGCCGACATTTTCGCCGACGCGCATCTGGTAACGGGCAAAATCCTGGAAAATCACACCGATGCGCTGGCGCAGCGTCGCCTCGTCCCAGTCGGCGAGATCGGTTCCATCGAGCACGATACGTCCGCTGTCGGGCGTGTAGAGTCGCGTCAGCAGCTTGATCAGCGTGGTTTTGCCGGAACCGTTCTGACCTACCAGCGCGAGTGATTCGCCGGGACGGATATGCAGGTCGATATCGTGCAGAGCCGGCTCGTCGGCGCCGGGGTAGGTGAATGTCACGTGCTCGAAGCGGATGCCGTCGTCCGGGCGCGCACCCAGTTGCGCAATGCCCGGTGCGAGTGGCACGGCTGTTTCCAGATACTCATATAGAGTGGACAGGTACAAATTGTCCTCGTACATGCCGCCGATCGCGGACAACATCGCCGAGACCGCCGCCTGTCCCTGGCGGAACAGCATCATGTACATGGTCATCTGGCCGAGGGTGATGCGGCCGGCAATCGCAGTCACGCCGATCCAGCCGTAGGCTCCGTACAGTGCGACGGTGCCTATCAGTCCGAGGCCGAAGCCCCAACTGTCGCGGCGAACGGCCAGATCGCGGTCTGCGCTGTAGAGCGTGCGGAATATGGCGCGGTAGCGATCCAGCAGCAGCGGGCCCAGCCCGAACAGCTTGACTTCCTTGGCGTGATCCTCCCGAGCGAGCACGGTTTCGAGATACATCTGCATGCGCGTTTCCGGCGAACGCCAGCGGAAAAGGCGAAACGCATCGCCGGAAAAACGCGTCTCCGCGAGAAACGCTGGCAAGCCCGCCAGCAGCAGTACCGCAACGGCCCACGGCGAAAAACGGAACAGCAGACTGCCGTAGCTGATCAGCGAAATGAGATTCTGGCCGAGGCCGAAGGTACGCGTGACCAGCGACAAAGGTCGGCTCGATGCTTCGCGGCGCGCGCGCGTCAACTTGTCGTAGAACTCCGAATCCTCGAAGTGCGCGAGTTCGAGCGTCAGCGCTTTCTCGAGGATCATCACGTTGACGCGCTGGCCGAGTTGCGCGCGCAACAGCGACTGGCACAAGGACAGGCCACGCTGCGCACCGGCGAGTGCGGCGACCAGAGCGCCTTCGAGCGCAACCCACTCGAACAGCGGCATCAGCTGCGCGTGACCGGTCGAGCGCATCGCTTGCGCACCGGTCACTACCGCGTCGACGATCTGCGCCCCGACCCACGCCACCCCGGCCGGCAACAGGCCGGCGATGAGCGTGATCAGGGCGAGCGAAACGGTCAACGTCCTGCTGGTGCTCCATACCAGCTCCAGCGCGCGCCGGCTGTAGCGGAACACGCCGAGGAAACTGCGTTTCAGTTCGGATTGTTCGGCTGCTTGGACGGGATGCGGCATGCGAGGGCGTGACAAGTCCGTGATCGATCCGGGCTTGCGCCGCAGATCGCTGGATTGCGAAAGTCGAAGGTATCAGGCGGTTTGCAAGACGTCATGCCGCGCGGCCGCGGCAGCGTTCGCCGGAGCACGATTTGCGCAGAACATGCGCTCGATCAGTGAAAACAAGTCCAGCCGTGAAAATGGTTTTCTCATGAAACCGTCGGCCTCGAAATTTCCGGCATTGACCTGCTGCGTCACGCGTTCGCTGCTGCTCATCAGCACGACCGGAATCGCGCAGGTGATCGGGTCGTGGCGCAGAACGCTCGCGGCGGCGAATCCGTCCATTCCAGGCAGCACGACGTCGAGGAAAATCAAGTCCGGCCGAATGCGGCGCGCCAGTTCGACCCCATCCTCTGCCGCAGCCACGGTCATGGTGACATACCGATTCTGCCGCAACATGCGCTGCAACACGGCAGTGACGGTCACCGAATCCTCGATCAGCAGAATCCGTGCGCCTTCATGCGCGTGCACGCGCCTGCGGCGGCGTCGATCCGAGGAAATGTCGGCGACCGTTCCGAAACTGCGCTTGAGCATGCTCGGGTTATTCATCGGTCGTTTTCCTCATGCGACGCAAGCCCAAGTGTGGGACCGATGGCGCACCGACGCAATGCCCGGAGATCGTGCTTGTCGCAGTGCTCCATTCTGGACCGCGGTGCTTGCCGTCACGTGCCAGGCATCGGAGCAGCCGGAACAACCGGCGCGGAAATCCCGTCGCGATAGCGCGCGAACCAGGCGAGGATCGCCGAGGCTTTTGCCGCCGACTGCGAGGGCCGCGCCGCGAGTCCGCCGTGATTCGCGCCAGGGACCTTGATCAGCGCGGTCGGGATGCTGCGCAGCTGCAACGCGGAATAATACTGCTCGGCTTCGCTGTCGGGCGTGCGGTAGTCCTTGCTGCCGACAATCACGAGAGTAGGTGTCTTGACGTTGCCGACCAGCGACAGTGGCGAGCGCGCCCAGTAGCCCTGCGGGTCTTGCCACGGATATTTGCCGAACCAGTAACGCGAGAAAAACGGCGTGTGATCGGATGTCAACACGAAGCTCGCCCAGTCGATCACGGGCTTCTGCGCTGCCGCTGCACGGAAGCGATCGGTCTTGCCGACGATCCATGCGGTCAGTACGCCACCGCCGGAGCCGCCGGTGACGAACAGCTCGCGTGGATCGACGAAACCCTTCTCGATCGTCGCATCGACTGCGCTCATGAGATCGTCGTAGTCGTGTCCCGGGTAGGCCTTGTCGATCTTGTTCGCGAAAGCCTCGCCATAGCCGGTCGAGCCGCGTGGATTGGCATACAGCACGACATAGCCGGCCGCAGCGTAAAGCTGATCGTCGGTCGAGAAACCCGGCCCGTAGGCGGCGAATGGGCCGCCGTGAATTTCGAGAATCAACGGGTACTTGTGCGCACTGTCGAAATCGGGTGGCGTCACCAGCCACGCATCGATCGGCAATTGCTCGAAACCGTTGACCTCCAGATTCTGCACCTTGCCGAGCATCTTTCCCTTGAGCAGGTCGTCGTTGAGGTGCGTCAACCGGCGTACCTTGGCGCCACGCACGAGACGCACGTCCGAGGGGCGCTCGACGGTGCCGCTGGTGATCGCAAGCGTGCCATCTCGCGCGACACTGAAATCACCGCCGGAGTAAGGGCGATCCAGCTCGTCGCCGGTGAGATTTTCGGCCACGGTCTTGATCGATCCATCGAGGCCCACGCGCGCAACGCGCACGCCGCCGTGCTCTTCGTACTCGACATAGATCGAGCGGCCGTCGGCGGCCCAGACCGGATCGCCGACGCTGCGATCGAGTGTTGCGGTCAGGACATGCGAATGGCTGCCGTCGCGGTTCATCACCGACAGGCGCCGGTTCTGGTAGCCGAGGTACTTGTCGTCGAAACCGACGTAAGCGATCAGTTTGCCGTCGGGCGACACCGCGGGAGAATTGTCCGGCCCCTTGCGATGCGTCAGCGTGCGCACGCTGCGGTCGGCGAGCGAAACCTCGTGAACTTCGGTGTCCACTGGTTCGCGTTGCCAGTCGGGCCCGAGGTTTGCGCTGAAAAATACCGATTGCCCGTCCGGCGACCACGACAGCTGACCGCCCGCATTGCGTGCGCCAAAGGTCAGTTGCGTCGGCGCGCCACCCTCCGCGGAAATCCAGAAAATCTGATCGTAGCCGGGTTTGGCATAGCCTTCATCATCGGTGCGGTACACGACCGAGTCGATCACCTCGAGTGGTGCTGCCCATTTCGCGCCTTCGGGTTTTGCGGGAGCGGTTCCGAGTTTCATTGGCGCATCCGGCACCAGCATCGAATAAGCGATGCGGGTGCCATCCGGCGACCATGCGATGCCGTGGGGTGTTTGCGGCAGTCCCGTGATACGTGCGGTGACGCCATTCGCCATCCAGCGTACGAAGAGTTGCGCGCCGCCGCCGTCACTGCTGGATATGTACGCAAGTTTCCTGCCGTCCGGAGACCAGCGCGGCTGGCCATGCGAACCGGGGCCGGTGACCAGAGGCATCTGCTTGCCGCTTGCGACGTCGATCAACCAGATTGCCGCGCGTGCACGATCGCTCATGACGTCGTTGGAGCGACGCACGTAGGCAATTGATTTGCCGTCCGGCGCAATCTCGGGATCGGATGCGACTTCGAGATTGAACAGATCGGTGCCGGTCAGGAAGCGCGATGGACCGGATGCCGGCGTCGCCAGTGCAGCGCAACTGACGAGTGTGGCGAACGAAAGCAGGAACAGGCGTCCAAACATGCGTGCATCTCCCCGAAGTCAATCGAAAACCGAGCGGGCATTCTTCGATGACTGTCGCACAAAACGCAAGGTTGGATGGTCGCGCTGCGGGTGCGCGCTGCGCCTGGCTTCGGAATTTGCCCAACGTTGCTCGAATAGCGGCACGGCCGCGCCCGTTTGGAAACGTGTCGATCGGGGCCACGCAGCGGACCGCGATTCAGGCTGTAGGGAACGAGCAACGGGTGTTCAGCTATCCGCTACACTTGCGCGCCGCGGGCATGGTCGACCTACACCGTGCTGCGCGATGCGCCCACCGATTCCCGTGCAGGAGTTGCCTTGCCACCCGTCATTTCCATTACCGGTCTCGACAAGACCTATGCATCGGGCTTCGCAGCGCTCAAGAACATCAATCTGGAAATTCATCGTGGCGAAATCTTCGCGTTGCTCGGCCCCAATGGAGCAGGCAAGACCACGCTGATCGGCATCGTCTGCGGAATCGTCAATCCGAGTTCAGGCAAGATAACAGCCGATGGTCATGATGTCGTCAGCGACTATCGCGCGGCGCGTTCGCGTATCGGCCTGGTGCCGCAGGAGTTGTCCACCGATGCGTTCGAATCGGTATGGGCGACAGTGAGTTTCAGCCGCGGCCTGTTCGGCAAGCCGCCCAATCCATCCCATGTCGAAAAGGTGCTCCGGGACTTGTCGCTGTGGGACAAGAAGGATTCGAAGATCATCACGTTGTCGGGCGGCATGAAGCGCCGCGTGATGATCGCCAAGGCGCTGTCGCACGAACCCGCGATCCTGTTCCTCGACGAACCCACAGCCGGAGTCGATGTCGAGCTGCGCCGCGACATGTGGGAGATGGTGCGCTCGCTGCGCGCGACCGGCGTGACCATCATCCTGACCACGCACTACATCGAGGAAGCCGAGGAGATGGCCGATCGCATCGGCGTGATCAGCAAGGGCGAATTGATTCTGGTCGAGGGCAAGACCGAGCTGATGGCCAAGCTCGGCAAGAAACAGTTGACCCTGCATCTGCAAAATCCGCTCGAATCGGTGCCGGATTCGCTGGGCGCGTACCAACTCGAGTTGACCAACGAAGGCAAGGATCTCATCTACACGTTCGACGCGCAGAGCGAGCAGACGCGCATTGCGGCCCTGCTGAAACGCCTCGGTGATCTCGGCATCGACTTCAAGGATCTCAATACCAGTCAGAGTTCGCTAGAGGACATCTTCGTCAGTCTGGTTCGGGAGCGCCGATG
The DNA here is from genome assembly GCA_963775445.1 of uncultured Gammaproteobacteria bacterium. GTDB lineage: Bacteria > Pseudomonadota > Gammaproteobacteria > Xanthomonadales > Rhodanobacteraceae > Dokdonella_A. The sequence goes on along the minus strand of CAVZIT010000008.1, from coordinate 49,231 downwards.
AACGTCCATGCGATCCGCGCGATCTACCTGTTCGAGATGCATCGTACCTGGCGCACGTTGCTGCAAAGTATTGTCTCGCCGGTCCTTTCGACATCGCTCTATTTCGTCGTGTTCGGCACCGCGATCGGCTCGCGCATGACTGCGATCAACGGGGTCAGCTACGGCGCCTTCATCGTGCCGGGCCTGATCATGCTGTCGTTGTTGACAGAGAGCATCTCCAATGCATCGTTCGGGATCTTTTTTCCCAAGTTCTCGGGCACGATCTACGAGATCCTGTCGGCGCCGGTTTCGGTGCTGGAAATCGTCCTGGGCTACGTCGGCGCGGCCGCGAGCAAGTCGCTCATTCTCGGTCTGATCATTCTCGTCACCGCGCGTGTATTCGTCGCGTTCGACATCTCGCATCCTTGGTGGATGATCACATTCCTCGTGCTGACCTCGCTGACCTTCAGCCTGTTCGGTTTCATCATCGGCATCTGGGCCGATGGCTTCGAAAAGCTGCAACTGGTGCCGCTTCTGATCGTGACGCCGCTGACATTCCTCGGCGGCAGCTTCTATTCGATCAAGATGCTGCCGCCGCTGTGGCAGAAGATCACGTTGTTCAATCCGGTGGTGTATCTGATCAGCGGATTCCGCTGGAGTTTCTACGGCGTCGCCGATGTCAGCGTGCCGATCAGCATCGGCATGACCATGATGTTCTTGCTGTTGTGCCTGGTTGCGGTGCGGTGGATCTTCAAGACCGGTTATCGACTGAAAGTGTGACCCCGCAACGGGCGGGTAGCGTTGACTTCACCGGCGCATGGGTTCACGATCCGCCTTGAGGCTGAACCCACGGTCGGTCCCGCGAGGGTCCTTCGCCACCTACAGGCGAAGCTACTTCGATCGCCGAGTTTCGGGCTCAATCGAACATCACGCATACCAACATGGCGTCCTGAGTATGGCGCTGTTGCCAGCAAGCTTGATCTTGAAACGGGGATATCTTCCATGAAAGTGATGAAGCATCTTGCGGCTTCGTTTGCCGCGTTCGTGCTGTTTGCGAGCGCATCGGCCTTTGCCCAGCAACCGGCGAATTCCGCGCAAAGCCACGTGCAGGTCGTCCATTCGTACAAGAACGATATATCGGCGCCGCTGTCATTGATGCAGCAGCCCTACGTCGGCAAAGGCGAGGAATCCGAAGCCGCGCACGAAGGTCCGGAAAATCCGCCCGTGCCCCGTAACCATGTCGACAGTCCCGACCCGGTCGTCCAGAACACCGCGGCGCCGACGCCGCTGATTCCGAGCCCGATTCTCAATTTCGAGGGCATCGACTTTCCTGGCGTGGGTTGCAACTGCGCGCCACCGGATACCGATGGCGAAGTGGGCGCCACGCAATTCGTGCAGATGGTCAACGAAGGCGTGCAGGTATTCGACAAGAGCAGCGGCAATTCGGTGATGGGTCCGGTTGCCATCACATCGCTGTGGACCGGTTTCGGCGGCGTCTGCCAGAACAACGGCGATGGCGACCCGGTCGTGCTGTACGACCAGCTGGCCAACCGCTGGGTCATCAGCCAGTTTGCAGGAAGCGGCACACCGACCGACGAATGCGTTGCGGTGTCGACCACCAGCGACGCGACCGGCACCTACAACCGCTACGGTTTCCATCTCGGCACCAACTTCTTCGACTATCCGCATCTCGGCGTGTGGCCGGATGCGTACTACATGTCGATGAACGTGTTCAACTCGGCGGGCACCGTCCTATCTCGGTCCGCAGCCATTCGCGTTCGATCGCACCGCGATGCTCGCGGGCAATCCGGCGACCTTCATCACCACCGGCAATCTCGGCAACACCCACAATCCGCTCCTGCCGGCCGATCTCGACGGTTCGACGTTGCCGCCGGTAGGCGCACCGAATCCGTTCCTCGAGACACCCAACACGACGTATCGGGTCTATGGCTTCCACGCGGACTTCACGACACCGGCCAATTCGACCTTCAACATGCTCGGCGCTCCGGCAACGGCCGGCTGTACCCAGGCCTGCACCGGCGGGCGCTCGTGTGTGCCGCAGCTCAACTCCGGCGGCAACGGCCTCGACGGTCATGGCCGATCGCCTGATGTTCCGCCTGGCCTATCGCAACTTCGGCGACCACGAAGCGCTGGTGGGCAACTGGACGGTGTCGTCCGGTGGCGTCACCGGTATCCGCTGGTTCGAACTGCGCAACGTCACCAGCTCGCCGACGGTCTTCCAGGAAAGCACCTATCAGCCCGACACGACCTGGCGCTGGCTGGGCAGTGCCGCAATGGACGGCGCGGGAAATCTGGCGCTTGGCTTCAGCGCTTCGAGCGCGAGCATCAACCCGCAGATCCGCTATGCGGGTCGCCTCGTCAGCGATCCGGCCGGCACGCTCGGGCAGGGCGAGGCGCATCTGTTCGACGGCACCGGCAGTCAGAATGGCGGCCTCAACCGCTGGGGCGACTACAGCGACATCACCGTCGACCCGGTCGACGACTGCACCTTCTGGTACACCAACGAATACATTGCAGACGAACGGTTCGTTCAACTGGCGCACGCGCATCGGCAATTTCCAGCTTTGCCGGCTGCGGCGCCTCGGCACCGCCGACCGTCAGCAAGATCTTTGCGCCGAGCACGGTCGATGCCGGTAATCCGAGTACCGCGACGCTGACGCTGGCCAATACGCAAGCCGGCGTTGCCACGCTGAGCGCAGCCTTGTCCGACAGCCTGCCGTCCGGCCTGGTGGTCGCGACGCCGCCGAATGCGTCGACAAACTGCGCGAGCGGCAGCGTCACCGCGACAGCGGGCGCGAGTTCGTTCTCGCTGTCGTCCGGCGCGCAGATTCCGGGCACGGGTTCGTGCACGGTGACAGTCGATGTCTCGGCCGCCACCCAGGGCAGCTATGTCAATACGATTCCGGCTGACGCGTTGCAGACCGACCTTGGCAACAACGCCAACCCGACGTCGGCCACGCTGACCGTGAATCCGCCTCCCATTCCCGGCACGTTCCCGTCGGACGAGAACTTCGACGAGCAGACCGCGCCCTTCCTGCCCAGCGACTGGACGACCGCGGCGAGCGGCGGCGGATCGCCGTGGGTGACAGACAATACGATTTCCGACACGGCACCGAACTCCGCGCATGCGATGGACTTCGGTTCCGTCAGCGACATGACGCTCGATACGCCGACCTTCACGGCGGGCGCCGGCGCGACGGTGAGCTTCCGGCATCGCTATAACCTCGAAAACACATTCGATGGAGCGGTGCTGGAAATCTCCATCAACGGCGGCGCGTTCCAGGACATCGTTACCGCGGGCGGCAGCTTCACCACGGGCGGCTACAACGGCACGATCTCGACGCAGCTTCAGCAGTCCCATCGCGGGCCGCATGGCCTGGACCGGCAATTCGACGACGTTCGTCGATGCGTCGGTGAACCTGCCGCCGGCCGCCGCGGGCCAGCCGACCGTGCTGCGCTTCCGCACGGCCGACGATTCGTCGGTCGCTCCGGCGGCGCCGAACGGCTGGTGGGTCGACACGATCCATCTGACCGGCGCGATCATGGTTACGCACACGGTGACGCCGAGCGTCGGTACGCCTTCGGGCACGATCGCGCCCTCGACACCGCAGACGGTGAACGACGGCGCGACGACCGACTTCACGCTGACGCCGGACTCGGGCTTCCACATCGACACGGTCGGTGGCACCTGCGGCGGCACACTCTCCGGCAATGTGTTCACGACCGATCCGGTGACGGCGGACTGCACGGTGATCGCGAACTTCGCGGCCGACAGCGTCCCGCAGCCGTCGTTCTATAACGGCGCGCTGACCTCGGCCAACCCGACCTTCGCCAACCCCGGTGGCAGCAGCAGCGGCACCGGTGTCCAGTATTACTGCGCCCAGCAATTCACGGTGGACGCCACGGGCACCTATGTGATCGAGACGGCATCGCCCAACACGACCGGTACCCCGTCGGATGCACTGGACACGTACCTGCTGCTGTACGCGAACACGTTCGATCCAGCCAACCCTGCCGGAGTCGGTCGCCTCCAGCGACGACTTCACCGGCACGTTGACGGTGCTGCCCGGTCCGTACGCGGGCACCATCTCGGCCACCGCGACCGGGTTCAGCGGCGCCCAGCCGAGCTCGCGCCTGGGCACCGCCAGCCTCACCGCCGGCACGGACTACTTCCTCGTCCAGACCAGCTTCCGGTCGACGGATTATGTGGTTGCCGGGGCCGAGGGCGGACCGACCGGTCCGTTCTACACGGGCATTGGCGGTCCGGGCAATATCACACTGGTCGGCACGGGGTGTACCGGCGGTGGCGGCGGCGATCCGGTCGTCGGCGTCGATCCGTCGAGCCTCAGCGCGATGCAGCCGGCCGATACCACGACCGACCAGACGCTGACGATCTCGAACACCGGCGGAAGCGACCTCGATTGGTCGATTACCGAAGCGATGGCGAGTGCGCCGTTGCACCAGAGCGCGGCGAAGAGCGGCACTCCGGGCGCGATACAGGGCGTGCCGAGTGCGTGGACCGACGCATCGCCCGTGCCGGCCAATGTGGTGCGCTATGCGTTCGCGCAGGATGGTGAGGATCTGTACGTCATGGGCGGCGTTGCCGACGGCTCCGTTGTGGGTACGTTGTATCGCTACAACACCGCCAGCGATACGTGGACGACGCTCGCACCGATGCCGGTGGCGACCGGCGAGGCGCCGACTGGCGCCTATTTCGACGGCAAGCTGTATGTTGTCGGTGGAAACGGCGTAACGGCGCTGAACATTTACGACATCGCCACGGATACCTGGTCGAGTGGCGCGCCATTCCCTGACGCGGGCGGATCCTACGGTGCAGCCGGAGGTGCCTACAACGGCAAGTTCTTTGTCGCAGGTGGAACCGGAGGAGTGGGGAACCCGACACTCTGGGTCTACGACATTGCCAGCGACACCTGGGCCGCAGGCACGCCTGTGCCGAACCAGTATTTCCTTGGCGGCTATCAGCAGGTCGGACAGTACGTCTACATGGTGGGCAGTTTCGGCGGTACGGCACTGCCTCCGTCCGGACCCGCTTCCGCGCTGAGTGGACACCCGCAAAGCAATGCCCCAGCGCCCAGTGCGAACGGCACCGCGACCATACGGCTCGATATGAGCTCCGCGCCGGGTACCTGGAGCACCGGACCGGTATGGACGATGAACCGCGCCGATCTCGGTCTGGCTTATGACCCCGGGACGCATTCCCTTTACGCCATCGGTGGCGACGCCACTGGCGGTACCTTCTTCGACTCGCAGGCCGAAGTCGATCAGCTCGACATCAGCGCCTGGCCATCGGGGACTTGGGTGGTTTCCGATCCGGCCTTGCCGGCACCGTTGCAGGCCAATCAAGCCGGCTTCTACACCACCGGCGTGGCCGGTGGTGAGATCTGGAGCACGGGCGGGATCGACTCGGGTTTCGTTTTCCACAACACCCACCAGTACCGCACCAACGGTGGTGGCGGCGTTGGCTGCAGCAACCCGAGCGATCTGCCTTGGGTCAGCGTCAATCCGGCCAGCGGCACGACGACGGCAGGCAACAGTTCGGATGTGACGGTGACGTTCGATTCGACCGGACTGGCCGACGGCGATTACAGCGGCCTGTTGTGTGTCAACAGCAACGATCCGGCGACACCGGTGGTCGAGGTTCCGGTCAGTCTGACGGTGACAGCGGGCGTCACCCATACCGTGACCCCGAGCGTCGGGACGCCTTCGGGCACGATCGCGCCCTCGACCCCGCAGACGGTGAACGACGGCGCGACGACCGACTTCACGCTGACGCCGGACTCGGGCTTCCACATCGACACGGTCGGTGGCACCTGCGGCGGCACGCTGGCCGGTGATGTGTTCACGACCGATCCGGTGACGGCGGACTGCACGGTGGTCGCGAACTTCGCGGCCGACGGTGGCGGCGGCGTACCGGGCACGTTCCCGCCGGACGAGAACTTCGACGAGCAGACGGCGCCGAACATTCCGAGCGACTGGACGACGACGGCCAGCGGTGCGGGCATGCCATGGGTGACCGACGACACGACCTCGGACACGGCGCCGAACTCGGCGCACGCGATGGACTTCCCGGCGGTGAGCGACATGACGCTGGACACGCCCACGTTCACGGCGGCAGCGGGTCAGACATTGACCTTCGAGCACCAGTACAACGTGGAAAGCGGCTTCGACGGTGCGGTGCTCGAGATCTCGATCAACGGCGGCGCGTTTGCCGACATCGTGGATGCGGGCGGCAGTTTCGAGAGCGGCGGCTACAACGGGACGATCTCGTCGAGCTTCAGCAGCCCGATTGCGGGCCGCGCGGCTTGGACCGGCAGCAGCGGTGGTTTCATCCAGACCGTGGTTGATCTGCCGGCAGCGGCGGCGGGCCAGCCGACCGTGCTGCGCTTCCGCACGGCGGACGACTCCTCGTTCGCTCCCGCGGCACCGAACGGCTGGTGGGTCGATACGATTCATCTGGGCGGCGGTGGTGGCATCACGCACACCGTGACCCCGAGCGTTGGCACACCCTCGGGCACGATCACCCCGGACACGCCGCAGACGGTGGACGACGGCACGACGACGGACTTCACGCTGACGCCGGACTCGGGTTTCCACATCGACACCGTCGGTGGTACCTGCGGCGGTAACCTCTCCGGCAACGTGTTCACGACCGCCCCGGTGACGGCCGACTGCACGGTGGTCGCGAACTTCGCGGCCGACGGTGGCGGTGTTCCGGGCACGTTCCCGCCGGACGAGAACTTCGACGAGCAGACTGCGCCGAACATTCCGAGCGACTGGACCACGGCGTTCAGCGGTGCGGGCATGCCGTGGGTGACCGACGACACGACTTCGGACACGGCGCCGAACTCGGCGCACGCGATGGACTTCCCGGCGGTGAGCGACATGACGCTGGATACGCCGGCGTTCACGCCAGTGGCGGGCCAGACGGTGACGTTCCATCACCAGTACAACCTGGAGTCGACGTTCGACGGGGCGGTGCTGGAGATCTCGATCGACGGCGGACCGTTCCAGGACATCGTGGATGCGGGCGGCAGCTTCGAGAGCGGCGGCTACGACGGGACGATCTCGACCAGCTTCATGAGTCCGATCGCAGGGCGCATGGCGTGGACCGGTGCCAGCACGGGGTTCATCACGACGGTGGCGGATCTGCCGGCGTCGGCGACGGGCCTGTCGACGGTGCTGCGCTTCCGCACGGCGGACGACTCCTCGGTGGCGCCTGCAGCGCCGAACGGCTGGTGGGTCGACACGATCCATCTGGACGTTTCGACGTCGGCGCCGCCGATGGCGACGTTCACACCGACCTCGTTCACGTTCACGGTGCCCGAGGATGGGACGGCGAGCGATACGCTCAACATCGCCAATGCCGCGGGCAGCGATCCGCTGACGTACTCGATCGTTGCGCGTGGCACGATGCAGCCGGTCTTGCGCCCGCATGCGACGGCGTCCAACAGCCGCGCGTTGCATGAGGCCGCGTCGCACGGCAAGGGCCACCCGCAACCAAGCGGACTGCACTTCACCAGCAGCGGTGTATTGGGCCACAGCCCGGTGGCTCCGCCGTGGACGCCGCGCGGTCCGGATGGCTCGGTGACGTTCCAGGCCGATGACGGTACGTTCGAGACCAGCGTGAGCCTCAACAACGGCACGACGCAGTTCCCGGCGCTCTTCATCAACCGCTACCAGGCGACTGGTGCGTTGACGATCGATTCGATCGCGATCGAGTGGCCGGATGCCACGACCGCGGGTGGCGACCTGACCGGCGAGTCGATCAACCTGGTGGCGTACTACGATGCCGATGGCGACGGGGATCCGACCAACGCGGTGCGTCTGGGCACGGACACGCTGATCACGATCGGCAGCCTGGATGCGTTCGAGACCTACCCGACGAACTTCAGCGTGCCGGGTGCGGGCGATGTGTATATCGGCTTTGAGGATGCGTTTGCCTCGGGCGGCACCTCGCCGATCCTGTTCGACGGTGCGCTTGATGAGGACGGTGACCCGACGGTGGGTTACATCTCGGGCAGCTCGGCGAACATGGATCCGGATCTGAACAACCTCGCCAACAACGACCTGACGGGCACGATCAGCGACTTGACCGGCGGCAGCCTGCCGGGTGTGTGGATGGTGCGTGCGACCGGCACCGGCGGTGGTGGTGGTCCGTGCACGGGTCCGGTGGTGACGTGGCTGACGGCGAACCCGGCCAGCGGCACGGTGAACGGCGGCAGCAGCCAGGATGTGACCGTGACGGTCGACCCGGCGGCGGGCGGCCTGACCGCGGGCGACTACACGGCCGAGCTGTGTGCGACGACCAACGACCCGACGCAGATGCTGGTATCGATTCCGGTGTCCGTGACGGTGACGGCGGTCGGACCGATGCCGTGTGACGGTGGGGCCGACGAGATCTTCTGCAACGGCTTCGACGGCACGGGTGGCGGCGGTGGTGCCGGCACCTACGATGATCGCGCGACGTTCATCACGCACGTGGGCTCAGGCTTCTTCGAGAACCCGTTCGACGATGCGGTACCGGGCCTGAGCGATGACCTGAACTACAGCCAGGGCGGCTTCGCTTATACCGTGGGTACCGAGACGCCGTGCGACATGGGCACCGGAGACGGCTGTCTGTACAACGACACCGGGCTGATCTCCACGTCCAGTGCGACCGACCAGATCGTGGTGACGTTCACCGGCAATCCGGTGACGGCGGTGGGCGGCAACTTCTGGGCGACCGACATCAACGTCGTGCCGACCGGGACGAGCATCGTGATCACGCTCAGCGACGGCACGACGGAGACGTTCTCGCCGCCGGATCAGACCGGGTTCCGTGGATTCACCACGGCCGTGCCGATCACGTCGATCACGATCGACGCGCCGGACGACGATCCGGTCAACGGCCCGTTCTACTGGTCCACGATGGACAACCTCATCGTCGGATCGGCCAACTGACCGACCGATCGCTCGACGAGCCTTGCAAAGGCCTCCCTCCGGGGAGGCCTTTTTTTTGCGTACCGCCAAGGCGACGTCGCAAACGAAGCCGGATGGCATCCCGAGAACCAGAATTCCTTTCGGCCTCCGCCGGCTTGTCCCGCCATGTTGCATCTGCCCGGAAGAGCAAGTCAGGTGCACCGCACGCGCTTCGAAAAAGCCGAACCCCATCCGTCGCGGAATGGACTCCCACTCCGTCGCCGGAAGGGTGTATCTTTGCCGGGCACGGATGAGCCAGGTCGACAATTGTGTCGGCCGAGGCCTCGTTGTGCTGCGGATATCGGCCGGCGCCAGTGGTTCGGCGCGCGGCTCTGACACCATCGTGCTTTGGGAGGTCTCGTAATGAAGTGTGTGCATCATGCGATTGCGCTCGCCGCGCTCGCACTGGCTCTGGTTGGCTTTTCGTCCGCATCGGCCAGCGAGTCGACCAGCGCATCGAACAAGTTGCAGGTGGTTCATTCGTATCAGAATGACGTCTCGCTGCCGCTTTACTACCTGCCGGCGTGGAACGGCGAAACCGAAGGCGCGGGGCACGAGGGGCCTGAAAATCCGCAATTGCCGGTGCACCATATCGACAGCGTCGATCCGGTGGTCCAGCACACCATGGCGCCGACGCCGCGGATTCCGGATCCGATATTGAATTTCCAGGGCATCGTGTTTCCGGGCGTCGGCTGCAATTGCGCGCCGCCCGATACGGATGGCGAGGTCGGCGACACGCAGTTCGTGCAGATGGTCAATGAAGGTTTCCAGGTGTTCGACAAGACCACCGGCGCCACGGTGCTGGGTCCGCAAGCGATCACCTCGCTGTGGTCCGGGTTCGGCGGCGTCTGCGAAACATCGGGCGATGGCGATCCGGTCGTGCTGTACGATCAGATCGCGAACCGCTGGCTGATCAGCCAGTTTGCCGGGTCGGGCATACCGACCGACGAGTGCATCGCGGTCTCGACCACCGACGATGCGACGGGTTCTTACAACCGCTACGCGTTTCATCTCGGCAGCAACTTCTTCGACTACCCGCATCTGGGCGTTTGGCCGGACGGCTATTACATGTCGATGAACATCTTCAATTCCTCGGGTACGGCGTTTCTCGGCCCGCAGGCGTTCGTGTTCGATCGCAACGCAATGCTCAATGGCGACCCCGCTACGTTCATCACGTTCGGAATCACTGGCGGACCCGGTGAAGATTTTTTCCTGCCGGCTGATCTCGACGGCTCGATCCTGCCGCCGAATGGCGCGCCGAATCCATTCGTCGAGTTTCCGGGCAGTGGCGGCTACAAGATGTTCCACTTCCATGCGGACTTTGCGACACCGGCGAATTCGAGCTTCACCCAGTTCGCCAATCCGACCGCCGCGGGCTTCACGCAACTGTGTCCCGGCAATCGGAATTGCGTTCCGCAGGGCGGCGTCAGCGACCGTGTCGACGGTCTCGGCGATCGTCTGATGTTCCGTCTGGCCTATCGCAACTTCGGCGATCATGAGTCGCTGGTCGGCAATTTCTCGGTCAACGTAGGCGGCATCGCCGGGCTGCGCTGGTTCGAGCTGCGTGGCGTTACCGCGGGACCGGTCACGGTGTTCCAGGAAAGCACCTATCAGCCGGACAGCGATTGGCGCTGGCTCGGCAGCGTCGCAATGGATTCCGCGGGCAACATGGCGATCGGTTTCAGTGCGTCCAGCTCCAGCATCCACCCGCAGATTCGTTACGCAGGGCGCCTGGTGGATGATCCGCTCAACACACTGGGACAAGGCGAGGCACACCTGTTCGACGGCGCGGGCAGCCAGAATGGTGGACTCAACCGCTGGGGCGACTACAGCGACTTGACGGTCGATCCGGTCGACGATTGCACGTTCTGGTATACCAACGAACACATTCCGAGCAATGGATCGTTCAATTGGCAGACGCGCATCGGCAACTTCAAGTTCGATCAATGCGGCACGCCCACCTTCCTGTTGTCCGGGACCAACCTCACCCAATCGGTGTGCGCAGCCCCGAACGGCACCCTCGATCCGGTGGAGATCACGGTGGGCTCGGTCAGCGATTTCAACGATCCGGTCGACCTGAGCTTCGGCGATGGCCTGCCGGCAGGATTCTCGGGCAGCTTCACCGTGAACCCGGTCATCCCGCCCGGCACCTCGGAGGCCGATCTCGACGTAACCGACGCGGCGACGCCCGGGGCGAACACGATCACGTTGCGTGCGACCTCCGGCGCGACGGTTCGCGACCTGATGCTCGATGTCGATGTCGCGACGGAAATCCCGCCGGCCACGACGTTGCAGATACCTGCCAATGGCGCGACCAATGTCTCGACCCAGCCGACCTTCACCTGGGCCGATTCGGACCAGGCGAACTCGTACCTGATCGAGATCGCGACGGATGCATCGTTCGGCAACGTGATCCTGTCCGACACCGTGACGGGGGCGACGAGCTACCAGCCGACGGCTGCGCTTCCGACCAACACCCAGCTCTACTGGCGTGTGACCGCGCTCAATGTCTGCGGCGACAACGGGGCGAGCACGGTGTTCTCGTTCATCACCCAGGCGGGCCCGGGTCAATGTTCGGTCGGCACGACGCTGACGCCGGTATTCATGGACGATGTCGAAGGCGGCTCGAACGGTTGGACCCACAGCGCTGCGGTCGGTACCGACACCTGGGCGATCAGCACCGCACGACCGTTCAGTCCATCCAATTCCTGGCATGCGCAGGATCCGAGTGCCGTCGGCGATCAACAGCTCACCTCCCCGACCGTATCGCTGCCGACGAATCTCGATGGCCTGACGTTCCAGTTCGAGCACTGGCGCAACATGGGCGGAAGCCCGGCCGGCAGTTGCTACGACGGAGGTCTGCTCGAGGTCTCGCTGGATGGTGGCCCGTTCACGCAGGTACCCGGTTCGTTGCTCGAGACCGATCCGTACAACGGCATGATCTCTGGCAGCTTCGGTAATCCGCTCGCGGGCAGCGACGCGTGGTGCGGCCAGCAGGACTACACCAACGAAGTGGTCGATCTGTCGACCTACGCCGGCCACCAGGCGCAGTTCCGCTTCCGTCTCGGCAGCGACGACCTGATCAGCAACGAAGGCTGGTACATCGACGATATCAGCGTGCAGGGTTGCTCCAGCGAGCCGACGGACACGATCTTCGCGAACGGGTTCGAAAGTCCGTAAATCGAACCATCGGCAATACCTTTGGAGGCCTCCTGCGGGAGGCCTCTTTTTTTGCATCAAGTCTTCGATTGACTTGGGCCTCAACCTTGGTCACGATCGGCCGTCGGGCTGAGCTCGCAATCGATCGCTGGGTGGATGTGTCGCAGTCGGACGCGGCGAGACCACGGGAGAACCAGCTTTCGCCGTCAAATTCGACTTGAACAGTTTCCGTTTCGGGGAGGTTACGCAATGAAAGTTCTGCAACTTGCGGTCGCATTGACCGCAGCCGCGCTGCTGCTCGCGGGTATTGAAACAAGCTCGGCGCAGGAGGCGGCGGTTTCGAAAAACACCGTGCAAGTGGTGCATTCGTACCAGAATGACGTCTCGCTGCCGCTTTACTACCTTCCGGCGTGGCATGGGGAAAAAGCCGGCGAAGAGCATGAGGGACCGAAAAATCCGCGTGTACCACGCCATCATGTCGACAGTCAGGACCCGGTGGTCCAGCACACCATGGCGCCGAGTCCGCGGATCCCGGATCCGATCCTCAACTTCGAGGGAATCGATTTTCCAGGTGTCGGCTGCAATTGCGCACCGCCCGACACCGACGGCGAAGTCGGCGACACGCAGTTCGTGCAGATGGTCAACGAAGGTTTCCAGGTGTTCGACAAGACCAGCGGCGCCACGGTGCTGGGTCCGCAAGCGATCACCTCGCTGTGGTCCGGGTTCGGCGGCGTCTGCGAAACATCGGGCGATGGCGATCCGGTCGTGCTGTACGATCAGCTCGCGAACCGCTGGCTGATCAGCCAGTTTGCCGGGTCGGGCATACCGACCGACGAGTGCATCGCGGTCTCGACCACCGACGATGCGACGGGTTCTTACAACCGATACGCGTTTCATCTCGGCAGCAACTTCTTCGACTATCCGCATCTGGGCGTTTGGCCCGACGGCTATTACATGTCGATGAATATCTTCAATTCGTCAGGAACCACCTATCTGGGTCCGCAACCGTTCGTATTCGATCGCGCTGCGATGCTGGCCGGCAATCCGGCTACCTTCATCACGACCGGAATTCTCGGAAGCTCCCACAACCCGATCCTGCCGGCCGATCTCGATGGGCCGATCCAGCCGCCGGTCGGCGCGCCAAATCCTTTTGTCGAGACTCCCGACAGCACCTATCAGGTGTATGGATTCCACGCCGATTTCACGACCCCGGCCAATTCGACCTTCAACCTGATCGGTTCTCCCGCTGCGGCCGGCTACACCCAGGCCTGCACTGGCGGCCGCTCCTGTGTGCCGCAGCTCAACAGTGGCGGGACCGGGCTCGACGGCCTCGCCGATCGCCTGATGTTCCGCCTGTCCTATCGAAATTTTGGCGACCACGATGCGCTGGTCGGCAACTACACCGTATTGTCCGGCGGCGTCACCGGCATTCGTTGGTTCGAACTTCGCAACCCCACGGCGTCGCCGACGGTGTTCCAGGAAAGCACCTACCAGCCCGACACCACGTGGCGCTGGATGGGCAGTGTCGCGATGGACTCCGCGGGGAATTTGGCCGTTGGCTTCAGCGCGTCGAGTTCGACCATCAATCCGCAGATCCGCTACGCGGGGCGCCTCGCCAGCGATCCGCTGAACACGTTGGGACAGGGGGAGACGCATCTGTTCGACGGAACTGGCAGCCAGAACGGTGGGCTCAACCGCTGGGGAGATTACAGCGACATCACGGTCGATCCGGTCGACGACTGCACGTTCTGGTACACCAATGAATACATCGCGACCAACGGGTCGTTCAACTGGCAAACGCGCATCGGCAATTTCCGCTTCGACGAATGCGGCACGCCGGGCTTCACGCTCAACGTGACTCCGGCTGACCTCGGCGTTTGCGCGGGGACAGCGGCTAACTACACGGTCAATGCCGGTTCGATCTCGAATTTCGACAGCCCCGTGACCTTGAGCCAGACTGGGGCTCCCGGATCGGTGGGCTTTACGCCGAACCCGATTACGCCGTTGCCCGGTTCAAGCGCAATGAGTGTCGATACGAGCGGCGCTGGGGCGGGCTCCTACCCGATCGAGGTCGACGGTGCTGCGAGTGGGGCGGATCCGCGCTCGGCGACGACCAATCTCACGATCTACACGGTAGTACCTCCGGCTGCGACGCTGGTCGCTCCGGCCAACGGCGCACTCAACCAGCCGGTGCGCCCGTCCTTCTCCTGGACCGGCAGCAACACTGCGACCTACACGATCGATGTCGCGACCGATCCGGCTTTCACCAACATCGTATTCACGCAGGATGTGACCGGCACCAGCGTGACAGCCGGCGTGGATCTCGATTCCAACACGCAGTATTACTGGCGCGTGTCGTCCGCGAATCCGTGCGGGAATGGTGCCGTATCGGAGATATTCTCGTTCACGACGATGCCGTTGCCGGGCGATTGTTCGGCTGGTACGTCGCCGCAGACTGTGTACGAATACGGTTTCGAGTCGGGCCTGAACGGCTGGAGCGAGGGTGCCGGCAGCATCGGCTTTACGTGGGCCGACAATTCCGACGCACACAGCGGCTCGCACGCGTGGAAGGCTGACGATCCGGGCACGGTCAGCGACCAGCGTTTTGTCTCGCCGGCCATCGATCTGCCGGCAGCACAGGTGCCGGTCACGCTGCAGTTCTGGCACAAGCGTGACATCGAACCCAATCCGCCTGATTGCTATGACGGCGGTATCCTCGAAATTTCCAACGATGGCGGCGCAACCTGGACACAGCTCGACAATTCGGTCTTGCTGACCGACCCGTACAACGGTGTGGTCTCGAGCAGCTTTGGCAATCCGCTGGCGGGTCTCGATGCCTGGTGCGACGTGCAGGACTACACCGACTCGATCGTCGACGTGAGTTCCTACGGCGGCCAGACAGTGCAATTCCGCTACCGTCTCGGCTCCGACTCTTCGGTCGCGCACGACGGATGGTATATCGACGACGTCAAGGTTCAGAGCTGCGTCGGCGGTGCGAGTCATGTCGTGACGCCGAGCGTCGGCTCCCCCTCGGGGACGATCGCGCCTTCGACGCCGCAGACCGTGAGCGACGGTGCGGCTGCCTCGTTCGCGTTGACTCCTGCCAGTGGCTTCGAGATCGACAACGTCGGCGGCACCTGCGGCGGCACCTTGTCCGGCAACGTGTTCACGACCGATCCGGTCACCGCCGACTGTACGGTGATCGCCAACTTCGTCGTGAATCCCGTCGATGTGATCTTTGCCGACGGATTCGAAGGCACTGGAGGGGGAGGTGGTGGACTGAGCGAGACCTTCGACGACATCACCACGCTCCCGGGCGAGGGTTGGATCCTGCAGAACAACAGCGACGGGCCGGGCTCGACGGACTGGTTCCAGTCGGACGGTTCGGTATTCGACGCGCAGGATGGCAGTCCCACCGGTTTCATCGGAGCCAATTTCAACAACACCGATGGAGGTGCGAGCGGCGGCGATGGCACGATCAGCAATTGGCTGGTCACTCCTTTGCTGACATTCGATGCGAACGCATCGCTGATGTTCTATACGCGCAGTACGCTTGCATCGGACGGCGTGACTGTCTATCCGGATCGCCTCGAAGTGCGTCTTTGCACCGGTACGCCATGCACCGATGTCGGCACCGTTTCCAGCGACACCGGCGATTTCGGGACGCTGCTGCAGAGCATCAATCCGAATCTCGGAACCGACGATGATCCCCTCGGCGTGACCGGCTATCCGCTCAGCGCGTGGGCGCCGTTCGTACTCGACACGACCTCGGGGCTGCCAAGCTCGGGCCAGGGTCGCATTGCGTTCCGCTACTTCGTCACGAGCGCCGGGCCAAGTGGAGTCAACTCGAACTACATCGGCATAGACACGGTCGATATCGGGGCCGCTGCCATCGTCCCGAGCGTACCCGCAGCCAACGGTGGACATGGGATTTCACCAGCGCACGTCAGTGCAGATCGTTCGCGATAGAGCTCCGAAGCTTCGCGACATTCGGTCGAATCATTCGAAGGCGGGGGAGACCCCGCCTTCTTTTTTCGCCTCGAGATCCGGCCTTGGGTCCAGCGTACCTCGCCCGATTGATCAGAGCTGCAAACTGGCAAGTCGGGTTAGCGGGAGTTGTTGCCAAGTTGCCGAAGCAGTGTCGTGACGGCCGCATCGAGGTCACTGTCGGCATCGCGGTGGGACTCGCCGAGCTCGCGCGACACCGGTACGTCAACCGGGCGCGGATGCAGCTCCATCGGCTGGCCGCGATTGTCGGTAATCGGGATGAAAGGTAGACGCACGCTCGATCCGATCATCTTCGCGTTCGAGGTCTAGACGATCCAGCCGGCGGTCGGCTTGCCGACAATCTTGCCGAGTCCGAGTGCGTATGTCAGAGGGCTTGACGACGCGGACGTCCGGCTTTCCTCTGCGTTCATTGGTGAGGAAGCCAAGCCGGCCGCGAACGCGATACAAGCGAATGACGCTGCTTTCATGCGGATGTTCCGTTCGGAAGGGCTTGCGATTCTACGGGGCTTGCTCGCGATGCGCGCAAGCCGTCGGTCACGCCAACCGCGGCGACCGCGCCGCGGACAGGATGGCGTAGCATTGAGCGTCCCCGGGGTTGAATTCGAAAAGGCCGATGCACGCAGGAAATCAAACCGCGAAGGCGCACGCGTTCCGCAAGCTGCACGATCGTTCCGACGTCCTGATCTTGCCCAATGCGTGGGATGCCGCGAGTGCGCGCCTACTCGAAGCGGCCGGTTTCCCCGCAATCGCCACGACCAGTGGCGGGGTCGCCTGGTCGCTCGGCTATGCGGATGGCGAACTTGCGCCATTCGACGAACTGGTTGCCGCGGCGACGCGTATCACGCGCGCGGTCGGTGTTCCGGTGACGGTCGACATGGAGTCCGGTTACGGCGAGTTGCCGGAAGCGGTTGCCGAATCGGTGCGGCGAATGATTGACGCAGGCGCAGTCGGCATCAATCTCGAGGACAGCATGCGGTCGCGACGGGGCCTGCGCGATCTTGACGATGCAGCGGCGCGCTTACAGGCAGCGCGCAATAGCGCCATCGGCGCAGGCGTGCCGATCGTGATCAATGCGCGTGTCGATACCTACTTGATCGGATTCGGCTCCAGCGAGGACGAACGCCTCGCCGAGACGATCCGGCGTGCGCAGGCGTATCTCGCCGCCGGTGCCGATTGCATCTATCCGATCGGGCTGGGAGAGCCGGCGACGCTCGAAGCGCTGATTGCCGAGCTGGATGTGCCGATCAACGTTGCGGCCCGACCCGGGATGCCGGGGGTGGCCGAGCTTGCCCGCATGGGGGTTGCTCGCGTGAGCACCGCGACCCGCCTTCCAGCCGTGGCCTATTCGGCTGCTGATCGTGCAGCGCGCCAACTGCTCGCGAACGGATCGTTCGAGGGTCTCGACCCGCCACTCAAGCATGACGATTTGCAGCGGCTGTTCGATGCGGGATGAACGCTGGTTTCGTAATCAGCGGGGCAGCATCGGAAACGATTTCGGCCGGCGCATGATTCCTCCGCGCAAGGCGCGCGAAAGTCCTCTATCAGCTGACCAGCTCGACAAAGCTGAAGAACGCGATATCGCGTTCGCGCCAGGTATCGGCAATTTCATCGAGAATGCCGAGCAGCGTATCGAAGTCGGCTCTAGCCGCGTCGCGCAGCTCGCGCGCATGGTCGAGGAGAAGGACGTAGCCGCTCGCGTCCAGCCATTCCAGATCGCCGAGGCTGTCCGACAAGGCATCCCAGTTGTGTCCGAAATAGTCGGGCAGGTCGAATGTATCCGCAAGTCGTCGCAGCAGGTCGGCCTTGTCGCGGCAGCCGCGCAGGCTGCTGCGCAGCACCAGTGCATTGCTCGCTCGCGCAAGCTCGTCCAGCGCATCGATCCCTTCGGCGCCCTCGTCGCCGATCAGGAAGACTCCTGCAGCCGCGGGATCGCCCAGATTCAACTTGAAGTTTCCTTTGCTCATCGCCGCGGAATGTCGAACGAACGAAAGCTGCGGTAGTGATCGTCGGTGTAATAGTAGACGATGGGCGGTCGGCCGCCGGTGATGATCCGGCGCGCGCCCCGGTAGCCGATGCCTGGGGTTTCCACGGTGTATTCGCGGTAGTAGCCCGGCGGCCTCGATGGCAGCAGATGCTCGCGATTACCGAAAACGCCTCCGTCCTGGTCGTGCGGAAACGGTCCATTGACGGCGATGCGCCGGAGGACCACGCGTGCTTCGTAAGGCAGGAATGCAGGGAGCGTATTTGTCTTGCCGATGGCATCTTGCGATTGCGTCAAAGCCGGAACGGACACATGTCCCGGCCGACGCTCGACGGTTGCCAGAGTAACCGCGGCAACCAGTGCGACGATCGTGAAAATCAGTTGATGTGGACGTCTCATGTCGAAGCAGCGGCCGGAATAGGGAAAACGTTATTTTGAGCCAAGCCGCTGCAGCAAGGTTGTTGCTGCCACAGGATTGCGCGCTTTCGCGCCGGCGATGAAATAGATGAAGACGTCTCGGGGCGGACCTTTCGCAGGGCGTGAGTCCGCAATGAGCGGCAAGTCAGCGGGTCGCTCGCCCGCGACCCAGAGGCGTGCACGCCCTGCCCACGCATCGATTTCCCGAGGAGCGTAGCCGCTATTGAATGCGGCCTCGCTGCACTTGAGGCGGACATAGACAAACGCTCCGGTCACATCGGCGAATGATGGCAGATCAGGCGAATCCGTGAATACGCTTGGCACCTCGTGCTCGCCCATCAGCTCGACATATTCCTTGCAAGCGAAGCTTGCGTGACGCACTTCGAGCACATGCCGCAGAACCCGCCCGTCGAGTTCGCGTGGCAGCTGGTCGAGAAAGGCAGCGATGTCGTTTGCATCGAAGCGCCGCGTCGCCGGCATTTGCCATAGCACGGGGCCGAGGCGATCGCCGAGTTCGGCCAGACCACCGCGCACGAATCGTCCGACCCCATCGGCCGCATCGGCGAGCTTCTTTTGCTCCACTACATATCGCGGCGCCTTCACCGAGAAGACAAATCCCTCCGGCGTTTCCCCGCGCCACTTTGCGTAGATTTCTGCTTTTTGTGCACGATAGTAGGTGCTGTTGATCTCGATCGACGTCAGTTGGCGGCTGGCGTATTCGAGTTCGCGGCGTTGCGGCAGGTCATGCGGATAAAAGCTGTCCCTCCACGGCGCAAACTTCCAGCCGCCAATGCCGACGCGAATGTGTCCCGCCTTCCGCGGCGTTGCGAGGGAGCGGGCCGGGATTGTTGCGTCACCCGTTTTCAAGAGAACGCCATGATTGCCGCGAGGGCATCAGACTGTCGTGATGCTCCTTCGCAAGCGGTTCCCGGGCATCGCTCATTGTTTCGTCCCGCCGCTGTTCGGCAACGGCGGCAATACCGGCTTGAAATCGGGGTAGGGTGGCGTCGCGAACTGCTGGGGCGGATGGCTTGCGAGTTGCTGCATCAGATAGGCGACGGCGCGCTCGAGTTGTGGATCGTGCCCCTTGCGAACCTCCGCCGGGTCCTGCCATACATCCATGTCCGGCGCGATGCCGTGATTCTCGACTTCCCACTGGCCATGGACGCCGGCAAGCGCCCAGCGCGGCGCAGTGACCGAACCCCCATCGATCAATGGCGGATAGCCGCCGATGCCGACCAGTCCGCCCCAGGTCCTCTTGCCGATGAGCGGGCCGATATTCGTGCGCTTGAAATACCAGGGCAGGGCATCGCCGCCGGAGCCGGAGAACTGATTGATCAGCATCGCCTTGGGGCCGAAGATCGCCTGCGTCGGTTCGGAATAGCTTGCGCCCTCGCGCGTCACGACGCGCGTCATGACCGGCCGGCGCAGGTAATCGATGATGTAGTCGGCGAGTTGGCCTCCGTGGTTGAAACGCTCGTCGATCACCGCGCCCTGCTTGTCGGTCTGTGCGAAGAAATAGCGGTTGAAACTCGTGAATCCACCGCCGGCGGTATCCGGCAAATGCACATAGGCGAGTTTGCCGCCGCTCAATTCGTCGACCTTGCGACGATTGCCCTCGATCCAGGCCAGATGTCGCAGCCCATGCTCGGACTTGATCGGCACGACCGTCACTTCGCGTGATCCGCTGCCATCGGCATGTGGCCCGATCCGCAGCACAGTCTGCTTGCCGACTGTTTCGGCAAACGGCGCATACGGACTTTCCTCTGCGTGCAGTTCCTGGCCATTGACCGCGAGCAGGTACTCGCCGACCTTCACATCGACGCCAGGTTGGGTGAGCGGCGCATGCAGGTCCGGGTTCCAGTTTTCGCCGTTGTAGATGCGTGAGAACTCGTAACGTCCATGATCGACGACATAATCGGCACCGAGTAACCCGACTTCGATCTTGGGTGCCTCCGATTCGGTGCCCCCGCGCACGAACATGTGGCCGACCGAAAGATAGGCCAGCATCTTGCGGAACAGGTAATTGAGATCGCCGCGGCTGGCGATGCCTCCGAGAAATGGCTTGAAGTGCTGTGCGGCCGCAGCGAGATCGAGGCCGTGATAATTCGGGTCGTAGAAAAAATCGCGTTCGATCCGCCACACCTCGTCATACATCTGCGCCCATTCGAGCGACGGCACCACGCGCACCTGCATGTCGTCGATATCGAGTTTGCCCTCGTCGGGCTTCTTCGGGGCCTCTGCGCTCTTGACGACGAACCAGTCGTGCCCGCGCGCCAACAGGACCTTGCTGCCATCGAAGGACAGCGCAAAATTCGATACACCGTCGGCGAACTTTTCGAGTTTGCGTTTGGCGAGGTCGAATTTCTGGAGCGTCTTCGGCTCGTCGTCGTCGCCCACCACGGGCGCCGCCTCGAGCAGGAACAACTCACCGCTCTTGCCGGCACCCATGCCGACGTAGTTCGCGGCCTTGATCGGAAGCGAAAGCGTGCGCTGCAGGATGCCGTTGAAGTCGATCGAGACCTGCATTGCGTTGTCTGCGGCCTTGCTGTCGGGCTTGTCGTTCTTCTTGCCCTTGGCGTTCTTGTCGCCCTTGTCGGAATCCGCCGGCTTCGCCCCCTTGTCCTCATCGCTTTCGGGTGCGAGCGGGGAGGGCAAGTCCTTGCGCAGGACAGCCACATAGATATGCCGCGTGATCGGCCGTGCCTCGCTGGTCATGTCGAGCCAGCCGGCGGCGAGACCGACATCGGTGCTTGCGCTGAAGTAGAGATATTTTCCGTTCTTGTCGAAGACCGGATACAGGCAATCGCTGAGTCCGTCCGTCACTTGAGTCGCCTTGCGCGAGGCCAGCGAATAGACGAACACAGCGCGCAGATGGTTCGGCAATTGCTTGGTGTAGGTGAGCCAGCGACCATCCGGAGACCAGCTCTGGTCGAATTCGTGCAACGGGGTGTCGAAGCGATCGGTGTCGACTTTCACCGGCGCGCCACCGCCGGCGTCGACGATCCAGAGATTCAGTCGCTTGTCGCTGTAGGCTATGTGCTTGCTGTCCGGCGAGAACAAGGGCGAGTAAAAGAACGAAGGTGGCTTGCCGAGACCGATGACGCGCGGTTTGCCAAGCCCGTTCTGATCGCGAATCTGCAGCGCGTACTCGCCCGTCGCGTCGGAAAAGTAGGCGATCGATTTGCCATCCGGCGACCACGCCGGATCGCGTTCGGCGATGCCGGCGGTTCGCGTGATGTCGCGGATATCGCCCTTGTCGGTTGGCACGGTGAGTATCTCCCCGTGCGCCTCGAACACCGCGCGCACCCCTGTCGGGGAAAGCGCCGCGTGCTCGATGTGCTTGGCGACCTTTTCGAAGCGCGGAACGGTTGTTCCCAGATCGGCCGCGATGTCGACATCAATCGCACGGCTGGTGCCGCTGCCAAGGTCGAACAGGTGCAGTTGGCCCATTTGCGAGTAGACGATGGCTCCTGGACCGCTGGCGGCTGAGTCGATCGGGAATCCTTTATTGTCAATCAGTTGGGCGACATTGTTCGTGGCGACATCATAAGCGAAAAGGGTTGCGGGGCCGTTGCGATCGGACAGGAAATACACGGCGTTTCCGAGCCACATCGGATTCTTGTCGCTGGAATTGTCGCGCGGAATCTTCGTCACGCTCGAATCGGACAGGCGTGCGATCCAGATCGGCGTGGTCTGGCCGCCACGATAGCCGCGCCAGTCCGGTTCCCACTGGAAATCCGGCTCGTAAGCGATGTGACTTCCGTCCGGAGAGAACGATCCGCCTTCGGCTCGCGGCAACGGCAGTGCGTGCGGCAGGCCGCCGGTCAGCGGCACGACATAGAGCTGGCCCGAATCGTTCGCCGCGTCGCGGTGAGAGGCAAACAGGACGGCCTTGCCATCGGGAGTCCAGCCAGCCGCGGTGTCTCGCGCGGGATGCCAGGTCAGGCGACGCGGCTCGCCGCCGGCTGCCGGAATCACATAGACATCCTCGTTCCCGGCAATGTCGGCGCTGTACGCGATCAGGCGTCCATCCGGCGAGAACGATGGATGACTGGCGCCCCGGTCATCCGGCAGCAGGCTGCGTGCGGCGCCTCCGCTGCGTGGCACGATCCACAGGTTGCCGGCGTAGGCGAACGCGATCTGCGAGGCCGACAGCGTCGGCGTCTGCAGCAACAAGGGACCAGCCTGCGCGAAAGCTGGAAGCGCGATGGTCAGCAACAGCAGGAGTGCGCAGCGACGCATGGAATTCTCCTCGGGAACAATTGTCGAGTCCGCATCCTAGCCGTGGCCGGCGCGCATGTGCAGTGACATTCGGCATGGCCGAAGGTCGTGAATCGGCGCGCGTCACCGTCGGGCGACGATTTCCCACGCAGCTACGCCGCCCTTTACGACCCGGAATATCGGATGCGGCACGAGGCGAGTGACGTTACCGAGGCTCGCGCGCCACTCGGGCGAGCGCCGATCGAGTTTGCCGACAAGGTGATCCCACTCGTGGCGCATCTGGCCTCGGGTGACGTCGATCGGCATGACCTCGCCGGCGTCATCGATCTTGCTGAAGTCGAAACGGTAGCCGCGCCGATCGGCTTCGGCGTGGACGGCGGCGAGGTAAGCCGCCATGGATCGTTCGGGCTGTGCGCAGGCGCGAAATCGCGACAGCTGTGGGTGGTTCCGGTAACCGCGAGTCTGTCCGCGCAGCACGGCCTGAGCGAGCAATCCCTCTCTCCACAAGGCGACCAGCCCGCGCGCGTCGAGATAGCGCGGATGCAGGGACCACAATCTCACAGCGCCTTCCCGATGTGGCCAACCTTGCTTTTCACCGTTGCGAATAAGGGTTCAGATTTGAAATGGATTGCACATTCAAAACATGATAACCCCCTTCGCTGGCCGTCACGCCTGCTCACTCGACTCTCGGTCAATCCCTTTCCCGAAAAGAAATCCGATGCCTCACTCGGCAATCAACCTAACCGATCCCGCGCTCGATACCTTGCTCGTACCATTTGCTTCCGACGCGCTCGCGTGGCCCGTGAATGGTCGCATTCGGTTCATGCGGGCACGCTGCAACGCGGCGATCCGCGAGGTCGCGAGCAACGCCTGGAGCTGCGAGCAGAGTTTCAAGCCTGCGGCGGATTTGCTGATGCGAGCTGGAATCGAACTAGAACAATCCACGGCGGAACAATTCGCGCTGGTGCTGTTGTTGCCGCCGCGCCAGCGAGACGAGGCGCGTGCAACGATGGCGCGCGCGCTGCAGCGTTCAGCGCCGAGCGGCATCGTGGTGGCAAGCATGTCAAATAGCGAAGGTGCGCGCACCGGCCAGTCCGATTTCTCGCGCCTCGTGGATCCGGTGTCCTGCATTTCGAAAAACAAGTGCCGCGTCTTCTGGGCCGCCGCCGAGCCCGGCGCACTGAATCGGGAACTGATCGACGAGTGGGCCGTCCTCGACGCCCCTCGACCCATTGCGGATGGGCGCTTTCTGAGCCGCCCGGGCCTGTTCGCGTGGGATCGCATCGATCCGGCTTCGCAACTGCTGGCCGAACATTTGCCGTCGAGTCTGGCCGGGAAGGGCGCCGATCTCGGTGCCGGATACGGCTATCTTTCGGACGCGGTATTGCGATGCTGTCCAGGGGTCGTCTCGCTTCATCTTTACGAGGCCGAGGCACGCGCGCTCGACCTTGCGCGCCTCAATCTCGCCCAGTCAGAAACGCGTGGTTATCGGAGTCCTGCCCGACCGGAATTCTTCTGGTATGACGTGACAGCGGGTTTGCCGCATCGCTACGACTTCATCGTTTGCAATCCCCCATTCCATCATCACGGACGGGCCGATAGCCCGGCACTCGGTCGCGCATTCATAAAAGCCGCGCGCGATGTGTTGGGACCGGGTGGACAATTCTGGCTGGTTGCCAACCGGCATCTGCCGTACGAAACAGCACTGGCCTCGAGTTTCGCCACGCATCGGGTCGTGATCGAACGCCAAGGATTCAAGGTCATCGAGGCGGTGGCATGAAACTGGTCAGGCTGCTGGCGAACCTCGGCTACGGCAGTCGCAAGGAGGTCGACAAGATGTTGCGCAACGGCTGGGTTACGCATGTCGACGGACGCACCCTCGGGCCTCGCGACTGCGCCGAACACGCCGAGATCCTGGTCGACGACGAACCGCTCGATCCGGCGCACGGACTCTCGCTGATGCTGCACAAGCCGATCGGCTATACCTGTTCGACGCGGGATGCAGGGCGGGTCATCTACGATTTGCTGCCGCCGCGGTTTCGACATCGCAACCCCTCACTTTCGTCCGTCGGGCGTCTCGATCGAGACACGTCGGGTTTGCTGCTCATGACGGATGACGGCGTGTTGCTGCATCGGATCATTTCGCCGAAATCGCATCTGCCCAAGGTCTACGACGTGACGCTCGCGAACGACCTGCGCGGTGACGAAGCGGCGATATTCGCGGCCGGCGATTTGTTGCTTGATTCGGAATCGAAGGCACTGGCTCCGGCCGCGCTCGATATCGTTGCGCCGCGACACGCGCGCCTCACGCTGGTCGAAGGTCGCTACCATCAGGCGCGGCGCATGTTTGCGGCCGTCGGCAATCACGTCGTCAGCCTGAAGCGCGAGTCGATTGGCGGCATCGCACTCGACGAACTGCTTCCAGGCCAATGGCGAATTCTGACGACGTGCGATCTCGAACGCTTGTTTCTGCCCGCAGCTATCTCGGCTTCACCGGGGACTCTCAAAAGCTGAAAGATCCCACTCGGCGGAGTCCGCCACCTCCCCCCGCTTCGCGGAGGAAGGATCCCGCCCGGGGCGAATTTGCCTTTCCTTCACCTATTTCGCGCGCAATGCCAGGACTCCCGTTTGCAACGCTCGGTTGTCCTTCCTCTGCATGGCGACAAAAGCCTATTCAGTGTTCCGCGACCCACGGATCGTAGCTGCCGAAGTACCATAAATGGCCTTCCGGATCGCGGCAGCTGTAGCCAGTGCCGCCGTAGTCCTTGGTCTCGAGTTCGTCCACTATTTCCGCACCCGCGCTCTTGGCGCGCGCGTAGTGCGCCTCGCAGTCGGCGACGATGACGCACGGGCACTGGGTCTCGCGCCCGCCAACCTCGTCGGGCTGTGCCATGTGCTGCCCGAATTCGTTGTCGCTTGCGGTGCCGAGCATGATCATGCCGTTGCCGAACGTGAGCTGGGCGTGCATGACGTTGCCGTCGTCGTCTTCGTAGGCGGCATTGCGATCGAAGCCGAATGCCTTGCACAGCCATTCGATCGCGGCTTTCGCATCGCGGTAGCGAAGGCACGGGATGATGGTGGAACCGGTGTTCAATGGACCGTTGGTCATGGCTGCCTCCTCTTGGTATCGCCTGATCGCCGTAAGCGAATCACGTGTCCAATTCACTCCGACGTCATTGAATACGGTCTTGCGCCGATGCCGGTGCCCCATGCGTGATTCGGTTCCGCCTGCATCACGAAGTGCAGCTCGCCGCCGGCCGCGATCTCGGCATAGCTGAGCCAGGTTCGGGTCAGCGGTTTGCCGTCGAGCTCGACGCTGCCGACGTAGGGATGCATGTCATCGAGGTTGTCCGCGACCACCGTGAAGTGGTTTCCGTCCGGTAGATTCAACACGGCGCGGTGCACGAACGGCCGTCCGATCACGTACTGGTTGCTGGCCGGTGCGACTGGATAGAACCCGAGTGCGGTGAAAAGGTACCACGCCGACATCTGCCCGAGATCGTCGTTGCCGGCAAGGCCGGTCGGCGTCGGTTGGTACTGCGTCTTCATGATTTGCGTCAGTCGCTGCTGCGTCTTCCACGGTGCGCCGGCGTAGTCGTACAGATAGGCAATATGGTGGCTCGGTTCGTTGCCGTGAGCGTAGTAGCCGATCAGCCCGGATATATCCTCGACGTGGGCAAACTCCTTCGGATCGACCTTGGCATCGAATACTTCGTCGAGCTTCGCGATCAACTTGTCGTCTCCGCCGAGCAGCTTGATCAGTCCGGCGATATCCTGCGGTTCGTACCAGGAGTACTGCCATGCATTGCCTTCGGTGTAGTCGCTGCCATAGCCCACCGCGGCCGGATCGAACGGTTCGTTGAACGTGCCGTCGCTCTTGCGCGCGCGAATGAAGCCGGTTCCGGTGTCGAAGACGTTGCGCCAGTTGGCGGCGCGTTTGGCGAAGTGTGCGGCGATTTCGGTCTTGCCCATCGCCTGGGCCATCCGGGATATGGTCCAGTCGTCGAACGCGTATTCGACTGTCTTCGAGGCGGCTTCGGGCTCCTTGTCGATCGGCACGTAGCCGAGTTTCATGTAATCGCGCAGATCGCCGTACGGCGCATAGCTCGCGCTCGCGACCATGGCCTTGAGTGCGACGTCGGCATCGAAGCCGCGGAAGCCCTTCATGTACGCATCGGCGATGACCGGCACGGCGTGATAGCCGATCATGCACCAGGTCTCCAGACCCTGGTACGCCCATACCGGCAGGATGCCGAACGGGCTGGACTGCTGCGCGGCAATGAGCGACCTGACCAGATCATTGACCCGCCTCGCCGGCTGGATAAGCGCCATGAGCGGCTGCTGCGCGCGATACACATCCCACAGGGACCATGTCGAATAGAACGTGAAGCCGTCGGCCTTGTGCTCGCCGTGATCGGGACCGCGGTAATCGCCATTGGCATCCATGGCCAGGTTCGGCGCGATCAGCGCGTGGTACATCGCGGTGTAGAAATTCTTGCGCACGTCGGCACGGGCATCGATGTCGATTGCGGCGAGGGCTTCGGTCCATGCGTGTCGCGCCTCGGCGCGTCGCGCGTCGAAGTCCCAACCCGAGCCGTCGGCATCGAGGTTGGAGATCGCATTGGCTTCGCTGACCGTGGAGATCGCCACCTTCACCAGCAAGGGTTTGGCGAGTTCGCCGAATTCGAACGCGCCTTCGAGGGCCTTGCCTTGAATCGCCGCGGTATCCGACGGATCGTGACCGGGACCCTTGAACCCCTTGTAGACGATGTCCTGCTCGCGATCGACCAGCCGATGCGAGCGCATCGGTTGCGAGAAACGCATGGCAAAATAGAGTTGCCGACCCGGCGCCCAGCCGCGCGTTTCGCGATGGCCAGTCACGGTGCCGTCGTCGCGAATCCGCAAAGACGACCACAGCACCTTTCCCGGGTAATCGTAGATGCTCGGTCGCAGGTCGAGCAGCACGTGCGCCGGCTTGCCGGACGGGAACGTGTAGCGATGCCAGCCAACGCGCTGGCCGGCGGTCAGCTCGACGCGGACGCCGCTGTCGATGAGCGTCACCGCGTAGTAGCCCGCTTGCGCGATTTCGCTGGCATGGCTGAAGCGCGAACGATAGCCGCTCCCCGGCTTGTCGATCTCGCCCGGATCGAGCTGCACCGGACCGACGCCCGGCATGACCAGGACATCGCCGAGATCCGAATGCCCGCTCCCGGAAAAATGGGTATGCGAGAAACCGAGAATGCTCGAATCCTCGTGGCGATAGCCGGCCGCCCACTTGTAGGCGTGCTTGAAGTCCGGCATCGCCGTATCCGGGCTCAGCTGGATCATGCCGAACGGAACAGTCGCACCTGGAAACGTGTGTCCGTCGCCGCCCGTGCCGATCATCGGATCGACCTCGGCAAACGGGTCGGGGGCGGGTGGCGTGGCGCGAGTGGCGGACATGCCGAGGATTCCGATGGCTGGACAAAACAGCAGCGTCAGGACGCGCGCAGCGCGCATTGACCGCGATTGAGTGGGCATTTTCGGCGCCGTTCCGGATACGTTCGAGTCGCCGACACGCTAGCATGCTGCGCTGGTTCAAGCATGTTGCAGCGCGTAATTGCGCCACGGGCGCGATTGCCGCCACACTTTGTGTTCATTGGCCGTCCGACTCCCGACTGGAATTTCGCATGCATCCGCGAACCACGAGCAACCGCGTCGCTTTGACGGTCGTCACCGCGATCTTTTTCATGTGGGGATTCATCACGGTGCTCAACGACGTGCTGATCCCGCACCTGAAATCGGTCTTCACGCTCAATTATGCCGAGGTGATGCTGGTGCAGTTCACCTTTTTCGGCGCGTATTTCGTGATGTCGCTGCCGTCGGGCAAGCTGCTTTCGCGCATCGGTTACCGGCAGAGCATCATCGCCGGTCTCGCGTTGGCCGGCATCGGCGCGCTCTTGTTCTGGCCGGCGGCGAAGTTGCCGTCGTACCCGCTTTTCCTGTTCGCGTTCTTCGTGCTCGCGAGCGGAATCACGTTGTTGCAGGTCGCGGCCAATCCCTACGTGAGCCTGCTCGGTTCGCCGCAACTCGCGTCGAGCCGGCTCAATCTTGCGCAGGCCTTCAATTCGCTCGGCACCACGCTCGCGCCGAAGTTCGGCGGCCTGGTGATCCTGTCGGTCAGCGTGATCGGCGCGAGCGAGCTTGCGAAAATGCCCCAGCTCCAGCAGCTCGCCTACCGCGCCGCTCAGGCGCAGATGGTGCAGCTGCCATACCTCGGGCTCGCGCTGACTTTGTTCGTTCTCGCCGTCGTGGTCTGGTGGTTCCATCTTCCACCGCTCGCCGTAGGCCACGCCGACGATCCACAACACCGCTTTGCCGACGCGCTCGCGAAGCGGCATGTGCGCCTCGGCGTGGCGGCGATATTTCTCTATGTCGGCGCCGAGGTCTCGATCGGCAGTTTCATGATCAATTACCTCTCATTGCCAGGGATCGGCGGGATGTCCGAAGCGCGGGCGGCCGGGTTTGTCTCGCTTTATTGGGGCGGCGCCATGATCGGGCGTTTCGTTGGCTCGGCCGTGCTGACCCGGCTCGATCCGCGCCGCGTACTCGCCGCTGCGGCATCGATCGCGGCGCTGCTCGTACTGACCACGATGCTCACGCACGGGCATGTGGCATTGGCAAGCGTCGTCGCCATCGGCCTGTTCAACTCGGTCATGTTTCCGAATATCTTCACGCTCGGCATCGACCGACTCGGATCGCTGACCGGCAAGGCGTCGAGCCTGCTGATCATGGCGATCGTCGGCGGCGCCGTGATTCCGCTGTTGCAGGGCGTGCTGGCCGATCGCATTGGCATCCAGTCGGCGTTCGTGCTGCCGCTGCTGTGTTATCTGTATATCGTGTTTTACGGTTTGAACGGCTCGCGATCGACATGAGTTCGACATGAGCAGGATCGTGTGTTTCGGTGAAGCGCTGATCGATTTTCACGGGCGGATCGAGCCTGAGGATGCGACGCCGGCTTTCATTGCGCACGCGGGTGGAGGACCCGCCAACGTCGCGGTCGCGGTCGCGCGACTTGGCGGTGACGTCGCATTCGTTGGGATGCTCGGTGCCGATGTTTTCGGCGACCTCATCGAGCGGCGCTTGCGCGAGGCCGGTGTCGATGTGCGCTACGCAAGGCGCACCGACGCGGCGCACACCGCGCTTGCATTCGTGACGCTGGACGCCGAGGGCGAGCGCAGCTTCAGTTTCTACCGGCCGCCGGCTGCGGACCTGCTGTTTCGCGACGCCGATTTCGACGCCGAGGCATTCGAGGGCCTGGCGATCTTCCACTGCGGCTCGTGCAGCCTGACCGAACCACAGATTGCCGAGGCAACGCTGTCGGGCATGCGACGCGCACGCGCTGCCGGCGCCCTGGTCAGTTTCGACATGAATCTGCGTCCGGCTCTGTGGCCGCGCGACGCCGATCCCGCACCGACCGTGTGGAGCGCGCTGGAACTTGCCGAGCTGGTCAAATTGAGTGCCGAGGAATTCGAATTTCTGGTCGCATCGGTC
Source organism: uncultured Gammaproteobacteria bacterium (assembly GCA_963775445.1). Taxonomy (GTDB): domain Bacteria; phylum Pseudomonadota; class Gammaproteobacteria; order Xanthomonadales; family Rhodanobacteraceae; genus Dokdonella_A. The sequence goes on along the minus strand of CAVZIT010000008.1, from coordinate 18,930 downwards.
GGAAACCCCGATGCGATGCTCGAGCGACTTTGGCGCGGCGCTGTGCGGTTTCTGATCGTGACCGATGGCACGGCGCCGATCCGCTGGTTCACCCGCACGGCGTCGGGGAGTGTGCCGGCGTATCACGTTCGGGTGGTCGACAGCACCGGCGCCGGCGATGCGTTCGTCGGTGGCCTCTTGCACGGTTTCGCCAAGGAACCGGTCGATGCGAGCGCTTTCGACGCGTGGTGCGCCGATGCCGACCGGCGCGACAGCCTGCTGCGGTTCGCTGCGGCCTGTGGTGCGCTCGCGGTCATGCGTACCGGATCGTTCGCGGCGATGCCGGATCGCGCTGCGGTGATCTCGTTCCTGGAGAAATACCGGTGAGCATTGCGCCCGGCGCCCCCGATTTTCGTTCGCCGGCTTTTCTGCGCGAGCACGTCCGCGCGACGATGTCGTTCTACCACCCGCGCTGCATCGATCCGGCCGGTGGATTCTTCCATTACTTTCGCGACGACGGCACGATTTACGATCGCAGCCATCGGCATCTCGTCAGCAGCACGCGTTTCGTTTTCAACTATGCGATGGCTGCACGCGAATTCGGCGATCCGGCGTATCTCGATGCCGCACGACACGGGCTGGCCTATGTGCGCGAGGCGCATCGCGATCCGAAAAGCGGTGGATACGCGTGGACCCTTGTCGACGGAAAGCATGACGATCGCACCAATCACGCCTACGGCGTCGCGTTCGTGCTGCTTGCCTATGCCGTCGCGCGCAAAGCCGGGATTCTCGAAGCGGCGAGCTGGATGGACGAAACCTGGGATCTGCTCGAGCAACGCTTCTGGGATGCCGAAGCAGGTCTCTATCGCGATGAGGCCGATGCCGATTGGCGTTTCTCAAATTATCGCGGCCAGAACGCGAACATGCACATGTGCGAGGCCATGCTCGCAGCGTTCGACGCGAGCGCCGATACACGCTATCTCGATCGCGCGCTGTTGCTGGCTGATCACATGACGCGCCGCGAGGCCGCGAAAGCCGATGGGCTCGTCTGGGAGCATTACGATGCACACTGGAACGTCGACTGGGACTACAACCGCGACAATCCGAAACATCTGTTCCGGCCGTGGGGGTTCCAGCCCGGCCATCAAACCGAATGGGCCAAGCTGCTGCTGATCCTCGATCGCCATGTCGATGCCGACTGGCTGGTCCCGACCGCTCGTCGTCTGTTCGACACGGCGGTTGCGCGCGCCTGGGACCTGGAATACGGCGGACTCTGCTACGGCTTCGCGCCGGACGGCGCAGTGTGCGACGACGACAAATATTTCTGGGTGCAGGCCGAATCGCTGGCTGCAGCGGCACTGCTCGCGCATCGCACCGGTGAAGGCCTGTACTGGGAATGGTACGAGCGTCTGTGGCAATACGCGTGGCCCCATTTCGTCGACCACGAATACGGTGCGTGGTATCGCATCCTCAACCGCGCAAACCAGAAGTACGACGATGAAAAAAGCCCGGCCGGCAAGACCGATTACCACACCATGGGCGCGTGCTATGAGGTGCTCGGTGTGGTCGGATGCGATCCGTGACTGGCGCTGCCACATCGCATCCGGCCGGATGGTGCTCCAGGATGGCGCAGCTCGTAATGCTCGTTTCTGGAACCGGACCGAGGGAGGTCATCGAGTGAACCGTGCAAAAATCACCGGAGTCGCCACCGTGCTGCTTGCAGGATTTCTGTCGGCCACGGCACTCGCGAACGCGCCAGCCGCGTCACCGGCTGCGGCGGTCAATCCGCTGATCGGCAGCGCACACGGCGGCAACACGTTTCCCGGAGCGACGCTGCCGTTCGGCATGTTGCAGTGGAGCCCCGAGAATACCAAAGGCCAGCATGATCACACGGCCGCGCCTGGTGGTTACCAGTACGATGCGACGCGCATCCGCGGTTTCAGTCTGACGCACCTGTCCGGTACGGGTTGCCGCGGCGCAAGTGGCGATATTCCGTTCATGCCGGTCACGGTTCCGGTGACAACGTCGCCCTCGGCCGATAACGACGACAGCCGCTATGCGAGCGATTTCACGCATGCCGACGAACATGCGAGCGCCGGCGACTACCGCGTGCGGCTCGCCAACGGTGTCGAAGTCGAACTCGCTGCCGCATTGCGCAGCGGCATGGCGCGCTTCACATTTCCTGCAGGGAAATCAGCCAACCTGCTCGTGCGAACTTCCGATTCGGAAGTCGGCAGCAGCGCCGCCAGCGTGCACGTCGACAAGAGTGCGCACACGATCACCGGTTCGGTAACCAGCGGCAACTTCTGCGGCTATCTCGACAAGGCTGGTCAGCGCAGTTATTACACGCTTTATTTCGTCGCCGAATTCGACCGCCCGTTTGCCGAAATCGGAACCTGGCACGATGCGGTCGTCACGCGCGATTCGGCGTCGGCCAGCGGCGGGACAGGTTACGGCGACAAGGGATTCCCACCGCTCGGCAACGGCTCCGGCGCGTGGGTCGGGTTCGACGCGTCCGCGGGCGCCGCCGTTGACGTGCGCGTCGGCATTTCGTACGTGAGTCTTGGCCAATGCGCGCGCCAACCTTGCCGCGGAGATTCCCGCGTACACGGACATCGCCAAGGTTCGCAAGCAGGCATCGCACGCATGGAACGAGGCGCTGGGGCGCATCGCGATCGATGGCGGAACGGCGGACCAGCGCACGACCTTTTACACCGCGCTCTACCACGCGCTGCTGCAACCGACCGTCTACAGTGACGGCAACGGCCAGTACCGTGGTTTCGATCAGCAAATCCACCGCGTCAGCGGAAGCCAGCACATGCAGTACGCGAACTTTTCCGGGTGGGACGTGTACCGCTCGCAACTGCAACTCGTGACCTGGCTGTTCCCGAAACGCGGCAGCGACATCGCGCAGTCGCTATACAACCAGGCGCAGCAGAACCACGGGGAGTGGGATCGCTGGACGCACAATTCGGGCGGCACGCACGTCATGAATGGCGATCCGGCGGCGCCCGCGATCGCGGCGATCGTCGCGTTCGGCGGCCATGATTTCGATCTGCGCGACGCGTACGCATCGCTGGCCAAGGCCGCGACGCAGCCCACCGCGCATGACCTCAGCCACGAGGGTTGCGAGGTCGAATGCGTCGGCCAGCGGCCCTCGCTCGATCAGTGGCTGAAACTGCACTACATCGCCACGAAATCGAATTCGTGGGGCGGAGCCGCCGAAACGTTGGAGTCGGCAAGCGCCGACTTCGCGTTGTCCGAACTCGCGCGCCGTGTCGGCGACGAAGCCGGGCGCAAGCAATTTCTCGAACGTGCCGGCTACTGGCGCAATCTGTTCAATCCGCATGCGACGCCCGAAGGCGGTTACATCCAGAATCGCAACGCCGACGGCAGCTGGCCGCCGTTTACTGCGTCGACGGAAGAAGGTTTCGTCGAAGGCAGCGCCGCGCAATACCTGTGGATGATTCCGTTCGACGTGCATGGTCTGTTCGATGCGCTTGGTGGTCGCGACCGGGCGACGGCGCGGCTCGATGCGTTTTTCCACAAGGCCGATGGAAGCTGGGCGCTGAGCGGGGCGGGCCCGCTGCATGCCGAGCTCGACAACGAGCCCTCGATCGCCTCGCCGTGGCTCTATGACTACGCGGGAGAGCCGTGGAAGACGCAGAAGGCCGTGCGCATCGTGCTCGACACGTTATGGAAAAACACGCCGGACGGCATTCCGGGCAACGACGATCTCGGTGAAATGTCGTCGTGGTACGTGTGGGCCGCACTCGGCATGTATCCGATGATTCCGGGACGCGCCGAGCTGGTGCTCGGCAGCCCGCTGTTCGCAAACGCGATCGTGCATCGTGCGGCTGGCAACGCGGTCATCGAAGCAACCGGTGCCTCCGACGACAAGTCCTATGTGCGGGCGCTCACGCTCGACGGGAAGCCGCATGCGCGGCCGTGGCTCGAACCTCACTTCGCCGAACATGGCGGTCAGTTGCGCTTTACGCTCGGCGCGACAGCCAACACGCAATGGGGCAGCGCGAGCGACGATGCACCACCGTCGTTTGCTCCTGCCGATGCCAAGGCGCCAGCAATGGCGAGCGGAAAGGATGCGCCGATCGATTCAGCCGCGATGGCCGCGCAAGTGAAAAACGAATTCCTGCACGCCTGGAACGGTTACAAGCAGTATGCGTGGGGCCACGACGACCTGCGCCCTTTGAGCCGTACTCCGCACGACTGGTACGGAAAGTCGTTGCTCATGACGCCGGTCGATGCGCTCGACACGCTGGTGCTGATGGGATTGACCAAGGAGGCCGATGCGGATCGCGAACTGATCGCGGCGAAGCTCGATTTCAACCAGGATGTGAGCGTCAAGAATTTCGAAATCACCATCCGGCTGCTCGGTGGCCTTCTCTCGGGGTATGAGCTGACCGGCGATGCGCGCCTGCTGCACAAGGCCGAGGATCTGGGCAGACGCCTGCTGCCGGTATTCGATTCGCCGACCGGGCTGCCGTATGTCAACGTGAACCTCAAAACCGGCGCGACCAGCGGCGTGGAATCCAATCCGGCTGAAACCGGCACGTTGCTGCTCGAATTCGGCACGCTGTCGAAGCTGACCGGCGATCCGGTTTACTTCGACAAGGCCAAGCGCGCGCTGGTCGAGACATTCAAGCGGCATTCGAAGATCGGGCTCTTCGGCGTCGGCCTGAATGTCCGGACCGGGGCATGGACCGATCCAGACGCGAGCATCTCGGGGGGCATCGACTCGTTCTACGAATACCTGTGGAAATGCTGGCGCCTGTTCGGCGATGGCGATTGCCACGCGATGTGGCAGGCCAGCATCGGACCGGTCAATCGTTACCTCGCCGACGACGTCGCGGGCCAGCTCTGGTACGGCCATGCCGACATGCGCAGCGGCAAGCGCACGGCGACCGAGTACGGCGCGCTCGATGCGTTCTTTCCGGCCGTGCTGGCGATGTCAGGAGACGTGGCGCGCGCGGCGCGCCTGCAGGATTCGAGTTTTCGCATGTGGAACCTGCATGGCATCGAACCCGAGGTGCTGGATTACCGCACCTTGAAACTGCCGTATCCGGGCTATGCGCTGCGGCCGGAAATCGTCGAGTCGACCTATTACCTTTTCCACTACACCCACGATGCGAAGTACCTCGAAATGGGCCGCACGATGTTCGAGGATTTCGTCGAATATTGCCGCACCGATGCGGGTTACGCGGCGCTCAAGAACGTGGTCACCAAGGAAAAGCGTGACGACATGGAAAGCTTCTTGTTCGCGGAAACCTTCAAGTATTACTATCTGCTGTTCGAGCCGGATGCACTGGCTTTCGACACCGTTACCTTCAATACCGAAGCGCATCCGCTGCGCATCGGGGGCCACGCAACGAAATGAAACCGACCGCACCGCCGCGCGACGAATCCCGGCTCGACCGAATCGTGTCCGATGCGCGACGCGCCGCCGAGCAGCGCGAGCAAGGTTATCGCGAGCGCGCGCTCAAGATGTATCCGTGGATTTGCGGTCGCTGCGCGCGCGAGTTCACGCGCGCGAACCTGCAGGAACTCACGGTTCATCACCGCAATCACGATCACGATTTCAATCCACCCGATGGCAGCAATTGGGAATTGCTGTGCGTCTACTGCCACGACAACGAACACGCGCGCTACGTCGACCATGTGCCGGGAGACATGCGCGACGATGCGACGGACAGCGCGAAGGCCAATCCATTTGCAGATCTTCGGAACATGCTTCAGCGAGGCAGGAATGGGCCTTGACGGCCCCGACAGGCTGCTGAAAAGACATTTTCTGCAGTCTGTCGGCGCGGTGCAGGATGCACCGCACGCGAATCCATCACGCGAGTGATTGATTCGACGAGCTGAAAAAGTCCGGGATGGACGTTTTCAGCATTCTGCCATGTGTCAATCGGGTGTCCACATCAGCGAGGAGACAGAATCGTGAGCAAGAGTCTGGATCAGAAAAAAACCGACAAGAAGAAACCGGCGAAGACGATGAAGGAAAAGCGCGCCGAGAAGAAGGCCAAGAAGCAGAGCAAATCCTGATATCGCGTCAGCGGCGCGCGCGTCCCCGCGCGCCGTCGACCCGCACCATGGTCGCGACGAGGTGTTCGAGCGCGGCGTCGAGGTCGTCGCAGCGACCGCTGTGCACGGCCGAAGTCTGGATCGTGCTGCTGCGCGGTGCGACCAGCCAGTGGAAGCGTTCGCGATCGGTCAAGCGGCCGATCGCGCCAGCGACTTCGCCGCCTGCGCAGATGGTCGGAATCGCCGCGAGCCCGGCGCTCACCGAGTCGATATCGATATTCGGATCGAGCGCGAGCAGGCGCGCCACGTCGAGCTCGATTCGAGCCCGCAGATAGCCGCCCGCGGTGGCCGAGACGATAACTCCGACGTTGAGGAACTCCTCGCGCTCGACGCGCGGGACGACCCGGATCACGGCGTAGTCATAGGAGCGATGATCGGGCACGGATCGCCTCCTCGAGAAATGCATGCGGCGCCTGCAGACGTGAATTGAGGTAGTCGGCGTAGGCGCTTCGCAGCCGGTTCGCGTTCACCGCGTCGTTCCCGCTGCCATCGCCGAACCAGCTGTCCGGTACCTGCTGCACGATGGTGTCGATGACATTCGATTCGAGTCGCTGCGTCAAGCCGGGATCGACCGACGCCAGGGCATCGGCAAATGGCAGCAGCACATGGTCCGCGATACGGGCGAACGGGTCTGCGCTGCGCGCGATCCAGTCGTCGCCGCCGTGATGGAAATACAGCGCTGCACCGTGGTCGATGAGCCACAGTCTGCGGTGCCACATGAGCAGATTGGTATTGCGCGGCGTGCGATCGACGTTGCTGACCAGGGCATCGAACCAGACGATGGCCGAAGCGAGTTCGCCCGCCGGAGTTTCGGCGATCGCGTCGAATGTAACCGAGCCAGGCAGGTAATCAAGCGCGAGATTCACCCCCGCGCTTGCGCGAATCAGATGCTGGATTTCCGGATCGGGCTCGGTGCGCGCGAGCTCCGGATCCAGATTGACCAACACGATCTCCGGCACATTAAGCCCGAGCGCGCGCGCCATTTCGCCGGCAATGAGTTCCGCGATCAGCGCGCGTGTGCCCTGTCCGGCGCCCCGGAACTTGAGCACATACATGCCTTCGTCGTCCGCTTCGATGATCGCAGGCAGCGAACCGCCTTCGCGCAGCGGCGTGACATAGCGTGTGGCGGTAACGGTTCGCACGTCCGGGGTAACTTCAGGCGCCGCCCGATGCGGTCTTGCACGATCCTATCAGGAGCGATCCCATCCGGCGCGGCGTGGGCAGTTCGGACTTCAGCGTGAGAGTTCGGCGGGTGCGAGAAGGGTTGGCCCGCCCGACGCGCGCCATCGGCATCCAGGCTTCCACACTGTCGCGAAATACCGAGGAACGAGCGGGGCGAAAGGTCGCGTGTGGTTGGTTGATCACACCGCCTTGCGCGCACCGAGGGTTGCAAGCAACTCCTGCGCGGCGCGAATGCGTTCGCTCGCGCCGGGCAATTCGAGTTTGACCCTGAGCTTGTCCTGGCCATCGAGTGAGTACACGCGCGGCTGATTCTGGATCAGTCGCATCACCGTCATTGGATCGATGTCCGGCTGCGGCTGGAACATCACGCGGCCCCCGTGCGCACCAAGATCGAGCTTGCGGATGCCGAGCGGAGTCGCGCCGAGCTTGATTGCCGTCACCGCGAACAGGTTCTTCACCGGGTCGGGCAACAAGCCGAAGCGATCGATCATCTCCACCTGCAATTCGCGCAGCGCATCCGCATCGCGCGCGCTGGCGATGCGCTTGTACAGCGTCAGGCGGGCATGCACGTCGGCCAGGTAATCGTCCGGAATCAATGCCGCAACGTGCAGCTCGATATCGGACTCGCTGTCGCTGCTCAGGTCAAAGTCCGGCAGCTTGCCGCTCTTGAGCGCCCGCACCGCGCGATCGAGCAGCTCGGTGTATAGCGCGAAGCCGATTTCCTGGATCTGTCCGGATTGCTCCTCGCCGAGCAACTCGCCGGCACCGCGGATTTCAAGATCGTGCGTGGCCAGCGTGAATCCCGCCCCGAGTTCGTCGAGGGAAGCGAGCGCTTCGAGCCGTTTTTCCGCGTCGCTGCTGATGGCGCGGCGGTCCGGCACGATCAGGTACGCGTAGGCGCGATGGTGTGAACGCCCGACGCGCCCGCGCAGCTGATGCAGCTGGCCGAGTCCGAAGCGGTCGGCGCGATTGATCACGATCGTGTTTGCGCTCGGTACGTCGATGCCCGATTCGATGATGGTGGTACAGACGAGCACGTTGAAACGCTGGCGATAGAAATCCAGCATGACCTGTTCGAGTTCGCGTTCGGGCATCTGACCGTGCGCGATGCGCAGGCGTGCCTCGGGCATCAGTTCGGCGAGTTCGCGCGCGGCGCGTTCGATCGTGGCGACCTCGTTGTGCAGGAAATACACCTGGCCGCCGCGCGACAGTTCGCGTTGCAGCGCTTCGCGGATGAGTGCCGGATCGTGCTGGCCGATGAATGTCTTGACGGCCAGGCGGTGCTCGGGCGGCGTTGCGATGATGCTGAGATCGCGCAATCCGGCCATGGCCATGTTCAAGGTGCGCGGAATCGGCGTCGCGGTAAGTGTGAGCAGGTCCACTTCAGCGCGAAGCTTCTTGAGCCGCTCCTTCTGGCGCACGCCGAAGCGTTGTTCCTCATCGACGATGACGAGGCCGAGATTCTTGAACTTGACGTCCGCCTGCAACAGCCGATGGGTGCCGATCATCACGTCGATTCGGCCATCGGCAAGTTGCGCAAGCGTCGCGGCGACGTCTTTCCTCGACTTGAACCGGCTCAGCACCTCGACCCGGATCGGCCAGTCGGCGAATCGATCCCGGAAATTCTGCCCGTGCTGCTGGGCGAGGAGGGTGGTCGGGACCAGCACGGCGACCTGCTTGCCGGCGAGTGCGGCGATGAATGCCGCACGCAGCGCGACTTCGGTCTTGCCGAAGCCGACATCGCCGCAGACCACCCGATCCATGGCCTTCGCGGAGACCAGGTCGGCCGTGACCGCCTCGATGGCCTGCTGCTGGTCCGGCGTTTCTTCGAACGGGAACGCAGCGGCGAACTCATCGACCATCGCGCGATCGACGACGAGCGCGGTACCCGGGCGCGCTTCGCGCTGTGCGTAGACTGCGAGCAGCTCTGCCGCGACATCGCGCACTTTTTCCGCGGCCTTGCGGCGTGCGCGTTCCCAGGCATCGCCGCCGAGCGAGTGCAACGGTGCGAGCTCGGGCGCCGTGCCGCTGTAGCGCCCGACCAGGTGCAATTGCGCGACCGGAACGTAGAGCTTGTCCCCGCGTGCGTACTCGATCGCGAGGAATTCGCCGCCATCGCCGCCTACGTCGAGTTTGACCAGCCCCTGATAGCGACCGACGCCGTGATCCACATGCACGATGGGTGCGCCAAGCGCGAGTTCGGTGAGGTCGCGGATCACCGTTTCGGGATCGCGCGTGGCACGTTGGCGGCGGCGCTGCTGACTCGCGCGCTCGCCGAGCAACTCGCGTTCGCTGAGCAGCGTGATCGCGGGATCGACCAGCGCAAAACCCGAATCGAGCGCCGCTACGGTGATGGCGAAGCGAAGCGGCTTTTCACCCGGCTGGGCGAACTCGTGCCAGGAATGAACCACCTCCGGGTGCAAGTCGGCGGCGCCAAGTTGTTCGACGAGACTTTCGCGGCTTCCCGGTGATTCGGCGGCGATCAGTACGCGGCCCGGGTAGGTGGCGAGAAAGTCGCGCAGCGCTTCAGCGGCCGCGTGGCCTTTGCGGTTGATCGGCAGATCCGGCGGCGCGAGCGTTCCGAGGTCGATGCCGTGAACATTGCTGCCGGGCTCGACGATGTCGACGCGCAGCCGTTCATTGAGGCGTTGGCGCAGCGTTTCCGGCGCCAGATAGATTTCGGCAGGCGGCAGGATCGGCCGCTCGATATCGTGGGCGCGTTGCTCGTGGCGCGAGCCGACCTGTCCCCAGAAGCGCTCGGCCGCATCGAGTGCTCCCGGAGCCAGGACAAACGTCGCATCGTCGGGTACGTAATCGAACAGCGTTTCGGTGTGCTCGAAAAACAGCGGCAGGTAGTACTCGATTCCCGCAGGAGTCACACCCTGCTTGATGTCCTGATACAACGGGCAGCGGCGGGGATCGATCGGAAAGCGTTCGCGCAGCGTGTTGCGGAAGTTCCTGGCCGATTCGTCGGTAAGCGGGAACTCGCGCGCGGGCAACAATCGCACCGACTCGACCACTTGTTTCGAGCGCTGCGATTGTGCGTCGAACGTGCGGATCGAATCGATTTCCTCATCGAACAATTCGATGCGGTACGGATCGGGACTTCCCATCGGAAAGATATCGATGATTGCGCCGCGCACGGCAAATTCGCCGGGTTCCTGCACCTGCGGCACATGCCGGTAGCCGGACGCCTCGAGGCGGCGTTGCTCGTCCGAAATCGCGAAGACCTGCCCCCGTTCGAGCACGAGGCTTGAGCCGGATATGTAGGTGCGTGGTGCCAACCGTTGCATCAGCGTCGCAACCGGCACGACCAGCACGCCACGCTTGATGGCCGGCAAGCAATACAGCGTGGCGATGCGTTGCGAAACGATTTCCGGATGCGGGGCGAACAGGTCGTAAGGGAGAATTTCCCAGTCCGGGAAGTGCAGGATGTCGATGGTGTTTCCCGCGAAGACGGCGAGTTCGGCTTCAAGCGTGTGGGCCGCATGGGTGTCGTGCGCGATGGCGACCAGCAGCCGATCACTGCTGCGCGCAGCACTGGCGAGCGCCAGTGCGAGCGCGGACCCATGGGGTGCGTTCCAGTAGCGGCGTTGGCTCGGCGCGCCCGGAAGCGGCGCCGCGATCAGAGTGTCGTGCATTGCGTAAGCCGTAAACGACGGCACCGCCGCACAGGGTATGTGCAGCGGCAAAGTGGATTATCGTGCCAGGCCGCAGACGACGCGAGCCGCAATGCGAATCGCGGATCCGGGATGACCGCGGCACCCAGCGCTGCGGCACAGAATAGGTGGCGCTCCGGCGCATCGCAAGTTGTCTGAGGCTGAATATCGCGATGGCGCCGTTGCCGTGCTGCAAGTCACGGCGGTTCTTTACGCGACGTTTACCGTGGTTCGGGCAACAGCTGCTCGAGGATCGGTCAAACTATTGTTCCTTGTTCAACCGGCACGATTGAACCGGCCCGGTCTATCAAATGGCTCCCGTTCCCCCTGAGCGTAGCGCCGAAGGCGCGAAGTCGAAGGTCCTGACCTGAGGGTAGGCCGCAGGGTCGATACGGTCGGCTGATCGAGGTTCGCTGCCGGTTCAATAATTGTTGTCGAAGCGAGTGATCGAACGTATGCGTTGTCTGGCCCGGCGACATTGGTGGCTTGCCCTTGCGCCCGTCGCGCTCGCGCTGGCCGCCTGCGGGCGCGAGCGGTCACCACCGGCACCGGCGCCCGTTGTCGTGACGGCGACAAAGGCCGTGAGTCGTGACATGCCGGTTCTGGCCAGCGCCATCGGCAGTGTGGAGCCGATCAACAGTGTCGACGTCAAGTCACTGATCGATGGCCAGCTGACGCAGAGCCTGGTCAGGGACGGCGACGAGGTCGCGAAAGGTCAATTGCTGTTCCGCATCGATGCGCGGCCGGCCGAGGCCGCGGTGCGCCAGGCCGAGGCGGCGCTGGCGCGCGATCAGGCAGCGAGGAATCAGGCGCGCGCGCAACTGGAGCGCTATGGACCGGTGGCCAGCAAGGGCTACATCTCCAAGGATCAGATGGAGCAATACCGGACCAACGCCGAGATGGCCGCGGCAACGGTCAAGGTCGATCAAGCCAATGTCGCGGCCAGCAAGGTCGCGCTTGGCTACACCGACATCCACTCGCCGATTGCGGGGCGTGCCGGGCGCATTCTCGTCCAGGCCGGCAATCTGGTGAAGGCGAACGACACCAATCCCTTGCTCGTGATCAACCAGATCGAGCCGATCTACGTCAGTTTCTCGATACCCGGACAACTTCTCGGTGGCGTCCTGATCGCACAGCGAGAACATCCACTCGCGGTGACCGCGCGCATCCGCGGCGTCAGCCAGCCGCTGAGCGGCAAGGTTGCGTTCGTCGACAACGCGGTCGATCCGGGCACAGGAACGATCAAGCTGCGGGCCGAGTTCGCAAACACAGAACGCGAGCTTTGGCCGGGGCAACTGGTCGAGGTCAGCCTGACGATCGGCCATGACGCCCACGCGGTGGTCATCCCGGATCATGCCGTTCAGCACGGACCGGACGGCGCCTATGTATTCGTGATCAAGGCGGATCGGCATGCCGAGCAGCGCAAGGTCGATGTGGCCCGAACCATCGATGGCAGCGCGGTGATCGCCAAGGGCCTGGAGGCGGGCGAAACGATCGTGCTCGACGGCCAATCGCGCGTCGAGGACGGCGCGCTCGTGCGCGTGTCGGAATCCGCGCCGTGAACGTATCGGCCGTGTTCGTCCAGCGCCCGGTGATGACCACCCTGGTCATGATCGGAATACTCGTCTTCGGCATCGTCGGCTACCGACTGCTGCCCGTGGCTGCGTTGCCCAATGTGGATTTTCCGACCATCTCGGTGTCGGCGAGCCTGCCCGGGGCATCTCCCGAAACCATGGCTTCGGCGGTCGCGACGCCGCTCGAAAAGCAGTTCTCGACCATCCCCTCGATCGATTCGATGACTTCCGTCAGCGGACTCGGCTCGACCGAGATCACGCTGCAGTTTTCGCTAGATCGCAACATCGATGCGGCAGCGCAGGATGTACAGGCGGCGATCTCGGCTTCGCTGCGCCAGTTGCCGCCGCAGATGACCACGCCTCCGACGTTCCGCAAGTCCAATCCAGCGGATTCCCCGGTCATCTATATCGCCTTCACGTCCTCGACCTTGCGCATGTCGACGCTCGACGAATACGCCGAGAACGTACTCGCGCAGCGCATCTCGATCGTCAAGGGCGTGGCGGAGGTCAACGTCTACGGCTCGCAGAAATATGCCGTGCGGATCGATCTCGATCCCAACGCGCTGGCCGGACGCGGGCTTGGCATCGACACGGTTGCCAACGCGGTCGCGCAGGGCAGCGTGAACCTGCCGACCGGGACGCTGTACGGGCCAAAGCGCGTCACCAACGTCATGGTCAAAGGTCAGCTGACCGAGGCCAACGCCTTTCGGAATCTCATCGTGAGTTACCAGAATGGCGCGCCGGTGCGGCTCAAGGATGTCGCGCACGTCTACGACGGCGTGCAGAACGACAAAGTCGCCGCCCTGATCGACGGCCAGCGTTGCGTCGTGCTCGCGATCAAGAAGCAGCCGGGCACCAATACCATCCGTGTCGTCGACGACGTGCGCGCAATTCTGCCCACGTTCAAGCAGTCACTGCCTGCCGGCGCCAGCTTCGTCGTGGTGCATGACCGCTCGGAGAATATCCGCGCGTCGGTCAACGAAGTGAAGTTCAGCCTGCTGCTCGCGCTTGCGCTCGTGGTGATGGTGATTTTCGTGTTCCTGCGCAGCCTCTCGGCCACCGTGATCCCGTCGCTGGCGTTGCCGATGTCGATTGTCGGGACATTCGCGGTGATGTACGCGCTCGGCTTCAGCCTCGACAACCTGTCGTTGATGGCACTGACCTTGTCGGTCGGTTTCGTTGTCGACGACGCGATCGTCATGCTCGAGAACATCCAGCGTCATCGGGAGATGGGCAAGGACCGCATGACGGCCACGCTCGACGGCTCGCACGAGATCGGCTTCACCATCGTGTCGATGACGTTGTCGCTGGTCGCCGTGTTCATCCCGGTGCTGTTCATGAGCGGCATCATCGGGCGCCTGATGAACGAATTCGCGATCACCATCGTGACTGCCGTGCTGGTGTCGGGATTCGTATCGATCAGCCTCACGCCGATGCTTTGCAGCCGCATGTTGCGTTCCGAGCACGGTCAGCGCCATGGGCGCATCTACAAGTTCAACGAACACGCATTCGATGCGGTACACGGCCTCTATCGCCGCACGCTTGGCGCCGGTCTTCGCCATCGCCGAATCGTGCTGCTGGTCTTCTTCGTGCTGGTCGCGGCGACGGTGATTCTGGCGATGCGCATACCGAAGGGATTCCTGCCAAGTGACGACACCGGGCAACTGTTCGTGTTCACCAAGGGCGCGCAGGATATCGGTTTCGACGAGATGCTGGCGAAACAGCGTCAGGTCTCGGCCATCATGCGCGCCGATCCGAATGTGGATGGCGTGCTGTCGTTCGTCGGCTCGGGGGGATCGAGCTCAACGCTCAATACCGGGCGCATGATCGTCAAGCTCAAGCCGCTGGCGGATCGCGTCTCGGCCGATGAGGTGATTCAGGAGATGCGCGCGAAGCTGCAGGATATTCCGGGTTTCGAGGTATTCCTGCAGAATCTTCCGTTGATCCGCGTCGGTGGCCACTTGACCAACTCCACCTACCAGTTCGCGTTGCAGGACACCGACACCGAACGCTTGTTCAAATGGACGCCCAAGGTGGTCGCGGCCCTGGCGAAAGAACCCGGCTTCCAGGATGTCGATAGCGACATGCTCATAGCCAATCCGCAACTCGATGTGGGCATCGACCGGGACGCGGCTGCGGCTTATGGAGTCACTCCGGATGCGATCGAGACCGCGCTGTACGACGCGTTCGGACCCGCGCAGGTATCGACGATCTACACCCCGACTGACGAGTTCTGGGTACTGATGCAGGTTGATCCGAAGCGTCAGGCCGACCCGAACGTTCTGTCGACGATTTACGTGACGGCAACGCCACCAGTGTCAGGTGCCAGCGCGCCACGCGGGGGTTCCGGCGGCTCGGGTACCACGAGCGGCGCCGGCGGCACGCAACTGGTGCCGCTATCGGCGCTCACCAAGGTCGGAAATTCCGTGGGACCGGCCACCATCAATCACCTCGGGCAAGTGCCGGCGGTGACCGTATCGTTCAATCTCGCGCCCGGTATTTCGCTGAGCGAAGCGGTTGCGCGCGTCAAGGATGCGGTGCACAGGATCAATCTTCCCGACTCGATCACGGCTTCGTTCCAGGGCACAGCGCAGACGTTCCAGGATTCGCTCGCGGGCATGGGCATCCTGCTGCTGCTGGCGGTTTTCGTGATCTATCTGGTACTCGGCATCCTCTACGAAAGTTTCATCCATCCACTCACGATTCTGTCCGGTTTGCCGACCGCTGTGTTCGGCGCACTGTTGACGCTGATCATTTTCGGCAAGGATCTCGATCTCTACGGCGCGGTCGGCCTGATCATGCTGATCGGCATCGTCAAGAAGAATGCGATCATGATGATCGACTTTGCGCTCGACGCGCAGCGCGGTGGCGCCGAGCCCGAGCAGGCCATTTTCGACGCGTGCCTGGTGCGCTTCCGGCCGATCATGATGACGACCTTCGCGGCCCTGATGGGTACGTTGCCGATCGCCTTCGGTGTCGGTACCGGCGCCGACGCGCGGCGTCCGCTGGGTCTGGCCGTGGTCGGCGGCCTGCTGACGTCGCAGTTGCTGACCTTGTACATCACGCCGGTGATCTACCTGTACTTCGAAAGCCTCCAGGCGCGACTGCGTCGAAGGGGAAGTCGCCACGCAGTGGCGCACGCGGGCTGATCGAGTTCGACAGGAATCCGCCGCGCTTCGACGTGCGCGCGCTGCGCGCACGAACACCGCGACAGCGCGGTCCTGCCGGGCACGCAGTGCGGAGAATACGGACTATACTTTCACGAGAACCCCACTCGATGGCACGCGGCTGTGCAGGATGGCCGCACGCGTCGCCCCGCTGATTTCCAGACGTCCAATCCATGACCGCGACAGCAAACGGCATGACCGAAGAGCAGCTCGCAAATCTGGTCGCGCGCTGGCCGGGAGTTGCCCGGGCGGTCAAATGGGAAGTCGACATTGTCTACAGCGTCACCCGCCACATGTTCGTGGTGCAATGCATGCTCGGGCTTGAGCGCGGCAGGCTCTCGTTCAAGGTCGAGCCCGAACGTTTCCTCGAACTGAGCGATCTTCCCGGCATGATGCCGGCGCCTTATGTCGGTCGCGCGTTCTGGATCAGCGTGACGGAGCCGGAGCGTTTCTCGAATGCCGAACTTTCGAGCCACATCCGTCGCTCATACGAACTGATAGTCGAGAGCCTCTCGGCCAAGGCGCAGGCTGCGCTGGCTGCCGGCGACGGCTGACGCTGCGCGCACTGCCGTGCGTGGAATGCCACGACCGGCGCCGCTTCGATTGGTAGACTGGATTTTTCCGACGTCGTCGCACGGGTGTCATGGCAGGCAGAGCCAACTCGCACAAAGCGATATTCTTCGCGCTCGGCGCCAATTTCGCGATCTTCATTGCCAAGGGTGCGGCTGCGTGGCTCACCGGGTCCGGCGCGATGCTGGCCGAGTCGGTGCATTCGTTGGCTGATTGCTGCAATCAACTCCTGCTGCTGGTCGGCCTGCGCAGTGCGCAGGGTCCCGCATCGCCCGAACATCCGCTCGGTTCCGGCAAGGCAATCTATTTCTGGTCGTTCCTGGTGGCACTGCTGCTGTTCAGCGTCGGCGGTCTGTTTTCAATCTGGGAAGGCTGGCACAAGCTGGTGACACCGGAACCGTTGACGCGCCCATGGATTGCGGTCGGCGTGTTGATTTTCGCCATCTGCGCCGAGGGCGTCTCGATGCGGGCATGCCTGCGCGAAGTGGCCAAGTTCCGTAATCAGCGTGGCCTCTGGAAATGGTTTCGCGAAAGCCGGTCGAGCGAGTTGATCGTGATTTTCGGCGAAGACCTCGCGGCCTTGCTTGGATTGCTGTTCGCGCTGGCCGCGATCGGTTTGACGATATGGACCGCAAACCCGTTGTTCGATGCGCTCGGGACACTTGCCATCGGCGTGCTGCTGGTCCTGGTCGCGTTTTTCGTCGCGGTCGAGATCAAGTCATTGCTCATTGGTCAAGGCGTCGACCCGGAAGTAAAGGAGGCCATGCTGGCTTTCCTGGGCGCGCGTCCGGAAATCCGGCGGGTATTCAATCTGATCACGCTGCAGCTCGGCCAGGACGTGATGGTCGCGGTCAAGGCCGAGATGGCGCGCGGGCAGAGCGCCGACAGCCTGATAGCCGATATCAACGCCGTCGAGCGCGATTTGAAACGGAATTTCCCGCAGATTCGCTGGAGCTTCTTCGAACCCGACGTCGAGGATTGATCGGGCGAACTTCAGCGTTGCCTGTCCAGGCGATCGATCAGGCACTCGCCACCGCCCTGGTCGAGCGCGCGCAGCAGAATCGGCAACGTGCTTCGAAGCGTGTCTTCAAGATTCCATGGCGGATTGATGATGGCCATGCCTGAGCCGTTGAGGCGAAGGGAAGATCTTGGCGGGCGTACCGTGAGTTCGGTTATCAGGATTTCGCGACTGCGGCTCAGCGCGGCCAGCCAGCGCTGAAACGGCGCAAGTGCGCGGCGCATCTTGACCGGATACCAGATCGCGTAGATGCCGTTCGGCCAGCGTTCGAGCGCTGGGTCGAGTGCATGCTCGATGCACTCGAATTCGGATTCCTGCCGCTCGTAAGGCGGATCGATCAGCACGAGGCCGCGCCGCGGGTGCGGAGGGAGAAACCCCTTGAGCGCGAGGTATCCATCGGTCCGGTGGACGGCCACGCGCGCGTCGCCGCGGAACAGCTCCTTCAGCTGCGTGGCTTCATCGGCTTCGATCTCGCACAGGACGGCGCGGTCGGCGCCGCGCATGAGACGGATCGAGATGAGCGGTGATCCCGGATAAACATCCAGCTTGTCGGCGCCGCACGGATTCAGGTCGCGGACCAGATCGACATAGCATTGCAACACGGGTGTCTTCTCCCCGGCTCGAAGCAGGCGTTCGATCCCATCGAGGTGTTCGGGTGAACGCAACGCCTCGCTGGCATGCAGATCGTAGAGGCCGCATCCCGCGTGAGTTTCGATGTAGCAGAACGGACCGGGCTTGCGCTTCAGCGCCTCGATAAGTGCGACCAGCACGCAATGCTTGAACACATCTGCGAAGTTGCCGGCGTGAAATGCATGGCGATAGTTCATCGCGGTCGCGGCCGGTGCACCGGACGGGAGGTCAGGCTGCCACGCGAATCTTGATCTGATAATATTCTTGTAATCAGAGTATTACGGAAGGTAATTCATCATTCACGCGAAGTGCTGGATCGTCCCATCCGGAGCGTGGCTCGAAACGCTTGCCGTGGACTTTCGCGAGAGCGGCAAGCCGCGCGATGACGGCATCGGCTCCGCAAGCCCGGATGTAGGCGACGGGGCCTCCGCGAAAGGGGGCGAATCCGGTACCGAAGATGACGCCGGCATCGGCAAGATCGGCATCGTCGACGACGTGGTCGTGCAGGCACGCGACGGTTTCGTTGAGCATCGGCAGGATCAGGCGATCCTCGATGTCGCTCGGCGGCGTATACGAGGAATCGACTTCGGGCTTGATCGCCTTGCCGTTTTCCCAGCGATAGAACCCCTGGCCGTCTTTCTTGCCGCGCTGCTTCCCGGAAATCCTGGCATCGAGGCCAGACGGTACGTCCAGCCCGAGGAATTCGCCGAGTTCCTTTCCGACCGAGTCGCACACATCGAGACCGACAGTATCGGCAAGTTCGATCGGTCCCATCGGCATGCCGAATTTTTTTGCAGCGCGATCGATGATGGGCCCCGGAACGCCTTCCTCGTACAGGCGGACTGCCTCGAGCAGGTACGGCATCAGCACACGATTGACGAGAAAACCCGGCGAACCGGCGACCGGTAACGGCAGCTTGTCGAGCGCCTTGCAGAACGCAAGCGCGCGTGCCTCGGTCTGGTTGGCGAGCGCTGCGTGGCGCACGACTTCCACCAATGGCATCTGCGCAACCGGATTGAAGTAATGCAGGCCCACGAAACGCGACGGCTCGG
>CAVZIT010000007.1:0-130101 GCA_963775445.1 uncultured Gammaproteobacteria bacterium | reverse complement strand
ACTGGAATTGGCGGCATCTTCTTCAAGGCGAAGGACGCGCCCGCCCTGCGCGCCTGGTACAAGAAGCATCTCGGTATCGATGTCCAGGAGTGGGGCGGGGCGGCGTTCGATTGGACCGACGCGGATGGAAAGCCCACCGGCGGAACGACCGCCTGGTTGATCAGCTCGGAGGAGAGCAAGCAGTTTGCTCCGGGAAACGCGTCGTTCATGGTCAATTACCGCGTTGAAAACCTTCGTGCCTTACTCGCCGCGCTCAAAGAGGAAGGCTGCAACGTCCTCGACAAGACCGATGACTCCGAGTACGGCAAGTTTGGCTGGGTCATCGATCCTGAGGGAAACAAGGTGGAGTTGTGGCAACCACCTGCCGGTAAATGACGCGCGCCCGCGCGCCGTCCGCCAGTCCGCGGCCTGACTTCCCTTCCGCCGATCCGCTATGGTTTCGGATGGCTCATTACGATGGAGGAGTGACATGGTGAAGCCTGCAAGGAACACGATTTGCCTTTGGTACGACGGCGGTGCCGAGGAAGCGGCGCAGTTCTACGCCCAGACCTTTCCCGATTCGTCCGTCGGAGCGGTGCACCACGCACCGGGGGACTTTCCGTCGGGGAAGCAGGGCGACGTGTTGACGGTCGAGTTCACGGTATTGGGCATTCCATGCCTCGGGCTCAACGGCGGACCTGCGTTCAAACACTCTGAGGCATTCTCGTTTCAGGTCGCAACCGCCGACCAGGAGGAAACCGATCGCTACTGGAACGCGATCGTCGGCAACGGCGGCCAGGAGAATGCGTGCGGCTGGTGCAAGGACAAATGGGGACTGTCCTGGCAGATTACGCCGATCGCCTTGACGCGAGCGGTCACCAATCCCGATCCCGCGGTCGCCAAGCGCGCGTTCGATGCGATGATGCAGATGACAAAGATCGACATTGCTGCAATCGAAGCCGCGCGCCGCGGTTGAGGTCATAACGTGGAACCGTTCACGCCGAAGCGCAAGGAATAGATTTTCCCGAAAATGCCTCCCCACTCGGGAGGCGGTACAGCGTTCGAGAGCTTCATTTTCACGCTCCAGTGGCTTCCGGCTATGGGTTCCGCAATCCGCGAGGCAATCCACCAGCACGGTCGCTGGAGAATGTGGCAATCGTCATCCTCGCGGCTTACAGTTTGTCCAAGCGATGCATGAAAAACCGCACGGCGCTAAGTCAGGCGACGGCCCTCAAATTACCCAGCAGGTGCAAGATGACTTTCCCATCCGTGATGCGGCGGCCGACTGCAATTCTTCCGATAGCCATGTCGCTGGCCGCGTTTGCCCTGGTACTAGTCCGCGTTGCCGCGTTGGGCACTTCCCCCGACAAGGACGAGGGCGCCGTCGCGCACATTTTCCAGTTACTTGTTGGCGCGCAAGTACCGCTAATCGCGTTCTTCGCACTCAAGTGGTTCCTCCGAGCACCGCGTATTTCACTGATGGTGCTGGTGGGTCAGGCAGCCGCCTTGCTTGTTGCGTTGGCGCCTGTCTATTTTTTCGGCCTGTAGCGCAGGTTTGACTGTTCAACCAGGCGGACGCGCAGATGCGTGACACGTGGTTCAAACGCCGGGTACCGAGGAGCAACAATGGAAGGGGACCTTTCCGAGATCGGCCAGATCGCCATTACCGTCAGCGACGTGGAGAAGGCCTTGCTCTTTTATCGGGACGCTTTGGGGCTGAAATTCTTGTTCAGTCCGGCACCCACACTGGCGTTTCTGGCCGCGGGATCGGTTCGCATCATGCTCAGCACACCGCAAGGGGCAGGGATTGTCGGTGGAAATTCCATCTTGTATTTCAAGGTTTCCGATATTGAAACGACCTATACATCAGTCGCAAAGCGAGGAGCCACCGAGGAGCGCTATCCTCAACTTGCTGCAAAGATGCCGGATCACGAATTATGGACAGGCTTCGTTAGAGACCCGGACGGCAATCTCGTAGGACTCATGGAAGAAAAGCGTTGAGCGGGCGGTCCCCACAAGGCGCTTCACTGCCCCCGAAACCGTTGGCGCTCAAGCGCGACAGGGGAGCTGGTGGTGGCAGCACAAAATCTTGAGCCCGCGGAGCGACTCCATCCATGAACGCGTCGTCGACAGAATTGCCGGGACTCGTTGCCGCAGCAGTGCTTGGCTTGGTGCACATCGTTCTTGCCTCTCACTCGGCGAGTATCCAGCGCGGCTATCGCTGGAGTGCTGGACCTCGCGACGAACCGCTCGCTCCTCTTCGTGGCATTGCCGGGCGTCTGGCGCGGGCGAACACCAACTTTCTCGAAACGTTTCCGTTTTTTGCGGCCGCGGTTGTCGCGGTTCTCGCAACCGGCAGTTACTCGCCGTGGTCGAAATGGGGCGTCATCCTGTACCTCGGCGGCCGCATCGCTTACCTGCCGCTCTACGCCTTCGGCGTCTATCTGGTGCGCTCGCTTGCCTGGAACGTCGCGATCGCTGGAATCGCTGCAATCTATGTCGGGCTTCTTGTATAGCGCCCGCGAGCGCGCTGGTGTTCCCGACTCGTCGTCGCAGCGGATCGTCAAAACCGTCCCACTTTGACACGGTCGGCGCCGTGCGCGACCAATCGACTCGACCGTTGGGCGGAGAACCATTCCCCGCAAGGCATGATGAGAGGAGCGTCTTCCACATGACCACAGGCACACGTGCCCCGATCTTCCAACTCGATGCGTTTACCACGAACCGATTTGCCGGAAATCCCGCCGCGGTGATTCCCTTGAGTATTTTCCCGCCGGATACAACGCTCCAGGCCATCGCCGCGGAAAACAACCTGGCCGAGACCGCCTTTTTGTCGCCCAGGAACGACGGCTACTCGCTGCGCTGGTTCACTCCCACGACGGAAGTGCCGCTGTGTGGTCACGCAACGCTCGCGAGCGCGGCAGTCGTCATGGAGCGCCTGGAGCGAGAGCGCAGCAGCGTGGTCTTTCACTCAGCCAGTGGCCCCCTGACAGTAAAACGGACCGATGCGGGTTATGTCATGGACTTTCCATGCCGGCCGGCCAAGCCAATTGCTGCGCCGCCGGAGTTGGTACAGGCAATCGGCGCGGCGCCGATCGAAGTCTTCGCCGACGCGTTCAATTACACGGCGTTGTTGGCAAGCGCTGAAGCGGTGCGACGGCTGGCTCCTGACATCGCAGCGATCGGCCGCCTCGATCTCGGTGGGGTCATCGTGACAGCCCCGGGCGACGAGGGATATGACTTCGTCAGCCGCTATTTTGCGCCGGCCAAAGGAATCGCCGAGGATCCGGTTACGGGTGGGGCGCATTGCATGTTGGTACCGTACTGGACCGAGCGACTCGGCAAGAAGACCTTTCTGGCTTACCAGGCCTCCCGACGTGGCGGCGAGATCCTCTGTCGAATGAAAGGCGATCGAGTCGAGCTGGAAGGATCGTGTGTCTTCTATCTGGAAGGCGAGATCGAGTTCTGACCGAGCACCCTTGCATGCATACCAGAATGTCATGCACCTTCAAATTTGCCGGATGATCCAAATGAACTCATATGTCTTCGGATTTGCACCCTTCCTTCTCGTGCTGCTTGCGGTTGGTCTCACATGGCCAGCTTGATGGCTACTTTTGGAAATGCTTACGGTCAGTGATGTACGCCGGCCCAAAGGGAAGCAACTTGACTGGCGATTCGCTTGCGCGGCGACGGAAGAGTCTGTAGCGGGTTCACCATTTCGCATCACAAGACGCTCATGGAAATTGAAGTCACGACAACCCCTTCAGGCGATGATCTGGAATGCATAAGCCAAGGCATCCAGGCGTACAACCGCGCAACCGTGCCGGGTTTGCCCGAAGTGTCGGCAGATCTGAAGTTCGCAGTTTTCGCGCGTGATCCGAACGACAACGTGGTCGGCGGAATCAGAGCCACGGCATTCTGGGGACATCTTTGCATCGAGCTTCTCTGGCTCTCGGAACAAGCCAGAGGGCAAGGCGTCGGGAAAAGGCTGGTGGAGAGAGCGGAATCATTCGCTGTCGAGAACGGGTATCGATACGCTCGCGTCGAAACCACCAGTTTCCAGGCGAAGCCGTTTTACGAAAAGCTTGGCTACCGGGTCTTCGGCGTGCTCGAAAACTTTCCCGAGGGGCACACGTCGTTTTACATGCACAAGCGCTTGGCCGGAGAAGGCCGTTCGATCAAACGGTAGCCGCGCAAGTCGCGTGATGCCGATTCCCTGTTGGAGCTGTTATGAGGTCCCGTCGAGGAGGAAGACATGAAAAAACTGGATACGACGACAGGCCAGTCCGCATCGAGTCTGATTGACAAGAGAATTGCCGAACTCGGGGACTGGCGCGGCAAGACGCTGGAGCGGATGCGCAAGCTCATCAAGACGGCGGACCCGCGCGTCGTGGAGGAGTGGAAGTGGAGGGGCACGCCGGTCTGGTCACACGACGGCATCATCTGCACCGGCGAGTCCTACAAGTCGAAGGTGAAGTTGACCTTCGCCAGGGGCGCGTCGTTGAGGGATCCTGCCAAGCTCTTCAACTCGAGTCTCGAAGGGAACACGAGGCGCGCGATCGATATCGGCGAAGGAGAAGCAGTCCGCGCGGATGCATTCAAGACGCTCATCCGCGCTGCAGCGGCCCTGAACGAGTCCACGCGGAAGGCAAAGCAAAATACGGTCAAGTAGACTGCATTCGCCGTAGCGCACGGCCGTTAGCGCGCGGGGGCAACGCCTAGCTATTGATTTCGACAGGCCCAAGGATTGCCCGCGTGCGTGCACCATCGACGATTGACATCGGGCAAAACCTCGATCCCGGTATCTACCGGGACCGACGAGTTCGTGCTGGCAACTAGAAGCTGTACTTGCCCGATACCGACAGCAGATTGCCGTCGCTTTCGAAATGTCCGATCAACGTGTCGCCAGTGGCGGTTGTCGCCGCGACATGGCCGTCGTTGACGAACAGGTGTGCGTAGCCGAGGTTGAACTCGGTGCGGTCACTTGGCTTGTAGCCGATGCCGAACGTGACCCAGCGGCGCGTGCCATCGGGCACGCGCGGATCGCGCGTGCTTTCATGCGTCGGCGTACCGTCCACGGCGAGGCCTCCACGCAGCGTCCAGGTGTTGTCGAGGCGATAATCCATGCCGATCGAGCCGAACAGCGTGTTGTCGTAATTGAATTCCTCGACCGAATCGGGCTGGTCGGGATTGGCGAAGCGCACGCGCAGTTCCTGCAGGCTCGACCAATGCGTGTAACTGAGGTTGGCGCCCACACTGATGCGCTCGTCGAGCGTGTGCCACCAGCTCAACGTGGCGAACCAGGGTGTGCTGAAATCGGCCAGCACCTTCGTATCCTGGAATGCGGTGCTGCCGCTTGATTGCAGGACCTGTGCGACGGCCGCGGGAACATCGAAGCTTGCATTGCCCGAGATTGTATGATCGATCTGCGAGTGGTAGTTGAACCCGATGCGATCGTTCGGCGTCGGCTTCCACAGCAGGCCGGCCTGCCAGCCATAGCCCCAGTCGTTGCCATCCAGCCGACCGTAGCCATCGGCGCCCTGCGGCAGAAAATAGCCGGGCGGCAGCAGCGGGTTGGCAGCGAGTACCGCGCCCAGATCGATCGCCTCGCTCAAGGTGGCGCTGGTACGTTGCGCGATGACGCTGGCGCCGAGCGAGAAGGTGTCGCTGAGCGCATACGAGGTCGACAAGGTCAGGGCGAGCGATTGCAGCTTGGATTGATAGGCGTTGTAGCGCCCCACCCAGTTGTCGTTGTAATCGGTCTGGAAGCCGAACGGTACGCTGAAGGCTGCACCGACACTCCAGCGATCGTTGATTGGCGTGGCGGCAAAGATGGCTGGCACCGGCTTGGTCGTGCCACCGTTGCCGCCAGCCCCTCCAGACAACGGCCGGCCAAATGCATCGGTGCCGCCGCCGTGGAAGTGCGTGCTGAAATTGATCGCAGTGACATCGGCCTGGAAGACGGACGTCTTGAATTCGCTCATTGCAGCCGGGTTGTTGACGATCACCGAGGCATCGTCCGGCGCGGCGGCCGATCCGGCATATGCGCGGCCGAGTCCCTGCGCGTCGTTCTCCTGGAGCTGGAACGCACTCGCGAAGGCGTTGGAGCTGGCCAGCGCCATCAGCACCGCCAGCGGCAGGGTCGCGAGGACCGGGACGGTTTGCAAACCAGGCTTGCGATGGGTCATTGCGATGCCTCCAGGGTTCCGGTCCGCGTAGCCAAAGGCCCGTCGAGGGGCCATCAGGATGCCAAAGATACAGGGATTTTGCCGCAAATCGTGCGACCGCGCTGCGCGGCGGGTATCACGAGGCCTCTGTGGGGGAGTTTGAGACATGCGTTTCCGCGCGGGGCGCGAGTCGCGCGATGCCTGCCGCCGCGAGTTCGCTGAGCTCCGCGCCACCCTGTTCCCGATGGCCGACGATCTGGGCGCGCATGCGCGGGGTCCAGAATCGCGTAATGTGCGAGGCCACGCCGGCCACGGCCGCTTCGCGATTCGGTTCGGATTGGAAATAGCTCGCGATGTCATTGGCCATCTCGACCAGACGTTTGACGTTCAAGACCCCTGGTCTCCGGTGGCGCAGCCAATGCGATTGGGATGCGCGTAGACAACATGGCCATCCGCACGCGCGAAGCCGATCAGCGTCACGCCGGTTTCTTCGGCGAGGTGAATGGCCAGCGTGGTCGGTGCCGAGATCGCGGCGATCAGCGTCATGCCGACGGTTGCGCCCTTCTGCACCATTTCGTAGCTTGCGCGGCTGGTGATCACGGCAAAGCCGCTCTGCGCATTGGTGCCGGTGCGCGCCATCGCGCCGATCAGCTTGTCGAGTGCGTTGTGGCGTCCGACATCCTCGCGCAACAGCTCGATGTTCCCCATGCTGTCGGCCCAAGCCGCAGCATGGGTGGCGCCGGTTGCGACATTGAGCGGCTGGCGTTCGCGAAGTTGTTTCAGCGTCGAGACAAGTGTCGCATCGTCGATGGCAACGCCTGTGCCAACTGCGGGCGGATGACGGATCGCGGATTCGAGCGTCTCGGCGCCGCAAAGCCCGCATCCGCTGCGGCCGACCAGATTGCGCGACCGTCCCAGCAAGAATTCGGCACGCTCCTTTGGAATCGTCATGCGGATCTCGACACCTTCCAGGACGGTGCGTGCATCGAGATCTTCGAGTTCATCCACGCGACCGACAATGGCTTCGCTCAAGGAAAAGCCGAGTGCGAAGTCTTCGAGATCGCCTGGCGTCGCCATCATGACCGCATGCGCGCGCTCGTTGTAGATCAGCGCAACCGGCACTTCCTCGGCGACGCAGTCGGCCGTGTCGACGCTGTTTCCTGCGCGGCGTCGGCGGACTGTACGTCGCGCATAGCCCGGCACGGACGTCGCGGATGCCGCATCGCTGCGCGAATCGCGAGCCTGTGTCGGCGGCATCCCCATTGCCTCAGTCTGCGCGCACCGGATCGCGGCTTTCACGCAGGAGCTCCTCTTGCAGATCGGAAAATGCGCGATGCCGTTGCTGCCATTCCGATGGCTGTGTCACGCGCGTCGCCTGCACGGCGGTGACCTTGTATTCCGGACAATTGGTCGCCCAATCGGAGTTCTCCGTCGTTACCACGTTCGCGCCCGAATCCGGAAAGTGGAACGTGGTGTAGACAACTCCTGGTTGCATGCGCTCGGTGATCGTCGCGCGCAACACCGTATCGCCTGCGCGACTCTTGATGCCGACCCAGTCGCCTTCGGCAATGCCGCGTTCCTCGGCGTCGTGCGGATGTATTTCGAGCAGGTCCTCGCCGTGCCAGACGACGTTCGGCGTGCGCCGTGTCTGTGCGCCCACGTTGTACTGGCTCAGTATCCGGCCGGTGGTCAGGAGCAACGGATACTTCGCGTTGACCTTTTCGCGTGTCGGCACGTACGCGGTCAGCATGAAATGGCCCTTGCCACGCACGAATTCTCCGACGTGCATGACCGGCGTGCCTTCAGGCGCCGCGTCGTTGCACGGCCACTGCACGCTACCGAGACGATCGATCTTCTCATAGCTGATGCCGGCAAAAGTCGGCGTGAGACGCGCAATCTCGTCCATGATCGCGGACGGATGGCCGTAGTTCATCGGATACCCTAGCGCGTTCGAGATCAACTGCGTGATTTCCCAGTCGGCGTAGCCGCCCGGCGGTCGCATGACCTTGCGCACGCGCGAGCAGCGCCGTTCGGCATTGATGAAGGTGCCGTCCTTTTCGAGGAACGACGAGCCCGGCAGGAACACGTGCGCAAATTTGGCCGTCTCGTTGAGAAACAGATCCTGCACGACGATGCATTCCATCGCGCGCAAGGCCGCCGTCACGTGCTGCGTGTTCGGGTCGCTCTGCGCGATGTCCTCGCCCTCGATGTAGAGCGCCTTGAATTCGCCATCGAGCGCGGCCTCGAACATGTTCGGGATGCGCAGGCCGGGTTCGGCCACGAGCGGCACGC
The DNA here is from genome assembly GCA_963775445.1 of uncultured Gammaproteobacteria bacterium. Classification (GTDB taxonomy): domain Bacteria; phylum Pseudomonadota; class Gammaproteobacteria; order Xanthomonadales; family Rhodanobacteraceae; genus Dokdonella_A. The sequence continues at coordinate 121,663 of CAVZIT010000007.1, read as the reverse complement.
CCCAGGCCTTTTCGAAGCTTGCGCGTACCGTGTCGTCCGAGACATGACGGTAGCCGGGGAATTCGTGCGGAAACGAGCCCATGTCGCACGAGCCCTGCACGTTGTTCTGCCCGCGCAACGGATTGACGCCGGTGCCGACGCGCCCGATGTTGCCCGTTGCCATCGCGAGATTCGCGATCGCCATGACCGCAGTTGAACCTTGGGAATGTTCGGTGACGCCGAGGCCATAGTAAATCGCCGCATTGCCGCCGGTCGCGTACAGGCGCGCCGCGCCGCGGACGAGTTCGGCCGGTACGCCAGTTTCGGCCTGCATCGCTTCGGGCGCACAGGCCGGGTCGGACACGAGCGTGCGCCAGCGCTCGTAGGCTTCGGACTCGCAGCGTGCGGCGACGAATTCCGCGTTGACGAGACCTTCCGTCACGATCACGTGCGCAAGCGCATTCAGCACTGCGACATTGGTACCGGGCTTGAGCTTGAGGTGAAATGTCGCCTCGACATGCGGCATGCGCACCAGATCGATGCCACGCGGATCGACGACGATGAGTTTCGCACCGGCGCGCAGCCGCCGCTTGAGTTGCGAGGCGAATACCGGATGGCCGTCGGTCGGATTCGCCCCGATCACGAGCGCAACATCACACTCGTCGACCGAGTCGAAATCCTGGGTACCGGCCGATTCGCCAATGGTCGATTTCAGGCCGTACCCGGTCGGGGAATGACACACGCGCGCGCAGGTATCGACATTGTTGTTGCCGAAGGCCGCGCGCACGAGTTTCTGCACCAGGTAGGTTTCCTCGTTGCTGCAGCGTGACGAGGTGATGCCGCCGATTGCATCGCGACCGCATGCTTTCTGGATGCGTCGGAATTCGCTCGCGACATGCGCAATCGCCTCCTGCCATGAGACGACGCGCCACGGATCGGTGATCTCCGCGCGGATCATTGGAGTCGTGATGCGGTCCGGGTGCGTCGCATAACCGAGTGCGAATCGACCCTTGACGCAGGAATGCCCATGATTGGCATGGCCGTCCTGGTTCGGCACCATGCGCACGAGTTGTTCGCCCTTCATCTCGGCGCGGAACGAGCAGCCGACGCCGCAATAGGCGCAGGTGGTCACGACGCTGTGCTCCGCGTGGCCGTGCGCGATCAGCGAGTTCTCGGTGAGCGTCGCGGTCGGGCAGGCCTGCACGCACGCACCGCAGGAAACACATTCGGAATCGAGAAACGCCTCGTCCTGGCTGGCCGCGACTTTCGATGCAAACCCGCGCCCATCGATGGTCAGCGCAAACGTGCCCTGTACGTCCTCGCAGGCCCGCACGCAGCGGGAGCACACGATGCAACGTGACGGATCGAACGTGAAATACGGGTTGCTCTCATCCTTGCCCGAGTGCAGCGGATTGGGAGTTTGTTGAAGAGTGCGGGCAAGGATGGCCGCTTCCTGATTTTCGCATTCAGAGACGAATGCATAAGCATGGTTTGCACCGTCGTATCCGTAACGCACTTCGCGCAGACCCACCGCGCCCGCCATGTCCTGCAACTCGCAGTGCCCGTTCGCGGGGCAGGTCAGGCAATCGAGCGGATGATCGGAAATATACAGCTCCATCACCCCACGACGGATCCGGGCGAGCTTTGCGTTTTGCGTCGTGACGGACATGCCTTCGGCCACCGGGGTCGTGCATGAGGCCGGGTAGCCCTTCGTGCCTTCGATCTCGACCAGGCACAATCGACACGATCCGAACGCGTCGAGCATCTCGGTCGCGCACAGTTTCGGGATACCGATGCCTATTTCAGCCGCGGCCCGCAACACCGATGTGCCGGCAGGCACCTTGACCGCGTGGCCGTCAATCGTCAGCTCGACCCGCTCCAGCGCGATCGAGCGAGGCGTGCCAAGATCGCTTTCAGCAATCGAGCGCATCGGCAGTCTTCCATTCGCTCATGGCGCCTCCGCTGTGGGGACGGGCATCTGGGTAAGAGTCGGCCCGGGGTCATTCCCGTGCGCAAAATCCTGCGGGAAATGCCTCAGCGCGCTTTGCACCGGGTCCGCGATCAATCCGCCCAGCGCGCACAGCGAACCATGCCGCATCGTTTCGCACAAATCACCGAGCAGCGTCAGGTTCTCTTCGCGCTCGATGCCCGCGCAGATGCGGTCGATCACTTCCACGCCGCGTGTCGAGCCGATCCGGCACGGTGTACACTTGCCGCAGGATTCGACCGCGCAGAATTCCATCGCGAAACGCGCCTGCTCAGCCATGTCCACGGTGTCGTCGAAGGCGACGATGCCGCCATGGCCGAGCATGCCGCCCGCTGCGGCGAGCGCTTCGTAATCGATCACCGTATCGAACGCCGATTCAGGCAGATACGCGCCCAGCGGACCGCCGACCTGCACGGCACGCAAGGGACGGCCGGACAGGGACCCACCGCCGTATTCGTACAGAAGCTCGCGCAGCGTCGTACCGAACGCGAGTTCGACCAGGCCCGCTCGTTTGAGATTCCCGGCGAGCTGGATCGGTAGCGTGCCGCGCGATTTGCCGCTGCCGAAATCGCGGTAGAACGCCGCACCGTGATCGAGCACGATCGGCACCGACGCGAGCGTGACGACATTGTTGACGATCGTCGGCCGATCGAACAGGCCCTTGATCGCCGGCAATGGCGGCTTGGCGCGCACTTCGCCGCGTTTGCCTTCGAGGCTGTCGAGCAAGGAGGTTTCCTCGCCGCAAATGTAGGCGCCGGCACCGAGCCGGATCTCGATATCGAAGCGTTTGCCGCTGCCGAGTACATCGTCGCCGAGGAACTTCCCGCGCCTCGCGATAGCGATCGCCGCATCGAGGACGCGGTGCGCATGCGGATATTCGCTGCGCAAGTAGATGTACCCATGTGTCGCGCCAACGGCGAGTCCGGCGATCGTCATGCCCTCGATGAGGACGAACGGATCGCCCTCCATGAGCATGCGATCGGCGTAGGTGCCCGAGTCGCCTTCGTCGGCGTTGCACACGATGTATTTCTGGTCGGCGTCGGTCTTGCGTGCGGTTTCCCATTTTATTCCCGTCGGAAACGCCGCGCCGCCGCGGCCGCGCAAGCCGGAATCGACGACCTCTGCAACGATGGCGCAAGGTTCCAGCGACAACGCGCGTTCCAGTCCCCGCCAGCCGCCGTGACGGCGATAGTCCTCGATGTCCAGCGGATCGGTCACGCCGACGCGTGCAAACGTAAGGCGTTGCTGCCGCTTGAGATACGGAATCTCCTCGGTCGGTCCAAGCGCGAGTGGATGGGCAGCGGATTTGAGGCCGCCGCCTTCGAACGCGCCGGCGGCGAACAGGGCAGCGACGTCGGTGTCGCCGACCGGTCCATAAGCGATGCGTCCCGTCGGTGTCGCGAATTCGACCAGCGGTTCGAGCCAGAACAGACCGCGCGAGCCATTGCGCACCAGCTCGACATCCAGCGAGCGCCGCTGCCCTTCCGACCGGATCGCGCGGGCGGTCGCTTCGGCGCCGAGCGACAAGGCGCTCGCATCGCGCGGCACGTAAACGCGCACAGTCACGACACGGCGCTCGCATCGCGGACCAGTGCATCGAAGCCCTCGGGCGTCACGCGACCGTGCAGCTCGTCGTCGATCATCAACGACGGGCCGCAGGCGCAATTACCGAGGCAATAGACCGGCTCCAGCGAGATTGAGCCGTCCTCCGTGGTCTGGTGAAAATCGATGCCGAGGCGCTGCCTGGCGTAGGCCTCCAGCGAACGAGCCCCGAGCGCCTGGCACGCCTCCGCGCGACACAGACGCAGCACGTGGCGGCCGCCACGCGTGCTGCGAAAATCATGGTAGAAGCTCGCGACGCCATGCACTTCTGCGCGCGTCAAGTTGAGCCCGTCGGCGATCAAGGGCAGCGTTGCGGTCGGGACATAACCAAGCGCGTCCTGCACCGCATGCAGGATGGGCAGCAAGGCACCCGCCCGGGACTTGAGGCGTTCGACGGCCGCCAGCGCGCAGTCACGCTCACGTCGCCGAGCGGTCGGGTCGTCATGCTGCGTCGATGTCGCGCCGTGTCGATCCATGATCCGGGAATAGTACTCCGCCGCGGATGATGATCGAATTCCAGCGTCACGCAGGAAATCGAGGAATGGGCACTGCGATTCGGAAACTGGAAGCGAAAAACGATCGCCCTTTCGTGCCGAGCTCTTCGGCATTGCCTGCAAAATTGTGGCAGCCGTTGGTTTTTCGTTGTCGAACGCATCGCCGTTACACTCGCGGGGTCCATGAAGTCCCTACATCCGCTTGCTCTTACTATCCTGCGCGTCGCAGCGCCATTGCTGCTGTGCTTGCTGATCGCCGCATGCGCGAGCGTGGCCGTGCCACCGTTGCCACGAGGTGGCTTGCCCGCCGCATGGCGCAATGCCGCGGCGACATCTGCGCCAGTCCCCGATATGCAGGGCTGGTGGAAGGCATTCAACGATCCGGCGTTGAACGCGCTGGTCGAGCTTGCCTTGCGTGACAATCTGGATCTGCAACAGGCGGCGCTGCGATTGCGCGCTGCGCGAGCATTGGCAGGCGCGTCCCACGCAGAGTTCCTGCCGCAACTGAATTTCCGCACCCTGTCCATACCAACGCCGCAGGCCGACGCAAATTATTTTCAGGCTGGCTTCGACGCGCGATGGGAACTGGGTCTGTTCGGTCGCGCGAAAGCCGCTGAACGCATTGCCACGGCACGGGCCGGCACTGCCGCGATCGGGTTGCAGTCCGCGCGCGTCTCACTGGTCGCCGAGGTCGTGCGCACTTATCTGCAACTGCGCGGCGCGCAGGTGCGCGAGTCCTTGTTGCAGAATGCGGCGCAGGCAACGCAGCGCAAACTGGCCTTGATCCGCGTACGCGAGCGCCTGCGGCTTGCTTCTCAGCGGACTATCGAAAATGCGATGGCGCATGTCGCCGTCGCGCAGGCCGAATTGACGGTGCCGCGCGTCGAAATCGCGCAGCATGCGCAGACGATGGCATTGTTGCTGGGCAGAAGCGAGCCGGATGCAGCGTGGCTCAAACCGCAGGGCTTGCCGGTACTCGCCGTGACAGGTTTCACGTCAGTGCCGGCCGATCTGCTGCGGACCCGGCCGGAAATTGCGCGGGCTCAGCAGCGGGTGCTGGAAGCGGTCGGGCAACTCGGCCTTGCCAAAGCTGACCGCTTTCCGAGTATTGGACTTGAAGGTGCGATTACATTCGCGGCCCAAGTCAGCGGCGTGCGTCTGGGCCGTTTCAACAACACTTCCGGCCTCGGTCCGGTGATCGACATCCCCTTGTTTGACTGGGGCGTGCGCCGCGCCACCGAAGACGCGCGCGACGCGGAGCTCAAGGCGGCGTTGCTGGACTATCGTCAAGCGGTGTTGCATGGCGCGCTCGAGGTCGAAAGCGCGCTCGTCGCGCTGAACGCCCAGAACACGCGCGAGACGTATACGGCGCAAGCCGAGCAGGCCCTGCAACGCGGCGCACAACTGGGTGCCTCGTTGCGCAAGTTGGGTCAGTCTGATGCTCTGGATCTGGCCGACGCGCAGCTGGCTCTGTCAAAAGCGAAACTGGAGCATGAGCGCGCCCGCGAGGCGCGCGATATCGCTTTCGTCGCATTGTACAAAGCGCTTGGTGGTGCGCCGCTGTTTTCGCGCGAGGCGAGCCACTGATGGTTCCGCTGGCCCGAAGGACGTTGCAGTACGAATGGCGCCGTTTTTTGCCTTCGGCATTCGCAGTGGCGTTTTCCGGCCTGCTGTTGATGATGCAAGCGGCGTTGGTGTTCGGGATCTTCGGGTCGGCCGCGGTTTACATCACCGCGTCCAGTGCCGACCTTTGGGTCGGGCATCCGGGAACGCAGAGCGTCGAACTCGGGCGGCCGATTGCGGCGCAGACGCAGACCCGTTTACTGATGAATCCTGATGTGCGGCGCGTCGAACCGTTCGCCTGGGTCAGCGGCGACTGGCGCGGGCCGGCGGGCACCGGCGGCGTGTCGGTATTCGTCTCTGGTATCGATCCTCGCGCTGACGGAATGATGTTTGCGGACGTGCTGACGGCGGAGCAGCGCGCGTTGCTGCGCGAGCCGGGCGGCGTCATCGTCGATCGCGGCGATCTGCCGAAACTCGGCGTGGCGATCGGTGGTCAGGCATTGATCAACGGTCAACTTGTGAGAATTGTTGGGACAGGTCATGGGCTGCGCGCACTCGGGGGCGTCAATGTGGTTGCGTCCCTGGCGACCGCACGGATGCTCGACACCGACACCGGCGGCGCTCGGGTCGCCTATTACGTGGCCGAATTGAAACCTGGCACCGATGCGGCCGCGGTGGCCAGCTCCTTGAACCTCGATGCACAAGGGCAGTATGAAGCGTGGACGCGTGATGCGTTCGCGCGCCGGGCGGTGCTTTACTGGATGTTCCAGACTGGTGCGGGATTGGGCGTGATATTCCTTGCCGCGGTGGTGTTCGCCGTTGGCGCGCTGATCACCTCTCAGACCCTGATGGCCGCGGTCGCTGGCTCGATCCGGGAATATGCGACCCTGCATGCGTTGGGCGTGGGGCTCGGTGCTTTGCGCCGGGTCGTACTGGCGCAGGCTGCGTGGATCGGCCTGTTCGGACTGATTATCGGCGGTGCGTTCAGCGCGATGCTGATTGCCTTGGCGCGCACGCAGGATGTCCCGGTGAGTCTGAATGCATTGAGCGCGCTGGTCTGCGCGGCGCTGGTGATGGGCATTGCCCTGGTTTCCGGTCTGGGCGCCGTGCGCGCGTTGCGTCATGCCGATCCAGCCTTGCTGCTGCGGTGAGCGCCCTGATAGCCAAGGGTCTGCGCAAGGCCTACGTCAGCGGCCACGTGCGTACGGAAATCCTGCGGGGGTTGTCGCTGAGCGTGGACGCCGCGCAACTTACCCTGATCTCGGGCCCGTCCGGCTGCGGCAAGAGCACCTTGTTGTCGATCCTGTCCGGTCTGCAACGTCCCGATGGGGGCAGCGTGGCCGCGCTGGACGCGGATTTGTGGAGCGGTACCCGGAAAGAGCTGGATCGGTTTCGTTTGCGACACACCGGCTTTATTTTTCAGGGTTTCAATCTTTTCCCTGCCCTGACCGCGCTGGAACAAGTGATGTTGCCGCTGGGCTATTTGGGTATCGACGATGCCACTGCCGTTTCTCTAGCACGTGTCACACTGGAGGAAGTCGGACTTGGCGCGCGCCTCGGTCTTCGCCCGAGCGAACTTTCCGGTGGCGAAAAGCAGCGCGTGGCCATCGCGCGTGCCCTCGTCAAGCGCCCGCAACTGCTGTTTGCCGACGAGCCGACCAGCGCACTGGATGCAGCCAACGGCCAGATCGTGATCGATATCCTGCACCGAATCGCGCATGTGCATGGCACGACGGTATTGTGTGTCAGCCATGATCCGCGCCTGGTCGCCCATGCCGATCGCGTGATGACCATGGAGGATGGCGCGATACTGAGCGACCGACGGCACGTGGGCAAGGAAACGACGAACGTGGAGACCGGACAGTGAACAGGTTCGCGCGCAGCCGCAAGCTCGCACAAATCAGTGCGCTTATCGTGCCGTTGGCCGCGTGCTCCGGCCACGCGGATTCCAGCAGAGAAAGGGCCAGACCAGCGCCGACAGCAGCGCAATCGCCGTGGCTGGCGATCGCCCGCGGTCGCGTGGATGTCGAGGGCGGCCTGGTCCATATCGTCGCCACCCGGAATGGCGTGGTCACGGCTGTCAAGGTGCACGAAGGAGACAATGTAAAAAAGGGAGAGGTACTGGCAGAACTCGATCCACGCGCCGCGCAGATCGATGTAGCCGTTGCCAAGGCCGAGGTCGAGAAGGCGCGTGCCCAAGCTGCGGAACTGCGGGCGAAACTGCATCGCGCGCGCCAACGCGCGCCACTCATTGCCGCTGCCGCCAAAGCGGGTGCAGCCACGGGCGAAGCCGCGGACGAGGCGCAGGACACCGCAGCGGTTCTGAATGCACAATCCGACGCCGCCAAAGCAGCCGTCGATGCGGCGCGTCAGCACCTCGCCGCAGCGCGTTACGAGGTCGATGCGCGCGCGGTGCGGGCGCCGATCGCAGGCCGAATCGTGCATCGCAATGTGCAAGTCGGACAGGGCGTTCCGGCACAAGGTGGGACGGCACTTTTCGATCTTCTGCCGGATCGGCCGCACATCGTGCGCGCCGAGCTGGATGCAAGCGACGCCGATGCGATCTCACCCGGCATGCGCGCGCAGGTCGTGCGCGACACCGGTGATGGCCCGACGTACGGCGCGACAGTACTGCGGGTGGGCGAGGTGCTTGGTCCGGGCACTCTCAGCGATGATCCACTGCAACGCGCCACCGAGCGTGAAGTCGAATGTGTCTTGCGTCTGGAATCGAAATCGGGCTCTGAAACGGGGGCCAATCCCCCCGGGTTGCGCATTGGTTCGCGCGTGCTGGTGCGGTTTCCCCGGTAATTCCTTCGGGCAAAGTCGACGAAGGTCGGCGTTCTCGAACAGTGCGGTCGGAGCAGCCTGGCTCACGCTCGGTCCTAATCATTCAAAAAGGTGCAACTTGCTAGACTGCCCCGGCTTGCTCGAAGGAGATGCTGGTGAACAAGTGGAACATCTTGTGCGATTTCGATGGCACCATCGCCATCGAGGACGCCACCGATGCCCTGCTGGAGCGCTACGCGCATCCGGACTGGCAAAGGCTGGAACGCGCTTGGCGTACCGGCCGGATCGGATCCGCAGAATGCATGGCCGGACAGGTCGCCTTGCTCGACGCGTCGCGCGAACAAATCGACGCGGAGCTGGCGACGTTGCGGATCGATCCTGCATTTCCCGCTTTCGTCGAAGCCGTGATGGCTGCCGGCGTCACGGTGCGCGTGGTCAGTGACGGCCTGGATTACGCGATACACACCATTCTCGCGCGTTACCGATTGGACTGGTTGCCGGTGCTGGCCAATCGTCTGGTACAGACCGGCGCACGCAGCTGGAAGCTGGAAACCCCTTTTGCAGATGCCTCTTGTCGCATCGCCAGTGGCCATTGCAAATGCGTCAGCGCGGTGCGCGCGCACAACAAGCATCGTCGAGTGCTGCTGATCGGTGACGGTGCATCCGATTTCTGCGCCGCGGGCGAGGCGGATTTCGTGTTCGCCAAGCACCGATTGATTGAACATTGCCGTCACGCCGACGTGCCGCACGTGTCCATCGTCGGGTTCGCCGACGCCGTGCACCTGCTGCCTGCCCTCCTTGCCGGCCGCCTGCATGCGCCGCGGCGCGCCCTGATGCCGGAAGGCGAGCCTTCCTGACGCGCTGCCAATCCACTTTCCCCGACGGAACCCCACTGATGCGCAACGCCGAACTTCTGGCTGATGAAGCCCGCTATTGCTCTTTTGGCGACACCGTTCACTACAGCGAACCCCCAAAAATATTCGAGCGTTGTGAGGGCAGCTGGCTGTACGACGCAGCCGGCACACGCTTTCTCGATTTGCAGATGTGGTATTCAGCCGTCAGTTTCGGTTATGCCAATCCGCGCCTGAACGATGCATTGAAAAGGCAGATCGACACCTTGCCGCAATTGGCCAGCCAGTATCTGCACCCCACCAAGATCGAACTGGCGACGATCATCGCGCAGGACGCGGAAAAAAAATGGGGCAACAAGGGCCGCGTGCATTTCAATGTCGGTGGTTCGCAATCGGTGGAGGATTCGCTGAAGTTGGTGCGCAACGCGTCGAATGGCAAAAGCCTGGTGTTTGCGTTCGAGGGCGGCTACCACGGGCGCACGCTCGGGGCATCGGCAATCACTTCTAGCTACCGCTATCGCCGGCGCTACGGTCACTTCGATCGTGCCCAGTTCGTCGAATTTCCATATCACTTTCGCGGGCCGAAGGGCATGTCGAAGGAGGAATACGGAGAGCACTGCGTCGCCAAATTCAGGCGCCTGTTCGAGACCGAGTACAACGGAGTGTGGGATCCGAAAGCACAGCAGTGCGAATACGCTGCCTTCTACGTCGAGGCCGTGCAGGGTACCGGCGGCTATGTGATCCCGCCACCGAACTTCTTCAGCGGTCTGAAGAAGGTGCTGGACCAGTACGGAATCCTGCTGGTGGTCGATGAGATCCAGATGGGGTTTTTCCGAACCGGCAAATTGTGGGCGATCGAACACTTCGGCGTAAAACCCGACGTACTGGTGTTCGGCAAGGCACTGACCAACGGCCTGAATCCCCTGGCCGGCATCTGGGCGCGCGAGGAACTGATAAATCCGACTGTGTTTCCGCCTGGGTCGACGCACTCGACATTCGCTTCCAATCCCCTGGGTACCGGCGTCGGCCTCGAAACCATGAAGATGCTGGCCGAAACCGATTACGAGGCGATGGTGATGGCCAAGGGCAAGCACTTCCTCGACGGTTTGCTGGATCTGCAGAAGCGCCACAAGGAAATCGGCGACGTCGACGGTCTGGGTCTCGCCCTGCGCGCAGAAATCTGCCAAGCCGATGGGTTCACCCCCAGCAAGCAATTGCTCGATCGCATGGTCGACATCGGGCTCGCCGGCGAACTGCAACACCAGGGCAGCAGGATCGGCCTGGTGCTCGACGTCGGTGGCTATTACAAGAACGTGATCACTTTCGCGCCGTCCCTGCACATCAGCGACGAGGAAATCGATCTTGGCATCGCGTTGCTGGATCAGTTGCTTACGCGGGCGAAGCGCCAGCAATGACGGGATGCGAGCCAGCCGCAAGCGATCCGGGTGCCCTCATGGGGCGCGCTTGAACAGGAGGACCGCGTTGAGGCCGCCGAAGGCGAACGCATTGGACAGCGCGGCCCGCACGTTTTGATCGCGCGCGTCATTGGGCACGTAATCAAGGTCGCATTCCGGATCGGCGTCGAGAAAATTGGCTGTGGGTGGGACAATGCTGTCGCGCAGAGCGCCCAATACCGCAACCAGCTCCAGCGCGCCGGCGGCGCCGAGCGCGTGGCCGTGCATGGACTTGGTTGAGGACACGGCGAGTCGGTCCGCGTGCACACCGAATACCTGCCGGATTGCCTTGGTCTCCGTCGGGTCGTTGGCGGGTGTGCCGGTGCCGTGGGCGTTGATGTAGTCGACCTGGATCGCATCCAGTCTGGCGTCGTCCAGCGCGGCTTGCATCGCGCGTGCTGCTCCGTCAACCGAAGGCATGACAATATCCCCGGCATCAGCGCTCATGCCGGCGCCCGCAAACTCGGCGAGTATGTCGGCGCCGCGCGCGCGGGCATGATCGAATTCCTCCAGTACGAACACGCCGGCGCCTTCGCCCAGCACCAAGCCGCGACGCTGCTTGCAGAAAGGTCGGCACGTGTCGTCGGCGAGCACACGCATCGCTTCCCAGGCGCGAAGTACGCCCAGCGTTAGGCAGGCCTCGGTACCTCCAGCAAGCGCGGCATCAACGGTGCCGCTGCGCACCAGCGAAAACGCCTGGGCGAGCGCATGGTTTGCAGAAGCACAGGCGCTCGATACCGCAAATGTCGGCCCGGCAACGCCGAACTCGATCGACAGTTGCGCCGCCGGTGCGTTGACCATGCGGCGGATGATCGAAAGCGGATGCAGGCGCGGATTGGCTTCGGCATACAGGCGTCGCGAGGCTTCATCGTTGGTCTGCTCGCCGCCCGTGCCGGTACCGATGATGCACGCGCTGCGCTGGCCGAGTCCGTCGGCACGGAAATCCAGACCGGATTGCGCGACGGCCTCGCGCGCGGCGACCAAGGCGAACTGCGACACCCGGTCGAGCAGCAACAACCTTTTTCCTTCAAAGTGGGCAGTCGGATTGAAATCGCGCACTTGAGCAGCGATGCGCACACGCATGTCGTGGTCATCAAAACCGCGAAGGGCACTGATCGCGCTCGCACCTTCGCGCATCGCGCGCCAGCCATTGCTTGCATCGTGACCGAGTGCACTGATCGTACCCATGCCGGTGACAACGACACGACGGTTCACGGGGACCCCTCAACCCTGATCTTGCGCGTCCATCGGCACGGGCTCCTTGGCGGCGAGCAATCGCTCCACGGTCTCCACCAGCCCCCTGACCGATTCGGTGTCGAAATCCGGATCGCGATCCGGCATCTGGATCTTGAAATGATCCTCGATCTCGAAAAGTATCTGCACCGCATCGAGCGACTCGATATCCAGCTGCTTGAGGGTCGAATCGAGCGTGATGCGGTCCGGATCAATGCCCGACTCCTTGGCGATGATGCCGAAAACGGTTTCCTGCACGCTGCTCATCCAGTCGTTCTCCTGCAAGTACCAATAAACAATTCCGAGCCGGGCGGGCGGATGCCCGGCTCGCGCACGCGTGGTCGGATCTGGCTATTGTCGGCGCCGTTTCGTGATCAATTCGGGACGCTGCGCTACTGGACGATCCGGTCCTGGCATCGAGATCCGCCCCACGATGATGAACGAGCCAGGATGTTTGCGCCAGCCCGCCGAGGGTCGATCAGGAGATCTGAGGCAAATCGAGGCGTCTGGTGAACGTACGCGCTTACCGGGGTTCGCCCCCGGAAACAGCCGATCCCGCCCCCGGCGTGCGCAAGTGTCGATTGAGCCGGCAGAGACAACAATTCGTCAGCCCGCGATCGCAATCTGGTCGGATGCGGGTGCCGATGCCTCAGCAGGCACACGATCGGCGATACCTGCGAAGAATGCCGCTGCGCGTTCGATGAGCTTGCCCCGTTCCTGGTCGATCGTGATCATGTGGTAGCTGTTTTCGAGCACCAGCATTTCCACCGCGCCGCGCACGCCGCGTTGCACGATGCGCGCATTGCGTAGACTCGCCACGTCATCTTGCGAAGCGTGCGCAATCAGACATGGGGCATGCACGCGATGGAGGCGATCACGTACGCGCGAGGCGAGTCGCTGCAATTCGGCCAGCGACAACCAAGGATTTCCGGGCAGGCCAGCGGCCGCGCTGTCGCCGGCAAGCATGCTGCCCGCGATGCGCTCGCGCAGCCGGTCGTCCTTGATCCCGTAGGGATGGCTTTCGAAGAACGTGCGCGTGCGCCCGATGCCGAGACGAGTCGCCAGTGGCAGCAGAAACGATAGTCGGGCGATAGGCGGAATTGTCCAGCCATCGTAGAAAAACGTGGTGCCGAAGAGTCCGAGCCCGTCGACCTCTCCTGGACGGTCGATCGCGAGCATGAGCGCGAGCAGTGCGCCCATCGAGAGACCCGCGACGAACAGGTGATCAACCCGTGATCGAAGCTCTTCGGCGGCCTCGCAGGCGCTTGCGTACCAGTCTCGCCAGCCGGTCGCCAGCAGATCCGATGCATCGCCGCAATGACCGGCAAGCTGCATGCCATGGACCGTGAACCCTGCGCGATTCAAGCCGTTGCCGACGAAGCGCATTTCGGTCGGTGTGCCGGTCAAGCCGTGGATGAGCAGCACGCCCGAGCGCCCACCCGGCAGCTTGAAGTGTGACGGCTTGATCATTCACCGATTCCATTGGCCGACAGCGGGCCAGCAGACGACCGACACATCGGTGCCACCACAAAGGTTGCAGTCCAGCGCGGCGACTGCGCCGCCAGGAAAACGGCCAATCCTCGTGACGGCGTGTTTCCGACGCCGCGAATGCCGAGTCTGGATAGAACGTTCTGCATAAGCGACCTGACTGATTCGAGCGGCATCCTGCTCCGTTCCCGATTGACCAGCATCTGATTGTCGGACAAGCTGCCTTTGTCGATGCTTAGCCACGCGCCCTGCGTCGGAATAACCCTCATGATACGCGACAGCGCCGTTGCCGGCGTGCGTCTGGCGACGTCGCGCCAGTTCCGATCATCGGCCGCGTGGCGGTGTCCAGCAACAAGGCGCCTCGCAAGACGAGGTATCCAGACACGTCGGGAAGTGCCGCGCTGACATCAGCGGTCGATCTGCGGCTATCGGACCGGCAGCGCGGAAAACCGCGATGCACCGCGCTGGGCGATGGCAAGCACGACGCGCTCGTGATCTGCGTCGTAGAAATCGCGATCCGGATGTTCGCTGTCAAGGACGCCAATCAACTTGCCATTGCCGATGATCGGCACCGCCAGTTCCGAGCGGTTCGGCTGATCGTCTCTGATATAGCGGGGATCCTGCGATGCATCGACGATACGCAGCGACCGGCCCTGCTCCGCGCAAGTCCCGACAATGCCCTCACCTGGCATCAGGCGAATGCGCGATTCGAGAACGTGGTCGGCTGCGCGCTTGGGTCCCCACGCCGCGTACTGACTCAAACTGCCATCACCATCGAGCAGATAGACGACGACATCGGCCAGCTCGAGTTGCCGGCCGGTGAATTCACACAGGACCCACGCGACGTCGTGCATGGACTGCGCTTCCGCGAGTTCGCGATCGAGGACTGCGAGCCTGGCATCGATCTGATCGAGGAACGCGACGGCGGCGTTCGACATGACGCTTTCCTGGATGTGCTCCGGATACAGGTTACCGCATCATGCAGGTTGCAGGGGAACCCTTGCGGCACGGCACATGCGCTGCGGTTGCGCATGGATGATGCGTGATGGGCCCGGCAGGATTCGAACCTGCGACCAAGAGATTATGAGTCTCCTGCACTGACCGCTGTGCTACAGGCCCCCGCTTTCATTAAATCACGTCTCGCGCGCAGCGCGACGATCCCTGCCCACTACGCAAGAGCGGGCGACAGGCCGTCGCTGGACGGCGGCACCAACGATTGCGCAGGCCGACGTGCCTATTCCAGATCGAGGAATGAGCGCAACTGCTCCGAGCGGCTCGGATGACGCAACTTGCGTAGCGCCTTGGCCTCGATCTGGCGTATGCGCTCGCGCGTGACGTCGAACTGCTTGCCTACTTCTTCGAGCGTGTGATCGGTGTTCATGTCGATGCCGAAACGCATGCGCAGCACCTTGGCCTCGCGTGGCGTCAGCCCGCCGAGTACGTCGCCCACCGTTTCCATGAGGCCGATGTTGGTCGAGGATTCGACTGGCGACACGATCGAAGCATCTTCGATGAAATCGCCAAGATGCGAGTCCTCGTCGTCGCCGATCGGGGTTTCCATCGAGATCGGTTCCTTGGCGATCTTGAGCACCTTGCGGATCTTGTCCTCGGGCATTTCCATCTTGATCGCGAGTTCTTCCGGCGTCGGTTCGCGGCCCATTTCCTGCAGCATGTGGCGGCTGATACGGTTCAACTTGTTGATCGTCTCGATCATGTGCACGGGAATGCGGATCGTGCGCGCCTGGTCAGCAATCGAACGCGTGATCGCCTGGCGGATCCACCACGTCGCATAGGTGGAAAACTTGTAGCCGCGACGGTATTCGAACTTGTCGACCGCCTTCATCAGGCCGATGTTGCCTTCCTGGATCAGGTCGAGGAACTGCAGGCCGCGATTGGTGTACTTCTTGGCGATCGAAATCACCAGGCGCAGGTTGGCTTCGACCATTTCCTTCTTGGCTCGGCGCGCCTTGGCCTCGCCAATCGACATCGCGCGATTGATTTCCTTGATGTCGCCGACGCCGAGGAACAGCGCGCGCTGGACGGCGATGAGCTTTTCCTGTTCGCTGGTCAACGCGTCGCGGTGCGCCCGGATCGCGGGCGACCACTTCTGCCGCTTGCGACCAAGCTCATCGGCCCAGTCGAGGTTGGTTTCGTTGGACGCGAATAACTTGAGGAAGTCCTTGCGCGGCATGCGCGATTGCCTGACGCAGATTTCGAGAATCGCACGCTCGTGGCGGCGGATCGTGGTGACCACCTCCCGCAGCTTGCGCACGAAACTGTCGATCAGGATGGCCGGCAGCTTGAGCTTGAGGAATTCGTCGGCCATGCGGTCGCGAAGCTTCTGGGCCCTGCGATCGTCGAGGCCATTCTTTTCGGTCGTCTTCTGGAATTTCGCATAGTAGGTGCGAAGCAGTTCCATGCGACGCGAAACTTCGGCCGGGTCGGGACCGGTATCCACCGGGCTGTCGTCGTCGTCCTTGCCATCGTCCTTGTCGTCGTCGTCGTCATTCGACTTGGCATTGGCCGAACCGTTGGTGCTGGCACTCGGTGGCGTGACCGGCGCGGGGATCGGCACTTCGATATCGAGAAAACCGGCGAGCACTTCCGAAAGGCGCTTCTTGCCTTCGGTGTACAGATCGTATTCCTCGACCAGCAACTGGATCGACCACGGGAAACTTGCGAGCGCGGACTGCACCTGGTTGAGGCCTTCCTCGATGCGTTTGGCGATCGCGATTTCGCCTTCGCGCGTAAGAAGTTCGACCGTACCCATTTCGCGCATGTACATGCGCACCGGGTCGGTGGTGCGGCCAACCTCGGCATCGACCGCGGACAACACGGCAACGGCTTCCTCCGTGGCGGTCTCGTCATCGGTGGCGTTTGGCGCATCGGGACGCAGCAATTCGGTATCGGGTGCAATTTCGTGCACCTCGATGCCCATGTCGTTGATCATGCCGATGATGTCCTCGATCTGCTCCGGATCGACGATGTCGTCGGGGAGGTGATCGTTGACTTCGGCATAGGTCAGGTAGCCCTGCTCCTTGCCCTTGATGATCAGGGTCTTTATTTCGGATTGCTGCTCCTGGGGAGGATGTTCGCTGGCCATGGGATTCCGTCGATTCAGATACTGCGGCAAAGGAGTGGAAGTATAGGTACGGCGTCAAGGGTGCAGCTTGCAGTGGCTGTCGCTGCCCAACGGAAGCGATCGTGCCTCGCGAATCCGCTCGCCGGTCGGCGGGCTCGAATGGCTGCTGGGAATTGGGGCTCTACCGAAAGCCCGCGGCATGCTCCGACTTGATGATCCGCACTGATTGATGCTGATGACCGCGAACACGCTGCAGGCTCTTGCCAGACCTGTCGGCAACTGCTCCGTTACCGACACATGGGGGCATTGCGGCAGGATTCCAGCTGGCGCGTCCCGCTGCGGATCAGTGCGCCTCGAGCCAGAAAGTGACAGGTCCCTCATTGACGAGCCGAACCTGCATGAGGGCGCCGAAACGGCCGCTCGCCACGTCATGATGGCGAGCGCAGGCGAGCTTGACCACATGGTCGAACCACTGTTTGCCGGACACGGGTGAGGCCGCGGCCGTAAAACCGGGTCGCGTACCATTGCGCGTGTCTGCCGCAAGCGTGAACTGCGGCACCAGCAACAAACCGCCGCCGATGTCGCAAAGCGAACGATTCATGCGCCCGGCAGGATCGGCGAACATGCGGTAGCCGAGCATGCGCTCGAGCAGGCGCGTTGCCTGGGCTTCGCCATCGTCCGGCTGCACCGCGATGAAAGCCAGCAGGCCAAAGCCAATCCGTGCGACGACGACATCCTCGACATCGACGCGCGCCTCGCTGACGCGCTGGAGCAGGGCAATCATGGGTGTCTCCGTTATCGGCGTTCGCGTTTTTGCGACGAACCTCGGTCGCGGTCCATCGCATCGTAACGGCTACACTTCGAGCTGCCACCATGAACAAGCACCCCATGTCCTGGCCGATCGCACTGCTGCATGTTTGTCTGCGGCTCGCCAGCCACTTGCCCCTGTCCAGCCTGCATGCGCTGGGCGCCGGCCTCGGCCGCGTGCTGTGGTGGTCCAACCGCCGGCCGCGCCGCATCGTCGAGCGCAACCTTTCCCTGGTACTAACGCAAGATGACGCCAAAACGAGACAGACGATTGCGCGATCGGCGCTGGTCGAGACCGGCAGGGCGGTCGCTGAGGTCGCGAAGGTCTGGTCCGGGAGGCCCGACCATGCGCTGCGATTCGTGCGCCAGGTACACGGCGCCGCGCGATTGGACGCGGCGATTCGGCGTGGTCGCGGCGTGATCATCGCCGCTCCGCACCTGGGTTGTTGGGAACTGCTCAGCTACTGGCTGGCGGCTCGCACGCCGCTCGCGATCGTCTATCGCGCTCCGCGCCGCACATGGCTCGAACCGCTGCTCCTGCGCGCACGCGGGGCCACCGGGATCGAGCAGGTTCGCGCCGAAGGAGCCAGTGTACGCTCGCTTTATCGACGTCTCGCCGCGGGTGGTGTGGTCGGAATCCTGCCCGATCAGCAACCGCGGCAAGGCGAAGGTGCGTGGGCACCATTCTTTGGCGTACCGGTCTTGACCATGGTGCTGATTGCGCGATTGGCTCGCCGCACCGGCGCCGAGGTGATCCTGGCTTTTGCCGAACGCCTACCGAAGTCAGCGGGCTTCGACATCCATGTCTTGCCGGCGCCGGATGGCATCGCGGACGCCGATCTCGAGGTGGCCTGCAGCGCCCTCAATCGCGGAATAGAAAGCTGCGTGCGTCTCGCATTCACCCAGTATCAATGGGCATACAAGCGCTTCCCTCGGGAGGCCGGAGCGCCGCGCCCATAAGGCGCGCGTCAACGATCGGCAGGTTGAGCAACCTGCTCCCGGATGCCTGCATCAACCATCGTGCGATGGCATCGGTGCCGGCGCGTCGCCGCGTTCGAGACGCCGCAGAAAAACGCGCATCTCCTTTTCCGCCTGCTTGTCGCCGCGAGCCTCTGCGGTCGCTATGCCGTTGCGATAGGCCGCCATTGCCTCGGCATGGGCACCCATCTGCGTGAGCGCTGCACCCAGCGCCTTCCATGCAGCCGAATAGTTCCGTTCGAACGCGAGCGCTGCGCGCAATTGCGCGACCGCCGCGTCGGTTTCGCCACGGGAAAGCAGCGCGTTGCCGAGCGAAAAGCGCAATAGCGCGCCGTCGTGCGGTCCACCGAGTTGCGCGCGCAGATGTTCGACCCGATCGGGACTCATGCGTGTGTCATCGCCCCGCCATGGCGTGGCGCGAAGTCCGCTTGCGGAGAGCACACATGCGTCCGTTGGGGGCCGCGGCCGGAGCCAAGCCAAGGCGACGCGCCGAAATAGAAAATGACGCCACCTTCGCAAAGGCGGCGTCAAAAGTGGGTAATGAAGAGAAAACCCGATCAATGGACACGTTTGTCGCGGTAGAGTTCCCGTAGCGCGATCTCGAATCAACCATGTTCGCGACTGCTGGCGCGCGGATCGATACCAAGATCCTTGAGCTTGCGATACAGATGCGTGCGCTCCATGCCGACCGCTTTGGCCAGGCGTCCCACGCTGCCGTTTGCCGCGGTGAGCTGGCGCGATAGGTAGATGCGTTCAAATTGTTCGCGCGCTTCACGCAGCGGCTGCGAAAAATCGATGTCGTAGCCACCGCTGCCAACTCGCGTGGGTCGCTCCGATTCGCCGATGGCCAGTTCGATTTCTTCAAGACCGACATCGGCGCCCGAGCCGAGGATGAGCAGTCGCTGCACCAGGTTGCGCAACTCGCGAAGGTTGCCGGGCCACGTGTGGTGGCGTAGGCGATTCTGCACCGCGACCGGAAAGTTGCGGTAGGCGAGCTTGTCGCGATTGGCGAAGAAGTCCGCGAAATAACGAAGCAGTTCCGGAATATCCTCTGCGTGTTCGCGCAACGGCGGCAAGCGCAGTGGAACGACGTTGAGCTGATAGTAGAGTTCCTCGCGGAACGTGCCCGCTTTCACCATCGCCTCCAGGTCGTGGGCCGAGGCGGCGATCACGCGCACGTCGATTGCGACCGGCTCATGCCCCCCGCAGCGCAGCACCGCGCATTGCTCTATCGAGCTGGAGAGGCGCAATTGAAGTTCGGTATCGAGTTCCGCCACTTCGTCGAGAAACAGCGTGCCCGAGTTGGCCCGCTCGATCAGGCCGCAGTGGACACCATCCGCGGCGTCTGCGCCAAAAAGTACTTGCGAGGCGTGTTCGCGCACAATCGAGCCCGGTACGACCGGGACGAAGGGCGCCGCGCGACGCGCACTCTTTTCGTGGAGCCAGCGCGCCAGAGTTTCCTTGCCGGTGCCGGCTTCACCCTGGATCAGGACGGTAGTGTCGTGCGCGGCAATCCGGTCGAGTTGTGCCCTCAGGGCCTGCATTGCCTTGCTGCTGCCGATCGGTTCGATCGGTGCGGACAGCTGTCGTTTGAGCCCTTCGTTTTCGCGTTTGAGCAGGCTCGATTCCAGGGCATGCGACACGACCAGCAACAGCTTCGCCAGTGCGATCGGTTTTTCGATGAAATCCCACGCTCCCAACCGTGTCGCCTCCACGGCGGTTTCGACCGTGCCATGGCCGCTCATCATGACCACAGGACAGGGCAAGCCGCCGCGCTCGTTCCATTCGCGCAGCAGGCTGATGCCATCCAGATCGGGCATCCACACATCGAGCAGCACCACGTCCGGCAGCTGCTGGCGCCGTGCCTCGCGCGCACGCTGCGCCGAATCGGCGGTGCTGACCAGATAGCCTTCGTCCTCGAGTATTTCCTTGACGGTTTGGCAGATTGCCGGTTCGTCGTCAACGACCAGTACACGCGCAGCGGCCACAAGTCACCAGTTGCAAAAAAACGACAGGTGCCAGCATAGCGCAGGTGTGAAATCCCAGCGAGGAATGGACTCGGAACAGTCGGCGCGGCGACAACGCTCGGGCGCCGCCGCTGATCGCTGGTTTTCCTTAACCCCCGGGTGACGTTGACCCGGTTGCCAGCCCGCCATCACGGATCGTCGGCCACGTCCTTTTGCTCGACCTGTGTCGTCGGAACGTGGCCTCCGCGGCATGCGGCGGCCACCGCATTCGCGCGAAACAACCACCACTCGCGCCGGTTGGCATGCCCGACATAGACCGATTTGTCCGGGTCGATGCACGGCGCCATGGCTTTGGCGAGAACAAACACCCAACGCCTGGAGGGTGCGTCTTCCTGCCAGCGGATCGCCGCGGCGAGCTGCTGGTTCCACGGACTCGAAAAGCCGAAATCAACGGCGGGTCGATCCGCCATGAGCAGATTCTGTTCGCGCCACGCCACCAGGGCGAGTTGCGCATCGGGGCCGATAATCGCACCGGCGCGTCGCATCAGGCCCGCAGCCGAGCTTGAGTCATTGAGGAGCGGATACCCGGCGAAGCCCCACAAGAGCGTGGTCGCGAAAATTCCGGCGAGCAGCGCGGCGACTCCGCGACGCGGTCGCAGCCACGCGCAAAGGGCGAGGATCAACATGCCCATCGTGCTCAGGAGAATCCACAAGGCTCTTCCGTTTCCAGCCAGTCCGCGTCGATTGACCAGGTCCTGCGCCACGTGCGGATATGCCGTCAGTGCCCAGATACCCGCACCCAGCATTGCGGCGCCGGCCAGCGTGATCAGCGCAAATGCCGCGCGTCGGAACCAGCGCGTCGCGAGCAGCGCGTCGATCATGGGTGCGGTGACGAGTGTGACCATCGGCAACGCGATCAGCACATAGACGTCGCGTTTGCCCGCCGGGGCGCTGAAAAAAATAAACACCATCACGACCCAGGCGAGCGGAAGCAGATAGCGCGCATCGCGCGCGCGCAAGCGCCGCCACCAGCCCGGCACCGTAGCCGGATAAGTCAGCGAGAGCGGCAGCCAGTTGATCACGGCGACCTCGATGAAATACCAGAAGGGCTGCTGATGCGCCCATGAATCGGCGTAGCGATCCGCAGTCTGATGGAACAGGATGTCGCGGGCGTATGCGTGGTACGCGGGATCGGCACTCGACCTCACGGCGAGCAGCATCGGGACGATCCACAGCGCAATGGCTGCCACGAAGGCGAGCGCGCCGATCGCCCAACGCCAGCCTCCGCGAATAACCGGTGCAAGTTCGTTCCAGCCTTGCCAACGTGCGAATGCATAGGGCACGCACATCAGCAGAACCAGCACGCCGACACCTTTGGTGATCACGCCGAGACCCGCAGCGAAACAGCCAAACCAGAAGGCGCGCCAGTTCGGACCGAGCAGGAAATGTCGCAGCAGGCCGTAATTTCCCAGGGTCACAAGCAGCATGACGGTCGGATCGATTTGCGCGCTCTTGGACTGATCGAGGAACTGCACGGTGGCAAGAAGCGCGAGGGCCGCGTAAAGCCCGGTACGGCGATTCCACAAACGTCGCGCCAGATCGTAGACAAGGGCCAGGGTACCGAGCGCCGCCAGCAGCGATGGCAACAGGAACGCAATGCGCCAATTGCGCGTCAGCTCGAACGACAACGCCTGTGCGGCCATGAACAGTGGCGGCTTGTCCGGATAGAGCGTGCTGCCGCGATGCGGGAACAACCAGTCTCCGCTGTCGACCATTTGTTTGGCGACCAGGGCGAAGCGCGGCTCGTCGGCTGGCCACGGATCGCGCAGACCGATGCCCGCACCAAGGACGATGAGCGCGAGCAGCAGGAACAACCAGAACTGGCGGCGCTCTTTTCGGGTGGCGCGAACTGGCTGGACGGACATCCGTACAAGTACCGATCGAAACGCGGGATGCTAGCAGGGTTACCTTCGCGGCCCACTTCCGCCCAGGCGAGCAGTCGCATGCCCTGAACGGGTATTAGGCGATGTCACTACCGGCCGCAGCCGTGGAGGTCGCCGCCGGTTTTTCCAGTGGCAGTCTCAGGCAGAATGCCGCGCCTCCTTGCGCTCGATTTTCCGCGTGCACGCTGCCACCGTGCTCCTCGGCAATCTTCTTCACAACGGCGAGGCCAAGTCCGGTTCCGCGCGATTTGCTGCTCGCGTAAGGTTCAAACCAGCGATCGCCGAAATCCGCCGGCAAACCCGGGCCGTTGTCGGCCACGACGAGATCCACGAAATCCTGTCCGTGGTCCTCGGCAAAGCGCGTCGTGACGAGGATCTGCGGCTTGTGCTGCTCGCCTACGGCTTCGAGCGCATTCTTGATCAGGTTGTGCAGGCACTGTCGCAGACGCACGCTGTCGGCGCGCACCAGTGGCTCACCTCGCGCCAGCTGCTGCGTGAGCGTGATGCGCTGGTCGTTTTCGTATAGATCCAGGACCTCGGCGAGCAGCGCGTGCAGGGCGATCGGGCGCGCCGTGAGTTGCGGCGGCCGTGCATAGTCGCCAAACGCATTGACCATGGTCTTCAACGCTTCGACCTGGCTAACGATCGTGTGTGTGGCGCGATCGAGCAGGTCGCTGTCTTCGGCGGGAAGGCGTCCGATGAAGCGGCGTCGCAGCCGTTCGGCTGCGAGCTGAATCGGTGTCAGCGGATTTTTCACCTCATGGGCGAGACGACGCGCGACTTCGCCCCAAGCGGCATCACGCTGCGCGCGATTGAGCACCGTCAGATCGTCGAACACTGCAACGGAACCCGCCTCACCGGGAAGGGCGGTGCCGCGCATCATCAATATCCGGCGCCCGCCCGCGGGCGTCTCGACAATCACTTCTTCGTGCCATTCGCTGCGACCCTCGCGCAGATGGCGTGCAAGGGGCTCGACGAATGGCTGGAGTTCGGGGCGTTGATGTGCGAGCTCACCGAGCGTGCGGCCACGAAAAGGTGAAAGAGCGACACCCAGGATCGTTTCGCCGGCTCGATTGATTGCACGAAGATGTCCCTCGCGATCAAACCCTAGCACCCCCGTGGAAAGACGTTCGAGAACCGCCTCGAGCCACGCGCGTTGCGCCTCGATCTGCTGGGCGCTGCGCGTGGCGCGGGCACCTGCGAGCTCCAGCTCGCGCGTCATCTGCCCGAACGAGTACACCAGCAAACCGAGTTCGTCGTCGCTCGCAATCGGCAATGGCGTGTCGTAACGCCCCGCGCCGACAGCCCGCGTGGCCGTGACGAGGCGCCCGATGGGCGCAACCAGGCGTCGCGCGACGCCGAATGCGGCGAGTACCGCGAGCAATACGGACATCAACAACACAAACGTCAGGATCAACGCGAACGTCAGCTTGAGCGAGCCGCGTAGGAACTTGAGGCGCTGGAAATCAAAGCTCGCGCTCTCGATGCCACGCGTCAAGGTCTGCAGCCGGACGGGCAGCGGAAACAAGCCTTGCAGCAGTCGCTTCTGGCCGAAGCCGGAAAGTGGTGCGCCACGCGAGCCGCCGGGACTTGCGACTGGAATGATGATGCGCAGAACCAGATCATCGCCAAGCGGCTCGGCCGCCGCGTAGCGGCCGTCGCCTTCGGTGCGCAGCAACGTGGTCGCATCCGGAATCGGCGGGACCAGGTAGCGCGGGTCTGAACTCGTGGTGCCGAGCACGCGCCGATCGACGTCGAACAGCGTCAACTGAATCGCACCGAGACGGTCGATGGCTGCATCGAGTGTCTCCTGCGCCTGACTCGCCGAGGCGCCATCGAGACTCGGTGCAAGCGCGGCCGTTGCCTGTTCGGCCGAGTCGAGTCGCTCGTCGACGACGATGCGACCTATGTCGAGCGCATCGTCCAGGGCCGCCTCCAGCCTGACGTTGAACCAGGTGTCGATGGTCGAGTCGAGAAAGCGCAGCGCGAATCCGTAAACCACGATCACTGGGGGAACTGCGAGCAGCACCAGCATGATCAACAGGCGCCGGGTCAGTCGTGCACCGGGCGCATTGCGCCGCCGATCGCGTCGCAGCCGCCACAGGCGCTGGATTATTGCGGCGGCCAGCAGGGCAAGTACCAGCAACGCCGCAACCAATGCCCATGCGTACCAGGCGACGAATCGCTGACCGCGAGTTGCAGCGTCTTCGGCCAGGCGCCATGACGCAATCAGGAGCACCAGCACTGCCAGTGCCGGCAATACGCGGCGCATCAGGATATTCAGCCGGCGCTGGACCATGCGAAATCCGTCGACAGGCGCCAGGCCGGTTCGATGAGCGAGGGCAGTCTGAGCGCGCCAGGCAGCGTCGCGCGATCCAGCCCAACATCCACGCGCAGTGGTGTGCCACGTGGCAGCGAGGCGAACGCGGATGGCACGTCGACGCGCAGCGATCCGAGGGCATCGAGCAGGTACGCGGATACCGCGAAGCTGCGTTCTGTGGCCGCGTGGAGTCCCTGCAGTTGATAACGTCGGGACAATGGGTAGTAGCGCAAGACGACCCGTGTGCGTGTCTTGTGGCCAGGCCACAGCGGGTTGCCCGCGCGAAGTACGATATCGAGCGCGATTGGAATGCCGTGATCGAGCGCGTCGCGCATCGGCCCACTCAATGCACAATCCAGATCAAGCTCCAGCACGGCAGCGCCGCCTGAAGAGGACAATGTTGCCGAACGGACCGAGAGCTGCCCGGGCGCCTGTTCCAGCAGCGCGTTGCAGCCCGTCTGCGATAGCGACAACAACGCGGCACCAAGAACCACGCGCATTTGCCTGCTAGTGAATTTTTTCCACCATCGCATAGTAAAAACCGTCCATGCCGCCGACACCGGGCAATCGCTGACGGCCGAAACCGGCCAGCACGCCAAGGTTACCCGGCAAAGGCAGGGCGCGCGCGTCGCCATGCCGCTCCAGGAAGCCGGCCACGACTTCCTCGTTCTCGATGCGCAGCACCGAACATGTGGTGTACAGCAGGCGGCCGCCCGGCTTGAGCAACGGCCACAACGCATTGAGAATCCGTGCCTGCGTACTGGCCAGCTTCGTGATATCGCCCACACGACGGTGCAGGCGAACATCAGGCTGGCGACGCAGGATGCCGCTGGCCGAGCACGGGGCATCGATCAGGATGCGGTCGAATGGGCGCCGATCCCACCACATATCGGGCGTCAACGCATCGCCAGATTGAATGGTTGCGCGAAGACCAAGGCGCAGCAGATTCTGCTCGAGCCGCTCAAGGCGGCTGGCATCATGATCGAGCGCGACAAGGTCCACGTTTGCGCGTTCGAGCAGATGGGTCGTCTTTCCGCCCGGAGCGGCACACGCGTCGAGTATGCGCTCGCCGTCGATCGGATCGATCAGATCCGCCACGCGCTGGGCGGCGCCGTCCTGCACCGAGAAACAGCCTTGTGCAAATCCCGGAAGCCGCGCCACATCCGCACCCTCCTCGAGCACGATTGCGTCAATCAACTCGGGATGAAGAGTCGCGACGATGCCGGCATCGAGCAATGTCGCAAGGAACGTTTCCGGATCGCTGCGACGTCGGTTCACGCGGAGTGTCAGCGGCGCTTCGCGATTGTTGGCGGCAAGGATTTCCTCGCTCATGTCCGGCCAGTCGTGGCGGAGCGCGTCGATCAACCAGCGCGGATGCGCATGACGCGTTAGCGGATCGCGATCG
This sequence comes from uncultured Gammaproteobacteria bacterium, assembly GCA_963775445.1. Taxonomy (GTDB): domain Bacteria; phylum Pseudomonadota; class Gammaproteobacteria; order Xanthomonadales; family Rhodanobacteraceae; genus Dokdonella_A. The sequence continues at coordinate 95,723 of CAVZIT010000007.1, read as the reverse complement.
AGTTCCACGTCGAGTGCGTCGCGTTCGCGCAGGAAACGGCGCAGCAATGCGTTGACCAGATTGGCATGGCGCGGCTTGCCAAGGAGACGCGTGGCATCGACCGAGGCGGCGACGACCGCATGGGCGGGCAGGCCGAGCAGGGCGATTTGGCCAATGGCGATGGACAGTAGTGCGCGGATTTCCCGCGCATCCCGAGCCAAGGGCTTGTCCAGGAGTAGCGACTGCACCGCGTCCAGGCGCAACCACCAGCGTGTTGCGGTGAACAAGCTGGCCGCCAGCAGCGCGCGATCGCGCGCGTCGGCGATCTCCGCGTTGCTTGCCGCGAGCACAGCGCGCAACGACTCGCCATCGAAAACGATCGTGGCCAGCGCACGGGCTGCGCTCGCGCGCAGTGCCGCGCCTGCGTTCATCGGCGCGTGCGCAGTTCGGGTCGCGCATTCAACCAGTCGCCTGCGGAAATGCGCCGGCCTCCCGCGCGTTGCACTTCGGTGATACGCAGGATCCCTTGCCCGCAAGTCACGTCGATCCCCTCGGATCGAGCCGCAATGACGGTTCCGGGCATTGCGGGCTCGAGAGCGGCTGGCGTCGTGTGTTCTGGTCCGATGGCTGTTGTTCTCCATATCCGCAGCAATTCGCCTGCAACGTCGCCTTCGGCCACCGGCCATGGATTCAGGGCGCGCACCTTGCGCTCGAGCGACGCGGCGTCCAGGGTCCATTCGAGACGCGCCTCGCTTTTGGCTAGCTTGTGGGCATAGGTCACGCCGTCAAGCGCTTGCGGAATCGCCGCAGGCAGCGCGCCGCGGACTGCATCGGAAAGTGTCTCGCCGAGCGCAGCCGCACCCAGCGCAGCGAGACGATCGTGCAGCGCGCCGGATGTGTCGGAGGGCAGAACCGGCTCGCGCAGCTCGCGAAGGATCGGACCGGTATCGAGGCCGGCCTGCATGCGCATGATCGCCACGCCGGTGACGCTGTCTCCCGCCATGATCGCGCGCTGAATCGGCGCTGCGCCGCGCCAGCGCGGCAGCAGCGATGCATGCACGTTCCAGCAGTCCAGCTGCGGAATGGTCAGTACGCTCAATGGCAGGATCAAGCCGTAGGCCACGACTACCAGCAGGTCCGGCGCGTAGGCCCGCACGCGTTTTTTTGCATCGGCAGTTTTCAGGCTTGCAGGTTGCTCGACGGGGATATTCGCCGCAAGGGCGGCCTGCTTGACCGGGCTTGCGACGAGGCGACGGCCGCGGCCAGCCAATCGATCCGGCTGCGTAAAAACCGCAACGACGTCTACATCGGCCGCGCGACATGCGGCCAGGCTCGGCACGGCGAATTCGGGCGTTCCGGCGAACACCAGGCGCAGGCGCTGGCCCATTGTCGAATCAGCCAGTCGCGACTGCGGGTTCCGCGTGGCGGCGCTGCTTCTCCAGCTTCTTTCGCACCATGTCGCGCTTGAGCGCGGAAAGATAGTCGACGAACAGCTTGCCGATCAGGTGATCCATTTCATGCTGGATGCAGACTGCGAGCAGTGCGTCCGCTTCGAATGCGAGCGGGTTGCCGTCCACGTCGCGTGCTTCGACACGGATGCGTTCGGCGCGTTCCACGTCGGCGAAGATGCCCGGCACGGACAGACACCCTTCCTGGTAGATCTGGCTGCCCTCGCGAGCGAGGATGGTTGGATTCACCAGAACCATGGGCTGGTCCTTGCTCTCGGACACATCCAGTACCAGCAGCTGGCGATGCACGTCGACCTGAGTTGCGGCCAGGCCAATACCCGGCGCGGCGTACATCGTTTCAAGCATGTCGGCCGAAAGTCGGCGCAAGGCGGCATCAAAAACGGTTACCGGTTCTGCCCGGGTGCGCAACCGCGGATCGGGATATTCGAGTATGGTCAAAAGGCTCATGGCAGGCTCGAAACGTATGGGCGAAAGCACCACTTGGCAAGCCCGCGGCGTCTGCTCGCGGGATGCGGGTTTCGCAGCGTGAAGGAAGCATGCGCCGCGGCGGGTTTGGAATGCCTTGATTCTACTCGCTCTGGCCGAGGGAGCCTCTTTGGCACGCATGCATTTGCTGGGGAATCTGGGAAGTGTGTCGTGCTTTCCGCCCGAGGTTTCGGCTACACTCGCAAAGCCATTGGGGAATCAGGGAATTGGCGGGTATGCTTAAAAAACTACTTGCGTTTGCGGTCGGGCTGCTGTTTACCCTGACAATCTTCGCCGCGACGGTCCAATGGGCCGACCACGCGCCGGATCGCTACGTCGTCAAAAAAGGCGACACGTTGTGGGATATTTCTGCGAGGTTTCTGAAAAAGCCCTGGCTCTGGCCCGAGATCTGGCAGGACAATCCGCAGGTGCGCAACCCGCACCTGATCTATCCTGGCGACACGCTGGTAATGGCCGGCGGCCATGTCACACACGGCGAAGCATCGATCGAACCGCATATCCGTGCGACGGCGCTCGAAAAGGCGATCGAGCCGATTCCACTCGATGAACTGAAGCCTTTCCTCAAGCACACGCGGATTGTTTCCGAAGACCAATTCGATCACGCGCCGCACGTGGTCGGGATCGAGGAAAACCAATTGCGTGGCACGACCGGTCAGCTAGTCTATGTGCGCGGGCTGCATGCCGAGCCGGGTCAGAAGTTCGCGCTGCTGCGCGCTTTGGGCCGCTATTACGATTTGCCGCCCGAGAATGACGAGTCGCCGCGCGAGGCCTATCGCCAAACGCCTGATACGCGCGAAGGACGTCCGGCTCTGCTCTGGCATCATGGTCCCAACGAATTCACCTTGCATGGCACCGAGCGCTTTCTTGGCTACGAGTTGCTCGATTACGGCACCATTGAAGTCACGCGCGCAGGCGCGCCGTCTTCGGCATTGGTCATTGCTTCGGATTTCGAGGTCAAGGCAGGTGACTATGTGCTGCCGCTCGAGGAGACGCCGTACGATGATCAGTACGTGCCGCATGCGCCGGCGACGATGCCGCCAAACATGCGCGTGCTCGCCCTCTCCGACGCGCTGGCGGCAGTTGGTCCGCGTCAGGTCGTGGCCCTTTCGCGCGGCAGCGCTGACAAGGTGGGCAACGGTCAGGTCTATGCGATCTATCAGCCCGGCGAAACAGTCGATGACCAGACCGACTATCCGGAGGGCAGCGCGCGCGCTTTTTTCCACCCGCATCGCGCCAGGACAGCCTTGCCACCTGAATACATCGGTCACGTGATGATTTTCCGCACCTTTGACCGTATCAGCTACGGCTTGGTGATGGATGCCATCAAGCCGGTCCATCTGGGAGACTTCCTGCACGATCCGGATTCCACGCCGTAACAGGCAAACAGATCGAAGAGAGCGGATTTCCTACGCGCGATCGCGCCGAACTCCCCATGCACGCGCAACCGGTGCAGGTAGGGTGTGCACTGTGCGCGCCCACCCGATTCTTGCCGAAACGCCGGCCCCCGCACGACGTGCGGGCTACACTGGCCCGATGCGAAACGTCGACGATGATGCCCTCGAAGCCTGGCTGATTCTGTTGCGCGCGCCGGCGCTTGGCCCGGCTGCACTGCGTCGTTTGATCGAGCGCCATGGAGGCGCCGCAGGCGCCTTGGCAGCGGCGCGCCGTGGTGAGCAGTCGGGCGTGGCCGATCGGTCCTGCCGCGCGTGGCTGGATGCGCCCGATGCAACGTTGCTTGAGACTGACCGTGCATGGCTCGCGGCGGACAGTCACCATCTGCTGACTTTCGAAGACGCCGATTTCCCGCCCTTGCTGCGCGAAATCCCGGGAGCGCCGGTCGCGCTGTTCGTCAACGGGGACGTAAGTCGGCTGTGGTTGCCGCAGGTCGCGATTGTCGGTAGTCGCAGCGCGAGCCAAGCCGGCCTTTCGAACGCCAGAATCTTTGCGCGTGCGTTGGCACTGGCCGGGTTTGCCATCACCAGCGGGCTGGCCGACGGCATCGACGGGTCCGCCCACGCTGCGGCGCTGGATGCTGGTGGAACCACCATTGCAGTGCTCGGCACCGGGCCGGATCAGGTATATCCGGGCAAACACAAAGCGCTTGCCGAGCGCATTGCCGTGCAAGGCGCGCAGATCAGCGAATTCGCACCCGGCACGCCGGGCCGCGCCCGGAATTTCCCGCGTCGCAATCGCATCATCGCCGGTCTTGCGCTCGGCACATTGGTTGTCGAGGCGAGCCAGCGCTCGGGGTCCCTGATTACTGCGCGCCAGGCATCCGAGCAAGGCCGCGAAGTGTTTGCGATACCCGGTTCGATTCACAACCCGCTGGCGCGGGGCTGCCATGAGTTGATCCGTAATGGCGCCAAACTGGTCGAAACAGCCGAGGAAATCATCGAAGAATTGCGACCGCTGGCCGAAACGCTAGGCTCGCATTTGCGAGAGCGTCTGGCGTTGCCGGAAGCAGCACAAGGAACAGCGCCGTCCATGCCGTTTGCGACACGCCCGCTCCTGCGCGATGGGGACTACGCCGTGCTGCTTGCGGCACTCGGTCACGATCCGCTGGCCATCGATGAGCTGGCCGAGCGCACTGGCTTGAGCGTCGCGGCGCTGTCCTCGATGTTGCTCGTGCTGGAGCTGGACGGCGAGGTGATTGCAACACACGGCGGCATCTATGCGCGGGCAGTTCGCGAGCCGCTTCGCGGCTAGCAGTTGTCGCTCCATTGGAAACAATGACTGCTTGGGCGCTACCACTTTGGAGCTGTCAGAAAATCGGCCCGCCGCGCATTGTCTGGCGTCCAGATCCGGCTTCGGCATTGCAGCCTCGCCAGATGGACCTGTGCGTCGGTTGCTTGACAGTGGCCGTGGCGGCGTGCATTCACTAATACGCACGCGAAACCGGGACCAGCCTGAGCGGAACCGGTTTTCCGCCTTATCGCTTATCGGCGCACCAACGTGGCAGGGATCCACCAAATGGCCAAGAATCTCCTGATCGTCGAATCGCCTGCGAAGGCCAAGACGATCAACAAATACCTCGGCAGCGACTTCCAGGTGCTGGCGTCGTACGGTCATGTGCGCGATCTCGTGCCCAAGGAAGGGGCGGTCGAGACCGACAACGATTTCGCAATGAATTACGAGTTGATCGAGCGCAATCACAAGCATGTCGAGGCGATCGTGAAGGCTGCAGCGAAGGCCGACGCGCTGTATCTGGCCACCGATCTCGATCGCGAAGGGGAAGCGATTTCCTGGCATGTCTCCGAGATTCTGCGCGAACGCGGCCTGCTCGAGGGGCGTGCGGTGCATCGCGTGGTGTTCTCCGAGATCACGCCGCGCGCGATCCGGGAGGCGGTCGCTCACCCGCGAGGCCTGTCCCACGACCTGGTCAATGCCCAGCAGGCGCGACGCGCTCTGGATTATCTGGTTGGATTCAATCTTTCGCCGGTGCTGTGGCGCAAGGTTCAGCGCGGGCTGTCGGCAGGTCGCGTGCAGTCCCCGGCCCTGCGCATGATTGTCGAACGCGAGGAAGAAATCGAGGCATTCAGGGCGCGCGAATACTGGACGGTCGAGGCCGCGCTGGCGCATCCGGATCAGCCGTTTCGCGCGCGTCTCGTCAATCTGGACGGGAAGAAGTTCGAGCAATTCGATCTGACCAACGAGGACGATGCGCTGGCCGCGCGTGATCGGTTGACGCGCGCCGCGGCCGGTCGCCTCGTCGTCGGCAAGGTTGAGAGCAAGGAGCGCAAGCGCCGACCGGCGCCGCCGTTCACTACCTCGACCTTGCAACAGGAGGCCGCCCGCAAGCTCGGCTTCACGACCAGCCGCACCATGCGCGCCGCGCAGCAACTGTATGAAGGCATCGCGCTCGGCGATGAGGGCGTGGTCGGCCTGATCAGCTACATGCGCACTGATGCCGTGGCGCTCTCCGCCGACGCGATCGACGAATTGCGCACAGTCATCCGTCGGGATTTTGGCGAACGCGCATTGCCCGAACAGGCCAACCACTACAAGAACAAGTCCAAAAATGCCCAGGAAGCGCATGAGGCGATACGGCCGACGTCGGCCGAGTTGCGCCCGGCGCGTATCGCGCGATTCCTCAACGATGACCAGCGCCGTCTGTATGAATTGATCTGGAAGCGCACGGTCGCGTGCCAGATGCTGCACGCGACGCTCAACACCGTATCGATCGATCTTTCTTGCGGCGCGGAATCGACGTTCCGCGCGAGCGGAACCACCGTCGTGGATCCGGGCTTTCTCGCCGTCTACGAGGAGGGACGCGACCAGAAAGCCGCCGAAGACGATGACGAAGGCCGCAAGCTGCCTGCCATGCAAGTCGGCGAAGCGGTACCGCTCGGCGCAATCGCCGCAGACCAGCATTTTACCGAGCCGCCCCCGCGCTACTCCGAAGCCACTCTGGTCAAGACTCTAGAAGAATACGGTATCGGGCGACCGTCGACCTACGTGAGCATCATCCAGGTGCTGCTCAATCGCGAGTACGTCGTTCTCGACAGCCGGCGCTTCAAGCCGACCGATGTCGGACGCGCGGTCGCAAATTTTCTGTCCGGGCACTTCACCCGCTATGTCGATTACGATTTCACCGCGAAACTCGAGGACGAACTCGACGCGGTGAGTCGCGGTGAAGAGGAATGGGTGCCGCTTCTGGCCCGCTTCTGGGAACCGTTCAAGGCGCTGATCGACGACAAGATCGAAACCGTCGACAAGTCCGAAGCCACCGGCGCCCGCGTGCTCGGCACGGATCCGGCCAGCGGCAAACCGGTTTCCGTGCGGCTCGGACGCTACGGCCCTTATGCGGCAATCGGCACAAAGGACGACGAAGAAAAACCACGTTTCGCATCGCTCAGGCCAGGCCAGAGCATGCATACCATCACGCTTGAGGATGCACTGGTCCTGTTCAAGCTGCCACGCGATCTCGGTACGGCGCCCGATGGGGAGGGGGTAACCGTCGGCGTGGGGCGCTTCGGCCCGTTCGTCAAACATGGCAAGCTGTACGCTTCGCTCACGCCGGATGACGATCCGTACACGATCGAACTCGATCGTGCCCTCGAGTTGCTCAAGGCCAGGGCCGAAGCCGCCGCCAACCGGGTCATCGCAAGTTTCGACGAAGGCGCCGTGCAGGTGTTGAACGGACGCTATGGTCCGTACATTACCGACGGCAAGAAAAACGCACGTGTACCGAAGGGCCGTGAGCCTGCGTCGCTGAGCGAAGACGAATGCCGCGAGTTGCTCGCTGCGGCGCCGGAACGCGCAAAGGGCGGTTTCAAGCGCGGCGGCAAGAGCGCAAAGGCTCCCACCGAGGCGCAAGATGGCGCAAGCAAAAAGGGGGCGACGAAAAAAACCGCGACGAAAAAGGCTCCGGCTAAGAAGAAGGCAGCGCGGAAATCATCTGCGCGGAAAACTGCGGCGGTCAAAACCGCGCGCAAGCAACCTCCGACGGGTTGACTCGCCGCAGCACCGATGGATACGGCCAAGTACGGGATTCGCGCAGCCGCCGTCGCGCTTGCCGCCGGGGGTGTCGTGGCCTACCCGACCGAATCGGTTTACGGGTTGGGCTGCGATCCGCAGAATCGCCTTGCCTGTGAGCGGTTGTTCCGCCTCAAGCAGCGTCCGTCAACCCAAGGCGTGTTGCTGATTGCGGCAAACCTTGGCCAGCTAGCACGTTATGCCGACTTGGCAGCGTTGCCTGCGCGGGCACGCGCGCGAATCGAGAGCACATGGCCCGGTCCCGAGACCTGGGTGCTGCCGCGGGCCGAGGGCGTTCCTCCGTGGATTGTGGGTGACCATGCCGGCATCGCCTTGCGGGTGACGGCCCACCGGATTGCCGCTGCGCTATGTCGCGCGTTCGGGGGCGCCTTGGTGTCGACCAGCGCGAATCGGCATGGCGAAGCGCCAGCGCGCGAGGCGCACGAGGTCAGTGCGTCTTTCGGCGATGCGATCGATGCGATCGTTACAGGTGCAGTGGGTGGTCTCGATCGTCCGACGCCTATCCGCGATGCCGTCAGCGGGGCAATCATTCGCGCCTGAGAGTTCGCTGAGGGCTTTGTGGGGCCGCGCGGTTGCTGACGTGATTCAGAGTGCATCACGCGCGCGCCTCCCTCTCGCAAGCGATTGACTCGGGGAGCGACATTCGGAGAAATTGTGCGGGGTCAAGGGCCCGGATCGCACGGCAAGTGCTCGTGGGCCTGGTTCGGAGATAGACTTTTCAGCGATCGGTTTTTTGCCAAGGGGATCGGCGTGTCTGCGGTAATTGAAGGCGACTCGACGCTTTGCGTCAGCGACGATCTGCCGTTGCTTGCATTCGCGTGCCCCGAGCGTGTGTTCGCCTGGCGCCAGGGGCGCTCGGTCAGCGTGGCGGAGTTCCTCGCCGATGTGGGGGCAGTGGCGAGCGTCCTGCCGAACCTCGCATGCGCCGTCAACCTGTGCGAGGACCGCTATGCGTTTCTCGTCGCTTTCTGCGCAGTCATTTGCCGTGGACAGACCAATCTGCTCCCGCCGTCGCGGGCAGAGCAGGCCGTGAACGAGGCGCTTGCCTTCCGCGACGCGAGCTATGCGTTGTGCGACGTCGAGCGGGACGGATGCGACCATCGGACGGTGCAATTGCCTGCCCTGGGTCGCGCGCGGGCGCGCCACCTCGCGGATCTGCCAGCCATCAGCGCCGACCTTGTCGCCGCAGTAGGCTTCACCTCCGGCAGCACGGGCTCGCCCAAACCGAATACCAAATCCTGGGCGCACTTCCGGGTCAGCAGCGCCAACAATAGCGACCTGCTGCGGCATGCTCTCGGCCTCGATCAAGTCACCATCGCCAACATCGTCGCGACCGTTCCGCCACAGCACATGTACGGTCTCGAATTGTCGGTGCTCCTGCCACTCACCGGTCCGTTTTCCGTGCATGCGGCGCGCCCCCTGTTTCCAGCCGACGTGGCTGCCGCCCTTGCCGAGCTGCCGCCGCCTCGCTTGCTGGTTACGACGCCGGTTCATCTCCGGTCGCTGTTGCGAAGTGCCGTGACGCTGCCGGCGCTCGGCGCGATCGTGTCGGCGACCGCGCCGCTATCCCCCGAGCTGGCACAAACGGCCGAGATGCGCTATTGCGCCCCGGTGATTGAGGTGTTTGGGTCGACCGAGACCTGCGTAATCGCTCATCGACGCTGCGCACTTGAGCGGGAGTGGTCACTTTATGCAGGCGTCGATCTAGTGGCGCGTCCCGATGGCACCCAGGTCCACGCAGCGCATTTGCCGGCGCCGGTGACGTTACACGACATCGTCGAGGTTCTTCCCGGGCGCCAGTTCCGACTGTGTGGCCGTAATGCGGATCTGCTCGAGATCGCGGGAAAGCGCGCGTCGATGGCCGATCTCGGGCGGCGCCTCAACGATCTGCCCGGTGTGCTTGACGCGGTCGTATTTCAGCTCGACGAAGCCGACGCGGGGGGCGTGAAACGTATCGCGGCCCTGGCAGTGGCGCCAGATCGAAGCGAATCTGAACTGCTCGCGGAATTGCGTCTGGCGATCGATCCGGTTTTCCTGCCGCGACCGCTATGCCTGATCGACCGGTTGCCGCGCAACGAAACCGGCAAACTTCCGCAAGAAGCATTGCTGAACGCGCTGCGCTGCGCGCGCCGTCAGTAGCCTTCGCGTTCTTTGCCCGCTCCGCCACCAGGTGCCGCAGCGAGCGGAAACCGCGTCTGGCTGAGGCAATCGCTCGCAAAAAAATGCCCCGAGGGCCAGGGGGAGCCCTCGGGGCGGGTGGAAACCGACTCGGGGAGAAGTCGGCCTCCTGTGGTTCACTCAGGGAGGTGAGTGATCCGTGGGCGCCGTTGCGTGCGCCCGGGTGATATGACCGGGGACCCACGGCAAAGTTCACAGTGACATTTTGTCCGCAATCGTTAAGGTTTACCGACGGTTCATCACCTGTCCAATGCGCGTCAGCCCCTTTCCTTTGGCGCGGGGTACCTGCGGCGATCGCAATTGCAGTCGCGCCCCAAGGCGACCGATCTGGTTCACAATCGGTTCTCGCCACGTGCATTTGAGGGATCATGCCGTGCACCAGGACCGATGGGGCCGTCTGGAGCGCCTTTTCGCCGCAGCTTTGGCAGTGCCGGCTACGACACGCAAGAGGTTTGTGCAGCGGTCGTGCAGTGATGATGCGGACTTGCGCGCCGAACTCGAAGCCTTGCTGCACGCGCACGACGCCTCGGGAATCCTTGACGCCGTAGCGCATCCCACCGACGCGCTCGTACCGCCGTCGTCCGGAACCGAGGGTGCATGTTTGGGCCCTTGGCTGGTGGGCGAGATGATCGGTCGCGGCGGAACGGGCGACGTCCATGTGGCGATGCGCACCGACGGCGCGTTCGAGCAACGCGTCGCGATCAAGTTCTTGCGTTATGAAGCAGCCGGCGAACTTGAAAGGTTCAACGCCGAGCGTCGCATTCTGGCCCATTTGGAACATCCCGGAATCGCTCGTCTCCTCGACGGCGGAATGAGCCCGGATGGCCGACCGTACACCTTGATGGAGTACGTCGAGGGACGCTCGATCACCGCGTACTGCCGCGAACAGCGTTCATCCCTGAGCGAGCGTCTGCGCTTGTTCGGACAAGTCTGCGATGCGGTTGCGTTCGCGCACCGAAACCTCGTGATCCATCGTGATCTGAAGCCGGGCAATATTCTGGTGGACGGTGAAGGCCGCGTGAAACTGCTCGATTTCGGTATCGCCAAGCTGATCGATGTCGCCGCGACGCGACACGATGCCCAAGTGACGATCGCGCCGTTCACGCCCGACTACGCCGCGCCCGAGCAACTGAGCGGTCAACCCGTCACGACCGCGACCGATGTCTACGCGCTCGGCGTGCTGTTGTTCGAACTGCTCACAGGCGAACGTCCGCTGCGCATGCAAGGTCTGCCTTCGACCCAGGCGGTGAGGCTGCTGATGGATCGCAGCCCGCCGTGGCCGAGCCGGGTTTCGAAATCAAAACCGGACGCACCGGTGCCCGCACGCCTGCTGGCGGGTGATCTCGACGCGATCGTGGCCAAGTGCCTGCGCAAGGAAGCGGGCCATCGCTATGAAACCGTTGACGCACTCAAGCTGGATACTCAGCGTCATCTGCGCAGGGAACCCGTCCTCGCGCGAGGCGGGGCCCGCACCTACCTGGCGCGACGTTTTGCGCGCCGGCACTGGCTGCCCACCGCCGCCGTGTCGACACTGGTGCTGGCCATGGCAGCTGCTGCGCTGTACGCCAACGACGCGCGCCTGCACACCGAGCGCGCTCTGAATCGCGCCGATGCCGTGCGCGATTTTGTCATCGACCTGTTCCGTCAGAACGACCCGGTGGCGGGAAACAGCAGGACCATGAGCGCGCGCGAGCTGGTCGATCTGGGCGTACGGCGTATCGAGTCGGGTCTGGGCGGGGATGCCGACACGCGCATCGAACTGCTCGGCGTCAGCGGCAACCTGTATCGCTCCCTGGGCGACTACCCGCGCAGCGCCGAATTGCTGGCGCGACGACTCAAGCAGGCGCAAATGGCTTACGCGCCAGGGGATCCACGGCGAATCGAGGCGCAGCTCGACTCTGCCAGAGCCGAAGTGGGCGCGGAACGGTTCGACAAGGCGCAGGCGCTGTTTGAACAGGCGTTGGCCGGCGCGGCGCCGACACGTGTCGAATTACTGCCCTTGCGCGCGCGCATCCTGCTCGGGCTCGGGCACCTCGAGGCCGAACGCGACGACAACCACCAGGCAATCAAGTGGACCGAGCAAGCGATTGACTTGCTCAGGCATTTGCCGACGGCGACGAAGGCGGATCTCGCGCAGGCCCTTGCCGATCGCGGATCCTATGTCTTTCGCAACGGCCAAATCGCCGAGGCCGAGCAACCATTGCGCGAGGCCTTGGCACTTCTCGATCCGCAAGCGCACGACAGCTACACCAGCTTGCTCAATGTGCGCGAAGATCTCGGCATGGTGTTGACGTCGCTCGGTCGGTTCGGAGAGGCGCGTGCGTTGTTGAGTGCGAACGTGGCAGCAATGAGGCAGTTGTTCGGCGACGAACATCCGCGGCTCGCGGACGCCTTGCATCAACTCGGCGCGGTGATGCGCCAAAGCGGGGACGTCAAGTCCGCGATTCCTGTCTTCCAGGAAGCGCTGGCAATCTATGAGCACACATATGGCCCCGAACACAGTTTTACCGCGACCGCGCTTACCAGCATGGGGCAATCGCTGAGCGCGGACGGGGAGCATCAGCAAGCCATCGATGCACTCGTGCGTGCGCATGAGATCTATGTGACGACGCTCGGTCCGCTGCATACACACACCGTGACTGCGGCCATTGCGCTGGCGGAGGCGCGTCTTGCGGCAGGTGATTCCGCGGGCGCCGAGCGTGGTTTCCGCGCTGCGCTGGAAGCATTCCAGAAGATCGGAGATGGCAAACACATCTATGCGGAAGCGGCGCGGCTCGGCCTCGGCCAGGCGCTCGCTGCCGAGCACCGCTATGAGGAAGCCGACGCGCCGCTGCGTCAGGCCAGAACGCGTTTCATCAAGGAATTCGGTGCAGATGATCGGCGCGCAATCGAAGCGGCCATGGTCCTCGTGCATTGCTTGCTGCAGAGCGGGCGACGCGAGGAGGCGGGCGCATTGTTCGAGGAAAGCGAACGCGCACTGGCGGCATCACATCACAATGTCGAGCGTCAGCTGGCGCGTGTCGAATCGGTGCGGCACGAATTCGATGACGGATAGTCGCGACACGCCGGTTGCGACCTACCCCGCTCCGGCCAACTCGCGATGCAGCCACGCACGTGCGAATGTCCAGTCGCGGCGCACGGTGCGTTCCGAAACGCCCAGCGCGCAGGCGGTCTCCGCTTCGTCGTAGCCGCCGAAGTAGCGACATTCGACGACCTGTGCGAGCCGCACCGAGTCGTGCGCAAGCTTGGCCAGTGCATCGTTCAGCGCGAGCAAGGCTGGATCATCTTCGATCGCGATGTCCAGCGTGTCACTGAGCGGCAGTATCGCCGCGCCACCGCCACGCTTGGCTGCCTGTCGCGCGAGGGCATGGCCGATCAACGCGTGGCGCATCGCCAGCGCTGCCGCGCGCAGGAAATGCGCATCGGTGTTCCAGCCTTGGGCACCCCGCAGTTTCAGGTACGCCTCGTTGACCAGCGCGGTCGTCTGCAGGGTTGCGTCAGCTCCGACGCGCGCACGTTCCCGATGCGCGAGGCGCTTGAGGTCATCGTAGAACAGCGGGGTCAACCGATCGGCCAGCGTGCGCACCTCGTGCGGCAGCTCCCGCTCCCACGCCGCGGCAGGATGGATCGGAAACCCCTGGCCCGTCTCGCTCATGGCCGGATCATACCGATCCGTCGATGCGCCGTGGCCGGGAGGCGTATGGCCGACGTTCGCAGCCCGAGACGCGTCTGCTTGCGATTGGCAACCTCGTCCCGACTTTTCGCACGGATGCAACTTGGCCTTCAGGATCCTGACGAGGCAGGCTGAGGGTGGCTGGTCTTCGACAGCCGCGGCCATGGCGGCCGCCGCGAGTCAGCACGATGTCAGCGCGTGGCCGTTTTTCGCATTGTTTCGTGTTTCTGGAATCAAGCCGCCCTGATTCCCGGGCCAGGAGCAATCAGATGATTCGATTTTACACGGGGCTCCTGATGCCCGCCTTCGCGCTCATCGGCTCTTTCCCCGGGTCCGTCAATGCGCAATCGGGCGGCGGTCCTTATGACATCGATCGCAGCGTCGTCGCGGGCGGCGGCGGATCGCTCGCGGGCGGAACGTTCGAATTGCGCGGCACCGTCGGCCAGAGTGCGAGCGCGACCTTGGCCGGGTCGGCTTATCGGTTTTACGGCGGATTCTGGGAACCGGCGGAAAACGAAACTCCCACCGATCTCATCTTCACCAGCGGGTTTGAGCATTGAGGGCTCCATTATGCGTGCGACTGCTTGCCTGTTCCTGTTTGCTTCGGTGTTGCTCGTCCGTGCCGCATTCGCCGACCCGGTCGGCCCGGCGTTCACGTATCAGGGGCAGTTGACCGATGCGGGAGTTCTGGCCGACGGGCCATATGATTTCCAGTTCGCGCTGTTCACGACGCCAGGCGGCGGCGACGCGGTCGATACGGTCAGCGTCGATGATCTCGCGGTGTCGGCCGGCTTCGTCACCACGTCGCTCGATTTCACCGACGCGCCATACGACGGCCAGGCGCTGTGGGTCGAAGTGCGCGTACGCGCGGGCGGCTCCGGCGGCGCTTATACGACGCTAGCCCCGCGGCAAGCGCTTAACGCGACGCCCTATGCTCTGTATGCGCTGTCCGGCAATCCGGGCCCGCAGGGTCCGGTCGGGCCGATGGGATTGCAAGGCCCGGACGGACCGACAGGCCCGGTCGGACCGCAGGGGCCGATCGGGCCGGATGGTCCGGCAGGACCGCAAGGACCTGCGGGGATGCAAGGTGTGCAAGGGCCACCGGGTTTCGTCACGTTGCCGTACAGCGGTACCGCGGCAACGACCAATCCGGCATTGCTGATCACCAACACCGACACCGGCGATGCGGTTCAAGGGGCGACGAATTCGGATCATTCGGGCGTGGCGGGAATAAACAATGGCATCGGCCAGGGTGTTTATGGATTTTCCGCGCACGGCAACGGGATTCTTGGGGTTTCGCCCGACGATTTTGACTCGGGGATTGAAGGTCGCGCCAGCGGGAATGGAAACGGGATTTACGGTAATGCGCTAGGGTCCGGCGCCGGCGTACGAGCCTACTCGCAGAATGGAGTCGGGCTGATAGCTACAAGTAATGACACGGAGGCGATCTATGCGACTTCCGTCACCGGTAGCGGCATCTGGGGAGTAACCAACAATGGCAGCAGTCTCTCCGCGGGTGTCTACGGTATCAGCGCCGGTGCCGCAAGGGGCGTATACGGCCGAAGCGCCGGGGGTGACGGTATTCAGGGCGTGAGTGACGCGGCAGGAAAGTCCGGGATAACCGGAATCCACAGCAGCGGGACGAATGGCAACGGCGTGTACGGTCAGGGGGCGGGAACGGGCTTCGCCGTCTACGCGTTCGGCAACTTCGGCGCCTCGGGAAGCAAGAATTTCGTCGAGCCGCACCCGACCGACGCGAGCAAGGAAATCCGCTATGCCTCACTCGAAGGGCGCGAAGTCGGCACGTATTTCCGCGGCAGCGCGCATCTGACCAACGGCGAGGCGACGATCGAGGTGCCGGAGGACTTCCGCATCGTCACCAGCGCGGACGGTCTTACGGTCGTCGCGACGCCGACTGGCGAGCTCGCGACGATCGCATGCATGTCCAAATCGCTCGATCGCATCGTGATGCGCGGCTCGGCCGATGTCGATTTCGATTACATCGTCAGCGGAGTGCGCAAGGCGTTCGCCGAATTCACTCCGATCCACGCGAACACGAGTTTCGTACCGGCGTCGGTGCATGCCGGCACCGACTTCGTCGCGGTGCTGCCCGCCGAAAGCGTGCGCCGCCTGATCGCGAACGGCACGCTCGATGCGGACGGCAAGATCAATGCGCAAACCGCGCACCGGCTCGGCTGGGATCAACGTCCGGGCTGGAATGACCCGCTGCGGCAAACATCGCAACCCTCGCCCTGAAGCGCCACCGGAAATTCCTTTCGCCAACCCAACCTGTCGGGAGAATGGTCATGATTCGCTGGCGTACAATCCACTGCGGCGCCCTTGTGCTGCTGGCTTGCTTCTCGGTCGCGACGTCGGCACAAACCCTCACGAAATATTGTGCGGGCTTGAGCGCAGACGCGCAGCCGGTCGGCATCGCGGTCGGCCCCGACGGCAACCTGTGGTTCACCGAATTCAACGGCGGCGACCGCGTGGGAAGAATCACCCCACAGGGAGTCATCACCGAGTTCAGCGCCGGCATTACCGGAGGTGCGCAACCGTATTCGATCGCGGCTGGCCCTGACGGCGACGTCTGGTTCACCGAACGCAAGAGCGACTACTCGATCAGTCGGGTCGGAAGAATTTCACCGACCGGCGTCGTTGCGGAATTCGGCGAGGACGTCGGCAACATGATCAGCCCGTTCTCCGATCCGTTCGGCATCACGGCAGGAGCGGACGGCAACCTCTGGTTTACCGAGGCGAACGGCAATCGCGTGGGCCGGATTACGCCGGACGGCATCATCACCGAGTACAGCGCCGGGATCTGCGACCGCGCGACCTGCCCGCCCTATGGCGCCACACCCGTCGGCATCACGTCCGGCCCCGACGGCAACTTGTGGTTCGCCGAATATTCCGCCAACCGGATCGGTCGAATCACGACCGCGGGCATGGTTACCGAGTTCGATGTCGGCATCAGCGCCGATGCCGCACCGTTCGGCATCACCGCCGGACCCGACGGCAACCTCTGGTTCACCGAAAACGGCGGCAGCCGCATCGGCCGCATCACGCCGGATGGCGTCGTCACCGAGTTCAGTGCCAATCTCTTCGGCAGCGGCCTCTTGGGCATCACGGCCGGCCCCGATGGCAACCTGTGGTTCGCCGAACAGCTCAGCCACACCATCGGGCGGATTACGCCGGATGGCGAGATCACCGAGTTCGGCAGCTTGCCGGTGGGAAATATTCTCGAATACATCACGACCGGACCGGATGGCAATCTGTGGTATGCGCAAGGCACCGGCTGGATCGGACGCATCGTCATCGATGGCATATTCGCAAACGGTTTTGACGCTGCGCAATGCCCGCCGTAACCGGGGCCATGCGGCCGGTGATCTGGATCAGTTTGCGTAGCAATTCGGTGACGAAGTCGTATCAGTGCGCTTGATCCCAATTGGCGCCGTTGCCTATGTCCACCACGAGTGGCACGTCGAGTGTGGCCGCGGCACTCATGTGTTCGCGCGCGCCTTCGACTATTTCCTCGATGCGATCGTCGCGCACCTCGAACACCAGTTCGTCGTGGACCTGCATGAGCATGTGCACGTCGTCGCGTCCCTCGATCCATCGATCCACGGCGATCATCGCGCGCTTGATGATGTCCGCCGCGGTCCCCTGCATGGGCGCATTGATGGCCGCGCGTTCCGCGCCCGAACGACGCGCGTGGTTGGACGACGTGATGTCGGTCAGATACAGGCGCCGCCCGAACAGGGTTTCCACATAACCGCTCGTGCGCGCCCGCTCGCGGGTCTGCTCCATGAACTCATGCACACCCGGATAGCGCGCGAAGTAGCGTGCCATGTAGTCCTGCGCGTCGCCACGCGCGACGCCAATCGCGCGGGAAAGGCCAAACGCGCTCATGCCATACATGAGCCCGAAATTGATCGCCTTTGCCGCGCGGCGCTGGTTTGCGTCAACGCGTTCGGGGGGCACGCCGAACACTTCGGCGGCGGTTGCGCGATGAACGTCCTGCCCGCCGACGAACGCCGCGAGGAGTCCCGTGTCTCCGGACAGGTGCGCCATGATGCGGAGCTCGATCTGCGAATAGTCGGCCGCCACGACCGACCAGCCCGGAGGCGCCACGAATGCCTGGCGGATGCGGCGACCTTCCTCGGTACGGATCGGAATGTTCTGCAGATTCGGGTCGGAGGAGGACAACCGACCGGTGGCGGCGATCGCCTGGCCGTAGCACGTATGGACACGGCCGGTGCGCGAGTTCACCGATTCGGCCAATTTCACGGTATAGGTGGAACGCAGCTTGGCGAGCGTACGGTAATCGAGAATGAGCTGCGGTAGCGGATGCTCGTCGGCGATCGCGGCGAGCGCTTCCTCGTTGGTCGATGGCTGGCCGGTCGGTGTCTTGCTGCGCATCGGCAACTGCAGTTCGTCGAACAACAGCGCCTGCAGTTGCTTCGGCGAATCGAGGCCGAAACTCCGCCCCGCGATCCGGTAGGCCTCGCAGGTCAGTTCCTGCATGCGTTCGGCGAGTTCGCGGCTCTGGCGGTGCAGCGCCTCGACGTCGATCAATACGCCACGCTGTTCCATGCGCGCGAGCACCGGCACCAGCGGCATCTCGATATCGCCATACACGGAAGCGAGCTGCGGGAGCGCTGCCAGTTGCGGCCACAACGCATGATGCAGGCGCAACGTGATGTCGGCATCCTCGGCCGCATAATCGCAGGCGCGTTCGAGTTCGACCTCGGCAAAACCGATCTGTTTGGCGCCCTTGCCCGCAACATCCGCGTAACGGATGGTTTCGTAGCCGAGATGGCGTCTTGCGAGCGTGTCCATGTCGTGACGCGTCGCAGTCGCGTTGAGCACATACGACTCAAGCATGCTGTCGTGCGCAATGCCGCGAACGTGGACTCCGTAATTGGACAGCACATTGATGTCGTACTTCGCATGCTGGCCAAGTTTCGGCCGATCGGGATCCTCGAGCACGGCCTTGAGTGCCGCGAGCACCGTGTCGCGGTCGAGTTGCTTGGGCACCCCCGGATAGTCGTGCGCCAGTGGAATGTAGGCAGCCTGCCTGGGTGCGACTGAAAACGAGATGCCGACCAGTTCGGCCCGCATCGGATCGAGCGACGTCGTTTCGGTATCGAACGCGATCAGCGGGGCTGTTCGCAGGCGACCAATCCATGCGTCGAGTTGCGCCCGCGTCGTGACCAGTTCATGGGTTCCGGGGCCGATCAGCGAATCGGGGATGGGTTGCAATTTGGTCGGCGACCTTGGGGCCGCCACAGTTCCCGATTCATCGGATGGCGGCGTGGCTTGCGCCTGGCCTGGCAATACGGGCGCAGTTGCATCCAGTTCCTTCAGTGCCGCATTGAACTCGTAGCGCGTGTACAGCTCGCGCAGTCTTTCGACATCGCGTTCGCGCAGCTTGAGATCGGTCGGGCCGCACTCGAGATCGACATCGGTCTTGATGGTCGCGAGCTGGCGCGAGAGCGGCAGATGCGGCAGCGCCTTGCGCAGGTTTTCACCGATCTTGCCGCCAATCTCCGTTGCATGGGCGATGACGTGCTCCAGATCCCCATATACCCCGAGCCACTTCGCCGCTG
The DNA here is from genome assembly GCA_963775445.1 of uncultured Gammaproteobacteria bacterium. Lineage (GTDB taxonomy): Bacteria > Pseudomonadota > Gammaproteobacteria > Xanthomonadales > Rhodanobacteraceae > Dokdonella_A. The sequence goes on along the minus strand of CAVZIT010000007.1, from coordinate 76,833 downwards.
TTTTCGGCCCGCACTTCTCCACGCCGGGGATGTTGTCGACGCTGTCGCCGACCAGGGCAAGATAGTCGACAATCTGGTCCGGGCGCACCGCGAATTTCTCGAACACACCCGCTTCATCCAGCGTGGTGTTGCTCATCGTGTTGACCAGCGTCACGTGCGGGGCCGACGAGTTGCGCGAAATCCTTGTCGCCGGTCGATGCGACGACCTCGATACCCACTTCGACGGCGCGTTTGGCCAGCGTGCCGATGACATCATCGGCCTCGACGCCCGGCACGCAGAGAATCGGCATGCCGAGCGCTTCGACCAACGCAAACATCGGCTCGACCTGCGCGCGCAGGTCATCGGGCATCGGTGGCCGGTGAGCCTTGTAGTCTGGATAAAGCTCGTCGCGAAACGTGCCGCCCGGCGCATCGCCAACGAACGCTGCATATTCGGGCCGATCGTTCAGGATCGCCCGCAGCATGTTGACCACGCCGAACAGCGCGCCCGTCGGTTCTCCAGTCGCGTTGGTGAGTGGCGGCAGCGCATGAAACGCGCGGTACAGATACGATGAACCATCAATGAGGACGAGTCGGGGGCGCGGCATGAGCGGCTTGGTAAACGGCAGGCTGCCCAAAGCTTAACGGAAAGGAGCCGGGTTCATCCGGACGGCAAGGCGATCCGAAGATTCATGCAATGAGACTTGAGGGCGCTTTTTCGTCGTTCCGGTCTGCTAGGCTCATACTGTGCCTGGAGTCGCCGCCATGATCCGTTCAATTCTGCTTGCCACTGCCCTGGCGTTCGCCGCCATGGCCGCCGTTTCCGCCGCGCCGCCGTCTTCCCCGAACCCCGATCGCCACGCCGACGTGCCACCACCGCCGAGCATCGACGATCCGGGCGTGCACACCGATGCGCCGCCACCTCCGCCGTCGGATGCACCTTTGCCTGGCGATGCCGGTGCCCCCCCCGACGCGCTCGCACCCTTGGCCAAGCCCGATACGCGTCCCGTGCGCGACAAGGCTGACCGCAACCCGAGCGAAGCCGACACGGCGCGCCGCGTCGCCGAGAGCAAGGTCGCGATCCGCAAGCAGGGCAGCGACACCGTCGAGGAATATCGCCAGCACGGCCATGTGTGGATGATCCGGATCATTTCGCCGGACGGACCGGTGCAGACTTTTTTCGATCATACCGGCAACGGCCGTCTGACCCGTGACCCGAGCGAAGGCCCGATCTCGCCCGTGTATTACACGCTGTACGAGTGGAATTGAGCGGCAGGCGGGCGCTCTCGCAAGGGAAGTCCGACGAGGGGGGATTTCATGAACGTGCGCGTTCGCTTGCTTGCTTGTTGCGCGCTCGCACCGGCGGGCCTGGTCGCGTTCCATCCGGTCCAGGCTGCGGAGCCCGACCCCGATCTCGATCTGTTTCAGGCATTGCGTGATGAAGTCGCGCTGATGCTGCCGCAGCAAAGCCTCGAGGTGCGAGAGCGCATCGATAAAAATGCGCAAAAGTTCACCGACTGCCGAAACAACGCAGATCCCGGCAATATATCCTCGCTCGGCTCGCGCGTGTACAACAACGAGTACACGTGGACGGTGATACCGCAGGGATCGGGGCTACTCTGCATTTACATGCGAACGCCGTTTTCGCGGCCGCTGTCGGCGCAAGCAGGCACGGGACTTCAAGGCCGCGATGCTGATGCGATTGCCCCTCGTGGGCCGTGGTCGCTTCACGAATGAGGTGCGGCCGCAAGACGTCCATGCATTCGACGAGCTTCGTGCCGCGCTCGCGGATCAGCTTCCAAACTTTTCCCAGCAGCAGATCGACCAGGCGCTAAGTCACACCAATGGACCGGAAGGCTGCGCTGACAAGAGCATCGAAGAACTCAAGGCGGCGCCTGGTTCCCAGTACACTCAGTGGCACTACAACACCGCGTACTCTTGGAGACGTGTCCAATTACCAGACGGTTATTGCATTTACATGACTTACCCCTTGAATCGAGGATTGACGCTCCAGGAAGCGCTCGATTTTACCACCGCGCTCAACCTCGATCTTGGTTCCTCGCCCAGAATCAAGAGCCTCGGCCCGGAGTACGATCCCGACGGAGGAAGCACAGGCTTGCAAACGTCCTCAAGGAAATTTGCCGGCTATGCGTCATCAAGCCAGCCGCGTGGCTTCAGATAATCCGCAAGCCGCGCCTCGGCGCTGCCGGGTTCCGGCGTGTAGGCATATTCGAAGCGAAGGCGCGGAGGCAGACTCATCAGAATCGATTCGGTGCGTCCGCCCGATTGCAAACCGAACAACGTGCCGCGATCGTAGACCAGATTGAATTCGACGTAGCGACCGCGCCGATAGAGTTGAAATTCGCGTTCGCGATCGCCGAAAGGCTCATCCTTGCGATGCTCGACAATCGGCAGATAGGCTTCGATGAAGCCATTGCCGACTGCCCGCTGAAACTCGAAGCAGCGTTCGAATCCCCATTCATTCAAGTCATCGAAGAAAAGTCCGCCGACGCCGCGCGCCTCGTTGCGATGCTTGAGGAAGAAGTACTCATCGCACCAGCGCTTGTAACGTGCGTATATCTCGTCGCCGAACGGCGCGCACAGATCGCGCGCGACACGATGCCAATGGCGTACATCTTCGTCGAACGGGTAGAACGGCGTCAGATCGAATCCGCCGCCGAACCACCAGATCGGCTGCTGCTCGTTCCCGCATGCCTCGAAGTAACGCACATTCATGTGCGTGGTGGGTACATAGGGATTTAGCGGATGCACAACCACCGAAACCCCGATTGCGTTCCACGCGCGGCCGGCCAGTTCCGGGCGTTGTGCCGTGGCGGCGGGAGGCAACGTTTCGCCACCGACGGCTGAATAGCCGACCCCGGCTTGCTCGAACACGGCGCCGCCCTTGAGTACGCGCGAACACCCGCCACCGCCGCCGGTGCGTGTCCACGCGTCGCGCCCGAAAGTCGCGGCACCATCGGCCAACTCGATCGTGTCACACAGGCGCGTCTGCAGATCGGTCAGGAACGCGCTTACCGCCCGGATCCGCTGTGATTCGCCATTCATTTGCTGCGTGTCCCCATATCTTGGTCGGCGCGCGCATTCAGCCGTAGTCGTGCACGGACGATTATAGTTACCCGACATACGGCAGCGCGGCCAGTGCGCATGCCACCATTCCGGACGGAAAAAGTAATCATGGGCAATGCAAGAGACGTGGTGGTCCTGGTTGGCAGCCTGCGCAAGGCATCGTACAACCGCATGATCGCCAACACGCTGATTGATCTCGCGCCGAAAAGGCTTGCGCTGGAAATTGTCGAGATCGGCCGATTGCCGATCTACAACCAGGATTTCGACGCGGCAGGCAGCCCGCCCGAGTACGCCGCGTTCCGCCAGCGTATCGCGAAAGCCGAAGCCGCCTTGTTCGTTACGCCGGAGCACAACCGCTCGGTACCCGCAGCGATCAAGAACGCGATCGACGTGGGCTCGCGTCCGTACGGCAAGAGCGTCTGGAGCGGCAAACCGGCCGGGGTGCTGAGCGCGTCGATCGCGAGCACCGGCGGATTCGGCGCCAATCACCACCTGCGGCAGGCCCTGACCTACCTCGACATGCCGACACTGCAGCAACCGGAGGTTTATATCGGCAAGGTGCAGGAACTGGTGAATGAAGAAAGCGGCAGGGTCACTGCGGAGAGCACCCTCACGTTTCTACGCAATTTCATCGGCAAATTCGCGGACTGGGTGGCGCTCAACACGAAAGCCAAGGCTCCCCGATGACGGCACGATATGATTGTCGTGGAAGGGTAACGTCGCAGTGGGCGGCATCGGATCGGCCGGCGAACGATGCTGTGCCCATTCGGATTCGCGAGTTTGCATTTGGGCGGATCGACCGGCGAGTACGACAGGCTGTGGCATAATTGCACAGCCTCGCCGGATTCGACGACGCGTGCCTTCCCGTATTCATCCGCTCGCCATTGCGGCGTACACCGCCACTTCCGCCATCGGCACGGGTCGCGCCCAGCATGCGCGAACCTTTTCCGAAGGGGCGGGCGGGCTTGCCGCCAACGACTTCACCCGCACGCCGTTGGCGTGTGCAATCGGGCGCGTGCGCGACATCGAAACGAAAGCATTGCCTGCCCGTTTTCAGATGCACGATTGTCGAAACAACCGGCTCGCGTGGCTTGGACTCAATGCCGATGGTTTTCTCGATGCCGCGTGCGCGACGATCGAGCGTCATGGCGCCCACCGGGTCGCGCTCATCGTCGGTACGTCAACTGCGAGCATCGGCGCTACGGAAGAGGCCTACCGATCGCTCGAAGACGGACGCATGCCCGCCGCGCTGCGCCGGCCGGCGCTGCACACTCCACATTCTCTGGGCTTGTTTCTCAGCGCCGTACTTGGCACGCGCGGACCTTGCGTCACGGTGGCCACTGCTTGCTCGTCCAGCGCCAAGATTTTCGCCAAGGCCGAGCGCCTGATGCGTCTGGGTGTCGCCGATGCGGCGATTCTGGCGGGCGTCGATACGCTGTGTGACAGCGTGCTGTTCGGCTTCAACGCGCTCGAACTGGTCGCGCGCGAACCGTGCCGACCGTTCGACGTTTCGCGAACCGGCATTTCGATTGGCGAGGCCGCCGGCTTCGCAATAATCGAACGCGAAGGCGACGCCAGCGCGCCGCATCTTGTCGGCTATGGCGAGTCGAACGATGCGCACCACATGTCGACACCGCATCCGGACGGACTCGGCGCGCGTCTCGCGCTCGAAGACGCGCTGGCGCGCAGCGGACTGGCGGCGGGTGACGTCGATTACATCAACCTGCACGGCACCGCGACACCGAAGAACGATGAGGTCGAGGGCGCATTGCTGGCCGAGGTATTTCCCGCGACGACGCGTGCGAGTTCGACCAAGGGCTGGACCGGACATACCCTCGGCGCAGCAGGTATCGTGGAAGCCGTGATTACGCTGATCGCCATGCAGCAAGAGCTTGTTCCCGCCACGTTGAACACCAGTGAGCCTGAAATCGTGTGTCGCACTCACCTTGCGCTCAACGCCGAGGCACGAAGGATCGATTTCGCACTCTCCAATTCCTTCGGTTTCGGCGGCAGCAATTGCACCTTGGCGTTCGCGCGCAATGCGCATGTGCGCGCATGACGACGCTTTCGGTCGTGGTCGAAGGCGTCGGGATCTGGGCTCCCGGCTTGAAAGGCTGGCCGCGCGCGGCGGCTGTGTTGCGCGGAGGGACCGCCTGCGTCGATGATGCCCCGGAACGGCCGCGCGGAACGGCGCTGGCGCAGGCGGAGCGAAGGCGCGCCCCGCATAGTGTATTAATGGCCTGCGATGTCGCGGCCGAGGCTTGCGCCATGGCCGGGCGCGACGCCGCCACGCTGCCCAGCGTATTTGCGTCGATCGAGGGTGATATGGCGGTCACCGACTATCTTTGCAGAACACTGGCGGCAAATCCCCTGGACCTGTCACCGACGCGATTCCACAACTCCGTGCACAACGCCGCGGCGGGCTACTGGAGCATCGCCAGCGGATGTCACGCCCCATCAACGGCAATCAGCGCTTCGCACATGAGCTTTGCGGCAGGCCTGCTCGAATCCGCGACCCAGGCCCTGTGCGAACAGACGCCCGTACTCCTGGTCGCCTACGATACGCACAGCCCCGGACCCTTGGCCGATGTGTGGCCCAGCGCATCGCTGTTCGGCGCGGCGCTCATCGTGGCTCCGGCGGACGACACCGCAGGGCTGGCTATCCTGCGATTGCGCTGCGATGCGCATGAAACGACAGCCTCCGCGCTGCCACAACATCTCGTGCCGCTGGCCGCTGCGAACCCGATGGCTGCCAGCGCGCTGCCGCTGCTCGCGCTCCTCGCGGGAAACACCGCGGGCCAAGTGACGCTCGCGGGGGATGGTGCGCCGGCGCTGACCATCGAGGTGGAACGATGAGTTCCACGGATTCGCGCCACATCGCCATCGTGATTCCGGCGCTCAACGAAGAAAGCGCGATTCGTGGCGTGGTCGAGTCGGCACTCGCGCGATGCCCGAATGTCATCGTGATCGATGACGGATCGACCGACGCCACGGCCGAGCGGATCGTCGATCTGCCCATCACGCTGATCCGGCATGCCGAATCGCAAGGCAAGGGCGACGGGCTGCGCGCCGGGTTTCGCAAGGCGCTCGATCTCGGCTTCGATGCCGTGATCACGATGGATGGCGACGGCCAGCATGCGGCGAGCGATATTCCACGGCTGCTTGCGGCCGCTGCGGCGCACCCCGAATGCATGGTGATCGGCGCGCGACTTCGCCATCGCGAGCGTCAGCCACGAATCCGTCGCTGGGCCAATGAATTTGGCGACTGGGGGATTTCGATCGCGTGCGGCCAGCGCGTGCTCGATACTCAGAGCGGCCAGCGTTACTACCCGCGCGCTGCGCTGGAGCTGGCGAACACGGTGAGCCCGAACGGATTTGTGTTCGAGGCCGACATCCTCATCGAAGCCAGTCGCCGCGGGGTTAGGGCAGTTGCCGTGCCGATCGAATCGCGCTACGCGGGTGAATTCCGCCGCAGCCATTTTCGACCGGTGCAGGACCTGTGCCGTATCACCGCGCACGTGGTCGCCAAGGCGATACGGCGCGGGCATGTGTGGGCGGACTGGCAACGCGCACGCAAGACACCCGCCATCGTCATCGACCCACCGTCTGCGGACTGAATCGACCCCGGTTCGTTTTGCCATGGGGTCTTCCGGGGGAGTCGCGTCGCCGCACTTGTTGCCATGGGCTTGCGTAATCTGCCGAGCGGATGCGATTCGCGGCGGCGGCAATCAGAGGGCAGATACGCGTGTTGCCCGCACCGCTCGGTGCGCGACTGAACAAGGTTCATCGATACTGCGGCAGCGCCTGAACATCGCGCTGTCCCGAATGCGCGGTCAATCCTTGGAAGGCCGTTGCCACGCAGGCACGCTCCTCTGGACTGCACGGGCGAGGGTGAGCTGATCGGCCGGTGCATCATTGGTGATAACGGAACCGGCGCCTATCGTGGCGTCGCGCCCTACGGAAACGGGAGCCACCAGCGCGGTGTTGGACCCGATAAATGCTCCGTCCTCGATGCGCGTCGTGTGCTTGTTCGCACCGTCGTAATTGCAGGTAATGGTACCGGCTCCGATGTTGACCTCGTTGCCGATTCGCGCATCGCCGAGATAGCTCAAGTGGTTGGCCTTCGACCCGGCGCCGAGCTTGGAATTCTTGATTTCGACGAAGTTGCCGACACGCGTGGCTTCGGCGAGTTCGGTCCCCGGACGGAGCCTTGCGAACGGTCCGATGACGCAGGCGCCGTGGGTCACGACGCCGTCGAGGTTGCAGTGCGACAATACCACGGTCCCGGCGGCAAGCTGTGAATTGCGGATGTGGCAGAACGGGCCGATGCGCACGTCGTCGCCGAGTTCGATCATGCCTTCGAGTATCACATCGATATCGATTTCGACGTCGTGTCCGACGCGCAGATCGCCGCGAAGGTCGAAGCGGGTCGGATCAGCCAGACGCACGCCGGATTTGCCGAGCGCGCGGGCGCGCAGCCCTTGGTAAAGCCGCTCGAGCGCGGCCAGTTGCCATGCGTCGTTGGCGCCGAGCACTTCCTCCGGCTCGCTGCAGGTGCCGATGCGGGCAGCTTCGCCCTCGGCAGCCGCCTCGGCAAAAATGTCCGTCAGGTACAGCTCGCCTTGGGTGTTTCTGTCGGTGAGCTTGTCGATCCAGCCGCGCAATCGACGCGCATCGGCTGTCAGCACACCGCTGTTGACGCAACGAATCGCGCGCTGTTCGGGCGTGGCGTCGCGCTCCTCGACGATCGCTCGCACACGATCACCCTGCGTATCGAGAATGATGCGGCCGTAACCGCGCGGATCGTCGACCTCTGCCGTCAGTACAACCAGCGGCGCTTCGACCTCAAGCAACTTTTGCAGCGTGGCCACACCGATCATCGGCACGTCGCCGAACAGCACCAGCACCCGCGCGTCGTCCGGTATGTCCGGCATGGCCAGGCGCACGGCATGTCCCGTTCCGTGCTGCTCGGGCTGGTGCACCCACTCGATATCGCCGAGATCCGTGAGTGCTTCGTGAACCTGGTCGCCCAGATGTCCGTGCACCAGATGGATGCGCGCCGGTTGCAGCGCGCGCGCCGTATCGAGGACATGCGCAAGGATGGGTCTGCCCGCCAGCGGCATCAGCACCTTCGGCTTGGCCGACTTCATGCGTGTGCCCGCACCGGCGGCAAGAACGATGACGTGCAGGGGAGCGGCGGTCATGGCATTTCCCAGCGAAACGTGGCGAGCAACATTAGCCCAATTTCACAATGACGCAAACCGGCTCCGTTTTGGAGCCGACATCCGCATTCCGATTCTCAGTGCTTCATCTGCCTGCGCAAACGATCGAGCGCCTGCAACTGTGCCATCGCCTGGGCGAGTTGCACCTGTGCCTGCGCGACCTGCATCGCGTCGCTGCGGTCGGCGAGTATGCGTTCGGCTTGTTCCTTGGCCTGGCGCGCGGCGGTCTCGTCGAGATCCTTCGCGCGTACTGCGGTATCGGCGAGCACCGTCACCACCTTGGGCTGCACCTCGAGGATGCCGCCGGAGACATAAAAAAACTGCTCATCGCCGTCCTCCAGCAACACCCGCACCTGACCTGGTTTGAGGCGCGTGATCAATGGCGCGTGACGCGGAGCAATGCCGAGCTCGCCCATTTCGCCCGTCGCGACGACCATGTGCGCGTCGCCGTGGAAGATTTCTTCCTCGGCGCTGACGATGTCGCATTGGATTGTGGTAACGGTCATGTTTCTTCAACCTCGATGAGGGCTGAGGGCTGCAGCGCGGGAGCGTTGCGGGTTTCGGGCCTTTTGCTTTTCAGCCCTCGACCCTTCGCTTTCAGCCCTGCTCTTACGCCGCCTTCTTTTCCATGCCTTTGGCTTTCTCGAACGCCTCGTCGATGCCGCCGACCATGTAGAACGCCTGTTCGGGCAGCTCGTCGCAGTCCCCATCGCAGATCATCTTGAAACCTCGGATGGTTTCCTTGAGCGATACGTACTTTCCGGGCGAGCCGGTGAATACCTCAGCCACATGGAATGGCTGCGAGAAGAAGCGTTCGATCTTGCGCGCGCGATACACCGCGAGCTTGTCTTCCTCGGACAACTCGTCCATGCCGAGAATCGCGATGATGTCCTTCAATTCCTTGTAACGTTGCAGCGTACCCTGCACCCGTCGCGCGACATCGTAATGTTCCTGGCCGATCACGTTCGGATCAAGCTGGCGGCTGGTTGAATCGAGCGGATCGACTGCCGGGTAGATGCCGAGCGACGCGATATTGCGGCTCAGCACGACGGTCGCGTCGAGATGCGCGAAAGTCGTCGCGGGCGACGGATCGGTCAGATCATCCGCCGGCACATACACGGCCTGGATCGAGGTGATCGACCCGGTCTTGGTCGAAGTGATGCGTTCCTGCAGCAGACCCATTTCCTCGGCCAGCGTTGGCTGGTAGCCGACGGCCGATGGCATGCGTCCGAGCAATGCAGATACCTCCGTGCCTGCCAGCGTGTAGCGATAGATGTTGTCGACGAAGAACAGCACGTCGCGACCCTTGCCCTTGTCGTCCTTTTCGTCGCGGAAATACTCGGCGAGCGTCAGGCCGGTCAGCGCGACGCGCAGACGGTTGCCAGGCGGCTCATTCATCTGGCCGTAGACCATCGCGACCTTGGACTCGGAAAGGTTGTCGAGCTGGATGACGCCCGACTCGGCCATCTCGTGATAGAAGTCGTTGCCTTCTCGCGTGCGCTCGCCGACACCCGCAAATACCGAAAGACCCGCGTGTTCCTTGGCGATATTGTTGATGAGTTCAAGCATGTTGACGGTCTTGCCGACGCCCGCCCCGCCGAACAAGCCGACTTTGCCGCCCTTGGCGAACGGGCAGATCAGGTCGATGACCTTGATGCCGGTTTCGAGCAATTCGTTGGCCGCTGCTTGCTCGTCATAGCTCGGCGCCGGGCGATGGATTTCCCAATGTTCCTTCGCATCGACCGGCCCGGCCTCGTCGATTGGACGTCCGAGTACATCCATGATGCGCCCGAGCGTCGCAGTGCCAACCGGGACCTTGATGCCTTCGCCGGTGTTGTCGGCGACGAGTCCGCGCTTCAGGCCGTCGGTCGAGCCGAGCGCGATCGTGCGCACGACGCCATCGCCGAGCTGCTGCTGTACCTCAAGCGTGATGTCGGTGTCGGCGACCTTGAGCGCGTCGTAAACCTTGGGTACCGCCTCGCGCGGAAACTCGACGTCGACGACTGCGCCGATGATTTGTACGACCTTGCCCTGATTCATGAATGTGCTCCGATTGAATCTTCAAACGTGTCGCAGCGCGGCCGAAGCCGTGCTGTTGGTGAAGGGTGCGGCGAAGGATGGCCGCTTTTTGATTTTCGCGATCACGGACGATCGCACCTATACAGCCGCCGCGCCGCTGACGATTTCCGAGATTTCCTGAGTGATCGCAGCCTGACGCGCCTTGTTGTAGATCAACGTGAGCGAATCGATGGTCTTGGTCGCGTTATCCGACGCGCTCTTCATCGCGACCATGCGCGCGGCATGTTCGCTCGCGAGATTCTCCAGCGTCGCCTGGTACACCAGCGACTCGACATAACGCGTCAGCACATGTTCGAGAACGGTCTCGGCATCCGGTTCGTACAGATAATCCCAGGCGTACGCGCTCTCGATCGCCTTCGATGGCGGCAGCGGCAGCAACTGGTTGATCGAGGGCTTTTGCGACATCGTGTTGACGAAGTCGTTGTAAGCGAGATTCAGGCGATCGATGCGGCCTTCGGTGTAGGCATCGAGCATGACCTTGATCACGCCGATCAGTTGCGCGATTTGCGGACGCTCGCCCAGATGACTCGCGCTGCCGACCAGCTTGACGTCGAGCCGCTTGAAGAATGAATTGGCCTTGGTGCCGACGCACACAACGTCGACCTCGACGCCGCGGTCCTGCCAACCGCGAATTTCCGCGAGCAGCGCGCGGAACAGATTGGCATTTAGGCCGCCGCAAAGGCCGCGATCGGTCGAGACCACCAGATAGCCGACCCGCTTGATCTCGGGACGTTCGATCGTGAAGGGATGCTTGTACTCGGTCGTCGCATGCGCGATATGGCCGATCATCTGTCGCATCAATCGCGCGTACGGGCGGGATGCGCGCATCAGGTCCTGCGCCTTGCGAATCTTCGACGCCGATACCATCTCGAGCGCACGCGTGACCTTGCGCATGTTTTGCACACTCTTGATCTTGGTGCGGATTTCCCGTGCGCCAGCCACGTCTGTTTCAGCCTCTCGTCGATTCTGGCGCAGACTCGATCGTCCCGCGCACGCTGTGCTTCGTCATGATCGTTGTGCCTGCCGTTCGCTACCAGCTTCCAGTTTTCTTGAACTCATCCAGCGCGCTCTTGAACGCGCCTTCGAATTCCTTGTTCCAGTCGCCGCTGTCGACGATCTTCTGCATCAACTCGGCATGCTCGTTTTGCATGTATTCGTGGAGCGCCGCTTCGAACGGAAGGATTTTTGCGATCTCGAGGTCGTCCAGATAGCCGTTTTCGGCGGCGAACAAGGACACCGCGAGCTCGGCGATCGACAGCGGCGCATATTGCTTCTGTTTCATCAGTTCGGTGACGCGCTGCCCACGCTCGAGCTGTGCACGGGTCGATGCATCGAGATCCGAGGCGAATTGCGCAAATGCGGCGAGTTCGCGATATTGCGCAAGCGCGAGCTTGATGCCGCCCGAGAGCTTCTTGATGATCTTGGTTTGTGCTGCGCCACCCACGCGCGATACCGAGATACCCGCGTTCACGGCCGGCCGGATGCCGGCATTGAACAGGTCGGTCTCGAGGAAGATCTGGCCGTCGGTGATGGAAATCACGTTGGTCGGCACGAACGCGGATACGTCGCCGGCCTGCGTCTCGATGATCGGCAGCGCCGTGAGCGAACCGGTCTTGCCCTTGACGACACCCTGCGTAGCCTTCTCCACGTAGTCTTCATTGACGCGCGCGGCACGCTCGAGCAGGCGCGAATGCAGATAGAACACGTCGCCCGGATACGCTTCGCGTCCCGGCGGCCGACGCAGCAGCAGCGAAATCTGCCGGTAGGCCCAGGCCTGCTTGGTCAGGTCGTCGTAGATGATCAGCGCGTCTTCGCCGATGTCGCGGAAGTATTCGCCCATTGCGCAACCCGAATACGGCGCGATGTACTGCATGGCGGCCGATTCCGAAGCCGAAGCGGCGACGATGATGGTGTGATCGAGTGCGCCGTTTTCCTCGAGCTTGCGCACCACGTTCGCGATCGAGCTCTGCTTCTGGCCGATCGCGACGTAGATGCATTTGATGCCGGTGCCTTTCTGGTTGATGATCGCGTCGACCGCGAGCGCGGTCTTGCCGGTCTGGCGATCACCGATGATGAGTTCGCGCTGGCCGCGACCGATCGGAATCATTGCGTCGACCGATTTGTAACCGGTCTGCACCGGTTGCGATACCGATTTGCGCCAGATCACGCCCGGAGCGACTTTCTCGATCGGGCTGGTGCCGGTCGCCGAGATTGGACCCTTGCCATCGATCGGGGTACCGAGCGCGTCCACAACGCGGCCGAGCAGTTCCGGACCAACCGGAACTTCGAGAATGCGTCCGGTGGTCTTGGCGGTCTCGCCTTCGCTCAGGTGTTCGTAGTCACCGAGTACCACCGCACCGACCGAGTCCCGTTCGAGATTGAGCGCCAGCGCGAATGTATCGCCCGGTAGCTCGATCATTTCACCCGCCATGACGTCGTTCAGCCCGTGCACGCGCACGATGCCGTCCGCTACGCTCGTCAGCGTGCCTTGGTTGCGGGCGTCCGCGGTGAGCTTGAACTTCTCGATGCGACTCTTGATGAGGTCGCTGATTTCGGATGGATTGAGTGTGGTGGCCATGATTGGTTTCTCTTGGGTCGGGCGCCGCAGCATTGCTGCGCGCGGTATCCGGCGTTGGGTGAGACGTCAGATGTCAAACGTCAGACGAAAAAAACAAGCGTAGCCAGGAATTTTTCGTCTCACGTCTGACGTTTCACATTTCACGTCTTACGACTTCATTGCGTCAGCGTCGTCTCCAGTCGCGCAAGGCGACCGCGCACGGATCCGTCGATGACAACGTCCCCGGCGTCGATGATCGCGCCCCCGATCAGGTCGGCATCGACCGATCGGGCAATTTCGATGTCGCACTTGAAACGCTGCTTCAGGGCATAGGTCAATCTGGCGAGTTCGCTATCATCGATCGGGGCGGCGCTGGTGATCTTGACTTGCAGAACATGTTGCATTTCGTGTTGCCGGACTGAATAAAGCGTCGCGATCTCGGGCAGCGTCCGCAGACGACCGTTTTCCGCGAGCAGCGTGATGAACGTTGCGAACGGCGAATCACCCGCCTCGCCCTCGGGCAGGAACAGCCCGATCAGTTCTTCCATGCCGACCTGCGGATCACCGAGGAGCGCGATCACACGCGAATCGGCGGCAATCGCGCCGGCGAATTCAAGCTTGCGTCTCCATTCGGTCAGTGTGCCGTCCTTCACTGCGATCTCGAAGGTTGCGCGCGCATACGGCCGCGCCAGCGTCAATGGCTGCTGCATGTCAAATCTCGGCCGCCAGCTGGTCGATCAGCGCGCGGTGTTCGTTGGCGTCGATCTCGCGCTTGAGGATCTTCTCTGCGCCAGCGACGGCGAGCGCTCCGAGCTGACCGCGCAGTTGTTCGCGTACGTTATTGGCGAGATTGTCGATATCGGCTTGCGCGATGGCCTTCTGGCGATCAGCTTCGTCAACCGCATCCTGCTTGGCCTTCTCGATGAGCTGACTGGCCTGCTGGTGCGCCTTGTCCAGGATTGCCGCGGCATCGGCGCGAGCCTGCTTGATTTCCTCAGCCGCATGCGCGTCGGCAGCGGCCAGTTCCTTGCGCGCGCGTTCGGCCGCATTCAAGCCTTCGGCAATGCGCTTGGAGCGCTCATTCATGGCAGCAGCCAGCGGCGGCCAGATGAATTTCATCGTGACCCAGATGAGGATCCCGAAGGTGATCATCTGGGCAATCAATGTTGCATTGAGACTCACGGTCTGAATCCTCGCGGAGCGCGTGCGTAGGGGATCGGTCAGTGCCCGGCCGCGTGCGACAGCACCGACGCTGAAAAGGGATCGACGAAGATCAGATACAACGCGATACCCACGCCGATGATCGGAATCGCGTCGATCAGGCCGACCAGCAGGAACATCTTGCCTTGCAGCATCGGCACCAGTTCGGGTTGGCGCGCAGAGCTTTCGAGAAACCGGCCGCCCATCAGGCCCATGCCGATCGCCGCGCCAATGCCGCCGAGGCCGAGCATGAGGCCGGCTGCGAGGGCGGTGAAGCCTTCCACACTTGCCAGTGCGCTGATATCCATGTTGCTACTCCGTATAACTTCGGGTTGAAAGAAAACAGATAAGGCCGGCCGCCACGCTCAATGCGACTCGCCCGCCATCGACATGTAGACGACCGTGAGGACCATGAAGATGTAGGCTTGAAGCGAGATGATGAGCACGTGAAACAGTGTCCAGCCCGACGCCAGCAAAACCTGCGCGACGAATGCGAGATTGCTGCCGATGCTGGACGCGGTGTAGTTGAGGGTAAGACAGGCCAGCAGGATGAAGATCACTTCGCCGGCGTACATGTTGCCGAACAGTCGCAGGCCGAGGCTGAGCGGCTTGGCCAGTTCCTCGACGATCTTGAGCAACAGGTTGATCGGCATCAGAACGATTTTTGCGACGATATTGTCGGCGGCGAACGGATGGAACAGCGACTCCGCGCCGACGCCTTTCAAGCCCTTGCTGTAGAAGCCATACCAGAGCGCGATCAGGAATACGGTCAGCGACATGCCAAGCGCGATATTCGGATCGGCAGACGGCACCACGCGCAGATGATCGACGCCGGCGCTGCCGGCGAGTTTGGGCAACAAGTCGATCGGCAGCAGATCCATGAAATTCATGAAGAACACCCAGAAACCAACCGCCATCGCCATCGGCGCGACAAACTTCGAGGGTTTGTGGAACGAGTCCTTGACCTGGCTGTCGACGAACTCGAACAGAACCTCGATGAAGTTCTGCCATTTGCCGGGAATGCCACTGGTCGCGCGTTTGGCGATCGGTCGGAACATCAGGATGAATACGACACCGAGCAACGCCGAAATGACCACCGAATCGAGATTGAGCACCCAGAAGCCGGTCGCTTCCGGATTGATCGTCATCGTATGCAGATCCAGCTTGAGGTAAGTCAAGTGGTGCAGGATGTAACTGCTGCTGCTGTGGCCGGCTTCAGGCGCCATATCCAGACAAATCCGTCAATGTGATCCGGTTTTCGTTGATCCTTGTCGCCGGTCCGATCGGACCGTCAGATCAGAACCGTTTCAACGCAATCAGGTTTATGAGCAGGGCGACCGCCATGCCGATCAGGACCGCCGGCGCCGGCAAGTGCCAGTGCAGCATCAGCAGCAGCACGCCGCCAAGCACCACGATCCACTTCAACAACATGCCGACCAGCATGCGGCTCAGCATCGTGCCCCCGTCGGCTACGTGGCCTCCAAGGCTGATCGCTGCCATTGCCGCGGTCCCGGCTGCAACCACAAATCCACCGCACATGGCTGCAATCGCTGGCCGCTCGCCCTGTGCGAGCGAAAACACCCCCCCTGCGAGCAGCGCGCTGGCGATTTGCGCCAACATCAGCCATCCCGCGACCCGGCGGCCTGCAGCCAAACTATTGATCACGCGCAGCTACCCTGCCGCATCGCCATAACCATCCGCGGGCGGCACTGATACTCGACAAACGGGCCGCGGAGGATAGCAGCGCCTGCTGCACTGCCGCAAGCCGGGCGTCCAATCGAGCGGCCGCTCTTGTGCGCAAGAAAAAGCCGCTCCCGATCGAATTCGGGAGCGGCTCGATTGCGGCGAAACCAGCGCCTAGAACGGATGCTGCTGCCGATCGGGCGTATTTGACAGTTTCGTGTCATCGCCACTCTTCGCCGTGTCGGGCAACAACGGGCCGACCGTTGCGGTGCCAGTCGGGTTCGGCGACAGGCGCCACTCGAATTTCGGGTCGTAGGGACTGTCACTTTCGTGAAGCTGCTGATAGGCAACCGATCCGCCCATCTGATGTCCGCCGTCAGCGCTCGGGCGCCATACAGGAAAAACTTCTCGCCCGGTCGCGCATCATCCTCCGGCGAAGTGAAATTCATGTTGCTTGGCCACGTGGCGGCTTCAGAGGAATCGTAGAAAGGCGCGTTGGCGCCCCGGACCGGTGAAGGAGCTACACCAAGGACAGCAATGCAAAGCAAACCCAGCAGAGTCGGATAGCGCATACGCATGATCGATTCCTCGCTGCGGACGAAATCCGTCATCGACGTTACGCCGCTCGCTGCACCGCCCGCAATCGCGTCGCCTTCGCGCCCGCGGCGTAGAGGCGGATGGCGTCCGACGCCGCGCTCGACGATGATGAAGGATTAGACCAACCGGAGTCGCCTTATGCCGATCGCCTATTGGTGCATTCTCGCCGCCGCTTTGCTGCCACTCTTGTTTACTGCGATCGCCAAGGGGCTCGGGCGGCGCCAGTTCGACAATGCCGCGCCACGCGACTTTCAGGCGCGTTTGCAGGGTGCGCCAGCGCGTGCGCACTGGGCGCATCTGAATTCGCTCGAGGCATTCGCCCCGTTCGCCGCGGCCGTGCTGGTCGCCGAGCAACTGCACGTGGCGCAGGGACGCATCGACGCGCTCGCGCTCGCATTCGTCGCGCTGCGACTGGCGTATGGCGCGTGCTATATCGCGAACCAGGCAACCTTGCGCAGCGTGGTCTGGGGCCTTGCGTTGCTCTGCGTGATCGCCTTGTTCGTCAGCGCAGCCTGCGCCTGAAGCGCAAGCCGCGCTTCTGTCGCAAAAAAAAACGGGGCCGCGCAATGCGCGGCCCCGACCCCTGTTCCCCGGTTGATCGTCAGGCAGGAAGCTTGTTCAGCGCGTCATTGATCTTGGCGAAGCGCGATTCGAGACGACCTACGGTGTCGTTTGCGGCCGGTCGCTCACGTGCATTTTCGATGGCCATTTCGAGGCGTCCGAGCTCCATCATCAGGTCATGGCGGAGAAAGAACGGCTTGAAGTTCAACGCGGCTACACTGCTCATGATGTTCGCTCCTGGTCTGGTCTGATTCAATTTGGTGCTATGACCAAAGCAAAGGGCGTGCCATCATAAGAAACATAATTTAAACAACATGTTACAACGTTTTGTCACATACTCGGCTGGTCGCGTTCGCGTCCATTCGCGACGTCGCGCCCTGTCGCAAAATGACCAGAAAGGTCAGATCGGGAACCACGTCAAACCGGAAATGTGAACGGCTTCCGGGAACGCATGCGAAACGCGTTCGAGAAAAAAGGCGCCTAAAAAATACGCCGCGCAAAGCACGACGCCGTCCCGTGTCCCCCGCAAGAAAAAGCCGCGCCGATCGATTCCGGGAGCGGCTCGGTTGCGGCGAAGATAGCGCTTAGTAGAACGGACCCTGTTGTTGATCGGGCGTGTTCGAGGGCTTGGCTCGCCGCGGCTTGCTGTCTTGTCCGGAAGCAGAGGCCCGACTGTCGTGGTGCCGGACGGGTTTGGCGAAATGCGCCACTCGAACTTCGGATCGTAAGGATCGTCGCTCTCATGGAGCTGGCGATAGGCGATCATTCCGGGCACCTCGTTTCCTCCGGTCAAATCGTATCCTGCCTTGTTGAACAGTCCCCACAAGATTGCCGATCGCACCAACGTGGGATCCGGTAACGTTATTGCGTACTTCGGCCCAGCGTGGCGGCGGAGTCATGAAACGGTGCGTTGGCGCCCAACGCGATGGTGGGAGCCGCGCAGACCGCGACGACGCAGAACAGGCTTGCCAAGGTGCTCAAGGAAACCATGCGCATGACGATCCCTCCTGTGCGATTCACGTTTGGCATCGACGCTACACCTGGGCTCACCCCCGGCAAAAGGCGCTATTTCTGGATCCAGGGCGCCGATTGAATCCATCCTTCAAAGCGGGATTGGGATTGGCATTGCACGTCCGGCTCGGTGGTGATGGGGCAAGTCCAACTGGAGTACCGTCATGCCCATCGCCTACGGATGCGGGTGACGCGCGGCCGGCGGAATTTGGCTGGATTCCCAAAAAAACGGGGCCGCGCAAAGCGCGGCCCCGGCCCCTGTCCCCCCGGCTGAGCGGTCAGGCGGGCAGCTTGTTCAGCGCATCATTGATTTTTGCGAATCGTGATTCGAGTCGACCGACCGAGTCGTTTGCGGCTGGCCAATCGCGGGCGTTTTCGATGGCCATTTCGAGACGTCCGAGTTCCATCATCAGGTCGTGACGCAGAAAGAAAGGCTTGAAGTTCAGGGCGGCTACGCTGCTCATGATGACTGCTCCCGGTTTGGTCTGGTGGTGTCTGGTTTGGTGATATGGCCAAGAGCAAGCGGCGTGCCAGACCCTGAAATCCGCTGTGGGCAAGGCTTTGGAACGCTTTGTCACTTCATCTGTCGATCGCATTTGTCAATATTTCTGACAACGCGACCTGTCGGAAAATGACGACAAGGGTCAGATCGAAGCAATTCGCCTCGTCGGGGGGTCCGAAGACGTCACGCGCACGATCGAGGAAATCGGGGCGCCGGATGGGCAAAGAAAAAGGCCGAATGAGTTGCTCATTCGGCCTTTAGTCAACATCGCCGCGTGGGGGAGAGAACGCGGCGGCGTTGTTCCGCTCTATTTATTATGTATGGGACGTGCCGATTGGGTTCAGCGCGCCTTCTTGGCGTTCGTGGTCGCAGCCTTGACCTGGCGTGTCACGCTGTCATTGGCGCTGTCGATCGAGCCCTTGACCAGCTCGCCGATTGCTTCATTGGTCTTGAGCGTGACGCCGACGACTTCCTGACCGGTCGCGTAAAGCGTCTCGGCGTTGTCCTTGGCCAGCTGGATGCCTTTCGGCCAGATGGCCTTCGCACCTTCGAAATCGCGCACTTCGGAGGCCTCGGAGCAGAACTCGACGGCGGCGTTCATGCGGTTTTCGAAAGCCTTCATCTGGACGGCGGCGATGCGCTCGAAGCCTTCCATGGTCAGGCTCTGCATCTTGGCGATGGTGTCGGTGTAGCTCTTGCTGAAGGCCATGGCCTGTGAATTGATCTGATCAAACATATTGATTGCCTCGCTTGGGGTTTGCCGGAAAGTGGGAGCACTCTATCAGACATTTTGTTGCAATGCAACATATCTGATGTGATCATCCCGCTACGGAGCGCATACGTTAAATAATTGCAAGTAGAAACAATCATGTAGAGACAAGCACGGAGTTGCCGCAAAGCCGCAATTTCGGGCGAGAAACGCAATTCGGGCTGCGTCCGGCCTGGATGGGATACGGCGCCACGCGGTTGCCGCGCCAATGGGGATTCATAACGGGGTCCGGGCAAATCCGGAACTGCTGGTTGATCCCGCTGACCGCGGTGTGGGACAGCGGAGTCGGAAGAATGATTCCGGTGACAGCCCCGCGTTCAGTCCCGCCTCGCCAGACTCGAGTCCTGCTTGATCTTCTTCATCCCGCTGCTTGTTCCCTCGCCAATCATAGAGAAGGAAAGTGAGACGTGAGGCTGATCCACGTAACTGATCAGGCGCCCGGGATTCGACGCCGGCGCCAGGGAACCGGATATGTCTACCGAAATGCACGCGGACAACGCATTTCGTCGCGCCGGACGCTTGAGCGAATTCGCGCGATCGTGATCCCGCCCGCCTGGAGTGACGTGTGGATTTGTGCCGACCCGCGGGGCCACCTTCAGGCGACCGGCCGTGATGCGAAGGGAAGAAAGCAGTATCGCTATCATGCCGGTTGGACCAGCAGAAGGGGGCAAGACAAATTCCAGCGCATTGCGGATTTTGCGAAACAGCTACCCAAACTGCGACGCCGCCTGCGGCGGGATCTCGCCCGCAAAGGCCTGCCTCGAGAAAAGGTACTGGCGGTGGCAATCAGCCTCATGGCGCGGACCTTGATCCGCATCGGCAACGATGCTTACTTGCGGGCCAATCACTCCTATGGGCTGTCGACGTTGCGCGCCAGGCACCTTCGCTTTCTTCGCGATGGGCGAGCCCGACTGAAATTCATCGGCAAGAGCGGCCAGTCGCAGGATATTGCGCTGGACAATCGGCGCCTGATCCGCTTGCTGCGTCGTTGCCAGGACCTTCCCGGGCAAGCTTTGTTCCAGTACATCGACGAAGAAGGACGACGTCATCGCATCGACTCCGGAATGATCAACGACTACCTGCAAGACGCCATCGGCAACGGGTTTACGGCCAAGGACTTTCGCACCTGGGGCGGCACCCAATTGATGGTCGCCGCGCTGCTGCGCCAACGTGCAGAAGAGGAAAAAGCGACTCCGGAGGCGATGGTCGTTGCTGCCACCAAGGAAGTGGCCCGCGCGCTCGGCAACTCGCCGGCCGTTTGCCGCAACTCCTACATCCATCCAAAGGTATTTTCGGACTGGGCCGAGGGCAACACCCTACGCCGCGCGCCCGCCGAACTCGCCCATCAGCCTCGAAAACTGGAACGCTTCGTATTGAAGGTGCTGCGCTAGCGGAACTCTGAATTTGATCAAAGTTTCCGCGGGCCAAGGACGGCCCACCGCAAATCCAGCGCACGAGCGCTTGATTTGGCGGAACCGAGTCCGGACATGCGCCGAACTCGGCGTGCTCTGGCAACGCCAGAATGGGTTTGTTCAGAGCTTTCCCGGATTTCCAGTGGTGCGCGCGCCAAATCGCCGGGATCGGGAAGCCTCCAACGCAAAACGTCAGAACGAGGCTGATTGGGCACAGCTGAGAAGGAGGTCCATCGACGCCAGCGTGCCTTTGCAGCGGCATCGCTCTTCCTTGTCAGGTCAGGTCATCGGGCGTAATACGCGCTTACCTTGTCGGCGAACGTCGGGTCGGCAAAATTGGGCCAGTTGCTCTTGTCGAATCCAGGCGCATCCTTCAGCCGCTCTTTGCTGGAATCGAGAATCAGCTTGTGACCTTCGTGATCAATCGTCAGCGCACTCCACGGGACTGCAAAAAGTTTGTCGCCCATCCCCAAGATGCCGCCAAACGAAAGAACGCCGTAGGCGATCTTTCCTCCCGCGGTGTCGAGCATGATTTCCTTGAGATCGCCGAGCGAATCGCCTTGCGGGTTTTCGACCTTGTCGCCGATCAGCGTCGTCGCGGAGAGATACATCGCCGTATTCACCATCTTGCATGCTCCTTTGCTCATCAGCCGGAATTGGCTGATCCTTCCACTCAAGCATGTCTGAGAGCGGCTGAATACGAGCCCGGATTTGCGGATGGCGATTCACGCAGAACTCATCTTCCTTACCTGCGGACCGCGCCGGTCCAGTCATGCGTCCAACCGTCGGAACGAAAACAATCTCGCGAGTTTGTGTCGGCGACGTTCCACGGCTGCGCGGATGATTCCCGCTCCAAGCGCACTGTAGGTAATTCCATTTCCTCCATAGGCCATGGCGAAATAGACCCGCGGTCCCCATTGCGGATGAGTTCCAAAAAACGGCAAGCCATCCGCTGTTTCAGCGAACGTTCCGGCCCATGCGAATGCGGGCTCCAGGATCAGCTCCGGTATTGCGCGGCCAACCTTTTCGACCAGCGTTTGTGCTTTCGCGTCGACCTTTGCATCGCGTTTGGTCGGCACATCGATCGCGTCGTCTTCTCCTCCGACAAGAAGACGTCCATCCGACGTCGACCTCATGTAGAGATACGGGCGTGCTGATTCCCACACCATGGTCTTCTTGAAAGAACCCAGCGCGGCGTCGGGCAATGGATCGGTGATGAAGGCATAGCTGCTGCGGTTGCGTGCCACCTTTACGCTCAGCCACGCCTGGCTGGAATAGCCTGCCGCGATGACGACATGTTTCGCCGACAGCGTGCCCTCCTGCGTAGACAGCGTGAACCGGCGAGAGCCGCAAGAAATTTGCATGACCTGGGATCGATCGAAGACGCGGGTCCCCTTGCGCGAAAGGCCCCCAAGTATTCGATATGTCAGTCGATACGGATCGACGCGCGCTGCAACTTGCGTCAGGATCGCTCCGGGCGCACGCAACCCATACGTCTTCCACAGCTGAGTTGCGTCAAGCCAATTCGCGACGAATCCATGCTTCTTCCGCAACGCCAGTTCGTCCCGGAGCGCGGCGACGTGGGCTTTGCGGCTGGCGTAGTACAAACTTCGCATGGGCGCGAAGCCAACCCCGCGCACTGTGGCTGCAAGGCGCTGCAACAACGATATGGCGTCGGCACAGGATCGGTACGCAAGCGCGGCATTTCTTTCGCCATAACGCTTCGTCAGGTCTCGCATCGACGTGTCGATTTCATACTGCAACAACGCCGTGCTGGCCGCGGTGCTGCCCCAGGCAATATCGCGCTGCTCGACCACGACTACATCATGGCCATTTTCGGCCAGCTCCCGTGCGACGAGGGCACCTGTTATGCCGCCTCCGACGATGGCGATCTCGCACGACTGATGCGAGACGAGCCGGGGAAAGGCTTGCATCAGCCCGTTTTTGACAGCCCAGTAGGGGTAGCCGCTTTTCAAATCCATGAGCTGGCTCAGTTGGTGCGGGTCTGGCGAAGGATACGAAGTTGCATTTCGTTTTATCACGCCATCCTCGACTGGAGCGAAGCTGCCTTAAAAGTGGCATGGCGCTGCGGCGGCTCGATTCGATTCGGCCGCGCAACCTGACGTCGATTCGGAACCATTTGGCCAAATGCGGAACGTAGACGGTGCGAACAAGCGAACACGGCCGCACTGATCGAAGCATCGGGCGGGAGCCCGCGTGACAGATTTGGTGGCTATGGGTGGACTCGAACCACCGACCCCAGCATTATGAGTGCTGTGCTCTAACCGGCTGAGCTACATAGCCGCGCGATCGC
Organism: uncultured Gammaproteobacteria bacterium; assembly: GCA_963775445.1. Classification (GTDB taxonomy): domain Bacteria; phylum Pseudomonadota; class Gammaproteobacteria; order Xanthomonadales; family Rhodanobacteraceae; genus Dokdonella_A. The sequence continues at coordinate 53,860 of CAVZIT010000007.1, read as the reverse complement.
GCAAGTGATATCGGGAGGGCGTGCGATTCTAGTGTGCGGGGTCGTTGTGTCAAGCCGGATTGACTGCCTTCGCGTCGACATGGCCCCAGACTTGCCTTGCCGCCTGCGCGCACGGTGTGGAAGAATCCTGAAAACCGCGGAGGAATTCGGGCCGTGATCGATCCGGATGGATATCGCCCCAATGTGGGCATCGTGTTGCTGAATCGGGCAGGCCAGGTGTTCTGGGCGCGCCGCGTCGGGCGTTCGGGATGGCAGTTTCCGCAAGGCGGCATGCGCACTGACGAAACGCCTATCGAGGCAATGTACCGTGAACTCGAGGAGGAGACCGGACTGCGACCGGCTCATGTCGAGGTCATCGGCGCGACACCCGGCTGGCTGCGATATCGCTTGCCGCGGCGATTCATCCGCCACCATCAGCGACCGGTGTGCATCGGGCAGAAACAGGTCTGGTTTCTGCTGCGCTTGCTCGGTGAAGAGGCGGATTTCCGGCTCGACGCTGGCGAAAAGCCGGAATTCGACATCTGGCGCTGGGTCGATTTCTGGTATCCGGTCACGAACGTGGTGGACTTCAAGCGGGGCGTCTATGAACAGGCCCTTCGACACCTGGTATCGCTGGCCGAGCGCACGTGCGACATGCGCCTTGGGGAATGCGAAACCGACGCTCGCGGCGCTCCCGCGATGTGAGAGGTGCCCCGGCGGCCAGTACTGGTTGACAATCATTCGCATTCGCGATTACATTGACGCCAGTTCACTGGAAAGAGACGCTGCGCGGCGATGTACGTTTGCATCTGCAATGCGGTAACCGATCACGCGATCCGCGATGCCGCCCGCGCCGGCGTGGCGACGGTCGGCGAATTGTCGCGCCGCACCGGTTGCGGCGATGGTTGCGGCAGTTGCTCCGATCTTGCCGCCGAGATCCTTGATGATGCCCTGCGTTCACGCGCATTCGAGCTGCCCCTGATCGCCGTCGCTGCTTGATTCGCGTTCATTGGGCGCGAACCTTTGGACTTTTCGCGCGCGCCAATGCGTGCGAGTTTCATTTCCTCATGCCTTTCCGACGCGCGCTATAGTCTGGCTGGCGTTACGGATGTGGCGCCGTGGGTAAATCTGGAGAGACGCAATGAAAGGGGATGCCAAGATCATTACGCACCTCAACAAGGCGCTATATAACGAGCTGACCGCGATCAACCAGTATTTCCTGCATGCTCGGATGTACCGCAATTGGGGCTATCAGGAACTGGCCAAGCACGAATACGACGAGTCGATCGACGAGATGAAGCACGCCGATCGTCTGATCGAGCGCATCTTGTTTCTGGAAGGACTTCCGAATCTGCAAAAGCTTGGCAAGTTGCGGATCGGCGAGACGCCGGTCGAAGCGCTGGAGTGCGATCTGGCGCTCGAGGAGGACGCGGTTCCCGACCTGAAAAACGGTATCGTCGACTGCGAACGGCTGGGTGACTACGTCAGCCGCAGCCTGCTCGCCGATATCCTCAAATCGGAGGAAGAACACATCGACTGGCTGGAAACCCAACGCGGCCTGATCAGGCAACTGGGCGACGTGCCGTACCTGCAGACCAAGGTCGACGACTGACGCGCCGCATCGGCCCAAAGCGCCTCCTCCAGCATTTCGGCTGCCCGGAATTGCCGCTCGTTGGCAAATCCAGACGCGCATCGCTCTTGTGAACCGAGCCTCGGACCCGATCGCTGGCTCGAACGCGCATGGGGCCGAGCGTCTGAAGCCCGGCCGTGGAACCGGCTTGACCGGGCCAATATGGGACGCTTCGAGGATCCAGTGGACAGTACAATGGACGCCACGAGCCACTCGTTGAGATGGAACGCCGCTTGACGATGCGGGGCATGCGCCCCTATAAGTTCAGGCCCGCTGCAACCCCGGGCCGCATGGCAAGAATTCCCTCCCTGCTCGAGATCCGTTCGCGCGATCCCGCCAGGCGGCGCCGTGCGGGGTTGCTGCTTGCGTGCGGGTGGTTCATTTCGGTGATCGTTTCAGGTTTGCTCGGCGCTGCGTTGGTCCACGTCCAGTCGAACGGTCTCGTCCAACACAGAATCAAGTCGCTCGATATCGACAACGAAGCACTCAAGGACAATGTGGCAGTGCTGCGTCGCTCCGAACAGGTCGCCAAGGCAGCCGTCGCCGACTTGCAGCAGACTCTCGGTGATCGTCAGGAGGAAATCGACGGTCTGCGCGCCGATCTGGCGTTTTACGGACGCCTGGTGGGCGGTGGCCAACGTGAAGGCCTCGCGGTTCACGGCATCAAGTTGACGCCGATAAAGGCCTCGCGGGCCTGGAACTTCGTCGCCACGCTGACCCAGAACTTCAAGCGCGGCAAGCAGACCGAGGGCCATTTGCGCATCGCGGTTGAAGGCGTGCGGGAAGGAAAGTTGGCCAAGCTCGACTGGGCGACGCTGACCCAGCAGAAAGACGCAGCGGGCCTGGACTTCAATTTCCGCTATTTCCAGCAGATGAAAGGCACGATCATGCTGCCGGAGGGATTCGACCCGAATCGTGTCCGTGTGACCGCCGACGGCGACTTTGGCCATCTGGAGCAGGTATTCTCGTGGGAAGATGCGATCAAGGGTGAGGAGAGCAACGATGTTCGGCAATGACAAGCGCACTGTAAAACCGCTCGCGGCGATCACCACCCTGATTGCCGAAGGCACCGTTATTCGTGGCGATGTGCAGTTTTCCGGCGGGCTGCATCTGGATGGCATGATCGAAGGTTCGATTAACGCCGATGGGGCCGATGCGGTGCTCACGCTCAGCGAAAAGGGGCGTGTCAACGGCGAGATCCGCACATCGAACGCGGTCATCAACGGTGCGGTCTCGGGGGATGTCGTCGCGACCGAGCGCCTGGAACTCGCGCCCAATGCGCGCGTCGAAGGCAACGTGTATTACAAGGTGCTGGAAATGGCGGCCGGCGCGCAGATCAACGGCAAGATGCTGTACCGGGACGAAGCACCGCGCCAGTTGTCGCGTCCGGAGTTGGTGGTTGCCAAGGCTTGAAAGATGCGTGTGAGGCACGATGTTTCACTTGGCGCAGCGCCTCCCGCGCCCAGAGGATATAGGCCAATGACCGTCGCAACGACACCGACCTATCTCGACGCTGATGCGGCGCCGCTCGTGTTCACAACCGCCGCTGCCCACAAGGTCGGGGAGTTGATTGCCGAAGAAGGCAATCCGGCGCTGAACCTGCGCGTGTATATCAGCGGCGGCGGATGCTCGGGCTTCCAGTACGGATTCACGTTCGATGAAGAACGCGCCGAGGACGATCTTGCCGTGGACCGCGACGGGGTGACCTTGCTGGTCGATCCGTTGAGCCTGCAATATCTGATGGGCGCCGAAATAGACTATTCGGAAACGCTGAGCGGTTCCCAGTTCGTCATTCGCAATCCGAACGCGAAATCCACCTGTGGCTGCGGCTCGTCGTTTGCCGCCTGATTTCCTCGCGGTTGCGCCAGGCATCCCTGGGTGAGCGCAGATCTGCCCGGCGGCGCAAACGTCTTCGCCGCGCTCGCACTGGAACGAAACGCCGAACAGCGTGACGATGCAATGTGGCTGGCCGGGCAGCTGGCTGACAGTCGCGCGCGTTTTCTGGTCCTTGGTCCGAATGGCGATGCGCTGGCGCAGGCGGACGCGAGCGCCCTGCATCTTCTCGATATTGCCGAGCAGGCCGATCTCGATTCCGTCACGTCTCCGACTTATCTTGGCGCCGACGACGGCGGGCCGTACTTCACGCTGCGGCTCAACGACGGTGAAGCACGGCGCGTCGCGGAATCTCGCTCCGGGCGCTTTCTGGATCTTCGAAGCGCCGGCGCGTGCCTGCACGTGTTCCAGGCCGGCCTGTTTGCCTATGCGCGCGCACTTTCGCATTGGCAGTCGCAATCACGCTATTGCCCGTCGTGCGCCGCGCCGTTGCGTTTGGTCGCCGCAGGTCATCGCGCGATATGCAGCGATGCCCGATGCGCGATCGAACACTTCCCGCGCGTCGACCCGGCCGTGATCATGATCGTCAGTCACGAAGACGCCTGTCTGCTCGGACGCCAGGCGAGCTGGCCCGAGCGGCGCTACTCGACTCTCGCCGGCTTCGTTGAGCCGGGCGAATCCCTCGAGGATGCGGTGCGCCGCGAGGTGCGTGAGGAGGCCGGCATCGAGGTCGACCAATGCGAATACCATTCCTCGCAACCGTGGCCGTTTCCTTCATCGCTGATGATCGGATTCAGCGCCCGGGCGCGGAACCGGACCATCCGGCTCGGTTCGGAGTTGTCCGATGCGCGCTGGTTCACCGTCGATGACGTGGTGCGCGAGATCGGCAGCGGAGAGCTGCGCGTGTCTTCCTCGCTGTCAGTATCGTATCGGCTGATCGAGCACTGGTTGCGTCACGCCGCCGGCCTCAAGCTCGCCGATCTGGTTGCGCAAGGGCCGCAAAGCCCGGGCTGAGTCCATCGGCGCCGCACCAGCGGACCCGCGGCGTCGTGGGTACAATTGCGTCGATGAGCTGAATTCACTTCGCCGGGGAACTCTGATGGCGATCATCCTGCTTGCTGTCTTGGTGGTTGTGGCATTGACCTACGCCGCTCCGGGCGCGGCGAGGCTGCGCGATTTTTCGTGGTTGCGAGTCTGGACGGAGCGCAGCGCTCCTGCGCATGAAGATGGAGGGCGCACGCGGCCATGGCTGGTTCCGGTGCTGCTGATCGTTCTGTGCGGCGTGGTCCAGGGAATCCTCATGCATCTGTTGTTCGGGCTGCCGGCATTCGTGTTTGCCGTCATCGTCCTCTTTTATTGCTGGGGTCCGCGCGAACTCGAGGTCGACATCGACGCCGTGTTGAAGGCTCCGGACAATGCGCGCCGCAGCGAAGCCGCGCAGCGCTTGCGCGCCGGCAGCAGCGACCTGCTGGTGCCGCTCGTTTCGGACGCACTGGTCGAAGCGGCGTTCATGGCCGCGCTCAATCGCTGGTTCGGGGTCCTGTTCTGGTTTGTATTGCTCGGTCCGGTTGGTGCGTTCGGTTACCGCATCATCCAGTTGATTGCGCGCGACACCGATGGCGCAGTACCCCTTGATGTCGCCGAGCACGCGCGCTTCGAACGCCTCGCCGCATCTCTCGACTGGGCGCCGGCGCATCTCGTCGCGTTGACGCTCGCGTTGGTCTCGGACTTCGATGCGGTGATCAGCACCTGGCGCAATTACCACGCGGCGCATGGTCGCGGTTATTTCACACTCGACATCGGCTTCCTCGGTGCGTTGGCGCGCGCCGGTGTCGATGCCGATGTGCTCGCGGGCGACGGCTACGCAACCGATGTCAGCGATCCGATGATCGAGCTGGCCGACGCGCGTACGCTGCTCAGGCGCGTGCTATTGACCTGGCTTGCCGTCATCGCTTTGCTGGTTCTGGCCAGCTGGGTGCGTTGAGCCAAGGCGATCCCTGGATGCCCAAGCGATGAAGCGGCGCGGAAATTCCGGCACCGCAATGCACAGCAGTGCAAGCGCGCCGGCGTTCGCAAGTGCCGTGATCAGGAACAGTTGTGGAATCGACACTCCGTGTTTGCTCGCGACGATGCAGAATACCGCCGCGGCGACGATGAACAATGCGTTCAACACGTTGTTGCCCGCGATGATCCGGGAAAGCTCGCTCGGCATGGCGCGACTCTGGACCAACGCGAACAGCGGCACGATGTAGAACCCCGCAAACAAGCCGATCAAGGTCATGTCGAGCGCAATACGCCAGCTTCCGGACGCCGACAGGAAGGCCAGCGCATCGAGACCGTGCGCAATGACAATTCCGGGACGAGCGAAATACAGGTCGACGCCGAAGACGGTCAGCCCGATCGCGCCGAATGGCACCAGCCCGCTCTCGATGCGCCCGCCGGAGAGTTTTTCGCAAAGGATGGAGCCTGCGCCGACACCGATCGAGAACAAGGTCAATACAAGCACCGACACGCCTGCTCCGCCACCGAGATACAGTTTGGTGTAGTTGGGCAGCTGCGCGGTGAACACGCCACCGAAAAACCAGAACCATGAAATGCCCAGCACTGCGACGAACAAGGTGCGCTCACGCGCCACGATGCCGAGTACACGCGCTGTCTCGGTGAAGGGGTTCCAGCGGAAAACGAGATCGGGTGCCGTCGCCGGTGCGGCGGGGATCGCTCGTGAAACGAGATATCCCGATAGCGCCACCCCAAGCACGAGGATCGAGGCGAGGGTCGGCCCCAGATGACCGAGCGCCATCAACGAGCCGCCCGCGACCATCCCTAAAAGTATCGCAAGCGATGTGCCCATCTCGACCAAGCCGTTGCCGCCGAGAAGTTCCGGGCGCTTGAGCGCCTGAGGAAGGATTGCGTACTTGATCGGTCCGAATACGGTCGAATGCACGCCCATCAGGAAAAGGATTGCGAGCAGCAACGCGACGCTGTGGGTGTGAAACCCGATTGCGGCCAGCGCCATCGCTCCGATTTCGAACAACTTGACGTAACGGATAATGCGGGTCTTTTCGAATTTTTCCGCCAGTTGTCCGGCACTCGCGGAAAACAGAAAGAATGGCAGGATGAAAAGCGCGGGACCGATGTTGGAATAAAACGTGACCTCGGCGTCGTCGAGACCCAGATGGAAAGCAACCAGCACCAGCAACGCGTAGCGGAACGCGTTGTCGTTGAACGCGCCGAGCGCCTGGGTTGCGAAGAACGGTGCGAAGCGGCGGGTCTTAAGCAGGCGGAACGGATTGTGGCCCGACATCGCAAGACCCCGGAAAAAGGTCAATTTAGCAAAAGCCACGCAACTTGCCTTGGGCTCAGGCACCCGCGAACCTTCGGGCGCAGCGGTTGTCGATGTGCGTTGCGCGTCGAGCGGTTACACTTTCCAACCTTTTTACTCGGCGGCCGGTCGTGGTCCTGTCTTCATGATGCTCAAAAAATTCAAGGTTTTCGCGTTTTCATTGGCTTTGAGCGGCTTTGCCTTCCACCCGGGTTGGGCCGTTGCCGCCGACGCTCTGGTCAAACCCGTGCCGTCGCCGGATCTGTCCAAGCTTGCGGCGGATCAAGCCGAAGCCCTGCGCAAGGTCCGCGCGGAATTCGAGAAGTCCAGGGCGACGCTGATCGGCCCGCCGCTGGCCCAGGACTATGCATTGATCGGTGCCGCGTATTCACTCGCCGGCTTCTACGACGCCGCGGCGGTCGCAATGTACGACGCCGCTGCGCTGGCACCGGAAGATGGCCGCTGGGTGTATGTGCAGGGCATCATTGCACGCGCGAGACATCAGGAGGCCGATGCGAGCAGCTATTTCGAGCGCGCCTATGCGCTCGATCAGAACTACCTGCCGATTCGTCTCGCGGCGGCCGAGGTGCGCGTGCAGCAGGGAGATCTCGCAGCGGCGCAGAAACTCCTCTCCGACTATCTCGCCAAGCATCAGGATCAGCCTGCGGCATACGAGACCGCCGGTCGCATCGCCATGCGCCAGAAGCACTACAGCGCCGCAATCGATGCGTTCGATCGCGCGCTCAAACTCGATCCGAAGGCCGATCGCGTCTATTCCGAACTGGCCGATGCATATGCGGCCGCGGGCAATGCCAGCGCCGCTGCGACAGCGCGCAGCAAGGCGGGAACCCGGGCGCCGGCATTGGCCGATCCGCTCGCCCGCGGCGTGCTCCAGGGCAGCGCGCAAACTTCGGGTGCACCCACTCCGAAGAAAGCCGATCCGGTAGCGGACAAGGTGGCCGTCGCGGTGCTGAATCTGCAAAAAAAGGATTACGCAACGGCGCGCCGCGCGCTCGACGACGCGCTGAAGCTCAAGCCCGGGGATCCGGTCTTGCTCGGTCTCTACGCACGGGTGGAGGGAGCTGCCGGCAACATCGCCGCCGCCCGAAAACGCGCCGAGGCGGCTGTGGCCGCCGATCCGCGCAATGCACTTGCCCAGTACACCTTGGGCTGGGTCCTCGAGATGGGCAAGAACGATGCCGGCGCGCAGGCGGCATACGACAAGGCGCTGGCACTAGATCCGAAACTTGCCGATGCCCGTCTGGCCTTGGGTAATCTCCTGATGCGCACATCGCAGCAGGCTGCGGCAGCCGCGCAATATCGCTACTTGACGCAAAGTCAACCGGACAAGGGCGAAGCATGGGCACATCTGGTTGCGGCGGAATCAATCTCCGGTCATTGCGCCGTGGCACTCAAGGAGATCAATGACGCGTTGGCCAAGCGCCCCGATTATGGTTTTCTCATGCAATTGTTCCTGCGCGTGGCGAGCACCTGCAGTGCCGCGCGTCCCGAGGAGCGGCGCATGGCACTCGATTACGGCGCCAAGTTGTATCGCACGAGCAATGCGGCGCAAGTCGGCGAGGCCTACGCACTCGCGTTGGCGGCCAACGGGAAATGGGACGATGCGGTCAAGACGCAAGGCGCCGCAATGTTCGATCTGGTGCGCAACGGACACCGCGAGGCGGCGATCAAGTCGCGCGAATTTCTGAAGAAGTTCGAGGCAAAGCAAATCCCCGATCAGCCTTGGCCGAGCGCGAACGCGCTGTTCCATCCGCCTCGTCCGGCACCCGATCCAAAAACAAAAGCGCAACCGGCGGCCAAGGCGGGCGGCTAGCGGTTTCGCCCGCGCAGCCTTTGCATCGCCAGCGCGTAATCGATGCTGTCGGCCCGCGCGTGATCAATGCCCGGGAGGTAGGGCCGCCGCGGTTGCGTGCTGTTGCAGTCTATCCTGGCCGCAAAGCGCGACGGCCAATGTCGCGACGATAGAATGCGCCGGCAAAATGGATCCGGCGTGCCGCTGCATAGGCGCGGTCACGGGCACTCGCGAGATCATCGCCGAGAGCGCAGACGCTCAAGACGCGCCCACCCGCGGTCACGATGGCGTCGTCGACAAGGCGTGTGCCGGCCTGGAACACTTCAACGTTGACATCCGTCGATTCGTCGATTCCGCTGATCGGGTCACCGCGGCGCACGTCTCCCGGGTATCCGTGCGCGGCCATGACAACGCTCAGCGCGGGACGAGGGTCCCACCGGCAATCGACCAGTTCGAGCGTGTTATCGAGCGCAGCTTCGATCAGCTCGGCCAAATCCGATTCGAGCCGCATGAGAATCGGCTGCGCCTCGGGATCGCCAAGCCGCACATTGAACTCGACCACCCGCGGCGCCCCATTGGCATCGATCATCACGCCTGCATAGAGGAATCCCGTGAACGGCGCACCTTCGGCTGCCATGCCCGCCAACGTCGGCTGGATGATTTCATCGAGGATGCGTTGCTCGACAGCCGGCGTTACCAGAGGGGCGGGCGAGTACGCGCCCATGCCGCCGGTATTGGGTCCAAGATCGCCTTCATCGCGTCGCTTGTGGTCCTGGCTGGTCGCCAAAGGCAGCGCGCGCGTACCGTCGCACAGGGCAATGTAGCTCGCTTCCTCGCCTTCGAGAAACTCCTCGATCACTACCCGCGCACCAGCGACGCCAAAGCGCCGCGCACCGAGCATGTCGTGCAGGGCCTGCTCGGCGTCAGCCAGCGTGAGAGCGACGATGACTCCCTTGCCCGCGGCAATACCGTCGGCCTTGATGACGACGGGCGGATGCTGCGCACGCACGTGAGCAAGCGCGGGCGCAAGTTCGCTATAGACCGCGTAACGCGCTGTGGGAATATTGTGGCGCGCGAGGAATGCCTTGGCGAACGCCTTGGAACCTTCCAGCTGCGCGGCGGTGCGTTGCGGTCCGAAACAGCGAAGCCCCGCCGCGCGAAAGCGATCGACCACACCGGCCACCAATGGCGCCTCGGGGCCGATCACAGTCAGCGCGACCTGCTCGCGACGGGCGAGTTCGAGCAGACCGTCGAGATCGTCGATCGCCACCGGTGCATTGCGCACACGCGCCTGGGTTGCCGTGCCGGCGTTGCCGGGCGCGACGATGACCTCGTCCACGCGTTGCGATTGGGCGAGTTTCCAGGCCAGCGCGTGTTCGCGTCCACCGGAGCCCACGACCAGGACCTTCATGCGTACCTCACCGTGGCCATCGTCACTCGTGTTGCGATGGTATCTGTAACTTGATCGCGGTAATCCTGCGAATGTCCAGAGTCAGGAAAGGAAGAAACGGGCATTCGCATCACGCGAGCCGCGTCAGTGACGGAAATGTCGCACGCCGGTGAAGACCATCGCCATGTCGTGCTCGTCGGCGGCGGCGACGACTTCGGCATCGCGCATCGAGCCGCCCGGATGGATCACGGCGCGGATCCCGATCGCCGCAGCGGCATCGATGCTGTCGCGAAACGGGAAAAACGCATCCGACGCCATGACGCTGCCGGCAAGATCGAGTCCCGCCTGCTCCGCCTTGATCGCGGCGATCCGAGCACTGTCGACGCGGCTCATCTGCCCTGCGCCGATGCCGAGGGTACGCGCGCCGGCGGCATACACGATGGCGTTGGATTTGACGAACATGGCGACGCGCCACGCGAATGCGAGATCGGCATGTTCGCGTGCGTCGGGGGCGCGGCGGGTCACCACGCGCAATCCCTGCGCGGTGACGCCAACGCGATCCGCTTCCTGCACCAGCAGGCCGCCCGCAATGCGGCGATAGTCGAGCACGGGCGATGCCGCGTCCGGCGACACGCCGCACGCGAGCACGCGCACATTCGGTTTGCCGGCGAATACCGCGAGCGCGTCGGGATGCACCTCGGGCGCGATCACGGCTTCGACAAACTGACGCGCGAGTATGGCCTTGGCAACAGATGCATCGAGCTCGCGATTGAACGCGATGATGCCGCCGAATGCAGATGTCGGATCGGTCGCGAGCGCTCGCTCGTAGGCGTCGAGCAAGGTGCTCGCAGTTGCGACGCCGCACGGATTGCCGTGCTTGACGATCACGCACGCGGGTTGTCCCTCGAATGCCTTGACGCATTCCAGCGCGGCGTCGGCATCCGCAAGATTGTTGTAACTCAATTCCTTGCCGGCCAGCACGCGCGCCGTTGCCGCGTTGCCCGGCTGGGCCGGCTGTTCGACATACAGAGCGGCAGCCTGGTGCGGATTTTCGCCATAGCGCAGCGTGCGCTTGCGCTCGAGCTGCAAAGTCAGGTTCAGCGGAAAGCGCGCATCCGTGTTCCCCTCCGTTGAAACAGCGCTCTCGACATTCCGGCTTTCGACCCCCTCGGCGCCTTGCAGATGCTCGCCGAGCCAGGTGTTGATCGCGGCATCGTACTGCGCGGTCAGGGCATAGGCCTTGATGGCGAGGCGCTGTCGCAAGGCAGACGTGGTGCCACCGGAATCGATCTCGGCCAGCACGGTGGCATAGTCGCCTGGGTCCACCACCACCGCGACACGCTCATGGTTCTTGGCCGCAGCGCGCAGCATCGCCGGTCCGCCGATATCGATATGCTCGATCGCCTCGGCGACGCTGCAATCGGCGAGCGCTGTCACCTGCTCGAAAGGATAAAGATTGACGACGAGGAGATCGATCGCCTCGATTCCTTGCTGATCCATCGCGACGTCGTCGATGCCGCGACGGCCGAGCAACGCGCCATGCACGGCCGGGTGCAAGGTCTTGACGCGCCCGTCCATGATTTCGGGGAATCCCGTCACCTCGCTGACACCCGTAACCGGGATCGCGATGGCGCGCAGCGCCGCTGCGGTGCCGCCCGTCGAGATCAGCGTGACGCCGCGTGCGCTGAGTTCGCGCGCGAATGCCTCGATGCCGCTCTTGTCCGATACGCTGATCAGCGCACGCCGTACCGGCACGCGATGGGTTTCTGGCATGGCTTCGGCCGAGCGCGGTGAATGCAGGCGGGGCATCCTTGAAGCGTGATTATACCGGGCGCCGGATCCGCGTTACGACGCGAGTCCGTAATGACGCAACTTCTTGCGCAACGTGGCGCGATTGATTCCGAGCGCCGCCGCCGCCTTGCTCTGATTGCCTCCATACCACGCGAGCACTTCACGGAACAGGGGCAACTCGACTTCGCACACCACCAGCGAATGCAGGCCTTCGGCCGGCTTCGAATCCACGTCACTCAAATAGCGTCGGATTGCACGCACCACGCACTCGCGCAGCGCCGGCTGCAACGCCGGATCGTGCGCCTGTTCGGCGCGCAACACACTCACGGAATTCACAACGGGAAAGCCCCCAGACGACGATTTGTTGCAGTGCCCGCGGCCTTCTGCGGAGCGACCATAGTAACGCTGCAACCGCACGCTGGTAAGTCCTTTCGGCGCAGAATTTTCACGGCAGTTGGCATGGCGCGCGCGCATCGCCACTTGCGCGTGATACCTCATGTAAGCGTTGAGGATGCGGGCCCCGCCCTCGCAGCCTCACTGGAAATCAAATGCGAATGCGACGGCGTTGTGGCCAGGATCTTCGACTTCGAATATCAGCGCAGTGGTCGCGCCGGAACGCAGCCCGGATTCGATCAGGCGAGGATCGCCGACGTACTCGCGCGGCCGGAAACGACGCATCGCGACACGGTTGTCATCGAGATCGGACAGCGTGATGTCGACGATCGGAAACGCCTGCGTGAACGGCGCGTCGTTACGCAGCGTCGCAGAAATGATCAGCGCATTGGCGACGCTCGGATGCGGCCGGATATCGCGCGACAACAACTTGAGCGACGCGATATCGTGACGCAACGGCAACCGACAGCCGACCCGCGCGCACAACTGATCGAGCCACGGGCGCGCGGCGTTGCTGTCGACCCATTGCGAGCGCTCACCCCATGCGATCTGGGTGCCAAGCGTCAACAGCAACAGCGCGCTCGCGGCAAGCCACGGCCAGTTGCGCTGATTGCGTTCGCGGCGCCGCCGCCGTGCGAACGCCGGCGACGATGGCGGTCGCCCCGCAGGTTTGCGCTCGTCCGGATCATGGAACAGGGCGCCTTGATCAGGATGTGGTCGATACACCGGCGAGCCAAGTTGCGGCGGAATGGACAGCACCGGGTGTTGCGCCAGACGGTTGATCGGTTCCGGCGGCAGTTCCGCTGCGAGCGTGACAAGCGCATCGAATACCGCGGCGCAGTGGCCACAACGCACGCTGGCGTGTGCCCCGGAGATGTCGGTCACATCAACCTGGAAAATGGTGAGGCATTCGGGGCACTGGGTGTACATGGCAGGACGGGCAATGCAACAAGGCAGCGAAATCCGCGGCGGGGCAAATCACGATAGCAAATCACGCGATCCGGGTCAGTGCGTTCGGCGCGTTCCGTCGATTCGTAGCCAGTCTTCTCGCACCGTCACGTTCAGATTTTCGAACCATGTTCGATAACGCTCAAGCAGTTCGTCTTGCTGACTTTGCAGAATACCGGATAGCGCGAGCCGGCCACCGGGCTTGACGCTCATGGCGAGGTGCGGAGCGAGTTCACTCAGCGGGCCTGCAAGGATATTGGCCATGAGCAAGTCCGAAGAAATCCCGCTCGCATTTTCGGGAGTGGCAAGATCGAGGCGATCGGCAACGCCATTGCGCACGGCGTTGTCGCGACTGGCAACGAGTGCCTGCGGATCGTTGTCGATCCCTAGCGCGTGCGTTGCGCCGAGCTTGAGCGCGGCGATTGCGAGCACACCGGAACCACAACCATAGTCAATGACGGTGAGACCGGCCGGTTCGACTGCATCGAGCCATTCGAGGCACAACGCGGTCGTCGGGTGTGTGCCGCTGCCGAAAGCCAGCCCGGGATCGAGACGCACGACGATTGCTGCCTCGTCGGCAGGCGGTTCGATGGTCGAAGGATAGATCCACAGCCGCCTGCCGAATTGCATCGGTCCGAAGCGATCCATCCACACGCGTGTCCAGTCCTGATCCGCAATGTCGCGACAGATCGGCGGATGCGTCGCAAGCGCGGGCATGCGCGCGATCAGCGCCGCGACCAGATCGGCCCGATCGCTGTCGGATGCGAACAACGCGGACAAGGCGATGGTTGGCCACACCGGCGTTTCGCCTGGAGCCGGCTCGAGGATCGGTGCGTCGGCGGCATCTTCGAGCGTAATCGATAACGCGCCGAGCTCTTCCAGTGCCACTTCGATGTCGGCCAGCTGGTCGGCGTGCGCTTTGACCGAGAGTTCAAGCCAGGCCATCGGCATCGCGTGTGCAGGCTGCGCTGCGCCCCGCGCCATGTGAGCGGCACCCCGGCTGAATCATGCCGAAGAGGTCTTGCTGGCGATCAGATGTCTTTCGAGATAGTGGATGTTCTGCGAGCCGCGCTGGAAACCGCCATCGGACAGAATGCGTTGCTGCAACGGTATGTTGGTCTTGATGCCTTCGACCACCATTTCCGAGAGCGCGATACGCATGCGCGCAATGGCGGTTTGCCTGTCGCGTCCGTGCACGATCAACTTGCCGATCATCGAATCGTAGTTGGGCGGAATGCGATAGCCGTCGTAGACGTGGGTGTCGACGCGCACTCCTGGTCCGCCCGGTGATTCGAGGCGTTTCACCGTTCCGGGGCTCGGCATGAAGGTCTCCGCGTCCTCGGCATTGATGCGACACTCGATCGCGTGCCCGACAGGTTCGATGTCGTCCTGCGCGATCGTGAGTTTCTCGCCGCCGGCGATCAGGAGCTGCTCGCGCACGAGGTCGATGCCCGTGATCATTTCGGTGACCGGATGCTCGACCTGGATGCGCGTATTCATTTCGATGAAGTAGAAGCGCCCATCTTCGTAAAGGAATTCGAAGGTGCCGGCGCCGCGGTAACCCATGCGCAGACAGGCCTCGACGCAGGTCCTGCCGATCTCGGCGCGCTGCGCCGCGGTGATGCCGGGCGCCGGGGCTTCCTCCAACACCTTCTGGTGACGACGTTGCATCGAGCAGTCGCGCTCGTTCAGATGGATCGCGTTGCCTTGCCCGTCGGCGAGCACCTGGATTTCGATGTGGCGCGGATTCTCGAGGAATTTCTCCATGTACAACTGGTTGTTGCCGAAAGCGGCCTTGGCCTCCGAACGCGTCATCGAGATCGCGTTGGCGAGATGCGCCTCGGTGTGCACGACGCGCATGCCACGACCGCCGCCGCCGCCCGCCGCCTTGACGATGACCGGATAACCGATGCCGCGCGCGATGCGCGTATTGCCGCCGATGTCGTCGCCGAGCGGGCCATCGGAACCGGGCACGCACGGCACGCCGGCTTCGCGCATCGCCTTGATGGCCTGCACCTTGTCTCCCATCAAGCGGATGACCGCGGGCGTCGGGCCGACGAACACGAAGCCGGATTGTTCGACGCGTTCGGCGAAATCGGCGTTTTCGGCCAGGAAACCGTATCCAGGATGGATTGCGCTGGCATCGGTGACTTCGGCCGCGGCGATGATCGCGGGTACGTTGAGATAGCTTTCGGCGGCAGCCGCCGGTCCAATGCAGATCGACTCGTCGGCCATGCCGACATGCTTGAGGTTGCGATCCACGGTCGAATGCACGGCCACCGTGCGGATGCCAAGCGCGTGGCAGGCACGCAGCACACGCAATGCGATTTCGCCACGATTGGCGATGACGACCTTGTCGAGCATTCGGGTCAGCAGCTCACGTGTGTCAGGAAATGGTCCGGGCGCATGAATCGCGCGTCCTAGACTTTGGGTCCGATGACGAACAGCGGCTCGTCGAACTCGACCGGTTGGCCGTTTTCCGCCGCAATCGCCAGCAGCACGCCATCGATATCGGCCTCGATCTGGTTGAACATCTTCATCGCTTCGATGATACCGAGCGTGTCGCCGGCTTTTACTTTTTGTCCGACATTGGCGAAAGCGGGCGACTGCGGATCGGGCGCCGAATAGAACGTACCGACCATGGGCGAGCGCACGATATGCCCGGCCGGCAGCGCGCTTTCGGGATCGATCCCGAAAGCCGCCTGCGGTGCTGCCGCGTCAAGCGGGCTGGCGACGGCGACCGCGCGGGCAGGTGCAGCGCTCGCGGCCGGTGCCGCAGGGGCGGACTTGGGGATGCGCGAGAGGCGCACGCTTTCCTCGCCTTCGCGGATCTCCAGTTCGGCGAGATTCGATCCTTCGAGCAGATCGATCAGCTTCTTGATCTTGCGTAGATCCATGATGAAACCCTGTTGTCATGATCGAACGAGGCGCTTGTGGCGGCGTTTGCGCCGCGAGTGCCGTCTGCTGAATCGCAAATGGACATTTTTTACGGTGTCGCCGCCGTCAGCCGGCGCATCGCCGCATCGAGCGCGACTCGATAGCTGTCCGCCCCGAATCCCAGCACCACTCCGCACGCGATATCCGCAAACAGGGACTCGCGTCGGAACGCTTCGCGCGCCAGTGGATTCGACAGATGCACCTCGACGAACGGAATCGCGACGGCGGCCAGCGCATCGCGCAGCGCCACGCTGGTATGCGTGAATCCAGCCGGATTGAAAAGGATTATCGCGGTCCCTTCGTCGCGCGCCTGCTGGACGCGGTCGATCAGCGCGTGCTCGGCATTGGACTGGAATGCGGTGAGGTCGTGCCCCGCGGCGCTGGCGATCGCTGCCAGTTCGGCATCGATCGTGGCAAGCGAGGTATTGCCATAATGCTCCGGCTCGCGTGCGCCGAGCAGATTGAGGTTGGGTCCGTGCAATACCAGGATGCGGGACAACGGTAGCGCCTCGAATGGATTCGCTCTGAAGGGCGGTTGCGGCCCTTGGCGGTTGGCCAGTCTGCGATATGACGAAGAAAGTGTCCAGTTAGGCGCCATTCGGTGCTGCTCGATGCATTTGGCCGGCGTTCGTGACCCGAGTGTTTGCGATCCCAGCCAAATGTCGCAGGCTGCTTTCTGCTTCTGACGCTCGTGCCGGCCGCCCTGGAACGCGCGCTTCGGCAAGTGAACAAGGATGCAGGACGTGTCGCTTGCCGGGCAATGGCCTCGGAGCGGAATCCGACCAACGAAACGGCGAACGGGCCGGTGGCGCGCGCGAAAGCGTCGAGTTCGGATTCTTGAGGCGACCCGCTACTTACGAGATGCACGGGACTGGCGAAGAGCGGCCATCACCCGATGCCCCAAATCACGCTGCGAATTGCGCCGATTGCCGTTGACCTCCACAATCGACGGCCAGCCAAACGAGGGGGATGCCAATGAAAGCCGCTGAATTGTTCGTCAAGGCGCTTGAAGCCGAGGGCGTGACTACCATCTTCGGCATTCCCGGCGAGGAAAATCTCGATCTGCTCGAGGCGTTGCGCGAGTCCTCGATCAAGCTGGTTCTCACGCGTCACGAGCAGGGCGCTGGATTCATGGCAGCCACCTACGGGCGTCTCACCGGCCATGCTGGCGTGTGTCTGGCGACGCTTGGCCCTGGCGCGACCAATTTCGTGACGGCGGCGGCGTATGCGCAGCTCGGCGCGATGCCGATGCTCATGATCACGGGGCAGAAACCGATCAAGTTGTCCAAGCAGGGCCATTTCCAGATCGTCGATGTCGTCGACATGATGCGCCCGCTCACCAAATACACACAGCAGCTCGCGTCGGCCGACAACATCCCGGCGCGGGTACGCGAAGCGTTTCGCCGGGCCGAGGAAGAGCGTCCGGGCGCGACGCACCTCGAGCTGCCCGAAGACATCGCCCGCGACGATTCCGATTCAAAACTGATTCCGAAGAGCTACAGCCGCAGGCCGGTTGCCGACTACAAGGCCGTGCATCATGCGATCGAGGCGATTCTTGCAGCCAAGCGCCCGTTGCTGATGGTCGGCGCCGGCGCCAATCGCAAGCTGTGCAGCAAGATGCTGCGCGAATTGGTCGACCACACCGGCATCCCGTTCTTCACCACGCAGATGGGCAAGGGCGTGCTGGACGAAACCCATCCGCTATGGCTCGGCAACGCCACCCTGTCGGACGGGGATTTCGTGCATCGCGCGATCGATCATGCCGATCTCATCATCAATGCCGGCCACGACGTGATCGAGAAGCCGCCGTTCTTCATGCGCGAGGGCAAACGCACGGTAATCCACGTGAACTTCGTGCCGGCTGAAGTCGATTCGGTGTATTTCCCGCAGATCGAAGTGGTCGGTGACATCGCCAATTCGATCTGGCGCTTCAAGCAGGGCATCGAGCCGCAAAAGCACTGGGATTTCGCGTATTTCAACAAGGTGCGCGAACGCCTTGATGCGCACCTTGCAACCGGCGCCGACGATGATCGATTCCCGATGTATCCGGTGCGTCTGGTCGCCGACGTGCGCCGCGCGATGCCGGACGATGGCATTGCCTGCCTCGACAACGGCATGTACAAGATCTGGTTCGCGCGCTACTACCGTTGCCACAAACCCAATACTTTCCTGCTCGACAATGCGCTCGCGACGATGGGTGCGGGTTTGCCGTCGGCGATTGGCGCGAAGATCGTGCATCCGAAGCGCAAGGTGCTCGCGATTGCGGGCGACGGTGGCTTCATGATGAATTCGCAGGAGCTCGAGACGGCCGTGCGGCTGAAGCTGGACCTGACCGTATTGCTGCTGCGCGACAATGCCTACGGCATGATCAAGTGGAAACAGGCGCACATGGACTTTCCGAATTTCGGCATGGACATGGGCAATCCGGATTTCGTTGCCTACGCCGAAAGCTACGGCGCGCACGGACACCGTCCCGAGTCGGCGGCCGATTTCCTGCCGATGCTGGAAAAGTGCCTCGCGACGCCGGGTGTGCACCTGATCGATACGCCTGTCGACTACTCGGACAACGACCGCGTGCTCAACAAGGAAATCCGCGAACTGAGCGCGGCGCTGTGACGCTTCGCTCGGCGATTAACGCCCGACTCAAAGGGAATCTTCATGCTCAAGCCCACCTATCCGTACTATCTCGCGAACAAGGCCGAACAACCCAACACCGATCTTGAAGTCACCGACAAGTTCTCGGGCAAGGTCGCGACGCGCGTCGCGTTGGCCGATGCCAAGGCGATCGACACGGCGATCGCGGCGGCAGTCGACGCCGAAGAACCGTTGCGCAAGTTCGCGCCCTACCAGCGCCAGGCGGTGCTCGAGCACTGCGTTGCACGCTTTCGCGAGCGGTTCGACGAAATGGCGATGGCGCTCTGCATCGAAGCCGGCAAACCGATCAAGGATTCGAAAGGCGAAGTCACCCGCCTGATCGATACCTTCAAGATCGCGGCCGAGGAAGCCGTGCGCATCGACGGCGAAGTGCTGAATCTCGAAATTTCCGCGCGTGCCAAAGGCTATCGCGGTTTCACGCGACGCGTGCCGATCGGTGCATGCTCCTTCATCTCGCCATTCAACTTTCCGCTCAATCTTGCAGCGCACAAGGTTGCACCGGCGATTGCGGCCGGGTGTCCGTTCGTGCTCAAGCCGGCCAGCCGCACGCCGATCGGCGCGCTGATCATCGGCGAGGTGCTGGCCGAAACCGATCTTCCGAAAGGTGCCTTCTCGATCCTGCCTGCGCACCGCGACGGCGCCGATCTTTTCACTACCGACGAGCGCCTGAAACTGCTCTCGTTCACCGGCTCA
Organism: uncultured Gammaproteobacteria bacterium; assembly: GCA_963775445.1. GTDB lineage: Bacteria > Pseudomonadota > Gammaproteobacteria > Xanthomonadales > Rhodanobacteraceae > Dokdonella_A. The sequence goes on along the minus strand of CAVZIT010000007.1, from coordinate 34,476 downwards.
CCCGCGGTGGGCTGGGAACTCAAGGCCAAGGCCGGCAAGAAGAAAGTCGTGCTGGAACTCGGCGGCAACGCGGCATGCATCGTCGACGCCGATCAGCGTGATCGGCTCGACTACGTGATCGAGCGTCTGATCTTCGGTGCTTTCTACCAGTCCGGCCAGAGTTGCATCGGCGTGCAGCGCATCCTGGTGCACGAGGATATTTACAGCGACGTGCGCGATCGTTTTGTCGCGGCGACCAGGGAGCTTCGCAGTGGAGACCCGAAGGACGAAAACACCTTCGTTGGTCCGATGATCGACGAGAAGGAAGCCAAACGTCTCGACGGCTGGATTCAGGAAGCGGTGGCATCCGGTGCCAAATTGCTGTGCGGCGGCAAGCGAGTTGGCGCGATGCTCGATGCAAGCGTGCTCGAAGGCGTCGATCCGAAACAGAAGGTGAGCTGCATGGAAGCGTTCGGCCCGGTTGCACTGCTGCAGCCCTACCGCGACTTCGACAAGGCCCTCGACGCAGTCAACGACAGCGAATTCGGCCTGCAGGCGGGGCTGTTCACCAACGATCTCGACAAGGTCATGCGTGCCTGGGACCGGCTCGACGTTGGCGGAGTGGTAGTTGGCGACGTGTCGAGTTTCCGCGTCGACAACATGCCTTACGGGGGTGTCAAGGATTCCGGACTCGGGCGCGAAGGCATCCGTTACGCGATCGAGGACATGACGGAAATCCGCCTGCTGGTGATCCGCGACCCGGAGAAATCCTAGGCATTGGCCGTGGACGCGAGTTGAGCCCGACGCCGAGCGATGCTCTCGACGGGCCAGTGATCGTCGCGATTGTAGTATTCCGCGACCGCCGGCATGCCGGCCGGAATCACCACCCACGGCTGCTTCGATGCAGTGAAAATATGGATATCCGGCGGCAGGCGATCGGGGTCGTCGAGGGTGCCAACGCGCACGAAGCGGAAGGCATCGCCGGCCCCTGCGTAGGTGCTCCATACGGCGATGCGGCAATCCGGACAGCGGCTGATCTTCTGCCCCTTGCCGCTGTTGGACGGCGTCATCACGATTTCCGGCTCGCCCTCGATCAGCACCACGCGATCCGCTTCGATCAGCGCATTGAGCGCAAATGCCGTGCCGGTTTCGCGCTGGCACCAGCGGCAATGACAGCAGTGCACGAACATCGGAGCGCTCATCATGCGATACCGCACGGCGCGGCAGGTGCAGCCGCCTTCGTGAAGGTTGGAATTTTCGTTTGACATGCCCGTATCTACCTCGTTGCATTGGCATCAAAGCGCGGGTTTTCGATGAGGCCGAAGCGGTTGCCAAATGGATCCTCGACTGCCGCCACGCGCACGCCACCTCCGACCTCGGTCACGGACTGCAGAGGTTTGGCGCCGTGTTCAAGCAGTCGCGCGAGTGCCCGGTCGGCATTGGCGAAACCCCATAACGCTTGTGCCCCGGCAATGCCTGGCTCACCGTCGGGAATCAACCCGAGTTCGAAACCACCGACGGAAAATCCGACATAGAACGGCTCGTCGAAATAAGGCTCGATGCCGAGTACGCGTTCGTACCAGGCCTTCGCAGCGCCGAGATCGGGGGCCGGATAGATCACGCTGCGCAAACCAAGGATCATGGCTTTTCCCATTGACGAAACAGCGGCGGCATCCCGTACGACTGAAGGCGAATCGTCGCCACTGCCCGGCCGCCGTGGAGTAAGCTACCGCACCGGGCGGTTTGGTGCGAACCGGCCGTGTTCCGGCCGGCGTTCAATCACTTTGACCACGACAAGGAGCTCGACCGTGATCGATTCGTTCTGGCGTGAAATTGAAAGCATCCTCGAGGCGAAGTCCCTGTTGAAGCACCCGTTCTACCTCGCATGGACGGCCGGCACGTTGACGCGCGAGGATCTCGCGCACTATGCCCGGCAGTATTACGCGCAGGAGGCGCGTTTCCCGCGCTATGTCAGCGCAGTCCATTCGAACTGTCCCGAGCTGAATGTGCGCCAGAGCCTTGTGGAAAATCTCGTCCACGAGGAATCCGGACCGCAGAACCATCCCGAACTGTGGCTCGCATTCGCGGGTGCTGTCGGTGCCTCGCGCGAATCGGTCGAGAATGCCGAACTCGAAGCCGGTACCGAAAAATGTCTCTCGACGTTCGACCGGCTGTCGCGCAGCGACTGGCGCTGCGGCCTCGCCTCGCTGTATGCGTACGAGTCGCAACAGCCGGCAGTGGCAAAGACGAAAATCGAAGGGCTCAAGGGCAACTACGGACTGGACACGCAGGCAGCGTTGGGTTTTTTCGAAGCCCATGAAACCATGGACGTCTGGCATGCCGAATCGGAAAAGACGATGTTGACCGAGGCGGTACGCAAGGATCCGTCTGCCGCTCCGAAAATCGAGGCAGCGATTTCGGATGCGTGTGACGCGCTCAACGCGTTGCTCGACGGTGTCTGCATTGCACGCGGCATCGGTTGTGAGGCAGCGGCCTGAGTCGAATCCCTCGCAAATTGCCGGAGAGCAAATTCGCCAGCGCGATGCGCCCATCGCATCGACCACTGCCGCCTCGAAAACGCGCGGGTCGACTTCTCTCGCAACGATTCAGCGCGCAGCCGTGACGTGATTCAGGTGCTCATGCACTGGCCGATCCGGGATCGGAGGACAACCGCTTGAAATAGGCATGCTGCGTCTTGTTGCGGGTATAGCCAATGTCTTCGTAGAACGAATGCGATTCGGGTCTCGCGACATTCGAGCGCACCATGATCGCGTCGAAACCTTGCTCCAAGGCCCAGCATTCGGCGGCTTGCACGAGCATCTTGCCGATGCCGTGGCGTCTTGCCGCCGGGGCGACGATCAGTCCCATCAACTCGGCCTTCTTGCCGGAAACGAGCAGCAGGCGCTCCTCCACTGCCACCCAGCCAACGAGTGCGCTTTCATCTTCAGCCACTGCAACGAAATGACTCGGCAACCGCAATAACGCCTCGAGCCGGGAGGCGATGTCCTGATTCGTCGCCGGATAGCCGAGCTCAGCGGCCAGACGTCCGATCTGCCCCGCGTCGCCGAGCACGGCCTTGCGAATGTGCGGCAGCGCCGTATTGTCCATGAATCCATCCGGTTGCTGTGAAATGCGCATCGAAAAAGCCGGTCGAGACGATCGGCGAATATCGACGCGCGCTCCTTGACAGGCGAGCTTGGCCAACCGCCGCGCCATTGCGCGATCCAGGGTCAAGTTGGCCTGTTGCGACGATCTGTCATCGTGGATGCCTTGCGCGTGGCGAGCGCAATCGGCAATCCAAATAAGAACATGTGCGACAACAGATCGGTACCGGTGCCGAGCAGCGAATACCGTTGCGGGAACGGAAAGGCGGACAGCGGAAGCACGATGGTGTGCATCACGGCAAACACGACCAGACCATAGACGACACCACAGACGGCGGCCCGACGGACCAGCACCGGTATCCGACGGCTGGCAAACCAGAAAATCGCCGCAAACACGAAAGCGATAAAGAAATGCAGGCCCAGCCCAAGCGCCTCCGTGTGCAGGCCTCCGTCGAAAGCGGGTTTGCCGAGAAGTCCGCTTGCGACGGACTGAAGCACCCGCTCAGGTGCAATGCCCCGGTAGGACCAGAAGCTGATCGCGTAGGCGATGTCGAGTGCCCCGGCGACGAGGCCGCCGGCGAGGATTGCAAAGGAAGCAGATTTGGCGGACACGCCGATCCTCCGATCAAACGGCATCGCGACAACGATATCGTTGAAAGCGCGCCGCTGTCGAGCGTCGCACAACATGCGGTGCGCGCTCCGCGGTTCCGACGCCGAACGCGCATACGGGTCCGCCTGTAACCGTCAGCGCGCCGACCAGGCGGTGCGCGGGGGCCGCGCCTGCCACTCCCTGCGCAGCAACGCGAACAGGTATTCGCTGCCGTATGTGCCCTTGAAGCGGACGTGTTCGACGAAATGGGCTTCCTGCCGAAAACCGAGCCGGCGGAACAACGCGCTCGCTGCGAGATTGTCTGCATCCGTGGTAGCGACCACGCGATATTTCCCGAGCGTGCCGAACAGGAAATCGAGCGCCGAGATCAGCGCTTCGCTGGCCAACCCGCGTCCCTGGTGCGCAGGCGCGAGCGTAATGCCGATTTCCATCTGCGCCGTGTCGTCGTCGCGGAAGTGCAGCCCGCAATCGCCGATGAGAAGGCCGGACGCCGTCTCGACGATCGCAAGTTGAAACCAGGTGCCTGGTGTATCCGGCTCCAGCTGCGCCTGATCGGCGATCAATCGCGTGGCGTCGTCGACGTCGAAAGTCGTCCACGACTGGAATCGCGCGACGTTCGGCAGCGAACGATAGCCGCTGATCGCAACGGCATCGTCCGCGTGCAGACGGCGCAGCAGCAGACGCGGAGACCGGAGTTCGGTGAAGTTTGCGGTTTTCAAGCCTCAGTCGAACAGATGCTGCAAGCCACTCATCAGGCAGCCCGATGTCGGGCAGAAGGAATCCGCCGGATCGTCCAGCGGCGACATCATGATGTTCAGGTAGTAGGTGTGACCGGAAATCAACGGGCAGCTGTTGGGAGAAGGATCCTCGCCGATCGCCCACAGCAGCAAGGGAACACCGCGGTTGCCGCTGTCGATGACGCAGGCGGGACTGGCGAGGTCCACGTAGAAATCACCACAGGTTTCGCTGATCGATGCCGACGCGTGAAACACTTCGTCGGCACCGTCAGGGTGAATGAAGATGCCGGAGAGTTGCTGCAGGTCGGTTGGCACCATGAAAGCTGCCGCGAGGTACATGTCACTGTTCAATGGGTCGATGGCGGCACCCTGACCGTCAATGGCGGGCCAAGGCATGGGTGGTTCGCCCGGCCCGCTGCGTCCCCAGATGTTCTCGTACTGAGTGAGATCCACGTCGAAGGCGGTGCCGCTCGGGTAGGTAACGTTTCCGACGGTCTGACGAGTCAAACCGGGTGGTCCATAGCTGCACGCATCGGACGGCTCGAGATTGGATCGGAACACCAGATCGGCGGACCATGCCGGCTGCATTGCAATCATGGTACAGGCGAGTGCAAGGGCTTTCGAGAAGTGGGTCATCAGCTTCTCCACAGATCGGATGCTGCGAATCCTTCCCACCATTCGATTATTGCACTCTAGGCCAGACAAAGGGAGCGCTCGTCCGAATGACATCGCTTAATCAGTAAATCGCCGGAACGATACGTGAGTCCTTTTCGAATAGCTTGCATGATCGGCAGGAAATTCTGCACGCAATGCGCCCTCTTCGATACGCACGCGTGACGGCTGCGACTTTGCTCACCGTGGACTCGCGCCGTTGCGGTCTGTTGTGGTTCGATGAATTACCTGCTTCCTCGGGTCTCGCCTTGCACCGAACTGGCGTAGCGAAAATACAGACCGCAATCGCCGACAACGATCCCGCGATCGGCAGGCGCTGAACGCAGTTGCATCGTCCGGGCGGCGCTCAACAGGCGTGGCGAATGGGGGCCGGCGAGCACCCTCGTGTTCATCGGGTCGAATGGAAATCGATCCGGTAGTGAGCGGCCGTCACTCCTGCTCTCTTGCCGGCGTCCCCGGTGGTTCACGTTACGTCAGAGCCACCGCGTTGGTCCGGGCCTTCCACCGATCCGACGAGAGCCGTCGAAATCACGTGGGCGAATTGAAACCGAACACCCATTTCCAGGCGTCGCCATCCTTCACATAGACGGTATTGCCATGGATCGTTTGTCCGCCGATGTCCTTGCCGCCGCAGGTGCCGTCAAGCGTCCCTGTCAATGTCAGGATGGCGACCTTTGGTGTAATTGACGTTCCGACACCATTGGTCAGCGTAAAGCTCGTCACGTCGCATAGTGCTGACGTCCAGGCCTTAATCGCGGCGGCCTTGTTTGCGGCATAGGTGCCGAATATATCGACGAATGCAATGTCCCCGGCCGTCAGGTCTTCCAGTTTTTTGGCGTCCTTGGCCATCCACGCATCCCAGATGGAGTTCTCGGCCTTCATCAGGGCATTGGTGATTGGGTCGGCCGTCGGTTTGGCTGGCGTCGGAGCAGCAGCTGAGTTGACGTTCGCTGCGGCCATGTCGTGCTTCGCAGGTGTGTCCTTTGTGTCGGTTGCCGCCGCAGCAGCGGGTTCAATGATCGGATTTTCGCCATGAAACGCGACCTGCCATTCTTCGCCGTCTCTGATCCAGACAGTCGCGGCCCGGACGGGGCTCGGCAGTTTTTCAGTTTTGCCATTCGTCGTGCAGTTGCCATCCATATCCGACTTGTAGCTGAGGACATATGCGTCATCGTCGATCTTCAACATCTTCGGCTCGGTCAACGCCCAGCCTTCCTTGACCTCGCATTTGACGCCGCTGATCATCTTGATGACGTCACTCTTGCTGAGGCGGGAGCCGCCCTGTTGCATTACCAACTTGTCGCTGAGGAGGTGTTCAAAGAAATTGCCGTCGCCTCTGACGTAGGCCTGGGTCGCCTGTTTATCCAATGCAAGCAATGCGTCCGCGGTTGGCGCGCGGGCGACCGGCTTGGCGTCGCGGGCGCTGGAACTTGCGTTCGCGTTTCCGGCTGGCGCATTGCTGGCGGGCCCCGAACAAGCGGTCATTACAATCGAGGCTGTCAAAACAGCCAGCAAATATCCTGATTTGAAAATCATCGGTTTCCCCTGGGTTACATGAGATTGTCGACAGGTCTCGATCGATCGAATGCTCTCGCACAGACGCTATCGCCGTGCAAGTGCGACAAGGATAATACGCATTGAATGAGTGGGCCGCCGCAGGGAGCGGGGCACGCCCCGGACTGTGCACGAGCATACAAAGGCAATAGTGGAAAGAGGCGCAGGCGCCTGTCCGTCTCCACGCCTGTATGCGCTGCTACAGGATGCAATGGAGCCGAGGTGCGCGATCGCTGCTTCGCTGTCGGCACCCGGCGTCAATCAAAGCACGTGCGAAAGACCACTCATCACACATCCATTGCTGTGACACCACGAATTGGGTGGGTCGTCGAGCGGAGACATCATGATATTGAGGTAATACGTGTGTCCCGGCTTCAGCGAGCAGACATTTGGCGGCAAGTTGCCGCCAATAGCCCAGACCAACAGCGGCGATCCGCGATTTCCACTGTCGATGGCGCATCCGTCAGTGTCGAGATCGACGTAAAAATCGCCGCAGGTTTCGCTGATCGAGGCCGAAGTGTGAGTCACGTCACCGGAAATATCGGCGCGCTTGAACGAGCCAGACAACGCCAGCGGGAGGGCGGGTACGGTGAATTGCGCCGCGAGGTACTTGGCGCGGTACATCGGATCGATAAAGGCGATCTGGTTGTCCACCGAGGGCCACGGCAATGGCTGGTCGCCCGGGGCGCTGCGTCCCCAGATGTTCTCGAACTTGGTGAGATCGACGCCGTAAGCCGTCTGGAATCCCGGGACGTAGGTGACATTCCCCGCAGTCTGGCGGCTCAAACCCGGAGGCCCGTAGCTGCATGAGTCTGCGGGCTCGAGATTGGAACGGAACACGAGGTCTGCGGACCAGGCGGGTTGCATTGCAATCAGGGCGCAGGCAAGCGCGATTATTTTCGAATAGCTGTTCATGATCATCACCGTAATGCGGGGGGCAGGTAGTTTTCTTATGGACCGATTGTTGCACTGAGCGCAGCAAAATGACAGGACTTGTGCCCGCTATTTGAGAACACAACTAATTATTTCTACACAATAAATGTCCCTGAAACTTCTTTTGAACCCGTTTTTCACTTCTCGCCCGTGCCTTGGGTTTCCTGCGCCAATCCGTAATCGAAAAAATCCGGGCTCGCGATTCCTTGCACCGCAACCGGCGTACTGATTGCGGGCAGTCGCTGTTGGTGCGGCGGCTGCGGCGTGCAGACGCTCTGGACAGGCGGCTCGAACTGACCGCGCCGTGGCTGTACTTGCGCGAGTTGCCGCCACGCCCGGCCGGCGGAAGTTGACGCGCTTCTTTCGCCGCCGGATGTTCAGCGGCTCGACGAGCATTGCCTGACGTTCGAGGCAAAGTCGAACCTGTCTTGGCCGACGGAGTCAGGTCGCAATTATCGCCTCGGCACAGGCTCACTCCGATGGACAAGATCCTGACCGGGGACGGCATGAAAGACCGCAACGTGTTCGCCGCGATTGCGATCCATGTCACATCGGTGACGACTGTGACTTGCAGGACGCAAGGTGAAGTCGCCCTGCCATTCCGCGCATTTGCGCGCGCGCATATCGTATATATCGTCTGTATCGTCGCTCCGAAAGCGCGGCGAAAGGCAACACTGCCGCGTGGCCGATCAGCGATGCGACCTCGCCTTCATGTGCATCAGCACGCCGATCGCGAGCGCAATCTGCAACAGCAGGCCGGCGAGACCCCACCGGTGAAGCCGGTATTCCATTGCGACCGACACGAGAAACAGCGCACCCACGATCGCTTTCGCGCGAACCGACGCGTCGCCGGCAATGACGAAATACGCGCACAGCAGCAGCGACGCGATCAATGCAATCGTCGACTGATGCTGCAGCACGGCGCTATTTCAGGTTGGTCTCGAACAGCTTGTAGATGCGCTTGTATTCGTCGAGCCACGAATCGGCGTGCTCGAAGCCGTGGCGTTCCATCGGAAACGGCGCGATCGTGAAATTGTCCTTGTGCAGTTCGATGAGCTTCTGGTACAGGCGCACCGAATCCTCGAACAGCACGTTGTCGTCGATCATGCCGTGGCAGATCAGCAGCGCGCCCTTGAGGCCGTCGGCGAATTCGATCGGCGAGGAGCGGCGATAGGCGATCGGGTCCACTTGCGGGTCATTGAGGATGTTCGAGGTGTAACCATCGTTGTATTGCGTCCAGTCGGTGACCGGGCGCAACGCGGCACCGGCAACGAAGTCGTCCGGCGCGCGGAACATCGCCATCAGGCTCATGAAGCCGCCGTACGATCCGCCGTAGACTCCCACGTGTTTCGGGTCGACCGACCAGTGCTTCACCAGCCAGGCCTTGCCGTCGATGAGATCTTCGAGTTCTGGATGGCCCATGTTGCGGTAGATCGCGTCGCGCCATGCGCGTCCGTAGCCTTCGCTCGCGCGGTAGTCCATGTCGAGTACGACATAGCCGTGTTCGGTCAGCATGTCGTTGAACATCTGCTCGCGAAAATAATACGGCCAGTAGTGATCGGTGTTCTGCGTGTAACCGGCGCCGTGGATGAACAGCACAGCGGGATATTTCCTCGCCGGATTGAAGTCGGCGGGCTTGTAGAACTTCGCGTAGATCGGCCGATCGACATGCGTCGACGGCACCTCGACGATATCGAGCGCAGGCCATGTCATCGCCTTGTATGCGGCGGTGCGCGTGTCGGTGAGTTCGCGCAGGGTGCCTGAGCCGTCGGCCGCGGCGAGGCCGATCTGCGGCGGCACGTACGCCGCCGAGTGCAACACCAGCAATTGCGATCCGTCCGGCGAGACGGCGAATTCCTCCATGCCCTTGAGCTGCGTGATGCGTTCGAGCTTGCCGCCGCCGACCGCGACGCGGTACGCATCGTAGCTGGTCGGATCGCCAACATTGGCGCGCAGGTAGAACCAGCGGCCGTCGGGCGACAGCGCCGGGTGCGAGACTTCGAACTTGCCGGAAGTCAGCGCGTTCGCCTTGCCATCGGGTGTCATCGCATAGAGCTGCGAGTAACCGGTTTGCTCCGACAGATACCACAGCGTGCGCTCGTCGTGCTCCCAGCCGAAATCGTTGAAGTTCCAGTTGATCCAGGCCGGATCGGTCAGGCGATTTTGGGTTTCGAGCTTGGCGTGCGCGAAATCCACGGTCGCGATCCAGCGATCCTTGTTGTCGATGCTGCGCAGCTCGACCGCGACCGCCGAACCGTTGCGGGTCCATTCGACGCCGCGCACCTGGAGCGGTCGTTCGCTCGGGACCTTGGTCTTGTCGGCGTGCTCGTGGTGGCGATGTCGGTTGTGTTCGGCTGACTCGCCGTTCCTGTCGCCGCCGGCGTCGTCGTGGCCGTTGTCGCCGCCGGCATGATCGTTCTTGTCGTCGTCCCCGTATTTTCGGCCCGCGGCTTTCGCGGCCTTGGCGTTTTCCTCGCGCACGGCCTTGAGCGGATCGTCGTGGATGCCGGGCAGATCGGCGAACGCAAGTACATGCTGATCGTGTTTTGCGAGGTCGAGCAGCCAGAGCTTGTTCGGCGCGGAGTCGTTGCGACCGACACGCGTGCGTGCATCCTCCTGCTCCTCGTAACCCGATTCGGTGACGAAATGCTGAATCTTGCCGACGCGGCCCTTGTCGTAGCCCTTGGGCTTGGTCGCCACCAGCAGCCAGTGCGCATCGGGTGACAGCGAGGTGTGCTCGATGACGACGTCGTCGCCGAGATAGAACGGCAGCGGCGGGCGCGTCGGGTCGGCTTTCCGGAACGCCTCGTCGTGTTTCTTCGTCGCCTCGCGGTCGGCCTTGATCTCGCGCAGCGTCGAGAACAGATCGAGTTGCAGACGGCCGAGCGCGTCGGGCTTCTTGTCCTCGGGGTCCTTTTTCGCCTCCACGATCGCGGCGGCGCCCGTGACCGCGCCGTCGATCGCATAGCTGAACCATTGCTGGTCGCGGCGGAACTGCACCGCGCGCCCGTCGGCGGAGAACTGCGGATCGGCCTCGGTTTCCGCTGTGCGCGTGATCTGGGTCAGCCGGCCGCTCGCGACATCGCGCATGAACACATCACCATTGCGCACGAAGACCGCGCGCGAACGGTCGCGATCGAACACCGCATGCGGGCCGTCGGCATTCGCCATTGCGGCCGGATCGATGATCGTGTCGTTCTCGCTCGCGACCTCGATGCGATGCAGATCGCGAATCGACGAACCTTTTTCCTTGACCTGGTAATAGACCGCCTGGCCGTCAACGCTCCAGTACGGATGCTCGACCGGCGGTCCGATCCAGTCCGGATCCGCCATCGCTCGTTCCAGCGAGATTGCGTGCGCCGAGCCGGCGGCGAGTGTCAGCAGGACGGCAAGGGCTGTGTGCAGGTGACGGATCATCACGGGAACTCCGTACAGGCGCGAAATGTTGCAGCATAACCGGCGGGAACTGCCGAGCCATGCGCCGAAGGACATATGCGGGTGAGGCGCGCGCTATCTCCGGTCCAGGAGCAGATTTGCCTTCAGGCGTTCGCCCACAAACCGTCGTTATTCCCTACGCCGTTTCACCCTGAGCGTAGCAACCCACACACACCGGTCACCCTGAGCGAAACGCCGAAGGCGCGAAGTCCAAGGGTTCAGGACAGGCGAAGTCGAAGGACGCTTCGCAGACCGGGCCACCCTCATGCGCGTTAAGCGCCGCTCCTGCGGCGCGCCCTGCGGGCCGGCTGCGCCGTTCGCTCCGGCATCCTGCCTCCGCAGTCGGCACCTTCTCCCGCCAGCGGGAGAAGGGACAGCTCGCAGCATGCACCCGATTCCGTTGATCCTGATTGTAGCGATCTCATTTCAACGTTCACCCTGAGCCCTTCGACTTCGCGCCTTCGGCCTACGCTCAGGACAGGCGAAGTCGAAGGGCACCATGCGGAAACTGGAAGTTGAAGGCGACCCCGACGTCGGCACTTCGACTTCGCTCGCTCACGCGAGCTACGCTCAGTGAGAACGGTTTGGGTGGGATTTCGCTCGGTCACGGGAGCTACGCTCAGTAGGAACGGTTTTGGGTGGGACTTCGCTCGGTCCACCCGCAAGACCAACGCTGAACCTCCCTTCCGTTCACCCTGAGCCCTTCGACTTCGCGCCTTCGGCCTACGCTCAGGACAGGCGAAGTCGAAGGGCACCATGCGGAAACTGGAAGTTGAAGGCGACCCCGACGTCGGCACTTCGACTTCGCTCGCTCACGCGAGCTACGCTCAGTGAGAACGGTTTGGGTGGGATTTCGCTCGGTCACGGGAGCTACGCTCAGTAGGAACGGTTTTGGGTGGGACTTCGCTCGGTCCACCCGCAAGACCAACGCTGAACCTCCCTTCCGTTCACCCTGAGCCCTTCGACTTCGGCCTTCGGCCTACGCTCAGGACAGGCGAAGTCGAAGGGCGCATCGCAAACTGAACCATCTTCATCCGCCTACGGCACCTGCTTCCGCCAGCGGGAGAAGGGACTGCGCGACGTACCAGGTTCGATACATGAAACGTTGATTGCGACTGTTTCACGTGCGCCGCCCGAGCATCAGGCATCGCGTAGCACCTGCCTGCGCCGTTGCGTTACCCTGCGCCTCCCTCGCCAGCCGTGGAGCATGGGTGCAATGCTCGATTGTGTGGAAATCGAAACCGCGACGAATCCGAGTGCGTCGGTGATCTGGCTGCATGGCCTCGGCGCTGATGCCCACGACTTCGAGCCGATCGTGCCGCAACTCGTCGCCCCGGACTGGCCGGCGCTGCGTTTCGTTTTTCCGAATGCGCCGGTGCGTGCGGTGACGATCAACGGTGGCGCGCGCATGCGCGCCTGGTACGACATCGCAACCGCCGATATTGCCGCGCGTCAGGACGAGGCAGGCGTGCGCGCTTCGATCGCGTTGATCGACGAGCTGATCGCACGCGAGATTGAACGAGGCATTGCCTCGGCCAACGTGTTGCTCGCCGGGTTTTCGCAAGGTGGCGCGATCGCGCTTGCCGCGGGCTTGCGCCATGCGGCGCGACTGGGCGGCGTGATCGCTCTGTCCACTTATCTGCCGCTTCACCAGACCACGGCGATCGAACGCGCCGAAGCCAATGCCGAGTTGCCGATTTTCATGGGGCATGGCAGCCACGACCCGGTCGTCCCGGAACCGCTTGGCGAGATGAGCCGGGATCTGTTGCGTGGCCTCGGGCATTGCGTCGACTGGCACAGCTACCCAATGGCGCATCAGGTTTGCGCAGAAGAAGTCGCCGATCTGCGCGCGTGGATTGGGAAATGCCTTGCATCCATCACGCAATGAGCGCCATCGTGACGGCTGGCGCTACCTTGAGGAATCTTCGATGCAGGTGAACCTGCTCCGTGCGTTGATCGTACTTTTAGCCGCGGTGCTGCCGGCGCATGCGACCACGCTGCTGATCGGCGCAAACATCCATACGATGGATGCGAGCCACCCCGACGCCACGGCAATGGCATGGGACGCCGACGGCAAGCTGCTTGCGGTCGGTGATTCCGAGGCGCTGGCCACGCAATATCCGATGGCGAGCCGCATCGATGCACATGGCGAAAGCGTCGTGCCGGGTCTGATCGATGCGCACGGCCACATGCTCAGCCTCGGCACCGTGCTTACCCAGGCCAATCTGGTCGGAACGACGTCCAAGACCGACGTCATCGAGCGCCTCGAAAAATTTGCGGCGCAACTACCGAAGGGCGCGTGGCTGGTCGGCAACGGCTGGGACCAGAACGACTGGGCCGATGAGCATTTCCCGACGGCTGCCGATCTTGATGCAGTGTTCCCCGATCGCCCGGTATTCCTCAATCGCATCGATGGTCATGCCGCGTGGGTCAACAGTGTCGCGCTGAAGCGCGCGAAAAAATCGCTCGATGGCGAATGGCAACCCGATGGCGGTCACATCGAGCGTGCGAAGGGCAAGGCCACCGGGGTGCTGGTCGACGGCGCGGTCGCACTGATTTCGCGATTGATTCCCCCGATGACCGATAAGCAAAAGCGTGCGGCGTACAAACTTGCCTTCGCCGACGTCATTGCCGATGGTTTGACCGGAGTCGGCGACGCGCGCATCGATCTCGCCGATTTCAGGATCCTGCAGGCCATGGATCGGGCCGGCGAAATTCCGTTGCGGCTCTACGAATTTGCCTATGCCGCGCCAGCGCTCGACTGGCTTTGTGCTCAGCACGGGCGCTGGGCCGATGAGAGCGGCCACCTGCAGATGCGCACGCTCAAGTTGTTCATGGATGGCGCGCTCGGCAGCCGCGGCGCAGCGCTGCTGGCCGATTACAGCGACGATCCGGGCAATCGCGGTTTGTTCGTCACGTCACCCGCCGATTACCTCGCTGCGGTGCAGAAGGCCCACCGTTGCGGCATCCAGGTTGCGACGCATGCGATCGGCGATCGCGCCAATCGCCACGTGCTGGATGTCTACGCCAAGGTTCTCGGCAAGGATGCGACAAGCACCGATCACCGTTGGCGTATCGAGCATGCGCAGATCGTGTCGCTTTCCGACATTCCGCGTTTTGCCGCATTGCACCTGATTGCCTCGATGCAACCGACGCATGCGACCTCGGACATGCCCTGGGCCGAAAAGCGTCTCGGCAAGGCGCGACTCGCCGGCGCCTATGCGTGGCAACGTTTCATACATGCCGGTGTGCCGCTCGCGTTCGGCTCGGATTTTCCGGTGGAAAGCCCCAATCCGCTGCCGGGCATCTATGCGGCCGTCACGCGACAGGATCTCGATGGCAATCCGCCCGGCGGGTGGTTGCCCGATCAACGCGTCAGCCGCGAGCAGGCGCTCGCCGGATTCACCACTGGCGCAGCCTATGCCGAGTTCATGGAGAACAAGGTCGGTGCGCTCAAGCCCGGGATGCGCGCCGACTTCGTGATACTCGATGCCGACCCGATGAACGTGCCGGTGCGCCGGATCGCGGATATCAAACCGCTCAGCACCTGGGTCGATGGCAAGCCGGTGTACGAGGCGTCAGCGGTGCATGCTGCGAGCGACTGATTCGGCTTGGGGCTGGCAGATCCGTCGCGTTCGACGTTCGCAGAGGGCAACCCTTCGACTTCGCCTGTCCTGAGCGTAGGCCGAAGGCCGAAGTCGAAGGGCTCAGGGCGAACGGGAATCAGCCGTCCCTTGTAAGTTGCTTTTTCGGCTGTTGCGGTATGTTTTCGTCGCTGTGTTTCACCCCGCACCAGAGCGATCATCCGAGCGTAGGGTCCCAACACGCCGTTCATCCGAGCGTAGCGTCCCACGAGACCGTTCCTCCGAGCATTGCGTCCCACCACACCGTTCACCCTGAGCGTAGCGCCGCAGGCGCGAAGTCGAAGGGCGCGCTTCGCAGACCGGGCCACCCTCATCCCTTCGGCACCTTCTCCCGCCAGCAGAAAAAGGGACAGCTCGCAGCATGCACCCGATTCCGTTGATCCTGATTGTAGCGATCTAATTTCAACGTTCACCCTGAGCCCTTCGACTTCGCGCCTTCGGCCTACGCTCAGGACAGGCGAAGTCGAAGGGCACCATGCGGAAACTGGAAGTTGAAGGCGACCCCGACATCGGCACTTCGACTTCGCTCGCTCACGCGAGCTACGCTCAGTGAGAACGGTCTTGGGTGGGACTTCGCTCGGTCCACCCGCAAGGCCAACGCCGAACCTCCCTTCCGTTCACCTTGAGCCCTTCGGCTTCGGCCTTCGGCCTATGCTCAGGACAGGCGAAGTCGAAGGGCGCTTCGCAGACCGGGCCACCCTGATCCCTTCGGCACCTTGTCCCCCTGGCGGGAGAAGAGAAGGTGCCGCAAGGAATGAGGGTGGTTTGGCCGCGCGTGGGCGACTGAGAAATCCGTGAGGGACTCTTAAGTCACCCTGCTAAACTCGCGCGCTTTGATTTCGCGGATTTCCCGATGGACGCTGCCCCGCTGCCTCGCTTCGAAGACGCCCGCGTGGCCGTCATCGGCCTCGGCTACGTCGGTTTGCCGCTGGCGGTTGCATTCAGTCATTCGCTGCCGACGCTCGGGTTTGATATCAACGGCGCACGTGTCGCCGAACTGCGCGAGCGGCGCGACCATACACTCGAGGTATCGAGCGACGAGTTGACGGCCGCGACCGGGCTTGAATTCAGCAGCGATCCAGCTGATCTGGCGCGGTGCAATGTCTTCATTGTTACCGTGCCGACGCCGATCGACTCGTCGCGGCGCCCTGATCTCGGGCCGCTCGAAGGTGCGAGCCACACGCTGGGCAAGGCAATCCAGCGCGGCGGAATCGCGATCTACGAATCGACCGTGTATCCGGGCGCAACCGAGGAAGTCTGTGTGCCGATCATCGAGCGCGAGTCCGGATTGATGTTCAACCGGGATTTCCATGCCGGTTACAGTCCCGAGCGCATCAATCCGGGCGACAAGCAGCATCGGCTCGAAACCATCGTAAAGGTCACTTCCGGATCGACCCCGGCCGCGGCGGAGTTCGTGGATGCGTTGTACCGGCGCATCATCACGGCCGGCACGCATCGCGCATCGAGCATTCGTGTCGCCGAGGCGGCCAAGGTCATCGAGAACACCCAGCGCGATCTCAACATCGCGCTGGTCAACGAGCTTGCGCTCATCTTCCACCGTCTCGGCATCGACACCAGCGAGGTGCTGGCCGCAGCGGGCACCAAGTGGAATTTCCTTCCGTTCCGGCCCGGGCTCGTCGGCGGGCATTGCATCGGCGTCGATCCGTATTACCTGACCTACAAGGCGCAGCAGATCGGCTACCACCCCGAAGTGATCCTGTCGGGGCGGCGCATCAACGACGGCATGGGCGAGCACGTCGCACAGCGCGTGGTCAAGCTGATGACACAGAAACGCATGCACGCCGCCGGTGCCGATATCCTGGTGCTGGGCCTCGCGTTCAAGGAAAACTGCCCGGATCTGCGCAATACGCGCGTGGTCGATGTAATCCGGGAATTCGAGAGCTACCACGCACATGTCGATGTCCACGATCCGTGGGTCAGCGCGGATGAGGCTCGTCACGAATACGGGCTTGATCTGGTCCCGACGCTGAAGCCCGGCAAGTACGATGCGATCGTTCTGGCCGTTGCCCATCACCAGTTCGTCGAGCTCGGGGTCGACGGGATCCGCGCCCTCGGCAAATCCGGTTGCGTGCTGTTCGATGTGAAACAGGTGCTGCCGCGGGAACGGGTGGATGATCGACTTTGATCCCTGTGAGCCACGGCAGTGACCAAAGCATAATAACTATATGGAGCAGGCGGGAAACCACGAGGCGCAACGCATGCCACGCGCTGCCCCTCCTCCCGCTGGCGGGGAAAGTTGCCGCAGTCGGATGAGGGTGAGCCGGCCCTTCGACTTCGCCTGTCCTGAGCGTAGGCCCGAACCACAACTCCGTTCACCCTGAGCGTAGGCCCGAACCACAACTCCGTTCACCCTGGAGTCGAAGGGCCCGGTTGGAGTGCGCTTCGACTTCGCGGCCTTCGGCCGCTACGCTCAGCGAGAACGGTAGTGTGGATGGCCTTCGACCGCTACGCTCAGCGAGAACGGTAGTGTGGATGGCCTTCGGCCGCTACGCTCAGCGAGAACGGTAGTGTGGATGGCCTTCGGCCGCTACGCTCAGCGAGAACGGTGGTGTGGATGGCCTTCGACCGCTACGCTCAGCGAGAACGGTGGTGTGGATGGCCTTCGGCCGCTACGCTCAGCGAGAACGGTAGTGTGGATGGCCTTCGGCCGCTACGCTCAGCGAGAACGGTGGTGTGGATGGCCTTCGGCCGCTACGCTCGGGGCGAATGGAAATTGTTGGATAAGATCGCGTCGGTTCGATGGGCCGCTGCGCCGGCGCCGGAACCAGTCGCGTTGGCATGGGTACTGCATGGAGCTTTGGATTGATTCACCCCCCGATTGAGCCACGCCCAATTGAGTCGGACCCAATGGAAGTCAGGGAATTGTTGAAGCTACCGATGCCCCCACGGAATGACGCATGCGTGTCCTGATCACGGGCGCTGCCGGTTTCATCGGCGCGGCGTTGAGCGAACGCCTGCTCGCCCGAGGCGACGAGGTGCTCGGCTACGACAACGTCAATGCCTACTACGATCCGAGCCTGAAGGAAGCACGGCTCGCCCGACTCACGTCGCAGCCGGCTTTTCACCTGGTGCGCGCGGCGCTGGAAGATCGGCCCGCACTGGAGCGCGCGTTCGCCGAATTTCGACCGCAGCGCGTGGTCAATCTTGCTGCCCAGGCCGGCGTGCGCTACTCGATCGAGAATCCGTACGCCTACGTCGAGAGCAATCTGGTCGGTTTCATCAATGTCCTCGAAGCCTGCCGGCACGGCAAGATCGAGCACCTGGTCTATGCCTCGTCGAGTTCGGTTTACGGTGCCAATCGCAAGCTGCCGTTTTCGGTGCGCGACCCGGTCGATCATCCGGTCAGCCTGTATGCGGCGACCAAGAAGGCCAACGAGCTGATGGCGCATACCTACAGTCATCTGTATGGCCTGCCGACCACGGGCCTTCGGTTCTTTACCGTCTACGGCCCATGGGGAAGGCCGGATATGGCGCTGTTCCTGTTCACGCGCAGGATTCTCGCGGGCGAGCCAATCGAGGTGTTCAACCATGGCAAGCACACGCGGGATTTCACCTACATCGACGATATCGTCGAAGGGGTCATCCGCACGCTCGATCGCGTTGCGGCGCCCGATCCCGAGTTCGATCCGCGCGCGCCGTCGACGGCTACATCGAGTGCGCCGTACCGCCTCTACAACATCGGCAATCACCAGCCGGTGGAACTGGCTCGCTATATCGAGGTCCTTGAGACGTGCCTGGGCCGCAGCGGCGAGAAAAGATCCTGCTTCCGCTGCAACCGGGCGACGTGCCGGACACCTGCGCGGATGTCGAGGAATTGGCGCGCGATACCGGCTACCATCCGGGCACCACGGTGGAGGAGGGGATCGCCCGATTCGTCGAGTGGTACCGCGGTTATTACGCCGTGTGACCGGTTGCCGCGAGCTTCCGGAAGCGCCACCAAAGCATGATAATCTTAACGATTCCCAAACAGATGAGTAAAGCCATGAATTCCTTGCTGCGCCTGCTTGTTCTGTCAGTCGTCCTGACGGTCGCCGGCTGTGCCACGGGCATGACCGGATCGACCCAGGCTCCGCCCCGGGTGAATCCGGAAACCCAGTCCATGGCGGCCTATCACATCGGCGTCGACGACCAGATCCAGGTCTCCGTCTGGCACAACCCCGATTTGAGTGCGTCGATGCCGGTGCGGCCCGGACGGCATGATCTCGGTGCCGCTGGTCGGCGACGTCAAGGCCGGCGGCAAGACGCCGGATGAAGTCGCCGCCGAGATCAAGGACAAACTCAGCACCTATGTGCGCGACCCTCAGGTCACGGTGATCCTGACGCAGCTTCGCAGCCACGAATACCTGTCCCGCGTGCGCGTGACCGGCGCCGTGCGCCAAGCTGTCTCGATCCCGTATCGCCAAGGCATGACCGTGCTCGATGCGGTGCTGGCCGCCGGCGGCGTCACCGAATTCGCGGCGCCCGACGGCACCGATCTGTACCGCAAGGAAGGTGAAGGCACCAAGGCCTACGCGGTCCGTCTGGACAAGATCTTGCAGGATGGCGATCTGTCGACGAACTATCCGGTGCAGCCGGGTGACGTCATCACGGTGCCGCTGCGCGCATTCTGATCTGATCGGAAATATCGAAATCCCGCAATGAACGAAATGGTTCCTCTGAACGAGCTGGCTTCGGTCCTCTGGACCGAGGGTCGAGGTCGGCTGTTTACGCTGTGCGTGATTTTTGCCGTGATCGCGCTGGCGGCCTTGGCGGCATCGGCCTCACTCTGGCCAAAGAAATACGTTGCCTCGACCACGATCCTGGTGCAGGAGAGCGACATCATCAAACCGCTGCTGGAAGGCCGCGCCTCGACTACCGGCGTGGCGGATCGCGCCGGCATTGCGCGTCAGGTGATTTTCAGCCGCAAGGTCATGAACGATATTCTCAATACGGGCGGCTGGATGGACAAACACCCAGCCCGCTCGAGCAGGACCGCATCATCGACCGGATCAAGGGGCGCACCGAGATCAAGGCGCCGCGAGACAATCTGCTGCAGATCACCTATTCCGACTCCGATCCGAAACGCGCCTTCGAGGTCACCAAGCGCATGGCTGCGCTGTTCATCCAGGAGAGCCTCGAATCCAAACAGCACGAGAGCCGAGATGCGTTCGAGTTCATCGATAGCCAGGTCGAGGCGTATCGCGACAAGTTGACCAGCGCCGAGAACAAGCTCAAGCAATACCGCGAAGTCGAATGTGGATGCGCGACCGGGCAGCGAAACCGACACCAATACCCGTATCAGCCAGCTGCGCAGCCAGGTGGAAAGCGCGCGCATGGATGCGATGGAGGCGCGCTCGAAGGAAGCCACGCTGGCGGCGCAGCTTTCCGGCGAGTCCGAAGTGACCGCGGTGCAAACGCGCGAGGGTGTTTTCCGCGCCCAGCTCGCCGAATTGCAGGCGCAACTCGACAAGTTGTTGCTGACCTATACCGACAGCTATCCGGATGTTGTCCGGGTGCGCCACCAGATCGCGGACCTTCAAGGAGCAATTGCAGAAGGCCACCGATCAGAAGCAGAACGCCAAGCTGGCCGGCACGCCCACCGCACTCGACCAAAACGTCCAATTCAACCCGCTCTATCAGGAACTCAAGAGCAAGCAGGCCGACATTCGCAGCACGCGGGCTGCCGCCGAATCGCGGATGAGCGCAAGCGAAACGTTGCTGCAGCAGGAGCTTGAGCGCAGCAAGCGCATCGCCAATTCCGAGAATGCGCTATCCGAGCTGACCCGTGATTACGATGTCAATCGCGACATCTACCAGGATTTGCTCAAGCGACGCGAGAATGCGCGCGTTTCGATGAATCTCGACGAGGCGGGGCAGGGCCTGACCTTTCACATTCAGGATCCGGCCGCCATGCCGTTGCAGCCATCGGGCCTGAGGCTGATGCATTTCGCGCTGGCCGGACTTGCCGCAGGTGTCGCGCTGCCGCTCGTTCTGTTGTTCGGCCTTGCCCGCTTCGATCCGCGGGTGCGCTCCGCGGCGCAACTCGAGCGAGCTACCAATTTGCCGGTCCTCGCGACCATTCCGATCTACCGCACGTCACATGATCGCGTACGCGAACGCGCGCGTACCGCTGCTGCCATTCTGATCATCCTCGCGGTCGGCGCCGCCTATGCCCTTTTGTACTGGATCCGGTTGCAGGCTTCGCAATGAACGAAACTGAAGTCGACAAACCCGACAGCGACAAGCAAGTGCCGGATCGGGTCGGCGACGCACTGGCTGCCGCCACTGGCGCACTCGCTCACCGAGCAACGACGAGTCGTTCGATCGCACGCATGATCGAGCCCGCCGCATTGAAGCCACGGCAACTCGAACAACGTCGACTGATTCACCGCGACGACGCATTGCGCCCGCAAGCCGATGCGTTTCGCGAAGTCCGCACGCGCTTGCTGGCAATGGGCGGCGAACACAACTTCATAACGATGGTGGCTCCGGTGAGCTCGGGTTCCGGCGGCAGCTTTGTTGCGCGCAATCTTGCGACCGCCTTTGCATTCGACGAGGCGCGCACCGCCCTCCTGATCGATTGCGATCTGCGCCATCCGATGCAGCATCGGGCGTTCGCCACCGATGGTGCTCCTGGGTTGATCGATTATCTCGATCATCCGTCGATCGGTATCGAGCCGATTCTGTACCGTACGGGTATTCCGCGTCTGCGCCTGATACCGGCCGGCAAGTCGCGTGAAATGAGTGGCGAGTATTTCTCATCTTTCCGCATGCGCGCCGTACTCGATTCATTGCGCTGTCGTTATGCGGATCGTTACCTGTTCCTGGATGGACCGGCAACCAAAGGTTCACCGGATGCGCGCATCCTGTCCGATCTCGCGGACTTTGTCGTTCTCGTCGCCGGCTATGGACACGATACGCCCGCTGCGATCAACCAGGCAGCCGCGAACTTCGATCCGGAAAAGCTTGCCGGCGTGGTGTTCAATCAGGCGCCATGAACATGACGCCGTTGCCGAAGGGGAAACGCATGTTGAATCGCAAGATCCTCGTCTCGGCTGTCGGCTTCGGACTCGTGCTATCCATGCAGTCGGTCGGCGCCGTGCAGCTTGACTATTCCATTGATCTTGGTATCGAACACAGCGACAACATCAACCTGAGTGCGGACGATCCGGTCAGCCAGAATGTATTGATTCCGGGCATCGACTTCAGCTTCAATCAGGTAGGTTCGACCGTCCAGGCGCGCGCTGCCGGCCGAATCGAATATCGGGATTATCTGCAGGGTGCGTTCGGCAACGAGTTCCGTGGACAGCTTTCCGGCTTGTTCAACTGGGTCATCGCGCCGCAGCGCCTGGCATTCTCGGTCGAGGACTACGCCAGCGAGCAACCGGTAAATACGCTTTCGCGCAACACGCCCACGAATCTCCAACAGACCAATGTGTTTGCCGCAGGTCCGACCCTCAGCTTTCGGCTTGGGGAGACAGTGCGTGGGCAGGCCGAGCTTCGCTACATCGACAGCGCGGCATCAAAAACCAAGGAATTCAACTCGCAGCGCGGCTTTGCTGCGCTTCGCGCATTGAAGGATCTGAATCCGACCGATCAGATTTCCGGCAATCTCGAAATCGAGCACGTTGCGTTCGATCAGGGGACCGCCAGCGACCAGATAGCGACCGGCGCGAACTACGACAGCTACAAGTTGTTTGGCCGCTATGTCAGCAAGCTCGCCCATTTCAATATCGATGCGGCGCTCGGCTGGTCGGACTTCACGTTTGCCCGCGGCTTGCCGGATCAGTCCGGCGTACTCGCGCGCGCGAATGTCGACTGGCAGGCCAGCGCGCGCAGTACGTTCGGCCTGGGACTGGCACGCCAGTTCGGCGATGCCACCCAGGACCTTGTCGTCGATCCGACCCAGATCGGCAGCAACATCAGCAGTATCACGAACGGCAACAACCAGATCACGCCGCAGGTATTTCTGGAGAATCGCGTCGATGCCAGCTACGCGTTCAATGGGCAGCGGGTCTCGCTGCGCGTAGCGCCGTACTATCGCCGGCAAAGCTACGACAACGAACCGGATCGTAATGAAACCGCTCACGGCGGCAGCGCCAGCATCGATTACCTCCTTGGTCCAAACTGGACGCTGGGCTTCGCCGCCGGTGAGGAGACGAGCCGATACACCTCGATTGACCGGCGCGATGAGATCCTGAGCTATGGACCCTACGTCACCCAACAGATTTCGCAGCACTGGAGCTGGCGCCTCAATGTGACGCACGATCAACGCACCAGCACTGCGGCCGATCAAGGCTACAACGAAAACCTCGTGTTTTTCGTGCTCAGCTACAAGCGTTGATGGCGTCCTGGTCACGGGCGCGGCGATACCCGAAGGGCGCCTGCGGCTATTGGTATTAACCGACACCGCGATCCTGGAACCCGGCGGCAGTGAGCGCTTTTTGCGCAATCTTCTCGGCCTGCTACCGCTGAACACTATTCGCATTACGCTCGTGCAACTCTGTCGGGAACCGAAAGGCGCCGAACAGATTGCACGCCGACATTGCATTCTCCACGCATGCGCATGATGTATGAGCCTGTGCGGTGCGATTTACGGTATTTCCGGGTGGCGGGCGTACTGGACGCTGCGCAGACTCGTGCGACGCACACGATTTTCATGTCATCCAGTCGCAACACGAAAAATCCGACGTGCTAAACGCATTGTTACCGCGCGGTTCGTTGAACGCCGCTCGTGTCTCCAATCGGCGCGACACCGGATTCCAGAAAAGTCCGAGTTTGCGCATGCTCTTTCGATTCCTCAATAGTCGGTATGACCGTATCGTTGCGCCGGCAGAGGCGATTCTGGAGTCCTTGGTGCGCCACGAGAGCGCTCCACGTTCCCGCATGCAATGTATTCCCAACGGCGTTGACGTAGAACACTTCCGGCCGGCGGATGCGCGCGCCGCGCGGAATTGCGCGCGCGAACTTGGGTTTGGCGCAGATGAATTCCTGATCGGTTGCGTAGCGAGCCATGACCACCGTCAAACGTCACTGCGATCTGATTCGCCGCATTTGCCGATCTGCAACGCAAGATACCGCATGCACGTTTGTTGCTCATCGGCGATGGTCCGTTGCGCGCCGATCTGGAAGCGCATATCGCCGCAGCCGGTATCGGCAGCGAAAGTCCGCGCTTTACGGCGACGTCAGCGATGTGGCGTCGTTGCTGTCGACGCTGGATGCCTTTTCGCTGGCGTCAGCCACCGAGGGCATGTCCAATGCGATCCTGGAAGCGATGGCCTGTGGACTTCCCGTGGTAGCCACCGACGTCGGTGGCAATCTCGAACTGATCGATGATGGACGTACCGGCTTGCTGGTGCCGGCAGGCGATCCGGTCGCGCTCAGTACCGCATTGGAGCGTTGGCGCGCGATCCAGCATTTGCGCGGTCACTGCGGTGAGACCGCGCGCGAACGGGTCCTGGCCGAATTTTCGCTTGCGAAGATGGCAGCCGCTTTTCAAAACCTTTATCGGGAATCACGGCCAGACGACCAGACATGCTCGCCTGACGTTCTGCAGGTTCGCTCCAGCGCCGGATTGTATGGTGCCGACCATGTCGTCCTCGCCCTGAACCAGACGCTGCCTGATGTGGGCGTCAACAGCCGCATGCTTTGCATCGAAAACTATCAGACTGAGCGAGCAGCTTCTGTACGAGCGCGCGCGCGAACTTGCGATGGATGCGCACTTGCTACCCTGTCGCGGGCGGTTTGATCTGGCGACACTGCGCGGCATGAAAGATCAACTGCGTGCCGCACCGGACGCGGTGTTGCATGTCCACGACTACAAAAGCGCGTTCTACGCGTGGCTCGCCGCGCGGCGTACGCGCACTCCGCTGGTCGCCACGGTGCATGGGTGGGTCGAAACCAGTGGCGCGCTGCGTTTGTACAAGCGCCTGGAATTGACATTGCTGCGCCGCTTCGATCGCGTGGTCGTCGTCGCCGATGCGCTGCGTAGCGTGCTCGAACGCGCCGGAATCAAGCCAACTCGGGTCTGTGCAATCGCCAATGGCGTGGATACCGACCGCTTCATGCCGAGAACCACCCCGCTCGCAAGGAGCGAGTTCGATCTGCCGGCCTCGTCGTTTCTGTTCGGCAGCGTTGCACGGCTCGCTCCGGAGAAAAACCTGGCGGCTCTTGTCGATGCGATCGGCGTGCTCGTCGGCGAAGGATTGGATGCAGCCCTGCTGCTGGTTGGGGATGGTCCGCAACGCGCGGCCCTGGAGGCGCAGGCCAAGGCCGCAGGCATGGGTGAACGGGTACGCTTCACCGGAGCGCGCACCGATACCGATCGCATTTATCCGATGCTCGATTGTTTCGTGTTGCCGTCCTTGACGGAGGGCATGCCGCTCGCTGTACTCGAAGCCATGGCGTGCGCGCGTCCCGTGGTCGCGTCCGCCATCGGCGAAATCCCGCACCTGCTAGCCGGTAGTGATATGGGTAAACTGGTCCCCCAGGGCGATAACCCTGCGCTGGTCGCCGCGATGCGCGAGGCATTGAAGCATCGTGGCATTGATCATGCTGCACGTCGCCACGTCAAAGCCCACTACTCGGTAACCGCATGGCGGTGCAATACGCCGAGCTTTACCGGAATCTGCAGGAGACAGGCCATGGCCGTTCCGTTGCATGACAGACGGCCGGTCGCCGAGCAGCGCGAGCGCCGCGGTGCTGCTCCAGCCGCTCGCAGACCGGTCGGAATCCATGGACGCACGACGACAGTGTCACCCACTGCCTCCATCGAAGCCGTGTCGTCGGTCAGCGGGCGCCACAACTGGCCACTGTATGCGTTTCTGTTCTTTTTGCCGTTGCAGAATCTGCAAACCGGTTACATGCCCAACCTCGGCGGCGGCTTCAATTTCCTCAACATCGGTTTTGCGCTTTCGCTGATCGGTGCATGGTACTGCGGCGGACGCCTTACCCACTGGAGCACCGTGCATCGCTGGGTACTGCTGTATGTGATCTGGTCGTTCGTGACCTTGTGGATCGGGTACGCAAACGTTCCCGAAGATTCGGCCAATCGGTTCAACGTCCTCAAGGACTCGATGCTCGGCGTGATGATCATTTTTCTCGTGCAGATGAGCGTGACCGACTGGAGCACACTCAAGCGCGTGGTGCTGATGATGATCCTGCCGCTGCCCTACATTCTGCGCGTGACCTGGTACGAGCACGAGAGCGTCAGCAGTTGGCATTACAATGATGCGCTGCGAATTTCAGGGACGTTCTCCTGGCTCGGCGCCAATGAATATGCGTCCTTCTGCGTCACCATGGCGCTTGATGCTGTTCGCCCTGCTGTTTGCGGCCAAACTGTCCAAAACCTGGCGTGCATTGCTGCTGGGCGGGATCACCTGCATGGTTCTTGGGGTGCTTTGGGCCTACTCGCGTACCGCCTACGTCACCATTCTGGTCGGCGCGATATCGATCCTGCTGCTGTGGCGGGGCGCTGGAAAATGATCGTGCCGCTGGTCCTTGCGGCCATTATCGTCCCGCCGCTATTGCCACAGGCGGTGACCGAGCGCTTGACAGCACCCACTCGAAGGAGCACAAGCCGATGAGAGCACGGATTTGCGCTACCAATTACTGGGATGTGGCTTGGGGGATTTTTTCCGAGCATCCCGATTGTAGGGGTTGGTAATGAAACGTTCACCGATGTCAATCCCTACAAGAAGGACACCCACAATCTGTTCATGCGTTCGCTCGCCGAACAGGGATCGATCGGCCTCTTGATACTCGTCGGTTTGCTGCTCAGCATTCTGCGCGCTTCGTGGCGCGCGCTGCGCGAGTCGCCTACAGGCAGCTTGGGCTATGCGTTGGGTTTGGGCATGATCGGCGCATGGCTGGCGCTGGTGATCGGCAATTTCTGGGGCGACCGTTTCACCTATACCCAGATGATCGGCTACTTCTGGGTTTTTGTCGGCCTGACCCTCAAGGCCCGCGATCTGGCAGTTGCCGAACGCGACGGCCCATCAGCCATTGCGCCTGTTTCTGCACCCACCACGCCCGCTTCGGCCGGCCCGAAAGTCGCGCGCGTGCCGGCAAGTGGCTGAGCGGCTGCGCCGCCTGTTGCGCTGGACGATCGCCCTCGCATGTCATTACGGCGGGCCGGACAGACTTTATCGCCGGTGGTGCGGCCCCGGCCTCGCTATCCTCATGTTCCACCGCATTCGCGACGAAACCGATCCGTATCCGCTCTCCATCACGCTCTCGAGTTACGCAAAAATCGTGCGGTGGCTTCGACGTGGCGACCGACTTGTCGGACTCGATACGGGACTGGCCAAACTCGCGTGCCGCTGATGCGGGCACCCACTATGCGTTGACCTTCGACGATGGGTATCGGGACAATCTGGCACTGCTGGACACGCGAGCAGGGATTCCCGCCAGTGTCGTATATCTGGCCACCGCCCACATCGGCGGTGAACCCATCTGGGCATACCGCTTGGCATGGGCGGTCGCGAGAAGGCAGGTCGACCGACTCGATCTGGAGGATCTCGCGCTGGGCATATGGACAATCGAAAATGACAAGACCGCGGCACGCTTCCTTGCCGATATCGGTGCGAAGCTTAAGCGCCTCCCTGCCGACGCGCTGGACAAGCAGGTGGGAATGATTTGCACCCGCTTGGGCGCAACGAAGATCGGATCGGACACGCCCGAAATGCTCGACTGGGCCGCCGCCCGGCGTCTGCATGAAGCCGGGGTGGAAATCGGGGCGCACACGGTGCACCACACGATCCTCAGTCGCATCGACGACAGATGCGGCGCGCGCCGAAATCGAGCAATCACGCGACGCCGTCAGCGAAAATATTGCCTATCCACGGCATTTCGCGTACCCGAACGGCGGTGCGGAAGACTTCACCGACCGCGACGTTGCACTGGTGCGCGACGCTGGATTCTCCACGGCGGTAACTACCATCGAAGGCGTCAATCGTCCGGGCGTCGATCCCTACCGATTACGCCGCTACAATGTCCATGAATCGCGTTTTCATTCGCCATTCGGAAATTTTTCGCGCGCGCTGTTCTTCAGTGAGACCAGCGGAATTCTTGATTGGCTGCGCGCGAAATGAAGCGCCTGATGTTGCCGATCCTGATGTATCACGGATTGCATGCGAATGGCACTTCGCGTGGTCGCTTTGATCCGGTTTACAGCGTGAAACCCGGTGATTTCGAGCGCCAGCTCGACTGGTTGTGTGCGAACGGTTATTGCAGCGTGCGTCTCGACGACATTGCAGTTCGCGGTGCTGACAAGCGAATCGTGATCAGCTTCGACGACGGCGACATTTCGAATCGTGAAATCGCGCTGCCCCTGCTGATTGAACGCGGCATGGTAGCCGAGTTCTTCATCACCACCGATTTCATCGGCCAGCCGGGGATGCTGGCGGCAGACGATGTCGGTGCTTTGGTTGCTGCCGGCATGGGCGTGCAGTCGCACGGTCGCACGCATCGCTTTCTGGAAGACCTGGACAGGGCCGCGCTCGATTCCGAACTGATCGACAGCAAGTGCCGGTTGGAATCGCTGGGAAGCACGCCGGTGGACGCTCTGGCACTACCTGGCGGGCGCGGAGGTGAACGCGAGCGGGAAGCCGCCATGTTGCTGGGCTATCGCCATGTGTTGACGTCTGTCCCGGGAGTGAACCGGGGACGCCGTTCGGGCGATTCCTACGAGCGCATCGCGGTGACGCGCGAATTGCCGCTCGAGGATTTCGCCGCGCTGGTGCAATGGCGAGGATTGCGCCCCCGCATGGCGCGTCTGCGCTATAGAGCACTGGCGTTGCCCAAAAGGATGCTCGGCAACGACCGTTACCAAAAGCTACGCGCAGGCCTGCTGGCGCGATGAGCGTGTGGGTGTTCTGGATCGCACTGACGCTGATCGCGTACGCATACGTACTCTATCCTTTGCTGGTCGTCGCATTGGCGAAAAAATTCGGCAGCATGCCGGTCGAACGCTCCAGCCACGCCGCCGCTGACCGTGATCATCGCCGCGTACAACGAGGAGCAACGCATCGCTGAGCGCGTGCGCGATGTGCTGGCGCAGGATTACCCGGCGGAGAATCTGCACGTGCTGGTGGTCAACGACGGCAGCACCGACGGCACTGCCCGGAACGCCGCGATCGACGATCCGCGTGTGCGGGTGTTGTCGCTCGCCCGTAATGAAGGCAAGGCAGCGGCGTTGAATGCCGGGCTCGGTGAAACAACCACTGAACTCGTTGCGTTTGCCGATGCACGTCAACGCTACGCGCCACAGGCACTGCGCAGGATGGTCGAACCGTTTGCCGATCCCGAGGTCGGCGTAGTCAGCGGCGAACTGGTGATCGTTGATGAGTCCGCTGCGGACGCGCGACAAGCTGACATCGGTCTGTATTGGCGCATGGAAAAAGCCTTGCGAGAGGGCGAGGCGCGCCTGGGTTGGTTGCATGGTGTCAGCGGTGCCATTTACGCCATGCGTCGCGAATTGATCGTACCGATGCCGGCGGGCACGATCCTCGATGACATGTTTTTGCCGTTGGCTGCGGTGTTTGCCGGGCGGAGGGTGTGGATGGCGCGCGAAGCGATCGCCCGGGACAGCGCCAGCGCCAGCGAAGGCGACGAGTTCCGGCGCAAGCTGCGCACACTGGCCGGCAACTGGCAACTGATGGCACGCCTGCCACGATTGCTGAACCCATTCACCAATCCGGTGTTCTTCGCCTGGTGTTCGCACAAGCTGCTGCGTTTGATTGTGCCTTGGGCACTGATCCTCCTGTTCCTCGCATCGATGCGCGCACCGGGCTTGTTGTACCGCGGTGCATTCATTGCACAGATCCTCGCATACGCCGGCGCCGCGATCGCGTTGGCGTGGCCAGGCATCGCCGCGCGCGCGCCATTGTTGCGAACCGCTGGCACGTTCGTGATGCTCAATGCCGCTGCCCTGCTGTCCCTGCCTGCCTGCCTGGCTCTCGATCCACGCGGCCTCTGGAAGAAACACTGATGGCACGCATTCTTGCACTGACCAGCAGGGTGCCGTACCCGCCCCGGGAGGGTCACCAGTTGCGCGCGTTTCACCTGCTGCGCGCACTGGCCGCGACGCACGACGTACATCTGCTCAGTTGTGCGCGCCGCGACGACGCTTGCGCGGATACTGGTCCATTGCGCGAAATGCTCGCGGGCTTCGAGACCTTCACCATTCCCGGCGAACGCTCACGCCTGGCGCTTGGCCGCACGCTGGCGCGAAGCCTGCTGTCGCGAACGCCATTCATTGCAACGAAATACGCGATACCGGCATTGCGTGCACGGTTGGCGGAAATCGTCGGCAATTTCGATCTGGTGCATGTCGACATGTTGCCCTTGATGGCGCATGCCGATCTCGTCCCGGCAGCGCTGCCGATCGTGATGAATGCGCACAATGTCGAGCACGCATTGCTGAAAGCGCGTATCGGTATCGAAGGGCGCCCGGCGGTGCGCGCGTTCCTGCGCACGCAATTACCACGCCTGCGCGATTTCGAGCGCGACGCCTGCCGCCGCGCCGATGCCGTGCTCGCCTGTTCGACAACCGATGCGGAACAATTGCGGTTGCTGGCACCGGAAACCCCGATGCATGTCGTGCCGAATGGCGTCGATCTCGAAGCCAACCGCCCGGCTGGCGGAGAACCGCGCGAACCCGCGCAACTGGTGTTCGTCGGCCAGATGGGCTGGTTCCCGAATCGCGATGGAGTGCAGTGGTTTCTCGCCGATGTGTTTCCCCGAATCCTCGCCGAGCGACCCGATGCCCGATTCGTTCTGATCGGCAAATCCGACGGTCTCCAGGTTCCCGCGGCGGTGAAATCGCAGGTAAGGCTTGCCGGGTTCGTGGCCGATGTACGCCCGGCCGTGCAGGAGTCTGCGATTTACGTCGTCCCGTTGCGGGCAGGCAGCGGGACTCGTCTGAAAGTGCTGGAAGCAATGGCGTTGGGAAAAGCCATTGTCACCACCACCATTGGTGCTGAAGGCATCGGGCTGGAGCATGGCGTGAACGCGGTTTTTGCGGATACCGCTGAAGACTTCGCCGACGCGGTCGTGCATCTGCTTTCCGCGCCAACCGAAATTTCGCGTTTGGGAAGCGCTGCGCGCCGGACGGCCGAACTGAAATTACGGCTGGGAGGCCATAGGCCGTGGGCTGCTGCCGATCTATGCGTCGCTGCTCCAACGCGGCGATCAAATTCATATTGCGCCTCGCCAGCGCGACAGACACAGCTCCCCTGTTCCGTAGCTCCACGAGCCAAGCCGAGCGCGCCCCAGCTATCGATATCCGTACCTCGAAAGCGACTCACCCAATACGGATTCGAGAATCACCTGCTGATCGCCGGTCAGGTCCTTTTTCCACTTGTCGTTGGTCGTCGTCACCTTATAACCACGAAGCGAACGCTCAAACCGGTCCGACGACTCCAAGTCACAGAACTTCATGGTCTTCCTGAACGTGGCAACGGGATCGACGGCGAAATCCTCGTATCGGATTTCAAGCAAGTTCTCCGGCGCCACGGATCGCTTCGCCACTTCCATGGCTTCCATCAGGATTTTCCACTCGATTGCAGCCAAAGCGACGAAGGACTGTCCATGTCGGTTCCACTCCTCGTGCTGGGATTCGCTGAGCTCACCGTGCCGCCATCTGCTGCGGTCCCCGCCATCCCCACCAGAACGGCACCTCCAGCAGCGAATTGACCACCGCCCGTCCATCCCGATAGATATGTATGAATCTTGCGTCCGGAAAGATCTCTTGCAGAAAGCCAAGTCGGGGCCAGCCGGTGATCTTGAGAAGCAGCCGGTTTCGCATTGGCTGTCGTGAGCTGGGGCATCGTTCGGGACAATCGATCCCTGACGGCTTCCGTGACATCGCCCGCCACGAGATCACGGCACGGACGGGCGAACCCGCGGAAATGATGATTCCAGAACCCATAGCACTCCGCCGGACCGAACTTCCGCTTGAGCAGCGGGCCGATGGCTGGCGCATCGACTCCCTTCATCAGCGCCCGGTTTCGACCCGGTTTATCGGGGTAGTGATCACACAGCACCGATAACCAGGCGACACGAGGGTGGTCCGCAAACATCCGATGAAAGATGCTCGATCCGCTCCGTCCCACACCGACAATGAATATGGGTTTCTCGACCTTCACGCCGGCACTCCGCTGCACGCCGATTCCGCGTACTCCGAAGGCCGCCACAACAAATTCAAAAAGGATGGCAACATCGAGTTCTCACGTCCAAGTACAGACCCGACCCTGCGCAGGCCCCCGCGGATTCTACAGACAACGCTGCCAGTGTGAATGTGCTCACCATGTGAACGGAGACGGCAACCTCCCGGAAAAGGACGCATCGTATGCTTCGGCGTGATGCTGTTGGTGTCCACACGGCGCCACCGGTTCTAGTGGGTTGCGCAGTGAGGCTCAGTGTTTCGCGCGTGTGGAAAGGGTGCGTCTTGCTCGCAGCCTGTAGACAATACTTCCGACAAGCTCGTGGATTGATTCTTCCGCCTTGATCAACGACGAGCTTTGCGGCACGAAATAACCCAATCCTCCCGGCCCTTCGTAGAGCGAGCCGCTGGAATAGGCGCAGGGTTCGAAGCCGGCTGAACGAAACGCGAAAAGCGCTCGCGGCAGATGCAGGGCGGAACTGACCAGCCATATCCGTTTCGGCAAGTGCGGCATATCCGCCGCGAGATTCCATGCGTTCTCCCAAGTGGTTCGCGACCGCTGTTCGGTGCGAATCGCATCGGCTGGTACGCCGAGTCGTTGCGCGAGTTGCGCCAGCACCACGCTATCAGGAACTTTGCCACCGCCGCCCACGATCACCAGCTGCGCATCCGGCGTGTGGCGCCATAGCGCGACTGCGGCAAACAATCGCCGCAGACTCGACATCTCCAATGCGGAAAAATCATCAGCCGAACTCGGCGCCCACTCCGCGCCGCCGGAAAGCACGACAATCACGATCGGCGTCGGTGGCTTGCACGCTTGGACCGGAGGCACTCTCGACTCGATCAGGGATACCAGGATGTTGGCGCCCAGCGGCGCCATGACCACGAGCAATGCAAATTCGCCGACGAGCGCCGTATATCGCGACCAGCGCGGCAGCCATCGCCAGGCGAGCGCCAGCAACAGCGCAATCAGCAGCCCTAGACTTAATGGTGAAAGGAGCAAGTGCAGCATTGCGACAGGGTACGTCGATAAACCTTATTTTCGAAATACCTCGGCAGCCGCCTGCCTCTCAAGCAAAGCCTCCGCGACGCTTGTTCCATTGAGCGACCAGCGTATCGCCGCAGATGGCGATCCAGTCCCAGCGCCGGCAATGCGTATATCACCAGCATCAATGCGGCCATCACCACCAGCCGGCCCAGATGCGACGTGATCCCGAACAGATCGGAAAAATGGGCGATGAGCCACAGCCAGCAGCACCGAGCATGCATGCCACCAGCGTGGCACGGCCATCCGGCAGTGCGCGCAAGTTCGCGTGGGCACATCATGTATCTGCGCAATGTTCAATCGCGATGGAACTGGCGAATGGTGGCGTACACCGCCCCCATGACGCCGAAGCGCGGAATCCACACCAGATTCAGCGCGATATTGAGCAATGCGGCGCCGAAAGTAATCGAAAAAATCGTGGCGCGAGCGCTTGTGCAGCGTCAAGGCCGGCAGCGCACAGATGCCAAATAGTCCACTGAACATGTAGTTGATGCCGATCAGCACGAACACCGGCGCCGAAGCCGCCTTGGTCGTGGCCTGCCAACAGCAGCAACGCGTCCGAGCCGACCGTGCCCAACCCGACAAGCATCGCAACGACCACATAGACCAGAATATGCAGTACCGCGCGCTTGGTGCGCACCACTGCTGCCGGCCCCTCGGTCTCGAACTGACGCACGCTGACCTGGGTATAGGCGGCATCCAGCGCACCATGCAGCATACTGCTGATATTCATCGCCAGGCCATAGCCGATGGTGTAAACGCCGACCGGGGCGAAGGCGCCGAGCATGTGGCGCAACATAAGACGATCGACAAAAGACAGCGACCACCGCGGAGAGTTCGTTGGCCATCATCGGCACGCCGTAACGCATGCCCTCGAACCAGCTCGCGGCATTGTCGCGATCGCGCCAGTGCATCGGAATGCGTCGCCGCCACAACCATACGGTCAACCACAACGCCACCACGATCGCCACACCCAGCCGCGCGATGTATACGCCGAGCGCACTGCGATCGAGGAAATAAATGATGCCGAGGATGGCGAAAACACTTCCAGCCAGCGCGATCCGACGTTGACGCGAACACTCAAGTCGGAGCGTTCCTCGGCGAACAGCACCGAGCCGACAGTAGCTGTTCCACATCGTCGGCAGCAGCAGCAACAGTACAATCCAGCACCGCGCCATGCGTGCGGCGGGTTCGAGCTTCCGGGAAAAGACTCGAACGCCACCAACGCCAACATCCATAACCCGCAAGCTGCGACAGAAACGGCAGCAATCACGAAATTGGCGCCGTATCGGGCCATGGCACCCTCGCCGCCGCGATGCGGATAGAAGCGCACGATCGAGTGCTGGGAACCGAGCTTGAATACGCCGGCCAGGATCAGCAGCCAACTGTCGAAGTACCCGAAAATGCCGTACTGGGTGTTGTCCAGCAAGCGGGTCATGATCGGAAACGACACGAATCCCGCCACCATGACGAGCACGTTGCCGATCGTGTAGCGAAGATAGTGGGTTGCTATGCCGGGTCGCGTCTTGTTCGCCATGACGGGCATAGATTGGCACACGGATGAAACCGTGATTCTAGCAGCGCACCGGGCGACTCTTT
>CAVZIT010000006.1:0-941709 GCA_963775445.1 uncultured Gammaproteobacteria bacterium | reverse complement strand
GCTCAATCACCCATGCACGTCCGGCCAGCCCCATTGCGTCGGCGCGGTCGGCATCCTGGAGGACCTCGTGCAGCGCCGCCGCAAATGCCGGCGCGTCGCGTGACCGCACGATGCGTCCATTGATACCGTCGTGCACGATCTCGGCATTTCCGCCGACATCGGTTGCGACGATCGGCAGCCCCGCCGCGCAGGCTTCGAGCAGGGCCATCGAATAGCCCTCGGTCACCGACGACATCGCAAACAGATGAAAACCCGGCAACAAATCGCGCACGTCGCTACGGTCGCCGAGGAACTTGACGCGCGCGGCAATACCGGCAGCGGAGGCGCATTCCTCCAGTTTGACACGCAGACTGCCGTCACCGACAAGAACCAGCACAGTGTCGGGCCTCTGTGCGTGTAGCACGGCGAACGCGGCGATCAGGGTCGGAAGATCCTTCGCCCAGTTGAGTCTGCCGACAAAACCGATCACGCGTGTGGATGCGGGCACGTCTAGCATCTGCGCCAGTCGCCGTCGCGCGGTAGCGGATGCCGGACTGAACGGACCGATGTCAATGCCGTTCGGCACCGCGATGACCTTCGAGACCGGCAGCCGCCCGCGCTCGATCAGATCGTTGCGCGCCGCTTCGCATACCGCGACCACGTTGTCGGTCCAGTGCATGATCTGCCGGTAAAGCCATGCGCGCCCGCTTCCGCTCGGAGCATCGCCCATGCCGTGCCGCGTATTGATTACGCAACGCACACGCAGGCCTGCCGCGGCGAGCACTGCGTAATCGTGCGCGATGATGTTGTGCGAATGCAGAACTTCCACACGGTCCTGGCGGAGCAGTTGGCGCATCCTGCGCAGCGCGCGCAGGTCGGTGCCATCGCGCTTGGCGCAAATGTCGACTCGCACACCGCGGTCGATAAGCTCGGGCGCGAGTGATCCAAGTTCGTGCACACATATGACGCGACAGGCGTGTCCGCTGTCGCGCTGCGCGATCACAAGGTTAATTACCACGCGCTCGAGGCCGCCACGATTGAGGTTCTCGACGACGTGAACAATATTCACGGACGGGACCCAAACTCGTTGGGAAGCTCGCAGCGCGTGACTCGAAACTTGCCGTTCGCAGCGACCGGAATGTCCTCGACGAAGTCGAACTTCACGTTGATCGTGCCACCGAGCACCTTGCCGATCTCGCGGCGGATGTAGTCCAGCGCGGAGGCGTCGAATTCCGCGCCCCGCACGAGGCTGATATCGAGGGAATCCGGCGAACGCTGCACGACCTGGAACCGGCGCAGACCAGCCACGTCCTTCAGCATGTGCGGAAAAAACTCGCCGGGCAGGAAATGCCCGTCGCGCGTGCGGATTGCGTCGAGCCTGCGGCCATCGACGCGCTGCAGCAGCGGCAGGCCGCGGCCGCAGGCGCAGTCGCCCCCCGCAGGTGTTGCGAGGTCGCCGTTGACATAACGGATGAACGGCATGCCGTAGTTGTGCAGGTCGGTCATCACGACATCGCCGGCCGCGGCAGCATCGCCAGCCGCGGCAGCGGTCTCGACCAGCAGATGATCAGCATTGACGTGCAGGCCGTTGCGCTGTTCGCATTCGCTGGCGATCAGCATGAATTCGCGGCAGCCATAGGTATTGTAGGCCGGGCAGCCGAACGCATGCTCGATGATCTCGCGCTGATGCTCGTGCAGGGCCTCAGCGGCGCCGAGGATCGATTGCGGACGGTGGACGCAGCGGCCGGTAGCGAGCAGCCATTGTGCGAGCCGCACCAGCGGGCCGACGTAGGCGACGATGATTTCGGGGCGATAGCTGTCGATCGCCTGCGCATAGTCGGCCATGTTGGATTCGCTCATCAGAAACGAATCGAGCATGCGGCGGCCGAACGCGGTGTGAAACCAGTGCTCCTTGCGCAATTGCGCACGCGTCGGTTCACCGACCGCACCGCCCCATAGATACAGTGTGCGCCGACCCATGCGCGCTCCGGCCCAGCGATAGCCGCGCCACATCACCGCCGTACGACGCTCGTGGCTTTCGCGCGTATAGCCGAACCTCAGTGGATCGCCCGTGGATCCTCCAGTCGCCTTGTAGAGCAGGCGTCCGCGCCACGAGGCGGCAGTCAACTCATCTGGATGGGCGCGGATGTCGGCCTTGGTCAGCAGCGGCAAGCGCGCGTAATCGTCCAAGTTGCGGATGTCGCCCGGCGCCATGCCGAGTTCGCTCCAGCGCGTGCGGTAGTACGGCACCTCGCGATGGCAGTACTCGATCAATTGCTTGAGCTTGCGCCATCGAAGGGCCATGATCTGCTCGGGCGCGAGCCACTGGTTGCGTTCGTATTGGGCCAGATAGCG
Source organism: uncultured Gammaproteobacteria bacterium (assembly GCA_963775445.1). Lineage (GTDB taxonomy): Bacteria > Pseudomonadota > Gammaproteobacteria > Xanthomonadales > Rhodanobacteraceae > Dokdonella_A. The sequence goes on along the minus strand of CAVZIT010000006.1, from coordinate 939,375 downwards.
CAAGGTCTTGCGTCGGCACAATCCGGACTCGTAGAGCGGAAACAACACATGCCTGAACAGACGTTCGTACAGAGTGCTCACAGATAATCCTTGGCCGCGCGCGCGCCGGCCCAGTCCAGCAGATGCGCGAGTACTGCGGGTCTCTCCGCGGCGAAGCGGCTATGCAGACTTTTCAGGTAATCGATATCGGCAAGACTCCAGCACCCCAGAACAATCGTCAGGACAGCGTATAGCACGGTGAGCAGCGCGCCACCGCCAAGCATTGCCACCAGCGGCAGGGCGAGACCGCGCAACGGGAACGCGATTGCGCTTGCGACCATCAAGGCGAGCAGCACCCGACCCAGCCTGCCCCAAGGCAGACTTCCGCCACTCACACGCAAGGCGAGGATCATCGTGGTGATCATGCTGACCACGGCGATGCTGACGTAAGCAGCGAGCGCACCTTGCAAGCCATGGCGTTGGATCAGGATCACGTCGAGAATCACCTTTAGCAAGCCGCAGAAAATCGTGCGCGCGAGGATGCTGTGCTGATGGTCCGCACTCAACAGCAAGCTCTGCGCCGCTTGCGAGATGCGTCAGGATCGAGGCGGCGAACAGACATCCAGCAAGAACCGGGCCAGCCGGAGCGTAGGCCTTGCCGTACAGCGCACTGATCGTGGCGCCGCCAAACACGAGTCCGAAACCGATCAGCGGTGCTGCGAACAGGGTCAGATAGGTCGTCGAAGCAACGAAACGGCGCGCTGCGATGGCCTTGCCCTCGCTCAGCGCTTTTGACATCAGCGGCAGCAGCACCGCGCTGAAAACACCGGGGACGAGCAGGGCTGCGCCGGTCGCGAGTTGAAAGGCGACCTTGAATTGTCCCGCGCCGGCGGGCTGATGGTAGATGTTGAGAAACAACACTTCGGTTTCGCTGGCGGCAAAGAAGCCCACCGCAACCGTCGCCGCCACCAGTCGCATGTGGCGCCGCACGCGCCGCAGCAGTTCGTCCGGCAACGGCCCTCGAACGGGCGCCACAAGTTTCGATACCTGATGCCGGGACAGCAGAAAGAACACCACGCTTGAGATCGCGTATACCGTTAGGAACCCCTCGACCGGCGCATGCAGCGCCCAGGCGATGATGACCATGGTGAAATTGATCGGAGTCGCGATCAGCGCAATGGTTGCCGTGGTGTTGAAGCGCTCGAAGCCCTTCGCGATGCTGATGTTGAACATGTACGGCGCACGCAAAGTGATCGCCAACGGCAACAGCGCAAACAATAGGCGGCGATCGACGGCTGGCGCGATGCGGTGACCGGCAAACCACAACACGACTGCGCCTATCGCCAACACTGCAACGAGAAAAACGCGCTGCGCGCGGCGCAGATAACCGACCAGTGCCGGCACAAGATCATCTCGACCGCTGCCGCGCAACTCCGCAACGAACTTGATCACGGCGATGGTCGTTCCGGAATTCGTCGTCGTGACGCCGATCGCGGTCAGCCAGATCACCACACTGTAGGCGCCAAATCCCGAAGGACCGAGATGGCGGGCGATGATGATCGAGACGAGTACGCCGAGAAGATACTCGGTATAGATACCGACAGACGAGAACAGCGTGTTGCGCATTGCCTGCGAGCGCGTGCTCACAGCAGTACTCTCACCGTTACATACAGGGCGATGATGCCGACGATACTTACAATCAGCCAGCGCCCGACATCGTGCCAGAGCCGGAACTCCGGCAGGCTCGGAAAGCGCTGGCGCGCGCCGGCATACTCGCCGACCGTGAGCGCCGTGATGAAATAGAGAATGATCACGTAACTTCGGCTGAGGAAGAACGCGGCGGCAAAAAAACCGCAGAGTGCAATCAACAGAGTAGCGCCCAAGGCGCGCTCTAGCCTCCAGGCCGCGGCAGCTTTCGTGTCCGCAAGATCAGGATTGTGATGGTACAGGGTGAACATCATCCAGAAGCAGTAGCCGACGAAGGCCATCCAGATAGTGAAGCCGATGATCCCGGTCTCCGCGAGCACGAGGACGAACGAATTGTGTGCGGTCAACTGGTTGTAGTCGGAGAAATTTCCGGCGCCAACACCGAACAGCGGCTGCGACTGGAACATCTGAAGGCCTTCGTACCACGCATCGACGCGTCCGGCGGCCGACGATTCGCTTGCATCGATATCCTGCAATCGCGAAGGCAGCAAGGTCATCCCGCTGAGGCCGATGCCGCCGATGATCGCCGCAGTCACGAGTCCGCGACGCATCCAGACCCAAGTGCCGGCCATGAATGCGACCGCGACCAGTGCGCCACGGGAGCTGGTCAGGTAGATCCCATAGAGAAGCAGCGTCGCTGCCGCCAGCCAGAACAACCGCAACAATCCGAGCAGTCCACCCTGACTACTGAGGTAGAACGCCATGGGCAGCACGCCGACGAAGAGCAGCCCGAGATCGTTCGGATCATTGAAAATTCCTAGGTACTGAATGCGACCACCCGGCTCCGTCGGCATGCCGGTCCAGCCCACTTCCGTGTGCGCCTGTTGCACTCCGTCCGCGGCAAGCACGCAGGCGCACAACGTCATCACGGCCATCGCAGTGACGACCCTGCGGCGAGTCCATGATGCATTCGCCAGCACAACAAACGCGGCCACGCTCGGCGCGAATCGGCTGAACTCCTCAATCGCGCCGCCCGCCCAGCCGTTGACGACCTCGGACAGCATCGCGACGCCGAGAAACGCGACGAGCAGAAGATATTGCGGCGCGCGCAGCGACTTGTGCGAGGAGACAGCCCATGCGGTCACGGCGCAAACCAGCGCCACTGGCAACAGCGGCAATTGTGCCTCGACCAGACCGGGGTATTCCTGGGGCCGCACGATGACCAGCGCGATGTAAATGAGAATGAACAACATTGCGTTCGATTAGCTCGAATTCAGCCAATCGACAGGCCGCCGTGTCGGATAACTGAAGAATTCCGGCCAGCAGATCATGCTTGCAAACCATGCTTGGCTCATTTGGCGCTCGACCGGTAGTCGACGCAGCGTGAAGGTATCCTCGATCGGCCAGCGGTTGGTGCCCGCAATATAGGTACAGCCCATGCGGAATCCAGTGCGTCCGGCGGTCGCGATCACCTCGGCGTTGTAGGAATTGCGTCCGCCGACAGGATATGACAAGACCTGCGCAGGCACGCCGAGTTCACGCTCGAGCGCAGCCTTGGAATTGTCGAGCTCCTCGCGCATGCTCTCACGTGGGAGCAGCGCCAGCATACGATGAAAGACACCATGCGAGCCGATTTCCATGCCCGCCGCCTGCATTTCGCGCAGTTGCGACCAGGTCATCGGATGACAATCGGGATGCTCCGCACGCGGCATCGTCCAAGTCTGCTCCAGGCGAGCAACGATCGCGTGCTGGAGCGCGTCGTCGAGCCACTTGATGCGATCGAGTATGTCGGCGGCCAGACGCTGGCGCGCCGCCTGCGCCGACGGCAGATCAACGCGCAAATCCAGCTCCGGTATCTCGATGCGCGAAGCCCTGGTCACGCAGATCATGTGCACGAGCCAGTCGTAGTTGTACGGCAGCCCGTTGTCGATATGCCCTGTTGATACGAAAAACGTTGCCGGCACACCGAGCTCGCGCAGAATCGGAAAAGCAATCCGATAGTTGTCGTCGTAACCGTCGTCAAAGGTGACGATCAGGGCGTTCGCAGGCAAGCGCTCGCTCCGATCGACGAGCTCGATAAGCTCATTGAACCGCATCGGCCGCATGCGCGCGCGCACGAACTCCATCTGCGCGCGGAATCGGGAGGGTGAAGCGCTGATCAACTCCGAATCGAAATCGAATTCACGCCCTGGCTCGACCTCGAGAACACGGTGATACGCCAAGATGCGCAGCTCGGCGCCGCTCCAAGAGCGCAGTCGGCGCAGCACGGGGAGCAATCCGAGCCGGTACGCGACATGCGCCATTCGCGGTCGCTTGCCAGGGCGAATCCGCCCCTGTCCGGAATCCCCCGTATCGCCCATATATGCCATCCCGCACCGCGCTCAAACTCCGGCCCGGTGCAAGCACGGGCGACGCGAGTAGTGCGCTCGCCGCAACTGTAAGCCAATTGCAAAGCATGCACTTTCACCTGCTTCGTGTCCACAACACCGGGCGTACGCCACGCCGCCGGCGGCGCGGTGACCGCGCGTCGATGCCACCATGCGCCGTTGCTTCCGATCGGGTTCAGTTCGATGATAGGCAACGGCTCGCAGCGGACTGCCTTCGCTGTTTCACAAACGTTGCTGCCGACCCGGACAATTGCAAGCCGCACGGCCGGAATGAGCGAACCGGAATGAGTACGTCTGAACACTTCGATGTCAGCGTATCCGCGGACTGGGCATCGATCGCGCGCCAAGCTGCCGAGATCGACGCGCTCGCACGGGATGCCATCGAACCGAACATTTTCTACGAACCGTGGATGCTCGTACCCGCGTTGGCGAGGACACGCGCGGCGCCGGCGACGATTGTCAGCGTGCGCAATCGGCAGGGCGTGCTGACCGGTTTCTTTCCGTTCGAAACGCACAAATCGAGCCGCGGTTTGCCCTTGCGTTGCCTCAGGCTGCTCAATCACGATTATTGCTTCCTGCGCACGCCGCTGATCTCACGCAGACAGTCCGGCGAGACACTCGCGGCGCTGCTCGACTGGGCGGAATCGTCGCGCGCTCCGTGTCATCTGGTCGAGTTCAACGGCGTCGCTGCGGACGGCCCGTTCGCCGCGCTGCTGACGCGCGAACTCGGTGCGCGTAAGCGATGGGTCTGCCATACGCGCCGCCACGAGCGCGCGCTGTTCCACCCTTGCGCTGGAGCGGAAACCGGTGTGTCGCACAAGCACCTGAAGGAACTGCGCCGCGTCGAGCGGCGGCTGGCAGACCTAGGCGAACTCAACTACACTGTGCTCGCCGATTCAGACGACCTCGATACTTGGGCGGAGCGCTTCCTGGCACTTGAGGCGAGCGGCTGGAAAAGAGTTGAGGGTACCGCATTCCAGTCCAACGAGCAGGATCGCGCGTTCTTCTTGGCGATCGTCCGCGCGGCGGCGAAACGAAATCGCCTGCAAGCCCTGAGCCTTGATTTGAATGGCGTTCCGATTGCGATGAAGTGCAACTTCACCGCAGGTGAGGGCGCGTTTGCATTCAAGATTGCACACGATGAGCAATACGGTCGCTATTCGCCGGGTGTGTTGCTTGAGTTGTTCAACATGCGCCGCCTCCATCAAGAGGGCGCGATTTCCTGGATGGATTCGTGCGCCGCTTCGAAACACTTCATGATCAACCGGTTGTGGACGGATCGCCGCATGATCGCCAATCATCTGCTTGCAGGTCGGGGTTTGATGGCGCGTGCGGTGGTCCGCTACGGACCGCGTCTGCGCGACATGTGGCGGAACAAGAACGGCGATGCTATAGATAGGAGTACCTATGCACAGCATGCCTGATCAACCATCGCTGCATGGCCCACGCGAATGGCTGGTGTTCGACACGCACGACATGCGTGAGCGTTTCGACAAGGAACCGTTCCATCTGCAACATCGACTGGTCGATCATCCGCTGCTGCAATTGCCGCGCCTGATAAAACTGGCGCAATCGCTGCCCGAGCACTCGGTCGAGTACAACGCGGGCAATCTCGGGGTCAACCAGGACCCGACCCAGATGCCGCGGACCGGCCTGCCCGTCAGCGAGACACTGCACCGGATCGAATCGTCCGGTTCATGGATGGTGCTCAAGAATGTCGAACAAGATTCCGAGTACGCGGCGCTGCTCGATGAATGCCTCGATCAGGTGAAAGCAGCCATTGATGCGACGGCACCCGGCATGAGCCGGCGGTGCGCCTTCATCTTCGTGTCTTCGCCGGATGCGGTGACGCCGTTTCACGCCGACTTCGAACATAATCTGCTACTACATGTCCGTGGCGACAAGACGATCAGGGTCTGGCCCGGCGACGATCGTTCCGTCATGACCGAACCTGAGCGCGAGCGAATCATCGGCGGCGGCCAGCGCAACCTGCCTTATCGCGAAGAATTCGCTGAGAAAGGCCGCGTGTTCGAGCTGAAGCCGGGCATAGGCGTGCAGGTTCCCCTGTCCTCCCCGCACTGGGTCAAGGTCGGCAATCAGGTTTCGATCTCCTTCAGCATCACGTTCATTTCCGCCCCAGGCTATCGCGTCAAGTCCGTCCACCGTGTCAACGCGTTCCTGCGCCGTCGAAGGTTGCGTCCGCGCGCCGTCGGCGAGTCGCGCCTGGGCGACACTCTGAAGTTTGCCGTATTCCGTATCGTGTCGAAAATCGGCGCGTGGCTGGGACGCATGCGCCCTGCGCGGAAGCATGGTCAATCGCTGACCCAGAAGTCCGCGATGGGATGAAGCATCCCATCGATTCTGTCGACGCGCGGCTTATGCCTGCGAGCGATCACGCCCAACTCGAAACGGATTGGCGCTTGCTGGAGGCGACCGCCGGCAGCTCCCCGTTCACGAGTTGGGAGTGGGTCTCGACTTGGCTGGCAACCCTGCCTGCAACGATTCGGCCGCTGCTGTTTCGCGCTGAGGACGATCAGGGGTTGCTGGCGCTCGCACTGCTCGTTATCGCGAAATCGCGCCTCGCGCGCACGTTCGCCGGCGGCGGCGTGCACATGCAGGAAACCGGCATCGCCGCATTCGACGACCTGACCATCGAGTATGGCGGCCTGCTGGCTCGACCCGGCGATGAAAGCCTGGCCTATGCCGCGCTGCTGCATCGGCTTTCGCACTCGCGCCTGCGTCACCGCGAGCTGCGCATCCCGGCTTCGCAGCACGCGGCCTTCGTGCATGCAGCCTTTTCGCCCGATTGGAGCGCATGGCGCACGCAGTCCTCGCCGGTTTACTTCATCGATCTGACCTGCCTCGGCGAAAAGAATTACTTGCACTGCCTCAGCAGCAGCACCCGCTATGACGTACGCCGCACACTGCGCGCGTATACCGCGCATGGCGATATCCGGCTGGAATTCGCGAGCAGTGTCGGCGCAGCGCTGCAGTGGTTTGCGGGCTTGGAAAGCCTGCACCAAAAACACTGGCAGGCAAAAGGACGGGCCGGCGCGTTCCAGCATGATTACTTCCGCCATTTTCATCGCGAGCTGATTCGCACGTCGTTCGCGAGCGGATTGCCTCGTCTAGCGCGCCTGCATGCGGGAGATTGGATGCTCGGCTACTACTACCACCTGATTTATCGGCGGAATGTCTATTGCTACAACGGCGGACTGGACTACTCCGCACCGACCAAACATCACCGCCCCGGTTATCTGATGCACTTGAAGGCGATCGAGCGAGCCATCGCGGACGGTTGCGGGATTTATGACTTCTTGGCCAGCGAGGCCTTCTACAAGAAGACACTGAGCACTTGGTGTACCCGCGTGGACTGGATCGCACTGGCTCCTTCCACGTTGCGCAACCGGCTGCGCCGGACGCTCGCCGAACGCCTGCTGCGGCGACCACACGATGAAGAGTTGCCGACAACGTCAGCGCAGCCGTTCGCCCTGCGTTGATCGCAGAGGAGATCCTCGCAATCCCTCAAATGATGACTCCGTCACACACTAGCGGCTATCCCGGCAATCGGACCGTGACCGGCGTCACTACCGCAAAGTCATCAATCGCATAAACTACTTATTAGAAGGCAATGAATTTGATAATGTTTTCGTATCAAAAGCCGCTGGATGTGACTTTTTTTTGCCACGGCGATCTTGCGGCGCCACATCGGGACAAACAGGAGTCGCTCCGATTCGCCGGTTAGCGCTAGCCCATTGGGAATGACGAAGACCATGTCGAATCGACCCAGTAGTCAATCTGGCGCACATGCCGGCGCCCCCATCAAGCACAGCGCGATGCGAACCTGCGTCTGCAGAATCAGGATGCATTGCGCCGTGCTTGGCCTCGCCGCCTCGGCCGCGATGATTTCGGTGGCTGCCACTGCGGCGCAACCGACCGTACCCACGGTGCTTCCGAACCCGATCATGTTCGTGACGCAAGTGCCGATACCGGCTGATTTCGCGACGATCGGATCAACCTTCGCCAACCACGAGGCCGACATGAGCGGCGCCGGTCGCGGCGGCGACCTGTATATCCGTTATCCGGACGCCAGCCTGCGCAACCTGACCCAGGAAGCAGGCTACGGCGTGACCGGTTTCCAGGCCGCGACCAGCATCGGGGTGCGCGATCCGGCCATCAGCTGGGACGGTACCAAGGCACTTTTCAGCATGGTGATCGGCGCGCCGACCCAACAATATCAATGGGGAGCCTGGTATTGGCAGATCTACGAGATCACCGGTTTCGGCGAGGGCCAGACCGTATCGATTACGCGCGTGGCAAACCAGCCAGTCGACTACAACAACGTGCAGCCGTCCTACGCTTCGGACAACAGCATCGTTTTCATCAGTGACCAGCCACGCAACCGCCAGCGCTATCTCTACCCGCAGCAGGACGAATATGAATCCACGGTGACGCCGACCGGCGTGTGGAAGCTGGACCGCACGACCGGAGCGGTGCGCCTGCTGGAACACGCACCATCGGGCTCGTTCAATCCGTTCGTAGACAGTTTCGGGCGAGTGATCTTCACACGGTGGGACCACCTGCAGCGCGATCAGCAGGCAGCCGCTGGCGGCTATGGTAATTTCAACTATGCCTCGGAAGCCGAGGATGCCGCCAGGCTTGACAGCGTTGCCGAGTTCTTCCCTGAACTGCTCAGCGACACGCCCGATGTGTGGGGTTTCCGCATGAACGAGTTTTTCCCGTGGATGGTTAATCAGGACGGCACCAAGGAGGAAACGGTCAACCACGTAGGGCGTCACGAGCTGGCGTCCTACATCAATGTGACCTTCAGAAATGACAGCGCGCTGCAGGAACTCCGCGCGCCGGACTATCCCGCGCCACGCATCAACCAGAATGCCGCGTCGAACTGGCTGCAGATACGCGAGGATCCGAACACCCCGGGACGCTACATCGCAATCGACGCGCCGGAGTTTTATGCCCATGCCTCGGGCCAGATCGTGGTGATCACCGCACCGCCGCAGGCCCGCGCCGATACACTGAGCGTTAGCTATCTTACCGCCAGAAGCACCGCCGCGTTCTACGACGACGGCCCCCCGCCGACCGATTTTACCGGACACTATCGCAACCCCTTGATCCTCACAGACGGCGAGGTTGTAGCGGCTTGGGCCGACTACCCGGGTTCGGCTGGCAATCTCCCCGGCGGCACGCGCGCTAATCCGGACCCGCGCTACAAATTCCGCCTGCAGCTACTCAGCGCCGGCGCCGGGGGCTACCTGCAACCTGCCTCGGCGCTGACTGGCGCTGGCATCAGCAAGTCGATCTCCTACTTCGACCCGGATGTGCTGGTAACCTACAACGGCCTCCTGTGGGAATTGTCGCCGGTCGAAGTACGCGCACGCCCGATGCCGGCGACGACCACGAGCACGATGGAAAGCCCGGAAGTCCAAGCATTTGCGCTGGAAGGTGTCGATGTCGATGAATTCAAGAGCTTCCTTGCGCAAAGAGGGCTCGCGGTCATGGTCAGCCGCAACGTGACGACGCGCGACTCGGCCGATCGTGAGCAACCGTTCAATCTGCATGTGCCAGGGGGCACGCAGACGATCGGCAACACCGGGCAGGTCTATGACATCGCCTACGCGCAATTTTTTCAAGGTGATCTGATTCGCGGCATCGGCGGCATCGACAACCCACGGCCGGGCCGTCGCGTTCTCGCGGAGCCACTACATGAGCCCGCCGCCCTTGCGTTCATGCCACCACCCGCGGCTGGCGCGCCGGCTGGTGGCGTGCCGATCGCGGCGGACGGTTCGATGGCGGTGATCGTGCCGGCTGAACGTGCGATGACGTGGCAGACCACGGCCGCCGATGGCACCCCGGTCGTGCGCGAACGCTACTGGATCAGCACCCAACCCGGGGAAGTGCGTGCCTGCGACGGCTGCCACGGTGTCAACGAGGTCAATCAGGCAGGCCAGCCCCCCGCAGAGAATACGCCGCAGGCGTTGCGTGATCTGATCGTCTGGTGGCGCGATCACCACGAGACAGTCTTCAGCAGCGGCTTCGAATTGTAGGAATCGCTCGGCGTATACAAGACGGGGCATCTTGCCGAGGTTTCTTTTAGGTGCATTGTTCAGCGCAAAAGATAAAGAGTCTGATTGTGGATGATAGCTGAGGCCGGCATGAATGCGGTGCGGTCTAATGCAAAAGCCTGTGAAGGTCGGTGGGACGGTCCAGGCGAAGGCCGGCAATGGCTGATCGACCGCGATTGGTCCCGTGACGCGGTCGGCCGTTTGATCGAGGCGACCCATGCCTTCGATGTGCAGGCAAGCGTGTGCGATGTGATCAGCGCGTTGCGACCGATCGTGTCGGCGCCCAGACTCTTTAGCGCAAGTGGTACGCCCGCACCCGCGAAACTGGTTCATGGGACTGTTTCTGACCGAGCCGGCAATGGCACGTCAATACGGAACTGCTAACATGACTGGGCCTTAGCCGTTGCCGACCGCCCGAATGGGAATATTCTTGTTTTTTCGTTTCCCCCTGTGCGCTGCGCTTCTCGCAGCGTGCTCGGCTTCACAGGTCACGCAGGCGCAGGTTCAACTCGGTGCGCACACCATGCTTAAGGTCGGCGAAGGTGATGGCTCAAATCCGGGGGTCACAGAGCCAATCACGACGCAAGTCGGCTCAAGCTCGCTCATCGTTTTCAATGCTGGGTATGCCGGCAATCTGAACTCGCCCACTGATACGTACCAGAATATTTGGACGGAGCTTGGTGCACCAGTCTTTTACAACGGTTACGGCGGGTCCTTTGCCGTAATGGGCTATGTGTCGCTTCTGGCGAGGGGGGGGCGGCCCATACGATCAGCATCCGCAAAGACTACGATCCTACTGGCGAGATTACGGTTCCCTTCATCGAAGTCAGAAATGCTGGCCTATTGCAAGGTGTGGTGGAGAATTACCCCCAATCCGGTGAAACGCTGACCAGCGGCAACGTCACGACGACGGGACCGGCGATGCTGGTAGCATTTTGGTGGGGCGATGGTGGAATAAGGGAAATGACCGCCGTGCCGAACAACGGATTTGTCGTCATCGAGAGTTTTCTGCATCTACCGGGCAGCAGCGGCGTCCAAGCGGCGGTCGCCGTGCGACAAGTCGACACAGCGGGTACCTATAGTGTTACCTGGACTGGCCAGCCAGATCAAGGTGCTATCTTGTGGTTGCTCGCGTTCCAGTCGAGCGCCGGTGGCAGCGACGTGGTGTTTGACAACGGATTCGATTGAGAAGGCAGTCGGCCCACCGTTCGCGCGCTGCCGCTGTGGAAGTCGTTGCACGCCCTGATCGCCGGGAAAAGTACGCAGGGCGCGCTGTGAGGCAATCCGGTCCATCCGGTGGAGCCGTCAAAGATGTTGGGCGAATTCATCTCGGCGAAACGCTACGCTGAACTGCTGGAGCGCGGACAGCAGGAGGCAAAGCCCTGGCTCCGATTTGACCCGGATGTTCTGACGGCCTGCTACAACCGCAAGCCCTTTTTGTTCGAGCACGCGCTGGCCACGCATCCCTTTTTCACGCTCGAACCTCTTTTTGCGCTATGCCGTCGCATGGAACCCGAACAGATCCACTATCGGATCGGTGCGATTCCGGGTGACAGCGATTTCGATTCGTCCTATGACCGTTACCGGCACAATCTGACGCTTGACGATGTACTCGATAATTTCGAAGCGCAACGGGCCTACATCTGCATTTACAACCCGGAGCGCGACCCTGCGTACAAGCCCCATATCGAAGAATTACTTGCCGAGATCGCGGTTCAGGTCGATCCGCTCGAGTCCGAAATAAGCTGGTATTCCACCTACGTGTTTATCTCGACGCAGGACTCGGTAACTCCGTATCACATGGACCGTGAGATGAATTTTCTGCTTCAGGTGCGCGGTAGCAAAACCGTATACTTGTGGGATCCAGCGGATGCCGACATCATGACTGCGGAGGAGAAGGATCTGCTTCTCTCGCGAATCGGTGGCCGGCCTCCGTACGCCCCATCATTTGAATCCAAGGCGATGACGTTTGAACTGCGACCGGGCACGGGCGTCCATCATCCGTTTATTGCACCGCACCGGGTGCATACCACCGGTGGGGAGCTTTCCATCACATTGGCGTTCACATTTCGTACCGCGCGGTCCGATATCTGGACCGACGCGCATCGCCTCAACGCAAGGATGCGACGCGTCGGACTCCGTCCCCGGGCGGTGGGTCGCAACGCGGTAGTTGATCGAACAAAGGCCACGCTGCTGCGTCTGGGTCGCAAAGCCCGCGGCGTCGTTCCGGGTGTCGGGAAAGAAATGCCCTGACGCAGGTCGGGTCTAATCCACCGTCCACGTATGCATCGGCCACCGGCTGGGGTCCTGCGCTTCGGCACTCGTCAGCGGAGCAAGCTTTGCGTTATGTGGTGGGTTCTCCAGGGGCAGCATGTCCGACGACGTTGATCGCCTTTCAAGTCTGTCGAGGAGGACTCCAAGCGCCGTTAGCTGAAAGCGTCTCGCCAGCTTGGGCAGCCGCCACTGCCCTTCGCTGCTGCCTCCGGCCTCGGCCACGTAGCCGAACCAGTTGGAGGCATCGACCATGTTCTGGCAGACCGAAATCGATGGAGTAAGAACCTTTGCGGTGTGCCACCAGCGCGATGGCACAAAAACCATTTCCCCTGGGCGCAGTACGGTCTCATGCCGGGTCGCGCGCTCAAAAAGAGGAAACCTCGTTGGATCGACGTTGTCGATATCCTTGATTAAGGTTTTGTTCGGCAAGGTAGGACGTGGGTACAAGTACTGCGTGTCTTCCGGCGAATAGAGAAGGACTTTCTTTTCGCCGTGGATTTCGGTAATCGCTGCGTGCATGTTCTCCCCGTCGTAATGGACAACGGGAAAGCTGCCGCCGACTCCGCCAATCAGCAATTTGAGATATCCGTCCGGTCGACGCCACGGTTTTGGCATGAGCGGACTGGCTAATCGACGCGGAAACGCGTATGCGTTTTGGGGCAGGACATCCGGCAGCAGCTCTGGCAGATGCGGTCCAATAAATGTGCGATACATGTACGGGCCAGGCGCATCTGGGCGAGAGGCGCGAACCCCATCGATGAAAGCCGCGAACGTCATTTTTTCCTCATAGCTGACGTGCACGAGCTTGTCGCCCAATCGCGTCTTGAAAAAATCCAGATCCCACTTGCGCAATGCGGGCCAGAGGGTCACGGCGTCTTCCACAACCACCGGGCGATTTTTGGCGACGTAATCGCGCAGGAACCGGTCATAGCTGAGCGTTGAGGAATGCCGGCGCTCAACCTCCACCGTCGCAACACCACGGTCCGGTATTGTAAAAGGGCCTCGTTCCGTCGCCGAGCTCATATACGGTCTCGGAAGCTGCGAGAATTTGTCATGAAACGCGAGCCAAGCAAGTGCAGAGTGTGGCCTTCCGGCGGCAGCAAGCCACGAATAATGCTCGCGATCCACTCTACGCGGGAAGAAGCGAGCGGCAACGATCAATCGCCAGAAAAAAAGTCTGCGCCGTCTATCATCAGACGTCAATGTTCCTTGACGTTCAGGGTTACGGGACTTTTCGTGCGCGGCATTCGAACGCCAACCGTTGGCGTACCCTTGGCCGGTCGCAATCGAGCAAGCCACGCCACAACACCCAGTGACTTCTGAAACGGACTTGCAGACGTATTACGCGCGAGTGGTGACGCTGGGAGAATGCGGTTTTTTCGGAGCTTTCGCGATCCGCTGTTTCGTTTCGCACAACGATTTGAACTTGCATGATGGCATGCAAATTCCGGAGGCCCCCGACCGGTATGGATTGAGCGCCCTGCTCGATCGTGAGAGAGCCCCGCTTGCTGCGCCTGAGTCAAGGGAGCCTGGGCTACCGCGAACGAAGTATCCCTGAGCGGTTCAGGCCCAACGTGTCAACGACACCGCAAGGACAGTCATTCGGTAGGTGACAAACGCCGGGAAAAAAAACAGCCCGACACGTCCCAGAAGCAATCAGGAGGGACTCGCCATGGAGGCCTGTCAGGTGGCAGCGATCAAGCTCGATTGGGCCACCTTCAATCCTTGGCATCCGCAGCCGTTCCGCCATCGCATGGCAGGACATCCGCTCCTGCAGCCGGACCAGCTCAGTGCGCTCGCCAAGCGCTTCGAGATGCAGGCGCCTTGCCAGATATTCACGTTCAACAACTCGGCGACTGCGGCCACAAATTTCGATGCAGTGTCAAGGCTGCACCCGAATCGAAAACACGCCGATGACACCATCATGCAAATACTTGCAGCCAATGCGTGGATCGATTTGCGGCATGTGCAGACCGATTCCGCCTACCGCTCGCCGATTGATGCAGTGCTGGATCCGATGATGCAGTGCTGGATCCGATAAGGCCACAAATCGAGCGCCGTGACCGTGGCATGTATTACCGCGCAGGGTGGATCTTCGTCGCGTCGCCACACACCGTCACCCCGTTCCATATCGACAGGGATCAAGGCATGCTCCTGCAGGTCCGCGGATGCAAGACGGTTTACGTATGGGATTATGACGACTTGGCAGTAGTCAGCGAGCGAGCGCGCGCTCGTTTCCACTCCCGCCACAGGCTGGATCTGGTTCAATGGCGCGAGGAGTACCGGGCACGCGCTCACGTATTTCACCTGGCTCCCGGCACGGGTGTCTATATCCCTTCAACCAGTCCACATATGGTTGAAACCGGGGATAAGGCCTCAATTTCGATCAGCCTCACGTACAGCACCGATGCGACACATCGCAATGCACTGCTGCACGTGCTGCGCGATTTGATACGCCATGCCGGCGTGGCGCTCTCGACTGTGGGCAAGCATCCGGTCCTCGATGCAGTGCTTTATCCCTGCGCACGCGCGGTCGTGGGCCTTCGCGCGATGCACCCGCATGATTCAGATTGCCCGTCTCACACTCACCATGACCGCTACGCCCGTGCGGATTGACTGATCGCTAAGTGCCATCCTCCGGTTCGGTATGGCGCGCGCCTCGGCGTTTCGCCGACAGGTAGTCGCGCCCTTTTTTTGGGTCGCGAAGTATCCAGCGCGGTTAAACTGGCCTCCTTGGGCAGGAGGAAGCACGAACGTGACTACGCAGCGCCAAGTGGAAGTCGACTGGCCGTCATTCGATCCATGGCGCATCCAGCCCGTCCGGCATCGGTTGATGGAGCATCCACTTCTGCAGCCGGACCAACTGGTGGAACTCGGAAAGCGTCTGGAGGTGGATGGTCGCGTGCGCACGCACAGCAATGTCGCGCAAGCCGGTACACCATTCAACAGTGCACCACGGCTGCATCCCAACCGGATGTCCGCGGCGGATACGCTGCAACGGATCCGCGATGCCAAGGCGTGGATGTCCTTGCTGAACGTTCAATCGGATCCCACCTATCGAGGCATTGGTGGATGAGGTGCTGGACGAGCTGAACCTTGGCGTCGAACAGCGCGATCCGGGCATGTGCTATCGCGGCGGCTGGATTTTCGTCACCTCCCCGAACACGGTCACTCCATTCCATTACGACAAGGAACACAACTTCATCCTGCAGGTGCGCGGGCGCAAGACCTTGCATGTATGGGATCACCGCGACACGCGTCGTAGCCAGCGAACAGTCGCGCGACAGGTTTCATGCCCGGCACGAGCGTGATCTGCTGGTATGGAATGATGAGTTTCGCGAGCGCGCCACGACGTTTCATCTCGAGCCAGGTCAGGGAGCCTACATGCCCTCGACCAGCCCGCACATGGTCGAGAACGGGACGAGCCGTCGATCACGGTCAGCTTCACCTACTACACGACGGCAACCCGCAAAAACAGCCTGCTGCACAAAGCGCATGATCGCTTGCGCCATTGGGGCTTCGATCCCCCGCCGGTTGGCCAAAATGGCACGCTTGATGCATGCCTTTTCGCGGTTTACCGGGCCAAGTCCCGCGCGCGCGCGCTGGCGCAGAAGTGTCGCGGGGAAGGCCACTTACCCGGACGATGCCCCCTACGCATTCACCAATGTTTACTGACCCGGGATACGCCCTTCGCAGTCCTTATCAGGCGAACACGCTGACGACGAGGTTCAGGCTGGCAGCATGATACAGACGGCGTGGATGGTAGAAGCGTCGAGCTAATCGTGAAATTGAATTACGACCAGACCGTGAGCCGTCCCGACTTCGACTGCTGGACGGTATTTCCTTGCTCGACGTGTTGGCGTGCGAGCGGCGCGATTCCTGTGACTGGACTCGGCAGGCTTTCACGTGCCCGCTGCGATCGATCGATCGTGGCCGCGATGCAGGACGCGCGCACTACGTCTGGATATCAGCGCTTCGCGGATATTTCGTGCGGCGCTGGCGATTCTCGATTCGCGCCTGACCGGCAACGTCGCGTATACCGATACGGCATTCGGCGACTTCACCGAAAATTGTCACATTCGTACTACCGGAACCGCTCTTCTTGACGATTGGCTGACCGCAGACATCCGGCCCAATCTTGCCTATCGCGCAAGATGCGGAACTTCTCCCCAGGTGGCATGCCGAGCGCGATCGGGGCTTGGGCGGGCGAGATTCCGCGGTGCGCGGCGAGCGCCAGGGCTGCCGATCGTCTGGTTTCTTGAATCAGGCGATCACATCACGCTCAGCGCTAATTATCTCGAATCGTCATTCGACGAGCCAATCGATAGCGTTGCTCGCGAATGGCCTGATTCAAGTGTTGCGCGGCTTGGGTACCGTGCGAAATATCGAAGCGGTATCCGCTTTGGACAATGCACAACGCGATCGCATGTTGGTGACATGGAATGCCACGGCAATCGAACGTCGTTCGGCTGACACCGTGCATGGCCTTTTCAGTGCGGCTGCGCAGCTTCATCCCGAACGTCTGCGCAATCGAATGGGCAGACGGAAGCGCGACCTATGCCGACGATCGACTCGCGCTCGAGTCGAATTGCCGCGGGTCTTCAGGCCTCCGGCGTGGTGCCCGGCTCGGTTGTGGCGTTGCTGCTCGACCGATCCGCTGACGCGATTGTCGCCATACTCGGCATCCTCAAGGCCGGCGCGGCCTATCTGCCACTCGACGCGGCGCATCCCGCCGAGCATCTGGCATTCGCGATTCGCGACGCGCGTGCTCCGGTGGTCATCTGCAAGGACGCCGCGCACGTCGCCATCGGGAATCACCGCGCGAACGATCACTCTCGGGGATCTCGAAGCCGGGCGCGACCCCTGTACATTGCCCAGCACTCGATGGCGACGCCTTGGCCTATGTGATGTACACGTCCGGCTCGACCGGCGCCCCGAAGGGCGTCGAGATCAGGCACCGTTCGATCGTGCGCCTGGTGCAGACAGTGTCGATTACGTCGAATTTGGCGAACAGCCTCGGGTACTGCACGCCGCGCCGCTCGGATTCGATGCATCGACATTCGAGATATGGGGCGCATTGCTGAATGGCGGTACCTGCGCGATCCATCACGAGCGCATCGCGAGCGGTTCCGCGCTGGCTCGCACGATCATGCGCCACGATGTGCGCATCGCCTGGCTTACCGCCGCGCTGTTCAACGCGATCATCGATGACAACGCAAGCAGCCTCCGCGGCCTCCGGCAATTGCTGATCGGCGGCGAGGCGTTGTCGGTCGCCCATGTGCGAGCGGCCTACACGGTGCTGCCCGATATCTGCATCATCAATGGGTACGGCCCTACCGAATGCACGACGTTCGCGGCCACGTACCGGATTCCGCGCGATCTCGATCCCGGCGTTCGCTCGATCCCGATCGGACGGCCAATAGCCGACACCACGCTGTATGTCCTGAACCAGCGCATGGGACTGGTGCCGATTGGCGTGATCGGCGAGCTGTACATCGGTGGCGCTGGCGTTGCGCGTGGCTATCTGGGCCGGCCCGAACTGACCGCGGAGCGCTTCGTGCCGAATCCGTTCGAGGATTCTGCCGAGCGTCTGTATCGCACCGGCGATCTGGTGCGCTACCTGCCCGATGGCGCGGTCGAATTTGTCGGACGCATCGACGGTCAGGTAAAGATTCGCGGCTACCGTATCGAGACGGGTGAAATCGAAGCCGTACTCGCACGTCATCCGGCAGTGCGCGCCTGCACCGTGGTGATGCGCGACGAGCCGCCGCTCGGAAAACGTCTGGTCGCCTATGTCGTCGCGGAAGACGGCAGCGCGACGGCGCCAGTCCTGCGCGCCCATCTGGCCGGAACGCTACCCGAATTCATGGTGCCAGCCGCGTATGTCTTGCTCGATGCATTGCCGCTTACCGCCAATGGGAAGGTCGATCGACGCGCACTGCCGGCGCCGGCACACACACGCCCGCAACTGGCCGAAGCGTATGAAGACCCGATCGATGCGATCGAGCAGCGATTGTGTGACGGGTTTGCGGTCACACTCGGGTTCGATCGCATCGGTCGTTGCGACAACTTCTTCGCGCTTGGCGGCAGCTCGTTGCTGGCGGTTCGCCTGATCGAGAGTTTGCGCCGCAACGATGGTGTCGAGCTGCCAGTGACCGCATTCTTTCGCGATCCGACACCGGCAGGACTGGCGCGAATCGTCCGTGGCGAAGGCGAGCACGCAATCGATCCCGCTCGTCTCGCGGGCGGACGCACGCGACGCGACGACGCCTTCGCCGAACCCATTGCGATCATCGCGATGAGCGGGCGCTTTCCGGGCGCGGCCGATGTCGAGACGTTCTGGCAGAACCTGTGCGCGGGGCGCGAGTCGATCACGCGCTTCACCGCGGGCGAGCTCGATCCGGCCATCGCACCTGCGGTGCGCGAGGATTCTGCCTATGTGCCTGCGCGCGGTGTTATCGACGGCGTGGAATTGTTCGACGCGGCGTTCTTCGGAATCAGTCCACGCGAAGCGGAGCTGATGGACCCCCAGCAGCGTGTGTTTCTCGAACTGTGCTGGGAATGTCTTGAGCGCGCGGGCCACGCTGCGAGCACGCACCTCGGTCCAGTTGGCGTGTTCGGCGGCATGTACAACGCGACCTATTTCCAGCGCCACGTCAGCGCCCATCCGGATCTCGTCGACAAGGTCGGTGCGTTTCAGGTGATGCTCGACAACGAGAAGGATTTCATCGCACCGCGCGTGGCACACAAGCTCGATTTGACCGGTCCGGCGATCAGCTTGAATACGGCGTGCTCGACCTCGCTGGTCGCAATCTGCCAGGCCATCGAAAGCCTGCGTAGCGGCCAGTGCGACATGGCACTCGCTGGTGGCGTGGCAATCACCTGCCCGCCTCGCAGCGGATATCTGTACCAGGATGGCGCCATGTTGTCGCCGGACGGCCACACGCGAACCTTCGACGCGCACGCCCAAGGTACGGTTTTTAGCGATGGCGCCGCCGTGATACTGCTCAAGCGACTCGCGGACGCGCGCAACGATGGCGATCCAATCTACGCGTTGATCCGTGGCGGCGCGGTCAACAACGATGGCGCAACCAAAGCGAGTTTCATGGCACCGAGCAGCGCCGGCCAGGCCGCCGTTATCGCAATGGCCCAAGCCAACGCCCAGGTCGACGCGCGCAGCATCTCCTACGTCGAGGCACATGGCACGGCGACTCCGATAGGCGATCCAATCGAAATTGAAGGGCTGACCAGCGCGTTTCGTCAGTACACGCCCGATGTCGGGTTCTGCCGCATCGGCTCGGTCAAGAGCAATGTCGGACATCTGGTCATCGCGGCGGGCGCCGCCGGGGTGATCAAGACTGCGCTGGCGCTTGCCGAGCGCAAGATTCCACCGACTCTGCATTTCCAGGCGCCTAATCCGTCGATCGATTTCGACGACTCGCCGTTCGTGGTCAACGCGCACTTGCACGAATGGCGGTCCGACGACGGGCCGCTGCGCGCCGGGGTCAGCTCGTTTGGTGTCGGCGGCACCAATGCACACATCGTCATGGAACAAGCGCCGCAGTCGCCGTCATCGGATGCCGCGAGCGCTGCACAGTTGCTGGTTCTATCGGCACGCTCGGCGAACGCGCTCGGCGCGACGGTGACGCGTCTGGCCAATCATCTGCGCAATCAACCGGAGCTGAATCTCGCCGATGTTGCGTGGACGCTTGCCAAGGGCCGCAAGGTATTCGCACACCGCCTCGCCGTTGTTGCAGATGACACGGCAGCGGCGGTCGCAAGCCTATCGAGCCCGGAAATTGCCGCTGCCGCCGCGAGCAGTCGACCGGTGCGCAATGGCGACGTCGTTTTCCTGTTCCCCGGACAGGGTGCCCAGTACCCGGGCATGGGACGCGAGTTGTACGCCGCCGAGCCGGTCTTCCGAGATGCGTTCGACGCATGCGCTGGTCACCTGCGCGAAGAACTGGGCTTCGATCTGCATGAGCGCGTGTTTTCAGACGAGGCTGCAAACTTGCTGCCCACCGCGATCATGCAACCTGCGATTTTCGCGATTGAATACGCGCTCGCGCGGCTGTGGCTGAGCCTTGGCATCGTGCCGGCCGCCATGATCGGCCACAGCGTCGGAGAGTTTGTCGCGGCAACGCTGGCGGAGGTATTCACGCTTCCCGATGCGCTGCATCTGATCGCGCGTCGGGGTGCATTGATGCAGGCGCAGCCAGCCGGCGACATGTTGTCCGTGCGCCTGTCGCTCGCGGCGTTGCAGGCACGTCTGCCCTGCGAATTGTCGCTGGCTGCCGAAAATGCGCCGAATGCCTGCGTTGTGTCGGGGCTGGGTGCACCGATCGCGCAGCTGCAAGCCGAGCTCGATGCCGAAGGTATCGCCTGTCGCGTACTCAGGACTTCGCACGCATTCCACTCGGCGATGATGGATCCGGTACTTGCACCGTTTCGCACCGAGTTGGCCCAAGTTGCGCTTGGCCACCCGAAAATTCCGATGGTTTCGACTTCGAGTGGCGACTGGCTCGACGCTGGCGATGCAACCTCGGTCGATTACTGGACTGAACACCTGCGCCGACCGGTGCGCTTTTCAGGCGCGCTCGGACGCGTTCTCGATATTTCCGCCGATGCGCCTTCCCGTTCGCTCCTCGAGGTTGGCCCGCGTGGCACACTCAGCGCGCTTGCGCGCCAGCACCTCGGTGCGCAGCGCACTCACATCGCGAGTGTTGCGTCGCTGGTCGATTCGCCCGCAAACGAGGTTGCTGCATTGCGAAGCGCGGCGGGTCAGCTCTGGTGCCGCGGTGCGGCCATCGATCTGGCGTCGTTCGACCGGCGTGCGCGGCGTCGACGCGTGCTGTTGCCAACCTATCCGTTCGAACGCCAGCGCTACTGGGTCGAAGCGGCTGCGAGCAAAGCCGTGGTGGTCGCACCGGCATCCCTGTCGATCGTTCCACCGCCGTCACCGCTGGTCGCGGCGCTACCCATTGCCGAGTCCGCAGCGACCGACATCGCGTCGCTGGCGAGCGATCGGCGAGGGCACCTGATCACGCAACTCAGGGCGATATTCGAGGATATCGCCGGAGTCGATCTGGCCGATGCGGATGTGGGTTCGAATTTCATCGAACTCGGCATGGACAGCCTGATGCTGACGCAGATGGCGCTGCATCTGTCGAAGGCGTTTCCGGTGAAGATCACGTTTCGCCAGCTCATGGTCGATTACGCGAGCCTCGACAGTCTGGCCGGCGCGCTTGATGAGCAATTGCCGCCCGAAAGCCAGACCGTCGCCAGCGCAACCTCATTGACACCTGCGCCGGCGGCGTCGAATCTGTCCGCGCAGCCGAATCAGGGCACTGCCATGCAAAGCGATTACGTACGCCAGGTCATCGATCAACAGATGCAGCTCATGGCACAGCAACTCGCCCTGCTGTCCGGTAACGCCACACCCGGTTCGTCCAAGACGCCGGAGGCGGCGCCGCCGACCGGCGGCGCCGTGACGCCGAGCGCGCCGACCACGGCTGGAAACACAGCGGATGATGAGGAGGCCGCACTCGCGCACAAGCGTTACGATGTCAAGAAGGCGTTCGGCGCGCTGGCCCGCATCGATACCGGCACGCTGGAGCTGTCCGCGCGCCAGCGCGAGCGACTCGAGCGTTTCATCGCGCGTTACGTTGCACGTACGCGCAAGTCCAAGGAATATACCGCAGCCGAGCGTGCGCACATGGCCGATCCTCGCGTGGTGAATGGTTTTCGCCCGCTGACCAAGGAAATCATCTATCAACTTGTGGTCAGGCGCTCCAAGGGCGCACATCTGTGGGATCTGGATGGCAACGAATACGTCGACGCGCTCAACGGTTTTGGCATGAGCCTGTTCGGTTG
Source organism: uncultured Gammaproteobacteria bacterium (assembly GCA_963775445.1). GTDB lineage: Bacteria > Pseudomonadota > Gammaproteobacteria > Xanthomonadales > Rhodanobacteraceae > Dokdonella_A. The sequence goes on along the minus strand of CAVZIT010000006.1, from coordinate 917,132 downwards.
GCAGCCGGATTTCGTCCTCGATGCGGTGCGCCGGCAACTCGATCTGGGCTACGAAATTGGACCGCAACACCCGTTGTCGGGCGACGTCGCACGGCTGATTTGCGAGCTGACCGGCCACGATCGCGCGGCATTGTGCAACACCGGCTCCGAAGCGGTGCTCGGCACCCTGCGCATCGCACGCACCGTGACTGGTCGCAGCACCATCGTCTTGTTCAATGGCTCCTATCACGGGATCATCGATGAGGTCATCGTGCGCGGCACCAAAAAGCTGCGCGCGGTACCGGCCGCGCCGGGGATACTCGCCAACACCGCCGAGCACGTCATCGTACTCGACTATGGAACGCCCGAATCGCTCGAGATCATCCGCGAGCGCGCGCATGACCTGGCCGCGGTACTGATCGAGCCGGTGCAGAGCCGACGCCCGGATTTTCAGCCTGTCGAGTTTCTGAGGGAAGTACGCAAGATCACCGCGGATGCCGGCGCGCTGTGCATATTCGATGAGATCGTCACCGGCTTTCGCACGCATCCCGGTGGCGCCCAGGCGCTGTTCGGGATCAAGGCCGATCTCGCCACGTACGGGAAGGTCGTCGGTGGGGGCTATCCAATCGGGGTCATCGCCGGCAAGCGCGAATACATGGATGCACTCGATGGCGGCGCCTGGCAATTCGGAGACGATTCGGTACCGACGGTCGGCGTCACGTATTTTGCCGGTACCTTCGTTCGCCATCCGCTCGCCCTGGCGGCCGCGAAGGCCGTGCTTGAACACCTCAAGAAACAGGGTCCTGCATTGCAGGAGCGGCTCACTGCGCGTACCACCGCGATGGCTGACGAAATCAACGCGTACTGCAGCGAGGTCGGAGCACCGATCGCGATCAAGCAGTACGCCTCGGTGTGGAAGACCGCGTTTACCGAGGATCATCCGTTGCAGGATCTCCTGTTCGCAATGATGCGAAGCCGCGGCGTGCACATCCTCGACAATTTCCCGTGTTTCATGACCACCGCACACAGCGAGGTCGATTTTCAGCACATAACCAAGGCCTTCAAGGATTCGGTGACCGAATTGCAGGAGGCCGAATTCCTTCCACGTCGCAGCGCGACATCGCGCACCGTCATGGACGCGAGCAACCCGCCGTTGCCGGATGCTCGGCTTGGGCGCGACGCCGATGGACGTCCGTGCTGGTTCGTGCCCAATCCCGGGCAACCCGGGAAGTTTCTCAAGGTGGGCGGATGAAATCCGAACCGGCACCTCAAACTGCCCTGACCGCGGTCGACTATGATCCGTTCGGTACCGGTATGCTCGCGCGTGTCGCGCCCAGCACCGAGCCGCAACGCGAAATATGGCTGGCCGCCAATCTCGGCACTGACGCCTCGCTCGCCTACAACGAATCGATCACGCTGCGTTTGCGCGGCGCGCTGGATCTTGATGCCCTGGCCGGCGCACTGCAAGACATCGTCGATCGTCATGACGCCCTACGCGCGGGCTTCGGACCCGATGGCGAGACGTTCTGCGTATTCGACGGCGTGTCGCTCGGATTGCCGCTGACCGACCTGTCCAGACTCGCTGCACCCGAGCGTGATGCAGCGTTCGCCGGACACCTGCTGCGTGCCGTCGAAACGCCATTCGTGCTCGAGGAGGCGCCGCTGTTGCGCGCCGAACTCGTGCGCCATGCGATTGATGACCATGTTCTGGTGCTGACCGCCCACCACATCATCTGTGATGGCTGGTCGTGGTGGATCATCGTGCGCGAGCTCGCCGCGCTGTACAAGGTCCGTCACGGGACGCCGAGCGAGCCCCTCCCTCCCGGCGATTCGTTTGCCGACTACGCGCTGAAAGAGGCCGCGCATCCGGATGTGCGCACGTTGGCTGCGGATGAAACCTATTGGCTGGCGCGCTTCAGCGACGCGGTACCCGTACTGGAGCTTCCGCTCGATCGGCCGCGCCCGCCGCGACGCACATTTGCTTCGGCGCGCGAGGATCATGTCATCGACGCGGCACTGCTCGGCGCGATCAGGCAGCTCGGTGCGCGCCACGGCGCCAGCCTGTTTGCGACCCTGCTCGGCAGTTTCGCCGCGTTGCTCGGGCGGCTGAGCGCGCAGGACGATATCGTCATCGGTATTCCGGCTGCGGCGCAAGCGCTCGACGATCACGAAAATCTGGTCGGGCACTGCGTCAACCTTTTGCCACTGCGCTGGAATATCGAAGCCGCGGCGCCGTTCGAAAGCCTGCTCGACACCACACAAACGACACTGCTCGATGCGCTCGAGCATCAGCGCTACACATTTGGCACGCTGATGAAGAAACTCGACGTCAGCCGCGATCCGAGTCGTCTGCCGCTCATCAGCGTGCTGTTCAATATCGACCAGGCGCTCGATCATGAGGCGACCGCATTCCCGGGCGCGACCATGGAATTCGCCAGCAACGCGCGGCGTTTCGAAAACTTCGAGTTGTTCATCAACGCAGTGCAGGAACATGGCGAGCTGCGTCTGGAATGCCAGTACAACACCGATCTGTTCGATGCCGCGACCGTGCGCCGGTGGCTGCGTGCGTACGAAACCTTGCTGCGTCGAGCAACTGAACGACCGCAAGCGCCAGTTGGTGCATTGCCGTTGGTCGATGAAGCCGGACTGCGCGAACTGACTGCGCTGCAACCGGCGCCGACAGCTTTCGATCGCGAGCAGCGCGCGCATGAATTTTTCGAGTCGCAGTGCGACCGGGACCCGGAACGTATCGCCGTTCGATGTGGCGATGCGGCGGTGACCTACGCGCAACTGGAATGGCGGGCCAATCGCATCGCCCACCTGTTGCGCGAGGCGGGCGCGCATCGCGGCTCGCTGGTCGGAATCGCGCTCGATCGGGGTATCGACATGGTTGCGGCGCTGCTTGGCGTATTGAAGACCGGCGCCGGTTACCTGCCGCTCGATCCGGAGTTTCCGGCGGAACGTCTGGGTTTCATGGTCAGTGACGCCGGGCTTGCGGCGCTGATCACCGAGCGCGCGCACGCTGCCCGCTTTGACCTTCGCGGGCGCCCGGTATTGCTGCTCGACGAACTCGACGCAGCGCTCGATGCAGCGAATGTCGCGCGCATCGGCCGCGACGCAGACGCGGCCAATCCCGATTCGGTCGCCTACGTCATCTACACGTCTGGCTCCACTGGAAGGCCCAAGGGTGTTCTGATACCTCACAGCGCGACATCAAACTTCCTGACGGCCGTGCAAAGCGAGCTCGACATGGTCGCTGACGATCGCCTGGTTGCGGTGACCACGCTGTCATTCGACATCGCATTCATGGAACTGATGTTACCTCTCTCGGTTGGCGCTGCGGTGATAATCGCGAGCCGTGACCAGACGCGCGACGGCCGGGCGCTGCGCACATTGATCGAAGCCAATGCGGCGAATGTGATGCAGGCAACCCCGGCCGGCTGGCACGTGCTGCTCGAAGCCGGGTGGAGGGGACACTCAAAATTTCGGGCGGTGTCCGGCGGCGAGCCGATGACGCTCGCGCTCGCCGAGGCGTTGCTGGCTCGCTGCGAATCCGTCTGGAACGGTTACGGACCTACCGAGGCCACGGTCTATTCGACGTGGTGGAAAGTGGAGGATCCGCAGTCCGGAATCTCCATTGGGCGCCCGCTCGCCAATACCAGCATATGGATACTGGATGCGAACCGTCAGCCGTGCCCACTCGGGGTGCCCGGCGAGATCTGTGTCGGGGGCGGCGGCGTAGCGCTCGGCTACTTGAATCAGCCACTGTTGACGGACGATCGCTTCATCGCCGATCCGTTCGTCCCCACACCCGGTGCGCGCTTGTACCGTACCGGGGATCGCGGCCGCTGGTCAGTCAACAGCAACATCGAGCATTTGGGTCGCCTCGATTTTCAGGTCAAGCTGCGCGGCTTCCGCATTGAACCGGGGGAAATCGAAACCAATCTGGTCGCGCTCGCCGATATCGCGCATGCGGTCGTGACTGTCCGGGAGGACCGCCCGAGAGACGTGCGACTGGTCGCTTATGTTGTCGCAGCTCCGGATGCTCTCGTGGATGAGACCAAGCTGCGTACGCAGCTTGGCAAGATACTGCCCGATTACATGGTTCCGCAGCATTTCGTCCTGTTGAACGAGATTCCGCTATTGCCCAATGGCAAGATCGATCGCAAGGCGTTGCCCGCTCCATCGTTGCACTCGATCGCGCAGACCGCGCTGCGCCTCGCGCCGCGCAACGACGACGAGCGGCGGGTTGCCGCTGCGATGGAAGCGGTCCTGCACCTTCCGGATCTCGACGTGCGCGACAACTTCTTCGCACTTGGCGGTCATTCGCTGCTCGCCGCACAACTGACCGCCCGGCTGAATCGCGAGTTCGGCGTCGCGCTATCGTTGCGAACCTTGTTCGATGCGCCGACTGTCGAGGCGCTGGCCGTCGCAATCGGCGCGCAGACCGCAGATGACGCAATCGCACGGGCGCAACCGATCGAGCACCGCGCCGATCAGAGTCACGCACCGTTGTCCCTCATGCAACAGCGGTTGTGGTCGCTCGAGGAGTTGCATCCGGGCCGAGTGACCTACAACACGCCGTCCGCGCATCGGTTGCGCGGCTCCCTGGACGAGGATGCATTTGAACGTGCATTCGGCGAACTGGTGCGCCGACAGCCTGCCATGCGCACCTCGATCCGGGCAGGCGATGGCGTCGTCGAGCAGATTGTCGAGGCGCAGGTCAACGTTCAGGTGTTTCCAGCGGAAGATCTTTCAATCGTGCCGGACGGGGAGCGCGAGGAAGTACTGCATCAGCGGTTGCAGGCACTGACCGACACGCCGTTCGATTTGACCCGGGCGCCGCTGTTCAGCGTGCGCATGTTCCGCATGGGCGCGGACGATCATGTGCTGTTCTTCATGCCCCATCACATCATCTGGGATGGTTGGTCGTTCGACATTTTTTATGTCGAGCTGTCGCAGTTGTACCGCGCGTTCAAGGAAGGATCACCGTCGCCGCTGGCGCCGTTACAGGTAACGTATGGCGACTTTGCAGTCTGGCATGCGCACTGGCTCGAAGGGTCCGGTTTCCAAGCGCAACTCGCGTATTGGCGCGAGCATCTGGCGCAAATCTCCGAAGCCAAACCGCTGCCCACGGACAAGCCGCGTCGACCGGGAATGTCCGGCGAAGGGCGCACTGCGTGGATCCATGTATCAAGGCAATCCACTGACGCCATGCATGAGGTTGCGCGACGTGCCGATGCCACGCTCAACATGGCCCTTCTGGCGTTGTATTACATCGTGCTCTACTCCGGCACGGGGCGGCGCCGTCTGGTAGTGGCCACCCCGGTGCGCGGGCGCAACCAGACGGAAGTGGAGTCGGTCATGGGGTATTTCACGAACCTGCTGCCGCTTGACGCAATACTCGATCCGGCGCTGTCGTTCGTGGATTTTGTGCGTGAGGTCAAGCGGGTTGTCATCGACGCGTTTGGCAATCCCGATGTCCCGCTCGAATACCTTCAGCATGAGCTGGGCGGCCAACGCGACGCTGGTGCGGGCGTTCTTTACCAGACGCTTTTTTCGTTCCAGGATGCGCGTCAACGGGTCACCGATTGGGGCGGCTTGCAGCACGAGCAGATTCTGCTGTTTCAACGCGGCGCCACCGAGGATCTGGGCTTGTGGTTTCTCGAAAACGCCAATGGCATGGTCGGCGGCGTGACCTACAACGTCGATATCCTGCTGGACGAAACGGCGGAGCTGTTGCGCGAGCGTTATCTCACGTTGATGGCGCGCGTTGCCAACGATCCCAATCAATCGATTGCCTCACTTGTGGCCGTCGATGCCGCCGACATTGCCAGGTTGCAGCGCTGGAACGACACGGCTATGGACGTCGATATCCAAAGCGGACTTGCAGGTCTGTTCGAGAAACAGGTTGACCGCACGCCGTCCACGATTGCGCTTACATCAGGAAGCTGGGGGACCAGCTACCATGAGCTGGAACAGCGTGCCAATCGCATCGCGGCTTGCCTGCGCGCGCGAGGCGTGAACGGCTCGACGATTGTCGGGCTATGCATGGAGCCCAGTGTCAACCAACTTGCAGCGATCCTGGGCGTCCTGAAGATCGCGGCCACCGCTGTGCTGCTTGACCCCGCCGATCCCCCACAGCGCATTGCGGACATCATCGCGGACTCCCGCGTCGCCGTGCTGGTAGGCGATTCACAGCTCACCGCTGTGCCGGAGTGGCCGAGGGAACAGGCGCTGTGGTTCGACCTTGATACCGCCGAACTGGTTGCCGCCGCCAGTGAACGGAACGCGCCACAGGACCCCGGCGTCATTGACGCCGAGACGCTCTCCTTCGTGTTTTACACGCCAGCAGCCACAGGCAAACCGCGCGGGGTTGGCATTACGCATCACGCATTGGCGTCGCGCGTGCTTGGCTTGCGACGCGCGCTCGATTTGTCCGCCGATGACCGCATCCTCGGAACCGCGCCAGTATCCAGCGCGTTTTCGGTTATCGAGTTTCTGCTGTCAATGTGCATTGGTGCGGAGTTTACGCAGGCCAAGCCGCGCGAGACCGCGGACGGGGCTGCGATCAATGCACTGGCCCAGAGCTGTCGCGCGAGCGTCATCCTTGCCGCGGACGATGTGTGGCAGTCCATGTTACTGGCGGGATTGGCCGAAATGCCCGATGCGCGAGCTGTGTGCGCCGGTGGAATCGTGAAGCCGGGTGTGGCCTTTCAGATTGCAAAATCATGCGGTCAAGTGTGGAACGCGCTGGTTTCCACGGAAGCGGGAATCATCGCAACCTGTGGGCGAATCGATCGGCCCCCGGACGGGTTCCACAGCGGTCGGCCACTCGCCAACACGATCGTACGGGTTCTCGATGCTCAGCAGTGCTTGTGCCCGATCGGTGCGGACGGCGAAGTGTATGTCGGTGGCGACGCATGCGGCCGGCCATTTGGCGTACGCGCGGAAACGGACTCGCCATGGGCAACCCCGGACCCATACTCGGACGATCCGCATGCGCGTTTAGTTTGTACGAGCATTCGTGGCCGCTGGCTTGCCAATGGCAACCTCGAAGCCATCGCGCATACCGATCGGCGTGTTTGTATTCGTGGACAGGACGTCGACGTAAGCGCGATTGAGGCGCGGATTCTCGCGCAGCCGGACGTCGTTCAGGCGGTTGTTGTCGGGCGGGAATCGGACGCCCAGGGCGGGCGATTGGTTGCATACTTCGCCATCGCGCCGGGCAGCAAGCTGGATGCCGAATCGCTGCGCGCCGCGCTCGACACCAAGTTGACTTCCTGCGAGATGCCAACCCATCTCGTGCTGCTCGATGCACTGCCGCTGTTGCCCGATGGCACAGTGAATCTGGCCGCCCTGCCGAGGCCGTCCCACCTCGGCGAAGGTGCACAAACGTCTATGGACGCAGACCAACCGAAGACAGCCAGTGAGCGTTTGCTGGCCGATGTGTGGCGCGAGATGCTGAACATTCCGACGATCGCTGCGACGGACAATTTCTTCGATCTGGGCGGACACTCGCTGCTTGCAACTGCCATGGTAACCCGGGTTGAGCAGCAATCCGGCGTGCGCCTGAACTTGCTGCGGGTTGCCAATGGCACCTTGCGCGCACTGGCTGCCGAACTGCCGGAGACCTGGAAACGCGGCATATCCGACACATCAGCATCGACGCTGGCAGGACGCGTGCGCAAGCTGTTCGGTCACCGCAAGGTGGAAACGAACCCTGAATGAGTGCCACTCCGGCGCCTCAACCGCTGCTGCTCGATCCAGCCGGACGGGAACTGTTTGCGGTTTACCACGCGCCGCGCGAACCGGCTCGCGCCGGCGTGCTGATATGCGCGCCGTTTCTGCACGAGCACGCGCGCAGTTACCGGCTGTTTGCGCTGCTTGGTGATGCGCTTGCCCGGCTGGGCGTCGCGGTGTTGCGTTTTGACTATCATGGTACCGGCGATTCCGCGGGCCTGGATACTGCGTTTTCTCTTGACGGCGCCACCCGCGATGCCGCGATTTCGCTCGCGATGCTGCGCGAGCGAATCGGAACCGTACCGATCACGATATTGGGAGTTCGCGCAGGCGCATTCCCGGCGTGCGCGATTGCCGCCGGCTCCAACGCGCACGCGTTATGGTTGTGGCAGCCTGTCGTCGACGGCGCAGCATATGTAGCGCGCTTGCGCCAAGCCGACCGGGCCGAACGCGCATCCGAAAGTCGCTATTCTCCAGCGGAGCCAGAATCCTGTCAGTGACGATGACGGTACCCTGATGGGATTCCCATGCAGCGCCGAGTTTTTGGCACAACTGACCGAGGCGCGTATTTCGTCGCTCCCGGAACTTGCAGGTGGCGTTTCTGTGCTCGATTTCGATTCCAACGCAACGCCGTGGAAGGATGCACGGCGCATTGAACTCGCGCCCGCGCATGGCGATTGGGTGAACGAAATCGATATCGGTCATTTCCTTGCGCCGCACGTACGCGAGCTGGCCGCACGTCTCGTGGCTGCGGACAAATCGCCGTGAGTGACGAGAGAATTGTCGATCTCGGGCCGGGCATGTTCGGCGTGATCAGCGTTCCGCCCGGTAATGCTCGCGCAAGCGCTGTCGTGCTGTTCAATGCGGGCATCATGCATCGTACTGGCCCGTTCCGCGTGTCTGTGCGGCTGGCGCGTGCGCTTGCCGCGCGCGGTTACACGACACTGCGCTTTGATTTGCCAGGTGTCGGCGACAGCCTGAAACACGCCGATCGGCCGTTACTTCAGATCACACGTGAAGTACTCGATCGCTTGCAGGTACGCACCGGTTGCACGCGTTTCATCGTCGGTGGCATTTGCAGTGGGGCCGACATCGGATGGCGGTTGGCGGTCGACGATTCGCGCGTCGCCGGAATCATCATGCTGGACGGATTGGCACGCCGGCGGTGGTGGTTTCGCATCGGTCGCCTGAAGCGAATGCTTGCCAGGCCGCCGTCCGCCTGGCTTGCCACTTTGCGCCGCCGCCTGGCGCCCGGTCGGCCAGCAGCGGGGCCTGCCGCAGACCTGCGCGACTGGCCAGCGCCGGGCCAGGAGCGTAGTCAGTTGCGACAACTGATCACACGCGGCGTGCGATTGTTCATGGCGTACACCGGCGGCGCCTCGTACTTCATCGACCCGCGTCAGTTCCGCGAAACCTACGGCCCATTGGCAAACGCATCGGCCGTCGATTTTAATTACTGGCCCGATTCGGATCACATGTTCTACGCAGAATCCGATCGCGCGCTGTTAATCACAAAAGTCGGTGAATGGATGGCAAATAACTTCGAGTGATTGACTGCCGTTCGCCATCGGCGGACTAACTTTTGCTGCGTTTTTTTTACTCGTATTTAACGTCGTCCGCACAGTTTGGAACCGACACTCCGTCGCTCGCAACTGATCGCCACTCTCGGCGCCCACAAATTCGTGATCTGCGTCACCGACATCGCCGGCACAATCGCGCATGGTGCGCGTCCGCGTGTGGATTCACGAATTGTTAATTTGCATGCTTTCTCCGGGATTTTGATATGCGCTTAGTCCAGTGGTCAGGAAAAGTTTCGCCGTCTGCGAGGGATTTTCCGGCGGTTGTCGCTGGCCGGCCAACTCGGCACGCACGGTATGTCAAGTCCGCGTGCTTGCGCCGCGCGTTGTCGTTCGCCGTTCTATCAATGCCATTGCCAGCGCTGGCGACACCAGCGCAATTACCGAATCCGATCGTATTTGTAACTCAAGTTCCGATTCCCGCCGACTTTGCAACGGTTACGTCGGTGATCGGTGGCCAAGGCGCCGAAATGGCGAGCAGTGGGCGCGGCGGGGATCTGTGGATCCGTTACCCCGATGGCACCCAACGGAACCTGACCGAACAGGCAGGTTATGGAAACGCGGGGTTGCAGGGAGCAAACGCGATCGGTGTGCGCGATCCGGCGATCGATTGGACCGGAACCAAGGTGGTCTTCAGCATGGTCATCGGAGCGCCGGAGCGCTATCAGTGGCTAACCTGGCATTGGCAGCTCTACGAGGTCCGCGGCCTCGGCGAAGGTCAGACCGCAACCATCACCCGGGTTGCAAACCAGCCGGAAAATGCCAACAACATTCAACCGACGTATGCGTCGGACGGCAGCATCATCTTCGTGAGCGATCAGCCGCGGAACGGACAGACCAACCTGTCTCCGCAACTCGATGAATACGAGTCCGTGCCAGCGCCCACTGGGCTGTGGAAGCTCAATCCAAATGATGGCAGTCCAGCAGTGCTGATGGAGCATTCGCCGTCCGGCTCTTTCACGCCGTTTGTAGACAGTTTTGGTCGAGTCGTTTTCACCCGCTGGGACCACCTTCAGCGTGATCAACAAGCCGACGCAGGCACCCATGGTGCGTTCAACTGGTCGTCGGAAGCGGCCGACGCAGTGCCTTTGAATACCGATCTGGAGGTCTTCCCTGAGCCACGCATGGGCGACGATACAACAAATGAATACCGCACCATGAACCATTTTTTCCCGTGGATTCTGAACCAGGATGGGACGGGCGAGGAGACCATCAACCACATCGGTCGCCACGAACTGTTCCGGTATTTCAACTTCAGTTTGAAGAATGACCCCAACCTGATCGATTTCCAAGCGCCCGACAATCAGCCTTACGCGGAGAATTGGTTGCAGATTTCCGAAGATCCGCTGCATCCGGGGCGCTATATCGGTATCGATGCGCCTGAGTTTTATACGCATGGATCAGGGCAGATTGTTGCGCTAACTGCGCCTTTGGGAGTTCCAGCAGATCAGTTGTCGCCCATCGAATACCTCACGGCATTCAGCACCCGGGACGTGTGGTATGGGAGTAACGGAAACCCACCGGCGGATTTCAGCGGCCACTATCGCGACGCTATCGTCATGTCGGACGGCACGCTCGTCGCCAGTTATGCTGCGCAGGCAGGCGCCGCGGCCAACCTCGGCTCGCATGCGAATCCCGAAGCGAACTACATGTTTCGACTGAATACGCTCGCGACCGGCGCCGATGGTTACATGCATGTCGGTACGACTCCCATCACGACGGGCATCAGCAAGACGATCAGCTACTACGATCCAGATCAATTGGTGAGCTACAGCGGCTTGTTGTGGGAACTCAGTCCAGTGGAGATCCGGGCCAGAACGGTTCCCACGCCGACGACCGAGCCGATGCAATCGCCGGAGACGCAGGCTTTCGCACAGGCCAATGTTGTCGTTAGCGAATTCCAGAATTTCCTTGCGGCGCGCGGCTTGGCTGTGCTGGTCAGTCGGAATGTCACCAGCCGGGACGATGCCGACTGCCAGCAACCATACAATCTGCGCGTGCCAGGTGGTGTGGAAACGCTCGGCTCGAATCAGCTGCCATCGTGCTCGGCAAACCCGAACATCCATCACGACGGATCGGTTTACGATATTCCCTACCTGCAGTTCTTCCAGGGTGATCTGATTCGGGGCTATGGTGGAGTCGACAACCCGGAGCAGGGCCGCCGGGTGCTCGCGCAACCGCTGCATGACGTAGCCGCGCTTGCGTTCATGCCGCCCCCGCCCGCAGGAGCGCCGACAGGATCGGTGGCGATTGCCAGCGATGGTTCTGCTGCTGCCATCGTGCCGGCGCAACGCGCGATGGCATGGCAGACGACGCAAGCGGATGGGACGCCCGTGGTCCGCGAACGTTACTGGATTACTGCCAAACCGGGTGAGATCAGGGCGTGCGGCAGCTGCCACGGCGTGAACACGCTCAACCAGGCAGGTCAGCCTCCGCCGCAAAATACGCCGCAAGCGTTGATCACGCTGGTGTCCTATTGGCGCGACCATCACAACGAAATCTTCGGCAACGATTTCGACTGAGGCATTCGGGCAGAACAGCGGACGCGTAGAGCCTTGAACAGCCCTGTTACCGGGGTCCTGTCGGTGACGACCGCGTGGTTGCGTTGTCGCTAGCTAACCTATCGCGACGTACACTTTCTTCTTCATGTCCTGTGAGACAGAGGCCGAGGTGGCGGCTGCGTGGCCGATCGTCAACAGGCTCTCGATACCATCCGCAGGCCTACGCAGCGCTCATCGACTCGCGCCCGCGTCGTGCCCTTGTTTTTCTCTGATCGGGGGTATCATTGGCCGCGTCTTGAGAGGGGAACTTGTGGCCGCAAAAACCGATTTTCTGCTGTTCTATCAGCGCTTGGGGTTACCTGCCAATTGCAGCGTGGACGACCTCAAGAGTGCGTATCGTCGACGTGTCGCCGCGTTGCACCCCGATCGCCAGCTGAACCGCGAAACCAGCCGGGCCGACACGTCACGGCTTCAGGAGTTGACTGCAGCATACGATGCCGTCATGTCGTTTCAGCGCAACTATGGGCGGCTTCCCGGCACTTCGCAGGCTGCGACCAAACGCGGAAACCACGCAATCTGGACGCCGAGGAATCCGCCTGCGAAACCGTCGATCGACGCGCCCCCGTTCCGACTTGGCCGCCCCTTGTTTCTCGTCGGCCTGTTGTTGGTGCTCGTATGGATACTGCTCGGCAGCAACTCGCTCCTCGGGATTGCGCAGCGTGGAAATGACGCTCCACCGTTGAAGTTGGAGTCGGAGGTCATCGCCCGCGAAGGGGCACCCGTCAACGCGTACATCGCGCCCCGTCCGTCGCAGATAGTCATTGGAATGGACAAACACACGGTGCGGAGCATCGAGGGAGCTCCGTTGATGGCGGCCTCCGGGCATTGGGATTACGGCCCATCGTGGATCGATTTCAACGATACTGGAGTGAGCGATTGGTACAGCTCAAGGCTGCGGCCCCTGAGAGTTGCCAGTCAACACGCCCCTGCCGGCGGGCGATTGGCGGACCAAGGGCCGCCGTACGATTGACGCCGGCGCCTGATTTGGCATATGTCGGCGCAGGGCTTGCGAGGTGTGCCTCGGCAGCCACGGTCTCTGCTGGTTGGCGGTCAGCGCGCCCCACCACCAAACAACACCACCTCGAGCGTCTGGATCAGAATCATCAAGTCCAGTAGCAGGTTGTGATTCTTGACGTAGAACAGATCGTACTTGAGCTTTTCCTCGGCATCCTTCGCGGAGGCGCCATACGGATAACGCAGCTGCGCCCACCCGGCAAGTCCGGGTTTCACGCAATGGCGCAACTCGTAGTACCGAATCGAGGTTGACAGTTCCTTCACGAACTCGGGGCGTTCCGGCCGTGGCCCGACCACGCTCATGTCGCCGCGCAGGATGTTCCAGATCTGTGGCAACTCATCGATGCGCATGCGCCGCATGAGGCGGCCGGCGCGAGTGATTCGATCGTCGCTGGCGCTCGCCCAGCGGGCGACACCGTCTTTCTCGGCGTCGGTGCGCATGCTGCGGAACTTGATCAGGCGGAACACGCGTCCATTGGCGCCGACCCGCTCCTGGCGGTACAAAATGGGTTTGCCCGCGCCCGATTCGAGTCGGACCGCGAGGGCGCCGAACAGCATAAATGGCCATGCCACCGACAACACCGCAAGTGCGGCCCCTACATCGAACAGGCGTTTGGAAACGTAGCGGATCGGAGATGCATTGAATCCTTGCGAATACACGAGCCAGGATGGATCGGTCAGATTCAGCGTGACCTTGCCCGACTCGCGTTCGAAGAAGGTTGCCAATTCGGTGATATCGATGCCGGCCTGTTTGCATTCGAGCAGTTCATTCATCGGCATGCCGCCGCGGCGCTCGTCCGGGCCGACCACGATCTCGTTGATATGCTCGCGTTCGGCCCATGCGCGCAGCCCCGCATCGGGCTTGGCCACGCTCTCGAGCGGAACCTTGATCTCCTCGCCGTTGTGGGGCACGTACCCGACGATCGAAAAACCACGCCGGTCCGCACGGCGGCGCATCTGCTGCGCGATCAACGCCGCGCGCGCACCGGCGCCCAGCACGAGAATCCTGCGCTTTAGAAGATCGCCGTCGGTCAAGCGAAGGAACCCGGCGCGAAATCCGGCGACCACGACAAAACCGAATGCCACGGCGATGCCCATCACGCCGCGTCCAATATGGAATTGCGGAACCACGTAATAAAGCGCGATGAGTCCGAGCACGCCCACGACGAAACCCAGTGCCTGCCGTGCCAGCAAACCGAACCAGGACTGGCGCAAGTGGATCTGGTAAAGCCCGAGCGCGGCCATGCCGAGAACCATCATCACGCCGAATGCGAGCGAACGCGCCAGCAGATGCCGGGAGTAATCGTCCATCGCATCGGGGTACGCGTGATAGCGAATATACGTGGCGGCCGCCGCCGAAATGGTCAGCAAGACCAGCTCGGATATCGTGAGCAGCAGCAGCCAGCGCCTCGATTGGTGCCGCAGCAGACGCAGCATTAGTTCCTCGAACTGTCCCTTGCTCGGTTTCGGCCGGGCCAGCGGCAGAGCGATCTCCGCACCGTGTGGCCGGGATGGGGTCTTGCTCATCTGCGAAAATTCCGGAGGCCTGTTCGTCAGGGACTGGAAGCAAGTTTTGCGCCACAACGACGCGTGGCGCGCTGGACCTGCTACTGCCCGCATTCCTGATCCATCGCCTGACGACGATTGGCCGTATTTGACAATCAACGCCCGAGTTTGCTCGAAGTTGCGTGAGCACGCTGTGACGATCTGCGGAACCTGCAGGGCAACAACCCTGAATCGCACCAGGAACCGCTATCATTATCGCACGCCGGAAGGACAGACCGCCGTTCCGCGCTGCGTATTTCATCTATTTGTTGAGCTCATTTTACAACCTGATTAGCGACGATGCGCAGCTAATGAAATTCCGTTCGTGCTGAGCGTAGCTTGCGTAAGCAAGCGAAGTCGAAGCACTGATCGACGCGGCCCTTCGACTTCGGCCCTACGGGCCTACGCTCAGGGCGAACGGCGGGTTGGTCGGCTGCCCCTCGTTGCTAATCAGAATTTACAAAGGTAACCCGAATGTGTGGAATCGTTGCCGTTGCCGCCCATCGGGATGCCGTACCGATCCTGATCGAGGGCCTCAAGGCCCTCGAATATCGCGGCTACGATTCGGCCGGCTTGTCGGTACTGGAAAATGGGCGCCTCGCGCGAGTGCGCGCGGTAGGCAAGGTGCGCGAACTGGAAGCCCTTTATGCGTCTGCACCGGTTTCCGGATCCACCGGCATAGCCCATACGCGCTGGGCGACACACGGTCGGCCGAACACGGCAAACGCGCATCCGCATGTGTCCGAAGACAGCGTTGCCGTGGTTCACAACGGCATCATCGAGAATTACGCGGCGCTGCGTGAGGAACTCAAGGAGCAGGGGTATCGCTTCGAATCGGAAACGGACACCGAAGTCATCGCCCATCTGGTGCGCCGCGCGCTTGCCAGTGGTGCCGATCTCCAGCAGGCCGTGCTGGCCGCGACAGGTCTGCTGCAGGGCGCGTATGCCATAGCGGTCATCAGCAGCGCGTATCCGGACCATGTGGTCGGTGCGCGCCGCGGCAGCCCGCTCGTCGTCGGCATCGGCGATGGCGAGCATTTCCTCGGTTCCGACGTCCAGGCCCTTATCAGGACGACCAATCGGTTCATCTACCTCGACGAGGGGGATATCGCGGAAATCACGCCCGAGGGCTTGCGACTTTTCGATTCGAATGGCGATCCGGTCGAACGTCCGACACAGATCAGCCAGATGTCCGCCGATGCGGTCGAACGTGGTGAATACCGCCATTACATGCTCAAGGAAATTCACGAGCAACCGCGTGCCGTCGCCGATACCCTGGAAGGACGGCTGAGCAATGACCACGTGCTGCCGAACATTTTCGGGGTCGATTCCGATCAACTGCTCGCGCGTGTGAAGCATGTCCAGATCGTCGCATGCGGCACCAGCTATCACGCGGGACTCATCGCGCGCTACTGGCTCGAGGGCATCGCCAATATCCCATGCAGCGTGGAAGTAGCGAGCGAATATCGCTATCGCCATGCGGTTGTGCCGGAGGGCACGCTTTTCCTCGCGGTCTCGCAGTCCGGTGAGACGGCCGACACGCTGGCTGCGCTGCGCGAGGGCAACCAGCGCGGCTATCTGGGATCGCTGGCGATCTGCAACGTGCCCGAGTCGAGCCTGGTGCGTGGATCGGACCTGGCGTTGATGACACGCGCCGGCCCCGAGATCGGCGTGGCCTCGACGAAGGCGTTCACGACGCAACTGGTCGCGCTCGCGCTGCTCGTGCTCGAGCTCGCGCGACTCAACGGCGTCTCGGAAGCGAAAATCGCGCGGCTCGTCGCCGAACTCGCAAGTCTGCCCCGCGCGATCGGTGATGTCCTGGCGCTTGAGCCCCAGATCGCCTCGCTGGCCGAGCGTTTCGTACCGCGTCATCACGCCTTGTTCCTCGGTCGCGGTGTCCATTTTCCGGTTGCGCTCGAAGGCGCGCTCAAGCTCAAGGAAATCTCGTACATACACGCCGAAGCCTACCCGGCTGGTGAACTCAAGCATGGCCCGCTGGCGCTGGTCGATGCCGACATGCCGGTGATTGCCGTGGCGCCGAACAACAGCCTGCTTGAAAAGCTCAAGTCCAACCTCGAGGAAGTGCGTGCGCGCGGTGGGGAGTTGTTCGTGTTCGCCGACACGGATGCCCGAGTCGATCGCGACGGCGATCGCGGTGCGGTGATCAAGGTCGCCTCGGGCGGCAACCTGATCGCACCTGCGGTATTCACCGTACCGCTGCAGATGCTGGCCTACCATGTCGCCGTGCTGCGCGGTACGGATGTCGATCAGCCACGCAACCTGGCCAAATCGGTCACGGTGGAATAGGGCATCCAGGCACTACCAGCAGAGACGCCGCCGCTCGTGGCAACTGCCCGTCAAGGCACAGTTTTGAGACACGCCGGTCGCCTTGCGTCATCGTCAGGAAGCCGGGTAATTCAAGGGCTTTCCGACTCGGGAGCGCGATCAGCCGAATCGGCTTGCGCCATCATCCTCATCGCTCGCCTCATCAAGATCCGCACCGGTATCGAGGCCGTCCGCGTTTGCCTCGTCGGTATCGGAAGTCTGCGTCAAATCGGCGCTTTGGCGGGCACTCGCGGCGGCGGCCTTCTGCCAGCGCGTCAGGATCGGGTTGTCCGATTCGGCTGCCGCAAGGTCATCGAGCAACGCCTGCTTTTCGTTGTCAGGCAGATCGGTCCAGTGGCAGTCCGAGAGCGCGCCGGCGAGCGCGTACAGCAGATTCAGGCTCGGCCGGAATCCCGCGCGTTTGACCTTGAGGAACACGTCGAGCGCACCGATGCGTTCCAGATCCTCGTACGTGCGCACGCCAACCTGACGCAACCAGGCGGCGGATTTCGGGCCGACATTGCGGATCTTCTCCGAATTCATGCGCTTTCCTCTGCGGTGTCCTTCGTGGCATCGAGCGAGGCGATGAAAATCGCGCACAGGCGTTCCATGCCCTCGCCATCGTCTCCATCGAAGCGCGCAGGCGAGGGGCTGTCGACGTCCCATACGCCCAGCAGGCGCTCGCCGGACACCAGCGGTACAACGAGTTCCGAGCGCGATGCCGAGTCGCACGCGATGTGTCCGTCGAAGGCTTGCACGTCGGGCACGATCTGCGTCATGCGCGTCAGGGCGGCTGTCCCGCAAACGCCCTTGCCGAGCGGGATGCGCACGCACGCGGGCTGTCCCTGGAACGGACCGACCACGAGCTCGTTGCCGTCGAAGAGGTAGAAGCCGCACCAGTTGAGATCGGGTAGCGAATGCCAGACCAGTGCGGCAAAATTCGCTGCATTGGCGACGAGATTCCGCTCGCCGTTCAGCAGGGCCTGCAGGCTTTGTGCGAGTTCGGCGTACAGCGTGGATTTATCCGATGCAGCGATCGGCGCGGTGTTGAACATGGCAATCCGGTGCTGGCGTGAACTGCCATTGTACCTTGCACCCTGATGGCGTCCCGGCTGGCATACTGAGGGCGCCTATCGAACCAGGATCTGCGCATGATCGTTGCGTCGCGCATCGACAGCTGCGGATTTTGTCTGCGCGGCGGCGAAAACACGCTCGTCGAAGCCTTCACCGATGGAGCATTTGCGTTCGCGCTGACGTTGCTCGTGATTGGCGGCAACCACGTTGCGGAAAACGCTTCCGGACTTGCCGGGCTGCTTCGTGAAGTACCGGCCTTTGCCGCTTGTTTTACGCTGGTGTGCCTGTTCTGGTACGCCCATTACATCTGGTATCGGCGCTATGGTCTCGTGGATCGGCACAGCGTTCTGCTCAGCCTGCCGCTGGTGTTCCTGGTGCTGATCTGCGTGACTCCGTTGCACATGATGTTTCCCCCGCATTCGCCGGGTGGAGCAGTGCTTTCCTTCCAGCAGGGGGAATCCATGCCACGCGCGATCAGGCGGCTCCCATGTTCGTGATCCATGGCGTTGCCTATGCGGCGCTGTCGGCCATCATCCTGCTGTTGCATGCGCATGCGCGATCGCTGCGTGTCGAGCTCGATATCAATCCGGTCGAGCACGTGGTCACCGACGTTCAAATGGTGCGGTGGGTTTTCAATGCGGCGGTCGGTTCGCTTTCGGCCGCAATTGCATTGGCAATTCCGAGTGGCGCACCGCCGGCGTTGTATTCGTTGCCGGGAATGATTTATCTGTTGCTGCTATCCGGCGGCGCGCCATTGCCCGGTCGTTTGTGCGCGCGTCTGGCCACGCCCCCGGCGGCGCGTTGACGATGTTCGGCGTATTCGTTTCGGGCACCGACACCGGTGTCGGAAAAACCACAATCAGCTGCGCATTGCTTGTTGCCCTGCGCGCCCGCGGGTTGCGTGCGAGCGGGATGAAACCGATCGCGAGCGGATGCGAAACCGAGCCGTGCGGCTTGCGTAACGCCGACGCACTCGCACTGATCGAGGCGAGCGATCCGGCACCTTGTTATGCCGACTGCAATCCATATGCGTTCGGCGAGGCGATTGCGCCCCACCTCGCGGCACGGAACGAGAACGTCGAGATTTCATTGCCGCGCGTGCGTGATGCCTATTCGACAATCGCGCGCGCCACCGAATGCATGGTGGTCGAAGGCGTCGGTGGATGGGCCGTACCGCTGTCCGGTGCCGCGATGCAGGTCGATCTGGTCCGTGTTCTCGACCTGCCGGTCATTCTTGTTGTCGGTCTGCGGCTGGGATGCCTCAACCATGCGCTGCTCAGCGCGCGCGCGATCGATGCGGACGGATGTCGCCTGATCGGCTGGGTCGGCAACCGCGTCGATCCTTCGATGGCACGGGTCGAAGAGAATATCGCGACCTTGCGCGAACGCCTGCCTGCGCCCTGCCTTGGCATCGTGCCACACCTGGACACACCCGATCCGGTTCGCGCGGCCACAGCCCTGGATGCCGCGTGTGCGGCTGTTTGCGCGACGCACCGCCCGTGGACGTGACTGGTAAACTGCGCGGAGTGTCAATGAAGGATGATCGATGGCAAACGCTCAACGTTATTTCATCACGATCGACGATCTCGCCAAGGCACGCGGTGAGTTCAGTGATCTTTCGTTCCACGGCAGTTCGCCGAAAACCTTTGCCGAAGTCTTCCAGGAAGCGCTGCGGGAACCTGCGCTGTGGAGGCGCTGGCGCCAGATGCAACCCGATCCGGATGCGGTCGATCCTGCGCTTGGCATCGCCGATCCCGGCGCGAGCGTGACCGCGCACCAGTCCGATCTTCATTGCAGCGTCGAAGTCGTCACCAATCTTCCCCATCAGATCCTCAAGCATCGACTTGGTTTGCTGATCGGAAAGCACTGGACACTTCGCGACGTGCGCGCCGCCTAGCGTACCGGCGCGATTTGTCCATTAATTCCCGTTCACCCCGAGTCCTCCGACTTCGGCCTTCGGCTTACGATCAGAACGGGCGAAGGCGAAGGGAATGATTTGACCGAACGCCCACACGTCGACTTCGCTCGCTTGTGCGAGCTACGCGCTGTGCGATCGTTGAGGTTGGGGATTCAAACTCCACCCGAGGGGCCGAAGTCGCAACCTTTTTCCGTTCACCCTGAGCGCGTATGCCAAAGGCCCAAGCCGAAGGGATCGGCAGGTTGTTTGCTGGCGCTTCAACAAGCGTGCGCGCGACCTGGCGATGCACTGCCGATCATTGCTTTGATCCCGCATGCATGGGTTTGCCGGACGCGCAGCGATAGCGCGGATACACCGCCTCAATCAACGCCATGATGGCGACCGCGTCGCGGCGCGTAAAATGCGCGCAAACGGGCGATGTCTGCATCGAGGTCGGATCCCGGCTGCATCAACGCACCGATGCCGACGGTGCGGTCGGGGTAATCGAACCAGACCGGGAGGATCGGCACGTCGGCGGCCCGCGCGATGCGCCAGAAACCCGTCTTCCATTGCGCAACCTGCTTGCGCGTGCCCTCGGGCGTGATGCAGAGCCAGAAGCGCTCGTCGTGGCGAAGGCGTTCAGCCATCTGCATCACCGCGCCATGCGCCGCGGCGCGGTCGACCGGCACACCGCCAAGGCGGCGCAGCAAGGGGCCGAGCAGGCCATCGAAAACTTCGCGCTTGGCCATGAAGGACAAATCGGCGCCCAGCGCAGCCTTGAACATGAGTCCCCAGAAGCCATCCCACCATGACGAATGCGGCGCCACGATGAGCACAAGTTTCGCCACATCGGGAAATTCGCCAACCAATTTCCAGCCGGCCAGCCGAAGGAAGCCGCGAGCTATCCGACGCCCGGCGTGCGGCGCGAATTGCGGCATGTTCGGTGGCAAGCGCTCCGGCAGGACGCCGCGTCTCACTCGGCACTCCACCCGGGCGAGCTGCGTTCGCGCTTGACCGCGCCGCGTTTCTTCTTGCCGACGATGCGGCGCTCGCGCGACGCCCGCGTCGGTCGTGTCGCGATCCGGCGCTTGGGCACGCTGAGTGCCGAGCGGATCACGTCGGCCAAGCGCCGACGCGCATCGTCGCGATTCCGGGCCTGATCGCGAAAGCGATTGGCCTGGATTACGAGGACGCCGTCCGCGGAAAGGCGTCGATCGCGCCGGCCGAGCAGACGCTCGCGCACGGCGTCGGGCAGCGCCGGCGACCGCGCCACATCGAAACGCAACACGACGGCGCTGGCAACCTTGTTGACGTTCTGGCCGCCGGGTCCGGATGCGCGCACGAAGCTCTCTTCGAGTTCGCTCTCGGAAATGCTCAAATGGCCATCGATTTCGAGCATGCCAACGGGCGGCCGTGCTGCCGAATCGGAAGGGTTCAGCGGCGCACTTTGGCAGCGTTGGTGGCCAGCGTCTTGGCGCCGGCCACGCTTTCCTGCGCAGCCTTGAGCAGGCGCGTCGCCTCAGTCAGATCGCTGCGCGCAACGGCCGCAGCCCACTGTTGTTGCTGAGCATCCGCCTTGGTGGCGCAACCTTCGATCTGTTTGCGCAGGTTGTCCGGCACATGACGCTTGTGCCGGATCTCGTTTTCGGCGCGGGTGCATTCATCCCGAAGATCGGCGAGAGCCGAATCGAATTCTCCGTGCATCGCGCCGATCCGCGCGTTTGTTGCGCGCTCGCGTGCGGCGGCTGCGGCAGCTTCGGAGTCGCGCTTTCTTTTCTCCGCTTCGACCTGTGCCCGCTGGTTGGCGGCGACTTGTTGCTGCTGCTCGATGGCGACGACGCGCTTGACGACTTTCGGATCGTCCAGGTCATCGAAGCCAAGCTTGTGCGGATTGCGCTGGCTGACGGTAAGCCAACTCTCGACCGTGCGACGGCAATCCTGCTTGTGCGGGTCGGTCGCCTGGTCGGCGGGCAATCCCTGCATCAGCCCCGGATCACCCGACCATGCGCGCAAGCAATCGACGGTAGCGGGCGCAATATCCTGGCCGCCGCCCAGAAGCGCTGCGAGGTCGGTGTCGCTGACTTTGGTGGCAGGATTCTGGCAACCGGCGAGGGCTGCAATCGTGCCGGCAACAAGACCGGCGCGGACGGGATTCGGAATCGATCGCATGACAGTCCTCCGTGGCAGACGGTGCCATCAGCATCCGCCGCAACGTCAATCAATGCAAGCAAAGCCGTCGTGCCAATCCGGAGCCGAACAGACGCGAAGAGTCCGTGATATCGAGTTCCGTCGTGCCGCAAAGGGGGAGCTACTGGGCCGCCTTTTTTGCCTCGTTCACGAGGCGTTGTGCTCCGGCGACGATGCGCTGTGCATTCTGCGCAATCATCGAAGTTTCGAACGCATTGCCCTTCGCAGTGGCTGCACTCATTTGCGCACGCAACCGGCTCGCACGTTGAAGGCAGTCGTTGATGTGCCGGTTGAGTATCATCGGCGGCGATTTCGCCTTCTTGGCGATGTCACGCGCCTGCTCGCACAGTGATTCGTACCTGTCGAGCGCGCCGTTGAAGGCTTGCTCGCTGCCGGCGGATTCGCGCACCGTTTTTGCGCTCGGTGGAGTGGCGGGCGCCGTGGCTGGCGCCGGACTCGCGGGTGCCGCATGCGCAATCGTCTTTGCCGGTGGCGATCCCGAAGCCGGCTCATCGAGCAGCGCTCTTGCGCGGCGCGCGGTCCTCGCCGTCGCAAGTTCGCCGAATGTGAGCCGGTGCGGATTTCGTTCGGCATCCGCCAGCCAGCCTTCAACGTGCTGCCGGCAATTGGCCTTGAGTGCCGTGGTATCGGTGCCAGCGGGCAATTCGTGCAAGGACTCGCTGTCGCCTGACCACACGCCCAGACATTCCACCGCCGAGCGATCCATTGGCGGGCGAACCGCATTGGCGCTGGCGCTGTCGCTGCGCAGCAGCGAGCGAAGTTCGTTGTCACTGAGCTTGTCCGCGGCATTGCCGCAGGCCGACAAGGCAAGCACGCCGCCAGCAACTGCAAGACAAAGGGCAGGATGTGAAAACTTCATTGCAAGATTCCTTGTTGGTTCGTAACAACCCGATTGCGATCGCCCGGAAAGTCTCAGCGCCGTCGCACCGCCATGATGAACGCGATCAGTGCCCCGAGCGCGGCGGCAAGGGCGAGCCACGGCGTACCATCTCGATGCGGCCCCGGCGCCGGCAATGCCAGCAGCACCGCGGATGCGATAACCAGTGCGCCGCCAAGCCGCGACCAGATCGCAACGCCACGATCGCGACGCGAATGAATATCAAGTTGCTTCAGATCGTGGTTGGCCGTGTGAAGTTCCATGCGACCGCTCGTCGCCTGCTCCAGATATTCATGGACGAGATGTGGCATTTCGGGCGCGAGCGCCAACCATTCGGGAAACTGCCGACGCAGTGTGCGCAGAAATTGTCGCGGTCCGCGCCGTTTTCGCCAGATGCGCTCGAGGACCGGTTGCGCGGTCGCCCAGATATCGATGCCGGGATGAAGCAGACGTCCGACCCCTTCGATATTGAGCAGCGTCTTCTGCAACAGGATCAACTGGGGTTGCAGCACCAGCTCGTAGCGGCGAGCAGTCTGGAACAGCTTGACCACCACTTCGGCCAGCGAGATTTCGCTGAGTGGCCGCGAAAAGTACGGCTCGCACACGGTTCGCACGGCCGTTTCGAGCTCGTCCAGATTCACCTCGCGGGGAATCCATCCGGCCTGGACATGCAGCTCCGCGATGCGCCGGTAATCGCGCCGGAACAAGGCGAGAAAGTTTTCCGCGAGCCAGTACTGATCGCGTTCGGAGAGGCTGCCCAT
This sequence comes from uncultured Gammaproteobacteria bacterium, assembly GCA_963775445.1. GTDB lineage: Bacteria > Pseudomonadota > Gammaproteobacteria > Xanthomonadales > Rhodanobacteraceae > Dokdonella_A. Next base: position 893,571 of record CAVZIT010000006.1, on the reverse strand, counting down.
GATGCCGAAATCGAGCGCGATGATGCGCGGATCGGTGGGGCGCGCGGCGTCTACCCAGATGTTGCCGGCATGTGCGTCGGCGTGAAAGAAGTTGTCGCGAAATACCTGCGTGTAGAACACGCGTATGCCCTTTTCGGCGAGCGCGATGCGATCGATGCCGGCCGCGTCGAGGGCGCCAAGATCGTCGACAGGAATGCCGCGCACGCGTTCGAGCGTCAACACGTCGCTCGCGCTGTGCGACCACACGACTGCGGGGACGTAAAGATCGTCTGAGCCGGCGAAATTGCGTTTCAGCAGCGAGGCATTGGCGCCCTCATGCTGCAAGTCCAGTTCGCGGTCGAGCGTGGTCTCGATTTCTGCAACGACATCCAGTGGCCGGATCTTGTCGGCATTCGGGTGGTACCGCTGCACCAGCTCGCCGATTGCGCGCAGAAGGTCGATATCGCGCGCGACACGCGCATGGATATCCGGTCGCAATACCTTCACCACCACCTCGCGGCCATCGGCGAGCGTGGCGGCGTGGACCTGGGCGATCGAGGCGGATGCAAGCGGCAAATTCTCGAACTGCGCATAGCGCGAAGCGAGCGGCGCGCCGAGCGCGCGCTCGATGGTGGAGCGTGCGACGTCGGCCGGGAACGGTGTGACCTGATCCTGGAGCCGCGCCAATTCGTCGGCGACATCGGCAGGCAACAAGTCGCGCCGGGTCGACAGGATCTGTCCGAACTTCACGAACAACGGACCGCATTCGATCAGCGCCAGGGTCAGGCGCGCGCCTCGCGGCAGTGCGGCCATGTCAGCGGGCGGCCGCGGCAGCACAAGGCGCAGCAGCTTGAGTGGTCGATACAGGTGCGCCACGTCGATGAGCTCATCGAGTCGATAGCGCACCAGAAGCACCGCGATGCGCGCGACACGCGGAACCAGGCGCAGCGGCGTCACGGCTCGGCCATCCGCAATTTTGCGGTCACTTGTGCGATCCGCGCGCCAAGCCGATCGGCCCGCTCGCGTGTTTCGTCGACATCATCGAGAAAGGCATTGATCTCGGGAGTGGCCACCAGATCGCGACTCTCGTCGATCAGGAAGTGGGACGCATCGTGCGCCAACGCGCGTGATGCATCGCGCGACCAGGCGAATGCCGATCGGAACCCACGCGCCACCTGGAAGCCGACAACATCGCCGAATACGCGCGTGAAAACTGCATCGACGTCCGGCGCGAAATTCTTCATGATCCGCTCGACCCTGCGTGCAAGTTCCGCGTCTCCGGCGATCTTGATGGCGCCAGGCGGCAAGCTGCCATGCGCTCCTGTTGACAACAGAAGCGACACGAGTCGCCCTGGGCTGGTGCCGACATGCAACGCGCTGTCGCCTCCGAATGCCGGCCCGATGGCGATTCGCCCATCCTCGACGCACATGCGCAGCGCCACGGGCGTGTGCGTGAAGTCGATCGTGATTGCGCGGCCATCGAGTGCCGCCAGACGGGCTCGCGTCTCCGGGTCAAGCGCAACCGCGGCATTCACCGCGCTTTCGAGCAGGCGCCCCAATGCAGCCGGCAGGGCGCGCGGTCGCCGGGTCGCGGACTCAGCGCTCGGATCGGGCATCGAGTTCCTCGCGCACGATGCGGATCAGATCGGTGACGACCACGGGTTTGTCGATGAAGCGGATGCGCTCGATCGGCGGCAGTCCGTCGCGATCCGGCGGCGCGTCCGGGCGCACCAGCAGCAGCACCGGTCCCGCATAACCGCCCTCAAGCAACGCAGTCAATGTCCGAACGCCGGTCATCAGACTCATGTCCGCATCCATCACGAGCAAGTCGGGAAGCGCGTTCCCATCGATTTTCTGCAGTGCGTCGGTTCCGCTCTGTGCCTTGCTGACATCGTAGCCATGCAGGTTGAGGCTGTCGGCGAGCAGGGCGAGGGTTGCGCTTTCCTCGATCACCACCAGCAAGCGCTCGCCCGCGCCTTGTGGCACCTCGCCGAGATCGTCCTGTGCCGCGTCGATGACCGGCAAGGGTAGATAAAGGTTGAAGGTCGTTCCCTTGCCATGCTCGCTTTCGATGCGCATGTGGCTGCGATGGTTCTTGAGTATGCGCTTGCACGAGATCAGGCCGAGGCCGGTGCCGTCGGCCTTGGTTGTGAAGAACGGCTGGAACAGGCTGTTGCGCACGTCTTCGGACATGCCGATGCCGGTGTCGCTCACGGATAGTTTGAGATACGCGCCCGCGGCGCCGTCCTCGTCGTCGGTAAAGAACTCATCATCGAGATCGACCGGCTCGACCGACAAGATCAGCGTGCCGCCTGCCGGCATCGCCTGCAGCGCATTGAGACAAAGATTGAGCAGACACTGCTGCAATTCGGTGTGATTGCCTTCCAGTTCCAGATCCGGGGGCGCCCGGTCGAACTTGAGCGTCACATTGCGTGGAACGTTTCCCTGCAGCAACAGGCAAAGTGCATCGAGCAGGGCGCCCACTTTCACGCGCTCGGTACCGATCCGGTTGCCGCGCGCAAACGCCAGCATCGAGGCCACCATATCGAGTCCGCGTTGGGCGCAATCGGAGATCAACTCCCCCAGTTGGCGCAACTTCGGATCGTCTCGTTCCTCGATCATGTTGGAAGCGATCAGCAACGGCTGCAGGATGTTGCGCAGATCGTGGCTGAATCCACCAGCCAGCAGGCCGAGACTTTCAAATCGCTGGGCGCGCACCAGTTCGGATTCGGTGCGCTCGCGCAAAGTTGCGTTCTTCGAAATCGCGGAATGCCCGCCGCACGACCGAGGGCAGACGGGCAAGATTGTTCTTGAGCACGAAATCGGTGGCGCCACGTTTGAGCGCCTCGATCGCCGCCTCTTCGCCGATGGTTCCGGATACGAAGATGAAAGGAACGTGCGCGGCCGAAGCGCGCACCAGATCGAGCGCACGATAACCGGAAAATCCGGGCATCGTCAGATCCGAGAGCACCAGATGCGGCTTGAATTCCTCAAGTTCGCGGCAGAAATCGGCTTCATCGTCGACCACGCGATGCTCGAACAGGAAGCCGTCCTCGCGCAACTCATCGGCCAGAAGTTCGACATCGGCGATGTCGTCTTCCGCCATCAACACGCGAGCTGGAAAGTGGCGGCCGGGCATGGGTCGCTCAGTTTGCGCCCGGCGATTCGTTGAGCACGGCCCAGAACTGCCCGAGCATCCGCACCGCTTCGAAAAACTGGGCTGCATCGACCGGCTTGACCACGTAGGCATTGACGCCGAGGTCCCAACTGCGCACCAGATCGTTGTCCTCTCGCGAGGAGGAGAGAATGACCACGGGCACGCGCTTGAGACGTTCGTGTTCGCGCATGCGGCGCAGCACTTCCAGGCCATCCATGCGCGGCATCTTGATATCGAGCAGCACGACGGCCGGATCGCCGGCGTCGCGGCTGCCGAAGGCGCCGGTGCGCAGAAGATAGTCCATTGTTTCGACGCCATCCTCGACATGCACGATCGGATTGGCGAGCCTGGCCTCGCGCAGCGCGTCGATCGTCATTTCTGCGTCGGCGGGGCTGTCCTCTGCCAGCAGGATGGTGCGAATTTCCCTGTTCATTGTGTCACTCCGGATTGCCTGGCCGTGTTGGCCCCCGCGGGGATGGAAAAGTGGAACGTGGCACCCTTGCCGGGCTCGGCCTGGGCCCAGACCCGGCCATTGTGTCGCACCAGAATGCGCCTGACATTCGCGAGCCCGATTCCGGTGCCCGGGAATTGTGTCGCCTTGTGCAAACGCTGGAATACGCCGAACAGCTTGCCGGCGTGCTGCATGTCGAATCCAGCGCCGTTGTCCTTGACCGAAAACAGGTAGTCGCCACGTTCGGAACGACTGGACTCGATCTCGATGCGCGCGTGCGTGGCGTCTCGCGTGTATTTGACCGCGTTGCCCAGCAAATTCTGCCACACCTGACGCATCATGTTTTCATCCGCAACGACCATTGGCAAATGGCCGATGCGCCAGTCGATTTCGCGATCGACCGTCTCGTTGTCGAGAATGTCGCGCGCCTCTTCCACGAGCGATTGCATGTCCACCGGCTGCAGGCGCAGCGCATGGCGACCCAGGCGCGAATAGATCAACAGGTCTTCGATCAGGGCGGACATGCGTCGAGCCGACGTGCTGATGACCTCGAGATAATGCGCGGCTTTTTCGTCGCGTGCGTCACCGAGATGTTTGCCGAGCTTCTCGCTGAAACCGGCGATGTGGCGCAGCGGGGCGCGCAGATCGTGCGAAACCGAGTAACTGAATGCCTCAAGTTCCCGATTGATTTCGGAAATCTGCCCGACCTTGCCCTCGAGCTGCTGATTGAGTTCGTTGATTTCGTCCTCGCCGCGCTTGCGCGCCGTGATGTCGCTGCTGGTCAGGAGGACCGCCGAATCGTCGCGATCCGGCAAGGTCATGAGGCGCGCGTTGACGAGCACGATGCGCTCGTCGCCATCGGCAAGCCGCTGCGTCAATTCGTAATCCCACAATTCGCGATCGCGCGTGGCGACATCGTTCAGCCGTTGCAGTAGCGCCGGATCCGACCAGGCGCCGTCGCCAGCCGAGTCGAGATACTGGCCTGCGGGAACCTCGCCGTCACTGCCGTACAACTGGCCAAAGGCGGCGTTGGCCATGACCAGACGCAGGTTGGCGTCGAGCAGTGCGATCGGTTCGCGCACGGTTTGCACGATACGTTCGGCGCGAGCGATCGCCCGCTGCGCCACGCTTTCCGCGCGCAGCCGTCGTCGCGTCTGGCGTTCCGAGACGAAAATTACCGCGCCGAGCAGCAGCAGCTGCACAATCATGGCACCGAGCGTCACCCAAGCCGCGTTGGCGCGCTCGATTTCAGCAGTGGCGCCCCGCTGCTGGTACAGTTTCTCCTCGGCATCGAGCAGGGCGTGCGCCGTCGGACGAAAATCGAAAAGGCGCTGCGCATCGGCAAACGCAACGCGTGCACCTGGGGCATCTCCCGCGTCGAGTTGCGCAAGCGCATTGTCGTAGCGGTCGAGGCGACCTTCGATGACGGCCTGGAGAATACCGATGCGGTTCTGCTGTTCGACATTGTCTGCAGTCAGCATGCGCAGGCGGGCGAGCTCGTTGGCCACTTCCGCGCGATCATCGCGATAGCGAGCGCGGGCATCCTCGGCGGGAAGCGCGGCATAAATGGTCAGCGCAGCCGCTTCGATATCGCGCAGGCTATGCAGCAACTGATAGGCGGTCGCCTTGATTTCCGCGCTGTGAGTGAACCAGTTCGACGCATTGAACGTGTCCTGGGTTGATCGCCGCACGATCATGAAGGGCAGCCACACGCTGACCACCACGGCGATCATCATCAGCACCACGCGCAGGTTCGACTCGACGTCGCGCGAGAAGCGAAAGCGCACGGCTGGCATGGTACGTTTCGAAGGCATGTCGGATTCTTGCACGCCGCGGCGCCGTGATGGAATGCGTCGCCGCCCGATGGCGTCCAGGGGTCGCGCCAATGTCGGGCGCTTCCCCGATTGGCCGCGCGATCGTCTACACTCCACTTCGACCCGTGTAAGCCGTCAACCAGGGAGAGCAGTTACATGCGTGCCGGATTGATCGTCGCAGGTATCATCATCGTGGCGCTCGGCGTCGCGACATTTCTCGGCAAGTTCAACTTCAATCAGGATCAGCAGGTCTTGAAGGTAGGCGACATCTCGGCCACGGTGCAAAAGGAAAAGACCGTCCCGCAATGGATCGGAGGCATTGGAGTCATCGTGGGGCTGGGACTGATTGTCGCAGGCGCAACGCGCAAGAGTTGAACCGCACGATAAGGCGCGCAACAGCCGCGTGATTGGTCAATTCAGCCAAATCGGCGTAGGCAGACTTTCAGCCGTCCCCAAAATGCGGTTCGAGAACCTCGCGCGTTGTTCCGGCTCAGCTGCATTCCTGATTAGCGACGATGCTCAGCTAACGAAATTCCGTTTGTGCTGAGCACTTCGACAAGCTCAGGACAGCGTAGCTTGCGTAAGAAAGCGAAGTCGAAGCACTGTCGAAGCGGCCCTTCGACTTCGGCCCTGCGGACCTACGCTCAGGGTGAACGGAGTTGCGGGTCGCCTACGCTCAGAGTCTGCCCCGGACTTGCTCCGGGGACGAACGGCGGGTTGGTCGGCCGAATGTCGTCGCTAATCAAGTCGGCATTTGGATCGAGACGGACCGGCGAAAGCGCCGACGACGGTGCCGCCGCAATCGGGCAGTCGCGACGATGCCGCGGTTCCGCTCAGGTTGCGCCGCCGAACAACTTGCTGGCCAGACCTTCCAGCGCGGCTACATTGATGCCGGATTGCACCTGTCCCGGCTGGGGGACTTCGCCGTCCGGGGTCAAGTGATCGACCACCTTCGGAAGCATCGCAGCGAGTTGTCCGGTCAATTGCTTGGGATCCATGCCGAATTTGGCGGCCGCTTCCTGCAGCAGCGGAGCCAGAGGCGAGCCCTGCAGCGTCTGCGCGAGCTGGTCGCCCGATAACGCGGCATTCGTGCCGTTCGATACCCAGGATCTGACATGCGAACCGAGGCCGCCCTGTTCGAACAGGGAGACCAGCCCGCTGATGCCGCCGGCCTTTTCGATGAGGCCGCCGGCAAGGTTCAGCAACTGACTGCCGTTCGCCGCGGTGTTGGAACTGCCGGTGATGTCGCCGATCACCGAATCGAGTAGGGACATGGGAATTTCCTTCAGGGAGAAGCGCACCCGGTCGGGCTGCCTGTTGCGCCATGATATGCCAGGCGGGGTGTCGCGTCGCGCGGAATCGTGGCGAACCCGCGTCGCGCATCGCACCCAATCGAACGGCTGCTCAGGATCACATCCGGCGCCCCGCTACAATCGACCCCATGGATGTCTCGTATCTCCTCGATGAGCTGAACCCGGCTCAGCGCGAGGCTGTCTCCGCTCCGCTCGGATACCATCTGGTGCTGGCCGGCGCGGGTTCGGGCAAGACGCGCGTTCTGACGCATCGCATCGGCTGGCTGCTCGAGGTGGAGCGCGCCTCGCCCTGGTCGGTGCTGGCCGTCACGTTCACCAACAAGGCCGCCGGGGAAATGCGCGGTCGCTGCGAGCAACTGATTCGCCACGGCGCGCGTGGCCTTACCGTGGGCACGTTTCATGGCATCGCACATCGTCTGCTGCGCCGCCACTGGCGCGAAGCGGGCTTGCCGGAAACGTTCCAGATCCTCGACGGTGAAGATCAGCAGCGCCTGGTCAAGCGCACCATCCAGGGATTGGGGCTGGATGAGGCGCGTTTTCCGGCGCGGCAGGCGGCGTGGTTCATCAACAGCGCCAAGGACGAGGGCAAACGCCCCGGTGCGGTCGACGCCAGTTCGAATCCCGCCGCGCGTACCCTGATCGAGATCTATCGCAATTACGAGTTGGCCTGCCAACGCGCCGGCCTCGTCGATTTCGCCGAACTGCTGCTGCGATCGCACGAGTTGTGGCTGCGCGACGAGGCGTTGCTGCGTCATTACCGCGAGCGCTTTGAACACCTCTTGGTCGACGAATTCCAGGACACCAACACCATCCAGTACGCCTGGATCCGCGTGCTTGCCGGAAGCAGCGGAAAGGTCTTCGTGGTCGGCGACGACGATCAGGCCATTTACGGCTGGCGCGGGGCGCGCGTCGAGAACGTGCAGCAATTCCTGCGCGATTTCCCGGGCGCCAGCACCATCCGCCTGGAGCAAAATTACCGTTCGACCGCGAATATCCTGAATGCCGCCAATGCGGTCATCGCGCACAACCCGAGCCGGCTGGGCAAACGTTTATGGACCGCTGGCAGCGCCGGCGCTGCGATAGAACTCTATGCCGCGTATAACGAGCAGGACGAAGCACGCTTCGTCATCGAGCGGATCCGCGAGAATCTCGATGCGGGCGGATGCGCGAGCGACATGGCGATCCTGTACCGCTCGAACGCACAATCGCGCTTGTTCGAGGAGCAACTGGTCCAGCACGCGATTGCCTATCGAATCTACGGCGGCCTGCGCTTTTTCGAGCGTGCCGAAATCAAGGATGCGCTGGCGTATCTTCGCGTCATCGCCAATCGCCACGACGATGCGGCGTTCGAACGCGCGGTCAACACGCCGCCGCGCGGCATCGGCGGACGCACGCTGGATGTGTTGCGCCGGCGCGCCCGCGCCGAGAACGCTTCCCTGTGGGAGGCCGCTCTCGCCGAATTGACGGCTGATGTGCTGGCTGCGCGCGCCAGGAATGCGCTACGGGCGTTCATCGTCTTGATCGATGACCTGGCGCACGATTGTTTCGCGCCGGGTCCACCACTGCCGCTCGAATCATCTCCATCGCCCACGGATGGCACCGTCCGGGAAGACCGACCTGCGCTGCCGCTCGAGGAGCAGATGGAACACGCATTGGCGCGTTCGGGACTGCGCGATTTTTATGCGCGGGATGCGCGCGGCAACGCCGAATCGCGCCTCGAGAATCTGGATGAGTTGATCAATGTCGCGAGCCGCTTCGAGCGAACTGCCGAGGATCTCGAAGCCGGCTTGACGGAACTCGTCGCGTTCCTGTCCCATGCGGCGCTCGAAGCCGGCGAAGGACAGGGTGAGGTCGGCCAGCAATGCGTGCAGCTGATGACGCTGCACTCGGCCAAGGGCCTGGAATTTCCAACGGTATTCCTGGTCGGGCTCGAGGACGGCCTGTTCCCGAGCCAGAAATCAGTCGAGGAGCCGGGGCGGCTCGAAGAAGAGCGCCGTCTTGCCTATGTCGGTATCACGCGGGCGCGCGAACGCCTGGTGCTCTGTTACGCCGAATCGCGGCGCCTGCACGGCGTGGAAATGTATGGCCGCCCATCTCGATTCCTCACCGAGATCCCGCCCGGGTTGCTGCACGAGGTGCGCCCGCGCGTCCAGGTCAGCAGACCTGTCCCGACGGATAGTCGCGCCGACACCAGCAGCGCGAATGACTCGCAGTTTCGCCTCGGCCAGCGCGTGCGCCATGCGGCGTTCGGCGAAGGCGTGGTGATCGACTGCGAAGGCAGCGGCGACCATACGCGAGTCCAGGTCAACTTCGAGCGTGACGGCGAAAAGTGGTTGGTGCTGGCGTACGCCAACCTCGCGCTGCTTTGATGGGCCGTGTCGCCTAGCCCCTGCCGTGGCGCGGTCGATAGTCGGCCAGGTCCCGCTCGAGACCCTGGAGCATCGGGGTGATGGTCTCGCGGGCTTTGTCCGCCGCGTTGAGGCTGGTGAAATTGACCTGCTCTGTTGCCGAGTCGCCGAGCAGGTGCGCATCGGAGACGGCATAGGTCTTGATGCCGAGTTGCACCGTGTACAACGTGGAACTCTGACCGTAGTAGGTCAACTCCTGTGAACCAACCGGCCGCGCATGCACGAAAACCACGGCATCCGCGCGGCCCTTGAGATTCCGCAGGTTTGGCCGGTCACCTGAAACATGGCCGCCTTCGATAATTCGAAATCCGCGATTGCGCAGCATGCGGCTGATCGCGTTTTCGGCCGGTCCGGTGATCACATCGTCGCCAGCGGACATGATCGCTACGGTTGGAACGTGCGGTCGCGCTGGTACCGCGGGCTTGGGCGGCGTCAATTCGGCGAGCTGTCGTGCGGACGCTGCAGTAGTGGTCTGCGCCACTTCACGATCTTGCGGAGCGGCTTGGTTCGTGGCCGAATCGGGAGCAGGCGGGTTTGCACTCGCCATGGTCTGATCGCCCGTGGTGGCAGAGCGTCCGTCGACACTCGCGGGATCTGGAGAATTGGCGGCACCGGTTGGCGCGGAATCGGTATTCACCGCCACCGCTGGGGGCGCGGCCGGTGTGCTCGCCGCAACGCCCAGCGCCGCGGCGGAAGGCTGCGTTTCGGACGCGGAATCCGGGATGATCATGGGCGGACTGTTTGCCGCGTTGCTCACACTGACCTGAGTGTGACCGAACAAACCGTTGAGCGCGGGGATGTGCGCGCGAAACGTGTACGCTGCGCTCGCGACTCCCACGAGCAGCAATGCCGCGATCGCCCAAGGCACGACATTGACCGGGCGGCGGCTTTTCGCGGTGGGCTGTGCAGCCGCAGGGGGCGCTTCGACCGGTTGTGTCGATGCGCTGCGCGCCGTGGCCTTGGCGGCACCGAGGGGTGCGGGTCCGGTGATCGGCCCGGATGCGGGTGCGGGTGTCGGCATGCGCTGCCCGACCATGGTCGCCGCCGCGGGAGATATCTGTGGTTTCACATTGATCGGACCGCCTTGCGCAACGGCCGGATACTGCAGCAGGGCGGCCGTCAGTTCATGGCAACTCTGATAGCGATCGGCCGGATCCTTGGCAATCATCTTGGTCAGGACCGTGGCGATCAACGGAGCAACGTTGGCATTGAGCTCGCGCACGTCGGGGATATCCGCCTTGACCACTTCCAGCATCAGGCCGAGCGGTGATGCGTCCGTGAAGGGCATCCGGCCGGCCAGCATTTCGAACAGCACGACGCCCAGCGAGAAGATGTCGGATCGCTGGTCCACCGGCTTGCCCAGGCAAACCTCCGGCGACAAGTAGCCCGGCGTGCCGACGAATTCGCCCGTGGAAGTGAGCTTCTTCGAGATATCCTGATTGGAGAGCGCGATGCCGAAATCCGCGATCTTCAGGTTGCCGCGGCTGCCGATCATGAGGTTGCCGGGCTTGATATCGCGATGAACCACGCCATGATCGTGCGCACTGGCGAGCCCGAGGCCGGTCTGGTAGATGATCTTGGCGGCGGAGTCTACCGGCAGCGAACGCTCGCGTTTGAGCATGGACCCGAGCGATTCGCCGTCGACGAATTCCATGACGAAATACGTTTGACCGGCGTCTTCCCCGATGAAATAGATCTGGATGATGTGGGGATCGTTGAGGGCAGCCATGCTGCGCGCTTCGCGCAGGAAGCGCTCCTTCACGCTCTCATCGTTTGCAAGCGAATCGGCGAGGACCTTGATTGCCACATAGCGGTTGAGCGAGGACTCATGGCCCTTGTAGACAACGCCCATGCCGCCGCGACCGAGCTCGGCGACGATATCGTAATGTCCCAACCGCTGTTTCATGATGTGCCCCCAACAAGGCCTTGCGACAGGTTTGGCGGAATGCTAGCACTGCACCCCCGTGGCATGTCGCGGACACGAGGCGCAGTGTGACCCGTATCCGGCGCACACCGATTGTGTGACGTGGTTCACATTATGGAGCCATGGGACACACGCCGCGCAGATGGAGCACAGGAGATCGTATGAGCGGGTTACGGCGGTGATCGACCCCGGCATACCCATGCGCCGCGCGTGGACGGTTCTGGCCGTCGTCTGGCTGCTTGCTGCGGTGCGTCTGATTGCGCTGTGGGCGCACGACCCGCTCTACGCGTACGCCAACAGCTACGATGAAACGCGCTACACGAGCTGCTTTCACCTGTACCCGGATCGGCCCGCAGGAATTGCACCGCAGCAGAACAGCCCAGCCGCGCCGATCGAAGGCTACCGTTTCATCGCGACGGGGGATCCGATGTGCTACTGGTCGAGCGAATGGCTGTTTCAGGCGACGACCGCAGCCATTTACGGGGTTGCCACGCTGATGACCGGTCAGGTCGTGCACTCGGTGCGCTGGATCGGCTTGCTGCGTCTTGCGGCGTTGCTGGCGTTGTCGGCCGCTCTTTCGCTGGCCTGGCTGCGCCGTGGCGAGACGAGACTTGCCATCGCCAACGCGGCGCTGCTGCTGATGCTCTTCGCCGATCCGGGCAATTCGCTGTATCTCAACACGTTTTACGCCGAATGGACTGCGTTGCTCGCGGCGTATGCGCTTATCGCGCTGACTCTCCTGTGGCGAAGCGAGCAACGAAGCCGCATGCGGTTCGTGCTGCTCGCATCGACCGCTTTCGTGCTCGCCACGAGCAAGATGCAGCACTTGGCGCTGCCGCTTGCGTTCGGCGTCGTGGTACTGGTCCTCGATCGAATGGCGTGGCGACGCACGACCTGGCGCGCCGCGGCGTTGCTGCTTGGCGGAGCGGCCGGCCTGTGCTTCCAGTTGGTGCAGATGCAGCGCGACGACGCCATGATGCAGGCGATCCGTCAGTACAACGCCGCCGATGTGGTGTTCACGGCGCTGGTTCCTTTCGCCGAAGCCCCGCGCAGGCTACTGGCGGATCTGGATGTGGACCCGTCCTGTGCGAGGTTTCGCGGCAAGGACGCCTGGCAACTGCCCGGGTTGCCGGACCGCGTATGCCGCGGTCTCGCCCATTTCGGTCGTGGCAGGGAACTCGCGGTGCTGCTGCGGCACCCCCGTATTGCCGCGCGTCTCGCCTGGCAAGGCGCGTTGGATCTCGATCCCTGGCTGGCGCGCGATATCGGTCAGGTCGAGGGGCGCGACTTTGCCCAGATTCCGCCCACGACGCCCAGTGTGGGAAAGCTCCTGCATGCGAGCTCCGCGTTTCGGATATTGCTGCTCGTTTTTCCATTCGCCACGCTGCTATGGCTGGCAGTGCGGCGGCGTTGGCGCACCACGGCATTCGAGTTTGCGGCACTCACCGTCGTGCTGATGGGCATGACATTTGGCGTGACGATACTTGGCGACGGATTGGCCGATACCGCCAAGCAGGGCCACCTGATCATCAATGCGGCTTTGGCCTTGCTGATCTGCGTGCTGGTGTGCGCCGTGTTACCAAAGCAGCCGAATCGAAGCCCGAGCGACGGGGACACCTGAATCAGGCAGGCGTGCGCGCCACGACGTCGTTGTGCACGCCGTCGACTTCGACCAGCAGCTCCGCTCGGCAAATATCTCCGGCAAGCGGCATCAGGCCACCGAGATCCGGCGCCATGGCTTGCAGCGCCCCGACCACCTGCGATGCATCGGCGGTCTCGCGCACGTAGACCTTTAGCATCGACTTCGATCCAAGCCTGCCCGCGACGTTGGCGGCGGCCAGAAGACTTGCAAGATTCGAAGCGGTTTCCTCGAGTTGTGCGGCAAGATCGTCCTGGTGGGTCGATGCGTGACCGACGACCGCAGCGGTTCCGGAAATCAACAATTGACCGGCCGGCGAGTGCATGGCGCGCGCGAAGATCGGAGGCGTCGCGCCGTAGCGGCGCGGATACTGCCAGGCGCTGACTTGCCGCGGGTTCTCTATGGAAATGCCGGGGTGCCGAGCGGCGAGGCCGTAGACCTGCAATATACGTGCACCATCGCGACGCCCGATCGCTGTCGCGGCCGGATAGCCATGCCTCGGGCGCTCGTACATCCCGCGTGCGCGGCCGGCGCAGAACTGGCGGTAACGTTCCTCGTCGCCATTCCCGGCGTTGATCGCGTCGAGATAATTCCACAGGCGCAGCACGTGCGGAGTCGCGCTCGCGCTCACGAATGTGCCAAGTTCGCGATAAGCCTTTTCCGCGGCGCCGGCGATTCCTCCATGCGACGCTTCATCGAGTTCGATGGAAAAGCGGCAATAATTTTCGTCGCTGCTCCAATGGACATTGCCGCTGGTGCCCTGCTCGAGAGGACCGTGCGTGCGCCACACTTCCAGAAAAGGCTCGGCCAGGGGCTCGAGGGCAATCCGCAACCAGCGTGGATCGTCGATCGACGGCGCCGCAGCGCCAAAGCCGAATACGGCAAGCACATCGGGTTCGGCGAGGATCTCATGCGCGTCGCGTCTGTCGTACTCGACGCGCAGCGGCGGCAGATTGCCGTCAACATCCATGTTTGCCGTGGCGTCGGATAACGAGGGTCGGGACAAGACGAACGCTGGGAGTCGCGCCACGGTGCATGGCGGGCGCGATGATACACTGCGCGCCGCGCAAGCCGGCCCAGGGTGCGCAAATCGGACGTTGGCAGGGGGCAAGAGTGAACACCAATCCGCAGGATACGATGGATACGGCAAGCCCGGAGCAAGTCACTTCGCAGACGCCCGCGGAGCGCGAGCTTGCGGACCTCATCGTGCAGAGTCTCAACATCGACTGGGTCGATGCGGCGAACATTGCGCCCGAGGCCGCGCTGTTCGGCGGGGACCTCGGTCTTGATTCGATCGACGCGCTGGAACTCGCGCTGGCGGTCTCGCAGCGTTACGGATTCCAGTTGCGGTCGGACAACCCGGACAACCGTCGCATATTCAGCAGCCTGCGTGCGCTGTCAGAGCATATCGAGACCAATCGGGTGCAATGACCTGTCTGATGGCGATCGCGCGACCTTCAAGTCCGATCGACCGGTGCATGGCCGTCTGAAAGCCGGCAGCGCGCCTGACGCCTGCGATCAAGTCGTTCGCGAACCCCGCGGCCCGAACTGCGCAAGCTGTTCAGTACGTACAATATCTTGAACAGCCACACGCGCCGCATTACCGGACCGCTGTCGAACACATCCCCGGCAAGCATCGATATCACGCCTTCCTGGACCCGCAGGAAATTGCGAGGATTGGCGAACAGCCTCTGCATTGCGGTCGTGTTGAATCGATAGATGAACCAGGAGAACACGCGCACTCCGCGCCGCATGCGCTTTGCAAAGGCAGCCTGCAACGCACGCTCGTGGGCGGGATTGCGCAGGCTGGCATCAATCAAGGCCGCCGCGCGACTGGCGCTGTGCATGGCCAGGTAAACGCCCGAGGAAAAAACCGGATCGACGAACGCAGACGCGTCGCCGACCATGATCCAGCCGGGACCGGTCATGCGCTCACAAGCGTACGAATAGTTTCCCGCGATGCGCACCGGGGAAATCATTTCCGCAGCATGCATGCGAGCTTGCGCGCCCGGGATCCTGGCCAGCGTATCCATCAGGAAGCGGTCATTCGTGGTGCGTCGTCTTTTCAGATATTCCGGCCAGCACACACAGCCGACGCTCATCACGTCGCCCGGCAACGGAATGAACCAGCACCAGCCGGATTCGAAGGAGTAGATGCCGATATTGCCGGCATCCTCGGCAACGCCTCGGTCGACCCCGCGAAAATGCGCAAAGATGGCGGCGCTTTGATGCGCGCTGTTGCGGCGCTTGATGCCAAGTGCATTGCCGAGCACGGTATCGCGACCGCTCGCATCGACCAGATAGCGCGCGTGCACCGAGAAGCCTTCGCCACCCTCCACCTGAACGGCCCTGGCCGTCACGGCACCGATGCCGTTGGCGACCACGCGTTCGACTTTGATGCCCTCGCGCACGTCGACCGCGCTGTCGCGAGCGTGCTCGAACAACATGCGATCGAGCACTTGGCGTTCGACTTGGTAGGCATGCGGCGGGGTGCTGCCCAGTGCGTGACGGAAACGGTAGGTCTGGCGCGCGCCGTCGCCGAACTCGAAGTCGGCGCCCTGCTTGAGAACACCCAACGCACGCACCTTGTCCAGGACTCCGAGCTCCTCGAAGATCGGAAGATTGGCGGGCAACAGGGATTCGCCGATGTGGAAGCGCGGATGATGCGCCTTTTCCAGCAGCGTGACCTTCCATCCGCGGCGTTGCAACAAAGTTGCCGCCGTACTGCCCGCCGGTCCCCCGCCGACGACCAGCACATCGCAATGTTCGCTTGCTTCCAAGGGTTCGCTTGTCCGGAAAATGAAAGTCCGGGGCTATGTTACAGTCGCGCGGCTTCCGTCCGTGCGCCCGCGCGCCACCCCACGTCACCGTTGCCATCGTGATCGAAGCCGCATCCAACTCCTCGCCGGCAAGCGCCACCCTTATGCCACCCAGGGTTCTATCGGTGTTGCTGGTGCTGATTTATTTCGGTTGTGCGATTGGCGCGTTCGCGAGCGGCAACCACCGATTCGGTGACGCCGCGGTATTCACGCTGTTCACCCTTGCGCTCGTTCCGGGTCTGGTGCAGCGGCGGGCTCGCAGCTGGGTCGCCTGGTTGGTCGGCCTCGCCATTGGACTGCTGCTCATCGAGTCGGGTGCGGACCGCCTCGCGCTCGAGCTGATCCCGGTGCTGGTCAACGCCGCCTTGTGCGCGGCTATTCGCGCACTCGTTGTCGGCGGGGCGGGAAGCGCTGATCGCCCGTGCCATCGTCGCCCTTGAGGGGCCGGCACGTCTCGCATTGCCCGGTGTGGCGAGCTACGCACGCCGTTTGACGGTGGCCTGGGCGTTGTTGCTGGGTGTCCAGGCGGTTTTGTTGCTGGTCGTGGTGTTTTGCCGGGTACCCAATGGCGAGCTCGCGCATCTCGGTATCACCCCACCCATCGCGCTGGGCTCGAAAGCCTTCGAGGTCTATCTGCATGTCGGTTGCTATCTCGTCGTGATTGCTTTCATGTTGTTCGAATACGGATTTCGCCGCTGGCACCTGCGCGACGTGCCGCATCTGTCGCTCGGAACATTCCTGATAAGGCTTGCGCAACGCTGGCCGGCGCTGGTGCGAGGCAACAGCGTGTCGCCTACGCGAGGCCGAACGTGAGCGCGCCCACTGAATTGACTTCTGCGCTGTGCATCGACGCGTCACATCCGAGCTTGCCCGGGCATTTCCCCGGGCGCCCGGTGGTACCCGGCGTCGTTCTGCTGGACGCGATTGCAGCGACTATCGAACGTGCCGGACATGGATATTTCGCGCGCATTGGTACCGTCAAGTTCCTCGCGCCGTTGGGACCCGGAGAGGCAGCCGCCCTGCATGTCGCGATAGTGGATCAGCGGGTGCGTTTCCATATCGATGCAAGCGGTCGCTCGATCCTCGCCGGCGAAGGCCAACTTGCATGAGCCCCCACTGGACCGCGCGTCCAGAGGGAGGCGGGCGCTTTGCGCTGTGGCTGATCCGCTCGATCGGGCTGCACGGTGGCCGCGGTGTCGCGCGACTGATCCTGTATCCGATCACCCTGTATTTCTTCTTCCGACGCGGGCCGGAGCGGCGCGCATCGTATGCCTACCTCACCCGCGCGCTCGGGCGGCAGGCGAACCCGTTGCAGGTGCTGCGCCATATCCACTGCTTCGCTGCGACTATCCTCGACCGGGTGTTCCTGCTGGCCGGCCGATTGCGCAATTTCGATCTGCACATCGATGGCCTCGACGATCTGCATGCCTCGATACGTCCCGATCGCGGGGTACTCCTGCTCGGCGCGCACATCGGCAGCTTCGAGGTGTTGCGCGTGCTCGCGGTGAAGCGCCCGGACGTGAAAGTGCGCGTTGTTCTGGACACCCAGCAGACCCCGGCATTGACGGATCTCCTGCATGAACTGAGCCCGGAGATAGGCCGCAACGTCATCGATGCGTCGCGACCCGGAACCGACGTCGTGCTCGCCCTCGGTGAGGCGGTTCGCGAAGGCGCCCTGGTCACGCTGCTAGCCGATCGCGCTCGTCCGCACGAGGCGACCACCGTGGTGGATTTCATGGGTTCCCCAGCGCGCTTTCCGGTGGCGCCGTTCCTGATCGGGGCCATGCTCAAGGTACCGATCGTCCTGTGCTTCGGGATCTATCGCGGCGGGCGCAGCTATGATCTGGTGTTCGAACACTTCGCCGATGGGCTGGATCTTTCGCGGCGCACCCGCAAGGCAGAACTGACCGCGCTGGTGCAGAAATTCGCTGCGCGTCTGGAACATCATGTGCGAAGCGCACCCTACAACTGGTTCAACTGGTATGACTTCTGGAATCTCGACGAGGCGGATGGCGACGATCTGGTTGCTGATGACAGCGTTCGCGCTGCCCAGCCTCGCGTCGTCGCCTGACGCGCGTCCCGGGCGCGATGCAACGACAGCTGCATCATCGACCCCTTCGATCTCTGCGGACGCAACTGCGCACGTCGCGGATTTGAAACGTGACGCGCCGGCACGCACTGCCTACACGGAGGTACGATTCTCCGGCTTGCTCGACCGCCCGCTGATCCTGCGTGGCGAGCTCGAGTATCTAGGTCCGGACAAGCTGGGCAAGCGGGTGGATACGCCTTATCGCGAACAGACGACGATTGCCGACGGCGAGGCGGTCGTGCGCCGGGGAGATCAGGCTCCGCGCCGTTTCGCCTTGAGTCGCGCGCCCGAACTCGAGGGATTCCTGCATGGATTCGCGGCACTGCTCGGCGGTGACGCGAAGGCGCTGCAGCAGGATTTCTCGTTGAGCTCCACCGGCGACGCGGCGCACTGGCGGCTGATCCTCAAGCCGCGCGACAGTCGGTTGGCGAGGCATATCAAGGCGATCGAGGTTGATGGCAGCGGAAAGAGCGCGCGCTGCTTTCGCACCCGCGAGGCCGACGACGACGTCAGCGTATTACTGATCGGGCCGCTCGCGGCGACAAATTTGTCGTCGCATCCGACTCCCGGTGCGATCGCGTTGCTGTGCCGCGGCGGAGATGCCGCGCAGTGAAGTTGATCACCTTGCTGCAGGGATCCCGGCGGCGCCGCCGCGTCGGACGCGATTAAGGATGCGCCTGCGTTCTCCTCGTGGATATGTGCTCGTCGTGTGGTTGCTGCTGCTGGTACTGCTCGGCGGATACACGATCCGCTCGCTGCACATCAGCACCGACCTTCGCAGCTTCATGCCACCACCGCAAACGCCCGACCAGAAGTTGCTGATGGACCAGATCGGCGAAGGCCCGGGCGCGCGTTTGTTGCTGATTGCGATCCGTGGTGCAACGGCGCCTCGACTGGCCGATTTGAGCCGGGGACTCGTCGCTGCATTGGAAGCAGATCCGCATTTCGAGCGCGCGCTCAATGGCGCATTCGATCCAGTCAGCCTCGACGCGAAATGGCTGCCGTACCGCTATCTGTTGTCGCCGACCTTCGATACGCACCCACTCGACTCGGCTTTTCTTTCCGACCAGTTGCAACAACGCGTCGAGGATCTGGCATCGCCTGCGGCCGCATTACTCAAGCCCTGGCTTGCACGTGATCCGACGCTCGAAGTCCTTTCTCTCGCCAAACGCTACGCGCCGCCCAGGGCGCCCGCGCTGCGCGACGGCGTCTGGTTTGCCGATGGCGCCGCGTTGCTGGTGGCCCAGACGCATGCGCCCGGTTTCGATCCGGCCGCACAAGGCGAGGCGATCGGCGCGCTCGAATCGGCATTTCACGCACTGCCGGGCGCGAGCGAAGCGCAACTGACATTGAGCGGTCCGGGATATTTCAGCGTACTGATCAACGCAAGGACGCGCGCGCAGGCCGATCGCATCGGGGCGGTCAGCACGGTCGGATTCATCGTGCTGTTGCTGTTCGCCTATCGCAGCATCGGGGTGTTGTTGCTCGCCGGTCTGCCGATCGTGAGCGCTGCGCTGGCCGGGCTTGCGGTACTCTCGGGCGCGTTTGGCGCGGTGCATGGAATCACGCTGGCGTTCGGCTTCACATTGCTCGGCGTCGCGCAGGAATACCCGATTCGTCTGCTCAGCCATCGCCGCAAGGGCGAAGACGCCGTGACCAGCGTGCGCGCCTTGTGGCCTTTGCTCGCGACCGCGATCGCATCGGCCGCGATTGCGTATCTTGCATTCTTTTTCTCCGGAGTTCGCGGCTTGCAACAACTGGCCGTGTTCACGATCACCGGTCTGCTCGTTGCCGGACTCACTACGCGCTACCTGCTGCCGCGCGTGCTGCCCGTGCGATTTCGAGACGCGTCGGAAATGCCCGGGCTTGCGGGCGCCTGGCGGTGGCTGGACGCATTGCCGCGTCCGCGCTGGTTGCCGTGGCTGCTCAGTGCGATCGGACTCGTGGTGCTGTGGCTCGCGCCGACCCCGTTGTGGGAAAACAATCTCGCGGCGTTGACGCCGGTACCGGCGAAGCTGCTGACACGCGATGCGAAACTGCGCAGTGAACTCGGCGCGCCGGATGTCCGCTATCTTTTGGTACTCGAAGCATCCGACGCGCAAGGCGTGCTGGCTCTGTCGGAAGTGTTGCAACCCAAGCTCGATCAGCTGATTGCAGCGAAGGCGATCGATGGCGCCGAGCTTCCGAGCCGTTATCTGCCAAGCATCGCGACGCAGCGCGCGCGCCAGGCGAGACTGCCGGATCGCCCGACGCTGACCGCGGCATTGGACAAGGCTCGCGATGATCTGCCTTTTCGTGCCGGCCTGTTTGCGCCGTTCGTGGAGGATGTCGAGGCCGCTCGAGGATTGCCGCCGTTGACCCCCAAAACGTTTGCCGCCTCGCCACTGGGCGCGCGCCTCGAGTCGATGCTGGTACGACGCGATCGGGGATGGCTGGGTCTCGCCACGCTGAGTGGCGTGCACGACCCGGCTGCACTTGCCGCCCTCGCCGATGCCTCCGGCGGTCGCGTGCGGCTGCTCGACCTGAAAGCTGCATCGGAATCCCTGGTCATCTCCTATCGCACGCGAATCCTGCGAGCACTGGTCGCGGCGTTCGTACTGCTTGCGCTCACCGTCGGGTTCGCACTCGGCAATTGGCGGCGCGCGCTGCATGTGCTCGCGCCGATGTGTCTCGCGACCCTGATGGTGCTCGTCGTCGAGCGCGGTTTCGGCATATCGCTGTCGCTGTTCCATCTGGTCGCCCTGACACTCGCGGCGGGCCTCGGCCTGCACTATGCGCTGTTCTTCGAACGTCCGGTGGCCGACGCAGCCGAAGCACGCCGTACACTGCACGCGACCCTGGTCTGCGTGATCTCGGCGCTGCTCGTGTTCGGCATGCAGGCCGCCTCGTCGCTTCCGGTGCTTCGGGCGATCGGTCTCACGGTCGGCCTCGGCGTCGGTTTCCATTTCTGCCTGTCGATCCTGATGGCACACCAACGAAGTCCGCGCCCGCATGATTCCCAAGGCTGAATGGGTCGGACTGATCCCGCATCGCGGCGCGATGTGCCTGCTGGACGAGGTCATTGGCTGGGACCCGACGCGCATCCATGCGCGCAGCAGGTCGCATCGAAGCGCGGACAACCCCTTGCGCAGCGACGGCATCCTGCGCGCGGTGCATCTATGCGAATACGGTGCGCAGGCAATGGCCGTGCATGGCGGCCTGGTCGCACGCGAAGCGGGCACATCGGCCGCGCCCGGCTTTCTGGTGGCGTTGCGCGCGGTCGATCTGTGCGCTGCGCGCATCGACGATAAGGCGGGATCGCTCGATGTCAACGCCGAAAGGCTGCTGGCAGGGACTGCCGGTTGGCAATACGCATTTCGCGTGCTGCATCAGGACACCGTGCTGGCGCACGGACGCGCAACGGTGATGGTTGCCGATGTGCCACGGGCCTGAGCATTCGCTGTGTGTCACGCGCCATTATGAAAGCTCTGAACAAACCCATCCTGGGTCTGCCAGAGCGCGCCGAGTCCGGCACATGTCCGGACTCGGCTCCGCCAAATCAAGCGCTTGTGCGCCTGATTGGCGGCGGGCCGTCCTTGGCCCGCGGAAACTCCGATCAAAATCAGAGTTTCCTTATGTCCGGCAAGGCGCGATTCATGCTCGACTGCGCACCCTCGACATACGTCAACCGGCCTGCATGACGGCAGGCGACCACATCCTTTCAACCTGGGACTCGCGCATGTCAGACGAACAAACCGGCAAGACCGACATCGATCATCTCACCAACACGATCACGCAGCTCAAGGAGATGCGCCACTATTCCAAGAACAACGTCGAGACGCTGACCGCCGAATGGATGTTGTTCGACGGTGAATTGGCCAGGTTCAAGCAGACCGAGAAATTCGACGACCTGATGAATCGCCAGGGGCAGTTGTACGACGCACTCGAATCGGTGATCTCCGACCTCGAAGAGCTGAAGTCGGGCTTGGAGCAGCCCGAAGAATAGCCCGGTGCGTTGTGTTTCGCGGCAGATTGAAGCAGTCGTCTTCTGCCTCCGGGACGTGACGCCGACCGTGCAGCCAATCGCTTGACGGACGGTATTTCACGAGTAATCCATGGGGAAAGTTTGGCCGACCTTTCGCACGCGCTTGCATCCCGTGGATCACGCCAAGGTGCGCGAATCACATCGGATCGGTCATGATGGGTTTTCCGATGCGAATGACTCGATGCGAATGAAATGACGGACAGGGCATGATCAAAACGCGGCGGGCACTCGTCACCGGTGCCAGTGGCGACATCGGCGCTGCCATCGCCCGCGACCTGGCCAAGGCGGGCCATCAGGTGCTGGTCCATGCGAACAATGGCCGCGAACGCGCCGAAAGCGTCGTGGCCGAAATCACCGCCGCCCATGGCAACGCCGCCATGATCGTTTTCGATTTGACCGATGCGGCGGCAACCCGGGCGGCGCTGGAAAACGCACTCGTGGCGGGCCCGATCCAGCTGGTCGTGCACAACGCCGGCATCCACGACGATGCGCCGATGGCGGGCATGCGCGAGGAGCAGTGGCATCGCGTCATCGACGTCTCGCTGCACGGATTCTTCCATGTGGTTCAGCCATTGCTGTTGCCGATGGCGCGCACGCGCTTCGGACGTATCGTCAGCATCTCGTCGGTGGCGGCACAGACCGGCAATCGCGGACAGGTGAATTACGCTGCCGCCAAGGCAGCGTTGCATGGCGCCAGCAAGTCGCTCGCGCGCGAGATGGCATCGCGCGGCATCACCGCCAACGTCGTGGCCCCGGGCCTGATCGCGGGGCGCATGATCGGGGAGCAATTCACGCCGGATCGAATCAAGGCGATCGTGCCGGCCGGCCGCGTCGGCACGCCGGAAGAGGTTGCCGCACTGGTCGCATTCCTGTGTTCGGACGCGGCCGGCTACATCAATGGCCAGATCATCGGCGTCAACGGTGGCATGGCCTGAGATCGACAAATCGCCGGGTACAAGCTCGCGCCGCGTCCGACCAAAGGATCACGCCGCGGCGTCGAACAACCCGAGTCCCCCCGTCTCGCTTTCGGTTTCCGACGCGGTTCGTTCGAGGCCGTCCAGATCGAGGTCCGGACAGCTGCGGCGCGCGCGATCGGCGATCGTCGCCGCGAGCTCCTCCATCAAGGCGACGTGGCGACGCAGGCGTGCGATCACTTGTTCGCGATCGATGCGGTCGGTGAGGCCGCGATTGAGCTCGACGAACCACGGCAAGTCGATCTGGTCCAGCATCGCCGGCGGGTTTTCCGCGACGTTGACTGCGGCCCAGCGGCGCAACAGAACCTGCATGCGCCGATTGAGGCGATCCGCGCGCGCGAGCTCCGCCTGGACATCGGCGAACAGTGCGATGTCCGTCAGGCGATCCTGCATCACGATCTGGCACAGGATGCCCCAATAATAGGTGTAGTCCCAGGTCACCTTGAGTGGCATCACGTCGGCGTTGCCGAACAGCGGGTATTGGCCGCGGAACAGCGACAGAGTATTGCCATAAAACGCCCGGAACATCTGCTCGTAAAGACGCGCGAACGGGGCGATGCGCTGGCCGGCACGGTCGAGTCCGATCAGCGCAGTGATGTAGGTGTTGGCAATAGCGATGAAATCGGTGCCCGGCGAGTAGAACGGATCGAGAAACGCACCGGCGTCGCCGGTCAACGCCCAGCGATCGCCCGAAAAAAATTGCCTTGCATCGTGCGAATAGCCGCGCAGGAAAGCGAAATCGAGCAGTTTGTCGCGCCGTGTCTCCAATTCCCTGGCGAGGGCCGGCTGATGCTCGCCGAGCCACGTGAGCGCGCGATCGAAAGTGTTCATCCCGGATAGAGGATGGAGCTTCGCGTCGGCGACGATGCCGATCGAATGGGCACCCGAAGCCAGCGGAATCAGCCACACCCAATAGCCCGGGCCGACCAGATGATTGGTCGAACGCCAGCGCTCGGGTGGATCGCAAGCGGCGCGCCAGGTCTCGTTCGCAACCCAATCATCGACGCGCAGGCGCTCGTCGATGCGAAACCACACGGCGTTGGCATCGTGGCCGTTGGTTTGCTCAAGACCGAGCTTGCGCTTGAGCAGACCCGCGCGACCGGATGCATCGACAAGCCAGCGTGCGCGCAGCTCCTGATGGCTGCCCTCGACGTTGACGCGTACGCTGTGAGCCGAGTCGGCATCGATATCGACGCCCCGGACCACGGCGTTGCAGTGAAGGATCACGCCGTTGCGCCGAACTTCGGTGCCCAGGAAATTTTCCAGCAATCCGCGATCGATCTGCCAGGTCGGTGTCGGCAGCACGCGACTCACTCCGAGCTCGGTGACCGCGCCGAGATCGTCGCGGCCATCGGAAAAAAAGAAACGGAAACCGAATTTCCGAATCTGCGCGGTGTCCAGATGCGCGCGCAATCCGAGCGTGGACGCCAGATAATCGGCACCCACTTCGACCAGCGATTCACCGATCTTGTGCGCGGCCAGCGGAACCGGATGCGGCTGGCGTTCGAGTACGACGATATCGAGATCGGCGAACTGGCGACGCAGTTGCAGCGCGAGCGTAAGTCCCGCAAGGCCGCCCCCGAGAATGACGACGTCGTGGGTCACGCTGGATGACATGCAGATGTTTCCCTGGGCGATGCCGACATTGTGCACTGCGCATGCTTCGCCACCAAGGTTGAATTCATGTCGAATCCAGAGGTCTTTCATGTCGACAGCACTTCGCGCAAGGGGCGGATCGCGGCCGAACCCGGTCGATTGAGCGTCCGTTCCGCGCGCGCAACGCGACAAGGGGATAACATCGCGCCGGGAGGATGATGGATGAGCGATTCCGAGGCGCGTCGCTGGTTGCCGCAGTTTTGCACGCTACCGACCTTGTTCGCCGTCATGGTCGTGGCCGAACTGGTCGCGCTGGTCGCGGTGCTGGCGCCGCACCAGCACGGTGGCTCGTGGTTGGCGCGACTCGCGATCGTCAGCGTGTTCGTGCAATGGCTGGCGCTGCTCGATGTCGTCGTGTTGTGTTCCCTGCGCCCGACGCTGGAACGGGTTTCCACTGTCAGCGCTTTCGCCATCGCATGGTTGTTTGCGGTAATCGGCACGGTTCTCGGCAGCGCAGTCGTGTACTCGACCGATCGTGCGCTTGGCCTTCGGATGACCGTGGCTACCGGGCAAGGCATGCGCTTCGTGCTCGACAATGCAGCGATCTGCGCGCTGATCGCTGCGGCACTGCTGCGCTATCTGTATGTGCAGGATCGCTGGCGCGAACGTCTGCAGGCTGTCGCAAAGGCCGAGGTCGATGCATTGCAGGCGCGCATCCGTCCCCACTTCCTGTTCAACAGCATGAATACCATCGCGAGCCTGATCCGCACGCGCCCGGGTGAGGCGGAACATGCGGTCCTCGACCTGGCCGATCTGTTCAGAGCGGCCCTTGGGGTTGGCGACAGCATGGGTACATTGGGCGAGGAGCTGGACATCGTCGATAATTACCTGCGCATCGAAAGCCGGCGCCTCGGTGAGAAGCTGCGCACGGACATCCATGTCGAGAAGCTGCCACGAGACATGCCCCTGCCGCGGCTGCTGCTGCAGCCACTGGTCGAGAATGCGGTGTATCACGGCATCCAGCGATTGCCGGCGGGCGGGACCATCGGCATCCATGGCGCGTGCGACGACAACCGCGTCGAAATCACGATAACCAATCCCGTATCGACAGACGCTGCGCGCGCGCGCAATGGCGTGGCGCTTGCCAACATTCGCGGTCGCATCGGCTATCACTTCGGCGGGCGTGCCGAACTGAGCGTCGAGCACGGTGTGGACCGCTATACGGTGGTGCTGCGCATGCCGGTCCGCACTGCGGGCGATTGAACGAGGACCCGGTGCGAACCTTGATTGTCGATGACGAAGCCCCCGCGCGTGAGCGTCTGCGTTCGCTTCTGATCGAGACGGGCGGCATCGATATCGTCGGCGAAGCTGACAACGGGCTCGCTGCACTGGAGATGGCGGCGCGCGACGCGCCCGATCTGGTGCTTCTGGATATCCGCATGCCGGGTATGGACGGTCTCGAAGCGGCACGCCACCTTGGTGCATTCGAAGCGCCGCCTGCGATCATTTTCTGCACTGCCTTCGACGAGCACGCATTGGCCGCGTTTGACGCGGATGCGGTCGATTATCTGGTCAAGCCGGTACGCGTTGAGCGCTTGCAGACTGCGCTTGCCAAGGTACGTCGCAGCGGTAGCGCGGGTTCGCAGCCTGCTGCGCGTGTTGGCGCCGCCAGGCAGCGCAGCCATCTGTGCGCGCGGTCACGGGGTGATCTGGTACTCGTGCCGATCGTTGAAATCGATTATCTCGTCGCCGACGATCGCTATGTCCTGGTGCATCACCGCAAGGGCGAATTGCTGATTGAGGAGTCTCTGAAGGCGCTGGAACAGGAATTCGATTCGTATCTTGTGCGCATCCACCGCAATTGCCTGGTCGCACGCGATCGCCTCACCGGTCTGGTGCGCTCCGGTGACGGTCGCGTTCTCGTTCGAGTTGCCGGCTACGAGGAACCGCTCGAGGCCAGCCGGCGCAACCTTCCGGGGTTGCGCCGACTGCTGCGCGACCTCTAGGGGAGCGCTCGCTGGCGACAAATTTCATGCAAGCCAATTCGGCGATGTGGACGATCGCGGCCTGCTAAGCTTTCGTCCCCCGTCCGATCGCCTTGTGCCGGCATGACATACCGACTCCTGCGCATTGCCACTCGCCGCAGCGCGCTCGCATTGTGGCAGGCCGAACATGTCGCGGCGCGCCTTCGTGCGATGCATCCGGAATGCGAGGTGGGCCTGGTGCCGATGTCGACGCGTGGCGACGAAACGCTGGATCGCCCGCTGTCCGAGATCGGCGGCAAGGGATTGTTTCTCAAGGAACTCGAGATCGCGCTGCTGAACGATCGCGCCGATATTGCAGTGCACTCGCTAAAGGACGTGCCGATGGACCTGGAGCCCGGGTTCGCCATCGGCGCGGTCCTTGAGCGCGCCGATCCCGCTGACGCTTTCGTCAGTACGCGCCATTTGCGCCTCGATGATGTGCCGCGCGCGGGGCGCGTAGGCACGTCCTCTCTGCGCCGCCAGGCGCAATTGCGCTCGGTACGTCCCGATCTGAAAATTGCCGACCTGCGCGGCAACGTGAATACGCGGCTGGCCAAGCTCGACGCGGGCGAATACGACGCGATCATTCTCGCTTGCGCGGGGCTTGAGCGCCTCGGTCTCGGCGAGCGCATCCGTGCGCGGTTGACCCCGCCGGACTGGCTTCCGGCGGTCGCGCAAGGCGCCATTGCCGTGGAAATGCGAGTGGGAGACGATGCCATCGGCGCACTGCTGCGCCCGCTCGATGATGCCCAGTCGCGTCGCTGCGTCAGCGCGGAGCGGGCAATGACGCGACGCCTGCACGGAAGTTGCAACGTCCCGATTGGCGGCTACTGCGTCGAGTCGGAAACCGGCCTGGTCCTCTGGGGTTTGGTTGGCGACGCCGCCAGCGGACGCGTGCTGCGTGCCGAAGCACGAGGCAGCGCCGACAGTCCCGATGACCTGGGTCGCACCGTGGCGCACCAGTTGCTCGCGATGGGTGCGGGCGCGATGTTGCCGCGCTGACTGCGGGGCGGTTGTGGTCTTGTTTGCGGTGCGGGATGTGGTCCTTCGCTTTTTTCACCCTCAATGATGCTGGCGCGGAGATTCCGCTTGCCGTAGGGGCGAGCGTGGTCGTCTGGGCGTTTTGCCGACTCGCTTCTCTCGCCTGATGCCACCCTTTCGCCGGTGTTCCGCTCGCCTCAGCGGCGAGCGCGTTCCTTTTGGCATTGCCCCAAAAGGAACCAAAAGGTCTAGTGCCGGACACCGTGTCCGGCACCAAAATCAAAAGCCGCCTCGATGTATCGCTTGTCGGCGCAACCCGATCACCGCTCGCGATCAGAAATTGAATACCAGATTGGTCGTTATGAGCTGATCGGTGTTCTTGACGCCGGGCCCGGTGTCCGAATTGTGGCGCAATTGATATCCGAGCTTCAGGGCAATCGTCTTGTTGACGCTCACCGAGAGACCGGCATCGTTCTGCACGAATGTATTGCTGCTGCCGGCCTCGGTGAGAAGGGTGTTCTGGAACGACGTGGTGTCGGTCAGTTGATGTTTGAACGTCACCAGCCCGCGGCCAACCACTTCCCCTTCGCTGTCCGGATGCACCAGCACCGAAACGGGCGGGTCACCCATGGTCTGCACGAAATCGATGGGCTGGAATCGCTTGTAGCCGGGACCGATTTCAAGACTCAGCTCGGTGCGCTGATTCTTGATCAAGGTATAACCATAACCGATCGAGCCGACAGCCTGGTAGTTGAATGGGGAAAAATCATCGTTCTCGTAACGCAATGCGCCGACGATGTAGCTGCGCTCATCAAGCTTGTAGCCGGCGGATGCGCCAGCTTCGTAGCGATTGGCGGTCAACTGATAAGTCGATTGACTGACCGGCACTCCGTCCTGGATGGTCGTCGAAGTGATTTCGCCCTTGCTGCGCAGCGCATTGAAGAAGATGTTGTCCTTCCAGGTATCGTCTTCCTTCTTGAACTGGAGTTTCGCGTTGACGTTTTCCGATCGGGTATTGCCGCGCGATGCCACCAAACCGAATTCGCCCGACCCGGACCAGCCATCGTCGGCTTGCGCGGCCGCGGGCAGTGCGACGAGCACAGCGGCCGTCAGCAGGGCCCGTCCTGCAAAGTAATCTCTTGACGTGTGCATTCTTGACATCGGGGATCCTCGCGAGGCAAAAAAAAACCGCAAGCGTGAGGCATTGCGGAACGCTGCATGCTAGCGGCAAGCCGTGAACACGAAGTGAATACGCCCGCGGATTTCCTGCGAGTCCGTCGCCCCTCTGCCGTCAAACTTGACCGTAGTAGGCGACGACTACATGCCGGGCTTCGGCGAAGAACAGCCAGCGCTGGACGAAGACACCGCATAACGCGCAGATCGCGGCAGTCACCGCGACCAACGGGGCGCACCTCGGCGCGACGGCTGTTGCGCCGAGCGCAAACAATGGAACGAAGAACAATAGATAGCGCGTCGCTTGCCTCAACAGAACGGCATGGCGACGCGCGAGCGCGAATCCCATTTCCCGGATCAGGTAATTCTCCTCAGTCGCTGGCGCCTCGAACGAGCGCACCTCGCCGAAACGATCGAGACCCGTCGCGACACCCGCCGTTGTGCGCGGCATGCGCTCGAGACGCCGCCAGTAGGCAAGCTGCACCATCGCCGCCGTAATGATGATCGCGACGAGTGCGATCAACCATGCCCAGCCGCGGCCACCGGCCGGGAGATGACGGCTGCGCAGTGCCCACAGACAAAGTCCTCCGGTTTCAAGCGCGAGCAGCACGTACAGGGGCAACACACGTAGGTCGTGCCAGGCGCGCACGGTCTTGAGGGAAGAGTAGATGCGCGAGGTGCAGAACACGGTGAGAGCCGACATGGTCGCGAGCACGGCGAAGCCGAGACGGATTCCCGCACCGTAGTGCAGCTTGCTCGTGAGGACCGTCAGCAGCAATACGATCGGCACGCAGACCAGCGCCGAAACGCCCTCGCGCGAAAGCCAGGAGCTTCGCCACTGGCTCAGCGCGCGCCAGGCACGCAACGGTTTGCCAAGATGCGCGAGCGAAGCAAGCAGACCTGCCGAGGTCAGAACGAAACCCAGCGCGAGCGGAACCAGCAACGCACCGCGCCCCGGCGGATACACGTCGAGCGCGATCCCCGCGCCGATCAGGAACCACAACCCGTAGCCCGCCCCGGAGAGGCTTGTGAACAACACGAGGGAAACGGTCGGCCGCACCGGTCTAACGGGTCAGCACACGGTCGAGCCAGCGCAGTACACCGGGCAATCGGCTCGAGTCGAACGGTTCATCATCGCGAACGGCATCACGCGCAGTCGTTCGCGTGCGGCGCGGGCGCGGCGGCAAATAGCGATTTACCGGGGCGTAACCGAATTCGGGCATCAACGCGTAGCCGTTGCGTTCGGCGACCAATTTCGAGATTGGCGAATCCTCGTTTCCCAGATCACCGAAATGGCGCGCGCGTGTCGGGCACGCGGCTACACAGGCGGGCTGACGATCGGCCGGGTCGAGCGTATCGTTATAGATGCGATCGACGCACAGGGTGCATTTCTGCATCACGCCATGGTGCTCGTTGAACTCACGGGCTCCGTACGGGCAAGCCCAGGCGCACAACTGGCAGCCGATGCATTTGTCGGCATCGACCAGCACGATGCCGTCCTCGGTGCGCTTGTAGCTCGCGCCGGTCGGGCACACCGTGACGCAGTCGGGTGTTTCGCAGTGCAGGCACGATCGCGGGAAATGCATGGTCAGCGCGATTTCGCCATGGCCAACTTGTCCCGCTGGAGGCTCGACCTCGTAGCTATGCACCCGGTTGAACCACACACCATCCGGTTTCGCGCCCAGCGTGTCCTCGTCCGGCAGCGGACCGAACTGGCCGCCGTCGTTCCACTCCTTGCAGGCAACCGCGCAGGCATGGCAGCCGACGCAGGTGTCGAGATCGATGACGAGGCCGAGCTTGGTCGCGGCCGTCGCAGGGAGCGAGGTCATGGATGAAAAGGCCAGAAGTACGGGATCAGCAGCAGGGACAACGCGCAAAACAGCACGATGAGCGGAATGCCGACTTTCATGAAATCGGTGAACTTGTATCCGCCAGCGTAGTACACCATGGTGTTGGTCGGGTAACCGACCGGCGTCGCGAACGAGGTGGCAGCGGCGAACGCGACCGCAACGACGAATGGATGCGGATCGGCATGTACCGCCTGTGCAACCGAGAAGGCAATGCCGACCATCAGCACGACGGACGGATTGTGCCCCATCAGTTCGGTCAGCAACGCGGTGACCAGGTACACCATGCCGAGCGCCATCAACGGGCCATGATCGCCGACCACGCTCATCCCCGCATTCACCACCACGTGTGAAAGGCCGGTCTTCTCGATCGCCGTGCCGAGCGGCAGGATCGCGCCGAGCAGGATGATGATCTTCCAGTCCATGCCCTCGTAGACGTCCTTGCGGCCAAAGCAGCCGGTCAGCGCCATGGCCACTGCACCGCAAATCGCGGCAATCGGAATCGGCAGCCAGCGCAGGCCCGAGGTGACGACCACCGCGAGCATGATCGCGATCGCGACCAGCGCGCGCCGTGGCATCCGACTCGAATCCTCGCGTTCGCTGAGCACGATGAAGCGATCGTCGCCGCGCAGCTTGGGCATCGTCGCCTCGGTCACCAGCAGCATC
This sequence comes from uncultured Gammaproteobacteria bacterium, assembly GCA_963775445.1. Lineage (GTDB taxonomy): Bacteria > Pseudomonadota > Gammaproteobacteria > Xanthomonadales > Rhodanobacteraceae > Dokdonella_A. Next base: position 862,693 of record CAVZIT010000006.1, on the reverse strand, counting down.
AGCACGTCGCCGACTTCGAGCCGCACGGTCTTGATCTTTTCGCGCAGGATGTGTCCACGCCGATGAATGGCCAGCGCGATCGCATCGTAGTGCCACTGGAAATCGAGCTCGCTCAGGCTGCGGCCTTCCAGCGTACTGGCCGGTGTCACCATGACTTCGGCGAGCACGCGCGCCTTGCGGTCATCCTTGCCATAACGGTCTTCAGGATCGATTTCGAGATCCGCGCTTTTGCGGAAATCCTCGATCTTGTCCCACTCGCCGCGAATCAACAGCACGTCGCCGACTTCGAGTTTCTGTGAGCGCGGCGACCACATGTGCCGATCTCCGCGCAGCAGTTCGAGCGCGTACACGCCGAATTTCTCCCCGAGTTTGGCATCGGCGATGGTGTGGTCCACCAGATCCGAGCCTCCGGTGATCTTGAGTTCGGTCACGTATTTGCCGATCGGCATGTCGCCTGCCGGAGCAGTATCGATTTGCCGCGGCAGCAGCCAGCGCCCGATCACCATGATGTAGACAATGCCGCCGATCGCCAGCAAGGCCCCGAGCCCGGTGAATTCGAATACGCCGAAACCGGGCAGGCCATGCTTGCGCGCCAGGCTGTCGGCAAGCAGGTTCGACGAGGTGCCGATCAGCGTGCATACGCCGCCCATCTGCGCGGCATAGGCCATCGGCATCAGCACGCGTGCAGGCGAGGTGTTGGAGCGCGCGCATACGCGCAGCGCAAGCGGCAGGAAGGTCGCGACCAGCGCGATGTTCTTGATGAACGCACCCATCGGCGCAATCGCGAGCATCAACGCGAGCGTCAGCAGCCACGGTTGCCGGATCTTGGAAAGCAAACGGCCGAGCGGCTCGAGCACGCCGGTGCGCTCGATGCCGAGGCTCAGCGCAAACATAGCCGCGACCGTGACAGTCGCCTCGTTGCTGAAACCCGCCAGCGCCTCGTCCGGCGATACGATTCCGAGCACGATCAGGGCGCCAAGGGTGATCAGCGCAACCAGGTCGATGCGCAATTTCTCGCTGGCGAACAGCGCCATCGCCCCGGCGATGATTACGACCGTTGCCCAGGCCTGCCACGTCATGGCTCGCTCCGTGCGCCGGGGGCCACTTCGCCAAGGATCCGTTCGACTGCGTGTCCAGGCACATGGGCGTCGGCGGCGCGGCGGAGGCGTACGCGAAGATCGAACCACGCCGCCTGTCCCGTCACCGGATCGGCATTGGCGAAAGCAGGTGCCTGCTCGCGCGTGTTGCCCTTGGGCGGCAGCAATTCGCCGATCAGGTGATTGAGCAGAAATCCCTTGCGATTCTCCGGTGCGTCAGCGGCCAGTTTCCAGGCACCCCTGGCCTTGCCGATCGCGTTCCAGGTCCACAGCGTCCCCGGTGCGGTACCGCGATGGCAGCGCGCCTGCACCCGAATCCGCGCGTGCGGCGATTCGAGCCACACCCAATCGTCGTCCGAAATATCGTGGCTCGCCGCCGTATCGGGATGAAGGTAGAGGAAATTGCGCGCCGCGATCTGGCGCAACCAGGTGTTTTGCGAACCCCAGGAGTGGTACATGAACATCGGGCGCTGCGTGATCGCGCACAACGGATATTCCTCCGGCGTGGCGGGATCCGGATCTCTCAGTGAAGTGTCCGCAGATGGTTGTGCGGTTTTGTCTTGCTCTTCGCGGAGGGACCCGTGTGAAGTTTCCGAAGAGTCCGCAAACGTATGTGCGGTCTTGCCCTGCTCTTCGGAGACGAACTCGAGTGAAGTTACACCCTGGTACCAGAATGGCAGCGGGTCGAAGTAGCGCGCGACGCGTTCGCGTTCGGTATCCGGTGGTTGCATTGAGCCGTGTCCCTGGGCCGCAAGCCGGAAACGTTGCAGCCGCTCCGAATACACCTCGAGTACAACGGCGGCGGTCGACGCGACGAAGCCGCGTGACCTGGCCCATTCGAGGTAATCGCGATTGGCCATCTTGTAATAGCGCGCGGATGCCGGGACCGGATCGCGCCAGCAGCAATCGTTCTCGGCATAGCGCGCAAGCTGGTCCGGGTTCGATGCGCCTACGCCGCGCCCGGATCCGTTCGTGCCGCGCCAGCCTGCCAGAAGGCCGATGCCCGGACTGCGCTCGTGTTCGATCAGGTACTGCGCGTAACCGTGAGGATAGATCGCATGCCCATCGGCATCGACCATGCCCGGCAGCCCGAGTCGTGCGCCAAGATCGAGCAGCACGTCCTGGAACGGTCGCACATCGCGGTCCAGTTCGACCACTGGTCGCCTGATTCCATCGACGGCGCAGTCGGCATCCGAACTCGGACGATCCAGCAGACTCATCGCATCGTATCTTTCGAGGTACGTCGTGTCGGGCAGCACGAGATCGGCGTAGGCGACCATTTCGGACATATAGGCGTCCGAATAGATAATGTGGGGGATGCGGTATTCGCCGCTGGCCGGATCGCGATCGGCCAGCATGCGTCGGGTCTCCCCGGTGTTCATCGCCGAGTTCCAGCCCATGTTCGACATGAACATGAAAAGCGTGTCGATCGGGTACGGATCGCCGGCCCAGGCATTGCGGATCACCATCTGCATGATGCCGTGCGCAGCGAGCGGATGCTGCCAGGAAAACGCCTTGTCGATGCGCCGTGGCTTGCCGCCCGCGTCGACCAGGAGATCCTCGGGTCCGTGGACGTATCCGAGCGGATTGGCGTCCAGTGCGCCATTGGCCTTGCGTGACTTGCCCGGTCGATTTGCTGGCGGCACCGCCTTCGGATACGGCGGCTGATAACGAAAACTGCCGGGCGTGTCTATCGCGCCGAGCAGCATCTGCAACAGGTGCAGCGTGCGGCAGGTGTGGAACCCGTTGGAATGGGCCGATATGCCGCGCATTGCGTGCATTGCGACCGGACGGCCGAGCATTTCTGCGTGCTCCTGGCCGTTGGTGTCTGTCCATGGCTGCGGCAGGCGGATCGCCTCGTCGAACGCCGTCGCGGCAAGCTCGGCGGCGAGGCGGCGGATCGTCGTCGCGGACACACCACACCGCTCGCTGACGGTCGCGGGTGCGTATTCGCTCGAGAGGAAGCGTTCGGCAACAAGTTGGAACGCCGGTATGGCCACGCGACCATCAGGTAAAGCGAATTCGCCGACGATGGCAGGCGAAATTCCGGTCGCGTCGGCACGGCAGAGATGCGTCGTGCCGCGGGGGTCGCGATTCCAGCTCAACGCATGATCGTCGGCGTCGCGCGCGATGAGCCCGTCGTCGGGCGCCCCCGGATCGCGGATCACGAGGTGGTGTGCGTTGGTGTAGCGCACCAGGTAATCGAGATCGACGCGGTCAGTGCGCAGCAACTCATGGATCAGTGCGCCGGCCAGCAAGCCATCGGTGCCCGGATTGATCGGCACCCATTCGTCGGCGATCGCGCCGTAGCCGCTACGGACCGGATTGATTGCGACGATCTTCGCGCCGCGTGCCTTGAGCTTGCCCAGTCCCAGCTTGATCGGGTTGGAGTCGTGGTCCTCGGCCACGCCCCATAGCATCAGGTATTTCGTGTGTTCCCAATCAGGCTCGCCGAATTCCCAGAAGCTGCCGCCGAGCATGTACATGCCGGCCGCCGCCATGTTGACCGAACAGAAACCGCCGTGCGCGGCGTAGTTGATGGTGCCGAATTGCTGCGCCCACCAGCCGGTCAGCGCTTGCGACTGGTCGCGGCCGGTGAAGAACGCGAGTTCATCCGGATTGCGCCGGCGTATCTCGCCGAGCCATTTGGTTGCGAGCGCAAGCGCCTCGTCCCATTCGATCTCGCGAAACTCGCCGGTCCCGCGTTCGCCGACACGAAGCAGCGGCTTGGAAAGGCGGGCTGGCGAGTAGTGCTGCTTGATGCCGGCCGATCCTTTCGCACAGATCACGCCACGATTGACCGGATGAGCCGGATTTCCGTCGATATAACGAACGCGTCCGTCCTTCAGATGCACGCGGATGCCACAACGACAGGCGCACATGTAGCAGGTGGTGGTTTTCACCGTGTCGCCGGTCGGCAGATTGAGTTCAAGCGATGCGTGCGGCATTGCCATTGCGCCCTGAAATATGACGGGTCACGTTCACATCCCGTTACCGCGCCATGGTACCGGATCGATCCGGGAATCAGGCGTTCGCGGACGCCACGCTTGTCGCGGGGTAACCGGCGCGGCATGCTGCGCTTCATTTCGCCGACTTGCGTCGCCATGGATCGTTACGAACGCGTCCTGACCCTGCACCGCATGCTCAAAGGCGCGCGCTATCCGGTGCCGCGCGCGCGCATCGAGGAGGAACTCGGCTGTTCGCGCGCGACGGTATACCGCGACATCGCGTTTCTGAGAGACGCCCTCGGCGCACCGATCGACAGTGACGGCGAACATGGTGCGATCCATTACGCGGCCGATGAAGGCCAGCGCTTCGAATTGCCGGGCTTGTGGCTCAACAGTGAAGAGCTGGCCGCACTGCTCGTTCTCAATGAATTGCTCGACCGTTCCGGACCCGGCGTGCTGGCCGATGCGCTGGCGCCGTTTCGCGCACGCATCGAGGGCCTGCTGTCGGATCATGCAAGCGGACGCACATTGCCGATCGATCGCATACGCGTCATTGCTAGCGCTGCACGCAAGCTCGATCAGGCGGCTTTCCGCACGGTCGCCGGTGCGCTGCTCAATCGCAAGCGTCTGAGGTTCGAGTATCGCGCGCGCTCGACCGATGCCGAGACCGCACGCACCGTGTCGCCACAACGCCTCGCCCATTACCGCGACAACTGGTATCTGGACGCCTGGGACCATAGCCGCGATGGCCTGCGCAGCTTCGCTCTCGATCGCATCCGCCGGCCGCATGCGCTGACCGAGCCGGCGCTTGATCGCGGGGTCGAAGAACTCGACCAGCAGCTGGCTTCGAGCTACGGGATTTTTTCCGGGCCGCCCAAGGCGTGGGCCACGATTCGCTTTTCGCCGCATGCGGCGCGCTGGGTCGCCGACGAGCACTGGCACCCCGCACAAAAGGGCGAATGGCTGTCCGATGGGTCGTATGAGCTCAAGCTGCCCTACTCCAATTCGCGCGAGTTGTTGATGGATCTGTTGAAATATGGGCCCGATGCCGAAGTCATTGCGCCCGTGTCGCTGCGCGAGGAGATGAAGATCCTGCTCGGCCTTGCACTCGGCGCCTACCAGAAAAATGCCTGACAGGAATCCGCTGGTGCCAAGCGATGCCCAGGTGCTTGCCGCGCCGGGTTCCAGGGCCGGAACGGCCATTTCGCTCGTGCTCGGAGCGGGCGGTGCGCGGGGCTATGCGCATATCGGCGCAATCGAGGAGTTGCTTGCGCAGGGCTTTGACATCCGCTCGATTGCCGGTTCCTCGATGGGTGCATTGATCGGCGGCGTGTACGCGGCCGGCAAGCTCGACGAATACCGCGACTGGGTGCGTACGCTGCAGCGATTCGACGTCTTGCGTCTGCTCGACTGGACGTTGTCGGGCGGCGGTTTCATCAAGGGCGATCGCATCATCGACGCGCTCAAGGAATTGATCGGCGAGATCGATATCGACGATCTGCCGATCGCCTACACGGCAGTCGCGGTTGATCTGGATGCCCAGCGCGAAGTGTGGTTCTCGATTGGTCCGCTGTTTGATGCGATCCGCGCATCGATTGCGATTCCGACGGTGTTCCGCCCACATCACTATCTTGGACGCACATTCATCGATGGTGGCTTGCTCAACCCGCTGCCGGTGTCGGCCACGCTGCGCGACCTGACCGATTGCACGATTGCGGTTGACGTGAACGCGCCGGCAGAACTGCTGGGTGGCACCACGGATGACGATCGCGGCATCGCCGGGCAGGGCTCGCCTGAACTAGCGGGCACAGGAGAGGAGAAGGTTCCCCGGTCCGGCCATTGGCGTCGCGTCGCCGAATTCGTCGAGTCGTTTCGCGGCGAGCGCGACAAGGCGCCGGCGGCGCGCGAGGCGCGGTTATTCGATCTACTCGAACGCTCGCTCGATATCGTGCAGGAAACCATTACGCGCCTGAAGCTGGCTGCGCAGCCTCCGGATCTTCTGATCACGGTCCCGCGCAGCGTCTGCGCGATCTACGACTTCCACCGCGCCGCAGAGGTAATCGAAATCGGCCGCCAGCGAACACGCGAAGCCCTGGAGCGCTGGCGTGCGCCGCCGTCACGACCACAGGCGCAAACCCCGGCCTGATCAGCCGCGTTTCATCGACGCGAAGAACTCATCGTTGGTCTTGGTGTTCTTCATCTTGTCGAGCATGAACTCCATCGCCGCGAGTTCGTCCATCGGATGGAGCAGCTTGCGCAGGATCCAGATTTTCTGCAGGAAATCCGGTTCGATCAACAGCTCCTCGCGGCGCGTGCCGGAACGGTTGATGTTGATGGCCGGATAAACGCGCTTCTCGCCGATGCGGCGATCAAGGTGCACTTCCATGTTGCCGGTGCCCTTGAATTCCTCGTAGATCACCTCGTCCATCTTCGAGCCGGTGTCGATGAGCGCGGTGGCGAGGATGGTCAGCGAACCGCCTTCCTCGACATTGCGCGCGGCGCCGAAGAAGCGCTTGGGCCGCTGCAACGCGTTGGCGTCCACACCGCCGGTCAGCACCTTGCCGGAACTCGGCACCACGGTGTTGTAGGCCCGCGCGAGGCGCGTGATCGAATCGAGCAGAATCACGACGTCCTTCTTGTGCTCGACCAGGCGCTTGGCGCGCTCGATCACCATTTCCGCGACCTGCACATGACGCACGGCGGGCTCGTCGAACGTCGACGAGACGACTTCGGCGCGCACGCTGCGCTGCATCTCGGTGACTTCCTCGGGGCGCTCGTCGATCAACAGGATAATCAGGTGCGCGTCGGGGTGGTTGTGCACGATCGCCTGCGCAACATTCTGCAGCATCATCGTCTTGCCGGCCTTGGGCGGCGACACGATCAAGCCACGTTGGCCCTTGCCGACCGGCGACATCAGATCGAGGATGCGGCCGGTGATGTCTTCGGACGAGCCGTTGCCGCGTTCGAGGTGAAATGCCTTGCGTGGAAACAGCGGCGTGAGGTTCTCGAACAGGACCTTGTTCTTGGATGCTTCGGGCGGCTCGCCGTTGATGTGGTCGACCTTGAGCAGCGCGAAGTAGCGCTCGCCTTCCTTGGGCGGGCGAATGCGTCCGGTGATGTAATCGCCGGTGCGCAGGTTGAAACGACGAATCTGGCTCGGGCTGACATAGACATCGTCGGGACCGGCGAGGTACGACTCGTCGGGACCTCGCAGGAAGCCGAAGCCGTCCTGGAGGATTTCAAGCACGCCTTCGCCGTAGATGCCGCCACCGGCTCGCGCATGCGCCTTGAGTATCAGGAACACGATATCCTGCTTGCGCGCGCGGGCGGCACCTTCCAGCACGCCAAGGCCTTCGGCCACGGAAAGCAGGTCCGCGGCGTTCTTGCGCTTGAGTTCGTTGAGATCGATCAGCGGGCCATCGCCACCGCCATTCTTTGACTCGTCATAGTCCTCGTCGACATTGGGGTGGCCTTGCGGGTTATGGCGATTGTTGCGGCGATCGCGCCTGCCGCGCGGACGATCGCGTGGCGAACGTTTGCCGCCCTGCGGCTGCTGTGTTTGCTGCGATGAGCCTTCAGGCGACGAAGCCGTGGTGTGCTCCGGCTCTGCCGGCGCATGCGTGGTGTTATCACCCGCACTTTGAGTTGCCTGCGCTTGGTCGGGGCCGCGTTCGTCCCGCGCAGGTTTCTGGCGCGGCTCGGCGCGACCTTCGGCGGCGACGGTTTCGCCGCTTTCCTTCAATTCATTTTCGGACACGGACGGACCTCGTTGGGCGCCGTTGGAGATACAGGAGGGATGGTTGCTGTCGGGGACGGGAGCGCGAAGCGCTCCGTGCAGCTGACGTTACGTTAGCATCGTCGGTGACGGCTGTACAGTCGGCGGGCCGGAAATCGGGAACGGCAAGACGGGTAGACGACAGAAGTGGAATGGCAGAAAACTCGGAAAGGCGTCGGTCAAGTCCCGGTTGATTGGACGCTTGCCTGAAGCGTCTTGTCGATCATCTGTGTCAACTGGGTCTTGCTGACCGCGCCAATCTGGGTCGCCTCGACCTTGCCGTCCTTGAAGATCATGAGTGTTGGAACTCCGCGCACGTTGTAGTTCCGCGGCGTCTTCTGGTTGTGGTCGATGTTGACCTTCGCGATTTTCATTCGCCCCTGATAGGTGGTCGCGAGTTCATCGAGCATCGGCGCGATCATCTTGCACGGCCCACACCATTCCGCCCAGAAATCGACCAGTACCGGTTCGCTCGAGCGCAGAACCTGCTCGTCGAACTGATCGTCGCTTACGTGGTCAATATGCTCATTCACAGGATTCTCTCCGGGGTTGCCGCGGCGCGTTGACGCGCGCCGTGAGGTGGGTTGGGCTACACTGCCGCGATCGCGGTCACGCCGGCATGATCGGCACGCAGCGGCGCAAGTCCGCATTTCAGCCCAATCAGGTGTTCGACGCAAGCTGAGGGCGCAATCCACCCATTACAAGAGCGCCGGCACCGCCGCGCCCGAATGACCGAGGGTCAATGTCACACCAACCACTTACCGATGTCGTTTTCGAAAGCTTCGACTTGCACCCGCGCCTGCTGTCCGGCCTCCATCAGACCGGTTATGTCCGTTGCACGCCGATCCAGGCCTTGGCGCTCCCCGAAGCCCTGGCAGGTCGCGACGTGGCGGGCCAGGCGCAGACCGGCACCGGCAAGACCGCCGCGTTCCTGGTCGCGGTCATCAATCGTTTGCTCACACAGAGCGCGTTGCCCGAGCGCAAGGATGCCGATCCGCGTGCGGTAATCCTGGCTCCGACACGCGAGCTGGCGATCCAGATCGAAAAGGATTTTCGCAGCATCGGCCGCGACACCGGTCTTTCATCGGCACTGATCTATGGCGGCGTCGATTACGACAAGCAGCGCGACATGCTGCGTGCGGGCGTCGACATCGTCATCGCGACGCCGGGCCGCATCATCGATTATCTCAAGCAGCACGCCGTTTCGTTTCGTGCGGTCGACGTGGTGGTGATCGACGAAGCCGACCGCATGTTCGATCTCGGTTTCATCAAGGATGTGCGCTTCTTGCTGCGACGCATGCCGCCGCGCGAACACCGCCAGGGCATGCTGTTCTCCGCCACGCTTTCGTATCGCGTGCTCGAGCTTGCCTACGAGCACATGAACAGCCCGGCCAAGGTCACGGCCGAAACCGAAACCGTCACCGCGGCGCGCGTACGCCAGAGCGTCTATTTCCCGGCGCGCGAGGAGAAACTGCCGCTCCTGATCAACCTGCTGTCGCGCTCCGACGCGCAGCGCAGCATGGTGTTCGTCAATACCCGCATCGCGGCGGAAAAAGTCACGCGCGGACTGGACCGGCACGGCTTTCGCGTCGCGGCCCTGTCCGGCGACGTACCGCAGAACAAGCGCGAGAAACTGCTCGGACGATTCGAGCGCGGCGAGATCGAGATTCTGGTTGCGACCGATGTCGCCGCGCGCGGCCTGCACATTCCGGCGGTCAGCCACGTGTTCAACTACGATTTGCCACAGGACGCCGAAGACTACGTGCACCGCATCGGGCGCACCGCGCGGCTCGGTGCCGAGGGTGATGCGATCAGCTTTGCCTGCGACATGTACGCGATGGGACTGCCCGATATCGAGGCCTATATCGAACAGAAGATTCCGGTCGAACAAGTCGAGCCGCAGCTGCTGGTTGCGCCGCCGCGCCGTGCGCGCACCAGTACCGGGCACGCCGCCGACCTGGAAGATGACGATGACGCCGCGCGCAACACCGCCGGACCACCGGCGAAAGGCGGACCCACCCGTTCGCGAGCCAGGCCCACCAAGGGCGGCCGCGACGCCGCGCGCGGACCCGCGTCCAAACGTGGCCAGTCCTCAAGGCAGCCCGAAGGGGCGCCACGGGTCCACATGGCGTCAGATGCCGGCACGGCGGCTGGCGCTCACACGCCGGCGATTTCAGAGACGCCCGCCAGCGGCACCGAGGCGCCGCGCAAACGCCGTCGCCGCGGCGGCCGAGGTCGCAAGCGGCACGGCCAGGGCGAAGCCAATGGGAACCCGGAAACCGCGCCAGCGGTCAAGCCCGTCGAAGGGGCCATTGCGCCGCCGCACAGGCCGGCGTCGGCGCGCAATGGCCAAGACGGGTCCCAATCGCAACGTAAGCGCAAGCCGCGCGCCGCCTCGCCCCCACGAGCGCCGGCATCCACACCCGCCGTCCCGACGCAAGCACCCGCAAAGCCCGGATTGCTGCGCCGAATTGCGCGCCTGCTCGGGTCCGACTGAGGGCTACGCTCATTGCGCGGGGCCTTGCGCAAGCGGCGTTCCCGGCCTGAACTCCACATCCGATGCGCCCGACTTTGCTAGGCTTGTTGCTTGCGGAGGAATAAAGCTTGCGCACGCTGGGGCAAATGCCGGCCATCGACCGTGGTCGCACGCTGGAGCTGACGGCTCTGGCCAGTTGTTTCGTACTGGGTGCGTTGGCCCTGTGGCTCATGGTGCGCCTGGTCTGGGCGCTGATTCCGCGCGATGACGCTGCCCTGGATTCGGCAGCGCCCAGAGTCGCGGGCAATGCCCAATCGGTGCGCGCGGCCGTCTCGATCGCCAAATGGCATCTGTTCGGTAACACGCCCTATGCTCGCGTCGCTGGTCCCAATGCGCCGGCCACGACGCTTGCGCTGGTACTGCGCGGAACACTTGCCAACCGAGATCCGCACAGCGGCATCGCCGTCATCGACACCGGTCAGGGGCGCGAGCAGGCATTCCAGGCGGGCGACGAAATTGGCACCGGCGTCAAATTGAGCGAGGTCTATCCCGATCACGTCACGCTGTTGCATGACGGCGCCGAGGAAGTCCTGAACCTGCCGCGAGATGACGAGTTGGCACCGGGTAATATCGTGCGCCCGGTCGCCGGCACGTCGACGAGCAGCAACTCCGGCACGTCGATCCAGTCGGTCATCAACGCATCGCAGACTGCATCGCGCGCACCCGGCACGATCGCGCCTGCACCGAACTGGCAGCAGGCCATGAACAAGTTGCGCGTGAGGCCCGATGCACTGATAGACCGGGTCAAGCTAATGCCCGTGCTCGACAATGGCAAACTGTCCGGTGTGCGGCTGGTTGCCGATGCCGCAATATTGCGCCAGGCCGGCCTCGAGCCCGCCGACGTGATTACTGCGATCAATGGCGTGCCGATCGATTCGGTGGCGCGAGGGCGCGAGGTCGTGGAGAGTCTCAAGAATGCCGGCAGTGCGCGCGTAAGCGTCATGCGCAACGGCAACCCAATCGATGTCAATGTGGATTTGAGTCAGGGCCTAGCAAAATGAATTGTCGGCGATGCGGTGCGATCGGATGGGCACTGATCATCATGGCGATGGGGTTGCCGGTATCAGCCTGGGCTGCGAATCCGGCAACGTCCCCGTCGGCGGGCCATTCGGTCACTGCGGACGGACGCCACACGCTCAATCTCAAGGATGCGGATATCGAGGCGCTGATCGCGACGGTCAGCGAAATCACCGGCAAGAACTTCATCGTTGCGCCGAACGTGCAGGGAAAGGTCACCGTGATCTCCGCGCAGCCGATGCGCGCGGACGAAATATACGATGTGTTCCTGTCGGTGCTGCGCGTTCACGGCTATGCCGCCGTGCCATCCGGCAGCATGATCAAGATCGTGCCCGAAGCGGTGGCGCAACAGGACGGATCGATTGCGCCGGCTGGTGCCGTCATCAACGGCAATGAGCCGGTGACCCGGGTCATTCCGGTCGAGCACGTATCGGCGACTGATCTGGTACCGATCCTGCGGCCGCTGATGCCGCAGGGCGGCCAGATCATTGCGCATGCGGCGTCCAATTCACTGGTGATCTCCGATCGCGCCAGCAATGTCGAGCGACTTGCGCGGATCATCCAGCGCATCGACACCAGTTCCGATGCCGAAGTCGAAGTCATTCCATTGCAGCATGCCAATGCGGCGGAAGTCGCACGCACCCTGACGTTGCTGGCCGAGGAAAAGACGGCCAAGGCCAATGGAGAGGCGGCGCGGGTATTCGCCGATACACGCACCAATTCGATCCTGCTGGCCGGCGCCAAGAGTTCACGCCTGCGAATGCGGGCGCTGATCGCACATCTGGATACGCCGATGGAAAACGGCGGCGATACAAATGTCGTGTTTCTCAATTATGCGAGCGCGAAGGATCTGGTGCCGATCCTTCAGGGCGTTGCGGCGACGTTGAGCGGCAGCGCGCCGCCGACTGCAGTCAAGGCTGGGGCAGCAGGTGCGGGCAGCGCAGGCGGATCGACGGTTGCGACGATCCAGGCGCACGAAGAGACCAATTCGCTGATCATCAGCGCACCGCCGGCGATCTTCCGCTCGCTGGATGCGGTGATCAATCAGCTCGATATCCGTCGTGCCCAGGTGTTGATCGAGGCGGTCATTGCCGAGGTGGCCGACAGCACCGCGACCGAGGTCGGAGTGCAGTGGTTCACGGCGCCGCGCAACAGCGCCGGCGAACTCGGCAGCGGTGTGATTGGCGGTACGAACTTCCCCGGGCCGAACGGGACCAGCGGGTTGCTCGGCGCAGCGCAGAATCCGTTCGCGCTCGGCACCGGTTTGTCGCTCGGCTATGTCAATGGCACGATCACGATACCGGGCACCGACACGCAGATCGCCAATCTCGGGGCGCTGGTGCGCGCTCTCAAGGGCGACGGCAAGACCAACATCCTGTCGACGCCGTCGATCCTGACGCTCGATAATCAGGAAGCGGAGATCAAGGTTGCGCAGGAAGTCCCGTTCCTCACCGGCCAATACACCAACACAGGCACCGGTGGCACCAGTCAGCCGACCAATCCGTTCCAGACCATCGAGCGCAAGGATGTTGGCTTGGTGCTCAAGGTCACGCCGCATATCAACGAGGGTGATGCGGTGCGCCTGGATATCCACCAGGAGGTCTCCTCGCTCGCGCCCCCGGTCACGGGCGCGGTGGATCTGATCACCAACAAGAGGGAACTGTCCACGAGCGTGCTGGTTGCCAACAATGCGTTGCTCGTGCTGGGCGGCCTGATCGACAACAACCTGACCGACAACGTATCCAAGGTGCCGGCGCTTGGCGATATCCCGATCATCGGCAACCTGTTTCGCTATCGCAGCAATAACCACCAGAAACGCGATCTCATGATATTCCTGCATCCGAAAATCCTGCGCGACGCGGCCACCGAGGCGTCGGTGTCGAGCGAGAAATACAACTACATGCGCACCGAGCAGCTCGAGATGCGCGAGACGCCGGAAATGATCACTTCTCCTTCGCATCGGCCGTTGCTCCCCGCAGTGCACGATTTCCTGACCAGTCCGACCCTCGACGGCCAGCCGGCGCTCGACAATGCACATCGCAAGAAGGGCTGAAACGGACGCGCAGGCGCGTGGAGCTGATCGGCATTTCGGCAGAGGACATGCATGGCCGTTGAACCCTCGTTGACGCCGACCACTGCTGGGCGCGATGCACGACCGGTGCGACCCGGATTCGGTTTCGCGCGTCGCCATGGCGCGACGCTGACCGGCTGGCACGACGGCACTGCCGAAATCGCCTGCCGCGACGATGTGCGCCCGGAAGTACTGGCCGAATTGCGTCGCTATTTGGGGGCGCCCTTGCACTTCAGGACGCACTCGGCCATCGACTTCGAACGGCTGCTGCGCTCGCTTTACGAGCAGGGCGACGATGCGCGAGCGATGGTCTCGGATCTCGACGACTCGCTCGATCTGAAAACGCTCGCGGATGAACTGCCGGAGCCGGAAGACCTGCTCGAAAGCGAAGACGACGCACCAATCATTCGCCTCCTCAACGCGCTCCTGACCGAGGCGGTCAAGGAAGGCGCGTCGGACATCCACATCGAGCCATTCGAAAATCGCCTCGTCGTTCGCTTTCGCATCGATGGCGTGTTGCGCGAAGTGCTCGCGCCGAAAAAGGCGATCGCCAATGCCGTGGTCAGCCGCATCAAGGTCATGGCCAAGCTCGACATCGCTGAAAAGCGCCTGCCGCAGGACGGGCGCATCGGACTGCGCATCGCCGGGCGTCCGGTCGATGTGCGCGTCTCCACGATTCCCGCAAGTCACGGTGAACGCGTGGTCCTGCGCCTGCTCGACAAGCAGGCCGGCACGCTCGATCTCGCGCGCCTCGGCATGGACGAAGCGACGCGCACCCGACTTGAGGATTTGATCGAGCGTCCGCACGGCATCTTTCTCGTGACCGGCCCGACCGGTTCGGGCAAGAGCACCACCCTTTATGGCGCGCTGCTCAAGCTCAACGATTCCAGCCGCAACATCATGACGGTCGAGGATCCGATCGAGTATTACATCGACGGGGTCGGACAGACGCAGGTCAACACGCGCGTGGACATGACCTTCGCGCGCGGGCTGCGCGCGATCCTGCGTCAGGATCCGGACGTCGTCATGGTGGGCGAGATCCGCGATCTCGAAACGGCCGAAGTGGCGGTACAGGCCTCGCTGACCGGACATCTGGTGCTCGCGACCTTGCACACGAATTCCGCAGTCGGTGCCGCAACGCGCCTTCGCGACATGGGGGTCGAACCGTTCCTGTTGTCCTCGAGTCTGATCGGCGTGCTGGCGCAGCGCCTCGTGCGCGTGCTGGATCCCGTGACGCGCGAAGCGTATGCGGCGACGCCAACCGAACTCGCCGCGTTCGGCAAGCCGGCCGACATGAAGGCGACGCTGTATCGGCCGCGCTCGGACCTGCCGGGTCGCCATGCGGGTTACAAGGGACGCACGGGCGTTTACGAATTGGTGCCGCTCGACGATGCATTTCGCCGGCTGATCCATGAGAACGCATCCGAAGCCGAACTCGAACGCGTAGCGCGTGAGCGCACGCCGAGCATCCTCGAGGACGGCTGGCGGAAGTGCGTCGCCGGCATCACCTCGAGCGAAGAAGTGTTGCGCGTAACGCGTGAAGAATGATTTCGCGACGGGGGACACTCGCGATCCGAGCAACAGACCTGGATTCCTGACGCCGGCATGACATTCGATCTCCTTGGTTTATCGAATGATTCCCGCTCTCCCTGAGCGTAGCGCCGAAGGCGCGAAGTCGAAGGGCCTGTCCATCCCCTCGACCTTGACAGTCGGCTTGGGCTCAGGACAGGCGAAGTCAAGGGGCTCAGCACGTACGGTCAATCGTTGTTTGCTGCCGGGTCCCATAGGCGATCTGCGCATGTCGGTTGGAGGCGACGGCACGGCACGCGTTTTCGGCGATTGGTTTCGCGAAGCGGGCTTTCAAGCGACAATCGACCGGAGTCCTCCTGCCCGCGTCAGCGCCCGTGCCAGCCTTCGCGTATCAAGCATTAGACAGCAGCGGCAAGACCCTGAGTGGCGTGTTGCAGGGCGATACGGCGCGTGCGGTGCGTTCGACCTTGCGCGAGCGCGGACTCAACCCACTCGCCGTCGATGAAGTCAATGCAGGTACTCACCGGCGCAGTCACATGTTTTCGCGACGTGGTTTACCCGCGCAGCAGCTGGCATTGCTGACGCGTCAGCTCGCCACACTGGTTGGGGCGGGCTTGCCGATGGACGAGGCACTTGCAGCACTGTCCGAGCAGGCCGCCAGCAACCGTCAGCAGGAACTCATGGCTGCGCTCCGTGGGCGCGTGATCGAGGGCGCGAGCCTGGCGCAGGCGATGGCCGAGTTTCCCGATACGTTTCCGGAGATCTTCCGCGCATCGGTGGCAGCCGGCGAGCAAGCGGGCCGTCTCGACCCGGTGCTCGAAAAGCTGGCCGATTACGCTGAAGCGCGCGATGCACTCAAGCAGACCATCATCGCGGCACTTGCCTATCCGTTGATGCTGTCGCTGGTCGCGATCGCGGTCGTTGCCGGGCTCTTGACCTATGTCGTGCCCCAGATCGTCGGCGTATTCCAGAATCTGCATCAGACCCTGCCGCTCGCGACGCGCATCCTGATGGCCTCTTCCGCGTTCCTGCGCGCCTGGGGCTGGATGCTGCTGCTGTTGCTTGTGGCGCTCATCGTGGCGTTGCGTTTTGCGCTGCAAAAGGAGCCGGTGCGGTATCGCTGGCACTCGATGTTGCTGCGCATGCCGCTCGTCGGGTCGCTGGTGCGCGCGGCCAGTACCGCGCGCGCGACGCGCACGCTCGCCCTTCTCGCGGGTAGTGCGGTGCCATTGCTTGATGCGCTGTCGATCGCTGCCCAGGTGGTGCCGAACCTGCCGATGCGCGCGGCGCTGCAACGCGCCGCGTTCAGGGTGCGCGAAGGCGGGGGCTTCTCGCGCGCGCTCGGCGAAAGCGGTCAATTCCCGCCGATCGCGTTACGCTTGATTGCAAGCGGCGAGCGTTCCGGCGAGTTGCCGCGCATGCTCGTCGAGGCGGCCGCACAGCAGCAACGCGAACTCGACCGGTGGCTGACTATCCTATCGGCGGTGCTCGGCCCCGCGGTCATTCTGGTGGTCGGTGCGATGGTTCTGTTCATTGTGCTTGCGATCCTGCTGCCGATCTTCAATCTCAATCAGATGGTCAAGTGAGGCAAGGCGCAGGGCCGAGGGATCAAGGTCGAAAAGCAAGAGCGAATGCATGCTTTGTGTATCCTTCCAGCCCTCAGCCCTCAGCCTCAGTCTTCTCTTCAATGATCCGTTTCGAGAACGTCAGCAAACGCTACGCAGCGGGCGTCGATGTGCTCAGCGATATCAGTTTCGCGGTCGAGGCGGGGGAGATGATTTTCGTCACCGGCCATTCCGGCGCGGGCAAGAGCACGCTGCTCAAACTCATTGCGGTGGTCGAACGGCCCACGCGAGGTCAGATCGCCGTCAACGGGACCATGCTTGGTCGGGTTCGCAGGCGCGCTGTGCCACGCCTCAGGCGCGGGATCGGCATGGTCTTCCAGGACCATCGTCTGCTGATGGACCGCACGGTGTTCGACAACGTCGCGCTGCCGCTGGTCATTGCCGGCGTTGGCCGCGACGAAATCGGCAGGCGCGTGCGCGCCTCGCTCGACAAGGTCGGCTTGCTGGCGCAAGAAAAGGCAGCGCCGATTACGTTGTCCAGCGGTGAACAGCAACGCGTCGGCATCGCGCGCGCCATCGTCGGCAGACCGTCGGTAATCATTGCCGACGAGCCAACCGGCAATCTCGATCCAGGATTGTCAGCGGAGATCATGGCCTTGTTTGCGGAGTTTCAGCAGGTCGGCGCTGCCGTGCTCGTTGCGAGCCACGATTTGCATTTGATCAAACGCTTGGGCAAACGCGCGCTGGTTCTCGATCATGGACGCCTGATCGACGATTACCGTCCCGAGGTTGCCTGATGCTGGCCACGCGAGGAGGCAGCAAGCGAAAGCGCAATGTGCGCAAGCCGGATGTCGGCGAGGGCGAAACAACCGGGCGCACGCGCGTATCGCGCGCGCCGCTGCGCAATCGCCTTCATGCATGGCGCGACCAGCATCTGTACAGCCTGTTTTCGAGTCTCGGGCGCCTGATGGCCAAGCCGTGGGCGACCGCGCTGACGACGCTGGTGCTGGGCTTCGCGCTGGCGCTGCCGCTGTTGTTCTTTCTGGTGTTCGTCAATTCCCGGGACCTGGCTGGCGGTCTGCGCGAGGCGCGCGAAATCACGGTGTTTCTCAAGCCTGATATCGAAGCTGCGTCCGCTGCCGAGTTTGCGGTTGAGATCGGTCGCCGTGCCGACGTGGACCTCGTCGTGGTGCGAACACCCAAACAGGGGCTGGCCGAGTTTCGACAACTATCCGGCTTCTCCGGGGCACTCGATGTCCTCCAGTCCAACCCTCTGCCGAGCGTATTGTTGATAAGCCCGCGCGAAGCGGCAGTCGACGACCGGAATCCGGCAATCATCGATGTTCTGCGGTCTGATCCACGCGTGGACCTGGTGCAGTACGATGCGGTATGGCGTCGTCGACTCGATGCCGTGCTCGGCGTGGGCCAGCGCGCGGTCGAGGTTCTGGCTGCGATACTCGCGCTGGCCGCGCTATTGGTCGTAGGCAATACCGTGCGCCTGGATATTCAAGGGCGCGCCGAGGAGATCGAAGTAATGCAATTGATGGGAGCGGGCAACGGATTCGTCAGGCGGCCGTTTCTCTATACCGGGATCTGGTATGGCCTGCTCGGCGGCGTGTTCGCGGTGATTGCTGTCGGCGTCGTCGAATTTGCGTTGGCCGCGCCATTGGAGCGCCTGCTGGTCGATTACGGCCATCGCTTTGCGCTGCACGGACTCGACCTTGTCGTGGCCACCGCGGTAATCGCCTTGAGTGCCGTGTTGGGTTGGGTGGGTGCGCTGATCGCAAGCACCCGACATCTGCTGCGCGGAGACTCGCGCGCATGAACGCCGAGATCCTGTCGACGCGCGACAAGTCCCGCGAGCCGTCGCACGTACTCGTGATCGACGGCTCGCGCGTCGTACGGCGCCTGATTCAACAGGTATTGACGACCCAGCTACCCGAAGTGCGCGTCACTTGCTGCGAAACCGGCGCCGAGGCGTGCGGCGTGCTTGAAAGCGAGCCTGTCGACCTTGTCACCACGGCCTTGTTGCTGCCGGACATGGATGGACTCGAACTCGCACGCCGGCTGCGCAACAGTGGGACGCAGGCATTCATGCCGATCGTCGTGGTTTCGGGTGACGTGCAGCAACGATTGATCGAACGCTCGCTGTCGGACGACATCACCGATTATTTCGACAAGTCGCTCGGCTTCGCTGCGCTCGCGGAGTTCATTCGCGGGTATGTGCAACCGGAATTGCGGGCCGACGGCAGCGTGCTTTATGTCGAGGACAGCCGCGTCGTCGCGTTGGCCACGAGTCGCATGCTCGAACATCACGGCTTGTCCATGTTGCACGTTACCAGTGTCGAGGAGGCCGTCGAGGAACTCGAGTTGGCGCGGGGCGAAGGCCGCGGCCCGGGCGTCGATGTCGTGCTGAGCGACGTGAGCCTTCGCGGGGATTTGACCGGAGGCGATCTGCTGGAACGCATTCGCGGGCACTTCGGCTACGGCAAGGGACAGTTGCCTGTGCTGATCATGACGGGCGACGACAATCCGGCCAATCAGGCGACCCTGCTGCGCGCCGGCGCCAATGATCTGGTCAAGAAGCCCGTCCAGGAGAGGCTGCTCGTGACCAAACTGTTGTTCCAGTTGCGCGTTTCGCGGCGCCTGGCGGAGAGGGCCGAGCGACTCGCTGCCGATCGAACGGCCGCATGAGCGCATCGGGCGCGCAAAACACGCGCGTTCGGCTCGAAGAATCATGGAGACGTCGCGTTGGCTCGTGGCTCGACCGACCCGAAATGGTCGAGCTTGGCGAGTTCCTGCGTAACCAGAAGCGCCGCGGCAAACGGATCTATCCACCAGGCCCCCGGATTTTCGGCGCGCTGGATACGACACCTTTCGAGTCCGTCAAAGTCGTTATCCTCGGACAGGATCCGTACCATGGGCCAGGACAGGCGCATGGTCTGAGTTTCTCGGTGCCGCCCGGCGTCGCGGTGCCGCCATCCCTGAGCAATATTTTTGCGGAAATCGAACGCGATCTTGGCATCAATCGGCCGGATCATGGTTGCTTGATCGCGTGGGCCGAGCGGGGCGTTTTGCTGCTCAATTCGGTGTTGACGGTCGAGCATGGCAAGGCGGGCTCGCATCAGGGAAAAGGCTGGGAAGGCTTCACCGACGCGTGCATCGATGCCTTGAACCGCGAGCGCGAGGGATTGGTTTTCCTGCTCTGGGGCAGCTACGCTCAAGCCAAGGGCAAGCTGATCGACGCGCGTCGCCATCGGGTGCTCAAGGCTCCGCATCCTTCGCCACTTTCGGCCCATCGTGGCTTTATCGGCTGCGCCCATTTCTCGCGCGCCAACCAGGCGCTCGCCAGCCGTGGCCTGACGCCGATCGACTGGCGATTGCCGTCCCGAGCCAGTCTGGAACTGCCTTGATCCCTGATTTCGCCACCTTTGGGTGGCACTCCTCGTTCAGGGGCCGGGTGCCAGAATAGCCCCACGTTAATCCATTTCGTAGTACTATACCGGTCAGTTCAGTTATGGTCCCGCGCGCTCTCGATGCAGGGGAACTCGCGCGATGTTTGGCACTCTCACTAAGGGAGTGCCAGCCCTCTTCTCTGGAGGAAACGGATGAGCAATGCCTTGGTGGCAAGCAATTTCCCGGTGCCGAGTGCGCTTGGCAGCCTGGATGCCTATGTGCAGGCGGTGCATCGGATCCCGATGCTGAGTCAGGAGGAAGAACAGCAGCTTGCGCGAAGCTACGCATACGATGCGGACTTGGATTCGGCCAAACAACTGGTGATGTCGCATCTGCGCTTCGTCGTGCACGTCGCGCGCGGCTATTCCGGTTACGGGTTGCAGATTGGCGATTTGATCCAGGAAGGCAATATCGGTCTGATGAAGGCGGTGAAACGCTTCGACCCGGAGCACGGCGTGCGTCTGGTGTCGTTCGCGGTGCACTGGATCCGGGCCGAGATGCACGAGTTCATTTTGCGCAACTGGCGCATCGTCAAGGTCGCGACGACCAAGGCGCAGCGCAAGCTGTTCTTCAACCTGCGCAAATCGAAGAAGCGCCTCGGCTGGATGAACGCGGCCGAAGTGCAGACCGTGGCGAAGGAACTCGGCGTACCCGCGGCCACGGTGCTGGAAATGGAATCGCGCCTCAATGGTCGTGACGTCGCGTTCGATGCGCCGGTCGACACCGACGATGACCCACGTCCGTCGCCGGCTGCGTTTCTGGTGGACAGCAATACCGATCCTTACGAATCGCTCGAAGCGGAATCCGAGCAGGATTCATCGCTCTCGACCTTGCATCGTGGTTTGACGCGTCTGGATGATCGCTCACGCGACATCATCCAGCGCCGCTGGCTGGACGACGACAGCAAGACCACGTTGCAGGAGTTGGCCGACGAATATGGCGTATCGGCCGAACGCATTCGCCAGATCGAAGCCAACGCGATGAAGAAGATGCGCGGCCTGTTCGTGGCCTGATCTCGCCTTTTCGAGTGTGCGATCAGCGACGGCCCCGCAAGGGGCCGTTTTCGTTGGTGCCCTTGTCGCGTTGCGATTGACCACCCTCCCGCATTTCCACGGTCGTTCAATACAAATCGACCGGATCGACATCGATGGACCAGCGTACGCCGCGGTGTGGCGGCCCGTTTCGCAAATGATCGAGCCAATCGGGCAGAAACGCCTGCATGACCGCACGCTCGTCGGCCTCTATCAGGAGTTGGGCGCGATGAACCCCACCGCGCAGCGGCATCGGAGCCGGCAGCGGACCGTGAACCCTGATCGGACCGGTCGCACTTTCCGCCGCGTGCGCAAGGAACGCGTTGACCGGATCCAATCGCTTTGCGCTGGCCCTTAGCAGGGCGAGATGAGTGTATGGCGGCAGGTTCGCGGCTTGGCGTTCGTCGAGCAACGATTTCGCAAGCGCGTGATATCCGCCGGCGAGAAGCGCGGTCAGAAGCGGATGATCGGGATGGTGGGTTTGCAACAAGACCAAGCCTGGCTTGTCGGCACGACCCGCGCGACCTGCGACTTGCACGATCAACTGACCGAGGTGCTCGGATGCGCGAAAATCGACGCTGTAGAGGCCTTCATCCACTCCGACCACGATTACCAGCGTGAGCTGGGGCAGGTCGTGGCCCTTGGCCAACATCTGGGTGCCGATCAGAATGCGCGGCCCGCTGTCGTCGAGGCGGTCCAGCGTCGCCTCGCGCGCTGCACGCCCTCCGCGTATCGTGTCGCGATCGACACGCAGGACGGGGATGTCCGGATAACGCTGCTCCAGCGATCGCTCGATCCGTTCGGTGCCGACTCCCTGTGGCTTGAGCGTCAGCGCGCCGCAGTCCGGGCAGGCGCTTGGCACGCGCTGGGTACGCCCGCAATGATGACAACGCAAAAGATCGGCCATCCGATGCCAGGTCATCGGGCGCTCGCAGGCGGAACATCGCCCGGCCCACCCGCAGTCATGGCACATGAGTACCGGTGCGTAGCCACGCCGATTCTTGAAGACCAGTGCGGTTTCACCGCGCTCAAGACAGGCATCCAGCGCAGCAAGCGTTGGAGCTGCCAGCCCATCGGTGAGCTGTTGTCGTCGTATGTCGATGACCTGGCTCCTCGGTACGCGCGCGTCGCCTGCACGCGCCGTCAGGCGCAGATGTCGATAGCGACCGGTCGAGGTATTGGCCAGGCTTTCGAGCGACGGCGTAGCCGAACCGAGCACAACCGGAACCGCCAGGAACTTGGCGCGCATCACCGCCAGATCGCGCGCGTGATATCGAAAGCCGTCCTGCTGCTTGTAGGACAGATCGTGCTCTTCGTCGACGATCACGAGGCCCGCGCGCGGCAATGGCACCAATGCGGCCGAACGCGTGCCGAGGATGACGTTCGCCTCGCCGCGCGCGGCCGCAAGCCATGCGCGCGCACGCTCGAGGTCAGTCAAGCCCGAATGCAGCGCGGTGATCTCGACGCCAAGGCGTTCCCGAAAGCGCCGCAGCATCTGCGGCGTCAACGCGATTTCCGGCACCAGCGTAAGGGCTTGGCGGCCCAGGGCAAGGCACTTCGCGATGAGCGCCAGATATACCTCGGTCTTGCCGCTACCGGTCACGCCGTCGAGCAGGAACGGCGCAAATCCCGCTGGCGCGGCGCCAACACCCGCCAGCGCGGCGCGTTGCTCCGTGTTGAGCTCGGGTGCGACGACCGCAGCGATCGCCGCGGATGACGTAGGCAACTGTCGTGCTTCGATCCAGCCGCGCGACCTCAGTGTGCGCGCGCCGCTGCGCCATCCCGGCAGCGCGCGATCGAGCGCCGCTGTGCTCCTCGCACCTTGCGTCAGGAGCTCGAGCAAAGCGTCGATGCGCGTACCGCGGCGGCGTTTCGGATCGCGACATGCGATCTCGCCTGCTGCCGTCAGGGCGATGCCTGCAAGCCCGGACTCGGGTAGCGGACGCGGCGAGCGTAGTGCGGCTGGAAACGCACTCGCGACGACTTCGCCAAATGGATGCTGGTAGTAACGCGCGGCCCATTGCAGCGTGGCCCACCATTCGTCGCTCGCGAGCGGCACCGGATCGAGCACGCGCAAGACCGGTTTCAATTGCAGACCCGAAGGCGCTGCCAATGATCCGGATTCGACCACGACCCCTACGAGTCGTCGCGGTCCGAACGGCACCAGCACCCGGCAACCGGGTGCCGGTGGAGCACCTTCGGGTGCGCGGTAGTCGAATAGCTGTGCGAGCGGCAGCGGAACGGCGACGCGCAGGATCGACGTCATAGCGACGCCGCGGTTTGCGGGCTCCAGGGCCAAGGGTGTCCACGCGCGTCAGGACCCATTCCGGTGCCGCTGGCAGCGGGTGGCCGAGGTTCCGGACCTGCCGGCGCCGGGAACTTGCAATTGGTTTCTGAGGAAACCTTCAGGAAAATGGACCAACTCATTAGAACCGTATGGATTTTCCCGTTATCCACAACCGCAGTGGATAAGTCTGTGGATGAGTGCGTTCGAAGCGCGATTTGAGGGCGCCATGACGCGCGGCGACTTGGCTTGGTGAAAATTTAATCAGTTTGAAATAACGTCCTTGAATCAATGAATTGAATTGCGCTTGGCGCACCGATCCGGGTGTTTGATGAACGAGCTGACGCGCAGGCGCAGCATGCTGGGTGCTGTGCACAACGGCCGATAAGGTCGGTTCCGTAGGCCGCGGAGCGCGGTGTTGGGAAAGATCAGCCTCCACGGCGCATCGGCGGATGATCACACGAGGGCCAGACTCGCAAGGACTGCGCCCGCGAGCCCTATGCCGATCATCACCATGTACGAAATACCGACGAGACAATACTTGATGACGGTCATGAACCAGCCTTGGCGATAGACCCGTTTTTGCATCAACAACAGATAAATCGGCAGCCACGTCCAGACGGCCGCCTCGGCCAATCCCAAGGGCGCCGAGAGCCAGGCCGCGCCGGTCGCTGCCCAAGTTCGTAACAGGCTCAGAACGCACAGCAGCAGGAACGAAAGGAACAGGAACGCATGGCTGTGCAGTGCCACCATGAGGTGCTCCATGTAAAGGCGGCGCTTGAAGATATAGAAGATCTTGAGCAGGACTGCGAACAGCGGCATCAGCACGACCAGCGTTTGCGGCATGACCGAAAACACGCCAGCGAAAAAATGACGCGGATCGTGTCTGGCGGCTTGCACGTTGTCGCGCATGTGTCGCGCGATTTCGTTCAGCTTCGCATTGGCCGGAGCCGGCAACCAGCTAACGTGCAATGGATGCTTGTCCAGATCCCAAGGCTCCCCGTTTATCCATAGCATCTGTGGATCGGGTGGCGCAGGCTTGCCATGTGCTTCGGCTTCCTCTTTCGACTTGAGCCATGCCTCGCGCTGGACAGCCCTCTCCTGCAGGCGCTGCTCCGCCTTGAGGATCTTGGCGCGCGCGATTGCAGGCGTTCCCGGCGCATTGCGCGCATTCTCCAGCCCGGAGATCGCGCCGTCGAGGCGCTGTTTGACCTCTGCCTCTGTCTGAGCCCCCTCGATCGACGCATCGTTCGATGCGATATGAACGACATCGCCATTGGGGCCGATGACATTCATGTTTCCTTCGCCCAGATCGACGCTGTACTGGATCGCAAAAAACGCGATCAGGCTGAGGAAGAAGAACAGCCGAAAAGGCGTGACATACCTTACGCGCCGCCCTGCAATGTATTCGTTGGTCAGGAAGCCGGGTCGCAGATACAGCGGCAGCAGCGTATGGAAGACGCGCGAATCGATGTTGAAGATGGTGTCGGCCACATCCGACATCACGCTGGCCAGATGCCGGATCATGCCTTTGCGCGGCTGCCCGCACGCATAACAATACGGGCCGAACATCGGCGCGCCGCAGTTGGCGCAGGGCGGCGCGGTTTCCGTCGGCAATTGCGGCGTCGCGTCGATCTCTTGTTCCTCCAGCGTCCTCCGGTGCACCGTGCAAGCACAATGCAATGCGGTCCGGCTCGATCAGTTACCCCACAACGACGCACTCGCGCAGCGCCATCGCGCAAGCCCGACGTCAACTCGCGCACGCCGTTCTGAAAATTATGCCCTGTTTCGCGCGTCGCCGCGGACGACAGGTCGTAAACTGCGTGGTCTCAGGATTTACCCAGGTCTTCGATGATGCCCGCTCTCCGGCCGCGCCTTGCGCGCGAGCTGCAAGCCACTGTGCGCCTTGCGCTGCCGTTGGTGCTCGGTCAGCTGTCGGCGATTGGCATGAACGTCGTCGATACATTGCTGGCCGGGCATCTCGATGCGGCGACGCTCGGTGCAGTCGCGGTAGGGGCCAGCATCTGGACGCTCGCGATCGTTGCAGCGATAGGTCTCATGATGGCCCTTCCACCCTCCGTGGCGCAGTTGAACGGCGCCGGACGCCGCGGCGAGATTGCGCATCTTTTCCGCCAGGCCTTGTGGCTTGCCATCGGGCTCGGCCTGATTCTTCTGCTGGCGGTCTTTTTTCTCGGTCCCCGCCTCACGGTCCTGATCGGCGTTGCCCCCGGGTTGGTGCCGAATGTGCGCCGCTTTCTGCACGCGATTGCATTCGGTGCGCCTGCGCTCGCGGTTTTCTTCGCGCTGCGGGGACTGAGCGAAGGCCTCGGACTGACTCGTCCCACCATGTATTTCGGTGTGCTCGGGCTTGTGCTGCTCGGCCCGCTCGGTTATGTGCTGATGTACGGGCGTCTCGGTGTGCCGCGCCTGGGGGCGCTGGGCAGCGGAATGGCGACTGCCAGCGTACTGTGGATCCAGACCATTTCATTTGCCGTGTACCTGCGCCGCAGACGCCATTACCGCGACCTCGGTCTCAATGCGCGAATCGGTCGGCCCGATGCGCGACTGATTGGAGAACTGCTTCACATTGGTCTGCCGATGGGCGTGTCGGTGTTCATGGAGGCCAGCCTCTTCGTGGCTGTTGCGCTTGCCATGGGACGCCTCGGCGCCGATGTCATTGCCAGCCACCAGATTGCGATCAACGTGGCGTCTGTGGCCTTCATGGTGCCACTTGGTCTGGCCATGGCGACCACGGTGCGTGTTGGCCATGCGGCCGGCTGCGGTGACGCGAGCGCTGTGCGATATGCGGGCTTCGGCGGCATGTTGCTGACACTTGCAACGCAGGCGATATCGGCGACGCTCATGTTCGGTCTTCCCGGCCGGATCGCCGGCCTTTACACGCACGATCCGGCCGTGATCGCGCTCGCTTCGCAACTACTGGTGCTGGCGGCGATGTTCCAGTTTTCCGACGGCATCCAGGTTGCCGCAAACGGCGCCTTGCGCGGCCTCAAGGACACGCGCATACCGATGCTGGTGACGACGTTTGCCTATTGGGGCGTCGGCATGACGGTTGGTTGGTGGCTCGCCTTCGATCGCGGACTCGGCGCGCGTGGGATGTGGATGGGCCTTATCGCTGGCCTTTCGGTTGCGGCGGTCCTGTTGTTGGCCCGTTTCTGGACGCTTGCGCGTCCTGCTTCCGCCAAGCCGGTGGCGCTCGCCCGCTAGGGAAACTCCGATTCTGATCAGAGTTTCCGTGGGCCAAGGACGGGCCGCCGCAAATCAAGCGCGCAAGCGCTTGATTTGGCGGAGCCGAGTTCGGACATGTGCCTGACTCGGCGTGCTCTGGCAAACCCGGGATGAGTTTGTTCAGAGCTTTCCTAAAGCACCGAAAATGGCATTGCCGATGAGTCCTCGACAGTGTCCGGATTTTGCCGTGGCGCGCCCGGATCGCACCTGTTGGTGATCACCGCCTTGGGCTACGCTTGCCTCCCGGTCGGCACGCGTCGTGCCCACCCAGTTGGAGGATGCAATGCCCGAGAACCAGCGCGGCGCCATCTATCGTACGTTGCGTAGCGTGTGGGATGCGCTCAATTTCACGCGCCTGCTCGTATTCAATATCCTGTTCCTGCTGCTGCTGGGCTTGCTGCTCGGCTGGCTGTTCTCCGCCCCACCCATCCTTTTGCCGCACACCGCGTTGGTCCTCGACCCGAAGGGCGCGATTGTCGAGCAGTACAGCGTCGACCCGGCAGAGCGCGCGCTCGCCAACCTCAGCGGCGATGGAGTCAAGGAAGTGCAGTTGCGCGATCTGCTGCATGTAATCGATGCCGCGGCCAAGGATTCGCGTATCGAGCGCATGGTGCTTGTGCCGGACGGGATCAGCGGCATTGGTCTGGCCACGGCAAGCGATCTCGGTGCGGCACTCGACCGCTTTCGTAAATCGGGCAAGGAAATCGTCGCCGTATCCGCGGGAATGGATCAGAATTCGTATCTGCTGGCCGCTCACGCAAACCGCATCCTGCTCGATCCGGAAGGAGCGGTCATGCTCGAGGGACTGGCCAGTTATCGCAGTTATTACAAGGACGCGCTCGACAAACTCGGGGTCGACGTGCATCTGATTCGCGTCGGCCAGTACAAATCGGCTGCCGAGCCGTACGTGCTCAACCAGGCATCGGACGCGGCCAAGGAAGCATCTCGATACTGGATGGGCGGCATCTGGCAGGACTATCTCGATCAGATCGCGCAGCTGCGCAAGGTCGATGCCGGCACACTCGCCGACGACATTGCGCACGCGGCAGATCGGGTGAACGCGCACGGGGGTGATCTTGCCAAACTCGCGCTCGATGAGAAGCTCGTTGATGGCCTCGCCACCCGTGCCGACGCGCGGGCCTTGTTGCGCAAACTTGGTGCCCCGGATGCGCGCGGCGACAGCTTCCGTCAGGTCGACTACAAGGACTACCTGCCAGATGCGCGCGCAACACCGAATATCGCGGGAGCGGAGGTGGCCATCGTCGTCGCGCAGGGCGAAATCATGGCAGGCGAGCGTCCGCAAGGCTCGATCGGGGGCAAATCCACGGCCGAACTGATACGAGCCGCGCGCGAGGACCAACGGGTCAAGGCGCTTGTGCTGCGCGTCGATTCGCCCGGTGGAGACGCCACTGCCTCGGAGATGATTCGACGTGAAGTCGCGCAAATGCGAGCGGCCGGAAAGCCGGTGATCGTGTCCATGGGCGATGTCGCAGCGAGCGGTGGCTACTGGATTTCAATGAATGCCAACGAGATCTGGGCCGAACCCAACACCATCACCGGCTCGATTGGCATTTTCGGGTTGTTTGTCACGATTCCCGACACGCTGGCGAAGCTTGGCATTCATGTCGACGGAGTCGGCACGTCGCCATTGGCAGATGCGATGGACATCCGGCGTCCCTTGTCTCCCGAATTCGAATCGATACTGACCAGCGTGATTCAACGTGGGTATCGCCAATTCGTCGGACGCGTCGCCAGGGCGCGCCAACGCACGCCGGCGCAGATCGACGCCATCGCGCAAGGTCGGGTGTGGAGTGGCAGTCAAGCCAGGGATCGCGGTCTGGTCGACAGACTTGGAAGTCTCAACGAGGCCATTGCATCCGCGGCGTCACACGCAAATCTCGGCAGCAGTTACCGCGTGACCTATGTCGAAAGGACGCTCTCGGCCTGGGAGAGTTTCGCGTTGAATCTCAGCAACAACGACGCGCTGGTGCGCTTGGTTCGCGCCAGCGGCTGGAGTCTGCCGCGCGCGCTTATCGCCAGCAACGAGTGGGTCCAGATCCGAACGTTGATCGATTCATTGCGTGGCAAACGCTACGGGATATTCGCCCAATGTTTCTGCGAATTGCACTGAGGCGCAGCTGAAAAACTCGCTCTTGAACTTTCACCCGCTCCACGCAGGCCAAGGCCGCGGCTATCGCACGCCGGGTCCCCCTCATCCGCCTGCGGCACAACCGATCCTCTTCGCCGTTCGTCCTGAGCGTAGCGCCCCTTGCACCGTTCGCCCTGAGCGTAGCGCCCCTTGCACCGTTCGCGCTGAGCGTAGCGCCCCTTGCACCGTTCACCCTGAGCGTAGCGCCCCTTGCACCGTTCGCCCTGAGCGTAGCGCCCTTGCACCGTTCACCCTGAGCGTAGCGCCCCTTGCACCGTTCGCCCTGAGCGTAGCGCCCTTGCACCGTTCACCCTGAGCGTAGCGCCGTAGGCGCGAAGTCGAAGGGCCAGCACGAACGGCAAATTGGTGTTCGCCGCCGTCGCAACGAGTGCGCGCAGACTGCGCGCGCCTTGTATCCGGTCATGCTGCCGGAGCAACCTTTCTCCTCACTCACTCTCGGGGAGGTGTTCAGTTCAACGCAGCGACGCGTTGATCTTTTCGAGCGTCGCGTTGCCGGGACAGAGCTGCTTCGGCCCGAGCGTGTTGAGCGGCGCCGCGCTGGTGTTGAGGTGTTGGTGCAGATCCGCGGCGGCCGTATCGACATACAGCAGGCCGGTGACGATTTCGCCCAGCGCCTGATGACGTTGCACGTGGTTCATTGCAGCCACGCGATCGGTCGGGTCGTAATCGGCATGCAGCTTGCGCAGCGTGAGCATCGTGCCGTTCGCCTGACGCAACTGGGTGGTCTCGCCCGAGGCGTAGTCGACGCGGATTTCGTCCTGATGTGGAACCAGATCGAGGCGGTTGACCGCCTCGTTGTGCTCGCGCACGTAGTCGTAACTCTTGGTGCTGCCGGCGTGGTTGTTGAACGCGACACAGGGGCTGATCACATCGAGAAATGCCGCGCCGCGATGGGTCATCGCGGCCTTGATCAGCGGTACCAGCTGCGCCTTGTCGCCCGAAAAACTGCGCGCGACGAAGCTTGCGCCGAGTTGCAGCGCCAAGCCGATCAAATCGATGGAACTGTCGTTGTTGACCGCGCCCTTCTTCGACAGCGAACCTTGGTCGGCAGTCGCCGAGAACTGACCCTTGGTGAGTCCGTACACCCCGTTGTTCTCGACGATGTAGACCATGTTGACGCCGCGGCGAATCGCGTGCACGAACTGTCCGATGCCGATCGATGCCGAGTCGCCGTCCCCTGAAACTCCCAGATAAAGCAGCTCGCGATTGGCGAGATTGGCGCCGGTGAGCACCGAGGGCATGCGCCCATGCACGGTGTTGAAGCCGTGCGAGTTGCCGAGGAAATACGTCGGTGTTTTCGAACTGCAACCGATGCCGGACAGTTTGGCGACGCGATGCGGTTCGATGTCGAGCTCCCAGCAGGCCTGGATGATCGCCGCCGAGATCGAATCGTGGCCGCAGCCCGCGCACAGGGTGGACACGCGGCCTTCGTAATCGCGACGCGTGTATCCGCGCGCGTTGCAGGCCAGTGACGGATGGTGCAGCTTGGGTTTGGCGATATAGGTCATCTGATTCGAAGTCGTCGTCGGCGCCTTGGGTTCCCGCCGGAACCGCACAACGGTACCTTAGTCGAACCCGTTCTGGAAGATGAAATTCGCCGGACAATACAGTGCTCCGCTACCGCCCGCGCACGGGTCGCCGACCTCGAGCGCAGCCATCGGAAACTCGTTGCCGTCGCCGGAGTGGTCGCCGTCGGAATCGGCGAGGTCGGGATTGGTGCCGATGACCTGCTCGAAGCCGTCGATCAAGCCGTCCCCGTCGCTGTCGACCGACGGATACGCGTAACCAAGCAGCTTGCTCGATCCACTTGGATAAGCCGCCGTATACCCCTGTCCCTCGAACGTCGATCGCTCGCTTTCGAGAAACGTCGCGCAGTCGCCGATGGACAGGTTGCATTCGCGGTAGAACTTCTGGGCACCGGGTGGTATGCAGGTCGGTTCCGGCGAGCAGGTTTGATAAACATAGCCCTGGATGTTGCGCAGGTTGTAGCCGTCGTTGTGCGCCTGCACGATTTCGGCGCTCGTCGTTATCAAGAGAAAGTCGCGCCCCTGGGCATTGTCGCGATCCATCAGGTACAGCGGCCGCAATGCAGGCCAGATCGCACGCGGCCGGTATTCCGTGGTCATGACATATACCGCCGCGCGCGGCGTCGGCAACGAGGTGCCGGGAAAGCTGGCATATCCGGGCACAAGAGGCCCCGCGGGCTGATAGGCGTCGGCCTTGTTGATGATCAACGAGATTGCGTACTGCGGCGAGGTGACATCCGCATAATCCTGCGCACCCGCGCTGTACAGGCGAAACAAGGGCGTCACACGGTTGCGAACGACCGCTCCGGCCACGGTGCCGAGCATTCTGGCGGCGGCTGCCGACGCGTCCGGATGGCCGTAACCGAAGATCGGATTCCACGGTTGACCGGCCTGCGCCTCGAATGTCGTGCTCGCGAGCACACGGCGCAATCCGTCCGGCACCAGTGGCTGGTAGTCCGGCCGTCCGGTCGGCACCAGCGGATTGATCGAACGCAGAATGCCGACCACGCCGGAAATCTGCGGCGCGGACATCGAGGTGCCGGTACACCAGCCGATGCCGGCAACGCTGGGCATGCCGAAATTGTCGCCGCATTGGAGAACCGGATTCCAGTCGTAGTCGGGATAGGTCGTCGACAGTACCGACTGCGCGGAGGCCATCAGCTCCTGCTTCGGATCACCGGAGGCCACTGTGAAATTGGAACCGCATTCGGCATTGTTATGGTACGGACAGTGCGTTGTGGAACCGGGCGACTCATCCCAGATGGCCAGGGTGCTCTCGAAACCACCGGCGGCGATGACCTGCGAATCGCTCGCGGGAAACTGCAGATGCGTTCGATTGTTGCCCGACGCCCCAACCATCACAACGTCACGGGACGACGCGTGCGCAAGCGCCAGGCAGTAAGGATCTTTCGAGTGGGTCGGGCAATAGCTTGCTGCACCTTCGTCTACACCAAAGCTCATATTCACAACTTGCGCGCCTGTATCAGCGAGAAAGGTAATTGCGACTGGCACCGCGATTGAATTAATTGCGACACTCACCAGGTGCGACGAAGCAATACAGAAGCCGTATGTAACCTTCCACATCGCGATTCCGCAGTGCTCGCACGTACCGAGGACGCCCATTCCCGCAGCTCCGTTGGCCGCCATCAAGCCGGAGGTGTGGGTTCCGTGCCCGGCAAAATCCGGCGTGGCAAATCCGTCGCCGTCCGGATCGCAAGCCGGATTGGAAATCGGAACCGGTTGTTCCTCGTCGACGTTATCGTCGTAGTTACCGTTCAAATCCCCTACATCGAATGAAGCCACCGGAATGAAGTTACCACCGACATACTGCCCGGACCCGGAAAACTGCTGGAGCGAAGCGTGTTGTATGGCCAGACCGCTGTCCACATTACCGATCAGCGCATAACCACCGGCTCGCAGCCAGGCAACATCAACGTTCAAATCGTCGCGACCGTATTGTCCGGTACCACCAGTGGGTCCGTCGGACCCGATGTCGAAACCGACGAGATCAACCGACGAAAATGCAACGGACAGGGGTTCGTAAGCTGCTTCAACGAACGGATCAATGCGCAAAGCCGATATGGCCCGTTGCAAATTCGCTGTAGCACCGTAGCGTATGACAATGTAGCGCTCCAGTTTCGCGCGCGGTGATGTGGGATGAGCTTCGATCCACGACAACAGGCTTCCGGTTGCCCGAACCGGTAACAAGTATCGCGCAGCCTGTGGATCCTCGACTGCAAGTCCGGACAAAAGCGGCGCACCACCCTCATTCACCGCGGCCAGCACATCAGCTGTGGACGGGGCCCCAGGAATCACAGCAACCAGGACCTCAAGATATTGTTCTCCTGTTTGCTGCGCATGCGCTCCGAACGACACCGACGCGAGGACAGCGCCGAGAAAGAACGTTGCGAGCTGGCTGCGCCGCAAACACAGGCCACCAAGGATTGCGAGGAGCAACGCCAATGCAGCGCATCCGAGGGCAGATGTCGAAGGAAGGGCTATGCCCTGCGGTGGTACTGGCCCAACGTCGAACGGAATGATGCCGAGCGTTTCAATAACTACGGGGCCCACGATGTCTTGATACCGACGGTCCACTTGTAGAGTGTATGAACCTGGCGGAAAAGCGCCGACGGGGTACACGTAAGTCGAGGGCGGATAGATGCAAATTGCAGGGTCCGTGTAGTGGACCCCATCGATCAGAATCCGGATCGCGTTGCCATTCTGTGTGATATCAGTCTCGTCGATATCGTCCGTGAATGCATCGCACACACCCGCATACAGGTTCACTGAAATCGTGTCGCCGGCCAGCGGGTGCGAAGGCGAAAGCGTGGGCGGATCGACGAACGCCTCAGCGCCGTGTGGTACGAACGCAAGAATCAGGGTGAATACGAACCCGAGGGTATTCCGCAACATCACGTTCTCCCGTCCGAGTTGCGTCGCGATTCACCATACGCTCGCGGCATTGCACGTCAATTGTGTGGGGCTCCGCTCGTCCATGGATACCACGCTTCGCGGGCATCATGGCCGCCTTGTGGGAAGGGTGCCTAAGCTACCTTGTCGCTGCACTGCGGACGCACGTTCGCGTGGTCGAGGCGTTCGCCGATGGCAGCGGCGATGAAACGTGCGGTGATCGGCGTGCCGTCGAAATGAAGCACGGGCAGCAGCTTGGCCGGATCAGTGCCGAATTGTTCGATCAGAAGACTGCGAAGTTGCCCGTCCCGGTTCTGCTCGACGACGAACACGCGCTCGTGCGCCGCGATGAAGGCGCCGATGCGGTCGGCAAACGGATAGGCGCGCACGCGCAACGTATCCAGCCCGGCGCCACGCGCCTGCAGCAACTCGATCGCTTCGGCCATGGCCGGACTGGTCGAGCCGAAATAGATTGCGCCATCGCGGCTTCCGCCCGGACCCTTTGCGAGAACGGGCTGCGGCAGGAGTGCCTTCGCGGTTTCGAACTTGCGCTCGAGTCGCTGCATGTTCTCGACGTAATCAGCTCCCGCTTCCGAATAGCGCGCATCGGCGTTCTTGCTGGTTCCGCGGGTGAAATAGCCGCCGCGCGTCGGATGCGTTCCGGGCAGCGTGCGATACGGGATGCCGTCGCCGTCGACGTCGCGGTAGCGGCCGAAAGGCTGGCCGGCCTCAAGCGCCTCGGCGCCGACCAGTTTGCCGCGATCGTAGTTGCGCGCATCGTCCCACGCGAACGGCTCGCACAGGCGCTGATTCATGCCGATGTCGAGATCGCTCATCACGAATATCGGCGTTTGCAGGCGGTCGGCCAAGTCGAGTGCGGCGGCAGCGAACTCGAAACATTCGCGCGCGTCTTCGGGAAACAGCAGCACGTGACGGGTGTCGCCGTGCGAGGCATACGCGCAGGAAAGAAGGTCCGCCTGTTGCGTGCGGGTCGGCATGCCGGTCGAGGGGCCGCCGCGTTGCACGTCGATGATCGTCACCGGAATCTCGGCGAAATAGGCGAGCCCGATGAATTCGGTCATGAGCGATACGCCGGGCCCCGAAGTCGTGGTGAATGCGCGTGCCCCGTTCCAGCCCGCGCCGACGACCATGCCGATCGAGGCGATCTCGTCCTCGGCTTGCACCACCGCAAAGCGACGGCTGCCGTCATCGGGATCGGTGCGCAGCTTTTCGGCGTACTTCTGGAACGCTTCGGCGAGCGACGAGGACGGAGTGATCGGATACCACGCACAGACGGTGGCTCCACCATAGACGCAACCGAGTGCCGCGGCGCTGTTTCCGTCGACGAAGATGCGCTGGCCAACCGCGTCGGCGCGTCTTACCTTGAGGCCGAAAGCTGCGGGTTTGGCCGCGGCGATCGCTTCGCGACCGAGACCGAGCGCTTCAATGTTGGGCGCGAGCAATTTCGGTTTGGTCCTGTACTGTTCGCCGATCAATTCCTCGACAACACTCGCCTCGATGCCGAGCAGCTGTGCCAGCGCGCCGACATAAATGATGTTCTTGAACAACTGGCGTTGACGCGGATCGGAATAATGCTCGTTGCAGATCGCGGTCAGCGCAATGCCGATCGCCTGTATGTCGTTGCGGAATTTCGACGCGGGCAACGGTTTTGTATTGTCGTAGAACAGCCAGCCGCCCGGCTCGATTTCGGCCAGGTCCTCGTCCCAGGTCTGCGGATTCATTGCAACCATCAAGTCGACGCCGCCACGCCGGCCGAGCCAGCCCGCTTCGCTGACCCTGACTTCGTACCAGGTCGGCAGCCCCTGGATGTTGGAAGGAAAGATGTTGCGTGGACTGACCGGCACGCCCATGCGCAGGATCGCCTTGGCGAAAAGCTCATTGGCGGATGCCGAACCCGACCCATTGACGTTGGCGAACTTGACGACGAAGTCGTTCACGGCCTGGATCGGCCCTGGAGCCACCGCAGTCTGATCCAGCATCGTCATGCCGCGCGTACTTCGCGCTCGCCGGCGGTGCCGGCCTGGGCCATTTCGAGGAGGAACTTCTGCATGTCCCATGCCCCTGTCGGACAGCGTTCCGCGCACAGGCCGCAGTGCAGACACACGTCTTCGTCCTTGACCATCGCGCGGCCGGTCTTGAGCGGGCCGGATACGTACAGGTCCTGACTCAGGTTCACTGCGGGCGCCGAAAGGTGCGTGCGCAATGCCGCTTCGTCCTCTTCGCCGTTGTGCGTGAAGCTGATGCAATCCATCGGGCAGATGTCCACGCACGCGTCGCATTCGATACAGATGCCTTCGCTGAACACGGTTTGCACGTCGCAATTGAGGCAGCGTTGCGTTTCGCGCCACGCCGTCGCGGGATCGAATCCGAGTTCCACTTCGAGATTGATATTGCGGAGCGTTTTCGCGGTATCGGCCCACGGCACCTTGAAGCGTTCCTCGGGCGAAATCTCGCTGTCGTAGCTCCACTCGTGGATGCCCATTTTCTGCGAAACCAGATTCACCGTCGGCGGCGGCCGTTCGGCAACGTCTTCGCCGCGAAGCAATTTGTCGATCGAGATGGCCGCCTCGTGACCGTGCGCAACGGCCCAGATGATGTTCTTCGGACCAAAGGCGGCGTCGCCTCCGAACAGCACATGGGGCAGCGAGGATTGCAATGTGATCTGGTCGAGCACCGGCAGCCCCCAGCGATCGAATTCGATGCCCGCGTCGCGTTCGATCCACGGAAACGCGTTTTCCTGACCCACGGCGACCAGCACGTCGTCACATGCAACCATCACGTCGGGTTCACCAGTCGGCAGCAGGCGGCGCCGACCATCCGTGTCGTATTCGGCACGGACTTTTTCGAAGCTCATGCCATTCAGTTTGCCGTTTTCGTGCAGGAAGGCCTTGGGCACCAGGTAATTGAGAATCGGGATGCCTTCGTGCATCGCGTCCTCCTTTTCCCATGGCGAGGCCTTCATGTCCTCGAAGCCGGAGCGCACGATCACGGTGACCTCTTCGCCGCCGAGACGCCTGGCCGAGCGACAGCAGTCCATGGCGGTATTGCCGCCACCGAGCACGATTACGCGCTTGCCAATCCGGGTCACATGTCCGAAATACACGGATGCGAGCCAATCGATGCCGACATGGATATGCTCGCCCGCTTCGCCGCGACCGGGCAGATCGAGATCGCGCCCGCGCGGCGCGCCGCAGCCGACGAACACCGCATCGTAACCTTCGGCAAGAAAGGCCTTGAGCGAATCGATGCGTTGGCCGCCGCGCAATTCGACACCGAGATCGAGGATGTAGCCGACTTCTTCGTCGATCACGTGCTCTGGCAGGCGAAAACGCGGCACCTGGGTGCGCATGAAACCACCGCCCTTGGCGTCGGCTTCGAACACGACGACTTCATGGCCGAGTGGCGCGAGATCGCGCGCTACCGTCAGCGACGCCGGTCCTGCGCCGATGCACGCCACGCGTTTGCCACTCTTTCGGCGCGAGGGCTTCGGCATGCGCTCGCGCAGCACTTCGTTGAAATCGCCCTTGAGGTCGGCTGCAACGCGCTTGAGACGGCAGATCGCGACCGGCTCAGGTCCGCTGCCATCAGGGTCGGCGCCGTTGTTTTCCTCGACGCGGCCGCGCCGGCACGCGGGTTCGCACGGCCGATCGCAGGTGCGCCCGAGGATGCCCGGAAACACATTGGATTCCCAGTTGACCAGATAGGCATCGGTGTACCGCCCGGCAGCGATCAGGCGGATGTATTCGGGAACCGGCGTATGCGCAGGGCATGCCCACTGGCAGTCGACCACCTTGTGGAACACATCGGGATTACGGATATCGGTGGGGCGCACCTCGGTCCTCGCTGGCTTGCACTGGCGCAGCAACGCCGCGCGTCGGCCGCAGTCTATCAGGCTGCCGGCACCCCTCGGCAGCGTCGCATTTGCGGACGAAAAGCCCTTTCAATATCGGGCAGAAACCACGCACCGCACGAGCGCTCAGCCGCCACTGTCCTTGATCGCCTGATCGGTTCGCGCTTTGTCCTGGTCCATGATCTTTTGCACGCCACGAGCCTTGTCGAGCGCTTTCAATTGCGCGTCGAACACGGTTTTCTGGTGGACAGCGGGGGCTCGCGTGGCGGCTTTCGTTTGCGCATTCGCGGCGTCGTCATTCTGCGCACTTCCACAAGCAGCCAGTGCGATGAGCACGGCGATCAGCAACGAGGCACGAATCATTGGCTGCTCGGGGAAAGCGGCATGGAGTAAAGTCTGCGCCAGCAATCAAGGGCGATCAAGTGAATCCATCACGCTGGCGGCTCGACGGGCAAGTGGCGCTGGTGACCGGCGCGAGCAAGGGCATTGGTTTGGCCTGCGTGCGCGAACTGGCGATGCTCGGTGCCGAAGTGCTGCTGACCGCGCGCGATGAAAACCTGCTCGAACAAGTCTGTGAAGATCTCGAAGAAGAATTCCCGCAGGACCGCTTTCTTTTTTTCCCGGCGGACATCGCGGAGCGCGAACAACGGCTTGAAGTATTCGATTGGATTGCAGATCTCGACGTGCCGTTGTCGTTGCTGGTCAACAACGTCGGGAGCAATATTCGCAAGAAGACGCTGGATTATTCCGAAGGGGAAATCCGGTCTCTGATCGACTCCAATCTGGTGTCGGCATTCGAGATGTCCCGGCTCGCTTATCCGCATCTCGTGCAGCATGCGAACGCCGCGATCGTCAACATCGGCTCGGTCTCCGGTCTCACTGCAATTCGGACCGGCTCGCCCTACGGAATGACCAAGGCGGCGCTGCATCAATTGACACGCAACCTCGCCTGCGAGTGGGCTGCCGATGGTATCCGCGTCAATGCCGTTGCACCGTGGTACATCCGCACCCAACGCTCCGAACCGGTTCTGGCGGATCCGGAATATTTCGAGGAAGTGATCGAGCGTACGCCAATGGCGCGCATTGGCGAGCCGGAAGAAGTTGCTGCCGCGGTCGCTTTTCTGTGCCTGCCGGCAGCCTCGTACATCAGCGGCGAATCGATCGCAGTGGATGGGGCGTTCCTGCGCAATGGATTCTGATTCCGCGCAACCGTAGCAGTCGAACGGACGCGGGTGGACGCCATCCCCGGGTCCGGCAATCACAGCCGAAAACGGCGAGTTGGGCGGCAGCATCGCTGCTAGCATGCATCTCCATGGAAAGGTCAACACTCCCGACCGGACTCGACCAGCGTGCCTGTGAGCGCGCCCGACTCACGCGCGATGCGCGATTTGACGGTTTGTTCTTCACCGCCGTGACGTCCACCGGTATCTACTGTCGGCCGGTCTGTCCGGCGCCCACGCCAAAGCGGGCGCACGTTCGCTATTTCGCCAGCGCCGCCGTTGCGGCTGCCGCGGGATTTCGGCCCTGCCTTCGCTGCCGGCCCGAGGCGGCGCCGGGTTCACCGCTGCATCACGCACGCAGCGAACTCGTTGCGGGTGCCTTGCGCCTGATCGATCAAGGCGCACTCGATCATGGATCGATGGAAGAGCTTGCGCGTCGCGTCGGCGTCGGCGATCGTCATCTACGCCGCATTTTCGCCAGTGAAGTCGGCGCCAGCCCGAACGAGGTCGCCGCGACGCGCCGGCTGCTGTTCGCAAAGCAGTTGTTGACCGACACGATGTTGCCGATTACCGCAGTTGCGACAGCCGCGGGATACGCGAGCTTGCGACGGTTCAACGCAGCATTCCAGACAGCGTATGGCAAACCGCCACGGGTAATCCGGCGGGGGCGCACTGTGCCGGCACCGGAAGAATTGATGTTGCGCCTTCCATATCGACGCCCATACGACTTTGCAGGCTTGCTGGCGTTCCTCGATCGTCGCGCCATTCCCGGAATCGAAGTGGTCGAGGCCAACAGCTACTGCCGTAGTTTCGTTGCCGCCGGGAAACCCGGCTGGTTCGCCGTCTCGCCGATTGCCGGTGAAGATGCCCTGGCATTGCGCGTGCGCCATCCGTCCACTGCTGCACTCGCTGAAATTGCCGCGCGCGCGCGGCGGATGTTCGATGTCGATGCGGATCCCGCAGCGATTGCAAAGGCCCTGCGGCGCAGTCCGCAGCTCAAGCCATTGTTGCAGCGCTGGCCCGGACAACGCCTGCCGGGTGCCTGGGATGGGTTTGAAGTGGCGGTGCGCGCGGTGCTCGGTCAACAAGTCAGCGTCGCCGCAGCAAGAACCCTGGCAGCACGCATGGCCGATCGCTATGGTGCGCCGTTCGCCGGCGACGCGCAGGGGCTCCACCGGCTGTTTCCCGGGCCTTGTGCTCTTGCCGACGCCGCGCTCGAAGAAATCGGAGTGATGCGCTCGCGCGCGACGACTATTCGCACACTCGCCTGTGCTTGCCTCGACGGTCGTATCGGCTTCGGCGTTGAGCAGCCGCTGCCGGTTTTTGTCGAACGGTTGCGGGCGTTGCCCGGAATCGGTCCGTGGACGGCGCAGTACATTGCCTTGCGCGCGCTGTCACATCCGGATGCGTTTCCGGCAGGTGATCTCGTGCTGCGCCGCGTGGTGGGCAGTGGCGCCACTCTGAGCGAGCGCGCGCTGGAGATGCGCAGCGCGCCGTGGCGCCCGTGGCGAGCGTACGCCGTCATGCTTCTCTGGCGTTCCGCCGCATGATCGATCCGTCGACGGACACCGTGGAAGGAACTGTTCCGTGCAATCCTTTCGCGAAGCAAACGTCCAGCGCAGCTCACCGCGACCGAATCTCACGATGCGCCAGCGCTGATTTCATGAATCCTGAAGAGGTACGTTTCATGTATCACGATTATCTAGAAACGCCGATTGGCCCGTTGTTGCTTTGCGCTGACGAGCGCGGGCTGAGCATTGTCGGTTTGCCGTTCGAAGGGCAGCGCGCCGCGCCACCGCCTGCCGGAAGCGTTCAAGATCGCGCGCATCTTTCCGTTGCCAGAAAACAGTTCGAGGCATATTTCGCCGGTACGCTGCGTGACTTCGACTTGCCCCTCAACGCATGCGGCACTGCATTCCAGCATCAAGTCTGGAATGCACTGTGCACGATCTCTTATGGCGAGACCGTGAGTTACGCGGAAATTGCGCGGCGCATCGACAAGCCGCGCGCCGTGCGCGCGGTCGGCGCAGCGAACGGCGCCAATCCGCTCGCCATCGTTGTGCCATGCCATCGCGTGATCGGGGCCAATGGCTCTTTGACCGGATACGGTGGGGGTCTTCCGGCGAAACGGTTTCTGCTCGACCTCGAGCGACGCCAAGAGCGGGCCGAGCCATTTGCGTTGAGTGCCTGACCCCTGTCCAGTCGCGGCCGGGCACAGGTGTTCAGACTGCAAGTCCGCATCCGTTGCGGGGTTTGCAAAAAAAACAGCGCAATCCGCGTGAGCGAATTGCGCCGCCTGATTTTTCCAAGTTACCCGATGGACGCTAATCCATCTGCGTCCTGAGCCGAGGATCAGTTGCCGTCGGTATTCTCGGCTGCCGCCTTGGCACTATCAAGTTGTTGTTGCGCGGCCTTCTTGGCGGCATCAAGGGTCTTGTCCGCTTCGTCCTTGCAAGCCGACTGTTGCGCCGAAGGCATGCCTTCGCATTTCTCGATGGCGACCTTGTGATCGGCTTCCGCCTTGGTGACCGCAACGTCGTAACGCGATTTGGCCTCGGTGTCCATCGTGTCGGTTTTCTGCTCGGCGACGTCTTTCTGCGCGTCCTGCACGTCCCCCTGATCGGTCGCCTTGTTCATGTCGGCATTCGCATTCGCGCGTGCCTCGTCCATCTTGCGCTGCGCTTCGGCGTTGTCCTGCGCGGCGTTCTGTTTCGCCTCATTGACGTCCTTGGCGCCCTCTTGCTGCGCCTTGTTAACGTCCTGACTGGTTTCAGACGGGGACTCCTGATGATTGCACGCGGCCAGTGCGAATGTGGCGGCGATAGCGCAGGAAAGCAGGGCGATACGGTTCATGACGGTTCCTCATTGGATTGGGATTTGCGCGGGAATCAAGAATGCAACGGCTGCCGCGTCACTTGCGATCGACGCAACCGCCATGCCAGAGAAAAAAAACTACAAATCAATGTGTTGTGGATTTTCTAAGGCTGTCGCCCATGCGTTTTGCAATACCCGGCAACTGGGGCCATGCAAACCGCAATGGGGCGGTTGTCGCCTCGAGAACTGCATCAACTGCGGCGTGATGATATCGGATTAATCGCGACAACGCGGCAGGCGCCTCGCCGCACACTAGTAACGCGGGATCGACGTGTCGATTTCGCGTGACCAC
Source organism: uncultured Gammaproteobacteria bacterium (assembly GCA_963775445.1). Classification (GTDB taxonomy): domain Bacteria; phylum Pseudomonadota; class Gammaproteobacteria; order Xanthomonadales; family Rhodanobacteraceae; genus Dokdonella_A. Next base: position 821,274 of record CAVZIT010000006.1, on the reverse strand, counting down.
GCGTCGATGCCGCCTTCGATGTTGTAGACATCTGTGAATCCGAGATCGCAGAAATGCTCCGCCGCGTTGCGGCTCGAATTACCCAGATGGCAAAGGAATGCGAGTGGGGCGTCCTTGGCCAGCGCCGTCAGCCGGTCATGTGTAGCAGGTTCGAAAACCTCTGCGCCCGCAAATGGTGCGATTGCGCGCTCCGCGGCCGGACGCACATCGATGACCGTAATATCTCCTTTCTGCATCCGCTGCTTCAGCCGGTGAACATCGAGTGCGCGCACCCGAGCCGGAGCGTTCGGCAGATGGATCGACAGCCCGGCACCCTGCGGCGTTTCGGCCCAGTCGATGCGAGCGCCATGAGCTCGTTTCGCGCTCGCGGCGTCGCAATGAATCTCGATGCCATTTGCGATCGTCACGAGATCGTGGGAACTGCCTTCGCGCAATTCGAAGCGAGGGTGAAAGTTGCGATCCACGCGCAGGAAGAGTCGTGCGTTCCCGGCATCGGCCAGAGCCGGTTTCATCGCCTCCGCCGCTGCGTCGGACAGCGTGATTTCGGGCGCGACCCGATCGGGCTGGGCCACGCCGAGCATCCGGTGCAATTCCCCCGAATCGTGCAGCGACGCGACGATGTCGGCGCCACCGATCAAGTCGCCATCGATATAGAGTTGCGGAATGGTCGGCCAGTTGCCGTACTCCTTGATGCCGGCGCGCACCGCTTCGTCGCTTAGCACGTCGACGCTCGCATAGTCTTCCAGCACATCGTCCAGGCGCTCGACCGTGGCAGCGGAAAATCCGCATTGCGGACGCGAGCGCGAGCCTTTCATGAACAACACCACCCGCTCGGAAGCGAGCAACGTCTCGATGCGGGCGCGGATATCGGGGGCGAGCGTCATGATGAGGTCCTGAAAATGCGAAGCCGCATGATAACGCGGCACACTCAGTGCTTCTAACGCAAAGGTGCGATCAATCCGAAGCCTAGCGAACGCCGATTCAGTGCGCGCCCAGGACAGCCGCTGCAGCCGGCAGGATCGCATCGACCCAACGGGCATATTGTCTGGCCGAGGGATGCAATCCATCCTCCGTCAATTCGCCTTGCGAGGCACCGGCGACGCGTGATGCCGTCGTCACGTCAACCCAGGCGACTCCATCGGCGCGGCAGATCGCGCGCGCGACCTTGTTGAAGGCGTCGATCGCTGTTGCTGCGAGCGCCGCATCGCGCCCCTGTTCGCTTGCAAACCTTGTTACGCCCCAATCCGGTATCGAAATGACGATGACGTGCTGCGGATCGTTCCCTGCCAGCGCGATCGCACGCCTGAGCAACGAAGCGAATCCGCTGCGGTACTGGTCGACATCACGTCCCTGATATTGATCATTTACGCCGATCATGAGGGTGACCAGCGCATACGGAGGCTTCAGGGAAGCTGCGCCGATTGCGTGGGCGAGCTCATCGGTCCTCCATCCGGTTTTTGCGACGATGGTCGTCGCGTCGATCGCGAAGCCATTGGCGCGCAATCCTCGGACCAATTGCGCCGGCCAGCGTTGCGCCTCATCGACGCCCTCGCCAATGGTGTATGAATCGCCCAGCGCCAGAAAGCGTGGCGCGCCCGAATCCGCGTGTATTGCGCCAGCGAACATCGCCACGCTCAACAGCTCGACAAACATTGGCGGTGGCCCCAAAAGGGAGCGAAAGGTGAGGTCGAGATCTTCGGCGTGCGACCTCGTCGACAGGCGAGTCTAGCAGGCTGCCGGACCTCCTTTTTTGAGTATTCGACGCAGGCCCGAGGTGCTCGGCGAATCGCGCCAAATCAAGTGCTCCAGGCGGACTGTGAAAAGTTGCTTGGCAACGTTTGACGTTTGCCTTACAGTTTCTTAACTTTCCGGCACCGGTGACGGCGGCGGAAGGCTCTCCGGCGCTCGCCGGCCATCAAGCAACGTCCCGGTTTCGGGGAGGGGAAGCACATGAAACTGCATGGTAAAGCGCTGATCGTCAGGATCGGGATGGGTGCGATCGTGTTGTCGGTGTTCTCTGTCGGGCCGGTGTTCGCGCAACAGGATCGCGGCGACGACACCCAGAAATTGCAGACGATCGAGGTGACCGGATCGCGCATCAAGAAGGCCGAAGTCGAAACGCAGACGCCGGTCATCACGATCACGGCTGCGGACATCGCGGCAACCGGTCTGGGTTCGATCGGCGATGTCATCCAGCAGCTCTCGGTCAGCGGCTCCTCGCTCAACACCAAATTCAATTCAGCCGGCAACTTCGGATTTCCGCCGGACGGCGGCGGCGTCGGGTCGGGCTCGACAACGATTTCGCTGCACAATCTTGGCGCCAAGCGCACGCTGATCCTCGTCGATGGCTTGCGGTGGGTCAACGAGTCCTCTGCATCGGGCGTCTCCGCCGCGGTCGATCTGAACACGATCCCGTCCAGCATCGTGGATCGCATCGAGATCCTGACCGATGGCGCGTCCGCGCTCTATGGCTCCGACGCGATTGCCGGAGTAATCAACATCATCACAAAAAAATCGCAGCAGGGAATCGCGGCGCATGTGTACTACGGCGATCATTCGGTCGGCGACGGCAAGACCTGGTCGGGCAATCTGTCGTTCGGCGGCAAGACTGACCGCCTCGACTTTTTCATGGACATCAGCCATTTCAATCAGAACCGGATCAGCTCCGCTGATTGGGAACAATCAAGTTTCCCGGTGCCAGGTACCGGCCTCAGCAACGGCAGCTCGGCCACACCGTTCACCCGCGTGATCTTCAGCACGCCCGGCGGCCAGGATTACGATGGGTTGTGCCCGGGCGGCGTCTGTGACATCACCGCCAACGGTGCAGCGCCGGCCGGCGGCGTGCAGGATTTCCCCGGGGGTTACCATGGCTTCGGGACGTCGGACCGGTTCAACTTCGCGCCGTACAATCTGTTGCTGACCCCGCAGAAGCGCGATGGGCTGTTCGCCCAAGGCACGTATCGCCTGACCGACAATGTGAGCTGGTATGCGAAGGGCCTTTACAACACGCGCGACTCGGTGAATCAGGCCGCACCAGAGCCGATTTTCCTGTCCAGCTTCTGCGCCGCGGCTGATCTATGCAGCCAGGTCGGCATCGATGCGACCAACCCCTACAATCCTTTCGGGATCACGCTCGATCCAGCGACCAATTTCATTGGCGCCGGGCGGCGACCGATTGAGGGCGGACCGCGCGTGTACAAGCAGTCGGTCGACACGCGCTATGCCGCGACCGGGATCAACGGCGCGTTTGACGTCGGCGACAAGACCTATTCCTGGGATGTCAATTACGTCAACAGCGACAACAAGGCAACCCAGACGGTCACGGGTACCTACAACATCCGACATATCCTGAACGCGCTGGGGCCGCTCGATCAGTGCACCGCCCCGTGTGTTCCGCTGGACTTTTTTGGAGGCCCCGGATCAATCACGCCGGAAATGCTCGATTACATCCTCTTCACCGAGAACGATCGCAGCGATCAACAACTGGACATGTGGACCGCCAATATCTCCGGCGATCTTTTCACGCTGCCGGCGGGGCCTCTGTCGGGAGCGGCCGGCTACGAGCACCGGAAGTTGAGCGGCTCGTACACACCCGATTCGATCGTTACTGCCGGGGATTCCAACGGCGTGCCGTCGGGTCCCACTTCCGGCGAGTATTCGGTCAACGAGTATTACCTCGAATTGAACGTGCCGCTGCTGGCCAATCTGCCGGCGGTGCAGAAGCTCGATCTCGATGCGGCGACGCGCTATTCCGATTATTCGACATTCGGAGGCACCACCAACAGCAAGTTCGGTCTTCGCTGGCAGGTGTATGACGACCTGACCTTGCGCGGCACTTGGGCCGAGGGCTTCCGCGCGCCGTCGATCGGCGAGTTGTTCAGCAGCTTCTCGCGTTTCGATGCGACCCTGATCGATCCGTGTCTGGGGCAGGATGGAGCGCCGGCGACGGGCGACCCGGCCAACTGCGCGGCGCTCGGTGTGCCGGCCGGCACGCAGCAGCTCAACCCGCAAATCTCGGTGATCACTGGCGGCAACCAGAATCTGCAACCGGAAACGTCCAAGGGTCTGACGCTAGGCGCAATCTACAGTCCGGGCTGGGCCGATCACACGGCCTGGTCGGACAAACTCGATTTTGAACTGACCTACTATCGCCACACAATCAAGAATGCGATTCAGGCGCCCGACGCGCAGACCCAGCTCAATCGCTGCGACGCGACGCTCGATCCGTTGTTCTGCGACGGCATATCGCGCAATTCGGCGGGGCAGATCAGTGCCTTCAACAACACGTTGCGCAACCTCGGCCGCATCGACACGTCGGGATATGACTTCGGCGTCAACTGGATCGGTACCGAAACCGGAATCGGCCGGTTTGGCGCGGGCTTGCAGACGACCTACACCAAGGGCTATACCGCGATCGCGACCGATACCGGCGCGATGGAGCCGCGCGTCGTCGGCGTCGAGGTCGCAGACAGCGCGATTCCGAGAATCCGTACCACGCTCAATACCAACTGGACGATTGGCGCGTGGCGCGCAACGTGGGTGGTGCGGTATATCTCCGCACTGAGGGAGGATTGCGCCGGAGGGGCCGGATTCGCGGTTTGTTCGAATCCGGACCAGGTGACGCCGACTCGGCCAGACGGAACCAACCATCTCGGAGCCACGACATACAACGATGTGCGCCTGAGCTGGAAATTGCCTACCAGCTTCGACATGCAGGTTTCGGCTGGCGTCAACAACGTGTTCGACCGCAATCCGCCCATCTGTCTGAGCTGCTCGCTCAACGGCTACGATGCGTCCACTTATGATCTGCCCGGGCGCTTCACGTACGTCGAGGCCAGTATCAAGTTCTGATCCGGGATGCGACGGGTGCGGCAGGACGCGACGAGGCCGCACCCGTCGCCATCGGAAAAAGGCCTGGCCTTGTGCGATCTGTGGCTGGTTTTGGCTCGCAAGCGATGGTTTCCATCCACGGTCGCTGAAATTTCCTTCCGCGAACTGGTGCGCGACTTCCTTACAATGCTCCAATGAACCTCGCGCCAGCGATCGAACAGCGTCTTTCCCGAATTGGTTGGCGTTCGACGGCACTCCCGGATGACACGCCTGGCGCCGCAGTGGCGCGAGTCATCGCGCAGCACCGTGCGGGTTACCAGCTGCATGACGGGGAGCAGGCGTTCAACGCCCAGCCGGCGCCGCGTTTTCTCAAGGCCAGCATGGATGCGAGCGAGCGACCTGCGGTCGGCGATTTCGTGCTGGTCGTCGCCGATCCGAGCGCTGCCGGCAAACCGCCGCAGATCGAACGTGTACTCCCACGTCGCAGCGAACTCGCGCGCGCAGCGTCCGGGGAGCGCCACCAGCGACAGATCATTGCGGCAAATATCGATACCGTCTTCGTGATCAGCGGGCTCGATGGCGATTTCAATCCTGCGCGAATCGAACGCTATTTGACGTTGGTCGCCGGCAGCGGCGCGCGCGCCGTGGTCGTCCTGACCAAGAGCGACATCACGGACGCCGCTGCGCGCACGAGCCTGGAATTGCGGGAGCGTCTATCCGGAAGCGCCATCGTGCTGGCCGTGAATGCCAAGTCTCCCGAGAGCATTGCACCGATGCAGGATTATCTCCATGCGGGAGATACGGCCGTCCTGGTCGGCTCCTCTGGAGCCGGCAAGTCGACTTTGACCAATACCTTGACCGGTGACGCCCGACAGGCGACTGCCGAGGTACGCGCGCATGACAGCCGCGGGCGCCACACAACCACCCACCGTGCGTTGATCATGCTTCCGAGCGGCGGTTGCCTGATTGACACCCCGGGCATGCGCGAAATCAAACCGATGGGCGACGAGGACATCGACGCCGGCCAATTCGCCGATATCGAGTCGCTGATTTCGGAGTGCCGTTTTGGCGACTGCAATCATCAAAGCGAACCGGGCTGCGCCGTGCGTTCGGCGATCGACGATGACAGGCTGGATCCCGCGCGCTGGCAGAATTACCTGAAGCTGCGTGGCGAGATCGCGGCGGCTGCGATTGCGCTTGAAGCGCAATTGCGTCGCAAGGATGGCACGCGCGTGCTGACCAAGGCGCTTGATCGCCGCATGACGGAAAAGTACGGGAAGCGCTGATGGCACGCAGCGGGTCGCGGGCGACATCGCGGCAAACGCGCTGCGCCGATTTACCCTGCGCACTGCAAGAACAGCTCGCTTCCGCGATCGCCGCTTTGGAAGCAAACAAAGCTGATGAGGCGGTCATTGCGCTTACTCGCGTGCTCGCTCGTGTGCCCGATCATGCCGAGACTCTGCGCTTGTTCGGTATCGCCGAACGCCAGCGCGGCCGCACCAGCGAAGCATTGACTGCGCTTCGACGGGCAGCGGCCTTGCGCCCCGATGATGCGCTCATCCAGGGGAGTCTTGGTGGCGCGCTCGCAGCGGTTGGCGACAACGCGGAGGCCATTGAAGCGTACCGGCGCGCCTGCAATCTTGCGCCACATCTCGCCGCCGCATGGAACAACCTGGGCAAGGCGCTCAGCGACGGCGGGCGGATTCCGGAAGCGATCGAGGCGCTGGATCGCGCGATCAGTCTGGCACCTGAATTGCTGCCGGCACATTTCAGTCTGGCCTACACGCATACGGTCGCCGGCCATGCCGCGTCGGCGGCGGACTGCTATCGCGCCGTTCTTGCGCGTCGCGCGGATGATGGCGAAGCATGGCTCGGGCTGGCCAGAACCGATCCGGCGTCGCTCGAAGCGCGCGCTATCGCCACGTTGCAGAAGCTGTTCTCACGCGTCGATCTTGAAGAGACCGAACGAATCGCGATCGGCTTTGCCCTCGGGTACGTCCAGGAGCAACACCGCGACTTCGCGAATGCATTCGAGACACTGATCGAAGCCAACGCGCTGGTTCGACAGCGTTGTCCGTGGGATGCCGGAGCGTTCAGCGCGCGACTCGATGCAATTCTCGCCGCACCTCGCCCGCGTGCCAGCGCACCGGGCGACTTCGGCCAGGAGGCGATCTTCATCGTCGGTATGCCGCGCTCCGGGACGACGCTGGTCGAGCAGATGCTCGCGGCGCATTCGAAAATCGAAGCCGCTGGCGAGACGACCACCATGTCGGAGTTGTTGGGCGCCGAATCCAAGCGTCGTGGCAAGCCGTTTGCGGAGTGGCTCGGTGACCTCGACGCGGGCGAATGGCGTGATCTTGGCCGGAGCTATCTCGACCGGGCGCGACCGCACGCGGTCTCTGGCGCACACTTCATCGACAAGCTGCCGGGCAACTGGTTGTATCTGGATGCGATCGCAGCGATGCTGCCCGGCGCACGCGTCATTGTCTGCCGACGTGACCCGCTGGAAACCTGCTTCTCGTGTTTTCGCCAGCGCTTCGCCGAAGGTCGCCAGGCATTTGCGTACGATCTCGATGACATCGCCGCGTGGTGGCACGATTTCGATCGAGCGACGCGCCACTGGATCTTGCGCTACCCTGAAACCGTGTTCGAATTGCAGCACGAGCGATTGCTCGACGATACCGAGTCCGAAATGCGTGCCTTGTTGTCGTTCTGCGATCTCGATTTCGAGGACGCCTGCATGCGGCCGCGCGCGGGCTCGCATGCAGTGCGCACACTGAGCGCAATCCAGGTGCGCGCGCCGTTGCGGCGCGGTCCCGCTCTGACGTCGCTTTACGGCACGGTCCTCGATCCGTTGCGTCACGCGTTGCGAAAGAAGACGCGCTCGTCGAATGCTGGCAGGTGAATCTCAAGGCAACGGTCGGGATGCGCCAATGCCCTCGATCACCGCTTTCGTGTAACGGTAACCCGCCTCGATCGCGCGTTCATACGCATTCCAGTCGAATAGTTCGATGTCGCTGAGCGGCGGCGTCAGCAGCAGGCTGGTCTGGGCGCGGCGTTCGCGGCTCGCAACTTCCGCATTGACCATCCCCGAGCGCAGCAGGATGCTCAGGATGCCCGGTCGCCGGTGCTTGTGAAATATTCGATCCCAGGCGAGCCGCGGCCATGCCGGAAGCGCGTGCTCCTCTACGTCCGCGTGCAGGACGTCGTCCGCGCCGATGTCGACCGCGATGATTTCACTGATGCCCTGTGCGCGCATCGCATCCACCGGCAGATTGTTCATCACCGCGCCATCAACGAACACCTCGCCGAGATGGAAAACCGGCGGCAGGACGCCGGGAATCGCGCACGACGCGCGTAGCCAGAACCACAGCGGCCCGGCGCAATGGGTTACCGCACATCCGGCGGTAAGGTTGGCCGTGATGCAGAAGAACGGCAACGCCAGGTCGGTGATGTCGCGTGTTCCGAAGGATTCGCGCAATCCTCGCGAGACGCGCCGCCCTGCGGTCATCGAGATGAACGGAAACGTATAGTCGCTGAGCGGTTTGGCGATAACGAATTCGCGTCGGTACACATCGAATATCTGCTCGTCCGGCCAACCCGCCGCGACTCCGGCGCCGATGATCGCGCCGATCGACGAGCCGCCGACGCTGTCGATCGTCATGCCCGCTTCGCGCAGCGCGCGGACTACGCCGATATGCGCGAAGCCGCGCGCGCCGCCCCCCGACATCACGAGGCCGACACCGCGGCCGGTCAGGAGGCGTGCGATTCGCTCGATATCGTTGTCGTCGCGCACATGGTGATGCTGCGCGCCGGGTACCTGTGCCCGCCAGCGCAATGCCGCGCCATTCTCGATTTCGCCGTCGCGCACGAGCAGCAGATGGCAAGGTCGGTGCGAGGCCTGTTCCGCATCGAGATAGGCGGCCGAAGGCCACGGACTTGCCGGCTCGGGTGCTCTCGTCGGCAACAACAGACAGTCGGCCTGGCGCACGCACAACTCGCGCCAGTGATCGTCGTCCTGCGCGCTACCCAGATACAACACGTACCGCACGCGCACTTCGAGCGCGCTGAACCAATCACTGGTATGACCGCGCCCTGCTTCTGCGTCGATCACCACGCATTCGCCGTAACGCCCCAGTGCTGCACCCAGACGCCTCGCCAGATCGCGGCCATCGACGCAGGCATCGTGCGGAAGGATTGCGAACGTGCGTGGGGCGGAAAGGATCGCGTCGCTGGGGCGCTCGATAAGGCGGCGCACCACCAGCCGGGCGGTGGTCAGCATGGCGTCGGGGTGGCGCTTGACCAGTCGCTGGAAACCTTCGCGCGACAGACGCAGCAATTCCGAATCACGCAATGCGCGGACCGTCGCCGAGCGCGGCTGATCGACAATCAGTCCGAGTTCGCCGACGGTTTCGCCGGCGGCCACAATGCCATCGAGCTGGTCCGCTCCCGTGCCGTCGGGCTTGAAGGCCCCGAGGCTGCCGGACTTGAGCACATACAGCGAGTCGGACGCCTCGCCTTGATCGAACAACTTTGCGCCGCCCGGCAACGCAAACCATTCGAGTTCGTCCGCCAGCTCTTCGAGGCTGTCTTCATCGAGATGCATGAACAGCGGCAGGCTGCGCAGCAGCTTGTGCATGTTGAATGCGTCGTCGCCCGCCATCGTATCGCTCACCCAGCCCCCGCCATCGTGGCATGCGCATGCTAAGGCAAACCGAGGTCATTGCGGCAAAAATCGTCAGGATCGGCCCGAGCAGGACGCGCCTGCATCAGTTTTCGCTGTCGAATCCGTTGCTGAAGATGAAGTCGTTATCGACTTCCCTTTCGTATGCTCCGATATCGGCCGCCGCGCCCGATACGCGAGGAAAGCCAGGGCCGCGTTGATCGTAATCGAGCATGGCATCATTGTTACCCGCATCGATCGCCGGGCTGGCCGGATCGAGCGCAAGCGTTTGCGTCGGACCACCGTTGTCGGCGAGCGGCAACAGCAGGGGATCGCCGATGATCGTATCGGGCGGCAAGGTCACATTGATCGCCGCCGTGACAAGGTTGTTGGCGCCCGCCACAGTGAAATCGACGCCGAAATCGGCCCCGATATCCCAATAGGATCCGAATACGTCACCAGACTGATTCTTCGCGATGATCGAACTCTGGATTTCGAGGCTGCAATCGGCGCCGCGGCAGGCCACGCCGGAAATGCGATTGGAACGGTTGGCGGCGATCGTACTGCTGGTGATGACCGTTGGACGTTCGCTCAATATCGCACCGCCGTTGTAATAAACGCTGTTCCCGGAAAAGGTGCTGTTGGTGATGCCGAGCGTGGTGCCCGGATCACCGAAGCGGCTGAATTCGGCCTTGAACAGACCACCACCTTGTCCTGCGGAATTGTCGTCGAAGGTGCTGTCCGAGATAGTGGTCTGGTCGCGGACAAAGACGCCGCCACCATTGGGACTTGCATAGTCGCCCACGACGCTCACCTCGTTGCCGTTGACGGTACTTCGGGTCATGGTCAGCGCGCCGCGAACGTACAAGCCGCCGCCCGCGGTGATGTAGTAGGTGCCGTCGCCGGCAGTTTCCGCGTTGACCGTATTACCGCTGATCGTGCTGTCGACGAGTACCGCATCGTTGCTTGCATAGGCGCCGCCGCCGATCGCGACATTGTCGCCGGTGGCGAAGCTCGACGAATCGCTGACGGTGCTCGAGGTCATCTCGAGATACGACGTGTCGACCGCGCCGCCGAACGTCAGCGGCCCGCCGTTGCTGGCCGAGCACCCGGTGACGGTGACATGATCGAGCGCAAGCGTGCCGCCGAACACTTCGATGCATCCGGCGAGACCGTGCGGGTCGTTGCCGTTGGCGACGGTCAAATCGTCGAGTTCGAGACGGCCCATGGCGGAACTGAAACCGCCGCCCTCGAAGACCTGATCGGTACGCGCGCCGTCGATCGTGAGCGAATCCTGGCCCGGACCCTGGATGGTCAGGTAGTAGAGTCCGTTGTCGCCGAGCATGCTGCTGTCGATCGGCCCTTCGACCAACGTGATCGTGCTGCACGTCAGCTGCGACAGATCGACGGTATCGTGTTCGGCCGCGCCCGCGACGACGCTGCGCAATGTACCGGGGCTGCCGTCATCGGCGCAGCTGGTGACGATCAGATCATTGCCGTCGGTCCGCGTCGCGCGCGAGTTGCTTGCAAAACGATTTTTCAGAGGGAATGCATGTTCGCTGTTCCGGCGTGCGCGGATCCGCTGACGCAACCGGTAGCCTGCGTCGGGGAATACCGGGGAGATATCCGCCGAAGCTGTCGCGGCAGGTCCGGCTTCGGAGACCTCGATGGTTCCGCCCACGAGTATCAGCGCGAAGCAGGCCGCGACTGGTTTGCGGCGTGGCAACGAGCGAGAGGTCAACGTCATGTCGATACTCCTTCGCAACGGACGCGGGCGACACGCGGGCGCATCGGCTTGTCGCCTCGGGTGACCAAGTCTTGCATGTCGCGCGCGCGACATCGATTTGCAACAGCGATTCCGCCGCGGGACTCCCGCGCTGCTGAAGGCGTGGTGTATTCGGCGTGCTAGAGTCGGAAGAACCGAGGACGGCCCGGAATCGCCCGATTGACGATCCGCAGACGTCCGACTTTCGTCCGCGAACGAACGTTGCCCGATGATCGAGACAACCAAGCCACGCACTTCGCAAGGCGTCGCCGCATCGTCGGCTCGCGTCCTTCGGATCATCGCCGATGCGGAACGCGCGCTCGATCGCGGCGATATGGCGGTGGCCGAACGCCATTTCGCCGATGTCGCGAAGCGCGCACCCGAAGACGCGCGCGTGATCCGGTTGCATGGCCTGCTCTTGTTCCGGCAACGGCAATACCACCAGGCCCTTGGATCGTTGCAACACGCGGCAGATGAGCGGCCCGATGATGCAATCGTGCAACATGCGCTTGCCATTGCCTGCAACCAATGCGGCGAGTATGAGCGTGCGCTTGCCGCATTCGAACGCGCGGGTCGACTTGCACCACAGAATGCCGGGGTGTGGTTCAACCATGGACGGCTTTTGGCAATGCTTGCGCGCACCGAAGAAGCCATCGATGTGCTCGAACGCGCCTGCGCGCTCGATCCAAAGCTGGTCGCGGCGCGCGTGTTGCTGATCGACCTGACCGCAAAGGCGCGCGGCGACATGGCCAATGCCGAAGCCCAGTACCGACAGGTTTTGGCTGCTCAGCCGCAGGCAGGTTGGGCCTGGTGGGGATTGGCCAATCTCAAGACGGCGCGCTTTGATGATGCCGATGTCGCCGAATTGGAAGGACTGGCGAAGGAACCCGGCGCCCGGGACGAAGACCGCATCGCCTGTGGGTTCGCGCTGGCCAGGGCGCTGGAGGATCGGGGCGATCTGGCCGGGTCGTTCGCGGCGCTCGACGCAGCAAACGTCCGCATGCGCCAGCGACATCCCTGGGATCGGAATGCATGCCGCACGGGCATGGTCGATCTACTCGAGAAATTCACACCGCCGCTTGCGGGCAGTCCGGTGGCGCAGGGGGATGAAGTCATTTTCATCGTGAGCCTGCCGCGGTCCGGATCGACCCTGACCGAACAGATCCTCGCTTCGCATCCCGATGTGGAAGGTGGCAACGAATTGCCGGAACTGCCGCGCATCCTGATCGAGGAATCGCGGCGGCGCGGAAAGCGATTCCCTGATTGGGCGCGCGAGGCGATGCCCGCAGACTGGCAGCGCATGGGTGAATTGTATCTTGCGCGCACGGCACGCTGGCGTACGCGCCGGCCGCGTTTTACCGACAAGCTGCCGCGCAACTGGATCTACGTCGGCGCGCTGCTCGCGATGCTGCCGTCGGCGCGCGTGGTCAATTGCCGGCGCGATGCGCTGGAAACCTGTTTCGCATGTTATCGGCAGATGTTCACTGAGCACGGTTTCTGCTACGACCTCGAGGACATGGCAGCCTACTGGCTTGACTACGATCGCATCTGCCGGCGCTGGCGAGACGATTACCCGGATCGATTCCGTGACCAGCATTACGAGGCATTGCTGGCCGATCCGGAGGCGAATACGCGCGAGCTGCTGGCGTTTTGCGGTCTCCAATTCGACCCGGCCTGTTTGCGCTTTCACGAAACCGAGCGCGCCGTGCGCACGCCGAGCGCGGGACAGGTGCGCGAACCGTTACGTCAGGACACCGCACGCGCCGCGCGCTACGGCGCCCTGCTCGATCCGTTGCGCGCGGCACTGGCTGCTCAAGCTGCCTCATAGATGGCCTGAGCACACAGGAACCCGTCGAATGCCGCAGGCAGGAAGAGTCAGATGAGCGAGGCCCCCGGTCGCGTTTTGTGTCAATCGAAATCGTTCTCGAAAATTACGTCGAACGCGGGTGAGAACTCGCTGCTGTGGCCGTCGGCATCGGTCGCGGTCGCAACGAACGGAATCGACTTTGCGCCGGGCGGCACGCTCAGCGTGACCGTGCGCGCCTGCTGCGCGTCGCCCGCGGCATAACTGTCCTGCCCGAGCAGTTCGGCGCCGCCGCCTTCGGCATCCGCATAGAAGTCGACGCGCAGCGGATAGGCCGAATTCGCCGTCGTCGAATCGACGCGATAGGTCACGGTCAACTGGTTGGCGTTGCGACTGGCTGACAGCAGTTCCGGATAGTTCTGCACACCGTTGGCGCCGCTGTCGGCATCGTCGGGATCGTTTGGGGTCGGACCGAACGACCCGATATCGATGTTGGCGCCGCCGACGCCGTGATTGTGATGCATGAGGTTGCCCTGGCTGTCGAAACTCTCGCCGGCGGAGTTGGAAGCGGCGATGATTCCGGCCCCGCGGTTGAAAGCAATCAGATTGGCCTCGCCGGCAGCGAAACCACCGATCATCGCCGGTGTCGAATCGGTCTCGTTGCTTTGCAACTGGATGCCGCCGCCGTATTGCGCGTCCCGCGGATCGGTAAAGCCGTTCGGCAATGGCCGCGTTCCGCTCCAATCGGTGCCGATGTAATTGCCCTTGATTTCGAGACCGACATATTGCGGGCCACTGGAGGGATTGCCGATGCCGATGCCGAATGCATGATTTCCCGAAATGACATTGCGTGACTCGGGCGCGGCGCCGCCGACGCGGACGTTGGCGACATTGGCCGGGATGCTGATACCCGCATTGTTGCCAAGCGTGCCGTTCGGGATCGGCAGCGTGCCGCTGGCATCGGTGCCGATCAGATTGCCCTCGACAATCGCCGCTCCGGCGATCGCCACCCCGAAATTGCCGCCACCGGACAAGATGTTGCGTTGCCAGGGTTGCGTGCCGCCGATCTGCGCAGTACCCCGCCCGCTGCGTAGGGCGCTGCCGCTGTTGCCGACACCGGGCAGCGCGCTGCCGTCGATGCGGGTGCCGATGAAATTGCCGTACACATTCAGTTGCGATGCGTCTGGCGCATTGCCCACGCCGACGATCGGATCGCTGAAATCGTGCAGACACAGGCCCTGCACGGTCAGCGAGACAAAAACCGGGGTGTCGTTGAGTATGAAGCCATAGCCGCCGTTACCCACGATCTCGATCATCAACTGCGTGTCGAGGCCGCCCTGATCCGGCGTATTGGTGTTCATCAGGCTGCCGGGCTGGCTGTATCCGTCGATGGTCAGAGTGCCGGTGATGGTCGGAAGCTGGCTCGCCAACGCGATCGTGAACGGGCCGCTGCCCGGAATGGCGAAATCGATCACGTTGGCACTGCCGCTGGCGTTGTTTGCATCGATGATCGCCTGACGCAGCGAACCCGTGCCGCTGTCGAGCGTGTTGTCGACCGTGAAGACCGCTGCCTGCGCGATCGACGCGCCGGCCAACAGCAGTGCGGTTGTCGCGACGCGCAGTGCCGAGCCGGCGATCATTCGAAATTACCCGCGAAAATGCCGTCGTTCTCGTACGCGCCGATATCCACGTGCGGCCCGATGATGCGGTCCTTGCGCGCAAGGTCGAACGGCGCGAGGCCACCAGGTGGTGTATCCAGGCCGACATCGACGAGCGGCGAGTTGCGCTGAAGTTCGAACAGCGGACATCCGATGGTCGTGCAGAACTGCGGGTCCACGCTCAGCTCGTTCTCGATCGGGTCACCGATGGTGCCGTCCTCAAGGGTTCCGATGTCGTTCGAATAACGGCTGTGTGCGCCGGTCGTGCCGAAGTCCGCGGCGCCGTTGGCGTTGTTGCCAAAGATGATGTTGTCGCTCAGGTTGAAGTGCCCGTTGCACTCGGTGCGCAGGCCGCCGGCAGCGTCGCCGCTATCGCTGGTGTTGGCAACGATCGTGTTGCTGTTTACGTAGGCTTCGCCGCTGGCCTGGCACAGCTCCATGCCGCCGATGACGGCGGCGCTGTTGCCGGCGATCAGGTTGTTGCGGATGAGGAGCGTGCCACTGTCGGAACTTGCGACCAGTGCACCGGCAAAGTCCTCCGCGCGGTTGACGTAGAACGAGTTGCCCTCCACGCGAATGTCGCCGCTCACGGTGGAGACGTTGAGACCACCGCCGCGGTTGTTGGTGGACAAACCGCCGACAAACGAGAGCCCTTGGATGTTGACGTCGCCCGCGTTGCTCATGACGTGCAGCGGGCGAACCTGCTGCAGGCCATCCAGTGTGGTGAGGGCGTCGATGTACTGGCTGCAATCGGTATTCCAGCCGCCGACGAGGGTGATCGAATGCGATTCCGTCGAGCTGTAAAAAAGGCCCGAGCTGAGCAGGTAGTTGTCGCCGGCGATATTGATCTGATCGTCCTGGCCATTGGTTGCCGCAAGATTCAAGTCGTCCTGAATCTGGGTTGCGCTCGAGGCACAGAAAACCGCCGCGCGGGACGTGTGCGACGACAGGGCGATGATTGCGGCAATCGCCAACGCCAGTGCGCGGGCGCTGCTCGCGCGTGCTCCGGGAGCGGGCGATTTCACGAGGTCCCGCGCTGTCGCGCCGAGGGAATTCCGATTATCGGGCTGTGCGGCGGCGGTCGGCATCATGGTCTCCGGCAGTGAGTTGCTACACCGAGGGAAACGAAGGCAAGTGCGATTTGGGGCCATGTCAAGTGCGTGCGACAGCTCGTGGCGACATGCTTCATGGATGTGTGCATGCGTGCGAGCGGTCGCGATCCGTCGGCTGAGTCGAAACAATCCGGACTACGGAGTCGTCACGCTGCAGCTGCATGTCCGCGCGACGCGTGAGCTGGCGCACCAGATCCGGTCGCACATCGCGAAACCCGATCATCGCGGTCACCACGCCAATGGCCGCAATCCGGGGACATTGAAAGCGCTCATCGGAAGGTGCGGGCGAGCGTCCATCCGCACCAGATCACCCTTGCCAGCGGCATTGCATGCCGCGCACGGATGCAGCCGATCTGCGCACCGATGAAATGCGGTCGCGAAAAGGGGTGCCCAACAGGCGTAGCTGATGGCTTTGCCGCTCCGTTTTCTCCTCAGAGCACGGTCTTGAAAGTATTGGCCAGAGTCACATCGAATTGCGCATCGACCCGAGCGCCACTGAAGGCACTGTCGTCGATGTGCAGCTTGCCGGCCAGCTGATCGGGCTTGTTGATCGACAGGGTGAACGCACCCTGGTCGGTGCCGCCGGAGTACTGCACACGCTCATGGTCGAGGCGAACTGCGTAGCCCAGGTGTCGGGCATCGCTGAAATCGACCATCGCACCGTCCTCGAGTGCCTGGTCCGCGCAGGACAAGCTCTTGCACGCCTTGATCTTCGCGCCGATGTCGACGCTTGAGAGGTAAATCCGAAGGACCGTGTGGCTTGGATCCATTTCGTCCGGCCCGCGCACCATCCACGCGTACTTGATCTGCGTGGAAGCGGGCGCCTGGGCCACCGTGCCGCTGGCCTTGTCTGCTGCGATTGCCGTCGTCGCGGTCGTGGCTGCTACCAGCGCCAGAATGACGATTACCCGAATGCCGAATACGCTACGTAGTGTGTTCATTCGCTGCTCCCGATTGGTCACCGTGTCCATTTCTCACACGCAATCCGGCGACGATCGGGGACAGGCATCAAACATCGAGTATCGGGCACGGTGCAAGCGCACGCCGTGGGATTTTCACGTTGCATGGTTCGTGACGGTTGGCCCCGACGAATGGCGATTCGCGTTTCCTCTTGCAGGAACGCGTCGCAAACCCGTTCCGCAACGCCCCGTCGGGGCCCCTAGCCAACGGAGAAAATGATGATCATCAACTCTCGCTTGTCCCTGCTCGTGCGCATTGCCGGCGCGGGGGCAATGCTCTTGGTCGCCACAGTCACCTTGGCGGCGCAGCCGCCCGGAACCGCCGCAGCGAGCGCCGCGTACAGCAGCTATCTGAAAAGCGTAAAGAGTGGCGACATGGATGCGGTCACCGCCGCCATGGTTCCTGAAAAGGCCGCCCAGATGAAGGCACAGAAGGGCAGCAAGGACTTTCCGATGATGTGGGGCATGTTCACGACCATGCACCCAGCCAGTGTCAAGGTGACGGATGCGCACATGGATGGCAACAAGCTGGTGATGACGGTCGAGACCACCCAAGGCGACAAGCAGACCGGCACCATCGAGATGCAGCAGGTCGGCGGCAAATGGCTGGTCGGTCAGGAAAGTTACAAGGGGACGATGGGCGGCGGTTGATCGCGTATCTGCCTTCAGCTTGCGAAGGTGTCGCCGCAGCAGGTAGCGCAGTGCTGCTTCAGCGGCATCGACCTCACCGCGGATGCTGCAAAGATGACCGGCACATCGGTCCGAGGTGTTTGCCGGTCGGCGCTTCCCAGGATATCCAGCGTATGCTTCGAGTGCCCGGCCTGCATCCGGGCCACGCAGGTTCCAGCATGCGCAACTCGTCGCCGGATAAACCATCGCTGGATGTCCTGACGACCCTGGATGGCCGACTGATCGCGGCCAGCCGCGGCATACGCCTGCTGTCGTCCTTGAGCTGGCCGGCATCGGCCCAGCAGGCGTTCCTCGCGCAGTGGCAGCGCGGCAACGCCGTCCTGCCCGAGATCCGCTATGCGGCCATGGATTTCAGCGACGTGCGTGCGTCGCTTTCGAAGATCGCGAGAGAAGCGCCGTCGGATCACCCCGTAGGCGACTACATCAGGCGCACCGCGCAATCGTGGATCGTTGCCGCGCAGTTGCTCGAAGCCGCCGGCAGCGAACGCATGCTGGATCTTTCGGTCCGGCTTTACGGACGTCCCGGCGATCAGGTGCCGGGCGCGGAACTCACCAACCTCGACGCGGCCCGGCACTTCATCCGTCTTGCCGATGATTTTGCCGACGGCATCGTCATCAATGAAGCCGACTATTGCATTCCTGCGAGCGTGCTCCAGCAGGAATTGCAGCAGCAGCTGGACGCATTTTTCGGCACCGAGGTGGTGCGCGTCGAAACCGATCCGGAACTGATTTCCAAAGCGGCCGCCGGCGCAACACGTTTGCGCCTGCGTTCTGCGACCTGCTTCACCGAGGACGATCGGCGCCAGTTGTTCGAACACGAAGCCCTCGTGCATTCGCTGACTGCGCTCAACGGGCGCGCACAACCGAACCTTGCGTCCCTCGGGCAATCCTCGCCGCGCATCACTGCGACCCAGGAAGGCCTGGCCGTTTTCGCCGAGCTGATCACCGGTTCAATCGATATCCTGCGCATGAAGCGCATCAGCTTGCGCATCATTGCGATCGACCTGGCGCTGTCAGGCGCGGACTTCATCGAGGTCTTCCGTTTTTTTCTCGATGCCGGTCAGACCGAAGCGGAAAGTTTTGCCTCGGCCCAACGCGTGTTTCGCGGCGCACCCCTGACAGGTGGCGCGGCGTTCACCAAGGACACGGTTTACCTGCACGGCCTCCTGTCGGTGCACACGTTCTTTCGTTCGGCGCTCAAGAGCGGACGCCTCAAGCTGATCCACAACCTGTTCGCCGGCAAACTCGCATTGCAGGATGTCGTCGCACTCGAACCTTTCTTCGATTCCGGCTATATCGTGCAGCCGCGCTGGATGCCGCTCTGGGCCAGGCGGGTCAACGGGCTCGCCGGGGTGCTCGCGTTCTCGCTGTTCGCGAACCAGATCCGGCTCGATCGCGTCGCACTCGACAATCTGACGCTCGGTCTGTAGCGCTTCCTGCCCCGACTGCGGCGGGTTGCTAAGATGCAACTTGCCGAGGCGGGAGAGTCCCATGCGTACGACATTGCTGGTGGCGTCGTTGATTTCGATTTCCGCTCCCGCTGTTGCCGTCGCCGCGGACACATCGCAGCAGGCAGTCCAGGGCGTGTTGCCACAGATCACGGCCTGGCGACGTGATTTCCACGAGCACCCGGAACTCAGCAACCGCGAGGTACGCACGTCGAAGATCGTTGCCGACACGCTCACCAAACTCGGCTACGACGTTCGCACCGGAATCGCGCATACTGGCGTCACCGGCATCCTCAATGGTGGCAAGCCCGGACCCAAGCTCGCGATTCGAGCCGACATGGATGCGCTTCCGGTAACCGAACAGGTCGATCTGCCATTTGCATCGAAGGCCGAGGGCGAATATCAGGGCAAGCGGGTCGGCATCATGCATGCGTGCGGGCACGATGCGCACATCGCAATGACCCTCGGCATCGCCAAAATCCTGGCGCAGCGTCGCAAGGATCTGCCGGGCGAAGTCATGCTGATCTTCCAGCCGGCCGAGGAGGGCGCACCGGCGGGCGAGGAGGGCGGTGCGTCGCTGATGGTCAAGCAGGGCGTGTTCACCGATTTCAAGCCCGACGCGGTGTTCGGCATGCATGTGGTCAGCTCGATGCCGGTCGGCACCGTCGGTATCCGACCCGGCGGCATGATGGCGAGTTCCGATACGTTCCGCATCGTCGTGCATGGCCGCCAGAGTCACGGCGCGATGCCGTGGAAAGGCATCGATCCGATCGTTACCGCGGCCGAAATCGTGACCTCGGCGCAAACGATCGTGAGTCGTCAGCTTGATATCAACCGCGACCCGGCCGTGGTCACGTTCGGCGTGTTCAACGGCGGTGTTCGCTTCAACATCGTGCCGGACAGTGCCGAATTGCAGGGCACCATCCGTGCATTCGATCCGGATATGCGCCAGCAGGCGCTCACGAGTCTCGGGACCATCGCCAAGCACATCGCCGCCGCGAACGGTGCGAGCGTGGATGCTGAAATTCCGATGCCGGGCAGCAACCCGGTCAATTTCAACGACCCCAAATTGACCACGCGCGTGCGCAAGAGCATCGAAACCGCGATCGGCGCCGATCACGTCATCGAGGCGCAGCGCTGGACCGCTTCGGAGGACTTCCCGTATTTCGGCCTCGGCGCGAAAGCTCCGAGCGTGTATTTCTTCGTCGGTGCCACGCCGAAGGATCGCGATCCGGCGACGGCGCCGAGCAATCACTCGCCCCACTTTTTCCTCGACGAAGGGGCATTGTCGATCGGTGCGGAGGCGATGCTGCAGGCAAGCCTCGACTTTCTCGGCTACATTCCCTCCTGAGGACACTCGACCAAGGGCGATCATGTCGACACTAGACGAACTCAAAGAAGCCGCGCTGGAATATCACCGTCGCTCGCCGCCCGGCAAGATCAAGATCACGTCCACCAAACCGGTCGTGACCCAGCACGAGCTGTCGCTCGCCTATTCGCCGGGCGTCGCTGCCGCATGCAACGAGATCGTGCGCGATCCGAACGAGGTCGCCAGCATGACCGCGCGCGCCAATCTGGTCGCCGTGATCACCAACGGCACCGCGGTCCTCGGGCTCGGCGACATCGGGCCGCTGGCAGCCAAGCCGGTCATGGAAGGCAAGGGCATCCTGTTCCAGAAGTTCGCCGGCATCGATGTGTTCGACATCGAGATCGCCGAGAACGATCCGGACAAGCTTGTCGAAATCATCGCGAGCCTCGAACCGACGTTTGGCGGCATCAATCTCGAGGACATCAAGGCGCCGGAGTGCTTCGAAGTCGAGAGGAAGCTGCGCGAGCGCATGAAGATTCCGGTGTTCCACGATGATCAGCATGGCACCGCGATCATCGTCGGCGCGGCAGTCATCAATGCGCTGGCGATCGTCGGCAAGGACATTGCCACGGTCAAACTCGCATCGACCGGTGCCGGCGCCGCGGGCATCGCGTGTCTGGACATGCTGGTCAGCCTCGGGCTCAATCCGGAAAACATCTTTGTGGCCGATCGGCATGGCGTGATCCATAGCGGTCGCACCGACGGCATGGACCCGAACAAGGCGCGTTATGCGCGAGAGACCAGCGCTCGCACGCTGGCCGAGATCATCGATGGCGCGGACATCTTTCTGGGTCTGTCCGGGCCAGGCATCGTCACGCCAGAGATGGTCGCGAGCATGGCAGCGCGTCCGGTCATCCTCGCGCTCGCCAATCCGACGCCGGAGATCCTGCCGGAATTGATCCTTGAGGTCCGCTCCGACGCGATCATCGCGACCGGGCGTTCCGATTATCCGAACCAGGTGAATAACGCACTTTGTTTTCCGTATATCTTCCGTGGCGCGCTCGATGTGGGCGCCACCACGATCAACGAGGCGATGAAGGTCGCCTGCGTGCACGCGATCGCGGCGATCGCGCGACGCGAAATGTCCGATGTCGCGGCGCGCGCCTACGGCGGGCAGATGCGCTCGTTCGGTCCGGAATACCTGATTCCGCAGCCATTCGATCCGCGCCTGCTGGTCGAACTCGCGCCGGCCGTGGCCAAGGCGGCGATGGAGTCGGGCGTCGCGACGCGCCCGCTGGTTGACGCGACGGCCTATCGCGAAAAACTCGAAGCGTTCGTGTTCCGCACCGGCCTGTTCATGAAGCCGGTTGCCGAGCGCGCGCGTTCCGATCCCAAGCGCGTGGTTTACGCGGAGGGAGAAGAAGAAACCGTATTGCGCGCGATTCAGCAGGTCGTGGATGAAGGCACGGCACGCCCGATCCTGATCGGTCGCCCTGGCGTGATTGATCAGCGTATCAAGCGCATGGGTCTGCGCTTGACTCCCGGTGTGGATTTCGAGTTATGCAACATCGAGGACGACCCGCGCTTCAGAGACTACTGGATGCTGTATCACGAGCTGATGCAGCGCCGCGGCGTCAGTCCGGACGGCGCCAAGGCAATCGTGCGCTCCCGCCCAACCGTGATCGCTGCGCTGATGCTTCGCCGCGGCGAGGCCGATGCGCTGATCTGCGGTCTGGTCGGACGCTACCAGAAGAAACTGCGTTATCTGACTGAAGTGCTGCCGTTGGCTGAAGGCGTGCATTCCACCGCGGCGATGTCGGCGGTGTTCAACGAGAAGGGCGTGTGGTTCTTCCTCGACACGCACGTCACGCTCGATCCGGATGTCGAGCAGTTGAGCGAAGCGGTGCAGCAGGCAGTGATCCGGCTGAAACTTTTCGGGATCACGCCGAAAGTTGCGATCCTCTCGCATTCCAACTTCGGCAGCCACGAGAATTGCAGCGCCGCGAAAATGCGTCGCGTCGTCCAGACACTGCGCGAGCGCATGCCCGACCTCGAGATGGAAGGCGAGATGCACGTCGATACCGCGTTCGACGAAGCCGTGCGTCGGCGTTTGTTTCCGAATTCGCGACTCAGCGGTCGCGCCAATCTGTTCGTGTTCCCGAACCTCGACGCGGCCAACATCGCCTTCAACATGACGCGCGTGATGACCGATGGCGTCATGCTCGGCCCCATCCTCATGGGTCTGTCAAAGACGGCGCATATCCTGACGCCGGCCGCGACCGTACGGCGCATCTACAACATGACCGCGATCGCCTGCGTCGAGGCGCAACTTCGCGCCGAGTCCGCCTAGTCGACAGCGGTCAGGGCTGCTTCGGCGCAGCGTGCGCCTGCTGCGATCAGTGAGTGCGTCGCCCCTCGGAAACAGCAAACCGCGTGTGGCCGTGTGCCTTTTCGGTGCAATTGGCGGCGGCGGAATAGGCGATGCCATGCGACATGACTTTCCGCCGGGCAGGGCATATCATCGGGCTCGAAGGCGAAAACTGTGAACCCGATCACAGTTTTCAGGGGGATCGGAACGTCCTCAAGATGATTCGCTTTGGTGAATCCAGCGGCTACGGAAAGCGCTCTGGTGTCGGGCAATCTTGGGCGGGAAATCTTTCATGAATGTGATGAGACCTTGTGCGGCAGCTGTCGCCGCCTGCGTGCTGTTCGCCTCCATGGCGGCGTTGGCAAGACAACCAGCCCAGCCGCAGCATTTCGAGCTCGTCCGCGGCGGAGGCATATCGGGCACGTTCCCACCGGCCGAGAACTTCGACGAACAGACCGTTCCGAACCTGCCGGCCGATTGGTCGACGGGAGCCGCCGGGGCTGGCATGCCCTGGGCGACCGACGACAACTTTTCCGATACGCCGTCGAATTCGGCGCATGCGATGGACTTCCCGGCAACCAGCGACATGACGTTGGACACCCCCGAGTTCACGCCGGTGGCAGGCCAGACGCTGACGTTTCGGCACCAATACAACTTGCAAACCGGGTTCGATGGCGCGGTCCTCGAGATTTCGATCAACGGTGGCTCGTTTGCCGACATCGTGACGGCGGGCGGCAGTTTTGCGGTCGGCGGCTACAACGAGGCGATCTCGAGTTGCTGCGGGAGTCCGATCGCCGGCCGAATGTCCTGGACCGGAAAGACCGACGGTTTCGTTGATGCCACCGTGAACCTTCCGCCGGCAGCGACAGGCCTGCCGACCGTATTGCGCTTCCGCACAGCCGACGATGACTCAGGCGCTCCGTCGGATTCGAATGGCTGGTGGGTGGACACGATTCAATTGGCCGGGGGAGCAGTTGTCACCCATACGGTGATGCCGAGCGTCGGCACGCCGTCGGGCACGATTGCGCCTTCGACGCCGCAGACGGTCAATGACGGTGACACGACCGACTTCAGGCTGACGCCGGACTCGGGTTTCCATATCGATACCGTCGGTGGTACCTGTGGCGGCGCGCTCGCCGGTGATGTGTTCACGACCGATCCGGTGACGGCGGACTGCACGGTGATCGCGAACTTCGCGGCGGATGTAGTGACCCATACCGTGACCCCGAGTGTCGGCACGCCGTCGGGCACGATCGCGCCTTCGACGCCGCAGACGATCAATGACGGTGACACGACCGACTTCACGCTGACGCCGGACTCGGGTTTCCATATCGATACCGTCGGTGGCACCTGCGGCGGCACGCTGGCCGGCAATGTGTTCACGACCGATCCGGTGACGGCCGACTGCACGGTGGTCGCGAACTTCGCGGCCGACGGTGGCGGTGTGCCGGGCACGTTCCCGCCGGACGAGAACTTCGACGAGCAGACCGCGCCGAACATTCCCAGCGACTGGTCGAGCGCAGCCTCCGGAGCGGGTATTCCATGGGTCACGACCACCACGGCCGCCGACACGGCACCGAACGCGGCGTATGTGCCGGACATGCCTGCCGTCAGCGACATGACGCTGGATACGCCGGTGTTCACGCCGGTGGCGAACCAGACAGTGACGTTCCATCACCAGTACAACCTGGAGAGCACGTTCGACGGGGCGGTGTTGGAGATCTCGATCGACGGCGGACCGTTTGCCGACATCGTGACGGCGGGCGGCACTTTTGCGATCGGTGGCTACAGCGACACGATCTCAACGTGCTGCGGCAGCCCCATCGCAGGCCGCATGGCTTGGACCGGTAGCAGCGATGGTTTCATCGAAACCACGGTCGATTTGCCGGCGGCCGCCGTCGGCCGGCCCACCGTGCTGCGTTTTCGCACCGCGGACGACTCATCAGAGTCTGCGGCATCTCCCAATGGCTGGTGGATCGACACCATTCATCTTGGCGCCGCGTCGGTGGTCCCGTCTGCCTCGATCACCCCGACGTCATTTGCGTTCAGGGTGGCGCAGAACGCCACCGCAAGCGCCACGCTGCAAGTCGCGAACGCTGGGGCGGGCGACCCGTTGATTTTCTCGATCACCGGCCAGGCAACCGACAGGGTAGTGCGTGCGCATGAAGGCGATCCTGTCGCGGGCGCGCCGGGCAAGATTCCGGTGCCGCTGCAGCCGGCCACATTCTCGTCCAGCCGTTCGGTGGACGGTGGACCACCGAATCTGCGCGCCGCGACCCTGCCGACGCCGTGGTCGCCCGTTGCACCCGATGGCGGGATCTCGTTCGCGCTCGACGATGGCAGCTTTGAGAATGCCATCGGGTTTGGCCCCGTCGCTGGCACAGAAGCGGGCGCCGTCTGGATCAACCGTTTTGCGCCGCCACCCGGCACAGGTGCCTATACGATCGACTCGATCTCGATCGATTGGCCGGATGCGTCGGTCCAGTCGGGAGACCTGACTGGTCTGCAGGCCAACCTGGTGGCTTATTACGACGCCGATTCCGATGGCAATCCTGCCAATGCGGTGCGACTGGGCAGCGATGACCTGGTCACGATTGCAAGCCAGGGCAGCTTCCTCACGTATCCGGTGAACTTCAACGTTCCCGGGGATGGCGATATTTATATCGGCTTTGTCGATGAATGGGCTATCGCGGGTGGGTACACGCCGAAATTGTACCCGGCCCCGCTTGATGTCGGGTCACGTCTGGGCAGGTCGTACGTCTCGGCCTCCGCCACGCCGCCGACCGATATCACGAACCTGTCGAACAACAATTTGACTGGTGTCAACGGCAGCTTTGGTTTCCCCGGCAATTGGTTGATCCGTGCGAGCGGTTCGTTGGGGGGCGGAGGAGCGCCGTGCACCGGCCCGGTGATTCCGTGGTTGGCGGCGAATCCCGCCAGCGGCGCAGTCGCCGGTGGTGACACGACCGACGTGGCGATTACTGTCGACCCGTCGGCCGGCAGCCTGCCGCCGGGCGACTACACCGCGGAATTGTGCGTCAGCACCAATGATCCTTCGCAGAGCCTGATCTCCGTTCCGGTCAGTCTGACGGTGACCCTGCCCGTGTATGCAGTAACCCCGAGCGTCGGCACGCCTTCGGGCACGATCGCACCTTCGACTGCGCAGACGGTGGATGAGGGCGCCACGATCGACTTCACACTGACGCCGGATGCGGGCTTCCACATCGACAGCGTCGGTGGCACCTGTGGCGGCGCGCTGGTCGGTGATGTGTTCACGACCAATCCGGTGATGGCGGACTGCACGGTGATCGCGAACTTCGCGGCCGACGGCAGCACCTGTTCGGGCGGAGACACCTTCTGCAGCTTCGAGCAAGCTGCGATTCCCGACGATGGCTATGACGGCTCGATCGGCAGCATGGCCTGCACCGATATCGACACCAGCGCCATTCCCGCGGGCGATACCGTGACCCATGTATCGATTACCACGGGCATCACGCACACCTGGGCCGGCGATCTGACGGCCAAGCTGATCAGCCCGGATGGCAGCATCCTCGGCGTGTTCAGTCGCCCTGGTTACACCGAGCCCGCCGATGACGGCACCGGCTGCTGCGGTGACAGCAGCAATCTCGACTCGAGCAGCCCGCTGTCGTTCGATGACGCGGCTGTCAACGATGCCGAACTCATGGGCAGCACGATCGGCGACGATCAGGTGATCTGTGCCGACGACGGGATTTGCGACTACTTCCCGGATCCGGGCAGCGTCGCGGTGCCGCCGGCCAACTTCGCCGGTTTCATCGGCGAAACGGCATCGGGCATGTGGACCTTGTGCGTGGGCGACTCGGGAGGCGGCGACACCGGCACGCTCGACGACTGGACGATCACGATCGACCATACCGGCGGTGGTGTCACGCACACCGTGACCCCGAGCGTTGGCACACCCTCGGGCACGATTGCTCCGTCGACCCCGCAGACGGTGGACGACGGCACGACGACGGACTTCACGCTGACGCCGGACTCGGGTTTCCACATCGACACCGTCGGTGGTACCTGCGGCGGCAACCTCTCCGGCAACGTGTTCACGACCGCCCCGGTGACGGCCGACTGCACGGTGGTCGCGAACTTCGCGGCCGACGGTGGCGGTGTGCCGGGCACGTTCCCGCCGGACGAGAACTTCGACGAGCAGACTGCGCCGAACATTCCGAGCGACTGGACCACGGCGTTCAGCGGTGCGGGCATGCCGTGGGTGACCGACGACACGACCTCGGACACGGCGCCGAACTCGGCGCACGCGATGGACTTCCCGGCGGTGAGCGACATGACGCTGGATACGCCGGCGTTCACGCCAGTGGCGGGCCAGACGGTGACGTTCCATCACCAGTACAACCTGGAGTCGACGTTCGACGGGGCGGTGCTGGAGATCTCGATCGACGGCGGACCGTTCCAGGACATCGTGGATGCGGGCGGCAGCTTCGAGAGCGGCGGCTATGACGGGACGATCTCGACCAGCTTCATGAGTCCGATTGCAGGGCGCATGGCGTGGACCGGTGCCAGCACGGGGTTCATCACGACGGTGGCGGATCTGCCGGCGTCGGCGACGGGCCTGTCGACGGTGCTGCGCTTCCGCACGGCGGACGACTCCTCGGTGGCGCCTGCAGCGCCGAACGGCTGGTGGGTCGACACGATCCATCTGGACGTTTGCAGCACGTCGGCGCCGCCGATGGCGACGTTCACACCGACCTCGTTCACGTTCACGGTGCCCGAGAATGGGACGGCGAGCGATACGCTCAACATCGCCAACGCCGCGGGCAGCGATCCGCTGACGTACTCGATCGTTGCGCGTGGCACGATGCAGCCGGTCTTGCGCCCGCATGCGACGGCGTCCAACAGCCGCGCGTTGCATGAGGCCGCGTCGCACGGCAAGGGCCACCCGCAACCAAGCGGACTGCACTTCACCAGCAGCGGTGTATTGGGCCACAGCCCGGTGGCTCCGCCGTGGACGCCGCGCGGTCCGGATGGCTCGGTGACGTTCCAGGCCGATGACGGTACGTTCGAGACCAGCGTGAGCCTCAACAACGGCACGACGCAGTTCCCGGCGCTCTTCATCAACCGCTACCAGGCGACTGGTGCGTTGACGATCGATTCGATCGCGATCGAGTGGCCGGATGCCACGACCGCGGGTGGCGACCTGACCGGCGAGTCGATCAACCTGGTGGCGTACTACGATGCCGATGGCGACGGGGATCCGACCAACGCGGTGCGTCTGGGCACGGACACGCTGATCACGATCGGCAGCCTGGATGCGTTCGAGACCTACCCGACGAACTTCAGCGTGCCGGGTGCGGGCGATGTGTATATCGGCTTTGAGGATGCGTTTGCCTCGGGCGGCACCTCGCCGATCCTGTTCGACGGTGCGCTTGATGAGGACGGTGACCCGACGGTGGGTTACATCTCGGGCAGCTCGGCGAACATGGATCCGGATCTGAACAACCTCGCCAACAACGACCTGACGGGCACGCTCAGCGATCTGACCGGTGGCGGTTTGGCGGGCGTATGGATGGTGCGCGCGACCGGCACCGGCGGTGGTGGTGGTCCGTGCACGGGTCCGGTGGTGACGTGGCTGACGGCGAACCCGGCCAGCGGCACGGTGAACGGCGGCAGCAGCCAGGATGTGACCGTGACGGTCGACCCGGCGGCGGGCGGCCTGACCGCGGGCGACTACACGGCCGAGCTGTGTGCGACGACCAACGACCCGACGCAGATGCTGGTATCGATTCCGGTGTCCGTGACGGTGACGGCGGTCGGACCGATGCCGTGTGACGGTGGGGCCGACGAGATCTTCTGCAACGGCTTCGACGGCACGGGTGGCGGCGGTGGTGCCGGCACCTACGATGATCGCGCGACGTTCATCACGCACGTGGGCTCAGGCTTCTTCGAGAACCCGTTCGACGATGCGGTACCGGGCCTGAGCGATGACCTGAACTACAGCCAGGGCGGCTACGCTTATACCGTGGGTACCGAGACGCCGTGCGACATGGGCACCGGAGACGGCTGTCTGTACAACGACACCGGGCTGATCTCCACGTCCAGTGCGACCGACCAGATCGTGGTGACGTTCACCGGCAATCCGGTGACGGCGGTGGGCGGCAACTTCTGGGCGACCGACATCAACGTCGTGCCGACCGGGACGAGCATCGTGATCACGCTCAGCGACGGCACGACGGAGACGTTCTCGCCGCCGGATCAGACCGGGTTCCGTGGATTCACCACGGCCGTGCCGATCACGTCGATCACGATCGACGCGCCGGACGACGATCCGGTCAACGGCCCGTTCTACTGGTCCACGATGGACAACCTCATCGTCGGATCGGCCAACTGACCGACCGATCGCTCGACGAGCCTTGCAAAGGCCTCCCTCCGGGGAGGCCTTTTTTCCGGAGGTGCCAGCAAGTCGCTGCATGCCCGGCTTGCTAGACTTGCTCTTGGACGATGGCGCCCGGGTGGCGGCAGCATGTCCGTCGAACGTCAGGTATGAGCCACGAATCATCAAAGCTGCCCGTGTCGGGCCGCGCGGAGGCATCGATGAACCAGCTGCAGGATATCCTCGATCAGGATCTGGATCCCACCGAAAGCCAGGAGTGGATCGATGCGCTAAGCGGCGTGATCAACGCAGATGGGCCCGAACGCGCGCACTATCTCCTCGAGCGGATGGTCGACACGACACGTCGTTCCGGCGGCTACCTGCCGTTTGCACCGACAACCGAATACGTCAACACGATTCCACCGCAGCTGGAAGCCAAAAGCCCGGGCGATGCGGCGATGGAATGGCGTATCCGGTCGCTGATTCGCTGGAATGCGATGGCGACGGTAGTCCGCGCCAACCGCAAACCTGGTGAACTCGGGGGCCATATCGCAAGTTTCGCCTCGTCCGCCACGCTGTATGACGTCGGCTTCAACCATTTCTGGCGAGCGCCGAGCGCCGAGCATCCCGGCGACCTGATTTTCCACCAGGGTCATTCGAGTCCGGGCATTTATGCGCGCGCGTTCCTCGAAGGCCGCATCACCGAGGAGCAACTCGATTTCTACCGCATGGAAGTGGCCGGCCGAGGCAAAGGCTTGAGCTCCTATCCCCATCCGTGGCTGATGCCCGATTTCTGGCAGGTGCCCACCGTGTCGATGGGGCTTGGTCCGTTGCAGGCGATCTATCAGGCGCAGGTGTGGAAATACCTCGAGCATCGCGGACTGATTCCAAAGAGCGATCGCAAGGTCTGGTGCTTCATCGGCGACGGGGAATCCGATGAGCCCGAGTCGCTCGGCGCGATTTCGCTGGCTGGCCGCGAGAAGCTCGACAACCTGATCTTCGTCATCAATTGCAACCTGCAACGGCTCGATGGCCCGGTGCGTGGCAATGGCAAGATCATCCAGGAGCTCGAAGGGGTATTCCGCGGCGCCGACTGGAACGTCATCAAGGTCCTGTGGGGAAGTTACTGGGATCCGTTGCTTGCACGCGATTCCAATGGACTGCTGCGCAAGGTCATGATGGAGACCGTGGATGGCGAGTATCAGGCTTGCAAGGCATTCGGCGGTGCCTACACGCGCGAGCATTTCTTCGGCAAATATCCCGAACTCAAGGAATTGGTCGCGAATCTCTCCGACGAGGATGTGTGGCGTCTCAACCGCGGCGGCCACGATCCGCACAAGGTCTACGCGGCGTACCACGAAGCGGTCAACACGACCGGCATGCCGACCGTGATTCTGGCCAAGACCGTAAAGGGATACGGCATGGGCGAGGCTGGCGAATCGCAGAACATCTCGCACCAGGCCAAAAAAATGGACAGCGCCGCGGTGCGCGTCTTCCGCGACCGTTTCAACATTCCCGTCGCGGACGACAAGGTCGATGAGGTGCCCTATTACCATCCGGGCAAGGATTCCGAGGAAATCAAATACCTCCTTGAGCGACGCAAGGCGCTGGGTGGATTCCTGCCGCAGCGTCGGAGAAAAAGTGAATCGCTGCCGGCGCCCGACCTGTCCGCATTCGAGCAGATCACCAAGAGCAGCGGCGAGCGCGAGATCTCGACCACGATGGCGTTCGTGCGCGGCATCAACCTGCTGCTGCGCGACAAGGTCATCGGTCCGCGCGTGGTGCCGATCGTCGCCGATGAGGCGCGCACGTTCGGCATGGAAGGCATGTTTCGCCAGATCGGCATCTATGCGCCGTTCGGTCAGAAATACAAGCCGATGGATGCCGACCAACTGATGTACTACCGGGAGGACCAGAAAGGCCAGGTCCTGCAGGAAGGCATCAGCGAACCCGGCGCGATGTCGGCATGGATGGCGGCGGCCACCAGTTATTCGGTCAGCAACGTGCCGTTGCTGCCGTTTTATATCTACTACTCGATGTTCGGCTACCAGCGAGTCGGCGATCTTTGCTGGGCTGCGGGGGACATGCGGGCGCGGGGCTTCCTTGTCGGCGGAACGGCCGGTCGCACGACATTGAACGGGGAAGGTTTGCAGCACGAGGATGGTCACAGCCACCTGCTCGCCGGCGCGATTCCGAATTGCCTCTCGTACGATCCCACGTACTCCTACGAGGTTGCCGTGATCCTGCAGGACGGCGTGCGCCGCATGCTGCACGAGCAGGAAGACGTGTACTACTACGTCACCGTGATGAACGAGAACTACACGCATCCGGAAATGCCCAAGGGCAGCACCGAGGGCATCATCAAGGGCATGTATCTGCTGCACGACGGCGACAAACCGTTTGCGGACGGCTTGCGCGTCGGCACTGAAGAAGACGCGGAAGAGGCGCTTTCGGAGTCGTCCGGAAATCGCGCACGCGACAAGGCCAGGACCGGATCGAAAGCGAAAAGTGCGTCGGTCTCGAAGAGCGGTCCAGCCGCGTCGGGGCGCGCCGGAAAAGCCCCGGGAAAACGCAAGCGCGCGCGCGTGCAACTACTCGGTTCCGGGACGATCCTGCGTGAAGCCGTCGCCGCCGCGGAACTGCTCGATCGCGAATTCGGGGTGACCGCCGACATCTGGTCGTGCCCGAGCTTCAACGAACTGCGTCGCGACGGCTTCGACGCCGAACGCTGGAATCGCCTGCATCCGGCGGCAAAAAAGCCACGGCGCCCCTATGTCACGGCTTGCCTCGCCGAGCGCGAAGGCCCCGTCATCGCTGCCACCGATTACGTGCGCGCCTATGCCGATCAGGTTCGCGCGTTCGTGCCGCAGGACAAGCGCTATGTCGTCCTCGGTACGGATGGTTACGGTCGTTCCGACACACGTGCAAACCTGCGCATGTTCTTCGAGGTCGATCGCTTCTACATCGCACATGCTGCGGTCAGTGCGCTCGCGGCGGATGGTGTTCTCGGCACGGCCGATGTCGAGCGTGCGATTTCGATCTGGAAGCTCGACGCCGAGAAGCCCAACCCCGTGACGGTCTAGTACAGTTCGCTGGAATTGACCGCGCAACCTCGACCTGTTTCGTGCCGCTGTTCGGCGTTGCCTGGGGCTGGTTGCTGCTCGACGAAGCATTGACGCTGACGATGGCGGTCGCGGGCCTCTAGATCGTCGGAAGCGTCGTGCTTGCGCAGCGCGAGGTTCAGCGTCGATTGCCACCGCCGGGTCATATTGTCCCGACCCCGTGCACAGAGTGAGGCCCGACGCTGTGGCCAAGTCGCAGATGAGCCCGTCGAATACCGCAAGTACGCACGGCGGCAAGCCCCCGCGGCCGCAGCATGTGAAGGCTGCGGCGCGGCTAGTCGAATAGCGCCGCCTGTTCGCTTTCCTCCGCATCGCGAAAATTTCCGAGGCCGACGCCTACCAGCCGGTAGCGCGTCGGCTCCGGTAGATCGACGCGTTCGCGCAACGCGACGGCGATGTCCGCGATCACTCGTGCATCGCGCGGTATCTCCGGCGGTGTATGGCTGCGCGTAAGGATGCGGAAATTCGCGGTCTTGAGTTTCAATACGACGGTGCGCCCGATACGCTCCTCCTTGCGTGCGGCAGCCCACACTTTTCCCGACAACGCACGAATCGTGGGCTCGGTTTCGGCAAGGACCCGATCTTCCTCGAAGGTGTCCTCGGCCGAAATCGACTGCGTGGGTCGATCGGGCCTGACTTCGCCGGGGTCGATGCCGCGGGCGAGTCCGCCCAGGCGCAAGCCGTAGCGGCCAAACCGGCGTTCGAGTTCGCCACGATCGAGCGCACGAAGATCACCGACCGTGCGAATATTGAGCTTGGCGAGGCGGGCCTCCATCACCTTTCCCACACCATGGATGCGCGAAACCGGCAATGGTGTCAGGAACGCCTCGACCTCATGCGGCCGGATCACGAACAACCCGTCGGGTTTGCGCCAGTCCGACGCGATCTTGGCGAGAAACTTGACGGGCGCAACGCCGGCGGAAGCGGTCAATGAGGTCTGGTCGCGTATCTGTTCGCGAATCCGTTTTGCAACCTCGGTCGCAGAAGCCAGACCCAACTTGTTCTCGGTGACATCGAGGAATGCCTCATCCAGCGACAGCGGTTCGACCAGGTCAGTATGACCAAGCAGGATCTGGCGCACCTGCTTCGATACCGCGCGGTAGCGCACAAAATCAGGTGCAACGAATACCGCGTCGGGGCAAAGTCGCTCGGCACGCAACGCTGGCATTGCCGAATGGATCCCGAAGCGGCGCGCCTCGTACGACGCCGCGCAAACCACCGAGCGTCGACCGCGCCAGGCGACGATTACCGGACGGCCGCGCAGCGTGGGGTCGTCACGTTGCTCGACCGACGCGTAAAACGCATCCATGTCGATGTGGACAACCTTGCGCACGGGAGGTGGCTAACTCGGTATGGTCTGCAAGCGTGTCAGGCCGATTTTCGATCCTCCCGTGACGGCGATTGCCATCGCGAACCGAAGGCCGCGAGCAGCAGACCGAGCAGGGTGATCGTCCAGGTCGAAAGACTCGGAACGGACGATGGTTCCGACTGTGCGGATGCGGAAAACTCGAACGCCCCTATGTCCGCCGCCGCGCCGACCACGCGCGGGAACCCCTCGCCGCGTTGGTCGGACGTGGATGCGGCGACATTGTTGCCGGCATCGATGGCAGTGCTGGCGCGCGGCAAGGCATGCGTGCGCGTCAAGCCGCCATTGAATGCCAGAGGCAACAGCATCGGATCGGTGTGCATCGTGTCGTCCGGCAGGATCAGCGCAGTGCCGTTCGCGCCGGTCAGATTGTTGGCACCGACGACTGTGGCAGGTTCGGAGCTTTGCAACTCCATACCCACGCCGGTAGTGGTATTGCCGTAGACGATGCTGCTCTGAAACGTGCCGCCACCCATCGACAGGAAAACGCCGGCGCCATCGGGCGCGGCGTTGGAAGTCACAGTCGAGCTGGTGAGCGCCAGGGTCGCCGGTCGACGCATGAAGATCCCGCCACCGATCTCGTCGAGCGCCGTATTGCCGGATATCGTGCTGTTGATTATTGCGAGATTTGAAAAACTCGCCACGCCGCCGGCGCGTCCGAGGCTGTAATTGCTGTCGACCGTGGAGCGCAAGATACTGCCGCCCCGCACCGTCGCCACGGCGCCGCCGATATCGTAGCTGGTGCGCGGCGGATCGAGACGGTGTTCGGCGCGGTTGCCGGATACGGTGCTGTCCGTCAGGTCCATCGTGTAGACGAACGCTGCGCCGCCGAATGCCGCTGTGCTGGTGGCGTCGAGCACACCGTACGCAGTGCTCCGCTCCACCGTGCTCGCGATCATGCTGAGCGAATAGGCATAAACGGCCCCGCCGTAAGCGCCTTCACCGATGGCGTAGCAGCCGGTGATGGTGCTGTGATCGAGTGTCAGATAACCGGCTGAAGCGACGCAACCGCCACCGGCGACATGAAAACCGGCGGTTCGATTCACGCCATGCTGCAATGTGAGCCCACGCAGATCGAAGTGACCGCCGCCGTAATGCAGGAACAACCGATCCGCATTGTCTCCGTCGATGCGCAGCAGATCCGACCCAGGCCCCTCGATATCGAGGCTGTTTAGCATCACTGGAATCGCGCCGGTCGTCAGCGTGATCAGGCTGCAATCGAGTTCGGTCAGATCGACAACATCGTTTTCGCCGGCCGATGCGACCGCCGCGCGAAGGCTGCCCGGACCATCGTCTTCGCAATTGGTTACCTGCAGAACGTTCGCATTGTTTCCGGCTTGCTCGCCGTCCGCGAGATCAGGACGAAACGAAGGGAATATCCTCGCGGAGGGATCGTCCCGCAGCACGATCCGTGGCGCTTGCTGGGCAGATGCCTGGGAACTGCCGAGCGCAAGGCTGCCGCAGGCGATCGCGATGCAGGAAGCGAGGCGAAGCGGTTGCTGCGCGTGCAGGCGAGAAGGTTTCTGGCTCATGATGCTGGCTTCCGGAGCGTTCGTCGATCGTCAGCTGAATTCGCGATTCCCGACCAGCACGACATCGGCCCGTCGCTTGGCGAACAGACCCACGGTAACGATACCGGCAATCTGGTTGAGTTCGCGTTCGAGCGATGGCGGGTCGGCGATTTCGAGACCATGAATATCGAGGATCCAGTTGCCATTGTCGGTCACAAAACCGTCACGCCACACCGGCTGGCCGCCCCGGCGGACAAGATCGCGGGCTACATGGCTGCGCGCCATCGGGATGACCTCAATCGGCAGCGGAAACTTGCCCAGCATCTCCACGCGTTTCGCGGAATCGATGATGCACACGAACTTGCGCGCAGCCGCAGCGATGATTTTCTCGCGCGTCAACGCGCCGCCTCCACCCTTGATCAGGCATCGTTCGGGGTCGCATTCGTCGGCGCCATCCACGTACAGCGCGAGCTCGCCGACGGCGTTGAGGTCGAACACGCGAATGCCACGCTCATTGAGCAGGCGCGTCGACTGCTCGGAACTCGATACAGCACCTTCGATGTCGTTGCGGCGGCTGGCCAGTGCATCGATGAAATAGGCCACCGTCGACCCGGTGCCGACGCCGACCACCATGCCGCCTTCGACATGGGCGAGCGCGGCTTGTCCCGCCAGACGCTTCTCATCATTCCTCGACATGGCAGTCCCCTTTGCATCAGCCCGTTGCATGCTGGATCTGTCCGACAGGGTACCGAAAACATCCTCTTTTCGATCCACCGGCTGCTCCGCGTGAGCAAATGCGCTCGGACCTCTCTTCGCGAATCAATCATCTGGGCCTTTTGGCAAACCCCGGGAAAGACATTATCAGCCGTCTGCTATTCCAGCCCAAGGATGAAATCCCATTGCGGTTTAGTCACTGGCATGACCGAAAGGCGGCTGCCGCGGCGGATCAGCGCAAGCCCGTCGAGTTCGTCGTGGGCCTTCAGTTCCGCCAGCGTGATATTGCACTTGAGCTTGCGTTCGAAACGCACGTCGACCGCCAGCCAGCGCGGATCTGCGCGCGTGCTCGCCGCATCGTAATAGGGACTCTTGCGATCGAACTGCGTTGGATCGGGATAAGCCTCGCTTGCAATCCGCGCAATCCCGACGACCCCTGGCTCGGCGCAACTGGAATGATAGAAAAGCACGCCATCGCCCTCGCGCATCCCATCGCGCATGAAATTGCGCGCCTGATAGTTGCGCACACCGCTCCAGGGTTCGATCTCGACCTTGGCCAAATCATCGATCGAAAAATCGCCAGGTTCGGATTTCATCAGCCAGTGACGCAAGTTCGCAGTCCTCATTTCCGTATCAAGTGCAATCGATCAACTCGTTTTCGCTCGCGACGTAATCGAGTCGCACGTCCCAAGGCGCGTCTTCGATACGCGAAAGCTCCTGCGTTGCGTAGCCGATACCCACCAGAGACTGGTCTCGCGGGTCGTTCACGCCCGCGCAGGAATGCGAACGCGCGATCATAATAGCCACCCCCGAAGCCGAGGCGATGGCCGCGTCGGTCGAAACCGACGAGCGGAACCAGCACGACGTCGAGCTCACAAGGCTCGACCATGTTGCGAGCGGCGCACACCGGCTCCGGAATACCGTGTCGGTTGGGCACGATGGCGGCGCCGGGCTGCCACGGAGCGAATCGCAGCTTGCGCGCGCGGCCGATCACCGGCAGCAGATACTGCTGGCCACGCGCACGCGCGGCAGGCAGCACGCATGCCAGCGGCAATTCGCCCGCGATGGCCCAGTAACCGCCGATTAGTCGCGCGCTGAGGAACGGAGCCAGCTGGGCGAGCTGTTGCGCGACCCCGGCAGCTGCAGCGACACGGGCCGCGGCAGGAAGCGCGAGTCGACGGGCGCGCAAGACCTCGCGCAAAGCCGCCCGATCATCCGTGCTCATGACCCGGGCTGAAATCATGGCTGCCGTTGCGCGGGATCGCCGCCGCGTTGCGCAGCAAAGGCGAGGGTCCGGTCTTGGAGGACTCAACGCAGGCAAGGGGACCCTGGCTTGCGCCAGGGTCCCGCTCGAAATGGGTGTCCTCCGCCATATCGGTGCGCATCGAACGACCTTGATCCTCGGGATCAGGTGGGAACGTCAACGAACCCATCAGGCTTTCCGCTTTCGCGGACATGCACACCGGTGCTCGCATCACTTCCCTGGGTCGTCTATAGGAGCAAGGCAATATGTAAGAATGCGCTGCCGTACACCGCAGAGGACGAGGGTATTGTAGCTCAGTCGAACGCGCCATCAAGACGCAATTGCAGCGCCTTGAGCCCCCGGTCGAGGCTGCTCGAAACGGCGTTACCCTCGCGTTGCAGTGTGAGAAGTTCATGCGCGAGATTGAGCGCCGTAAGCACGGCGATGCGGTCGAGCGCCGCGCCGCGGGCATTCGCTCGCACCTCGCGCATCTTCGCATCGAGCATGGCGGCCGCATCCAGCAGACCAGCCCGCTCTTCGGGGGTACAAGCAATCAGGAACTCGCGGTCCAGAATGTGGATTGAAACCGGATCACCCACGCCAGCGATACCTCCCGGGGTCCATGCGCATAACTCGGCTCAGCCGTGATTCTGTTCCAGCGATTTCAATCGCCCGATCATGGCCTCCACGCGCGAGCGCGCCTGCTCGTTCTTGACCATGAGTTGCGCGCGCTCGTTGGTCAAGTGTTCCTGACTGTTGCGCAGGCTGCGATTTTCCTCCTGCAGGCGCCGGCACAGATCAAGCAACTGATCGATTCGTGCGCCAATGTTCGCGAGCGTTTGTTCGTGTTCGGGCATGATCAAACTATAGCATCGGGGACGCCACGCGGAAGCGAGGGCGGATGATTTTCTCCGTATATGTCGCCCAGCGGCCAGAGCGGTGATCGGCGCGCCCTCATCGGGCGCACCGAGCCCGGACCGCCGCGTGCGACGGATATCCTCCGGGTAGGCTGTCCAGGGGCATTGCCAACGGCGTTCGCTCGCCGCAGCAACCTGCGCGATCGGCAGTCACGGTCAAACTCTAGATTTCGAAGATGCGATCCACGACCCGAGTGGCCGCATCGAACGAAAAATACCTGCGGACGTTTTCCATGCCGTTGGTCGATAGCCGCGTCCAGACGGCCTCGTCGTCGTACAAGCCAACGATGGCCGCGGCGAAATCTTCCGCCGTGTCCGCAACCAACACGTCCTGATCGGCGCGGGCATGCATTCCCTCGATGGCGCAGGTCGTCGCGACGACCGGCAGGCCGTAACTCATCGCGAGGTTGACCTTGCCCTTCACGCCCGCGCCGTAACGCAAGGGCGCGAGCGCAATGCGCGCGCCATCCATGAACGGTGCGATGTCCTCGACATACCCATGGATGAGCACGCTGTCGCTGGCCAGCTTCCTGATTTCAGGCGTAACGCGACTGCCGATGATGTGAGTTCGCACATGCGGCAGCGCGGCGGCGACGCGCGGCAGGATTTCCTGCACCAGCCATTCCACTGCATCGACATTGGGTGGGTGCTGGAAGCCGCCGACGAAAACCAGGTCCTGACGCTCGGCAAAGGGTGTGCGGCAACCCGGGATGTCGTGCACATTGCTCAGCACTTCAACGTGCACATCGGGCGCGTCGATTGCCAGCAGATCCCGCTCGATCGGGCTGACAACGAGCGTCAGATCGCATTCGCGCATGACTTTCAATTCCTGAGCGCGCGTGGCAGCCGCGTGCTGCAGGTTCGGTCTCGCACTGAGCGCAGCCGCGCGCTGCTCGCGAAGGTAATGCAGGTCCACGGTGTCGAAGACGAGCTTGGCTTGCGGTGCGTACAAACGCGCGAGGCCGATATAGCTGGCCGCGACGTAGTGGCGCGACAACACGATGGCATCGAATTCGATACCACGTTCGCGAAAGAATCCCACCGGATCCAGAACGAAAGGATGGTACAAGGCCTCCACGCCGAGCGACTGCAAGGCGGGGGTGTAGCGTTCGATCCATGCGCGGTTGTCCGGGAGGAAGGTTACCTGGCAGCCGCGCCGGTGCAGGATGCGCATCAGGTTGGTCATGCGCATCGAACCCGAATCCATATCCGGCGTGGGCGCCGTCGCATCGATGATGAGTACGCGTTTTCTCGCGCGCCAGGTTGCGGCGTGCGCAATCGGCGTGCCCGGCATGGGTTGCGCGGCCAATGCATCCTTCCATTTCGCCGCGAAGGTTTCATGGTTGATCAACTGGTGCTGCTTGATGCCGACGGCGGTATCGGTGCCGGCGGTGACTCCTTCAAAATGCACCACGGTTGCCGCGGGCTCGCAATACACCTTGAGCCCTGCCGCACGAACCTGGAATGCGAGATCGGTATCCTCGTAATAGGCGGGGGTGTAGCGGGCATCGAATCCACCGAGACGCTCGAACAATCCGCGCCGCAGCATGATGGCCGCGCCCGAGCAGTAATCCACTTCGCGGCGGAAATTGAAACGTGGGTCGAGGGGATCCGAAAAGCGCCCGTAATTCCAGCCGGAGCCGTCGTCGAAGACGATACCGCCGGCTTCCTGCAGGCGGCCATCCGGATACACCAGTTTGGCGCCGACCAATCCGCAATCAGGCTCCTCGGCGAAGCAGCGCAGCAGGCTTTCCAGCCAGCCGGTCGTCACGACGGTGTCGTTGTTGAGGAACAGCACGAAGTCGCCGCGCGCGGCAGCGGCGCCGGCGTTGCAGGAACCGACGAAGCCGAGATTCTCGACGTTGCGCAGCACGCGCACACCCGCAACAGCCGCAAGTCGCCGAGCGGTTCCATCCGTCGATGCATCGTCCACGACGATGACTTCGAAGGTGACGTCGCCTGCGTTCGCGGCCAGTGATCGCAGACACGCAGTCGTGTATGCGATCTGGTTGAACACCGGCACGACGATCGATACCTGCGGCGCATCGTCGGCGGTGGGCACGCAAAACGGTGACGAGTCGTTGCGTGACGGCAGCGGAACCCGCAGCGCTTCTTGCGCGGGACCGCTTCTGAATTCCTGCCGGATCCGTTCCAGGGTTCCGGTAATGCCTCTTCGAGCAATGCTCGCGCGCGTCCTCCGAATCAAGCTGCGCGCGCGCGCGGCGCGAAACAGCAGGGCGGTGGTGATCGCGCGAATGCGTTCGCCGCGCAGCAGCCCACCCCCGCGCAGCGCGTTCCAGCGCGTCTTGATGCCGCGCAGCGGTCGAGTCAGCCTCCAGGAGCTGCTGTCGCGCATTGCGTCCACTTCATCGCGCAACTTGAGCGCCCAGCGCGTGCGTTCATCGAACTGCGCTCGCAGGTCCTCGAGTTCGCGGTCGAGCGCATGTCCCCAATCGCCGCGCCGCTCGACTTCCTCGTCAAGCGCGGCGATCCGCGAGGCGAGTCCGGCTTCGCGACGACGGCTGTGATCGAGCTCATCGACGAGTGCGGCGGTCTCGAGTGCATGCGCATCGAGCGAGCCAAGCCGATAACGCGCAACCGGTTGCGCAGGAAGTCCGAAAACTGCCGTGTAGCTTGCGGCCATGCCTGCCGGATCGGGTTCGCGCCAGGCGGCCAGTGATTTGCGTACGGTCGCGAGCATCGCACGGTCGTCCGCGAGCGCCGCAACGCGCGCAACCACCGATTCGGCGTGGGGCTCGACCAGAAATCCGTTCACGCCATCGTCGATGCGTTCGGCCAGTGCACCCACGCGCGTTGCGATCACCGGCACCCCGAGGCCGCGCAGTTCCGACAACGTGTAACTGAACGTCTCGGCGACCGTCGGCACGATGAGGGCCGCATCCGGGCGCAGACGCGCAATGAGTTCGGGAAGATCCTCGCGCCGGT
Source organism: uncultured Gammaproteobacteria bacterium (assembly GCA_963775445.1). Taxonomy (GTDB): domain Bacteria; phylum Pseudomonadota; class Gammaproteobacteria; order Xanthomonadales; family Rhodanobacteraceae; genus Dokdonella_A. Next base: position 780,491 of record CAVZIT010000006.1, on the reverse strand, counting down.
AGTCGAGCAGTACATGCACGCCACGCTGGCCGAAAAGATCGTGCGCATCGCTGCCGGCGCCGAGCAGGAACAGATCCGCGTGTGCGCGCAGGCCGGGTAGCGCGGCAATCAGCAGATCGCTCCCCTTTCCGCGGCGAATTCGACCTGGCACGACCAGACGCAGTCTTTCACGTGGCGGTGGCTCGGGCACACGTGGAACGCTGTCGGGCCAGCGGCATCCGTGCGCGATGACGTGCTGCGGCAATTGACCGAGCTCCGGCGCTAAACGCAATTCGTTTGCGAGCGCCGAACGGCTCGGCGCCACCAGCACCGCGTTGGCGTTGCACAAGGCCGCAACGGTTGCATCACGCAATCGCCGCCAGTGCGCGGGATCGCTTTCGGCGAATTCCCGATGGGCGCCGGCGGCGGCGAGATCGGCCTCGAGCTGGGCATCATCGAAGCGCAACGCGGGATCGCCGAAATCGCGATGCAACAGCGGCCACAGCGGGTAGTGGTCGTGCACCACGCGAAGTGTCGGCAAACCGGTGCGCAGGACGTCCAGACTGTGTCCGATGAGCGACGACAGCACGATGGCGTCGACGCAATAATCACCGATCAATTCGGTCAGGATCGCGCGATAAGCGATATCGGTCAGCGCGGTGTCGGCAATGGGCCGTGGCAACGGAATCCGGCGCAGCGGCGGCCCTCCCAAGTGTCCATCGTGGAGTTCGAGCCATTCGCCATGGCATTTTCGCGCGACGCTGCCTCGTGCAATCAACGCGAGATGTTGCGCGTTGGCGTCGGCCGCAGCGAAGTCACGGACCCAGCGATCGGCGCCACCGCCCCAGCCGTGCAGGATGTGGAGCAGCACGGGCTTTTCGTCGAGGCCGGGCCGACCCGGCCAGGCGTCTTCGGCGAGGGCCTCGTCGAGGCGATCACGAAGTGGCGCAAGCGGCGAGGGCGGCAACGGGTCGCGCAGCGCGGCGGCCGAATTCTTGTGGGAGCGGCTCGCGTCCGGACGGTTCGGGGTGTCCGTCGCATCCGGATCACTCGGCTTTCGTCCCGAGACAAAAAGATGATCGAGCAGCACGCGACGCAGACCGGCGGTCTGCATCAGATCGGGTTCGAATGCACGCTCGGCCGCGAGCGTTGCCAGGCGCTGGCCGTGCCAGGCCGACAACAGCGCCGGGGTGAACGCGGAGCTCGCGTCGTCGATCAGCAATCGCCTCGAATAGGCGAAACACAATGCGTCGATGCGGATCGGATCGCCCGAGCGGGGTTCGTCATTCCCGAACGGACCGAGCGTGGCATCGCCGAGTGCCGATGCGACCAGGACACCGGTTTCCTGGATGGCTCGCAGCAGGCGCGCGCAGGCGTAGTCGGGCACTATCGAGCCGTCGCCCAGCAAGACCGTATCGACGAGGATCAGATCCTCGCCCGGATAGCGTTCCGCAGCTGCCTGCAAGGCGGACCGGTAGCCTGCACCCTCTGCGCGCAGGTACTCGACGATGCCTTGATCGACGGAGTCGCTGTCAGGACCGATGCGCACCAGCGCGGATGTGGCAGGAACCTGCACGCGCAGGTTTTCGATCGCAGTCGCCGTGGGCGCTGCGGGGCCGACGAGACAAACGCGCAGGCGACGCGCGGGCGATGGCGGCACGAAAAATTCCGGCCGCTCAGCCGCCGAGGTGCTTCAGATCCATTTTCTTCTCGCGAAAGCCACTCGGAGGCATGAAATCACTGGCTGGAAGCGGCACGGTCCCGATCGATTTCAGCGCCGACGTGCTTTCCGTCTTGCCGTTGTCATAAACCACCAGCTTGACCGGCACGAGTCCTTCTCCGAGTTGGTCGAACGGCAGATCAATGCCACTCGTGCCCGCGCTGAATTTCTGCGCCATGCGCTTGAAGAAGGCGAATGCGTCGTGCAGCGTCTTCTGGTCGGTTGCGCCAAGGCCGATTTCATTGGCGCTTGCGAGGCAAACATCCTGATCGTGGGATCCGTTGACCTGCATCGCGAACACCTTGCACGGATGCCCGGCAACCGTATCGTGCTTGCCGGTCGCCGTCATCGTGACCTTGGTCTTCGGCGCCATCCCGGGCAGATGGCCACCCATGCGTTCCTCGATCATCTCGCGTTGCTCGGGTGGGAGGTTCTTCAGCATCGCCTGTGCCTGCTGCATCGCGGCGCTCGCCGCGCCCGCGAGTTTCTCCATCTCGGCGATGTCGATGCGCGTGAATTCCTTGTTGGCGCGGTCGATCGTCAGGAACTCGTTTTTCGCGGTATCGACAATGACGCTTTGCTCGCCGCTGTCGCTGCGCATCAGCGGTCCGGAGATTTCGAGACGCGTGAGCGGCGCGTCATCGGACGTCGCGTGGTAGTCGAGGCGCACGTCGGCGCGAGCGTCGGAAATGCCGGCGCCCACCAACACTGCCAGGGCAAACGGGATCGCACGCATCGCAGCCACCTCGATCGGTTCGGAATGGCGCCGATTATCCCGGATGTGGCGTCGACATGTCACTTGGCACACTGCAGCGATGAAGCGCGCGATTTGCTGCTGCAAGTAATGGATTCGCGCGGCGCCTGTTTGCTCCCTGCTAAGCTCGCCACCCATTCAGGACTGACCCGCGGATTCTCGTTTCTTCGTGCCGTTCCGGATTTCAACTTCAATCGCGGTCGTCTGGCGGCTCTTGCGCGGCCCGTTCTGGCTGTGTCTCGGACTGCTGCTGGGTTTCGCGATTCCCTATGTGGTCAACCTCGATGCGCAGGTACGCAGCCGCTTCGACGATCTGAGCTGGCAAATTCCAAGCCGGGTTTATGCGCGGCCGCTGGAATTCGCACCGGGCTTGCCGCTCACCATCGAGGCGCTCAAACGCGAACTCGAGTTCGCGCGATACCGCAGCGTCGACGTCGCCAGCGCGCCCGGCACGTACCATGAGTCCGGTGCGCATTTCGTCATTGCGCGCCGCGCTTTCATCTATCTCGATGGACGCGAACGCGCACGCAGGTTCGACGTGCGGCTGGCCGATGGACACGTCGAGCAGCTGAGCGATGCGGATAGCGGTGCAGCCATGACGCACGCGCGCCTTGATCCGGCGCGCATTGCGACCCTGTATGGCGCCGAGCAGCAGGAACGCAGCGTGGTGCGGCTGGGCGAGGTGCCGCCACTGCTGATTACCGGCTTGCAGGCAGTGGAGGATCGCGATTTCAAGTTCCACCACGGCATCGATCCTGCCGCGATCGTGCGTGCGACGTGGGTCAACCTGCGTGCTGGCCGTGTCGTACAGGGCGGCTCGACGCTGACCCAGCAGCTGGTGCGCAACCTGTTTCTCGACCGCAGCCAGAATTTCACGCGCAAGATCAACGAAGCGCTGCTCGCGCTTCTGATAGAGGCGCGCTACGACAAGCGCCGCATCCTCGATGCGTACATCAACGAGGTGTTTCTCGGGCAGCAGGGGGCGCAGGCGGTGCACGGATTCGCGGCGGCCAGCGAGTTCTACTTCAGTCGCAATCTACGGTCCCTTGGAGCCGCCGATATTGCGCTTCTGGTCGGCCTCGTGCGTGGTCCGAGCCTGTACGATCCGAGGCGCAATCCCGATCTCGCGCTCGCCCGGCGCAATGTGGTGCTCGGCGAATTCTTTGCGACAGGATTGATCGACTCGGCGACGCTCAAGGCCGCGCGCGCTGCGCCGCTCGGCGTGACACCGCCCGGCGCGTTGCCGCGCGACCGCTTTCCGGCGTTTCTCGACCTCGTGCGCCGCGAGCTCGCACGTGACTATCCGGCGGGCGAACTCGCCAGTGCCGGTCTCGCTATCCAGACGACACTCGCGCCATCGACGCAACTCCTGGCCGAGGAGGCGCTGACCAAGGGACTCGCGGACATCGGCAAGCGCGGCGCTTCACTCGAGGCCGCGCTCGTGGTCACCGGCACGCACAATGGCGAAGTGGAGGCGATGATCGGCGGTCGCGATGCCGATGCGCCGGGTTTCAATCGTGCGCTCGATGCCCTGCGTCCGATCGGCTCGCTGGTCAAGCCCTTCGTGTACCTGGTCGCGCTGGCACAACCTTCGCACTATTCGCTTGCAACGCTGCTCGACGACACGACCGTCGATCTGCCGCAACGCGACGGTTCGCGCTGGCGCCCCGAAAACGACGATCATCAGACCCACGGCCGCGTGCTGTTGATCGACGCGCTGGTGCACAGCTGGAATCTCGCGACCGTGCATCTGGGTCTTGCGATCGGCGTCGACAAGGTGCGTGGGCTGCTGGCCTCGTTCGACCTTGATCGACCGATCAATCCGAATCCGTCGTTGCTGCTCGGCGCGGTCGATCTGAGTCCGTTCGATGTCGCGCGCCTTTATCAATACTTTGCGGCCGACGGGCACGCGTTGCCGCTGAGTGCAGTCCGTGGCGTGCTCGACGCGGAAGGCCGCCCGCTTACGCGCTACACCATCAAGCCCGGAACCGGGGATTACGTCACGGCGGCACGTCTGGTCACGGATGCGTTGCAGCAGGTGGCAATCCGTGGCACCGCGCATGCGATTGCCGATACCGGCCTTGGCCGCCTGCACGCGGCCGGCAAGACCGGTACCAGCGACAGTCAGCGTGACTCGTGGTTTGCCGGCTTTACCGGAAGCCATCTCGGCGTGGTCTGGGTCGGGCGCGACGACAACAAGCCGACGGGCCTTTTCGGCGCGACCGGCGCACTGAAGATTTGGATCGACCTGTTCGAGCAATTGCCGACACAGCCGCTGGTGGTGCCGAGCGCAGGGACCGAGCAGGCCTGGGTCGATCCCGCGAGCGGTGAACGCAGCGATCCGGCGTGCGAAGGGGCGCGCGAGTTGCCCTTTGCGAGTGGGTACCTGCCCGCAGGCAGCGAACATTGCCCGGTCGACCGGATCAGGCAATGGTTCGAGAAACATTAGCACGGCGCGAGCGCGTGCTAAGTTGCGCAGGTAACGGTTGCCACGGAAGATCGCTGCATCCGCGTTGGCGCCCGCTGCCCGGCTTACCTTGCCCAATCCCACGCCAGCTCCAACCAAAACGCCCATGCACATGTCCTTCCTTGTGTCCCACATCGGTATCCGGCATCTCACTGCACTGATTTTCGTTGCGCTCGCGATGGCCTCCTGCGCGGCGCCGGAACCAGCCCCCGCGCCGCAGCCGGTCGTGAGCGAACGCGACGCATTGGCTGCGATCCGCAACGCGGGCGATGGACTCGATTCGGCCGTGCAGGTGCATCCGCTGCATGATCCGGCCGTGGACGGTCTGCTGGAAAAGGCACATGTTGCCGAAGCGGCGGGCGAATTCGATGCTGCGGTTGCGGCAGCCAACAGCGCGCTCAAACTCGCGCCGGACGCGCCGGAAATCCTTCAATACCTCGCCGAACTCGAAGTCGAGCGCGGCCACTGGCAACGCGCCGAGCAATTCGCGATCAAGAGCTTCTCGCTCGGCCCCAAGGTCGGCAGCCTTTGCGCGCGCAATTGGCAAACCGTGATCGAAGCGCGTATCGCGTTCAAGGATCGGCCGACCAGGGAGCAGGCCGAGCAACGTCTCAAGCAATGCCGCGTGCCTCCGACGGTTCGCATGTGAGGGCGCCCCATTTCCCGGGGAGTCCCTCAGCGAGAGCGTATTCCGCCGCGCTGACATGAATTCCGCGGCGGATCTGCTCGGGCCCGAAGGTCCATTTGCTCGCGAGGTGCCGGGTTTTGCGGCGCGCGCCTCGCAGCAGGTGATGGCGAGCGCCGTGGAACAGGCGATCGCCGACCGCGAGATGCTGATCGCCGAAGCCGGCACCGGCACCGGCAAGACGTTTGCCTATCTGGTGCCGGCCTTGTTGTCGGGCAAGCGCGTGATCATATCGACCGGCACCAAGACCCTGCAGGATCAACTGTTCCATCGCGACCTGCCGCGCGTGCAAGGCGTGCTTGACGCGCACGTTCGCACGAGCCTGCTCAAAGGGCGGGCCAATTACTTGTGTCTGCATCGGCTCGAGCAGACCAGTCAGGACGGACGCCTCGGCAACCGCGAGCAGGTGGCACAGTTGCACCGCATCCGCGCGTGGGCGCGCCGCACGCGGACTGGCGATCGCGCGGAACTCGCCGAGGTACCCGAGGATTCCTCGTTGTGGCCGCGCACGACCTCGACGATCGAGAACTGTCTCGGCAGCGAGTGTCCGTTCTTTGCCGATTGTTTTGTCGTCAAGGCACGGCGCGCGGCCCAGGAAGCTGATCTGGTCGTGGTGAACCATCACCTGCTGTTCGCCGATCTTGCGATGAAGCAGGAAGGATTCGGCGAAATCCTGCCCGGTGCGCACGCGTTCATTCTCGATGAAGCGCACCAGATTCCGGAGCTGGCCGGGCAGTTTTTTTCGGTGAGCCTCACCTCGCGCCAGCTCGGCGAACTCGCACGCGATACGCTGGCCGAATGCGGCGAGGTCAGCGGAGCGCTCGCGACGCTGCAACCGGCCATCGAGGCGCTGGCCCCGGTGCTCGCGCGATTGCGTCTCGCGCTGGATCGTTTCCCCGCGCGCGGCGCGTTCACCGAAATCGATCGTGATCCCGATGTCGATCGGGAACTCGCCACATTGCACGCGGCACTCTCGGCCCTGGCCGAAGCGGTCGGGCTGCACGCCGACAGAAGCCGAGGCTTTGCCAGTGTCCTCGAACGCATCGAGTTGCAGACGGCTCGCCTGACCCAGTTCCGCGAGGGCAACGCGGTGGGCTGGGTCAACTGGTACGAAATGACTCCCCACGGATTCGCGTTGCACGCGACGCCGCTGGACCTTGCCGAGCCGTTGCGGGAAATGCGTGCGCGAACTCACGCCGCGTGGATCTTCACGTCGGCGACGTTGTCGGTCGCCGGCCGCTTCGATCACTACGCCCGGCAGCTTGGCCTCGACGACCCGGTCGCTGTTTCGCTGGATAGCCCGTTCGATTACGCGCGCCAGGCACTGGCCTATCTGCCCTCCGGACTGCCCGATCCGGGCGCGGCCGATTACACCGAGCGCGTGGTGCTCGCAACGCTTCCGGTGCTCGCCGCTTCGCGTGGACGCGCGTTCCTGCTGTTCACTTCACATCGCGCGCTGCGCCGCGCGGCCGAGTTGCTGGCCGACCGCGTACCGTATCCACTGTTCGTGCAGGGCAGCGCACCACGGCATCAGTTACTGACCGAGTTTCGCGCGTCCGGCCATGGTGTGCTGCTCGGCGCCGCCAGTTTCTGGGCCGGAGTCGACGTGGTCGGAGAAGCGTTGTCGCTCGTCGTGATCGACAAGTTGCCGTTTGCCGCGCCCGACGATCCGGTGCTGGTGGCGCGGCTCAATGCGTTGCGTGAAGCGGGTGCCAATCCGTTTTTCGACTGGCAAGTGCCGTCGGCAGCGATCGCGCTCAAGCAGGGTGCGGGTCGATTGATACGCGATGTGCACGATCGTGGTGTCTTGATGTTGTGTGATCCGCGCCTGACGTCACGCGGCTACGGCCGCACGTTTCTCGCGAGCTTGCCGCCATTGCCGCTGACACGCGATCTCGCCGAGGTCGAGGCTTTTTTTGCGTAGCGCGCAAGGCACGTGGGCGATTGAGACCCGAGAACTCTTTACACTCTCATCGCGCGCTCGTATTCGGCGCCGGACACGGCGACGCATGCAAAGGGGATCGTTTGTTGCGATTGACTTAATGGCACGCAGTGCTATGGTCGAAATGTTGCATCGCAAGAGGGGAGCGCCATGCTGCGATCCGCGTTGAAAATCGCACTGGTAGTCGGTCTGATGTCGGCTTTTGCGCCGGCTCATGCGTTGGACGAGGCGCTTTCGTTCCGACGCTCTCCGCTGGGAGGCTTCGAGGCGGTCGTTTCCGGTCGGAGCGACGGGCCGGGATGCGAGTTGGAATTCCTGCCGCCGGCTTCCGTCCAAGTAGACGGGACGTCGATCTCGATCACGTCACCCTTCGATGATAGGGGCTGCTTCCTTCCGATGGCTCCGGTCCCTTATCAGGTCGTCGCCGAACTTGGTGTTCTTGCGGCGCCGAGCTACGACGTGACCTGGACGCAGAACTCGCTACAGCTCAGCGGCACTCTCGTGACGGGTAGCGTCGGCGGCGCCGTATCACTGCCGGCGATTTCGTCTTGGTACATGGCCATCCTCGTGCTTTCGCTATTTGGGTCAGGCGGCTTGGCCCTAGTGTGTTCGCCCGAAAAACGAGAACGCGGCGAAAAATAGTAGAAGGAGATCGCCAGGCGACTGGTACGTGACGTGCACGATCGCGGTGTGTTGATGTTGTGCGATCCGCGCCTGACCACATGCGGCTGCGGACGCACGTTTATGCCGAGCCTGCTGCGTTTGCCGCTGATAGGCGATCTCGCTGAGGTCGAAGCGTTCTTTGCCTGACGCGAAATGCGAGCGCGATTAGACGGGACGCCGGCGCGCCTCGAAATCCACTCTTTTCTCTGCTTCGAGTTGCGAACCGCGCTTGCCCGTTCCTCAACTTCAGGACTAGGACCAGAGGCGGTGGATTCGCCTCAGCGGCAGTGCTATAAACCCAAGTTCAGCCGCATACTGAATCTTTCATGACTGTCGGGCACCCCGACGGTATTCCTCTGTTTTCACGGAGCAAGACCATGGGCAAATCGTTACGCGTTTCTGCGCTGGCTTCGGCTGTCGCGGTTGCACTCGTTGGCGGCAGCATCGCGACACCGGCGCAAGGCGCCAACACCGCAGTTCTCAAGGAAGCGCCCCGCACCTACATCATCACCTTCGTCGAACCGGGCCTGCTTCACTACCAAGGCGGCACCCAGGGTCTGGCAGCTACGGCGCCGGAAAAGACCCATAGTCGCAAGCTCGATGTTCATAGTCCCGCAGCGGTGGCCTACAGCGCGTTTCTTCAAGGCAAACGCACCGAGCACATCGCCGCGATCCGGCAGGTAGTGTCCGGATCGCTGGACATGAAACACAGCTATCAAATCCTGAGGAACGGGATTTCCGCCGAGCTGAGCCCTGCCGAAGCGGCGCGCGTCGCGACGTTGCCGGGGGTCCGGTCGGTCAAGCCCGAAGCGATCGAGCACCTCACGACCTATCGTGGCCCCAAATTCATCGGTGCCGACAAGATCTGGGATGGCACGGCTACCCCGAACGGGACTGGCACGATGGGCCAGGGCATCATCGTCGCGGACCTCGATACCGGCACGTACAGCACGCATCCATCGTTCGCGAACGATCCGGTTTGCGGCTTCAGCGACTCCAATCCAAAACTCAAGGCGGTCGATTGCAGTTCCAGCAGCGGTGGCCTTTGCAATGGTCCCGATCCGGAGGCCGCGCAAGGCAATGGCCACGGCGTCCACACAGGCAGCACGGCCGCCGGCAACACGATCGACAATACCGCCGTGCCGGCGCCTGCACTTCCCGACGGCATCACCATGTCCGGCGTTGCGCCGTGCGCGTACCTCTACAGCTACAAGGTCTGCCAGACGACCAACTGCGGCGGCGCCGATATCGCAGCGGGGATCGAGAATGCCATCGCCGATCAGGTCGACGTACTGAATTTTTCGATCTCGGGCGGTACCAGCCCATGGAACGACAACGATCGCGATTTTCTGGATGCGGTCAATGCCGGCGTATTCGTCGCGGCTGCCGCGGGCAACCTGCAAACCGGTGAAACCGATCCGACCGGGAAGGTCAACCACCGGGGTCCGTGGCTCCTGAGCGTCGCCGCATCGACGCAAGACGAGATCATCGGACCGAATCTTTCGGTGACCGGTCCCGGCAGCCCACCGCCAGAGACCGTCGGCGTGCCGCTGAACCCGGGTAGCACGACTCCGGCGTCGTCGACGCCGACGCTCACCGATCACCCGATCAAGTCTTATCCGTCGAATCCTGAAGCCTGCACCGCGAGTGGTGGCATTCCCGCCGGGACGTTCACCGGCGCGATCGCGATGCTGCGTCGCGGCACCTGTTCATTTACCGAGAAAATCACCAACGCAGCCGATGCTGGGGCGGATCTGGTCGTGATCGGCAACAACGTGGCGGGCACCGTCAACATGGACACAACCGGTGCGCCGAATGTGCCTGCGTACAGCACCACGATGGCCCAGGGCGATGCATTGCTGGCGTTTGCCGACGCTAATCCGTCGGATGCGACGGCAGACGTGGTGCCGATTGCCGTTGGCAACACCCAGGGTGATGTGTTGGCCAACTTCAGCTACCGAGGGCCAACGCCGGCACCGCTGGCCAATCTGACCAAGCCGGACATCAGCGGACCTGGCGTGAATATTTACGCCGCGTTGACTGCTTCGGAAGGCAGCTATGGGTTCCTGAGCGGCACCTCGATGTCGACACCGCATAACACCGGAGCGGGCGCATTGATTCGCGCCGTGCATCCGGAATGGACCGTCGAGGAGGTCAAGTCCGCCATGCAGCTGACCGCGACGAATGCGGACGGAGTCGAGGAAGACGGCGTGACGCCGTGGACCATCGATGACGTCGGCAGCGGCCGCGTGGATCTGACGAAGGCCGCGCTCGCCGGATTCGTGATGGACGAGAGCTACGATGATTTCGTTGCCGCCAATCCGAACACCGGGGGCGATCCCACGACACTCAACATACCGAGCGTACGCAATGTCAGCTGCACCGGTTCGTGCAGCTGGACGCGCACGATGCTGAACACATTGAACGGACCATCGAGCTGGACGGCGACGGTCAACGCCCCCTCCGGCGTCGATATTGTCGTGGAACCCTCGACGTTCGCATTCACCGGCGCGGGTGAGCGCGTCTTCGGCGATGGTTTTGACAGTGTGGCGCTGCCGCCTCTCGCACCGAGCGAAGCGCAGACCCTGACGATTACGGCGACGCCGACGACGGCGTTGGCCAATATCGTGTTTGCCGAAATCGTCTTCAGCGAAGCGAATGGTCAGTCGCCGGACCTGCACATGACCGTTGCGGTGCAGGGGAGCCCGTAACCGGCAAGCCCTGGTCCCTGCGTTGCGGAAGAAGCCCGGCTCAGCGCCGGGCTTTTTCGTGGCCCGCAAGGATGCTGGTCTGGGGGCATTGGTCTACCGGTCGGGCGTATTGCCGCTTGGAACGATGCTGTGCGGTCCATTTCGTCCTCGGAAAGTCGACGTGCGGGCGCCGCCCGATGATTGCGCATATGCCGTTGCCGAGCGACGCGGCGCGCGGCAAGATACGCTTTGCGGCAGTCGGCCGGATGAGGGGAGAACGAGATGCGTATCGTGATTGCGGGAATCATCGGCGGCATCGTGATGTTCATCTGGACCACGATTGCCCATACCGTGCTTCCAATCGGTGAGATGGGCGTCAAGCTTCCGGTCAATCAGCCGGCCGGATTGAGCGCTATGGCAACTACGGCGACGTCGGGTCCGGGCGTCTACATGTATCCGAGCATTGCGCCGGAGAAGATGAGTGACAACGCGGCGATGGCGGCGTTCAACGAACAGAATCGCAGCAGCGCGTTCGCGTTCGTGGTCTATCAGCCCGGTGGCAATCCGATCATGTCGAACATGGTTCCGAACATGATCAAGCAGTTCGTCTCGGTCACGCTCGCCGCGCTGATTGCGGCGTGGGTGCTGTCGCTGGCCTTGTCCGGTTTCGGCCGGCGCGTAGTCGCCGCGGGTGGACTCGGTTTGTTCGCGTGGCTCGCGATCAATGTGCCGTACTGGAACTGGTACATGTTTCCGACCGAATTCACGATCGGCAGCGGCCTCGAGCAGGTGATCGGCTGGCTGCTCGCCGGTGCCGGCATCGCGTGGTGGCTGGGACGTGGCGAACTCGCCGAGCGCATTTGATTTGCATCGGCCGCAGGAGCGCCCGGATCGATTGGCTCCGCGACGCCGGGTTGGAGTCGGTTTTTGCACCGCACGCGGTGCGCCAAGTCCATTTCGTAGCGTCGTTGCAAATTTCGCGCGGAGAACGCGCGCTACAGTTCGGCGTGGCCCGATTCGAAACGCTGGTGTGCGCGTTGATTTGCCACGAGAGCCCGACGCAGCCGGCACTCGGTCACGTTGACCGCGCGAGACCGCCGCGCGAGGTCGAAACGCCAGCGGCATGCGTTGGATCGCATGCCGCCGATGTTGAGGGCGAGCCGTAAACCGGCGAGCGGGGAGATGGTGACGTTGACCGCGCGTGCTCAGCACTCGATCACGTTGACCGCCAGGCCGCCACGCGACGTCTCCTTGTACTTGTCCTTCATGTCGCGGCCCGTGTCGCGCATGGTCTTGATGACCTTGTCGAGCGAGACGCGGTGCTTGCCGTCGCTCTTCATCGCCATGCGTTGCGCGTTGATCGCCTTGACCGATCCCATCGCATTGCGTTCGATGCACGGAATCTGCACCAGACCGCCGATCGGATCGCAGGTCAGGCCGAGGTTGTGTTCCATCCCGATCTCGGCCGCGTTCTCGACCTGGTAGATGCTGCCGCCGAGCGCTGCGACGAGGCCTCCGGCGGCCATCGAGCACGCCACGCCGACCTCGCCCTGGCAGCCGACTTCGGCGCCCGAGATCGATGCATTTTCCTTGTAGAGAATTCCGATTGCGCCCGCGGTCAGCAGGAAATCGATGATGCCGTCGTCGCTCGCGCGCGGGCAGAAGCGCTCGTAATAATGCAAGACAGCCGGCACGATGCCCGCGGCGCCGTTGGTCGGCGCGGTGACGACGCGTCCGCCCGCGGCGTTTTCCTCGTTGACCGCAAGCGCGAACAGGTTGACCCAGTCGAGGACGGTCAGCGGATCGTTGTTGTCGTCGTCGCGTTCGGCGAGCGACCTGGCGAGCGCGGGCGCGCGGCGCTTGACGTGCAACCCGCCGGGCAGCGTGCCGTCCTCGCGGATGCCGCGCGCGACGCAGTCCTGCATCGCCTGCCAGATCGTGAGCAACCCGTCGCGGACCTGGGTTTCGCTGCGCCACGACATTTCGTTTTCCAGCGTGATGGCGGCGATGCTCTTGCCGCTCGCTTCACACATTGCGAGCATCTCATCGCCCGAGTGGAACGGATGCGGCAGCGGCGTGGTGTCCGCGACGATGCGATCATCGGCTGCTTCGTCGTGATTGACCACGAAGCCACCACCGACCGAATAATAATCGCGTGTCGCGAGTTCCTTGCCCTTTGCATCGAACGCGGTGAAGCGCATGCCGTTCGGATGGAACGGTAGTTTCTGGCGCTTGTTGAACACCAGGTCGGTCTTCTCGTCGAACGGGATCTCGCGTTTGCCGGCGAGGCGGATCAGCCCGCTGCCGCGGATTCGTTCGAGGCGTTCCGGGATCGAGTCCGGATCGATGCGATCGGGGAGTTCGCCCTCGAACCCGCAGAGCACAGCCTTGTCGGTGCCGTGGCCGCGCCCGGTCAGCGCGAGCGATCCGAACAACTCGCCGCGAATGCGCGCGACGCGATCGATCAGGCCGGGCTCGTCGATCCAGCGCGCAACGAATCGCGCCGCAGCGCGCATCGGCCCGACCGTGTGCGACGACGACGGACCGATGCCGATCTTGAACAGGTCGAATACGCTGACAGCCATGACACAGAGCTTGGGACGAAGTTGCCGTTATTCTACGCCCCGGTTTTCGACTTCCGGCTCTTCAGCCCCCAGTATTCAGCGCCAGGCATGCATCTCATCCTCTATCAGCGCGACGATTGCCCGCTCTGCGACCAGGCGCTCGCGGTACTCGCGGCAGCGCACGCACCGGATTTCGAGGCGGTGTGGATCGATGACGATGTGCGACTCGAAGCGATCTATGGCGACCGCGTGCCCGTGCTGCGTGACGTCGATTCGCGTACGGAACTGCAATGGCCGTTCGACGCGGTTTCGGTGCGTCTCTGGCTCGCCACGCAAGGGGCGAGCACATAGCGTTGAGCCGACTGCCGACACGGCTTGCGTCTCGCAGACACCCGGTCAGGCCGCGCCGCCCTCTTGGCAGCCACCGGCGCCGACTTGCGCGACACTCGGGGCCATTGCAGTGAACGGGGGCAGCGAGATGACGCCGACACCGTTCGGTACACGGGCGCCGGTTCGCGCTGGAGGGGTTCTTGCTGCGGCCCTGGTTGCGGCATCGGGTCTCGCGCTGGCCGGACAGATCGACATCCAAGGGCCGCCCGGAAGCGAATTGTTCGGCGCCGCGGTTGCGCTGCTGCCGAATGGCAATTTCGTCCTGACCGATCCGTATTTTTCGACGCCGAATGCGCATCGTGCAGGCGCGGTGTATCTCTACGCGTTTGCCTGCGTCCAGAGTCTTGACAGGGCTTCCGCGCCGTTGCGCGACGAGATCACCGGCTGGCTGGATCGAAGAGTGGGACGACTCGACGATGCGCACGATCTTGTCGGCAGCCACTGTTCCGGAGCTGCGCCCGGCGCAGATGCGGCTACCGGATCGCCGCGTCAAATGCACAAGTGAGGTCCAGCGGCGTCCGTGCATCCGCGCCGAGCGAGCGCTAACATGGAGCGATGCGTGTAACGGTCGGGAGGTGGCCTATGCGCATCCTGTCTATGGTGTTTCTGGTTGCATTGTTTCCCGTCGCAACACAAGCGGGAGACGGCATGCTCGATCCTTCGTTCGGCAACGGCGGCATCGTCGAGATCCCGTGGGCTGCCGGAGCGGCGCAGGCGAATGCCGTGGGCCTGGATGGATCCGGGCGCATTCTGGTTGGTGGCAGTGCGATCGGACCGTTCGAAGACAAGGACTTCGCCCTGTTCCGTTTGCTTCACGACGGCACGCTCGACGCGACCTACGCAACGGACAGCGGCGGTTTTCGACTGATCGACTTCGATCTGGACGGGATCGGTGGCAGCAGCGATGACGCGGTGAATGATCTCGCGGTGCTGGCCGATGGATCCGTCGTGAGTCTCGGCGAGGCGCATTTTGGCTTGAGCGGATTCAATTCACAGTTCGCGTTGGCGAAAATCGATGCATCGGGTCAGCTCGACTTCGACTTCGGCAGCGGCGGAATTGCGCATTTCGGTTTTGATACCTTCGTCGTACGTGATCAAGGCCTGATCCTCAGTCTGGATGCGTCTGATCGCATCCTCGTCGGAGGACTGGTATTCGAACAATTTTCTGGCGAGACAGCGCTTGAGTACTGGCTTGGACTGGCTCGGCTGACCGCAGAGGGCGCGCTGGATACTGATTTCTACGGCATGGGCCGCTATCAGTCGGTTCTGTGGACCGATCCCACCATTCCCCCTCCGCGCAGCAGCAAGCAAAACTTCGCGCTCGGACTGACGCTCGACTCCGATGCCCGTGTCATTGTCACGGGTGCCTTCTCGAATCCTTTTCCACAGGACGCAGCTATTTACCGTGCCAATCCCGATGGCCAGTTTGACGCCGGCTTTGGGCCGTTCGCCAACGGACGCGTGCGGTTGAATCTGGCGAATGGCCAGGCAGGCGCAGCTTACGCGCTTGCCAGCAGCCGCATGATGGTGGCGGGAAGCTTTGGCGCGAATGGACCCGACACGCCATTTCTTGTGCGTCTCAACGCCGACGGCACGGTTGACGATACGTTCGCCGGCGGTCTCGCCGTGACGCCTTCACTACCCGCAGACCTGTTTGCGACGATGACGCTGTTGAAGCGAGACACGCGCGGCGGATGGTTACTGGCCGGCGCGGTCACGGATTTCAACGGCAGTGGTCGCGGCGTGGTCCTTGCCCGCTTCGACGCGCAGGGCCAGCCGGATGTCGATTTCGGTAACGGCGGTATCGTTGTCGTCGATGTTTCCGACGGTCGCCACTTCAGCGCCGGTCGAACGGTGCTGCAATCCGACGGCAAACTCGTCGTCGCGGGTAGCCTGCCCGACGATGGCCCCGACAACACGCCGCATTTCGCGGTGCTGCGCGTCCTTGCCGACTACGAAACCGTGTTTACCGATGGTTTTGACGGGGAATCACTGCCGTGAACGCTTATCGCCGGCTTGCCTTTGGCATGCGCCGCACTCGTGCTACGAAGATACATCTGACCCTTCGCTGCCGGGAAGCGCGGCCCGTACTACGATGATGGAACGCAAGCTGCTGATAAACCCCAAGCCCCTGTGCAAGCGCTGGTTGTTGGAGAATTCCCCTTACCGCGCGCAAGCGGAGGTGGCGTTTGTGCTTACGCGAATCGCTCTCAAGCGAGCACTGTGTCGGTTGTGTGCGGCCGGCGTTGCGCTCTGCGGAATCCTCACGCCATTGGCGGTCCATGCGCAGGTCCCCGAACGAGTCCCCTTGGGACCCGGCGTGCAAGCCAGTGGCGAACTGCACGTCTTGGGCACCCGACTGATCTTCGTGGGTAGTTACAAGGGGCAGACGGCGCTCATCGCCACCGACGGGACGCGCGAAGGCACAGAGGTGTTGAAGCAGAACCTCGGCATCGTCTTTTACCAGGTGCCGGGTGCGGTGAAGATCAACGGACCGCGCGCCTATTTCGACGTTGCAGATCCCGCATACGGGACGGAGCCTTGGGTCTCCGATGGGACAAGTGCCGGCACGTACCGCCTCGGGGATCTCAATTTCGGTGAACAGAATTCGAGCGCGGGACAATTCACCGAGTACCGCGGCGCCATCTACTTCACCGCGGACGATGGCGCGCATGGCGCCGAACTCTGGGTCACCGACGGAACGCCTGAGGGCACTCGCCTTGCCGTCGATGTAGTACCCGGTGCGCAAGGTTCGGGGCCGCTTGGCCTCATCGTCTACCGCGATGCATTGTTCTTCTATGCGTCAGGCACGAACGAGGGCGGCTGGTGGCGTTCGGACGGGACGCCCGAAGGTACAGAACGCACGGGAGACACGCCACCCGGCGAAGCAATTTCCCCCATCCTCATGCCGTTCGGCAACCGGGTCTACTACATCGCCCAAGAGGAGCAGTATCACCTATGGACCACGGACGGCACGACGGCGGGAACCTATCCATTGACCGCCGTCGCCCTCGGCTTCGATCCGAACTTCGTCGCGTGCAACGGCGCGCTCTACTTCGGTGCGGGCTCGCAACTTTGGGCGAGCGACGGGACCGTCGAAGGTACACACGAAGTAGCGCCTGGCGCGTCCGGCCTGCTCACCTGCCTCGGCAGGGACCTCTACTTCTGGGCGTTTACCAATGGCCTCAATGTCTGGCGTTCGGACGGCACGGCGGGCGGAACGATTCAACTGACACGCATCGATGGTTTCACCTTCGCGCCTTTCTATCACGCCTTTTTCGCCTACGCGGGCAGAGTCTACTTTTCAGCCACCCAAAATTTACGAGGCGTGCCCTACCTGGGCTACGAGCTCTGGCAGCTGGATCATTCGCTTGCGGGTGCGCACCTCGTCGAGGATCTCAATCCCGGTCTGGCCGACGCGGCGCCCGCTTACTTCCTGGGTTACCGAGGCGCGTTCTACTTCATCGCGGACGACGGCACCGGGCGCTTTCTGTGGCGGATTACATCCGCATCGTCAGGAATTCCGCATGCGCGCAACTGAAGAGACGAGTCAAGACGGGGTCTATCTTTGGATCTGCAGCTGATGAGGTCGGAGGATCCGCGAGTCGGGTCAGCTTTGCAGCATTCGGCAGCACCACATACCACAACGATCACCGCGGCAATGTGATCGAGAGGACCCAGGCGCAGAGGGCGGCACCTAACTGGTCGGCTGTGCATACGATCTGGCCGACCGCCTGAGCGCGATCGACTATCCGGACGGCGCGCGCGTCGAGTACACCCGCGATACGGAGGGGCGCATCACCGAAGTCCAAGTCGCCCCAACCGGGACCGGAAGTCGGACCTCGGTAGTGTCGAACTTCGCTTGGCGTCCGTTTGCCCGGCGCTCAGGTATACGTTCGCGACCGTCAGCCAATCGCTCGCGCTCAGCCAGGACCGGCACTACTGGCTGACCGATGTCACCGGCAGCGTCTCCTTACAGATCGATGGGCCGATTCCCTTGACTCCGTCCAACAGCCGAACCAACGATCTGCGACTTCCCGCGGGCGGGGGCAAAACATGCTCCGTCGCCTTTGGCTGGTGCTAGGATCGGCGCGCCGCTGGCCCGGTTGGCGGCATCCGGATCGGCGCGAACGGTATCGCGCATCTCGCCGAAGTACCTTGAATCGATCGAGGAAATCGTCATGAATGGGCGTACCAGCACGTCGAAAAATGGGTTTCGCGTCAAACCGCTCGTGGCTTGTTTGAGTGTCGCGTTGGCGGTTGCAGGTGGTTCCGTCCTCGCGCGCGATGCGCGCATGTCGCCGGGTGCTGCAGGCACGCATTACCGTCCGGCAACTGCGCTCGCCCGGATCCGGCAAACCCTTGCCGAGGGTGGTCGCCTGCGCGCACGCGCGCCGGCCAAGGTTCTTTCCACATCGTCGTCACGTCCTGCCGGCACGCTGCTTGTGACGAATTGCGATGACGATGGCGGCGCGGGCACCTTGCGCACGGTCGTTGCCAGCGCGGCGAATGGCGACACGATCGACTTGAGTGCGCTGACCTGCAGCACGATCACGCTGGCCCAGGGCGCGGTCGCGGTCGACGTGGACGATCTGACACTGCAAGGCCCGGGCGCGCAAACCCTGACGATCGACGGCGCTGACGCGGACAGCGTAATTGCGCACTACGGCGCCGGTACGCTTGCGATCGACAAGTTGACCATTGCCCATGGCCGCTACGATGGCGGGAGCCCTTATCCTGATGGCGGGTGCATCTATTCGAGCGGCAGCGTCACGCTTGCCGACTCGACCGTGACCGCCTGCTTGGTCGGTTCGCCTCCCGCGTACATAGGCGAAGGCGCCGGCGTGTTTGCCACGCAGAGCCTTACCATTACGGCCAGCACGATCTCCAACAGCGTCGCCAATTATTACGGCGGGGGCGGCGGTGCGCTCGCAATCGGCGCTATCCAAATCAGCGACAGCACATTTCCGGCAATACCGCTTATGGCAGCGGCGGCGGCTTGTTGGCAGCGGGTGCCTTGACTGTGCACAACAGCACGATCGCGTTCAACACCGGTGGCTACGGCGGCGGTGGAATTTTCGTCCCGGGCGGCTATCCCCTCGAACTGCAAAGCATGTCGATCGCGAATAACACGGCCACCATGCCGAATTTCGCCGCAGATATCGGCGGCAACAGCACGTCACGATCACCGGCGCGAACAACCTTGCCGATGACGCGGCCCGATGTTCCCGGCGATACGCTGTCAAGCGATCCGTTACTGCAACCGCTCGCGGACAGTGGCGGACCCACTCTTACTCATGCCCTGGGCGATGGCAGTCCGGCAATCGATATGGGGAACAATATCGACGACCTGGAGTTCGATCAGCGGGGTGCAGGTTTCGCGCGCGTGGTCGGAGCCGCAACGGACATCGGGGCACTCGAGGTCCAGGCGCCTCCCATCATCTTCCAGAATGGATTCGAATTGCCGTAGTGACCGAGAACCGGGGGCGACCGAACGCGCGTCCAACGCACGGGAGCACTCGGTAGCAGGGAGCCAACCCGTATCCGTGTTGGCTCCCTGCTTGGTGAGCGCCGCAAGTTTGAAGCCTTTGAAAAAACCTGAGCGTTCAGCTGTCGCAACATTCAAATCAGTTCATGGTCCAGTCCGCTCATGACGCAGCCGCCGGCGAGCCAGTACGAGTGGGCGGGATCGTCAAGAGGCGCCATGAGGATGTTCAGGTGAGCTGTGGCCCGGCAGCAGCCGGCACCCATTCGGAGGCAGGTTGTCGCCAATCCCCCACACCAGCAACGCTGAGCCGCGGTAGCCGCTGTTTATGGCGACCCATTAAACGGCAAGGCTCAAGTCAGGCCACGACTCCATCCATATTGAAGCCAGTCGGTTCGAAGTCGATGCCGAATGGCTATGGCCGTTCCGGGTTGGCGCCGCCACGCAACCTTGTGAGAATCTCGCTGCGCGCCTCGCGCAGGATCGAATTGCGATCGAGGCTTTCGACAATTTCGGTGACGACGCGCTTGGCGCCCTTGTCGCCCCAGGATTTGCCGGCGATGAGATAGCGCTCGGCCGCGCGGCCGACCAGTTCGGTCGCGTACCAGGCGAGTGCGCCTTGCGCTCCGGCGGTCACCACGGTCGACATGCCCGCGCTGATGCCCTTGAGCGCCGACGCGACCAGATGCACCCCCCAGATCGCGCCCATCAACGCGGCGAGTTGTGCGCAGATCGTCGCGATCAACGTGCCGGCCTCGCTGCGCGTCAGCGGCAAGCCATAGACGCGACCCAGGTGCATCACCAGTGCGCCGTCGAGTGCGGCGGCGGCGAGCAGGTCGGCGACCGGGATCGGGTTCAGCGCGACCGCGACGCCCTTGGCGAGGCAGTATTGGCGGATGACTTTCGTCGCGAGATCGCGCCGCGCTGCCGCGATGCGCGCCGCGACCTGATCGGACAGCCGCCCGGCGAACAGGCTTGCATTGAGTGCGGCCAACGTCTGCCCCTCGCGCTCGAGCACCGCGACCAGACGTTGGCGCAAGGCGTCGATGTCGGGCGGTTGCGCGACATGCTCTTCGTGTTCGCGCGAGGCGCTATCCACCTGCACGCGCCTGAGCGGGGCGGGGCGAGCACTGACCGCGACGACATCTTCCGCGCGAACGCATCCGCGTGCGTGCTCGCGCAATTTTTCGAGGAGCGCCTCGCGCTCGTCGTCGCCATAGCGGTCGGCCTTGTTGAGCGCGAGCAGCAACGGACGCTCGGTTCTTGCCAGCAAGGTCAGCGCATCGCGCTCGCGCACGGTCATGTCGCCGTCGACCACGAAGATGACCAGGTCGCTCACGCTCGCGACTTCAAATGCAAGTTGTTCGCGTGCTTCGCCATCAAGCTCGTCGATGCCAGGCGTGTCGATGAGATGCACTCCCCCCTGCGCGAATTCGTGCCAGCGTCGTTGCGCGGCCTCGCGCGTCGTGCCGTGCAGCACATTGACCTCGAATGCATCCTCGCCGAGCAACGCGTTGGCCAGCGCCGACTTGCCGACGCTGACGCGGCCGAACACCGCGAGATGCAATTCGCCGCTTTCGAGTTTGGCCAGCATCGATTCGAGCCGCGCGAAATCCGTGGCCAGCGAAGAGCGAACCGCATCGGGGATGTGCGGATCGTCAAGCAATGCGCGCAGGCTCGTGGTCGCCTGCACGCGATGGTGCCGTCCACCATCGCCGGCGACGATACCCGGTGCGGGCATTTTCCTGCGGCCAAAGGGAGTGCGCAGGCGCTGCCAGATGGAAAGGCGTTCGGTCATGCCGGTGCGCAGAGCCATCGATCACAAGTTCGATCGAACTGCCGGCATGCCATGCACTTCGAGCGTGATCGGCGGCTTGGTGAAATCACAGCGTCCGTTCACGCGCGGAGCGCACACGGCGACCGTCGCGAGCCCAGTGCAGTCTCTCCGAGTTGCGTGCGTGCGGCGTGCGTTACGGTTTGGCATGCAGGAGCAGATGTCCCTTGACCGCAATCTGCTCGCCGATATCGGCCCAGTCCGATCCGCTGCCGAGCCCGAAATCGAGTCGATCGAGCATGGCCGCAACGTCGAGCGTCGCATCGTCGCCGGAAGCCGAGAACGTGACGTTCAACGTAACCGGCTTGCTGTTGCCACGGATCGTGAGGTTGCCCTTGGCCTGCACCTTGCCATCGGGGTTCTTTGAAAAAGTCGTGGTGACGAAATGTGCGGTGGGAAACTTGCTCGTCTCGAAAAATCCCGATCCGGCCAGCGTCTGGTCGCGCTCGCTGCTTTTCGTATCGACGCTGGCCATGTCGACCGTCACGTCGAATTTCGCATTCGCAAGGTTTGCCGCGTCGTATCGAATCGTCGCATCGAATTTCTTGAACGTGCCGTTGAAGGTTTCCCCCTGATAGGTACCGCTGAAGCCCAACGTGCTCTGGGCGCCGTCGACGGTCCAGTCGCGCGCGTTCACGGCGAGCGGCAGCAGCAGGAGCAATGCGATGGCGAAGCGCGTCATGATCGGATCTCCGTGATCAATTCTCGGTTGAAGGTACCGCGTCGCGCCGACCCGGCAACATGCGTCGCAACACGTCGTCGCGATCGATCAGATGATGCTTCAACGCGGCTGCGGCATGCAGGGCGGCGACTGCGAACAGCGTCCAGAACAAGGTCGCGTGCAGGTTCGCCGCGGCTTCCTTCCACGCCGGGAGTGGGCCGCCGGTCAGATTCGGCATCCTGATGATGCCCCACCAGAACAACGGGCGCAGGCTCGCGGTCGAATCGAACAGCCAGCCCGACAGCGGAACCGCAAACAGCAACACGTACAGCAGGACGTGGCTTGCCCGCGCGGCGATGACTTGCCAGCGCGGCATTGCAGAAGGCGGCGCAGGGTGGCGATCGAGGATGCGCCACACGATGCGCAACAACGCGAGCGCGAGAATCGTGAGGCCGAGCGATTTGTGAAAACTGTAGACCGGGATGATCGAAGGGCGCCGCGGCAGGTTGACCATGATCAGCCCGACGCTGCCCTGCACCAGGATCGCCAACACGATCAGCCAGTGGAAAACCTTGGCCAGCGATCCCCAGTGCGCTGCGTCGCTTCTGAGCGCCATGTCAGTGTGATCCGGCCGCGTGCGTTGCCGTCGAGCGCTCGGGTTCGCCCTCGATCTCCAGGTGCACGCTCACCTCGTCGCCCACCACTTTCGGATACGCGGTCATGCCGAAGCGCGATCGGCTCAGCGTCGCGCTGCCCGAAAACCCGGCCTTGCGGCTGATCGCATACACGTCGTAGCCGATGCCGTTGAGCGTGAATGCGACATCCACCGGTGCGGTCATGCCGTGCAGCTTCAAATCGCCGTGGATCACGCCACGATTGGTTCCGGTCTTCTCGACGCTACGGCTGACATAGTGCGCGCTCGGCCATTGGCCGACATCCAGGAACCGGTTTGACTTGACGGCTTCATTCCAGCCGCGATCGCCGAGATCGAGAGTTGCCAGATCCAGCACCACATCGACGCGCGCCGTGGTCCAGTCATCCGGATCGAACTGGAACCAGCCGTTCGCGATGCGGATGCGGCCCTGTGGATGGGAGAACTTCTCGTGCGACGTGCTGAACCAGACCTGCGTGTGCACCGGGTCGAAGCGGTACGTCTGTGGCGCGGCATGGGCGACTGCCATTGCCGAAGTAACGGTCACCATGGCCAGGAACGTGGTGCGGAAGCGCGGCATGCGGCGAGCTTGGCAAAAAGCGGCATCGCGCGCCAGTTCCTGCTGTTGCCTGCGCGAGCGCATCGACATGATCACTCGTCGCCCTTGTTTCGAGTGCGCGCGACGTCGAGCACCATGCGCGTCACGCGTTCGACGCGTTCCCGCGCCGGTTCGGCCAGGAGGCGTCGCACGCGGCGTTCGGCATCAGCCGCATCGAGCGTCGCATGCTCGGCGAGCATTCCGGCGAGGGCGCGACCGAGGCTGTCGAACACGAGACCATAGGCAATTGCGTGCAGCACGCCGCCCCCGAGCGTGCCGAACCCGGGAAATGCCTTGAGCGCATTGCCGGCGATCGCAAGCACCAGCGCACTGGTGTTGCGCACGGTAAGGCCAATGCGCTTGAGCAACGCGTCGATGTCGATGTCGCGAACCGGCACACCGTGGATGCGCGCAAGCTCGCGGACCAGCGCCGTACCGAGTGCGCCCTGGATCAGGATGTCGCTGCCCGGCACCACGGCCGCCAGCGCGCCGACGATCGCGCGCCGCGTGTAGCGCGCCACCGTGGCTTCGGATTCGCGTGCTGCCGCGCTGCGCGCAAGTTCGTCGCCACGCGCATCGATACTCGCGAGCAGCGCCGCCTGGCGCGCCGGTTCCAGCGCGGCGGCGCCGCCGCGGGTCAGGCGATCGAGCGCGGCGACGAGGTTCGCGATATCCGGCGTGCGTTCGCGCTCGACGCGCTCGATGCGGCCATCGGCGAGCGTGCGCTCATAGCGTTCGTTGCCGCCCGCGCTGATCGCAACAACCGCATCGACGCGGCCATGCGTGTGTTCGGCAACAGTCTTGAGGAGTGCCGCGCGTTCGTCGTCCTCGAAAAGGTCCGCCTTGTTCAAGGCGATCACGAGGGGCTTGCCAAAGCCGGCCAGCCAGTCAACCTCGACGGATTGCGCGCGCGTGAGATCGGCTGCGGTGACATAGACCACCGCGTGCGCGCGCAACGCTTCTTCGCGTGCGAGCCGCTCGCGCGCGTCGCCGTCGATTTCGGCGCTGCCGGGCACGTCGGCCAGGATCAACTCGCGGCCATCCGGCAGTTTTCCGCGATAGTGCGCGACCGCGCGCGTGGTGCCACCGCGCACGTCGACCGCCGGCCCCGTGTCCGGCGCGAGCGCGCGAATCAGGCTGGACTTGCCGGTACTGATCTCCCCGAACAAGGCAACGTAGAGCTCGCCGCTCGCCTGGCGCCGATCGATCTCGGCAAGCTCCCTGTCGAGCGCATGGGTTTCGGCTTTCCGCTGTCGCAACTCATCGAGTCGTTGCTCGACCGCTGCGCGCGTCGGCGGTGCGCGCGATTTGCGCGACACGTTGCCGCCCGGCCGAAACAATCGCCACACCAGCCACGCGAGCAACAGCAGCGCGAGCGCAACGAGGCAGATCAGCGGCAAGCGCAGCCACACCGGCAGGTCGACCACGCGCTGGTAGAACGCGATCAGTCCATTGAGCGCGCCAATGAGGAGCCCGAGCAACAACGCGACGACGAGCGCGAGGACGGCAAGGAAGATCAATCGCAGCGGAAGGCGGGAACGCGGCATGACGCAGCGCAGGGTAAAGAGTAGGAGCGAAAGCGCAAGTGGCGGCAGCGAAAGGGTGTGACCTGTCACGCGAAGGCAGGCAGTCGGGCAGCTTGACAGCGACCACCCAAGAGGCTGGGCAATCGGCTCCGTCCGTCCACGCGCCTGCAACGCTCGCCTCCTTCCGCCCTGTGGACGCAGCTCACCCTTGTCCTTGCGCTCGCAAGCCCCGTCTGCACAGCCTGCGCGGTCGTTCGCCGGCGCGCAGCAGTGGCGCATTACCGCGGTCGAACGAGCGGGCGCGAACAGCGGAGCTGATGAAACGCGCGAGGGCTGGATGGCGCGGGTCAAGCCCGGCTCAATCCCCGCTTCACCGGAAAGGAGCGGCTGACGCGTCGCAAGATCGCGCCGTTCCGGGAGAGCGAAGAGATCCACGCGGCAAGGTCGAGTCTTTCCCCCGCAAGCGGGGCAACGTGGTGGCAGCCGAACGGGGCTGATCATGCGGCAACGCAAACGCGTTGCCTTCATCAGCCCTTGTCCGCGAACACTGGCTCCATTTGGCTTTGTCCGCACCCATACCGGTGCGTCGTTCCACGCGGCGCCTGCACGTGGCACCATGCGGTGACGGATGCTGCGCACACACCGCGGGGGGAAATCGCATGTGCCGAATGCTTGCGTTGCCGTTGCTCGCGTTGTCGCTTGCGGCCGGTGCCGGGCCGCCGCCTGCCGCGCCGCAGTTCGCGGCGCTCGGCGTTGACGACGGATTGCCATCGAGCGTCGTCAACCAGGTCGCGCAGGATCGCAGTGGATTCGTCTGGTTTGCCACGCACGACGGACTCGCGCGCTACGACGGCGTCGACTTCCGCGTTTATCGCAACGTCGTTGCCGATCCGGGCTCGCTCGCGGCCAACGACATTTCCGCGCTGCTGATCGACTCGAAAGGCCGCCTGTGGTGCGGAGGCGACTCGACCGGGCTCAACCGGCTCGATCCGGACGGCCAGCACTTCCATCACTGGCGTCATGTGCCGAACGATCTCGCCACGGTCGGCAGCGACGATGTCTGGGCGCTGGCCGAGGACCGCTCGGGTGCGATCTGGATCGGCACCTATCTCGGTGGTCTCAATCGGCTGGAGCCGGACGGACGCTTCCTGCACGTCGATCACGATGCGGATACGCCGGGATCGCTGCGCTCGAGCACGGTGCTCGCACTCGCTGGCGACAAGACGGGACGCCTGTGGATCGGTACCGATGTCGGACTCGACGTGCGCGAAGGCAATGGGCACATCGTGCACGTGGATATCCCGCCACTCGATGCGCGACCCGGTCGCTCGTTCGTGCTGGCTTTCGCCGCGGAACGCGATGGCAGCATGCTGGTCGGCACGCGCAAGGGATTGTTCAGGGTGGATGCCGACCTTCGCTATCGCGAAGAAGTCGCGCCTGCCACGCCGCCGCTGGCCGTGGTGTCGCTCGCGCATGATCACGGCGGCGCGTTGTGGATCGGTACCTATCATGGGTTGGCGCGCCTCGATGCGACCGGGCTGCATCGTTTCGAACCGGCCGAGGGCGTGCCGGGAGCGCTGCCCGGGACGCGCGTGACCAGTATCCTCGCCGATGCCGAGGGCGGCATGTGGTTCAGCTTGTTCGATGGCGGCGTTGCGCGGCTGGCGCCGCACTGGCGCAATTTTTCCGGCTTCCGCCATCGCATCGGCGATGCGTCGAGTCTGGCGGCTTCGCGCGTACCTGCGCTGGCCGTGGATGCGGACGGGGCCATCTGGGCGGCCAGCGGCAGCGACGGCCTCGACCGCATCGATCCGGCAAGCGGTCAGATCGCGCACTGGGGCGAGCGCCTGCACGGCGCCGCGCATCTGGTCTGGTCGATCCTGCCCGCAGCCAACAACCGCTTGTGGATCGGTCACGCCGAAGGCTTGCGACTGGTCAGCCTCGGCAACGCGAATGCGATCGAGCTGCCGGTCGATGCGCTGCATGTCGATGCCTTGCCGCCGGGATATGTCGATCATCTGGTTCGCGCGACGGACGGTTCGATCTGGGCCAGCGCGCATGGCGGCGGCATTGCCCATATCGCGGGCGACCAGACGCGAATCCTCGCGCGCTACACGCCGGCCGGGCATACGCTCGGCAATGCCGACGTCACCTCGCTGGTCCTCGATGCGGCTCAACGCCCTTGGGCGGCGACGGCGACCGGCGTCGAGCGCTACGAACCGGCGCGCGATCGCTTCATCGGCGTGGACGGATCGCCTCACGATCCGATCCTCTCGATCGCGTTCGCTGCCGATGGATCGTTATGGCTGCATCGCCAGGGCGCGCTCGAGCGTTACCGGTTGCGCGGCGACACGTTGCAGCTCGCAGAACGCCTGGCTGCCGACGACGGTTGGCCGACGCTGAGCGGTGGCGACATCGCGGTGGCACGCGATGGCAGCGTCTGGGTCACTTCGCCGCGCGGTTTGTGGCGCATCGATGCAAGCACGCGCGAGCTGCGTCATTTCGGGGCAGACGATGGGCTGCCGAGCCAGGAATTCCTGGTCGGCGCACTCGCACGCGGCCCCGATGGCAGCCTTTATGCCGGCACGCTCGCGGGTTTGGTCGGTTTCGATCCGATGTCGCTGCAGCTCAACCTGCCGCCTCCTCCGGTTCGGATTGTCGGCCTGCGTGTGCGCCGCGATCGCGAGCAGGCGAGTCTGGATTGGGCCAGCGCCCAACAGGGCGAGCCGATCGCGTTGCGCTACGGCGACCGGGATCTCGATGTGCGCGTGCGCGCGCTTTCGTATGCCAACGCTGCCGCCAATCGCTACCGGTTTCGTCTGGCCGGATTCGATCCTGACTGGGTCGCGAGCGATCACGGCGAGCGCATCTATTCGCAGCTTGGCGCGGGCGATTACACGTTGAAGATCCAGGCGGCCAATGCAGACGGCGTGTGGGGTTCGCTCGATCCGCCGCTGCACATCCATGTCGCCGCTCCACCGTGGGCCACGCCGTGGGCGTACCTCTTGTATGCCGTGCTCGCGTTGCTCGCAGCGGCGGCCGTGCTCGGGGCGTCGCGCGCACGCATCCGGCGACGACATGTTCTGGAGCTTGCAGAGGAGCGGCAGCGCAATGCCGAGCAGCTCAACGAGGCCAAGTCGGTTTTCCTCGCAACCATGGGCCACGAAATACGCACGCCGCTCACCGCCGTACTCGGCATGACCGAACTGCTGCTCGGCACGCCGCTCGATGCGCGGCAGGCCGAGTACGCCGGCGCGATCCGGCAATCCGGGGAACTGCTGTTGCGGCAGGTCAACGACAGCCTTGATCTCGCGCGCATCGACGCGGGAAAGCTCGCGCTCGAACGTCTTCCGTTCGATCCGCGCGTGTTGTTGCGCGAAGTCATCGCGCTGCAACAGCCGCTCGCCTCGCACAAGGGATTGGCACTCGACATGACCGTCACTGCGGATGCGCCGAAGCGCGTGCTCGGCGATGCGCTCCGGCTCAAGCAAGTGTTGCTCAATCTGGTCCACAACGGGCTCAAGTTCACCGAGCAGGGTGGAGTCGAGTTGGCGCTCGCTCGTGCCGAGCCTCATGGGATCGTGTTGAGCGTTAGCGACACCGGCCCGGGCATGAGCGCCGAGGTGCGAGCGCGACTGTTCAAGCGGTTCGAGCAAGCCGACGGCAGTGTCGTGCGCCGCCACGGTGGAAGCGGCCTTGGGCTGGCCATCTGCCGCGAACTGGTCGAGCTGATGGGCGGTACCATCGAAATCGATAGCGAATCCGGCGGCAGCCGCTTCGTGGTGCGCTTGCCGCTGGAAGAAACCATCGCCGATGCGTCGCCTGCCGAAGCGTCCGCGACGTTGTCGGCGCCCGCGCATCAGCCCGACCTCGATATCCTCGTGATCGAGGACGATGTGACGGTCGCACGCGTCATCGCGGGCCTGCTCGAAAACAGCGGCCACCGTGCATGCCACGCACCGAATGGATTGGCGGCGCTGGCGGAGCTCAAGCGTCGGCACTTCGATCTGGCGCTGCTCGATCTTGATCTGCCCGGTATCGACGGCTACGCGCTCGCGCGCATGATTCGAGCTGGCGAGGCCGGCTTGGAGCGCCTGCCGCTGATCGTGTTGACGGCGCGTTCCGGCGGCGACGAGGAGGCCAATTGTCGCGCGGCCGGCATCGATGGTTTCCTGCGCAAGCCCGTGAATCGCGCGACGCTCGATGCCGAAATCGCGAGACTAGGAATCGGGCACGATTGACCCATTGCTCCGCCCTTGGTGACATGTGCAGGTGCGGCTATCGCACTCTTCCGCGCGCCGGCGAACGGCTGCAGGTGAGATCGCGTTGCCCCGCGAGTTCCCCCTTTGGGCTGCCGCCACTTTCCCCCGCGGCTTCCTCCTATCGGCTGCCGCCACTCTCCCGCTCGTGGGAGAAAAACTCCTGTGGAGTGCTTGGCTTTTTCTTCCCGCTGCGGAAGAAAGCCTCAAACCTCGAATTTGTTCCTTCCCCCGCAAGCGGGGGAAGGTGCCGAAGGCGGAAGGGGGCGAGCGCCAAAGGCGCTCCGGCTAGTCGGGCAATCGCAACAAGTGCGATCTCGTTCCCCCGCGGCCTCCCCCTTGCGGCTGCCGCCACTTTCCTCCTCTCGCGGGGAAAGACTCCGCGTGGAGTGCTTGGCTTTTTCTTCCCGCTGCGGAAGAAAGCCTCAAACCTCGAATTTGTTCCTTCCCCCGCAAGCGGGGGAAGGTGCCGAAGGCGGAAGGGGGCGAGCGCCAAAGGCGCTCGGGCGCAAAGTGGCAAGCGAGCGACCCGCCCAAGGCGCGACAGCGTGTTTCCCTTCGAGCATCGCTACCAATTCAAACCGAAACGCAAGCGTCACCCCGACACAGAGTCCGCGGACCGTCAGCCGGCGCTTTCGGCGCCTTTCGCGATGCGCGCGGCCAGCGAAGGAGCGGGAGTCAACGTGATCCGGAAACACGCGCCACCGCCGGCGACCGGCACGTATTCGAGCGTCCCCTCGGTCGCTTCGACCATCTGCTTGGCAAGGTACAGGCCGAGGCCGGTGCCGTACTCGTGCGTAGTGAAGAACGGCTCGAAGATCTGCGCGGCAACCTTGGGAACGATGCCCGGTCCGCGATCGATCACTTCGAGTACCGGCGGTCCATTTTCACCGGCAAGCCGCGCGACCAGCGCAACGCGCGCGGGTTCACCGGGTCGGCGCCCGTAGCGAAGCGCGTTCTGCACCAGATTCCAAACCACCTGTTGCAGGTGTTGCGGATCGACCAGCGATTCGATCTTGCGATTCTGCGTAACCACGCGCAGTACATCCTGGCCGAGATCGTTGCCTTGCTGGTAATCCTCGATGAACTTCAGCGCCCACAGATTCAGATCGAGGCTCTCCGGACGCGAGCGTTCGCGCCGCGACAATTGCAGGATGTTCTCGATGACGTCATTGGCGCGCGTGCAGTGGTTGTTGACGATGTCGACCAGTCGCTGATCCTCTTCATTGAGATCAGGCGACTCCGCGAGCAGCTGCGCCGAATAACGGATTGCCGCGAGCGGATTGCGGATTTCGTGCGCGATCGACGCGGACAGGCGGCCGAGGGAGGCCAGCGTCAACTGTTCCGCGCGGCGCGAAAACAATGAGGTGTCGTCGAGGAAGATCAGCACATTGGTGTCGTCGTTCGGAGCGAGTCGCGTGAATCGCGGAATCACCTCGGGAACTTCCTCGGCCAGCGCGACGGCCGTCTGGTCGGTGCGCCCGACGTGGCGCCATTGATACATCCGGCGCGACAACTCGGGCGCGACCGTACCGAGATCGCGCTCGGTCGGCGACGGATTGCCGATCAGGTGCCAGGCCGCCTCGTTGATGCGCTGGATTCGGTTGGCCGCGTCGACCAGCAATACGCCGGTCTTCATGCGGCGGATGATGAGGTCGTTGATCTGCTCCAGGTTCAACAAATCGACGCCGCGCTGCTCGGCGAGCGCCTCGGTCGCGCGCATGTGCCCGCCGAGCGCATTGCACAGCACCGCGATGGTGAAATAGGCGATGCCGAAAATGCCGGCTTCGATGCCGTTGTGCTCGCTGGGTTGACCCATCAGGTGTGCATACAGCAGCGGTGCGACCACGCCACACCCGGCCAGCGCCGCCAGCGGGAACGATCGGCGCGCCGGCAGCATCAGGGCAGCCACGCTGACATTGACGATCAGCATCATCTGCACCGCGTTGCTGGCGCCCGCCAGTGCGGAGATGATCAGCGACGCGGCGACGATATCGAGAATCAGCGCAGCGCTGATACCGGATGCGAGGCGCTTGCGCAGATCGACGGTCGCGATGAGCAGGACCAGCGCGATGACCAGATAGCCGATCGCCGTCGCGCGCGCGATCATCGGGCGATTGAGCTGCACCCAGTTGACCGCAAGCGGGCTGAAAACCAGGCCGCAATAAACGACGGCCTGGAAGCAGCGGTACAAATTGAAGAAATAGAGTTCGCGCCGGGTGATGTCTCCGGGCGATTCGGTGATGCGCAGGTGCCGCGATTCGCTCACGCCGTCATTTCCGTTGGACACCGCATTATAGGTAGCGGCGCGTTCACTCGCGAGCCTACCCGACTCTTCACGTTTTCCGTCCGCGCGTGCAACGCGCCGGTCTTTTTGATTTCGACGGCCGCTTTGCCCACAATACCGCCCGTCCCGCGGCTGGCTCGCCGCATTCCGGATCGCGCACGGGGCTCAAGGCAGATGGCTTGGGCAGCGGCGCCCATTCCCCGCAAGGTGGTGCATGAATTTTCACGAGTACCAGGCCAAGGAGTTGTTCGCCGACTACGGCATTCCGGTTCCTGTCGGCAAGATCGCAGCCACGCCCGAGGAAGCCGTCGCGGCGGCCAAGGCGCTCGGCGTGGAGCACTGGGTGGTCAAGGCACAGATCCACGCAGGCGGCCGCGGCAAGGCCGGCGGCGTGAAATTGTGCAAGACCACCGATCAGGTCAAGGCCGCGGCGCAAGCGATGCTCGGCACGCGCATGGAAACCTACCAGTCCGGCGGCCGCGCGCTGCCCGTCAACCTGGTGCTGGTGACCGAAGCCAGCGAAATCCTCAAGGAGTTGTATCTGTCGGTGCTGGTCGATCGCGCGGCGCAGGCGGTGACGTTCATTGCCTCCGCGCGCGGAGGCGTCGATATCGAGCAGGTCGCGCGCGAACACCCCGACGATATCCAGACGGTCGAGGTCAACTTCGTCGAAGGATTGCAGCCGTACCAGTGCCGCAAACTTGCGTTCGACATGGGCCTCGGCGCGAAGCAGGCAACGCAGCTGACCAAGCTCATGCTCGGACTGTACAAGCTGTTCAACGAGCAGGATCTGGCGCTGATCGAGTTGAATCCGCTCGCGATCGTTTCCTCGGGCGACCTGATCGCGCTCGATGGCAAGGTCAACTCGGACGACAACGCCGAGTTCCGTCATCCAAGGCTCGCGGCGATGCGCGATACGAGCCAGGAAGACCCGGCCGAAGCCGAAGCGCGCGAGAACGATCTCAACTACGTCACGATGGACGGCTCGATCGGTTGCATGGTCAATGGTGCCGGTCTCGCAATGGCGACCATGGACGTGATCAAGCTCGCTGGCGGCGAGCCAGCCAACTTCCTCGATGTCGGCGGCGGCGCGACCAAGGAACGCGTCACCGAGGCGTTCAAGCTGATTCTCTCCTCGGACAAGGTGCGCTGCATCCTGGTCAACATCTTCGGTGGCATCGTGCGCTGCGACCTGATCGCCGAAGGCATCATCGCCGCCGTCAAGGAAGTCGGCCTGACGATTCCGGTGGTGGTGCGTCTCGAAGGCACCAACGTGGAAAAGGGCCGCGAGTTGCTGGCCAATTCGGGCCTCGCGATCACGCCCGCAACCGATCTCAACGATGCGGCGAAGAAAGCCGTGGCTGCCGCGAAGAAAGCGAAATGACCGGTTTGAATGGATGCGCAACGAAAGACAAAAATCCAACGCCGTTTCATTGCGGCCCCTTCGGGCTTCATGAATCGGCACGACTTGGCCGATAGGTTCCGTTCACCCTGAGCGTAGCGCCGAAGGCGCGAAGTCGAAGGGCATACTTCGACTTCGCTGCACTACGCTCAGCACGAACGGTTGATCGTTGTTTGCCGCCGGGCTCAATGGCTCGGCTGTCCTCGCGTGGGCGGGCAGGCAGGCAACATGCACGCAAAGGGTTGTACTCCATGTCCGTTCTCGTCGACAAGAACACCAAGGTCATCTGCCAGGGTTTCACCGGCCAGCAGGGCACCTTCCATTCCGAGCAGGCGCTCGAATACGGCACCAAGCTGGTCGGTGGCGTGACGCCGGGCAAGGGCGGCTCCGAGCACATCGGGTTGCCGGTGTACAACACGGTGCAGGATGCGATCGACGATACCGGCGCCGACGCATCGATGATCTTCGTGCCGCCGCCGTTCGCGGCCGATGCGATTCTCGAGGCGGCCGACGCAGGCATTCGCGTCATCGTCGCGATCACCGAAGGCATTCCGGTGCTCGACATGTTGCGCGTGAAGAACGTGCTCAAGGGCTATCCCGATACGGTGCTGATCGGACCGAACTGCCCCGGCGTGATCACCCCCGGCGAGTGCAAGATCGGCATCATGCCCGGCCACATCCACCAGCCCGGCAAGGTCGGCATCGTCAGCCGTTCCGGTACGCTGACCTACGAGGCCGTTTTCCAGACCACCAACGCCGGACTCGGCCAATCCACCTGCATCGGCATCGGCGGCGATCCGATCCAGGGCATGAGCTTCATCGATACGCTTGTCCTGTTCCAGGAGGACGAGCAAACCGCGGGCATCATCCTCGTCGGCGAGATCGGCGGCAGTGCCGAGGAGGAAGCCGCCGAATTCATCGAGGAAGCCGTGACCAAGCCGGTCGTCGCCTTCATCGCCGGCGCGAGCGCCCCGGCCGGCAAACGCATGGGCCACGCCGGTGCGATCATCTCGGGCGGCAAGGGCACGGCCGCCGCCAAGTTCAAGGCACTGGAAAAAGCCGGCGTCACCACCGTGCGCTCGCCCGCCGACCTCGGCAGCACGCTTGCCAAGCAACTGCGCTGACCGACGCGCTTTCTGCAGGGAAGCGCATATGCCCCCTTTCGGCTGCCGCCACTTTCCCCCGCTGCGCAGGGGAAAGACTCCAGTCCGCGGCCTCGAGGATGTCCCTTCCCCTGCGTAGCGGAGGCGAGCCGGGATTTCGCGTATCAAGTGCAACAATCCAGCCGTGTCACCACCTTCCCGCGCCGCTGAGAAGGAAAGGAATTTGGACGGGTTGTCCCTTCCCACGCTTGCGGGGGGTGAGCCCGGGGTTTCACGCGGCACTGCCGCGTGCCGGCGAACGGCTGCACATGGATGTGCAGACCGGGCTTGCGAGCGCAGGATGCGCGAGAGGCGCCCGGAGGGCGGAAGGGGGCGAACGCTAAAGGCGCGCGAAGCGACAAGTGCGCCAGCGGAAGAGACATCCAGACATCCAGACGGCCAACACGCGTCATGCGAGAGCAAGCCAAAGAGCAATTCGCGAGAAAGCTTCGCAGCCGGATGACGGATGCCGAACAGCGGCTTTGGTTTCAGCTGCGTCTCAGGCGACTTGCAGGCTACAGATTCCGGCGACAACATCCGCTTGGCCAGTACATCGCCGACTTCGCCTGTCTGGAAGCTGGTTTGATCATCGAAGTGGATGGCGGCCAACATCTGGAATCGGCCGGCGACAAACGGCGTGATGCGTGGTTTTCAACGCAAGGCTTCCGCGTGCTGCGCTTCTGGGATGATGATGTGTTGCTGAGGATCGATGAGGTGACGGCAGCGATTCTGGAAGTGCTCGCTCCGGGTGGCCCCCATCCGCCGTCGGCTCCTCTCGCGCATCCTGCGCTCGCAAGCCCGGCTCGCCCCCGCAAGCGGGGAAGGAAAAAAAGTGAAAACGGTGTCCCATCCTCGGGCGGAAGGACAAGAAATTGAACGCGTTTTCCTTTCCTCGCCGGCGGGGAAGGAGAAGAACCTGGAAGAGTTGTCCCTTCCCCCGCTTGCGGGGGAAGGTGGCGGCAGCCGGATGGGGGCGGGCGCGCCCAAGGCTCTCGCAGCGAACTCAAAGAAGAACCAGTCGTAGCGACGCAACCGCATCGAATCCAGGAAAATCCGCGCCCCGGATGAATCGAAAAGGTAGAGTGCTGCAACCATGAGCGTGCTTCGTTTCGCAATGGCCCAGTTCGATTTTCCGGTTGGCGCGGTTGCCGCGAATGCTGCACGCATTGAGCGAGTGACCGGTGAAGCACGCGCCTCCGGCTGCGCGCTGGTCGCGTTTCCGGAACTCGCGCTCAGCGGATATCCGCCGGAGGATCTGCTGCTAAGGCCCGCGTTTCTCGATGCCTGCGACGAGGCGCTCGAGGCGCTCGCGCAATCGACCCACGGCATCGCGTCGTGCGTCGGGCATCCGCATCGCGACGATGGGCTGCGCAATGCGTTGACCGTGCTGCGCGACGGACGCATCGAGCTGACGCATTGCAAACGTGCGTTGCCCGATTACGGCGTGTTCGACGAGCAGCGCTATTTCAAATCGGGAAGCGACCACGCGGTTGTCGACGTCGATGGCGTGCGCGTCGGGTTGTTGATCTGCGAGGATGTGTGGATGGATGAGGCGGCGCCCGCGGCCGTCGCGGCAGGCGCGGACCTGTTGCTGGTCATCAACGCTTCGCCGTTCGACATTCGCCAGGCCGCACGGCGCGACGAAGTGCTGATACGCCACGCGCGCGACAACCATGTCGCAATCGCCTATCTCAATGGGATCGGAGGCCAGGACGATCTGCTGTTCGATGGCGCCTCGGTGTTGGTCGAAGCCGATGGCCGCATTGCCGCGCGCGCAGAGGCGTTCGCGGAGCGCTTGCTGATCGCCGAATACGATACCGGCACAGGGCGCTTTTCCGCGGATTGGCCGCGCGGCACCGATTCGATTCCGCCAATCGCAACCGAGGCCACCATCTATGCGGGCCTTGTGCGCGGCATTCGCGACTATGTGCACAAGAACGGATTTGCGAATGTGCTGCTCGGTTTGTCGGGTGGTGTCGATTCGGCCTTGACGCTGGCGCTCGCGGTCGATGCGCTCGGCGCCGATCATGTCGAAGCGATCATGCTGCCGAGCCGCTATACCTCGGAGCTGTCGCTGCGCGAGGCAAAATCGCAGGCCGATATGCTCGGTGTCGCGTATCGCGTCCTCCCGATCGAGGGCGCGTTCGCTGCATGCATCGCCACGCTCGCGCCGGAATTCATCGACCTGCCCGAGGACACCACCGAAGAAAACCTCCAGTCGCGTTGCCGCGGCGTCCTGCTGATGGCTTTGTCGAACAAGTTCGGTCGGCTGCTGCTCGCAACAGGCAACAAGAGCGAGATGGCAGTCGGATACGCGACGCTCTACGGCGACATGTGCGGCGCCTATGCACCACTCAAGGATGTGTACAAGACGCTGGTCTACCGGCTCGCACGCTGGCGCAATGGCGAAGTGGCGGCCAGCGGCGATCGCGAAGCCTGGGCGATTCCGCCGGCCGTCATCGCGCGCGCGCCGAGCGCGGAGCTTCGCAGCGATCAGACCGACCAGGATTCGCTTCCACCTTACGACATCCTCGATGCCGTGCTCGAACGCTTCATCGAGCGCGAACAATCGCCGGCCCAGATCGTCGCGGCGGGCTTCGACGAGCCGATGGTTCAACGCATCGCGCGCCAGGTTCTCGCCAACGAGTACAAGCGCCGCCAGGCGCCGCCCGGCCCCAAGATCACCACGTGCGCATTCGGCCGCGAACGTCGCTATCCGATCAGCTCCGGCTGGCGCAACTGAGTCGACGCCTCACCTGCCCTTCGATTTCGGCCTCGTGCCCTTCGACTTCGGCCCTAACGGGCCTACGCTCAGGGTGAACGGAGAGAGGGTTCGCCTTCGTCCCTTCGGACCTACGCTTGAGGCGAACGGAAGGGAGGTTCGCCTTCGGTCCCGGGGCTACCCCACACCGTTCCCACTGAGCGTAGCTCGCGCCAGCGAGCGAAGTCGAAGTGCCAACGTTCCGTCGCTTTCACCTTTCGACTTCGGCCTCATGCCCTTCGACTTCGGCCCCGGGCCTACCTGATAGCGCTCCCACTGAGCGTTCTTGGGGCCAGCGAGCGAAGCACCCCCCCAAGCCGTTCCCACTGAGCGTAGCTCACGCCAGCGAGCGAAGCCCCTCACGCCGTTCCCACTGAGCGTAGCTCGCGCGAGCGAGCGAAGCCCCTCAAGCCGTTCCCACTGAGCGTAGCTCGCGCGAGCGAGCGAAGCCCCTCACGCCGTTCCCACTGAGCGTAGCCCACGCCAGCGAGCGAAGCCCTTCCCGCCGTTCCCACTGAGCGTAGCTCGCGCGAGCGAGCGAAGCCCCTCACGCCGTTCCCACTGAGCGTAGCCCACGCCAGCGAGCGAAGCCCTTCCCGCCGTTCCCACTGAGCGTAGCCCGCGCGAGCGAGCGAAGCCCCTCACGCCGTTCCCACTGAGCGTAGCTCGCGCGAGCGAGCGAAGCCCCTCAAGCCGTTCCCACTGAGCGTAGCCCACGCCAGCGAGCGAAGCCCCTCACGCCGTTCGCACTGAGCGTAGCTCGCGCGAGCGAGCGAAGCCCCTCACGCCGTTCGCACTGAGCGTAGCTCGCGCCAGCGAGCGAAGCCCCTCACGCCGTTCCCACTGAGCGTAGCTCGCGCGAGCGAGCGAAGCCCCTCAAGCCGTTCCCACTGAGCGTAGCCCACGCCAGCGAGCGAAGCCCTTCCACGCCGTTCCCACTGAGCGTAGCTCGCGCGAGCGAGCGAAGCCCCTCACGCCGTTCGCACTGAGCGTAGCTCGCGCGAGCGAGCGAAGCCCTTCCCGCCGTTCCCACTGAGCGTAGCTCGCGCGAGCGAGCGAAGCCCCCCAAGCCGTTCCCACTGAGCGTAGCCCACGCCAGCGAGCGAAGCCCCTCACGCCGTTCCCACTGAGCGTAGCTCGCGCGAGCGAGCGAAGTCGAAGTGCCAGCCAGCGGGCGAGCGCGGCCCCGCTCCGTTCGCATTGTGGCGGCAGCCGATAGGGGGGCAGCGCGCGAGAAGAAGCGCTCCTCACTTGAGCGCCTGGCGCTCGCCCCCATTCGCCTTCGGCACCTGTCCCCGCCGCGCAGGGAAGGGACAGCCGAGCGCTGCAACGTGCCGCAGGTATCGATTTCCATGAAGCACTACACTAGCAATCGGGGTTCCCACTCAATCGACCGCATGATCAGCATCGTCCTGCCCGCCAAGAACGAAGCCGCCGCATTGCGCGACCTGTTGCCGCGCCTCAAGGAAGCGCAGCCCGAAGCAGAGGTCATTGTCGTCGACGATGGCTCGACCGACGACACCGTGGCGGTGTGCGAAAGCTGCGGAGTCGGCGTGCTTAGCAGCCCGTATTCGATGGGCAACGGCGCCGCGATCAAGCGCGGTGCGCGCGCGGCCAGAGGCGATATCCTCGTGTTCATGGATGCCGATGGCCAGCACGATCCGGCCCTGATCGCGCGCCTGCTCGAACGCCTGGCCGAAGGCTACGACATGATCGTCGGAGCGCGCGACTGGTCGGGTCAGGCCGGCGTCAGCCGCGGCGTTGCCAACGCGTTCTACAACTGGCTCGCAAGCCGCATGACCGACTACCCGATCAAGGATCTCACCTCGGGTTTTCGCGCCGTGCGCGCCGACAAGTTCCGCGAATTCCTGCATCTCCTGCCGAACGGATTTTCCTATCCGACGACGTGCACGATGGCGTTTTTCCGCAGCGCCTATGCGGTCGCGTACGAACCGATCCCGGTCGCGAAGCGCATTGGCAAAAGCCACATCCGGCCGATTCGCGACGGCATCCGTTTCCTCTTGATCGTGTTCAAGATCGCGACGCTGTATTCGCCGCTCAAGCTGTTCGTGCCGACCAGCGTTCTGTTCTTCCTGACCGGGCTCGGCTATTACGTGTGGACCTACATCACCATGCACCGCTTCACCAACATGAGCATGCTGCTGTTCAGCGCCGCGGTGATCGTGTTCCTGATCGGACTGATTTCCGAGCAGATCACGGCATTGACGTATCGGCGGGAAGCTTGAAACAGATCTGCGGAAATCGGTAGCAATTTGCCATATCGCCCTTCGACCGTCGCCACAACAAGCGCATCAATCTTGAAATCTGCGAAGGCTAACGATGAAACGCGCAAGCGTTTTCGCGGCTACTCGGGTGCTCGTCCCGATGTCGTCCGACTGATTGAAGGGCATCCACGACGCGTGCTCGATGTGGGCTGCGGCGCAGGTATGACGGCTGCGTTGGTCGCCGAAAAGTGTCCCCATGCGGCGGTGATCGGGGTGGAACCCGATCCGGCGCTTGTGGCACTGGCGCGCGCACGCATGACGACGGTTATTCAGGGGAAAATTGATGACACGTCGGTACAAGCCGACTTGGCGCAGCGCGGGCCTTTCGAACTGATCATCTGTGCCGATGTCCTGGAACATCTCGTGGAGCCCGGGATCGTCCTTGCGAAGCTCGTTGCGACGCTTGCGCCTTCCGGTCGCATCATCACGAGTATTCCGAACATCAGGCATTTATCGACGTTCGTGAGCCTGGGCTTGCTTGGAACGTGGCCGGCGCGCAGCCGTGGCATACATGATCGGACTCATCTGCGTTTCTTCGCGCGTAAGGATTTGCTCGCGCTGGGTCGCAACGCCGGCTTGCGGCTGCTGCGAGAACGCCGCAATCTTCGCTTGATTGAGTCGGCTGCGTGGTCGATGGTTCCTGCAAAGGTGCTCGACTTCTGGCCGTTTCGAGCATTCCTGACGTTTCAGTATCTGCACCTTTGGCAACGCGCGTCGGATACCGATGCTTGACCGGACAAGGCGCATCTGGAAGCTATCGCTGGGTTATGGACTCGCCGCGGCGACCATTTTTTTCGCGGCCCGACATCTTGGTCTGAACGCCGAAAACGTTCTGGATGCATTCGCGCGCCTGTCGCCGATTTCGCTATTGCTGTCCATGCTGGCCTTCACGTCGCAGATCATCATCAATTCCCTCGCCTTCGCGCAGCTCAATCAGGCGTTCGGCGTGTCGATCGATACGTCCATACTGGCGCGCACCTGGGCTGCCACCCTGCTCGCAAAATACGTTCCCGGTGGCGTGTGGCATGTTGTTGGCCGCGGATTGTTGCTTGCACGATCCGGCGTTTCCGCACGCATCACAGCAAGCGTGGGCATCACCGAGCAGTGTCTGTCACTGGGATTGTGCGGTCTGATCTCAGTTGCGTTTCTTTGCTTCGCGCTCGACCTTCCCTGGTGGGCTTTCGCGCTGGTCGTCCTGGGCGCGATCGCCATGGTGGTGCTTCCGGCGCCCCTTCTTCGGTGGATGCATCAGTCAGTTCGGGCCGATCTTTATCGGCGCGCGTTGTTGGGCTATTTCGTCGGAATGATCCCGTACACCCTCGGTTACTTCGTGATCGTCGCACCTGATCTGCCCGTGCGGTTTGTCGGTGCGCTTTTTGCCGGTACGGTGGCCGGTGTGCTCGCCATCCTGGCGCCCGGCGGTCTTGGCATTCGGGAATCCGCGACCTCGTTGATCGCGCCGTCCGCGCAGCCCGCGCAACTGCTCGCCGGGTTGCTGGCTGCGCGCGCGTTGATCATCGTGGTGGAAATCTTGGTAAGCGTCGTGTGCATGCGACTGCTGCGTGCGCGGACCACTCGATGAAACTTTATGTCGGCGGCCTGGGCCTGCGCGGCGATGGTTATCCGAATTCTGCGCGTACCGTCCGGCTACTCGAACAACAGGCCGATATCGAAATCGTCCATTGTGAGCGCTGGCTTCCGGTCGATCTTCATCTGTGGAAGCTGGCGCGCATGCCGCGGTGGCGCGCGCTTCGCTGGCTGCTGGTTCTCGCTCCTCGGCAACCTGCGCAGCCTGCTACGAGTCCGCGCCCGCGTGCGCAAGGAAGATGCTCCCGTATTCGTGCCGTATCCGGGGATGTTCTTCCTGTTCTGGTTGTCGCTGTTTCCGCGCGGCAGACGCATGCGCTGCATCGTCGACAGCTACATTTCGGTTTGGGATTCGATGGTCCGGGATCGGGCCGATGGCGAACTCCCGATCCGTCGGTTCGCGGCTGCTCAAATGGTTCGAGGCGCGGGCGCTGCGGACAGCCGAAATGGTGCTGGTCGACACCGAGGCCAATCGCGACGACTTCATCGCGGAGTTTGGCCTCGATCCCGAACGCATTCGATCGATACCGCTCGCGATTGCAGAAGAACCATTCGTCGCGACTCGCGAACGCGCGAGGCAACCCAACTCACGTATTCGGGTTTTATTCGTCGGCACCCTGATTCCGTTGCACGGGATTTCGGTGTTGCTCGATGCATTCGCGCAACTCGCCGATGATCAGCGTTTCGAGTTCCGTCTGATCGGCAGCGGTCAGGAAGCCAATCACGTTTCGGAGTTCATCGCCGCACATCCCATCGGTTTCGCTGACCTGGGTACGCGAATGGTGCACGCTCGATCGGATTGCGGCCGAGATCGGCGATGCCGATATCTGCCTCGGTGTTTTTGGTGGCGAAGGCAAGGCGGCACGCGTGCTTCCATTCAAGCTGTACATGTATCTCGCCAGCGGCAAAGCGATAATCAGCCAGTCATCGTTGTCGACGCCGCAGGGCGTGCCGTCGCCCCCGATCGAAAGCGTCAGCGAACCGCTGGCGAAGGATCTGGCCGACGCTATCTTGCGCTTGGCTGCCGATCCGGATCGAAGGGATCGCATGGCTCGCGAGGTTGCCGCGTACTATCGGCGTTGGCTGGCCAACTCCTGTGTGATGCGCGATTGGCGCAACTTCCTTGACGGTCATATCGGATCGGCTGCAAACGACGAGTAGCCGTTCGTTCCGAGCAATGGATGCGAAGTCGAATTTGGACGCACGCAGCGACCAGGGTCATTCGAAGCCGGGATCATGCGCGGCGTTGCTGTAGCCGCGAAGCAGTTCCATCAGCTCGCCGGTGGATTTTCCGGTCGCGTGCGAACCGCGCAAGTTGTCGAAAGGTCGCTTCGGCCGCGAATGGGCGGCATTCTATTCCGGCACCAGCACAACTTCGCCGTTTGCGCCCAGGGCCACGTCGACCGCCGAACCCGGATGCAAGCCGAGATAATCGTGGATCTTCTTTGCAACTCGTCAGTTTTCGGCTGCGCTGTTCGCATTCTTCACTTGTTGCTCGAGGGCGGCAATCACGCTGTCGTAGATGCCGGCCTTGTTCAAGCGGGCCGCGATTTCGATGTGCTCGGCTGCTTTTTGCGGTTCGCCGATCGCGAGCGCAAGCTTGGTCATGTTGATCTGGAACAACGGGTTGGTCGGATCTTGCGCTGCCGCCGCAAGCGTCAGGCCAACCGCACTCTGGTTGTCATGTGCGATCTGGAATTGATAGTGCCCGTAGTCGTTGAGAATCATCGCGCGCATGGTCGGCAGGAAATGGGGATTGTCGAGTGACGAGGTCACCAGCAGTTTCATCTGCTTTGCGTCCAGTGAAATCGAGCCAGTGGTGGC
Organism: uncultured Gammaproteobacteria bacterium; assembly: GCA_963775445.1. Classification (GTDB taxonomy): domain Bacteria; phylum Pseudomonadota; class Gammaproteobacteria; order Xanthomonadales; family Rhodanobacteraceae; genus Dokdonella_A. Next base: position 738,334 of record CAVZIT010000006.1, on the reverse strand, counting down.
GGCAGTGAGAACGACCAGAAATGGATTTATCTCTGCCCGGCGAATCGGTCTTGACGCGCTGCGCCAGATCGGTGATCGCGGCGGGGTCCACGTGATGATCCTGCCTTGCATGCATCAGGATCAGGCTGGACGCGGTGTAGAGATCGGTGGGATCGAGCGCCTTGCCGCGCTCGAAGTAGGGAATGGCCTCGCGTTCGGCTTGATCTGCGTTGATTGTCGGCGCGGCCCGAGAAAAGGATCTGACGCCCCGCCTCGTACTGTGCGCGCGATGGAATCCGGGTGATCGCGCGCCTGCGCCATTGCGAGGCGCAAGGCGCTGCCCCAGGTGTTGGCGCGTACTGCCGTCAAGGCGCAAAGAACCGCAATGCAGGCACAGGCGACCAACGATGCCCGGCGTCCATCGATGTGCGCCCGCAGCCACGGCCCGACCGTGCAAACGACGCCGATCATCAGCCCGGCCATCGGCAGATAGTTGCGGTGCTCGAACACCAGTTCGAGCGGCAGGATGGTCGATTCCATCGCGTGTCCGATCAGGAACCACGCGACGCCGAACGCGAACGCCGGTGCGCGACGGCGCGATATCCATGCGGCGACAATCAGGGCGATCAGGAACAGGATCGCGAAAAGCGTCGTGACCGGACTCAACAGGCCGGTGGATTTCGCGATGTCGTCATGGAATATGCCCATCCACGATGGCACCGGCACGAAGATCCACAACAGGTAATCGCAAAGAATGCGCGGCTCGCTGAGCAGCCGCTGCGCCAGCGTGAAATCGCGCCCCGCGTAGCCGTGCATCAGCCATTGCGGATGGCTGATGATCCAAGCCAGAAACAAGCGCCACGGGCAACGCCAGTGTCGCCCAGAAAAAAACCTGGATCGTGCGACGCTGCCGCAGCGATGGCGCTGCGAAGCGATAGCAGATCGCCTCGATCACGAATGCGTAAGCCGTGATCAGCGCGCCGTTTTCCTTGCTGAAAACCGCGAGCAGACCGAACGCGAGAATGCCGGCGATGGACATGAACAGTCCGCGCTCGCCGCGCAGCACGCGCTCGCGTCCTTCCGCATAGCACAACAACCCGGCGAGCATGAACAGCGTCGCCAGCAGATTCATGCGCTGCACGATATAGACGACATTGCTGACATTGAGCGGATGCAGCAGCCAAAAGGCCGTGGCGACCAAGGCGAACGCAGTCGCGGCAACAGGTTGACCCTGCGCATCGGTTGGTTCGATCAGACGCGGCACCAGCCGCTTCGCCAGCGCATAGAGCAGGGCGCCGTTGAACAGGTGCAGTGCCAGATTGGTCAGCTTGAATGCGAGCGGGCTCAGGCCGAACAGCGAAAAATCGACTCCGAACGAGAGCATGCTGAGCGGGCGTCGCAATATCCCGGCGTTGGACGATAGCGCGAGTGCGAGCCAGTGCAGGCTGGACCCGTCGAGGTTACGCAGTGAGGGGTTGTCGACGATGCTGCCGTAGTCGTCGAACACGAATCCACCGAACAGGCCGCGCAGATAGACAGCCACACAGGCCAGGAACAGCCCTCCCAACAGCAGCCTTTGGCGCGTGCTCGGAGTCGACAAGGAAAGACTGTCCCTATTCATCACGGACCTGGTTTCCGGACAGCAGCGCGCATCGTACACCGCGCAAAAAAAGACGCCGCCCACTGGCGGCGTCTTTGGTCACGCGAATTGCCCGTTCTTAGCGGCAGACACCCGGCAGGAATTTCTTCGGGATGCTCGACCCCGTGCAATCCCAACTAATCGGCTTGTCGGCGCCGGCCGCAGGAAACGTCGGATTCAATACGTATGTCTGGCCTTCTGCACCCGAAAGCGAGGCATCGTTAGAAGCGGTGACTGTGATAACGCCAGCAGCAACGTCGAGGCTCGCAACATACGGCGAAGTCGCATTGTTGCAACCCGCCGCGCTTATGCCGGCCGGCGGAATACCTTGCGATTGGAAGTACTCGACAACCGACGTCTTGCACGCGTCGCCGGCGCGTAATCAGCTCGGTGACCTTCGAGCGGACGGTGTAATCCTGATACGCCGGCAGCGCGATGGCGGCCAGAATGGCGATGATCGCGATGACGATCATCAACTCGATCAGGGTAAAGCCCTGGTTCTGCTTCATGTTCATGTGTCGTGTCCTCGATGAGGTTGATAGAGACTTTATTTCCCTGAGCATTGGCCGGGCCCGAGCAGGCTGTTTCTTGCCCCCTGCCTGGACGAACCGCCAGCCCGCCCAAGAATGAGCAAGCGCCGTGCCAGTGTTTTCGGCCGAAATGTTGTCAGGATCGGCCATGCTGCGTGTGACGGGTTTCGCGGGTTTTCGGTGATCGGCGGTGTGGCTGACAATTTTTGTCACGATGTGACAAGTGAGCATTTGGGAATCGCGTATCGAATCGATTGCGAATGTGGGAATGCAGGAATCGTGCGCGGCGGCGGCAGGTGCTGGAGGTTGGGGCGTGGTTGAGGTCTGGCGAGCGAAGTTTCTCCCCATCCGTTCTCACTGAGCGTAGCTCGCGTGAGCGAGCGAAGTCGTACCCAAACCGTTCTCACTGAGCGTAGCTCGCGTGAGCGAGCGAAGTTTCCCCAAACCGTTCTCACTGAGCGTAGCTCGCGTGAGCGAGCGAAGTCGAAGTGCCGGCGGCATCGCTTGCCACTGCCGATATTGGTGTCTTGCCCTTCGACTTCGGCCCTTCGGGCCTACGCTCAGGGTGAACGGAGGGGGAGTTGGGCGGCGTGCCCTTCGACTTCGGCCCTTCGGGCCTACGCTCAGGGTGAACGGAGGGGGGAGTTGGGCGGCGTGCCCTTCGACTTCGCCTGTCCTGAGCGTAGGCCGGGTGAGCGAGCGAAGTTTCCCCCAAACCGTTCTCACTGAGCGTAGCCCGCGTGAGCGAGCAAAGTTTCCCCCAAACCGTTCTCACTGAGCGTAGCTCGCGTGAGCGAGCGAAGTTTCCCCCAAACCGTTCTCACTGAGCGTAGCTCGCGTGAGCGAGCGAAGTCGAAGTGCCGGCGGCATCGCTTGCCACTGCCGATATTGGTGTCTTGCCCTTCGACTTCGGCCCTTCGGGCCTACGCTCAGGGTGAACGGAGGGGGGAGTTGGGCGGCGTGCCCTTCGACTTCGCCTGTCCTGAGCGTAGGCCGGGTGAGCGAGCGAAGTTTCCCCAAACCGTTCTCACTGAGCGTAGCTCGCGTGAGCGAGCGAAGTTTCCCCAAACCGTTCTCACTGAGCGTAGCTCGCGTGAGCGAGCGAAGTCGAAGTGCCGGCGGCATCGCTTGCCACTGCCGATATTGGTGTCTTGCCCTTCGACTTCGGCCCTTCGGGCCTACGCTCAGGGTGAACGGAGGGGGGAGTTGGGCGGCGTGCCCTTCGACTTCGCCTGTCCTGAGCGTAGGCCGGGTGAGCGAGCGAAGTTTCCCCCAAACCGTTCTCACTGAGCGTAGCTCGCGTGAGCGAGCGAAGTTTCCCCCAAACCGTTCTCACTGAGCGTAGCTCGCGTGAGCGAGCGAAGTCGAAGTGCCGACGGCATCGCTTGCCACTGGCGATATTGGTGTCTTGCCCTTCGACTTCGGCCCTTCGGGCCTACGCTCAGGGTGAACGGAGGGGGGGTTGCGGCAGCGTGCCCTTCGACTTCGCCTGTCCTGAGCGTAGGCCGGGTGAGCGAGCGAAGTTTCCCCAAACCGTTCTCACTGAGCGTAGCCCGCGTGAGCGAGCGAAGTTTCCCCCAAACCGTTCTCACTGAGCGTAGCTCGCGTGAGCGAGCGAAGTCGAAGTGCCGGCGGCATCGCTTGCCACTGCCGATATTGGTGTCTTGCCCTTCGACTTCGGCCCTTCGGGCCTACGCTCAGGGTGAACGGAGGGGGGAGTTGGGCGGCGTGCCCTTCGACTTCGCCTGTCCTGAGCGTAGGCCGGGTGAGCGAGCGAAGTTCCCAAACCGTTCTCACTGAGCGTAGCTCGGTGAGCGAGCGAAGTCGTGCGCGGCTTCGACTTCGCCTGTCCTGAGCGTAGGCCAACGGCCGAAGTCGAAGGACTCAGGGCGAACGGGGAGGGGTGCGAAGCGTGCCCTTCGACTTCGCCTGTCCTGAGCGTAGGCCAACGGCCGAGTCGAAGGGCTCAGCGCGAACGGAGGCACCGGTTCGGCATTGTGCCTGCGCTATTCGATGCCGAGGCGTTCGAGGCGGTAGCGCAGCTGGCGCAGCGTGAGGCCGAGTTTCTTGGCGGCGGCGGTGCGGTTCCAGCGCGTCGCGTCGAGTGCCTTGATGATCGCAGCGCGTTCGGTCTCGGCTACCGCAGCGGCGAGGTCGTTCGGGTTCCGCTGGATTGTCGGTGGCGTGCCGCACCCCGGGATTCGGGTTGGTGACGCGCGCAGCGGTTGCCGGCACAGGAGCGTGTTGCGGTGCTGCGTGAGTAGCCGGTGGTGGCGCGGATTCGATCGCGTTCGTCGCGTCGCCCGCGCCCGGCGGTCCGCGCGTTCCGGCTCGCGCAGAAAGATGCAGATCGGCCGTATCGATGTTGCCGCCGTCGCACATCGCCACCGCGCGCTCGAGCACGTTTTCCAGTTCGCGCACATTGCCCGGGAACGAATAGCTGGTGAGCGCGGCCATCGCGTCGGGCGTCAGCGCGGGCGGATCGCCCCCCGTTTCGCCACACAGGCGCGCGAGCATGCGCTGGGCCAGTTCGGCAATGTCGCCGGCGCGTTCGCGCAGCGGCGGCACGGGCAGTTCGATCACGTTGATGCGATAGAACAAATCCTGCCGGAACGCGCCGGTTTCGACGAGGTTCGCGAGGTTCTTGTGCGTCGCCGAGAGGATGCGCACATCGACCGCGGCCTCATCGTGCGCACCGACCGGCCGCACGGCCTTCTCCTGGATGACGCGCAGCAGCTTCACCTGCATCGGCAAGGGCAGCTCGGCCACTTCGTCGAGAAACAGCGTGCCGCCGTTGGCTGCGCGGAACAAACCGTCCTTGTCCGCATGCGCGCCGGTGAAGCTGCCCTTGCGGTGGCCGAAGAATTCACTCTCCATCAGTTCCGATGGAATCGCGCCGCAGTTGACCGGCACGAACGGGGCGCTCGCGCGCGGGCCTTCATCGTGGATCAGGCGTGCGACCAGTTCCTTGCCGACGCCCGATTCGCCGCGGATGTACACCGGCGCCTGGCTGCGCGCGACCTTGCCGATCATCGCTCGCAACGCCTGCATCGGTTGCGAGCTGCCGATCAGGCGCGCGCTGCTGCTGGCGACATCGGCGCGCTTTTCCTCGGACAGCTTGAGCGCGGTCTGGACCAGCCGCCGCAGCACGCCGAGATCGACCGGTTTGGACACGAAGTCGAACGCGCCGGCCTTGAGCGCGACCACGGCCGCATCGACGTTGCCGTACGCCGTGATCATGGCGACCGGCGTATCGGGATATTCCTCGGCGATGACTTCGATGATTTCCTGACCGGAACCGTCCGGCAGGCGCATGTCGGTGAAGCACAGCGCGTAGCTGCGCTCGGCGAGGCGTCCGCGCGCCTCGGCCACCGTGGCCGCCGATTCGACGACCATGTTCATGCGCCCGAGCGTCAGCGTGAGCAGCTCGCGGATATCGCGTTCATCGTCGACGACCAGCGCGTACGGTTTGCTCATTCGAGGCTCAGCCGCGGTTGGTCAGCGGAATGACCTTCCACAGGTTCGATGGGTAGTGCGGCCAGTTGCCGCTGAAGTAGGGATGGTCCGGGTAGTTGAGTTTGAGCACGCGTTCGGCATCCGCAGCGAGCTTGTCCTGGCCGAGCTTGTGATAGCTCTTTGCCATGATCGCGAGCGCGTCGCCGGCCTGCGGGCTGCGCGGGTAGGTTTCCACGATCGACTTGGCGCGCTTGGCCGCTGCGACATATACGCCGCGGCGCAGATAGAACAGCGCGACGTGGAGATCGGCCTGGGCCATGGTATTGCGCAGGAACACCATGCGCTGGCGCCCGTCCGCGGCGTATTTGCTTTTCGGATAGCGCCGTACCAGCGACGAGAAATCATCGAACGAGCGGCGCAGGTTGGTCTGGTCGCGCTTGGTCATGTCCTGGCCGATGTAGCCTTCGAGCACGCCCTGGCTGCGGTCGAAGTTGATCAGGCCGCGCAGGTAATACGCGTAATCGATGTGGCGATGCGTCGGATAGGTCTTGATGAAGCGGTTGATGGTGGAATAGGCGTCGTCGGGCTTGCCATCCTTGTACTGCGCGTAGGCGAGATTGATCTCCGATTGCTCGGTGTACGGACCGAACGGAAAGCGCGAGATCAGGCGCGTGAAGATTTGCACCGCGCGACCGGTATTGCCGCCTTCGAGGGCATCAACGCCGTGCGAATACAACTGCTCGAGCGGCAGGGTATCGAGCGGATCGCGTTTGTTCTTGCCGAACAGAGAGCAACCAGCGAGTGCAACGACCAGCGCGAGCAGCAAAACGCCGATCAAAAGTCGAAATCCGGGAAAAACGCGCATGCGAACGCCAGGCTCTGCGATGATTGGCCCATGATGATACCCCGAACGCGCATCGCGCCGGAACGCGAATGGGCCGATTCCGGCCCGCTGCAAGCGCGAATCCCCGTGAGTGTTGCTCTCCGTGAGCCCTGACGAAATCCGCCTGAGCGCGCGCATTCCGCCGCAAGCGGCCGGTCGACGCCTGGATCAGGTGTTGGCCGAGTTGTTTCCGGATTACTCGCGCTCGCGCCTCGCCGCGTGGATCAAGTCCGGCGCAGTGCTGCTCGATGGCGCCGCCGTGGCGCCGCGGCAGATCGTGATTGGCGATGAGCGGGTCGAGCTGAACGTCGAAATGAAGCGCGAGACGCGCGCATTGCCCGAGGAAATCGATCTGGACATTCGCCACGAGGATGCCGACATCCTCGTGGTCAACAAGCCGGCGGGTCTGGTGGTGCATCCGGGCGCCGGCAACCGTGATGGCACGCTGCAGAATGCGTTGCTGCATCACGCGCCGGAACTCGCGGCGATTCCTCGCGCGGGCCTGGTGCACCGGCTGGACAAGGACACCTCGGGCTTGATGGTCGTGGCGCGTAGCCTGCGTGCGCATACCTCGCTGGTGGCGCAACTCGGCGCGCGCTCGGTGCATCGCCAGTACGAGGCCATCGTGTACGGTCCGATGATCGCGGGCGGTCGCATCGAAGCGCCGATCGGACGCCATCCGCGGGATCGCCTGAAACAGGCGGTACGCGACGACGGTCGCGAGGCGGTGACGCATTACCGCGTGCGCGAGCGCTATCGCGCCCTGACGCGCATCGAGTGTCAGCTCGAAACCGGTCGCACCCACCAGATCCGCGTGCATCTGGCGCATATCCGTCATCCGCTGGTCGGCGACGCGCAATACGGTGGGTTGCGCCTGCCCAAGGGCGCGACGCCTGCCTTGGCTGAGGCGATGCGCGAGTTCCGCCGGCAGGCGCTGCACGCCGAGCGACTCGAATTCGATCATCCGGCGAGCGGCGAGCCGGTCGCGTTTGAGGTCGCCCGACCGGCGGACATGGAAGCGTTGATCGCCGCACTGCGCGCCGATACGTCGCCGCGCGACGCAGGGTAGCGCGCACCGGGCGTGGGGAGCAGGCCGCGGCCGTGCCGCGACCGTTCGAGCCGAGGAAGTCCATGACGGACCTTTCGGCATGCGGTTGAACGGTACTACGCCATGCGCTGCGCGGCTTCGCGAGATGTTCAGGACTTACGAGGACGTTCCTGGAAACGATTTCAGCAATTCCGGCAGGTACGGCGCGTAGGGCCGCCAGCGTCCGATCGATCCGGTGTGCACCGGCTGGCGCGCCTGCCATGCGCTGGCCGTCGCGATACTCGATGCGCTCGGCGATTGCGACCAGTCCTCGACGTCGGGCAATTCGAGCCACGTGGCCAGTTCACGCTGGCAAGCATCCGCATCGTGCACTGCATCCTCGTAGCGCACGCGATGGATCGGAACGCGATGCCCCGCGCAAGCCTTTGCCATCAGCCTCTGGCAGTCGTGGATCACAGTCGCGATGTTGGCGAAATCGTATGCGAAATTGTTTTCCGGTCCGACGAAGTACTGCATCCAGATCGACAGCGCGGTATCGCGCGCGTCGCGCTCGCAGTAGATGATGCGCGCCTGCGGGAACAGCGTCGCGATCAGATCGATATGCAGGAAATTGAGCGGCTGCTTGTCGATGAACCAGCGCGCGCTGGCATCGTCCTGGCGCAGGTGCGCAAGATACGTCGCCGCCGCCCGATCCAGCGCGGCGCCATCGGACGCGCCCGTCTGCGCGAGTTCGCGTGCGACATGGGGCATCCAGCCGAGTTCGCCGCGGTTGACGACATCCGGATGGCGTGCGAGCCATTCGGCAACGAGAGTCGTGCCTGAGCGCGGAACGCCGAGGACGAAGATCGGTATCGACTCGTCCTTCGTTGCGCGCGCGCGCGCTCCGGGTTTGGCGTTCAAGCGGGCTTCGACGACGCGCCGCCACTGCTTGCGCGACCATGGCGCGATGTCAGCGACGATCGCGTTGCCTTGCCGGAAATAGTCGGTCGCGCGCGCTGGGTCGGCGATGTCGTCGAATGCCTTGCCGAGCGCGAACAGCAGGGAAGCTCGCGTCGGCGCGCCGAGCCCGGACCGTTGCAACGCGTTGCGGAACAGCTCGAAATCGGGATGCGCCGCGTCGGCATAACGCTGCGCGGACGCGAGCGCGGTTGCGGCCTGCCAATCGAAGGCGCGCGCATCATGCTCGATCGCGAACAGATAACGTTCGCGCGCGCGATCGAAATGACCGAGATGCAAGGCGAGCATGCCGCCGTAGGCGTGCAGGCGCGGATCGGTCGATCCGGCTGCTATGGCGCTTTCGCACAGATCGGCAGCTGCCTGCTTGCGGTTGCAATCGTCGAGCAGTTCGATTGCCTCGATGAGGATTTCGCTGGAAGGTTTTGTGTTGCTGAAAAGCGAACGCAACCGGTTCTCGACCGCGCCCATGCGGCCTTGTTCCTTGAGTACGCGCGCGAGGAGGAAGGTTGCCGCGATGTCGGCGGGATCGCGGGCGATCAACGCGCGCAACAAGGGCTCGGCCGCCTCGGGCCGCTTCGCCTGCCACAGCAGGCCGGCCAGCGCATGTTGCAACGCCGGCGCATCGGAATGCGCCTCGATGGCGCTGGAGAGTATGGCAATTGCGCCGTCGAGATCGCGGCGCAAGACCAGCGCTTGCGCACAATCGAGCCAGTCTGCGGACGGAGACCCTGCGAGTCTCGTGGCCAATGTCTTGCGGGCAAGATCAGGTGTCGCCACCGCAAGCTGCGCATATTCGGCCATGAGGGCCGCGGCTCGTTGCGCTGCGGAATCATCGTGGGGCGATCGATCGGGCGTCATGTTCAACCGCCGCTCCCGGGCACTGCGCTCCCTGTGCGAACCCGATCCGGATCAGCGCGCCCTGCGGGACTCACGCCGCATAGCCCCAGCGATCGATCAGCGGCGCGAGCGTTGGCAGGACCGGGTCGATGTATTCGCGATAGCGGTGCCAGCGGCCGATGGCGCTCTTGCCGAGCGGTTCGACCACCTGCGAGTAGCTTGGTGTATCGATGTAGCCTTTGGCGCGTGCCCGCTGCTGGAATTGTTGCAGGGCGGCCGCGTCGTCGAGCCCGAGAAACCTGGCGAGACGAGCGGTCTCGGCAGCGGTGTCGTCGAGCAGGTCCTCGTAGCGCAGTTCGATCACATCGGGATGGAGCAACTCGGCGTGGCGAATCCAGAAATTCATCGCCCCCGCATAACCGAGTGCGAGCCGCTCCAGCGACGCGCACAGAATCTGCAGCTTCGGTGCGCGGAAATCCTGCATGTAATTGCTCAGGATCACATCGCACGGGTGGCGCAGCGTGAGGACGATGCGCGCGTTCGGGAACAGCCGCTTGATCATCGGCAGGCGCAGCATGTTGAGCGGATTCTTGTCGACGACACGGTCGGCGGGATCCATCTCGACGATCGTACCCACGCGCCTCCAGTAGAGGTCCCGCAGTTCAGCCAGCTGCTGCGCATCGAGCCGATCGAGATTCGCGGGGTAGGCAAGCCCGGAGGCGCGCATGGCACGGATGACATCGCGCACGAAGGAGCGCTCGTCCATCGACTTGACGCCCGGATGCGCATCGAGCATCTGTTCGAGCAGGGTCGTGCCCGAACGTGGAAACCCGACGATGAAGATCGGCGATTGGTCCGCCGCGGGCGCAGTCCGATCTTCGCTCCATGCGACCGGCGCGGATCCTTCGAGCGCGAAGCGCGAGAGCCTCAACGGATCGTCATCGGGCGCGTCGGTGTTGCGAGCCAGACGCACGGCATGTCGCATCTGGATGGCATGTGCGTGAGAGAGCGCTTCCATCGCTCCGGCCGCATCGCCGAGGGCATCGCAGGATTTTGCGAGTGCGCACCAGCGCGGTGCGTGGACGATGGATTGATCGGCTGATTCGAGTTCGAGGCGAAACAGCGCACGCGCTTCCTCGTGATGCCCGCGCCGCGCCGCGAGCGAAGCGCGCGCAGCCAGCGTCTGCTTCGCGTCGGCGCCCATCGCCTGAGCTTCGTGCAGCATGGTTTCGGCCTCGTCCAGCCGATTGACGCGCTCGAGCAATTCGATCAGGTTGAGGCGCGCGACCAGCGCAGCCTTGGGTCGATGCAGCAGCGCGCGCAGACGCCTCTCGGCGTCGTCGCCACGCTGGAGTTGCAGCAACGCGGTCGCGAGCGATGACTCCAGCATCGGGCCGAGATAGGACCAGCGAGCGTGGTCGGCGAGCAGTTCTCGCGCGCGGTCGGGTTCGGCGCATTCGAAACATGCCAGCGCGCCGACGATGCGCGGTTCGGGCAAGTTGGGATCGGCCGCGAAGGCCGCGAGCATCAGATCGCGCGTGTCGACTGCATCGCCGCACTGCCAGCGCAACAATCCAAGATCGGCGAGGACCAGCGCATCTCCGGGCCGTAGCGAAAGCGCGTCGCGATAGGCGCGCTCGGCGCCGACGACATCTCCGATTTCCCGCAGCGTGGTGCCGAGACTGCTGCGATGCGCGGGTTCGTTCGGTTCAAGCTCAATGAGGCGCCGATAAAGATCGGCCGCTTCGGGAAGACGACGCTGCAGGTTGAGCGAGATCGCAAGCAAGGTGAGCGCCTGGCTATCGTCCGGTTGCATGTCGAGCAAGTGCCGCGCGCCCTGCTCGGCGCGCGACCCATCTCCTTCCTTGAGCGCGGCGACGATTTCGGTGGTGGACAAGGCGTTCATCGAATCAGCATAGCGTGTCCGCCCAATGGCGGAGTGCGGTGGTTCCTGTTTTCTGATTGGCGACGATGCTCAGCCAATGAAATTCCGTTCGTGCTGAGCGACGATGCTCAGCTAATGAAATTCCGTTGGTGCTGAGCGTAGCCGATGTTCAGCTAATGAAATTCCGTTGGTGCTGAGCGTAGCCGATGTTCCGCTGATGAAATTCCGTTCGTGCTGAGCGTAGCTTGCGCAAGCAAGCGAAGTCGAAGCACTGACCAGGATGGCCCTTCGACTTCGGCCCTGCGGGCCTACGCTCAGGGTGAACGGAGCGGGGAGTTGGGCGGCGTGCCCTTCGACTTCGGCCCTGTCGGGCCTACGCTCAGGGTGAACGGGGAGGGGAGTTGGCGCTCAACGCGCCCTTCGAGCCTCGCTCGCGTGAGGAGTGCGAAGCGTCCCTTCGACTCGCTGTCCTGAGCGTAGCTCGCGTGAGCGAGCGAAGTTTCCCCAAACCGTTCTCACGGAGCGTGGCCCCGTGAGCGAGCAAAGTTTCCCCAAACCGTTCTCACTGAGCGTAGCTCGCGTGAGCGAGCGAAGTCGAAGTGCCGGCGGCATCGCTTACAACTGCCGATATTGGTGTCTTGCCCTTCGACTTCGGCCCTTCGGGCCTACGCTCAGGGTGAACGGAGGGGGGAGTTGGGCGGCGTGCCCTTCGACTTCGCCTGTCTGAGCGTAGCTCGCGTGAGCGAGCGAAGTTTCCCCAAACCGTTCTCACGGAGCGTGGCCCCGTGAGCGAGCGAAGTTTTCCCCAAACCGTTCTCACTGAGCGTAGCTCGCGTGAGCGAGCGAAGTCGAAGTGCCGGCGGCATCGCTTACAACTGCCGATATTGGTGTCTTGCCCTTCGACTTCGGCCCTTCGGGCCTACGCTCAGGGTGAACGGAGGGGGGAGTTGGGCGGCGTGCCCTTCGACTTCGCCTGTCTGAGCGTAGCCGCGTGAGCGAGCGAAGTTTTCCCCAAACCGTTCTCACTGAGCGTAGCTCGCGTGAGCGAGCGAAGTCGAAGTGCCGGCGGCATCGCTTACAACTGCCGATATTGGTGGCGTGCCCTTCGACTTCGGCCCTGCGGACCAAGCTCAGGGCCTGCCCATACTTGATCCGGGGGCGAACGGCGGGTTGGCCGGCTGAATTTCGACGCTGATCAGGAGCGGCTTTGGTTCGCGCGGCCGGTGCTGCCCGCAAGTGTCTGCAACGGATGGGTCGGGGCGGAAGGGCGCCGAGGCGTATATTTTTCGTGCAGGCGCCGAAGGGTCGGTGGCCCGAATTTTCGATCCGCGGACCAAATTGATCTCTCGCCATGATCACCCCTGAACGCTCACCAACAGAAAAAATACTTTCCAAACATATGCTTGAGTCGCCAGACGACTCGTCGTTAAGGTGCTGGTAAGGGGATTCCCATAACGTGAGAATGTTGTTAGTATCGCTCGCTACCGAGGAAAGCGGTGGGCCGATTCTGGCTATCCCAGGAAGGGAAGACACATGTCCCGAATGTCCCGAACTGTGACACAACAACTGACGTTGGAGAGTGTAATGAGGCTATCTAGCAACGAGCTTTTCAAAGCCGTGCGCTACGCGTTGTACGCGGGTGCATCGGCGGTGGTCGGCTTGTCCGCTGCTCCGGTTTTTGCGCAGGACGCCGCGCAGGACCAGAACACGCAAGGGGAAAAGCTTGAAACCATCACCGTGACGGGTTCGAACATCCGTCGTGTCGATATCGAAACCGCCAACCCGGTCATCACGATCGATCGAGCACAGATCGAGAAGAGCGGCAGGCTGACTGTCGGCGATCTGGTGCAGGAGCTGCCCTCCATCGCGGGTGCGGCCACCAACCCACAGGTCAACAACGGCGGCGGCACCGGCATATCGTCTGTTTCGCTGCGCGGTCTGGGTTCCAATCGCACCTTGATCCTGATCGACGGTCAACGCGTGTTGAATGGCGACATCAACACGATTCCGGCGAGCGTGGTCGAGCGCATCGAAGTGCTGAAGGACGGCGCCTCGTCGGTGTACGGCTCCGATGCGATCGGCGGCGTGGTGAACTTCATCATGCGCAAGGATTACCAGGGCGCCGAGTTCACCGGTGACTACGGTATTTCGGACAAGGACGATGGCGAGCGCCGCGGCGCGAGCATCACGATCGGCCAGACCACCGATCGCGGCAGCGTCGTTGCCGGCCTCAACTACAACAAGTTCGATGCCGTCAGCGCGGGCAAGCGCGATTTCTCGCGCAACGCACAGTATTACTATACAAACTACGGTGGCGCCATCACGGGTGGTTCGAGCCGCACGCCGTTCGGCCGCATCTTCCTGCCGCCGAATCTGCAGTCTCAGTTCGGTTGCGGTTCGGTAACGCGATTGCCGGGCACGGACGGTACGGCGCTCAGCGATTACCGCTGTTACACGGGCGCGGATGGGTACAACTACCAGCCGCTCAACGTAATTCTGGTCCCACAGGAACGCACCAACGCATTCGCGTTGGCGAATTACCGCCTGACCGACAACGTGTCGGCGTACTTCGAGTACTTCGGCAACAAGACCGTGGCCGCGCAGCTGATCGCGCCGTACCCGCTCGATTCGCTCAGCAACAACATCATCACTTCGGCCGACAACCTGTACAACCCGTTCGGTGTGGATTTCGGACCGAGCGCCAACAACCCCGGTGGTGGCCTGTACAACCTGAGTGAGCGCCTGACCGGTGTCGGCCAGCGCATCACGAACAATACCAGGCTGACCAATCAGATTGTCGCAGGCCTCAAGGGCAACTTCGGCGACAGCTCGTGGACCTGGGATGCCAACCTCAATTACGGCCATCTGAGTGCGCAGACCTACACCACCGGCTTTCTGAACTTCTCCAAGATTCAGGATGCGCTGGGGCCGTCGGCAATCATCAATGGCGTGCCGACCTGTCTTCGCGACATCACCGATCCGACATCGGTGATCGCAGGTTGCACACCGCTCAACATTTTCGTGCAGGACGATCCGAATTCGGTTGCGGAGTTCCTCGCCGCGCAGTCGGCGCCGTTCACGCAGTTCACCGCAATTCAGCGCGAAGCCACGATCAATGCGACCGGCGAGCTGTTCAACTTGCCAGCCGGCGCGGTCAGCCTCGCGGTCGGTGCGCTGTACCGCAAGTCGTACTCGAACTTCAAGCCCGATTCGACCCTGGTGCTCGATCTCGCGACCGGAACCTGCGACTTGGGTACCGCGTGTACGACTGCGCTGAACGGCCAGATCACGACCAAGGAAGCCTACGCCGAGTTGCTGGTGCCGATCCTGAAGGATGTGCCGTTCTTCCATTCGTTGAACCTGGATCTTGGTACGCGCTATTCGAAGATCAATCCAGGCGGCAACACCACCAACTCCAAGCTGGCCGTCGAATGGCGTCCGATCGAGGACTTGCTGCTGCGCGGCACGGTGTCGGAAATCTTCCGTGCGCCGAGTGTCAGCGAATTGTTCGCCGGCGCGGCGAGCGATGCGCCGACCTTCTCGGATCCTTGTGTCGGATACGTGGCTCCGGGCGCGCATGAATCGGCCTGCGGTATCCCCACCGGTGCGACGGCGATTCCTGCGGGCGGCATCGAGATGCCGGCCAACGGCCAGACCAACGGTATTGCATCGGGTGCAGTCGCGGCGGGATTCAGTCTCAAGCCGGAAAGCGGGAAGAGCTTCGATTTCGGCGCGGTGTATGACCCGAGCTGGATTTCGGGCCTGTCGCTGAATGCGGATATCTACCGCATCTACCTGACCGACACCATCACCGGCATTAGCGCGCAGACGGTGGCCAATATCTGCTACAACGACAATTCGAGCCCGTTTTGCGCGTTCATCACGCGCTTCCCGAACGGGCAGGTCAAGCAGATCAAGGAGCCGACGGTCAATCTCGGTCGCCTCGATACCTCGGGCGTCGATTTCGGCTTCAATTACCGCTTGCCGCAATTCAACATGTTTGGTCACGATCCGGGCAACTTCAACGTCGGGGTCGAAGCGACCTACATCAAGAAGTTCGACAACAACCCGGGCGGCGGCGCGGTAACGCTGCACAATGCCGGCCTCTTCACCGGTCAGTTCGGCAACTTCCCGCGCGTTCGCGGGTTGGGCCACCTCGACTGGTCGCTCGGCAATTTCGAAGCGAGCTGGACCGTGCGCTACATCGGCAACGTCAAGATCGGCAGTGCCGATCTGGCGCAGGGCTTGTCGGCCGATAGCGTCGTTCCGGGCTTCGTGCGCCATATCGGCGCGGTGACCTATCACGACTTCGAGCTGGGTTACACGGTCGCACCGATCAACACCAAGTTCCAGATCGGTGTCCAGAACGCGTTCAACAAGCAGCCGCCGTTGTTCTATCAGAACGTCGTGATCAACGCGAACACCGATGTTCGCACCTACGACACGATTGGTCGCTTCTACTTCGCGCGCGCCACCGTGAAGTTCTGATCCAGCCAGTTGTTGTGTGATCCTTGCCGCGCGGCTCACGCCGCGCGGCATTTTTTTGGCTCGGAATTGGCGTGGGTTGGCCGCCCGGATCAAGTCCGAGGCAGGCTCTGAGCGTACCCTCGAACCACGACCCCTTCACCCCAACCGTAGGCCCGAACCACGACCCCGTTCATCCCGACCGTAGCCCGAACAACAACCCCGTTCACCCTGAGCGTAGGCCGAACAACAACCCCGTTCACCCTGAGCGTAGGCCGAACAACAACCCCGTTCACCCTGAGCGTAGGCCGAACCACGACCCCGTTCACCCTGAGCGTAGGCCGAACCACGACCCCGTTCATCCCGACCGTAGCCCGAACAACAACCCCGTTCACCCCGACCGTAGCCCGAACAACAACCCCGTTCACCCTGAGCGTAGGCCGAACAACAACCCCGCTCACCCTGAGCGTAGGCCCACAGGGCCGAAGTCGAAGGGCCAGGTGGCGAAACAAACGCTTCGACTTCGCGGCCTTCGGCCGCTACGCTCAGCGAGAACGGTGATGAGTTTGCCTTCGGCGCTACGCTCAGCGGTAACGGTGATGGGTTTGCCTTCGGCGCTACGCTCAGCGGGAACGGTGATCGGTTTGCCTTCGGCCGCTACGCTCAGCGGGAACGGTGATGGGTTTGCCTTCGGCGCTACGCTCAGCGAGAACGGTGATGGGTTTGCCTTCGGCGCTACGCTCAGCGAGAACGGTGATGAGTTTGCCCTCAGCCGCTCAGCTCAGCGGGACTGGTGATGGGTTTGCCCTCAGCCGCTCAGCTCAGCGGGACTGGTGATGGGCTTGCCAGCAGCCGCTACGCTCAGTGCGAAGCGTGGTAAAAGTGCGCGGCCTTCGGCCGTTTGTTCGGCAAGGTTTTTTTGAGAACCATGAGCATGAATCCCGAATGATCGATCAATCGATCCCTCCGATCGTCACCGCGCTCCAGGCCGGTCGTGCCAGGGACGCGGAGCAGCTGGCGCGCCGCAGTCTCGATGAGTCCGGCGAAGATACGCGGCTGTTGACCCTGCTCGCCATTGCGCTCGCCATGCAGACGCGTCCGCGCGAGGCCGCCGATCTCTATCGGCGCTTGAGCGAACTGGAGCCCGCCGAACCGGCGCATCTCAACAACCTTGGCACCGTGCTTCGTGATGCGGGCGATCTGGCCGGCGCGGAACAGGCCTATCGCGCGCTTCTGGCCACGAATCCGGACCATGCAGGCGCGCTCGCCAATCTCGGCCTGACGCGCTGGCAGCAGGGTGATGCTGTGGAGACGCACGATCTGATGCTTGAAGCGTGGCGGCGTGATCCCTCGTTGCCCGAGCCGCGCATCTATGGCGCACTGGCCTGCTTCGAATGCAGCGACAAGGAGCTCGCAGCCAAGCTGCTGGAAGGCAACGAAAACTGGCCTTATCTCGGTCCGGTCATGGGCCCGGACCTCGCGCTTGCCCTGATGCAACTCGAGCGCAGCGCAGAAGCCGAGGCACGCCTGCGTGCGCTCCTCGTCCACCGCGAAGCCGAACCGGCTGTGCGCGTGCGACTGGCAAGCCTGTTCGAGCGCCTCAACCGCGTCGACGAAGCCGAGGACATGTTGCGCCTGGCCGAGACCAGCGGTGCCGATGCAGGCGAGGTGCTCGGCGTTCGCGCGTCACTGGCCGCTCGTCGCAATCGTCACGAGGAGGCCATCGGGCTCTACCGCAGCGAACTCCTTGCGGCGGAGCAGGTTGTGACGCGTGCTCCACGCTGGTTTGCGCTGGCCAAGTCCTGCGATGCGATTGGCGACACGGAGGGCACGATGCAGGCCTTGGCGCGTGGGCATGAGTTGCAGGTACAGCATGCCGCGCGTCTCGTCCCGGAACTGGTGCCGGCCGATTCCGAACCGTTCGAAATCGCGAAATACCCGGTCGATGCAGCATCTCGTGCGCGCTGGCTGCAGGATTCGGCAGCTCCTTCGGTCGAACACTCGCCTGTGTTCATCGTGGGATTTCCGCGTTCGGGCACGACCTTGCTGGAGCAGATGCTCGATGCACATCCAGGTCTCAAGGCCATGGATGAGCGGGCGTTTCTGCAAGACGTGGTCGCGGCCATGCACGAGCGGGGGTGGCGCTATCCGGAGGATCTCGAACGCCTGGATAGTCCAACGATCGAGCATTTGCGTGGCGTCTATTGGAAATGCGTGAGCGGCGTCGTCGACCTTGGTCCCGATGAGCGGCTCGTTGACAAGAATCCGCTCAACATCCTGCGGCTGCCGATGATCAGCCGACTGTTCCCGAATGCGCGCATCATCCTGGCCCTGCGCCATCCGTGCGACGTGATCCTGAGCAATTACATGCAGTGTTTCAGCTCGCCGGCCTATCAGATGATGTGCTCGACGCTTGAACGCCTCGCATACGGTTACGTCACGGCGATGAATTTCTGGATTCGCCATGCCGAGGTGTTCAATCCTGCCGTGCTCGATCTTCGCTATGAGGATCTGCTCGACGATGTGGCCCTGTGGACGTCACGCATCGCGGAACACGTCCGTCTTGGCGATGCGGCCGCGTTGCAGCGATTCGATGAGCACGCGAAGGCAAAGGGCTTCATCGGCACGCCGAGTTACGCGCAGGTGATCGAGCCGCTGAACAAGAAAGCCGTCGGACGCTGGCAACGCTATCGCGAGAATTTCGAACCCGTGTTGCCGGTTGTCGAACCGCTGATGCAACGCTGGGGCTATTCGGCCTGAAAATGCGGCCGAAGTCCAAGGGCACCGCAACCGGGGACTTCGACTTCGCGGCCGTTGGCCGCTACGCTCAGTGCGAACGGCCGGACAGGACTTTGCGCAAACGCCGTTCACCCTGAGCGTAGGCCCGCAGGGCCGAAGTCGAAGGGCACAAACGACAAACACCAGATACGAAATGCCATTCGCCCTGTACATCCTGAAATGTGCCGATGGAACCTTGTATGCGGGACATACGGACAATCTGGACCAGCGAATGATGCAGCATGATCAAGGCGTCGGATGTGCCTACACCGCAAAGCGCCGACCGCTGCACCTGGTGCACGTCGAGGAATTCGAGTCGCGTTACGATGCGCTGGCGATGGAGCGCAAATTGAAAGGATGGACCAGGGCCAAAAAACTGGCTTATATCGCGGGAGACTGGAACGAAATAGCGATTCGATCCAAAGGCAAACACAGGCATCAACGCCAGGAGGACAGCGAGCCGTGAACTTGTCGAACGACACGCTTGCCGCGGGTTGGCACTTCGACTTCGCGGCCTTTGGCCGCTACGCTCAGTGCGAACGGCAAGATGCGGCCTTCGACTTCGCGGCCGTTGGCCGCCACGCTCAGTGCGAACGGCCGGACAGGAATTTGCGCAAACGCCGTTCACCCTGAGCGTAGGCCCGCAGGGCCGAAGTCGAAGGGCACGATTACCGCAACGCAGGCACTTCGACTTCGCGGCCTTTGGCCACTACGCTCAGTGCGAACGGCAAGATGCGGCCTTCGACTTCGCGGCCTTTGGCCGCTACGCTCAGTGCGAACGGCAAGATGCGGCCTTCGACTTCGCGGCCTTTGGCCGCCACGCTCAATGCGAACGGTGAGATTGGAAGATCCGAGTAGATTCCGTTCACCCTGAGCGAGGGCTCGCAGGACCGAAGTCTCTCACCCCCGTTCACCCTGAGCGTAGGCCCGGAGGGTCGAAGTCGAAGGGCACGATTACCGCAACGCAGGCACTTCGACTTCGCGGCCTTTGGCCGCTACGCTCAGTGCGAGCGGCAAGATGCCGCCTTCGACTTCGCGGCCTTTGGCCGCTACGCTCAGTGCGAACGGCAAGATGCGGCCTTCGACTTCGCGGCCATTGGCCGCTACGCTCAGTGCGAACGGCAAGATGCGGCCTTCGACTTCGCGGCATTTGGCCGCTACGCTCAGCGCGAACGGTGAGGCTGCCGCGCTTTTACTTCGACGCTTCCGACCGCTACGCTCAGCGCGAACGGTGCGAGGTGTGGGAGAGAGACCAGCAACGTGCCAAGGCTTGGATTCGATATGGCAACGCAATGCAGCAGTTGATCGCCGATACCGTGCGCGCGTTACACGAAAAGCGCTACGCCGACGCCAAAGCGCTTTCTCAATCCCTGATTGCGGCGTTGCCGGGCGACGAGGGCGCCCTCTCCCTGCTTGCGGTCAGCGAGCAGAATCTGGGCAATCTCGCCAGCGCTCGGCGCCTGCTGGATCAGCTGACTGCGTCGCATCCGGGAACCTGGCAGCACTGGAACAACCTCGGCAACGTGCTGCGCCAACTCGATGACCTGCCGGCGGCTGCCACTGCGTACGCCAAGGCGCTTGAATTGAATGATTCGAGCGCACGCCTCAACGCAAACCTCGGGCTATTGTTCCTCAATCAAGGGGACTTTGCGGCCGCTCGGACACGCCTGTGCCGTGCTGCGACCATGGATGGCGCCGAACCGGGCATGGCGATCTGGGCCGCCGTTGCGTGTCATGCGTGCACCGACGAGGTGACGGCGCGCTATCTCATCGGCGGGTGGCGCGCCTGGCCGCGCCAATCGGACGACGCGACGCTCGAGCTGGGTTGGCTGCTGGTCGAGTTGGGGCAGGTGCCCGATGGGTTGTCGGTGCTGGAAGGCCAGTTCAGCGACGGCAACTCGCGCGTGCGCGCCTTGGCGCGTCGCGTGCTCGCACTCGAACGCATCAACCGCATCGACGAAGCAGCCACGCTGCTGCAAAACCTGCCGGCGGCAGCGGGCATCGACGATCCGCAAACCCGGATGGAGACGCTGAACGCGGCGGCGATGGTTGCGCTGCGGCGCGATGATTTCGTTGCGGCGCGACGAAGTTATGAGCAAGCCTTGGCGATCGATCTGCCGACTCGTCATCGCCAGCCGCTCTATTTCGGGTTGGCACGTGCTTGCGACAAACTCGATGACACCGCAGCGGCGCTGGACTCTTTGGCAAAGGCCCATGCGCCGGGTAATGGGCCAGCGCTCCCCGAGGGACGCGGTGGCCTGCTGGCGCTCGCGACGCAGCATCCACCGGCCGGCGAGGCTCGTGCCGGGCATGCTGAAAACGCGCCTGGCGCAATGGAGTCTCCGGTTTTTGTGGTGGGCTTTCCGCGCTCCGGGACGACCCTGCTCGAGCAGATCCTGGCCGCGCACGAGGCGTTGGTGTCGGTCGACGAGCAGCCGTTTGTCCAACGCGTAATCGGTGCGATGCGCGAGCGCGGTCATGCCTACCCGGCCGATCTCGGCAAGCTCACCGATGATGACTGTGACGCCCTGCGCAGTCTGTACTGGCAGGAAGTGCGGCAGGCGGTGACGTTGTCGAATGGTCAGCGCCTGATCGACAAGCACCCGCTCAATTTTCTCGCATTGCCGCTGATCCGGCGGTTGTTTCCGAACGCACCGATGCTGTTCTGCGTGCGTCATCCCTGCGATGCGATTCTGAGCTGCTACATGCAGCAATTCCGCGATCCGCAGCTCGCCAGCGTGTGCGTCAGTATCGATCGACTCGCGCAAGAATACGTGCGCCTCATGGAGCACTGGTTTCGCGACTGCGAGCTGTTTCCCGATCACGTGCACGTGTGCCGTTACGAGGCGCTGGTGACCGATTTCGATGGTGAAACTGCACGGATCGGCGCGTTCATCGGCGTCAACGACGCGACCGGCATGCGCGCATTCGCCGAGCATGCGCTGGCGCGCGGATTCATCACGACGCCGAGTTACGCGCAGGTGGTCCAACCCTTGACGAGCGAGGCGATCGGCCGTTGGCAACGCTACCGTGCCGCATTCGAGCCGGTGCTGCCATTGCTCGCGCCGATCATGCAACACTGGGGTTATGAAGCCTGACGCGGCCGCGCTGCCAACGCCGCCCGACAACTTGCGGCATTTCGTGCGCTGGTACGACGATGCGTTGCCGCGCGAGTTGTGCAACGGTCTGATTTCCGGCTTCGAGCAAATGCCGGCGGCGCAGGTGCGCAACGGTCGTGGCGTGCGCGCCGGGCTCGAACGCAGCGGCTGGACCGAACTCAACCTGACGCCGCTGGCGGATACGGCAATGAAGGGATTTTTTCTGAGCCGGATCGACCAGTATCTCGAGCGTTACAACGCCGAAATAGGCATCGGCCTGCCCATACCGCCCAGCCACCTCACCGCCGAACTGGTCATCAAGCGTTACACGGCTGGAAGCGACGAGTGCTTCCAGCCACATTTCGACTCGATGTACGACAAATCCGATCGCTATCTCGTGTTCCTGTGGTATCTGAACGATGTCACCGAAGGGGGCGAAACGCGATTTTCCGATCTCGATCTGGAGGTCGAGGCGCGCGCAGGTCGTTTGCTCATGTTTCCGCCGTACTGGATGTACCAGCATGCCGGGCTGCCGCCGCGCTCGAACGACAAGTACATCCTTTCGACCTACCTGTTGTTCGATCGAAAGCCGCTGGATGCGGACCCGTCAAAGTACGTGCCGCGATGAGTCGGTCCGTCCTGAATCGAGAAGGCCGCGGCGCGTTGCCGGGGATTCGGGAAAACGCCGAACCGGTGCATGCCCATGGCGGGAATCGTTCCCGCGTTGAATAAGGTTACGGCCATCGATGCAGTCCGGCAGGATGCAGGTCTATTCCTGCATCGCTTGGACCTTGTGCAGTCGCGCGCGCTATTCGTGCGTGTTGCCGAGAAGGAATTGCGTGCCGCTTCGTTTCTCGATGAACGCCTTGGCATCGACGGGCGCGAAGCGTTCTGGTTGCCGATCGGCCCACTGCTGGACGAGGCCCGAGACACAGGCGAATCAGCGCAGGCTCCATCTTTCATCTTCCACATCGGTCATTGCGGCTCGACCTTGCTGAGCCGCTTGCTCGATCTGTCTGCGGGCGTGCTCGGATTGCGCGAGCCTCTGGCTTTGCGCGAACTCGCAGTGGCCGAACGCGATCGGGAGTCGCCGTTGGCGCGAGTGGATCCTGAGCGACTGCCGATGCTTTCGATGCTCGTCATGCGACTATTGGGACGCAAGTTCCAGCGCAACCAGCGCGTCGTCGTCAAGGCGACGAGCAATTGCAACATCCTGGCCGAGCGGCTGCTGGCCGAATTTCCAGACGTGCGCACCGTGCTGTTGTACCTGCCGCTGGAACGCTATCTCGCCACGATGCTGAAAGCGCCCAATGGCGCGCGCGATGCCTTGACCTTCGCGCCGGACCGTCTGTGTTACCTGCACCGCCGCTTGGGCGAAGACGGCTTGCGCCTCTACCGGCTGGCGCATGCAGAAACGCTTGCACTTGGCTGGATGGCCGAGCTTTTGCGCTTTCATGAGGTCTCGCAATCGGGTTCCGGCGATCGTGCCATGATGCTGGATTTCGAAAACCTGCTGGCTGCACCCGAGGCCCAACTCGCCGCAGTTTGCGAACACCTGCGCCTGCCGGGCGTGCCAACGCCTGCGGCGTCGACGGCGATGTCGGACGTGCTGCGCGCTTATGCGAAAAAACCCGATCACGCGTATTCGCCCGCCGATCGCGAACACGATCTTGCGCTGTCACGGCGCAAATTCGGCAACGATATCGCCCTCGGCCTGGAGTGGGCCGAACACCTCATCGCTCGCCATCCGCAACTTGAGTCACTGGCGCCGCTTTTGGGTCGCGCGCGCTAGCGTGAATTTTGTATTGCAGACCCGCGGCCGAAGTTTTTGCTCTCCGTTCACCCTGAGCGTAGGCCCGCAGGGCCGAAGTTCCCACCCTCCGTCCACCCTGAGCGTAGGCCCGCAGGGCCGAGGTTCCCACCCTCCGTTCTCCCTGAGCGTAGGCCCCGCAGGACCGAAGTTCCCACCCTTCGTTCACCCTGAGCGTAGGCCCGCAGGGCCGGAGTCGAAGGGCACGGTTGCCGCAACGCAGGCACTTCGACTTCGCGGCCTTTGGCCGCTACGCTCAGTGCGAACGGCGAGGTGCTTCGCGGCGTTCGGCCGCTACGTTCAGTGCGAACGGCGGGGTGCTTCGCGGCCTTTGGCCGCTACGCTCAGTGCGAACGGCGGGTGCTTCGCGGCCTTCGGCCGCTACGTTCAGTCCCAACGCTGAAATTGGGAATTTTCGCCTGGATTCCGTTCACCCTGAGCGTAGGCCCGCAGGGCCGAAGTTCCCACCCTCCGTTCACCCTGAGCGTAGGCCCGCAGGGCCGAGAGTTCCCACCCTCCGTTCACCCTGAGCGTAGGCCCGCAGGGCCGGAGTCGAAGGGCACGGTTGCCGCAACGCAGGCACTTCGACTTCGCGGCCTTTGGCCGCTACGCTCAGTGCGAACGGTCGGGTGCTTCGCGGCCTTTGGCCGCTACGCTCAGTGCGAACGGTCGGGTGCTTCACGGCCTTTGGCCGCTACGCTCAGTGCGAACGGCGGGGTGCTTCGCGGCCTTTGGCCGCTACGCTCAGTCCCAATGCTGAACTTGGGAATTTTCGCCTGGATTCCGTTCACCCTGAGCGTAGGCCCGCAGGGCCGAGTTCCCACCCTCCGTTCACCCTGAGCGTAGGCCCCGCAGGGCCGGAGTCGAAGGGCACGGTTGCCGCAACGCAGGCACTTCGACTTCGCGGCCTTTGGCCGCTACGCTCAGTGCGAACGGCGGGGTGCTTCGCGGCCTTTGGCCGCTACGCTCAGTGCGAACGGTCGGGTGCTTCGCGGCCTTCGGCCGCTACGCTCAGTGCGAACGGTCGGGTGCTTCACGGCCTTTGGCCGCTACGCTCAGTGCGAACGGCGGGATGCTTCGTGCCCTTCGGCCGCCATGGCCTTGAACGAATTCGATGTATTGCTTCACGTGGACAGACCACGCAAGAGCGCTCAGGCGTCGGACCACAAGCGAAACAGATTGTTTCGAAGCGAGCCGAGCAGCAGCAGCATCCGCATCTCCGCGGCATCGCCACGCGCCGTTTCCATTGCGCGCGCTTCTTCGACCTGCTGCAGCAATTCGCGCTGGTGCACATCGGGGATGTAGCTCTGCAGCCAGGTGATTCCGACCAGACGCACGCCGCGCGTCACCGCCGCGACCTGGTGGATCGTCGTGGCGGGATACAGCACGGCGTCGCCTGCCGGAAGCTTGCACGGCAGCGCATGTTGGCCCATCGAGATCATCAACTCGCCGCCGTCATAATCCTCCGGCGCCGACAGGAACACCGTGCACGACACATCCGATCGCATCGGCGGGCGCGACGGGAACAACGCCGCATCCATGTGCCAGCCATAACTCATCCCGGGTTCGTAACGCGCCAGGGTCGGCGTTGCCATATGGCGCGGGAAAGCACGTTGCAGATCCGGATGGCGATTGAGGGCGTCGCGCAGCATCGTGCCGGGTTCGGCGTTGCCCGGGTCGTCCTGTGCGACCTGCTGGTTGCGCTTGAGCGCGTAGTTGGGGTTGCTGATGCGCCCGTCGACAAAATGCGCGCTGCCGGCGAGCTCACGCAGGCGCGCGAGCTCGTCGGGCGTCAGGACATTCTGCAGGTGCTGGATCATCCGAACTGCTCGGCCTCGAACGGATCGTGCATCGGCGCCCCGCCGCCCTCGGCGAGGCGGATCTTGAGCGCGAGCCCGTCGCGCGAGTCCGAATGATTGAGCGCTTCCTCGAGCTCGATCTTGCCTTCCTTGTACAGCGCGTACAAAGCCTGGTCGAAGGTCTGCATGCCTTCCTGAAGACTGCGATCCATCGCCTCCTTGACCTCGTGCACCTTGCCGCGCCGGATCATGTCGCTGATCAGCGGTGTGTTCAGCAGCACCTCGACGGCCGGAATGCGACGGCCGTCCATGCCGATCACGAGACGCTGGCTGATGACCGCACGCAGGTTGAGCGAAAGATTCATGAGCACGTTGCGGTGCGCACCTTCCGGGAAGAAATTGAGGATGCGGTCGAGGGTCTGGTCGGCGTTGTTCGAATGCAGCGTGGCCAGACACAGATGCCCGGTTTCGGAAAAGGCGATCGCGGCATCCATGGTTTCCGAATCGCGGATTTCGCCGATCATGATCACGTCGGGCGCCTCGCGCATGGCATTGCGCAGCGCCTCGTGGAAACTGTGCGTATCGAGCCCGACCTCGCGCTGGTTGATGACGGATTTCTTGTGCCGGAACAGGTATTCGATCGGATCCTCGATGGTAAGAATGTGGCCCGACGAGGTGCTGTTGCGATGATCGATCATTGATGCGAGCGTCGTCGATTTACCCGAACCGGTGGTGCCGACGACGAGGATCAATCCGCGCGGCTCCATGATCAGGCGCTTGAACAGTTGCGGCAGGCGCAATTCCTCGACGGTTGGCACTTCGTGCTTGATGGCACGGATCACCATGGCGACTTCGCCGCGTTGCTTGAACACGTTGATGCGAAAGCGCCCGCTCTCGCGGACCGCGATCGCCATGTTCAATTCCAGGTCGCGCTCGAATTGAGGCACCTGGCCTTCGTCCATCAGCGAATATGCGATCTTCTTGACCATGCCGGACGGCAATCCGGCATTGCCGAGCGCGTAGAGGCGTCCCTCCACCTTGATATTCACCGCCGCGCCGGTGCTCAGAAACATGTCCGAGGCACCTTTTTCGTTCATGAGCTTGAGAAAATAGCCGATATCCATGCAACTACCCTTCGATTCGAGAACGGCCGACCGTATGATGGTCGTTGCAAAAACCGCTGATGCCTTCGCACAATAGGCAGTTCCTCTGCCCCCGGGCAAGCTTATGACAGCAAACCAGCAAAAACCATGTGCGCCGGTCGCAGTCTTGATCGGCTCGTTGGCGATCGGCCTGTTGGTCGCAGGCTGCGCGACGACTCCGCCACCGCTCGATCAACTCGCCGCGGCCGATCACAGCGTCGATGCTGCGCGCGCTGCCGGTGCGCCGGACCATGCGCCGCTCGACATGCAGATGGCCGAGCACAGCCTTGCGGACGCCAAGGCGGCCGAGTCCAGCGAGGATTATGACGCCGCCGCGCGGCTGGCACGCGAAGCACAGGCGAACGCGGACCTCGCCGTGGGTCGAACGCGATTGGCCAAGGCGCGTGAAGCGGTGAAGGCGCTCAGGCAGCAAAATGAAACGCTGCGCCAGAGCCTCGAGGCCGGGAACGGAGGCACTTCACAGTGAATCGGATTGCAGTCTTTTCGTCCCGTTGCATGTGGATCGGACCGCAAAAACCGGATGGCGCCCGCTGCCCGGTGCATTCTCGCGTTTGTTTCGCACTCGCATTGGTTCTCGCGTCGAGCGGTTGGCTTGCGGGATGCGCGAGCGGGCCGACCCACGAAGCCGACACGGCGCGGCTCGAACGCAGTCTTGATCAGCTCGCGGCCGACCCGAAACTGGGAGATCTCGCTCCCGCTGCGGTCGCGAGTGCACGCGATGCATTGGCAACGCTCCAGAAATCGCATGGCGGAGATGCGGAGGGTGCAAGCAACACGGTTGTCGCGCAACGCCGAGTGGATACGGCATGGGCCGTCGCGCAAGCAGTCGAAATGGAACAGCAACGCGCCGCGTTGCAGCAGGAACACGATCGCTTGCTGTTGGCGTCGGCGCGGCGTGATGCCGAGCAGGCACGGCGCGAAGCCGAGCAGCAGCGCCTGCAGGCTCAGATCCGGGCGGAGGAAGCTGCGCGCTATGCCCAAGAGGCCGAGCAAGCGCGCGCCGCGGGAAACCAGGCCGAGCAGGATGCCGTGGCTGCGCGTGCGGAGGCGGATCAGAGCAAACGCATTGCCGCCGCGCAGGCCAGGGCCGCCGCGTTGGCCAAGAAGGAAGCCGACCTGCTCGAAGCCCAGGACAAGGCAGGCAATGCCGGGAATACCGGCACAAAGCCGGCTCCGTCGAAGAAATCGCCCCGACACAAGAAGCCGAAGCACAAGAAGGAGTGACGTACGCGCGTGGCCAGCGACGTGGCTGAAGAAGCCGGGCAGGAAACGGCGAGTGCGTACGATCTGGCCTGCCAGGGTGCCAATGCGTTGCGCCTGGCAGGGCGATTCGAAGAAGCCGAGCGTGGTTATCGGTCCGTGCTCGCGAGCTACCCCGGGCATCTCGATGCGGCTGTCGCGCTGGCTTTCATGCTGCGCGAATCAGGACGACTCGATGCCGCCGCTGACGCGATGTTCTGGTCGTGGAAGGCGCGGCCAAGGAAACCGGACGACAGCGAAAGGACGGCGCGTTTCCTGCGCGAATGCGACGCGTGGCAGAGCGCTCTGACGGTTTGCAATGAACAATTGCGTCTGACGCCCGATCACGCGCGGCTGCTCGGTTTCGCGGGCGATTTCGCGTTGGCACTGGGGCAATTCGAAGAAGCGGCCGAGCGCTATCGCGCCGCACTGGATAGCGATCCGACCCTCGCAAAGGCCTGGTTGCGCCTGGCGCAGACCCGGCGGTTCGAACGCGCGAAGGATCCAGACGTCAAGCGGTTTCGCGCCGCCTCGAGCAATGCGGCGCTCAGCGACATCACGCGCATGTCGGTGCTGTTTGCCTGGGGCAAGGTCCTCGATGATCTGGACGATGTCAAAGCCGCTTCCGTCGCGTTCGAAGAGGCCAATCGCGCGGCGAAAAAGCGCTCGAACTGGAGCGCGGCTGCGTGGCAGGCGACAGTGGCTGCGCGCAGCACCGCCGCGATGCTACCCGCGAGTGAGACCGATCCGGGATTCGTGCCGGCGTTCGTCGTCGGCCTGCCGCGCAGCGGCACCACATTGCTCGCGACGAGGTTGCAACGCCATGCGGATCTGCGAAACCGCGGAGAACTCAACTGGACCGACGCGTTCGCGAGGCGTCTTGGAGCAAATGGCGCTGCCGTGGAGCGCGCGGCGATCGAGCGCATTGCGACGATGTACGCAATGCAGTTACGTCGCGACGATGCGCCGGCGCGCGTCTATCTCGACAAGAATCCACTCAACTTCCGCTATCTCGACGTAATCGCCGCCCTGTTTCCGAATGCGCGCATCATTCACTGCCGTCGAGATCGGCGCGAAGTCGCGTTTTCGCTGTGGCGCCAGCAGTTCGCGCATGACGATCTCGGATTCGCCTACGATTTTGCCGATATCGCCGCGTTTGCCGAGGGCCATGATCGGCTGATGGCTCATTGGCGCCAGCGAAATATCCTGCCGATCCTCGATGTCGATTACGAATCACTGGTCGCGGCCCCCGAGGCTGAGCTCACGCGTGTCGCCGAGTTTCTGGGCCTGGACCGACCGGCGGCGGACGCCGATGCACCAACGCCAGCGGGCGCCATCGCCACGGCGAGTCTGTGGCAGGCAAGGCAGCCCGTGCATTCCCGGTCGCTGGGGCGCTGGCGCCGCTATGCCGATCTGCAACCGCTGTTGGTGTCGAGTTTCCCGGACGAATGATTCCTCTTGCACGACCCCGCCAACGCTGGCCCGGCGTGCCCTGCGCATTTACCAACTCCAAGGACGTCGTGTCAGTATTTGCCTATAATTAACAATAGCTTGCGAGCCATGTCAGTGAGTGGTTGCGAAACGTTCAGGATCGGAGTAGCTTGAAAATTCCAAGCGAACCGGCCCCGCCGAAACCCTCTTGGACCAAGCCTGACAGATGAAAGCAGCCTTAGCGACCGACGACGAGATAGCCTCAGTTTGCAGAGGCTCGTTGTTGCAGCAGGCGCCGCTCAAGCTTCCACATCACCTTTCCAACTCACCGTATTCCCACCGTTACCCTTCTCGTTCGTGGCGATCGCGAGCGCGTCATCGACGCGCCGCCTTTCCCCGTGACCGCCTCATCGGGGACGCGCGCTACGTTGGGGATTTTCTCAACCCTACCTGAAACACACTGGAAACAGGAGGTCGATTGATGTTCGAGCAACAGGAAAAAGAAGTCGAAGCGTTGATGCAGAACAATGCCGAATTTCGCAGCCTGTATCATCGGCACAGGGAGCTCGATGGCAAGGTCCGCGATGCCGAGCTGGGTGTGCTGCCGATGGACGACATCACCTTGCACAAGATGAAGAAGGAAAAATTGCATACGAAGGACAAGCTGATTCATATGTGGGAAGGTCAGCAGAGCGCCTGAGCGGAAAAGGGATTGCATGGTCGCGGCGGTGTCGCTTTTGTGGAAGTGACACCGCCGCGATTTTTTTTGCGGGCCGGATGAGCAGGCCTGCCGCGGCAACCGGACTGCATCGTCGGTTATCATCGCCGCATGACGATCCACCAAAGTGTCCTCGAGTTGATCGGCGCAACGCCGATGGTCAAGGCGCAACGCCTCGATACAGGAATCTGTGAGCTGTTCCTCAAACTCGAAAGCAATAATCCCGGCGGCTCGATCAAGGATCGCATCGGCCTTTCGATGATCGATGGCGCCGAGAAGGCAGGAAAAATCAAGCCGGGCGACACGCTGGTCGAGGGTACCGCTGGAAATACCGGCATTGGCC
This sequence comes from uncultured Gammaproteobacteria bacterium, assembly GCA_963775445.1. GTDB lineage: Bacteria > Pseudomonadota > Gammaproteobacteria > Xanthomonadales > Rhodanobacteraceae > Dokdonella_A. Next base: position 708,277 of record CAVZIT010000006.1, on the reverse strand, counting down.
TCGCGCTGGTCGCGCAGCAAAAAGGCTATCGGCTGATTCTGGTGGTACCCGACAAGATGAGCCGCGAGAAGATATTCAATCTCAAGGCCATGGGTGCCGAGGTCGTGCTGACACGCTCGGACGTCGCCAAAGGGCATCCGGATTACTACCAGGATCTTGCCGCGCGCATCGCCGAGGAAACGCCGGGCGCTTATTTCATCAACCAGTTCGGCAATCCGGACAATCCGGCCGCGCACGAGCACGGTACCGGCCCGGAAATCCATGAGCAGATGGAAGGCCGAGTCGATGCGATCGTGTTCGGCTGCGGTTCGTCCGGCACGATGACCGGCTTGTCGCGTTATTTCGCGCGCGTATCGCCCTCCACCGAATTCGTTCTGGCCGATCCGGTCGGCTCGATCCTCGCCGAATACATCAATGAAGGAACTCTCTCCGAAAAATCGGCCTCCTGGATGGTCGAGGGTATCGGCGAGGATTTCCTGCCGGCGATCAGCGATTTTTCGCGAGTAACCAAGGCCTATGCGATCAGCGACAAGGAGAGTTTTCTGACCGCGCGCGAGTTGCTCACCCAGGAAGGAATACTCGGTGGCTCGTCGACTGGCACGCTTCTGGCCGCAGCTCTCAAGTACTGTCGCGAACAAACCGAGCCGAGGCGGGTCGTCACGCTGGTCTGCGACACCGGTAACAAGTACCTGTCGAAGCTGTACAACGACTACTGGATGGTCGACAACGGCTTCATCGAACGCCCGCTTCATGGCGACCTTCGTGATCTGGTGCTGCGCCCGTATGCCGAGCGCGACACGGTCGTGGTCGCGCCCGCCGATCTCCTGATCACGGCGTACAACCGCATGAAGCTCTACGATGTGTCCCAGTTGCCGGTGATCGATGGCGACAACATCGTCGGTCTGCTCGATGAATCCGATCTGCTGCTGCATGTCTTTGGCGACGAGACGCGATTCACCGATCCGGTCGCGACCGCCATGGTCAGTCGCCTGCAGGTGCTCGACGTCAAATCGCCGATCGAGGCGTTGTTGCCGGTATTCGCCGAGGGGCATGTCGCGATCGTGATGGACGGCGAAAAATTCCTCGGCCTGATCACCCGCATCGATCTTCTGAACTACCTGCGGCGGCGCGTACAATGAAACGACAGTCCTTCGCATCTGGGGCATGGGTCGAGGTGAGAGACTGTGAATCGGAAATGTTGCGCCATTGCTCCCTGGATCGAATTTTCGGAGATTCTCGATGAGTGCCCAACTCAAAATTGTTTACTGGCGGGGCGAACGCTACTGGCTCGGAAAATTGGTGGATCATCCCGAGATCATGACGCAAGGCGAGACCATTGAGGAGCTCGATGAGAATCTGCGCGATGCCTACCGGGAAATGCTGCTTGAAGACGTGCCTAGTGGATACGAAATCAAGGACATCGCGCTTTGAAGCGCGACGAACTGATCCGTTTATTGACTGCGGCCGATTGTGAATTGCTTCGTCACGGTGGTCGTCACGACATCTGGCTGAATCCACACACTGGTCAGAAACAACCCGTCCCTCGCCATCGTGAAATCGACGACGTATTGGCGAAACATTCCTGAAATAACCTCGGACGACTCTGAATCCCCTCATGCCCAAGAAGCCCCGCAGCCTCGCCCTCGCCACCCGCGCGATTCACGCCGGCCAGAGCCCCGATCCGTCGACCGGCGCGATCATGACGCCGATCTATGCGACCTCGACCTATGTGCAGAAAAGTCCCGGCAAGCACCAGGGCTACGAGTATTCGCGCACCCAGAATCCGACGCGCATGGCTTACGAGCGCTGCGTCGCCGATCTTGAAGGCGGCCGCGCAGGTTTTGCGTTCGGCTCCGGACTTGCGGCCGCTGCAACCGTCCTCGACCTGATCGATTCGGGCAGCCACGTCATCGCGATGGATGATTTGTACGGCGGCACATTCCGCTTGTTCGAACGTGTGCGTCGACGCTCGGCCGGACTCGATTTCAGCTTTATCGACCTCAACGACGACAGCGCGTTGAAAGCTGCGCTGAAGCCGACCACGCGCATGATCTGGGCCGAGACCCCGACCAATCCGATGCTGAAACTGGTCGATCTCGGCAAGCTCGGCAAATTCGCGCGCAAGCACGATCTGATCCTGGCCGTCGACAATACGTTTTCGTCGCCGATGCTGCAGCGGCCACTCGAATTCGGCGCCGACCTGGTCGTGCATTCGGCAACCAAGTATCTCAATGGTCACTCCGACATGGTCGGTGGCGTGGTCGTGGTCGGCGATGATGCGGATCTCGCCGAGCGCATGGGATTTTTGCAGAATTCGGTGGGAGCGGTGGCGGGGCCGTTCGATGCATTTCTCGCGATGCGTGGCCTGAAGACGCTGCACCTGCGCATGCGCGCGCATTGCGAGAACGCGATGGCTCTCGCGCAATGGCTCGAAAAGCACCCGGCCGTGGAGCGCGTGATCTATCCGGGGCTCAAATCCCATCCGCAGCACGCGCTCGCGAAGCGCCAGATGGATGGCTACGGCGGCATCATCTCGATCGAGGTCAAGGGCGGCCTGCGCAAGGCGCGGCGCATGCTCGAGCGCTGCAAGCTGTTTGCGCTGGCCGAATCGCTTGGCGGCGTCGAAAGCCTGATCGAGCATCCGGCAATCATGACCCATGCCTCGGTACCGCTAGCGAATCGCAAGCGCCTCGGCATCAGCGATGGACTGGTGCGGCTATCGGTCGGAGTGGAAGACGTTGAGGATTTGCGCGAAGAGCTCGCGGCGGCGTTGGGGTGACTCACAGGTCAGATTGGTATTAAGACCATTCTGGCATTTGGGAGTGACGGTACTGTCACCGTGACCGGATCGCGGGCAGCTTACTTGGGCAGCGTACCAACATAGTTCTGGTTCAGTTCGTACGGATGCCTCAGCGAAAGATTGGGGTTGTAGTAAGGATCACCGCGACCCAACGCCTCGCAGTGCCGACGTTGCATGTAGGCTATTTCCGCAGAAAAGCGTGCCTGCTTTGCGACATTGTCCTCGTAGCCTCGTGATTTCGACTCGCCGTGGAAAAGCGTAGCTATCGGTGTATAGACGATAAGGTAGCCCGCTTCGCGGGCGCGCAGACAATAGTCGATATCGTTGAATGCAACTGTCAGATCGCGGTCGTTAAGCCCACCCAGCCGATCGAATACGTCGCGGCGAGTCATTGCGCAGGCAAAGGTCACGGCGCTCACGTTTTGGATAAGCTGAGCACGAGCGAAATACCCGGGGTGGTCTGCGGGGAGTGTGATATGCGCGTGTCCGGCGACTCCATTGAGACCCACAATGACTCCAGCGTGTTGAATAGTGTTGTTTGGATATAAGAGTTTGGCGCCTACAACCCCGACTTCAGGTCGTTGCGAATGTTCGAGCATCGCTTCCAACCAATCTTCCGCAATTACTTCAGTATCATTGTTCAACAGCAAAAGGTGCGCGCCTTTTGCTTGACTGACAGCGAAGTTGATAATCGACGAATAATTGAACGGTACGTCGTATCGAACAAACCGAATGCGCAAATCGCGCTGTTGCAACTTGCGCATGAGCGCACCAGTTTGATCGTGGACGCTTCCGTTGTCGACGCCGACGAGTTCATAGTTGTCGTAGGCCGTTTTTTCTAAAATCGAGGTGACGCAGGTTTCCAGCAGATCTGGATTGTCGCGAAAGGGTACCAAGATACTCACTAATGGATGTTGCTGAATTGCGCGACGCACGTGGTACGTGGCGGGCACGGGCCCATGTTTCACGACTGCCTTCAATTTGCGCCTTTGAAGTGAATCAGTGATCGCGCGCAACCCAGCATCGGTGGCTGTGGGTTTTGCGGCGATTGAAGCAGCCGTCGACCCGGGCCCCTTCCGCCAGTGATATAGGACCAGTGGCACATGTGAAATCTTGTCGGTACATTCGCTTAAGCGAAGAAATAGATCGAAGTCCTGGGCACCGTCGAAGCCGGCGCGGAATCCACCGATACGCTGAAGTAGCGTGCGCCGAATGACGGTGAAATGGCAGATATAGTTGTTGGACAGAAACAGATCAGGGCTGAAGTCCGGCTTGAAATATGGTTCCACATGCCTTCCCTGTTCGTCGAGCTTGTCTTCGTCGGAATACAAGACGTCCGGGGCATCGGTAGTTAGGCGGCGGGCCATTTCCAAGAGCGCGTCCCGTGTCAGTTCGTCGTCGTGGTCCAGAAGGCCCACATAGTCTCCGGTCGCGAGTTCCAGCGCCGAGTTCGACGCGCCGGCAATTCCGCGGTTGGATTCGAGTCGCACGAGCTTGATGCGTGGATCGGCCAGTGCGGCAAGCTCGTCGATTGCCACGCGCGTCTCATCGCGTGTCGAGGCGTCGTCGGCAATGCAAAGTTCCCAGTGCGGATAGAACTGTCGACGTACCGATTCAGTTGCCGCCCGCAACCAGCGTGCATCGACGTTGTAGACCGGCATGACGATCGAGATCATTGGCGGAATGTCTACGGTGCGCAGCCACGCGTCGGCTTGTGCCTGATCCATGCGCGCAGGCACGTTGCGCCGCATCAGTTCGATCAGGCGTAATTCTTGTTGATATAGACGAAACGAAGTCGTTCGCCGCGTCAGCCACCGTGCGTGCCGATGCAGCCAGACGATAGCCGCGCGTTTGTTCTCTTCGGTTAGACCCGGAATGGCGTAGTAGGTTCGGAACGCGCCTTGTTCCAGTCCACGCGGCAAACGCAGCGCAAACAAGTCCAGCACCCAGCGTAGCGGTGCGGTCAGCTTCCACGAAAGCGAGCGTTTCAGTGCGAAGACGGCTTTTTCACGCTCGTCGGCATGGGCCGATACGTTGGCGTAGCGGGCTTGCAGTAGGGAGTTCTCGGTCTTGGCGCCCTCGAGATCGGATCTCAGCAGCACCTGAACTTGTTCGAGCCGCGCATTTTGAAGCTCAATGTTGCGGATATGGGCATGAGCGGCCTCGGCAATGCGTCGCTGCTCTGCGAACTCGGTCATGAGATGCCTGTGTTCATGCGCCAGCGACGCTTCGATCCTGTCTAGCCGTTCAGCAAGTCTTTCGCGCTCGTTCCGGCGAATGCATTCGTCCTGGTGAGAGCGCGCGCGCTCGTAATCGCGCAGAACGGCGTCGGGTCCTCGCGCCTGCGGGAATCCGGACACCCTCGCGAGTCCCGGCTCAAGCGTGCGTGCTTGCAGCCAATCGTAAAGTGCCTGTTGCTCGCCCGAAGGATCCAGCGTGCTGCCATCCAGACGCCGCCGCAGCGAAGGATCGAGGAATGCGTTCAGATCGTCGGATGTTGGCAAATGCAACCCTTCAAGCCCAAAGTCTGCCAGGCCTTCCAGCAGACGCCGGCATTGCGTCTCTGGATCTGCGAGCAAGGAAGGATATGAAACGAACAGCGCGCGCTCGCCGTAAAGAGAATCCAGCAGCGTGCGCACGTATTTTTCCCACAACGCGTAGAGATATGGCGTCGGATATCCACCGCGATGACTGCGATGCATCGAAGCGGCGATTTCAGCGGGATCGCGCACGACGACGATAAAAGCGGGCGCGTCCAGCAACTCCCGCCACAGCGGCAGCAACACGCACAAGCGCGGATCCTTCAACAACCAAGGCTGGCCGCCGGAAGGGAACGATTCAACAATTCGCATCAGCGCTGCAGCGTACTTGCGACGCGTAGCCTCATCTATGCCCTTCGGATCAAATCCTGCCAGCTTGTCCCAAGCGAAGCCGAGTTCCTCAAGCATGAGATCATGCTGGACCAACACGTCGACGCGTTCGTGGTAACCGGTTGGGTTGTCGACAGGATGCGCAGGGAGCAAGCTTTGCTCTTCGCCTACCCAAGCGCCCATGAGCTCCAGTACGCCGGCAACCGCCGAAGTTCCGGATCGGTGCATTCCCAAAATTAGGATGGGGCGTGTGGGAATGTTGTCTAGTGCGGTTTTCTCGGGAGGCATGAGAAACTAGGGGCGTTTGCCGATTGCTACGGTGGTTTGGTAGTTTACCTTCACCGTGCACGGCAAGGAGCGTGTCGTATTTTATGGATTGACAGGTCAGGATCACATGGGTAGCCAGTCGACTAACAGTTCCGAACTGCCCGCAGCATTCGATTGCACGAGCTATCGGTGTGCAAACCCTGACTTGGAACGGTTCTCCGACGCCGAGCTGCTCAATCATTACCTGGCGTGCGGAATGGCCGAAGGCCGGGTGGCATCAACGATCTCCGGGCGAGCCGATTTCCTTGCATTGATAGACAGTTCGCACCGGATCCTTGAGATTGGCCCGTTTGCCAACCCTGCTTTGCGCGGCGCCAACGTCGTCTATTTCGATGTGCTCTCGACTGAACAGCTCAAGCAACGTGCGGTCGTGCATTCGCTGGATCCGGAGAATTGTCCGGTGGTCGACCATGTTTCACCGACCGGCGACCTTTCGATAGTTCCACCGGGATTCGCCAGTGTCTTCAGCAGCCACGTGATCGAGCATCAGCCAGATCTGGTGCGTCATATAGGCGAGGTTGTGGATCTTCTCCCTGTGGGCGGGCGCTACTTCCTAGCGGTCCCGGACAAGCGCTATTGCTTCGATTACTTCAACCCGCCGAGCACGATCGCTGACGTGATCGACGCCCATGTCAACCAGCGCGTCGTGCATACGGTCGCAAGCCATGTGCGCCAAGCCGCGATTGTGACGCACAATGATCCGGCAAGACATTGGCAAGGTGATCACGGCGAGCCGGGATATCGTTCCGACCCGAGGCGGGTGACTGCGGGCATGCAGACGTTTCGGAATGCGCGCGACAAGTACGTCGATGTCCATGCCTGGCAATTCACGCCGGACTCGTTCGGCGAGATTCTTGGCTTGCTGCACAACAACGGTTTGTCGGCCATGCGCCTGCTGCGCGTGTACCCGGGAATCTTCGGATCCATCGAGTTTTATGCCGTGCTGGAGAAATGCGAGCGCGATGAGAACGTAGTCCTGACTGAACTGCCGGTGGATTTTGACGAAGAGCAATACCTGCTTGCGAATCCGGATGTCGCAGCCGCCGGAGTCGATGCGGCGACCCACTATTTGACTTTCGGACACGTTGAGGGACGCAAGATTCGGCCGGCAGGGAGCGACTGAAGAAGGCCCGCCCGACACGATTCTGCAAAGACAATAGCCACTTCCCGCCAGAGCTTGGTTGAGACCAAACCGAGTAATCACCAGATTCGACTACCGAGCCTTCTCTGACTGGCGTCGTCGGAGCTGGACAGCCACGATCAAGATCAGCGCCGACAGCGCAAGCCACCATCCGGCAACTCGTCCAACCGGTGAATACGCGATCTCGATTCGATGCCGTCCGGCAGGGACCAGCATGCCGGTTAGTCCATAGTCGACACGAAATAGATCAATGTCAGAACCGTCAAGTTGCCCGTGCCAACCGCGATCGAACGACATTGCCAGCAGCAGCACGTGTGCTTTGGACGCATCCAACACCCCACTGAACAGTGTGTCGGTTAGTTTTTTCAGCTTGACCCGATCTGTGAGCAGCTCGGACGCGTTCGTCGGTGCAACAGAGTCAAGTTTTTTGCGGAGCGCGTTTGGTTTTCCGGCAACGAGGGTATCGAGCAGCATCCGATCGCGACTGGCGATGGGCAGGCGGTCGGCAGCGGTTTCACTTATGATCGCATCGTAATACCGGCCGAATCCCAACGCAGCGGTGTTGAGATAGACATCCACCCCAGCGGCGCTGCCGATATATCGACGATCGGTGCGGCCATTGAGGCTGCGCGCTCGCGTCAATTCGTACTTGACGTCGAGCAGGTCGAGTAGCGCCGGGCGTCCAATGGGTGGGCTGACGTAGTTGGATTGATTGGCGACCCTGTGTATCCGCATCCGGTTGACGAATCGCGTGATCGACGAGTTATGGAAGTAGTAGGACTTGGTGCCCGGGTAGCTTTGGGCCAGAGGGTCGTCGAGGGAGACCGAATCATAGGTCTTGGTGACACGATAGAAATAGTCGCCCGACTCGTGCGCACTCACCAGCGCAAGCGCTTGTTTGGTGCCGTCGTCGTAGCGGCCCAAACCGGTGATGCCGGTAAGAGGTACCTGTTTGCGGTCGATCAGCGCAGGCGCGGCGAACAGGATCAGTTCGCACGCGACCAGTGCCAGCAGCAGTATCGATGCCTGCTTGCTCGGCATCGTTCCGCGGCCGAGCATCAGCAACGCGACCGCGTCCAGTCCCGTAAAGACGGCGACCAGCATGACTTGATGAAAATTCACGGCGCCCGGCGCGACCCAGAGCGCGATTGCGAACCCGCCCAGTGCGATGCCGAGGATGCCGATCGCAGCGATCAAGATGCCGACGATCCAGGGCCCCGAAATCAAGAGCCGGCGCAAACCGGCCAGACCCAGGACCAGCAACAATGCGGAAATACCGAGCGTCGAGGTGCGAAAGACAATGTGTCCGAAAGCAAACACCAGAAAACGCAACACGGGAAACACGAAATAGGTTGCAATGACGCCGAGGCCGAGCAGGCAGATCCAGCGCTCCCTGCGCGTCGCAGATGGACCGAGCAACTGCGGGATGCAAAGCAATGGAACCAGGCCGATGTAGAAACCGGGGCCTTCGAAATAGTTGGCCCAACCCTTGTAAAGATTGCCAGTCCCGAAAATATCCTTCCCGAGCAAGCCGCCGACCTCACTGGCAAGAACGACGTGGTCGTTCACCGAGAAGATCTTCGCCAGAACCTCGGAGACGATCGACTGGTTGCCCGATACGCGTGGGCTTTCGAGAAATGCATAAACCGCCGGGAGCAGTAGCGGAGCGACAAGCGCTAGTCCGACCATGCACCAGAGGCCAAATCTCACGATCAGACCCGCGGATTCGCGAACGCGCAGGGTGCCCGGCGCAAGGCATCGCAGCGGCGCATACAACAGCGTCAACAGCGCGAATTGGTAAAGCCCGAATGGATTCCCGAGGCCCACCGCGATACCTGCCGCAATGGCGTTCCAGTGTGAACGTGTTTGCAGATATCTCTCAAGCAGGAACAGATAAGCCGAAAACAGCACGAACTCGGTTCCGTGCAGGACTCCCCACTGCGCGTTGATCATGCCGTACGAGGAATACGCGTAACACAACGCGCCGATGGCGCTCAACTTCGTCGAAAAGCCGACCTGGCGCAGATACCCGTAGAAGAAACCGCCGGCAAGCAGCACGCGTGCGAAGAACATCGGCAGGCGCAAGCCCAGTTGCCAGCTATCCGGGAACCACGAGGTCAGCAGCCATAGCGGATCGAATAGCGTGCCGAGGAATCCGCCGAGCGCGAGTTCGAACGACCACGTGATGCTGTGCAAAGCGTGTAGTTGGTGCGCCACTGCAATCTGCAGCGGATAGAAGCAATAAAATGTATCGACGCCAACGTCCCAGAACGCGAACGCATAACCGTTGCACAGGTAGTACAGGGAGAATAGCGCGGCGATTGCAAACGCAATCGTCAGGTACGCGGTAAAGCCCCGAAATGCCGAGCCGCTGTCCTCGGTGATCGAGAAAACAGGTCGGACTGTAATCGTCACGTTGTGCAGTCCACCCTTTGCGCAGCCGGCACGGAACCTTACTGCATGCAGACGAACAATCCGGCAGCAATCAAAGCAATGCCGGACCACTGGGTCAGCGAAATGTGCTCGCCGAGCACGGTCGACGCGAGCAGGATCGCGAGGACGTATTGCAGCGAAATCACGATCTGTGCGACATGCAATTCGAACTGTTTCAACGCCCACGCGTAGGCAATCACGCCGCATCCGAAACTCGCGATTCCAGCGATCGTCTGCCACGCGACAAGCCCGAAAATCAGCGATCCGGGCGGACGAGGCTCGGCACCTATCTTGAGCAGCAGATTGCCGGTCGCGCTACCGACGATCACGACGCACAACGCCGCAAATCCGAGTGCACGGTGGGTGCTGAGGTGAGCGCCTAAATCAGTCATGCCCGTTACACGCTCCGCAATTGCGGAATGGCGAGAATACCCGGGAATTCAAACGCGTTAGACTAGCATTTCCCGATCGCCTGCTGATGGACTGCGCAAGCAATGGAGGTTTCGGCCTACGCTATCGAAGCTGAGATCGAATCGACGCACTGGTGGTTCACAGAACGGCGTCGGTTGCTGGCACGCCTCATTGCAGATCTTGAGATTCCGGTCGACGCGAGGATTCTCGATATCGGCACCAGCACCGGAACCAATTTGCGCATGCTGCGCGATCTCGGCTTTCGCCGTTTCGAGGGCCTGGACGCGAGCGACGAGGCGGTGCGCTGGTGTGCAGACAAGGGGTATGGAAAGGTAACCAAGGGCGACGTGTGCGCGTTGCCATTTCCCGACGCCTCGTTCGACCTGATTCTCGCGACCGATATTCTGGAGCACGTCGACGATGATGTGTCGGCGCTCACCGAAATCAGACGCGTTCTGAAACCAAACGGGCACGTCCTGGTCACGGTCCCGGCATTCGAGTTCCTGTGGGGCGGTCAGGATGAAGTCGCCCATCACAAGCGCCGCTATCTTGGACGCGAATTGCGCAGACGCGCAGAAAAGGCCGGGCTGCGCGATTTGCGCCACTTCTACTTCAATTATCTGTTGTTCCTTCCGATATTGCTGGTGCGTCGCGCCGTCCGAATTGCGGGCATTAGCGCGCGCAATGAGAATCAGATCAACTCGCCGCTGATCAACCGGATATTGAAGGTCGTGTTCCGGCTCGACGTCCGGTCGGCGCCGATATTGCGGCCGCCGTTCGGCGTCTCGTTCTGCCTGGTGGCTTCCGTCCGCTGATTCGCGCGTCGATGCGACGGCGAAGGCGTTGCCATCCGGCGCAGGCGTCGGCGGACGAACCGCGGGAGTAACGGGCCATGCGCGATCGAATTTCAGTGGTTGTTGGTGCCCTCATGGCTACCGTCCTGGCAGTTGCCGGTTGTGGCCCCGGCACCGTGCGAGCCACATCACTCGACATCTGCCCGATCCAGATCGTCGACGACAGCATGGTCCATATCGCAAGCGCGGCCGATGCGCAGGCAGTGCGCGAGCAGCTCTACGAATACATCTGGGGCCAATCGACGCTGCCGACCGACGATGATGTCGACATCGTCAAGAGCGTACCCGACCCGATCGGTTGCAGCGACAATCTGCTGCGCGTGGATGCGTTGCATGTCGCCATGCCGACCGCGAACGGCGATGTGATCGACGGACGCGCCTGGCATTTCATCCCACAGGCCAACCGGCGCCATCGACTGGTCATCGTGCACAACGGACACATGGCGCCGGACATGTGCCAATACACGTTCGCCGACGGCGAGGATGCGCTGCATTTCTTCGCCCCGCGCTACTACATGGGATTGCAGATGACGATCAATGCGCTCGTGGCCGACGGTTACGACGTGCTGGCGGTGCTGATGCCCCTGTACACGGCGGACCAGTGTCTCACGCATGGGCATGGATGGCTGTTCGAGCCGGATCAGGCACCCGCGTCCGGTAGCGGGATGCGCTATTTTCTGGATACCACGCTGCGCAGTCTCAACTACCTTCTCACGCAGGACAGTTACACCGATGTCAGCATGACCGGGCTTTCCGGGGGTGGCTGGACCACGACGATCTATGCCGCGCTCGATCCGCGCGTGAAACTCAGTGTCCCGGTCGCCGGATCGCTGCCGCTGTACCTTCGCAACGCCACCGTGATGACGGCTCTTGGCCGCATGTTCTATGACGGCCGGTCGCCCGACGATCCGACAACCCAACCGTGTGATGAGCTTGGAGACACCGAACAGTACATCACCGACATGTACAGCATCGCGGGGTATCTCGATCTGTACGTGCTTGGAGGATACGGTGCTGGTCGCGAGCAGATTCAGGTGCTCAACCGTCGCGACAGCTGCTGTTTCGGTCAAGCCGAACATGCCGATCCTTCCGCCTGGGACAGCGACCTGCGCAACTACGAAGGCAAGGTTCGGCGCGCATTGCATGCGTCGGGAAGCAGTGGTCATTTCACGCTCGATACCGATGAAGCCGCAACGATCCACCAGATCTCGCGCGACGCCGCGCACAACGTGTTGCTCGCGGCGCTGGATGGGGCTCACGCAAAATTGGGCGCCGCATCGCAGGCAAGCGTCGTGAAACGTGGCAGCGACGGTAATCTGTGGTACTACGCCGCGAGCGGCTGGCAGGATCTCGGATTTCCCGTGGTTGGCGTCCCATTTGTTCTGGAGAACGCGGTGCATCCGATCGACGTGCTGGTGCGAAACGAAACCGATCTGCCGGAGCTTGTGTACTACAACAACGGCCAGTGGTCCTCGGTGCCCTTGATCACCGACAACGGTGCCGGCGTGGTTGTCCCGAGCGGCCATGTGGTTACCAGCCCGGTCGCAATTTCGCTTGCGCCGGGCGAGTTCGATGCCCTCGCACAGGCACCACGTGACAACGACGCGCCGGGAACCGATTTTTACCACTGGCACGTGACGTCCGGCGGCCAGACGCTCGCGCTCGCAGGCCAGGCGACTCACGCGGTCGGTCGCCCGGCCATGACCGGCGATGATGCCGGACGCCTCGATGCGAGCTATCGCAGTGGCGATACGACCTACACCGACCCGGCGCCCGTGCCGCCGGACGTCACGTCTTGCGTGGAGCAACCACGAGCCCTGTATGGTCTGCTGCGTGAAGGCGGCGGCGCGTGGGAATCGCCGCAGAGAATCAGCGGCGTGGACGGGACCCTGCGCGGTTTCCCGTCGGCGCAGCGCTACGACGGGCTCGATCGCGTCTATTACACCGATCTTGCCGGTGCCTTGTGGGAGACCACATCATCGATCGGCGTGCCGCCATGGCTCGCGACTTCGCTGTCGCTGGGGAGCGGGCTTGAACTCGAAGGCAGCCCGGGACAGCCCGTTGCGACCGGCTCCGATCTGGGCGTGTACGTGCGAACCGGCGAAGACGATTTGGTGCGCTTCGATTACGACGGTGGAGAGTGGACGCCTACGGTTTTGCAACTGGCTAACGCGGATGCAGTGGACGATTCACCGACCGCGGTTGCCAATGGCGTGTTGTGGACCGCAATGGACGGCCAAATCCGCTTCTACGATGGCAGCAATATCGAGATTTTCGACCGGATCCTTGGCGCGAGTTTCGACGGCAATCCGTCGAATTGACGCCTCGGCGCAGCGCGCCAACTGAGTGGGCAAAGCACTCCGCATATTACCGGCCGTTGAGGAGGGTGTTCGCGGCATCGCACTTCTTCCGCCCTTCGGGCAGCTTCCCCCGCAAAGCGAGCGAAGGGGAACAAGAGGGCTTCGGAACGGCGTCACATAGCCGCTCAGGTTGACGCAATGGGCAGTTTGCCGAGTGTCGATGCATCGAGCATCCATTCGCTCCAAAGTCCCATTCGCTGATCGGACTTTCCGGAACGATGCTCTGCGTTGCGCGCGCGCCAGAACGCCGGATTGACCGCTGCGGTATCGTGCTGCGGCAACGCCCCATCGTGCAGCCAGCGTCCGATCGGGACGGCGAAGCCTTGCTTCGGGCGTGAGAGAATTTCAGGTGGCAGCAGCGATTCCGCTGCGCGTCGCAGAATCCACTTGCCGGTGCCTGCGCGCAATTTCATGTCGGATGGCAGCCGCCGCAGGAAATCGACCAGATCGACATCGAGGAATGGCGCGCGCACCTCGAGCGAGTTCAGCATGCTCGCGCGATCGACCTTGGCGAGAATATCGTCCTGCAGATAGAGCCTGATGTAGAACGCGATCGCGCGTTCGATCGGATCGTCGCTCGAACAATCGTCCCAGGTTTCGATGGCTTCGCTGTAAAGGTCGTCAAGGTCGATCTTCTCGCCGAACAATTGCTCGAGTTCCGATGGAGCCAGCGGTGCCATCCACACGGGAAGCCACAGGTGCGCCGGGTGATCGAGACCGCGGAGCGTTCGCTTGAGGCGAAAGTCGAAACTCATGTAACCGTGCGAAACCGGCAGCCGCGAGGCGAGATGCGATATCGCCTGATGCACCGGCTTCGGGATTACGCGCCGATACCAGCGCGCGTAGCGCAATGCGCGGAATGGATCGTAACCGGCCAGCAATTCGTCCGCACCGTCGCCGCCGAGCGCGACGGTGACGTCGCGACGTGCGTGCTGGCACAACAGCGAAGTCGGCAGGATCGACGAGTCGGCGATCGGCTCATCCAGGCGCAACGCCAGGTCGGGAAGGATCTCAAGTGCGCGCTCGATCGACAGGTTCTCGACGTGATGTTCGGCGCGAATGTGCCGTGCGACCAGGCTCGCATAGTGTGTTTCGTCGAAGCTCGCTTCGCGAAATCCGATCGAGTAAGTCTTGAGGCGGTCGCGACCGACATGCTTCATCGCGAGCGCCGCAACGGTCGACGAATCGATGCCGCCGGAGACAAAGCAGCCGACCGGTACGTCGGCGACGAGGCGGCGCGCGACCGCGGCATCGAGCAGCGAAGTGAATTCCTCGATCCAGCGCTGCTCGATGCCCGCGGGTCGGACATCTGCGGGTTCCGGCTGATAACGCCAGTAGCGCGTGACGCGCGTCGCGCGCAATTGCAGGTCAAAACTCAGCGAGTGACCCGCCGGCAACTTGTTGGCGCCGGCAAGGAACGTCAGTGGCGCCGGGACGAATCCGTACGCAAAATATTTGCGTAGCGCGTCAGCCGACAGCTCGGTTGGCGTCAGCGGGTGTTCGCGCAATGCGGTCAGTTCAGAAGCGAAGACGAAGGTGTCGTTGCGCAGGCACCAGTACAACGGCTTCTTGCCGAAGCGGTCGCGCGAAAGGAATACGCGACGGCGTTCCCGATCCACGATCGCGAATGCCCACATGCCGTTGAGATGCTGCGGCAGCTCGTTTCCCCAGGTGCGATATCCGTGCAGCAGCACTTCGGTATCGGAGTGATCGCTGCGGAATACCGCGCCCAGGAGAACCAGTTCAGCGCGCAGTTCGCGAAAGTTGTAGATCTCGCCATTGAAAACCAGCGTGTATGTGCCGTCCGCGCTGGTCATCGGTTGCCGTCCGCCCGGAATATCGAGTATCGCGAGGCGACGGAATGCGAGAAAGTGGCGCTGGTCCGCGTCGATCGAAAAGCCTTCGTCATCCGGTCCGCGATGGACCAGACGATCGGCCATGCGCTGGAGGACGTTCGCGTCGCCCGCGCCGAAGAATCCCGCGATTCCGCACACGGCGCAGTCCCGGGTTCAGCCGGTCGCGCCGGACGTGCGCGGTGGCGAATCGGTTGTGCCGCCGGCACGTACCACGCGTGCAATCCGATAGACCGGTTTGGCTTGGGATTCGTGGTAGGTGCGGTTGAGCATCTCCGCCAGAAGACCCATGAGAATGCTCAGCACGCCAATCGCACCGAGGAACACGGTCAGCAGCGGCAACGGCGTCTGGATCAGGGACGTGCCGGCAAGGAATTTCAGCGCCAGAGCCCACAGCCCGCAAGCTGACGCGGCAAACAGGCTGAGCAACCCGAAGCTGCCGAACACGTACATCGGCTTGTCGGCGTAACGGAACAGGAACTTGACGACCATGAGGTCGAGCACCACCTTGACCACCCGTTCGAGACCGTATTTGGACTCGCCGTGCAGCCGTGCGTGATGCTGCACCGGAATCTCGCCGACGCGCGCGCCGTTCCAGGCCGCGTAGATCGGCACGAAGCGATGCATCTCTCCATACAGCTTCACGCCGTCGAGCACGTCGCGCCGGTAGGCCTTGAGCGAACAACCGTAGTCGTGCAGCTTGACCCCGGATACGCGCGAGATGATGCGGTTGGCGATACGGCTTGGCAGGTTGCGCCGAATCGCATCGTCCTGGCGATCCTTGCGCCAGCCGGATACGACGTCGAACCCTTCCTCGAGTTTGGCCAGCAGCGGGCCGATGTCCTTCGGATCGTTCTGCAGGTCGCCGTCCATGGGAACGATGATCTGGCCGCGTGCGTAATCCATCGCTGCCATCATTGCAGCGGTCTGTCCATAGTTGCGCGGGAAATGCACCACCGTGACGCGCGGATCGGATTCGGCGATCGCATCGAGTGCATCGCTCGAGCCGTCGTTGCTGCCATCATCGACTAGAACGAGTTCCCACGAATGACCGAGTGCGCCGAGCGCATCTCCGATCCGCCGATACAGGATCGGGATGTTCTCCACCTCGTTGTAGATCGGCACGGCCACGGTGACGTGAGGCACGCTCGGGTTATCGACGGGTCGGACGGCGGTGATATTCATCGGCTTGGCCGGGCGCAGCGAGTCACGGCTGGCGCAGCTCGGCAAGGTCGCGATACTGCGAAAGCGCCCCAGGATTGGCCAGCGCATCGGTGTTCTTGACCGCGCGGCCGTGAATCGTGTCGCGGACGGCAATCTCGGTGATCTTGCCCGAAATCGTGCGCGGGATATCGGTCACCTGGAGGATTTTCGCCGGAACGTGCCGCGGTGTGGTGTTGCCGCGTATCTGCTTGGTGATGCGCGTGCGCAATGCCTCGTCGAGGCGTGCGCCTTCGCGCAGGCGCACGAACAGGATGACGCGTTCATCGTCCTCCCATTTCTGACCGACGGCGATCGCCTCGAGCACGTCCGGCACCTGCTCGACCTGGCGATAGATCTCGGCGGTACCGATGCGCACGCCGCCCGGATTGAGGGTCGCATCGGAACGCCCGAAAATGACGATGCCGTCGTGCTCGGTCAGCATGGCGTGATCACCATGGCACCACACGCCCGGCACGCGTGAGAAATACGCCTTGCGATATTTCTCGCCCTCCGGATCGTTCCAGAACGCGACCGGCATCGAAGGAAACGGCGCGGTGCAGGCCAGTTCGCCGGGTTCGCCGCGGACGGGATTGCCTGCGTCGTCGAGAATCTCGACTTTCATGCCGAGGCCGCGGCATTGCAATTCGCCGCGATAGACCGGCAGCAGCGGATTGCCGAGGGCGAAACACGAAACGATGTCGGTGCCGCCCGATATCGATGCGAGCAGCACGCGATCCTTGATATCCCGGTAAACGTAGTCGTAGGTCTCCGGCGCCAATGGCGAGCCGGTGGACAGGATGGTCTTCAACTGCAGCAACTTGTGCGTCGAGGCGGGTTTGATCCCGGCTTTGTCGATCGCCGCCAGCCATTTCGCGCTGGTACCGAATACGCTGATGCCGACTTCATCGGCCAGATCCCAGAGCACGTTTCCGTCCGGATACGACGGTGCGCCGTCGTACAACACCATGGTGGCGCCGACCGCGAGGCTCGAGACCATCCAGTTCCACATCATCCAGCCGCACGTGGTGTAGTAAAAAATACGGTCCTCTCGCTTGAGGTCGGTATGCAGCACCAGTTCCTTGAGGTGCTGGATCAGGGTACCGCCCGCGCCGTGCACGATGGACTTCGGCAGGCCCGTGGTGCCGGAGGAGTACATGATGTAAACCGGGTGATCGAACGGCAGCATCTCGAACGCGGGCGCATGCGCCGCGTTGCCCGCGAAGTCGGTCCAGTTCACCGCGCCGCGCAAGTCGTCGAGGCGCGGCGCTTCATCGACATAGCCGATCACGACGACAGTCTCGATAGCAGGGATGCGCTCGATCACGCTGCGTACCTTGCCGAGGCAATCGAAGCGTTTCCCGCCATAGTGGTACGCATCGGCCGTGAACAGGACCTTTGGTTCGATCTGGCCGAATCGATCGACCACGCCATCGATACCGAAATCCGGCGAACACGACGACCAGATCGCGCCGAGCGAGGTCGCTGCCAGCATCGCTATGACGGCTTGCGGAAGATTGGGCAGAAAGCCGGCGACGCGATCGCCGACGCCGACTCCCGCCCCGGCGAGCGCGTGCGCCATGCGGCCGACCTCACCGTGGAGATCGGCGTAGCTCAGCTCGCGTTGCTGGCCCGATTCGTTGTGGAAAACGATTGCGAGCTTGTCGTCGCGATGGCGCAGGAGGTTCTGCGCAAAATTGAGGCGCACGCCCGGGAACCATTTGGCGCCGGGCATGCATTCCGCGTCGACCACAACTTCTGCGGCATTGCCGCTGGCGCGGATTCCGCAGAACTCCCACACCAGCGGCCAAAACCGATCCGGATGGCGTATCGAAAATTCGTACAGCGAGGCGTAGCGATCGATATCCCCGTTACCCAGTTGCTCGCGCGCAAAGCGCATGAAGCGGCTGAGGTTCGCGCGTTCAACGCGGTCGCTTGCGGGTTCCCATATCGGCTTGCTCATCGATTCGCCCCTCCCTGGTGCCTCTCCGGACGTCCTTCCGGATCAGCCGATCAAGAGATCCTTTTCCTTCTTGCCACTGGCGAGCGCTGCGTGAAACCAACGTGGGCGTTTGCCGCGGCCACTCCATGTCTGGCTGGGGTCGGCCGGATTGCGATATTTTGGTTTGACCTTGCGGCGTGTGCGCGCGCCGCCGCGGCCGATCACATCCTCCAGCGCGAGGCCTTCGGCCTTTACCATCGTATTGATCTTCTCGCGCAACTTGATGGCTTTTTCCTTCGCAAGTTCGTGCTGGCGTTTCTGTGCGCGCTCGATCAGGTCGCCGAGCTGATTATGATTCAGATTCTTCAGGTCGATAGCCATGGGTATCCTTCGTTTATAGGGTCGATAAGAACAGCCATTCACTTTTTCAGCAAAATGCGCTCGTACTCATATCATGAATTGAGGCGCCGGAAAATGATTTCCGCCAATCACGCCGCGCTGAAGTGTGCCAATAGTTCGGCTCGCGTCATCGAACCATTCTCCACCTCGCCCCGTCGCCGGATTTCGTAGCTTCCGCCAGCGAGGCCGCGATCGCTGACGACAATGCGGTACGGTATACCGATCAATTCGATATCAGCGAACATCGGGCCCGGTCGCAATCCGCGATCGTCGAGCACCACGTCGACTCCGTGTGCGAGCAGGGTGTCGTGGAGATCTTCCGCTTCCTTTCGCACGGCTTCGCTCTTGTGCGAATTGATCGGACAAATCGCGACTTGCCATGGCGCCATCGCCTCGGGCCATACAATGCCGGCCGAGTCATGGTTCTGTTCGATGGCGGCACCGACGATGCGGCTGACGCCGATGCCGTAACAGCCCATCAGCAGTGTTCGTGCCTTGCCTTGCTCATCGAGCACGGTCGCATGCATCGCTTTCGAATATTTTTCGCCGAGCTGGAATACCTGTCCGACTTCGATGCCGCGTGCAATCGACAAATGCCCATGGCCATCCGGCGACGGATCCCCGGCGACCACCTTCCGCAGATCGGCAATCTGGGTGATGCGCGCATCGCGCTCCCAGTTTGCTCCGCTGTAATGCATGCCTTGGGCATTGCCACCGCATACAAAATCGGCCAGCACCGCGGCGCTGCGATCCACAATCACCGGTATGCTGTCGCGCAGTCCGACCGGTCCGACGAATCCGGGTTTCGCTCCCGTGGCCGCAATGATTTCATCATCGCTCGCCAATGTGAATTCGCCCGCGATCGGTTCAAGTTTCGCGACCTTGATTTCATTCACTTCATGGTCACCGCGGACGCATAAGGCAACGAGGCCTTGCGTCCCACTAACGAGCAACGTCTTGACGCATCGACTCGGGTCGATATGCAGAAAACTGGACACTTCGGCGATGCTGCGTTGCGTCGGCGTATCGATGCGTCGCAAAGGTTCTGCTGGTTGCGGGCGCGGATGGTCCGGCGCCAGCGCCTCGGCCTGTTCGATGTTCGCGGCGTAATCGGACCCATCGGAAAATGCGATTGCATCCTCGCCGGAATCGGCCAGCACCTGGAACTCATGGCTGGTGTCGCCGCCGATATCGCCGGTGTCGGCTTCGACCGCCCGGAATGTAAGTCCCAACCGGGTAAAAATACGTGCGTAGGCGTCGTACATGCGTCGATAGGTTTCATCGAGGCTTTGCTGGGTCAAGTGGAACGAATAGGCGTCCTTCATCAAGAATTCGCGTGCACGCATGACGCCGAATCGCGGACGTATCTCGTCGCGGAACTTGGTCTGGATCTGGAAGAAGCAGATCGGTAATTGTCGATAGCTCACGAGTTCATTGCGCGCGAAATCCGTCACGATTTCCTCGTGCGTGGGGCCATAGCAGAATTCCTGTTCCTTGCGATCGCGCAGTTTCAACAACAGACCGCCGTATTTGTCCCAGCGGCCGGACTCCTGCCACAGCTCCTTGGGTTGTATCGAAGGCATCAGCATTTCGATCGCGCCGGCGCGATTCATTTCCTCGCGCACGATGCGCTCGACCTTGCGCAGCACCCGCAGGCCGAGGGGTGCCCAGGTGTAAATGCCGGCGGCGAGTTTGCGCAGCATTCCGGAGCGCAGCATCAGCCGATGACTGGCGATTTCGGCGTCGGCAGGAACTTCCTTGACGGTGGCGAGATGAAATTCTGAAAGTCGCATGGAAAAGTGGGGAAATGACCGGGTCGGCCATTCTAGGGGATTTCCCGATTTACGCGTCGTCGCGCTCCGGGCTTTCGGCCTTTGCTTCGGTGGCGCCCTTGCGCGCGGCGGGGTAGTGTCCCGCTTCTCTCGCATGATGCAATGCTGTCGCAAGGGTTCCGCTCGCCTCCGCGGCGAGCGGGTTACTTTCTCTCGATTGGCCGAGAGAAAGTTAATCAAAGGAGAATCGGCGCGATCCCTCGCGCCGCCGCTGCGGGCCTTTCCCTCCACCACCCGCCGCCGCCTGCGGGACCCAACGTCAACAGCAATGCCACAGCGCGCAACTTCACCGCTTTTGATCCCGGTGCCGTACGCGGTGCCGAGCATCGCAGCCGCTGGCGGGAATAGCCGAAGTGCGGACGCGATGGATCGCATCCGCCGAGCGCCAGTGCACGGATGCACTGTCGCGAGGGCCGCCGGCGGCGAGAAGCGCAGGGAAGTCGTCGGCTTCGCCGGCGACCACCGAGTCCGGCACTAGACCTTTTGGTTCCTTTTGGGGCAATGCCAAAAGGAACCCGCTCGCCGCCGAGGCGAGCGGAACTCTCGCGCGGGCGCTGCATGGGTGAGAGAAGCAGGGCATGGACGGCCGAGCGCCAAGCTCGCCGCCGAGGCGAGCGGAACCCTCGC
The DNA here is from genome assembly GCA_963775445.1 of uncultured Gammaproteobacteria bacterium. Lineage (GTDB taxonomy): Bacteria > Pseudomonadota > Gammaproteobacteria > Xanthomonadales > Rhodanobacteraceae > Dokdonella_A. The sequence continues at coordinate 687,228 of CAVZIT010000006.1, read as the reverse complement.
GAAAACGCTGCATTCAGCGAGAGAAGCGAAACGTCAAACAACAACAACCACGCACAGTGCTACTTGCAGAAAAACGCGACCTGTTCGTTCGCGCGCGCGATTTCCAGATTCCGCCGCTGCTTGTCCAGCACCTGCGGCTTGCCGTCCGCGCCGTTCGGCATGCTGATCTGGTAATCGCTTTGCAGCAGCTTGAGGTTGCTGCGTGCGGTGCTGCAGGCTTTCGCGCGACTTGCGGCGTCGTTTCCCACGGGCTGGTTGCTTGCGGCTTGAGTCGTTTCTTCAGCGGGAGGTGTCGACTGATCCGCGACGGGCGGGTTGGCCGAAGCGGTCGTGCCACCCTGAATCGTGAGGCGTCTTGCATCCTTCACGCCTGGTGGTGGCGGCGAATCCGAAAAATGCTTGACCCCACCGGAGTCGGTCCACGCATAGACCTGTTCGGCGCATTCGCCGGTCAATGCCGCAGTGATGGCGGCCAGCAGAACCAGAAGCAGCACTAGCGGTTTCATGAGTTCCTCAACTCCGGCCTCGGCCGGCGATCGCGCGATGGTCCCCGTGCATGCATTGGATAGCATCTGTGGCGGCCGGATACAAGTCCAACCGCGCCATGTGCCGGGTCGCCCGACAGGCCGATCGGGTACACTTCAAAGGCCACCGCTCGGACCCGAAGGCATGGACAAGACTCCGGCCGCCGCTCGCAAACCGCCGCGCGGCATTTATCTGTTGCCGAATCTGTTCACGACCGGCGCCATGTTCGCCGGATTCTATGCGATTGTCGCCGGCATAGGCGGCCGTTTCAGCGATGCCGCGATCGCGGTCTTCGTCGCGGGTCTCCTGGATGGCCTGGACGGGCGCGTGGCGCGGCTGACCGGCACCCAGAGCGAATTCGGCGTGCAGTACGACTCGCTCTCCGATCTGGTGAGCTTTGGGCTGGCTCCCGCGCTGGTGTTGTATACGTGGTCGCTGTCGTCCTTGCGCGCGTACGGATCCGGTTGGGGCAAGGTCGGCTGGGCTGCGGCGTTCATTTATGCGGCATGCGCGGCTTTGCGCCTCGCACGTTTCAATACCCAGGTGGGCGTTGCCGACAAGCGCTATTTCCAGGGATTGGCGAGTCCTGCGGCTGCGGGACTGTGCATGTCGTTCGTATGGGCGGTCGAAGACAACGGTCTGTTTGGTCTCGACGTAGGCAACGTGCAGTTCGTCACGCCTTTCATCGCGGTGATCGCGGGACTGCTGATGGTCAGCCGTGTGCGCTATTTCAGCTTCAAGGCGTGGCCGCGCTCGGACCGCGTGACCTTCGTGTGGATCCCCGCGCTGGTGCTGATTTTCGTGGCGCTCGCCGTGGATACCTCGCGCGTGCTGTTTCTGATCGCGCTGGTCTACGTCGTTTCGGGTCCGGTGCTCACGCTTTGGGGGCTGCGCCGCTGGCGCGGGCGCCGTGCGCTGCGCGGAAAACGGCCGAGCGTCCCTGAGTGAACGCCCTCGCCACTCCGAGGCCAAGTGCCGCCGCGAATGCCACGCGCACACTCGCGTTCCTCGCCGACCTGTCGCAAGCGCTGGCGGTCTCGCTCGATCTGCGTCAGACCCTCTCCGAGGCAGTCAACCGCATTGCCGATTTCATGCAGGCCGAAGCGGCGTCCTTGTTTCTGCTGGATGCGGAAAGCGGCGTGCTCGAATGCCGGGTTTGCACTGGTCCGGTCGATATAACCGGACTGCGCCTGGACGTTGGACAGGGCGTAGTCGGCCGCGCGGTCGCCGAGAACGCGAGTCAGATCGTCCTCGACGCGGCATCCGATCCGGATGTCTGGCGCGGCAACGATGCCGATACCGGGTTCGTGACACGCTCCCTCCTGTGCGTTCCTCTGGCAACCGCCGAAGGTCCGATCGGTGCGATCGAGATCATCAACCGCCGCGGTGGCGGCCCGTTCTGCCCCGACGAAGCCGAGGCGTTGCGGCTGCTGGCTGCGCCGACTGCGCTTGCGATCAACAACGCACGCATGGCCCACGACGTCATCGAGCGGCAGCGCCTCAAGCGCGAGTTCGATCTCGCACGCCGCATGCAGAAATCGCTTTTGCCCAGACGCCGCCGCGACGACTTTCCGTTGCTCGGGGTGAACTTGCCGGCGCACGAGATCTCCGGAGATTTCTACGATTATTTCGATCTGCCGGATGGACGTATCGGGTTCGTGATCGGCGATGTGTCGGGCAAGGGTCTGGATGCCGCGTTGCTGATGGTGCGCACGGCCAGTCTGCTGCGTTGGGTCGGCAAGAGTGCGCTGGCGCCGAGCGAGTGGTTGAAGCGCGTCAACGACGAGTTGTGCGAAACCATGCAGGATGGGCGCTTCGTGTGTGCACTCGTCGGCTATTGCGATCGGGCTGCGCGTCGCGTGGAATTTGCCGGTGCAGGCTTTCCGCCCGCGCTGCTGCACCGGCACGGGGAATTCAGCGATTTCCCGTCCGGCGGGCCGCCGCTCGGCATCCTGCCGGGCATGGAGTTCGATAGCCATGTATTCGAACTGGCGGGTGGCGCGCTGTATTTCTTTTCCGATGGCGCGACCGATGTGCGCGACGCCGCGCGCCGGCCCATCGGCGCGGAAGGTGTGCGCCGGTTGATTGCACAACATGCCGATGCGGCGCCCGAACCGCGCATGCGCGCATTGCTCGGGGATTTGAAGCGCTTGAAACTCGTCGACGACACCACGGTGCTGCTGATCGAGAGCCCACGCGCAAAAGTACCCGAAGTGCTTCTCGACAGAACCTTGTCGGCCGCCGCGGAACAATTGCGCGGACTGCGCAGCGCGTTGCGCCGGACGCTCGATGCAGGCGGCATCGCGCCGGCCCTGCGCGACAAGCTGGTGCTGGTCGTGGACGAGGCGTGCGCGAACATCATCCGCCATGCCTACGGGGCCAATACCAGCGGCGCGATGCACCTGCGCCTGACGCGCTGCGACGACGTCCTGCGCTTCGAGCTCAGCGACGATGCGCCGACAATCGATCCCGCCTGCGTCAAGCCCAAGCCGTTGGGCGAGTGTCGTGCAGGCGGCCTGGGCGTCGCGCTGATCGACAGCGTGATGGACGAGTGGCACATCGAGTCGCGAATCGGCGGTTGCGGCAATCGTCTGATCCTGCAAAAACGCGTGACCGCCGAACGGAGCGAACCGTGAGTGATATCGAGAGCGAGAACGTCAGCGGCTGTCATGTAATCCGGCTGTCCGGCGAGGTCGACCTGTCGTGGTCGCAAAAGGTCCGCGAGGCAGTTCTCGACGCGTTGGAGGACAACACGACGGTGGCGGTCGATCTCGCCCAGGTCAGCTACATCGATTCGTCGGGCATCGCTGCACTGGTCGAAGGCTTCCAGCAGGCGCGCACCAGCGGCAGCCGGTTTGCGCTGGTGTCGATCAGCGATGCGGTTCGCGCGGTTCTGGAACTCGCGCGGCTCGATCGGGTTTTCCCGATCGTCGCCGATGTCGACGCGCTGGTTGCCGGCGGTGCATAGTGGAATGCGACGCTCATTGCGGTAACGCCTCGCTCGGGCTTGCGACACCGAGCCCGGTCGTGAGCCTGGTCGGGTTTTCGAGCGCGCGCCGAGCGCCGCGTTGCAGGTCGCGATCCGGCTGCGGAAACCACGTGGCAGCCCATTGATGGAAACGGTGTTGCGCCCGCTGGCAAGTATCGGCCGCGCCACGATAGGCGCGCTGGTCGGCCTCGGCTACGCAGCCATGTTGCTGATCGAGGCGCTGTGGTTCAGCGCCGTCGGCTGGCGTAGCGGCCAGCCGGTTCGGCCCGGTGCCATCGTCGCGCAGATGCGCCAGATCGGTGCCGATGCGTTGCCGATCGTCGCCCTGCTCGCGTTCACCATCGGCCTGATGCTGGGTATTCAGTTCATCGCCTCGCTCAGCGAATTCGGTGCGCAAGGGCAGGTGGTTCTCGCAGTCGCCAAGTCGGTCACGCGCGAATTCGGTGCGCTGATCACTGCCATCCTGGTGGCCGGACGGTCCGGTTCCGCGCTGGCTGCGCGCATCGGATCGATGACGGTGTCGCAGGAAATCGACGCGCTGGCCGTGATCGGCATCGAACCGGTTCGCTATCTGGTCGCCCCGGCCCTGATCGCGATGTTGATCATGCTGCCGGTGCTGACCATTTTCGCCGATACCGTCGCGATATTCGGCGCGGCCTTGTACAGCGCACCCGCGCTCAATGTGACGCCCGCGGCGTACGTGCTGCAAACGCTGGGGCTGCTGGCGCCGGGCGACGTGTGGCAGGGTCTCGCCAAGAGTGTCGTGTTCGCATTGCTGATCACGCTGATCGGCGTCAGCACCGGTTTTTCTGTCAGCGGCGGGGCGGAGGGTGTCGGTCGTGCGACCACCCGCGCGGTCGTGCTGTCGATCTGCTGGATCATCGTTGCCGACATGGTTTTCAGCTTTTTCCTCAACCGATGATCGACGTCAAAAAACTCGAGGCGTGGTACGGGCGCCGGCGCGTGCTGCACGGCATCGACTTCCATGTCGAGGCCGGCGAGATCCGCGTGATCATGGGCGGGTCGGGCTCTGGCAAGAGCACGCTGCTGCGCCATCTGCTTGGCTTGCAGCAACCGAGGAGCGGCACCGTGCGCCTGCTCGGAACCGACATCGCGCACGCCTCGCCGGCCGAGATGCTCGCGCTCAGGCGCAAGATCGGCGTCTCGTTTCAGGGCGGCGCGCTGCTGACTTCGCTGTCGGTCGGCGACAATGTCGCGTTGCCATTGCGCGAACACACGCAGCTCGATGAGAACACCGTTCGCATCATGAGCCGCATCAAGCTCGAGGTCGTCAATCTGGGCGGATTCCAGGATCTGATGCCGAGCCAGTTGTCGGGTGGCATGATCAAGCGCGCCGCCCTTGCGCGGGCGATCGTGATGGATCCCAAGTTGCTGTTCTTCGACGAGCCCTCGGCCGGTCTTGATCCGGTGGTCTCGGCCGAACTCGATGAGTTGATCGTGCGCTTGCGCGACGCGCTGCGCATGACCATCGTCGTGGTGACGCATGAACTCGAGAGCGCATTCCGCATCGCTGATACGATCACCGTGCTCGATCAGGGGGAAAACCTGATGACCGGCAGTGCAGCCGCAGTGCGCGCGTCGGACAACGAGCGTATCCAGGGCCTGCTCAATCGTCGGCCGCGCGAAATTCAGGTGGATGCCGACGCCTACCTGCGTCGGTTGACCGAGGAGGATGCGTGAAACGCGACAACATCAACTATGCGCTGGTCGGAGGCGTCGTGGTGGTGGCGCTGGTCATCCTGCTCGCCGGTCTCGCCCTGATCACGGGACAGCATGGTGCGAGCACCGATTACAGCGTGCATTACCGCAACGTGACGGGTTTGCGCTACGGCGCGCCGGTCTTCTATCAGGGCTATCGCATCGGCGAAGTCACGGCGGTCACGCCCGAGCGCAATGCCGCCGGCACGCGTTACCGGGTGACGCTCGCGGTGCGCCGCGACTGGCCGATTCCCGACGACAGCCCGGCGCGGCTTCAGTCGAGCGGGTTGCTGGCGGACGTGTCGATCGCGATTCACGAAGGCACCAGCCACCAGATGCTCAAACCCGGTGGCGAACTGCGCGGCATCGAGGGTGGCGACCTGTTCGAGGCAATGAACGAGCTGGCGGGCGAGGTGACGAACCTGACGCGCAACCAGTTGAGTCCGCTGATCCGAAACCTCGCCAAGCGCGTCGACTCGATCACCGCCACCGTCGACGAATCGGCGCCGGCGATCATGGCGCAGACCCGCGCACTGCTCGATCGCATGAATCGCGCGTCGGACGCACTGAACGATGTGCTGAAACCGGAAAACCGCGCGGCGATTTCCGATACGCTCGGCAACGTCAGGAAGCTCAGCCGTGAGCTGCGCGAGACCCGCGCAACGCTCGACGAGGCGGTCGGTTCGATCGCGGCGATCGCGAAGGAGAATCGTCCCGGCGTGCGGCGTGCGGTGGACGATCTGGGCAGCATCCTCAGATCGCTGTCGAGCCGCATGGATGCGATCTCGCACCATCTCGATTCGGCAAGTCGCAACCTGGACGAGTTCAGCCGAGAGATCCGAAAGAATCCCAATCGGCTGATCCTGGCGCCGAAAGCGGACAAGCTCGAGGACCAATCACAATGATGCGTCGTCTGGGAAGCTTCCTCGTGGTGCTCGCGCTCGCGGGCTGCAACGCACCGACGGTGCCGGATTTCAGCTATTACCGCCTGCCGCGCGCTGCGCCGTTGCCGGTCGCCAAAGCGCCGCTGTTCGACGAGCCGATCGTGGTCCAGGAGTTTGCGGCGGACGGCCTTTACGGGGACCAGGCGATGGTCTACGCGACCGATCCAGGCGCGCAGGAGCTGCATCAGTACCATTACCAGTTGTGGACCGATCCGCCGCCGCGCATGCTGCAGCGTCGGCTCATCGCCCAGCTGCGCGCCGCACATGCCGGGCCCCGCGTAACCGACGAGCTGGCGATCAGCCAGGCGGCAGTGCGCATTCGCGGCGTGATCCTGCGACTCGATCGCGTGCCCCGGGCCGGGGGCGGTTATGGCGTGGCCGTCACGGTCAAGTTGCGTGTCGATGCCGGCGACGGCCCCCCGATCCTGGACGAGCGCTACGAAGCCGATGCCGGCGCGAATGGCACCGATCTCAAATCGACTGCATTGGCCTTCGGGTCGGCGCTCGACCGCATCAACGCACGCTTCTATGCGGACCTGGTACGCGAGGCGGCCCGGTATCATGGCGACTCGGTCGACAAGCCACATGATGATGGATGAATCGGCGCGACGGCGCCTGGCAGCGATCGGTATCGAGGTCTATCGTCTGCGGGCTGAGCAAGGCGGGCGAGGCGCCCGTGCAAGCGGCGTGGAACGAATCGGCAGCGATGCGCAAGTGGCGCGGCCGGTCGCATCGGGCATGCCGGTATTGCTCTGCGTGGCGGACCCGGCAAGGGCCATCGAGAACAAGCCCGCAATCGAGGGGATCACGCGCGCTCTCGCGATGGCCGGCATTGCATGCAGCGTGACGACTGCGGATGAACTTTCCGAGGTCGTCGCAAGGCATGCCGGACATGCGCTCGGCGTGCTCGCATTCGGCAAGGCTGCCCTCGCTTCGGCGCGCACCATCGTCGCCGCAACAGGCGATCGTGACGGGATTTCAGTGGTTGGCGTGGATGCATCGGGTGGCCGTGGCAATGTGCGTGCGAAACGTGCGTTGTGGGTGCAAGTGAAGGCATTGACCCGTGCGCTACGGCACGCGCCCGAAGCGCCACGGCGATCTTCGTCCTTGCTCAACCATCCGGCAGATTGATCGATGGTCGCGATCCTCAAGGAGCCGTTCGCCAATATCCGGCCGATGCGCGAACATGATCTCGACGCGGTGATCGCGATCGAACTCGCCGCTTACGAGTTTCCCTGGACGCGCGGCATTTTCCGCGATTGCATTCGCGCAGAGCATGAGTGCTGGGTACTGGCACGCGCGCGTGAGGTCGTCGGCTACGGCGTGTTGTCGGCAGGCGCCGGCGAGGCGCACCTGCTCAATGTGTGCGTTGCACAGGGCGCGCAACGGCAAGGCTTCGGGCGCCGTCTGGTGCAGCGACTGCTGGAGCTCGCGCGCTGGCATGGCGCGGAGCGCGTGTTCCTCGAGGTGCGGCCGAGCAACCGCGCCGCGATCGCGCTGTACGATTCGCTCGGATTCAACGAATTCGGCAGGCGTCCAAACTATTACCCCGCCGGACGCGGGCGCGAGGATGCGTTGGTTTTCGCGATCGAGCTGTTGCCCGACTCGTCAGCGTAAGACGTCTACGGTGACGACAGTTTCTCGAGCTGCTCGCGCAGCGCCGCAAGCGTGGCGGTGAAATCGGCGAGACGTTGCCGTTCCTGATCGACTATGGCCGGCGGCGCGCCCGCGACGAAACTTTCCTTGCCCAGTTTCGCGTTGCACCGGGCAATCTCGCCTTCGGTGCGCAGGATCTCCCTTTCGAGGCGCTGCTTCTCGGCATCCACATCGATCAGGCCGGCGAGTGGTATCAGCAGTTTCAAGTCGCCAACGATGCCGGCTGCGGCAGCCGGCTCGGCTTCGCCGGGTTCGAGCCAGCGTGGGGATTCCGTGCGCGCGAGGAACTTGATTTGCGCGGAGAACGTCGAGGTGCGGTCGCGATCGTTCGTGCTCCCGCCCGCATACCGCAGTGGGATCGCCTTGCCAGGCGCAATATTCATTTGACTTCGGATCTGCCGAATCTGAACGACGATCGCTTTCAGCCAGTCGATTTCTGCTTCGACGTTGGGTCTGATGTATCGAGCCTGTCGTTTCGGGTAGGGCTCAGTGGAAATGAATGCCCCATCGATTCCCAATTCAGGCGCCACGGAATGCCAGATGTCTTCGGTAATGAATGGAATGATGGGGTGGAGGAGGCGCAAGACATTTTCCAGCACTTGCAGCGCGGTCTGAGCGATGAAGTCTTTGTGTCCGTGCAGACCGCCGACAAAGTAGGGCTTGCACAACTCGATATACCAGTCGCAGTAGTCGTTCCAGACGAACTCGTAAAGCGATTGCGCCGCCAGATCGAAGCGATAGGTCCCGAAGTGCCGGTCGACTTCCCCGATCGTGAATTGGAGGCGACTTATGATCCAGTCGTTGATCAACAACCCACCTGTCGAGAACGTACGCTTGGCAGCCTTCCATTTCCTGCTTTCAAGCGGGATATTTTCCAAGCTCATCAGCACGAAGCGCGCCGCATTCCACAACTTGTTGCAGAAGTGCCTATAGCCGTCCGCGCGCTTCATGTCGAAGTTGATCGTGCGGCCGTACGTCGCCAACGCCGCGAAGGTGAAACGCAATGCGTCGGCGCCGACCGCGGCAATCCCGTCGGGGTAGTCCTTGCGGATTCGCTTCTCGACTTTCTCGCGGACTTGCGGAATCAGCAGCGAGGAGGTGGATTTCCTCACGAGGGATTCCAGGTCGATGCCGTCGATCAGATCGAGTGGATCGACAGTGTTGCCCTTCGACTTCGACATCTTCTGGCCTTCCGCATCACGCACGATCGCGTTGATGTAGACCTTGCGGAACGGCACGCGCTTCGTGAAATAGAGCGTAGCCATAACCATGCGTGCGACCCAGAAGAAGATGATGTCGAAGCCGGTGACGAGCACGCTCGACGGCAGGAACACGTTGAACTCGTTCCATTCGGCTGCGCGCTCCGGAGTCTCGCCTGGCCAGCCGAGCGTCGAGAACGGCCAGAGCTGTGCGCTGAACCATGTGTCGAGGACGTCTTCATCGCGCCGCAAACGTTCGGGCCAGCCGAAAGCGAGAAGCTTCCGGTTGACGTCCTCGTCCGAATCCTCCGGATGCAAACCGGCTTTCGCAGGTACGCCGGGATTTCCGGTCGCCTCAAACCACTGGACATGTACTTCGTAAGAAGATTCGCCAACATAATATTTGCCGTGCTTGTCGTACCATGCTGGAATCTGGTGCCCCCACCAGAGCTGGCGGCTGATGCACCAGTCTTGGATGTTCTCGAGCCACTGGTTGTAGGTCGTCGACCAGTTCTCCGGTACGAACTTCACTGCGCCTGTGCGTACGGCGTCGAGCGCGGGTTCCGTGATCGCCTTGCGGCCACCCATGCCGGGTTTGCCGTCGACACGCGTGTCTCTGGTGAGGTCGACAAACCACTGATCGGTCAGCATCGGCTCGATAACGGCGTCGGAGCGCTGGCTGACAGGCACCTGCAGCTTGTGTTTCTTCGTTTCGACTAGAAGACCGAGCGCATCGAGATCGGCGAGTATTTGCTTGCGCGCCGCGAAGCGATCCAGACCTCGATACTTCTCCGGCGCATTGTTGTCGATCTTCGCGTCCAGCGTCAGAATCACGAGTGGCTGGAGGTTGTGCCGCGCGCCGATCTGCCAGTCATTGAAATCATGTGCCGGCGTGATCTTGACCGCGCCGGTGCCGAACTCGCGATCGACGTAGTCGTCGGCGATGACTGGAATCTCGCGGCCGGTCAGCGGAAGCTTCAGAGTCTTTCCGATCAGCGCCTGATAGCGTTCATCATCCGGATGCACCGCCACCGCGACATCGCCGAGCATGGTCTCGGGCCGCGTCGTCGCGACGACGACGCCTTTGCCGCCATCGCTCGCCGGATAACGGATCGACCACAGCGATCCGTCGCGTTCCTCGTTGTTGACTTCGAGGTCGGACACGGCCGTCATCAGAACCGGATCCCAGTTGACCAGCCGGCGACCGCGATAGATCAGACCCGCGCGATACCACTCGACAAAGACGCGCCGAACCGCCGCCGAGAGGCCTTCGTCCATCGTGAAACGCTCGCGCGACCAGTCGACCGATGCGCCGAGCCGGCGCATCTGCTTCGTGATCGTCGACCCTGATTGCTCCTTCCATTCCCAGACGCGCTCGACGAAGGCCTTTCTTGCTGAAGGTTCCGTCGTGCCGAGATCATGGCGTGACCTGCCTTCTGCGGCGAGCTGGTTCTCGACGATCTTCTGCGTCGCGATGCCCGCGTGGTCGGTGCCGCCCTGCCACAGCGTGCGAAAGCCGCGCATGCGGTGGTAGCGGATCAGCATGTCCATGATGGTCTGCTGAAACGCGTGACCCATGTGCAGCGTGCCGGTCACATTCGGCGGCGGCAGCAGGATGCAGTAGGGCTCGCCGTCGGGGCCTGGCGCGAAGTCGCCGTTGGCTTCCCATCGGGAATACCACTTCGATTCGATTTGGCCGGGTTCGAAACTCTTGTCCATGTCTGATGCCGAGCTCCTACATGTCGTTCTTGTTCATCGTATAACCGCGGCGCTGATAGTCACGCCAGCGCTGGCGCGAGCCTTCGCGCTGGGCCGGGTCGGCTGCAATCACTTCCAGCACGCGTTCGGCATCCCATGCGACGCTCTTTTCGCGCAGATTGCAGACCAGGGGACGCGCAGGCGTTTCAGCGCCGGGCGGCACGATCAGCACCGGCGCAAGCGCATCGTCGTCGTCGCCGCAGATCTGATGCGGGACATAGGCATTTTCGTCGAAAGCCCACAGCAACTCATCGAGCGCATCCGCCTGTTCCGCAGAGGTCGTGAGAATCAGCGTTGGTTGCTCGGCAGCAAACGCACGTCTGGCGAGTTCGCACACCAGCAGCAACGGATTGTCGCGAAACCGCGGTTTGTCGATCAGGTAGAAATCGCAGCGCATACCCAGGGCCAGACGACAACGGACGCGGCAGTCACGCAGGAAACGCCGGAATGAAACCGGACAGCCGGCTCAGCGCAATCGGACAGCATGGCGTTGCGGCCGCGTCAGTCATTCCGGACCCGTCCTCCGTCGTCAACCCCCAGCTGCCCGATCTATCAGGTACTGGGTCAGCAGCGGTACCGGCCGGCCTGTGCCCATGCCCTTGCGGCCCTCGTCCCATGCGCTACCCGCGATGTCCAGATGCGCCCATCGATAGCCCTTGGTGAATCGCGACAGGAAGCAACCTGCCGTGATCGCGCCGCCGTACTTGCCGCCGATGTTCGCGACATCGGCAAAAGCCGAATCGAGCTGGCTCTGGTAGTCGTCCCATAATGGCAGGCGCCATGCACGATCGTGCGTCCGCGTGCCGGCGTCGAGCAGTTGCGTGGCGAGTTCTTCGTCGGCCGTCATGAGGCCGGATGCGTGCTTGCCGAGCGCGACCACGCAGGCGCCGGTCAGGGTCGCCGCGTCGATGATGATCTGCGGATCGAACTTCTGCACATAGGTCAGTGCATCGCACAGAATCAGGCGGCCTTCGGCGTCGGTGTTGAGTACTTCGACGGTCAGCCCGGACATGGTCGTGACGATGTCGCTCGGACGATAGGAATTGCCGTCCGGCATATTTTCCACCGCCGGCACCACACAGACGAGGTTCAACGGGAGTTTCAGCTCGACCGCCGCAAGAAACGCACCGAGCATGCCGGCGCCTCCGCACATGTCGAATTTCATTTCCTCCATGCCGGCGCCGGGCTTGAGCGAAATGCCGCCGGAATCGAACGTGACGCCCTTGCCGACCAGCGCATAGGGTTTCTGATCTTCCGCCGCGCCCTGCCAGCGCAGCACGATGAGCCGCGCCGGGTTGGCCGAACCCTGGGCGACGCCGAGCAGCGCGCCCATGCCGAGTTCCTTCATCGCGTCGGGTTCGAGCACTTCGAGGGTCACGCCGGGGTGCGCCTCGGCGAGTTCCTTGGCCTTCTCGGCGATATGCGCGGGAGTGCAAATGTTCGGTGGCAGGTTGCCGAGTTCGCGCGCGAGGCGCATGCCATTGGCGATCGCCTCGGCTTCGGCCAAGGCGCGCGCGCAATCGGCCGTTGCCGCGAAGGCGACGGATTCCCACTGCGGTGTCGTTTCGGGCTTGTCCTTGGGCTTGAAGGTCGCGCTGTATTTGTAAGCTTGATTGTCGGCCGCTATCGCCGCCTCGCGGACCTTCCAGGATTCATCGCGGTCGGCCACATCCACTTCTGTCAGATACGAAACCGCCGAGGTGATCGGAAGTGCCTTGAGCGCATGCGCCGCATCTCGCGCGGCTCGATGATAGGCAGCTACATCGAATTTCTTCTGCTCGCCGAGGCCGACGAGAAGGATGCGCTTCGCCGCAACTCCATCGAGATCGAACAGCAGCATGCTCTTGCCGACCTTGCCGGATGCATCGCCGCTGTCGACGAGGCGCTTGATGGCGCCGCCGGAACGCTCGTCAAGGCGTATGGCCGAACGCGTCAACACGCCATCTTCGTGGATGCCGACGACGACGCACGGACTGTCCACGCTGTCGCACGATTCGCCGGTCACGCTGAACTTGAGAGTCATCACGGGCTCCGTCACGGGAAAAGAGGCGGCCCATCGGATCCGCGAAGCGCACGGTCGCTGCAGGGTTGCGTTGCCGCGGCAGCGCCATCGCCGGATGCGGATCGTTCCGATCAGCCGGCGGCTGCACAGGCAAGTACACTGCGTCGACCCGCACAATCGCCGGCGAGGGCATGAAGTTGCGAATTGTAGGCCAAACAACGATGCGCTTGCGCGTAATCGACCGCTATCTGCTGCGCGAGATGGCGTTGGCGTTCATCGCGACAGCCACCATCCTGTTGCTGATCACGCTGGGAGGCACCGTCGCTGACGTGCTGGCGAAGATCGCGCGCGGACGCATTCCGGCCGATTTGTTGTTCGCCGTGATCGGTTTGCGTACGGTCGATGCGCTGTCCATGCTGCTGCCCGCGGCGGTCTTCTTCGGCGTGTTGCTGGCCTTTGGTCGCGTATGGCGCGACAGCGAGATGGCAGTGCTGCAGGCATCCGGTTTCGGTTTGGGAGGTGTTGCTCGGCCCCTGCTGCTGCTGGCGATGCCGGTCACGGCCGTGCTCGCCGCGATTTCGTTCTGGCTGGCGCCGGCCGCCGTGCGTCTCTCGCAGCAATTGCTCGAAGAGGCGAGCCGATCGCTCATTGTTGCGGGACTCGAACCCGGGCGTTTCGTCGACCTGCCGGGTCGCGATGGCGTGATCTATGTTGGCGAAATGGGCAACGGCGGCACGACGTTCAAACGCATGTTCGTGGAAACCGAGCGCTCCGAAAAATCCAAGCCGGCGCGTGTCGACGTGATCACGGCGACCCACGGATTCCTGTACCACGATGCCGATGGCAGTGGGCGCTACCTTGCGCTGCAAGACGGGTTCCGCGTGGAAGGGCAGGCGGGCCGGGACGACTATCGACTGATGCGCTTTGCGCGCAACGACATCAAATTGCCCGACAGCGAAAACGACGACAGCGAGGCCGCCGCCGTGCGCACCATGCCGACAACCGCGTTGCTGGCCAGTTCCGAACCGTCTGCGCGCGCTGAGCTCAACTGGCGACTGGCCGCACCTCTGTCCGGACTGGTCCTGATCCTGCTGGCGTTGCCATTGTCGCGATCAAGTCCGCGCGAACCGCGTTATGCGCGTTTGCTGCTCGCCGCGCTGTTCTATCTCGCGTATGCCAACTGCCTCGCGCTGGGCCGCTCGTGGATCAGTCAGGGCAAGCTTGCCCCGGCTTTCGGCTTCTGGTGGGTGTACGTACCGACGATCGCAATTGCCATCTGGCTGATCTGGCGTGGCCAGCATTTGCGAAGGCGGCGCCGACGCCGCGCAGCGGACGCCCTCTGATGGTCGGGCGGGAAATCGCGCGTCAGAGCCTTTGGCGAAGAACGCGGCATGAGCAAGCCGTGCGAGGCGCGAGGCGCCGCGGTGCGCGCTTCAAGCAAGCCGATCGGCTCGTCGCGCTGTCGGTGCTCGGTGCGGTGGGTCTGACCTGGTTGGTACTGGTCGGCTTCGATGCGTTCACGGTTTTCGTCGGCCATCTCGACGACATCGGCCACGGTCAGTACACCTTGTCCACTGCCGTCATCGAGGTGCTGTTGACGTTTCCGCGTCGCGCTTACGAGCTGTTCGGTTACGCCGCGCTGATTGGAGGGCTGCTCGGCCTCGGGCGGCTCGCGGGCAGCAGCGAACTTACGGCGCTGCGCGCAGCCGGCATGTCGAAGTTGCGCATCTGCGCATCGGTGGTGGTGGTTCTCGCGGCGCTTACCCTGCTGGTCGTCGTGGTAGGGGAAACCATCGGACCCGCCGGGGAACAGAAGTCGCAGTCGCTCGAATTGGCCGCCAAATCGCGAGAGGTCGCACTGGCCCGGGGTGGCGCGCTGTGGGCGCGCGATCGCGGCGCCGTGATCAATGCGAACGAGGCGCGCAGCCGCACGACACCGAGCGGGCGAGTACTCGAATTGAGCGATGTGCGTGTATTCGAGTTCGATCCTGACGGTCGTCTCACGACGCTCTCGCAGGCCCAAAGCGCCACTTACCGCCACGGCGTGTGGACGATGAAGCAGGTGCGCCGAACCGAATTCGGCATCGACAGCGCGCGCAGCACCGAGGAAGCCGAGCGGCAATGGCCCTCGGGTCTCGATCCGCGCATGCTGTCGCTGAGCATCGTGCAGCCGCAGTACATGGCGTTACGCGATCTGTCGCACAACATTGCGCTGCTCGAACGCAATGGCCAGGACGCATCGGCTTTCCGCGAGTCGTATTGGACGCGCGTGTTTCATCCGCTGAGCATCCTGGTCCTCGCATTTTGCGCGCTGCCATTTGCGTTCGGCAGCTTGCGCAGCGGCGGCCTGTCGAAGCGATTATTCATCGGCATCGTGCTCGCGATCGGTTTTTACTTCCTGCAGCATGCGATCGTGAATTTCGGCGCCGTCTACAACGTGCATCCGGCCATCGCCAACCTGATCCCGCCGCTGTTGCTGGCGGTCGGGGCCATTGCCTATTTCCGACGCCATGCCTGATGCACAGGGCCAGAAGCGACACCACTGGCAATGGCGCTCTCTATCAATCGCGCTCGGCATCCTGTTCGCCGCGCTGACGCTCAGCGCGGGCTACGTCACGGGTGCCGGGCCTTTCTGGAGATCACTCGGCGGCGATGTCGCGATGGGGCAGATCGGCTGGTTCTACTACGCGCACGACGCATGGCGATTCCCGTTGTTCGCGATCGGCAATACGCACTTGCCGGAAGGCAGCAACCTGCTGCTTTTCGACGGTTTGCCGCTGCTCGCGCTGCCGGCGAAACTGCTTTACACCTTAACCGGATCCGCGGCCGCTACGCCGCCGATTTATGCAGGTTGCTGGGTCGCATCATGCCTGGTCCTGCAGGCGGTCGCGGCATCGCGACTGCTGCTCACGCTCGATATTCGCAAACCGGCGCCGCACATCGCCGGTGTCGCTCTGTTCTGCTACATGCCGATGCTGTTCCTGCGCTTCGGTCAAGCCGGACTCATGGGGCAATTTTTCATTCTGTTCGCGCTGGAAGGCTATGTGCGCGCCAAGCGCAACGGCCTGACCTCGAATCAGTGGATAGCCCTTTGCGCATGGCCGCTGATCGCTCTGCTGGTGCATCCGTATCTGGCCGCGATGTCCGGGATCGTCGTCTGCGCGAGCATTCTCGATCAATGGCGCGAGCGCCGTCTGTCGTTTTTGGGTGTGCTGATTCGCGTCGGTTCGATGGCCGTCGCCGCCGTGGCGATCATCTGGATCGGAGGATTCATGGCCGCCGCTGCGGCCAATTTCGGCGATTACGGTTTGTATTCACTCAATCTGCTGTCGCCGATTATTCCGTTTCCCGGAACGCTGAGCGGCCATCTGCTGCATACGGCAATTCCCAGCGCGCCGGGATTGTTCCAGTGGGAAGGCGGTAGTTATCTCGGTGCGGGCGTATTCCTGCTGGCCGTTGCCGCACTGCCATCGCTCAAGAACTGGCGCGCTGGACTGCACCGCCATCTGGTACTCGTGATCGTGCTCGTCCTGGTGCTGTTGTTCGCCATTTCCAACCGCGTCGGATTCGGGTCGCACGAGCTTTTCAGCGTACCTTTGCCGGCGCGTGCAATCGATGGGCTGTCGGAGTTTCGCGGATCCGGCCGCTTTGTCTGGATCGCCGTGTACGCTCTGCTGGCCGCATTGATAGCGATTACAGTAAATCGCTATCGGCGCCGATCCGCGGCGCTGCTGATTGCCGCCGCGTTACTGCAAATAGTCGATGTTGCACCGATGCAGGCGGCGGTCCACGCGGCGAGCACCCGTGCATCCGAAGCTGCCATCGATCGGGCGGCGTGGCAAAAACTCATCGCCGAGCATGATCGCGTGTTCGAATATCCCTCATTCGAGTGCGGTGGCCTCTTCGGGCGCGGCGTTCCGGGCACACGCTGGCGCGTGCTTTCGATCGACTGGATCGCGGCGCAATCGAACAAACCGAACAATAGCGCTTATCAGACGCGTTCCACCAAGGACTGCGCACGTGAGCGCCGCGAGGCCGTGACCCGCTTCGATCAGCCCGGCACGCTGTACCTGTATCGCAGTTCAGAAGAGATTGGCGCTTTGCTGGCGGGTCGCGGCGTCGTCACGCCGCGTTGCGGCTACCTGGATGATGTCGTGGTCTGTTCGGCCACTGAGGATCTTTCGGGCTTGCGTTGAAAATCCTTGGCCGCTATGCGGCTTGTCGCAGCAGCCGCGAACCCGCCGCGATATCGTGCCACGCGCGCCGTTCGCGATCGACGAGGCACCAGAGGAAACCGCCACCGAGCGCGAACAGCGATAGCCAGGCGATGCCGAAACGCAGCAACGCCCGCGACCACGGCAATCGGCTCCCGTCAGTCGCAACCAGACGCAGCCGCCATGCGCGCATGCCGATGGTCTGGCCGCCGCGCACCCAGGAAATGACGAAATACGCCGCGGTCACGCTGAGCAAGGCAAGCCTGTAAGCAAGCGGTGGATGCCGAGCATCCAGAGCGCCATGGGTTATCGCGAGCGCCAACGCGGCGGTCAGCATCCACAGGCCGATCAGCGGAAACAGATCGTAGAGGGCTGCGGCAACGCGCAGCCACAAGGCGGCGGGTGTACTTTCCGGCACGGCTCGGTCATGTCTGCAAGGGTGGCGGTCGCCAGCGTCGGGGATTAGCCTTCATCGCGCAAGCACTCCGAGCGCATTCGATGAGCGACACCGTCCAACGCCAGCCAATTGAAGTTGCCGACTGCGGGCTGATCGACGGATTTCTGGAACGTGCGTGGTCCGAACTCGGGCTCGCGGACAACACGCTGGCAAGTTACCGGCGCGATCTCGAAGGGCTTTCCCGCTGGCTGCATTCCCGTGGTGGTTCGCTGGCATCTTGCACGCGCGAGCAGATCTTTCGCTATCTCGGCGATCGCTCGACCAGCGCGGGCGATCGCGGCAAGCCCTATTCCGCTCGCTCGAACGCGCGCCTCTTGTCCAGCTTGCGCCAGTTCTATCGCCTGCTTCAGCGCGACGGCCGCATTGCGTCGGATCCGACGTTGCTGCTCGACGCGCCGAAATTGCCGCGCGGACTGCCCAAGGCTCTGTCCGAAACCGATATCGAATCGTTGTTGCGCGCACCGCCCGAGACACCGCGGGGCTTGCGCGATCGCGCGATGCTCGAACTCATGTACGCGACCGGTCTTCGCGTCAGCGAACTGGTCGGCCTCGCGGCGCAGCAGGTGAATTTGCGCCAGGGCGTGCTGCGCGTGACGGGCAAGGGCGGCAAGGAGCGCCTGGTGCCGCTCGGTGAGGAAGCCGCGGATTGGTTGACCCGTTACGTGAACGAAGCGCGGCCTGTATTGCTGCGCGGCGGCGCCTGCAATTCGTTGTTCGTGACGGCACGTCGCGCAGGTCTCAGCCGCCAGATGTTCTGGGTACTGGTCAGGAAGTACGCGCTCACGGCGGGCATTCCGGCCAAACGCATTTCGCCGCATGTGTTGAGGCACTCGTTCGCGACGCACCTGCTCAATCACGGCGCCGATCTGCGCGCACTGCAACTGATGCTGGGCCACAGTTCGCTCTCGACAACGCAGATCTACACGCTTGTGGCCAAGGAAGGACTGAAACGGCTGCACCAGCGGCACCATCCTCGCGGATAAGCGCGTGATTTTCACAAGGTCAGCAGGGTGCGACGGGTGTCCTTTCGGTTGGCTACCCGCTGTGCAACGCTCGGCTGCGATGCAAGGACCACACATTCAAGCAGGCGCGAATTCATCATCTGCGCGAAAGTTTGCTTTTCAGCGATTGCGAGTTGTTTCCGAGACGCTGAACCCCATTCTCGAGGGGGCACCTCGCGCTCGCTAGCGCTGTTGCACCTATAATGAGCCGAGCCGTCGAACCATTCGGCCGCGTGGGTGGTCCGAATCTGGCGACGGCGCAAGATTTCCTGTCGGCGCCCGTTCCCATGATTCGTGCCGACGCTTTTTTCGTGATCCAGGCTCGTCCTGCGAGGTTTTTCATGCGTATTTCCCGATTCATTCCCGGTCTGGTCGCCGGTTTGCTGGTTGTCGCCAATGTTTGCGCGGCGTCGCCCGAGGACACCGTTCGCCAGGCCATGTCTGCGCTGGCGCCCAATGTGAAAATCGAAGCGGTGCAGGACTCCTCGATTCCGGGTTTTTACGAGGCGTTTGTCGGAGGCCAGTTCGTCTACGTCAGCAAGGATGGCCGCTACGTCCTCGACGGCAGCGCCTACGATGTGAAGAACAAGCAGGATCTGACCGAGGTCGCGCGGGCCCGCGTGCGCAAGAGTGCGCTCGACAAGGTCGGGCCGGACAAGCGCATCATCTTCGCTCCAGCCGATCCGAAATACACGGTCACCGTGTTCACCGATGTCGATTGCCCGTTTTGCCGACGTTTTCATCAGCAGATCGCCAAGTACAACGCCGATGGCATCGCCGTGGACTACCTGTTTTTTCCCTTGAAGATCCATCCCGGCGCGGACAAGGCAGCCGAGGCCGTGTGGTGTTCCAAGGATCGGGAAGACGCTTTCACGGCAGCAATGGCGGGCCATGACCCGGGGAAGGGCACCTGCCCGACGCCGGTGCCGGAGCTGGTGCAGCTCGGGCATTCGCTCGGAATAAACGGGACGCCGACGGTGCTCGCCGCCGACGGTACCCAGATCTCACCGCAGATCGCGATGTCGCCTGATCAGCTGGCAGCCGAACTGGATCGTCTGGCGAAGGCCGACGCGGCACGCAACTGATTCATCACGTCGATTCGAGCACCCCGAGAGAAATTCCGATGATCCGTTATCGTTTTTGCCTGCTGATTGCCCTGGCCGCGTTGATGCCACTGGTGCACGCTGCTGATTCGGCCGACGCCGCAGCGCGCAAGGCTTTGCTCGCCGTCGCGCCGAAGGCGAAGATCGATGCAGTGGAGAAATCGCCGCTGCCGGGATTCCACCAGGCGCTGGTCGGCAGTCAGCTTTTGTACGTGAGCGACGACGGGCGTTATCTGATGCAGGGCACGCTTTACGACACCCGCACCAAGCGCGACCTCACCGGCGCGCGACTCGCCGTCGAAGACAAGAGCAGAATAGATGCGGTGCCCCTGTCCAAGCGCATCGTGTTCGCACCGGACAAACCAAAGTACAAGGTGACGGTATTCACCGATCTGGATTGCGGTTACTGCCGCAAGTTGCATTCGCAGATTGCTGAATTCATGAAGCGCGGCATCGAATTCGATTACCTGTTCTTCCCGCGTACCGGCATCGGTTCCCCGTCCTACGACAAGGCTGTGTCGGTGTGGTGCGCGAAGGACCGAAAGGCGGCTTTCACCGCGGCCAAGGCCGGCAAGAATCCGACTCCCGCCAAGTGTCCCAATCCGGTGGCCGAGGAATTCCAGCTTGGCGTCGCCGTTGGCGTCAAGGGCACACCGACCATTCTTGCCGCCAACGGGACCAAGATCGGCGGGTACCTCACGCCGGATCAGATGCTGTCCAAGTTGCAAAGTCTCGGCGACGTGAGCGTCGCGCGAAATAACTGAGCCGCGCGCTCCTGCAGCTTGCCGCAAGCACCGTGTGCTGCGGCGCCCGCGACGGACGATTCGCGGCGTTCGATCGCGCGTCGGCTATCATGCGCGGCCCTTGGTTCGACTCCGGTCATGATCGCACTCGACGGCCAGACGGCACTGTCGTCATTCCGCATTGATCGATTGAACGCCGAGCTGGCGCGGATTTCGCGCGATTGCGTGCTGCGTGCCGCGCATTTCGTCTATTTCATCGATCCGGTCCCGGGTTCGGCGCCCGATCTCGAGCGGCTGCGCCAGATGCTTGATGCGAGCGGCGACAGTGCGCGCACGGCGACGCTATGGGTACTGCCGCGAATCGGGACGGTTTCGCCTTGGTCGAGCAAGGCTACGGAAATTTTGCGGGGTTGCGGAATTGCAGTACGTCGCGTGGAGCGCGGCGTGGCGTTCGATCTCGATGGCTTGCCCGCGAGTGGCAGCGAGGCCGCGCTCGCGGTGTTCGGGGAATTGCACGATCCCATGACGCAATCGATCGTGACGTCGCTTGCTGACACGACGCATCTGTTCGACGCAGGCGCGGCGGTTCCACTCCAACGCATCGCGCTTGGTGGAGATCCCGACGCGGCCTTGACGGTGGCCAATTCGGAGCTTGGCCTGGCGCTCACGGATGAGGAGATCGATTACCTCATCGCGCGGTTTGCATCCCTCGGACGCGATCCAAGTGACGCCGAGTTGATGATGTTCGCGCAGGCCAATTCGGAACACTGTCGCCACAAGATCTTCAACGCTGAATTCATCATCGATGGCGAAGCCGCGCCTCAATCGCTGTTTGCGATGATCCGCAATACGCACAAGGCCTCGCCGGCGCACACGTTGTCCGCCTATTCCGACAACGCGGCTGTCATCGAGGGTTGCTCGGCGCGTCGCTTCTTCGCCGATCCGGCGAGCGGTGCCTATGCGAGCGTGGCCGAAGCGGTGCCGTATGCGATCAAGGTCGAGACGCATAATCATCCGACTGCAATTTCCCCGTTTCCCGGTGCGGCGACGGGTTCGGGGGGAGAAATTCGCGACGAAGGAGCAACCGGCCGCGGCGGAAAACCCAAGGCGGGTCTCACCGGGTTTTCCGTTTCGCATCTGCGCATCCCTGAGCTGGCGCGGCCGTGGGAGGCCGATCGACCGTTGCCGCCGCGCTTCGCCAGTGCGCTCGAAATCATGCGCGATGGTCCCATCGGAGCAGCTGCGTTCAACAATGAATTCGGCCGTCCGTGCCTGGGCGGCTATTTCCGCAGTTTCGAGCAGGAAACCGTTGAACCCGGTGTACGCCGCGGTTACGACAAACCGATCATGCTCGCCGGCGGCATTGCCAACCTGCGCCCGCACGATGTCGCGAAGCAGGCGCTGCACGCCGGCGATGCGTTGATCGTGCTCGGCGGCCCGGCGATGCTGATCGGCCTCGGTGGAGGCGCTGCTTCTTCGATGACCGCCGGCAGCAGTTCGGCGTCGCTCGATTTCGCGTCGGTGCAACGCGACAACCCGGAAATGCAGCGGCGTTGTCAGCAGGTCATCGACGCGTGCTGGGCTGCCGGTGCGGCCAATCCAATCCTGTCGATCCATGATGTGGGCGCTGGCGGACTGTCGAACGCGCTGCCCGAACTGCTCAACGATTCCGGGGTTGGCGGCGATATCGACCTGCGCGCGATACCGAGCGCCGATCCGCAACTTTCGCCGATGCAGATCTGGTGCAACGAGGCGCAGGAACGCTATGTCCTGGGAATGGCGCAGCGGAATCTCGGCGTATTCGAGGCACTCTGCGCACGCGAGCGCTGTCCATTCGCGATCGTCGGCACGGTAACCGCCGAACGCCGCCTCATCGTCACCGACACCCGGCTCTCGGCCCTCAGCCCTCAGGACTCAGCGGCCGTGATCGACCTGCCGATGGACGTCTTGTTCGGCAGCTCTCCGGCGGTTCGTCGAGAGGTCGAGCGAATCAAACCGCGCGTCGATGTCGTGCCGGATACCGGCGGCATAACTCTCGATGAGGCGCTCGACCGCGTATTGCGCTTTCCTGGTGTGGGGAGCAAATCGTTTCTCGTCACGATTGGCGATCGCAGCGTCGGCGGTCTGTGTTCGCGCGATCCGATGGTCGGTCGGTGGCAGGTTCCCGTGGCCGATTGCGCGGTCACGCTGCTCGATTTCGATGGCTACGCGGGCGAAGCGATGGCAATCGGCGAACGCACTCCGCTTGCCTTGCTGTCCTCGGCGGGAGCCGCGCGCATGGCGGTTGGCGAAGCGCTGACGAATCTTGCTGCCGCGCCGGTCGTGCTCGAGGAAGTACGTCTGTCGGCCAACTGGATGGCGGCCGCCGATCATGGAGGCGATGCCGCGGCGCTGTACGACGCGGTGCATGCGGTCGGCATCGAGCTGTGCCCGGCGCTCGGTATCTCGATCCCGGTCGGCAAGGACTCGCTGTCGATGCAGACGGTCTGGCAACACGACGGGGAGACCGAACGCACGGTCGCGCCAGTGTCGCTGATTGTGAGCGCATTCGCGCGCGTGGGCGATGTGCGCCAGGCGCTCACGCCCCAACTCGCGATGGATCAAGGCGACAGCGAAATCTGGTTGATCGACCTCGGGGCCGGCCGCAATCGGCTCGGAGGCTCGATCCTGATGCAGGCATTCGGCCGCGCCGGCGGACTGCCGCCCGATCTCGACGATCCGGCGGCATTCGGGAAATTCTTCGCGGCCCTGCAGCAGGCCAATGCAGACAACCTGTTGCTGGCGTATCACGACCGTTCCGATGGAGGTGCGCTGGTTGCCCTGGTCGAGATGGCACTGGCCGGGCACTGCGGACTCGATATCGTGCTCGATGACTGGGGCGGCAACACGCAGAGTGCGCTGTTCAACGAAGAACTCGGCGCGCTGGTTCAGATCAGGACGCAGGACCGCGACGCTTTCTGCCGCCTGCTCGGCCAGCATGGGGTTGCAGAATTCGCGCACTGCGTTGCCGTGCCGAAATCGGATCTGCGCATCGACATGAAGCTCGGTGGCGAACCGCTTGAGCGCTGGTCTTGGTCCGATCTGATGCGGTCATGGTCCGAGACCAGTCATGCGTTGCAGCGCCTTCGCGACAATCCGCTGAGCGCCGACGAGGAAATGGCCTGGCGCTGCGATGAGGACGATCCGGGCATCACCCCCAAGCTGACTTTCGATCCGGCAGACGATATCGCCGCGCCGATGATTGCGCTGGGCGTACGGCCGCGCGTGGCGATCCTGCGTGAACAGGGTATCAACGGTCACGTCGAAATGGCCGCGGCATTCAGCCGCGCAGGTTTCGAGGCCATCGACGTACACATGACCGATCTGGTTCAAGGCCGGCATGCGCTCGCGGACTTTGCCGGCCTCGCCGCGTGTGGTGGTTTCAGTTACGGCGATGTGCTCGGCGCGGGTCGCGGATGGGCCGCCTCGATCCTGTTCAATTCCGCATTGCGCGATCAGTTTTCGGCGTTCTTCGCTGATCCGGGACGATTCGCACTCGGGGTCTGCAATGGTTGCCAGATGCTGTCGCACTTGAAGCCGCTGATACCCGGCGCACAGGACTGGCCGCAGTTCCTGCGCAACGCCAGCGAACAGTACGAGGCAAGATTGGTGACCGTGGAGGTGCTCAAATCGCCGTCGATTTTTCTTGCAGGAATGAGCGGTTCGCACATGCCGGTGGTGGTGGCGCACGGCGAAGGGCGGGTCGAATTTGCGGCTACCTCGAATGCGAAGCGTGCGCTGCCTTGTCTTCGTTTCCTGGACAATCGCGGCAGGACGGCCAAGACCTTTCCGCTGAACCCCAATGGTTCGCCCAAAGGGCTGACCGGGTTTACCGCCGCCGACGGGCGCGTGACCATCCTGATGCCACATCCGGAACGCGTGTTTCGCAGCGTGCAACAATCCTGGCGGCCGCGCGAGTGGGCGGAGGATTCACCCTGGATGCGCATGTTCCGCAATGCGCGCGTATGGGTCGATGGCGCCTAGCTTTGCGGACCGGAGTTGCGCGATCTGTGCAATGGACTTGCGGACGAATCCTGGTTTCGCCAAACCGTCGCTCGACAACAGGCGGCACAAGCCGTCGAAAGGACAGGGTAACCGGGAGCCACAGGCTGGACTCGAATTGCGCGGGAGTGATGTGATTTGTCGATCCTCATGGGACATCACACGAAGATCAATCCGATACGGGAATTCGCGCTGAAGGCATTGCTGTGGCTGCCCGCGAGCTTCTTCATCTGGTTCTGGTTCGCCTCGCCGCTGGCGTGGCCGGTGATTCATGTCGCGGGTCATTTCCTGAATTCGCTCTGGCCGGTCCAGTTCGGTGAGACTTCCCAGAATGGCTACTTGATGAATATCGCAACGCACGTACTGGTGGACCAACCCGACGCGGCGGGTCGACTGGCACGAGGCGAACTGGTGCTGACCGTCAATCCGATGATCTACGGCTACTCGCTGCCCTTGTTTGCGGGCTTGGCCCTCGCGACGCCGATCACGGTGCGACGACGCACGCTGCAACTGCTTGTCGCGTTGGGCGCGATCTGGATTGCCCAGATCTTCGGCGTCGTTTGTGAAAGCCTCAAGCTGCTGGCATTCGACGCGGGCACGCCGGGCGCGAGCACCATCGCCGCGTCGGGTCTGCCGGCCAACGGGATTGCACTGGCCTATCAATTCGGATACCTGATCCTGCCTGCCGTGTTGCCGATCGTGCTGTGGCTTGGCATGAATCGTCGTTTCATCCTGATGCTGGTGGAGCGGCGGTCGCACCTCGATTGACGCGGATCGGCAGAAAAGCGCTCTGCAAAGACATTCTCGATCGTCCCTTCAGGGAACCTGCGCGTGGCAACCGAGGTCAGAACAGCGCCGAAATTCAGCGAAGCGCGCACTGATTCGAACCTGTCCCCGGCGGCGCACGCTGCTCAATATCGCGCCAACGCGTAACATGCAGCCAACACAGTCGTGTCGGCCGTTCGCTGCCCGTCCACGACACATTCATTTGCCGACCAACCATCCAAGATCGAGAACCCAGGGCCTGATGTCCGCTGTCATCGAAAAAATCGCACCTGCTGGAACCGACCCGAGCCATGTCGCAGCCACGCTCGATGAGCGCATCTGTCAGTTTCTGGTGGCCCGGGGACGACTCAAGGAAGCCGATCTCGCGCGCGGTCGGCGCTTGCACGAGGAGGATGCCGGCGGCACGCGCCTGGTTGCTTTGCTTACTCGACTCGGCCTGGTGTCCGAGCGCGAAATGGCCGAAGCGGTGTCGGAGCTGCTCAATCTGCCGTTGTTGTCGGCCAAGGAATTGCCTGAGTCGCCGCCGGCCAACGTGCAGTTGTCGATCCGCTTTCTCAAGCAGCAGCATGTGTGCCCGATTGGCGAGACTGATGATGACGTCACGCTGCTCGTGGCCGATCCGGCCGACCTGTTTTCCGCGCGTTCGGTGGAGTTCGCGACCGGGCGCAAAGTGCTGCTCAACATCGGTTTGCGCAGCGATATCGATGATCTGATCGAGCGCTACTACGGTTCCGGGCGGACGGCGATGGGCACGATCGTCGAGAACCTTACCGACGACAATGCGCGCAGCGAAGATGATATCGAGCATCTGCGCGACCTCGCCTCCGAGGCGCCGGTCATCCGCCTGGTCAACCTCCTGATCCAGCGTGCGGTCGAAGGTCGCGCATCGGATATCCATATCGAACCGTTCGAAAACCGCCTGACCGTACGCTACCGCATCGACGGCGTACTGCACGAAGTCGAATCGCCGCCGGCGGCTTCGACCGCGGCCGTGATCTCGCGCGTCAAGATCATGGCCAAACTCAACATCGCAGAGCGTCGTCTGCCGCAGGACGGTCGCATCATGATCCGGGTTCAGGGCAAGGAGCTGGACCTGCGCGTATCGACCGTGCCGACGGCGCACGGCGAATCCGTGGTCATGCGTATTCTCGATCGCGAATCGATCGTGTTCGATTTCAAGAAACTCGGTTTCACCGACGAGTTCCTGCCGCAGTTCACCAAGGTGCTGGAGTTGCCCCACGGCATCCTTCTCGTGACCGGTCCGACGGGTTCAGGCAAGACCACCACGCTGTACACGGCGCTCAGCAAACTCAATACGCCCGACGTCAAGATCATCACGGTCGAGGACCCGGTCGAATACCAACTCGAAGGAGTCAACCAGATCCAGGCCAAGCCGCAGATCGGACTCGATTTCTCGCACGCGCTGCGCTCGATCGTGCGCCAGGACCCGGACATCATCATGATCGGCGAGATGCGCGACCTTGAAACCGCGAAGATCGCGATCCAGTCGGCGTTGACCGGTCACCTGGTGCTGTCAACACTGCACACCAACAACGCTGCAGGTGGCATCACGCGCATGCTCGACATGGGCGTCGAGGATTACCTGCTGACGTCGACCGTCAACGGCATCCTTGCCCAACGCCTGGTGCGCCGTCTCGACACGGCGACCGCCGAACGCTATGAACCGCTGCCGGAGATGGTCAAGGAATTCGGGCTGGATCGCCTCAGCAAGGAACGCCCGATCCGGCTGTACAAGCCCGGATCCTCGGCCACCAACCCGAGTGGATATTTTGGCCGTACCACGATCATGGAATTCCTGGTCATGACCGAACCGCTGCGGCGCCTGGTCATGCAGCATGCCGGCATGGGCGAACTCGAGCAGCAGGCGCGCAACGAGGGCATGCGAACGATGTACGAAGATGGCCTGGTCAAGGCGCTGGACGGCGTCACCACGGTCGAGGAAGTGCTGCGCGTGACGCAGGAAGGTTGATCCGTGACTCTCTACCACTACAGGGCCGTCACCCCCGCGGGCGAAATGCTGGAAGGCCAGATCGACGTGGCCTCACACGATGAGGCGGTCGGCAAACTTCAGGATGCCGGCAATATCCCGCTTGAAGTGCGCGAGAGCGACAGTGGGGATTCCGGGAGCCTGTTCACCGCGATCTTTCGTCGTGCAACCTTGCGCGAAGCGCAGGTTGTGCAATTCACCCAGCAGTTGTCGACACTGCTCGGGGCGGGACAACCGCTCGATCGGGCTTTGCAGATCCTGCTCGATTTGCCGGACACCGAAAAAGCGAGGCACCTGCTCGAGCGCGTTCGCGATCAGGTCCGCGGCGGTACGCCGTTGTCCGATGCACTCGAAGCCGAGCATGGCAGCTTTTCGAAGCTCTATGTGAACATGGTTCGTGCCGGCGAGGCCGGCGGCTCGCTGGACGATACGCTTCGACGCCTGGCCGATTATCTGGAACGCAGCCGCGAGCTCAAATCGAATGTGATCAACGCGATGATCTATCCGGCGTTCCTTGTCGGCATGGTGATCTTTTCGCTGCTGATCCTGCTCATCTACGTAGTGCCGCAGTTTGCGCCCATGTTCGCCGACATGGATATCGAGATGCCGCTGATCACCAAGGTCGTGCTGGCAGTCGGATCGACGTTGCAGAATTTCTGGTGGCTGATCTTGCTGCTGATCGCTCTCGGCGTCGGTTGGTATCGGCGCCAGATGGCCAATCCGCCCGCGCGACTCAAGATAGACGCGCGTTTCCTGAAGTTCAAGGTGATGGGCAACGTAATCCGCAAGCTCGAAACCGCGCGCATTGCGCGCACGCTGGGAACCCTGCTCAAGAATGGC
This sequence comes from uncultured Gammaproteobacteria bacterium, assembly GCA_963775445.1. Classification (GTDB taxonomy): domain Bacteria; phylum Pseudomonadota; class Gammaproteobacteria; order Xanthomonadales; family Rhodanobacteraceae; genus Dokdonella_A. The sequence continues at coordinate 659,243 of CAVZIT010000006.1, read as the reverse complement.
GTCTCGCTGCTGACTGCGCTCGCGATCTCGCGCAACGTCATCAACAATACGGTACTGGCTGAAGCCGTCGAGCATGCGACCGAGGAAGTCAAGACCGGCAGCGGGTTGGCTTATGCACTCGCACAGTCCAAGCTCTTCCCCAAGCTCGCGTTGCAGATGATCGCGGTCGGCGAGGAATCAGGCGAGCTCGACAGCATGCTGATGAAGGTTGCGGATACGTTCGACGTCGAAGTGAAGAACACGCTTGATCGACTGCTGGCGGCGCTGGTGCCGGCGACGACGATCGTCATGACGGTCGTCGTCGCCATGATCATGCTCGCGATCGTGTTGCCGATCATGAATATTGCCGGTGCGGTGCATTGAATACGTGTGCGAACACGAGCGCTTGCATCGTTCCGGAAACGCTGCGGCGCGATGCATCAGCCAACAGAATGACGGCTCGACGAATCCCTGTCGCCGTGAGCCGAACCTGGCGAAACGGGAAGTCGTCAAACGGGAATCGGTATCGAATTCCAAGCGGAGGAAACACAAACGCATGAAAATTCATTTGCTACACCATGATCGCCGCTACTCGCGCGTACACGGTTTCAGCTTGATCGAGATGCTCGCGGTGATCGTGCTGATCGGCATCGTCGCCGGCATCGTCGTGCAGGCTGTCGGCAAGAACGTGGACAAGGGCAAGTGGGGTGCAGGCAAGGCCCAGGTGCGCGCCCTGTCCGGAAAAGTCGAAGGTTATGAGCTGGACAATGGCTCGGCGCCAGCGAGTCTGGCTGATCTCAACACCAAGCCCGGCAACGCGCCAAACTGGCAGGGACCGTATGCGAAGGAATCGGATCTCGTCGATCCATTCGGCCACGCGTTCGAGTACAAGGCACCCGGCGAACACGGCGATTTCGATATCACGTTTCTGGGCAAGGACGGCCAGCCAGGCGGTGACGGAGTCAACGCGGATTTCGGGAATTGGCAGTAGGTTCGAGCGCAACGCGCGGTCCGCGTGATCGGACAGCGCGAAGTGACGGATCGGTCCATGCGAATGCCCTCTCGCTGCTTGCGCGCTGACAACTCACCGCTCACCGCCCACCGCTCAGCGCGCGCGCGCGGCTTCACGCTGATCGAGCTGATCGCGGTGATTGTGCTGCTCGCGATCGTGATGTCGGTGGTGACGTTCTCGTTCTCGAGGAGTCTTGCCAGCGCCAGGATCCGCGCGGCCAGTCAGGATCTGGTGGCTGCACTTCGCTACACGCGCGGCCAGGCAATCGTGAAGAACAAGCAGGAAGTGCTCGCACTCGATCTGGCGAACAATTCCTACCAGGCGCCGGACAAGGCGTCGGTGACCCTGCCCAAGGGCATGGTCTTGCAGTTGACCACGGCCGAGCGCGAACAAACGGGCGCAAATTCCGGCGATATCCGCTTCTTTCCGGATGGCAGTTCGACGGGGGGGCATATCAGCGTGCTGCTCGATCAACGAGAATGGCGCATCAACGTCGCTTGGTTGACCGGCGATATCGCACTCGATGAGCAGGAACACTGAACCTGATTGCGGCATCGGGGTCTGTCTAGCCATGAATTCGACCTTTCACGGCCCGAGCGGCGCACGCGGCTTCAGTCTCATCGAGATGGTCGCGGCATTTCTGGTCTTTGCGATCGGCATCGGCGTCTTGATGCAGATTCTCGGATCCTCGATGCACAATGCGCAGCGCTCGGCCGAGTACACGCAAGCGGCGCTGTGGGCGCAGTCCCTGATGGATACGGTTGGCGTAGGTCAACCGGTCGAAGAGGGTCAATCGCAAGGTCGCTTCGACGACGCCTACTCGTGGCAACTCGATATCCAGAAGGTGGATCCGCAAGACGTGGAACCACCACCGCCGCAGGCGGCGACCCCCGCGAATTCGGGCGATGCCAACGGCCGGGCCCAGCCGAACAGTCGCTCGCCCCTCAGCTCCACCGCGGGCAACAGCGGTGCATTGCAGGTGTCCCCGGTTGACCTGTACCAGATCGACCTCACCGTCTTGTGGGGCAATTCGCGAAGGCCGCATCAAGCGCATTTCACGACCTTGCGAGCGGCAAATCCGCAAACCGACCAAGGGCAAAACCCGATGCAATCGCATCTGCCTTCGTCACGCAGCCAGTCCGCCGTATCCGGAGCGCAGGGATGAGAAGGCAACTCGGCGCAGCCGGATTCACCTTGCTCGAGGTGATGCTGGCCACCTTGCTGCTGTCGCTGCTGCTGGCCGGAACCTTCGGCGCCGTGCGCACAACCGTGAAGGCCATGCATTCGGGCGAGGCCGTGATCGATCGCACCAACCGATTGCGGGTCGCTCAGGAATTCATTCGCCACCAGATCAGCCGTACCTTGCCGTTGGCCTTCGGCCGGGACGATTCGACCGGCGTCAATTTCATGTTCCAGGGCGACAGTGATTTCATGCGGTTCGTCGCACCGATGCCGGGCTATCTGTCCAGAGGCGGCGCCTACGTGCAGACGCTGGAGTTGAGCCGCGGCAGCGGAGGCAAGCAGCTGTTATTCACCGATCGCATGCTCAACGGTTTCGATCTGGACAAGGGCAAGGGCAAGGATTCCGATATGAAACCGGTGGTCCTGCTCGATCAGATTCAGGATGGCAAGTTCGAATACCGCACGTTCGACGATGACGGCAATCTCGGCGATTGGACGGACAAGTGGGACGACCCGAGCATCACGCCGGTGATGGTCCGCCTGCATCTGGACATGCAGCCGCAGGCGCGCGTCACGTTTGCCGAAATGGATATTCCGCTGATGCTCGACGTGGGAACGGTGCGCCGCAGCGGTAATCAGTTGCCGAGCGCGGTCGCGCCGCGAGGCGCAGCGAGCCGATGAAAGCCTGGTCAGGCAAGAAGTCCTGTCGCGGCGTCGCCTTCGTGCTGGTGCTGTGGGTGATCGCCATGCTGTCCATTTTGCTCGGCAGCTTCGCAATGGTCGCCCGTACGGAGAATCTCCAATCGCGCCATCTGTTCGATACGACGCAGGCGCGTTACGCGGCCGAGGCGGGTATCAATCTTGCCGTCTACGAGTTGCGCAAGACCGATCCCGCGCAGCGCTGGATCGGCGATGGGCGCCCGTATCGTTTCATGTTCAATGACATTGAAGTCGAGGTTTCGCTTACCGACGACTCCGGCAAGATCGATATCAACACCGCCACGCCCGAATTGCTGACCGGCATGTTCATGGCGGCCGGCGTGGACAAGGATCGCGCCGACGCGCTTGCCGCAGCGATCCAGGATTGGCGCGACCCGGATGACCTTGCGCAACCCGAGGGGGCCGAGGAGCGCGAGTACAAGGCGGCCGGCTTGAGCTACGGCCCGGCCAATGCGCCGTTCAACACCGTGTCCGAATTGCAGGAAGTGTACGGCATGGATTACGCGCTGTACGAGAAGGTGGCGGGAGGAATCACGATCTATTCGGGGCGCGGCACGCCCAGCGCCGCCTATGCGCCGACTGAAGTCCTGCAGACGCTGTACCCCGGACTCACCGCCGAGGAGGCGCAGCAGTTCGCTCAGCAACGTCAGGCGCAACAACCAGGCGATCCGCCGCTCCTGGGGCCGGATGGCCAGCCGGTCGTGGCAGGCGGCGGAGGCCTCACGTATAGTATCGAGGCACGTGCCAAGCTCCCCAACGGCGCAAGCACGGTGCTCGAGACCACGATCCGCCTGGGCGGCGTCAATGCGGCGGGAAGGCCGTATGTGATCCTGCGCTGGCGCGACGACGACAGCGCGAAATCCTGATGTTCAATAACGAAGCACTGGACCGACAGTGGGCGCGCGTGCGCATGCGCCTTGCCAAGAGCCCGCTGCCGGGATTTTTTGCCTGGTGGGGCCGCGAGCTGCTGGCTTGTTTGCCGCCGCGCTGGCGCGCCATTGTGCTCGAGAGGTCCGAATCGCTACTGCTCGACATCGAACAGGGCGATCTGGTGGTCTGGCGCGAACGTGGCGACGTGGCGCGCGAATACGGCCGCATTCGCGTCGATCTTCCGGCCGAGGCTCAACGCGCCGAGTTCCAGCGACTTCGCGAGCGTATCGAGGATCCGGCCGTGAGCACGATCTTGTGCATCGCCAACGAGCGTGTATTGCAAAGAAACCTCAGTCTGCCGGCAGCGGCCGAGGACAACCTGAGGCAGGTACTTGCCTTCGAGATGGATCGGCAGACGCCCTTCAAGGCCGATCAGGTGTACTTCGACAGCCGGGTGCGCGGACGCGAGGCCAACGGACGCAACGTGCAGGTCGATCTGGTGCTGTTGCCACGTGCACAACTCGATGCAGAGCTCGCCAAGCTGGCCGGCGGCACGCTTGCGCTCGACGGCGTCGACAGCTGGCGCGGCGCGCCGGGCGAGGGAAGATGCCACGTCAATCTGCTGCCACAAGAGAAGCGCGCCCGCCGACGCAATTTGCGCCTGCCGTTGAATCTCGGATTGGCAGCGCTGGCAGCCGTATTACTGGTCTTCAACATGCACGAATCGCTGGTGAACCGCGTGGCGGCGATCGCCTCGATGCAAGGCGAAGTGACCAAGGCCAAGGCGGAAGCCAAACAGGTCGTGGCGCTCAAGAAGACACTGGTCGACTCGATTGCCGGAGCCAATTTTCTCACGGACAAGAAGCGCCAGGGGCCACTGATGGTCGCAATTCTCGATGACCTGACAAAACGCCTTCCGCAAGATGCGTATCTCGAACGCCTCAACATCCAGGACAAGCAGGTCCAGCTGCAGGGCCAAGCCAAGGAAGCGGCCAAGCTGATCGGTCTTCTGGGTTCATCGCAATACCTCGCCAACCCGCGATTCGAGGGCCAGATTCAGCCGGATCCCCGGACCGACAAGGAGCGTTTCCAGATCACGGCCGATCTCAAGGCGCCCGACGTGCAGCCTTCGCCCGTGGAGTCGGCCGCCCCTGGCAAATCACCGGCCAGCAAGACACCCGTTCGGAAACCACCGAGGGCTTCGGAGGGTGTTCATGGCCCCTAGTCTGCGCGCGCCCAAGGACGGCCGTTTGCTGGCGCTGGTTCTGTTGCTGATCGTCTTGATGATCGGCTATCTGGTCTGCGTCCATTGGTGGTTTGTCGCGCCCCAGATGCAATTCCACGCCGAAGCGCAGGATTTGCGCGAGGAGCAATTGCGATTCCACCAGATCGCCATGCAGCGACCGGAAATCGAGAAGCGCCTCGCCGCTGTGCACACCTACGAGCAGGGCAACCAGGCGTTCCTCTCCGAGAAGGATCCGAACGCGGCGTCGGCCGGCCTGATCCAGCGCCTCAAGGGCGCAATGACCGAACATGCCAAGGATGAGAAGCGCTGCCAGTTGATCAGCCAGCAAAGTTACAACGGCGGAACGGACGAGCTTTACAAGCGCGTGACGATACAGGTGCGGCTGCGCTGCGACCTCGAGCCGCTGGCGGCGATACTCTACGATCTCGAAAACGGCAAGCCGTATCTGTTCGTGGATGAATTGATGATCTATCGGCAGCAGGTGTACCGCGGACGCAGTGGCAAAAGTGCGAGCAGCCCGCTCGACGTGCGTTTCAACCTGTCGGGTTACTTGCGCCAGCCCGGGAAATCGACGTGAACGTTCGGACCGTGCGCATGACCACGCATCTACTGATCGGCATTTGCGGGTTGCTGTGCCTGGTCGCGATCGTGCAATACGCAGGCGTGGGAAGCGGTTATCGCTGGCTGGTCGAAACGCCCGACAGCTCGAAGTTGTCCGCAGCCGGCAGCATCGACCGGCAGGCCTTCAAGTTGCCTCCGGCTGCCGCGTTTGCCGCCATCGAGCAGCACCCGCTGTTCAACGACGATCGCCAACCGACTCCAGCCGATGCGGAAGACGACGTGGCAGGCGAAGCCCCGCCGGCGAACCCGCTCAACGTCACCCTGACCGGCGTGATCGTCACTCCAAGCGTGCGTATCGCGCTGATTCGCGACAATACGCGGAACCTGTCGGTGGCACTCAAGGTCGGTATGCCACTGGAGGGTGATCAGGCAAACTGGACGCTGACCGAAATCAAGCCGCGCAGCGCGGTGTTCAGGAGCGCCGCGGACGAAGACTCCGAAATCGAACTGAAGACTGCGGAAGCGCCCACTACGGGGTCTTCTACGCCTCGCGGAAGAGCAACCAATTCGGGTCGCAGTGCGTTTCGGCCGGCCACGGAAGGCGCCAAGGATTCACACGCAAGCGATACCGAACTGGCCAAGCGCATCGAAGAACGTCGCCGCCAGATGCGCGAAGATGCGGCACGCCTGCGCAAGCTGCGCGCGCAAGAACACAAACCCGCGCACAAGTGACCGGAGATACCCAAGTGCCGTCAAGACTCAAATCCGTGCTGATCGTCCTTGCGCTCGCATTGCTCGCCGGGTGCGGAACCCAGCCGACCAAGCCCGGCCCTTCGCGAAACAGCGACGTTCTGACGCCCGATTCGCTTCGCCGCGGCGCGCCGCCGGAACCAGCCCCGGAGGCGACGGCGCCCGCTGACCATGGAATTTCGCTGACCACGGACAACGGGAATTACAAACCGGTCAAGCCGCAGATCGAGCTTGGCACCGGCAAGTTCTTCAAGTCGATGCCGGGTAAATCCGGGAAGACACCCGCAGGGCAGGTGGTCTTCAATTTCGAGAACCAGCCGATCCAGGCGGTCGTCAAGGCGATCCTTGGCGATCTGCTGCAGGAGAATTACAGCATCGCGCCAAACGTCGGCGGCAATGTCACGTTTTCGACATCCAAACCGATACGCCCTCAGGACGCGATGCCAGTGCTCGAAATGCTCCTGTCCTGGACCGGCAATACGCTGATCCATGAGAACGGGCGTTATACGGTGCTGCAGGTCAAGGACGCGATTCCGGGCAAGTTGACGCCCAACACGGCGCCCCCGGGCTCGGCACAAGGCTATGAGTTGCGCATTTTCCCGCTCGAGTACGTATCGCCGAGCGAAATGGCCAAATTGCTCAAGCCGTATGCCAAACCGGAGGCCTTTGTCAGCGTCGATACCAGCCGCAGCCTGCTGGTCATGGCCGGCACCGCATCGGAACTGGAAAACTATCAACGCACCATCGATACCTTCGACGTGGACTGGCTCGCCGGAATGTCGGTCGGGGTGTACACGCTGCAACATGTCGATGTCGACAAGCTCATGCCCGATCTGGAAAAGCTTTTCGGGAGCGCCGGCGAGTCGCCGCTGGCCGGCATGTTCCGATTCATGCCGATCGAGCAGACCAACTCCATCATCGCCATCACGCCGCAACCCGAATACCTCGCAAAGGCGGCGGAGTGGCTGCATCGGCTCGATCAAGGCGGCAGCGAGAATGCCACCCAGCTCTACGTCTATGACGTGAAGAACATCAAGGCGCCGGATCTCGCGGATTACCTGAGCCAGATATTTCTCGGGACCTCGGGCACGTCGAGTCGCAGCAGCACATCCGGAAATGTCGGGCAAGGACTGCATCCGGTCACGGTCGGTGGCATCGGCGGAACCGGCGGCAGCGGAGGACTTTCCTACAACCGGCAGAATTCACCGCGTCCGCAATCAAAAGAGGAAAGATCGACACCTGCGCACGCCACGGCAGGAGCGGGGGGCAACAAGGAAAGCGATATCCGCATCACGGCGGTCGAGGAAAACAACCAGCTGCTGGTGATGAGCACGCCGCTGGAATGGGACGCGATTCAGAGCGCGATTCGCCGGCTCGATATTGCGCCGCTCCAGGTGCATATCGAGGCGAAGATTCTCGAAGTGACATTGACTGGAAATCTCCAGTACGGAGTGCAGTGGTATCTCGCCGGTCTGATTGGTACTGCCGATGGATCAGCGCAGGCCAACGGCAATTATCCCTATGCATATCCCCCGGGTTCCGGTACGAGCTATACCGGCAACTCGCATGATCGGCACCGCTTTTCGCTGGGCGCCACCGGCAACGTCGGCCCCACCGGGGACGGTGGATTGTTCTATTCGTTCCTCAACAAGAATCTCGAAGTCGCCATCAATGCGCTGCAGACCAGCGGCCAGGCGCGCAGCCTTTCCGCGCCGTCGCTCGTGGTGTTGAACAATCAGGAAGCCCAGATCAATGTCGGTACCCAGATTCCGGTGGTGCAGACCTACATTTCGCCATACACGCCGGTGATCAACACGGGCACCGGCAGCAGTACCAGCGGCGTCAACAACATCAGCGGTGCAACCGGCTCGGTGCAGTATCTCAATACCGGCGTCCAACTCGATGTCAAACCGCGCGTGAATCCGGGTGGTCTGGTGTACATGGAACTCACGCAGGAAGTCAGCAATCCGGGCGCGGCGACTGCCAACGGAAATCCGCCGATCAACCAGCGTCAGTTCTCCACCCAGATTGCGGTGCAGAGTGGACAGACGGTATTGCTGGGCGGCCTGATCCGCGACAACGATTCGACCACCGACAACGGCATCCCGGTGCTGAGCAGTATTCCAATCCTCGGACGGCTATTCGGAAACACCAAGCGCTCTCACGATCGCACCGAACTGATCGTGCTGATTACGCCGCAGGTAATCACCAATTCCGAGGAAGCCCGCGAAGTCACCGAGGAGTACCAGCGCAAGTTCCAGTCGCTGGCTCCGCTGCGTGCGAAGGATGCCGACCAGTCCGTGCCGGCGCCACCGCCTCCGGCCGCCGCCCCGCAGCCGGCACAAACCCGACCACTCAAGGATTCCGAAAATGATCACTGATCGTTTCCCGCGCCGCGCGTCGCTGCTTGTGATGACGCTCGCACTGCTTGCCGGTTGTGCGGCAGGCGTGAAGAAGGACAGTACCGCCGATGTCGAAACACGAGCGCTCGCGCGCTGGAATGATCTGATCGCCCATCATGCGGAAAAGGCCTTCGATTATCTGACGCCGGGTTATCGCGCGACCACCACGCGCGAGGCTTATGCCAAGGCCATGAACACGCGTCCGATCCACTGGACGAAAGTCGGCTTCAACAAGAAGAAATGCGAGGGGGATCGCTGCTTGGTGTATCTTGTCGTCAGTTACTCGGCCAACATCAATGCGGGTCTGGGTGGTCCGATCTCTTCCGTCACCCCGCTCCAGGAAACCTGGATACGCGTCAAGGGAGACTGGTACTATCTGCCAAGTAATTGAATTCGCTGCTGTATGCACGATGAAGGGGCGGGGATTGCGCGGTTGTTTCCTTTGTCTTAACATGGCGGCGCTGTTGTCTAACCTCGCCCGTGCCGAGTGCGCGGTCCCGCTCTGCTGGAGCCGGGTTAGCGGAAAGCAAAAAGCCCTGTGGTCAAATTAGGAGTGTTAGTGATGAAGAGAAACAGCTTGACGACTGCCGTGGTCGCCGGTATCGCCGGCGTCGCGGGCTTCGCGAGTATCGCGAGCGCCGTCGACCTGAATCCCGATGGTCTCGGTCAGGTCCTCATCTACCCGTACTACACCGTCAACAAGAATCAAGCGACAGCGATCTCCGTGGTCAATACCACGGCTACCGCGAAGTCGGTCAAGGTCCGCTTCCTCGAAGGCTACGACAGCCGCGAAGTGCTGGACTTCAATCTGTTCCTGTCCAAGTACGACGTATGGACGGCCAGTGTGTTCGATCTGGGCCCGGCGCTCGGCACCGATCCGGCTTCGTCCGGCGCGGCCATCACCACCAGCGACAACAGCTGTACTGCGCCGCTCATTGCGAACAGCGACCTGCCCACCATTCCGGGCACCGACAAGCATTACCAAGCGTTTCTGACGACCGCGTATCAGGATGACGGCGGCCCGACCGACGTGACCCGTACCCGCGAAGGCCACATCGAGATGATCCAGATGACGGATCTGGATGGCCCGCTCGGTTCGGCGGTGACGCATTCCGGTGGCGTACCGGCCGATTGCGGCGCAGTGCAGGGTCTCACCGCGGGTGATGTGAATGGAACGCCCGATGCCGATCCGCCAACCGGTGGTCTGTTCGGTGCCGGCGCGATCTTCGACGTGGCCGGCGGTGTGTATTACGGTTACAACGCCGATGCGGTCGACGGTTTCACGATCTCGTCGTTGTTCAGCGGTCAGGAATCCACGACTCCGCAGCTGGCTGACGCCAATACCGACACATTCGGCAATGCGACCGCTTACGTCTTCAATAACGGTTCGTTGATCCAGTCGACTTATGCCGCCTCCAACGCGATTGATGCGGTCAGTGCCGTTTTCGATTCGTTCTCGATTTTCAACGAGTACAACGTCGATGCGGACGTCGGTTCGAACACCGACTGGGTGGTCACGTTTCCGACCAAGCGCTTCTACGTCGATCCGGATATTGTCGGCTCGACTGCCATTCCGCCGTTCTCCCAGGTGTTCGATGGTTTGTCCTGCTCGGTCGTCGGTATCAGCATCTACGATCGCGAAGAGCGTACGACCGTCGGTCCTGGCCCCGGCTTCTCACCGCCACCCCCGGGCCAGCCGCCGTCATCGCTGTGCCGTGAGACCAACATCATCAGCTTCCTTGCGACAAGCGCCGAAGGTGCGGGTACCATTTCGGGTGTGTTCGGCTCGGCTCTCGTGACCAACATTCCGCCGTTCGCCCGTTCGGGTTGGGTGGAATTGAATCTGGATCCGAACCAGACCACCGATCCGCATGCGCTGCGGCCGTCCACCGATGGCGACATCTTCCATGGCCTGCCGGCAACGGGTTTCGCGGCCGTGTCGTACATCAACGGCGAAGTCACGCCCGGAACGCTGGCCAATTACAGCGGTCTGTTCCGTCACCGTGCCAGCCGTGCATGCGGCAATCCTGCAAATGCGGGTGATGTTTGTTCCTGAGCAATTCATCGCTTTGAGTGTTCGATTTGAGAGGGGGCCGCGAGGCCCCCTCTTTCTATTTGGGATCGAAACGGGAGTAATTGCGCGAACAAGGCGGCGGCCCCGCTGGTTTCCATCCTCGTTCGCAGCATGGATCGCGCTACTCTTGGTCGCGCGCTGACTTCCGCAGCGGCGCAGACCTGGGAAAATCTCGAAATTATCGTAGTTGCCGTGAGCGGCGGATCACATCGACAGGTCCCGGATTCATACGAAGGCCGACCGTTACGATTCGTGATTCCAGATGTTCCCCTCGATCGAGCCCGCTCGGCCAACGCCTGTCTCGACGTGGCCCAAGGCGAGTGGTTGAACCTGCTGGACGATGATGACGAACTGTCGCCTCATCATGTCGAAACATTGCTCGATGACCCGCGTCCGGTGCGGAGCAGGGTTATCTACTCGCAGGCGCGCGTGTGCGAGATGGATGGGACGCGTCGCGGCGTGTGCGGATTTGCCGGATTTCACGCTCAATACTATTTCCAGAACCGGACCGCACCGGTCGCAGCCGCTTTCCATCGCAGTCTGATCAAGGAAGGCGCGCGCTTCCGTCCGCATTTTCCGAAGTTCGAGGGCGAGGATTTCTCCATCAGTTGCCCGGGCCCGACGGATTCCCGTTTCGTCGAAAAAGAGACGTGCGTCCGGCATGCGTATTGAGGAAAGTCGGGATGCGGACATGGCGGAAATCTCGACACGGATCTGCGTGACACCTACTATCCAAAGCTGCAGACGAAATGGGCCGCAGCGTTCGATCGCTGGCTTTCGGGCACCGAATCGCTGGTCTTTATGGGGCAACACAATTTGCGCGAGAACAACTGCGATCTGGCTTTGCAGTTTCTCGAAAAGGCGCTTGCCCGTGAGCCGGACGATCTGAACGCGCTGAATCTGTGTGGCGTCGCCAATTACCGCTGCGGCAATCTCGATCGCGCAGAAGTGCTGCTGGGTAGCGCCGCGCGCAAGTTGCCGGGACATCGGGCAATCCTTGAGAATCTCGCGCTGGTGACGGCAGCGCGGCGCTCCAGTTGAAGGAACTACAGTCGTCGGGCAACCCCGCGCAGATTTTGCAACCCATCCTTTGCGCAACCTTTTGTGTGATCGTGTTATCGTCGGCACAAGTGCTGCTGGTCATGGCGGCGCAGCGGGCGGTACAATAAGCTCCAAGTATGTCCAGGAGACGATGATGTTTTCTTTTGTTCGGCGCTTGCCGCTGCTCGCGTGCATGGCGGTATTTGCCGGCCACGCATTGATTGGCCACGCGCAGACCACCCTGGAATTGAGCTACGGTCAGGCCAGCCCATGCCTTTTCGTGACCGATTCAGCAGGCATCCATCTTGATCCGGTCACCGGCCACCTGCTCGCGAACGGAACGTTCGGCTCGGGATGCCAGACATCTGTCCCCGCTCCGAGTTTCACCAACCCGTTGGCCGGAGATATTCCGGCCAGCGTGGCAACGGGAACGGATCTCACGCTGACCTGGTCCGTGGCGAATGCGACCTCGTGCGTTTACAACGGAAGTTCGTTCCCGGATGGTTTCAGCTCGCCAGACTGGCCCACGTCGGGCAACGCCTGCACTTCGACATCGAGCTGTGCCGCTGCGCATTCCGCGACGATCAACGCGAGCGTCGATGGCACCTACAATTTCAATCTGATTTGCACGGATGGCAACAACCCGACCACGGTCTCGTCGTCAGCAACAACGGTTGCAAGTACCGGAGGTGGCACTGCGTGCGTCGATCCGACCGGGCTTACGCGGCTGACGACCGGCAATGTGACTTATGTTCCCGGATTCGGTACGGCAGTCAACCAGGACCTTACCCAGTATGAGAACATCTGGGGGCGCGGCGGACCGGGCCAGACTCCCTCCCCATGGCCCGCGGTCAACAATCAGATCGCCTATATCGATACCTTGCCGCGCAACAAGTATCTTGCCGCCCAGTTTACGGTGCCGCTCAATCCGGTAAATTTTCACGGCGAGTTCAATCGCGCGAATATCGCCGGCGATGTAAGTCATACCTCGGCTTCGATCAGCGAGACCTGTGGCGATTTCTATGTGGATATTGTCCATCCCGGGTGCGTCATTGATGGTGGTAATCAAGGATCGCCGCTCCTCGTATGGGCCATTGGCGGCGACATTCCATCCAGCGTGTGTCCGTTGATTCCGGGTCATACCTATTACCTCAATATCATGATGTCGCCGCTCAATGACCCCACAAACTCATACTGCGCCGGCCCCAGTTGCGTCATGAGCGGGCTCGGCCGCTTGCTGGACTAAGTCGCGCAAACGCGCGCAATGCGCCATCGCCACCAGCGGGCGATGGCGTTTTTCTTTGGAGGACTTCATGCGGATTTGTCACCGTGGAATTTCGACGGCGTTATTGGCTTGTCTGTTGAGCGTCGCGTCATGGCCTGGGGTGGCCGCATCGGCAGATGCGGACGCAGTTGTTGTCAGCCAGGGCGGCGTCAGTCTGACGCTCGGAGACGTCGACGCCTACGCGGCAAACATTCCGGAGGACAAGCGCGCCGGGTTCTTCAATAATCCCGAGCGCATCCAGACCATGCTCACCGGATTGCTTGTGCAGAAGCAACTCGCCGTCGAGGCGCGCAAGCTCGATCTGGAGAAGGATCCCGCCGTCGCCCGGCAAATCCAGCTGGCCACCGACGAAGTACTGGCGCGTGATCGAATGGTTCGGTTTCGCAAGGACATCAAGCTGCCCGATTTTGACGAATTGGCGCGCGAGGAATATCTCGGCCACAAGGACAAGTACGTCGAGCACGGGCGCATCGACGTCAAGCATGTGCTCGTCTCCACGAAGAAGCATAGCGACGACGAGGCGAGGACCTTGGCGCAGTCTATCGAAGCAAAGGCGCGTGAGCATCCGGACCAGTTCGACGGACTGGTGGAAGAGTATTCGGAGGATCCGGGCAAATCGGACAATCACGGATTGATGACCGATGTCGGTTCAGGTCGTTACGATCCCGCTTTTGCCGCTGCTGCTGCCGCGCTGAAGAAGCCGGGTGATATCTCGCAGATCGTCAAGACGCCTTATGGTTTTCACGTCCTCAAGCTGATATCCCGCGCGCCCGATCGGCAGGAGACGTTCGCCGAGGTCAAGGATCAGATAATCGCCAAACTGCGATCGGATTATGTCGACAAGAGCGTGCGCAATCACAGCGCCGAGTTGCGCAGTCGCAAGCTCGATGCCAATCCGGATCTGGTGGCGTCATTGCGCACGCGCTATGCCGAAAAGCCACAAGCGACCCCCCCAACGAAGCAGGCTCCATCTTCCGGCGACTGATTGGGTGCAGCGCGGCTTGGGGTCCGTAGCGAGCGCCTCTTGGGCCTGGACCGTTTCGCTGCCGATAACGGGCCTGTTGCGCGGGGCGCGGGCAGGACAGGTGGCGAGCAGCCTTCCTCCTGCACGCAGAGAAAGTCGGCAGGCGTGAACTCCAATGAGTGCCCGCGTCAGCGCCCGACGGGCGGTCAGAGGTGATCGCGGGCCCGGTCCCGGGTTTTCCCGGCGAGCTGCGGTGACGCGTACCCTACAATGCGCTGGTTCCGAATCGGTGAGCCGCTTGAAATTCCGTCTTCCAGTCCTCGTCGCGCGTTTCGTGGGGCGCGAATTGCGCAACCGCTTTGCCGGCAGCTTTTCCGGGGGGCTGTGGGCATTGTTCCAGCCGCTCATTCAGCTGGCCGTGTATGCGTTTGTCTTCGTGCATGTCTTCAAGGCGCGCCTGCCGGGTGCCGACGCGCCGGGCTATGTCCCGTTTCTGGTGACGGCCTTGTGGCCATGGACGGCATTCTCCGAGGCGATCCTGCGATCGACCACGGCGATCCAGGACAATGCCGCGCTGATCGGCAAGGTCGTAGTGCCACGGGAGTTGCTGGTCTTGGCTACCGCAGGATCGAGCTTCATCGTGCATCTGATTGGCTTCGTGGCGATTGTCCTCGTACTCGCCGCAACCGGATACCAGATCGCGTTGTCCGGCCTGCTTCCGGCCATCGTGTTGTACGTACCCCTGTTCGTTTTGGCTTTCGGTCTGTCGCTGCTGTGTGCCGCGGTACAGGTGTTTGTGCGCGATCTGGTGCAGGCGCTGGGCCAGATATTGACCTTGATGATGTTTGCGGCACCCATTTTCTACGATCAGAGCATGTTGCCCGCGCGCGTGCGCGACTGGCTCGATCTCAATCCGTTCACGTTCTACGCAAACGCGTTCCGGAGTTTGCTGTTGCACCATGGCACGACTGGTTGGCGCAGCGCGGGTATCGCGTGCGTGGTCGCCCTCGTTGTCTGCTGGTTCGGGCACCGTATCTTCCGGCGCCTCGATCCGCATTTCGAGGATTTCCTGTGAATGCGCCGCTGGATGCACAGCGCCCCTTGGTGGAAGTCAGGGGTATCGGCAAGTCTTATCCGAAGGTGCACCGCAGCAGCGATCGATTGCGCGCGCTCGGTCGCTTGCTGTTCGGGCGCAACGATCCCGAACGCGTGAGTGTCTTGCGCAATATCGATCTTGAGGTAAGGCGAGGCGAGTCGCTTGGATTGATAGGAGAGAACGGTGCCGGAAAATCCACCCTGCTGAAGCTCGTCACCGGCGTGCTGACGCCAAGCAGCGGAAGCGTCGCGGTGCATGGCGATATCGGCGCGCTGCTGGAACTTGGTGCAGGCTTCCACCCCGAATACAGCGGGCGAGATAACGTCGCGATGGCAATGGCGCTGCATGGTTTCGGGACCGAGGAATTGCGCGAGCGGCTGCCCCGGATCATCGAGTTCGCGGATATCGGCGATTATGTCGACGAGCCGGTGAAGCACTATTCGTCCGGCATGGTGGTGCGCCTCGGCTTTGCCGTGGTCGCCGCGCTCAAACCGGATTTGTTGATCACCGACGAGGTGCTGGCGGTCGGCGACGAATCGTTCCAGAAGAAATGCATCAAGTGGATGGAAGGCTATCTCGGCGATGGCGGGACGCTGATGCTGGTGTCGCACAGCATGTATCACGTCCAGAAACTGTGCCGCCAGGCGTGCTGGCTGAGGGCGGGCGAAATGGCCATGGCGGGTGATGTGTTCGACGTTACGCAAGCCTATCTTGCCTACCACGAGCGCAAGACGAGCACGCACCGCGTCCGCACCGCGCCCGATGATCCCGGTCTCGAATTTTCCCTGCTCGGGGTCGAGCTGAACGGTGAAGACACCAGCCAGCCGCTACTGCTGGACATCGGCGACACTCTGCGGGTGAGAGTAACGGTGCGCTCGCGCGAAGGTCGAATACCCACCTTGGTCGTGGGCATCGTGCGCGCAGACGGAACGGCGGTTTATGGGGTAAGTACCGAAATGGATTCGCATCAACTCGATCGCACGCACGCGAACACTTACGTCGGAGAGATCGAATTCCCCGCCCTGTGTCTGCTGCCTGGAAGTTACGTGGTCAAGGCGCACCCGCTCGATACCGAGGGCATGCGCCTGTTCGACACTCTCGAGCGCGATTTCACCATCCGCGGCGAGTCGCGCGAGTTCGGACTGATCCGACTTGCCCACCGGTGGCGTGGAAGTTCCGACGAGACCGGACCGTGAGCACAGACAAGCCGTCGACGTTGCCGTTCACGGGTGAGCGCTTTACCCCCGAATGCCGGCGCGAAATCTGGTACGAGCATTGGCATCGCTATGCGTTCGCCAGGCGATTCGCTTCCGGCAAGCGCGTTCTCGACGCGGCGTGTGGCGAAGGATACGGCTCGGCTTCGCTGGCCGAGGTCGCCGCTGAAGTCATCGGCGTCGATATTTCCAGCGAGGCCATCGAGCACGCGCGGTCGCGCTACGGAAACCAGCCGCGATTGCGGTTTGAGCGCGCCGACGCTTCGGCGCTCGAATTTCCCGACCGATATTTCGATGTCGTTGTATCGTTCGAAACCCTGGAGCATCTGGCGGCGCAGGCCGAGCTCATCGCCGGCTTCGCGCGTGTGCTGGCCGACGACGGCGTCCTGCTGGTCTCTTCTCCCGACCGCCGAACGTACAGCGAGACCTCCGGTTTTCGCAACGAATTCCACGTGCGCGAGCTTTGCCGCGACGAACTCGTTGGGTTGCTGAAACCGCATTTTCGCGGCATTCGGCTTTTCGGCCAGAAGTTGTTGTTCCAATCGAACATATGGCCGGTGGACGAACCTGACGGGGGACGTATCGCCGATGGCGCCTTGGAGGCGTGGACAGCGAATCCTCGGGAGGGAACGATCGAACCCGGACTTTCCTACGCTCCGCTGTATTTCATCGCCCTGTGCCAAAAGGACGATCAGTTGCTGCCGACCCCGGCGCTTTCGGTATTCGGTGATCGCGACGAAACCATCTACTCCCATTACAATCACGAAATCCGGAAGAATATGCAGGCCGGCGCGCGCATCGCCGAACTCGAGGCTGCGTTGCATGCGAAGCAACCCGCGACCATAGCCCAGACCGTCAGTGGTAAACCCTTGCGCCTGGGTCGCTGGTGGCGCTGGCGGCGGCGTGATTGATTGGCCCGATGAATAGCGAACTCAGTTACGAAATCAATTACGGAACGCTCGGAGCGCCACACGCCGCGCCGCGCCCGGATCCGGCCGCGCCCTTGTTCGCATCTGAGGACGGGCTGGTTGCGTCGTTGTCGAACAACGAATGCATATTCCAGGTCAAGCGCACCGGCGAAACCCACGTGATGACCTACCAGGTGTTGCAGGCGCTGGACCAATGTCGCCAATTCCGCTCCCTGGACGAGCATGTTTCGCGCATTCTCGCGACGATACCGGGCTTGCAGGCACAGCGAGACAGCGTGGGTCGGGTGCTCCAGAGTCTCGAAAGCCGTGGGCTGCTGATTTCCGACCGCGAATTCCTCACGCGCATCACGTCGACCGTCGAGTCTGCACCGGCTGCCCTGCGGGCCATTTTTATCCGCGCCTGCGATCGGCCCGCACAACTCGAATGCCTGTTTGCGTCTCTCACCGATTACGAGCGGCGCTGGCGCAGCAATCATCATTACGTGCTTCTCGACGACTCAACCTCGACCGACGCAGCCAACCGCCATCGTGATCTGCTGCGGGAGTTCGCGCGCGCAACGGGGTGCAAGTTGACTTATCTCGGCTCGGCGGAGCAGCAGCGTCTGGTCGCGCGGCTGGCCAAGTCCGTGCCCCAGGCGGCGGATGTGCTGCCTGCGCTCCTGTTGCGCAACGGCTCCGACGCCAACGCGCGTTTCGGTGGTGGCCGTGGTTTCAATCTTGCGCTGCTGCTTTCGGCGGGCGCGCGACTGGTGCTGCTCGACGACGACCATCGCTTGCCGCTGCGGCGTCCCGACGGTGCCATGACAGGACTCGATCCGAATCCCGCACCCGCGGCATTTGCCGAGTTCCATCGCAATATCGAGGAGGCGCTCGGCGCCGGCGAGGAAATTGCCGAGGATCCGTTTGCGCTGCATCTTTCGGCGGCTGGGCATTCGTTCGGCGCCCTGGCGTCTGGAAATCGCTATGCAATTGAGCGTGAATCGTTGCGCGGCCTCGGTCTCAATCGCCTCGATTACCTCAAGGCCAATGCACCGGTGCTGGCCACGCTGCACGGCAGCTACGGCAGTTCCCGCACCGAGTCCGGCACCTGGATGTACCTGCTCGATCCAGACAGCCGCGCAGCGTTTTGCGCCGACCGCGCAGCGTACCTGCGCAACATGGATGCTGGCAGCGTGTGGTACGGCTACCGTCAGGCGCGCGTTTCGACCCATGTGACATTCACCCCGTTCGCGCTCGACAACAGTCTGCTGTTGCCGTGCACGAACCCGCTTGGGCGCGGCGAGGATTTGTTGTTCTCGGCGGTCACGCGGCTTTGCCGACCCGAATCGCTGATCCTCGAGTTGCCGGTTGCGATCGGCCACGTCCAGGAATCGGTGCGCAAGCGTTCGAATATTTCGATGGCGGCATCGACGCCGCGCTTCAATCATTTCATCGGTGACTTCGTGCAGCGGCAATTGCCGGAATACCTTGCGGAGGACCCGGGACAGCGCATGCAGCTGTTGTCGGCGAACCTGCGCGACATGGCGGGTGCCAGCGAAAATGCGCGCGTGCGCCTCTTGCGCGAATATCTGGGCTTCGTTCGCTCCGATCTGATCGAACGCCTGCAGCATCAGTACGATGCCGCAGCCGATGCACCGGTGTATTGGCAGGCAGACGTTCGCGCAATCATCGAAGCCAACGGGCGTGCCCTGATCGACAAGGGCGCGCCGCGACTCGGCGACTGGGCCGAGAACATCGATGACGCCGGTGCGGCCGATGCGCTTCGAAGGGAGACCAGCCAGCTCGCAGCGATTTATGCGGCATGGCCAGCGCTCTGGTTGCACGCGCGCGACGAGGGCGAGCGTTTGCTCGGCGCGGTCTGATCGAACCACACGCGTCCAGGGGTGGCAGCGTGGTTGCGGATGTGACCAGCGTGATCGTGGTGGCCGCCGACAGCGGCCCGCTGCTTCGAGATTGTGTGGACCGCGCGTTTGCCTCCACGGCTGCAGAAGTGGAAGTCGTGCTCGTCGACAACGCATCGGGCGACGGCTGGCCACAGCGTGTGGCCGCGATGCATCGTGAGGGTCTGCGCTTGCGGATGTTGCAAAACGAAGCCAATCTTGGATTCGGAGCCGCCTGCAATCGGGGCGCGGCGGTTGCCCGGGGCGATATGCTGTTGTTTCTCAATCCCGATTGCCTGCTCGAACCACAGACTGTTTCCCGCTTGCGTGACGTCTTGCGAAGTGACAGTCAGATCGCCGTGATCGGGGTTGCGGTTTGTGATGCGCGGGGTCACACCGCCCGGGGCAATCGGCGCCGGGACCCGACCCTGCGTCGAGCCTTGATGACGATGACCGGCCTTGCGCGTTTGGACTCGCAGTGGCCGGGCTTCGCAGGCGTGGAGATGCAGCCGGGAAACGTGCCGCTCATGCCGGTCGAATACGTCGAGGCGGTTTCCGGCGCCTGCATCTGCGTGCCCCGCAACGCGTTCGAACGGCTGCATGGCTTCGACGAAGGTTATTTTCTTCACTGTGAGGATCTCGATCTGTGCCGCCGCGCTCGCGACGCCGGCGGTCGCGTCGCGATTGCGAACGAGGTGCGGGTGTGCCACTTCCAGGGCAGTTCCAGCCACGGTCGGCCATGGTTCGTGTCGCGCCACAAGCACCGCAGCATGTGGCGCTATTTCCGCAAGTTCGATCCGGCATCGCGCAAGCCGCTGCTGCGTTTGCTCGTATGGGGCGGCATCTGGACACACTTCGTGCTGTCCATGCCGAGGTTGCTGCTCAAGAGTGTGCGCGCTCGAACCCCGCGCGCGCATTAGCTCAGTTACTCCCACATCCTGCGGTAACATGCGCACTCCATGAGGGCGCCGCAGTGAATGCGATTTCGGGGCAAGCCGCGCGGCGGGGATTCCGTTACTACGATCTGATGGTCGGCGGCATGGTCGCGGTCCTGCTATGTTCGAATCTCATCGGCCCGGCCAAGGTGTGCACGGTATCGCTGCCGCTGGTCGGCGCATTGACCTTCGGGGCTGGCAACCTGTTTTTCCCGATCAGCTACATCTTCGACGATGTGCTGACGGAAGTGTATGGATACGCCCGCGCACGCCGCGCCACCTGGGCTGCATTCGGCGCATTGGTCTTCGCCAGCCTGATGTCCGAGGCAATCATCCATCTGCCGGTCAGCCCTGCTGAGCCATTCGATGCAAGACTCCAGCCGGCGCTCGAAATCGTTTTCGGAAACACCTGGCGCATCGCGCTGGCGTCGCTGGTCGGCTTCTGGCTCGGAGATTTTTCAAACGCCTATGTGATGGCGAAAATGAAACTCTGGACGTCCGGGCGCTGGTTATGGACTCGCACCATCGGCTCGACATTGATCGGAGAAGGCATCGATAGCCTTTCATTCTATCCGCTCGCTTTTATCGGAATCTGGCAGAGCCAGACCATCGCCAAGGTCATCGGGTTCAACTGGATCATGAAGGTGACCGTGGAAGTCGTGCTGACGCCGCTGACTTACGTTGTCGTCGGCTTCCTCAAGCGAAGCGAGCGCGTCGATACGTATGATTCGAATACGCACTTCACCCCGTTCAGCCTGGCGGATGAGGGCGAAGTGCGTGCGTATCGTTGATGCACGCCAGAGAACGAACGAAAGCGATTGCGGCAATTCCGGGTCAAGGGATTTCGCGTAATTCCAAGACCTCACGACAAGGGAGAGAATCATGCGAATTATTGTTGCGGCACTGATCGACTGGCCGGCCCGCGTGGCTGCTCACTTCACCTGGCTTGGCCCGCTGGTCGCGCGGATCGTGGTCGGCTACGTATTCATGCTGAGCGGTTGGGGAAAACTGCAAAACCTGCCGTTGGTAACCAACAACTTCGTCGACTGGGGCATCCCCTTGCCGGGCGTGCTTGCGCCGTTCGTGTCCGGGCTGGAGTTCGTTGGAGGTCTGCTGCTGCTGTTCGGTCTCCTGACTCGCTTTGCTGCCGGAGGACTCGCAGTGGTGATGATCGTCGCCGTGAAGTCGGCGCTCTGGGATCAAATCGATTCTCTCGAGACGCTGCTCGGTTTCGACGAAACGGCCTATTTCGCAATATTCACCTGGCTTGCGATTGCCGGCCCGGGTGCATTTTCGCTCGATGCGCTTCTGCAGCGCCTGACTGCGTCCCGTAGCGACAGCGCCGCCGCACGCGCCGCAGCCGCATAGTCGGCGCCGTCTCCCGCGTACAGGATCGCCCGGGACGAACTGATCACGAGGCCGTTGCCCGCGGCGGTCAGGCCATGCCTGAGCGCCTGCTCGAGATCGGCGCCCTGCGCGCCGACACCCGGGACAAGCAGCGGCATGTTGCCGACGATGCGGCGCACGTCGCCGAGTTCTTCGGGATAGGTTGCACCCACGACAAGCATGCAGTTGCCATTGCCGTTCCATTCGTGCGCAACGATGTGTGCAACGTGCTGGTAGAGTTTGCGGCCACCGACCTTTAGATCCTGAAGGTCGCGCGCGCCGGGATTGGATGTGCGGCACAGGACCACGACGCCCTTGTCTGCGCGCGAAAGGAACGGCTCGATCGCATCGCGGCCCAGATACGGATTCACCGTGACCGCATCGGCTGCATAACGATCGAACGCCTCGCTCGCGTAATGTTGCGCCGTCGATCCGATATCTGCGCGCTTCGCGTCCAGAATGACCGGAATACCCGGATGCTGCGCATGGATGTGAGCAATCACGCGTCGCAACGCATCTTCGGCAGAGTGCGCGGCAAAATGGGCGATCTGTGGCTTGAATGCGCAGACCAGATCCGCGGTTGCATCGACGATCGCACGGCAGAACGAAAAGATCGCGTCAGCATCGTGTTGCAGGGCGGCAGGGAAGCGCCCAATCTCCGGATCGAGTCCGACGCAGATCAGCGAGTCGTTGCGCTGCCACGCGTCGGCAAGCGTTTGCTGGAAAGTCAGTTGATGCATCTTTGCAGTTGTGTCGGCAGGTTTGTCCTTTCGCTTTCGTTTCGCGTGGCTCAGGCCAGTTTCTTGTAGCGGATCCGATGTGGTTGCGCTGCCTCGTCGCCGAGCCGCCGCTTCTTGTCTTCCTCGTATTCCTTGTAGTTGCCGGGAAAGAACTCGACATGCGAATCGCCCTCGAACGCGAGGATGTGCGTGGCGATGCGATCGAGAAACCAGCGATCATGGGAAATCACGAATGCGTTGCCCGGAAATTCGAGCAGCGCGTCCTCGAGTGCGCGCAGCGTTTCGATATCGAGATCATTGGAGGGCTCGTCAAGCAGCAGCACGTTGCCTCCCTGCAGGAGCGTTTTGGCCAGGTGCAACCGACCGCGCTCGCCGCCGGAGAGCGTGCCGACCAGCTTCTGCTGATCCTGGCCCTTGAAGTTGAAGCGCCCGATGTATGCGCGCGACTGGATTTCAATGCCATTGATGTTGAGGATGTCCGCGCCACCCGACACTTCCTGGAATACATTGTGGTTGCCTTCGAGTTTCTCCCGACTCTGGTCGACATACGCAACATTGACGGTCTGCCCCTTGACGATCTCGCCCTTGTCCGGTTTCTCCTTGCCGATGATCATCTTGAACAGCGTGGATTTGCCCGCGCCGTTCGGCCCGATGATCCCGACAATCGCTCCCGGGGGGACGCTGAAGCTCAGGTCATCGATCAACAACCGATCGCCGAATGATTTGGTGACGCCCTTGAGTTCGATGACCGAGCTGCCGAGGCGCTCGCCCGGCGGGATGAAGATTTCGTTGGTCTCGTTGCGCTTCTGGTAATCGACTGCCTGCAATTCCTCGATTCGCGCCAGGCGCGCCTTGCCCTTGCTGCGGCCGCCCTTGGCATTGCTGCGTGCCCATTCGAGTTCTCGCGCGATGGCTTTCTGGCGCGCCTTCTCGCTCGATTCCTCCTGCTTGAGGCGTTCGCCTTTTTGTTCGAGCCACGACGAATAATTGCCTTTCCACGGAATGCCACGACCGCGATCGAGTTCGAGGATCCATTCCGCGGCGTTATCGAGAAAGTACCGATCGTGCGTGACCGCGACCACGGTGCCAGGGAAGTTCTGCAGGAAATGCTCGAGCCATTCAACCGACTCTGCATCGAGATGGTTGGTCGGCTCGTCGAGCAGCAGCATGTCGGGCTTGCTGAGCAGCAGGCGGCACAGAGCGACGCGGCGCTTCTCGCCGCCGGAGAGCGTGCCGACGATCGCATCCCATGGCGGCAGGCGCAGTGCATCGGCGGCAATCTCGAGCTGCCGCTCGAGTGCATGTGCGTCGTTTGCGGCCAGCAGGTTTTCCAGCCGTTGCTGTTCGGCCGCCAGCTTGTCGAAATCGGCGCCTTCCTCGGCGTACGCTGCGTATACCTCGTCGAGTCTTTGTTGTGCGCCGATGATCTCGGCCACGCCTTCCTCGACCACTTCTCGTACCGACTTGGCCGGATCGAGCGCGGGTTCCTGTTCGAGAAAACCGATCTTGATGTCCGCGGCGGGCCGCGCCTCGCCGACAAAGTCGGTATCGACGCCGGCCATGATGCGCAGCACCGTGGACTTGCCGGCACCATTCAAGCCCAGCAGTCCGATCTTGGCGCCCGGGAAGAACGACAGCGAAATGTCCTTGATGATCTGGCGCTTCGGGGGAACGACCTTGCTGACCCCGTTCATGGTGTAGATGAACTGCATGCGTGTCTCCGGATGGCCTTGGCGCGCCGCCGGGCAGGGCCGGGCCATAGCGGTCGGCGACGCGAAACAGCCGCACATTATCGCTTATGCGACGGGTGCTCGCCATGCGCACCTGGGTAACAGTCCAGCGACCCGGCCGGCATGGATCGCGAAAGCCGCGCTGCGAGCCTGTAACATGGCGATCCCCAGTCTCTGCACAGGTCAAATTGCCCATGTTTCCCAGCGACATGCGTATCGACGCGTACGATCCGGAACTTGCGGAGGCGATTTCCGGCGAGAGAAAGCGCCAGGAAGATCACGTCGAGCTGATTGCTTCGGAAAACTATGCAAGCCCGCGGGTACTTGAGGCACAGGGTTCGGTCCTGACCAACAAGTATGCGGAGGGCTATCCGGACAAGCGCTATTACGGCGGTTGCGAGTACGTGGACATCGCGGAAAAGCTCGCTATCGATCGATTGATGCAGCTGTTCGATTGCGATTACGCCAACGTGCAGCCGCATTCGGGCTCGCAGGCCAACCAGGCGGTGTATTTCGCCTTGCTCAAGCCGGGCGACACCATTCTCGGCATGTCGCTCGCGCACGGAGGCCATCTGACCCACGGCGCCAAACCGAACTTGTCCGGCAAGATTTTCAATGCCGTGCAATACGGTGTGAATGCGCAAGGCCTGATCGACTACGAAGAAGTCGAGCGGCTCGCCCTCGAACACAAGCCCAAGATGGTCGTGGCCGGATTCAGCGCCTACTCGCAAGTGGTCGACTGGGCGCGATTTCGCGCCATCGCGGACAGCATCGACGCGTACCTGTTCGTCGACATGGCGCACGTTGCCGGTCTCATCGCGGCAGGTGTCTATCCAAGCCCGTTGCCGCACGCCCATGTGGTGACCTCGACCACGCACAAGACCTTGCGCGGGCCGCGCGGTGGCCTGATCGTGGCGAAAGGCGCGGGCGAGGAAATGAAGAAGAAGCTGCAATCGATCGTATTCCCGGGAATCCAGGGCGGTCCCCTGATGCATGTGATCGCGGCCAAGGCGGTCGCCTTCAAGGAGGCGCTGGAGCCGGCTTTCGCGGACTATCAGGCGCGAGTGGTGAAGAATGCCAAGACGATGGCCGCGACGCTCGCCTCGCGTGGGTACAAGGTCGTTTCGGGCGGCACCGAAAACCATCTGTTCCTGGTCGACCTGATCGGCCGCGACATCACCGGCAAGGACGCCGAGACCATGCTCGGCGACGCGCACATCACGGTCAACAAGAATTCGGTGCCGAACGACCCGCGCTCGCCGTTCGTAACGTCCGGGCTGCGGCTCGGAACACCCGCGGTGACTACGCGCGGTTACCGGGAAGACGATTGCGCGAGCCTGGCCAACTGGATCTGCGACGTGCTTGATGCGCCATTCGATGCCGACGTGATCGCGGCGGTGCGGTCGAGAGTCACCGACCAATGCAAGAAGTATCCAGTGTATGGCTAGGAGGGCTGAGGGCCGAGGGCTGAACAGCGACATCGTGACGCTGGGGAGCGCCATTCGTCTTTTCACACTGCGCCTCCAATCCGCCAAGATGTGTCCAGGCTTGCTCAGCTCTCGACCCTGGGCCCTCAGCCCTCGGCCCTGACATGCATTGCCCGTTTTGCCAGCACCAGGACACGCGCGTGGTCGATTCGAGGTTGACCGAGGATGGCGACAGTGTGCGGCGACGGCGCGAATGCCCGGCCTGCAATGGACGCTTCAACACATTCGAGACGGCTGAGATCAAGCTGCCGTCAGTGATCAAGGGCGACGGACGGCGCGAGGCCTTCGATGAGGCCAAGTTGCGCGTTGGTTTCGAACGTGCGCTACAGAAACGCCAGGTCAGCGGTGAGAAGATCGATGCAGCGGTACGCACTGTCATCCATGCAGTGCGCATCAGTGGCGAGCGGGAACTGCCGTCGCTGCGGATCGGCGAATTGGTCATGGTCGAACTCAAGCGCCTCGATCAAGTCGCGTACGTGCGGTTCGCTTCGGTCTACCGTCGCTTCGAGGACGTGCAGGCATTTCGAGAGGAAATCGAGAAGCTTGAGCGCGATCTTCCGGATATCGAGGGGCTGCAATTGCCTTTGCTGAAGCAGTCGACCGGCCGCGGGAAATCATGACCCGCATGCGTGAGTACGGCCGGTCGCGACAGCGCTGATGGCTTTCGGCGGCAGCGACCATATGCATATGGCGCACGCTCTGCGCCTGGCGGAGCGCGGCCTGTTCACGACCCAACCAAATCCGCGCGTCGGCTGCGTCATCGCCCACGGCGAGGAAGTCGTCGGCTGCGGCTGGCACCAGCGTCCGGGCGAAGCCCACGCCGAAGTGTGGGCCTTGCGCGATGCTGGCGCGCGTGCTCGCGGCGCAACCGCGTTTGTCACGCTCGAGCCGTGCTCGCATCATGGGCGCACGCCGCCCTGTTCCGATGCGCTGATCGCCGGCGGACTCAAGCGCGTGGTGGTGGCATGCGAGGACCCGTTTCCCGAAGTCGCCGGCCGCGGGCTGGCCGGATTGCGCGAGGCCGGACTCGTGGTCGAAACCGGCCTCATGCGGGATGCGGCTCGCGAACTCAATCGCGGCTTCTTCAGCCGCATCGAGCGCGGGCGCCCATGGGTCCGATTGAAGCTTGCCACGAGCCTCGACGGTCGCAGCGCACTTTCCGGCGGCGAATCCAAATGGATTACTGGCGATGTGGCGCGGGCCGACGTCCAACGTTGGCGCGCGCGCAGTTCGGCGATCCTGACCGGCAGCGGCAGCGGACGCCTCGACGATCCGCGCCTTACCGTGCGCCTCGATTCCACGGAGGTGGCGCCGCCACTGCGCGTCTTGCTCGATACACGACTCGATGCGTTGCCTGAGGAGGCCAAGCTGCTCGATGGCAGCGCTCCGACGCTGATAGTCCATGCCGAGCATGCATTGCCTGCGCACGAAGGGTATACGCGCGTCGAACGCTTGAGCTTCCCACTGCGCGACGGCCGCATCCCCCTTGGACCCGTGCTGAAGGCCCTCGCCCAACGGGGCGTCAACGAATTGCAGGTCGAAGCGGGGCCGAAACTGTGCGGCTCCTTGTTCGACGCAGGGCTGGTGGACGAGTTGTTGTGGTACGTCGCGCCGCTGTTGCTGGGCGATTCGGCGCAATCGGCGCTGACGCTGCCGCCATTGGAAGCAATCTCGTCATGCTGGCGCCTCGAGGTCATTGAGCAGCGTCGGGTCGGGCAGGACACGAGGTACCTGTTGCGGCCAAAGATGCCGCACCAGGCGGGCGGGGATGCCGTCACGGGAAACGGCGACTTCGCGACCTCATAGTCCGCTCCTGGCCGGTTCTGTCAGAATTGACGATCGACAAACCTGGCAGCGAGGCGGCAATTGTTCAGCGGAATCATCCAGACGATCGGACATGTAGCGCATGCGGAGTCCGACGGCACGGATCTGCAACTTGCCATCGAGGCTCCATCGCTCGGGTTCGACGATGTCCGGATTGGCGACAGCATCGCGGTGTCCGGCGTCTGCCTGACCGTCGTGAATCAGACCGGCAGTCTTTTATTTGCCGATGTTTCAGCTGAAACGCTGGCTTGCACGACGTTGGGATCGCTCGTCATCGGGAATTCGGTGAATCTGGAAAAAGCGCTGCGTCTGGTTGACCGTGTGAGTGGACACCTGGTCAGCGGCCATGTGGACGCCGTGGGAAAGGTGCTGTCGATCGACGAGGAAGGCCGCTCGCAACGGTGGTCGTTCGAGGCACCTGGCGACATCGTGCGTTACATCGCGGCAAAAGGTGCGATCTGCATCGATGGAGTAAGCCTTACGGTCAACTCGATCGAGGGCAATCACTTTGGCGTCAATCTGATTCCACATACCACGGCAGTCACGACATTCGGCATGCGCAACGCGGGTGATGCCGTCAACCTCGAGGTGGATCTCGTCGCGCGTTATATCGAGCGACTTTATCCACGCGACCAGATGTGATTCGTGCTTCGCTGTTACGACCGGGCACGCGTGCACGTTGTCCATGCGCGTGATCGTGCATGATCGCCATTGACGCGACGCGACCATCGTTGGTCGCACATTTTGAACGGAAGGCAGAATGAGCTTTGCGACAATTCCCGAAATCCTCGAAGAGCTTCGCGACGGACGCATGGTCGTGATTCTCGATGACGAGGATCGCGAAAACGAAGGCGACTTGATCATGGCCGCGGAGAAAGTGCGGGCCGAGGACATCAATTTCATGGCGCGCGAGGCGCGCGGCCTGATTTGCCTCGCACTGACCGCCGAGCGTTGTCGCCAACTCGGCCTCGGTCCGATGGTCCAGGCCAACAATTCGCCGTTTCACACCAATTTCACCGTATCGATCGAGGCGGCAAAAGGGGTCACGACGGGGATTTCGGCGCAGGACCGCGCGCATACCGTGCGCACGGCCGTCCGCAGTTCCGCCAGACCCGACGACCTGACCCAGCCCGGCCATGTGTTTCCTTTGATGGCGGCGGCTGGAGGCGTCCTGATTCGTGCAGGTCATACCGAGGCCGCGACCGATCTGCCGCGCCTCGCTGGCTGCGAGCCGGCGGGTGTTCTGGTCGAAGTGCTGCACGAGGACGGCAGCATGGCGCGCCGCCCTGAACTCGAGGTGTTCGCTGCGAAACACGGCCTCAAGATCGCCACGATCGCCGACCTGATCCGCTTCCGGCTGGCCAACGAGAAGACCATCGCGCGAGTCCACGAGGAACATGTCCTCACCGAATTCGGCGCATTCCGCCTGGTCGCATTTCGCGACGTGTTGTTCGGCGCAGTCCATTTCGCGCTGGTGCGAGGCAACGTAGATGATGGAGCTCCCGTGCTCACACGCGTCCATGTGCAGAACACGTTGTCGGACGTGCTGCACCTCGTCCGCAAGGACCTGGCAATCAACGTCACCTCGGCACTAAGTCGCGTCGCCTCCGAGGACCGTGGCATTGTCGTGGTTCTGGCCGGCGATGAATCGCCTGATGCACTCGTGGCACGACTCAGGCACGGCGTGACGGCAGAGGACTGTGCCTTGATCGACAGCGCAGCGGTTGACGCGGCCGAATCGCAGCGGGAATGGCGGCAACTCGGACTAGGTGCGCAGATCCTCGCCGATCTCGGGGTTCGTAAATTGCGCGTGCTGGGCACGCCGAGGCGTCTGGTTGCGCTCGGTGGCTTCGGCCTCGAAGTCGTGGAACAGGTGGATGATCATTGACTTGCCACCTGGCCTGAAGGAAGGCAAACGCAGGCCTGCTAGACTTCGATTCGCACAGGGCCCCTCCTGCATGCGCATGTTGACGCCATGAACATTATCGAAGGCGACCATTCGATCCCGGAGGCCCGGTTCGCGGTGATCGCGGCGCGTTTCAACGATTTTGTGGTCAAGCATCTCGTCGCCGCGGCCAACGACGTATTGATGGACCACGGCGTTGCCGGATCCGACATCGACCTGATTCGAGTCCCCGGTGCATTCGAGTTGCCCCAGGCGGCCGACCGGGCTGCGGCATCGGGCCGTTACGCCGCGGTGATTGCGCTCGGATGCGTGATCCGCGGGGCCACACCCCATTTCGATTTCGTTGCGGATGCAGCCGCCAGCGGCCTCTCGCGAGCGGCGCACGTGAGCGGCATCCCGGTCGTTTTCGGCGTGCTTACCACCGATGATGTCGATCAGGCGATGGAACGTGCCGGTGGAAAGGGCGGCAACAAGGGCGCCGATGTCGCGCTCGCGGCGATCGAGATGGTCAATCTGTGGAAGCGTCTGTGAATGCGCGATCGACCGCGACACGGGTCGATATGGCGGCGCGTTCGCGCGCGCGCCGGCGCGCGCTGCAGGCGGTTTATGCGTGGCAGGTCTCGGGTAGTCGCATGATCGCGGTGATCGAGCAGTTTCGTCACGAGCAGGACATGGAGATTGCGGATGTCGCGTATTTCGAGGATCTGTTGCGCGGCGTCGAGCGCGAACTCGACGTGCTCGATGCGGGCATTGTGCCGTTGATCGACCGGACGATCGCCGAGGTCGATCCGATCGAGCGCGCCGTATTGCGCATCGCCGCGTACGAACTCAAACAGCGTCGCGATGTGCCTTACCGTGTGGTGATCAACGAGGCGGTGGAAGTGACCAAGCGCTTCGGCGCCGACCAGGGCCATACCTTCGTCAACGGCGTGCTCGATAAACTGGCGGCAGAATGGCGCGCTGCGGAATATCACTCACGCTGACAAGCGCTGCCGGACCGGGCGCCACTCCTCGCCGGGCTCAGCGCAATGGTTGAATTCGATCTCATCGAGTTGATCCGGAAACGCGTTCAGTACGCGCGCGCCGATGTGCGCCTCGGCATTGGCGATGATGGCGCAGTGCTTGCGCCACGCCCTGGCCAGGATCTGGTCGCCTGCACCGATACGCTCGTCGCGGGTGTCCATTTTCCGGTAGCCACGGCGGCCGGCGATATTGGCTGGAAAGCGCTGGCGGTGAACCTCAGCGACCTCGCCGCCATGGGCGCATTCCCCGCATGGGCGCTCGTTGCGCTGACACTTCCCGAAGCGGATCCCGCATTCGTGACCGGCTTTGCGGATGGCTTCGGCGAACTTGCCGCGTTGCACCAGACCGCGCTGGTCGGCGGCGACACGACGCGTGGTCCATTATCGGTAACGGTGACGGCGCTGGGTTTCGTATCGCCGGGATCATGCCTGCGGCGAGATGGGGCGCGGCCCGGTGACGAAGTGTTCGTGACCGGAATGCTTGGTGACGCGGCGGCGGGTCTGCATTGCGTGTGCGAAGGGACTCCATCCGAGCTGGCCGACGATCACCGGGCCACATTGATGGCGCGACTCAACCGCCCGCTGCCCCGCGTCGCCGCGGGCACCGCGCTGCGTGGCGTCGCGTCAGCGTGCATCGATGTGTCCGATGGGTTGCTGATCGATCTCGACCATATCGCAAGGGCGAGCGGCGTCGGAATCGAAGTCGACGTGGCGGAACTGCCGGCATCGGCCGCGCTGCTCGCTGCGTTCGATGCGGCGACACGAGTTGGATGGCAACTTGGTGGCGGAGACGATTACGAGCTCGCTTTCACGGTATCGCCGAACGTTGCGCAAAACCTCACCGGCGATCTTGCGCGCCTTGGTTGTGGCGCCACGCGCATCGGTCGGGTAGTGACCGGCAGCGGCGTGAGGGCATTGACGCCCGATCGTGTCGAGCTTGCGATGGATGTGAGGGGCTGGCTGCATTTCCAATGAGACTCGATGACGACCAGCGACGCATGATTCTCAGTGATCCAGCCGGGTGGATCGCTTCGGGTTTCGGAGCGGGCTTGAGTCCCGTTGTCTCGGGTACCGTCGGTTCGGCAGTCGCGCTGCTGCCGTATCTTGCATTGCGCCTGCTGTCGACCCCGATGTACCTGCTGGTTGTCGCGGTGGCATTTGCGCTGGGCATCTGGGTGAGCGCAATAATCGTCCAGCGCCTCGGCGTAGCCGATCCGGGCGTCATCGTGTGGGACGAATTCGTTGGCCAATGGATCACGCTCGCTTTCGCCCCGTTTGAATGGCGCTGGATCGTAGTCGGTTTTTTCCTCTTTCGACTCTTCGACGTCTGGAAGCCATGGCCCGTTTCGTGGGCGGACCGAAGGCTCAAAGGTGGACTTGGCGTCATGCTCGACGACGTGTTCGCCGGCGTTTATGCGGCGATCGTGCTCGCCGTGCTCGTATATCTTGTTTAGCGCGCAGAAAACGAAACCAGCGCGTGCCGACCTCAACTCGGCAGCAGTTTGCCCGGATTGAGGATGCCGTCGGGATCGAACTGCGACTTGATGTCGCGCATCAGGCGCAGTGCGGTTGGATCGAGTGCCCGCTCCATGAAATCGCGTTTCGCCAAGCCGATCCCGTGTTCACCGGACAAGGTGCCATCGAGCTCGATCACGGTTTCAAAAATTTCCGTGAGGCAGGCCTGCGCTGCCTGCATCTGTGCCGCCGTGCATGGAAGCAGGTTGATGTGCAGGTTGCCGTTGCCTGCATGACCGAAGCATACGATCGGCAGGCCATGATCAAGCGACAATTTCTGCACGGCGGCGATAAGGTTCGGTACCCGGCTGACCGGCACGACGACATCTTCATTGATCTTGTTCGGAGAAAGCGCGCGTAGCGCCGGCGAGAGCGCCTTGCGCGCAGCCCACAGCGACGCGACTTCCTCAGCGTCGGCGGCGACGCGTAATTCGGCGAGTCCGTCGCCTCGAGCGGATCGCGACAGCGCATCGATTGCCGCCGGCAGCGATTCGCGTTCTCCGTCGATTTCGATGATCAGCATCGCGCCGGCATCCGGCACGATGTCACCCGCGTGATCGCGGGCAAGTTCAAGAGCCTGGCCGTCGAGAAATTCCAGCGCGCAAGGCGTAACCGGCTGCGCCATGATTCGCGCCACCGCGGCGGCTGCGCTGCCTACATCGGCATAGGTTGCGCGAAGAGTGCTTCTTGCGGAAGCCAGTGGCGTCAATTTGATCGTTGCCTCGGTAATCAATGCGAGCGTGCCTTCCGAGCCGACCAGGAGGCGCACGAGATCGTATCCAGTCGCCCCTTTGGTGATCGGTTTGCCGCAACGAAACGAATCGCCGCGGCCTGTCACTCCACGCAACGCGAGCACGTTGTCGCGTGTCGCGCCGTATTTCACCGCGCGCGGTCCGCCGGCATTGCACGCCAGATTGCCTCCAACCGTGCAGTAGGGCGCCGAGCTCGGATCCGGCGGCCAGAAGAAACCCTGTTGCGCAAGTGCATTCTGGAGATCGCCGTTGAGCACGCCTGGCTCGACGACGGCCAGTCGATTGGCCGGGTCGATGGCAAGGATGCGATTCATGCGTTCGAAACTGGCGACGACGCCACCCGCAATCGGTACGCTGGCACCGGTGGTGTTGGTACCGCGGCCTCTGGCGGTCAACGCCGTGCGGTGACGGCGGCAAGCCTGCGTCAGGGCGACGACTTGCTCGTGCCGATTGGGGAAAACCACCGCCTGTGGTTGCGCTTCGCGCCTGGAATTGTCGTAGCCGTAAGCCAGGCATTCGGCGGGATCGGTATTCAACGCAGCGCCTGGAAAAATCTCCTCCAGCTGATCGAAAAGTGCACGCGGCAGGTCTCGGTTCACGATGCGATGTCCCCACCGGTCAGTCGGTGTACTCGAATATCTTGACCACCTTTTCGACACCGCGCACATTGCGTGCGATCGTGGTCACGGCCTCGTCTTCGGCATGGCTCACCAGCCCGAGCAGATAGACGACGCGATGCGCCGTCGTGACATTCACCCTCGTGGGATCGAATCCTTCGGTGCGGATGTCGAGCAATGCGGTCTTGACGCGCGCCGTGATGAAACTGTCGTGTCGACGCCCCCAGAATCCTTCGGGCTCGCGCACGTCGAGATCGTTGACCAGGCGATGCACGCCGTTGAAGCCCGAGACCAGATGGCCTGCTTTTGCCTTCAGCTCCTCGCTGCGCACTTCGCCGACCAGCAGCAGCGTTCCGTCATAAACCACGATCGATACCCGGTTGTCGTGGGCGAGTTGCGGATCGCGGTGGATCGCTTCGTAGGCTGTCAACTGGATGTTCTTGTCGGCAATGACCGTGCCGATGCCGCGCCTGTCGTGCACTGCGTCCGCACCGATGGCTGCGCCGCCGACGACAGCGGCGATACAACCGGTCAGGGCGGGTAAACACGCGATGAGCAATAGCGCCGAGAAACGAAAGGTTCGATACATGGATTCTCAACGGGCCTCGAATGCATTGCGGCACCATTCGGTACTGTCAACATCGTCGCTAAGCGCGACGACATCGAACCGGCAGGTGCGACGGGCGAGCAAAGGGTTCTGCGCGAGGAACATGCGAGCAGCGCGCACCAGCTTCGCTTGCTTGGTGGCGCTGACCGAATCCAGACCGTCCCCGAAACCCGAACGGCTGCGGTAGCGCACTTCGATGAACACGACGACATCGCCATCGCGCATCACAAGATCGATTTCGCCGTGCCTGCAAGCTGCATTGCGGGCGATCAGGTTCAGTCCGGCTCGTTGCAGATGAGCCAGCGCCAGATCCTCGTAATGGGCGCCCGCAACGCGGGTATTCATTGTTCCTGAGCGTCCGTTTGCGGCAGGGCGGTCAATGCCCCCTGCACCGGCGTTGCAATGCCATTTTCGAATTGCGCCCATCCGAGCAGGCGGTGAATTCGACCGAAACTGTCAGCATAGAGTTGACCGGTCGCTCCGTCCATGTAGGCATCCGGATGGCCGAGCAACCAGTCAAGATACGGCAACACAGCATAAGCATCCATACCGAAAGCGAACAGGCGAGCACCCGTTCCATTGGCGCTTTGCAGGTTGCCAGCCATGGCATCAAGCGCAGGGCGTCCGACCACCGATCCGATCAGCCACGGCGCATCGCAGAACTCCAGTCCGTCCAGATCGCGATCGCTGGTTGCATCCGGCGTACCGGAATAGACATGCGAGGACGCAAAAACAGGTGCGGTGATTCCGGCCAGCTTCATTTGCGGCAGAAGCAGACGCGCCTGCCGCGGCAGCATGCTGATGAAAACGCCGGGTTTGTCGGTGCCGACGAGGCCGGCGGTGGCCTTGGTGATAGCTGTGCTGTAATCGACTTCGCCTTCCTGGATTCGAGCCTCGCCGACGACACGGCCTCCGTCGGCCTCGAACTGGGCGCGAAATGCCTGCACTGCGCGATTGGCCCAGTCGGCATCCGCCGCGATCAGCGCAACTGCAGTGATCCCGCGTTCAAAGGCGTACTCGGCGGCCTGTGCGCCCTCGGCGCCGGGAAGCAGGCCAAACTCGGCGCTGCCGTTCGGCGGCACCTCTCCGGTATCAGGATGATTGAGCGCCAGGATCGGCACCGGCAACGCATCGTGAAACAGTGCGCCGACCGACTCGCGGCGCAACGGGCCTACCACCTGATCAGCGCCGTCCGCCACAGCGGCGTGGTAGGTGGTGATCGCCGTTGCGGGCGTATCGCCGGAGTCGTATACGCGGATTCCCGGGCGATGCTCGGTATGGTCTGCAAAATACGCAGCAAAGAATCCGTCGCGTATCGATTGCGCGACCACGGCAAGTCTTCCGCTCAAGGGCAGCAGCAGAGCAACTTGACTGATGCTTCGGTACCCTTGCGGGCTCAATCCGCCGCCCTGGGCTGGCAGCAGCGTTCCGACCGGGCGTTCCGGTCGCTGCAGTGGTCGAGGCAGGGTGCCACCCCCCTGGGTTTTGAGCGCCTGCTCGAGCCATGGCATCAGCGCATCGTCCGGGCGCAATGTCAGCGCCTTGGCCCTGATCGCGGCTGGATCGAGTGTTGCCAGCGTCGCCAGAATTTCCTTCTGATTGGCGGTGCGGTCGGCTCCACTCAACAGGCGATCGAGGCGCGCGCGAGTGCGTGCTGCGGCGAAGCGGTCGCCATTCGCCACGTCGCTGCGGGCGCGCAACTCGAGTGCCCGCATCTTCAGGTTGGGTGGCAGGTTGGCGATCGGCATGGCGAGCAGATCGGCGGCGTGCTGCGCCTCGCCGGCAGCCAGTGCTATTTCGGCGTCCAGAAGGTCGAGCCGCATGGGTTCGTCCCCATGCAGTCGTCGACGCTTGATATCGTCAAGCGTGCGCGCGGCCTGATCGAGCTCGCCGGCCTCGCGCAGTGCCTCGCCGGCGCGAAGCCGATAATGTGCAGACCGATCGCCGCGGGTCTGCTCGGCAAGCTGGACGAACGCCTGAGCGGCGGCTTCGAGGCTGCCACGACGGTACAGCTGCTCGGCCCGCGCTGCGCTTTCGGATTCCTGCGATGAGGGTTGCGACAGGGTAACGCACGCGGTCAACCAGACCATGGCCAGAAACAGCGGGATGTAGCGAAGGCGCAACGGGACTGCGATCATGATCTGCCTTGCACGGGAACCAGCAACGCGATGATAACGGATCGCCTGAGGCATGACGCTTGCGCTCCCAGGAAGGCGGGAATCCTGCACGACTTCGTAAATTCGGCGAGAGGCGGGACCAAAGGCGCGTCTCTGCGTCGCGGCGCGTCGTATCGTCATGATCAGTGCCGAAACCTTCCAAGACATCACAAACTTGCTTCTGCCGCGCAGAGCCGGCAATACCGGGTTGCAATCGCTGCTTTGGAGGACGCATGACGATGTCGGATCGACTCGGCCGGCTCTGGGTGGTGGCGACACCCCTGGGCAATCTCGACGACCTGTCGCCGCGCGCCGTCGAGGTGCTCGGCCGCGTGCCCATTATCGCGGTCGAGGACACGCGTCACAGCGCTCCGGTCCTGGCGCGCGCAGGCGCTCATGCGCGACTCGTCGCGCTGCATGACCATAACGAGCGCGAGCAGGTCGCGCCGTTGCTCGAACGACTCGCCGCCGGTGACGAGATCGCCTTGATTGCGGATGCCGGTACGCCGTTGATCAGCGATCCGGGTTTCCGCCTGGTGCGCGCTGCACGTGACGCGGGATTTGCGGTTTCACCGGTGCCCGGCCCGTGCGCCGCGATTGCCGCGTTGTCCGTGGCCGGGCTGCCGAGCGATCGGTTTGTGTTCGAAGGATTCCTGCCTGCCAGGTCAGCTGCGCGGCGAGAGCGTCTGCGCGCGCTGGTCAGCGATCGGCGCACGTTGATTTTCTACGAATCCAGTCACCGGGTGGTCGCCTCGCTGGGAGACATGGTTTCGGTATTCGGCGCCGAGAGGCGAGCGGTCCTCGCGCGCGAAATGACCAAACTGTTCGAGACCGTGCGCGCGGCGACGCTCGCTGAGCTCGGCGAATTCGTCGCATCGGACAGCAATCAGCGGCGTGGAGAATTCGTGCTGCTCGTCGCTGGTGCGGAAGGCAACGCAGACGGGGCCGCTGTTGTCGAAGGCCAGCGCATTTTCGCGTTGCTGCGCGAAGAGTTGCCTCCTGCGCAAGCGGCAAAACTCGCCAGCGCAATTACCGGCGCGCCGCGAAAGACGTTGTATCGCTGAGCGAAATGGCGAGCTTCTGCGCCGCATGGTGCGGGTTCGCGCCGGTTAGCAAGCGAAAGGCCAGTCGCGATGCGGGGTGGCGACGCCACGTGGCGTCCGCCATCAGTCCCCTGTACTCTGTACGCGGAGTCGGCCAGGCAGCCGCGTCATTCTCAAGAATGCCGAGGAAAGTCCGGGCTCCACAGGGCAGGGTGCCAGGTAACGCCTGGGCGGCGCGAGCCGACGGCCAGTGCAACAGAAAGCAAACCGCCGAACGGCATTTTCGGATGCGCGTGGCAAGGGTGAAACGGTGCGGTAAGAGCGCACCGCACGCGGGGACAACGCCGCGTGGCACGGTAAACCCCACCCGGAGCAAGACCAAATAGGGGAGCCATGACGCGGCCCGCGTCGCTCCCGGGTTGGACGCTCGAGGCCTCGTGGCGACACGAGGTCCAGATGAATGGCTGCCCACGACAGAACCCGGCTTATCGGCCGACTCCTTTTTCATTTGCCGAATACGGAGCGTCCTGCCCGATCCGGCGCAAGCGCCGTCTGCGTCGGTCCCTCCATGGACCGAACTGTGCGCGGGCCGCGATGAAGGGATTTACACCGCTATTCGACCGGTCGAATACGCAAGTCGATTCGGGCTTGACTGCATGGGCCGGTGCACGCGCTGCACGCGTCGGCTCGCCCATGTGCCGCCGCAACTTGCTGGCGAGGAGGAAGGTCGTGCCCGATTTCGACGTGTAGTTCTTGCACGTCTTCCATCCGTCAAGCTCGGAGCGAATCCGGCCCCGCCTTGGCTGTCCAGTGCTGCATGAGTGCCCGCTGCCGCGCGCATTGCAATCCACCTTTTCGGAAAAGAGAGTGCCTCAGCGAAGCGTCTCTCCAGATCTCGCTCTCGAGACGATTGCGCGGCGTACTTTTCCGTGCGCTCCAACCCCCAAAATTCCTTGACAGTTCCGCCGTTTGCAGCATAAGGTGGGCGGCAGTGGGTTTTTGTGGTTTTTTGTGGATGCCATGTTCCAGGGCGAAACCTCGATCACGCTCGACGACAAGGGTCGGATGGCCATCCCAGCTGCCTATCGCGAGCTGGTCTCTCGCGAATGCGCGAACCGCCTCGTTGTCACCTACAACCCGTTCGAGCACGGGTGTCTCTGGTTGCTGCCGGAAGCCGAATGGCATCGCGTGCGCGATGAAGTCAACGCGCTGCCGCGTGCCAAATCAGTGCACCGGATGCTGCAACGAAAACTCGTTGGTGCAGCGGCTCCGGTGGAACCGGATGGCAACGGTCGGATCCTGCTGCCGGGCAGTCAGCGTGCCGCCGCCGGCATCGAAAAAAAAGCGGTGCTGCTCGGCATGGATGATCGATTCGAATTGTGGAGCGAGCAGGCGCATCTAGCCAAGGTACGCGAGGCCATTGTCGAGGACCAGATTACCGAGGACATGCTTGACCTGAAATTGTGACGGATTGCGATTGGCGGCCCTGCTGCTGCGGGCACGTGCAATCGATCGGACGGGATATGCGCGGCGATGGCAAAGGCAGGGTTCACGCATATCCCGGTGATGCTGGAGCAGGTGCTGGCTGGTTTGCGCTTGCGCGGCGACGGTGCCTATCTCGACGGCACGTTCGGGCGCGGCGGCCATGCTCGCGAGTTGCTGAAACGAATGGGGCCCGATGCACGCCTCTTGCTGATGGATCAAGACCCGGAGGCGATCGACGTCGCACAGCGGGAATTCGGAAATGACAAGCGTGTACGGATCCGTCATGCCAATTTCGCCGACCTTGGCAACTGGGCCGAAACAAGGGAAGGGCTCGACGGCGTCCTGCTCGATCTTGGCGTGTCGTCGCCGCAGATCGACGATGCGAGCCGAGGCTTCAGTTTTCAGACCGACGGGCCGCTCGACATGCGCATGGATCCGACGGTTGGCGAGAGCGTGGCGCAATGGCTCGCGCGTTCCGATGCAGAGGCGATTGCCGATGTGCTCTGGCGTTATGGCGAGGAACGCATGAGCCGGCGTATCGCGCGTGCCATTGTGGCGCATCGCCGCCAGCAGCCGTTGACGACCACGCGAGAGCTGGCCGACCTCATCGTGAGGACCATCGGTCATCGCGAGGCCTCAAAACATCCAGCCACGCGTACGTTTCAGGCCCTGCGCATTCACGTGAACGATGAGCTCGGCACGCTCGAACGCGGACTCATCGCCGCGAGCGAGCGATTGCACGTCGATGGCCGCCTCTGCGTGATCAGTTTCCATTCGCTCGAGGACCGTCTGGTCAAGCAATTCATTCGCGGTCCCGTGCGCCGACGCTCCGGGCCGCGTGGGTTGCCGATGATCGAGGTTCCTCGGACGCTCGACGCGGTCGGCAAGGCGCAGTTTGCAACGAGTGCAGAGATCGTGGCCAATCCACGGGCGCGCAGTGCCGTCCTTCGCATTGCGGAGAAGCGTTCG
The DNA here is from genome assembly GCA_963775445.1 of uncultured Gammaproteobacteria bacterium. GTDB lineage: Bacteria > Pseudomonadota > Gammaproteobacteria > Xanthomonadales > Rhodanobacteraceae > Dokdonella_A. The sequence continues at coordinate 619,864 of CAVZIT010000006.1, read as the reverse complement.
TGATCGTGCGCCTGATCCTGTTCCTCATGCTTCTCGCCAGCGTCATCGGCAGCTCCGTCGGAGTGGTGTATGCGCGCCAGCAAAGTCGGATGGCATTCGTTGAGTTGACCAAGCTCTCAACCGAGCGCGACAACCTCGACTTCGAGTTCGGTCGCCTGGAACTCGAGCAGGCGACCTGGGCCGAAAACAATCGCATCGAGCAGATTGCGCGCACGCGTCTCGGCATGGTGACCCCTGCGGCTGCCGAAACCATAGTGATCCGTTCCGGAGTCGGACAGTGACGCCACGCCAACGCCCGATAAACCTGCGCGCGCGGTTGTATTTCGTGCTTGCGGTGCTGGCGTTGGCATCCACCGCGCTGGTGGTGCGCGCCGTCGACTTGCAGGTGGTGCGCAAGGATTTCTACCAGCAACAAGGCGATGCGCGTTACCTGCGGGACATTCCGATACCCGTTTCCCGGGGAACCTTGTTCGATCGCAACGGTGAGCCGCTGGCCGTATCTACTCCCGTGGATTCGCTGTGGGCCAATCCGCAGATCCTGCTCGCCCACGAGGACCAATTGCCCGCACTGGCCAAGGCACTCGATATCGACGTCGATGCGCTCAAGCAACGTCTGGTCGCGCGTTCGGACAAGGAGTTCGTGTATCTCGAACGCCATCTCAATCCCGACGCAGCCAAGGCGATACTCGATCTTTCGATTCCCGGCGTGGCAAGCCAGCGCGAATTTCGTCGCTATTACCCGAACGGCGAAGTCATGGCGCATGTGCTTGGCTTCACCAATATCGACGATCGCGGGCAGGAAGGCCTGGAACTCGCATTCGACGACTGGCTCGCCGGCAAGCCGGGTTCCAAACGCGTTATCCGCGACCGGCTTGGCCATACGGTCGAAAACGTCGAGCTGCTGCACGCGGCGCAACCGGGCCGCGACCTGACCCTGTCCATCGATCGGCGCATCCAGTATCTGGCCTATCGCGAACTCAAAGCCGCGATCATCGACCATCAGGCGCAATCCGGTTCGATGGTGGTGCTGGACGTGGCCACCGGCGAAATCCTCGCGATGGTCAATCAGCCGTCTTTCAATCCGAATGCGCGCACCTCGGTCAATCCTGCATACCGGCGCAACCGGGCCGTCACCGACGTGGTGGAACCAGGCTCCACGATGAAGGCCTTCACCATCGCGACGGCGCTGGAGAGCGGGCACTGGAGCCCCACCACGGCAATCGATACGGCGCCCGGCACCTATCTCCTTGCCGGGCACCTGATTCGCGACACCCATGATCATGGGTTGATCGACGTGAGCCACGTCATCACCTATTCGAGTAACGTCGGCGCCGCGAAGATCTCGCAGACTCTGTCGTCCGAGCACATGTACGACATGCTGCATCGCTTTGGATTCGGCGAGGTGACCGGTTGCGGTTTCCCCGGGGAGTCGCCGGGGTTCCTGCCGCCGTCCAACACCTGGGGCGTGCTCGAAAAGGCGACGATCGCATACGGTTACGGCCTCAACGCAACGCCGCTGCAGCTTGCCCAGGGCTATGCCGCGATCGCCGACGGCGGTCGCATGCGCGCGCCGACTTTCGTCAAGGGTGCGGAAAATCCGGACAACGCCGTTCTCGATCCGGCGATCGCCGCCCAGATCATGCGCATGCTCGAAACCGTGGTGTCTCCGGAAGGCACGGCGCTCAAGGCGGCCGTCCCCAACTACCGCGTCGCGGGCAAGACCGGGACGTCGTATCGTGCGGTCGCCGGCGGTTACGAAGACAAATATATCGCGCTGTTCGCGGGCATCGTGCCGGCCAGCGACCCACGCCTGGTCGGCGTCGTGGTGATCAACGATCCGCAGGGAAGCCATTTTGGCGGCACGGTGTCGGCGCCGGTGTTCAGCAAGGTCATGACCGGCGCGCTGCGCCTGCTGGATGTGCCACCGGACAATGTCCAGCACTGGTACAGCGGATCTCCGGATGCAGGTCATGCGATTGATGCGTCCAGTCCGCCGCCGGATTATCCACCCGACCAGCCGAACTACGAGGAGGGTGATCAAGGATGAGCGCCGCGCGCAGCATGACGCTGGATCGACTTCTCGCCGGTTACGGCAATGCCGGCGATGCCGGTGACATCGTCGTGCGCGGCCTGGCGCTCGATGCGCGCAGCGTGCGCCCGGGCGACGCGTTTGTCGCACTGCGTGGCGCGCAGCATCACGGTTTCACGTTTGCCCCGGCGGCGCTGGCGTCGGGTGCTTCGGTCATCCTCGCGGAAAGCCCGAGGATCGAAGCACCGGCCAGCGCCTCCATGCCCGTCGTCTGGATCGACCAGCTGCGCGCGCACCTCGGTCCGATCGCCTCGCGCTTCTTCGACGATCCGTCGAGCGCGCTCTGCGTCATCGGTGTCACCGGCACCAATGGCAAGACTTCGATCGTGCAACTCCTCTCGCAGGCACTCACCGCTCTGGGTCGTCGTGCCGCATCGATCGGCACGCTGGGCGCGGGAATGTACGGCGCCCTCCAGCAAGGCGAGCGCACCACGCCTGACGCGATCGCAGTGCACGGTCTGCTTGCGGCGTTTCGAGACAGTGGAGCGAGCCACGTGGCAATGGAAGTGTCCTCGCACGCACTCGCGCAGGGACGCGTCAACGGCGTGGGCTTCGATCTAGCCGTGTTCACCAACTTGACACGCGATCATCTCGATTACCACGGCAGCATGCAGGCCTACGCTGCGGCCAAGCGTGGTCTGTTCGAGGTGCCAGGGCTCGATGCGGCGGTGATCAATGTGGACGACGCGTTCGGCAGGGAGCTGATCGGCGCGATATCGCCCGAAGTCAAGCTGATCCGCTACGGCATTGACCGAGCGGATGTCGAGGTCGCCGCATTCGCGGTCGTTCCAGGTACCGATGGCCTTCGGTTTCGCCTGGTTACGCCTTGGGGCGAAGGCGATGTCGCTGTCCCGCTACTCGGTCACGCGAATGTATCCAACCTGCTCGCCGTTGCCGCCTGTCTCGGCCGAATCGGGATGCCGTTTGACGCGTTGCACGGTGCGATCTCCGGATTGACGCCGGTCGTAGGTCGCATGAACCGGTTTGGGGGGTATGCCGAGTTGCCACTGGTGGTGGTCGACTACGCGCACACGCCGGACGCGCTCGATAAGGCATTGATCTCGCTTCGCGCCCATTGCAGTGGCCGGCTGGTTTGTGTGTTCGGCTGCGGAGGAGAGCGCGATGCCGGCAAGCGGCCGCAAATGGGCGCGATCGCCGAGCGCGGGGCCGATTGCATCATCATCACTGACGACAACCCGCGCGGCGAATCCGGCGATGCGATCGTGGCGGATATCGTCTCCGGCCTTGTCAATCCTGGGCAGGCGCAGGTCGAACGCGATCGCGCGAGCGCGATCGCGCGAGCCATCAACATGGCATCTGCCGGAGATGTGGTGCTTGTCGCCGGCAAGGGGCACGAGCCATATCAGGAGATAGCCGGCGTCAAGCGCCCGTTCGATGATGCGTGCATCGCGCGCTCGACACTGGAAGCACGGTCATGCTGAATCTTTCGCTGACCGATATTGCCCACTGGACTGGCGGACACCTGTCGGGAGGCGATGCGCGCATAGACAGCGTTTCGATTGACTCGCGCACCCTGATGCCGGGAGCACTGTTCATCGCGTTGCCCGGCGCGCACCATGATGGGCACGAATTTGTCGCAGCGGCGGCTGCGCGCGGCGCGCGCGCGGCGCTGCTCGCGCGTCCGGTCGATATCGGCCTGCCACAAATCGTGGTCGCCGATCCGTTGCTTGCGCTCGGCAACCTCGCCCGCGAGCTGCGCTCGCGCCGCAATGTGCGCGTGGTCGGCATCACGGGTTCCAATGGCAAGACCACGGTCAAGACGCTGCTTGCCGCCCTACTGGCAACGCGTGGCGCGACCCACGTCAACGCGGGCAACTTCAACAACGAAATTGGCTTGCCGTTGACGCTGCTGGCGATGCCGGCGAACGCGGAGTTTGCCGTGCTCGAGATGGGTGCCGGCAAGCCGGGCGACATTGCGTATCTCGCACGCATCGCGCAGCCGGTGGTTGCTCTGGTCAACAACGTTGCTGCCGCGCATCTCGAACGCCTTGGCTCCCTCGAAGGCGTTGCGCGGGCCAAGGGGGCGCTGATTGCCTCGTTGCCGAATGAAGGCGTCGCCGTGATCAATCGGGACGATGCCTTCGCCGAATATTTCATCAAGCTCGCCGGCGACCGCCGCACCGTCGGCTTCGGCCTGGACGCTCTGGCCGAATTCAGCGCGCGCTTCGCCGAGGGATCGCGAACCAACCATTTCACGTTGGTAACGCCGATCGGAGAGATCGGGATCGAGCTGCCGCTGCCCGGCCGCCACAATGTCATGAATGCTCTTGCGGCTTGCGCCGCAGCCTTTGCGACCGATCCACAAATCCGTCTCGAAGACATGCGCGAAGCACTTGAAGGCGCGCATTTGCTGCCCGGCCGGCTGACACGCCATCAGCATGCAACCGGAGCGTTGATCATTGACGACAGCTACAACGCCAATCCGGCGTCGTTTGCCGCGGCAATCGCGCTGCTCGCGGTGGAAGGCGGCGACACCGTGCTGGTGATGGGCGACATGGCCGAACTCGGCGAGGACGCCGAACAGCTGCATTTCGAAACCGGCGCGCTGGCCAAGTGGAACGGCATCGCGCAGCTGCATGCGGTGGGCGAACTGAGCCGGGCCGCGGTTGCTGCTTTTGGCGCCGGCGCCCAACACTATTCGGATCAGTCCACGCTGATCGAATCGCTGCGCGCCGAACTGCGCGACGGACTCACCCTGCTGATCAAGGGATCGCGATCATCGGCGATGGATCGTGTGGTCGCTGCGCTTTGTGGCAATGAGCACGTGACGGAGGGGCGCTATGCTGCTTGAGCTCGCCGCCCTGCTCAAAAACTGGATCAGCGGATTCCATCTGTTCCAGTACCTCACGTTCCGCACCATCATGAGCACACTGACGGCGCTTGCGGTGTCGTTGATTGCCGGCCCGTCCGTCATCCGCAAACTCGGTGAGCTCAAGGCCGGGCAGGTCATCCGCCGAGACGGCCCGCAGTCGCACCTTTCAAAGGCGGGAACGCCGACCATGGGAGGTGCCCTGATCCTGCTCGCGCTCGCTGTCGCGACGCTGCTATGGGCGGATCTGCGCAATCGCTACGTCTGGATCGTGCTGGCCGCAACGCTCGCGTTCGGGGCGATCGGTTTCTACGACGACTACAAGAAACTCGTGCTCAAGGACAGTCGCGGACTATCGGCTCGCTGGAAGATTTGCTGGCAGTCTATTTTTGCCATTGCGATTGCGCTCGGCCTGTACTACACGGCGGGAAACGCCGCGGCCACCGCGTTGTACGTGCCGGTGTTCAAGCACGTCGTCCTTCCGCTCGGCGTGCTTTTCGTGCCGCTGACTTATCTCATGGTGGTTGGTTTCTCGAACGCGGTGAACCTGACCGATGGCCTCGACGGCCTCGCGATCATGCCGAGCGTACTGGTCGTTACCGCGCTCGGCGTTTTCGCCTATCTCGCCGGCAACGCCGTGTTCTCGAATTATCTGCAGATTCCCTCGATTCCGGGTGCTGGGGAACTTGCCATCTTCTGCGGCGCGCTGGCCGGCGCGGGGCTCGGGTTCCTCTGGTTCAACACCTATCCGGCTCAGGTATTCATGGGCGATGTCGGGGCGTTGGCTGTCGGCGCGGCGCTCGGCACGCTCGCGGTGATCGTGCGTCAGGAGATCGTGCTGCTGATCATGGGCGGCGTGTTCGTGATCGAAACCGCGTCGGTGATGCTGCAGGTCGCAAGCTTCAAGATGACGGGCCGGCGCCTGTTCCGCATGGCGCCGATCCACCACCACTTCGAACTCAAGGGTTGGCCCGAACCGCGCGTGATCGTGCGTTTCTGGATCATCAGTGTGGTCCTGGTGCTGGTCGGCCTGGCGACGCTGAAGGTGCGCTGATGGCGATCTTTGCGCACAGCGCCAACGTCCAGGCCCAGGCCACGCGCCAGCACGAGCCGCGTGGCCACTACGACATGAGCTTGCTGCTGGCCGCCACTGCGCTGGCGAGTCTTGGCATCGTCATGGTTGCATCGAGTTCCATTGCGGTAGCGGACGGCCAGCACGTTGGCGAGTTTCATTTCCTTTGGAGGCACCTGATTTTTCTCGGTCTGGGCATCGGTTTGGCGGCGGTGATCGCGCGCACCGAACTGGAGTGGATCGAGGCGCGCGCCGGATTGATGCTGGTGCTGGGCGTGATCCTGTTGCTGCTCGTGTTCGTGCCCGGCGTAGGCCAGCGCATCAACGGCGCGCGTCGCTGGATCCACTTCGGCATTTCAGGTTTCCAGTCGGTCGAAGCGGTCAAGCTGATGCTCGTCGTCTACATGGCGAGTTATCTGGTGCGGCATCGCAACGGCGTGCAGGCCAGCATGTTTGGCGTGCTCAAGCCGCTTGGGATCGCTGCACTGCTGGTCGGACTGTTATTGGTGCAACCCGATTTCGGCTCGGCCGCACTGATCATGACCGTCGCAATCGGCATGGTGTGGCTCGGAGGCGCGCGCCTGCGCAATCTCGCGCTGCTGGCGAGCCTCGGCATGCCGGCCTTGGCATGGGCCGCATTCAGCGAGGATTACCGGATCAAACGCCTCACATCGTTTCTCGATCCATGGGCAGATCCATTCAACGACGGCTTCCAGTTGACCCAGGCTTTGATTGCAATTGGTCGTGGCGAGTGGTTTGGGGTCGGCCTCGGCGGTTCGGTGCAGAAACTGTTCTATCTGCCGGAGGCGCACACCGATTTCATCCTCGCCGTGATTGCCGAGGAGCTCGGCTTTGCCGGCATCGTGCTGGTGCTCGCCTTGTTCGCGTGGCTCGCTGGCCGAGGATTCCAGATCGGCATGCGCGCGGTCGAGCGCGGCCAGCGCTTTGGCGGCTATAGCGCATTCGGCATCTCGCTGATGCTGGCATTGCAGGCTTTGGTGTCGGCGGGCGTGAATCTCGGCGTGCTGCCGACCAAGGGGTTGACGCTGCCGTTGATCAGTTCCGGCGGATCGAGCGTCCTGATGACGTGCGCGGCGATCGGCCTCTTGGCGCGCGTCAGCTACGAGGTCAGCCGTGCGGACGACGCCGACATGCAGGCGGTCAACGTGCGCAACGGTGCCGGAGCGAGGCGATGACCCTGGATGGCGCGCCCGTGATGATCATGGCCGGTGGCACGGGCGGACACATCTTTCCCGGTATCGCGGTCGGGCAAGAGCTTCGCGCACGCGGCGTGCCCGTGACCTGGCTCGGCACGCTTAACGGCCTTGAGACACGACTCGTGCCACGCGCCGGATTTTCGCTCGATACGCTTGCGTTCTCGGGAGTACGCGGCAAAGGGTTGGCCACGCTCATGCTGGCACCGGTGCGGCTCGTGCGGGCGGTCGTTGCCGCGCGCCGCCTGTTGCGCCGACTCTCGCCGCGCAGCGTGCTTTCGCTCGGCGGCTATGCCGCGGCGCCCGGCGGAATCGCCGCATGGCTCGCTCGCATTCCGCTCATCGTGCACGAGCAAAATCGCAGCGCAGGCCTGACCAATCGATTGCTTGCGCATTTAGCGCGGCGCGTGCTCGGCGGGTTCGCCGACGCGCCCGCCGGATCCGAATGGGTTGGTAACCCCGTACGCGCAGAAATTGCCGCCCTGCCGGACCCGCGCTCACGCTATGCGGATCGCGCCGGTCGCTTGCACCTGCTGGTACTTGGCGGCAGCCAGGGTGCGGAGTCGATCAACCTCGCCGTTCCGCGGGCGCTTGCGCAGATGGATCCCGCGATACGCCCCTTGGTGCGGCACCAGTGTGGCGCGCGGCACGTCGATGCCGCGCGCGCAGCGTATGCCGACGCCGGCGTTGACGCAGGAGTGGAAGCGTTCATCGAGGATATGGCGGAGGCCTACGCGTGGACGGACTTGGCGATCTGCCGCGCGGGCGCTTTGACCTTGGCGGAACTTGCAGCGGCAGGGGTGCCCTCGATCCTGATCCCGTTTGCGGCTGCGGTAGACGATCATCAGACGCGCAATGCCGAGGTGCTCGCCGCCGCGGGCGCCGCGCGCCTGTTGCCTCAAGCCGCCGCCAATCCGGCGGCCCTCGCCGGTTTGCTCGGCGAACTGGGTGACCGCGCGCGATTGCTCGATATGGCCCAAGCTGCGCAATCGCTGGCGAGGCCGGACGCCGCCGCACGTATTGCCGATGCCTGCATCGAGGTGGCGACGTGACCCCGACGCGCATCCCGCAGCAGGGCGATTTCATGCAGGACTTTCGCCGCGTGCACTTCGTCGGCGTCGGCGGCGCGGGCATGAGCGGCATTGCCGAGGTGCTGCATAACCTCGGCTATGAAGTTTCCGGTTCGGACCAGGTCGAGAGCGCGACGACGAGAAGGCTCGCCGGTCTTGGCATCGCGATTGCGCGCGGTCACGCGACGACCAACGTGGCCGATGCCGATGTCGTCGTGGTTTCAGGCGCCATACCCGCCGACAACGTCGAACTCGTCGCGGCGCAGAAACGCCGCATTCCGGTGGTGCCACGCGCCGAAATGCTCGGTGAACTGATGCGGTTTCGCCGCGGCATCGCAGTCGCAGGCAGTCACGGCAAGACCACTACCACGAGTCTGACAGCAAGCGTGCTGGCCGAAGGCGGTCTCGATCCGACTTTCGTGATCGGCGGTCAGTTGACTGCGGCGGGCAGCCATGCGCGGCTCGGTACGGGCGAATTCCTGGTGGCCGAGGCTGACGAGTCCGACGGATCGTTCCTGTTGCTCTCGCCCGTCATCGCGATCGTCACCAATATCGACGCCGATCATTTGCAACACTACGGTGGCGATTTCGGGCGCCTGAAGAGTGCATTCGGCGATTTTCTGCACCGGCTGCCGTTCTATGGCGTGGCAGTCATCTGCAGCGACGATGCCGAAGCCGCGAAGCTGGCGGGCATCACGCATCGGCGTCGATTGACCTACGGCATCGACAATGACGCCGACTTTCGCGCGAGTGCGCTGCGCCAGGACGGCGCACGCATGCATTTCGCCTTGCACCTGCCGAATAGCGAGGCACCGCTCGACGTGGTGCTTAATCTGCCGGGCCGGCACAACGTTCTGAATGCGCTGGCGGCTTGCGCAGTGGGCTGGCAACTTGGTGTGCCGCCGGAATCGTTGCAGACCGCCCTCAGAAAGTTTCAGGGAGTCGGTCGGCGCTTCCAGTTGCGTGGCGAACTCCAACTGGCGCGCGGGCGTGCGCTCATGGTCGAAGACTACGGACACCATCCGCGCGAAATCGCCGCGGCATTTGCGGCCGCGCGAGGCGGCTGGCCGGAACGCCGACTGGTCGTCGCGTTCCAGCCGCATCGTTATTCGCGAACGCGCGATCTGCTGGACGATTTCGCCAATGTTCTGGCCGATGCCGATGTGCTGGTGCTGACCGAGGTCTACGCGGCAGGCGAAGCGCCGATTGCCGGCGCCGACGGTCGCACCTTGGCGCGCGCGGTGCGCGCTCGCGGCAAGGTCGATCCGGTATTGATCGAGCATCCACGCGAATTGAAAAACGTCTTGCCGGCGTTGCTTGCCGACGGCGACTTGTTGTTGCTCCTCGGCGCCGGCGATATCGGCGCCGCCGCAAGCGACCTGACCTCATCCCGTGAATTCCGGACGGCCGGTCACTCGACGCGAGGTGCAGCCTGATGCGGATCACGGACGCCCGCGAGTTTGGCCGCGTCGCGGTCGCGCTGGGTGGCCAGTCCGCCGAACGCGAGGTGTCGCTCGATTCCGGCCGCAAGGTGCTCGAGGCGTTGCGCGCGCGCGGTATCGATGCGCACCCGGTAGATGGGATTCCGGCATTGCTCGACGGACTTCGTGCCGGCCATTACGCGCGCGTGTTCAACGTATTGCATGGCCAGCGTGGCGGCGGCGAGGACGGGGTGCTGCAGGGCGCACTCGACTCGTTGCATGTGCCGTACACCGGTTCCGGTGTGCTCGGTTGTGCGCTCAGCATGGACAAAGTGCGCAGCAAGTGGGTATGGCAGGCTCTGGATTTGCCGACGCCTCGATTCGTGCCACTGCGCAAAGGCGACGATGCCCACGCTGCTGCGCGTTTGCTTGGCCTGCCGCTCATTGTCAAACCGGCATGCGAAGGATCCAGCGTCGGTGTGAGCCGGGTTTTCGCCGCAAAAGATCTCGAAGGCGCGGTCGAACTGGCCTCGCGCTATCCAGGCGATCTAATCGTGGAGGCGCTGATCGAGGGCGACGAATACACGGTCGGCATTGTCGGGCGGGAGGTGCTGCCGAGCCTCCGCATCGTCCCGACAGGCGAGTATTACGACTACCACGCCAAATACATCGCCGAGGACACGCAATACATCTGTCCGGGACTGGATGGCAAGGCAGAGGAGGAGTTGCGCGCGGTTTCGCTGCGCGCTTTCGACGCGCTCGCTTGCTCGGGCTGGGGGCGTGTCGACGTGATGCGCGACCGCGACGGACGAAACTGGCTGCTCGAAGTCAATACGGCCCCCGGAATGACGACCCATTCACTGGTGCCGAAGGCGGCGGCAGCGATCGGCGTCGCCTTCGATGAATTGTGCTGGCGAATCCTGGAGACGAGCTTCGCGCAGGCAAAAGGGGAGCAGGAATGAAAAACACCCTGATGCTGAAGTTGCTCGCCTGGAGCATCGCCCTTGCGCTGGTCGCGTTGCCCGTCATCGGTGTTCTCAATGGCTGGTTTGCGGCGGATCGCTGGCCGGTGAAGAAGATTGATGTACGCGCGCCGTTCGATCACGTCAGTGCCGAGCAAATCCGGGCCGCCGTACGCACCGAACTGGGCGCGGGATTCTTCGCGGTCGATCTCGACCAGGTGTGCGGGGCAGTGTTGCGGCTGCCGTGGGTGGAACGCGTTGAGGCGCGCAAGCGCTGGCCCGACGTGATCGAGCTCACGGTGTACGAACAGCAGCCTTATGCACGCTGGGGCGCGGATCGCCTGGTCAATCGGCACGGCAAGTTGTTCCAGGTTCCGGGATCACCCCCGTTGCAGGGCCTGCCGCAATTGTCCGGCCCCGACGCGCGCCTGCATGAGGTGCTGGCTTTCTACGCGCATGAGCTGCCGCTTTTTTCGGCCACTGGTCTCACGCTCGATTCGGTCGCCTTGTCGGGACGTGGCAGTTGGAGCCTGACGCTCGCCACCGGCGCCACCGTCGAAGTCGGCAGGGAAAACGTCGAACAGCGACTTGAGCGTTTCCTCAGCGTCTGGCCGCGGATCGCCGCTGGACACGATGGCGCGCCTGCCTATATCGATTTGCGCTACGAAAACGGCTTTGCCTTGCGCTGGAACGGGACTCAGGCACCCGCGACGCCGAGCGCGGGTGCGGCACCGGATCCGAAGGTTTCGTGATGAATCGCAAGAGCGAAAAAAACCTTATCGTCGGCCTCGATATCGGCACCTCCAAGGTGGTCGCAATCGTCGGCGAACACGTTTCCGGCGAGGCGGTCGAGATCATCGGTATCGGCTCGCATCCCTCGCATGGCCTCAAGCGCGGCGTCGTAGTCGATATCGAATCGACGGTGCATTCGATCCAGCGGGCCATCGAAGAAGCCGAATTGATGGCGGGCTGCCAGATCCGCTCGGTGTACGCGAGCATTTCCGGTAGCCACATCAAGGATGAAAACTCGCATGGCACGGCTCCGATCCGTGACCGGGAGGTCAGTCAGTCCGATCTCGACCAGGTGCTCACTTCGGCATGTGCGGTGGTCATTCCGGCGGATCGCACGGTGTTGTATCGCGAACCGCAGGAATACCTGATCGATGGCCAAGAGGGCATTCGGCATCCCGTCGGCATGTCGGGTGTGCGACTTGAAGCCAACGTTCACCTGGTCAGCGGTGCTGCCAGCGCAGTCCAGAACATCACCAAATGCATCAACCGCTGCGGGCTGGCCGTCGACGAACTGCTCCCGGCTGCGGTCGCGTCGGCGCGTGCAGCGCTGACGCCGGACGAGTGCGAACTGGGTGTGTGTCTGGTCGATATCGGAGCTGGCACGACGGATATCGCCATCTATACGCAAGGCGCGTTGCGGCACACGACGTCGCTCGCGATCGGCGGCGACCAGGTCACGTCCGATATCGCCCACCTGATGCGCACGCCAACGGCCCACGCCGAGGAACTGAAGGTGCGATATGCCTGCGCGCTTGCGCAACTTGCGCACGCCGAGGAAACCATCCAGGTGCCGAGTGTGGGTGATCGCCCGCCGCGGCGCCTGGCGAGACAGAACCTCGCCGAGGCAGTCCAGCCGCGCTATGAGGAAGTGTTCGAGATGGTGCAGGCGGACCTTCGCCGCAGCGGTCGCGAGGAGCTCGTGCGAGCCGGCGTGGTACTGACGGGGGGTGCGGCACGCATGGAAGGGGCGCTCGAGCTCGCAGAGGAGTTGTTCCACATGCCGGTCCGGCTCGGACTCCCACAACACGTAGTCGGGCTGGCCGATGTCGTGGCCAATCCGCTGCATGCGACCGGTGTCGGTTTGCTGCTCTACGGCAGTCGTCAGGAGGTGGAACGCAGTGCGCCCGGCGCCGCCGCAGTTGGTGTCGGCGGACTCCTCGGCCGCGTGACGAATTGGTTCAAGGGTGAGTTCTGATGAAGGGACAACGGGCAGCAATCCGAAAACGCAAGAGACACATGGCGAACGAAAACTGGAAAAGGCAGCAACCACGACGCAACGGGAACAAGGAAAACGAAATGAGGACGACGCAAGCGATGGAAATTTGGAGTCGACAGCTGGCAATCATCTGTCTTTGCCCCATTGAATCCGTCCCCTGCCATCCGTTCTCGATCATCAGCACTGGAGGATTGGAGCATGTTTGAAATGGTCGAAAAAATGGCGCCGAATGCGGTGATCAAGGTCATTGGCGTGGGCGGGGGCGGCGGCAATGCCGTTGGGCACATGGTCCAGGCGGAAGTCGAGGGCGTGGATTTCGTCTGCGCCAACACCGATGCTCAAGCGCTGAAGGGCAGCGGAGCGAAATTCACCCTGCAGCTTGGCGCCAATGTGACCAAAGGTCTGGGAGCGGGCGCCAATCCGGAGGTCGGGCGTCAGGCGGCGCTCGAGGATCGCGAGCGCATTATCGAGTTGCTTGAAGGCGCCGACATGGTGTTCATCACCTGCGGAATGGGCGGTGGTACCGGTACCGGCGCAGCTCCTGTCGTCGCGCAACTGGCCAAGGAAAGGGGCATCCTCACGGTCGCGGTCGTCACCAAGCCGTTTCCTTTCGAGGGGCGCAGACGCATGCAGGTCGCGCTCAAGGGGATCGAGGATCTGCAGCAATATGTCGATTCGTTGATTACGGTGCCGAATGAAAAACTCCTGACCGTTCTCGGTCGCGACGTGACCCTGCTGTCGGCGTTCAAGTCCGCCAACGATGTCCTGCTCGGCGCGGTGCAGGGCATTGCCGATCTCATCACGAGGCCCGGATTGATCAACGTCGACTTTGCCGACGTACGCACAGTCATGTCGGAAATGGGCATGGCGATGATGGGCAGTGGCAGCGCGCGTGGGGACGATCGTGCGGTGGCTGCGGCTGAAGCGGCGATCAACAATCCGTTGCTTGAGGATGTCAACTTGGCTGGCGCATGCGGCATTCTGGTCAATGTCACGGCGGGCCAGAACCTGACCATGCGGGAGTTCGACGACATCGGGCAGGTCATCCACGAGTTCGCCAGCGAGGATGCAACTGTCGTGCTGGGTACGGCGCTCGATCCGGAGCTGCAGGATGAAGTGCGCGTTACAGTGGTCGCCACCGGACTCAACCGGCAAGCGGCCCGTCAACCCATCGTCACTCGAGACCGCGAGCAGGCGCCCGCATTTCGGCCGCACGTGATCCGAAATGGCACGACCGGCGAAATAGACTACATCGAAGGGACGACGGACGTGCCGACTGCACGAACCGCGGGGACGAGACAAAACGCGCCGAAGCCGGAGGCAACCAGCGACTATCTCGACATTCCGGCATTCCTTCGACGACAAGCCGATTGACGTCTCGGCCACCGTTCAAGGTGGCCGAGCTGAACGATCTGGCGCGATCGCGGTCCGATTGGGACTTCCGCTTTGCGGTTGCGCGCTGCAATGCGGCGAGTCCGCCGGGGTGTCGGTTTGGTCGACGATGTTCGTTGTCCACGGGTCCGCTCCCCGAATTTCGGTCGGAAGCGTATTTCGATTCCGTCGCAAGCGTGGTTGCCCGCGCTGAACGGGAGGTGTTGCGTCGGTGCGACAGTATGTGGGATCGATGCCTCGTTTAAACTTTCCTTAACAGTTGCCGTATGCTAGCATCCTCCGCGTTTTTGTCAGCTCCTGCCCTGGAGTAAAAGCATAAAAATGATCAAGCAACGCACCCTCAAGAACGTTATTCGGGCGACAGGGGTGGGCCTCCACACGGGCGAAAAGGTCTACATGACCTTGAGACCGGCAGCAGTGGACACGGGTATCGTGTTTCGCCGCGTCGATCTCGCGCGACCGGTGGAAATCCGCTCCTGCTGCAAGAACGTCGGCGACACGCGGCTCTCGACGACGTTGGTCAACGGCAACGTGCGCATCGCCACTATCGAGCATCTGCTTTCGGCGATGGCCGGTCTGGGAATCGACAACGCTTACGTCGATGTTTCGGCCGCCGAAGTGCCGATCATGGACGGTAGTGCAGGGCCGTTCGTGTTCCTGCTGCAATCCGCAGGGATCGAGGATCAGGCCGCACCCAAGCGATTCATCCGCATCAAGAAGTCGATCACCGTGCGTGACGACGACAAGTGGGCACGCTTTGAGCCTTTCGACGGTTTCAAGGTCGGATTCTCGATCGATTTCAACCATCCCATGTTCACGCGCCGCACCTCGACATCGGAAATCGATTTTTCGACGACTTCATTCGTGAAGGAAGTGAGCCGGGCTCGCACTTTCGGTTTCATGCGCGATATCGAAATGCTGCGCGAACGCAATCTCGCCCTCGGCGGCTCGATGGACAACGCCATCGTGCTCGATGATTACCGTGTCCTGAATGAAGACGGGCTGCGTTATGAAGACGAGTTCGTCAAGCACAAGATATTGGACGCGATCGGGGACCTGTATCTGCTTGGCCGCAGCCTGATTGGCGCATTCTACGGCTATAAATCCGGTCACGAACTCAACAACAAGTTGTTGCGTGCGCTGCTCGCAAATGCCGAAGCGTGGGAGGAGGTAAGCTTCGAGGACGAGCATGAGGCTCCGATCTCCTACATTCATCCCGCTCAGGCAGTCTGATCAGGAACAACGCGGTCACGCGAGCGCATCGGGAACCAAGGAGGCCGCCGACGAGCGGTCGGGCGAAAGGAATTTCTCACGCATTGCGGACAGGGACCTTGCCCTGATCGGAAAATCGATGCAGGATGCATCGCGCGCCGACCAAGTGCTGTCGGCGGAGGTGGTCCGAATCGGAGTCATTCGACGGAGCCGCCTAGAAGAAACGGCTGGAGTCCGTTTCGGCATTGAGTTGGTGCTGAGTTGCACAAGGAAGCCGCCCCGGCTTCCTTCAGGGGGAGTCATCCATGGCGAAGGACGCCAGACGAAGATAAAGGGCCCTTAGTTCCGGGTCCGTCAGGGATTGTGCTGCCGCTCGCAGGTGTCGCGCGGCAGTTGCCGAAAGCGGTTTGCGTTTTGCCGGTTCCGGGGGAACGGACGGCAATGGCGCCACTTTCACGGCGAAACGTTCGACTCCGCCGCCGAGTGCGGTGCGGGCTGCTGCGAGCAGGGTTGCCTGGTGCAACCGCAAGCGGGCAGCCCACGTCGAACTGCTCGCCAGAAAGACAACCCGTCCATTGCGGACGTCCGCGAGCCGACACTCGCGAGCGACCCCAGCGGGCAAGTGGCGGCGCAACCGGTCGTCCAGCGCATCGAGCGCGCGAGCGTAATCTGCAAGCGCGTCGGTATTGATGCATTCTGCCAGCGGCCGGGGGCCGGCTTTGCTGGTGATGCGGCTGGATCGGCGGTTGGGCGGCATGGCGGAAACGGCAAACGGTCAACCCAATGAATATCATTATTGTCGGCAACGCGCACTGTGCGCCAAGAAATATTGACCTTGGAAGTGCGCGCGGTCGCTGGATCGCGGGCGCAGGCGCCGCAGCATGTGGCTTCGTGTTCGTCGCGATCGGATTCGTAATCGCCATGGGCATTTCCCCACCGCGCGATCGGGCATTGCGTGAGGTGCGCACCTTGCACCAGACCATCGTGGAGCAGAGCCGGCAGTTGGGCGCCGTGCAAGGAGAGTCGCGCCGCAATCTTGACGCGCTTGCGCTGCAACTGGGCCGGCTGCAGGCCCAGGCAACGCGCCTCAATGCGCTTGGCGAACGTCTTACCCAGGTCGGCAAGCTCGATGATGGTGAATTCGATTTCAGCGAACAGCCTGCGATGGGTGGTCCCGAGGAGCCGGCAAGCGGCGTTGCGGTTCCGCTGAATCAAGGGATCGACCGCCTGCGCGCGGAATTCGCCAATCAGGATGAGCAACTCGGCGTGCTCGAAACGCTGTTGCTGGATCGCAAGGTCGACAACGCGCTGCTGCCGACCGGCATGCCCGTAGCCCACGGCTATATCGCATCGGGTTTCGGCGTGCGCACCGATCCGATCAACGGGCACCAGGAGTTCCATTCCGGCATCGATTTCGATGCCCCCATAGGTGCCAACATCACCGCAGTCGCAGACGGTGTGGTCACGTTTGCAGGGTTGCGTTCGGGTTACGGCAACGTCGTGGAAATCGACCATGGCAACGGTTACATGACGCGCTACGCGCATGCATCGAAACTGATCGCTCGCGTCGGTCGGCGCGTGCATGCCGGGCAGATAATCGCCAAAGTCGGCACCACGGGACGTTCGACCGGCCCGCATTGCCATTTTGAAGTCTGGCTGCATGGACGCGCGGTGAACCCGATTGCGTACGTAAGGTCCAAACGCGCAAATCGCCTCTAGAGGACGGCGCGGAAAAGTCGTTCAACAGCATTCAGTTCAGGAAGAGTCGAGCGATTGATCCGGACGAGATCCTGCGCCCTCGCGTTTGCTGTTGGGCATCGTATGGCGCTATCGATGGTTGAGAACCGTTGACATCGTCGGTCCTCTGCAGGACGACGTGCCGACTCCCCTTGAAACCATACGGCATGGCACCCATTGGTTTGTCTCGCGAGCCGCAATCGCCGTACCATTGGCGGTCGTGGATTTGTCCGCCTATTCGGTAATTCGCGGACCCTTCCGGGCGGGTTTTCACAACAGGGTAGCTGGGCGGTCTCGGCCGCGGCGCCCCCAACCAGAAAATAACCGATGTTCGAACGCTCCCTGACGCGCATATTCGGCAGCCGCAATGAGCGCGTGCTGCGCCAGCTCGGCAAGACGGTAGTGAAGATCAACGCGCTCGCCGATGAGTATCGGGCGCTTGATGACGCCGCGCTTGCCCACAAGACGGTGGAGTTTCGGGAGCGACTCGCCAACGGCGCCTTGCTCGACAGCTTGCTGCCGGAAGCATTCGCCACTGCGCGAGAGGTGGCCGATCGCGTGCTGGGCCTGCGCCCATACGACGTGCAGTTGATTGGCGGCATGGTTTTGCACATGGGCAAGATCGCCGAGATGCGCACCGGCGAGGGCAAGACACTGGTCGCGACGTTGCCCGTCTATCTCAATGCGCTGGAAGGCAAGGGCGTGCATGTCGTTACGGTCAACGACTACCTGGCGCGGCGCGATTCGGCCTGGATGGGCAAGGTCTACAACTTCTTGGGGCTTAGCGTTGGCGTCGTGTACCCGGGGATGGATCACGGCGACAAGCGCGGCGCCTACGCAGCCGACATCACGTACGGCACCAACAATGAATTCGGTTTCGACTATTTGCGCGACAACATGGCGTTGTCGAAGGAGCAGCGTTACCAGCGCGGGCTCAATTATGCAATCGTCGATGAAGTCGATTCGATCTTGATCGACGAGGCGCGCACACCATTGATCATATCCGGGCCATCGGACGAATCGCCACAGCTTTACGTCAAGATCAACCGCCTGGTTCCGCGCATGACCCGGCAGGAAACCGAGGACGGTCCCGGTGATTACTGGGTCGACGAGAAGCAGAAGCAGGTGCATCTGTCCGAGGACGGAATGGAGCACGCCGACGAGCTCCTGCGCGAAGACGGCATCATTGGCGAGGACGAGAGCCTGTACGACAGCAAGCACCTCGCCGTGGTGCATCACCTCAATGCGGGGCTTCGCGCCATCGCCATCTATCAGCGTGATGTCGACTATATAGTTCGCGACGGCGAAGTGATCATCGTCGATGAGTTCACCGGTCGCACACTTGCTGGAAGGCGCTGGTCGGATGGCCTGCATCAGGCTGTCGAAGCCAAGGAGGGCGTGCCGATCCAGCGCGAAAACCAGACGCTTGCGTCGATCACGTTCCAGAATCTTTTCCGCATGTACAAGAAGCTGGCTGGCATGACCGGCACGGCGGATACCGAAGCGTACGAGTTCCAGAACATCTACGGTCTCGAAGTCGTGGTCATTCCAACGCACCGGCCGATGGTGCGCAAGGACGAGCCCGACGTGATCTTCCTCAAGGGGCAACCCAAGTACGACGCAATCGTCGAGGACATCAAGGAAAGCAGCGAACGCGGTCAGCCGGTGCTCGTAGGCACGGCCTCGATCGAGATGTCGGAACTGCTCTCCGGCTTGCTGAGGAAGCACGGTGTCCCGCATGAAGTGCTCAACGCCAAGCAGCACGAACGCGAAGCGCACATCGTCGCCCAGGCGGGCCGCCCCAAGGCGATCACCATCGCGACCAACATGGCCGGCCGCGGTACCGACATCGTCCTCGGTGGCAATCTCGACGCCGAACTGGAGGCCCTTCCGGAAGGCACCGACGAAGCCGAGATCGAGCGGATCAAGCTCGAATGGCGTCGTCGTCATGATGAAGTCGTGCGGTTGGGTGGCTTGCGCATTGTCGGCACCGAACGTCACGAATCGCGCCGTATCGACAATCAGCTGCGCGGGCGTTCGGGACGGCAGGGCGATCCCGGTTCGAGCCGTTTCTACCTCTCGCTTGAGGACAGCCTGATCCGCATCTTCATGGGCGAGGGCGTTTCGAAACTGATGCGCATGTTCGGCATGAAGGAGAATGATGCGATCCAGGACCGCATGGTCAGCCGGCAGATCGAGAAAGCGCAACGCAAGGTCGAGGCGCACAACTTCGACATCCGCAAGCATCTGCTCGAGTTCGACGACACTGCCAACGATCAGCGCAAGGTCATCTATGAGCAGCGCAACGAACTGCTCGATTCGGACAGTGTCGCCGAGACCATCTCAGCGATCCGCCATGATGTGTGCACCGAGCTGGCCAATCGCTACGTGCCGCCGGCATCTGTGGACGAGCAGTGGAATTTGTCCGGTCTGGACAAGGAACTCGAATCGGAATTTGGCCTGAAAATCGACCTCAGGCACTGGATCGAGGAGCAGACCGAAGCCGACTCGGAAATGGTACTCGAGCGGGTGCTCGAAGGCGTCGATCGCATGTTCCGCGAGAAGGAGGCGATGGTCGGTTCCGAAGTCATGCGTGCGCTGGAAAAGCACGTGATGCTGAGCGTGCTCGACAATTGCTGGAAAGAGCATCTTGCGAGCATGGATTACCTGCGCCAGGGAATCTATCTGCGCGGTTACGCACAGCAGCAGCCCAAGCAGGTATTCAAGAGTGAAGCATTCGAGTTGTTTGAATTGATGCTTGGGCGCATCAAGCACGAGGTGGTGCAGATGCTGGCGCGCGTGCGCATCCGCAGCGAGGATGAGATCGAGGCAATGGAGCAGGAACAACAGCGTCAGGCTCAGGCTCGCCAACTGCAGTTCCAGCATGCGGAGGCAGGTGGATACGCGTCGGACGGCGGCCAGGAGGCCGGCGGTGGGGAAAACATGCCAGCGCCCGCGCAGATGCCGGTGCAACGCGAATCACCCAAGGTCGGCCGCAACGATGCATGCCCGTGTGGCAGCGGCAAGAAATACAAGCACTGTCACGGCAGATTGGCCTGATCAAGGAAGCCTCATTCCATTCGGCGGCCCTTTGATCCCCGAGGGCGCCATCGACGATTCGTGCGCGTGTCGATCACTTTCCGCTGTGAGCCGTGCTGGATTGGGAAGTGTGGTCAATGGGTGATGTCGGTCGCAAGATCCACGTCGTGGCGGGCATTGTTCGCGACGCCAGGGGAAGGGTCCTGGTGGCCCGCCGCCAACCCGGAAAACATCTCGCCGGCCTGTGGGAGTTTCCCGGCGGCAAGTGCGAAGAAGGGGAAACCCCGCTCGATGCCTTGGTGCGCGAGCTGCGCGAGGAGATCGGGATCCACGTCGAAGCCGCGAACCATTTGCTGTTGGTGCCCTGGGCTTATCCTGGGAAAAGCGTGCTGCTCGATGTCTGGGAAATCGTCGCGTACTGCGGAACCCCGCATCCTTGCGAACGACAACCGCTGGCCTGGGTCCCGCCTGACCGGCTCGGACTGCTTCGGATGCCAGCCGCCGATCGACCCGTCGTCGCGGCATTGCGGCTGCCCCGCCAGTATCTGATTACTCCGCCGCTTGCGATCGGCTCATCGAGGATCGTGCTCGCAGGATTGACGCGAGCGCTTGCGGCCGGCTTGCGTCTCACTCAACTGCGGTTACCCGCGTGGTCGCGCGATGATCTGGCACCGCTTGCGCGCGCCGCTCGCGATGTGTGCCACCGGTATGGCGCTCGTATCCTGTTGAACGGCGACTGGCAGCTGGCGGTTGCCCTTGGTCTGGACGGAGTGCATTTGCCGTCACGCACCGCTGCCGCATTGACCTCGCGCCCGGATGGGCTTGATTGGCTGGGCGTATCCTGCCACGACGAAGCCGAACTGGCCGAGGCTCTTCGTCTCAAGGCTGATTTCGTCACGTTGTCGCCGATTCGGGCGACACCGGATCATCCCGCTTCGGCCGTGCTCGGGTGGACGCGCCTGGCCGAACTTGCTGCGGATTTTCCGTTGCCGATCTATGCGCTGGGTGGCGTTGCTGCGGCTGATCTGGAGGTCGCCCGCGCGGCCGGCGCGCATGGAGTCGCGGCGATACGCGACTTGTGGCCGCTCTGATCTGGACATGGGTGGAGAATCGCTCCACCGCTTTTTCAATCGATCGAGGGCTCGACGTTCGAATCGTTGTTACCGTAGTCGATCACTCGCCGATTTGCTTTGCGTCCAGTACACCTTAAATCGCTTTTCCACTTATCCGAAATACCCTTTTCGATCGTCGGATTTTCCGCCCCGTCACAAGCTGATGCGTTTTTGTTGCGCGAGTTCCAGATAGCGGATATGCAATCGTGCAACCTGATCGTCCAATGCATCAGGGTGGCCGCTGTTGTCCAGCACGTCGTCGGCCACGGCGAGGCGGTCCTCGCGCGATGCCTGCGCGGCCAGCATCGCCTCGGCGAGGTCGGCTGCGATTCGATCCCTGAGCACGAGCCTGCGTAGCTGCATCTCGCGCGGCACGTCAATCAGAAGGACGCGGTCCGTCCTCGCCTGCAACTTGTTTTCGACGAGCAGTGGAATGACCAGCAATGCGTATGCGGCGGTTGCAATGCTGACGCGCCGTTGCATCTCATGCCAGATGGCTGGATGCAGGATGGCTTCGAGTCGCTGGCGCGACGCCGGATCGGCGAAGATCCGGCTGCGTACGGCGCTTCGATCGAGCTGACCGTCCGCGGTGACCACGCCGGAGCCGAACTCCTCAACCACGCGGGCCAACTGTGGTTTGCCGGGCGCGACGAGTTCACGGGCGACCGTATCCGCATCGATGATCGCTGCACCGAATGCAGCAAAGCGATGCGCGACTTCGGACTTTCCCGAGGCGACGCCGCCAGTCAGGGCTATGGTGTAGAGGCTCATGGGCTGTTGCGCATTTTGGCACGCCTCGCGGGCTGCCCGTCCCGCCTTCTTCGCCGCTTAGGTGCAATGCATCCGTGCCTCGGATCGCAGGGGCATGGGCCGCACTTT
This sequence comes from uncultured Gammaproteobacteria bacterium, assembly GCA_963775445.1. Lineage (GTDB taxonomy): Bacteria > Pseudomonadota > Gammaproteobacteria > Xanthomonadales > Rhodanobacteraceae > Dokdonella_A. The sequence continues at coordinate 597,827 of CAVZIT010000006.1, read as the reverse complement.
TCTCGTCGTCCTGCTAACCGCCGAGGGAAAACATGCTGGCGTACCATCGCCCCAGCGGCTCGCCGAATACGAACCATACCCAGCCGGCGACGGCAATGAAGGGGCCAAACGGAATCGGAGTACTGCGATCCTCTCCGCGCAGGACCAGCATCGCCCCGCCCACTACCGCGCCAACCAGCGAAGACAGCAGCACGATGGGCAGCAGACTGGACGCCCCCATCCACGCGCCAAGCGCGGCCAGCAGCTTGAAATCGCCGTAGCCCATGCCTTCCTTGCCCGTCATGAGCTTGAACAGCCAGAACACCGACCATAGCGCGAAGTATCCCAGAGCCGCTCCGATGATGGCGGACGACATCTCGACGAACAATGGCACGATGGAGATCAGCAAGCCGAGCCATAACAAGGGCAGCGTGAGCTGATCGGGGAGCAGTTGCGTTCGCGCATCGATGCCGGCCGCTGCGATGAGCGTCCAGGTGAACAGGAGCCCGGCCGCGAGTGGCCAACCGAAGCCGAGTTTCCAGGCCACGAGGCCGGAAGCGAGCGCACAGAGCAGTTCCACCAACGGGTACTGCGGCGAGATTGATGCCTTGCAATACCGGCAGCGGCCGCGCAAGGCGACGAAACTCAGCAGTGGAATATTGTCAAGCGCCGAAAGCGGATGTTTGCACTTCGGACAGTGCGACCCGGCTCGCACGAGATCAGGAGGTGCGGGTGTGATCGCGGCTTCGACTCCAAGCAGTTCGCGCGCCTGAATTCGCCATTCGTGCTCGAGACGAGCCGGCAGGCGCAGCATCACGACATTGAGAAAACTGCCGACCAGCAATCCGAGCAGGCTGGAAAATGCGACCAGCCACCCGGTTTCGGTGATCCAGCTGAAATCACCCACGCGCGATAATTTCCGCGCTCACCCCACCACCGCGCCAAGCTTGAAGATCGGAAGATACATGCCGATCACGAGGCTGCCGACGAGAACACCGATGATGATCATGATGAACGGTTCGAGCAGGCTCGACAGTGCATCGACTGCATTGTTGACTTCCTGTTCGTAGAACTCGGCGATCTTGAACAGCATCTTGTCGAGCGCACCCGATTCTTCGCCAACCGCGACCATTTGCACCACCATGTTCGGGAACATGTTGGTCTGCCGCAAGGCAAGCTGCAATTGATGTCCCACTGCGACATCCTCGCGCACGCGCTTCACTGCATCATTGAAGACCACGCTGCCGGTTGCATTGGAAATCGAGTCCAGTGCTTCCACCAGAGGTACGCCCGCCCGGAATGTGACTGCCAGCGTGCGCGCGAACCGTGCGATCGCCGATTGCCGCATGATCTGTCCGACCACCGGCAGCTTCAGCAGCGTGCGGCCGATGAAGTGCGCGAATCTGTTCGATCGCTTGTAGAGCATGACCAAGGCGACAATCGAGCCGATGAGGATCAGCAGCAGCAGCCACCAGTACGCCACCATGAAGCGCGATGCATTGACGAGCATCTGGGTGAATGCCGGCAGGCTTGCACCGAAATTGGCGAACACCTTCTCGAATTCGGGCACGACGAAGATCAGCAGGATGCTCGATACGATCAGCGCGACGGCGATGACGACCGCCGGATAGAACATCGCTTTCTTGATCTTGCCCTTGATCGCTTCGATGTTTTCCTTGTAAGTCGCAACCGTGTCCAGCACGGTATCGAGCACGCCGGCCGACTCTCCCGCGCGCACGAGGTTCTGGAACAACTCGTCGAACTGCACCGGATGGCGGCCGAGTGCTTCGTGCAGCGCAGAGCCTCCTTCGATGTCGGTCTTGATGTCGGTGAGCATGCTCTTCATGCGCGGGTTGGTTTGCCCGCCCGCCACGATGTCGAAACCCTGCACCATCGGGACACCCGCGTTCATCATGGTGGCGAGCTGGCGACTGAAAATGGCGATTTCGCGGGGCTTGATGGCGCGTCCGGTCTTGCCGAACAGCGGCTTCGGCTTGGGTTTCACCACCTGCGGATTGATGCCCTGACGGCGCAAATCGGCCTTCACCAGACTGGCGTTCTTGCTCAGCTGCTCGCCCTTGATCTTGATACCGCGCTTGTCGAGACCGGTCCACAGATAAGGTTGCAACTCATTCACCTTGGCGCGCTGCTTGCCAAGTTGGCGTTGCTGGGTGCTCAGAGCGCTGGTTGCAGTAGCCATGGACTTAATCCTTGGTGACTCGATTGATTTCGGCAAGACCGGTGATGCCGTTGGTAACCTTGATCAGTGCAGATGCGCGCAGATCGCGGATGCCTTCCTTGCGCGCCTGCTCGGCAATCTGGTTGGCACCGCCGCCGGCGAGCACGATATTCGCGATCGCTTCGGTCAGCGGCATCACCTGGTAGATGCCGGTGCGTCCCTTGTATCCCTCGTTGCAGCTTGCACAGCCGACCGCCTCGTAGAGACTCAGCCCCGCACTGATCGCCTTTTCGCTGAAACCTTCCGCAAGAAGTGCCGGTTTCGGCAGATTCAACGATCGCTTGCAATCATGCAATCTACGCGCCAGGCGTTGCGCGATAACGAGGCTCACCGAAGAGGTGATGTTGTACGGCGCAACGCCCATGTTCATTAGCCTCGCGATAGTCTGCGAGGCATCATTGGTGTGCAGCGTCGACAACACCATGTGACCGGTCTGGGCGGCTTTTATCGCGATCTCGGCGGTTTCCAGATCACGGATCTCGCCGACCATGATCACGTCGGGGTCCTGGCGCAGGAATGCCCGCAGCGCGACCGCAAAGGTCATGCCCCGCTTCACATTCATCTGGACCTGATTGACGCCTGGCAGCCGGATTTCGACCGGATCCTCGACCGTCGAGATGTTGCGACCGTCGATGTTGAGGATATTCAGAGCCGTATACAACGATACGGTCTTGCCCGAACCGGTCGGTCCGGTGACCAGAACCATGCCGTAGGGCTTTTCGATTGCGTCCTCGAAAAGTTTGCGCTGATCTTCCTCGTAGCCGAGTTTGTCGATGCCCATGCGTGCCGCAGCCGCATCGAGCACGCGCAGCACGATCTTCTCCCCGAACAACGTCGGGCAGGTGCTCACACGGAAATCGATCGATTTCGATTTCGACAGGTTGAGCTTGATGCGTCCGTCCTGCGGTATGCGCTTTTCCGCGATGTCCAAGCCCGACATGACCTTGAGTCGCGATGAAATGCGCGCGTTCAACTTCACCGGTGGCGAGGCCATGGCGCGCAGCATTCCGTCCATGCGAAAGCGCACGCGGTAATTCTGCTCGTAGGGCTCGAAATGGATGTCCGATGCACCACGTTTGATCGCATCGACCAGAACCTTGTTGACGAACTTGACGACTGGCGCGTCTTCCGCGGAATTGGCATCGACTCCGGTACTTGTGTCCGTGTCGGAAGCGTCGCCATGCTCGAGATGTTCGAGGCCTTCGGCATCTTCCAGGCCCTCGATGCCCGGTCCGGTCGCATTGAGAACCTGTTCGATGGCGCGCTGCAGCGCGCGCGAATCGACCAGGATCGGTTCGATCAGATGATTCGACTGAAACTTGATCTCATCCAGGCCATGCAGATGGGTCGGGTCGCTGACTCCCACGAACAGGCGATTGCCTCGCTTGAACAAGGGCAACGCCTTGTGCTGGACGATCAAATCCTCCTTCACGAGGCGTGCTGGCGACTGCGCCAGATCCAGCGCCTCGAGGTCCAGCAGCGGGACGCCGAATTCGGCCGATGCCGCGCGCGCGAATTGCATGCTCGCGATGAGGCTGTTCTCGGTCAGGTAGGCGCCGAGCGGTACTTTCTGGGCGGTCGCATTGCGCACGGCCTCGCGTGCCGCTTCCTCGGCAAGAACGCCCTCAATCACCAGGCGCCGGGCAATGCCCGACAATCCCTGGAGTGGCACCGGATTCATCTGTGTTGCCATAGGAATATTGTGTAAACCCCTGTGGTTACTTCCAAATCTACCCTAAACCCACGCCCAAAGGTACACCGAATGGTCAATAGTGCGGCGTGACTCACATTACTCCGGCGGCCGCCCCGGGGTCTATTCGGGGTCGGTTTCATGCAATAGCACGGTGTGGCGATCTTTAGTTCTGCAAATCGACGTTCCTGCCCGGAACCGTGGGTATTGGTGCTGCCCAATCGGGCCAACGTTACGAACGGGGGACTGGACGTGCGCTCAGCTCATGCACGGCATCGACGAGAACTGCCACGCGGTCAGGATCGATATCCGGTGTGACGCCATGCCCGAGGTTGAACACATGCCCCGGATGAGAACCGAAACTGTTCAAGGTCTGCTCGACTTGCCGGCGAATGACTTCGGGCCTCGCGTGCAGAACGGCGGGATCGAGATTGCCCTGCAAGGCAACGCGGGTACCGACGCGTTCGCGGGCATCGCCCAGTGCAATCGTCCAGTCGAGTCCGAGCGCATCGCAACCGGAGTCGGCGAGGCCTTCGAGGTGGCCATTGGCCCCCTTGGAAAACAGGATCAGCGGAATATCCCGCGTCGTTTCGCTGGACTTGAGCAATGCGGCGATTTGATGCAAGGATTGCAGCGAGAATTCGCGAAACTGGGCAGGCGCCAACAGTCCGCCCCAGGTATCGAAAACCATCACGATCTGCGCACCGGCTGCGATCTGGGCCGACAGATATTCGGCAACCGAATGCGCCAGCGTATCGAGCAGCCGATGCATGCTCGCCGGATCATCCAGGGCGAGCGCCTTGGCACGTGCAAAGCTGCTCGAACCGCTGCCTTCGATCATGTAGCAGGCCAGCGTCCATGGGCTGCCGGCAAATCCGATCAGGGGCACGCGATCAGCCAGTTCGCGTCGGATCAAGCGCACCGCGTCCATGACGTAACGCAGTTCCGACTCCATATCCGGCACACCAATCCTTGCAATTTCCGACGCACTGCGCAGCGGGCGTCGAAACTTCGGCCCCTCGCCCTCGACGAAATGAAGGCCCAGCCCCATGGCGTCCGGGATCGTGAGGATGTCCGAAAAAAGGATCGCCGCGTCCAGTGGAAACCGCGCAAGCGGCTGCAAGGTGACCTCGCAGGCCAACTCGGGCGTCTTGGCGAGCGCGAGGAAGCTTCCAGCACGCGCGCGGGTTGCCCTGTATTCGGGGAGATAACGCCCTGCCTGGCGCATGATCCAGACCGGCGTCTTGTCGACCGGTTCGCGACGCAAGGCGCGCAGCATGCGGTGATCGGAAACAGTGCTCGCCATGGGTGTCTTGTTGCATTCCGGAAAATTGAGGGAGCCGGCATGATATCCGGTCGATCGCCCACAGAAGTGATGGATACCGTCTAGGGAAAACCAGCCGACGTGCGAATGCCCATTCGCGATGGGCCGGTTCGCACCGCTGCCGCTCGCGGATGGCGCATTCCGGAAACTGTGGCGCAGGCTGAAAGTATTTCGGCCTAGCCTTGCCGGAACATGATCTGGAAGCCGCGCCGCAGCTGTGCATCGCGAATATGTTCGAAGGCGTTGAATGCCTCGTCACGGTCCAGATAGACCTCACGTTTGCCCGCGCCGCGACTGCCCTGTCGGCCCCATTCGCGGGACAGCGTCCAACCGCCGAGCAGGTCCTGTTCGAGCGCAATCTGATAGTAGCGTGGCGCTTCGTCGATTGGCGCCTTGGTCTGCATGAAAATGCGCATTGCGCCATTGTAATGCGAGCAAAGCCTGGCGTGCTCTCACGAGGCGGATTGCAACACCGCGCGCAGCTCCGGCTCGGCGATGTCTGGAACAATTTCGGCACGCCCGCATCCGCGCCACAACACCAGGCGCAGTCGGTCTCCCGTAGTCTTCTTGTCCAGGCGCATCCGCGCCAGCAAGGCATCCACACTGAGGCCGGACGGTATGGCGGTCGGCAGCCCGCACCCCTCGAGCAAACGTCGCAGGCGTTCGCTGTCGGCATCGCGGGCCAAGCCGATGCGAGCGGACAGTCGCGCCGCAAGCAGCATGCCGATCGCAACTGCCTCGCCGTGCAGCAGAACACCGTAACCACATTCGGCCTCAAGGGCGTGCGCGAACGTGTGACCGAAATTGAGCAGCGCCCGTTCGCCCTGTTCGCGTTCGTCGCGCGAGACGATTGCGGCCTTGTATTGGCAGCAGCGCGCGATCGCCGTCTCGCGAATCGCTGCCGCGCCCTCGATCAATTCGCACGCGTTCGATTCGATCCATTCGAGGAAGGATGCATCGACGATCGCCCCGTACTTGATCATTTCAGCGAGGCCTGAACGAAATTCGCGTAACGCGAGCGTATCGAGTGCCGATAAATCGGCGACCACGGCAATGGGTTGATGAAATGCCCCGATGAGATTCTTGCCCTGCGGGATATTCACGCCGGTCTTGCCGCCAACCGAGGAATCGATCATCGCGAGCAGGGTCGTTGGCATCTGCAACAGCGCGATTCCGCGCATCCAGGTGGCCGCGGCAAATCCTGCGAGATCGCCGACGACGCCACCACCGAGCGCGATCACCGTTGCATCGCGCGTCGCGCCGAGTGCGGCGAGCGCGTCGAATACCCGGGCGGTATTCGCCAGTGTCTTGTGGCGTTCGCCTTCCGGCAGAACCAGGCATGAGTGCATCAAGCTGTTCAGGCCGGTGCGAACGCGCTCCAGATAGAGGGGTGCGACGGTTTCATCGGTGACCACGAGTGCGTGCCGCCCGTGCAGCATGGTTCGCCATTGGGCGGGGTCGGCGAGCAGGCCCGAGCCGATCAGGATCGGGTAGCTTCGCTGGCCTAGCGTGACCTCGATCGTGGTCATGTGGGGGCGTGCGAGTCGCTGCGCTGCCAATGCACGGCAACCAGCCGCGTGACACGTTGTGCCTGTTGCAAGCCATTGCCGGTGTCGTTCGACCGAATGCGTAAATCGGCTATTTCGGCATAGAGCGGGCTGCGCTCCGCGGCAAGCCGTTGCAGACGCTGATAACGATCCGGGCCGGCCAGCAAGGGTCGGCGACGGTCGCGCGCAAGGCGGGTCAGTTGGGCATCCGGTTCGGCATCGAGCCAGACGACAAAGCCGCGTGATTGCAACAGGCGACGATTGCCCTCGTTCAACACCGCGCCACCACCGGTTGCGAGGACGAGTCCGGTACCGGCAGCAAGCTCGGCCAGAATGGCGGTTTCGCGCCTGCGAAAACCTTGCTCGCCTTCGACGTCGAACACCAGATTGACGCTGGCGCCGGTACGCGACTCGATTTCCTGATCGAGATCGTGAAACGGCAACCCGAGAAGTGCCGCCGTCCGCTGCCCGATCGTGGTCTTGCCGGCGCCCATCGGGCCCACGAAGATCAGGTTCGGCGCGGGATTCATGCGACCGATCCTAGCAGCACTTGCAGCTTGCGATCCCGTATCCTTGCGCCATGCTGCGTTTCATCACCCTGTTCGTGATTTGCCTGGCGGTCCTGTTCACGCTTGAGCTTCTGCTCCCGGTGGACCGGCATGTGATAGTGCCCTTTACGACCCTGATTGCGGACCTCAGCGCCTGGATCATCGGCGTGTTCGACGCGCACGTGATCGTGCAAGGCAAGGTGATTCGCAGTGCGACCAATGGGTTTGCCATCTCGATAGAGCGTGGCTGCAACGGCGTCGAGGCGGTGATCATCCTGGTGTCGGCCATGCTCGCCTTTCCTGCACCCTGGAAACGCAAGGCAATCGGCATCGGTCTTGGCTTCCTTGCGATACAGGCGCTGAATCTGGTCCGCATCATCAGTCTTTTCTATCTCGGCCAGTGGAACCGCACATGGTTCGAATGGTTCCATCTCTATTTGTGGCAGGCCCTGATCGTTCTCGATGCGCTGGTGGTTTTCCTCGTCTGGTTGCGTACATTGCCGCCGAATCAAGGTGCAAACGAGCGGGCATTCCCCTGAACCAGGGCCGATCCGGGCGCGGAGTTCGGCCGCATGCCCGGTCATGGGACGGATCCCGCGTCAGGGAAGGCACGGCCAACCTGAATGGTGCAACGGGTCGGATACGCTCCACCGGAGGGGGTTTGTTATAGTCCCCGACCTCACCAAGAAGGAGCAACGCCATGTCCGTCACCAAGATCGTCGAACTCAACAGTTCCTCGTCGAAAGGGATCGAAGACGCGGTGCAGAAGGGGCTCGCCAAATTGTCCAAAACCGTCAAGAACATCAAATCGGCCTGGATCAACGAAATCAAGGTCGCAACCGGCAACGACGGCACCGTCACCGAGTGGCGCGTCAATATGCGCATCAACTTCGTCGTCGAATAATCGAGCTTTCCAATCGCGCCCGCTGCATTCGGATTCGTCGCCGGTAGCGATCGAGGCAACCCGGCGGCGCGTGCTTGGGCGACGAAAGCAGTGTCAGCGATCGCCGGAGATCTTTACGCTTCGCACCTGGCGTTGATGATCTATCGCGATCGTGATATCCGCGATTCCGGGCATGGCACGAAGCGCCTGCCTGCTCAGACGTTCGTAAAACATAAGGAACTGGCGCAGCTCGGACCTGCTCATCGCGCCAGGAGCGTTGTGTTTGCGCAATTCGCGCTCTGGTTCCTCGCGCCATGTTCGAACGATGTCGAAATCAGGTGCCTGAAGCGCGATAAGTGCGTCGAAGCGAGCCCACAGCGAACGATAGTCTGTCGCGAGCCGCGCATTGATCCATCGCCTCCAGTAACCGTCGGCGTCCCGTCTGTGTTCGAGTGCGTTGCATGGTTTGCTCAGCGCCGCCGACGATTCGGCCGGGATGCCAACGCACCAGCCTTCGAGAATGATCCAGCGCGGGGGCGTCGCGATCGAACGCCAGCGCGAGATGGGCAGTCGGCCGTCACGACCCTTGTCGAACTCCGGCAGTCGCGCCGGATGTTCCGGTGCGGCTTGGCGCACCGCGGCAAGGGTGCCGGCAAGCAAGCCAAGATCGTGCGTTCCCGGTACGCCGCGTGTTGCCAGCAGTGGGTGCACGGTGCGCGCGAGTTGCCGCCGCTGCTGTCGGGTCAGATAAAAGTCGTCGATCGACATCTCGATCGCTTCGATATCGCGATGGGCCGCTGTGTCGACCAGTTGCCGCGCCAGCGTGCTCTTGCCGCTGCCTTGCAAACCGGAAAGGCCGATCAGTAGCGATCCGGTTCGTTTCCCCTCGCGCCGGAGGATCTCTTCGATGAGGCGCTCGACCAGCGAGGACGAGTAACCTGTACCATTTCGACCCATGAGCAGGTCCGCGCTGACAATCGATCCAATGTATCAGGAAGCGGTCGCAACCCTGAAAGGATTGCTTGAGGAGGCGCGCGCCGCGGGCGATTCCGAGCCCACCGCGATGACGCTGGCCACGGTCGACAGCGACGATCGTCCGGATGCGCGCATTGTGTTGCTCAAGCACGTCGATGAGCGCGGTCTGTGTTTTTTCACCAATTACGCCAGCACAAAGGCTGGCGATATCGCCGTGAAGGCGGACGTTGCCTTGTGCCTGCATTGGAAGACGCTTGGCGACGGAGTGCAAGTGCGCGCACAAGGTCGTGCCACGAAACTCGAAGCGGCCGAATCCGATGCCTATTTCGCTACGCGTTCGCGACCGAGCCAGCTTGGCGCCTGGGCGTCGCTGCAGTCGCAAATTCTGCCTGATCGCGCCGAGCTGCAGATGCGCTTCGACGAAGTGGAACGCCGGTATGCCGGGCAAGCCGTGCCCCGGCCGCCGCACTGGGGCGGATATGTGGTCGCGCCCGTAAGGATGGAGTTCTGGTACGGCGCCCGCTTTCGGCTGCACGAGCGTGTCTGCTACCGACTTGGCGAGGATGGCTGGTCGAAAGGGTGGCTGTACCCGTGATCACGTCCATCGCGTCGCGCTGAATCGGCCGAGCATGGCGTGATCGGTCCGCGGCGCATTGTCTGCCTTACCGAAGAGCCGACGGAAGTGCTGTACGCGCTCGGCGAGCAGGATCGCATCGTCGGCATATCCGGATTCACGGTGCGTCCCTCGCGAGCACGCCGCGAAAAGCCGCGCGTTTCGGCATTCACGAGCGCGAAGATCGGCAAAATCCTCAAGCTCGAGCCCGATCTCGTGATCGGATTCTCCGACATGCAGGCCGATATCGCGAGCGACTTGATCAAGGCGGGTGTCGAAGTCTGGATCGCCAATCACCGCAGCGTCGCCGGCATACTTGACTACGTTCGCCGCCTCGGTGCGCTGATTGGCGCAGCTGCGGCAGCCGATACCTTCGCGCGCCGCGCCGAGGCACATGTCGATGAAGTCGAACGTGCCGCAGCGACTTTGCCGCGCCGACCGCGCGTCTACTTCGAGGAGTGGGACGATCCGATCTTTTCGGGCATTCGCTGGGTCGCCGAGCTGATCCGCATTGCCGGCGGCGACGATGTGTTTCCGGAGCTCGCTGCCGAGTCGCTCGGACGCAACCGCATCATTGCCGATCCGGCCGAAGTCGTGCGTCGCGCACCCGACCTGATCTTCGGCTCATGGTGTGGCAAGAAATTCCGCCCCGAACGTGTCGCCGCACGGCCGGGCTGGGACGCGATCCCGGCGGTGCGCAACGGCGAGCTGCACGAGATCAAGTCGTCGATCATCCTGCAACCCGGCCCGGCTGCGCTCAGCGACGGCCTCGACGCGCTGCATGCCGAGATTGCAGGTTGGGCCGCGCGACACGGATCCGCGTGAGTCGTGCAGGCATTGCTTCGCTGGACTCTTCCGGGCCGCTTGCGACGAGTTCCCGCCGATTCGCCGGCAGACCACCGATTCGATTCCGTGGGCAGCCGGCCGCGCGCCCGAGATTGCTGCGCAACGGTCCGGAAGGCGCATAATCGGCTTCAGCGCTGCGCCGGCCAGCACTCGGCGCGGGTTGCTGGATGCCACACGCCGATGCGCGATAACGACGATATCACCGAGCTGCTGAATGCCGCGAATTCGGGTGACGCGGGCGCGCAGCAATCCGCGTATGGGTTGATTTACGAAGAACTCAAGCGCTGCGCGCGTCGCCAGCGCGGGATCGTGCCGGGATCGTCGCTGTCGCCGACCGCACTGGTCAGCGAACTTTATCTGCGCCTGAGCGGCGATCGCATCGACCACATCCACAATCGCGGGCACTTCTTTGCGCTGGCCGCACGCGCGATGCGGCAGATCGTCGTCGATCATGCGCGCAAGCGCGCCAGTGCCAAACGCGGTGCCGGATTGGTTCATGCCGATCTCGCCAGCCTGGATATCGCGCGATGCCAGCGCCGAGCAGGCGCTCGAACTCGATGCCGCGTTGACGACGCTCGCCGGGCGCGACACCCGTCTTGCGGAACTTGTGGAATGGCACTTCTTCGCTGGCCTTACGTTCGGCGAGATCGCTGGTGAACTCGGCCGACATGAGCGCACGGTGCGTCGCGATTGGGAACTCGCACGCGCGTGTTTGCAGCAAATCATGGCGACACCAGCGGTACCCGCGCGATGAGCGACTGGAATCGCATCAAGGATCTGTTTCTGCGGAGCCAGGAGGTATCCACCGAGGAGCGTGCGGCCTGGGTTGCAAATGCCTGCGGCGAAGATGTGCGCCTGCGCGATGAAGTCGAGGCGCTGCTGCAGGCGCAGCGCGAACCGGCGACAATTCTCGACAGCGACGCCGGTTGCCTGGTCAGCGATCTGCTCGGTACCGATGTCGCGGACGACGACTCGACGGGTGATCGCATCGGTCCCTGGAGGCTGTTGCGGCTGCTCGGCGAAGGCGGCATGGGTCGGGTCTACCTCGCGGAGCGTGTCGAAGGCGACTTCGGGCAGCGTGTCGCACTCAAGCGCATCCGCGCGGACTTCGTGGGCACGGCGCCGCGCCAGCGGTTCCTGCGCGAACGCGAGATCCTGGCGCGTCTGGCACACGCGAACATCACGCAGTTGCACGACGGCGGCCTCGACGCTGCCGGCATGCCCTATTTCACGCTGGAGTATGTCGAAGGCGAGCCGATCACGCGTTACTGCGACGCGCGTCGTCTTGATGTGCGTGCGCGAATCCGGCTTTTGCTGCAGATATGCTCCGCACTTGCCTACGCCCATCGGCATCTCGTGATCCATCGGGATCTGAAGCCGTCGAATATCCTGGTCACTGCGGATGGTGGAGGTGAAGCTGCTCGATTTCGGCATCGCCAAGTTGCTCGAGGACGCGCCCGGAACCGGGCTCACCGAAGCGCATGGGCGTGTGATGACGCGCGAGTACGCCGCTCCCGAACAGGTGCTTGGTGATCCGGTGTCGACGGCGACCGATGTCTATTCTTTCGGCGTGCTCGCGTACGAACTGCTGACCGGCCATCTTCCGTATCCGCAAGCTGAAGGGAAGCTCGTGAGTTTTGCCAAGGCCATCGTGGAGCAGGCGCCGGAGCCACTGAGTCGAGGCGCTCGTGCGAGCAGCCGTTAGCGACCGTGTCGATGCCTCTCCCGAGATGATCGCAGGCCGACGGGACACAACACCGCAATCGCTGCGGCGCCTGTTGCGCGGCGATCTCGAGCGGATCCTGCTGCGCGCGCTCGCGAAGCCCCCGGAGGCGCGCTATCCGACGATTGGTGCGTTGGCCGATGACCTCAATGCCTGGCTCGACGGCAAACCGATTCGTGGCGGCTCGCGCAGCCAGCGCATGCGCAAGTTCGTGCGCCGGCACTGGCTGCCGATCTCGGCGGCCGCCACGGCACTGCTCGCGATCGTGCTCGGCGCAGGCATCGTCGCGTGGGAGGCGCGCCAGCGCGAAGCCGCTGCCGAACGTGCGTTGCAGGAGGCGAAAACCACCGCAGCCGTGAAGGATTTCCTGTTCGGCGTCTTCACCGCGGTCGATCCGCGCGAAGCCAAGGGCAGGGACGTCACTGCGCGCGAACTTCTCGAACGGGGTGCGCGACGCGTCGACCGTAATTTTGACAGTCAACCGGCGCTCAAGGCGGAACTGAAAAGCGTACTTGGCCGCATTTATTATCAGCTCGGCCAGTACGCTGAGGCGAACGCGCTTCAGGCGACCGCAATTGGTGCACTCGGCAAGTTCGATCGCCCGCTCCTGTTGACGCAGACCGAAATCGACCGCGCCAATACGCTACGCGCGCTCGGCGATCTGAAGTCAGCCACCGTGTTGGCGGACGAGGCGATATGCCCGGCTCGACGCCTTGTCTCCCACTCCCTCGCGTGCACAAATCAAGTCCGGCGCCTTGCATGTACGGGGTGCCATCGCGATGGATGCCCGTGACTTCGTCGCAGCCGAGCGCTATGCCGTTGCCGATCTTGCGCTGACCAAGCGTTCCGAACCTCGACGCGGAAACCCGCTATCAGGCGGCGACACTTGCCGGCGGCGCGAGTTGGGGTCTGGATCGGCTCGATGAGGCCGAAACGCACTATCGCGATGCCCTCGATATGGCGCTTGCACGCCGACCGACGACCTGGATGTCGCACGGGCGCGCTCGAACATCGCAATGGTGCTGCAGACCCGGTCACGTTACATCGAGGCCGAAAACCAGACGCGACAGGCATTGGTGATTTATCGGCGGGTTCTGGGTGCCGATCACGCCGATACGCTTGGCAATCAACGGGCGCTCGCGCTTGCGGAATTTCATCTGGGGCATTACGTGGAAGCCAGGAAGTTGCTGGAAGAGGTCCTGGCAACACAGCGCAAGGCACTCGGCGACCGGCATCCGGCGATTGCCGGCACGCTGATCAATCTCGGCCTGGTGCTCGCCGACAGCGGTGATCTCGATGCGGCCGAACGCAGCTTCTCCGAGGCGCGGCAGATCTGGGAAACCAAATACGGGCATGACTATGCGGGCACGCTCATGGCAATCGGCAATCTCGGCTATTTGCATGGCCTGCGCGGCGACCTTCCGGCTGCGGAACGCGAACTAGCGGAAGTACGAGCGGCAGACATGAAGCGGGACACCGAAGACGTCGTCGACGACTATCGTCTGGGCGAGATCCGGCGTTTGCGTGGTGATCCGGCCGGTGCTGCGAGACTTGATCGCAAGGCCCTGGAAACGGCGCGCACGCTGTACGGCGAGAACACCCGTTATGCGGCGGTGGCGCATCATTGCCTTGGGCTGGCCTTGCGCGACAGCGGTGACTGCCATGGGTGCGGAACGCGAGTTGCGCGCGGCGCTGGCCTCGTTCGCGGGTTACATTGCGCACGCCGAACACCCGCTTGCGGCGACGACGCGTCTGGATCTGGCGTCGTTGCTTGCGACTCGCAGCAGCGATCGCAAGGAAAGCCTGCGACTCGCAACCGAGGCCGTGGAAATCCGCGAGCGCTTTCTGGGCCCCGCGGATTCGCGTACCCATGCGGCGCGCGAGGCGCTTGCGAAACTCAGGGCGGACCCCCAGAGGCCATCGCCGGAAATACGGCGCGTTGACTGATTACCCGATCTGCCATCGGCCGTCCGTTTGACGGCCGCACGGCCTCAGTTATCGAATCCGTCGCTGAAGACCGTTTGCGAATAAGCGCCGAGGTCGAGCCCGCCACTGAGCGGAAACGTGTTGCCGTCGAGATCGAAAATGGATCCGAGCGGCAGGCCGTAGCCGAGCAACGGCGAGTCGCCTGCGAGGTGGAAGTCGCCGTTCGCGGCATCGACGAATTGCGGCGCGACCGACAGGTTCAGGTCGTCGATCGCGGGGGCCGTGCCGCCGAGCGTGCCGTAATCGTTGTGCGAAAGAACGGCGCCGGCGTCGCCGAGATAGAGACCGAAGTGCGTGTTGTTCCAGAAGATACTGTTGAAGATCTGACAGGACGTAGTGCCGCCGCAATACAAGCCGCCGGTCGGGTCGTCCGCATAAGTCGTGGTGTTGCCCGTGACGGTATTGTTGTACAGGCTGTTGAACTGGCCATAGCCGGTCACATAGCCCGCGCCGTACGACAGATCCGCACTGTTGCCGGCAATCAGGTTGGCTTGCAGAAACAGATAGTCACCCGCGGCAGACGCGTACAGGCCGCCGCCGCTGGCCGTGGAATGGTTGTCGAGAATGATGGTCCGGTTGATCTGCACCGAGGCATTGACCGTGATCAGATAGTTGACCTGCAGGCCGGCCCCCGGCTCGTCGCTTTCGCCGTTCTCAAGCGTCACGTCCTCCACGTCGATGTCGCCGTCCACGTTGCGCAGTTCGAGCACGCCGGTAACGCCGCGGCCATCGAGTACCGTCAGGGCTGCCCGGTGGAGTTGCGAGCTGCAGTTCTCGCTGTAGCCGCCGCTGATGAAAAGGAAATGCGTCGACGCGGAGGAATAGAAGAAGAAAGGAGCATTGCCGGTTGCGGCGCCGGTTTGGTAGGTACCCTGAACGACGTGGACATAGTTGTCTTCGCCGTTGTACATGCCGCCATCCGAGGCGTTCTCCAGTGCAGCCTGCAATTGCGAGGCGTTGGAGACGCAGAACGTGTGTGCCTGGGCAGGTCCGGCGAGGGCAACCGAGAACAACAAGATCGTGAGCGCCATGTGCGAGCTTGCGCGGAAGGTCGAAGGCTTGATGGGGATGGACATGCTGGCTGCTCCAATCGGGACGTTCATCACCGAATACGCAAACCTTCGGGAAATCCGGGCGCGCTCGGCGGTGGTTCGTGATCACGCCGGCGGCGGGTCGAAGCCGTTGGCGAAGATGCTGTCGTTGATGTAGCTCGTGCAGGCCGAGAACTCGGAGGTGTCGCCGGCGGTGTCGGTCGCGGTCGCGGTGATCGCCTCGCCGGTCGTCAACGGCACCGGAGCCGTGATTGCGATCGCGAAGTTCGCGGTGCCCTGATCGCCGACCTGCGGCTGCGGCACCGTGACCGTGGCGCCCTTGAGCCAGATCCGGCCTTCTCCATAACCGGAACCGTCGCAACCTGCGCCGACGTAGAAATCGACGGTGTAGTCGCCCGGGGTAGTCGTCAATGTGCCGACCACCCGGCCGTTGGTCGGCGCCGCCGGCCGCACTGGTCAGCACCGGAAAGTTCTGGCCGCGGTTGCCGTAGTCGTCCAGTTGCAGACCGCCGTCGTCGTCGTTCGGCGTCACTCCGCCGCCGGCGATGTCGATACCGAGTGCCGCGTTGTCGTAGATCGCATTCTTGCGCAGCTTGTTGTGCTGGCCGATCTGCACCCAGATGCCGGCACGGCCGTTGTTCGCGATGATGTTGTTGCGCACGGTGTTGTCGTGCGGCGCGGCGCCGGTTTCGCCGATGAAGTGGATGCCGCGCCCGAAGTTGCCAAAGCTCACACCGGACTGCGTCGGCCCCGATGAAATTGTCCGTCGAGCAGGTTTCCCGCGGCCGCGCCGCCATCGAGCAGAACGCCACTGCCGGTGTTGGTGCCGATCAGATTTCCGCTGAGCGTATTGTCGTGACCGAGCACGTGGATGCCCTGACCGCCGTTGCTGCGCTGGATGTATACACCCTGGCTCCAGCCGATGCCGATGTAGTTGTTCAACACCTGATCGTTGTAGCTGCCGAGCGCAGTCGGGCCGGAACCTCCACCCTGCAGCACGATGCCATCGCCGAATGCGCCGCCGATGAGGTTGCGGTTGGCGACATCGTCGCCGCCGATGATGACATCGTGCGTGGCGATGCCGAGGCGGATGTTGGTTCCGTTCGAGCCCAGGCCGTAGCCGCTGACACTGCCGCCGAAATGGTTGCCCGCGATTTCGTGGCCGCCGCCGCCCTGCAGATCGATCGCGGCACCGGGGAATGCGCTGAACGCGAGCCCCTTGATCGTGACCTCGGTGCCCGCCGGCGCATTGCTCGCGGTGCCGATGGCATGGTCCGGCGGATTGCCGCTGCTGCCGGCATCGAGAATCACGCAGATCGTCGCGTCGTTGCCGGTATCGAGATCGTTCGGCGAGGCGCCGGTTTGCGTGAAGCCGTTGATGATCACCGGCGCGGTGATGTCGGGCAGCGGCGAAGTCAACGTGATCACGTGCGGCCCGCAGCCGGATCCGATATCGAAGGAAATCAGCGCGCCGGTGCTGCCATTTGCGTTGGCGCCGGCAATTGCCGCGCGCAAGGAGCCGTTGCCGGAATCATTTGTATTGGTGACGGTCTGCAGGAACGCATCGTTGATGGTCGACTCGTAGGCGCCGCGATCGACCGTGGTGCCGACCACACGCGGCCCGCCGTCGAGATCGTGCGTGGGCAATCCGCCGGGGACTTCGTTGGAACCCGAGTTGATGACCGGCGACGCGGGCGACTCGATCGGGCGGTAACTGCCGTCGAGCTGTGGGTCGCCGGTCAGCGTGCCGATTTCGAAGGTGCCGACAGGATAGCTGCTATGTGTTCCGATCACGTTGTCGACAAGGAAAAGTGCCGCATGACTGGCCACGTCGTAGCCGGTGTTGCCGTAGATGATATTGTTGTAGCCACGCACGCTCCCGCCGCCTCCACCTTCACGATCGGCGCAGAGACCGCCGTCGCCGACGCTGTTGTCGACGATCGTGTTGTTGACCAGATCGAAGCTTGCATCGGGATTGTCCGATGTCGAGATTTCGATCGCGCACCGGTTTCCTCCGTCACCGCCCGGATTGTCGTGGATCAGGTTGTTGACCAGATGCGCACTCAATGTATGTGAATTGTCCGCCACCCAGTCGATCGAGACGGGAATTCCGTGGCTTCCGCTGACCGCGTTGCGGCGAAATATCAGTTGCACCGATCCCGGAATATCATTTTCGTAATCCCTCCAGCCCAGATCGACGCCGGCGGCGGATCCGGTGAAACCGATTCCCTCGATGGTGAGGTTGCCGACCATTTCGGCAGAGAACGATGCTGGTGCAGCACTCACGATGTGTGTGTTGGCTGGATCGATCTGCCGTGACGCACAGTTGGCCGTGTAGCCGCCGAGCAGCGAGAAGCCACGAAAACCATAGGCGCCGCCGGAGACATTCTCGTCCAAGGTCGTTCCTGCGATGTGGTAGGTGCCCTGGACGAGCTTGATCGTGGATTGCAAATAGGTCGCGTCGTAGGCTGCCGCGGCAAACTCCGAGTCGTTGCTGACGCACACCTCCGTTGCCCGGGCTTTCCCGGCCGCGAGGAGCAGTGTCGCAAGGATCCCGCATGACCATCGCGCACGTCGCGCACCAAATCGGATCCGCTTTTCTCGTTGCATGGCCGTGTTTCCTCTCGACAGAGGCCAATTGCCTCCCTTGCCGGTCAGGAACACGCAAACCGGCGGGAAAAGCGGGCAAAGACTTTCCGGCGCAGGAACACTGCGGCAGTGCCGATGCAATCAGTTGAGCTGATCGTTATCGAGAGGAGTGCCCAGCGCAGCCAGTACCAGGCCACCGATCAGGGCGTCGCTGACGAGCACGATGCCGAGAATGACCAGGACCAAACGTCCGGCGAACGCTTGTGCGAACACGATCGCGCAGCGGGACGCATCGTCAGCTGTCGCGATGCCGTCGACCGCCAACCGATAGCGTCCTGGTTGCGGCACATCGAAAGCCCACAGCGAGATGCGGATGCCGGAAACCCCGGACACGGTGGGCCGGAACAGGATCGGCGCGGAGCGCAGCTTGGCGCCGACGGGTGTCGTACATCGCATAGCGGGCGCCCCGCAAAGCGGTGTCAAAGCGTGGATGTTCGACGCAAAGAACGAACCGACCGCCCTGCGCGAAGGTCACCTCCTGTTCCGCCGCGGCGGGCAAGCGCGCGATCACGCTGTCGCGCACCATGCCGAGCACGCGCCGGATCGACAGGATGAGAAGCACCCCTCCAGACAGGGCGATACCCAGCGCCGATGCGACCGGCAGTGGACTCATGGTCGTGCCGATCCAGGGGTCGACTGGATCGACCCGGCACGGCTACTCGTAGCCATCGTCGAAGATGGCATCGCCGCGCTCATAGGCACCCATGTCCACGCCGAAGCGGTAGACCCGATCGTGGCCTTCGATGTCGTAGTTCGACAGGCCGCCCGGCGGAATCAGCGCGCCGGCAGCCAGCAGGGGCGACACCGGCAGCAGATGGAAATCGTCCGTGCCGGCAAACAACGGATCGATGCTGACATTGCCGACACTGCCGGATGGCGGTGGAATATTGATGGTTCCGTAATCGTTGTCGATCAGCACTGCGTTGTCGATGTGCAGATCGTTGCCGTCGTTGCTCCAGAAAACGCTGTTGCTGATATCGAACGTTGCCGAACCCCCGAACGAAACGCCGCCATTGACATTGCCGTTGCCCTCGGCCGTGTTGCCGACGACGGTGTTGTTGGTGAAATAGGCGTTGGCGCCGTTGCTCACCAACTCCGCGGCACCATCACTGATGCCGGCGCTGTTGCCGAAGAAGAGA
Source organism: uncultured Gammaproteobacteria bacterium (assembly GCA_963775445.1). GTDB lineage: Bacteria > Pseudomonadota > Gammaproteobacteria > Xanthomonadales > Rhodanobacteraceae > Dokdonella_A. The sequence goes on along the minus strand of CAVZIT010000006.1, from coordinate 578,634 downwards.
TTGTTGCGCACCAGCAATGTCGATGGCCCGCCGTCGCCGGCCTCGAGTCCGCCGCCGTAGCTGGTCGCGTGGTTGTTGCGGAAGATGTTTGCGCCGATAGTGACATCGCCGTCGTCGCCGTTGCTGCCGTTGACATCCAAGCCGCCGCCACGGATGCCGGTGCTGAGGCCGTTCTGGAACGTCAGATAGCGGATCGCGACCGCTCCCTGGGTGCTCTCGGCGATCATGACCGAGGACTGGCCGCCGCCGTCGAGTACGGTCAGCACCGGATTGCGGATGCGCGCCGAGCAGTCGGCGTTGTAGCCGCCGGCGATATCGAGGGAGTGTGCCTCGGTCGCGTAGTAGTAGAACTCGCTGCCGCCGGCCTGATAGGTGCCGCGTGCGATCTTGATGGTGTCGTCCACGCCGTTCGCCTCGGCGATGGTGAGTGCGCTGCGCAGGCTGGAGGCACTGTTGACGCAGAGTACGGCGGCCTGTGCCGGTGTGCCCGAATAGACGCCGGCAGCAGCGAGGGTGATGGCGAGCAGTGCTCGCACGGACAATCGGACGGCGGAGTGCATGATGTGATCCCGATGCAGGTAGTCTGTCGGGATACACGCAGACGGGCGCGAAAAGCGGGCGATGACGGCAAGCCGTGACAGCCGGCGCCAGCGTATGGATCGGGGCGGCAGAAGCCGATTCAGGCCTGGGCGAGGTGCAAACCGGCATCCAGCAACGGCTGCACGATCAGCACGCGCGCGAGCAGGATGATCAGCCAAGCCGCCACCGGCGAGAAATCGATGCCGCCGAAAACCGGCAGGTGGCGCTGGATCGGTTTGAGGATCGGATTGGTGAGCTGGATGATCAGCGGGATCAGCGGATGGCGATTGTCGGTATTGAGAAAACTCAGCACCACGCGCGCGAGGATCAAACCGAGATAGATCATCAGCACGAAGCCGATCAGATCGGCCAGCGCCATGAGCGCGAGGCCGGCGAGACCGAGTGCCACACCGAGCGTCGCATACAGCAACACGAGTTTGAATGCAGTCAGCAGCCATGCGATCACGACGCCGGCGAGATCGAGATTGCGCCAGGACGGAATCACCCGACGCAACGGCATCAGCAACGGATTGGTGACCTTGTACAGAAACTGGCAGATCGGATTGTAGAAATTCGCGTGCACGCATTGCAGCAACACGCGCAGCACGAACAGCGCGATCAGCGCGCCGAAAGCGAAGTCGATCAGGATCTGGCCGGCGTTGGCGAGATAGCCCATGTCAGAAACTGTCCGTCGTCACTGCGGCTTTCCCATTCAATCCAGATGCTCGGACAGCTCGCGTCCGCGCTCGGTTGCGGCTGCGACGACGCGCGCCACCAGCGCGCGGAAATCGGCAGCGGCAAACGTTTCGAGCGCGGCCTGGGTCGTGCCGCCCGGCGAGGTGACGCGCTTGCGCAGATCACCCGGTGTATCGGTGCCTTCGGTCAGCATACGGCCGGCACCGAGACACGTGCGCGTTGCGAGAATGCGTGCGGCAGCGCGCGGCAGGCCCTGGGCCACCGCGGCCTCCTCGAGCGCTTCGACCAGCAGAAAAAAATAGGCCGGACCCGAGCCCGAAACCGCGGTAACGGTGTCCATCAACTCCTCACGCTCGATCCAGACCGTGCGCCCGGCTGCGGCAAGGACCGCTTCGGTCTGCGCACGTTGCGTTGCATCGACAAGGGCGTTGGCGACGAGTCCGGTCACGCCTGCGCCGATCAGTGCGGGCGTGTTGGGCATCGCGCGCACGATCGCGAAATCGGCTGCCAACCAGTGGTGCAGCTGATCGAGCCGGATGCCGGCGGCGATCGAGATCAGCAATGGCCGGCGATCGCCGAGGGCCGGCGCGATGTCGGCGCACACGGCATGCATGACCTGGGGTTTGACCGCGAGCACAATGATCGCGGCGTCGTGCACGGCATCGGCATTGCGTTCGTGCACCGCCACCTCGAAATCGCGTTCAAGTGCTGCGCGCGATCTGGCATCGGGTTCGGCAACGGCTATCGAGCCCGGCTTGCCGACTCCTTGCAGCAGCGCCCCGATGAGGCTGCGCGCCATGTTGCCGCCACCGATGAAGGCGATTCCTGGAAACTCGCAACTGGCGACTCGGGACTCGGGACTGGATGGCATGCGACAGCGGTTGATGCGGCCGGAAAGAGGCAAGCATAACAAGCCGAGTTCAAGCAGGTGCGAGGCGCACCCGGTCAGGGTCGCGGATGCTGCGACGGGGCACGCTGCGAACAGCGCCCGAATCCGGACGGCCTCTCGCGGGCCGCCCGGGGACGCAAGGCTCGGAATTACTGGCCCGCGCTATAGCTCAGTTCGGCGCTGTAGCTGTCCACGTGCGAGGACGAATCCTTGATCGCATTGTTCAAGGCCTTGCGCAATGAAGCGGCGTCGGCCTTGCCGTACACGCCTTCGACCATCTTCCAGAAGCTCGGATCGGCTTCCGCGCCAAGATCGGCCCAGCTTTTGCCAGGCCACACCACGATGTAATCGGGAGCACCTGCGTCGCCGTACTGCACTTGCAGCGTGCGGTAGTAGTACGGCCAGTTGGCCTTCGCCGCCGCAGCAGTAATCTTCTTCACGCTCGAGGTAAATGCCTCATCGTCGGCGTGCCCCGGGTTGAGACTGAAGTAGGTGACTTGAATCAACGCGGGCGGCGCCTGCTTGTCCCAGTCCTTGGGCATATGGCTCATATCCGGCTGATCGACCATGAACACACTGATTTCGCTCTTGAGGTGCGGGTTGGCCTGCGAACGCCAGGTCGCGTCGCAGGCTTTGCCGACCGTGTGCATCGTGTCGAAATCCGCCCAGGTGTAGGGGCCGGCGACGTAGGAATACTGGTACACGTTCCCTGTTTCATGCACCCACGCGGTCCATGCATGTTTGGATCCGTGCTCGCGCAGGCACTGGTTGTAGGCCTTGGAACCGGCCTCGTAGGCCTGCTGATCGGCGGGCGCCACGGTATCGGTGTAATCGCGCGAGACGACGGCCTTGTTCGCTTCCGCCGCGAGCGTGCTGGTGACGGCCGAGAGTGCGAGCGCCGACGAGACGCACAGAGTCATGATTTTCATGGTATTTCCCCTGGTAACGAGTGGTTTGCGACTGTCTTCGCTCATCGCATCGGGCGAAGTGGCCCGACTATACGCCGAACCGCTGCTGCGAACGCGCTGTGCTCGTTGGACTTCAACGCTGCATCCGCGGCCCGAACAAGGCTGTCCCGATCCGCACCATGGTGGCGCCTTCTTCGATGGCGAGTTCGAAATCCTCCGACATGCCCATCGACAGCGTATCGACGCCGGGATGATCGGCGTGCAGAGTCTGAAACAGCTTGCGCGAGCGCAAGAAGGCGCCGCGACGCACGTCTGCACCGAGATGCGGATTGGGTATCACCATCAAGCCGCGCAGGCGCAAGCCGGGTGCGGCAACAATGCGGCTGGCAAGATCCGGAACCTCGTCTGGAACGCAGCCGGATTTGCTCGATTCGGCATCGATATTGACCTGGATAAGCACATTCAGCGCGGGAAGATCCGATGGTCGCTCGAGTGAAAGCGGTTCGATCAACTTTGGCCGATCGAGACTTTGCAGCCAGTCGAAGTGTCGGGCCACCTGCCGACACTTGTTCGATTGCAGGGGGCCGATCATGTGCCATTCAAGCTTGAGGTCGGACATCTGTCCCTGTTTGGCAAGCGCCTCCTGCACGAAGTTCTCGCCGAACGCGCGCTGCCCGAGTCCGGCGAGCCTGCGGATCGCGGCCGCGGGCTGGCCCTTGCTGACCGCGAGCAGGCGAACAGCCCGGTGGGTGCGCGAGTTCGTGGCGGCGGTCGCGATGCGTCGCGTGACCAGACTGTAGACGGGTTCCACGGATTTCATGTTCGAAGCGGCAATAATGCCCAAAACGGCGAGCTATACTGGAACGTGGGGGCCACGGTCGCCTGCGCAGGATAGACCACGCCGCACTGAACGGTAACGAGGGGATGCTCGCATGGATATTGCCGAACTGCTGGCTTTTTCTGTCAAGAACAAGGCGTCCGACCTGCACCTGTCGGCCGGGTTGCCGCCGATGATCCGCGTCGACGGCGACGTGCGGCGCATCAACATTCCGGCATTCGACCACAAGCAGGTCCATGCGCTCGTGTACGACATCATGTCGGACAAGGTGCGGCGCGACTACGAGGAATTCCTCGAAGTGGATTTCTCGTTCGAGATTCCGGGCCTGGCTCGTTTTCGCGTGAATGCGTTCAACCAGAATCGCGGCGCCGGTGCGGTGTTTCGCACGATTCCGTCCGAAGTGCTGACGCTCGAGGATCTCGGTGCGCCCAAGATTTTCAAGGAACTCATTTCCCAACCGCAGGGATTGATCCTGGTCACGGGGCCGACCGGCTCGGGCAAGTCGACCACGCTTGCCGCGATGGTCGATCACGTCAACAAGAACGAATACGGCCATATCCTCACGATCGAGGATCCGATCGAATTCGTGCACACCTCGCAGAAATGCCTGATCAACCAGCGCGAGGTGCATCGCGACACGCACGGGTTCTCCGAAGCGTTGCGTTCGGCTTTGCGCGAGGATCCCGATTTCATCCTGGTCGGCGAAATGCGCGACATCGAAACCATCCGCCTCGCATTGACAGCCGCAGAAACGGGTCACCTGGTGTTTGCGACGCTGCACACGAGTTCGGCGGCAAAGACCATCGATCGCGTCATCGATGTGTTCCCGGCAGGCGAGAAGGCGATGGTGCGCTCGATGCTGTCCGAATCGCTGCGAGCGGTCATTTCCCAGACGCTGCTCAAGAAGGTCGGCGGTGGCCGCGTCGCTGCGCACGAGATCATGGTGGGCATCCCGGCGATCCGCAACCTGATCCGCGAAGACAAGGTTGCGCAGATGTACTCCTCGATCCAGACCGGCAGCCAGCACGGCATGCAGACGCTCGATCAATGCCTGCAGGATCTGGTTCGCCGCGGCCTGGTGACGCGCCAGATCGCGATCGACTATGCCAAGAACAAGGACACGTTCCGCTGACGGCGTAGGCGCCGCGTGGCATTCATTTTCCCGTCCGCGGCAAGGGCATTGCGATGCCCGGAATCGGCCTGCGCTGTGAGCGGGTCGTGAGATACCGGCGCGGTCGCGGTGTAGTATGTGGCGCGTCGCAAACTGCGCGGCTGGGAGACTCGCCATGAGCTCATTCGATTTCAGTTCGTTCCTGAAGTTGATGGTGCACAAGAAGGCATCCGACCTGTTCATCACGGCCGGTGTGCCGCCGTCCATGAAGGTCAACGGCCGCATCGCGCCGGTCACGCAGACCGCACTGACAGGGCAGCAGGCGCGCGACATGGTGCTCAATGTCATGACGCCGTCGCAGCGCGAGGAATTCGAGAAGACCCACGAATGCCAGTTCGCAATTTCCGCGCACGGCGTTGGCCGCTTTCGCGTGTCGTGCTTTTATCAGCGCAACTGTGTCGGCATGGTGCTGCGCCGCATCGAGACCGCAATTCCGACCATCGAGGAATTGAACCTGCCGCCGATCATCCGTCAGCTGGCAATGACCAAGCGCGGCATCGTCATGTTTGTCGGCGCAACCGGCGCGGGCAAATCGACCTCGCTCGCCTCGATGATCGGCTATCGCAACCAGAATTCAACCGGCCACATCATCACCATCGAGGATCCGATCGAGTACGTGCATCAACACGCCGGCTGCATCATTACCCAGCGTGAGCTCGGCATCGACACGGACTCCTGGGAGAACGCACTCAAGAACACGCTGCGGCAGGCGCCCGATGTCATCATGATCGGTGAGGTGCGCACGCGCGAAACCATGGAACATGCGATCAATTTCGCCGAGACCGGACATCTGTGCCTGTGCACGCTGCATGCGAACAACGCCAATCAGGCCATGGACCGCATCATTCACTTCTTCTCCGAGGATCGGCGCTCACAACTGTTCATGGACCTGTCCCTGAATCTCAAGGGCGTGGTCGCGCAGCAGCTGATTCCGACGCCCGACGGCAAGGCACGGCGTGTCGCCGTGGAGGTCCTGCTCGGTACGCCGCTGATGCAGGATTACATCCGTCAAGGTGAAATCCACAAGCTCAAGGACGTCATGAAGGAGTCGACCAATCTCGGCATGCGCACGTTCGATCAAAGTCTGGTCGAGCTCTATCACGCGGGCGAGATCTCTTACGAGGATGCATTGCGTCACGCCGATTCCACCAACGAGGTTCGCCTCAAGATCAAACTGGCCCAGGGCGGCGATGCGCATTCGCTTTCGCAGGGCATGGACGGTGTCGAATTGGCCGAGACGTGAATGCCGATCTCGACCGACTTCGACGCGTCTGGTCGGAGCTGGGTCGGGAAGATCCTTTCTGGGCGATTCTGTCGCACCCGCTCAAGCGCGGGAACCGCTGGCGCAATGAGGAGTTTTTCGCCACCGGCAAGCTGGAAATCGACACCCAGATGGGCGCCTTGGCCGCCATCGACCTGCCGCAAGCGCGACAGTTGGCGCTCGATTTCGGCTGCGGCGCAGGGCGCCTGACTCGCGCGCTTGCCAGTCACTTCACGCGGGTGCTCGGCGTCGATGTCGCGCCGGCCATGATCGAGACGGCGCGATCGCTCAACCGCGACCTGGACAACGTCGAATTTCGCGAGAATGCGTTGCCTTCTCTCGACGGCATCGCGGATTCAAGCGTCGATCTGGTTTACTCATGCATGACCCTGCAGCACATGCCTTCCGAGCTGGCGGAGGGATACATCGCGGAGTTCCTGCGCGTGCTCTCGCCCGGTGGTGTCGCCGCTTTCCAGTTCGTAAGCGGTGCCGATGCAAGCGTGCGTGGCCGTCTGTTCGCGCGTGCGTCGAATCGCTGGCTGAATCCGTTGCGCCGCGTGATTTGGCGTCGTGCCACCGTCTTCGAGATGCATGCGCTGCCGGAAACGCGTGTGTCTCGCCTGCTGCTCAATCGCCCCGACTTGCGTGTCGTGAGCACGCACGAGGATCGCGCCGCGGGTCCCGGCTGGGAAGGGCGCCGCTGGATCATCGCCCGCGACGGTTAGAGTTACGGAAGCGATCGCGATCGTCCTGGTTTCCGACGAAGCGCGCTGTCGCAACGAATTCGCCGACAGGACCCGTGTGGCTGACTACATCCGACGCGACAGACCAGTTTTCCTAGAACAGCCACGGTCATCGGATCCCGTAGGCAACCGTGCAACGAATCCGCTCTCAACGATAGCGGCGCCATGCAAGACCACTCGCTGCGCGCATCACGCAGAGACCGCGCCGGGCTCGTCTTCGCGCAGCAAGGTGGCGAGGACGGCCATCCGCACGAAAATTCCGTTGGCAACCTGTTCCAGAATCGCCGATTGACTGCCGTCGGCAACATCGGCGCTGATTTCGATTCCGCGGTTCATCGGACCGGGGTGCATGACCAACGCATCCCGCCGCGCGCGAGCGAGACGTACCGCATCGAGACCATAGTGGCTGGGATAATCGGAAGTGTCCGTTGCACTGACCTCGCGCATTCGTTCCTTTTGCAACCGCAGCATGATCACCACGTCGGTCGCATCGAGCGCGGCGTCGAAATCCTCGGTGATTTCGCAACCCTCGAAATCCCCCGCCTGAGGCAGCAGAACGCGTGGACCACACAGGCGGACCCGGCCCGCACCGAGCGCGCGCAGTGCGTGGACATCGGATCGCGCCACCCTGGAATGGCGGATATCGCCGCAGATTAGGACGTTCAATCCATCGATTCGCCCCTTGCGATCGCGAATGGTCAGCATGTCGAGCAGGCCCTGCGTCGGATGCGCGTGATTGCCATCGCCGGCGTTGATCACGGCGGCGCCGTGCGCGTTCGCTGCCAGGCGTTCGGGCATCCCGTTTTCGCTGTGGCGGATCACGAAGGCATCGCAGCCCATTGCTTCGAGCGTCGCCAGCGTATCGGCGAGATTCTCGCCCTTGCTGGTCGACGAGTTGGCCAGGTCGAAATTCACCTGCTGGGCGCCAAGGCGGCGCGCCGCGAGTTCGAAACTCACGCGCGTGCGCGTGGATGGTTCGTAGAAGAGGCTGATGATCGTACGATCATCGAGCAACGGCAGGCGCCGCGCGCCGCGCTTGCAGCGTTCCCGCAGTTCGGCAGCGAGATCGATCAGTCCTTCGATGCGCTTGCGCCCGAGCCCCTCGAGCGTGATCAGGTGACGCAAATGTCCGTTTTCGTCGATCTGGGAAAATACGCCGGACGGTGATTCAGCGCGTTCCATCGGCGGCCTCGGCGAACCACGCTTCGAGAATGACTTCTGCGGCAATCGCATCGATGGCCTGGGCATGCTTGCGCCGCGCCACACCGTGTGCGCGGCGCGCCGCAAAACGGTCGGTGGCGGCGCGCGAGGTGTAGCGCTCGTCAACCGAATGCACTGGCTTCGCGTAGCGGGCTTCCAGCGCGGCGGCAAACGCACGCGCCACTGCGGTCATGTGCTGCTCACTGCCGTCGAGGGTTAACGGAAGTCCAACCACGAACGCCTGCGGCTGCCACTCCCGTACCAGAGAATCAAGAACGCTCCAGTCCGGAGTTCCATCCCGATTTCGCAATGTCGCCACCGCACGTGCCGTCCCGAGCAGGCGATTGCCGACTGCGACACCGATAACCCGGGTGCCGATATCGAAACCGAGCATCGCGCCGTTCCCGTTTGCAGCGCCGCGCGCAGCGGCCTCATGCGTGGCCGGCATAAGTCGCAAGCCGGGTCAGGTTCACGCCGACGAGTGCGGCGGCGGCTTCCCAGCGGTTCTCGAGCGGCATTTCAAACAGGATCTGATCGGTGACCGGTGCCGTCAGCCAGGTGTTGTCGCGCAATTCCTGTTCGAGTTGGCCGGGATTCCAGCCCGAATAGCCCAGCGCCACCACGGCATGCTGCGGACCCTCACCCGCGGCGATCGCGATGAGGATGTCCCGCGACGTGGTTACGCGAACCGCGTCGGAAATCGGGAACGAAGATTCCCACTCGCCCTGGGGTGAATGCAGGACAAAACCGCGCTCCGGCTGCACCGGACCGCCAATCAGCACCGGTGCGTCGCAGACATTGGCATGATCCGAACTCAGATTCATCTGCGAGAGCACGTCGCCGAGTCGATATTCCGACAGCCGGTTGATCAGCAGACCCATCGCCCCGCCTTCCCCATGTTGGCAGAGCAGGGTCACGCCACGCGCAAAATTGGGATCGCGCAGCGCCGGCATCGCAATCAACAGCTGATTGGAAAGCGGAGTCGGTTCCATGGAGCCATTGTAGCGCAGCGACGTTCGTGGTCCCTGTCCGCGGCGTGACTGGAAACACTCGCAAACGACTGTGAAGAGCCGGCCCGTGAATTGAGGACGACCGGCTTGCTCGACAGTCTGCTGTTGCGGCTGAGCGTCCCGGGTTATCGGTTGCGAAGGATGTCGCCGGGCAGGAACTGCCAGGTACGCGTGATATAGAGCTCATCAAGATTGTCTGTCGTTCGCGGTATCGGCGGAAACGGAGCCGCGAGGTGCACGATGCGGATCGCCGCGTCATCGAGAACCTTGTGACGGCTCGACTTGATGATGTCCACGCTCTTGATGTCGCCATTGCGGTCGAGGCCGACGGTAAGCACCAGTTCGCCGTGCAATTGCCGTCGGCGTGCCTCGTCGGGATAGTTGAGATTTCCCAGGCGCTCGATGCGCGCGACCCATTCGCGCATGTAGCTTGCGTAGGCATATTCCTTGGTATTGGCCGAAATGTACTTGCGCTTGGGGCGTTTTGCGTAGCGCTCGGAATCGCGCCGTATTTCCTCGGCGAGGCGCGCCATTTCGAGTTTGCGGTCGATTTCTTCGCGCGTGCTCGGCACGGGCAGGTCGGATGGATCCGTGGTTTCGGTCACCCGGGCGACGCTGAAGTCGGATTTTTCCTGCGTCAGGCGCTCAAGGGCAGCGGGTGGTTTCGGTGCAGGGTTGCTCGCGGTCATGGGCAGCGGGGACAGGCCCTCCGTCGGTTCCGGAATAAGTCCGGACACCGGTGCCGAGGGGCGCTTCGCTTTCAACGATTCGCCGCCGCCGCTGTTGTTCGCCTGCGCCAGGAAGTCGGCATTCTTCGGCGCAGTGCTGTTGGCCGAATGCACCAGGATCACATCGAGCGATGGCAGCGTTGGCGCGGGCTTCTCGAATTCGAACGTGAGACCGAGGGCCAGCACCGCGTGCGCGATCACGGAAAACAGCAAGGTGACACCGAGCCGGTCGGCGGCGCCGGTTGAACCGCCACGATTCACGCGCGTGCCGCTTCAAGGCAATCGAACAGGCGACCCGCGATGTTGAGCCCGAAAGCCGCATCGAGTTCGCGCAAGCCCGTCGGCGAGGTCACATTGATCTCGGTCAGGAAATCGCCGATGACGTCGAGTCCGACGAACACGAGGCCGCGCCGTCGGAGTTCGGGCCCGACCTCGGCTGCGATCCAGCGATCATGCTCGCTGAGTTCGATCCCGACGCCCTTTCCACCTGCAGCGAGGTTGCCACGGAAATCGTCGCCTTGCGGGACGCGGGCGAGCGCGAACGGGACGGGCTCGCCATCGATCAGCAGGATGCGTTTGTCGCCCGCGCTGATTTCGGGAATGAAGCGCTGCGCCATCGCGAAGCGTTCGCCGTGGCCGATCAGGGTTTCGAGAATCACGTTGAGATTCGGATCCGCGCGCTGCGTCTTGAAAATCCCGCGGCCGCCCATGCCATCCAGCGGTTTGATGACGACGCGCTCGTGCGTCTGGACGAAATCCTTCAGCGACTGCGCATCGCGCGTCACCAGGCTCGGCGCGCAGCACTGTGGAAACTTGAGCGCGAACAGTTTTTCGTTGGCGTCGCGCAGCGCCTGCGGCCGGTTGATGACGCGCACGCCGGCATCGGCGGCGAGTTCGAGCACCTGGGTGTCGTAGATGAACTGCGCATCGACGGGCGGATCCTTGCGTGCCAGCACCAGGTCCATTTCGCCAAGGTCGCGCCAGCGTCCCGGAGAAAGGTCGAACCAGCCAGCGTCATCGTCGCGCACGATCAGCGGCGCGAGGCGCGCGAAAGCTCGACCATCGCGTACCTCAAGATCCCCCTGGGTCATGTAGTGCAGCCGATAGCCGCGGCGACTGGCCTCGAGCAGCATGGCGAGCGTGGAATCCTTGCGGGGATGGATGGCCGCGATCGGGTCCATCAGCACGGCGAGCGTGCGCTTCATTGCATGCGACTCCACTGAAAACCGGGCGCAGCTCGATGCCTGCCGACATGCTGCGATGATCGAGCCTATACTACATTCGTGATCAATCAGGCGCGATGAAGCAGGACGTGGTGATGCGTTTCAGGCTGCCGGATTCGAGCGCCGACATGGGACCGAGCGGGACAACGGCAATCGGCAGGCTTGACAGTTTCGCTAAATATTGGTTAAGAAGGCCGATCGCGGGCCGCGGTCGAAATGGCACCATCGACAGGCGTCTGCGCGCGTGACGCATGCTGGCGCGATTCCGGCTTTGCCGGCAAACATGTTGATTTGGTCAGGGGTACCCGTTTGGTGGATGCAATGAAGAAGGGCAACCTGGCCGGCCTCAAGGTCATGGTGATCGACGATTCGAGGACTATCCGCCGCACGGCAGAGACGCTGCTGCGCAAGGAAGGCTGCGAAGTCGTGACCGCAGTGGACGGGTTCGAGGCGCTCTCGAAGATTTCGGACGAGCAGCCGGACATCATTTTCGTCGACATCATGATGCCGCGACTGGATGGCTACCAGACTTGCGCGCTGATCAAGAACAATCAGATATTCAAGACCACTCCCGTCGTCATGCTGTCTTCGCGCGATGGCCTTTTCGACAAGGCGCGCGGCCGCATCGTCGGTTCCGAGCAGTACCTGACCAAGCCCTTTACCCGCGAGGAATTGCTTGGCGCAATCCGCCATCACGTGGAAAGTCGGCAATGAGCGCGCCGGCGGAGCGCGCGCTCTCTCCCTTCGATCGTCTGGCCGATTACGAGCGCCAGAGCCTCGCGCATGTTGCCGGCAAGCCGGAGCAGATCGAGACCGGCGTGATCTGGCGTGGCATCGGCTTTCGCGTCGGCTCGCGCCATTTGCTGAGCAGTATCGGGGAAGTCAACGAGATCCTGTCGCTGCCGGGCATGACACCCGTACCGGGAACTCGCCCGTGGCTGCTCGGCGTGGGTAATGTACGCGGCAATCTGATGCCCGTGATCGACCTCAAGTATTTCATAGAGGGCGAAATGACCAACCTCACCGACAGCAGCCGGATGCTCATCGTGCGCAACCAGGCTGACAGCGTGGGTTTGCTGATTGACGAGGTGCTGGGCCAGCGCAGTATTTCCGAGGAAGAACGCGCCGTCGCAGTCGGCGAGGAGGATCCGCGCTATGCGCGCTTCATCGGGGAAAAGGTGCAACTGGATGGCGTGCGCTGGGGACTGTTCAGCATGGCGAGCCTGCTGCGTTCGGCAGATTTCTTGCAAGCCGCCGCATGAGCGCGTTCGCGCCAACTGATTGTAATGAGTGCCGTGGTTCCTTGACGAATCGGGCAAGGGTTAACTAGCGTGAATGAGACGGGGTATCCGGTTCGGGCGCAACTGCGACTAGGGGCGAGGTGAGGCATGAGCACGACTGCAGGGGCACTGGGTGGGAGCGAGCGCGCAGGTACCAATACGGTGCTGTTCGTCCTGCTTGGTTTGCTGTTCATTGTGGCGATCATCGATTTCGTCTGGCTTTACCAGAAAAACCAGCAGGATCGCCAGGCAGTCGCCTACACCACGCAGATCCAGGTGGTCTCGCAGGAGCTGGCCAAGTACGCGGCCGAAGCGGCCGGCGGCAACCTTGATGCATTCAAGGAGCTCCAGAGCGCGAGCGACAGTGTCAGTACCTATATCCAGCACCTCGACAAGGGTGACCCGCGGGCCGCCATGCCGGGTTATACGGCCGTTCCTGCGGTCAAAGAGGATCTCGCTGCGCTAAGCGCCGCCTGGGCTTCGGTCCAGACCAATGCCGCGAAGATCCTGACGAACAAGGATCTGGTGCTCGATTCGGCCAACATCGCTGCCGATTTCCAGAACAAGAGTTCGGTGCTCAACTCGCGCATGAACGAAGTGGTCAATATCCTGACCGACAAGGGGGGAAGTGCTTCGCAGGTGTACATCACCGCGCGCCAGATGCTGCTCGCGGACCGCATGGTTCGGCGCATGCAGGAGGTGCTGCAAGGAAGTCAGGGTACCCAGAGCAACCAGGCCTCCGCCGACGGCCTTGCGCGCGATGCGCGTCTTTATGGCGCAGTGCTTACCGGTCTGCAGAATGGCGCGCCGGACCTCAATATCCGCGCGGTCGAAAACAGCAATGCCAAGCAGATACTGGCCGACGTCGAACAGCAATGGACCGCGCTGACCGTGCCGGTGCAGAAGATCGTGACGGCTTCCACCGGCTTGCAGGAAGTCAAGGACGCCGCGGATGCCATCTTCAACGACAGCCAGAGCGTACTGCTGCGCGCCGGCAACGTGGCCCAGCGTATCGACAGCCTGCCGCACAAGCGGTTGCTGCCCAATCTGTATGTCGGCGCCGGCGCTGCGGCGCTGGCACTGCTGTTGCTGCTGTTCCTCGGCGTCAATCTGTTCCGCGATCAGCAGCGTCGCTATCAGGTGAGTTCCGAATTGAACCAGCGCAACCAGGCGGCAATCTTGCGCCTGCTCGACGAGATGGGCTCCCTGGCCGAGGGCGATCTCACCGTGAAGGCGACGGTTACCGAGGACATCACCGGGGCCATTGCCGACTCGGTCAATTTCGCCGTGGAAGCCCTGCGCTCGCTGGTCACCACAATCAACGAGACCGCGGTGCAGGTATCGGCGGCCGCGCAGGAAACCCAAGCGACCGCGATGCATCTGGCGGACGCGGCCAAGCACCAGGCGCAGCAGATCACGTCGGCCTCGGCTGCGATCAACGATATCGCCTCGTCCATCGATGATGTTTCGAAGAACTCTTCGGACAGTGCGGAGGTTGCGCAACGCTCGGTCGCGATCGCGGCGAAGGGCGCGGCGATGGTGCGCCAGACGATCCAGGGCATGGACTCGATCCGCGATCAGATCCAGGAAACGGCCAAGCGCATCAAGCGCCTCGGCGAATCCTCGCAGGAAATCGGAACCATCGTCGAGCTGATCAACGATATCGCCGAGCAGACCAACATTCTTGCGCTGAACGCTGCAATCCAGGCGGCATCCGCCGGCGAGGCTGGCCGCGGATTCGCGGTCGTTGCGGACGAAGTCCAGCGACTCGCCGAACGCGCGTCGAACGCCACCAAGCGTATCGAGACCCTGGTGCAGACGATTCAGTCCGACACGCACGAGGCAGTCAGTTCGATGGAGCAGACCACTTCCGAAGTCGTCTCCGGCGCGCGACTGGCCGAAGACGCCGGAACCGCGCTTGGCGAAATCGAAGGCGTGTCAAACGATCTGGCCGAACTGATCAAGAACATTTCAGCTGCGGCACGCCAGCAGTCGGGCGCCGCCACGAGCATTTCCTCGACCATGCACTCGATCCAGGAAATCACCACGCAAACGTCGGTCGGTGCCAGTCAGACCGCCGAATCGATCGGCAACCTGGCGCAACTCGCTTCGAACCTGCGTCGTTCGGTGGCGGACTTCAAGCTGCCTGCGTGATGCGAAACCTGGTGCCCAGTCTGGCGATGGACGCCGCATCCGGCCGCTGCGGCCGGTGCGCGAGCCAATCGTCCACTCGGGCACGCGCGTGTTCCACCACGTCCGCGCAAAGCCCGGGGGTTTCGCGATGAAACTCCAGGACGACATGGATTTCACCACGCTCAACTGGATCAAGCACGAGCTCGACGACACGCTCAAGCAGGCGCGTCAGGCACTAGAAAGTTACGTCGAAAATACCGGCGACGAATCCCTGATGCGAACCTGCGCCGGTGAATTGCACCAGGCGCAGGGCAGCCTGCGCATGGTCGAGATGTACGGCGCGGCGCTGGTCGTCGAGGAAATGGAGCGGCTCGCCGACGCGCTGCTCGCCGATACGGTCAGTCAGCGCGACGAGGCCTACTCCGTGCTGATGCGCGGCATGGTGCAACTGCCGGATTATCTCGAGCGCGTGCAAAGCGGGTACAAGGACATTCCGATCGTCCTCCTGCCGCTGCTCAACGATCTGCGCGCGTGCCGCGGACAGAAACTTCTCAGCGAATCGGCGCTGTTTGCGCCGGATCTCGATGCGGTGCTACCCGATTCCGCTGCCGGTATCGCAACTCCGTTGCCTGCCGAGCAATTGCGCGTGCAGGCGATTCGTTTGCGACTTGCGTTCCAGGCGGCATTGCTCAAATGGTTCCGCGATGAGCGCAGCAGCGCCTATCCGGATCGCCTGCTCGCCTCGCTCGACAAGCTGCGCGGAATTTCCTGTGCAACCGAGGCGCGTCGATTGTGGTGGATCGCCGCGGGCGTGATCGAGGCGGTGCGCGACGGCGGTCTCGAATCCAGCGTTGCGGTGAAACTGTTGTTCGGGCGCGTCGATCGCGAGATCCGGCATTTCGCTGAAGCGGGTGAGCGCGACATCGCGACCACGGCTTCGCGCGAGCTGGTCAAGAACCTTTTGTATTACGTCGCGCACTCCACCAGCCAGGGTGCGCGCGTCCGCGCAATCCGCAATTGTTTCAAACTGGACAGCTTGTTGCCGACGGAAAACGAGCTCAAGCACGCACAAGGCTCGATGAGCGGTCACAACCGCAGCCTGCTCGATACGGTGTCGGTGGCGATCAAGGACGATCTGCTGAGGGTGAAGGAAGCACTCGACATCTTCCTGCGTGCCCATGCCGACAATCCTTCCGAGCTGCAGGTGCAGGCCGAAGTGCTCGACCGCGTCGGCGACACGCTCGGCATGCTTGGGTTGGGCGTGCCTCGTCGCGTGGTCGGCGAGCAACGCGATCTGATTGAAGCGATCGCCAACGGGCAACATCCCGCGGATGAAAGCACGCTACTCGATATCGCCGGTGCTTTGCTGTACGTCGAATCCTCGCTGGATGATCACATTGAACAACTTGGTGCGGGCTTCGATGCCCCGATTGCCGACGGCTACGACCTGCCACGCGCCGAAGTGCGCAAGATCCTCGATGCGCTGATGCACGAAGCTGCAATCAATATCCAGCAGGCCAAGCACGACATCATCGCCTTCATCGAGGCGCCGTGGGACCACGGGCGCGTCGAATCGATACCGCGCCTGCTCGAGGAAATCGCGGGCGCCCTGCGCATGCTCGTGCTCGAGCGCGCGGCGCAGTTGATGAGCGGCATCGTGCGCTTCGTTGAAGTTGAATTGCTTGCGCGTCGGCGTGTGCCCAGCGCCGAGCAAATGGATACATTGGCTGACGCGCTGGCGTCGATCGAGTATTACCTTGAGGCGACACGCGAACAACGCGGCGGCCGCGAGAAGATTCTGGAGGTGACGCGCGACAGCTTGCAGCGCCTCGGGTACTGGCCTGCGCGTGATGGCGAGCCGCCAAAGGGACTCACTGCCAGGGATGCCGGAGCGGCTTCGGCAGAGTCTGGCGACGTGCAACCGGTGCAGCAACAAGCGAAACCGCCGGTTCCTGCGGACGCGGAAGCGTTCGTGCTGTGGGACGACCCTGAGCCAACCGGTCACGCGCAATCGCGCGATTCCGCCGAGGCAATCGCCTCCGACCACGACGTCCCCGAGCTTTCCGGCATCGATTTGCCACTCGAAGATGTAGCTGCAACGGAGTCCGTGGCGGCTGACATCCGTTTGGACGAGGTGGCTTCGCCGGCGGAGCTGGATTCCGTGGTCGACATCGCGCCCGGCAATGATCTTCGCGATCTGATCGTTGGCGAAACCCAAGCGCCCGAGATGCCGACTCACGACGTCACGGGTTTGCGTTTTGCCGAAACACCGGCGAACGACGACGCTGGCAAGTGGATCGAGGTCGAGGAGGAATTCGAGGAACCGGTCGACGAAAAGGAAACGGATACCGGGGGTTTCGAGACCATCGACTCCGGAGACATCGACGATGACATCCGCGCGGTTTTCATCGAGGAAGTCGAGGAAGAATCGGAGCGGATGCGCCGCCAATTTTCCGAGTGGCAGTCCGATCCGTCGAATCTGGCAAAGCTTGCACCGTTGCGTCGCGGGTTCCATACGCTGAAGGGTTCGGGGCGCCTGGTCGGCGCGGTGATCCTTGGCGAATTTGCGTGGAAGGTGGAGCACCTGTTGAACCGCGTGCTCGAACAGGACGTCCATCCGGGTAGCGCGGTGCAGTCGCTCGTCGAACACGCGTTGAACGCCTTGCCGCAACTGCTTCAGGCGCTGCGCGGCGAGCCCAGCAACGTCAACGTCGGCACGATCATGGCAACTGCCGACAAGCTCGCTGCCGGAGAGGAGGCGTGGGTCTACGCGTCAGCGCCTGCGATGCGCATGGTGCGCCGCAAGGTGCGGCGCTGGGTTCCCCTCGACGAGCCGGACATCGCTGGCGAACCGAACGTCGATGCCGTGGCGCAAGAGGAAGACGCGGTTGCCTCGGACGATTTTTCGGC
Organism: uncultured Gammaproteobacteria bacterium; assembly: GCA_963775445.1. Lineage (GTDB taxonomy): Bacteria > Pseudomonadota > Gammaproteobacteria > Xanthomonadales > Rhodanobacteraceae > Dokdonella_A. The sequence goes on along the minus strand of CAVZIT010000006.1, from coordinate 561,065 downwards.
GCTGCCGACCGACATCGATCCGGTGTTGTTCGACATTCTCAAGACGGAAGTCGCAGCGCATCTCGGCACTGTGGGAACCTATCTCGATGCCTGCGTCGCCGGGTCCCTCGCACCTCCCGAAATCGTGAAGCGCGCGGTGCATACTCTGGCCGGCGCGATTGCCATGGTGGATTTGACGCCCCTGGCCTCGGTGCTGATGCCGCTGGAGGGCTACGTCGGCCGCCTGCGCGATATCAGGGAGGGGCCGTCCGGCGAGGGCATTGCGCTGATCCGTGAGTCGTTGGCGATGGTGCGCGACGTCATGTCGCGGCTGGAGCGTGGCGAAGGCGCACACGCATTGCCCGAGGGGGGCGATCTGGCTGCCCGAATCGCAGCCTTGCGCGACAGCCTGCCCGAAGCCGCAGGCCCGTTGGAGTATATCCACGACGAAGAGTCGCATTCGTTGCTCGCCCCGGTCGATGACGACGCATTCGAGCAGGATGCGGATGCGCCTACGCATGAGGCGGCAACGGACTCGACATCGCGAATCGAACCCCCCGCGCCGGTCGAAGAAACGTCGCCACAATCTGCGTCGGATCTCGCGTTTGCCAGCGCACTCGACAACGCCTTGGACGCGGCATCACTGGGATCGGGACAAGAGGCGGAGGCAGAATCCAAGGCGGAAGCAGGCGCGGACGCAGAGCCACGCGCTGAGGTAGAAGAGGCAGGCGCAGACGCAAAGGCAGAAGAAGCAGACGTCACACGCGAGACTGACGCAGAGGCACGCACTGACGTTGATACTGAGGCCGAAGCCGAAGCCATACCGGAGGGCGCCGAACTGCTGGTGCCGGGGCCGAGCGAGACTTCCGACATCCCGGCGGTGGCTGAAGGCGCCGATATCGACGAGGCAATGCAAGCGGACGAAACAGGGCTTCCGGAGACGGCGGCGCCTGAACCTGAAGCAGAAGCGTTGCTGCCCGAAGCGTCGGCAACTTCGGACTCGGCCGAGATCGTCGCGAACACCGCCGACATCCCGCCCGCCAGCGACACGCCCGAAGCAGGCGAAGCAACGATCGACGACATCGCTGATGCGGCCGACGCGCAATCCGCAGAGGCCGATGCGCCATCCGTCGATGAGCCGGCTCCCGCGTTTCAAGCGCAGCCGTTCGAGCCGGGCAGCGTGCCCGATATCGACGAGGACCTGCTCGAGATTTTCGTCGAGGAGGGCACCGATATCCTCGATGACAGCGATTCGATGATGGCCAGGTTGCGCACCGCGTCGGACGATGCAACCGCATTCGCCGGCCTGCAGCGCGGGTTGCATACGCTGAAGGGCGGTGCGCGCATGGCCGGCCTCGCACCGATCGGAGACCTCACGCACGCGATGGAATCGCTGCTCGAGGCGGTCGACGAAGGTCGGCGCGATCTGGATCAAGGCGCAATCTCCGCGCTCGAGCAGGGCTTCGATGCATTGCACGGCCTGATTCAGCGCGTCGCCCAGCACCGCCCGATCGAGATGCCGACGCAGCTCATCGCGGGATTCGCGGGCCTGGTATCAGGTGAGCCGAGTCTTCCCGAATCCGAACCCATGGCCGCGGCGCCGGAAGCGATTGAAGCCGCGGCGGAGGCACCGGAAGCATCGCAAACGCCAGAGCCCGAGCCCGAGCCTGCGCCTGCGCTCGCTCCTGCGGCGCGGCAGATGCCGTCGCTGGACGATGAGGAGAGTGCGCGCACGCCGCACGAGATGATCCGCGTGCGCTCGGACCTGCTCGATTCGCTGGTCAACTATGCCGGCGAAGTGTCGATCTACCGCTCGCGGCTCGAGCAGCAGATCGCGAGTTTCCATTTCAACCTGGTCGAGTTCGAACAGACTGTCGCCCGCCTGCGCGAGCAATTGCGCAAGCTCGAGATGGAAACGGAAGCGCAGATCATCGCACGCTTCCAGCGCGAACAGCAGGAAGGACTCGCCAGTTTTGATCCACTCGAACTCGATCGCTTCTCGCAGTTGCAGCAGTATTCGCGCGCGCTCGGCGAGTCGGTATCGGACCTGGTGTCGATTCAGTCGCTGCTCGACGACAGCACGCGCCTGTCCGAGACGCTGCTGCTGCAACAGGCGCGCGTCAGCTCGGATCTGCAGGAAGGGCTCATGCGCACGCGCATGGTGCCATTCGAATCGCTGGTGCCATCGCTGCGGCGTACGCTGCGCCAGGTCACGCAGGAACTCGGCAAGCAGGCACAGCTCAAGGTCGAAGGCGCGCAGGGCGAAATGGATCGCAATCTGCTCGAGCGCATGAAGGCGCCATTCGAGCATCTGCTGCGCAACGCGCTCGCGCACGGCATCGAGCCACCCGCTGAACGCCGTGCCGCCGGCAAGCCGGTCGAAGGCACCGTCGGTATTGCGGTGAGCCGCGACGCGACGGAAGTCGTGCTGCGCGTGTCCGATGACGGCAGAGGCATGGATCGCGATGCAATTCGCGAGCGCGCCATCGAGCGAGGCTTGCTCAAGCCGGCGGTGCAGTTGTCCGACCATGATCTTTACGGATTCGTGCTCGAAAGCGGTTTCTCCACGGCGGATGAAGTGACCCAGCTTGCAGGGCGCGGCGTCGGCATGGATGTCGTCAACAACGAGATCAAGCAGCTCGGTGGATCCCTGCAGATCGATTCGAACGCAGGCGTCGGCACGTCGTTCACGTTGCGCCTGCCGTTTACGCTCGCCGTGACCCAGGCGATCCTGGTCAAGCTCGGCGAGGCGGTTTATGCGATACCGATGTCGTCGGTGCTCGGCGTCGTGCGCATCGATCGCGATGATCTGGACAACCGCTTGCGCTCGGCGGAGCCGACCTACAGTTACGCCGGCGACACCTTCGCGCTTTACGAACTGTCGCAACTGCTCAATGTACCGCCCGGGCACGGTCAGGGCGAAGACCAGGTGCCGCTGTTGATGACGCGCAGCGGCGATCAACGCGCAGGCGTGCGCATCGATTCGGTGGTCGGCTCGCGCGAGATCGTGGTCAAGTCGGTCGGGCCGCAGATCAGCTCCGTGCCCGGCGTGTTCGGCGCCACCATCATGGGCGATGGCTCGGTGGTGATCATTCTCGATCTCGCGCCGCTGATTCGTCGCACCACGGCCTTGCGCGAACGCGTCGCCGAAGGCGAAGTGCAGGAACCTGCGACGCCCGCCGCCGCGGCTCCGCCGGAAACAGGGCACCGCGGCCAGCCGCTGATCATGGTCGTCGACGATTCCATCACCATGCGCAAGGTGACGACCCGCGTGCTAGAGCGCGCCGATATGGACGTCTTCACCGCCAAGGATGGTCTCGACGCGGTCGAGAAACTCCAGGAACGTATTCCCGATCTCATGTTGCTCGATATCGAAATGCCGCGCATGGACGGCTACGAACTGGCGACCTTCATGCGCAACGATGCGCGCCTCAAGCATGTGCCGATCATCATGATCACTTCGCGCACCGGAGAGAAGCATCGCCAGCGTGCACTGGAAATCGGCGTCGAGCGCTATATTGGCAAGCCGTATCAGGAAGCCGAGCTGGTGCAGAACGTGCAGGAGATCCTGAGGTCCGCCGGTGTCGATGCCTGAAACCAGCAAGGTTGCGTTGCTCTACCAGACGGCCTCACCAAGCCGCGACACACGCGATGCCTTGACCGAAAACGGCATAGACATCGCCTATGAAGCCGCGCTTGACGCGCTCAGCGCGTCCGCGCTGCAGGACTCGGGTGCCGAGGTCGTGCTGATCAATCTCGATGCGGATGTCGAGGCGCATCTCGATGGCGTGCAGCGCCTGCTGGACGAAGCCAACTGCAAGGTCATCTTCAATGATTCCGAGGTCTCGTCGCGGCTGACCGGTTGGGAGCGTGCACGCTGGTTGCGCCACCTGGTGGCCAAGATCCGCGGCGCAGCCGATGTGGATCCGCCGCGCCCCGGCGCGAGAACGCCCGTGCCCGATTCGCGCGATGCCGATGCCCATGACTTGGACGTGGACGGCGACGGGGACGAAGTGCACCACGCGGAAGAAGTGCGTTACCCGGAGGAAGTCCACCACGCGGACGAAGTGCCACGCGCGGAAGATGTGCCACAGACGGGTGAAGTGTCACAGGCGGATGACTCGGCCGACCCCGACGAGGAATTCTCGGTCGATACCATCAGCGCCGAGCAGTTCCTCGCGCCGGATGCTCCACCCGAAGACGAGGAATCGGCGAATACGCCATCCACGCTCGAGCTGATGCCGCTCGACTTGACGCCCACCGAGCATGCCGACGCGGCCGCACACACGCACGCCCCCGAATCATGGCTCGATCCGGACGCGCCACAACAGGCTGCGACGTCGATAACGCGCGTGTGGGTACTCGGTGCCGGCATCGGTGGCCCGGAGGCCGTCGGCGAATTCCTCGCGGGCTTGCCGCGCGGATATCCGGCATTGTTCCTGCTGGTGCAGCAGATGGGCGCGGACTTTGTCGATCAGATGACGCGCCAACTGGCTCGCACCACGGCCCTTGCCGTGCGACAGGCTCGCGGTGGCGAAAGTGTCGCCGATGGTGATGTCATCGTCATGCTTGCAGACGAGCACCTCGCGATCGGCGATGATCGCCGCGTGACCGTCACTCCCGACACCGCCGATCATGAGTCGCTGGTCGATCGCGTGCTCGGCGAAATCGCCGACGCATTCGGTGCGCGCGCGGGCGCCATCCTGTTTTCCGGAACGGTGGCCGAAGTGGGAGACGGCGCACGGCGCGTCATCGAGAAGGGCGGATTGATCTTCGCGCAGGATTCCGAAACCTGCGTCATCGGTGCCGGCGCCGATACGTCGGAGCTGGCAGACGACGTGAGCTTCACCGGCTCACCGACACAACTTGCGGAGCGCTTGCGGGCTCCGGACTTGCGTGGCGCTTCGAAAAAGGGCTGATCGATGGGCGAACCAACCGGCGAGATTCGCGGGGTCATGATTCCGGTCACCGGCGGGCGCCTGTTGTTGCCCAACGCGAGCATCGCGGAAGTCATCACGTATTCGCCACCGGAGACCATCGCCGATACGCCAGACTGGCTGCTCGGCCGGTTGCACTGGCGCGGCTGGCGCCTGCCGCTGCTCTCGTTCTCGATGCTCAGCGGCCTGACCACGTTCGAGGCCTACAACAATGCGCGCGTGGTGGTGCTCAAGGCACTCGGCGGCAATCCGCAGCGGCCGTTCCTCGGACTGCTTGCCCAGGGGTTCCCGCGATTGACCACGATCACGCGCGATGTCCTGGTCGAGAACGACGACGCGGCGGAACTGCCCGGCGTCAAGGCGGCGATCTCGGTGCGCGACGATTCCGCGTTGATTCCGGACCTTCTCGCCATCGAGGGTATGGTCAGCGAGGCGCTGCCCAGCGTTCCAGCGCCGGCACGCCAGGCATAGCCGCGCCGCGCGTCAGGTCAGGAATCGCCGTGCACCGCTTGCAGCGCGGCGAGAGCTGAAATTCCCGCGGTCTCCGTGCGCAGGATGCGCGGCCCAAGCCTCAGTCCCTGGAAACCGCGCGATCGCAACGCCGCAAGATCGGCATCCGACAATCCGCCTTCGGGACCGACGACGATGCTTGCGCGCTCGAATCGCGGCAAGCTGCGTGTCGTCAATTCGCCATCCGGATCCAGCGCAAGACACAGGCTGCCCGAATCATCGAGTCCGGCCAGCCAGTCGCCGAGGTTTTGCGGCATGGCCAGTTCCGGGACGCGCAGCCGTCCGCTCTGCTCGCAGGCCGATACGATCACGGCCTGCCAATGCGCGATGCGACGCGCGGCGCGTTCGCGATCGAGCCGCACTTCGGTACGCCCGGTCACGATTGGTATGATCGCAGCAACGCCAAGTTCGGTTGCCTTCTGCAGGATCCAGTCCATCTTCTCGCCACGCGCGATGGACTGCGCGAGCGTGATTTGCAGCGCGCTTTCGACGGAGCGCTCAGGCAATTGCGCGTCGACGCGCACGCTCAGGCCATCGCGCGATTTCCCGACGATCTCGCCCGCATACTCGCGCCCATCGCCATTGAACAATGTCAGCTTGTCGTTGTTGCCGAGCCGCAGCACGCGCGTCAGATGATCGCCCTGCTGCCTCGGCAGCTCTACATGGATGCCCGGCGCGAGAGGGTGCGGCACATGGAGGCGGGGAATGCGCATGCGGCGAGTGTAATCAACCGCCGCTGCTCAAACACGCGCTTGGCTTGCGCGCGAAGCGCGGATTGTCCCGTTGCCGAATGCAGGCAACACGCCAAATGACGCGAAGTCGCGTCTGAGTGCAGGAAGGACTGGGGTTCAATTTCTGGCGCTGCCTTCTGTGGAGCAGGTCCAAATCGCCGCTGTTATGCGCACGCAATCGTCACCGCCTCATACACTCGCGGGTTTTGTCGAATTACGCTGCCAATCGGAACGGTGTAGGCTAAACCTCATCGCATCAACGGGCCGCGTAGCTCCAGCGTAATGCACCAGATCGGCGCCTCCTCGCTGCCCGTCGAACTCCACCCGAGCGGGACTCGAATGGTCATGCTCCTGCTCGGTTCGATGGCATTCGTGGCCATAGGTGTTTGGCAGCTTCCGGCACACATGGCTATGGGGTACGCAAGCATCGGCTTCTTCGGCCTGTGTGCTCTGGTGTTCCTTTTGCAGCTCCATCCCAAGTGCTCATATCTCTCCCTGCGCCCTGAAGGATTCACTTTTTGCGCGCTTTTCCGAAAGCATGAGGTGAAGTGGGCGGATACCAAAGCATTCACCACAGTCCGTATCGGCCCCAACAAGACGGTTGGCTGGTCATACTCAAACCAATTCCACGCACACGCTCGCATGAGAGTGCTCAACCGTGCCCTCGCCGGGATTGATGCCGCGCTTCCTGACAGTTACGGGATGCGCCCCGAAGATCTGGCCAGTCTCTTGAATCAACTTCGCTCGCACTTCGTCGTGGCGTCTGATGCATGATGATTCGTTCGAGCGGTCTGCTGTGACGGGTCGCAGTAATTGCTGTCGTGTTTCGCAGCGCTCGCTTGACTCGGCAATCCTCTTGAAGGCTACCTGCAAATCGCTGGAGCGCACGCGTGAAGAATAAGATTGCGAGTTCAGACAGACAGCAGCGCGCGCATCGCCCAACTCGTTCGGTACCAGGCTAGGACTTCTCGACTCAAGCGCGAGGCCGCAGGAGAACGCAATGAAACGCACGTGGACGATCATTGGTGTTGCCGATGTTGCCCGCAGCTTCAAGTGGTATCAGTCGCTGTTCGGCCAGCCGGCAACGCAGCCCGCGCATGACTACTGGGGGCAGATCCTCGACATGGACGGCACGGTCCTGATTTGCCTGCATGAGTGGGGTTCGCACGATCATCCATCCCTGACCAGTCCGGATCAGGCCGAACCGGGCAATGGACTCCTTCTGTTCTTTCGGGTGGATGATTTTGACGAGGCACTGTCGCGGGCGCGCGCGCTGGTTGACGCACTTGAAGAGGAGCCGAGCGTAAATCCAAAAACCGGAACCAGAGAGTTTGCTCTTCGCGATCCTGATGGGTACTACGTCATGATCAGTGCGCTCGAAGCCACCTGAGAATCGAGTCTCGGTTCTTCGGGCAGGAATGGTTTGCCGCTGGAGGAGCTGATCGGATGCGAACGTTTGATGCGCCCGTTGTCGTGAGCGCGCCACGTTCGGCGACGATGGAGTGCACCCTAGTGAGGTTGCATGCTCAGGTGCGCACCGGGTAGGTCACCTCGCCGTTCTCGACGCAGGCGCCATCGGTCAGCCGTGCGGGTTCGATCTTGTCGCTGCCCATCAGGTGAAACACGCTCTCTCCGCGCGCGAGGAGATAATCCGCGACGATCCGTCGGTGACAACGCCACCACACGGCTTCCGAACACATCATCGCGCAGCGCTGCTCGCGACCGATCGCGATCAACCGGTCGAGGCCGTCCTTGAACGGCGGCGTGAGTGCGTAGTCCGCGTAGTTGTGGAAACTCCGGTTTTCCCAGAAGCCGTTGAGATCCGGGCTGGCCGTCCGGGCCTTGCCGCGCAGTCCGCCGAGCTCGGCGATGTGTTGGTAGCCGATCTTGAACGCGGCCAATGTCCCGGGAAGGGTGTCCCTGTTGTATTGCGGATTGGTCCTCGATCGCGGCACGGTGCGAATGTCGGCGATGAATTTTACGTCGGCGGTTCGCAGCAGCTCGACGAATGTCTCGATCGTCCGCGTGGAATGCCCGATGCTGTAGAACGGAAGCGCGATCACGGGGTGCTTTTCGTTGTTATCGGCCGATATCAGATACCCAGGCACGCGCCGCGGCTGCTTCGGCATTGGCAAAGACGCGTACCGGCCGGCGCAATACCCATGCAGCCATCCGGGCGCCGAAACGGATCATCGGATGGTCGGCAATGATCGCGATCCGATCCCAGCCGCGCCAGTGACACAGATCGAGTTTCGCGTCTTCCCACATACCGCGTGCGTTCATGCCGGTGAACGTGGGAGTGAACTGGTAGAACAGATTGAGCGATGCGCGGGTGCGTCGCTTCTCCCGATCGATCGGCAGCAGAATCGTCCGATATTCCCGACCCGTCACCTTTCCCGATGCGCGCACCGCGATCACGTGTTCCGGAAAATCGGGTAGCAACTCGAGCGTCATGATCCTATGGTAGCTAACGCTTGAGATAATTGGCGCGAGCCCGCGTAGCGGGTGAGCGTCCGGTTGACCGAGTACAAAGAGACTTCCTCCCCTTACGGCCTCGAAGGCCATGATGGTGTTCACAACCGTCAGCAGAAGAGGAAGTCTCCATGAGCACTATAACGATTGGCGTGGACTTGGCGAAGAGCGTGTTTTCGGTGTGTGAGGTCGATGCCGCGGGCCATGTGCTGGCGCGACGCGATCTGGGCCGCGAGGCGTTTGCGCTGTGGCTGGCGCAGTTGCCGGCGGGCAGTGTGGTGGCGATGGAGGCGTGCAGCGGTGCGCACCATTGGGCACGGCGCTGTCTGGAGGTCGGCCTGCGGCCGCGCCTGATGGCGGCGCAGTTCGTCACGCCGTTTCGCAAGAGCCGCACGTCCAAGAACGACCGCAACGACGCCGAAGCGATCGCGACTGCGGCGCGCCAGGGCAACATGCGCTTCGTGCCGATCAAGACGCTCGATCAGCAAGCGCGGCTGGCCTGGCATCGGGTGCGCGAAGGCTACAAGGTGGAAAGCCTGGCGATCGGCAACCGCCTGCGCGGTCTGCTGGCCGAGTTCGGCATCGTGGTGGCGCAGAGCGATCGCGGCCTTGCGTCGGTGCGCTGGCGGACCTGGATACCATCGCCGCGTTGCCGGACTGAGTTCAAGGAAGCTGCTCGCGCGAGCTTGGATGCGCACTGGGCAACAGGTGCGCGACGGCCCTCGACGCGTGCGATGCGCGCATCGAGGCCCATGCGCGTGCAGGACGAGCGCTGTGTGCGGCTGCGCGCGATCGTCGGCGTCGGCCCGATCACGCGCCGATGCGGTGGTCGCCACCGTCGGCTCGGCGCAGGGATTTCAAGAACGGCCGGCAGCTGGCGGCATGGCTCGGCTTGGTGCCCACGCAGCACTCCAGCGGCGGGCATACACGCTTGGGCACGATCAGTTGTCGCGGCGATGCGTACCTGCGCACGTTGCTGATCCAGGGTGCACGCAGCAGCCTGCAACGCGCCAAGGCCGTCAGCGTGGAGAAGTCCACGCCCGAGCAGACATGGATCCGACAGCTGGCCTGCCGGATGCCGTTCGGCAAAGTGCTGGTGGCCATCGCCAACAAACACGCGCGGCAGCTGTGGGCGATGCTGGCCCACGAGGAAACCTACGATCCCGATGCGTGGCTGAAGCATCCGATGGTGCAACGCCCAGCCGGCAAGCAGGCGCTTTCGGCCAACGCCATGCCATGAATCCGTTCCACGTCAGCGCGAAGCAGTAGCAACGGGTCAGACCCACCCGGGGAGAACCTGACTAACCAGACGGACGTCCAAACGTGTTCGGCCGATCCCCGGACACCGACGACACCGATGAACGAGAGAGGTCTCCGGGCGCGGTTTATACCCTGGTCCGCATCAGCACCACCGATGCAACAAGACCGTTTACGGAAATGCAGTCTGACAATCGTTGAACACTGCACAGCACTGACACGTACGACGCAACAACGAGGACAACACGATGACCAGCAAACGGCCTCAAAGCTCAAGGCAAGAGCATCAAGCGGGCGGTATTGACGGGAAGTCTCTTACGGAATGGTTAGGTAACGGACAAGTCATCTCGGCTTAACGCGCACGCCCGAGAGCGTGAACGCAACTGGTCCTCCATTAAGTACGCCATCCACATCGTAGAAACGTGCAGTTCCAGCCCCCTTGATTGCGTCGCCTCTGACATTGATTTCGAATGCGATCTCGCCTCGGCTTGCGAACTTACGTGTAATGCGATCAGCGGTTACCTCCATAAACTTGCCAGCAACGTGGTTGCCCTCGGCCACCCACGCGCCCATGCCATTGCTGTCGCTGGTATGGGGATCACCAGCATCAGGATTGCTTTGCACCATCGTGCCGTCAGCGTTGAATATGAGCATGTGGTACTGAAAAGGGGCCTCTGGCATCTTGACGAACCAGGCGCCGACAATGCGCTGGGCAACGCCATCCGTGGCCGGAAGGGTGCTGCATCCCGTCAGCGCGAACAGAGATATTGCAACCGACATCAAAGCTCCGGCGTATGGATCTGTTGCCATGCAAAAACTCCTTCCGGCGCATGCGGACTGCAACCCGTTACCTAACTGCAATTATGCCCCGCATCCGTGGCAATAAGTCTTATCCTGCGCGCCGCGCGGAATTGCAGTCAAGGAAGAATCCTGGTTGGAACATGGGCTTGCCCGGCATTTCCGGGTGGCCGCATGGAACAGCATCCCGCGCTATCAGACAAAGGCGAGTCGATAAGACCTATCGCCTTGAATCCGCAATGACAAAAGACTCCGAACGGACCAAGTCAAGGCCCTGACTTGTCGTCGGCGCAAGCGAGAGACACGCGACGGGTCCCGCCATTCCCGGGAATTCTGGCGGGCGAAGAACCGGAAGCGTACGCGACCAAGGAGAGGTAGAGAAATATTGAATTCGCCTTTTTTCCCCGCGGCATCACCCAGGATCGAATCCGTTGCGGAATATCTCATCGCCCGTGTTCTGGACTTCATAGGCGCCGATATCGGCTCTCGCTCCGACGACCCGCGCATAACCGGCTCCACGCTGATCGAACTGGAGGCCGGCGGTGTTGTTGCCGGCGTCTACGGCCGGGCTGTTTGGAAACAATGCGAGGGTCTGCGTGGGGCCACCATTGTTTTCAATAAACGAGGCCAGCAAGGGATCCACGTGCAGCGTCCCGGCCGGCAGCGTAACCAGGGGGTCGGACGTCCTGATCAGATTGTTCGCGCCGGTCACGGACACCGTGTTACCGGCCGATGCCAGATCGGCCGAACTGCTCGCACCACGCGCGTTGTTGTTGGCGATGATCGAACTTTGCATCACGCTGTTCACGGTGATGATGACGCCGGCACCGCCGGAGTTTCCGCCACTGTAGTTCAATGCAACCGTGCTGTTCTCAAGATGCAGTGGCACCTGTGCGACGATTCCGCCGCCGAGGTAGCTGGTGTTGTCGGTGATCGTGCTGTTGACGACATTCCAGGTCGACGTGGACGTGCCGCCGCCGAGTCCGCCGCCCACGCTGGCGTTGTTGCCGTCGATCGTCGAAGCCGTGATCGTGGCGTTGCCGGCCGCGAATATCCCGCCGCCGGCCGCATAGACCCCGAGGACCTCGATTGCGGTATTCCCACTCACCGTGCTGTTGGTCATCGTCAGGGTTCCTGCGACGAAAAGACCACCACCGCCGGCGTCGGCACCGGAAGAGGTCGCGGTGTTGTGGCTGATGGTGCTCCCGGTAACTGTCGCGTTGCCGCCGGCGACGGCGCCGCCCCCGGCGATGACGTCACCCGAGAACGAGGCATCGTAGGCGTTGTTGTTCGACAGCGTGCTCGAATTCAAGGTCAGGTTGCCGACGGCGATGATACCGCCGCCATACGAAAAGCCGCCGTACCCCGTCGATGCGCAGGAGGTGACCGTCGCGCTGGTCAGGCTGACGTTGCCCAGGCTCGCGACGCAGCCACCCGTTCCGTACGAGCCATGTGCGAGCGTGACATCGTTGATGCTCAGCGTGCCGGAACCATAGTGCTGGAAGATCCCGAACTGGCGGGCCCCGTCGATCGTCAACGACTGCTGGCCGCGACCATTGATCGTCAGGGTATCGACATGGATCGCGATCGCGCCGCTGGTCAAGGTGATGAGGCTGCAACTGAGCGAACTCATGTTGACCGTATCGCCATTTCCTGCCGCGGCGACAGCCGCACGCAGGCTGCCCGATCCGCTGTCGTTGCAGTTGCTTACATTCTGCGTTTCGGGCGCCTTGGATGGGGCCACCGCCTCGCCGCTGGCCCGGGCGTGAAAGCGCGTGGCGAAGTCGGCCAAACCTTGCGTTGACTGCAATCGCCAAGCCAGGTTGCGAATGGTCTGGCCGGGGTCAGGGTCGCTTGAAATCGCCGGAATGGGCCTCGCCAGCAGGGACAGCGCGAGGCAGGCGCTCAGCGGCTTCAAGCGCGGCATGCAGCTCATGAATCGAACGGGATACCTTCATGCGGGAACCTCCAGGCGCCAGAACGCCGCGCGTCGCGACGTTCTCCATATCGGAGTGGGCAAAAAGCCGGATTCATCACGCGCAGGGCTTGGCGCTGCCGTCGACACACGCGCACCGACACAGGAAAGTACGGAGGTGCCTGATGGTCCGGCTATTCGTGACGCGCCCGGAAGTCCGAATGCTTCGAACGCGCGCCGCGCCTAATCCGCAACGGCTCTGGCAATCCCCGCAATCGCCGTGTCGACCATGAAATCGATCTCGTCTGGCGTAACCACATACGGTGGCATGAAATAGACCACGTCGCCGAGTGGCCGCAGCAGCGCACCGTGCTCGAGTCCGTGCAGATACACGCGCAGGCCGCGGCGGTCGGCGGCAGGGAAGGCCGTGCGCGTGGCCTTGTCGCGCACCAGTTCGATCGCCGCGATCATGCCGGTCTGGCGCACGTCTGCGACGTTCGGATGTTCGGCGAGCGACGCGAGTTTCGAGGCGAGGTGTGCGGAAAGTCCGCGGTTGTTTTCGAGCACCGGCTCCTCTGCGAAGATCGCGAGCGTCGCGAGTGCGGCGCTGCACGCGAGCGGATTGCCGGTGTAACTGTGCGAATGCAGGAACGCCTTTCCGGCCGCGTACTCGGCGTAGAACGCGGCGTAGATTTCCTCGCGCGTCAGCACCACCGAAAGCGGCAACGTGCCGCCCGTCAGGCCCTTGGAGAGACACAGAAAATCCGGCGCCACACCGGCCTGTTCGCACGCGAACAAGGTGCCGGTGCGGCCGAAGCCGACCGCGATTTCGTCGGCGATGAAATGCACGGAAAACTCGTCGCAGAGATCGCGCAAGCCAGCGAGATAATCCGGGTGGTACATGCGCATGCCCCCGGCGCACTGCACCAGCGGTTCGACGATCATTGCGCAGGTTTCGTGCGCGTGCGCTTCGAGCGTCGTACGTAGTTCGGTCAGGCGCCGCGCGGCGACGGCGGCTCCGGTCTCGCCCGGTTCGGCGAGATACGCATCGGGCGACGCGACAAGAATGGGTTCGAGCAGCAGCGGCGCATAGGTCTTGCGGTACAGCGCGACATCGCTGACCGAGAGCGCGCCGAGCGTTTCGCCGTGATAGCTGCCGGTCAACGCGATAAAGCGTGTTTTCTTGCCATGACCCTGGTTGAGCCAGTAGTGGAAGCTCATCTTGAGCGCGACTTCAACGGCGGCCGAGCCGTTGTCGGCGAAGAAGACGCGCGTGAGGGTTTGTTCGGTGCTTGAATGGTGTGCAGCCGGAGCGCCCCCCCTCCGCCCTCCGGGCACCTCCCCCCGCTGCGCGGGGGGAGGAACGGCCGATGGCTGTGGCGAGTGCATGTCGCCGCCTCGCGCTATCGTCCTCGCAGCGGGGGGCCGAAAAGGGATATCTGCGCGTTCGCCAGGCAATGGAACGATTTGTCTTGGTGCAATGCGGACCAATTGTTCGGCGAGTTCGATGGCGGGTTCATGGGTGGCGCCGGCGAAGATGACGTGTTCGAGTTTTTGCGCCTGCTCGGCCAGCGCGCGCGCGATGCGCGGGTTGGCATGGCCGAACAGGTTGGTCCACCACGAGCTGATGCAGTCGAGATAGCGCTTGCCGTCGGCATCGATCAGCCAGGCACCTTCGCCTCGCACGATCGGCAGCATCGGCACGCCGGCCGCGTGATCGTGCATCTGCGTGCACGGATGCCAGACGACGGCGAGGTCACGTGCAGCGAGTTGGGCGCTTGTAGGGGGCGTTTCGGGCATGGACGATGGCTTGATCAGGAGAGTTGGGGCGTGAACGCTGTCACGGGCCCTGCACCGGGCTTTGCTATGATCGGCGCGGCTATCCATCGCCGCAAGCCAAGGTGGTTCATGCACGCGCTCCTATGTCATTCGACCGGTGATTCCACGATGCAGACCCCGCGCGCGAAAGGGGGCGGTGCCCAGCGTGGTTTCACGCTGATCGAGATCCTCGTCGTGGTGGTCATTCTCGGCATCCTCGCTGCGATCGTCGTGCCGCGCGTGATGGAGAGGCCGGGCGAGGCGCGCGTCACCCGTGCGAAGCAGGACGTCCAGAGCGTCGTGACTGCGCTCAATCTCTACAAGCTCGACAATTTCGAATTTCCGAGCGTCGAACAGGGCCTCCAGGCACTCGTGACGCAGCCTTCGGGCCAGCCCGAGGCGCCGAACTGGAAGGGTCCGTACCTCGAGCGCGTGCCGAAAGATCCATGGGGCCACCCGTACCAATACCTCGTACCGGGCCAGCATGGCGAAGTCGATGTTTACAGCTTTGGCGCCGATGGCAAGCCGGGTGGCGAAGGAGAAGCCGCCGACATCGGCAACTGGGATCAGTAGCGTCTCAGGCCGCCGCGCAACGTGTGCGCGTCCCGTGTTCATGCCGTTCCACCAGTCGTACCCTTCATGCCGCCGCAAGCGTTGCTGCGGTTTCACGCTGATCGAAATTCTTGTCGTCGTGGTCATCATGGCCGTGCTCGCGGTCGCGGTGACGCTTGCCGTGGGCGGCGGCAGTGAGCGTCGGTTGCAGCAGGAGGCGAAGCGCTTCGAGGCCTTGGTCGGCTTGGCCTCGGAACAGGCTGAACTCAGCGGGCGCGAAATCGGTATCCTCCTCAAACCCGATGGCTATGCGTTCGAAGTACTCGATGGGGATGCGTGGCAACCCGCACCCGCGAGTGGCGAGCTGCGCGCGCGAAGCTGGGTGAAAGGATTGCAGACAGAGCTCACGCGCGATGATCGGCCGGTGGCACTCGATCGCGGCGCAGACGATGCCGTGCCGCAGCTTGTATGTTTTTCGTCCGGCGAGTTGACTGCGTTCACGCTCACGCTTGCACTGGGCGATGCACCGGCGCGCTACCGCATCGTCGGGAAGGACGACGGCACTGTCAAACTCGATCGCGTGGCCTTGAACCCATGAAGCGCGTGCGCGCCTTTACGCTGATCGAAGTGCTGATCGCACTTGCCGTGATCGCACTCGCGCTGCTGGCATTGACGCGCACGGCCTCGATGCAGGTCAGCTCGTTCGACGGGCTGCGCGAGCGCACGCTGGCCGGCTGGGTCGCATCCAACGTGCTGGCCGAGACGCGCCTTGCGTCGGTGCTGCCCGGGACCGGGCGCAGCGACGGACAGGTCGAATTCGCGAATCGCCAGTGGCGCTGGACGCGCGATGTGAAAACCACACCCGATGCATCGATACGGCGCATCGATCTCGTTGTCTATCTCGACCAGGCCAGTGATCCGTCCGCGACGCTGACCGGTTTCGTCAGTGAGCAGCCGCAACGATGAGCGCATCGATCCGCCATCCCGCATTTGGCGGCACGTCGGCGAGTGATACGCACGCGGCAGTCGCCAGCTCGCCAGTGGACGGCTTCACGCTGATCGAACTCCTGATCGCGCTCGCGATATTCGCGGCGATGGCCGCGGCCGCGTATGGCGGACTGTCCGGCATCGCGCGCACGCGCACCGCGCTGGTGCTCGAGCAGGACCGCTTCGCCGCGATCGAGCGCGCCGTGTCCGACATGGATCGCGATCTTGCGCAAGCGGTTTCGCGGCCGGTGCGCGACAACTACGGCGCCGAGCAACCGGCGCTGATCGGTACCGCGACGCATGTGGAACTGACGCGCCTGGGTTTCGCCAATCCGCGCGCAGAGGCGCGCAGCAATCTCGAACGCGCGATCTACGCGTATGACGATGACAAACTCGAACGCGGGCGTTACGCCGCGCTCGATCGCGCGCCCGACGATGCGCCGAAGACGCGTACGTTGCTCGACCATGTCGCGGAGCTGCGCTTGCGCTATCTCGGCGCGGATGGCGCCTGGCAAGAGATCTGGCCCCCGCCAGACCTGCACGGCAGCGACCCGCTGACCACGTTGCCGATCGCGGTCGAGTTCCGGATGCGTCTCGATGACCTAGGCGAGCTGCGCCGCGTGGTGGAGTTGCCATCGAGCCTGCCCTCGCAAGCAATTGGACATTCCGCCGGCCAGGGCGGCAATCCGCTGAACGCGCCGCCAGCGACCGTGTTGCCAACGACCGGAGCGAAACCGTGATGCGCTCGCCGCTGCCGCGACGCCAGCGCGGAATCGCATTGCTCGTGGCGCTGCTGACCGTTGCGCTCGCGGTGATCCTGATCGCCGGACTGCTCGATCACGGTGAACTCGCCTATGCGCGCACGCGCAATGCGCTGCGGGGCGCGCAGGCCGATTCTTACGCGCAGGGACTCGAAGCCTACGCCGCGCTGGTCCTCGCCAAGGATTGGGCACAAAGCCGGCAATTCGATGCCAACGGCGATATCTGGGCGCTGCCGCTGCCGCCACAGCAGGTGCCGGGCGGCGAGATCGCCGCAACCATGCGCGACCTCAACGGTTGCTTCAATCTGAACAATCTCGGCCCGACCGACGCCGCGCGCACGGCGTGGCTCGCGATGTTCCGGCGTCTGTTGAACGTCGAGGGAATCGATCCGGGCCTCGCCGATGCGGTGACCGACTGGCTCGACACCGATCAGGACATCACCAGCAACACCGGCGCCGAGGACGATTTCTACCTCGCGCTGCCGGCCCCGTACCGCACGGCCAACCGCAGTTTTGCGCATGTCTCGGAGTTGCGCCTGGTGCGCGGTTTCGACGGCGAGGCCTATGCGCGCCTCGCCCCGTATCTTTGTGCGTTGCCGGTGGGCTCCGTGCTCAATATCAACACGGCCAGCGTTCCGATATTGGAGAGCCTGGACCCGCACATCAACCAGGCGCTTGCCCAGCGTTTGTGGAACAACGGCCATGCCCAGTGGCAGGATCTGAACACGTTCAGCGCGCAGCTCACGCAGCAGGGTTTGCCGCCATTGGATCCGGCGCTCGCCTCGCAGATCGGAGTCAGCAGCAACTATTTCATGGCGCGCGGCCAGATCACCCTCGACGACGTGCCGATGACGTTCTACAGCCTGATCCAGCGCAATGGCGGCCGGATCGAGGTGCTCGAACGCAGTCGCGGCAGCGACGAGGCGCTCACGCAGGCCGCCTTGCAAGACGCCGATGCGGAAAATTCGGCCCTGACGCGATGAGTCGCGGCCCGACTCGGATGCCGACTACAATCGTGCCGATAGTCGTACCGACCCGCACCGTGCCTGGAAACGGAAAGTTGCATGCCCGATAACCTGCTGGTTCGCCTGGCCCACGATGGCACCCTGACCTGGGTTCGCCACGGGTCGGACGGCCGCGCTCATTCGCGCACCCAGAGCGGGGCGCCTCCTGCGTCGGCAATCGCGGCGGCGCCACAGGTCACGGTGCTGGTGCCGGCCGAGCAGGTATTGCTGACCAGCGCGAAGTTGCATGTGCGCAATCGCGCGCAATTGCACAAGGCGCTGCCGTACGCGCTCGAGGATCAATTGCTGAGTCCGGTCGAGGACCTGCATTTCGCCACGGGCTTGCCCAGCGGCGACGAGGTCGGCGTTGCTGTCGTGGCAAAGATCACGCTGCGTGCGTGGCTCGAGCGCCTCGCCGAGGACGGCATCCAGCCGGATCGCATGGTGCCCGAATCGCTCGCGCTCGCCGCATCGCAGGATGTGGCAAGCGCAATGATCGAGGAGCGAGGCGCGGTGGTGCGCATGGCTGACTGGTCCGCGTTCGCATGCAATCTCGACGAGCTGCCTGACTGGCTGTCCTTGTGCGAACGGCAAGGACTGCGTCCACTGGAGGTGCATGATTTTCGGACGGGCCCGAGGCTCGATCTGCCGGTGGCGATCGAGCGATATGCCGAACAGGAACCCGATGTGTTGGCGTTTCTCGCCAACGGCGTCGAAGGATCCCGCGTCAATCTGCTCGAAGGCAATTTCGAGCCATTGCACCGGCGCGTGCGGGGGCTGCGCTGGTGGCGAATCGCCGCCGCGCTGGCTCTCGCCGTGGTGTTGCTCGCCGGCATTCGGTTGGCACTCGAGGTCGCCCGGCTTTCGAACGAATCCGCGCGTGTCGCGAGCACGATGGAGAGCGAGGTGCACAAGGCGTTTCCGGATGTCGGAGCAGCCGAGCTTATGCGCATCGGTCCCGAGCAGCTGGTGCGAAGTCGTCTCGATCGCCTTCGCGGTGGCGCCGAGTCGAGCGGTCTGTTGCGCATGCTTGCGATGATCGCCCCGGTGCTCGGTAGCACCACGCGCGTTCAGACGCGCGGCATCGACTACCGGAACGGCATCCTGGAGCTCTCCTTGCGTGCGCCCGATGTCGCCACGCTCGATAGCATGCGCGCGCGATTTGCCGCGCTGCCCGGACTCAAGGTCGAAGTCACCGGCGCAAGCCCGGGCGATCAAGGCGTCGACGGGCGCATCCGCATCAGCAAGGCGAAGGCGTCGTGATTGCGCAGTGGTGGAAAAATCTCGCGCCACGCGAACGTCGCGTGTTCGGCATCGGCGCTGCGAGCGTGGTTGTCCTCTTGTGCTGGGCATTCGCCTGGCATCCGCTTGCCGTGCGTCGCGCGGCGTTGCAGGAAAGCACCGATGCCGATAGCGAAGCGCTTGCCTACGTGCGCGTGGCCACTGCCGAAGTGGATCGCCTGCGTGCGGCCGGCGTGCGCTCGCGTTCCGGGCGCCAGGGCAAATCGCTGCTCGCGCTGGCCGACGCGACTGCGCGCGGAGCCGGGCTCGAGACGGCACTGAAACGGGTCGAGCCGGCTGGTGCCAAAAGTGTGCGAGTGACCTTCGAAGTCGCGAACTTCGATGCGATGATGCGCTGGCTCGAGGACCTTTCGCGCGACTACGGGGTCGAAGCGAGCGACTTCTCCGCCGATCGGGCGGACGGCATCGGTCTGGTCAACGCCCGCGTCACGCTTGAAGACACCCCCTGATGCGCTTGCTCAAAATTCTCCTGATCCTCGCGATCGTGCTGCTGGTTGTCGCCGGTGTCTTCGCATGGACACTGCCGGCCGATTTCGCGTGGCGCTACGCGCAGCGGTATTTCGGGCCGGTGACGTTGACCGGCATCCGGGGTACGGTATGGGATGGTCACGCCGATGGCGTCAGCGCACTCGGAAGCGATCTCGGCGAGATCGACTGGGAGATCGCCAAACTGCCGCTCCTGCATCGCCAGGTGCTGGCAGATGTGCGCGTGCAAGGCGCGGGCGTCGACGTGGCGGGCGTGGTCGAGCGCAATGGCGATGGCAGCGTGATCGCGCATGATGTGCGCTTCCGCTTTCCCGCCGCGTTGGCCGAACCGGCTCTGGATATTCCTAACCTGAAACTGCTCGGCACGATCGGCGGCGTGCTCAAGCAGGCGACTCTGGTCAACGGCCTGGTGCAGGGTGCGAGCGGCGATGCACGTTGGAGCGATGCCGGCGTATCCGGGCAGGCCGAGGCGCGTTTCTCCGATATCCTCGCCGAGTTCTCGTCGCAACCCGACGGCGGCATCGCCGGTACGGTGCACGATGATGGCAGCGGCGATCTTGCGGTCGATGGCAGCTTCAGCGTGCGCATGGACGGTTACGATGCGGTGGCAACGCTGAGCGCGCGCCACAACAATCAGCAAGTGCTCGAAACCCTGCGCTACATCGGCCAGCCGCAAGCCGACGGTTCCTCGAAGCTGGTCATCCACGGCCGGTTGTTCAAGCTGTTCTGAGCGCAGCGACGATGAGCCTGCCCGCTGGATTTCCCGCCCAGGCGCTGGCCGTCGCGATGCGCGCGGCCGACGCGGCGGCGACAATCATTCGCAAGCACTATGAGGCGAGGGATTTTTCGGTCGCGATCAAGGACGATCTGACGCCGGTTACCGAGGTCGATCGTGATGCCGAGACGGCGATCCGGAACACGCTGACCGAAAGCTTCCCGCATCACGCGCTTTACGGAGAGGAACATGGCCGTGCCGGGAACAGCGACTTCATCTGGTTGATCGATCCGATCGACGGCACGCGCGCCTATGTGCGTGGCTATCCGTTTTTTTCCACCCAGATCGCGTTGATGCATGAAGGCGAGCTGGTTCTCGGGGTATCGAACGCGGTGGCGTATGGCGAGCGCGCCTGGGCGTTGCGCGGCGGTGGCGCTTTTCTCGATGGCAAGCGCATCCGCGTGTCCGACCGAGAGCGATTCGACGCGCATGCCGCGATCTCCACCGGCAACCTCAAATCGCTGGCGGCCGGTCCGCGCTGGCGCGTGTTCGGCGATTTGATCGGGCGTGTCGGGCGCATCCGGGGCTATGGCGATTTCCTGCACTATCACTTGCTCGCGCGCGGCGCGATCGATCTCGTGATCGAATCGGATTTGAATATCCTCGACATCGCCGCATTGGCCTTGATCGTGCGTGAGGCTGGCGGGGTCTTCACCGATCTCGATGGCGCGGCGCCGGCGCTCGATACCCATAGCGCGCTCGCCGGAACACCCGCGTTGCATGCCGAAGCGCTTTCGTTGTTTTCGGCGGCATCGGCGAACTAGCGGGGAGACTGTGGCGCCCGAAGATCGTGCCGCCGAAATCACGATGTGGGACTTGCCGACGCGGCTGTTCCACTGGTTGCTCGTGATCCTTGTCGTGTTGCAGTTTGCCAGCGGCGAGTTTGAGTTGCTGCCGATGGAATGGCATTTCCGACTCGGCTACGTGACCCTCGCGCTGATCCTGTTTCGCGTGTTGTGGGGTGTGTTCGGATCGCAGACCGCGCGCTTCACGCATTTCGTGCGCTCGCCCTTCGCGGTTTTCCGCTATGTGCGCGACAACATTCGCGGTCGACCCAGCGCCCACTGGGGGCATAACCCGCTCGGTGGCTGGTCGACAGTCGCGATGCTGGTCTCCGTCGCAGTGCAGGCGATCAGCGGTCTTTTCGCCAGCGACGACATCAGCGAATTCGGACCGCTCGGCGCGCGCGTGTCGGACGCAACCGTCGCCACGATGACGCACATTCACAAGATCAATCGCTACGTGCTGGTCACTTTGATCACGCTGCATGTTGCAGCGGTGATGCTGCATTGGGTAATCCAGCGCGACAACCTCGTCGCGCCGATGCTGCACGGAAGAAAGCGCGTCGCCATGCCCGGAGCAGCACCTCGCGTCGCGCCCCTATCGCGCGCGCTCCTGCTCGCGTTGACCAGTGCCGCGATCGTCTGGGCGATCGTGGCGTGGGGCGAAGCGGCCTAGCGCGTTCCGGGCGAACGACGGACTCTTCGGAACGGCGTTGGCATAATCCGGTGCAAAGCGCGCGCTTAGTGTTCTTCGCGGTACTTGTCGTGGCAGCTCTTGCAGGCGCCGGCAGTCTTCTTGAACTGCGCCGTCATCTTTGCCTTGTTGCCGGTCCTGGCGACATCCGCCAATGCCTGAGAATCGGTGACGAGATCGTTCATCTTGCTCTTGAAGTCCGCAAAGTTCGTCCAGATATCCGGCTTGGCCTCGGTTTTGGCACCACTGTCCGAATCCGGCGGAAAGCCCTCGAGGAGTTGCGGCGCCATGAATGCGATGCGATCCGCATGCTTTGCGAACTCGGCGGCATCGAAAGGCACCTTGTCCTTGACCATATCGGCCATTGGCGCAAAGTTCCACAGGATCACGTGATACACGCCTTGGCGATAGTGGATCGCGGTCGACGGCTTGACCGCGGCACCGGCAGGGGTCGCGAGGCAGGCCGCTGCCATGCAGGCAACAACGAGGACGGTTTTGCGCATGGATCACTCCGGTTGGGATGGGTGTCGCCAGTTTAATGCCTGGCGACGCAAGAGTTGCGTGAGTGCCGTCGGCGCGGCTTATCATCCACGCTTTCGCCGTGAATATTCCGATCGCAGGAGAATGCCATGGGTAATCGCATCTGGTGGTTGCTTTTCGCGTTGTGCTTCGCTGGTTCTGCCGAAGCCGCGATGATCGCAAAACCGATCACGTACAAGGTTGGCGATACGCAATTCGAAGGCCAGCTGGTTTACGACGACGCATCGAAAACTCCGCGGCCCGGTCTCGTCATGGCGCCGAACTGGTACGGCGTGAACGCCGCCGCGATAGCCAAGGCCAAACAGATCGCCGGATCACGCTATGTGATCTTCCTTGCCGACATGTATGGCAAGGACGTGCGTCCGACCGACAACAAGGCGGCGTCCGCCGCGGTGAAGCCGCTGTATGCCGATCGAAAGCTCATGCGCGCGCGAATCAATGGCGCGCTCGATCAATTGCGTGGACAGGCGAATTCGGCGCCGATCGATCTCAAGAGAATCGCCGCGATCGGTTTCTGTTTCGGTGGCGCGGCGGTACTCGATCTGGCCCGGTCCGGTGCCGACATCGCCGCCGTCGTCACATTCCACGGCGACCTCAAGACCGACGATCCGCAACTCGCCAGGAGCATCAAGGCCAGCGTACTCGCGATGAATGGAGCCGATGATCGCGGCACGATGCCCGATGCGCCGGCGTTCGAAGACGAAATGCGCAACAGCCCCGCCGACTGGCAGTTCGTCGTGTTCGGCCACGCGGTGCACTGCTTTACCGAGACCGACGCGCACTCGCCACCCGGTTGCGTCTACAACGCGAAGATCGCCAAACGTGCGTATGCGCTGATGCACGCGTGGCTGGACGAGGCGTTCGGGAAACCTCCGGGCTGAGCACTTTGGGCATAGCCGCAACGATCAGACAGGACTGGGTATTCGGTGCTTCGTCCTGATTGGAAGCGGTTGCGCATTCCGCGAAATGCCCCTTTTCGAGTGTCGAAAGCTTCGAAATCCACGAAGCAGTACGCTAACCGCAGCGCCCGACGGCATAGTCCGCGAGTACCTTGAGCGCGGTGCGCGCGCGTGAATCAGGTAGCGCGTCGAGTGCGTCACGCGCGGCGCCCGCGTGGTGGCGCGCGCGTTGGCGTGCGAGGTCCAGTGCGCCACAGTTGCGCATCGCCGCGATGACGGCGTCGAGCGCGTCGCGACCCCCGCGTTCGATCGCGCTGCGCAGCATGGCTGCTTGCTCCGGCGCGCTGCGTGAGATAGCCAGGATGATCGGGAGCGTCGGCTTGCCTTCGGCCAGGTCGTCGCCGAGGTTCTTGCCAAGCGCACCGGGCTGGGCTTCGTAATCGAGCAGGTCGTCTGCGATCTGAAACGCAAAACCGAGCTCCAGTCCGTAGCGTGCCAATGCGTTTTCCTCGGCCATCGGGAGTCCTGCGAGCACGCCGCCGAGCCGCGTCGCGGCCGAAAACAACACGGCGGTCTTGCGTTCGACGACGCCGAGGTACGCCGCCTCGTCGGTATCGGCATTGCCGATGTGCAGAAGTTGCAGCACCTCGCCTTCGGCGATCTGGTTGGTCGTGTCGGCGAGGATCTGCATCACGCGCATTCGATCGAGCTCGACCATCATCTGGAAGCTGCGCGAGTACAGGAAATCGCCGACCAGCACGCTGGCCGCATTGCCCCACAGCGCATTGGCCGTCTCGCGGCCGCGGCGCAGACCCGATTCATCGACCACATCGTCGTGCAGCAAGGTTGCCGTATGGATGAATTCGATGACCGCCGCGAGCTGGATATGCTCGCACCCGGCGTAACCCGCGACCTCGGCGGACAGCACGTGCAACATTGGGCGCAGGCGTTTTCCTCCACCGGCAATGATGTGCTCGGCGACCTGATTGACGAGGACCACGTCCGAGGCGAGGCGCTGGCGAACCAGCGCGTCGACCGCCGCCATGTCGGCTGCGGCCAGTGCCTGAACCTCGGCCAGGCTCGCGATGCGCGAAGGCGCGGGCAGCGGCGGTGCGGTCGTGCTCAAGAACGGCTCCCCATCGGAAGCCCGGGATTATAACGGGGCGCGCTGGCGCTGCCTTTGCAGCGACGATCGTGGCCCCGCCTCGGCGGATCGATGGAAAAATCCTGGAAGGGCATGGGCCGTCCGGAAAAACGGCGATTTCCTACGCCAATGCGCGACCCGCGCCGATGACGACGCGCATTGCGGGTAATATGCTGCGTCCATTCCAATCGTAACGAATCAGTCCGGAGGTCACAGCCATGGCGCGCGGCATCAACAAGGTGATTTTGGTCGGCAATCTCGGCGCAGACCCCGAAACGCGCTATACCGCGAACGGTGGCGCGATCACCACGATCCGCGTGGCGACGTCCGAGTCGTGGAAGGACAAGCAGACCGGTGAGCAACAGGAACGCACCGAATGGCACCGCGTGAAGTTCTTCGGACGCCTTGCCGAAATCGCCGGGGAATACCTCAAGAAGGGCCGTCAGGTGTATATCGAAGGCTCGATCCGCACCGACAAGTACACCGACAAGGAAGGCATCGAGCGCTATGCAACCGACGTCATCGCCAACGAGATGCAGATGCTCGGCGGCGTAGGCGAAGGCGGCGGTGGCGGTGGCGGCTCGCGTGAGCGAAGCGATCGCACTCCCGCGCGCAGTGGCTCGTCGAATCAGCGCCCCACGCCGGCGCAGGCGCCGAACGACAACTTCGAGGAAGACGATATTCCGTTCTGAGCCGGACCGGCGACGAAACTCGGTGCTCGGGAGCGACCGCCTCGCTGGCCGATCGTTGGTTCGATATTTGCGCAGCAGCGCTTTTTCCCGGGCTTGGCGCGGTTCAAAACCTCAAGCGCAGCACGGGTCCAAGCTGTCGACCGCAACGAAGCACGTTGTGAATCGACGGCTCGCGTCGACGCGGGCCAGACGCTAACATGGCGGCCCTTTCGGCCGGGCCGGTTTCCGGTTCGCGACAATCCCAGCCCATGACAACCCTTCTGGTGACCGGCGGCGCCGGCTTTATTGGCGGCAACTTCGTGCTCGATGCGATCGCGAGCGGCGGCGCGCGTGTGGTCAACCTCGACAAGCTGACCTACGCAGGCAATCTCGAAACCCTGGCGAGTCTCGAAGGCAACCCGAATCATGTCTTTGTCCATGGAGATATTGGTGACCGCGAGCTGGTTGGCCGACTGCTTGCCGAGCATCAACCCGATGCGATCGTCAATTTCGCGGCCGAATCGCATGTCGATCGTTCGATCGACGGTCCGGCAGACTTCGTGCAGACCAACGTCGTCGGCACGCTGGGTCTGCTCGAGAGCGCTCTTGCATGGTGGCGCGACCGGACTGCTGAACAAAAAGACCGGTTTCGCTTCCTGCATGTCTCGACCGACGAAGTCTATGGCTCGCTCGGCCCGAACGGACGCTTCAGCGAAGAATCGCCGTACCGCCCGAACTCCCCGTATTCGGCCTCGAAGGCAGCCTCCGATCATCTGGTGCGCGCCTTCCATCACACCTATGGCCTGCCGATACTGACCACGAATTGCTCGAACAATTACGGGCCCGGACAGTTTCCCGAAAAACTCATTCCGCTCATGATCCAGAAGGCGCTGGCCGGCGAAGCGCTGCCGGTCTATGGCGATGGACGCAACGTGCGCGACTGGCTTTACGTCGGCGATCATTGCCGCGCGATCAATCTTGTGCTCGAAGCGGGACGTCCCGGCGAGGTATACAACATCGGCGGCGATGCCGAGTGTGAAAACATCGAGGTTGTGAAAACGATCTGTGCACTGCTCGATCAACGCCGACCGCTCGCCGATGGACGCGGGCGCGAGTCGCTGATCACCTACGTCAAGGATCGCCCGGGCCACGACCGGCGTTACGCGATCGATGCAGCAAAGATCGCGCGCGAACTCGGCTGGGCCCCGACGGAGACTTTCGAGTCTGGCATGGCGCGCACGCTGGACTGGTACCTCGATCAACAGGGTTGGGTCATGCGGGTGCTCGACGGCAGCTACCGCATGCAGCGGCTTGGTCTCTGAAGGACGACGACGTGACGATTCGGAAGGGCATCATTCTCGCCGGGGGCTCGGGCACGCGCCTGTATCCGCTGACGCAGACCGTCAGCAAGCAACTGCTGCCGGTTTACGACAAGCCGATGATCTACTACCCGCTCAGCACGCTGATGCTGGCTGGCGTACGCGAGGTGCTGATCATCAATACGCCGCACGAGCAGGCACTGTTCCGCAACCTGCTCGGCGATGGCTCGCAGTGGGGCCTGTCGATCCAGTACGCGGTACAGCCTTCCCCCGATGGACTCGCGCAGGCATTCGTGATCGGGCGCGAGTTCGTCGACGGCGAGCCGTGCTGTCTCATTCTGGGAGACAACATTTTTTATGGTCATGGGCTGACCGACCTGCTCAAGCGGGCCGTCGCGCGCGAGTCCGGCGCCACGGTGTTCGGCTATTGGGTGCGTGATCCCGAGCGCTATGGCGTTGCGGATTTCGACGCCGACGGGCGCGTGGTCGGACTCGAGGAAAAACCGGCTGCACCGAAGTCGTCGTGGGCCGTGACCGGTCTTTACTTCTACGACGGACGCGCGTGCGATTACGCCGCCTCTCTCAAACCTTCATCTCGCGGCGAACTTGAGATCACCGATTTGAATCGCTGCTATCTCGATGACAACTCGCTGATGCTCGAGAAACTGGGCCGTGGTTATGCCTGGCTCGATACCGGCACGCACGAATCGCTGGTCGAAGCATCGAACTACATCCAGACCATCGAAAATCGCCAGGGGCTCAAGGTTTGCTGCCCCGAGGAGATTGCTTGGCAGAACGGCTGGATCGATACCGAACAGGTGCTGCGCCTGGCCGAACCGTTGTCCAAGAACGCCTATGGCCGGTACCTCACGCAACTCATCGCGCAGGACGGGGCGCCGTGAAGATCATTGAAACCGCGCTGCCGGGCTGTGTCGTGATCGAGCCGCAGGTGCATGGCGATGCACGCGGATTCTTCTACGAAAGTTTCAATGCGCGCCGTTTCGCCGACGCCGGCTTCGATCTCACCTTCGTGCAGACCAACGTATCGCGCTCTGCCCAAGGTGTATTGCGCGGGCTGCATTACCAATGGCCTAATCCACAGGGCAAGCTGGTCAGCGTGTACGAGGGCGAGGTCTATGACGTCGCAGTCGATATCCGCGTGGGGTCGCCGACTTTCGGTCGGTGGGCCGCGGCGATTCTTTCGGCGGAAAACAAGCGCCATTTCTGGGTGCCGGAAGGCTTTGCGCACGGTTTTGCCGTGCTATCCGAAGCAGCCACATTCGCCTACCAATGCACCTCGCTTTACGATCGCGCCAGCGATGCGGGTATCCGATGGAACGATGGCTCGATCGCGATCGATTGGCCGATCGCGGAGCCGCTGCTGTCGGACAAGGATCAGCGCGCCCCGTTCCTCGCCGAAGTGTCCGAAAGCAAACTGCCATCCTGGTCGACCTGAGCGTGCCGTCTTCAGCGCTACGATGAAAATCCTGCTGCTCGGGGCCAAAGGACAAGTCGGCGATGCGTTGCGCGAGGTTCTCGCAGAAGCGGGTGACCTCACCTGCGCGACACGCGATGGAAAACTCGGCAACGGCGCGGCGTGCATCGCCGCTGACCTGTCCGATCCGCAGTCGCTCGCTGCTGCGCTGGAACATGGCAATCCAGAAATCCTCGTCAATGCAGCCGCCTATACGGCTGTGGATCGAGCGGAAGACGAGTCGGATCTGGCCGACCGAGTCAATCATCGCGCAGTGGGTGAAATAGGAGCGTGGGCTTCCCGCCGCGGCGCGACTGTCGTGCACTATTCGACCGATTACGTCTTCGATGGTCGCGCGACGCGACCGTACCGCGAACAGGATGCGACCGGGCCACTCGGCGTGTACGGGCGCAGCAAGCTCGCCGGCGAGGAGGCCCTGACTCGGAGTGGCGCCGCCCATCTGATTCTTCGCACCGCGTGGGTCTATTCGACCAGGGGACACAACTTTTTGCGGACGATATTGCGACTTGCCGACGAGCGTGAGGAATTGCGTATCGTCTCCGACCAGATTGGTGCGCCGACTCCCGCATCCCTGATTGCCGCAACCACCGCGACGATGCTTGCGCAATGGCGCTCACTCGGCGACGATCAGCGGCACGATCTGTCGGGTATCTGGCACCTGACTGCGGCCGGGCAGTGTTCGTGGTTCGAGTTCGCCAATGCGATCGTTGACGAGGCCCATTCGGTCGGCGTGATCGCCCGCGCACCGCGTGTGCTGCCGATCTCCACGGCAGATTACCCGACTCGCGCGCGCCGTCCGGCATACTCGGTGCTCGATTGCGGCAAACTTGAGAAGGCGTTTGCCGTGGATTTCCCGAACTGGCGTCCGAGCCTGCAACGCAGCATCGCAAAGCTTGCCGGGGAAACTTCTTGAAGGAGATGCGTTCGTGCTGGTACCCGTGATCCTTTCCGGCGGCGCCGGCACGCGTTTGTGGCCGGTATCACGTAGCGCCTATCCAAAGCCGTTCATGCGCCTTGGCGACGGGGAGACACTACTCGGCAAGACCCTTGATCGCGCGTTGGCGCTGGCTGTTGACGGGCCGGTATTGACCGTTACCGCACAGGATTTCTACTTCCTGACGCGCGATGAATACGTGCGTCACGCGGGCGCGAATACCGACAAGCTTCCGTTCCTGCTGGAACCGCTCGCACGCAATACGGCGCCTGCGGTCCTGCTTGCCGCATTGCATGTCGAGCAACACTACGGAGCCGATACCTGTCTTCTGGTGCTGCCGGCCGATCATCTGATTTGCGATCTCGATGCATTCCTTGCCGATGCACGACGTGCCGAAGCGCTGGCCGCCGAAGAATGGCTTGTGACGTTTGGCATACCTCCCGCGTCGGCGGACACCGGGTTCGGCTATATACGTGTCGGGAAGGCGATTTCCGGCAGTCATGCGCATGCGGTAGCCGCGTTCGTCGAAAAACCCGACCGCGAGACCGCCGAAGCCTATCTGGCGAGCGGCGACTACCTCTGGAACTCGGGTGTGTTCTGCTTTCGTGCCTCCGCGCTGCTCGAAGCCGCAGCAGCGACCTGTCCAGATGTGCTCGCCGCTGCCCGTGCCTGCCACAGCGCAGCAATCGGAGCCCGAAGTCCGATCGAATTCGATCGCGAGGCATTCGCTGCGCAACCGGACATCTCGCTCGATTACGCGGTGATGGAGCGCGCCTCGCGAGTCGCCGTTCTCGCCGCCACGTTCGACTGGAGCGACATCGGATCGTGGAAGACCATGGGCGATCTCGAATCCGGCAGTGTCGCGGATGCGGCCGGAAACCGGGTAAACGGCGAGGCCATCCTGATCGACAGCGAGAATTGCTATGTGCAGTCCAATCAGCGCGTGGTGGCGACGGTTGGGGTCAGCAATCTCGTCATCATCGACACCCCTGATGCGCTGCTGGTGGCCGACCGCGAGCGGACACAGGAAGTGAAGCGCGTGGTCGAGCGCCTGCGCGACAGTGATCACGCCTCAGCGAAGATCCACCGCACCGTGCACCGCCCTTGGGGCAGCTTCACGGTCCTGGAGGATGCCGAGGACTGCAAGGTCAAGCGCCTCACCGTGAAACCCGGGCAGGTGCTGTCGCTGCAACTGCATCATCGGCGCAGCGAACACTGGACCGTGGTCGACGGCACTGCGCGGATCCGCATCGGCGAGCGTGAGTTCCTGCTCAACCGCAATGAGTCGGCCTATATTCCGATTGGCACGTTGCATCGACTCGAAAACCCGACGCAGACCGATATCCACCTGATCGAGGTGCAGTGCGGCGATTACTTCGGCGAAGACGATATCGTGCGTCTGGAAGATCGCTACGGGCGCGTCAAATCTGAAAGCTGAGCAATCAAGACAAAGTGCCCGCCGTCATGGCGGAAGGCCGGAACGCGAAACGGCTGGTGCGAACATCGCGTGGCCCCGACCGACCGGATTGGTGCCACCGTCGAGGATCCGTCGACGACGGGCAGTGCCCGCCGCCGTTCTCGGAAAATCTACTTTTCCTTGGTCGGGTTCTTCAATCCGCGATCTTCCAGCATTGGCTCGATGCTCGGTTCCTTGCCGCGCCAGTCCTTGTACATCTTGGCAAGATCCTCGGTGTTGCCGCGCGACAGCACCATGTCGCGGAAACGATCGCCGTTGGCGCGTGTCAGGCCGCCATGTTCCTTGAACCATTCGAAACCGTCGTCCGCCAGCATCTGGGTCCACAGGTAGGCGTAGTAACCGGCCGCGTAGCCGTTGCCCCAGATGTGCTGGAAGTAGCTCGAACGATAGCGTGGCGGCACATAGCTGAGGTCGACATGGTCCTTCTTGAGCGCGGCCGTTTCGAATGCGTCCGCATCCTGCAGCGGGGCATCGGGGCTGAGCGTGTGCCACTCCATGTCCAGCAGCGCGGCCGAGACGAGCTCGGTCATGTTGTATCCCATGTTGAAGTTCTTCGCTTTCTTGATCTTGTCGACCAGCTCCTTCGGCATCGGTTCGCCGGTCTTGTAGTCCTTGGCGTAGTTGGCGAAGACCTTCGGGTCGGTCGCCCAGTGCTCGTTGAACTGGGACGGGAATTCGACGAAGTCGCGCGCGGTGTTGGTGCCTGACAGGGTTGGATATTCCTCGTCGGCGAACATGCCATGCAGGGCATGGCCGAACTCATGGAACATCGTGACCACATCATCGAACGACAGCAGCGCAGGCTGACCGGGTTCCGGTTTGGTGAAATTGGCGACGTTGAAGATGACCGGCTTGGTACCGAGCAACTTCGATTGCGTGACGAGGTTGTCCATCCAGGCGCCGCCGCCCTTGTTGTCGCGCTTGAAGTAATCCGTGTAGAACAGCGCGAGCGAGCCGCCGTCCTTGTCGAACACCTCGAATACGCGCACGTCCGGCTGATATACCGGAATGTCCTTGCGCTCCTTGAAGGTAAGCCCGTAGAGCTGGTTGGCCGCATAGAACACGCCGTTCTTGAGCACGTTGTTCAACTCGAAATACGGCTTGATCTGGTTTTCGTCGAGATCGTACTTCGCCTTGCGCACCTGCTCGGCGTAGAACTCCCAGTCCCATGGCGCAACCTTGAAACCGCCATGCTGCTTGTCGATGAGCGCCTGGATATCCTTCGCCTCGCGACGCGCACGCGCGGTTGCAGGCGGCGCCAGCTTGCGCATGAACGCAAACGCCGTTGCCGGATCCTTGGCCATCTGGTCATCCAGCTTCCATGCTGCGTAGTTCGGGAAACCGAGCAGCTTGGCGGACTCGGCGCGGATCTGCGCGATGCGCTCGATGATCTTGCGCGTGTCGTTGGCGTCGCCCTGCTCGGCGCGATTCCACGAGGCCTCGAACAGCGTCTTGCGCGTGTCGCGATTCTCGAGATCCTGGAGTGCCGGTTGCTGCGTCGTGTTCTGCAACGGCAACACCCACTGGCCGTCCTTGCCGCGGGTCTTGCCTGCGGCGGCGGCCGCCGCGATTTGCGCATCGGACAGCCCGGCGAGCTTCGTCTTGTCCGCGATCACCGGCGCGGCATCCTTGGTCGCGGCGAGCAGCCGGTTGGTGAACTGGGTGGTGAGCGTCGACTCTTCCTTGTTGAGTTCCTTCAGTTTCGCCTTGTCGGCATCGGAGAGCTTGGCGCCGTGATGCACGAACTGGCGATAGACGACATCGACGAGGCGCGCCGATTCGGGATCGAGTTTGAGCGTACCGACCTGGTCGTGAACTGCCGAGACCCGTTTGAACAACGTGTCGTTGAGATAGATCGCATCCTGGTGCGCGGCGAGTTTGGGCGCCTCGGCTTCCTGGATTTTCTGCAGCGTGGGGTTGGTGTTGGCGCCGGTGACCGCTCCAAACGCATGCAGCACCCGATTCAACAGTGCACCGGTCTTCTCCAGTGCCACATAGGTGTTCTCGAATGTTGGTGGCTTGGCGTTGTTGGCGATCGTGCGCACTTCGGCCAGCTGTTCCTGCATCCCCTTGTCGATCGCAGGCTCATAGTCGCTGTCCTGGATCTTGTCGAACGGCGGTGCGTGGAACGGCAGCGTACTTTCGGCAAAGAAAGGATTGGTCCTCGCCGGTTTGGCCGCCGGTGCAGGCGCCGGCGCTGGCGCCGGGGTTTGTGCGGCGGTCTTGCCGGCCTCCGGATTGCCGGGCGTCTGGTTGCATGCGGAAAGAATTACGGCGCTCGTCGCCATCAGCAATACTCGTGCTCGCAGCATCGTGAATGTCCCCTCGGGAAAGCACAAAAACGGGAGTTCGACGCGCGACCGCGCCGCACAGGTCGTTCATTTTACTGGAATGTCCCGCGAAGGGCATATGCCATTCGGCCCGGTCGGTTCGAATCCACCGGGCACCGGCTACAAGCTCGGGCGCTCGGCGTGCGCAGACCGGCTCTTGTCGCGCAGTCCGGTAATTGCAGCTTCGAGCACCGGCCAGACGTGATCGAGCACCTTTGGTTCGCCGCGGGCATTCGGGTGCAGCCCGTCTTCCTGCATCAGATCGGGATCGAGCGCGACGCCTTCGAGCAGGAACGGCACGAGCGGTACATTGAATTTCGTCGCCAAGTCCCGATAAACAGTGCGCAGGCCATCGCGATACCGCGGCCCGTAATTGATCGGCAGTTCGATACCGAGCAGTACGACCTTCGCGCCGGCCTCACGGCACATGGCGATCATGCGTTGCAGGTTGCCGCGGATTTCCTCGATCGGCAGGCCACGCAAACCGTCGTTCGCGCCAAGTTCGATGATCACCAGCGCCGGACGGCGCGTGCTGAGAAGCTGTGGCAAACGCGCAAGCCCACCCGCAGTGGTTTCGCCCGCTATGCTCGCATTGACCACCGGTCGATCAATGCCGGCCTGGTGCAGTCGGTCTTCCAAAAGATGCACCCAACCGTTGGCGGATTCGATGCGGTAGGCAGATGACAACGAATCGCCGAACACGATGATCGGGCGCTGCGGCGAGGCCAGTCCTTCGCCCGAAACCAGCAACAGCAACAAGCACAGGATCATGCGCGCCATGGATCAATCCGCAAACGTTCTCGAAGCACTGAAGCTTAGCAAAGCGGTGGACGGGCCGGCCGGCCGGCTGGTCATACTCGACGACGTCAGCATCACGGTCGCGCGCGCTTCGAGTCTGGCAATCGTCGGTGCGTCGGGTTCGGGCAAGACCACGCTGCTCGGGCTGCTGGCCGGGCTCGATGTGCCGACCAGCGGTTCGGTGAATTTCGCCGGACAGCGCCTCGATGCACTCGATGAGGAGGCGCGCGCGCGGCTGCGGCGACGGCTGGTCGGTTTCGTGTTCCAGTCTTTTCATCTTCTGCCGGCGCTCAGCGCCGAGGAAAACGTGATGCTCCCGCTCGAGCTCGAGGGCCTGGGCGATGCGCGCGAGCGCGCTCGCGCGGCTCTGGGCGATGTCGGCCTCGCGGCGCGTTTCGAGCACTATCCGCACCAGCTCTCGGGCGGCGAACAGCAGCGTGTCGCCCTGGCGCGTGCGTTCGTGCATGGCCCGGAACTCCTGTTCGCCGACGAGCCGACCGGCAACCTCGACCGACGCACCGGGCATGCCGTCGGCGATCTGCTGTTCGCGCTCAATCGTGAACATGCGACGACCCTGGTCCTGGTCACGCACGATGTGAGTCTCGCCACGCGCTGCGCGCGAGTGGCCGAGCTTTGCGAAGGTCGCATCGTGGATGCCGCCGCATGAAACCGCTCGCGTTCGCCGCGCGCAGCCTGCGCCGCGAATTCCGCCACGCCGAGCTGGCGACGCTGGCCGCCGCCTTGATCCTCGCCGTCGCGGCGCTCGCCGCGGTCGGCACATTGGCCAGTCGCGTCGAGCGAGCCATCGTTGCGTCGGCGGCTGATCTGATCGGCGGCGACCTCGGCGTCGCCAGCCGCAAATCGATTCCGCCGCAATTCGCCAGCGAAGCAAGAACGCTTGGCCTCGGGATCACGCGCTTTGCCGACTTCCCGAGCGTCGTGTTCGCCAGTTCAGGCCCGGCGACCGTCGAGCACGCACTCTCGGCGGCATCCGACGAAAACGCCAGCCAGTTCTGCGAGATTCGCGCGAGCGACCCGGCGTTTCCGTTGCGCGGAACCCTGAGCGTGCGCGATGCGGAGGGTGTCGAGCACGTCGTCCACGCACCGCCACCCGGCTCGGTCTATGCCGATCATCGCGCGCTGGTCGCGTTGGGCCGCGGCGTCGGCGACTTCATCCAGATCGGCGGCCGTGATCTGCGCGTGGCCGGCGTGATTGCGCGCACGCCCGATGGCGGCCAGTTGATTGCGCTTGCTCCGCGCGTGCTGATGAATATCACCGATGCGGAGAAATCAGGTTTGCTTGGTGTCGGCAGCCGTGCGCGACATCGCCTGCTGGTCGCGGGCAATGCCGATGCGGTTTCGCGTTTTTCGGCATGGGCCAAGGCGCGTCTGCCCGATGGCGTGCGTCTGGTGACGGTCGAGGATGCGCAGCAGAATCTGCGACGCGCATTCGATCGCGGCGAGAGTTTCCTGCGCCTTGCTGCATTGCTTGCGGCGTTGCTGTCGGGCGTTGCGGTGGCGCTGTCGGCGCAACGCTTTGCGCGCCGCAAGACCGAGGATGTCGCGCTGCTGCGTTGTCTTGGCGCGAGCCGCAACGAGATTCTGTTCGCGCTTGCGTGGCAATTGGCGCTGCTCGCGTTGGCGGGCTGCACGCTCGGATTGGCACTTGGCCTCGGTTTGCAGCAGGCCGTGTTCGCGCTGGCGAGTGGCTTGCTGCCGGGGTCGAGGCCGTCCATGCCGCTCACCCCGGGGCTCGCCGCGTGGGCGGTCGGAGCGGCGGTGCTCTTCGGTTTTGCGCTGCCGCCGCTGTTGCGCCTGCGCGAGGTCGCGCCGATGCGGGTGTTCCGCAAGGATGCCGGCACGCGCGTTCGCCGATTCGATGGGTTGTACGTGCTGCCGTTTGCGCTCGCCGCTGCGCTGATCTGGTTCGAAGCCGATTCGAACCATCTTGCCGTCACTCTGATCGTCGCGCTCGCCGGCGTGGCGCTGGCCGCGCTCGTCTGTGGTCTCGTGTTGCTGCGCGGCGTGCGCGCGATCGGTCGGCGAGCGTCCGGTGCGTGGCGCTTCGGTCTTGCCAATCTGACTCGCCGAAGGATGCTGAGCCTGCTGCAGATAGGCGCGCTTGCGTTGAGCCTCACGGCCGTCGACATCCTCGCCGTGATCGGTCCGTCGCTGCTCGATCGCTGGCAGCTCGATTTGCCGGCCGATACGCCGAACTGGTTCGTGCTCAACATCCAGCCGGATCAGCAAGCGCGCGTGCTGGAGCGCGTTCGTGCGCTCGGTGCGGACAACATCAGTGCCTTGCCAATGGCCGTCGGTCGCCTCACGGCGATCAATGGCCAGCCTCCGCGGCCCATCGACGACGATGAACAGGCGCGCGACGAGCACGATCAGGACGTGCGGCTGTCATGGAGCCGCGCGTTGCCCGCCTCCAATGTACTGCGCGAAGGCCGCTGGTTCGACGCTCAATCGAAAATCCCGGCGGTCTCGATCGATCTGCGCTGGGTGGAGCGCTTCGGGCTCAAACTCGGCGACCGCTTGTCGTTGCGCGTCGGCGAGCGCGACATTACCGCGCAAGTTGCGAGCATCCGCGGCGTCGATTGGGATTCGTTCCGCGTCAATTTTTTCGTGATGATCGATCCGGCGACTGGCGCCGCGCTGCCGCACAGCTATATCGCGAGCTTCCATCTGCCGCAGGGCGCCGCGGCGTCGCTCGCGGCACTTACCCGCGATTTCTCCAATGTATCGTTGATCGATGTCAACGCAATCCTCGAAAAAGTGCGCGACATCATCGCGCGCGTCAGCCACGCGGTGACCTGGGTGCTCGGCTTCAGTCTGGCTGCGGGCGTGCTGGTCATGCTTGCCGCACTCGCTTCGACGGCCGACGAGCGGCGCTTCGAGATCGCACTGCTACGCACGCTCGGCGCGCATCGGCGCCAGTTGGGCGCCGCCGTTCTGGGCGAGTTCGTTGCGCTCGGTGCGCTGTCCGGAGCAATCGGGGCTGCCGGCGCGGCACTGACCGGTTTCGCGCTGGCGGATCGCGTCTTTCGCCTGCACGCGTACCAGCCGCCATGGATGACGCTGCTGGTTGCCGCGCTGGCGACGGCGCTACTGGTTGCGCTTGCGGGCTGGTTCGGCACCCGGCGTATCGCGCGCACGCCGCCGATCGAAGTCCTGCGCCACGGTTAGCGGCCAGGCTTTGCCGCTCGCTGATCCGTGTGGAATTTCAGATGAGACCATCTGCTCGTTCTTGGCGTAGCTTGCGTCAACCAGCGCAGTCGAAGCACTTGGCGCTCGATTCCCTTCGACTTCGGCGCTACGCGCCTACGCTCAGGGCGAACGACAACAGGCTGCGCCGTTCGACAAGTGTCAAGACAGGCGCAGCGTGCTTCGGCAAGCGAAGTGGAAGCACTTGGCGCTCGGTTCCCTTCGATTTCGGCACTCCGCGCCTGCGCTCAAGGCGAACGGCAACAGGCTGAAGTTCGAGCAATCACTTGCAGCAGCGCACGCGCCACCGTTGTCGCGGCACTCGCAACCGCTACCATGGGCTGGCCAAACGCCGGAGCAGACCATGTGGAATTATCTTGCGCCGATCCTGTTGCTGGTCGGCTCGAACGTGTTCATGACATTCGCCTGGTATGGGCACCTCAAATTCACCGACCGACCGCTCGCGCTCGTCATCCTCGTGGCCTGGGGCATTGCGTTCTTCGAATACTGCCTGCAGGTTCCGGCGAACCGCATCGGCTATGCGGTCTACAATCCGGCGCAGTTGAAGACCATCCAGGAAATCATCACGCTGTCGGTGTTCGTCGTGTTCTCGTGCACCTATCTCGGCACGACATTGCGCTGGAATCATCTGGTTGGATTCGCGTTCATCGTGGTGGCGGCGTTCTTCATCTTTTACGAATAGACGGGCATGCGCTTCGTTCATGACCACGGCACTCACACGCGAAAAAGGCATTCGGCGCACGCGCAATGACGAATGAGGAGGAGATTGTTTCGATGCGGATATCGAATTACCGCAGTCGCGCGCGTGCTGTTCGGCACCCGGCCGTATGGGATCGATCGACGAAGCACGATTGCATGCGCATGGCACGCGCAAGGCTCGCAGGCCGGTTCGCTCTGATCGTCGGCATGGCGATCCTGTTCACAGCCGGGTGCGCAGCGCCGGCGAGAAAGCCGACTCCGGAGCACAACGCCGCTTTGCAGGTCGAACGCACCGACCGGGAATTCGATCTCGGCAAGGATATCCAGCGCGTTTCGATCGTCAACAGCTACGGTACGATCACGGTAAAGGGACAGGATGAAAACGCGGTCGGTATCCATGCGGTGATCCAGCGTCTCGCGCCGACGTTCGCCCCGCTCCGGCTGCACGTGCGGCGCGAGGGTGGCACGTTGCATATTGAAGTCGGGTACGCAAAGGGTGTCGATCCGGCGACGCGCGGGCGACTCGACATGGCGGTGTTCGTGCCCGGCGCAGAGGCCCTTGCGCTGACGACCGGGGCCGATCGCATCAAGGTCGGTCGCCGCAACGGTTCGATCCAGGCGACAACCACCTCCGGCGAAATCGTCGCTTCGTCGCGCGGACGCCTCGAACTGCAAAGCGACAGCGGCCAGATTCGCGCCGTTGCGCTCGGAAGACGCTGGAGTGGAATCAGCAGGATCCGGACCGCAAGCGGTCGCATCATCATGGGTGTTCCGACATTCGCGGGAATCACGCTCGATGCGTCGAGCGGAGGGAAGCTCAGCACCAATTTCGGTCTTACAGTCCACAAACGTCCGGGAGGTGGTGGCAGCGCGCACGCGCGTTATGGCGACGGGCACTCACGACTCGTCGTCACCAGCGCCAGCGGTGAAGTCGTACTTGAACAAGTCGTGCTATTGGGCGAGGATGACAAGCTGCCTGAGGATGATGATTGAATCGGACCTCAGACCGAGCGCGCGTGATCATCACGCCGCATTCTTAGGGACCCCTTGCACTTTCTTCGTACTTTCTTCCGGATCAACCGTACAGATCGGGACCGCCCCGGGGAGTAACTACATGCATTCAGGATTCAATGCTGCCGTTTTTGCATTTGCCGCGGCGACAGGCTTCGCCATGGCGGTATCCGTCAGCGCGGCGGAGAACAGCCATGCCGACGTGCCGGTATCACGTGGCGCGGACTATGTAAGTCCACCCTCGATTCCGCAGCAGTTCTACCTCGATGCGCGCACGCGTCCGATCGTGCGTGCGTGGCAGCCGGGCGATCCGATTATCGAGATACCGCGCCAGCTACATGGCGAAGGAAACCTGCAACGCAATCCGCCGCGCCCGGTCAACCCGGTCACCCAAGGCATCGACATCCTCGCCCAGTTGCAGCGCGAGTTCGGCGGCCGTGGCGGCCAACGCAATTTCGAGACGCCGCTGGTCAACATCGAGGGCCAGGGATTCGCCGGTGTTTATCCGCCCGATCCGGACGGCGACGTGGGCGGCGGTTTCTACGTGCAATCGATCAACGGCGGTGGCGGCGCGACATTCGAGATCTACAACACCAGTGACGGCAGCGTGGCGGCAGGTCCATTCAACCTCGATGGACTGGGCAGTGGCGGGGCTTGTGCGAGCGGATTCGGCGACGGCATCGTGGTCTATGACCAACTCGCCAATCGATGGGTGCTGACCGAATTCTCCGGGACCGGAAACAATCTTTGCGTGTACATCAGCGCCGACGACAATCCGGTGACGACCACCTGGACGCGCTACGATTTCACGACTCCGGGCTTCCCGGACTATCCGAAATACGGCGTCTGGCCCGATGCCTATTACGTCGGAGCAAACCAGGGTCCGGCCGTGTACGCGCTCGATCGCCAGCAAATGCTGGTGGCGGCACCGGCTACGCTGCAACGCGAATCGGTACCGCGTCTGAATGGCCTCGGCTTCCAGATGGTGCCGCCGGTTTCGGTGTTCGGCTCGACACCGCCTCCGGTTGGCAGCCCGGGCATCTTCATCCGCGACAACGACGACGAGCGCAACAACCCGGGATCGAACGATCCGAACCATGATTTCCTGGAACTGTTCACGATGCACGTCGATTTCGCGACGCCGGCCAATACCACATTGACCGGGCCCGTCGAAATACCGGAAGACGAATTCGATTCGGAGTTCACGATTACCGATGGAGGATTCGGCGCGATCTTCCAGCCCGGAACCGGCCAGACGCTCGACCCGTTGCTCGAAGTACCGATGGTGCCGCTCGGCTATCGCAACTTCGGTGACCACGAATCGATCGTCGGAAATCACGTCACGCAGGTCGAAACCGAAAACATCGCGGGTATCCGCTGGTTCGAGTTGCGCCGCAACACACCCAGCGATCCGTGGACGCTGTACCAGCAGGGCACCTATTCGCCGGCCGATTCAGGCGGCACGATCAGCCGCTGGATGGGTGCGCTCGGCATGGACAGCGCCGGCAACATCGCGCTCGGCTACAGCATCGCGCGCTCGTCTCCCGCGGTTTTCCCGAGCCTGCGTTATGTCGGCCGTCTGGCCACGGATCCACTTGGCGTCATGACCACGAGCGAAAACGTGTTGGTCGATGGCGGAAGTTCGCAGACCAATTTCGACCGGTGGGGTGATTACCACGGCATGGGCGTCGATCCGGTCGATGGCTGCACGTTCTGGTTCACCGGCATGTACGAGCCTGCGGGTGGCCAATGGGATACGCGTATCGGTTCTTTCAAGTTCGACCAGTGTGGTACGCCGACATTCACGGTTACCGCAACCAACCTCGCCCAGTCCGTGTGCGCAGCCCCGAGCGGGACTCTCGATCCGGTGGAGATCACGGTCGGCTCGGTCAGCGATTTCAACGACCCGGTGGACATGAGCTTTGGCGATGGCCTGCCGGCAGGATTCTCGGGCAGCTACACCGTGAACCCGGTGATCCCGCCTGGCACGACCGAAGCCGATCTGGACGTGACCGACGCGGCGACGCCGGGACCTAACACGATCACGCTGCGCGCGACGTCCGGCGCGACCGTGCGCGACCTGATGCTCGATGTCGATGTCGCGACCGAAATCCCGCCGACCACGACGTTGCAGATACCGGCCAATGGCGCGACCAATGTCTCGACCCAGCCGACCTTCACCTGGGCCGATTCGGACCAGGCGAACTCGTACCTGATCGAGATCGCGACCGATGCATCGTTCGCCAACGTGATCCTGTCCGACACCGTGACGGGGGCGACGAGCTACCAGCCGACGGCCGCGCTGCCGACCAACACCCAGCTCTACTGGCGCGTGACCGCGCTCAATGTCTGCGGCGACAACGGTGCGAGCGCGGTGTTCTCGTTCATCACGCAGGCCGGCCCGGGTCAATGTTCAGTCGGCACGACGCTGACGCCGGTGTTCATGGACGACGTCGAGAGCGGCCCGAACGGCTGGACCCACAGCGCTGCGGTCGGCACCGATACCTGGGCGATCAGTACCTCGAATCCGTTCAGCGGGAGCCACGCATGGCATGCCGATGTTCCGTCGGCAGTGGGCGACCAGCGGCTCGTTTCGCCCACCGTGTCCCTACCGACCGACCTTGACGGCCTGACGTTCCAGTTCGAGCACGCCCGCAACATCAGCAGCGGCGCCAGTGGCGGCTGCAACGACGGCGGTCTGCTGGAGGTCTCGCTCGATGGCGGCGCATTCGAGCAGGTACCGGGGACATTGCTCGAAACCGATCCGTATGACGGCGCAATCGGCAGCGGCTTCGGTAATCCGCTGGCTGGCATGCAAGCGTGGTGCGGAACGCAGGACTACACCAACGAAGTGGTCGATCTGTCGACGTACGCCGGCCACCAGGCGCAGTTCCGCTTCCGACTCGGCAGCGACAGCCTCCTCGGCAGTACATTAGGTTGGAATATCGACGACATCAGCGTGCAGGGCTGCTCCAGCGAGCCGACCGACACGATCTTCGTCAACGGGTTCGAAAACCCGTAACTTCGAACAGCCGTGACACATTGAGAGGCCTCCTTCGGGAGGCCTCTTTTTTGGTGCACATGCGCAATCCCCAGTCAGGTTAGTGATAACCCTCGCCCGCGCGTACCTTGCCGCGAAACACGCGGTACGAATAGGCGGTGTAGAACAGCACGGCGGGCAGCATGATCGCGGCGCCGACCAGCACGAAGCCCTGGCTCGATGGCGGCGACGCCGCGTCCCAGATGCTCAGCGACGGTGGCACGAGATTCGGCCACATGCCCGCGACCAGGCCGAGGAATCCCAATGCGAAAAAGCAAAGCGCCAGGACGAATGGCGCCACTTCGCGATCCTTGAGTACCGCACGCCACAACAACGCGGCCGTGATGACAGCCAGCAGCGGCAGTGGCGACAGGTACAGGAAATTGGGCCAGGTGAACCAGCGCTGCATCAGCTTCGAATCGAGAAACGGCAGCCACGCGCTGACCAGCAGCATGAACGCGATCACCGCGAGCATCAGCGGACGCGTCAGGTCGCGGGCGATGCGCTGCGGACGCCCTTCGGTCTTGAACACCAGCCAAGTCGCGCCGAGCAACGCGTAACCGAATATCAACGCGATGCCGGTGAGCACCGAGAACGGGCTGAACCACGCGAATGCGCCGTGCAGGTACTTGCCGCCCTTGAGCGGCATGCCTTCGATGATCGCGCCGAGCATCAGGCCCTGCGCGAACGCCGCGATCAGCGATCCGAGATTGAACGCAATGGCCCAGATCCGCCGAGTGCGTCCCGCGCGAAAGCGGAACTCGAACGCGACGCCGCGAAAGATCAGCGCGATCAGCAGCGCGAGTACAGGCAGGTACAGCGACGACAGGATCAGCGCGTAGGCCTTCGGAAATGCCGCCATCAGACTGGCGCCGCCCATCACCAGCCAGGTCTCGTTGCCGTCCCAGATCGGGGCGGCGGTGTTCATCATGAGTTCCTGCTGTTCGGCGTCGTCGGCGAACGGCGCGAGGATGCCGATGCCGAGCACGAAACCATCGAGCACGACATACATCAGGATCGCGAAGCCGATAATCAGGAACCACACCACGGGGAGAACGGTTGCGAGATCCATGCTCAA
Source organism: uncultured Gammaproteobacteria bacterium (assembly GCA_963775445.1). Classification (GTDB taxonomy): domain Bacteria; phylum Pseudomonadota; class Gammaproteobacteria; order Xanthomonadales; family Rhodanobacteraceae; genus Dokdonella_A. The sequence continues at coordinate 518,642 of CAVZIT010000006.1, read as the reverse complement.
TGCTCCCCGCCGTGATCATCGACGACGGCGAGCGGGCGCGAGGGCGTCAGGCCTTCGCCGAAGCGCGGTGGCGCCGGGCCCGGACCGTCGCGCAGCACCTTGAGCAGATACCACGAGCCGAAACCGAACAGGATCACGTAGGCGATGATGTAGGTGATGAGCGAGGCGAGCACGCTCGATCCCGGGACCGGACTGACTGCATCGGCGGTGCGCAGCACGCCGTACACGACCCACGGCTGGCGCCCGATTTCCGCGACATACCAGCCGGTCAGTAGCGCGATGAATCCCGCCGGCATCATCGCGATCCACCAACGCAGGTACCAGCGCCGCTGGTAAAGTCTGCCGCGCCGCCACAGCACCAGGCCGACCACGGCTAGCGCGAGCATCAGCAGTCCGAGCCCGACCATGATGCGGAATGCGAAGAACGGTTCCTTGACCGGCGGGCGATCCGATGGCGCGAAATCCTTGAGTCCGATCACTTTGCCGTTCCAGCTGTGCGCGAGGATCAGGCTCCCAAGGTGCGGAACGTCGAGCGCGTAATCATTGCTCTCGCGTTTTTCGTCCGGCCATGCGAACAGCGTCAGCGGAACACCGCGGGCGGTATCCCAGCGTGCTTCGATCGCAGCGAGCTTGGCCGGCTGGTACTTGCGCACGATGAGGCCGGACATGTCGCCGACGATGATCTGCAGTGGAATGACGATCGCAACGAAGGCAACCGCGCAGCGCAGCATGAATCGCGCCTTGTCCTGCCAATTCCCGGCCAGCAGATACGCCGCCGAGACGCCGCCGATCACGAGTGCAGTCGAAAGAAAACATGCGAGCACCATGTGCACCAGGCGAGTTGGGAACGACGGATTGAAGATTGCCGCCCACCAGTTGGTCGCATGGATCACCCCGTCGACGATGGCGTAGCCGGCCGGCGTCTGCATCCAGCTGTTCGCCGAAAGGATCCAGAAGCTCGATATGAGCGTCCCGAGTGCGACCACGCAGGTTGCGAGGAAATGCGTGCGGTGTCCGACGCGGTTCCAGCCGAACAGCATGACGCCGAGGAACGTCGCTTCGAGAAAAAACGCGGTCAGTACTTCGTAATTGAGCAACGGCCCAAGCACGTTACCTGCGATCGTCGACAAGCCGGCCCAGTTGGTGCCGAACTGAAAACTCATGACGATGCCGGATACGACGCCGAGGCCGAACGACCCGGCAAATACCTTGAGCCAGAAGAAATACAGATCGCGCAGCAGCGGCGTGCGCTTCTTCAGCCACAGCGCCTCGAGGAACGCGAGCCAACTCGCCAACCCGATCGTGAACGCCGGGAACAGGATATGAAACGACATCACGAATCCGAACTGGATTCGCGAGAGCAACTCGGCGTTGAGCATGATGACCTCCGCAGGTCATCATTGTAGGGGAGGAGGAATTTTACGGTTTCGCTTGCCGCGGCGCTGAGTTCACGCTCGGCTGTTTGTGCTTCGATGCTCTGGTCTTGGGAAACGCTGTCGCAAAGGTTCCGCTCGCCTCGGCGGCGAGCGGGCTACTTTCTCTCGATTGGCCGAGAGAAAGGTAACCAAAGAGAGGGCCACCCGGAGGCGGCGCCTTCAAAGCGTTGCCCGGAAGGTCTGCGGGCGGCGGCCGGGTTCCGCCGACAGCACATCCATGTGCTGGCGACGGAATCGGCGCGATCCCTCGCGCCGCCCTGCGGGCTTTTCCGACCGCCACCCGCCGCCACCTACGGGACCCAACGTCAAAAGCAATGCCACAGCCGCTACATCGAGGCGGCTCTTGATGTTGGTGCCGTACGCGGTGCCGAGCATCGCAGCCGCCGTCGGGAATACCCGAAGGGCGAATGCGAGGGATCGCATTCGCCGAGCGCCAGCACAAGGATGTGCTGTCGCGAGGGCCGGCGGCGGCGAGAAGCGCAGGGCAGCTGGTGTCGCTTGCGACACCAGCCACCGTGTCCGGCCACTAGACCTTTTGGCTACTTTTGGGGCAATGCCAAAAGTAGCCCGCTCGCCGCTGAGGCGAGCGGAACACTTGCGACAGCATCACCCAATGCGAGAGAAGCCAAGAGCCACGCGAATGCACGAGCAAAGGTCACAAACCTAAACCAGACTGAACGCCTCGCGCGTCAGATTCTCGGGATCGCCGTCTGTGCAGACCACATCGTCCTCGATGCGGATTCCGCCGTATTTGCGGAACGCATCAACGCGCGACCAGTCCACGTGTTTCGATTCGGGGGTTTGTTTCAGCTCGGAGAGCAGCATGTCGATGAAGTAGATTCCGGGCTCGATGGTCGTGACCATGCCTGGCTCGAGCGTGCGCGTGAGCCTCAGATAGGGATGGCCGGGCGGCTTGGCGATGGTTTCTCCGCGATCGTTCGCGGCGAAGCCGGCGACATCGTGGACCTGCAGGCCGATCGAATGCCCGAGCCCATGCGGGAAGAACACGCTCGAAACCCCGGACTCCACCGCTGCTTCGGGCGACATGCGGATGAAGCCCTGATCCTTGAGAATGCCCGCCAGAACCTGATGCGCATGGAGATGCAATTCGGGATAGTCCTGTCCGCTTCGCACGCGTGCGCAAAAACCCTTTTGCGCGGTGTCCATCGCGTCGATCAAAGTCTGGAATTCCCCCTCCTGCGGTGCGGCGTAGGTGCGCGTGATATCCGATGCATACCCGTGAAACGATCCGCCGGCGTCGATCAGGAACGAATGCGCGCGTGACGGAGGGGCGCGATTGAGGTCGGTGTAATGCAGTACCGCACCATGCTCGTTGAGTGCGACGATATTGCTGTACGGCAGTTCGTTCTCGGTCTGATGTGCGGCGGCAAGGTACGCGATGTGGATGTCGAATTCGGACTTGCCGGCGCGAAAGGCGCGTTCGGCGGCGCGATGCGCGCGCGCGCCGATCTTGCTCGCGACGCGCATCATGGCGAGTTCGTAGGGCGTCTTGTAGGCGCGGTGGTAGTGCAGAAAATCGAGCGCCGCCTGCGGGTTGTTCGGTGCGAAACCATCCAAGCCGACATTGTCTTCGCCAAGGATCGCGCAGCGTGCCGCGTCCTTCGGCAGCTGCGCCCGCGCCTCGTCCGCGCTGCGAATGGCCACGATGTCGAAAGAATCGACCCAATAGCCGGCGGGTGCTTCGGGCACTACATGCCAATAATCGCGCGGCTGAAGATAAACCAGTTTCGGCTTTCTTCCCGGCGTGTAAACGAGCCACGAGCCCGGCGCCCTGGTGACCGGCAGCCACTGCTTGAAATGGGGATTGACCGCAAACGGATCGGTGTTGTCATCGAGAAAGCGGTAGCGCGGCCTGCCGGCGGCGATGACCAGATGATCGAAGCCACTGCGCTCAAGTGCCGCGTCGCTGCGCGCCTTGAGCGTGCCGATGTGCGGTGGATACAGTTCGTGAAGATCCGGATGCAGCGTGTCCATGGCGTATTCCTTCAGGCAGGTGACCATTGTGCCGTCTTGGCCGCCCATCGTGAAAGGGTCGCGCCGTTTGCCTTGCGCCCTCATTTTTTTCGCGCGGAGGAAATTCGTTCAACTGCCGTCGCGGCCGTAGGGGATTCGCGTGCCGAAAACTGCGTCCTGCAGCCACGAGCAACTTGATCACTTGCTGCAACCTCACGACGACCAGCTTGTCGATCGAAGTGGCTTTGATCATCGGAAAGGTCGAACTGATCAGTGTGCTGATGGCGGCCCTGGACCTGCATGGCACTCCTCCCGCTGCATGCTCCTGCCGTTCCTGCGGCTTGCCCTTGGGTCGTCGGCTTTGCGGGTGTTTCGCGAAGGTATTCCAGAATCAAGCCCGGGACAGGCACTGACTTCGCAGCCGGCGTGCGCCGGAATGAGAAGCAAAATAAGACTTTCGCTGGATAGCGCAGCATGTCGTGTCGGTATCCGCAGTTCGACAGGCCTTGTGCTGGCCCGGACGCGTGCAACGTGGTTGAATGCAGGTCCTGAAGCGGGGGTGCCGGGCGACCGGCTGAGACAGTCCCTTAGAACCTGATCCGGCTGAACCCGGCGTAGGGAAGCTTCGCGGCAGTGTCCATCGAATGCCGTGATCCTCCGTTTCATCCACCAGGCGACCCGCACCGCGCGCTGCGTGCGCCGATTGCGGGCATGAGGATCGAAGCCGATGAATGCCGTACCCAATGCGTTGCTGCGCCAGACTGCCGAGTTGTCCGAATCGGTGACGCGCCCGATTTCCGGATCGCGCAAGATTTTCGTTTCCGGTCCCAGCGAGGACGTACGCGTGCCAATGCGCGCGATCACCCTCGAGGAAACCTCCGGCGCATTCGGCGTCGAGATGAATGCGCCGTTCGTCGTCTACGATACCTCCGGGCCGTACACCGACCCCGCTTACGACGTCGACCTGTCGGTCGGTCTGCCGGCGATGCGCGCGGGCTGGATCGTCGAGCGTGGCGACAGCGAAGCACTGAACGATTTCACGTCCCCATTCACGCGTCGACATGCGAACGCGTTGCAGCTCGCCGATGTGCGTTTCCCCGAACTTCCCAAACCGCGCCGCGCGCTTGCCGGCCGCAACATCACGCAGATGCACTATGCGCGGCGTGGCCTCGTCACGCCCGAGATGGAATACATCGCGATTCGCGAAAATCAGAATCTCCAGTTGCTGGCCGAAAGCGACCTCGGCCGCCAACATCCGGGACAGGATTTCGGCGCGGCGATCCCGCGCGTGATCACGCCCGAGTTCGTACGCGACGAAGTGGCGCGCGGTCGCGCCATCATTCCGAACAACATCAACCACCCGGAATCGGAGCCGATGATCATCGGCCGCAATTTCCTGGTGAAGATCAACGCCAACATCGGCAACTCGGCGGTATCGAGTTCGATAGCCGAGGAAGTCGAAAAGATGGTCTGGGCGATTCGCTGGGGCGCGGATACGGTCATGGATCTTTCGACCGGCAAGCACATTCACGAGACACGCGAATGGATCCTGCGCAACTCACCGGTGCCGATCGGCACCGTGCCGATTTACCAGGCGCTCGAAAAAGTGGGTGGCATCGCCGAGGATCTTACTTGGGAAATTTTCCGCGATACGCTGATCGAGCAGGCCGAACAAGGCGTCGACTACTTCACGATCCATGCCGGCGTGCGCCTGCCGTTCGTGCCGCTTACGGCGAAACGCGTGACCGGCATCGTGTCGCGCGGCGGTTCGATCATGGCCAAGTGGTGCCTTTCGCATCATCGCGAGAGTTTCCTGTACGAGCGCTTCGAGGACATCTGCGACATCATGAAGGCCTATGACGTCGCTTTTTCGCTCGGCGATGGCCTGCGGCCGGGCTCGATCGCCGATGCCAACGACGAGGCGCAGTTCGCCGAACTCGATACGCTCGGCGAGCTCACGCAGATCGCATGGAAGCATGATGTCCAGACCATGATCGAGGGGCCCGGCCATGTGCCGATGCAGCTGATCAAGGAGAACATGGACCGGCAACTCGAAAAGTGCGGAGAGGCGCCGTTCTACACGCTCGGCCCGCTCACCACCGATATCGCGCCGGGTTACGACCACATCACCAGTGCGATCGGCGCGGCGATGATCGGCTGGTTCGGTACCGCGATGCTGTGCTACGTCACGCCGAAGGAGCATCTCGGCCTGCCCGACAAGCAGGATGTGCGCGATGGCATCATCACCTACAAGATCGCCGCGCACGCGGCGGATCTTGCCAAGGGTCATCCGGGTGCGCAGGCGCGCGACAACGCGCTGTCCAAGGCGCGCTTCGAATTCCGCTGGCAGGACCAGTTCAACCTCGGCCTCGATCCGGACAAGGCACAGGAGTTTCACGACGAAACGCTGCCGAAGGACGCGCACAAGAGCGCGCATTTCTGTTCCATGTGCGGACCGCACTTCTGTTCGATGAAGATCACGCAGGACGTGCGCGACTACGCCAAGGCGCACGGCATCCAGCCGCATGAGGCGGTTGCCGCGGGCCTTGCGGAGAAAGCCGAGGAGTTTCGCGCCACCGGTGGCGAAGTCTTCCAGCGCCGTTGATCGCGATGACTCGTTTCGCGGTGTTACGGAGTAGCCGCCGATGAAGCTGGACGTTCCGTTCGTCCAGCTTCCGCTCGCATTCGATGCCGAACGGATGCTCGCGGAGATCGACGCGCTCGGTGAAGAGGCGTGGCGCCCCCATCCTCAGGGATACGAAGGCAACTCGGCGCTGCCGTTGATTTCGACGCATGGAGATCCGGACGACGATTCGGTGGCAGGCGTCATGCGTGCGACTCCGTATCTCGCGCGTTGTCCGACGCTGGTCGCGGCGCTCGGCGCGCTCGATGCGGTGTGGGGCCGCAGTCGCCTGATGCGCCTTTCCGGTCACGCCGAAGTTCCCGCCCATGCTGACCTCAGTTACTACTGGCGCGAGCGCGTGCGCGTGCATGTTCCGATACTGACCCAGCCAACCGTGCGCTTCATCTGTGGCGAAGCCGAGGTCCACATGGCTCCGGGCGAGTGCTGGATCTTCGATACCTGGCGGCGCCATCGCGTCATCAACGACGCCGCGCGACAGCGCATCCATCTGGTTGCCGACACGGTTGGAAGCGAACGCTTCTGGGATATTGCCAGCGGTGGCCGCGTGCCGGGCCGGCCGGTGCCGGGCTGGCACGCCAGCCCGAGCAATGGCGGCGCAGTGGCCCCCGATGATCTGGCATACGAATCGGTCAACATGCCGACGGTAATGTCTCCGTGGGAACTGCGTGACCATCTGGCATTTCTGATCGGCGAGTCGGCGCCGCATCCGCAGCTCGACATTGCGCGCCAGTTCTGCGTGCGCCTGGGCCATGTCTGGCTCGGTTTGTGGGCGCGCCATGGCGACGCCCGCGACGCGTGGCCGCTCTATCGGGCGGCCCTCGATCCGTTCGCCAAAGCCATGATGGAGGTTACCCGGCCGATTACCCTGCGCAATGGATCGCCGTTCCTGTCAGCATTGGGGCCCATGGTGCTGCGCGCCGCGCTGGCAGATGGCAAGGCCGCGGGAGGACAACGCGATGCCGGACCGGACGCCGATGCGGTCGGTCCCGGAAATGCTGGCGGCGGCGTGCCTGCGACGCGGGCCGGATCGGCGGGTGACGTTTCCTCGCGCGTCGATTCGCGATTCGATCGGCCCATATTCATCGTGTCCGCGCCGCGCTCTGGTTCCACGCTGCTGTTCGAAACGCTCGCGCGGGCACCTGGCCTGTACACGGTCGGCGGCGAAAGCCATGGACGCATTGAAAAGTTGCCGGCGCTGCATCCCGCGGCGCAGGGGTTCCAATCCAATCGCCTGGACGCGGCGGCGGCCACCCCCGAGCTTGTTGCCGCGCTGCGGCAGCGTTTCCTCGAGGCGCTGCGCGATCGCGACGGAAACGCCGCTCCCGTCGGCCGCTTGCGCATGCTCGAAAAGACCCCCAAAAACGCGTTGCGCATTCCGTTCCTGCGTCGCGTGTTTCCCGAGGCGCGCTTCATTTTCCTGCACCGAGACCCGCGTGAAGTGATCGCCAGCATGATCGACGCGTGGCAATCCGGGCAATTCCGGACTTACCCGCAGCTGCCGGATTGGAGCGGGCCAGATTGGTCGCTGCTGCTGGTACCGGGGTGGCGGGAACTTCGGGGCCGTCCGTTGCCCGAAATCGTCGCCCATCAGTGGGAAGCCGTGACCAGCAGTCTGCTCGACGATCTCGGGGAGGTGCCGGCAGATCGTCGCTCGCTGATTCGCCATGATGCGTTTGTGGCCGATCCGCAGACCGAGGTGAAGCGCCTGTGCGATGAGCTGGACTTGCGCTGGGATGTCGAGCTGCCTGCCGAACTGCCGCTGTCGCGGCATACGCTGACTGCGCCGGTGCCGGACAAGTGGCGACGGCACGAGCGCGATATCGAAAGTATCTGGGCCGTAGTCAGGGAGACGGCGATGCGCGTCCAGCGGTTTGTCGATTCTGCGGGCGCGGCAGGATAGTCAGCGGGTTTTCACGAACGAGCCGGCGCGTGGGACTAAGATGACGGCGGGTCGTGCGGTGCGCTTCGCGAGCGGATACAGTGTGCCTGACGGCGCAGTAGCGAATTCGCCAGATACTTTCCTCATACCAAGGAGCAGGCAAGATGGCCACCAAGAAACCGTTTGTCAGCGACATCAAGGCGATCCGTCAGCGCGCGCGCGAGCACATCGAGCGCGGCGCCGTCACGCAGGGCTACAAGGCAGACCGCGGGACCGTCGTGAAAATCCTCAACGAAGCGCTCGCGACGGAAATCGTTTGCGTGCTGCGCTACAAGTACCACTATTACATGGCTTCCGGCATCAATGCGCAAAGTGTGGCGGCCGAGTTTCTCGAACATGCCAATGAGGAACAGGAGCACGCGGACCAGATTGCCGAACGCATCACCCAGCTCGGCGGCGCGCCGAATTTCTCGCCGGAAGGCATGTTGACTCGCAGCCATTCCGAATATGTCGAGGGCGATGACCTGGTCGACATGATCAAGGAAAACCTCGTCGCCGAGCGCATCGCGATCGACAGTTACCGCGAAATCGTCGATTACCTCGGCAATGCCGATACGACCACGCGGCGGATCATGGAGCAAATCCTTGCTGTCGAGGAGGAGCATGCCGAAGACATGAGTACGCTGCTCGAACAACTCGGCCGCAAGGGAGAGCCGCCCAAGCGCGCCCCGCACAGCAAGGACGGGGCTGGGAAAGCCGCGAAGAAAGGGCGCAATTGATATTCGCGAGCGTGGCTTGAGCAAAGCCGCTGCGATGCGATGATTTTGTCATCGATCGAGACCGCGCCGGTTCAATCGTCGAATCGGTAACCGAATTCCTCGACGACCTCATGATCGCATTGCGCCACCTGTGCGGCGAGACGTTTGTTGTAGTAATCGCGATAATCGCCGTGGACGGAGCGGTTGCGCGGCGGTTCCTGCTGGATGAACCGACGCAGCTCCGGCGTGACCCTCTCGCCTGACTCAGCGAGAAATGCGAGCAGGTCGGTACGTAACGTCTCCATGCGGCCCACGAATGGCTTTGATTGGCTGCCGCTGTACATGTGGCGATATAGATAACTGTAGAAACCCATGCCGGTGCCCCGGATTGGGGCAAGCGCGGAGGCCGGCAGATTCAAGCCCTGATCGCCATAGCCCGTCGGCAGCCGTTGAAGCAAATCATCCAGCATGATTGCGTTGTCACCCAAGTGAAGCAGATTGTCGATCGTGCCGGCAAAATCCAGGTTACGGTTATCGCTTGCGCAGCGAAACAGCGCATTCGGTGTCGCTTTCCTTGACTGGAATTCATACCACGAGACGTAGTAGCTCCATGGATTTCGCACGAAACCCAACACGGGCAGCTGGCGGAGCGGTTCGGGGATACATCGTAGCGGGAGGTGGTAGCCAAGTTGCTGCGCGTTTGGGAAAAAGCGCATGAGGCACTCATTGACGAACGTCCCGCCCGACTTGTGCAGATGGATGAATACGAATCGATCCGTTGCGATCATGCCATGCGCGATTGGGCTGCAGACATGAACAATCGTCCCTCGATCGCCGACTGACGAGTTCCGCGGTGGCGATCGGCACGTTGGAGCGCTTCGATCAGCGCGGCGTCGGGCAGGAAATCGCAGATCATATGGATCCGCGCGCGCACCGGATCGGCATTGATCACACCGTGAGTCGTGCTGTTGTTCAGGGCCCACAATTCGCCTGGACACATCCGGTAGCACTCACCCGAACAGTACATCCAGACTGCGTCGCTGGTGACGATGGGGGCGTGGATGCGTATGGTCTTGGAGAAATAGTCGGCTCGATCGATATGCGGGGCGATTATCGCCCCGGCGGGCAACAAGGCGAGCAGGCAACGAAGTGGCTCACCAGGAATGTGGGTATTGATCAGCTCGCGCAAGTAGGGCAGGTGATCCAGAGCTTCGCGATCCTCCACCGGCAGATTACCTTCCGCGGGTGCGTGACCGCGCAGAAATATCGCTTCAGCCGGGTTGTGGACGCCGACGCGACCGCCTCGCTGGCCCCACATGTCCTGTGGCAACTCTTCAACTTCGGCGCGCAACCGCGCCGCATCGCAAACGAGATCGAGCTTTGCGCAGCCTCCGATCAGTGCGGTTTTATCCAGGACGGCTTTGTCGGGAAGCGACAGCATGGTGCTTGATGGGCGAGGTCCCTTGACGGTTCATCAATTCTACCGCGACCTGTGGTGCGTGGCCGACCGGGCCATCGAGGCAGCGAAACGCCATCGCTAGTGCCGGTCCGACTCAGGCACAATGTAAGGCCATTGGCGGCCGCGGGATCACCCGCGGACCTCCGATACTGCGCGTTGCAAAAGGAGAAGCCCGTGTTCCGTGTTGCCGGATCGACCCCACCCGCCGTGCGCCGTCGGCGTTGGCTGCGTCTGGCTGGCGTGCTGGTCGGGTTATACGTGGTCATCGTATTGGCGCTGATGTGGTGGTGGAGTTACGAGCCGGCGCACTTCGATGTCGTGAAAACCGCGCAGGAAAGGGCAGCGGTAAAGCAGCACGCGATGCTGACCGGCACCGTGACGACGAGCACCTTGATGGCCTGCGTCGAGACGCTGCTCGACAAGCGCGGCGGTTATTTGAGCAACGACAAGTTTCCGCCGGGTGTGCTGATGGACAACGTGCCGAACTGGGAATTCGGCGTGCTGACCGCGAGCCGGGATCTCGTGCGCGCGCTGCGCAACGATTTCAGCCGCTCGCAGACGCAATCGACCGAAGACAAGGACTTGCAGGAAGCCGATCCGTTGCTGAGTTATCCCGAACGACCGTTGGCTGTTTGCCAGTTCGGAAAGCCAGTATCGCAAGGCGCTCGACCATATCGGCGCCTATCTTGCGCGGCTCGACGACGACGACGGAAGGCAACGCGCAGTTCTATGCGCGCGCCGACAATCTGGCCGACTATCTGCAGCTGGTTTCGACGCGTCTTGGCTCGCTCTCCCAACGCCTGTCCGCGAGCGTCGGCCAGATGCGCATCGACACGGATCTCGCCAACGATCCGAATGCGCGTCAGTCGACACCGGGGCCGGGATCGCGTGTGGTCAAGACACCGTGGCTCAAGATCGACGACAACTTCTACGAGGCACGCGGCTACACCTGGGCGTTGCGCGAACAACTCGAGGCGATGCGCGTGGACTTCGCCGCGGTGCTGCGCGACAAGAATGCGATGGTCAGCCTCGAACAGGTCACGCGTGAACTCGACGAATCGCAGAAACCGATGTCGAGTCCGATGATCCTCAATGGTGCGCCATTCGGCCTGTTCGCCAACCATTCGCTGGTCATGGCCAATTACATCTCGCGCGCCAACGCCGCGATCATCGATCTTCGCGAACTGCTCAAGCGCGGGTGACCTTGTCGATGACGCAATCCGGCGGCGCGAGTCCTGCGACTACTTCGCGCGTGCTGTGGCCGCGGTGGAAGAACCTTCTCACTCATCCGTTGTTCGGCGGTTTGCTGCTCGCGCTGCCGGTCGTCTTCGTGCTGGCCCCTGTCCCGATCGACGAGACGCGCTATCTCGCGGTGGCCTGGGAGATGCTGCATGGAGGCTCTTTCCTCGTCCCGCATCTGAACGGGGCGTGGTACGCGGACAAGCCGCCGCTCCTTTTCTGGCTGATCGATCTTGGCTGGCTCGTGACGGGCGTGCACGCGTGGAGCGCGCGGCTGGTTGCGGTCCTTTGGTCGGGAGTGTGTTTACTGATGCTGGGGCGCCTGACATTGCGTCTCGGTGGCTCGCAGGCTGCGGCGCGAGCGTCCATGTGGTTGTTGCTCGGCTCGATCTATTTCGCGATTTTCGCGAATGCGATCATGTTCGACGTGTTGTTGACGGCGTGCGTGCTGCTTGCGCTGCACGGAGTTCTGGATCTCGAAAGTGGCAGGTTGCGACGCGGTATCGCCGTCACCGGAATCGCCATCGGACTCGGCATTCTCGCCAAGGGCCCGGTGATGCTGCTCGACTTCGGATTCGCCGCGATCGGCGCGTTGTGGTGGAGCGAGCGCCTCGATGGGTGGCGCTGGCGTTACATGGGAGCGCTCGCATTGGCCGTGCTCATCGGTATCGGGTTCGCGCTGGCCTGGGCGATACCTGCGGCCCTGCATGGGGGCGATGATTATGCGCGCGCAATCTTCCTGCATCAGACACTCGATCGCGTCGCCGAGAGCTTCGCGCATCGTCGCCCGATCTGGTGGTATTTCGCAGCGCTGCCGCTGATGTTGTTGCCGTGGCCGCTGGTCGTGCGCGGGCGCTGGCGCACGTTACGGGAGATCGGGCGCGAGCGCGCGATGCGTTTCGCGCTGGCCTGGATCGGTCCAACCTTTGTCGTATTCTGTCTCATCAGCGGCAAGCAGCCGCATTACCTGTTGCCGTTGCTGCCCGGGGTCGCGCTGCTTCTGGCCGTGGCGTTCGATCGCGGCGACCTGCGATTTCGGCCCGGTCTGTACGTGCTCGCGATGGTCTTGCTTGGCGTGGCACTTGTTGCCGCGCCCTATCTGGTCAAAGGCCAGGGCGAATGGAGCAGCCTGACCAACCTATCGCCTGCATGGGGTGCGCTGATTGCGGCACTGGCTGCAGCGACGTGGTTTCTGAGGCGCGTTGGAGGACCGGCGCTGCCGGCGTTGGCCATGCTTGCGCTGGTACTGCTGTGCAAACTCGCGTTCGTGCAGGCGACTGGCGATCGTTACGACATGCGCAAGGCCGGCGCCATGGTCAGGGCGATTCAGGACAGCGGCCAGCCGCTCGTCCATATCGGTTGGCATCATGGAGTTTACGAGTTTGCCGGTCGACTGGCTCAGCCGCTGAGCACGATTAATCTCGATCAATTGGGGACGTGGACGCATGCGCATCCCGATGGACTGGTCATGAGTTTCGGCAGCCGCTTCCGCTTCGCCGCGCCGCCGATCTTCGAGCAACCTTTCCGCAGCACCCGCATCGGTATCTGGAAAGCACGCGATGCACTTGCATCGGGAATCGCGCCTCGCGACAAGGACGCGAAAGACGACCCCGACTCGCTGCCTTCGGACGACGATTGAAACGGTGGTCCAATCGCGCCGGTTCTTTGCGCGTGCGTAGTGCTGGGCCAACGCGAGGTGGCAGATCTGGACGTTGGTCCATGAAACGTGCGTCACCGCTGCTGCTCGATCGCGCCGGTTGCTTTCGTCGCGCGCCGTTCGACTTCGCGCTTTTGGCGCCACGCTCAGGGCGAACGGTATTTCGAGATGGATTCTAGAACGCCGGTTTTTCGGGTGCGTCCCGATAGCGTTCGACGCACGCAAGGATCTCCTTCTTGGCATCCTCGGCACCGCGCCAGCCTTCGATCCTGACCCACTTGCCCTTTTCCAGATCCTTGTAATGTGCGAAGAAATGGGCAATGCGATCGAGCGTGAGCTCGGGTAGATCGCGCACGGACTCCACATCGCGATAGCCCGGAAAGACCCTGGAGATCGGCACCGCAATCAGTTTGGTATCTTCGCCGGCCTCGTCGGTCATGCTGAGCATGCCGATCGGGCGACAGCAGATCACCGACGCGGGTATCAGCGGCACCGGCATCACCACCAGCACGTCGATCGGATCGCCGTCGCCGCCGAGCGTGTGCGGCACATAGCCGTAGTTGCACGGATAACGCATCGGGGTCGTCAGCACCCGATCGACGAAGATCGCGCCGGTGGCCTTGTCGACTTCGTACTTGACCGGCTCCTCGTTCATCGGGATTTCGATGACGACATGGATTTCGTTGGGCACGTCGCGGCCGGGACTGACCAGATCGAGGGCCATTGATGCTCCAGTGATTCAAGCGGCGCCGAGGAGGACCGGCGGGCGCGCGAGTTTACCAGCCGCCGCCGCCACCACCGCCGCCACCGCCGCCGGAGCCGCCACCGCCGCCGCCGGAACTCGATCCGGGCGAGGTCGAGGACGAGGCAATCGCGCTCGACAGGCTGCTCGACATCGCGCTGGTGAATCCGGCCAGGCCTGCGCCCGAGAAGCTGCCGACATTGCCGGTGTACCAGCTCGGTCGGGCTGCCTCGAGTTCGGTGGCCGACAAGGCGTCGGCAAAACGTTTCGCCCAGGCCTGCTCGACATCGAGCGCGAGCGCGTATGGCAGATATTCGGAAAAAAGATCGGGGCGCGATTCGGGGCGGTAGCGCGAGTCGAGTTCCTGCTTTTCGGCGACGCCGAGATACCAGCGAAAACCGTTGATGCGATCGAGCAGCTTGGCCCCGTCCTGGGTCGGCGCCTTCATCCAGTGCGCGAACGCGATATTGGTGCCGATCAGTGCGGCAAAGATCGCCGTCGTCAGCGGCCCGAGAATGACGCCGAGTGCAATCAGGCCGGCGATTTCGCCTGCGATGAACGGCAGCGCGAAGAACCACGCAGCGACCGAGCCGGCACGGGACAGCACGCCATGCGCCGCGCGCGATTGCTGCCAGGCGCTGCTTGCCAGCGCGTACACACCGAAACTCCAGATCGTGAGCCAGAACGCCATGAAAATCGCCGCCGCGACGCTCGCGAGCGCGAGGCCAGGCGCGATGGCGGCAAGGGAAATCGCAATGCCTGGAAGCAGGGTCTTGCTGTGCGTGAGGAAATATTTCTTCTCGTAGCCGTTGGCGAGCGCCTTTTGCAGTGCGCTGCGGGCGCGCTGCATGACCTCATGCACGGTCTGGGTCAGCTTGATCGAATCCCCGTAGGTGAACAGTTCGGCCTCGATCGCTTTCTCCTCAGGCTGCAGGGAGACCGAAGCTTTCTCTGGCAATCGTTTGAGCGTGATGACCTTCGCGTCATCCTGATTGATGGTGATCCGTCCCTTTGCGGCGAGGCCAAGCACCGCGGCCGCAAAACAGGTGTTGTCGTAACCCATCCGGCGCACATAGCGAAGTGCCGCCGGCGAATCGCCATCGGGCGGCTGGTACAGCGGAATCACCACTCCCGCCTCTGGATCGCGGCCCCAACGGTTCCAGACGATGCCGTAGTACAGCCACAGGATGAGCAATCCGATCAGGCCGGCCAGGACCGCACCGTTGTCGCGCAGGAACCAGCGCGCCCGTTGCCGAACATCGGGTTCGGTGACGATGCCTTTGGGAAATTCGAGCACGACGCTCAAGCCCTGGTTGGAATCCAGGCCGTGGGTCGTCGCGTAACGCGCGCCGCCGGTTTCAACGGTTGCGTTCAATGCGTGCGCCTGCGATCCCTGCGCGCCGGTGAACCCGAAGGCCTTCAGGTCGGCCACGGGAACCGGTCGTGGCAGACGGATCGCTGCGCTGGCCTGATCGATCGGAAATATCCAGCCATTTCCGGTCACATTCCAGTAGAGCTCATCGTGATCGGCGAAAAAACCCATCTGGCGTTCGGTCCGGTAGCTGAGCGTGTAATCGTGATCGCCGCTGTCGACCAATACGTTCGCATTGCCGAGATAGATGCGCACACCGTTGCTTTGCGCTTCGGTGTGCCAGTCTTTCGGCGTGGCCGTCACGCGTCGCACCCTCGATCTTGAAGTTCACCACAAAGTGGTTTCCGAGCCGGTCGTGATAGCGGGTCGGAAAATCGCGATAGATGCCATGACGGATCTTGTCGCCCTCGGCATGCACGCGGATGTGTTCGGTTACGTTGAGACCTGCATCCGGCGCGATCTCGATGTCGGCGTGGTAATCGAGAATGCGCTCGTCGGCGTGACAAGCAGCGACAGTCAACACCAGCAGCGCAAAAGCAATCAGGAAGCGGGTGGGCGCATGAGCGGACATGGGTGTCTCCCCCGTGTTCGGAATGAATTCCCGGCCGGACCGCGGCAACGCAGACGCCGAATGGTTACCCATGGACAAACGCAGATCGGCAACCGCAAGTGCCATCGTTGTCGCGCGACCGTATCGTTGCCGCCGTCACCTGTTCAGGACAATTCGACCCCGGGCGTCGCGTGCGCGTCGGCTGCGGCCGCGAAAAACTCCGCCGCGTGGAACCCGAATGCGCGCGCAATCACGAGATCGGGAAATCGCTCAAGATGCGTATTGTATTGCCGCACCGAGCCGTTGTAGAAACGCCGCGCGTGCTGAAGCGCGTCCTCGACGTCGACCAGCTCGCGCGAAAGCTGCGCGAAATTCGCGCTGGCCTTGAGATCGGGATAAGCCTCACCCAGCGCCAGGAGTCTCGTCAGGTCGAACCCGAGCGCCGCTTCCGCGTCACCGCGTGCCGCGACACCCGAGACCGCGCGGCTTGCATTTCGCTCCGCCGCGACGCGGGCGAACAGATCGCGTTCGTGTCCCGCGTAACCGCGCACGCTCTCGACCAGGGAAGGCACGAGATCATGACGGCGTTGCAATTGCACATCGACATCGCTCCAGGCGGCATGGACCTGGTTGCGGTCGCGTACCAGCCGGTTGAATACCCACCCGGCAAATGCCGCGAGTACGATCAGGATCAGCACGATCATGGTTTGCATGGTGGTTCCCGGTCGCACCTGGCACCAATGGGGGATGGTAGCGGAAGTGCGGATGCAGGGCGGGTCCTGCCGCGACCCTTGCCGCGAGCGGACCCGACCGCACGCTGCGGCCAAGTCCCGTCCCTTGGACCCGAGGTCGTGTCGAGAGGGCGGGCCTCGGCCCGCCGCTCGATTGGCTTCTGCTTAAAGCAGCGGGACCAGCAGCAGGGCGACGATGTTGATGATCTTGATCAGCGGATTGACGGCTGGTCCGGCCGTGTCCTTGTACGGATCGCCAACAGTGTCGCCGGTCACGGCGGCCTTGTGCGCCTCCGATCCCTTGCCGCCGTAATTGCCGTCCTCGATGTATTTCTTCGCGTTGTCCCACGCGCCGCCGCCCGTGGTCATCGAGATCGCGACGAACAGGCCGGTCACGATCGTTCCGATCAGGAGGCCGCCGAGCGCCTTGGGCCCGAGGATGAAGCCGACCAGGATCGGCACCAGCACCGGCAACAACGACGGGATCATCATCTCCTTGATCGCCGATTTGGTCAGAAGATCGACGGCGCGCGAATAATCGGGTTTGGTGGTGCCTTCCATGATCCCCTTGATCTCGCGGAACTGGCGACGCACTTCCTCGACCACCGCGCCGGCCGCGCGTCCGACCGCCTCCATCGCCATCGCGCCGAACAGATACGGAATCAAGCCGCCGATCAGCAGGCCGATGATGACCATGTGATCGGAGATGTCGAACGTGAAAATCTGATCCGGGTGCTCGATGCCGAGCTTGTGGGTGTAGTCCGCGAACAGGACCAGTGCGGCAAGCGCAGCCGAGCCGATCGCGTAGCCCTTGGTCACGGCCTTGGTGGTGTTGCCGACCGCGTCGAGCGGATCGGTGACCGCGCGCACCTCGGGCGGCATGTCGGCCATCTCGGCGATACCGCCGGCGTTGTCGGTGATCGGGCCATAGGCGTCGAGCGCAACGATCATGCCGGTCATCGACAGCATCGCGGTCGCCGCGATCGCGATGCCGTAAAGGCCTGCGAGATAGTAAGCGCTCCAGATGGCCGCGCAGATCGCGAGCACCGGCCACGCCGTGGATTTCATCGATACGCCGAGTCCCGCGATGATGTTGGTCGCATGGCCGGTCGTCGATGCGGCCGCGACATGGCGCACCGGGCCGAACTCGGTGGCCGTGTAGTACTCGGTGATCCACACGATGAGGCCGGTAAGAACCAGGCCGATCACGGCGCAGCCGAAGATGTTCCACACGCCATACACGCTGCCGGCCATCAGTTGCTGGGTGACCGGGATGAAGCCGATCAACGCGAGCACGGCCGAGACGATGACACCCTTGTACAGCGCGCCCATGATCTTGCCGCCGGCACTGGTCTTGACGAAGAACGTGCCGATGATCGAGGCGATGATCGAAACGCCACCGAGAACCAGCGGATACAACGCGCCGTTCGGGCCGGTGTCGCTCGCCATGACGCCGCCGAGCAGCATTGTTGCAATCAGCGTGACCGCATACGTCTCGAACAGATCTGCTGCCATGCCGGCGCAGTCGCCCACATTGTCGCCGACGTTGTCGGCAATGACCGCGGGGTTGCGCGGATCGTCCTCGGGAATGCCGGCTTCCACCTTGCCCACCAGGTCGGCGCCGACGTCGGCACCCTTGGTGAAGATGCCGCCGCCGAGTCGCGCGAAGATCGAGATCAGCGACGATCCGAACGCGAGACCGACCAGAGCGTGCAATGCCTGATCCGGGGTGTTGCCAAAGGTGGACAATGCCACGTAATAACCGGTGACCCCGAGCAGCGCGAGCCCGACCACGAGCATGCCGGTAATTGCCCCGCCGCGAAATGCGACCGCGAGCGCGCTCGCGATACCGCCTCGTGCAGCCTCGGCAGTGCGCACGTTGGCCCGCACCGACACGTTCATGCCGATGTAGCCGGTGAGCCCGGACAGGATTGCGCCGATCGCGAAGCCGATCGCGGTTTTCCAGTCGAGCGCGAAGCCGATGACGACGAACAGCACGACGCCCACCACCGCGATGGTGGAGTACTGCCGGTTGAGGTAGGCGCGCGCGCCCACCTGTATCGCGTTGGCAATTTCCTGCATGCGTTCGTTTCCAGCCGGCTGCGCCAGGACCCAGCGTATCGACCAGATTCCGTAAACGATCGCAAGCAGCGCACAGCCCAACGCGATCCAAAGACCGTATTGTTGCAACATCGAGTCCTCCCGGGAACCTAAGGCAATAGACGTAAGAAGCGGTAGGTAACGCGAAACTTATCTCCCCAGTATATCGGCAGCGAGCCGGAACGCCAGCCGGCGGCGAGCGTCATCGCGCGCAGCGGGCGAAGCGATCCGCGCGCGAGCGGACTACCGGCATAAGTTTGCGCTCCCGAGCAGGTATTGCGCGATCCGGGCCTGGAGCGGATGGTCGAGTTCGGGATGACGTCCCGCGCGATGTTCTTGGATGGTGAGTGCGCTCGCGGCGGCCAGCTACCCGCCCTCGACCGAATACGCCGGCAGCTTCTTTTTCACGAGCACGCGCTTGAGCCGCGTGTACTTCGGCAGCCCGGTCCTGGCGTCGTACGGCGGCGGGTCTTCACCGCGGATCAGCGGTTCGAAGTAGTTGCGGGCGGCCGCGGTGATACCGAAACCATCCTTGCGCAGGTAGCCCGGCGGCAACTTCTTTTCGATGTTCGCGATCTTCGTTATCGGTGCCGCTTCGATTTTCCACTTGAACGGTTTGTTGGAGACGCGCTTGATGATCGGCATGACTGCATTCTTGCCGGCCAGCGCGTATTTGACCGCGGCTTCGCCGACGGCGTAGGCCTGCTCGGCGTCGACTTTCGAGGCCAGGTGGCGCGCCGAGCGCTGCAGATAATCCGGCACGGCCCAATGGTATTTGTAGCCGAGGTTTTTCTTGACGAGGGCGGCCAGCATCGGCGCCACGCCCCCAAGTTGGGCATGTCCGAACGCATCGCGCGTACCTGTTTCAGAGAGGAAATCGCCATTGCGGTTCCTTACGCCTTCGGAGGCGACCACACAGCAATAACCCACCCGTTCGACTGTCGCCTTGATCGTTGCGAGGAATCGCGATTCATCGAACGGGACTTCCGGAAACAAGATGATATGCGGCGCATCGTCAGGTCCGTCGCCCGCAAGTCCCGCGGCGGCGGCAATCCAGCCGGCGTGGCGGCCCATGACTTCCATGATGAAGACCTTGGTCGACGATTCGGCCATCGATTCCACATCGAGAGCGGCTTCGAGTACCGACACCGCGGTGTACTTAGCAACCGAGCCAAAGCCCGGGCAGCAGTCGGTCACGGCGAGATCGTTGTCCACGGTTTTCGGTACGCCGACGACGCTGACAGCGTGGCCGAGAGCCTTGCCGATTTTCGAGATCTTGAGCGCAGTGTCGGCCGAGTCGTTGCCGCCGTTGTACAGGAACCAGCGTACGTCGTGGGCCTTGAAGACCTCGATGAGACGTTCGTAGTCGGCGCGGTTGTCGTCCAGGGACTTGAGCTTGTAGCGGCACGATCCGAACGCTCCGCCCGGCGTATGGCGCAACGCGGCTACTGCGGCTGCGGTCTCCTTCGTGGTGTCGATCAGTTCCTCGCGCAGCACGCCGACGATGCCGTTCCTTGCAGCCAGCGCCCGGACTCCACGTTTGCGGCAGGCATCGATGACCGCACACGCAGTGGTGTTGATCACGGCCGTGACGCCGCCCGACTGTGCGTAGAGCAGATTTCCCTGGGGCATCGAGTTCTCCAATCGAAGCGCTTGCGGGCTTGACGCGCCCCTTGTTTGACTAAGCCTGCGCCAGCGGCTAGCGTTCGCCAGCGTACCGGCCAAGTCTAGCGCAGCATTGCGCCGCGGACCGCGGGCGGGTGTCACAAAGGAACGTCATGCGACTCGTGCTACTCGGCGCGCCCGGTTCGGGCAAGGGTACCCAGGCGGCCATGCTCAAGGTCGAGCTCGACGTGCCGCACATATCCACCGGCGACCTGTTGCGAGCGGCCGTCAAGGCCGGCACGCCGCTCGGGCTCAAGGCGCGCGCCGTCATGGAGTGTGGCCAGCTGGTCTCGGACGAAATCGTGCTCGGCATGCTTGAGGACCGTCTGTCCGAGGCGGATGTCGTTCGCGGATTCATCCTCGATGGTTACCCGCGAAATCCGGCCCAATGCAGCGCGCTGGAATCGCTGCTCGCACGCATCGGCCAGCCGCTCGATGTTGCGGTAAAGATCAAGGTGCCGGCTGAACTCATTGTCGAGCGCTTGGCCGGTCGGGCCAAACTGGAAGGTCGCGAGGACGACACGCCCGAAACTGTGCGCGAGCGTCTTCGCATCTATGCCGAACAGACCGCGCCGGTGGCGGAGTATTTTGCTGCGATCGGCAAACTGGTGATCGTCGATGGGGTCGGAGATGTGGAGACGGTATTCCAGCGTGTGCTCGTCGCACTGGGCGCAAGCGCCGCCGGTGCAGCCCGCCTGCGCGCCTGACGATCGTCCCCGTCAGCACGATTCGTGCAGTTTGTTCGGGGTGGTTGACCGGTCGCCAGCCATTTTTTTTCATCGATGAGCGTGCGCTTCGACGCCCATGCGTGCAACGACCGGTAGGGCATGATGCAGGAACCCATGAATCCGCCGCGGCCCTCGTTGTTCGATTTCCTGCGCCTGGTGCGCGATCTTTGCCAGCTGCGGCGCGGACCCGAAGACGTGCCGTACGCGCCGCGGCTCCTGCTGGTATTGATCATCGCGAGCGTATCGCTGGATGTCGCGCTTGGCGCCGCACTCGACGTCAAGGGATCGATCCTGCCGCGGTCGCTGTTGTCGACGGCACTCATCCTTGGTCTGTCCTGGACCGCCTTGACGGCACGTGGCCTCGGTGCGCGTTTCGTGCAGGCGGCCAGCGCACTGATTGCATGCTCCATGGTGTTTTCGGTGTTGATGTTGCCGATTGCCGCGTTGACGGGTGCGCCGCCGTCGAGTCCCGACCAGTTGACTTCGATGCAGGTTCTGCTGGCATGGACCGCTCTCGCGGTCATCGTCTGGAAACTGTCGGTCGATGCGCACATCCTGCGCCGCGCGCTGAATGCGCCGTTCGCCCTCGGGTTCCTGCTCGCGTTTGCATGGGCGCTGGCGGACTGGGCGCTCGGTCGTGCGGTATTCAACGGAATCGGCTGAGCCGTGCGTCTGCATATCCTCGGTATCTGCGGCACCTTCATGGGCGGATTGGCGGCGCTCGCCCGCGAACTTGGCCACGACGTTTCCGGTTCGGACGCCAATGTCTATCCACCGATGAGCGATCAGCTCGAGCGTCTGGGCATTCGGCTGCAATCGGGGTATCTCGCCGAACACCTCGATCCCGTGCCGGATCTCGTGATCGTCGGCAACGCGCTGTCGCGCGGAAATCCGGCGATCGAACACATGCTCGATGCGCGTATCCCGTACGTGTCCGGCCCGCAGTGGCTCGGCGAGACGCTGCTTGCGCACCGCAACGTGCTCGCGGTGGCCGGCACCCACGGCAAGACCACCACGACATCGATGCTCGCGTTCATTCTCGACGCACAGCGTCTGGCGCCAGGTTTCCTCATCGGGGGCGCGCCGAACGATTTCGATGTGTCTGCGCGGCTCGGAGCGAGCCCGCTTTTTGTCATCGAGGCAGACGAATACGACACGGCATTCTTCGACAAGCGCTCGAAGTTCGTGCATTACCATGCGTCGATCGCGGTGCTCGGCAACCTCGAATACGACCACGCCGATATCTTTCCGGATCTCTCCGCGATCAAGCAGCAGTTCCATGCGCTGGTGCGCACGGTTCCGCGCAACGGGCGCCTGATCGTGAATGCCGAGGACCCGAACATCGCCGCGGTGCTGCAGATGGGCTGCTGGTCGCCGATCGACAGCTTCGGCATCGACGCCGGAGATTGGAGAGCGCAGCTGGTCGAGGCCGACGGCGGTGCATTTTCCATCAGCCATCACGGACACGATGTTGGCGAGGTCCGCTGGAACCTGCTGGGTCGACATAACGTCATGAACGCGCTCGCCGCGGTCGCGGCCGCGCATGCAGCCGGGGCCGACGTTGCGACCGCGCTGCCGGCACTGGCCAGCTTTCATGGCGTCGCGCGCAGACTCGAGCTCATAGGAGATGTCGCGGGGGTCAAGATCTATGACGATTTCGCGCACCATCCGAGTGCCATCGCCACCACGCTCGCCGGCTTGCGGGCCAGCGTCGGTAGCGCGCGAATCCTGGTCGGCATCGAGCCGCGTTCTGCGTCGATGCGCCTTGGCGCCCATGCGGGACAACTCTCATCCAGCCTGGCCGATGCCGACATCGTCGCTTTTCTGCAACGCCCGGAATTGCGCTGGGATGCGAGCCCAATCATCGATGCACTCGATGGACGCGGTCGGTCTGTCGCAAGCGTCGATATGCTCATCGACACACTTCTCGACCAAGCGCGCAGCGGAGATCATGTCGTGTTCATGTCGAACGGCGGTTTCGAGAACGCGCCGCGCCGTTTTGCGGCGAGAATCGGCACTCGCGATTGATCGAAAACGACTGCAGAAAAAAAGTTCATGTTCGCCAGGTCGCGCGTCGGCGTTACACTCGCGGCAGTGGCGACGCAAGACATTCCGTTGTTTCCGTTGACGTCGGTGCTGTTTCCCGGCGGCACGCTCGACTTGCGGATTTTCGAACGTCGTTATCTCGACTTGATCAGCGGGTGCGCGCGCAGCGGCAACGCGTTTGGTGTCTGCCTGATTCTGGAGGGTAGTGAAGTTGGCGAGCCGGCGCTGCCGGCAGCGGTGGGCACGCTTGCGCGCATCTGCGACTTCTACAATCTCCCCGACGGTTTGCTGGGTATCAGCGTCGAGGGGAGCGACAGGTTTCACGTCGCCACGACGCGGGTGCGCGACAACGGACTGGTGCATGGTGAAGTGCGCGTGTGGCCGCCGGAGCCGGCGATTGCCGTGCCGGTCGAATATGCGCTGCTTGCGGAGATTCTGGAGCGCCTGCTCGATCGCAGCGGCGGGCGTTATGCGACAGTCGAGCGTGCGCGTTACGATGATGCAGCCTGGGTCGGATTCCGGCTCGCCGAAGCGTTGCCCCTGGCCAAGCACGAACGCCAGGACCTTTTGGAGATGACCGATCCGCTGCAACGCCTCGACCAGTTGATGCACTATCTACCGCGCTTCCAGCGCGATTAGGAGCGCAGGCGATGAAGTATCTGCATACGATGGTGAGAGTGCGAGACCTGGATGCATCGCTGCGTTTCTACTGCGATGGCCTTGGCTTGCGCGAGGTGCGTCGCAAAGACGTGCCGACGGGCAAGTTCACGCTTGTGTTTCTTGCCGCGGCAGGCAGTCCGGATTCGGAAATCGAACTGACTTCGAATTGGGATTCCACAGAAGATTACGGTTCGGCGCGGAACTTCGGCCATCTCGCGTTCCAGGTCGACGATATCTATGCTGTTTGTGACCACTTGAAGAACATGGGAATTACCATCAATCGTCCGCCGCGCGATGGCCACATGGCATTCGTGCGCTCGCCGGATCTCGTTTCGATCGAGCTGTTGCAGTGCGGCGATGCGCTTGCGCCGGCAGAACCGTGGGCGTCGATGCCCAATCAAGGATCCTGGTGAAACCAATGGCATCTCTCAAAGGCAAGACGCTGCTCATCACCGGCGCTTCGCGCGGTATCGGACTCGCGATCGCGCTGCGTGCCGCACGCGACGGCGCCAACATCGCGATTGCCGCGAAGAGCGATGCGCCCAATCCAAAGCTGCCCGGGACGATACATACGGCGGCGGCCGACATTGAGGCCGCCGGCGGCAACGCGCTGGCGCTCAAGGTCGACATTCGCGATGAAGATCAGGTCCGCGCTGCGGCGGCACGCACGGCCGATCAATTCGGCGCCATCGATATCGTGGTCAACAATGCCAGCGCGATCTGGTTGTCCGGAACCGCCGATACGCCCATGAAGCGTTTCGACCTGATGCAGCAGGTCAACACGCGCGGCACTTTCGTCACCACGCAGGCGTGCCTGCCGTACCTGCGAAAGGCGGCCAATCCGCATGTCCTGATGCTTTCGCCGCCTCCGAGCCTCGATCCGAAGTGGTTCAAGCACCATACGGCCTACACGATCGCAAAGTACGGCATGAGTCTGTGCGTGCTGGGCATGAGTGCCGAGTTCGCTTCCGTGGGCATCGCCGTCAACGCCCTGTGGCCACGCACGGTCATCGCAACCGCCGCGATCGCGATGCTCGGCGACAAGGTGAAGCCGGCAAATTGTCGCAAGCCCGACATCGTGGCCGACGCGGCGCATGCGATCCTTTGTAGACCCGCGCGCGAATTCACTGGAAATTTCTGTATCGACGAGGAGATCTTGCGCGAAGCCGGCGATACCGATTTTGAGCGCTATGCCGTCGAGCCCGGCGCGGCGCTGTTGCCGGACCTTTTCCTCGATTGAACGAGTACGATCGATCTGCCGGATTTTTTCGTCGCGGTTGGCAAGAGACCACTCGAACGCCCGGGGTTTCAGTTGTGTCCCTGAAGCGGGCCTGTAGCTGGGGCCTGTTCGACTATCGCGCATCCAGCGCATGGGCCAGGTCGTCGATCAGGTCGGCGGGGTCCTCAATGCCGACCGACAGCCGCAGCAGATTCGATGGCGATACCGGATGTGCCCCCTCGACCGAAGCGCGATGTTCCACCAGCGATTCGCACCCGCCAAGGGAAGTCGCGTTGGTAAACAGGCGCAACCGGCCGGCGACTGCGAGTGCGGCGTCCCGCCCGCCGAGCACACGGAAACTCAGCATGCCGCCGAAATCGCGCATCTGACGCCGCGCCAGCGCATGCTGCGGATGCGATGCAAGCCCCGGGTAATGCGTCGACTCGACTTGCGAGTGTCCTGCAAGAAACTCTGCAACCACACGTGCGTTGGCGCAGTGTTTGTCAATGCGCACGGCAAGCGAGCGCAGACCACGCAGGACCATCCATGCGGCGAACGGTGAAGCGTTGAGGCCTATCGTCGAGCGGACCAGACGGCACGCGGCGGCAAATTCGCCGTTTTCGGCAAACACCAGCGCGCCACCCATGACATCGCTGTGCCCCCCCATGTACTTGGTCGCCGAATGCAACACGATATCGGCGCCTAGCGTCAACGGCTGCTGCAGGGCAGGAGTCGCGAACGTGCTGTCGATGACAAGCCGGGCTTCATGGTCGCGCGCAAGCGTCGCGAGCCCGGCGATGTCGATCACCTTGAGCAACGGATTGGAAGGCGATTCCGCCCATACCAGACGCGTGCGGGGATCGATGGCCGTGCGCACCGCGTCCAGATCGGTCATGTCCACGCTCGATACGCGAAGGCGCCAGCGTTCGAAGTAGTCGCGGGCCAATGTGCGATACCCGTGATAGATGTCGTCCTGCAATAACACATGGCTGCCGGCCGGAATTGCCTGGAGAAGTGCGGTGCCGGCGGCCATGCCCGATGCGCAGAAAACGGCCGCGTCGCCGCTGTCGAGCGCGGCCAATGCGTGTTCCAGACGGCATTGGGTCGGATTGTCGCCGCGCTGATAGGTGAACCCCTGCCGCGCGCTGCCGTCGGGTTCGTGCTCGAACGTCGTGGAGAGATGAAGCGGTGCTACCAGCGCACCGGTTTCCGCGTCGACCGCGGCCCCTGCGTGCACGGTCAGCGTATCGAATTTCATGCCCGATCCTGTGATTGGGAAGCTTCGCGAAATGCATGCCGCGAAGCCTCCAGGGTGTCCGCAATGTCCTGCTCCGAATGCGCAGCCGACATGAAACCGGCTTCGAATGGCGATGGCGCAAAGAACACGCCGCGTGCCAGCATGCCCCTGAAAAAACGCTTGAATGCGTTCGTATTGCACGCGGTCGCTGCGGCGAAGCTGTCCACTTTTTGCGCAGTGAAAAACAGACCGAACATGCCGCCGACGCGATTCACGCTGAACGGAAGACCGGCTTCGGTCGCGCACGCGAGCAAGCCATCGGTGAAAAGACGCGTCTTGCGCGCGAGTTTCTCGTGGAATCCGGGAGCCTGGATCAGTTCGAGCATGGCAACGCCCGGCTGCCATCGCGAGCGGATTGCCGCTCAGCGTGCCGGCCTGGTAGACCGGGCCGGACGGCGCGACGCGCTGCATGATGTCTTTGCGGCCGCCATATGCGCCTACCGGCATGCCCCCACCGATGATCTTTCCAAACGTGGTGAGGTCAGGCGTTACCGCGTAGAGTTCCTGGGCGCCACCGAGGGCGACGCGGAAGCCGGTCATCACTTCGTCGAAGATCAAAAGCGCGCCGTGCTCCGTGCATAGCGCCCGGAGGCCGGCCAGAAACCCTTCCGCCGGCTCGATGCAGTTCATGTTGCCGGCAACAGGTTCGACGATCACGCACGCGATCTCGCTGCCCGCCTCGGCGAAAAGGATGCGCGCGGCATCGAGATCGTTGTACGGCAACGTCGTGGTGAGGTCGGCGAGCGATCGCGGCACGCCGGGTGAGTCGGGTACACCAAGTGTCAATGCGCCGGAACCGGCCTTGACAAGAAAGCTGTCGCCATGGCCGTGATAGCAGCCTTCGAATTTCACGATCCGATCGCGCCCGGCGCTGGCGCGGGCCAGCCGAATCGCCGACATCGTCGCCTCGGTGCCGGAATTGACCATGCGCAACATCTCGACCGAGGGCACGAGTTTGGCGACGGCTTCGGCCAACGCCACTTCCGCCGTGCATGGTGTTCCGAAGGAGATGCCGTCGCGTAGCGCTTTTTCCACGGCCGCGCGAATCGCAGGGTGGTTGTGGCCGGCGATCATCGGTCCCCAGGATCCGACGTAGTCGATATAACGCGTGCCCTCGACATCCCACAGGTAGGCGCCATCCGCGCGCAATGTAAAGAAGGGTTCGCTTCCGACGGATTTGAAGGCCCGCACCGGCGAGTTGACCCCGCCTGGCAGCAGGCGAAGCGCGCGATCAAACCATTCGTGGTTTGTGGTCATGGGTGATGCAGCTCCTGGCGTCGGCCAACGAATAAATCGGAAAGTCCCCTGGCTGCGGAACGCGGATCGGGTGCGCCGAATACGGCCGAGATGGCCGCGAGGCAGTCGGCGCCGCTTTCGATCAGCGACATGCCGTTTTCGGCGGTGATCCCGCCGATGGCCACCAGCGGCACGCCAAGGACGCGCGCCTCTTTGAGAAGGTCCGGACTTGCACGGCAGGCATGTGGCTTGGTCGGAGACGGATAGAATGCGCCAAATGCAAGATAGTCGGCGCCGGCTGCCGCCATCGTCCTGGCCCGGCCCAGCGAGTCGTAACATGAGGCGCCGATGATCATGTTGCTTCCGGTACGTTCGCGCGCAGCGCCGATGTTGATGTCGTCCTGTCCGAGATGGACGCCCGCAGCGCCCACCGCGATTGCAAGCTCGATGTCATCGTTGATGATCAGCGGAACGCCATGGGCATTGCATAGAGCGACAAGTGATCGTGCCTCCGCGAAGCGTCGCAAGGTCTCTTTGGTCTTGTCGCGATATTGCAGCAGCGCCGCTCCGCCTTCCAGCACGTGAGTGCATGCGTCTATCAAGTCTTCGCGTGGCCCATCGGTAATAGCGTACAAGCCGTGAAGGTCCGTGCGTTTCGGCATGACATCGTGACGCTGCGCTTTTACGTTGATCGGCAAGCTGCGAGAATAACCGCATTCCGAATTCACGATGGCAATCCATGGCGCAAGAAAACAGCGCCGCTGATCAAGACGCACCTTTCCGGACCTTCATGTGCGTCGTCTGCGGTTTTCTATATCAAGAGGCCGAAGGCTGGCCTGACGATGGCATCGCGCCAGGCACCCGCTGGGAGGACGTGCCGGAAACCTGGACTTGCCCCGACTGCGGCGTCACCAAATCCGACTTCGAGATGGTGGAAATCGGTTGACGCGCCGGTGCGGGTCGGTGTTCTCGCGCATCGGCAAACTTATCGCTGAATGTGCAGTTGGTCCCCGGGCTTGACATCGAGCTTTTCGGCCTGGCCACCATTGAGTTCGAGCACATAGCGCGCCGGTCCGGCGCTCGGGTAGAGTGGGCAAGGGTCTGATCGACATGGGGGGACTCGTCGCTGCACGCTGATCAGCTTGCGCTGATCATCGAAGAACAGCATGTCGAGCGCGATTTTCGTGTTCTTCATCCAGAACACGCGCATCGCGCTATCGGGGAAGACAAACAACATTCCATGGTCCGGCGCCATGTGTTCGCGATACATCAATCCGCGCTCGCGTGCGCTGTCACTCTCGGCCAGCTCCGCGGTCAATCGGTGACCGTCGATTTCGACGACGGTGCTTGGCAAAGGGTTTTCTGACGTCGCCGAGGCGCTCGTGGAAATCAGAATTGCGAGGAAAATGGAGCGCAGGTGCGGCATCGGATTCCCCTCAGACCTGGATATTTGCATGGTAGCAGCGCCCAGCCGGCAGGTCTTCGCACATCGTAGTGCATCGATCGATTGACCGGTTGCCATTGCGATGTATAATGCTCGGCTCGCTTGAGCGAAAGGCTCGTGCGCGGGCCTGTTTTGGGCCTTTGTGTTCTTTGACAGTGTGCGCAGGTGACTTGTGTGGGCGCCTTGTGGTGGAAGAGTCCATCGATAAGAAGTGCGTCCTCAAGCAAACGTCAAAAGCAGCAAGCTTTACCGGATGCTTGGGTCACGCTCTTTGTGGAACAGGCCGAGAGGGAACTTTCGGCCGGGAAGTTCAACTGAAGAGTTTGATCCTGGCTCAGAGTGAACGCTGGCGGCAGGCCTAACACATGCAAGTCGAGCGGCAGCGGGTCCTTCGGGATGCCGGCGAGCGGCGGACGGGTGAGGAAGACATCGGAATCTGCCTTGTTGTGGGGGATAACGTAGGGAAACTTACGCTAATACCGCATGCGACCCTGGGTTGAGAGACCTTGGGTGAAAGCGGGGGACCTTCGGGCCTCGCGCGATGAGATGAGCCGATGTGCGATTAGCTGGTTGGTGGGGTAACGGCCCACCAAGGCGACGATCGCTAGCTGGTCTGAGAGGATGATCAGCCACACTGGAACTGAGACACGGTCCAGACTCCTACGGGAGGCAGCAGTGGGGAATCTTGGACAATGGGCGCAAGCCTGATCCAGCCATGCCGCGTGGGTGAAGAAGGCCTTCGGGTTGTAAAGCCCTTTTGTTGGGGAAGAAAGCGGCCGGGCTAATACCCGGGTCGGATGACGGTACCCAAAGAATAAGCACCGGCTAACTTCGTGCCAGCAGCCGCGGTAATACGAAGGGTGCAAGCGTTACTCGGAATTACTGGGCGTAAAGCGTGCGTAGGCGGTTTGTTAAGTCTGCTGTGAAAGCCCTGGGCTCAACCTGGGAATGGCAGTGGATACTGGCAAGCTCGAGTGCGGTAGAGGAGGGTGGAATTCCCGGTGTAGCGGTGAAATGCGTAGAGATCGGGAGGAACACCAGTGGCGAAGGCGGCCCTCTGGACCAGCACTGACGCTGAGGCACGAAAGCGTGGGGAGCAAACAGGATTAGATACCCTGGTAGTCCACGCCCTAAACGATGCGAACTGGACGTTGGGCACACTTAGGTGCTCAGTGTCGAAGCTAACGCGTTAAGTTCGCCGCCTGGGGAGTACGGTCGCAAGACTGAAACTCAAAGGAATTGACGGGGGCCCGCACAAGCGGTGGAGTATGTGGTTTAATTCGATGCAACGCGCAGAACCTTACCTGGCCTTGACATGTCCGGAACCCTGCAGAGATGCGGGGGTGCCTTCGGGAATCGGAACACAGGTGCTGCATGGCTGTCGTCAGCTCGTGTCGTGAGATGTTGGGTTAAGTCCCGCAACGAGCGCAACCCTTGTCCTTAGTTGCCAGCACTTCGGGTGGGAACTCTAAGGAGACTGCCGGTGACAAACCGGAGGAAGGTGGGGATGACGTCAAGTCATCATGGCCCTTACGGCCAGGGCTACACACGTACTACAATGGTCGGTACAGAGGGTTGCCAAGCCGCGAGGCGGAGCCAATCCCAGAAAGCCGATCCCAGTCCGGATCGGAGTCTGCAACTCGACTCCGTGAAGTCGGAATCGCTAGTAATCGCGAATCAGCATTGTCGCGGTGAATACGTTCCCGGGCCTTGTACACACCGCCCGTCACACCATGGGAGTGGGTTGCTCCAGAAGCAGGTAGCGTAACCGCAAGGGGCGCGCTTGCCACGGAGTGGTTCATGACTGGGGTGAAGTCGTAACAAGGTAGCCGTATCGGAAGGTGCGGCTGGATCACCTCCTTCGAGCAACGACTTTGACGCTGCAAGGCGTCCACACAAGACACCTGTATTGTTTACGCGAAATCCCTTTCGCGAAGAGCGAAGATCAAGCACCGGCCGTCGATGGCCGGACTCTTCACGAAAACCCGCCCTGATCGATGGGCTGACGAGGCCTGAGTCCAGGCACCCGGGCTTTCGGCTTTCAGACGTTGGATCTCCAATGGGTCTGTAGCTCAGGTGGTTAGAGCGCGCCCCTGATAAGGGCGAGGTCGGTGGTTCGAGTCCTCCCAGACCCACCATGGCCCTTCCGGATAATTCCTGAGACAGACCGCGATGGCTTTGAGGCAGGATTTTGGTTCGCTGGCAAGGCGGACGTCGGAGCGAGCGAGGGAGCGTACCCATGTACGTGACTGAGCGAGCGACGAGGACAACGCCGTCCAGCGGGCCAAAAGACCAGTCAAAGGGGCCATAGCTCAGCTGGGAGAGCACCTGCTTTGCAAGCAGGGGGTCGCCGGTTCGATCCCGGCTGGCTCCACCAGTTTATTTGCGACGCGAGTCCACGGCGAGGAGCGAGGAGCAAGAACCGCACATCCTTGGGTGGGGAGTGTTCAACGCGTGAACAGGCACACTGAAGCATTTGAGACGGTCCGACGTTGAGGTTGGGCCGTGTTCTTTGACAACTTGGGACGTAACAAGCGTTTTGGTTCTTTTGAACCAGACGTGTCGTTGAGGCAAGTAGGCGAAGTAGTAGAGGAGTTTGGCGAATGATTCCGAGGCGACTTGGAGTTATATGGTCAAGCGACTAAGCGCATACGGTGGATGCCTTGGCGGTCAGAGGCGAAGAAGGACGCGGCAGCCTGCGAAAAGCGCCGGGGAGCTGGCAACACGCATTGATCCGGCGGTGTCCGAATGGGGAAACCCACCTCGCAAGAGGTATCCCAACTTGAATCTATAGGGTTGGGAGGCGAACCGAGGGAACTGAAATATCTCATTACCTCGAGGAAAAGAAATCAACCGAGATTCCGCAAGTAGCGACGAGCGAACGCGGAGCAGCCCAAAAGTGCACGAAGTTTTAGCGGAGCGGTCTGGAAAGGCCGGCCATAGACGGTGATAGCCCGGTATGCGAAAGGGCTTTGTGCATGAAAAGTGAGTAGGGCGGGGCACGTGAAACCCTGTCTGAACATGGGGGGACCATCCTCCAAGGCTAAATACTCCTGACCGACCGATAGCGAACCAGTACCGTGAGGGAAAGGCGAAAAGAACCCCGGAGAGGGGAGTGAAATAGACCCTGAAACCGTATGCGTACAAGCAGTGGGAGCCCCATCTTCAAGCCATTTTGGCGAGAAGCTGGAACCAGCCGGAAGGTTGGAGACGGTTGCCGTCGCGCAGCGAGGGCCCAACCGCCCAAATCAAGCAGGAGATGGCTTGAAGATGGGGTGACCGCGTACCTTTTGTATAATGGGTCAGCGACTTACGTTTTGTGGCGAGCTTAACCGTGTAGGGGAGGCGAAGGGAAACCGAGTCCGAATAGGGCGCATAGTCGCAAGGCGTAGACCCGAAACCGGGTGATCTAGCCATGTCCAGGGTGAAGGTCGGGTAACACCGACTGGAGGCCCGAACCCACTCCCGTTGCAAAGGTAGGGGATGAGGTGTGGCTAGGAGTGAAAAGCTAATCGAACCCGGAGATAGCTGGTTCTCCTCGAAAGCTATTTAGGTAGCGCCTCGTGTATCACTGTTGGGGGTAGAGCACTGTTATGGCTAGGGGGTCATCGCGACTTACCAAACCATGGCAAACTCCGAATACCAACACGTGCAAGCACGGGAGACACACGGCGGGTGCGAACGTCCGTCGTGAAAAGGGAAACAACCCAGACCTGCAGCTAAGGTCCCCAAGTGATGGCTAAGTGGGAAACGATGTGGGAAGGCACAGACAGCCAGGAGGTTGGCTTAGAAGCAGCCATCCTTTAAAGAAAGCGTAATAGCTCACTGGTCGAGTCGGCCCGCGCGGAAGATTTAACGGGGCTCAAGCCATCCACCGAAGCTCGGGGTGCACACACTTCACTCAAGCGCATTCTCCAACGTTGGAGTTGGACCGCGTGTGCTTGAGGAAGTGTGTGCGCGGTAGAGGAGCGTTGTGTACGCCTGTGAAGGTGAGTCGAGAGGCTTGCTGGAGGTATCACAAGTGCGAATGCTGACATGAGTAACGATAAGGGGGGTGAAAAGCCTCCCCGCCGAAAGCCCAAGGTTTCCTCGCGCAACGTTCATCGGCGCAGGGTGAGTCGGTCCCTAAGGCGAGGCGGAAACGCGTAGTCGATGGGAAGCTGGTTAATATTCCAGCACTTGTCCGTAGTGCGATGGGGGGACGGAGAAGGGTAGGTGTACCGGGCGTTGGTTGTCCCGGGGAAAGGAGGTAGGCGTTGGGGGCAGGCAAATCCGCTCCCATTCACGCCGAGCACCGAGACGAGTCCTTCGGGACGAAGTCACTGATCCCACGCTTCCAGGAAAAGCCCCTAAGCTTCAGCTATGGAGAAACCGTACCGCAAACCGACACAGGTAGGCAGGGTGAGAATCCCAAGGCGCTTGAGAGAACTCGGGTGAAGGAACTAGGCAACATAGCACCGTAACTTCGGGAGAAGGTGCGCCCAGGATTGTGGCTCCATGCGGAGCTGAGCAGTCTTGGGCCGCAGTGACCAGGCCGCTGCGACTGTTTACCAAAAACACAGCACTCTGCAAACACGAAAGTGGACGTATAGGGTGTGACGCCTGCCCGGTGCTGGAAGGTTAATTGATGGGGTCAGCCCGTAAGGGCGAAGCTCTTGATCGAAGCCCCAGTAAACGGCGGCCGTAACTATAACGGTCCTAAGGTAGCGAAATTCCTTGTCGGGTAAGTTCCGACCTGCACGAATGGCGTAACGACAGCGGCGCTGTCTCCACCCGAGACTCAGTGAAATTGAAATCGCTGTGAAGATGCAGCGTTCCCGCGGCAAGACGGAAAGACCCCGTGAACCTTTACTATAGCTTTACATTGAACGTTGAGTTCGTCTGTGTAGGATAGGTGGGAGGCATTGAAGCGTTGGCGCTAGCCGGCGTGGAGCCAACCTTGAAATACCACCCTGATGTGCTTGACGTTCTAACCTGGGCCCGTAATCCGGGTCGGGGACCATGTATGGTGGGTAGTTTGACTGGGGCGGTCTCCTCCCAAAGAGTAACGGAGGAGCTCGAAGGTACGCTCAGCGCGGTCGGACATCGCGCACTGTGTGCAAAGGCATAAGCGTGCTTGACTGCAAGATCGACGGATCAAGCAGGTACGAAAGTAGGACTTAGTGATCCGGTGGTTCTGTATGGAAGGGCCATCGCTCAACGGATAAAAGGTACTCCGGGGATAACAGGCTGATACCGCCCAAGAGTTCATATCGACGGCGGTGTTTGGCACCTCGATGTCGGCTCATCACATCCTGGGGCTGTAGCCGGTCCCAAGGGTATGGCTGTTCGCCATTTAAAGTGGTACGCGAGCTGGGTTCAGAACGTCGTGAGACAGTTCGGTCCCTATCTGTCGTGGGCGTTGGAGGTTTGAGAGGGGCTGCTCCTAGTACGAGAGGACCGGAGTGGACGACCCCCTGGTGTTCCGGTTGTCACGCCAGTGGCACTGCCGGGTAGCTATGGTCGGAAGCGATAACCGCTGAAAGCATCTAAGCGGGAAGCGCGCCTCAAGATGAGACCTCCCGGGCCACAAGGCCCCTGAAGGAACCATGAAGACGACGTGGTTGATAGGTCGGGTGTGTATCGCAGTAATGCCGAGCTAACCGATACTAATGATCCGTGCGGCTTGACCATATAACTCCAAGTGGCTTCGCGGCCTCGACGAGACGTGGGTGCGAAAGAAACGAAACCTTGTTACGTCCCAAGTCCCTCTGCGAGACCGGCGCACGGCCGCGCGCGACGCACTCAGGAGTGCTCGCCCCGGCGCGCTGTCTCCACCGATTCCCTGGCGGCCATAGCGGTGTGGTACCACCCGATCCCATCCCGAACTCGGCAGTGAAACGCACCCGCGCCGATGGTAGTGTGGCTCAAGCCATGCAAGAGTAGGTCACCGCCAGGGGCCTTTTTTTGTCGTTGCGCCGCAGGCGCGACCTGCAACAGGTCACCGCCAGGGGCTTTATTACAGACCACTCGGCCGCCTTCCAGGCGGTCGTTTGCGGTTGTGTCGTAGCCGCGAAATAATGCAGGTCGCTGTCAATGGTTCGCGAAGGACCGTAGCCCACGAGCTCACGTTCGGTGGATTAAGGATCAACTGAGCGCATAGCCGAATTGCTGTCGGAATTGCTCGGCGAACTCAAGGTACGTAAAGCGCTGATTCTGCGTACCCGGGTGCTCGATTTTGAGCGCTCCCATCAGCGACGCGATACGGCCAGCTGTCGGCCAGTCCATGTCTTTCATGATCCCGAAGATCAATCCGGCGCGGTAGGCATCGCCACAACCGGTAGGGTCGGATACACGACGCTCGTGGGCCGCCGGAATCTCGAACGTTTCGTCCGAGGTATGGATCAACGAACCATTGGGCCCGCGCGTCACGATATAAGCAGTTACCTTGCTCGTGATCTGCTCTGCGCTCCATCCCGTACGCTCTTGCAACACATTCGATTCGTAATCGTTGACCGTGACGTAATCCGCCCATTCGAGGAAGGTACGGAATTCTTCGCCGCTGAATAACGGCATCGCCTGACCCGGATCGAAGATAAAGGGAATATGGCATTCGTAAAATTCGCGTGCGTTTTGAAGCATGGCTTCACGACCGTCGGGTCCGATAATGCCGAATGTGACACCATCGACGTCGCGCACGTGATTCTCGTGGGAACGCATCATCGCCCCTGCGTGAAACGCAATGATCTGGTTGTTGTCGAGGTCGGTGGTTATGAACGCCTGTGCGGTAAACACATCGGGCAATACCTTGACCCGATCGAGTCGAATGCCGCACGCCTCGAAGTGCTCCCGGTAGGGCCCGAAGTCCTGCCCGACGGTTGCCATCGGGATCGGATCCATGCCCAGGAGTTTCAGGTTGTAGGCAATATTCCCGGCGCAGCCACCCAGCTCTCGACGCATGCGTGGAACCAGAAACGAAACATTCAGCATATGCACCTTGTCGGGCAGGATGTGGTTCTTGAACTGGTCGGGGAACACCATGATGGTGTCGTAGGCGAATGAGCCGCAGATCAGTGCAGTCATGGATGGATTTCCCATGCGGTAATTGATCGATGCAACGACGACATACTTTGACGTCAATCGCGCGCAAGAGAATCATTGTCTCAGATTGCGCGGAGTGGCCGTCCGGACTCGGGCCATCCTGCTTGGCGAAAGGCTTTTTTAACGTTTTCGTTGTTGCCTGTACGGAGTGTGCTGTCTAGACTAGCGCGCTGCCGAAATCCTTTCGGCGGGGGTCATAGGGTATTGCACGGATGCACGCCCGCACCGAGCGCGCCCGCCACCGCTCGATTTGCCTACCGACACTTGCGGGCACCGCCAGCACACAGCATCTGGGTTCCGTCGGAATCCTAGCGCTGTGCTTGAAAATCCCACGACCAAGGCTCGCGCCGAAAACATGTTCAAAGGACTTCGCGGACTCTTTTCAAACGATCTGTCGATCGATCTCGGCACTGCCAACACGCTCATCTATGTGCGCGGCCAGGGCATCGTGCTCAACGAACCATCGGTCGTTGCGATCCGTCAGGACCGCGGTCCCGGGGGACCACGCAGTGTCGCGGCCGTGGGCGGCGAGGCCAAGCGCATGCTCGGCCGCACGCCCGGCAATATCGTGACCATCAGGCCGCTCAAGGACGGCGTGATCGCGGACTTCTCGATGACCGAGGAGATGCTCAAGCAGTTCATCAAGCAGGTACATCGTTCGCGCATGTTCCGGCCGAGCCCGCGCGTTCTGGTCTGCGTGCCGTGTGGTTCGACCCAGGTCGAGCGGCGCGCGATCAAGGAATCAGCCGAGAGCGCCGGCGCGCGCGATGTCTTTCTTATCGAGGAACCGATGGCTGCCGCGATCGGCGCGGGGATCCCGGTTCACGAGGCGCGCGGCGCCATGGTGCTTGATGTCGGCGGCGGCACTTCGGAGGTGGCTGTGATATCGCTGAACGGCATTGTCTACGCGCAATCGGTGCGCACCGGCGGCGATCGTTTCGATGAAGCGATCATCAATTACGTGCGGCGCAATCACGGTACCCTGATCGGGGAGTCGACTGCAGAGAACATCAAGATGGAAATCGGCTGTGGCTTCCCGCAGTCGGACGTGCGTGAAATCGAGATATCCGGCCGCAACCTGGCCGAAGGTGTGCCACGCATGTTCACGATCAACTCGAACGAAATCCTGGAGGCGTTGCACGAACCTTTGCAAGGCATCGTCAGCGCAGTCAAGAGCGCGTTGGAGCAGACGCCGCCCGAACTATGCTCGGACGTCGCCGAACGCGGAATCGTCCTGACGGGCGGTGGCGCGCTGCTGCGGGACCTCGATCGCCTGATTTCGGAGGAAACCGGATTGCATGTGCATGTCGCAGACGATCCGTTGACGTGCGTCGCGCGCGGCGGCGGTCGCGCTCTCGAGTTGATTGATCGGCATGGCGGCGATTTCTTTTCACCGGAGTAATCTGGACGCTGCTCCAGACATCGGGCTCCGCAGCCCGCCCGTTTTTACGTAACTCGTGGCCATCGCAAGAACCGACAACGCGCCGCTGTTCACCGAAGGAACAGCCAGCACGTTGCGCCTGGTCGGTTATCTCGCGATCGCCGCGACGCTCATGGTGCTTGACCATCGCGGTCACTACCTGGCGACGTTGCGCGAGTATGCGAGTGCGGCGATCGAACCTGTGTATCGGTTGGCGGCGTTTCCCGCCGATGTTGCTCGGGCAACGCGAACGGCCGTTGCCTCGCAGAGTCAGCTGCTGAGCGAAAACCAGCGACTTCGCGCGGCGTTGCTCCTGACGCAGGCACAGCTCAATCGTGCAGGTGCGCTGGTCGCGCAGAATGCGCGGCTGAAAGGACTGCTCGACGCGCAGAAGAACCTCGGACTCCAGGTTCAGTTCGCACGCCTCATCGATATCGATCTCGATCCGTTCCGGCACAGGATCGTGCTCGATGCGGGAAGCAACCAGTCGGTCGTCGTCGGGCAACCGGTCATCGATGCGCACGGGATCATGGGGCAGATCGTTGAAACGTTGCCGAACACGTCGGTGGCAATGCTCATTACTGATCCGAATCACGCGATTCCAGTCGTCGTCGAACGCACCGGATTGCGCACCATCGCCTATGGCAGTGGCGCGATCGATCATCTCGATCTCCCCAACATACCCATCAGTGCGGACATAAGGGTCGGCGACGCACTGGTAAGCTCAGGCTTGGGCGGTCGTTTCCCGGCTGGATTCCCGGTCGGCGAGATCAGTGCGGTGAAGACGGACGCGAGCGGACTTTTCGCGGCCGCAACCGCGACGCCTGCTGCCGCTCTGGATCGCAGTGGCGAGGTACTCCTGCTGCGCGATCAACCTGAGCCGTTCGGTCCCCCAGCACCTGTAAACGAGATGGGGCCGCCGGCCGACCTGGCCGGCCCCGCGCCCGCGGCGCCATCCAGCGATCGCCCCCGGCAATGAATCGCACGCGCGTACAAGGTTGGTTGTTCAGCGGCAGCATCGCGCTCGCATTCCTGCTGCAACTGATGCCGCTGCCGCAGGAGCTTCTGCCGTACAAACCCTACTGGCTTGCACTCGCGCTCATTTATTGGGCGATCGAAGTGCCGGATCGCATTGGCCTCGGCTTCGCCCTACTGCTCGGTCTCGCGGGAGATCTGTTGACCGGGCAATTGTTCGGCGAGCAAGCGATGCGCCTCGTCGTCCTGGCGTTCATCGTCCTTCGCTTTCGCGCACGGCTGAGGTTTTTTCCGATGTGGCAGCAGACCCTGGCGATCTTGGCGCTGCTGCTGAATGACCGGGTGGTCGAGCTCATGGTGCGTGGTTTTGCCGGTGATCCGATGCCGCCGATCAGTTACTGGTTTGCGCCGGTAGTCGGCGCAATCGTGTGGCCTTTCGTGTTCCTGCTGTTCGATGATTTGCGCATGCGGCTAAGAACCCGCGAGTCATGAGCCCAAGTCCGATCCGCGATACGCGAGAGCAGGCGGCGCTGTTTCGTCGGAGAGCAATTCTTGGATTTGCGATCATCTTTCTGTGCCTGCTCGGACTGAGTGCGCGATTCTACGATCTGCAGGTGCTCGATCATCGGGAATTCAGCGCACGCTCGAATGCAAATCGCATCCTCACGCGGCCGCTGACCCCCGCACGCGGATTGATCTATGACCGCAACGGCGTCTTGCTGGCCGACAATGTGGCGGCGTATCGGCTCGAAGTGACGCCAGAGCAGGTACACAACATGGCGGCGATGCTCAAGCGACTTCGCAAGATCGTGCCGCTCAGCGAGGATGACATCGATCGCTTCAATGATTTGCGCAAGAGCAAGCACTCCTACCAGAGTGTCGCGTTGCGCCTGAAATTGTCGGAAGAGGAAATAGCACGTTTCTCGGTGAACCGCTGGCGTTTTCCGGGCGTCGACGTGGTCCCGTACCTCACTCGCTATTATCCCTTGGGGGCATACCTGTCGCATGTCGTCGGCTATGTCGGTCGCATCGACGCGGACGACCTGGAGCATCTGGACCGGGGCCTTTACGACGGCACCACTCACATCGGCAAGACCGGCATCGAGCGCTATTACGAAAAGCGCCTGCACGGCACCCCCGGATACGAACAGGTTGAAGTCAACGCGGATCACCGGCCACTGCGCGTCCTCGATCGCGTGGCGCCGGACGCGGGCGAAAACCTGTACCTGACAATCGATGCGCACCTTCAGAAAGTGGCCTTCGATGCGTTCGAGGGACGCTCGGGCGCGGCGGTTGCCGTCGATCCGCGTAATGGCGAAGTACTGGTCATGGTCAGCACACCGGGGTTCAATCCCAATCTTTTCGTCAACGGGATCAGCCATGCCGATTACGCCGGCTTGTTGCAGGCACCTGACAAGCCTCTGCTCAACCGGGCGCTCACCGGCGGTTATGCCCCTGGCTCCACGGTCAAGCCATTCCTTGCGCTGGCGGGGCTCGAACTGGGTTTTCGCCGACCGCAAGATACGGTGATGTCGACCGGGCAGTTCTTCATTCCCGGCCAATCGCGCGCTTATCGTGATGACAAGCGCGGGGGCCAGGGACGCGTCGATCTTGTCCAGGCAATCGCCCAATCGGTCAACACCTATTTCTATTCGCTTGCACTCGACATGGGCATCGATCGCTTGAGCGGCTACATGAAGAGGCTCGGATTCGGACGGCCCAGCGGGATCGATCTGATCGGCGAAAGCGACGGGGTACTGCCGTCGCGCGAATGGAAAAGGTCGCATTTCAATCAGCCCTGGTATCCCGGCGAGACCGTGATCGCCGGCATCGGTCAGGGTTACTGGGTGGTCACGCCACTGCAATTGGCGCAGGCGGACTCGATCGTGGCCAACAAGGGAGTGCCCAATCAGCTGCATCTTTTGCGAGCGACGCAGAAGGGCCCAGGTGGCAAAGTCGCGTTACGCAAACTCCCGGAGCCCTCCGCGAGCATTATCGAAAAACCCTCGGACTGGCCGCCGGTGCAACAAGGGATGATCGAGGCGGTGAATGGGGCGCACGGAACCGCGCGTGGCCTCAACGACGGATTTCCCTATGTCATCGCCGGCAAGACCGGCACTGCCGAGCGCTATTCGCGCACGGGCGAGGCTTGGGAAAACATCATGCAAGTGAACATACAGCGCCATCAGGTGCTGTTCGAGGCGTTCACTCCCGCGGA
Source organism: uncultured Gammaproteobacteria bacterium (assembly GCA_963775445.1). GTDB lineage: Bacteria > Pseudomonadota > Gammaproteobacteria > Xanthomonadales > Rhodanobacteraceae > Dokdonella_A. The sequence goes on along the minus strand of CAVZIT010000006.1, from coordinate 478,113 downwards.
TGCGGCGCGCATCGCAGTCATCGTGGTGCTTGAGGCCGGGCATACCGGCGGGCACGACGCGGCGCCGATCGTGCGCCGCATTCTCGATGCGTGGCTGGTCGGTGATCAGGCGCGACTGGCCGGAGCGGCGCCGTGATCGATGACGCCTTGCGCGAGCTGCGTTATCGGGTTGCAGGCCTGCTGCGGCGACCGCGCCTCGACATGCCGCTGCTCGCAGCGCTCATCGTGTTGGCCGTTGTCGGCATCGTAACCCTGTACAGCGCGAACGATCTCAATCGAGCGCAGACGACCAGCCAGGCCGTCCGCGTCGTGTTCGGCGGCATATTGATGTTGCTGATTTCGCGCGTGCCCCCTCGGGTGCTTCGCACATGGTCGCCATGGCTGTACGTGGTCAGCGTGGCACTGCTCGTCGTGGTGGCATTGCTCGGCGAGGGTCGTGGCGCCTACCGCTGGCTCGATCTGGGTGTGTTGCGCTTTCAACCATCGGAGTTGCTCAAGCTCACCATGCCGATGATGGTCGCGTGGTACCTCAACCGGCGCGCGCTACCGCCGGGCTGGATCGCGCTGAGTGGCGCATTGCTGCTGATTGCAGTTCCTGCCACCTTGATTGCCGAACAACCGGACCTCGGCACAGCGCTGCTGGTCGTCGCAAGCGGAGCGTTCGTCGTCTTCTTGTCAGGCATCGCATGGTGGCGCATCGGCGTCATATGCGCCGGGGCCGCCATGATCATCCCCGCTGGTTGGCATTTCTTGCATGGATACCAGAAAGATCGCATTCGCATGCTGTTCAACCCCGAGGCCGATCCACTCGGAGTCGGATGGCACATCATCCAGTCGAAAATTGCGGTGGGTTCGGGCGGGCTGTGGGGCAAGGGCTGGCACCACGGCACGCAGTCGCGTCTGGAGTTCCTGCCCGAGCACACCACCGATTTCATTTTTTCGGTATTCGCCGAGGAATGGGGATTGATCGGCGTGCTGCTGTTGCTTGCGCTGTATGTCTTCGTCATCGGCCGCTGTCTATGGATTGCGATCAATGCCAAGGACACGTATTCACGGCTGCTCGCAGGCGCCATCAGCATGGCATTTTTCGTATACGTAATGGTCAATGGCGGCATGATCACCGGCATCCTTCCGGTGGTGGGTGTGCCGCTGCCGCTGGTCAGTTATGGAGGGACGTCCGCTGTATCGCTGCTGTCGGGCTTCGGGGTACTGATGTCGATCCACGCGCATCGCAAAATGGTTGCCAAGTGAGTTCCACGCAACCGGGCGACCCTGTTGGTGAGCTGATGCGCAAGGCGGCGACGTGTCACGAGGCAGGCCAGTTGGGACTTGCCGAGAGCCATTACCGGCGCGTAGTCAAATTCGATCCGGACATTGCCGAGGCCTGGCATCAATTGGGTCGAATCGCCCGCGCGAAGGGCAACGCGAAACTTGCGATCCGCCATTTCCGACAGGCGTTGGACGTTGAACCCAACCGGCCCGCCATCATGCATGATCTGGTATTGGCTTATCGGGACAGCGGGCAGGTGGCACACGCGATGTCGCTGTGTCGCCAGATCATCACGTTGCGGCCGGGATATGTGCCGACTGTGCTCGCATTGGCCGGACTGTTCGATGCCGGGGGCGACAACGCGCAAGCCGAAACGGCGTATCGCCATGCGCTTGCACGCGAACCTGTCAATGTCGATGCGCTGGTGGGCCTGGGAGACTTGCTGAGACGACAGCACAGGCTTCAGGACGCGTTACCCATGTTGCTTCAGGCATGCAGAGCAGTGCCGTGTCCGGCGCATGCACCGGGGAATCTCGCGTTGGTCATGCTGGACCTCAAGCGTTATCCCGAAGCGCGTCAACATGCCGAGCGGGCAATCGAGCGCGATGACAGCAATGCGAAATGGTGGCGGACCGCCGGCATCGCCGCCCGACTGCAGCACGATCTTCGCGTTGGAGTTCCGATGTTGCGCAAGGCGTCGGAATTGGCACCTGAGGATCTCGACGGTCGCGCCGAGCTTGCCCTTGCCTTGCAGGAACAGGGCGAGCACGACGAAGCACTGGGCTTGTTCGCCGAAATCGCGCGACGTCGGCCGGCATTTGAACGCATGCGCTGGCTGGCGGAGCTTGCATTGCCGGCGATATACGACGATGACGCAGCGATCGACGCTGCGCGTGAGCGATTTTCGCACGGGCTAGAGCGTCTTGCGCAGGGTCTCGATCTGGACGACTCGAACCGGCGACAGACTGCCTACGGGGCCGCACTGACTGTTACCCCGTTTCATCTGCATTATCAGCCTCGCGACAACACGGCGCTGCAATGCGCTTTCGGGGACCTCGTGCAAAAGGTCATGGATCGCGTCGCGCCGCGACTCGTGAGTGGCGTTACGTGGCGGGCCCATGCGCATGGCGCAAGAATTCGCGTCGGCTTCGTCAGCAGCCATCTGGCCGACCATTCGGTAACACGCTTTTTCGGGCGCCTTGTGACCGATCTCGACGCGCAGCGGTTCGAGGTATTCGCCTGGAACACGGGTCCGTACGGCGATCAGGTCAGCGAACGCATCGCCGGGGCAATCGCGCATTTCGAATCGGCTCATGCCGATCCGCTCCAGGTGGCGGCGCGCATTCGCGATGCCCAGCTCGACGTGTTGGTGCACCTGGATATCGGCATGGATCCGGCGCAGCAAGTACTTGCCGCGCTACGGCTCGCCCCGGTGCAGTGCGCGTCCTATGGGCATCCGGCCACGAGCGGAATGCCGGCAATCGATTACTTCCTGAGTGGCGCGATGCTGGAAACGGATGTGGCCGCTTCGCATTATCGCGAGGCGCTGGTGCGGCTGCCCGGGCTGGGTACGCAGCCCCAACGGCCGCCAGCGGCCGGCAACAGTGCGTGGCTCGATGCTCTGCGCGATGGCCGGCCGCTGTTGCTGTGTCTGCAAAACCTGATCAAGCTCGTGCCTGCGTTCGATCATCTGGTCGCCCGCGTCATTGCTGGCAGCGGTGCGCGCGTTGTCCTTTTCGATCGGGCGACGGGACTGGGAGAGCGCTACCGTCAGCGCCTCGATCCAATACTCCGGGCGCACGGGCTGTCGCCGCAAAGCGATATCGCGCTGGCACGGGATCAATCTCATGCCGATTTTGTCGCCGGTATTGCGAAGGCGGACCTGGTGCTCGATACGCCGTGGTTTTCGGGCGGGGCGACCAGTCTCGACGCGCTGAGTGTGGGCACGCCGATGGTCACGCTCGAGGGTTCCATGCTACGCGGGCGCCAGACCGCCGCGATGCTGCGTCTGGCCGGCGTTCCGGAACTGATCGCCCAGAACGAAGACGATTACGTGCGTCTGGTGCAGACGCTATGCCGTGACGACGCCGCGCGATCGGCACTGCGCTTGCGGCTCGTCGAGGGTGCAAGTCGCGTGTTCGAAGACAGCACGCCGATTGCGGCATTCGGCGATTTCATCGAGGTGGCGTGCCGACGGTCTGCTGCGGACATTGCGCCGACAGCATGGCCATGATCATGGCGTCCATGCAGCTTCCAGCGACCGTCCTCGCGACGCATCGGCCGATACCGGCATGGTAAATTAAGCAGGTGTTGTTTCGCAGGTCGCCAGCTGTCCCATACCCTCTTTCGATCTCGTCGAACGGACGACGCGCCGTCGGTCCGCTGCTCGTCTCGACGCTGTTGTTTGCCAGCAGCTGCGCGTTCGACTTCCATGTCTTCGCGGCGACCGTTGTCACGCCTGCCGAAGCCGAGGTTTCGCCAGCGGAGATCGCATTCGCATCGAGGCTCGCGCGCGAAGACGGACTGGTCGAGCAGAAAATCCTGAGTACGCTTGCCGAAGCGCAGGTGCAGCCCGGCATCATCGAGGCAATGACGCGGCCGGCCGAAGCGAAGCCATGGAAAGAGTACCGCCCGATTTTCGTCAACGACAAGCGCATCGCCGATGGCGTTGCGTTTTACCGCGAGCATCGCGCACTGCTCGAACGCGTGCGCCGCGAGTCCGGAGTGGCACCGGAAATCATCGTCGCGATACTCGGTGTGGAAACCAATTACGGGCGCATCGTCGGGCACTACCGCGTGCTCGATGCACTGACCACCCTTGCGTTCCATTATCCGCCGCGAGAAGAATTCTTTCGCGGCGAGTTGCGCCAGTTGTTCCTTCTCGGCGATCGGCACCTGGCCTATCCGATCACGGAGTTGAAAGGCTCCTACGCAGGCGCGATGGGCTGGGGTCAGTTCATGCCCAGCAGCATTGCCAAGTTCGCGCGCGACGAGGACGGAGATGGCGCGATCGATCTCTGGAACTCGCTCCCCGACGTGATCGGGAGCGTCGCCAATTACTTTCACGAATTCGGCTGGGAGGAAGGCGCACCGGTGGCGACCCGCGCGCAACCCGCGCTGCATGGCTTGCGCAAGATCGATCCGGATGGCCTCGAGCCGGTCTATCCAGTCGAGCAGATGGAAAGCTGGGGATACGCACCGCTGACCCGTACCGATCCCGGAACCTTGTCGACGCTTCTCACTCTCGACGGCGAGCAGGGGCCTCAGTACTGGTTGACCTTCAATAACTTCTACGTGATCTCACGCTACAACCACAGTCCACTCTACTCGATGGCAGTTTGGCAACTTGCCTCGGCCATCGCCCGGGGTGCGGCGGTGCCCGATTCATGACAGCGCACGCGCGCCTGGTGTTGTACGGATCGATGACTTTCTTGCTCGGCGCGTGTGCCGCCCACCGACCACGAAACGAGATATCGCATCCGGAAAACGCGCGTCGCGCGGCAAGCCTGCCTCGCGATACCAGCCTGCCGCAGTCGCGTCGCTACCATCTGGATCGCGATGACGGACCGAGCGCCCCACCGATCGATGTCGGCAAGATTCCCGAACCGGTGCCGAAGCTCGAAGCGCGCTCGCGCTACGGCAACCAACCAACCTATAGCGTGCTCGGGCACACCTATCATGTGCTGCGCAGCGCGGCGGGCTACGATGAACGCGGCATTGCATCGTGGTACGGCAACAAGTTCCATGGCTTCATGACCTCATCGTTCGAACCGTACGACATGTACGCGTTCTCAGCCGCGCACAAGACCCTGCCCCTGCCGAGCTATGCGCGTGTGACCAATCTCTCCAATGGCAAGAGCGTCATCGTGCGCATCAACGACCGTGGCCCGTTCGCCGAAAACCGTCTGATCGATTTGTCTTATGCGGCTGCCGTGAAGATCGGTATCTGGCCGAAAGGGACGGGAATGGTCGAGGTGCGTGCAATCGATCCGGCGCACCCGCAGGCGGAACCCCCGCCGTCTCGTGCGGTCACAGCTGGCAATTCGGCGCATATCTATCTGCAGCTTGGCGCCTTCGGCGAACAGCGCAATGCGCAGCGTCTGGCCGAAGCCGTGAGGCGCGCCGGTGTGGATGGCGTCGGCGTCCAGACTGCGGCAGTCAACGGTCGCACCTTGCACCGGGTATGCGTCGGTCCGCTCGCCGATGTCGCCGCTGCCGATGCACTGGCACCGCGCATACGCAAGCTTGGATTTGGTTCTGCGCGTGTCATGATTGAAAATTGATCGTTCGAACAACTCGCGACGCGCGTGAATCCACTCCCGTAACGAGCGACAATGTATCGCGCCGCCACCCGCCTGTTGCCGGATCACGCACCCCCCCATCACTCGACCCCAGGAAACCCGACCCGCCGATGAACCTGTCGCAGCGCCTCCTGTTCGCTTTCGTCCTCATTGCCGTTGCGCCTTTTCCTGCGCACTCGGCGACGAGCCAGCCGCTGCCGACACCGAAAGCGCCGGTCGCTGCGCCTGCGCCGACGCCGCCGCCGCCTTCGATCGACGCCAAGAGCTGGGTACTGATGGATTATGCGAGCGGACAGATCCTGGCTTCGGACAATGCCGATGCACGCGTCGAGCCTGCGTCGATCACCAAGATCATGACATCTTATGTCGTTTCGGCCGAACTCGCCCACGGCAAGATTCATCGCGATGATCCGGTGTTCATCAGCGAGCACGCCTGGCGCGCAGGTGGCGCCGGCACGGATGGCTCGACCAGTTTTCTCAAACTCAACAGCAAGGTGCCGCTGAAGGATTTGCAATACGGCATGATCATCCAGTCCGGCAACGACGCCGCGATTGCACTTGCCGAGCACACCGCCGGCTCGGAAACCACTTTCGCGCAGTTGATGAACCAGTACGCCGCCCGCCTCGGCATGAAAAACACCCACTATGTCGATGCGAGCGGATTGCCGAATCCCGATCACTACACCACCGCGCACGATGTCGCGCGCTTGTCGCGTGCGCTCATCCATGATTATCCCGAGGACTACAAGATCTACTCGGTGAAGGATTTCGAGTGGAATGGCATCAAGCAGCACAACCGCAATACGCTGTTGTGGCGCGACGCCAGCGTCGATGGAATCAAGACCGGACATACCAAGGCGGCCGGTTATTGTCTCGCCACCTCGGCCAAGCGCGATGATCAACGCCTGATCGCCGTGGTGATGGGCGCGCCTAGCGAGAAACAACGCGCGGACGACAATCAGGAATTGCTCAATTACGGATTCCGATTCTTCGAAACCCACAAGCTCTACGCGGCAGGCAAGGCGCTGGCGAATCCGGTGCTGTGGAAGGGCGCGAGCGACACGGTGCCGCTGGGTCTCGGCGAAGACTTGCTGGTGACCTTGCCACGCGGCCGATATGACGCGCTAAAGGCCAGCATGGATCTGCCGGCCCGCCTGGTCGCGCCATTCTCGAAAGGGCAGCAGGTCGGCAAGCTCAAGGTGACGCTCGATGGGAAACCGCTGCTGGAACGACCGCTCATCGTGCTCGCCGATGCGCCTCTGGGCGGTTTCTTCAAGCGCCTTTCCGACGGCGTGTGGATGTGGTTCAAGGGCGATCCGGGGACGGCCGCGCCATCCGCGCCCGATGCGCCCGTCCCTGATGCGCGTTGATGAAGCGTCTGGACGAAATTGAATCGGAGCAGCCGGAACAGGGATTCCAGTTCCCTGGTGTGTTTGAAGTGACCGTGATGGGTACTGCCCAGTCCGGACTGGAATCGCGTGTCACCGAGATACTCGAGGGTCTCGGACTCAATGTTCTTGCGGGCAGCCAGCGCGAGCGGCCGTCCACCAATGGAAACTATGTTGCAGTCGCAGTGAGTTTCACATGCCCCGACCGTGCCGCACTCGAGCGCGCGCACGAGGCATTGCGCGCCGACGAGGACGTCCGGTGGACCCTTTAGCGATTCGCAAGGCACCGGAGCAGGCGCGTCTCATGCTCCGGCGTCTCGGCCGCCAATCCTACGAGCCGGTCTGGCATGCGATGCAGGCGTTCACCGACGCGCGCGACACCCAGACACCCGACGAATTGTGGATGGTGCAGCACGATCCGGTGTTTACGCTCGGACAGGCCGGGCGCTGGGAACATGTACTCGCGCCCGGCGATATCCCTGTGGTTGCAGTCGATCGCGGTGGCCAGGTGACTTATCACGGCCCGGGTCAGATCGTCGGGTATCCGCTGCTGGATCTGCGCCGACTCGGCATTGGCGTGCGCACGATGGTGTGTCGCCTCGAGCAAGCCATCATCGACACGCTTGAGCACTGGAATATCGTCGCCGAACGCCGCGATGGCGCGCCGGGCGTCTATGTGGCCCGCAGCAAGATCGCAGCCTTGGGTTTGCGCGTGCGCCGCGGCTGTACGTTTCACGGCCTAGCGTTCAACGTGGCGATGGACATGGAGCCCTTCCAGCGCATCAATCCGTGTGGATACGAGGGCTTGCGAGTCACCCAGATGCTAGACTTGGGCGGCCCCGGATCGCTCACCGCTGTCGAAGACGTACTTGTTGGCCAGCTGGCACGCCAATTCGGGTTGACTCCCGTAATGGCAGAACCCATTTCCTTTGTTCCCGGCACACAAGCGCCGGCCCGATGCGCATGAATCCAACCGACCGTTCCATTACCGTCACCGTCGTCGGCGACAAGCAGCTTGGCGAGCGCAAGATCGCACGCAATCGCGCGGCCTTCGCGGATGCCCCGCGATTGCGTAAACCGGATTGGATCCGAGTGCGCATTCCGCCCGGCAATGCGGTCGCCGCGCTGAAGGCAAGATTGCGGGAAAACCATCTGGTGACTGTTTGCGAGGAAGCTTCGTGCCCGAACATCCACGAATGTTTCAGCAAGGGCACCGCAACCTTCATGATCCTGGGCGAGGTCTGCACGCGGCGCTGCTCGTTCTGCGATGTAGCCCATGGGCGACCCAAACCGCCTGATGCGCTCGAGCCCAAGCGCCTGGGTGGCACGATCAGCGCCATGGGATTGCGCTATGTCGTCATCACCTCGGTGGATCGCGACGATCTTGCCGATGGGGGCGCGGCGCATTTCGCGGCATGTATCCGGGCAGTGCGAAGCGAATGTCCGGGTATCAAGGTCGAGATACTTACGCCGGATTTTCGAGGCAAGGGCCGTGCGGAAAGGGCGCTCGACGCGCTCGAAGCGGATCCGCCGGATGTGTTCAACCACAATCTCGAAACCGTTCGCGCGCTGTACCGCGAGGTGAGGCCGGGTGCGGACTACGATTGGTCGCTGGCCTTGCTTCAGCAATTCAAGCAACGGCATCCCGACATTCCGACCAAATCCGGCATCATGCTCGGACTTGGCGAAACCATGGATCAGGTCGAGCATGCATTGAACGATCTGCGCGTTCACGCTGTCGATATGGTCACCGTCGGACAATACTTGCAGCCTACGCCGCACCATCATCCGGTGCGGCGCTATTGGACGCCTGAGGAGTTCGAAGCGATTGCCAGATTCGGTGAAAAACTCGGGTTCCAGCACGTGGCATCCGGGCCCATGGTGCGATCGTCGTATCACGCCGATCAAATGGCCCACGCCGCCGGCTACGTGCAAGTCGCCTGACAAGCTTCTCAAGATGCCTTTCAGTATCCTGCCGATTCCCTGCGAGCGGGCGTGAACCCGCGGAGAACCACGATGCGCCGACTTTTGTTCTCACTTGCCCTGGCCTTGCCGATCGTTGCCGCGATCCCGGCGCTGGCCGTCGCGAAATCGGAACCGGCATCGACGCCGGCGACGACTGCGCCATTGCTCAAACCCACCAAGGACGAGGGTGAGGCCGGCATCTGGGCCGCTCGCTTCCTGACCCGCTTCCACTACAAGCCGATGCCGCTCGACGATGCGATGTCGGAAAAGATCTTCAAGCGTTACCTCGATTCGCTCGACAGCGACAAGCTGTTCTTCACCCAAGCCGACATCGACCGCTTCAAGGCCTATCGCGACAAGCTCGATGACGCGATTTACGATCAGGACCTCGCTGCGCCGTTCGCGATCTTCAATATATACGAGCAACGTGTTTCCGGGCGCGTGGCTTACGCACTGTCGCTGCTGCCAAAAGGCTTCGACTTCAGCAAAGACGAGACCTACGACTTCGACCGCGACAAGGCGCCGTGGGCCGCGAACGAGGCCGATCTGGACGACCTGTGGCGCAAGCGCATCAAGAACGACTGGCTGCGTCTCGCGCTGGCCAACAAACCCGCGAAGGACATTCGGGAGACACTCGAAAAGCGCTACCAGAACTATCTCGATCGCGTGCATCAGCTCAACAGCGAGGATGTGTTCCAGACGTTCATGAACGCGTACGCGATGTCGATCGAGCCGCACACCAATTACCTCGGACCGCGCTCTGCCGAAAATTTCGATATCGCGATGAAGCTTTCGCTCGAAGGGATCGGTGCGGTGCTGCAGCGCGAGGATGACTACACCGCGATACGCGAAATAGTGCCGGGCGGACCGGCTGCGCTGTCGGGCAAGATCAAGGTCGGCGATCGCATCGTCGGCGTCGGACAGGGCGATAACGGGCCGCTGGCCGATGTGGTCGGCTGGCGCCTCGACGATGTCGTCGAGAAGATACGGGGTCCCAAGGACACCGTGGTGCGTCTGGAAGTCCTGCCTGCGGACGCGGGACCCGATGGCAAGCATGAAACCCTGGCGCTGACGCGCAAGAAAGTCAGCATCGAGGAGCAGGCTGCGAAGAAATCGGTGCTGCAAGTCAACGACCACGGCGACATCCACCGAATCGGAGTGATTTCCCTGCCGACGTTCTACCAGGATTTCGATGCGCGCCGCCGCGGCGATCCGAACTTCAAGAGCGCCACGCGCGATGTCGAGCGGCTGCTCGGTGAACTCAAAAAGGACAAGGTCGATGGCGTGATCGTGGACCTGCGCAACAATGGTGGCGGTTCGCTGTCCGAAGCGACCGATCTGACCGGCCTTTTCATCGACAAGGGTCCGGTCGTGCAGGTACGCAATGCGGCCGGCCAGGTCAGCGAGGAAACCGACCCGCATTCAGGCCTGGCATGGGACGGCCCGATGGCCGTGCTGGTCAATCGCGCATCGGCATCGGCCTCGGAGATTTTTTCCGCGGCAATCCAGGATTACGGACGTGGCTTGATCATCGGCGAGCCGACGTTCGGCAAGGGCACGGTCCAGAATCTGGTCGATCTCGATGATATCGCCCACAACGAGAAGCCAACCTTCGGCGAGCTGAAGATGACCATCGCGCAGTTCTTCCGCGTGAATGGCGGCTCCACCCAGTTGCGCGGAGTGACACCGGACATCCAGTTTCCGCTGACTGCGGATGCGAGCGAGTTCGGCGAATCAAGTTACGACAATGCATTGCCCTGGACGTCGATCAAGCCCGCCGACTATCACGTTGCGGCCGACCTCAAGCCAGTTGTGCCGATGCTGGCGGAACGCCACTTGACGCGCGTCGCAAAAGACAGCGCGTGGCGGAACATGGAAAGCGAAGTGGCCGATGCGCGCAAGCTGCACGCCGAAAAAACCGTCTCATTGAACGAGGCCGTGCGCCGCAAGGAGCGCGACGAGCAGGAAGCCAAGCGCAAGGCGCGCGAAGAGTCGACCAAGGCCGCTTCGCAAAGTGCCGAAGCAAAATCGGTAACCACGCTCACGGAAAGCGCCGCTGCAGCGAAGTCACCCGCAAACGCGGCCAAGCTGGCCGCCGCTGGCGATCAAGCCGTATTGCCGGCCGATGATGGCCTGCAGCCGGACGAGCGCAGTATCAAGAGCGATCTCAAGCTCGAGCGGGCTCAGAAGGATCAGCGCGACGTCGCACTGGACGAAACGGCGCACATCCTTGCGGATGAGCTGAACCTGATCCATGGCGACACCAAGCTGGCGGCGCTGGTGTTACCCCACACGGCAAGTCAGGCAGCTGACGTCAACTGAGAGGGCGCATCAGCCGGGAGTCGCGCAGGGATGGGATGGTCCTGCTCGTGATCGTCCTTGCTCGCGGGGATCTTCGCGCAGGACCGTGTGCCGAGTGGGGCATGCGGTCGCGGCCGATCCATGTTGCTTCAACGCGCCGCATCGGCCGATTGATCGTAGGCGCTCAGGCTTTCAACCGAGCAGGAACGCGAGCGCAAACACACCCAGCATAGTGAAGGTCAAGGCCAATTTGACCACGGCGCCGAACACAAACCCCAACCACGCGCCGACGCCGACATCGGTGGCCTTGCGTACGCCTCCGCCCGCGCATAATTCGCCGATCAGCGCGCCTGCAAAGGGTCCGAGCAACAGCCCGGGAAGTCCGAAGAAAAATCCGACCAGCGTGCCGACCGTCGCTCCAAGCAGGGCCAGGCGACTCGCCCCAACGCGTTTGGCCCCGAGAACGCCGGCGATGAAATCGACTGCTAGCGCGAGCACGGTCAGGATGCCAAGCACGATCAGCGTAAATGTCCCGACGTGCCGGAAATGGTCGACCCATGCAGCGAGCAACATGCCGATGAACACCAGCGGGGTTCCGGGCAACAAGGGAAGGATCGTGCCGAGGAAGCCGACGACGATCAGCAGCGCCGCGATCACGTACAACAGGATCTGCAGGGTCATCGATTGAAAATCCGCCGCTTTCGAATGCATGGCGCGGGCGGCTGCCCGCCGAGCGCCAGACGATCATAGCGGCTGGACACTCGATCGTCCCGATTGAATCGTTACAATCTGCGCCAGTCGAGCGGAGATCGCATGAGCATACAGGAAACAAGCGGCGACGCCTCGAACCTCGATCGCCTCGAGGCCGAGAGCATTCATATCCTGCGTGAAGTCGCGGCGGAGTTTCGCAACCCGGTAACGCTTTACTCGATCGGCAAGGATTCCTCGGTATTGCTGCATCTTTTGCTCAAGGCATTCCATCCGGCGCCGCCGCCGATTCCGTTGCTGCACGTGGATACCACCTGGAAGTTTCGCGAAATGATCGCGTTTCGCGATCGTCGCGCGAAGGAAACCGGCTGCCGCCTGATCGTGCACATCAATGAGGACGGCGTGAAAGAGGGTGTCGGCCCGTTCACGCATGGCGCCACAGTGCACACCGATGTGATGAAAACCCAGGCCTTGAAGCAGGCGCTCGAAAAACACCAGTTCGATGCGGCCATCGGCGGCGCGCGCCGCGACGAGGAAAAATCGCGCGCCAAGGAGCGCGTGTTCTCGTTCCGCAATGCGCAGCATCGCTGGGATCCGAAACGCCAGCGGCCCGAGCTTTGGAATCTGTACAACGCACGCATCGCGAAGGGCGAGAGCGTGCGTGTATTTCCGCTGTCCAACTGGACCGAACTCGACATATGGCTGTACATCTATCGCGAACAGATCGAGGTGCCGTCACTGTATTTCGCGGCCGAGCGACCCGTTGTCGAACGCGATGGCGCGCTGATCATGGTCGACGATGAGCGCATGCCGCTTGTGGCGGGCGAGGTTCCTGCGCAGCGCAGGGTGCGATTCCGGACATTGGGCTGCTATCCATTGACCGGCGCGATCGAATCCGAAGCCGATACGCTGTCCGCCGTCATCCGGGAAATGCTGGTGACGCGTACTTCCGAGCGCCAGGGCCGGGTGATCGATCACGACCCGTCGGCGTCGATGGAGAAGAAGAAGCAGGAGGGATATTTCTGATGGGGCACGAGCGCGATGCGCGCAGCAGCGCCGACGCGGAAATCGCCGCGTATCTTCAGCAGCACGAAACCAAGAGCGTACTGCGCCTCATCACCTGCGGCAGCGTGGACGATGGCAAGAGCACCTTGCTCGGACGGTTGCTCTACGACACGAAATTGTTGTTCGACGATCAGCTTGCGGCGCTCGAAGGCGACAGCCGGCGTGACGGAACGCAAGGCGGCGAGCTCGATTTCGCGCTGCTGATCGACGGCTTGTCGGCCGAGCGCGAGCAGGGCATCACCATCGATGTCGCCTACCGATACTTCAGCACCGAGCGGCGCAAGTTCATTGTCGCCGACTGTCCCGGGCACGAGCAGTACACGCGCAACATGGCGACAGGCGCGTCCACTGCGGATCTCGCGATCGTGCTGGTCGACGCGCGCAAGGGATTGCTGACCCAGACGCGCCGTCACAGCTACATTTGCGCGTTGCTCGGCATCCGCCACGTGCTGCTGGCCGTGAACAAGATGGATCTGGTTGGATACGCGCAGGATGTCTTCGAGCCGATCGTGGCCAACTACCGCGCGCTGGCCGCACAGCTCGGCATCACCCAAGTCAGCGCCGCGCCGCTCTCGGCATTGCGCGGCGACAACGTTGGCAGCCGTTCGGACAAGATGCCGTGGTACGCGGGGCCGAGTCTGCTCGAATCTCTCGAAGCGGTCGATATCGCGCGTCAAGCCAGCGAATCCGGATTTCGCCTGCCCGTGCAGTGGGTGTGCCGCCCGGACCAGAATTTCCGTGGGTACGCCGGGCAGGTTGCCTCGGGTCGCATTCGATGCGGTGACGAGATTGTGGTGCTGCCTGCCGGTGTGCGCTCGCGGGTTGCGCGTATTGTCGGCACCGATGGCGATCTTGAATGCGCGCGGACCGGCGATGCGATTACGCTGACGCTTGCGGACGAACGCGACGTAAGCCGTGGTGATCTCATCGCCAACGCCGCGCAGCCCCCGCAGGTCACCGATCAGTTCGCAGCGCATCTGTTGTGGATGGACGACACGCCACTACTGCCTGGACGCCGCTACTGGTTGAAGATCGGCGCGCGCACGGTCACGGCGCAGGTCACCGAAATCAAGCACCGCATCGATGTGAATACCCAGGAGCAGCGTGCGGCGAAACGTCTCGAGCTCAACGAGGTTGGTTACGCCAACCTGAGCCTGGATCACGCGATCGCATTCGAGCCGTACGCGCGATGTCGCGAACTCGGCGCATTCATCCTGATCGACCGCCAGAGCAATGCCACGATCGCGGCGGGCACGATCGACTTCGCATTGCGCCGTGCCGACAACATCCATTGGCAGCACCTTGACGTTGATCGTGCGGCACGCGCGCGCATCAAGGGCCAGACGCCCGCGTGCTTGTGGTTCACCGGTTTGTCCGGCTCAGGCAAGTCGACCATTGCGAATCTGGTGGAAAAGCGCCTGCATGCGATGGGCTATCACACCTATCTTCTCGACGGCGACAATGTGCGCCACGGCCTCAATCGCGATCTCGGCTTCACCCAGGAGGATCGCGTCGAAAACGTGCGGCGCGTCGCCGAGGTCGCGCGCCTGATGGCCAACGCCGGGCTGATCGTGCTCGTGTCGTTTATCAGCCCGTTCCGTAGCGAGCGGCGCATGGCGCGCGATCTGTTCGAAGACGGTGAGTTCCATGAGGTTTATGTCGACGCACCACTCGATGTCTGCGAGCAACGCGACCCGAAGGGTCTCTATGCAAAAGCGCGCGCGGGCGAGATCAAGAACTTCACCGGCATCGACTCACCCTACGAGCAGCCCGAACATCCGGAAATCCATCTCGAGACCGCCGATCTCGGCGCGGATGTTCTCGCGCAACGGACCGTGGATTTTCTTCTCGGACAGCCGTAGCGCAGGCAGATTCGGCAGCGGTTGGTGGCGGGGCGGTTGCTACCATTCACCGCCCGCCGCGTCACTGACCCAGGGCGACTTCTTTCCCTGCGTTTCCGATGAAGTCAGAGGAAACCCGGGCGCGGGTCGCGAAAGCGCTCGCGCGCTCCGGATTTTGAAGTCATGCAAATAGCGTATTCGGTCAGTAGACCTCGTGGCCAGGAAACTCTATAGGTTACGGATGCAGTGGCTCACGGGTGCGAACGCTCGGGAACAAGCGGGGTATGCAGGGCATCGCGGCCAACGTGGCGAAGCGACGCACCCAACCGCGGGTTGAATGGCGCCGCACGAATTGGCTCGGGTACGTCGGCCTCGACCCGCCGCGGCCCGCATCGCCCCACGATGATCGACGTCGATCGGTTCGTACAACCGTCTCGTCGCTATGTAAGCTGCATTCCTTGCGACGCCAACGCGGCGCTGATACCTGCGGAATGCACACCAGGGTTTTTCCATCGGTACGAGATCGTCGCAGTAGCAATCTTCGTGGTCGATGCTGATCTCCGAAACACCGGGAAGTGATTCGAGAACGATGGTCGGTTGCGGCCCGATTTGATATGCAATCGCGTGCGACGGCTGTGTCTGACGACGATTACAGCGCGCATATGAATTCTGATGAGGGGGAGATTTTCGAAGGTCATGGGAACGCGGGGTCAACGTGTTCGGAGTCACCTTTCAGTATGTCTTTTTCACCTGGGGAAGGTCTGCAAGTGAGTGGGCGTCGTGCAATTTCGCGCGCTCCGAACCCGCGGAAGCGTCAAAACGGCTCGACTGCGGCCGTCCCGTCGATATGAAATGCCGCATCGAATTGCAATGGCAGCACAGCTCGGGAATAGAGGCTGGCAATTCGGTCTTCGGCCGGCATAGCACCCCGATCACGCGCTTGAGCAGCGGCTCGCGAAGGCGAGCGACAACGTTGCTGCAAAGCGGCCGCTGGAAATGGTCCAGACGTGAGCGATGGAACAATCCTCCGTAGCGGTTCTCGCGTGCTGCGACGTTCCCCGTCTTGACTCTCGGGCAGCCCGGAAATTGATCTGTATCAAGTCGTGCGTGCGAAGGTACGTTTGTAATGACCGGGATCCGCGAAGTCGGCGGGCATGACTGGGCGCATCTGGCATCGATGACTACGCAAGGTACGGCGACCTCCAACCCACCGCTGCTCCAGCGACTTCGCAACCGCGTCTGGATCACAACTGCCATCAAGCTGGCGCCGCTTGCCGCGCTGGACTTTCTCTTGTTCTCTGCGACCCAGCGTCTTCATGTCGACAGACATGTGGTCGCGCGGCACTTTCACACCAGCGGGTGATCGCTTTTGATGTTGGCCACCGTGGTCGTGCTTCGAGCTCGCGGGGCGGCGTTCGTCGCCGGCGGCTTTGCGATCGCGGCCATCGTGCTGACATCGGGCCTGTCTCTTTCCCGTTCCTGATGGCGTCCTCCAGCGATCCTTCGAACGGATTGACGGTATGGGACGTCTCGTCGAGCGAGGGAACGCTCGGTACCATGTTGTTCGCGACGGCGGTATTGTTGCCGATTCTGCTGTATTCCACGTGGGCATTCCGGCTGATGCGCGGCAAGATCACGCGAGCCGGAATCGAGTCGCGCGGATCGAGGGAGGGTTACTGAAATGTGGTGCTTCGCGTGGGTTCTCGAATTGGCGCCGGCCTGCTGCTTTGGCATCCTCAACGCGATTTGGTTCGAGGTACATTCCGCCAACGAGCGCGACTGGCTGGCGGTCCGGAACGACCCCTGATCCGGGGTCTTCCTGACAAGGCGAGAAAGTGATGAGCGCTGTTCGAACGGGCTGTCGTCCGCTAGTTGTGCTGCTGATCGGTCTCGTTCTCTCAGCCTGTGTGCAGAGGCCCCCTCAGGCGTTGGGCACGCTCGAATATGATCGCATCACGCTGCCGGCACCGGTCGCGGAGCGCATCGTCGCAATCGATGTGCGCGAGGGTGAGCGGGTCGAGGCGGGTCGGGTATTGCTTCAACTCAACGAAGCGCAGACCAGATCGGGATTGGTCGCCGCCGAAGCGCAGGCCCGGCAGCAAAAGGAGGCGCTGGCCGAATTGGTCAACGGACCGCGAGCCGAAGACATCGCGCAGGCCCGGGCAAACCTGACGGCAGCGCAGGCGCAGGCGCGCGAGGCGCGCGCCTACTACCAGCGCTTGCAGTCCCTCAAGATCCACAATTTCGTCGCGGCCGACGATCTCGATCGCGCCCGCGCTGCGGTCGGTAGCGCGGATGGTCAGGTTGCCGCGGCGCGCGCGGCCCATGATGAGCTGCTGCACGGTAATCGCCCTGAGCAGATTGCGCAGGGCCGCGCCGCCCTCGCCGCGGCGTTGGCCCTGGCAGACGCGGAGCGCGTATTGCTGGGGAAATTGCGCGTCGTGGCCCCCCGTGGAGGACTGGTCGACAGTCTTCCTTACCGGCTCGGCGACCAGGCGCCGGTCGGTGCGCCGGTCGCGATCCTGCTGGTCGGCGATGCACCGTATGCGCGCATTTACGTACCCATGCAGCAGCGCGCCAACGTGCATGTTGGTGATGCCGTTCGCGTATTCGTTGAAGGCCGTGACAAGGCTTACTCCGGAAGGATACGCATGTTGCGCAACGAGCCGACGTTCACGCCTTACTACGCGCTGAGCGGTGATGACGCCGCGCGTCTGAGCTATCTCGCCGAGGTGACGTTGGGCGGCGAGGCTGCGAATCTGCCTGCAGGTTTGCCGGTGCATATCGCATTCGGCACGATGAAATGAGCGAGTGTGAAGACGTACTGGCGATCCGTGCGCAGGGCCTGACCCGACGTTTTGGTGATCTGGTTGCGGTCGATCACGTCGATCTGCAGGTGTCAGCGAAACAGGTGTACGGTTTTCTGGGGCCGAATGGTTCCGGCAAATCGACGACCATCCGCATGCTCTGTGGTCTGCTGACTCCGAGCGAAGGCGAGATCGAAGTGCTCGGTTTGCGCATCCCCGAACAGGCCGAGGCGCTGCGTCGCCGAATCGGATACATGACCCAGCAGTTCTCGCTGTTCGGCGACCTGACCGTTTGCGAGAATCTGCAGTTTCTCGCCGCGGTCCAGGGGGTGCCGAAAGCGCGGACGAGGAGCCGTATTGATGCGCTGATCGAGCAGTATCGCTTCGGCGATTGCATGAACCAACTTGCGGGCACGTTGAGTGGAGGACAGAAGCAGCGCCTGGCGCTCGCTTGTGCCGTCATCCACGAACCGGAACTGTTGTTTCTCGACGAACCGACCAGCTCGGTCGACCCGGAATCGCGTCGCGACTTCTGGGAGAAATTGTTCGAGCTGGCCGATCTCGGTACGACGATGCTCGTGTCAACGCATTTGATGGATGAAGCCGAACGCTGCCATCACCTCGCGATCCTCGATCACGGCAGGCTGGTCGCCGACGGCACACCTGCCGAGCTGACCGGCAAACTCCAGGGCCGCACGCTGATTGTCGAGGCAGCCGATCCACGCCGCGTGCGGAAAGTCCTGTACGCGATATCCGGTGTGCTCAGTGTCGCCCAGGTCGGCAATGCGCTGCGCGTGTTGATATCGGAAGAGGAGGCGCATCGCCAAGGCGCCGCCGATGCGCGGCAACACATCGAGAATGCGCTCGCCAGGGCAGGAAACAACGCTGACGTATCTGTGGCGCCGCCCAATCTGGAGGACGTGTTTGTCGCGGTGACGCACAATCGCGAAGAAAAAACGGACACGCAACACGGACGTGCCGCATGAGCGCACGCCGGCTGTGGGCCATCGTGGTCAAGGAATTGCGCCAGTTGCGCCGCGATCGGATCACCCTGGCAATGATCATGCTGATCCCGGTATTCGAATTGGTGCTGTTCGGCTACGCGATAAACCTCAACCTGCGTGGTCTTGGCGCGGGAATCGCCGACGAGGCCAACACTGCAGGTTCGCGCGCGCTGGTCATGGACATGCTGGCGACCCACGTGATCGCTCCGTTGCACGCTGCGGTTACGCCGCAGCAGGTGATGGTGATGATCCGACGCGGCGAGATCAGTATCGGCATCGTGATTCCGCCGGACTTCGAGCGCCGCCGCATCGACGGCCGTCCGGTGGCGCAGGTGCTGGTCGACGGCAGCGACACCGTGGTGCAGAGCGCCGCCGCGCAACTTGCGCAGACGCCGTTGGACAGCGCCGTGCCCGACCAGCGTGCGCCAGCAACGAGTACGCCGCCGACGCCCCGGATCAGTGTGGTCAGTTTCTACAATCCCGAGCGGCGCTCGGCGATCAATATCGTGCCGGGCCTGATCGGCGTGATCCTGACCATGACAATGGTGCTATTCACAGGCATTGCGGTTGTGCGGGAGCGGGAGCGCGGCAACATGGAGCTGCTGATCGCCACGCCGCTGACCAGCAGCGAACTCATGGTCGGCAAGGTCCTGCCATACATCGTGATCGGGTTGATTCAGACCAGCGTGATTCTCTGGCTCGGCATCTGGCTGTTCGCGGTACCGATTCGCGGCAGTCTGCTCGACGTGTATCTCGCAGCGGGCCTGCTGATTTTCGCGAACCTCGCGCTTGGCCTGCTGATCTCGACGCGCGCGCAATCCCAGTTTCAAGCGATGCAGATGACGATCTTCGTGTTTCTGCCGTCGATCCTGCTGTCGGGTTTCATGTTCCCGTTTGCCGGCATGCCGAAAGCTGCGCAGTGGATTGCGGAACTGCTGCCGCTGACGCATTTCCTGCGCCTGATCCGGGGTGTGATGCTGCGCGGCGCGCGTCTGTGGGAAATGTGGCCGGACGTGGGGGTGTTGGCGGTATTCACATTGCTGTTGATGACCGCCGCGATCCTGCGTTTCCGCAAGCGGCTGGATTAGCGGAGTCGAGATGAATGTGCTGATTCCATTCGGAGAAGAAATCTGGATAGCGGAAGGCAAGGTGGTTTCTTTTTACGGATTTCCCTACTCCACACGCCAAGCGGTGATCCGCCTCGCAACCGGCGACCTCTTCGTGTGGTCGCCAGTGGCTCTAACCCCCGGTTTGGCCACGGATGTTGATGCATTGGGCACGGTCGCGCATATCGTTTCTCCCAACAAGATCCACCATTTGTTCATGGGCGAATGGAACAAGGCGTATCCAAAGGCCAAGCTCTATGCCTCTCCGGGGCTCGCAAAACGGAGGCCTGGCTTGGCATTCGATGCAGACTTCGCTTCCATGTCGCAAATGCCTTGGGCGGGTGAGATAGATGCGGTGGCCATGCTGGGAAGCCTCGCAATGACGGAGATCGTATTCTTCCACCACAAGAGCCGTACGGCGATCTTCGCTGACTTGATCGAGAATTTTGCGCCCGACTGGTTCAAGGGCTGGCGCGGATTTTTGGCCCGGCTTGACGGGATCGTCAGTCCCCATCCAGGCGCGCCTCGAGAGTGGCGCTTGAGTTTTTGCGATCGCACTTCGGCGCGCGCAGCGTTGGCGCGAATTCTTGCTTGGCAACCCGAACGGGTCATAGTCGCACATGGTTGCGTAGTGCCGTGTGATGGCGGTGCATTCATCCGCCATTCCTTCCGCTGGTTGGCATCCTGAAGCAGGACATCCCGCGTTTGCGCGAGCGGCCGTGGCTTGCGTCGAATTCAGTGCTGAATGAGAACGGGAAGACCGGTAAAGGTCAGCAAAGCGATCCATCGGCCGCTGTCGCTTCACGTTCCCCCTGCATCGTCGAGATTGCCATACAGCTCCTCTTCCTGCGCGAAGTGGAGATCGAGCACGACATCGAGGCGGTACAGCACCCGCTGGATTTCGCGCAAACTGGGTGCGGCTGACGCGCGGTTGCCTGCTAAATCAGCGCTCATGCGTTCCAGCAAACGCACCAGCCGGAATATCTCACGATGTCCCTGGCTCAGGGCCGCGAGAGGATCGTCGCCGCCCAGCTTTTCGGCCAGTTCCGGATAGAGCCGGGATTCATCGTCGCGCTCATGCGGCAGCAATTGCTTGCGCAAATCGCCGATCAGCGACGTCAGCCACTTGCGTGCGGTGTCGGCGGGAAGCGTATCCAGGCGTCGCGCGAGATCGTGCGTACGCTCCAGCAAAGGTACGAGCACGGTGTGGTGACGCCTGATCTGCGCGAGTGCTTCCGGGTCGAGGCCGGGTGCCGCAAGGTCGGCGCTACCACCGTGGCCAATTGCGCGCAACGCATTGAGGATTACGGCGACATCGATGGCTTCCTGAAGGATCGCGCCGAGCAACGGTGGGAGATGCCCGGTTGCCGCTGCGAGCATGGCCAGCAAAGACAAACCCATGCCTGCGAGGATGCTTTGCAGGGCTATGCGACGCGTGCGGTGTGCGATGCGTACGGCTTCAGCCACGCGATCAAGGCGATCGGTCAACAATACGACGTCGGCGGTTTCGGTGGCGGCGGTGGCGCCACGCGCACCGATCGCGATGCCGACACCGGCTGCAGCCAGCGCGGGGGCGTCGTTGACGCCGTCACCGACCATGATCGTAGGTGCCGCGGCAGAGGCCCGCGCGATCAGGGCCAGCTTGTCCGCCGGTCGCAGTCGCGCATGCACATCGTCGGCGCCGACGGCGGCGGCCACGGCCTGAGCGGGTTCGTTGCGGTCGCCGGTCAACATCACGATGCGGCTGATACCCGCTTGGCGCAGTTTGCGCACGGCGCGCGGCGCATCTTCACGCAGTTGGTCGGTGAAACCCATGGCGCCGGCCATGGCGCCATCGATGGCGACAAAGCTGCCGGTGCCATCCTGGTAAGTCAGCTCGCGCAGGAATCGCTCCGCCCACGGGGCTGGCTGCACCAGGCTGGTGACGTAGGCATGCGCACCCAGTGCCAGCGCATGCCCCGCCACTTGACCGCGCAGGCCAGCGCCGGCCTCTTCCACGACGCCCGTGGGGGTTTCCAGGCGCAGCTTGCGTTCGCGTGCAATGCGCACGATGTTCTGTGAGGTGACGTGCGTGGATGCCTGCGCCAAGGATGCGGCCAGGCGCAGCAAATCGTCGGCATCCATCGTGCCGCCAGTCTCGATGGCCAGCAGGCGCGCCCGACCGCGGGTCAGCGTGCCGGTCTTGTCGAAAAACAGCAGGCGCGCTGTGGCCAACGTCTCCAACGCGGCGCCGCCTTTGACCAGGATGCCGCGCCGTGCGCAGCGCGAAAGCCCTCCGACGATCGCCACCGGCGCCGCCAGGATCAACGGGCACGGCGTTGCCACGACCAGCACCGCCAGCGCGCGGATCGCATCGCCACTGAGCAGCCATGCGGCGGCGGCAACAAACAAGGCGAGCGGAATGAAGATCAACGCATAGCGATCGGCCAGTCGAGTCAACGGTGCGCGTGAGCGCCGCGCGGCCTCGACCATGTGGATGATGCCGGCGTAAGTGCTTTGCCCGGCGGGGCGCTCGGCGCGCATGTCGAACGGCGCGCCTGCGTTCACGCTGCCGCTGGCGATGCGCGCGCCGGGCGCATGCGTCACCGGCAGCGATTCGCCGGTGAGTGAGGACTCATCCAGCACCGCTGCGTGATCCAGCACGTCGCCGTCCACTGGCACGATTTCGCCGGCGCGTACGAACAACCTGTCACCGACAACGACGCTGGCGACGGGTATCTGTTCAAGCTGCTCGCCGGCGTGACGCCATGCCAGCGTCGGGGCGTTCTCGAGCAGCCTGCTCATGGCCTGTTGAGCGCGCCGCGTGGCGTATGCCTCCAGCGCGCGGCCACCCGCCAGCATCACCGCGATGACCGCGGCCACCAGCGATTGATCGAACGCAAGCGCGGCGCCGATCGCCAGCAGGGCAATCAGGTCCACGCCCACTTCGCGATGCCACAGCCGCACAGCGCTCTCGACCATCAGCAGCGCCGCCAGCAACAGCGCACTGGCGCTCCAGAAGCCGTGCGCCGCCAGCGTATGGCCGCTCCAGGACAACCCCAATCCACACAGCAGCGCCAGCACGCTGAAGACAAGCAATACGATGTCCCGCCATGCGTGCCGGTCGAATGCAATGGCTTTGAAGAGATTCATCCCGCATCCCTGAGTTGCGCATCGGAAAAGACGATCCGATGCCGATGGCGAGACCGGCACGGCCGATGGAACCTGGTGAAGCTCAATTCCGCACCACCAACGCCGCGTCGCTACGTCGTTTCGGCAACGTCGATCTGGCAGTGCAGCATCGTTTCTGCATTAAGCGAATTGGTGATCAAACAGGCCTGCTCGGCCTTTTCAAGACAGCGTTCGGCCTTGTTTCGACTGTCCGGGCTGGTGACTCGCAATCGCGCACGGAGGTCAAAACGGGTGAACCGGGTAATGCGCTCGACGCGGTCGAGCGTGCCTTCCACGTCACAGTCAACGCTGTCCCATTCAAGCGCGGAGGCCTGTGCCACCGCGCGGAAGCTGAGCACGAAGCAGTCCGCGACCGCGGCGACTAGCAGCGTTTCGGGCGACCAGTAGCCGGGATCGCCGCCGTACTCGGGTGGCGGCGTGGTTTCCAATGGCGGCAGTTGCGGCGACGAAATGCGAACCGCGCCGCTGCTGCCGCCGGCAGCACAAGCGCGGTAATGGTGCGGATAATCCTGCATGGTTCATTCTCCGGTTTGGAAAGGGCAATCCCGGGGCAAACCCTTCGCCCGGCTATCAGCAGAAATCGATCGGCTCCGCGGTCCAGTCGATCCGCCATCAACCACCACGTCGGCGCTCTCGGTGGTCGCCGTAGGGTTTGGCGCGCGGCGCCACCGCGGACCAGAACGGGGTCAGCAGGCGCCTGCGCGCGTTCCAGTCTCCAGCGAACGCGTTGAACGCCTGATCTAGCCTGCGATGGATGCGGATCTTTTCGTAGAAGTGCCTGATCAGCAGCGCCACGGAGGCAGGCGTCAAGCCGACGGTAATCGAATGCAGCGCACTCACCGGCGCAAGCATAGCCAGCTGCGGTGGCATGCCACTTGATCTGTATCAATCGGCGATGCCTGCGATGGAACTGCTACCAGGGCAGCCTTTTGCAGACGGTGTCAGAAATGTGGGGGCGCTGTCCGACACCGCCGATTGGGCAACATGTAAAGAGTGCGACGGGCGGTGGAAGACATGCCGGGCCGCAGGAGCATTGGAGGTTCTGCGAGGTACGTTATCGGAGGGTCGCTCCCGACTTTCGACAGACGTCTCGAAGAAGGTGCGATAAGCTCGGCAACAATGACGCCTTCGGTTGTCACAGCCATTTCATCCCCGGCACACTGGTCTGCAGTGGGCTTGACGCTTGTTGTCGTGCTGGTGACAGTAGGTCTGCATTTCGAGACGCTGGAACGATTGAACTGGTGGGTGCCACGATGGAAACCGGTCCCACCAAGGCTGCGCATCCTCGTGCTCATGCTGATTCTGCTGATGCTGCACGTGGTTGAGATCTGGCTGTTCGGTATCGTGATCGATCTTGTCGGTTATTTTCCGGATCTCGGTGTCATTACTGGCATGCACCCGGTCGGCATCCTGGATGCGGTGTACCTTTCGGCCACGACCTACTCGACCGTGGGTTACGGTGACTTGGTGGCCACTGGACCGATCCGCATCCTGTTGGGTACGGAAGCATTGGTCGGCCTGTTGATGATCACCTGGTCGGCGTCGTTCACCTATCTGGAAATGCGGCGCTACTGGCGAACCTGAGACGCGGGTGACCCGCGAATGTGCCGGAACCGCGTCGGATGGCATCGCGGCTGAATTGCAATCCAACCTTGGTCAGTGCGGCTGATGGAAAGAGGGCGTTCGAGCCCAGCAAGAACGACCCTGGTGGCGTGAACAGTACTCCGCGTCACACCCGGGGTCCGGTATTCTCCAGTCGAACGCAGCTTGATCCGTTTCGTCCAGTGGTTCGCGCGGTGCCACTCGGGCGCACATTGCAACCGGAACGCCTTCAGCCTGACAACGCGTTTCTCGCCGCCAAGCGCCTTCGTCCGACACCGCCCTCGCAGTTGATGCGGATCAACTCAACGCTCCCGCAGGCGCTGTAGCTTTGGTGCGGCTCTTGTG
Organism: uncultured Gammaproteobacteria bacterium; assembly: GCA_963775445.1. Taxonomy (GTDB): domain Bacteria; phylum Pseudomonadota; class Gammaproteobacteria; order Xanthomonadales; family Rhodanobacteraceae; genus Dokdonella_A. Next base: position 453,239 of record CAVZIT010000006.1, on the reverse strand, counting down.
AGCTGTATCCGGGAGAAGCAGATCATGTATTCGACTCTCATGGTGCACCTGGATCTGGACAAGGACAACGCCAATCTTCTCGATATCACGGGCGATCTTGCCGAGCGATTCGATGCGGATGTTGTTGGAATCGTTGCCTGCCAACCCGTATCCGTGCTTGTTGGTGACGGGTTTATTTCGACCGACGTCGTGGAACAGGAACGCGCGCAACTGACGGTCCAAATCGAAGCGGCTGAGAAAGCATTCCGCGCCGCGCTCGAGCACCGTTCCCGCCATCTGAAATGGCGCTCGATGCTGACGTATGGGCCGCCCACTGACTATATTGTCAAACAGATGCGCAGCGCCGATCTGCTTGTCACCGGCGTCGAGTATCGGGGTTCCTGGCTGGACCCGAGTTGGCACGTGGACACAGCGGACCTCATCATGCAGGCGGGACGCCCCGTCCTTGTCGTGCCCGAGCGCACACGGCAACTGCTGGCGAGGAACATCCTGGTCGGCTGGAAGGACAGTCGGGAGACCCGGCGAGCCGTTTCTGACGCGTTGCCGTTCCTGATGGCAGCAGAACGCGTCGTTGTGGTCGAAGTCGTCGCCGACGAAGCGGGGATTCCCGACGCGCGCGCGAATGCGAACGATGTCTGTGCCTGGCTCGAGCGACACGATGTGTTGGCGCAGCCACTTGCATCGGCCACGGGCGATGAGTACGTTGTTCCGCTCGACGAGATTGCTCGGAAGGAAGGAGCCGACCTCATCGTCGCAGGTGCCTATGGCCATAGCCGATTGCACGAGTGGGTGCTGGGTGGCGTGACGCGCGACCTTTTGCTGGATTCGTCCCGTTGCTTCTTGCTGGCGCACTGATTGCGATCGCGCCCAAGGACTGCACGGCCATGCATGCAATGGCCCTGGAGCGAATCGGAGACCCGCTCGAATGGAGGGAATTCGCCAATCGCCAACCCGGTTCGGGCGAAATCCGCATCGAGATATCTGCCTGCGGTGTGTGCTGAACCGATCTCCATGTCGTCGACGGTGGGTTACCTGACGTCCGAATACCGATCATTCCCGGCCACGAGATTGTCGGCCGCATCAATGCGATCGGTTTCGGTGTCGACGGGTTGCGTATCGACGAGCGGGTAGGCGTCCCGTGGCTCGGACACACGTGCGGTGTTCGCGCCTATTGCATGGAGCACGGCGAAAATCTCTGCGATCGTCCGCTGTTCACCGGATACACGCGCAATGGCGGCTTCGCCAAGAGTGCAATCGCCGATGCGAAATATGCGTTTCCCCTTGGCGAGAATGGGGGTGACGTCACGCTGGCGCCGTGACTGTGCGAAAAGGGGGTCGGGTCGCTTGGCTGGTATCCACATGAGCGACATTCAGTCGTTTCCGTATGGACTCCTGTGGGAAGAGCGCGAGTTGATGTCCGTCGCCAACCTCACTCGTCGCGACGGACTCGATTTCCTGCGCCTGGCGGCGCAAATCGGCATCGTCCCCGAAACCACGTCCTATTCGTAGGAAGAAGCCAATCAGACGCTCAATGATGTGCGCGCGGGGCGCTTCCAGGCCGCGGCCGTGCTCGTCCCCTGATGATTGTCAAACCAGGCATCTTCCGGCCCGAGATGGAGTCAATGGGGCGTTTATTGACCGGGGTCAAATCCCAACCACACCAGGCGCATAGGATCGCAGGCATGCAAACCCGCGCCACGGCGATGGCTCCGCCACACTTCGATCGGCAACTGATCGCGAAATACGATGTCGCGGCGCCACGCTATACCTCCTATCCAACTGTTCCCAGTTTTAACGATGGCTTTCGCGAGCCCGACCTGCTGCTTGCGATCCAGCTTTCCAATGAGGATCTGATTCCTCGCGACCTGTCGGTATACGTCCACATTCCATTCTGTTTTTCCCCGTGTTTCTATTGCGGGTGCACTCGCATTATTACCCGCGATCGCGGCAATGCGGTTGCCTATCTGGCTCGGTTGTATCGCGAGATTGAACTGAGCGCCAAACGCTTTGATCGCGATCGCCTTCTGGCGCAATTGCATTTCGGCGGTGGCACGCCGAATTTTCTGGAGCCGGATTTGCTGCTGGAACTGATAGGCTCGCTGAGTCGGCACTTCGCGTTCAGCTGCGACGCCGGTCGCGAATTCGGGATCGAACTCGACCCGCGTTACTGCGACGAAGACTACGCACGTCAGATCGCGGAGGCCGGTATCAACCGCGTCTCCATCGGTGTGCAGGATTTCGATCCGGCCGTGCAGTAGGCAGTCAATCGCATCCAGACTGTCGAGGAGACACACGCAGTCATGCGCGGCGCGCGCAGCGGCGGTGTGCGGTCGATCAATCTTGACCTGATCTACGGCCTGCCGTGCCAAACGCCTGCCTCATTCGCTCGCACCCTGGAACAGGTGATCGCGCTTCGTCCGGATCGCATCGCCACCTATGGTTACGCGCATCTGCCCGAGCGTTTCAAGGCACAGCGCCAGATCGACAAGCACGACCTGCCCGATGCGGCGGCACGCCTCACACTGCTTCAGCAGACTGTCGAGATGCTCACCGTGGCGGGTTACGTCCATATCGGGGTCGATCATTTCGCATTGCCCGATGACGATCTGGCGCTGGCCTCAGCGGCAGGCACTCTGCAGCGCAATTTCCAGGGCTATTCCACGCATGCCGCTTGCGACCTTATTGGTCTCGGCATGAGCGCGATCAGTCATATCGGCGACAGCTTCAGTCAGAACGCCAAGGACATGGTCGGCTACTCCGAAGCGCTCGACCACGGTCACCTGCCAGTCGCACGCGGTCTGTGGCTCAGCGAAGACGACCTGCTGCGCGCGGACTTGATCCAGCGCCTGATGTGCGCCGGCACGCTGGACATCCGCGCATTCGAAGCGCGCCATCAACTGAAGCTTGATGAATACTTTCGATGCTCGCTGGATCGCCTGCAACCACTGCTGTTCGACGGCTTGGTGACGCGCTCGCAAGACGAGATCAGGGTGACCGCGCGCGGCCAGTTCCTGCTGCGCAACATTGCGCAGTGTTTCGATGCGTATCTGGAAAGCCCGGGTATCCGCTACTCGCGCGCACTGTGATGTCGAGACCCGCAAGGCGGTTCCAGCAGCTCGTCGACACACTGCCTGACTTGTCGAGGAGCAGATTCACACCGCCTCCATCCGTTGTCTCCGGCTTGCGTATGGTCTCCTGTCGAGTGTGCCTCGTTGCTCACCGCGCGTCGATCAATCGCCGATCGCAGTCCGTCGAGTGCCGACAAGCGTGATCGCCGCGATGCCGATGCTGTCAACCGTTACGCACGATCACGAACTGGATGCGTGTTTCCTCGGCCCGTACGCCGAAAACGGCGACCTGCTGGAACAAATCATGGTGGGATTCCTGCGCGACCATGTGTACTGGCGTCGCAATTTTCATCCGGAAGATCCGCCTTCGATAGCGACGAGCGCAGCACACCATCCGGAATACCTTGCGTTCGAGGCACGGATGCGTCGCGAACTGCATCTGCTGTCTGCCGCGCTGAAGAAGTCGGTACCGTTCCACAGTCCGCGTTATATCGGCCACATGGTATCCGACCTTCTGTTACCGGGATTGGCAGCGCAGATGCTTGCGCTGCCCTACAACCCGAACAACGTCAGCGAAGACGCCGCGCCGGTCACCGTGGACATGGAAGTTCAGGTCGGCCTGCAACTGGCGCGCCTCATTGGCTATCCGCACGACCCCATGCAGCCGGCCTGCGCCTTCGGCCATCTCACCTCGGGTGGCACGCTGGCGAACTATCAGGCGCTGCGCCTCGCACTGGCGCTGAAGGCATTCCCGGTTGCCTTGCGCGCGGCGAAGGTAGCCGACCTCGCGTTGCCGCCGGATGACTGGGCCGCCTTCAACTTGGCGCCGACCGACGCCATCGTGTTGATCGAACATTGGCAACAGTGGCTCCGCGCGCTGGCGCCAGTGGAGCGTGCGCGCTGGTGTTCGCGTGTGGATGCGGCACGCATCGAGCAGCTTGGGCTGGTCGCCTTCTTCGCTGCTCACCCGGAACTGCGCGTACCAATCGTACTTGCTCCGCTCACCGCACACTATTCGTGGAGCAAAGGCGTCAAGCTGCTGGGCCTTGGTCGCGACCGGCTTGAACTGGTGCCGACGCTCGGCAAGCGCCTGGATCCCGGCGCGCTCGACGCGGCGCTGTGTCGCTGCGCGCACGAGCACCAACCGGTATTGATGGTGGTAGCGGTACTTGGCGGTACCGAGTACGGAACGATCGACCCTGTCGACGGCGTTCTGGCTGCGCGCGAAAACAGTCGCGCGCGCTCACTGGATTTCTGGGTACATGTCGATGCAGCCTGGGGTGGCTACCTGGCCACATTGTTCCGCCATGAAGATGGCACGCTGCGTACCCGCGACGAGGTCGCGGAAGACTATTTTCAGTTTCCGACGCCCGCCGTGCACGCAGCGTTCGCAGCGCTCGGCGATACCGACTCGGTGACCGTGGATCCGCACAAGCTTGGTTACCTCCCCTATGGATCCGGTGCGTTCATCTGCCGCGACCACCGCGCCATTGCATTGCTCGACGAGCGTGCCGACTATGTGTTCCACGGCGGCGCAGCGGCCGATTACCTGACCCGCTACCGCAACCTTGGCCGGTTCATTCTGGAAGGGTCCAAATCTGGCGCCAATGCGGCTGCGGTATACGTGGTGCACAAGGTCCTGCCGCTCGACCATCAGCATTTCGGCAAGCTGTTGCGAGCGAGCGTTCGTGGAGCCGAAGCATTCCAGGCGCGTGCGCAGCGCTTTGCGATTGACCTTGCGGACCGCGTGCGGGTGCTTATTCCGTTCCCGGCGGACAGCAACCTGGTCTGCCTGGCGCTCAATCCCCTCGGTAACCGCAGTATCGCGCGGGCCAATGGATTCATGCGTTCGTTGCACGACACGCTGCGATGCGATCCGCATCACGCGTTGCAGCTCAAGGAATTCTTCGGTTCGGTGACCAGCCTGCGCTTGGCGATGCTCGGCGCGGCTGATGCCGCACATATCCTCGCGGCGCTCGGGCTTGAACAAACGCTGCCTGGCGAGGAAGAGGAGGGCGATCGCCTGATCATCCTGAGGCACACGCTGATGAATCCGTTCCTCATCGACAGGCAGAACGACATCAGCTATGTCGACCTATATTTTGATTTCCTCGGCAACCGCGTACGAGCCCTTACGGATTCAACAATGGAGGTGGGCGCGTGACCGTCTCGGCTGCGATGGCGGAACGAGTTGATGCGCCGTCCATCGACTCGCGGGCCTCGACCGATCGCGACTGGGTGCACGCAGCGCTGGCAAAGCTCGCGCACGAATCGGCACGCTCGGCCGATACGCATTTGCTCAAAATCGACCTGCCCGGATTTCCGGGCATCGATTTCTATTTCAAGGACGAGGCGGCGCACCCGACTGGCAGCCTCAAGCACCGGCTCGCACGTTCGCTGTTCCTGTACGCATTGTGCAACGGCCGTCTGCGCGAAGGACAGACGGTTGTCGATGCCTCTTCCGGCAGCACCGCAATCTCCGAAGCGTGGTTCGCGCGTCTGCTGAGTTTGCCCTTCATCGCAGTCATGCCGGCATCCACCGCACCGGCGAAGATCCGCGACGTGCAGGCGCTCGGTGGGAGCTGCGATCTGGTGGAAGACGCACAACAGGTGCATGCACGCGCGGCGGCACATGCAGCGGACGGCGCCTGCCATCTGGATCAGTTCGGCCTCGCCGAACGCGCGACCGACTGGCGCGGCAACAACAACATCGCCGAATCGATCATCGGCCAGCTCGCCCAAGAACCACATCCGCAACCCGATTGGATCGTGTGCGGCGCGGGCACCGGTGGCACCTCAGCCACGATCGGTCGATACCTGCGCTACCGCCGGCTCGCAACGCGACTTTGCGTGGCGGAACCGACGGGTAGCGGATTCGTGCAGGGATGGCGCACCCGAAATCCGCAGGCTGAGGCGAGCATGCCCAGCGTGATCGAAGGCATCGGCAGGCCGCGCGTGGAACCCGGATTTCTCTTCGACGTGGTCGACCACCTGATCGAGGTGCCGGATGCAGCCTCGATCGCCGCGGCATGGCTGCTCGAGATCTTGCTCGGCCGCCGCTACGGCGGGTCGTCCGGAACCAACCTTGTCGCCTGCCTGCAACTGGCGGTGAAGATGCGTGAATCCGGCAAACACGGCAGTATCGTCAGCTTGCTCTGCGATCGTGGTGAGCGTTACAGAGAGACATTGTTCGACCCGCAATGGCTTGTAACCCATGGCATCGATATTTCACCATGGCAATCGGCGTTGACCGCAACGATTGGACGCGGGGACTGGCAAGCATTGACCGAAAACAACTCGACGATGAGTGTGTGACCGGTGGTGCCCGCCGTCGATTTCGATCAGTGCGCACTACCCTCGTCGCGAGCGACCTGAATTTGTTCTGCCATCCATTTTGCGACGACTCGGATGGTTTTACGGCACTTATCGCACGTAGCACCCGGCCCATCGGCCTGGCTGACTACCTCGGACGCGATCATGCGTTGATCGAAGCCGCGCTCGCCGGCGCGTGGCTTGGCAATGCCGAATATGCGCGCTCGTTGCATGGCGTGCTCGCACGACACATGGCCATCGAGGAAAACCTGTTGTCCCCTATCTCGATGCGGATGGCCGCGAGCCCTCGATGCGCGGACTCATCAACGAGCACGCGCGACTCAGGGGGCATCTTGCGACACCGACCCACGCGGATTCGAGGCGCAAGCTCCTGCCGCTCCTCGATGGTCACGATGAAAGGAAGAGCAGATCGTATACCCGGAGATTCTGGTGAAATTTGGCCTGCATACCGTTGATCTGGTCTGCGCGGCGATGCTCACCCGGGGGCGATTCTGAATCCGCATCGAGATGGTCGCGCGTGGGGTTTGCCAGCCCGATCTTCGCGTGTTTGATGGCGAGCTATCCGACGCGCGAATTTCGGTCATTCCCGGCCACGAGATTGCCGGCGGGATTGATGAGAGCGGTCGGTGCTCGTGCCCTGACGAGGTCGAATGTCCGAGTCGTCGGACCCAGCACTTGCCTTGGCCAACGCCAAGGCCCGGATTTCCGTTCTCCTTGGAAAAAACTCATGGCTCAGGGCGTTGCCGCAGGGCCCGCGCGCCCGGCATACCGGAAGGGACGGCTCGCAAACATGTCGCGGCATTGTTGTGAACAGAAATGGTAAACACGATCGCCGTAGGCACTGGAATATCCATCTCGCGCGTCAATCCGGCGTCCACAAACCAGATCAAGGGGATAGTCCGATTCGCGGTTACGTGCGCCATCGGCAAGGGACACCACCCCCGCGCTGCGCTCAAGGCGATTTTTGATGGTTTCGCCTGCCGCATGGCCGTGATGAACGGCACGAGCGATACGGCCAATAGCGGCCAGTGCGGCGGAGGAGAAGTAATCGGTGAGCATGTGCACGGCCAGATCTCCGTGAAGTTGCGCCGGGCAAGAAGAGCGACGTCGCGCCCGCGGCTACGCGTCTTGCAGTGACTGCATTGGGGCCGGATCCCGCCCAATATCCACGGACGGTCTGCGCAAAATCATTGTCAGGTTCACCATGACAGCAGCATGGTAGATGGATCCTGGCGGGGGTAGTTGACCGAAATCAAAAACTCCCACGCGATTGGAGTCAACGCAGCTTTGACCCCGGAGCGACCGTACTGAAGGCTGAATTCGCGACTGCGGTTTCTGCGGCAAAAGGCAAATTGTGCCGGGCGAATGCAACTCTGAAGTGCAACGCGTTTGAAGGTTTGTTCGAGCACGTGTTGCGGGCGTGCTAAAGTCTTCAGCTTCCGCACCTGGCGCGGGTCGCCGTCAGACAGCAGCCATGACGTTACTTGAATCCAGTGTCGGCGCGCTTGATCTGGAGCAGCTGCGACGCAGCTGCGCTTCATGCGCGCTGCATGAGCTTTGTCTGCCGACGGGCATCTACTCCGACGCATTGGAGCGCCTCGATTCGGTCATACGCGACAAGCGCCTTCTGAACCGCGGGAAACCGCTGTTCCGACAGGGCGATGCGTTCCACTCGCTATTCGTGGTGCGGAGCGGTTCGCTCAAGACCTTCGTGGAGAATCGGGCCGGAAACGTCCAGATGCTGGGCTTCCATTTGCCGGGCGAGATCATTGGCATGGATGCGCTGGCCAATAATCGGCACCTTTGCGCTGCCGAAGCACTGGAGTGCACGGATATCTGTGAGTTGCCTTATGCGCGATTGCAGCACGTGGCGCATCAAGTACCTGCGTTGCACCGACAACTGATGCGGATCATGAGCCGCGAAATTGGTTCCGATCAGAGCCATTTGGTGATGATGGGCACACGGCTTGCGCAGGAGCGCCTCGCGATTTTCCTGCGCAGTTTCGCCGACCGCTACCAACGGCTGTCGTGGGATCCCCTGAAACTGTTACTGCCGATGTCGCGTCTGGACCTGGCCAATTACCTTGGCCTGGCGTTGGAGACGGTCAGCCGCCTGTTCAGCCAGATGGATGAGGCGGGCATTCTCGCCGTCCACCGCAAGAGGGTGCAGATCCTTCGCCCCGATCGCCTGGCCGAAATGTGCGCGGATGACGAACAAGCCTCTCGCGGCGACGAGACGCCCTAGCGTTTTTGTGCCCGTGCTTTGACTTGGGTCAAGGACCGCCCTTGTGAGAATGCGAATATCGACATGAGATCGTCTGCTATCGCCGACGGCGTCGCGTTGTCCGGACTGGAGAATCCATCATGTTGAAAACTTCCAACGCAAAGGTGTCGGCGACGCCGTTTCCCGAGATCGAGGGTGATCACTGGATCGAGAAATTGAATGATGGCAGCCCTGTGCTTATTCGGCCCATCCGACCTGAAGACCGCGAGCGTGAACGTGACTTCATCGATCGGCTGTCGCCGGAAGCGCGCTACTTTCGCTTCCTCGGCACGATGCAAGAGCCGAGTCCTGCGTTGCTCGATCAGCTAGTCAACGTCGGAGATCCAGATGCCGTGGCCTTCGTGGCGTTGGCGCACGAGGACGGCACGCTGCGTGAGGTGGGTGTGAGCCGCTACAGTGCCGCGGGTGACGACAAGCATTGCGAGTGCGCGGTAACCGTGGCCGACAATTGGCGACATCGCGGTCTGGCTGTGACATTGATGCACCATCTGATGAACATGGCGCGTCGCAACGGATTTCGCCAGATGTTTTCGCTGGACGATGCGGCCAACCAGCCGATGCGCGAACTCGCGCATTACCTCGGGTTCCATCGGGCTTCCGATCCCGATGACGCCACTCAGGTCATTTACACGCTTGACCTGTGACGCTACGCGCCATTCCCCCTTGAAAAAGTCGCTCCTGGAGTTTTGACTCGCCGCGGCCTGCGGCTCGCCTTACGGGCCCGCTGCGCTGTTCGCGCCTGCCCCTGGGGGCGCAGTCGGTCGCTCTGCGCGGCCAAAGCCCGCGAATGTCGCTCCGCGGACAAATCACTTGTGTGATTGACCCGCGTGCGATGCATCCCGCCAGCAGGGTACGTTTCAACACCCTGCTAGCGCACCCGAATCGAGCTGGGCCACCGCTACACCCAAGACTGATGCGGGCGCGATCCCGGGCATACGGTCATGTGTTGCCGATCAAGCGGGTACACTCTCGCGCTTGCGGCGCACGATGGCACGCCAGGATCCATGGCAATCCTGGAGAATTGCCATGTGTACCAAACTCCGATCTCCGAGTATTCAACCCAAGCTGGCACGGTATGGGCATCCAAATGTTGCGCGGCTTGGCGGAAATGCCGATCTCGCCGAGATGGCGACAATCCCTTGTGCCGGCGTGACGACCTACAAGGGAATCAAGGAGACCGAGGCGAAGGCCGGCGAGGGGATAGCCATTTCAGGCATTGGAGGCTCGGGCACATCGCAATTCAATATGCGAAGGCGCTGGGTCTCCATGTCGCGTCACTCGACGTGACTGAGGATAAACTTGCTCTTTCCCGGCAGCTTGGCGCCGAAATCACGGGGGACGCCAAAGCACCGGACGCCGCGACTCAATTGATAAAAGATACGGGCGGTGCCGGGAATTTCCCAACGTCGATCTTCGACCTGATCTTGAAGCGGATCACCATTCGCGGCTCCATCGTTGGCACGCGCAAGGATTTGTCCGAGGCGATCGAATTTGCGAACGAAGGCAAGGTAAAGGCGCATATTCACAAGGCGACGCTCGACGACGTCAATTCGATATTCGGCGACCTCGGGACCGGCAAGGTCGATGGGCCTATGGTCATGACCTTGTGACGTCTGTGAGAACCCCAACCCACTCGATGATTCATTTCGATCTCTGAGAATGACACTCCAGCATTGGCGCATGGGATCTGAATCTTGCAATGAGCGAACGGAATTTCCTTGCACAGCGAAGACGGCGTCCGGCGGTCCGGCGAGGCGAAGCAGTCTGCGCCGATGTTGCGCGTCTCTGACTTGACTTTGATTTGCGTTGCATTCTGCGCCAGCGCGAAGAGCGCGCAGCGCAGAGTCTTGGGAACAATGGGCGACCGCAGTCGTCGAGCGATGGGGCTCTCGTTCATCGGCTGGTCGACAAGCGGCTACCGCATCATGAAGAGCGGCATCGATGCGCCCTGTAGAAGGAGATTCGGAAGGGGCGCAAGGCGGCAGTCGCCGCGGCGATGCTTGCCCTCAGCCCCAGCCACTAGGAGGTCGACGCGACGCTTGGAAGCGGTTTTGAGAATCACGTCCCCGACTCCCGTTTCGCTGGTGCCGAGGTGCTCGACTGCGGCTGCCACGGCGTGCTTGCGCAGATGTTCCAGCGGATCGAAGGCGCGATCGCTCGCGATCGGAGCGGCTTCTGGATCTCCCCAGACTCCCTGAAGCAGAACGACATGCGTCGCACGTCGCAACAGTGGAATCGCTGCGTGAAGCGCGCGGATGGACGACTGTGACCCGTTGAAGGCAACCGCAATGCGCTCGAGACGACCGATGGCGTTGGTGGCCTCCGGCACGGCGATGCAGGGGACGCCGGAAAGCAGCAACTCGCTGATCAGTTCGGTCGAGTCCTCGCGCATGCTGACGCGCCGCTCGATGACGAGGACGTCATTCCAGTTTCCGGCCGCTGCGAGGGCGTCGATCGCATCGCCGAGCGCCACGTGCCATTGTGCCGATGGCACGCCAAGATGGTGTGCCCACGTCTTGAATCGTGTGCCTGCGAACATGGCGGACTGCACTGTGTCTTGGGCATAGGCGACGAACTCGGCGAGGAGCGACGGCGGGATGCCGGGCGGCGCGCTCAAAGGAATGGCTTCCGAGACATGGATTCCGTTCAACGAGGCGCCGAGACTTGCGGCGAGCTCGGCCGCGTAGCGGACGCTCGGACTGAAGACGTGCGCGTCGGCACAGAAGGCCAGGATATCGCGCAACGATCCGCCTACTGCAGGTCAAGCGAATGGATGACTTGCGTCGGGTCTTGCGGATCGCTCCGGCGCCGGAAACCGAGGGACATCGCGAGATCCCGCATGCCGACGTTGCCCGCCGCGTCAAGCGAAATCATCGAGCGTATGCCACGTCCTTTCGCGACGTCTATCTGGTGCTTCATCAGCACCATTCCCACGCCGCGATGGTGCCATTCGTCCGCGACCGTCACGGCGAATTCGCAGACGCTGCCATCTTCGCTCGTTCCGTAGCGCGCGACGCCGATCTCCTGCTTCGAGCCATTGCGATGGATGAGCGCGACGAAGCCGATGTCGCGTTGGTAGTCGATGTCGGTCAGCTGCCGAATCAGCTCGACGCTGGGCTCGTTGATCTGGCCAAGAAAGCGCAGGCGTTTGGATTCTGCCGACAAACTCTGGATGAAGCCGCGATCGAGTGCAGCGTCTTCCTTGTGGATCGGTCGGATGATGATGTGTGTGCCGTCTTCGAGGGTTTCCGTCCAATGCGGCGCTTCGCGCAAAGGCGCACCGAGCACCATGCTGCGAGCAGCATCCTGGCGTGAATTACCAGTTTCTTGCGGTGCGGCCGCCGCCGCGGAACTTCGCCTCGACGACGCGGCGGCAGCTCCATTCCCGACTCCCGCGGTATGACGGGGCTTGTACTTGAGGGGTTTGTTTCTCGACATGATTTGGATCTCGCATCGCAACTGCGGCTAGGTTGACGCAGCAGGCGCGACGACGAGTTGATCCATGTCACCTGAGGGCTAGTCGCGGGCGCCTGCATCCGCCCCTGAGAGATAGATCAACTGCTTCGCGAGCATGTTGCCTGCTTCGAGATCGGGGACGACGAGGAAGTCGGCGTCGCCGAAGCTCAGTGCCCATGACGGCCGAAATCAGCGCTCCGCCCTCCATTTCACGAGCGATGACCTTGTGAAATGCGTCGGACTTCGCGAAATCGAGGTCGACACGTGCCGGATTGACGTCTCCGGACAGCACCGCAAAGAGCTCTGTCTTCCTTCCGGAGGATGCGGCGAAGCTCGACGCTGCCGCCGATGTTCAACTCGTCATACGTACGGTTCACGATGTATTGCACGAAGGATCCCGGAAAACGCCGCGCGCTTGCGCCGCTTTGCAGGATACAGTGTGCCGATGCGGAAGGACCCGGGCGTTGACCTGCATCAAGCCGGAATCTGAAGCGGCATCTTGATCGATTGTGGGCTTTTCCAGGGCGATCGGTGGAGCGAATGAATGCTGCGGATTTCGGCTTCGATCCGGCGTCTGTCGATTTCCTGTTGCTGACGCACGCGCATTTCGATTACTGCGGAAGACTCCCGTTGCTCGTCAAGCGCGGATTTTCGCGGTGAAGTCATCGCAACGGCTGCGACGCGCGAACTGGCCCGGCTGGTCCTGTCGGACGCGGCGGCGCTCCCGGAGGAGGACGCAAGATTGCGCTCTCGTCGCCTGCGCCGACGTGGCACGACAGCCGTTGCGCCGCTCTACACGCTCGATGACGCGTTCCACGCGATGGATTTCTTCGGTCGCCGAGCGGAGTACGGACACCCGATTGCTCTTGCGTCCGGGCTGGACGTTTCCTGGGCAGACGCAGGACATGTCCTTGGGTCCGCTTGGGTTGCCGTCGATGCGGGGATCGGCAAATCACGCCGGCGGATTGTCTTCTCCGGAGACATAGGCAATCCCGGCCGCCCGCTCCTGCGTGACCCCGAGCCGCCGTCCGATGCCGACTTCGTGCTGATGGAAACGACTTACGGCGATCGCGACCATCGATCGATGACCGAGAGTGTCAAGGAACTGCTCGGAGCCCTTTCAATGACGCTCGGTCGAGGCGGCAACATCATCATTCGACATTCGCGCTCGAGCGCGCGCAGGAGATTCTGTTCCATCTCGGCGAGGGTGTTCGAGCGGGACTGCTACCGCGCAACCTGCGGGTGTTCCTCGACTCACCGATGGCCATTTCAGCGACCGAGATGTTCCGTCGTCACCCGGAGTGCCTCTCCGAAACCGCGCGCACCCATCTTGCCGATGGGGCGGATCTGTCCGGTCTGCCTTCGCTTCGATTCACGCGCGACGTGAGCGACTCGATCGCCATCAATCGCATCGAAGGCGGAGCAGTGATACTGGCCGGATCGGGAATGTGCACCGGCGGGCGGGTCCGTAATCACCTCAAGCACAATCTGTGGCGCAAGGAATGCGGAATCGTCTTCGTCGGATATGCCGCCGAGGGAACGCCGGCGCGGAGGATCATCGATGGCGCGGAGTGCGTGCGCCTGTCGGGGGAAGAATTACGTGTGCGCGCGAAGATCTGGACGATCAACGGGTTCTGCGCGCTTGCGGGACGAAGCGATCTGCTCCGGTGGCTCGCGAGGACCGGGAAGCCGCGAAAGGTGCTGCTGGTCCATGGCGAACTCGAGCGAGGCATGTCCGCCATGGTCAAGAGCCTCGGCGATCTCGGCCAGGCGTGCCATGCGCCCGCGCCGGGCGAGCGCGTCGTGCTGGATTGAAGGCATCGTTCAAGCCTTGGTCGTCCGGAACTTGTTTGATCCAGATCAGAACCGAATCTGCCACGCCCGGCTATTTTCGTTCGCACTTCGATCGGCGTAGCCGGGAGGCATGGCCATGCAAGACGTTCTGGTGTATGCGAGAAGCCTCGAGCAGCCTTGGGGACGAGCGGTCCAATACGGGGCAAATCTGGCGCGCAGACTCGACGCAGCACTGACAGGCGCATGCGTCTCTCCGTCGCCGTTGTACACGGCGCCGCCTTACAGCTCGCTCGAATTGGTCGCGGCCATCTTCGAGAATGCACGCGCCATGGAAGCGGCAGGACAAGCGGCACGAAGCCCGTTCATCCACTGGGGACGCGCGCTCGGTATCCCGAACGTGTCGTGGCTTGTCGCCCAAGGCCACTTGCCCGAAGCGCTGGCTCGGTTCGGTGCATGGAACGACTTGCTCGTTCTCGATCTCGACGGCGAGGCGCCTTGGGGCTCTCCACACGATGTTGCGAGCCTCGTCATGTCATCGCATTTGCCTTGCATCGTGGTTCCGGCCTCGAGCCCTTGCGATGCTGCCCTGGATTGCATCGCGCTGGCTTGGAACGGGGCGCCCGAGGCGGTCCGGGCGATCCATGCGGCGCTGCCGCTACTCCAAAGCGCCAAGCGCGTCGTATTGTTGTGCGGGGAAAGGCGCGACACCTTCGTTGATATTTCCTGGAAGCCGCCGTTCGACATGGTTGCGCATCTCGATCGGCATGGCGTCGTGGCGCAATCGCAGGAGCTCGACGCGAACGACGACTGCGCCGGCCAAGCGCTCTTGGCAGCGGCGTCCCATCTCCACGCGGACTTGCTGGTCATGGGCTGCTATGGCCGTACGCGTTTCAGCGAATGGGCCTTGGGCGGGGCGACCCGCGACGTGCTTCATGATGCAAAGCTGCCGGTGTTCATGCGGCATTGATGCCGGTCTTGTGGGCGTGCACTCTCGGTGCGCGTTCGTTGCGATTCATGTCGGGCGTCCTGAAGTACCCGCATTGCGCGGCGTGGCGACGAACCTATGCTGCGGCGAGGTACCGAATACGTGCACTCCGAAATCCTTTGTCGGTGCCGACGTTATTGCCCGAGCCGGGCAAAGCTGCTGTTACAAAGTGTTGCAAGCCGTTGCGCGGCAGATGTCGTCCCGACAACGGCGACGCGTAGTTTTGTTGTCGTCCAAGGCCACTGTGGTCCACGGAGGATGACATGAACATGCATTTCTCGACTGCTGCGATTATGGCGCGAGTTCCGCAACCGATGCTCGCGCGTGAGGTAGCCGGCAGCATCGACATCGATCTGTTGCGCCGGTACGTATCCGTCGTGCGTCGCAAGGTGGCTGCGGGTCAATACGTCTATCGCGCCGGCCAGCCTTTCCGTGCGCTCCATCTCATTCACGCGGGCTGCTTCAAGACTTGTGAACTTTCGCATGACGGTCGCGAGCAGGTCACCGGATTCCGGATGCGCGGCGATCTGCTCGGCGTGGAATCGATCGGTCTGAACGAATATGCCTGCGATGCGATTGCACTGGAAGACGGTGAGGTGTGGGAGCTGCCATATCCGCCGATGCTGACGGCTTGCCTGGAAATTCCCGAGTTGCAGTTGGCCCTGACCGCCGCATTGGCTGAAGAGATTCGTCGCGATCGTGCCTGGATGCTTTCGATCGGGACGTTGTCCGCCGAGCAGCGTGTCGCCGCATTCCTGATCGACATCGCCGGGCGGTGCGCGCGGCTGGGCTTCAGTGATCGGCATTTCATCCTGCGCATGAACCGCGCGGACATGGCGAATTACCTAGCACTCAAGCACGAAACCGTCAGCCGCGCGCTGGCGCGACTGCAGGATCTGCAGTGCATCGCGGTGCAGCGGCGCGAGATCAAGGTATTGGATGCTGCCAGTCTGCATTCTCTGGCCATGCGGCCGATTAGGCTGCAGTGAGTCTCATCTCGTGATTCAGCCGGCGCGGAGCGCGTTGCGCACGGCGACGGCGAGTTGCTCGCGGCGATAGGGCTTGCGCAGCACCTCGATCTCGCCGACCTCATTTTCCGGATGCGCACTCCATGCATGTTCATAGCCCGATGTCAGAAGCGCCGGCAAATCCGGCCTCAGCCGCTTTACTTCGCGAGCGAGATCGAAACCGGTCATGCCGCTGCCAAGCACGATATCGGAGAACAGCAGTTCGATGTCGGCATGGCTAGCGAGTAGTTCCAAGGCTGTCTCTGCGTTCGCCGCTTCGTAGGTTGCGTAGCCCAGCGATTGCAGGAACTTCAGCGCAATGGCGCGTACCTCGGGTTCGTCTTCCACGACCAGAATAGCCCCCTGGCCGGCTCTTGGCACTGTCGGGACAGGGTCGCTGCGTGTCGAGTTGGCAGACGCGGCGACCGGTAGATACAGCTCAATCTGCGTGCCCTGACCCGGCTTGCTGTCGATCGTGATGTGCCCGCCCGATTGCTTGACGAAACCATAGACCATGCTGAGGCCGAGGCCGTTGCCTTTTCCAAGTTCCTTGGTAGTGAAAAATGGCTCAAGGGCGCGAGCAAGGATTTCGGGGGCCATTCCGCTGCCGGTGTCGAGGACCGTGAACACGACATACGGTCCGACCGGAAGTTCCGCATTGTCCGGATCGACAACCTCATGACGCGCGCGGATCGTCAGATTGCCGCCGCGCGGCATCGCATCGCGGGCATTCAGCGCGAGATTCAGCAAGGCCGCATCGAGCTCGCCGGAATCGGCGAAGACCGGCGGCGTGCGCGGCGGGCATTCGACGGCGACGGCGATGCGCTCGCCAAGCGTGCGGTGCAACAGGAGCTTGAGGTCGGCCAGCAACAACGAGGGTTGCACGGCGCGCGGCGACAGACGCTGCCTGCGAGCGAACGCCAGCAGCTTGCGCGTCAGCACCGCGCCGCGATCGACGGCCCTGCAGGCGCTGTCGACGGTTTCGCGCAAATTGGAATAATCGGCGACTTCTCCCTCCAGCAGCTGCAAATTGCCGGAAATCACCGTGAGCAGGTTGTTGAAATCGTGGGCGATTCCGCCGGTGAGTTGACCGATGGCGTCCAGACGCTGGGAATGAGCCAGTTGCTCTTCGCTGCGGCTTCGTTGTACCGCCGCGGCGAGAATATTGGCGACAGACTGCATGAAGTGAACACTATCGCGATCGAATGCGCCTGCTTTCTTCGACAAGGCCAGCAATGCACCCATGGGTTCGTAGCGATCGAACAGCGGAACGATTGCCGCGTCCCGAAAACCAGCGTGCAAAAGCGATGTCCTGAGAGCATTGAATTCGCCAGCGTCAAGCTGCTTGAGGGTGGCGCCGTCCCTCGCTCGATCGGCGAGACACGCAAACAACGGCGTGGCCGGAAGCAGCCGCGAAAGTGACGTGCGCAGCGAGTCCGGAACGCCGGTCTCGCTGCGAACAAGCAACTCGTCACGCACGGATGTCGTGAAGAGGACTGCAACCGCGGCCACTTCCAGCGACGAGGCGACCAGCTCCGGCATCTTGTCGGCGGCGACCTCGTAGTTCGGAGACTCGAGAGCGAGGCGGCCGATTCGCGCGGCAAAAGTATCGTGGCGGGCTCGCATGAGCGCCTGGCGCACGCGCTGTGTCTCGGAAATGTCGCGGATCGAAGCGGCAAACAACAGCTCGCTTGCCGTCTGGATCGGGCTGAGGCCGATTTCAACCGGAAATTGTTCCCCGTTTCTGCGTACGCCAGTCAGCTCGTAACCGGCACCCATCGGTCGCACGCGTGGATTTCCCATGTAGTGCGATCGGTGTCCGACATGCGCGCCGCGTACGCTTTCGGGTAGCAGGACTTCGATCGGATGGCCCGTGAGCTCGCCGTGCCCGAATCCAAAAAGCCCGTCGGCTTGAGGGTTTGCGAGCACGATCGTTCCTTCGTGATCGACAACGATCATCGCGTCGGGCGCCGTTTCGAACAGCGACCGGAAGAGGTCGGCGCCCATGGCCTCCTGGCGCTCGCGGGATGCCGTCATTCGCGACCGACCGGCGCAGCGAAGAGGTAGCCCGCGCCGCGTACGGACTTGATGATCTCCGGCCGGCTCGTGTCGGACTCGATCTTGCGCCGAAGCCTGCCGATCTGCACGTCGATGGCACGGTCATACGGCCCGGCGTCGCGGCCGTGCACGCGGCTCATCAGCTCGTCGCGGGTGAGCACGCGATTCGGGTGTTCAACCAGTATCTTCAGGAGAATGAATTCCCCGGTTGTGAGATCGACCACGGCTCCTCGGGAATCGCGCAATTCTCGCGACTGCAAGTTGAGACGGAATCCCGCGAATTCGACCCTGGCGGTGGTGATGCGTTCGGGTGGCATCTGGCGTTCTTCGACGCGACGCAAGGTGCTGCGAACTCTCGCAAGCAGTTCGCGCAGGTCGAACGGTTTCGTGACGTAGTCGTCAGCACCCAGCTCGAGACCAACGACGCGGTCTACCGATTCGCCGCGCCCGGTAACAATGATGATCGGGCCGCGCCAGTGCTCGCGAAGGTAACGCGTCAGCGCAAATCCGTCTTCATCCGGCAGCCCCAGATCGAGCAGGACAATATTCACTTTCTCCTGCGCCAGGGTCTTGCGCATCTCGCTGCCGCCACTCGCCGCGGTGACGCGGAAGCCTTGCGCCGAGAAATACCGCGCGATCAAGGCGGATATTTCCGGTTCGTCCTCGACGATCAGGAGATGCGTCGCCATGGATGTCGATTTGGTGAGCGGGTGCGAGGCGTCCACGAATTCGCCGAATCCACTGTTCTGAAAACCATACCTGTCGAGCGGCGGACCGCAGTCCGCCTAGCATGTTCTGGCGAAGTGCCCCCGTCAATCGTGCACGCTCGTAGCTAACCGACCGACGCGGATGCCGCCAGTCGATGTCCGATCGACTCAGTGGGCCGCCGGATCGGCCTGTGACGGGTTGTATCGCTCCATGCCGATCGCGCGCTCGTCCCCTGCGTTAACTCCCTCCGAGGGCTGGCAAGGCAAATGAAATTCGCGATTGGCGATGCAGCGAAAATCGTCCTGATCGTCCCGTCTCGGCGGTGCTCTTGACCTGGATCAAAACGGTCCGCCGTTGCGCGCGCGACACTTGGTCGCAGCACGCAACCCTCGAATCGCAAATCAACAGCAAGAGGAGAATGGCAATGACCAACAAGACCGATAGACAATTGCAACTGGATGTAATGGCGGAGCTCGACTGGGATCCTTCTATCGACGCCGCCCGGGTGGGTGTGGAGGTTCACAATGGCATCGTCACGCTCTCCGGTCAGATCGACAGCTACGCCGAAAAATGGGCAGCCGAAATTGCTGCACAGCGTGTAACCGGGGTCAAAGGCCTTGTCATGGACCTGACTGTCATCCTTCCCGGCAGTGCCATACGCACAGACGAAGACGTCGCCAGGCAGGCGAAATCGGCACTCGACTGGAGCATTTCCGTTCCGAAGGATGCCGTCAAGGTCCGGGTTGAAGACGGCTGGGTCACGTTGACGGGTCAGGTCGATTGGGCCTACGCGCGAGACACCGCTGCGATGTGCGTGCGCGGTCTAGTTGGCATCAAGGGCGTCATCAACAACGTCCATGTCCGGCCGCGTGCGACCGCGAAGGACGTGAAGACAACCATCGAGGCGGCACTGCAGCGGCGTGCGCACTTCGACACGAAGGCCATCACAGTTGACGTCGACGGCAGTACGGTGATCTTGTCCGGAGTCGTTGATTCGCTGGGGGAACGCCACACCGTCGAAAACGCCGTTTGGAACGCGCCGGGCGTTTCCAGCGTCGTCGACAAGCTCGCCATCGCCTAGACAGTCCGTATCGTGTCGTTGTCGTCGACCTTCGAAAGGTCGACCGGGGCTTCTCAGGGTGCCGTGCGAGACTTCAAGTCTCCCAGCGGCACTCGATTCGACGTGACTGGCCTTGAATACCTCGCCGGCCGTGATGATCGCCAACGCCGCCACTCTAGAGCGCTGCGATCTCATCGTAGGGGGTTCGGCGGCTTCGCGACGCGCGACCGTTTGGTCATGGCGCGACCGGAGGCAAGATAGTCGGTTGTCGCGCGGCCCCAGCCCACGCGCTCGCCAGGAGAAACCTCAGGTGCGCAACGCGACCGCGCATGGCGGCATGTGTGCCGACGAGCGAATGCCCACGAAAATTGAACGCGAATTGATTCAGGTCAACGAGCTACCGGCCAATGGGCGCATCATCAAACGTGTTCTCACGAGAGGATTAACCAATGAACCGCACATCACCCTTATTCGGAGTCAATGGATCGTTGAAGCGCAGTTTCGACGATGTTGTCGATGCGGCCGAGGAGCTTCTGCGCACGACCGTCGACGAAACCAACACCGAGGTTCGAACGGCGCGCAAGACCCTCGAAGCGAACCTGCGCGGAGCCAAGGCCAAGATCTCGGAGCAAGCGGGGGATGTTGCTGCGGAAGTCCGACAAATCGGCGCGAAAGGGGAGCACTTCGTTCGGGAGAACCCGTGGGCTTCGATCGGCGTCGGCGCGGCCATCGGACTCCTTGTTGGGCTGCTCGTTCGCAAGCACTGAGGCCCCCTCATGATCGTCGAACGCCCTGTCGGCCCCGCACTGCGACTGGTCGTCGCATTACGCGAGACATCCGCTCTGCTCGCGGACCTGTTGCACACGCGCATCGCGCTCCTGACGAACGAGGCGCTGGTCTAACTCAAGGGCCTGCGCTCCTGCGCATTGCTGCTTTTGGGTGCCCTCGTGTGTCTGGCCTTGGTGTTGGCCTTGCTCGTGTTGTTCGTGATCGCTGTCTTTTGGGACACGCATCGCCTGGCTGCGATCGGCGGATCGGGAATTGCGCTGCTGACCGTTTCGGCTGGCCTGGCACTTCGGCTCAGGCGAACATTGCTGCATGGACTTCCCCGGGTACCGCAGACATTTCCAAGCCTCACGCCGCGGCCTTGTTTTCGAAGACCTCGGGGCTGACGGCGCCCAAGTGGGTATGGCGTCTGGTGCGATTGTAGAAGACCTCGATGTAGTCGAAGACATCGGCCCGCGCCAGGTCGCGGGTTTTGTACACGCGTTTGCGGATGCGTTCTTTTTTCAAGTTGCGGAAGAACGACTCAGCAACGGCGTTGTCCCAGCAGTTGCCGCGCCGGCTCATGCTCGGTTGGAGTTGATGAGCGCGACAGAATCTTTGCCAATTATCACTTCCGTATTGTGAGCCCTGGTCCGAGTGCACGATCACCGATTGCTTGGGCGAGCGACGCACCAACGCCATCAGAAGTGCATTGAGAACGATCTCGCGAGCCAGCGTCGGCTGCATCGACCAGCCCACGACTTTGCGCGAATGCAGATCGATCACGACCGCGAGATAGAGCCAGCCTTGCCAGGTGCGCAAGTAGGTGATGTCGGTCACCCACGCCTTGTCCGGCGCATCGACGGTGAACTGCCGCTCGAGCCGGTTCGGCGCGACGATCGAGGGACGCCCGACGACGTGCCGGGGCGCCTTGTAGCCACTTAACGCGTTGATCTTTTGCTCCCGCATGAGGCGCGCCACGCGGTGCTTGCCGCAGGTCTCGCCGGCTTCGCGAAGATCGCCGAAGACGCGAGGTGATCCGTACACGCCGCTGCTGGCGGCGTAGGAATCGCGGATCAGCCCCAGCAGACGCTGGTCCTCGATCGCACGCCGCGATTGCGGGTGGTGCAGCCACTGATAGAACCCGGCACGCGATGCGCGCAGCACCCGGCACATCGTCATCGCTCGATACGTCTGCCGATGCTCGTTGATGAAGCGGTACTTCACTCGGGCTCCTTCGCGAAGTACCGCGCCGCTTTTTTTAGGATGTCGCGCTCCTCTTCCGTACGGCGTAGCTGCGCGCGCAGCTTGAGGATCTCGCTCTTGGCCTCCAGCAGTTCGCTCGCCTGCTTCTCGGTCTTGTCCGGCGCGACCGCCTTGACCCACTGGTACAGGCTATGCGCCGACACGCCGATGCGCGCGGAGACTTCCGATACGGAATGGCCGCGATCGACGATTTGCGAACGGCCTCCTGCTTGAACTCCGGGGTAAATCGCTTTGCACTCATGGCTTCCTCCTATGCTCAAATCATAGGCTTGGAATGCCTACCGCACTGGGGGAAGTCCACATGAGCGACAATTGTGTGAACTAACTCGGACAAGGCTTTCATAGTCACCTCCGCTACGTGGAACGCCGATCAGTCCATCACATACGCGAACGCGCTTCTTGACGTGCATCAACCCTATGGTGGATCGCGTTTGGTAGAAATGTTCGGTGGAAGAGTTCATGAACCAACCTTCGTCGCCAGCGGGACTTACGAGTTCCGCGGCAGCCGCTCGACTGAAAGAATTTGGACCCAATGAATTGCCGCACCCGCCGCGGCGCGGTGTAGTTCGCATTCTTTTGAGCGTCCTTCGAGAGCCAATGTTCCTGCTGCTGGCGCTGGCGGCCGTCGTCTACCTTGTGGTGGGTGGCCTGGGCGAAGGTCTGCTAATGGTGGGGTTTGCGGGATTGACCATCCTGCTCGTGGTCGTACAGGAGAAGCGCAGCGAGAACGCAATCGAGGCGCTGCGGGCGCTGGCCACGCCGATGGCCCGCGTGTTGCGAGACGGCCGGGAAGAACGCATTAGTGCCAGGGGCGTCGTGCCAGGCGATCTGTTGTTTATCGCCGATGGCGAACGCGTGGCAGCCGACGCCGTCCTGTTGCGTGCAGAAAACATCAGCGTGGACGAATCGTTGCTTACGGGCGAGTCTGTCCCGGTCGCCAAGTGCGTCGCCTCCGACCATCGTTCGATGCGGGGAGAAGAGGAACGCGAAGCGGGATCAGTGTATGCGAGCACGCTGGTGACCGCCGGCAGAGGCCTCGCCGAAGTCGTTCAAACTGGAACTCGTACCGAGGCCGGGAAGATCGGCGTCTCGCTGGCATCCATCGAGATGGAACCAACTTTGCTGCAGAAGTCATTTGGTCGGCTGGTCCGTCTGTTTGCGATTTTCGCCGTGTCTGCGAGCACGTTGGTTGTCTTGTTGTACGGCTTTATTCGCCACGACTGGTTACAGGGGATGCTGTCGGGGATCGCTCTGGGCATGTCCGCCTTGCCCGAGGAATTTCCAATGGTGCTTGCTGTGTTCGTGGCTCTGGGTGCGCGACGTCTCGCACGCCTGCAGGTCTTGGTGCGCCGGACCGCAGTCATCGAAGTCCTTGGCGCCTGCAGTACCTTATGCGTCGACAAGACCGGAACGCTGACGGAAAACCGGATGCGGGTTTGCGGCTTGGCAATTGGCAATAGCACTCGCGACCTCGACGGCAGCGAAACGTCCTTGCCGGAAAACTTTGCAACCCTCGTGCGTCTTGGTGCTCAAGCCTCCGCGCGTACTTCGAATGATCCGATGGATGCGGCCGTTCATCGACTAGCGGAAAACGTGCTTTCCACCCCCTCCTTGGTCGAAGCCTTGACTCCCATACGGGAATACGGGCTGACGCAAGACCGGCCTGCCGTTGTACGTGTGTGGAAAGCCCCAGCGGGAGCGATCCATGCCGCTGCGAAGGGAGCGCCTGAGACCATTGCAGACATGTGTAGGCTCTCCTCGGCTCAACGTACCGAGCTTCTAGAGACGGTGGAAAACTATGCCGCTCGCGGAATTCGCGTACTTGCTGTCGCCCAGAGTGATTCCGTTCCTCCTTATTTGCCGGACGACCCGAGCGACCTGGGACTCACGCTTGCCGGACTGATGGCGTTTGCCGACCCATTGCGCGCCAGCGCGCGTCAAGCTGTCGAACAAGCACGGAAGGCCGGCGTTTCAATCGCAATGGTGACTGGCGACTATCCCGCTACTGCCATGGCGATCGCTCGTGATGTCGGCATCGATTGTTCCGCGCCGCCTGTGACCGGAAGCGAGATCGCGAAGGCAGACGACGTCGCACTTCGAGACATCGTCAAGACAGCGCGCGTGTTTGCCCGGGTTCGTCCCGATCAGAAGCTTCGCCTCGTACGCGCGTTCAAGAGCAACGGCGAGGTTGTCGCCATGACCGGCGATGGCGTCAACGATGCGCCTGCGCTGAAGGCCGCGCACATCGGTTTGGCGATGGGCACCAGAGGCACGGACGTCGCACGCGAAGCGGCGTCGATCGTATTGCTGGAAGATGATCTCGGACATCTCATCGCCGGCATCGAGATGGGCAGACGTATCTTCGACAACCTGCGCAAGGCCTCCATCTATATTGCTGCGATACACATACCGATCTGTGGTCTTGCGCTTCTACCGCTCCTGCTTGGTATGCCGCCACTGCTGTTGCCGATGCATGTCGTTCTGATCGAAATGGTGATCGACCCCATCTGCGCGATTGCTTTTGAAAACGAGCCGGTTGAAGCGGGAACCATGGGACAACCGCCCCGGCGCGCAAACGAACTGCTGCTTGGGCTGCCGCAACTTCTCCTCGCCTGCATACAAGGATTGCTGCTGCTTGCCGCCTCGTTCGGTCTCTACGTGGCTGCGCTCGGAGCCGGCACGGAGACAAATGTGGCTCGCACCGTTGCATTCATCGCATTCACCGCCGGAAACATCGCGCTGATTCGTGTCGTGGCAACACGCAAGTCGACCATCGCGAACCTATTTTCTCCAGAACATGGCGCCTACTGGACCGTCGCTGCGGTGGCAACGGCCATTGTTGCGGCGTGCATTACGGTCCCAGCGCTTGAGCGCTTGTTCCAGTTCCAAATGCCGTCCGGCAAACTCGTGTTTGCAGCCTTGGCATTGGGCTTGGCGTCGGCCCTGATTTTTGACGTGGCAAAACTTTCCGCCACAGTGCAGCGCGTGTTGGGACGTGCTGTGCCGCGCACTCAGTCTTGATAGGAGATGCTATATGAAAGTTCTCTTTGCATCCGATGGCAGCGAATGTTCGCATCGCGCTGCCCAATACCTGACGAAGTCCCTGCGTAGACAGGTAAAGGACCTCAAGGTGACGTTGTTCTATGTGGATCTTCCAATGCTCGACCGGGTGTCTTCGGCACTTGGTGAAGAACGCGTGGCACAGATTCACACGGAAAGCAGCGATAATTGTTTGAAAGGCGCGCGGCAGCGCCTCAAGCGCGCAGGTATCGTCTTTGACGAGGCGCACACGGCGGGAAACGCACCGTACTGCATTTCACGAAAAGCCGAGGACGGTAAGTACGACCTCGTCCTCATGGGCTCCCATGGTCGAACCGCGCTGAAGAATGTCTTACTCGGTTCGGTGACAGCGCGTGTTCTGTCTGAATGCGAAGTACCGGTGCTGGTAGTGCACTGACCAAGCGCTTAGCTCCACCTCGGCAAAATACGTCGTAGCGTGTTGTCGCGAACAACGTAGTGGTGAATAAGCGCGGCGGCCGCGTGTATTCCAATGAGCACGTAGCCCATCGTGCCAACGGTTTCGTGAACTTCCTTGAGTTGCTTCGCCACATCACTGTTTGCAGGAGTCAGTGTAGGTAATTCGAGGCCAAAGAATGGGATGGACTTATCATTGCCCAAGCCCATTGGACATTCGGTGCAATTGAGAAGTAATGACGACGGATGGATTCGAAGGCCAGTTGCGAAAGGAAGCACAAGGATCTCACTCTGCATTTCGCACCAAACGCTTACATCAATTTAGTATACCAGCTACATATTTTCTCTTGTACGCTTTATAACTTTATGGAAACTGGTGCATATTCCATCTGTATAGCCCCGATGATGGACTGGGCCGATCGGCATTGCCGCTATTCCATCGGCTGGTGGCGCCCGACGCACGGCTGTACACCGAGATGGTCACTGCGCCCGCGTTCATTCATGGGGGTCGCACGCGTCTGCTTGGTTTCGATCCGGCCGAGCACCCGCCCGCGTTGCAGCTCGGCGGATCGGACGCCGCCAAACAGGTCGAAGCGGCACGCATCGGTGCGGATCTCGGCTTCGACGAGATCAATCCCAACGTCGGTTGCCCCTCGGATGGCGTGCAGTCGGGTCGCTTCGGGGCCTGCCTGATGCGCGAACCCATCCTGGTCGCGGAGTGCGTTGCGGCGATGCGTGCAGCAGTGAAGAGTCCGGTCACCGTGAATGTCGGCTCGGCGTCGACGATCAGGACGAGGACACCGGCCTCGCTCAGTTCGTCGAGCATGTCCACGCGGCCGGATGCAACGTGGTCGTCGTGCATGCGCGCAAGGCCTGGCTCAAGCGTCTGTCGCCGAAGGAAAACCGCGAGGTGCCGCCGCTCAACTACGAACGTGTTTACCGGCTCAAGCGCGAACATGCCCGTGGTCGAACCACTCCACATCCGTTGTAACGCCGCCAGAAGTAATTCCAAAGGTTAGCGTGATTTTACGAAGATTTTATGGGTGTGCCGATTTCGCGCATAGAGACTTTACGACGCCCTGTTCAAGAATGCCGCGTCCAATCGGGACGAGATCTTCTTGAGCCTTCATGCGGTTCTCCTCGTATTGCGCCGATGTCATGCCGATCCTGGTGGTGGGGAGCTTCGGTCTTGCGCTGCTCTCCGCGGGTTCGTGCTGCCAAGCTGGCACCTTCAGCGGCAACGGCACCCTGACCACCGACTATGTCTGGCGCGGCACCACCCAAACGCAGGGCGATCCCGCCGTGCAGGCGGGCCTCAAATTCTCCGGCGACTCGGGATTCTACGGTTCGGTCTGGGGCTCGAACGTCAAGTTCGGACCCGAGGTCGGCGCCCACACCGAGCTTGATTTCACCGTCGGCTGGGGCAAGGACCTGACCGAAGACTGGGCGCTGGACGTGAACGTGCTGCACTACCGGTATCCGGGCGCAAAGACCGATCTCGACTGGACGGAGCTGAATGGCACGATCACGTACGCGCGGAATTACTGGCTGTCAGTTGGCTACTCGCCGGAGGCGCTGGCCAGCGACGAAAGCGGCATTTACACGCAGATCGGTGCGCGGATCCCGTTCGACGACCGATTCCGCCTGGAAGCTGCGGTCGGGTACTACGCGTTGAATGACGTCTACGGCGAGAGTTACGTCCACGGCCAGTTGAGCGCGATCTGGACACTCAAGGCACCGGTGGAGCTTCGCATCACCGCGCACGCCACTGATTCCGGAGCAAAGACCATTTTTGGCGATTCCTATGCCGGCAGCCGCATCGAAGCAGCGCTGCAGGCGTCCTTCTGACGGAGAACGGCGATGCCCGCCTGGTTGATCTACGTATGTGTCATCTCGGTGGTCGCGGGGGCGGCATACCTCCTCTACGTGATTGTGCGACCCGAAGATTTCTGAACTGTCGAGGCGACTGTCATGATTGAGATTCTCATTGTCTTCGGCCTCGCGATCGGCCTCGGCTGGCCGCTTGGCCATTACCTCGCGCGCGTGATGCGAGGCGGCCCGGCGCCGTTCGATCGCGTCTTCGGCCCGCTCGAGCGCGCGATCTATCGCGTGCTCGGCATTGATGGCCGGCGCGGCATGTCGTGGAAGGGCTACGCGAAAGCGTTCGTGCTCAGCAACCTCGTGCTCGGCCTGGTCGTCTGGCTGCAATTCATGATGCAGGCATGGCTGCCGCTCAATCCCGACCATGCACCGAACATGTCGTGGGATCTCGCGCTGCACACGATGGTGTCGTTCCTGACGAACACGAACCAGCAGCACTATTCGGGGCAGGCGCAGCTGAGCTACTTGTCGCAGATGATCGGCATCGTCGGCCTGCAGGTCATCACGCCGATGATGGGTCTCGCCATCGTGGTCGCGACGTTGCGCGGTCTCTTCGGCGGGCGCGAGCAGATGGCCGCCGAGACTGCCACGGCCGGCGCCGATCACGAGGAGGGCGCCGAGCGCGACGTCGGCAACTACTGGGTCGACGTCACGCGCGCGACGCTGCGCTTCTTCCTGCCGCTGGCGCTGATGTGGACCGTGTTGCTCGCCTCGCAAGGCGTGCCGGCGACGCTCCATGGTGGTCCGAGCTTCACGCCTCTCGATTCGAGCGTCGAGATGAAGACACAGCACATTCCGCTCGGCCCGGTCGCTCCGATGGTCGCCGTGAAGCAGCTTGGCACCAACGGCGGCGGCTGGTACGGACCGAACAGCGCCGTGCCGCTCGAGAATCCGACGCCGTTGTCGAATCTCCTCGAAACCCTTGCAATCATCCTGATTCCGGTCGCGGTGACGTTCATGGTCGGCCCATTTACCGGCCGCCGGAAGCTGACCGCGCTCGTGTTCGGCTCGATGCTGCTGATGTCCGCGCTCTCGACCGGCGCCGCCGTCTGGTCGGAAGCGCATTCGTCGACGTCGCACGACATCGCATTGATGGAAGGCAAGGAGACGCGCTTTGGCGCATCCGATTCCGCACTGTGGGCGGCACTGACGACCCAGACCAGTAACGGCTCGGTCGACTCGATGCACGATTCGCTGGCACCCCTGACCGGTGGCGTCGCGATCGCGAACATGCTGATCAACGCGATCTGGGGCGGCGTCGGCTGCGGCCTGCAGCAGTTCCTCGTCTATCTCCTGCTCGCCGCGTTCCTTGCCGGCCTCATGACCGGGCGCACACCGGAGCTGTTCGGCCGCAAGATCGAGGCACCGGAGATCCGACTGCTCGCACTCCTGATTCTGCTGCAGCCGTTCGTCGTTCTCGGTTTGACCGCGCTCACGGTCGCGCTGCCCCAATTCACCGGCAACTCGAATCCCGGCTTTCACGGCATCAGCCAGGTGTTCTACGAGTACACCTCCGCATTCGCGAACAACGGCTCTGGCTTTGAAGGACTCGGTGACGGCACGCCGTGGTGGAACCTGACCTGCGTCGTGGCGCTGATCCTCGGTCGCTACAGCGCGCTGATCGTGCCGCTTTGGGTCGCGGGCCTGATGGCGAAGAAACGCGTCGCACCGGAGACGAGCGGCATGCTGCAAGCGGAGACGCCGACGTTCGCGCTGACACTCGTGTCCGTCATTGTGGTCTTGACCGTCCTGCAGTTCATGCCGGCGCTCGTGCTCGGGCCCTTGGGCGAGCACCTGACACTGACCGCGGCGATCGCCGCGATTCCTTGAGGTTTCGATGATGACTTCATCTCCCCATCTTGGAGAGCAGCGCCGCCATGCGGCGGTCGGGCTCGATGCCGCGGGTTTTCGTGCGGCGCTGGTCGAGTCGTTCCGCAAGCTCGCGCCGCGGCATGCTCTGAAGAGCCCGGTCATTGCGATCGTGCTGCTCGGCACGCTGCTCGCCGCGCTGATCACTGCAACGACGGGCGGCCGCTACGGCTTCGGCATCGCGGTTACCGCGATCCTGCTTGTCACCGTGCTGTTCGCGAACTTCGCCGAGGCGGTCGCCGAGGCGCGCGGGCGCGGCCAGGCCGCATCGCTCCGCGCCGCGCGGCGCGATCTCGTCGCGCGCCGTCTTGACGACACCGATAACGAGACGCGCGTCGCGGCCTCGGCGCTCAAGCGCGGCGATCGCGTGATCGTTTCCGAAGGCGAGCTGATTCCGGCCGACGGCGAGATCATCCGCGGCGTCGCGACGATCAACGAAGCCGCGGTCACCGGCGAGTCCGCGCCGGTCCTGCGCGAGGCCGGCACCGACCGGAGCGGCGTCGTCGGCGGAACCAAGGTCCTCTCCGACGAGATCCTCGTCGAGGTCAGCGCCGAGCCCGGTGGCAGCTTCCTCGATCGCATGATCGCGCTGGTCGAGGGCGCGAACCGGCAGAAGACTCCGAACGAGATCGCGCTGACGATGTTGCTCGCCGCGATGACGCTGACGTTCCTGATTGTCGTCGCGACCTTGCCGTTTCTCGCCGCGTTTGTCGGCGCGAAGCTCGATCCGCTGCTGCTGATCGCGCTGCTGGTCTGCCTGATCCCGACGACGATCGGCGGACTTCTTCCCGCGATCGGCATCGCCGGCATGAACCGCGCGCTCGCGGCGAACGTGCTCGCGAAATCGGGCAAGGCGGTCGAGATCGCCGGTGACGTCGACGTGCTGCTGCTCGACAAGACCGGGACCATTACGCACGGCGACCGCCAGGCGATCGCGTTCCACCCGCTGGCCGGCATCGACCGCGACGCGCTGCGCGACGCGGCGCTCCTGTCCTCGATTGCGGATCCAACGCCGGAAGGCAAGTCCATTGTGCGCTTGGCGCGCGAGCTCGGCGGCGATGCCGCCGACCCAGAACAAGCGCACTACATCCAGTTCTCCGCGCACACCCGCATGTCCGGCGTCGATCTTCCTGGAGACCGGGTGATCCGCAAGGGCGCGAGCGACGCGATCGAGCGGCACGTGATCGCACTCGGCGGAACGGTCACGCCGGAATTTGCCGCACGCGTCCAGCAGATCGCGCGCGGTGGCGCAACGCCGCTCGTGGTGGCCGACGGACGTTACCTGCTCGGCGTCGTCGAGCTCTCAGACGTCGTCAAGCACGGCGTCAAGGAACGCTTCGCGCGCCTGCGCGAGATGGGCGTGCGCACGGTGATGATCACCGGCGACAACCCGCTGACCGCGGCAGCGATCGCGGCCGAGGCCGGCGTCGACGACTACATCGCCGAGGCGACGCCGGAGGACAAGCTCGCGCGCATCCGCGCCGAGCAGGCCGGCGGCCGTCTCGTCGCGATGGTCGGCGATGGCACCAACGACGCCCCGGCGCTGGCGCAGGCTGACGTTGGCCTCGCGATGAACTCCGGCACGCAGGCGGCAAAGGAAGCCGGCAACATGGTCGATCTGGATTCCGATCCGGCCAAGCTGCTCGCGGTGGTCGAGGTCGGCAAGCAGCAGCTGATCACGCGCGGCGCACTGACCACGTTTTCGCTGGCGAACGACGTCTCGAAGTATTTTGCAATCCTGCCGGCGTTGTTCGCCGCCGCGATACCGTCGATGGCGGCGCTGAACGTCATGCATCTCTCGAGCCCGGCGAACGCCGTGCTGGCGGCGCTGATCTTCAACGCGATGATCATTCCGGCGCTGATTCCGCTGGCCCTCGCCGGCGTCAGGTTCAAGCCCGCGAGTGCAGTATCGCTGTTGCGACGGAATATGCTGGTGTATGGCGCCGGCGGTGTGCTGCTGCCGTTCGTCGGCATCAAGCTCATCGATCTCATGCTGGTCGTGCTCGGAGGCTGAAATGAACACGAATGCACTATCGGTCGACGATCGCGGCTCGTTGCGCGCGTCCGTCGTGTTTGCGCTCATCGTGCTGCTTGGCTATGGATTTCTCTACGAGCTGGCCGGCACGGCGCTCGGCCGGCTCCTGTTTGCGCATCAAGCGCAAGGCAGTCTGATTGAGCACGATGGCCACATCGTCGGCTCCTCGCTGATCGCGCAGCCCTTCGCCGACCCGCGCTATTTTCAGCCGCGTCCGTCGGCGGCCGGTTACGATCCGATGGCGGCGGCCGGCAGCAACCAGGCGCGCAGCAATCCCAAGTTGCGCCAGCGCATCGCGGACCTCCGGCATGCCGTCGCACGGCGCGACGGCATCGCCGAAGCCGCGGTGCCGGGTGACCTCGTCACCGAATCCGGTAGCGGCCTCGATCCGGATCTTTCGCCGGAAGCGGTGCGCGTGCAGATCGCGCGCGTCGCGAAGTTGCACGCCTTGAGCGCGCACACGGTCGAAACGCTCGTTCGCGAGCACACGACGCCGCGCCAGTTCGGCGCTCTGGGCGAGCCCCGCGTCAATGTTCTCGAGCTCAACCTCGCGCTCGACGCGCTGGCCGGCACACGCAAATGACCCGCGCCGGCGCACAATCCACCGGATGAACGATCCCCGCCGCGAGCAGGCTGACGCGCTGATCGGCGAGCTGAAGCGCGAGGGCGCCGGCCGCCTGACGGTGTTTCTCGGCGCCGCGCCGGGCGTCGGCAAGACCTACGCGATGCTGGGCCGTGCGCGAGAGCTCAAGCGGCGCGGCGTCGATGTCGTCGTCGGAATCGTCGAGACGCACGGGCGGAGCGAAACCGCGGTATTGGTCGACGGTCTCGAGATCATTCCGCGCAAGAAGCTCGCCTATCGAGGGCATGCGCTCGAGGAGATGGACCTCGACGCCGTGCTCGCACGCAAGCCGGCGCTTGCGCTGGTCGACGAGCTCGCCCACAGCAACGTTCCCGGCAGCCGCCACGAGCGGCGTTGGCAGGACGTCGCGGAATTGCTCGAGGCCGGCATCGACGTCTATACGACGATCAACATCCAGCATCTCGAAAGTCTCAACGATGTCGTTTATCGCATCACCGGTGTGCGCGTCAGCGAGACCGTTCCGGATTCGGTGTTCGATCGGCTGCGCGATGTGATCCTGGTCGATCTGCCGCCGCGCGAGCTGATCGAACGGCTGCACCAGGGCAAGGTCTACGTGCCCGAGCAGGCCGCACAGGCGCTGCAGGCGTTCTTCTCGCCGTCCAACCTGGCAGCGCTGCGCGAGCTTGCGCTGCAGACCGCGGCCGATCGGGTCGACAGCGACTTGCGCGAGGCGCAGACGGCACGCGGGCTTCCTGGTCTGTCGCTGCGTCGACGCGTGATCGTTGCCGTCGACGGCCGCGGACAATCCGAATATCTGGTGCGCATCGCGCGGCGCCTGGCCGAACGGCGCGATGCCCCCTGGACTGCCGTAACCGTGCAGACCGGCGAGGTACCGGGCGACGATACCCGGCTCGAGCTCGACCGTGCCTTCGCGATCGCGCGCCGACTCGGCGGCGACACCTCGGTGCTGCACGGAGCGAACGTCGTCGACGCCTTGCTTGACTATGCCGGGCGCAGCGGCGTGTCGGCGATAGTGCTCGGCCGCACGCGCGAGCGGCCGTTCGCGCGCATGTTCAATCGCACGCTCACGCAGCAGATCATCCAGCGCGGCGCGCACTACGAGATCACGATCGTCAGCACGCCCGAGGAACGTGCGAAGGCGCGCCGCGCATCGCGCCGCGTCGCCGGGCGCGTGACCGGCAGCGACATCGGCGTCGCGGTCCTTGCGGCGGCGCTCGCGACCGGTCTCGGCTGGCCCCTCGAACGTTACGCGGGGCTCGATGATCTCTCGATGGTGTTCATCGTCGCCGTCGTGCTGGTTGCCGCACGCACGCGCATGACGGCTGCGGTAATCGCCGCAACGCTGTGTTTTCTGGCTTACAACTTCTTCTTCATCGAGCCGCGCTTCACGTTCTACATCGGTGCACGCCAGGGCGTGGTCACCGTCATGCTCTTTCTGATCACGGCATTGGTGGCCGGACGGCTTGCATCGAGGCTGCGCACCCAGGTGCTCGCCTTGCGTGCGGCGAATGCGCATGCGACGGCGCTGCAGCTGCTCGGCCGGCGCCTCGCGAGTGCCGCAGACCTCGGGCAGGTCATCGCGGCCGGGCGCGAGGCGTTCAAGCGCTCACTCGGCGTCGATGCCGCGATTCGTCTCGGCGACCAGCCGCTCGCCGCCGATGGATCCCTCGGCATGAGCGACAAGGACCGCGCCGCGGCCGACTGGTCGCAGCAGCATCGCCAACCGGCCGGACGCTTCACCAACACCCTGGCGAGCGCCGCCTGGTGGTTCCTGCCGCTGACCGTGGACGATGCCAATCCCGGTGTCGTCGGCCTGCGCTTCCCGGATCAGACGACCCGGCTCGGTCCCGAGCAGCGGCGGCTGGCCGAGGCGATGAGTGGCGACATCGCCGAAGCGGTCGTGCGCGCTCAGCTCGTCGCCGATCTCGAGGATGCGCGCGTCACCGGCGAAACTGAGCGACTGCGCTCGGCGCTGCTGTCATCCGTCTCTCACGATCTGCGCTCGCCGCTGGCCGCGATGATCGGCGCTGCCAGCAGTCTCGACAACTACAGCGAAGCGATGAGCGAGGAGGACCGTCATGGCCTCCTGGAGACGATACGCATCGAAGGCGAGCGGCTCGATCGATATATCCAGAACCTTCTCGACATGACGCGCCTCGGCCATGGCGGGCTGGCCTTGAATCGCGACTGGATTGGTGTCGACGAGCTGATCGGCTCAGCCGTGGCGCGCATGCAGCGTTACCAGCCAGGGGCGCGCTTCGACATCACGCTGGCCCCGGGTCTGGAACCGATCTGGGTGCATCCCGCCCTCATTGAGCAGGCACTATTCAACGTGATCGAGAATGCGGTGAAGTTCTCGCTAGCCGACCAAGCAGTCGCGATCGATGCGCGTGTCATGGATGGTCGCCTTCGCATCGACGTGCGCGATCGCGGCCCTGGCATCCCCGACGACGAGCGCAAACGTATCTTCGACATGTTCTACAGTGTCGAGCGCGGTGACCGCGGGCGCCCCGGCACCGGGCTGGGCCTGGCGATCGTCCAGGGCATGATCGGCGCCCACGGGGGTGCAGTCGAGGCGCTGCCCGGTGCCGATGGCCGCGGCACGACGATCCGCATTACGCTTCCGCTCATGCAAGGGCCGCCGGCGAAATCGGCATGAACGAGCAACACGCGCCGGACACCGCGCCCGTGTCGCCGGGTTGCGTGCTGGTGATCGACGACGAGCCGCAGATCCGTCGCTTCCTCGACATCAGCCTGCGCGCGCAGGGTTATCGCGTGGAAACCGCGGCGACCGGCGAAGCGGGCCTCGCGGCATTGGCGACGCGAGGCGCCGATGTCGTGATTCTCGATCTCGGCCTGCCCGACCGCGACGGCCGCGAGGTGCTTCGCGAGCTGCGCCAATGGTCCGAAGTGCCGGTGCTCCTCCTTACTGTGAGGGCCGGCGAATCCGAGAAGGTGGCTGCGCTCGACGCCGGCGCGAACGATTATGTGACCAAACCGTTCGGTGTGCAGGAATTGATGGCACGCGTACGCGCATTGCTGCGGGCGCGCACGGTGCCCGCCGGCAACGCTCCCGTCTTCGACGATGGGCATCTCCTCGTCGATCTCGCCCGCCGAGAGGTGCGCCTCGACGGCGAACCGATCGCGCTCGCGCGCAAGGAATACACGCTGCTCGCGCTGCTGGTTCGTCATGCCGGTCATGTCATCACGCAACCGCAACTGCTCCGGGAATTGTGGGGACCGGTGCATCAGGAGGACACGCATTACCTGCGTGTCCTCGTCGCCAAGCTGCGGCACAAACTGGGCGATGATGCCGCCGCACCACGGTACATTGCGACTGAACCCGGGGTTGGATTGCGATTCCTCGACGCGCACAGGCGAAACAAGAGCGAGCAAAGTATCTGACTTGCCATTCGTGCAACAATCCGCATCTTCTTCTCGCATGGCCCGATGCCGCTTCGAATCCGGCCGGTTGAAGGCCAATCTGAGCCCCCGGCCTTGAAACGCGCGTCCGCGGTTCTGAAGCCTGCCGCAGTTTTTCGCGGCGGCCTTTCGAGGGCGCACACAAGTGGGCAGTTGACCCTTCATGAGATTGGTTCTATCCGGCCGTAAATTGAATTGCGATGGAAAAATCTTTGCCGTGGCGCCGATGATGGACTGGACCGATCGGCATTGCCGGTTCTTCCATCGACTGCTGTCGCCCCACGTGCGCCTGTACACGGAGATGGTGACCGCGCCGGCGGTGATTCATGGAGACCGCGCGCGCCTGCTCGGATTCGATCCGGCGGAGCATCCGCTGGCGTTGCAACTCGGCGGCTCGGAACCTGCCGAGCTGGTCGAAGCGACGCGCATCGGTGCGGACCTCGGATTCGACGAGATCAACCTCAATGTCGGCTGTCCTTCGGACCGTGTGCAGTCGGGTCGATTCGGTGCGTGCCTGATGCGTGAACCCGCGCTGGTCGCCGATTGCATCGCCGCGATGCGCGCCGCGGTGACGATTCCGGTCACCGTCAAATGCCGTCTCGGCGTCGACGAGCAGGACGAGGACCGCGGTCTCGCCGAGTTCGTCGAACATGTGCACGCAGTTGGTTGCGATGTGTTCGCCGTGCACGCGCGCAAGGCCTGGCTCGATGGCCTGTCACCAAAGGAGAACCGCGAGGTGCCTCCGCTGAATCACGAGCGCGTGTACCGCCTCAAGCGCGAACATCCGCAGTTGGTCGTCGTCATCAACGGTGGCATTTCCACGGTCGAAGAAGTACGCACGCACCTCGATCATGTCGACGGCGTGATGCTCGGACGCACGGCCTACCACGAGCCGTTCCGCATTGCCGAGATCGAGCATGCCCTGTTCGGGACGCCGTTGCCGGATCGCGACGACGTGATCGGCCGATTGCGTCCCTACATCGAATCGCATCGCGCGCGCGGAGATCGCCTGCAGCATATCGCCCGGCACGTTCTCGGTCTCTACCAGGGGTTGCCCGGCGCGCGTGCGTGGAGACGCGTGATCAGCGAGCGCGCCCACCGCGCTGACGCAGGCTACGAGGTGATCGAGCAGGCGATGGCGGCAAGACGCGGAGACATGCGCCACGCTGCGGCGGCGTGACGTAAGCTGGCGGACCGTCGTCGCGCTCGCTTCAGTGCCGCATGTGCAGGTCGCGATAGAACGCCTGCGGACCGGGTGCGCGCCCCAGGAAGTTCTTCACGAGTTGCCCGGGTTCGATCGTGCCACCCGGCGCCAGTACCTCGCGCCGATAGCGTTTGCCGATTGCTGCATTGTCGATGCCGCCCTTCTCGAATACGCTGAACATGTCCTGCGCGTACACGCGCGACCACGCGTAGCCGTAGTAACGCGCGTCGTAGCCGCCCATGATCGGCAGGAAACTCGCGGCCGGCATCGTGCCGCGCATCGGCGGCAGCGGTGTCAGCGTCGGCATCAGCTCGAACCAGTACCGGTTCGCGTCGACCGGCGGCCGCGCTCCGTGCAGGCCGAGATCGTAGTGGGCGAGGAACACCTGACGCGTCCAGAAAACACCGCTGGCAGCGATCTTCAGTGCGACCATCCTGTCGATCAGCGTGTCGGGAATCGGCTTGCCGGTCACGATGTTCCGCGAGATCTTCTTCAGGATCGCCGGCTGCCACATCCAGTTCTCGAACATCTGCGAAGGCGCCTCGACGAAATCGCTGCGCACGTTGGTGCCGTTCAGCGTCGCGTACGGTGC
Organism: uncultured Gammaproteobacteria bacterium; assembly: GCA_963775445.1. Classification (GTDB taxonomy): domain Bacteria; phylum Pseudomonadota; class Gammaproteobacteria; order Xanthomonadales; family Rhodanobacteraceae; genus Dokdonella_A. The sequence continues at coordinate 416,373 of CAVZIT010000006.1, read as the reverse complement.
AGTGGACAGCGTTGCGTGCATCAGATGCCCGAACTCGTGGAACAGGATCACCAGGTCGCGATGGCTGTACAGTGCCGGCTGGCCCGGTGCGGCAGCGGGTCCGTTGCCGATGATCGACGAAACCGGCAGGCGCACGCCGCCATCGGCAAGCGCATGACCCGCGCGCAAGGTCGTATTCGAGGGCGGCAGCGATTTTCCCGCGCGCGGCATCAGGTCGAGATAGAACCAGCCGAGCAGTCGACGATCGCCGGCGTCACGAATCGCGTACTGCTCGACATCCGGCGCCCACGCGTCGGCCGGTTGGATGCGTTCGAAGACGACGCCGAGCAGGTGCTGATACAGGGCCAGCATCGCCGGGACGACGCGATCGGCGGGGAAGTACCGGCGCACTTCCTCGCTGTCGACCGCGAACGCGGTGCGCTCGAGTTGCCCTTCGTAGTAGTCGTAGTCCCAGGCTCTGAACGGGCCGTTCTCGCCCCTCTCGGCCTTGAGCTCGGCGAGCTTCGCGATTTCGGCCTTCGCCCTGGGCAGCAACTGCCGGTCGATATCGTCGAGCAACGCCCGCGCACGTGCCGGCGTCTTCGCCATCGTCGCGCTCAACTGGAAGTCGGCCCAGCTCGAAAAACCGAGCAGGCGCGCAATGTGCTTGCGCAGGGTCAGCGCCTGATTGACGCGCCGGGTGTTGGCCGTGCCTCCGATGCGATAGAACGCATCGAGGTAGCGGCGGCGCAAATCGCCTGCCGCGGCATTCTTCAGGAAGCGTTCCTTGCCTTCGAGGGTCACCGGCACACGGTAGCCGTCGCGCGTCTTCCCGAAGGTCGCGACCAGGTCGTCCGGCAGCGACCTCGCCTCGTCGGCGCTGATCGCGATCGTCGACCTGTCGCTGCCGAGGTTCTGCACGAACGCACTCTCCAGTGCATGCAGGCGATCCCGCAGGCGTACCAGCTCTGCGCGCTTCGATGCGGGCAGCGCGGCTCCGGCGCGTCGTCCGTTCTCGGCGTAGATGCGCGCCAGCTGCCGCTCTGCCGGCGTGCGCGCCTGCGTCAGGGCGTCGCGCGCAAACGCGTACACGGCTGGGTCGGCGGCCAGTCCGGTCGTGAAAACATTCAGCGCATCGTTGCAGCGCACCGATGCCTCGCGCAGCGCCGGATCGGCAGCGACGGTCGCGAACAGAAGCGGTGCCGGCAGATCGTCGGAGAGTGTACCGACCGCATTCTCGACTGCGAGCAGGTGCGCGAACGCCGTCCCGCCGTCTGCCGCGAGCGCCTCGGTCGCGTTCACCCGCGCGCGCGCCGTCACGATTCCGGCGCGGCAGGTCGCGTCAACCTGTGGCGCCGACAGGTTCCAGTCGATGCCGATGTCGGGTTGTTCCGTCTTTGTGCCGGATGCGGGCGGCAGGACCGCCAGCAGCAGGACGCACGCCATGCGCGCATGCAGCGACGTGGTGCTTCTTCCAGAGTGGCCGTTCATCCGCTTGCGCATTGGGCGGGGTCGCCTCGTTTGCCGGATCGGAACATCGCGACATCGATTGTAACGGGTGGCTCGCAGGCGGCGACAAGACTGCCGATTCCGGCGCGGACGCCACCGTCCACTAGAATGGTCGTGTCACGGTTCCACGCTCGCAATGTCCCTGGTCAATCTCGTCAACGTCGACTATTCGGTCGGCGGCCCGCTATTGCTCGAACACGTCGATCTCGCGATCGAGCGTGGCGAGCGCGTGTGCGTCGTCGGTCGCAACGGCGCCGGCAAGTCGACGCTGCTGAAACTGATCGCCGGCGAGATTCGTCCCGACGACGGCGAAATCCGCGTGCAGGGGGGCGTGCGTATCGCCACCCTCGCGCAGGCAGTGCCGCGCGATGTGAACGGCACCATCTTCGAAGTCGTCGCCGGCGCGCTCGGCCATCTCGGCGAATGGCTCGCCGAATTCCATCGCCTCACCCATCACCTCGATCGGCCCGGCGCCCACGAGGCCATTTCGGCAGTGCAGGCGCGCATCGATGCCGAGCACGGCTGGAATCTCGACCAGCGCGTGACTCAGGTGCTGGCGCGGCTGGAGTTGGCGGAAGACGCTGAATTCTCGGCGCTCTCCGGCGGCATGAAGCGACGCGTATTGCTGGCGCGCGCGCTGGTGCTCGATCCCGACATCCTGCTGCTCGACGAGCCAACCAATCATCTCGACATCGACGCGATCGCGTGGCTCGAAAAGATGCTGCTCGCTTTCGCCGGCAGCGTGATCTTCGTCACTCACGATCGGCGTTTCCTGCGCGCACTGGCGACGCGCATCGTAGAGATCGATCGCGGTCAGGTCACGAGCTGGCCCGGCGATTACGACAATTATCTGCGTCGCCGCGAGGAACGGTTGCACGCGGAAACCCAGGAACGTGCGCAGTTCGACCGGAAACTCGCGCAGGAGGAAGTCTGGATTCGCCAGGGCATCAAGGCGCGGCGCACGCGCAACGAAGGCCGCGTGCGCGCGCTCGAAGCGATGCGTCTCGAACGCGCGCAGCGGCGAGAACTCGGCGGCAACGCGAAACTGCGCCTTGGCGCCGCCGCGGCATCGGGCCGTCGCGTCATCGATGTCGACAACATTCGTTTTGCATTCGGCGAACACCTGATCGTCGACGGCCTGACCACCACGGTGCAACGTGGCGACCGCATCGGCCTGATCGGCGCAAACGGATCCGGCAAGACCACCTTGCTCAAACTGCTGCTCGGCGAACTCGCGCCGCAAGCGGGTGAAGTGCGCCTCGGCACAAATCTCGAGATCGCGTACTTCGACCAGCATCGCACGCACCTGCGCGAAGACCTGAGCGCGCTCGACAATGTTTCCGAAGGCGCCGAGTTCATCGAGATCAATGGCGCGCGCAAGCATGCGCTCGGCTATCTGCAGGATTTCCTGTTCTTGCCCGAACGTGCGCGCGCGCCGATCACCGCGCTGTCCGGCGGCGAACGCAATCGGCTGTTGCTTGCGAAACTGTTCGCCAAGCCTTCCAACCTGCTGGTCATGGACGAGCCGACCAACGATCTCGACATCGAGACGCTGGAACTGCTCGAAGAATTGCTTGCGAGCTACGCCGGCACACTGCTGCTGGTTTCGCACGATCGCGAGTTCCTCGACAACGTCGTGACCTCGACGCTCGCGCTCGAGGGCGAAGGCCGCATTGGCGAATACGTCGGCGGCTACACGGATTGGCAACGCCAATCCGCCGCTGCCGCCGCGTCAACCGAGCGCAAGCCGGAGCGTGCGGCCCCACCGCCAGAACCCAAAGCCTCGCAATCGTCGGTATCGGCGAAGCGCAAGCTCAGCTACAAGGAAGCGCGCGAACTCGACGCGCTGCCGCAGAAAATCGAGACACTGGAAACGCGCATTGCCAAGCTCGGCGCGTCGATGCAGGACCCAGCGTTTTACCAGCAGGACAGCTCGCGCATTGTTGCGTTCAACGCCGAACTCACGGCGCTGCAGGTCGAACTGGATGACGCGTACGTGCGATGGCAAGAGCTGGATGCAGGGTAGGCGGACCCGAAGCCACGCAAGCCGGGGGATCGGTTTGCCGCCCGCCGCTTCCTGCCCAGTCCGGCAGCCAAGTTATTGAAGCTCGATAAATAGCTTGCCGAATATCGATAAATAATATATCGTTTATCAATATCTCAGCCATGGAGCACCCAGTCAATGTCTCGCCCCTCATCCACCGCGCTGCCGATTGCCTACGTCGGCCTGCGAATCCTGATCGTCCTGAACTGGATCTACGGTGCAATTGTCCTTGCGATCCTCGTCGGAATGTTTGCGGCCGAACAATGGACGATGACCGCTCTCGGCGTTCCACCTGCGGCCCAGTCCGGTTCGCTGATCATGGGCATGCGCGTGATTGCGGTGCTCGGACTCGCTGCGGTCCCGCTGAATCTCGCCGTGCTCAGGCGACTGGTCGAGATGGTCCAGACGGTTCGGGCCGGCGATCCCTTCGTCGCCGCGAATGCCGACCGCCTGCAAGCGATCGCCTGGTTTCTGCTCGGGCAGCAGATACTCAGCCTCGTCATCGGGCTGGTCGGAAAATCCGTTTCGACGCCCGCACACCCGCTGCATCTCGATGCGGGGTTTTCGCCCAGCGGCTGGCTGGCGGTCATCCTGACCTTCGTCCTCGCGCGCGTCTTCGCCGAAGGCACGACGATGCGCACGGAACTCGAAGGGACGGTGTGACATGGCCATCGCCGTCAAGCTCGACGAGCTGCTCCACGAGCGACGAATGACGCTGACCGAGCTGGCCGAGCGCATCGACATCACGCTGGCCAACCTCTCGATCCTCAAAACCGGCAAGGCCCGCGCCGTCCGCTTCTCGACGCTCGAGGCGATCTGCGGCGCGCTTGGTTGCCAGCCTGGCGACATTCTGGAATTCGTCCCGGAGTCGGTCTCCGGCTCCGGACAACTTCGCAACGTTTCATAGCCCAAGGAGTTCACCGTGATCACGACTACTCACGACGTCGTTACGAACGAAACCCGGCACGCGACCATCGCCCGGGAGGTTTCGCTTGCCCGCCTCTATGTTCTGCGCGCGACCTATCTGCTGCTCGTGATCGGGCTCGGCGAGATGATCGTGCCAGGCCTGGTCAGCCATCCGGTGATCAGCCGGGGCGTCATCGCGAGCCTGCTCGGTGCCCTGTGGCTGCTCGCGTTCTTCGGCCTCAAGTACCCGCTCGAGATGCTCCCGCTGCTGATGTTCGAGTTCGCCTGGAAGTCGATCTGGATGGTGGCTTACGGCTTGCCGCAATGGTCCACCGGCCAGCAGCCGCCGACCTTCGCCGAGGATTTCTTCGCGATCGGCGTCGGCGTCATCCTGATGCCGCTCGCGATCCCTTGGGGCTACGTCTACCGTCATTACGTACGGCAGTCAGGCGCGCGTTGGCGCTGAGGGGCGCGCGTCCGATTGCGACCCGAAGCGACCATTGAAGATTCAGAAAACAACCCGCCTTTGATCTACATTGCGAACGTTCGTCCGCGAACAGTCAGCCATACGAACTGTTGTTCACGCACGGCGACCTTTCGGGCTTTTGCGTTTGCCAGAACGAGGGGCCGGCCGATTTTCTTTGGGATGCTCTGAGGCTCCAAGAAGCTCGACCAGCCGCGACTCGCATGGTGAAAGATCGTAGCCCCGGCCCTGCGAAGTCACGAACGTGAGATGACCGAGGTGCCAGGCGCGGCGCTGGAGTTCCACGAGCTGTCCGTTAGCAAGATCCTCGCCGACGAGGTGACGTGGCAAGTGTCCCCAGCCGAGACCGGCCTTGAGAAGATCACGCTTGGCGCCGAGATCATTGACGAGCCACTGGCGCTTGCCCGCGACACCCTGTTGGGTTTTGTCCGCTCCGGGCTGGTTGTCCGTCACGACGATCTGAACATGTCGGCCAAACTCGTCCCTGGGGATGGGTTTCGGTGTCGAAGCGAGCGGATGGTTGGGCGCGCATACCGTCACCATCTCCGCTTCGCATAGCCAACTGCGTTCGATGGCATCCGGGTTCACTTCGGGGACGTTCTCGATCGTGACTGCCAAGGCACACACCCTTTCGAGCACCAGCTTCTCGCCGCCCTGCATGCTCGTGATCCGCAGGTTGATCGTCGCGGTGCGGAACTCCGCTTGCAGCGTCCGCAAGCAGTCGATCAGGTGGGCGCGCGGGAAGTAGGCATCGATGGCAACCGAAACTTGCGGCGCCCCGGTTCGGGCGATCGCGCCGGCGCGGTTCTTCATTTCTTCCGTCCGTGAGATCACCGCGCGCGCGTCCGGCAGGAGGCTGCGTCCCGCCGCGGTGAGCTGCGCCTTCCGTGCATTGCGCTCGAACAGTTCGACGTCGAACGCGCTTTCCAGCGCCTTGATCGCGTGGCTGATGGCCGATTGCGCGCGCCTGAGCTTCCGCGCCGCACCCGAGAAGCTTCCCTGATCGCATGCCGCAACGAACGCACGCAGTTGGTTGATGGTGACGTTGTCGAGCATGTACATCCAAACAATAGATCGTACTGTGCAATATTTCGTCAATTGTTTTGATGTGTCAAGAGGTCCAGATTGATCGCGTACTCAATCCACGCACTGAAAAGGAGACAATCATGAGCTACGCAATTATCGGTTTCGGCGCAGTGGGCCAAGCGCTCGCCGGCGCCTTCGCCCGCAAGAACATCGAAGTCGCGGTCGCCAGTCGGCGGCCGCCCGAGGCACTGTTGTCACAGGCACAGGCGATCGGACCCACCGTCGTTCCAAAGACGCTGCAGGAAGCGCTCAAGGCGGATGTGATCTTCCTGGCCGTTCTCTTCGAGGGGCATCGCGAGGTCGGCAAAAATCTGGCGAGCTGGCAGGGCAAGACGATCATCGACGCGATGAACGGGTTTGGCGTCTCCTCTACCGTCGTCGCCAAAGCCTTCCCCGGTGCCCGGTTGGTGAAGGGCTTCAATCATCTCCTCGCCCGCACCCTGGCCACCGACCCGCGCGTCAAGGGCGGCCGGCGGGCCGTGTTCCTGTCAAGCGACGACGAAGGGGCTGCAGCGTCGGTGGCAGCGCTCGCCGAGCAACTCGGTTTCGCGCCCGTCAATCTCGGCAAGCTCGAAGAGGGCGGCGCGCTTGTGCAGGCGCGCGGGGACAAGAGCTGGGGGCCTTTGATCTTCCAGGACCTGTTCAAGAAGGAACCCGAGCCTGCGGCGACCGCTGCAAGATCGTGATCACCCCGCAGCCTGGATCACGGCTCCGGAAACACCATCCCATCCCCGAAGTACATCTCATGTCCAACAAACTCGATCTCTCGAAAGAACTCGGCGGCCGCCGTGCGCTGGTCACCGGAGGCACACGCGGCATTGGCGCGGCCATCGCGCAGCGCCTCCTCGATGGTGGCGCCAACGTCGTGGTCGCGGCGCGCACATGCAACGACGAGATGCCCGCGGCGGCAACGTTCGTCGCTGGCGACGTCACCACCAGTGAAGGCGTCGAAGCAATCGCGAAACAAGCGATTGCTGCGCTCGGCGGCTTGGACATTCTCGTGAACAACGCGGGCGGTGGAAGCGCGTTCCTGGAAGGGTCATGGACGATTCCCGACAAGGCGTGGCATGACAGCTTCGCGCTCAACTTCTTCGCCGCGATCCGCCTCACGAACGCGGTTCTACCGGCGCTACGGGCGTCGAAGGCCGCAGCCGTCGTGAACATCTCGTCGGCGGCAGCGACGATGCCGTTCGGTCCCTTTGCGCACTACGGCGCCGCCAAGGCGGCACTCGAGTACTGCTCGCGCACGCTCGCGATGGAACTCGCGCCGAGCGGCGTCCGTGTGAACGTGGTGTCGCCCGGCGTCATCTCAACGCCGGGTTCCGACGAGTTTGCCAGGACGACTCCGGGATTTTCCACTGATGCCTGGATTCAAAATATTCCGCTGGGCCGCATTGGCGCCACCGAGGACATCGCCGAGGCCGTCGCGCTGCTCGTGTCGGATCGCGGAAAGTTCATGACCGGTGCGAATTACCGCGTCGATGGCGGCATGACGGCGCGCTAAGGCATTCGCTTCGCTTTCCTCTAGCAAGCAGTTCCCTGATTCCGTACAACTCCAACAAAGGATGCATGACATGAACACACTGAATGGAAAGACCGCCGTGATCACCGGCGGCGCTACCGGCATCGGCCGCGCGGCGGCAAAGCGCTTCATCGAAGAGGGCGCTGTCGTCTTCATCTTCGGCCGCCGGCAGGAAGTGCTCGACGCCGCGGTGGCTGACCTTGGGCCCAATGCCCGCGCGGTGAAGGGCTCGGTGTCCGATGAGGCCGACCTCGACCGGCTCTACGCGGCGGTGAAGGCCGAGCGCGGAACCCTCGACATCGTCTTCGCCAATGCCGGGACAGGAGGCCTGCTTCCGCTCGGCGAGATCACCGCCGAGCACATCGACGAAACCTTCGACACCAATGTGAAAGGCACGATCTTCACGGTCCAGCAGGCGCTGCCGCTGATGGGCCAGGGCGGCTCGATCATCCTTACCGGATCGAGCGCCGGCACCACGGGTGCCCCGGCATTCAGCGTCTACAGCGCGAGCAAGGCAGCCGTGCGCAACCTTGCGCGGACCTGGGCGGAGGACCTGAAGGGCACCGGCATCCGGGTCAACGTGCTGTCGCCCGGGCCAACGGCGACCGAGCTCGCGAAGGCCGCGGTGGGCGAGGAAGGCATGAAGCTGTTCGCCTCGATGAATCCGCTCCAGCGCATGGCCGAACCGGCGGAGATCGGGGCGGCGGCTGCCTTTCTCGCGTCGCAGGACAGCAGCTTCATGACCGCCAGCGAGCTCGCCGTCGATGGCGGACTTGCGCAAATCTGACGCGCTCGCGCCGCCGGTCAGGAATTCCGAACGGCCGGTCTGTCCGCGCGATGGCCGCTTTCGGGAATATCGAACTCGTGCGCTTGAGGGCAGCTCATGGTCGAAGCGTGACATTCAATTGCGCGACGCGGATGGTCAGTGGTGCACCGCAGAACTCGACCGCATCGTCGCGATCAAATGTTGCATTTTTGATCAAGCGACTTCCTTCAGTTGTCGGCGGGACCACTTCTGTCGCCGGCGCTTGCCGCAACGACTCCGGTCGCGTGCGCTGCTCCGTTTGTACTGCGCGTGACCGGTGGGGGAGGCGCAGGCGTTGGCGGCGCGACTGGTGCGTGCGGCGGCGCGACCGGCTCGGGCGCAGGCGGACTGGGTGGTGTGGGTTCGACCGGTGGCGCCGGTGGCAGCGGCGGCAGGTTGAAGATCGACTTGTACGCCGGCACGGCCATGTTCAGCGCGAGCGTCTTGTGGTGGCGCAGCACTTCGACCTTGACCTTGCTGCCGGCCGGCTGGTCGCGCAACGCGCGCAACGCATCTTCGGGTCGCTGCACGGACTCGCCGGCGATGCGCGTGATCACGTCGCCCGATTTGATGCCCGGCAGCGAATCCTCGTCCGCGGAAATCACGAGCGCGCCGTGATCGGCGCCGAAGTAGCTGCCGAGACCCGAGTCGACCGGCGCGAGATTGAGTCCCCACCACGGCATTGCGAGGCGCATCGCGCGGCGAGCCTGATCGGCCGCCTTGCGCGCGGCCCGCGCGTCGACGGCTGATGCAATGTGCTGCGCGCGCTCGACTTCCGCGCGGACCTCAGCATTCTCGTTCACGGCGCGCGTCGCTTCGGCGGTCGCGCGCGCGACCGCGGCCTGGATGCGCTGGTCGAAATCCTTCGGCAGCAGCGGATGGGCCGGATCGCCCTTTCCGAAATCGCCTTTCATGAAATCGCCGTGCATGAAGTCCCCGTCCATGAACTGCGCCCAGTTCCAGGCCTTGCGCCGTTCGGCGGTGAGCGTCACGTCGTGTGAGTGATTGCCGCGCCGATACTCGATGCGCACCTTCTGGTTTTCCTTGAGCCCGGCGAGTCGATCGCGCGCGTCATCGAGCGCGGCTTCGGACGACTTCGTGTCCAGCGTCTTGCCGTCGATCGCGACGATGAGATCGCCATCGTGCAATCCCTCGCGCGCGGCCGCGGCGCCGGGCGTCACGGCGCTGATGCGCGCGCCATGCGCGTCGGGCGACAGGACGACGCCGATCATCGCGCGATCGGGATCACCGAGGTAACGGAACGCGTAGGCATGCGGACCGGCATCACCGAGTTCGAGCGAAAGATCGGCCATGCGCCGCGACAGCGCCTGCATCTGCGTGCGCAGCTCGGCGAGTTCCGCGCGCGCGGAGTCGGCGGATTCGGTGGCCTTGGCCGCGGCATGCGCGTGCACATCCGCGTGTGCAGCCGGCACGGCCGCCGCGGCGGAGTCGGCCGCGAATGTCGGAGTACAGCAGAGCGAAACGAGAAGGGAACTGCAAAGCAGGGTGCGATTCATCGGAGTGACCTCAATTCATGCGATTGAATGGCGCGACCGATGCGGTCGCGCCGGTGTCGTTGGCCGCGAGGGTGGCTGCACCGACGCGAATCGTGGCCAGGTCTTCGAGCAACGCGACGCGCTGGCGCCACAGGGGCAGTGCATCGGCACGGTCGCGTGTCGCGCCGAGTTGCACGTCGACCAGCGCGATCAGATCCTCGACCTCGACTGCGGCCATCAGATCGCGGCTGTCCTGCGGTGCGTGCGCGAAGCCGGCGATCCAGCGTTCGAGTGATTGCGAGCGTCGTCGCAGGTCGGCGAGTTCGTGGACGTCGGTCGTCGCGGTGGCGGTGTTGGGTGCGATGTGGTCGTTGCCGTTGCCGGCGACACTGCGGAGCTTGCGCTCGCTGTCGTGGCCGGCGATTGCTGTGGTGGCGATGTCGGTGTGCGGGGAATCAGCAGCGCGAGTGCGATGCCGGCAGCGAGCGCTACGGGGAGCGCGATTTGCCAGCGACGCGACTTGCGTTGCGTTCGCCGCGCGAGAGTGCGCGCCAGATCCGGCCACAAGTCCGGTTCCGGCGCCGCGTCCGGCAACGCGCGCAATGCCGTGGCGAGCGCAACGTCCGGATGCAAGGTCAGTGTGCTGTCGCGGTCAGACATGGCGCGACTACCTCGTGGTGTTGGACAGGGAGTTTGGTACAGGTGCCCCGGCACATGGATGTGCCGTCGCGTCGAGCACGTCAGTGCTTGACGCGGCAAACGGGGCGCGGCTTTGCCGCGACCGTTTGCTTGCAAACCGCGGCAGGATGCCCGGTTTTGCAAATTCGGGATCGAGCAGCGCTCGCAGTCGCATACCGCCGCGCATGACCTGCGATTTGGAGAAACTCACCGATTTTCCGGTCATCTCGGCAATCTCCTGATGGGTGTATTCCTCGACGTGGTACAGCCACAGCACGCTGCGCGTCAGCGAAGGCAGGCGCTGCATTGCGCGTTCGAGGCTTTGTGCATCGGCCAGCACCCAGGGCGGTGGATCCGCCCCGGGGGAGCCGTCGTCGTCGGGCAACTCGTCGAAGGCGATGCTGCGCTCGCGGCGTAGTCGCATCAGCGCTTCGTTGACGACAATCTGTCGCAGCCAGCCCCAGAACGGAGCCTCGCCGCGGAACTGGCCGATGCGCTCGAACATACGCAACATCGCATCGTGCAGCGCCTCACGTGCGCTATCGCGATCTCCGATCAGGCGCAGCGCGAGCGTGTAACCCGGTCGCTCGAACAGGCGATAAATGCGTTCGAGTGCAGCGGTCTCTCCGCCTTGCGCACGCGGCACCAGGTCGTCGGGTAATTCGATGCGGAAACTCGCGGCACTCACGGTTATCAGGATGCACGAGACGACCGGTCGGTTGCAGCGACTTCGTCGGCGTCGGGTTGTCCGGCCGTGTCCGCGGACGCCGAATCGCCGAGCGTTTCCGCCTGAAATGCTTTGCAGATCAATTTGTTGTTGTCCGAATCCGCGTGGCATGGGACTTGCTCCAACCGATGTGTGCTGATTACCGATCCCTTTGGAGAGCCACGCATGATTCGCGATACCTCGGCGCAGGACAGGAAGGTCACAAGCGCGCCGAACCGAAAACGCCGCTATTTCTATATCGCGGCCGCTGTCGTCGTTGTCGGGCTGATCGCTGCGATCGCGCCGGGCATTGCGCGACTGCTTTCGTCCGATGCGTCGGCGAGCCTTGCGCGACTTCGAATCGCGCCGGTCACGCGCGGCACGCTGACGCGCGATGTTTCGGTGCAGGGCCGCGTCGTCGCGGCGGTGAGTCCGACTTTGTACGCACCGAGCCCGGGTTTCGTGAAACTCGACGTGCATGCGGGCGACAAGGTCGACAAGGGCGCCGTGCTGGCCGAGGTCGACAGCCCCGAACTGACCAATCGACTCAAGCAGGAACAGGCGACGCTCGACAGCCTGACGATTGCGGTCGAGCGCGCCGGCATCGAGAGCCGCAAGCAACAGGCCGCGGTGCAGACAGCGCTCGACCAGGCGGACATCGATCGCCAGACCGCGGCGCGCGAACTCGAACGCAACACCAAGGGATTCAAGCTCGGCGCCTTGCCGGAACTCGATGTGCTGCGCGCGAAGGACGCCCTGTCCAAGGCCGAACTGACCGTCAAGCAGTCGAAGAAAGATGTCCAGCTCGAACGCGAAGCGCTTGCGTTCGACGTCAAGACCAAGCACCTCGCGCTCGATCGCCAGCAGTTGCTGGTTCAGGACCTCACACGCCAGGTCGACGAACTCAAGGTGCGCTCACCGGTGGCGGGGCAGGTCGGTCAATTGCTGGTCCAACAGAGTGCGAACGTCGCGGTGAACGCACCGCTGATCACGGTCGTGGACCTCTCCGCGCTTGAAGTCGAAGTGCAGGTGCCGGAAGTGTTCGCGCACGATCTGGCGATCGGCATGCCGGCCGAAATCCAGGACGGCGCGACCAAATACGCGGGCAAGGTCAGTGCGATCTCGCCCGAAGTGGTCGCAGGCCAGGTCACCGGACGCGTCGCGTTCGCAAAGGACAAGCCGGCTGGACTGCGCCAGAACCAGCAGCTCACGACGCGCATCCTCATCGACCAGCACCCTAACGTGCTGATGGTCGAACGCGGACCGTTCGTCGACACCGGCGCCGGGCGCGTCGCCTACGTGGTGCACGGCGACATTGCCGAACGCACGTCGATCCAGGTCGGTGCGACCAGCCTCAACGCGGTCGAAATCGTGTCGGGAGTCAAGGAAGGCGATCGCCTTGTCATTTCCGGCACCGATGCATTCAACGGTGCGCAACGCGTTTCGATTCACTAATTTGTCCATCGTCCCTGATGAGAAGGGCAGATCAAGAAGCGGCCGTCCCTGGCCGCACTTTTCAACTAGATCCCACTTCCCACTACCCAATTGCGAGTCCGCCATGCTCAGAATGACCCATCTGCAGATGATCTATCGCACGCATCTGATCGAGACCTATGCGCTGCGTGATTTCTCGATCCACGTGCGCGAAGGCGAATTCGTCGCCGTGACCGGCCCGTCCGGTTCGGGCAAGACGACGTTCCTGAACATCGCCGGCCTGCTCGAGGAATTCACCGCCGGTGAATACCTGCTCGACGGCGTCGACGTGCATGGCATGAACGACCGCGAGCGCTCGCGCCTGCGCAACGAGAAGATCGGTTTCATCTTCCAGAGCTTCAATCTGATCCCCGACCTCGATATCGCCGACAACGTCGATGTGCCGTTGCGCTATCGCGGTTTCGACTCGGCCGAGCGCAAGCGCCGCATCGACGAAGCGCTCGGGCGCGTCGGTCTCGCTTCACGCATGAAGCATTACCCGTCCGAACTGTCTGGTGGTCAGCAGCAACGTGTCGCGATCGCGCGCGCGCTGGCCGGTTCACCGCGCCTGCTCATGGCCGACGAACCGACCGGCAACCTCGATTCGCTGATGGCGCGCGGCGTGCTCGAGCTGCTCGAGGAAATCAATCGCGAAGGCACGACCATTGTCATGGTCACGCACGACCCGGAACTCGCCGCGCGCGCACATCGCAACGTGCACATCATCGACGGCCAGGTTACCGACTTCGACGACGAGCCGAATCTCGGCAGCAGCGTGCGCGACGACGATCGCATCCCGACCTCGGCATAGAGCAGGAAGCGATCATGTTCGGCTACTACCTGCAACTCGGCCTGCGCAGCCTCCGACGCAATCCGGTGCTGACCGGACTCATGGTGTTCGGCATCGCGCTCGGTATTGCCGCGAGCATGACATCGCTCACCGTCCTTCACCTGATGGGCAGTGATCCGATTCCGTGGAAGAGCGACAAGCTGTTCTACGTGCAACTCGACAACTGGGATCCGAACCAGGCCTACGACGAGGATGGTTCGCCGCCCGATCAGCTGACCTATCGGGATTCGACGGCACTGATGCAGGCCGCGAAAGCCGATCGGCAGGCTGCGATGTACAAGGTGTCCTATCCGATCCAGCCCGCGAATCCCGAGGTCAAGCCGTTCATGGCGCTCGGGCGCGCGACCTTCGGGGATTTCTTCCCGATGTTCGAGCCGCCGTTCCAGTACGGCGGACCGTGGGGACGGGCGCAGGATTCCGCGCATGCGCGCGTTGTGGTACTCAGCAAGGACACCAACGAGAAGTTGTTTGGCGGACAGAACAGCGTCGGCAAGAGCGTACGGCTCAACAATGTCGACTACACGATCAGCGGTGTGCTGGACACGTGGCAACCGCGCGTGAAGTTCTACGACCTGACCAATGGCACGCTCAACGCGCCGGAAGAGTTCTACATTCCGTTCACGACCGCAATCGAACTCAAGACGGGTTCGTCGGGCAACAACAACTGCTGGGAAAATTCCAGCCCGGGCTGGGATGGCTATCTCGCGTCGGAGTGCGTCTGGAACCAGTTCTGGGTGGAACTGGATTCGCCCGCAAAAGCGCAAGCCTATTCCTCGTTCCTCTCGAACTATGTAGAGGAACAGAAAAAACTCGGTCGCTTCCCGCGGCCGCTCAACAACCGGTTGCTGAATGTGACCGACTGGCTCGATTCGCAGAAAGTCGTGCCGCGCGACGTGCAGATTCAGGTGTGGCTGTCTTTCGCGTTCCTCATCGTGTGCCTGATCAACACGGTTGGCTTGCTGCTCGCGAAGTTCATGCGCAAGTCCGGCGAAATCGGCTTGCGTCGCGCGCTCGGCGCCAGCAAACCGCAGTTGTTCGGCCAGCACCTTATCGAGGCGGGCGTGATTGGTATCAGCGGCGGCGTGATCGGCCTGCTGCTGACCGGCCTCGGGCTGTGGCTCGTGCGTTCGCTGTACCAGGGTTTCGGCGGCGTTGCCCAGCTCGACTGGACGATGGTGCTGACGACGATTGCGCTTGCGGTCGTGGCGGCCCTCCTTGCCGGCGTGTACCCGACCTGGCGCGCCTGCCAGATCGCTCCGGCCACGCAACTGAAGACCCAGTAACCCAGCCGAGGACGCAGCATGGAAATCCGTCCGATACTTTCCGCCCTGATGCGCAGCAAGGTCGCGCTGATCCTGATCGGCCTGCAGATCGCACTGACGCTGGCCATCGTGTGCAATGCGCTGTTCATCATTTCGCAGCGCGTCGACAAGGTCGGGCGGCCGACCGGCATGAACGAGTCCGACACGTTCATGGTGACGAGCACCGGCTTCGGCGACGACTTCAATGTACGCAATGCGTTCACCGAGGATCTGGCGTTGTTGCGCGCCCTGCCTGGCGTGCACGCCGCGACGTCGATCAATACGCTGCCACTTACGTTCAGCGGCTGGGGCGAGGGCGTCAGCCTGCAACCCGGCCAGAAGACCGCCACGACGGCAGCGGCGATTTATTTCATCGACGAACATGGGCTTGACGCCTATGGTCTCGATCTCGTCGCCGGCCGCAATTTCAAGCCGGAGGAAATTTCGTTCCGCGACCGCAATGCGACGACCTGGCCCGCCGGCTTGATCGTCACCAGGGCGCTTGCGCAGAAACTCTTTCCGGGCCAGAACGCCGTGGGCCGATCGTTCTACATCGACCCCAAGGGTGCGCCCAACACGGTCGTCGGCGTCGTGGACCGCTTGCAGAAGCCGTGGCCCGGAGCAGGCAGTCGCGACGGCGACAAGAACGCCGACGAATATTCGATTCTGGTTCCGCAGCGTGTCGCCTACGGCACCAGTTCGGCGTATCTGGTGCGCGCCGACCCGGGCCGTCGCGATGAGTTGATGAAGATTGTCGAAACCAAGCTCATGCAAAGCAATCACTCGCGCGTCGTGCGCGGCTTGAAGAGCATGCAGGAGATCCGCACCGCCGGCTACCGCAACGACCGCGCGATGATGATCATCCTCGGCATCGTGATCGCGAGCCTGCTCGCGATAACCGCGCTCGGCATCGTCGGCATGGCGAGTTTCTGGGTGACGCAGCGGCGCAAGCAGATCGGCACGCGTCGCGCGCTGGGCGCCTCGCGCGTGGACATCCTGCGCTATTTCCACACCGAGAACTTCATCATCACGACGCTCGGGCTTCTCGTTGGCGGCGTGCTGACTTACGCGGTGAGCATCGGGTTGATGCGTTTCTACCAGTCGCCACGCTTGCCCTGGTATTACGTGCCGATCGGCTTCGTGTGCCTGTGGCTGCTCGGCCAGCTCGCCGTGCTCGGCCCGGCCGCGCGTGCCTCTCGCGTGCCGCCCGCGGTGGCGACGCGCAGCGTTTGATCGGAAACCTTCGGAGCGGCAACAACATGTTCACCTATTACCTGCAACTCGGCCTGCGCAGTCTCCGGCGCAACCCGATCCTGACGGCGCTCATGGTCGTCGGCATCGGACTCGGCATCGCGGCGAGCATGACGACGCTCACGGTTTTGCACCTGATGGGCAGCGATCCGATTCCGTGGAAAAGCGACAAGCTGCATTATGTGCAACTCGACAACTGGAGTCCGGATCAGCCGTATTCCGAGGACGGCCGGCCGCCGGACCAGGTCACGTATCGCGACGCGACGGCGTTGATGGCGGCCGGCAAGGCCGACAAGCAAACCGCGATGTTCAATCTTTCGCAACCGATCCAGCCGGAAAATCCGAATGTGAAACCATTCCAGGCGCTGGGTCGTGTCGCGTTCGCGGATTTCTTCGCGATGTTCGAGCCTCCATTCAAGTTCGGTGGGCCGTGGAATCGGGATCAGGACAAGAGTCACGCGAGGGTCGTTGTCCTGACCAAGGACATCAACGAGAAGTTGTTCGGGGGGCAGAACAGCGTCGGCAAGACCGTACGCATGGACGGTATCGATTACAGCGTGGTCGGCGTGCTCGATGACTGGAATCTGCGGGTTCAGTACTACGATCTGAGCCACGGCGCCTTCAGCAACGAGCTCGATGAGTTCTTCATGCCGTTCACGACCGCGATCGACCTCAAGCAGCGCTCGAGCGGCAACAACCAATGCTGGAAGTCGTCCGGCAACGGCTGGGATGCCTACCTCGATTCCGAATGCATCTGGATCCAGATGTGGGTCGAGCTCGATTCCCCGCAGCGGCTTGCCGAATACCACGGCTATCTCGACAGCTATGTGCAGGAGCAGAAGAAGCTCGGACGTTTCCCGCGGCCGGTGAACAACCGCCTGCTTGACGTGACCGAATGGATGCAGGACCAGAAAGTCGTTTCGCGCGACATCCAGGTCCAGACCGGCCTCGCGTTCGCGTTCCTGATCGTGTGCCTGGTCAACACGGTCGGACTGCTGCTTGCGAAATTCACGCGCAAGTCCGGCGAAATCGGTCTGCGCCGTGCGCTTGGCGCGAGTCGCCGTGAAGTGTTCGGCCAGTTCCTGATCGAGTCAGGCGTGGTCGGTCTGACGGGCGGTGTTCTCGGCTTGTTGCTGACCGGCCTGGGTCTGCTCGCCGTGCGTGCGCTGTATACGCAATACAAATCCGTGGCGCAGCTCGACTGGACCATGATCGTCGTGACGATCGTGCTGTCGATCGTCTCGGCCGTGCTGGCGGGACTCTATCCGACTTGGCGCGCGTGTCGAGTGCAGCCGGCCGCGCAACTGAAAATCTGACGTGTTGTCCCTGGCTTCCACGCAAGCGGGCAAAAGGAACCTCTCATGGAAATCCGTCCAATCCTTTCGGCGCTGATGCGCAGCAAGGTGTCGATGATCCTGATCGGCTTGCAGGTTGCGCTGACGCTCGCAATCGTCTGCAACGCACTGTTCATCATCGGCCAGCGTCTCGAACGCATGAACCGCCCGAGTGGCATGAACGAGACCGATACCTTCGTCTTCGGCAGCAGCGGCTTCGGTCAGGGATTCGACGGGCGTGCAACGCAGCAAGCGGACCTTGCATTGTTGCGGCAGATGCCCGGCGTCGCCGCGGCGACCTCAACGAACTCGGTGCCGATGAGCGGCGGTGGCTGGAGCACGGGTCTCAGCCTGAAGCCGCAGCAGAAAACATCGACTGCCGACACCGGGATTTACCTGGTCGATACGCAGGCCATGAACACGTTCGGCACGCGCCTGGTCGCCGGTCGCAATTTCAAGCCCGAAGACATGGAAAACGTCAAATTAGGCGACCAGCTGCAGCCGTCGGTCATCATCGTAACCAAGGCGCTGGCCGACAAATTGTTCCCGGACGGCAATGCAGTCGGCCAGCAGGTGTACATGGGCGAGGATCCGCCGACGAGCACGATCGTCGGCGTCATCGAACGTCTGCAGGAACCCTGGCCCGAGAGCGAGGACGTCGAGTACGCGACTTTCTGTCCGGTGTACATGCCCTACGGCAACTACACACGCTATCTGGTGCGCGCCGAACCCGGACAGCGAGACGACGTGATGAAGGCGGTCGAACAGAAGCTGACCGAAGCGAATCCAAGCCGCATCATCGGCAAGATGCACACGCTGGAACAGACGCGCCGCGATGCCTACGCGGGCGATCGCGCGATGGCACTGATCCTCGGTGCGGTCATCATCGCGCTGCTCGCCATCACGGCGCTCGGGATCGTCGGCATGGCGAGCTTCTGGGTCGCTCAACGCACGAAGCAGATCGGGACGCGTCGCGCGCTCGGCGCGTCGCGCATGGACATCCTGCGTTACTTCCACACCGAGAACTTCATCATCACCTCGCTCGGGCTTGTCGCGGGAGGCGTGCTGACCTATGCGGTGAGTCTGGGGCTCATGCGCTTTTACCAGTCGCCGCGACTGCCGTGGTACTACGTGCCGGTCGGCTTCGTGTGCCTGTGGGCGCTCGGCCAGCTCGCCGTGCTCGGCCCGGCCTCGCGTGCCTCCCGCGTGCCGCCCGCGGTGGCGACGCGCAGCGTTTGATCGGAAACCTTCGGAGCGAGCGACACCATGTTCACTTATTACCTGCAACTCGGCCTGCGCAGTCTCCGGCGCAACCCGATCCTGACGGCGCTCATGGTCGTCGGCATCGCACTCGGCATCGCCGCATGCATGACGACGCTGACAGTCTTCCATCTGATGGGGACCGACCCGATCCCGTGGAAGAGCGCGCGGCTGTTCAACGTGCAACTGGATAACTGGGACCCGGACAATCCCTACCGGCAGCCCGACGAGCCGCCGGACCAGGTGAGTTATCGCGATGCCGCGGCGTTGATGCAGGCGGCAAAAGCGGATCGGCAGGCCGCGATGTTCCGGGTCGCGCTGCCGGTAGAACCGGACAACCGGGCGCTCAAGCCCCAACTCGCGATTGGTCGCGCGACCTACAGCGATTTCTTCGCGATGTTCGAGCCGCCTTTTGCATTCGGCGGTCCCTGGAATCACGTGCAGGATGATGCGCATGCGCGCGTGGTCGTTCTCTCTCGCGAAACCAACGAAAAATTCTTTGGCGGAGCCGACAGCGTCGGCCGACAGCTTCGCATCGGCGATGTTGATTACACCATTCTGGGCGTACTCGCAGCGTGGCGGCCGCGCATCCGTTTCTACGACGTGGTCGGCAGCAATGCATTCGACAAACCGGCCGACATCTTCCTGCCCGATACGACTGCGGTCGAACTCAATCTCGGCATCGTCGGCTCGACGTCCTCATGGGGCCAGGTGCCGGCAGGCCGCCAGGCGTTCCTCGATTCCGAGTCGGTCTGGGAAGAGCTCTGGGTCGAACTCGATTCACCGGCCAAAGTTGCGATGTACCGTTCGTTCCTTGCCAGCTACGTAAACGATCAGAAGAAGCTTGGTCGGTTCCCGCGCCCGCTCAATAATCGTCTGCGCGACGTCAACGAATGGCTGGCCAACCAGCAGATCGTCTCGCGTGACGTACGCATCCAGGTGTGGCTCGCATTCGCGTTCCTCGGTGTGTGCCTGGTCAGCACGATAGGACTGCTGCTCGCGAAATTCATGCGCAAGACGGGCGAAATCGGCGTGCGCCGTGCACTCGGTGCAAGCCGCAGACAAGTCTTCTCGCAATATCTCGTCGAGTCCGCGGTTATTGGCGGCGCCGGCGGCGTGCTGGGTCTCGTATTCGCATGGCTCGGCCTGCTGCTCGTGCGCAGCCTCGATGACGATCTGCAGTCGGTCGCGCGACTCGACTGGCCAATGATCGCGACCGCGATCGCGTTATCCGTATGCGCGGCCATGCTCGCCGGCCTGTATCCGACCTTGCGCGCATGCCGCGTGCAGCCGGCAGTGCAGTTGAAAGTTTGATATGCGAAAGATTGGACATCCTGTCCGACCTTCGCCCACACGGACCCGGCAAAGCCGGGCCACTTGCTCCCGCTCAGGCGCTTGCGCCTTCGCGGTTGGCGCATCCATGCGCCAATCCATCGGCTAATCACGAGGTTCTGCGATGGAAATACGACCGATACTTTCGAGCCTGAAGCGAAGCAGGATCGCGTTGATCCTGATCGGGTTGCAGATCGCGCTGACCTTGGCGATCGTCTGCAATGCGCTGTTCATCGTGGTGCAGCGCGTGGATCGCATGCAGCGACCGAGCGGTATCGATGAAGCGGACACGTTCGAGGTTAGCAGTCTCGGATTCGGCGCGCATTACGATGTGCGCGCAGCGGTGCGGCAGGATCTGACCACGCTGCGTGCACTGCCGGGCGTGGTGGATGTGACGCCGATCAATCGCGTGCCGATGGGACTGGCCGGCTGGTCGACCGCGATATCCCTCAATCTCGAGCAAAAAACCCCGACCACTTCGACCGCGATCTACATGGTCGACGACCATGCGATCAATTCGCTCGGTGCCAATCTCGTCGCGGGAAGAAACTTCACGCCCGGCGAAATCGAGTTTCGTGATCTGCACGATCCGGACTGGCCCCCCGGTGTCATCATCACGCGCGCTCTCGCCGAGCGACTCTTCCCCGGCAAGGAGGCGGTCGGACAGAGTTTCTATCTCGATCAGCGCCAGCCCGGGAATACCGTGATCGGCGTTGTCGAACGCCTGCAGGCGCCATGGCTTGGCACTGCTGAAACCGAATACTCGACCCTGGTACCGCAAATTCGTCCGTACGGACTCGAGTCGCGCTATCTGATTCGCGCGCAACCAGGGCGACGCGACGAACTCATGTCGCGCGCGGAAGAAGCACTCGGCCGGATCAACACGAGCCGAATCGTACGCAATCTGGAAAGCATGCAGGACGTGCGCCACGACGGATACAAGTCCGATCGCATGATGGCGGTCGTGCTCGGGATCGTTGTTGCACTGCTGCTCGCGATCACCGCGTTGAGCGTGGTCGGCATGGCCAGCTTCTGGGTCGCGCAGCGCACCCGCCAGATCGGAACCCGCCGCGCGCTGGGCGCCAGTCGCGCCGATATCAGACACTACTTTCAGACCGAGAACTTCATCATCACCTCGCTCGGTCTCGTGGGCGGAGGAGTGCTGGCCTATGCGCTGAGCATCTGGCTCATGCGGGCCTACGAGGTTCCGCGCCTGCCTTGGTACTACGTGCCGGTAGGGTTCGTTGTCCTGTGGCTACTTGGCCAACTTGCAGTGCTTGGGCCAGCGTTGCGCGCGTCCAGGGTACCGCCCGCGGTGGCTACACGGAGCGTGTGATCATTCCAGACGTTCAGACGATCCCGGAATGCAACGGTGCTTGCCGCGACGGACGAGAATGCAAGAGTCTGTTCCCGAATCCCGATAAAATCACGCAACCCTTTTACCCCATTGCGCATCTATGCACCCGATGCGCACACGACGACACGCAAATGACGTTATGCGCACGGTTCTCGTGATCGATGACAATCCGGCAGTCGGAACCGCGCTCGACGTGCTGTTCGGTCTTCGCGAAATTCGAACCGTTATCGCGCATACGCCCGACGATGGCCTCGCCGCGCTCGCACGCGATGACATCGATCTCGTCGTGCAGGACATGAATTTCAGCGCCGATACGACCTCCGGCGATGAAGGCGTCGCGCTGTTCCACGCGATACGCGAGCAACAAGCGGATTTGCCGATCATCCTGCTCACGGCGTGGACTCACCTCGAAACCGCGGTGCAACTGGTGAAGGCGGGCGCGGCCGATTACCTCGCCAAACCGTGGGAAGACGACAAGTTGTCGGCCACGGTGGAAAACCTGCTCGAGCTTTCCGAAGCGACGCGCGAGGTCAAACGCATGCACGACGAGCGTCGTCGTCGGCGCGATGCGCTCGGTGCGCGTTACGACCTTCGCGGACTGGTGTTCGTGTCATCCGCGCTGGAACGGGTGGTCGAGCTGGCCTGCCAGGTTGCGCGCGCCGACGTTCCGGTACTGATCACCGGCCCGAATGGTGTCGGCAAGGAGCGCATCGCCGAGATCATCCAGGCCAATTCGGCGATCAAGGATGGCCCGTTCGTGACGGTCAACTGCGGTGCGCTTCCCTCCGAATTGATCGAGGCCGAGTTGTTCGGTGCCGATCCGGGAGCCTATACCGGCGCCCCGAATCGCGCCCGCGAAGGGCGCTTCGAGCTCGCCGACAACGGAACCTTGTTCCTCGACGAAATCGGCAACCTGCCTCTCGCCGGCCAGGCCAAGCTGCTGCGCGTCATCGAGAGTGGTCAGTTCGAGCGCCTCGGCTCAAGCCGCACGCATACGGCCAAGGTGCGTGTGATCAGTGCGACCAACGCGGATATCCCGGCGATGATTCGCGATGGTCGTTTCCGCGAGGATCTTTACTATCGACTCAACGTGATCGAGATCCGGGTTCCTCCATTGTCCGAGCGGCAGGAGGATATTCCACTGCTTGCCGAGCACTTCCTCGCCGATGAGGTGCATCTGGATGAAGCAGCGCGCGCGGCCCTTGCCGTGCATGCATGGCCCGGCAATGTGCGCGAGTTGAAGAACGCCATCCAGCGCGCCAGCTTGCTGTGCCGCGACGGGGTGATTACGCCGCGCGACCTCGGTCTCGTCGCCGTTCGTGCGGCCTCAAGCCGCCGCCACGCCGACAACGAACCTGACCGCGCGGAGATCGAACGCGCGCTGCATCGCGCGCGGGGCGTCATCAGTGTCGCTGCGTCCGATCTGGGCCTGTCGCGCCAGGCGCTGTACCGCCGCATGGGCAAGCTGGAAATAGCACAGCCACAGGCATCGGCGGCCGGCAGAGGCTAGTGCGCGTGCGGACTTGGGCGCGATAATCCTCTCCAGTCCGGCACATCCGTTTTCTCTAGCTGCGGCCGGCGATCTGTGGTAGCCGTTCCTCATTTTCAGCCCGAAGCCTTTTCCGCATGCGCCTCGTGTCCCTGGAAGGCAAACTCGCAATCGCGCTTGGCGTGACCGCAATCGCGGCGGCGTTCGTGACCGCATCGCTGCTTTCCTGGCTTGGGTCCGTCTGGATCGCGGCGACGGCGGCGGTGCTGTTGCTGGGGCTGCCGATATTGTTGCTGTCGCGACAGTTGGGACGGCCGGTGGCGGAATTGATCCGCGCCCTGGCCGGCAGCGTCGTCGCCTTTCGCGATGGTGATTTCAACTTTTCCATCGGCACCCGGCGTCGCGATGAAATTGCGGAGCTGGTCAGCGCGCACAACGAACTCGGACGGGTCTTGCGCGACGAACGCCAGAATCTGTTTCAGCGCGAATTGCTGCTCGATACAATCGTCCAGAACACGCCGACCGCGCTGGTGCTGGTCGAGAAACGCGGCCACGTGGTCTATTCCAACGTAGCCGCGCGCAAGCTGCTGAATGATGGCCGCAAGCTCGAGGGGCAGCTCTTTTCAAACATTGTCGCCGCGGCGCCGGCCGCACTCGCGCAGGCGATCGAGGCGGGTCCCGACAGCCTGTTCACGGTCGAACTCGATCGCGAGGAGGAGACCTTTCACGTTTCGCGGCGAGCGTTCAAGTTGCAGGGACGCGAACATCAGTTGTACGTGCTGCGCCGCATGACACGCGAGTTGTCACGGCAGGAAGTCGCTACCTGGAAAAAGGTCATTCGGGTGATCAGCCACGAATTGAACAATTCGCTCGCGCCGATCCGCTCGCTGTCGCATTCCGGACGGGAACTTGCGCGGCTCGGCGATGGCGAACGCCTGTCCGTCGTTTTCGATACCATCGAGGAACGCACGCGCCATCTCGAAACGTTCACGCAGGGCTATGCGCGCTTCGCCAAGCTGCCGCAGCCCCGCCCCGAGCGGATCGAGTGGGGCCCTTTTCTGGAGGGCTTGCGCCGGCAATATCCATTCGAGGTTGTCTCCGAGGCGCCGGCCGAACCCGGCTGGTTCGATCGCACCCAGGTCGAGCAGGTCCTGATCAATCTTCTCAAGAATGCGCATGAATCGGGCAGCTCTCCCGACGCGATCGAACTTGCGGTCAACGAGGTCGGGCGCGAATGGCGTATCGAGGTGCGCGACCGAGGCCCTGGCATGACTGAAACGGTGCTCGGCAGTGCGCTGTTGCCGTTCTATTCAACCAAACGCAGCGGTTCGGGGCTTGGACTCGCGCTGTCGCGCGAAATTGCCGAGGCGCACGACGGCCGCGTCCATCTGAGCAACCGGCCCGGCGGCGGGCTGGCCGTGATGTTGATTCTGCCGGGCCGTCGCGAGAATTGAGCAACGATCGTCAGCGCGCGTAAGGCGTGACGAGACACGCAAGCGCGACATCGCGATAATGCACGTTTCCCATCTGTGGACTTTGCGATGACCCGCAAGACCGTACTCAATGAAAGCCATCGTGCGCTTGGCGCGAGGATGGTGGATTTCGGCGGCTGGGACATGCCGCTCAATTATGGTTCGCAGATCGAGGAACACCACGCCGTGCGCCGCGACGCCGGCATGTTTGATGTCTCGCACATGACCGTGGTGGACCTTCGCGGCGAGCGCGTGCGCGATTTCCTGCGTCATCTTCTCGCCAATGACATCGACAAGCTCAAGGTATCCGGCAAGGCGTTGTACTCCTGCATGCTCAACGCGGAGGGTGGAGTGATCGACGATCTGATCGTCTATTACATTCAAGAGACGTTTTTCCGCATGGTCGTCAACGCCGCCACACGCGACAAGGACCTGGCGTGGATAACTGCCGAAGCCAGGCCGTTCGGGGTCGGGGTCGAGGAGCGCCCCGATCTGGCCATGATCGCAGTCCAGGGTCCGCATGCGCGCGAGAAGGTGCTGGCGCTGCTGCCGTTGGAGGCGCGCGAGCGCATCGAGAAACTCGGCAAGTTCATGGCCGCCGATGCGGACGGGTTGTTCATCGCGCGCACGGGATACACCGGCGAAGACGGCTTCGAGATCGTCGTGCCCGAATCGAAGGCGGTGGAACTCTGGAAGCGGCTGCTGGAAGCGGGCGTCCGTCCGTGCGGCCTTGGCGCGCGCGACACGCTGCGCCTTGAAGCCGGCATGAATCTCTACGGCCAGGACATGGACGAGACCGTCTCGCCATGGGAGGCAGGGCTGGCGTGGACCGTTGTCCTGCGGGACGGACGCGCGTTCATCGGGCAGGCCGCCTTGGAGCAGCAGAAGGCCCAAGGTCCTCCGACCAGGATGGTCGGTGTGGTGATGGACGAAAAGGGCGTGTTGCGCCACGGCCAACGCGTCGTGGCCGCGGCAGGTGATGGAGTGATCCTCTCCGGCGGTTTTTCCCCGACGCTGAACAAATCGATCGGTTTCGCGCGCGTGCCGAACGGTGCGACCGAACCATTCCAGGTCGAGATCCGCGGCAAGCAAGCGCCGCTGCGCGAGGTTTCCATTCCCTTTGTGAAAGGGGGCAAGGCGGCGGCCGGAATCTGAGGTTGCTCCCGCAGGATCTGTTTGCGCAAGTTGGCGGAACGGCCTGCTAGAATTGCGTCGATGCCGAGATTCCAACCAGGACTCATTCCATGCAGGAAATACCAGGCGATCTGAAATTCTTGAAGACCCACGAATGGGCGCGCGTGGAGGACAACGGCAGCGTGACCGTGGGTATTTCCGACAATGCGCAAAGCCAGCTCGGCGACCTGGTGTACGTCGAATTGCCCAGCGTGGGCGATCGAGCAGAAGTCGGTAACGCGAGTGCAGTCGTAGAATCGGTCAAGGCCGCGTCTGACGTGTACGCGCCGGTCTCGGGCGAAATCATCAAGGTCAACGACGTGCTGGCCGACAAGCCCGAAACGATCAACGAGGATGCCTATGGCGACGGCTGGCTGTTCGTGGTCAAACCGGACAATCTGACCGAAGAGATGGACGACCTGCTCGATCCCGACGCTTACGCCGAGTTGATCGAGAACGACGAGCATTGATCGGGCTGTGGCGATTTCATTACGATTGACGGCAATCAACAGCTGACGGCGTCGCGTGCGCCGTTGGCGGTTGTTCCGGGAGTTGTCGTTCTCGACTCCCCGCATCACGCAAGCAATCTTCGCCGTGCCGCAAGCGTGAAACGCATGTCGCGTCATCGGGATTGACGCGATCGCAATGGTTTTTTTGCATCCTGCATGGCGCTTGCACGTGCAGGTCTTCAACGCACGGCACAGGCGCCACGGGCGCAGACGACGCAGCGAGAACTTTCATGCCCTTTATCCCTCATTCCGATGCCGATGTGGCGGCGATGCTCAAGACCATTGGCGTCGCCAGCATCGAGGACCTGTTCGACGAGATTCCCGCGTCGTTGAAGATCGAGGCACTGAAAAACGTTCCGCCGGGCCTCAATGAAATGCAGGTCACGCGCCTCATGAAGGAGCGCGCCGCGCAGGACGGCACGCCGCTGAACTTTGCCGGCGCAGGCGCTTACGAGCATCACATTCCGGCAGCGGTGTGGGCGATCGTTTCGCGCGGCGAGTTCTATTCGGCCTATACGCCGTACCAGGCCGAAGCGAGCCAGGGGACGCTGCAGCTCATTTACGAATACCAGACGATGATCACGCGCCTGACCGGCACCGACGTCGGCAATGCGTCCCTCTACGACGGCGCAACGGCGCTCGCCGAAGCGGCGCTGATGGCGGAGCGCTGCCTGAGGAACGGACCTCGCCGTGTGCTGGTTCCGACAACGGTGCATCCAGCGTATCGCAAGACGCTGCGCACGATCGTCGGTTTGCAGGGGATCGAGGTGGTGGAACTCGATGTCGGATCCGCCGGGTACCTCGACCCTGCGTGGCTTGCGCAAGAGGAGGTCGGCCCGTTCACCGCTCTCATCGTGCCGCAACCGAACTATTTCGGTGTACTTGAGGAAGTCGATGCGTTGACCGACTGGGCGCATGCGCGAGATGCCCTGCTCATCGCGGTGGTCAATCCGCTGTCGCTTGCGTTGCTCAAGCCACCCGGCGCGTGGGGCGCCGCGGATGCAAGAAATCGGGGCGCCGACATCGTTTGCGGAGACGGCCAGCCGTTTGGCGTGCCTCTTTCATCGGGCGGTCCGTACTTCGGAATGCTCGCGTGCAAGCAGCAATTTGTCCGGCAGATGCCGGGCCGCATTGTCGGGCGCACGACGGATGTAGACGGGAGAACGGGATTTGCGTTGACGCTGCAAGCGCGCGAACAGCATATTCGACGCGCAAAGGCGACATCCAACATCTGCACGAACCAGGGCTTGCTGGTCACGGCGGCAACCATCCACATGGCGATCCTCGGGCCCGAAGGCCTGCGTCGCGCGGCAACCAACAGCATGGGAAACACCCGTGCACTGCGCGATCGATTGACCTCGATTCCCGGCGTGCGCGAGTTGTTCGACAGACCCTTCTTCCACGAAGTCGCGCTCGCATTGCCGAAGTCGGCGCAGGATGTTGTCGAACGTCTTGCCAAAGAAAACATCGTGGCCGGAGTCGCTCTCGAAGAAGACTATCCGCAACTCGGTGATGCGTTGCTGGTCTGCGCCACCGAGACGAAAACCGTTGCGGATCTCGATCGATTCTCGGATGCGATGGCTCGCGTGCTGTCTTGATCGACCTGTCCGTTTGTCGGCGTTCATGCCGCGTTGAGGGTCGCTGCCCGCACCGATGCGGACAGCAAGCGCAAGACTCCGGCGCAACACACCAACCAGCCTCGATGTGGCGGATGAGTGGTACCTGTCCCGAGCGATATCGCGCGGAAATGGCGCCAATGCTGCGTTTCCTGCCTTCCGCGGCAATGTGAAACGATATTCATAACGTATCCGTATAAAAGTATTTACGGCCATACAATGGAACATCTGCGCGTCCCGAGTACCCTCGTTTACGGGTCGGAATCGGCTTTGGCGGCGGCTCGGGAACGCCTTGTTTCCCCTCAAAAAATTGTTGACACGCGTGCGCGACAGGGCTAGCTTCTGCGCCGGCATGACAAGTGATCAAAAGGAATCATGACTGCAAACCGATTCGTCGACCCTTATGTCGCACACGGCCACAAGTCCGGGTCGGTAAAAAAGATCACGGTGTCGATTCCTCTTCGCATTCTGAAACTGCTTTCCGACGAGCGAACCCGACGCCAGGTAGCGAACCTGCGCCATGCCACAAACAGCGATCTGCTGTGCGAAGCATTCCTTCACGCTTTTACTGGGCAACCACTGCCAACTGACGAGGAGTTAAGACGCGATATGGCTATGAAGAAAGCATCAGCGAAAAAAGCTGCGAAGAAGAAACCCGCCGCCAAGAAAGCCACCAAGAAAGCTACGGTGAAGAAGGCGGCCCGCAAGAAGACCACGGCGAAAGCCAAGACCGCCACCGCACGCAAGACGTCGGTGCGCAAACCCGCAGCTCGCAAGAAGACTGCGAAGAAGAGGACCGCGGCGAAGAAACGGGCCAAGTAAGGCCAGTGCCGCAAATCGGCCGCGTGGTTTGCGTGCCGATCTGGCTGTGCCGGCACCGCGAGGTGTCCGCGCAGCGGTAGATAGAAGAAACTAGCAACGAAGATTCACGAAGGCCGGTTCCTCTCCCTGCGGTCGCCCAGCGCAGGGAGAGCATTTCCCCGAGCCATCGGCTTGGCAACCGCATTCGCGATGTTGCGCAATCACCCCCTAAGCTTGTCCGACCGATCAGTTGACTCGACGCCGTGCTCGGCGCCCTCAACGTGACAAGAGCCGTGCGAACGGTTCGCCTTCCGGCGTGCGTTCGGCGATCAGTTTCGCGCAGGTCATCAGTGGCACGGCGAGCAACAGACCGGCGACGCCCCACAACCAGCCGAGCAGGATCAACGCGATGAAGACCATCACCGGGTCGAGCTTGAGGCGATGCCCGACCAGGTGCGGCGTGATCAACTCGCCTTCGAGCACATGCAGGCCGAGCGAGACGGCGGGAACCGCTAGCGCGGCAAGCGGATCGGAAAATTGCCCAAAGCCGACGACGGTCAGAATCGCCGCGGTGAAGAGCGGGCCGACGTACGGGGCGTAGTTGAACAACGCGGCGACAGCGCCCCAGAGCAATGGATTTTCCACGCCGAGCAGCCAGAGGCCGATCGCGGTTGCCACGCCGAGCGCGGCGTTGATTATGGTTATCGTGATGACATAAGCGGATAGATCGCGTTGCGCCTGGCGCGTGGCGATGACCATGTCGCGCTTGGCTCGAAGATGCGGCGCGAGGGTCACGAACTTTCGCATTAGCGTATCGCCGTGCAGTACGAACAGGAACGTGAGGAACAGGACCTCGATCGCACTGGCGATGACAATCGGCGCAGCGCTGAGTAGGCCAGTCAACGGACTTGGACTCGCTTTGACCACATGCACGGTCTTGCCGCCCTCGTCATCGCTGCCGGTGATCTTTTCAATTTTTGCGGTGGCTTTCGTCGCCGCATTCAAGGGGCGCCGCAGATCCTTGAGCGAGTGCTCGATGCGGTCGAGCGCACGCGGCATTCGATTGAGCCACGAGCGTGCGGGGGTGGCCAGGCTTCCGAGCGTCAATGCGATGATGCCGATGAGCATGGCGATGACGAAGAACGTTCCGACGATGCGCGGCACGTGCCAACCTTCAAGCAAGTGAACCAGCGGCGACAGCATGAGCCCGAACAGTACGGCAACGAGCATGGGCACGATCACGATCTCTGCAATCGAGCACACGTAGACAATCAAGAACACCACGATGATTGCGAGCAGGCGATCCCTGCGGCGACCGCTACGCGGGGGCAACGCATGGAGTCCCTCCGCGACGTTGGGGAGCCCGTGTTCCTGATCGGTGCGATCGAGCGCGGGCGACGATACCTGTGCCCCGGTCACGGGTCGTTCCGGAGATTCCCCGCTCATCTGGTTATTGTTCTTCTTCAGTCCCGGTTGATGAATTTTCGCCGCGCGTCCGCAGCATGCTGCCCAGCAAGACGCCGCTGATCGGTGAACGTAGCACGAGCGCGGCGGCTCCCAGCAGGAGGGCGCCGATTCGCGCCCGCACCTGCCTCGGAAGCAATGCTGCCGTCGCGCCAGCCGCCAGACCGCCGCCGACAACCCATTGTTCGCGGTGTTGCGTCCAGGAGCGCCGCACGCCGCTTGCACGCCGTCGAAAGGTCGCAAGCGCGCTTTGCATTCGCCGCTCTGCTGCCAGTACCTGGCGACGAGGGGAGGGATGTCTGCTCACGGTGCTTGATCGCTCTGACCCTGGGACAGGAGACGCCGCGTACGCGGCAAGGACAGGTCACGCCAGCAACGGCGCATTACCCATAACACCGCGACGGCGCCGAGAATGTTCGCAACTCCCACCGCAGCGACCCCCGCCAACATGCTGCCGGTCATGGCATAGATGCCAACGGCCAAGGTCGCGCTGATCGCGAGCCATGCGCCAACGCCGAAAAAGATCAAGGCGAACGAGAGCCAGATGAGGCTTACGGCGCTGCTGCGTGCCAGTCGCAATTCCGCGCGCAGCAAAACAAGCGCGGACTGGACGACGCGCAGCCCCGCCTGAATTGCCTCACCAGCCTGCTCGACGGGATCGGTCGCAATGCGCTCTTGCGCTGCCGATTCTGTCGCGTCGGCGACCGTCTCCATCAGAATGACCTCAACGTCGGGTCATCCAGCGCGTGATAACCATGCCAGCGGCAAACGCCACGCCGAAGGCCGCCAACGGGTGTTCGCGAATCTGCTCGGCGGCCGCCTGACTGAATTGTCGCGTGCCTTCGGCGAAGCGCTCGCCCGCATCGCGCAAGTCGTCGCCGAGATCGCTGCCATTGGCTTGAAGTTTCGCGCCGAGCTTGTGGAACTCGTCCTTCGCTTCGTTCGCGGCACTCCGTGCGGTGTCGCTCAGACGTTCGGCGCTGTCATTGATGCTCTCTTTTGAATCGCGGATGGTGGCCATGGGGACTCCTCGAAAAGTTGGTGGACCAGGTTCCGCTCGACGACATCTCTTTCAGACCCGGAGCGGACAGGTCAACGCCCACAATAGGACGGAGCGACTGAACCGCCACTGGTCATTGGATAACTCAAGTGCACTGCATGCGAAACAGCAACGAAAAGATGAGGATTCGCCTCGCGGCGAATCTCGTTGGCAAAATCCTGCCCCGTCAGGTCCCTGGACTGGCGCCAGCGCTCCAGAACCCGGAGCGCTGGCACCGGCGGCATCAATCCTTTCGAACCGCCCACGTCCGCTGCTTCAAGCCGTCAGCGCCGCCGCAAACCGCCGAATATCAAGGAGGCGATAAACAGGACGATGAAAACGATGAACAAAATCTTGGCGATACCTGCCGATGCGCCAGCGATGCCACCAAACCCCAAGGCGCCGGCAATCAGGGCCACGATCAAGAACACGAGCGCGTAATAAAGCATGGGATATCTCCTCGTATCCGTTGTTCCGGCGCAACCCTTGAAGCCGGGAGCGGCAAACGGGGGCCGGCGGCAGTAATTGATACAAGGCGCGTGCCATCGGTCAACATCCGCCAATACCTTGATTTCAAAAGGGGTTGGCACAATGCATCGCGCTCGCTTCAGGCAGCTTGCAAGTCCATACAGGCAAGCCAATGCAAACTGCACGGCAAACGGGAACTGTGCTGCTACCGAAAATACGACGGCGCACACCAGTGCACTGAACAGGAAAATTCTTGCCCATGTCCGAATCCAGCAATGGCCACGAACATACTCGCATTCTGCTGATCGATGACGAGCCCGGAATCGTGAGGACGTTCCGCTACTGTCTCGAAGATGCCGGTTATCACGTGAGCACCGCCCCCGATGCCGAACGTGCCGAGCAGCTGGTCCAGACGGATGTTTTCGATGTCTGCTTTCTCGATCACGGGCTCGGAGCAACCAATGGACTGGATTTGCTGCCGGTTTTGCACCAGCACGCGCCGTGGCTGAAAGTCGTCATGGTTACCGCCAATTCGTCGATCGACACGGCGGTCGACGCAATGCGCGTCGGAGCAGTGGATTATCTCGTGAAGCCGTGTTCGCCGGATCAGTTGCGGCTCGCGGCGGCCAAGCAGATCCAGGCGCGTCGACTGGAACAACGCATCGAGCTTCTCGAACAGGAGCATGCGCCGTCGCTTCCCTTGGAGAGCGCGAGTCCGACGATGCGCCGAATTCTGGAAACGGCCCGGCAAGTGGCAGCTACTGACGCCGGCGTCTTGTTGACCGGGGAGAGCGGCACCGGCAAGGGTGTTCTGGCGCGCGCGATTCATGGGTTGAGCCAACGCGCCCAGGCGCCCTTCGTCACGGTCAACTGTCCTTCGCTGTCGGCCGAACTTCTGGAAAGCGAATTGTTTGGTCACAAGCGCGGGGCGTTCACGGGAGCGACCGAGAATCGTCTCGGACGTGTCGACCTGGCACAGGGTGGCACCGTATTCCTCGACGAAGTCGGGGACGTGCCGATGGCCTTGCAGTCGAAATTGCTGCGCTTCATTCAGGATCGCGAGTACGAGAGAGTCGGTGACCCGGTTACGCGGCGCTGCGACGTGCGAATCGTAGCGGCGACCAATCACGATCTGCCCGCGATGGTCGAAGCCGGCAGGTTCCGCGAAGATCTGCTGTATCGGCTCAATGTCATCTGCCTCGAACTGCCTCCCTTGCGCGAGCGCCCCGAGGACATTGAACGTCTGGCCGAGTATTTCCTCGCTCGATGTGTTGCGGCATATCGTCGCCCTGCCCGGAATTTCAGCGTGGCGGGGCGCGGCGCGCTCCTCGCCTATCCATGGCCGGGCAACGTTCGCGAACTGGCCAACGTCGTCGAGCGCGCGAGCATCCTGTGCAATGGCACCGATGTCGAGCCGACCCATCTGTCCATCGTGCGCAACGGCAACGAGCGCCGTGCGGTGCCGCGTATCGGCGATCCCCTGAGCCTTGCGGAAATCGAAAAGGCACACATTGCAGGAGTCATGTCGGGCAGTGCGACGCTCGACTCCGCAGCTCGCACGCTCGGTATCGATGCGTCCACGCTCTACCGCAAGCGCAAACAGTATCAACTGTAGTCGCTGCGCAACAATTTGCGCTCGATCGACTATCGGTTCGAAATTGGAACGAAGGATTGCGACACGCGCGATAAAATGCGTTACCTTTGCGTTATTCGCGCAAGGACTGGAGCCGGCGCTGGGGGAATCCCGACCGGGCGCAACGGATGGCATGTCAAGTCGCGGCGCGGGAGATGCAGTCCTTTTCCTGATCTGGAGCAGGTTGCGAAATGATCGCCAAGAATTCTCCCCGCACGGCTCGCGGCGCGATGGCACCGGCGCGCTTGGTGCTGCTGGTCATTCTGGGCCTGGTTCTGGTCGCTGGGGCGGGGTGGTGGTTCCACCGCAGACAGGCCGCGACGATCGTGACGCCCACGCCTGCGCCGACGCAGGGTGGCAGCGCGTCGACTGCCGCGCCCACCAGCGCAACGCCGGCACCGGCGGCGGAGTTGACCGTCGACCAGCTGTTCCAGCAAGCCCGCACCGCGGTGGCCGCAAACCGTATGGTTGGACCATCGGGAAACAACGCGCTGGAAGATTATCTGGCGATCCTTGCCAAGGATCCGTCCAATACCGGAGCCCAGGACGCGTTGCGCGAATTGTTTCCGTTCGCGACCGGAGCCGCCGAGGACCAGATCAATCAGGGCAATCTGGACGAAGCCAACCGCATCATCAACCTGCTCGCCCGCGCCGATCCGAGCAATTACTCGCTTACCATCCTGCGCAGCAAACTGGACGCGAAGAAAAAACTCGGCGAGCGCGCTCAGGCTGAAGCCGCGGCGGCGGCCGCGAAGCCGCCGCCACCGCCCGCCCAGTCCCCGGCTCCCGCGCCTGCAGCTACGCCGCCGCCAGCGCCGGTCGCGACCACACCGCCCGTGGTCAAGGAGACGCCCCCGCCGCCGGCACCTCCCAAACCGGCAGTCGTCAAAGGC
The DNA here is from genome assembly GCA_963775445.1 of uncultured Gammaproteobacteria bacterium. Taxonomy (GTDB): domain Bacteria; phylum Pseudomonadota; class Gammaproteobacteria; order Xanthomonadales; family Rhodanobacteraceae; genus Dokdonella_A. The sequence goes on along the minus strand of CAVZIT010000006.1, from coordinate 382,443 downwards.
GGCGAAACGCGTGACGCCCAGCCGATAAAGGCACCGGCGCCCCAGTATCCCGTCTCTGCGGTGAGGAATCGCCAACAAGGGTGGGTCGAAGTGGAATTTACCGTTGGGATCGATGGCAGCGTGAAGAACGTGCATGTCATCGAGTCCAAGCCGCTGCATGTGTTCGATCAGGCGGCCATCAGTGCGGTCCAGCAAGCCAGATATCGTCCGCGCCTGGACAATGGGAAACCGGTGCCAGCGACACTGCGTCGACGCATCGAGTTCAAGCTCGGCGGCTAGCAAAAATCACAAGACGTACTTCTGGCACGGCGTCTCAACCGCGCCTCGACGACGCGGCATGGCGCGTCAGCCACGTTCGCGCTCCGCACCGACTCGCGGACGCGGACTTTCAGTTGGAAAACTTCGGTGGTTCAATCGCCGCTTGCGCTTATCGCTGTTTCTTCGTCGTCGCGCTCAATTCCGGCCCAGTCGACGTGCGGCAAGCCGAGATAACGATCGAACAGCATGGGCAGCAAGCCGGAGGGCGCCGCACATGCGCAGTTCCATAACATGACGACGCCGAATCGATCCTTCGGCAGGAAACCGATCATCGCCCGGTAACCCTCCACTGCCCCGGCGTGAAACACCAGCGTGTTGCCGGCATAGTCGAAAATGCGCCAACCGAGTGCGTATTGAGCCTCGCGCAGCCGACCTCGTCGCCACGGGGAGAAACGCGTTTCATGTACCGTCTCGACCAGAGGCGAGTGCAGTTTGATGAGCAGCTTTTCCGGAAGGACATCCGGGCGATCACCCATCTGTGCGATCAGCCATTGCTCCATGTCATGGATGCTGGCATTGACGCCCGCCGCAGGGGCCACGTGATAGTAGGTCTCATTCGGCACAAACGGGATCCACGCGTGCGCCGCGCGTCTGTGCGGATGCGCCCAGCTCTTGGAGCTTTCCAGCGCATCACGCCCGTAGGTTGCCGTGGTCATTCCGAGCGGATGGAAAAGGGTGGTTTCAACCTCGTGCGCAAAGAAGTCGCCGGTCACCGCGAAGGTAACGTCCCCGATCAGACTGAATGCGACGTTCTGGTAGCCGTAGCAATCGCCGACGGGACAGGCCATCGGCACGTCCTTCAGTTTCTCGACGAGCAGCGGATACGGCTCGTCGTGTTCGAGCAACGCGTCGTAAGTATTGTGCGGGAGACCGTCGCGATGGCTCAGGATGTCTCCAACGGTGAGGTTGCGGCTGTCGGTTGGATTTGCCAATGCGAAAGTTGGCAGCACGTCCGAAATCCTGGTATTCCAGCCGAGCACGCCGCGTTCGACCAGGACGCCGGTCATGGCCGTGGCGAAGGCTTTCGACAGCGACGCGAGACGAAAGACCGTGTCCGACGAAACCGGTTCGCGCGTGGCCCAGTTCGCATAGCCAATGCCGCGTTCGAGCAGCACCTTGTTCCCCTTGACGATCGCGACGGCGAGACCCGACACATCGCCCGCCTGCTCGATGACATCCATCCACTGATCGAAATCGGCGGCGACCTCGGCCGCGCTCGCCGTGCGGGAGCCACGCAGGGACTTGAGCGGTGACATGACGTGCCGTTGCGGCGCAATGTCGTGTGCCGCGTGCCGCGCCGATGTCGTCCTGTGTCGGCGCTCGTGCGCGCTGGCTGTGGCGCACGCGACGAGAGCGATGGCGGTCAGTAGGACGTTCGGCAATGTCGGCTTGCAATTCAATACGGGCTCCGGATCAGCGTCTTGCGGATGCTATGCTTTGTGCCGAAAAATTCCAATCGCGCGAGAGGGAAAAAGCATGAGCATGATCATCCTGCTGGTCATTCTGGTCGTGGTTGGCTTCTACGCGGTCAGTCTTTACAACGGATTGGTTACCGCGCGCAATGGCTACAAGAACGCTTTTGCGCAGATAGATGTCCAATTGACTCGGCGCTACGACCTGATTCCCAATCTGGTCGAAACCGCGAAGGGATACCTGACGCATGAGCGCGAGACGCTCGAGGCCGTGGTGCAAGCGCGCAATTCCGCAGTGTCCGGTTTGTCGGCGGCCAAGGCGAATCCGGGCGATCCAGCCGCGATGCAGCAGCTTTCCGGCGCCGACAACATGCTCACGCAGACACTCGGCCGCCTGTTCGCCCTGTCCGAAGCCTATCCCGATCTCAAGGCCAGCCAGAACATGATGCAGCTCAGTGAGGAGCTGACCTCGACCGAAAACAAGGTCGCATTTGCGCGTCAGGCCTACAACGACGAGGTGATGAATTACAACAATCGGCGCGAGGTGTTCCCGAATTCGGTGGTCGCCAACATGTTCGCATTCCAGCCCGCGCAACCACTTGAAATCGAGTCGGCTGCCAAACGCGAGGCGCCGAAAGTGTCGTTCAGTTGACCGGACGTGCGGCGCGCGTTTGGCGCTGACCGCGCCGTCCTGCAAGGGTCGCCATGAACTTCTTCGTTCAGCAAAGCCAGGCACGCAAGCAGACGCGGCGAATGGTGTTCCTGTTTATGCTGGCCGTCGTTGCGATCGTGGTCGCAGTCGACATCGTGGTGTTGTTCGCAATGGGGGGGCGCGGCGCCCGCCTGGACGCACACGCGATTGCCGGCGTCAGCGTTGCGGTTCTGGCCGTGATCCTGCTCGGATCGCTGTATCGCGTTTCCTCGCTTTCAGGCGGTGGTGCGGCGGTAGCGCAGCAATTCGGTGCTACGCCGGTTCCCCCTGACACGACCAATTTCGCCTATCGACGCCTGCGCAACGTGGTGGAGGAGATGGCCATAGCCGCCGGCATGCCGGTGCCCGAAGTCTTCGTGCTCGAGGACGAAGCGGCTATCAATGCGTTCGCGTCGGGCTTCACGACCGCCGACGCTGCCGTCACGGTGACGCGCGGTTGTCTTGACAAGCTTACTCGCGACGAACTGCAAGGCGTGATCGGCCACGAGTTCAGCCACGTGCTCAACGGCGACATGCGGCTCAACATCCGCCTGATGGGCGTGATCTTCGGCATCGTCGTCATCACGGTAATTGGCCGCAAGATCGCGTTCGCCTCGAGCTACAGCCGCAACCGCAACAGCGGCGGCATCGTTGTACTCGGATTTGCGCTTCTTGCCGTCGGCTATATCGGCGTGCTGTTCGCACGCATGATCAAGGCGTCTATATCACGCCAGCGCGAGTATCTGGCGGACGCCTCGTCGGTACAGTTCACGCGTCAACCGGACGGTATCGCCGGGGCACTCAAGAAAATCGGCGGACTCTCCGAAGGCTCGAAACTCGCCAATAACGACACCGAGGAAGTCGCTCACATGCTGTTCGGCGATGGCGTCGGCTATTCGGCAGTGTTTGCGACGCACCCGCCACTGATCGAGCGAATTCGCCGTATCCAGCCGAATTTTGATGCCGGCGAGTTCAACAAGATCGCGGCCGAATGGGAGCACCCGCAGCAGGTCGGCGATACGCAGGCCGCCGGCGCGTCAATAGGCGGATTCGTCCCGATGGGCGCCCTCTCAATGCCCGCGGCGGCCGCCGGCGTGGCGTTGCCGCCTGCAACCGCGACGGTGAACCTGTCGCCGTCGCACGTGGTTCAGCAGGTCGGCAATCCGGAAACGGACGACCGCCGCGCGGCTGCCGTGCTGCACGCATCGATCCCGGATGCCCTTCGCTCCGCGGCCTATGGCCAGCAAAGTGCAATCGCGCTCATTTTCGCCATCGTGCTGAACACGGAAAATGAAGTGAGAGCCGCACAACTGGACCTGATCGAGCGTTACTACGACGCCGGAACGCGTCAACAGAGCGCCACGTTGTCGGCCAGCGTGGATCAATTGCATCCGATGCAGCGCCTGCCGCTGGCGGCGCTCGCCTTCCCGGCGCTGCGCAAACGACCGCGACCGCAATTGCAGAGTTTTTTGATTGTCCTCAACCAGCTCGTCGAAGCCGATAACCGGGTCAGTCTTCAGGAATACTGCCTCGTGCGCTTGATTGGCGTGCAGGTGATCGAAGCATTGGACCCCGCTGCTGCCCGGACGATCGGCCGCACGCGTCTGCCGGAGGTCGACGCCGAACTGACGTCCTTGTTCGCGATTGTCGCCGAGCATGGACACGATGACGCGTCGGCTGCGGCGCGTGCCTTTGCGATGGGCCTCAATGAAGTCATGCCCGATCAGACCGCGGCGTACCGGCCGATCGCAGACTGGGCGCTGGCACTCGACCGCGCACTGCCCCGCCTGGATTTGCTGGCGCCGGCAGGCAAGGAACTGGTGGTGCGAGGCCTGACGCGCGCGATCAGCGAAGACGGGGAGGTCACGGTCGGGGAGGCCGAACTGTTGCGCACGATCTGCGCGGCCTTGCATTGCCCGTTACCGCCCATGCTGCAATCGGCGATCTGACGCATGCCTTGCGCCATTACCTTGGTGCCGGGCGTCCCCGGTTTCACGTTGCGTCCGTGTCGGGGCGGGGCATCGCCGTGCGGGACCCGAAATGGACTGCCGGGCGTCGGCGGGTCGGCATAACCGCCGGTCCTTCGCGCAACCATGTCCGATTTCGACGATCCCATCGATCAGCGGCTCGATCAAATCCTGCGCGATTACGGTGGCCGCGTTGCCGCATTGCTCAAGGGATATGGTCTGGACCGCCAGGGGATCGACGCGGCCGATGTGGAGCAGGAAGTCCGCATCCGCCTGTGGCGCGCGCTGCAACGTGACCGCTCCGGGGCCTTCCATGCGTCTTATGTACAGAGGGTAGTTGCGAGCACCGTGATCGATGCCATGAGGCGAGCAGGTGTGCGCGCCGCCGATCCACTGCCGGATAACGACGATGAAGCCGGTCAGTTGCCGGAAGTTGGCGTCAGCCCGGAGCATAGCGTCGCTGATCGACAGCGCATGCAATCTGTGGCGGATTGCCTGGCGCAGATACCGGCGCGGCGCAGGTTGCCGATCAAGCTTCATCTGCAGGGCTTTTCCTTGCAGGAAATCGCGGACTTGGCCGACCTGCCCTCGGCCGAGGCCGTACGCAAACTGGTTTCACGCGGCATGGTTGAACTGAAAGACCGCTTGCGCGAATTGGGCTATGGTGATTTCGATGAATGAATTTTCGCTTTCCCGACTCTATCGCCGATTGACCGCGCACCCGCAGCTCGCGGACTCGGCGCTTCTGGATGCCGATGCGCTCGTCGCGGCGGCCGAGACCGGTTTGCCGGCTGGCGAGCGCGACAGCGTCGCGCATGCGCTGTCGCGTTCGTCCAGCCATTCCGCCTTGCTTCGCATGTTGCACGAGTTGCGTGGCGACTCGGTGAGTCTGGCGAATCAGATTGCCGGCACGCGCCAGGTCGCGCATCCGATGCGTGTTCGAGCGAATCGTCGCGCGGCAGGCGCGCAAGTTCGAAGTCGCAGGAGCAGGATCGTCGGTGGACTCGTGGCACTCGCGGCCTGCCTGGTCGCGGTGGTCGGGGTATGGTCCACGCACACGCCCACGATTCGAGATGTCGGGTCCGGGGCTTTGACGATCCAGGTAGCGCACCGTCCCGACCGAATATTCACCAGCGAGGACAAGATCTTCAACGCCGAGATGGGCCACGCCCTTGCCAGCGAATCATCCGCACGGCGTAATCCGGATCACGTGTTTCGTTCGGGATTCACGGGCATCTGATGAGCCTGTGAAACATGCGGGAACCGAAATCGAAAAAGCCCGGGAAACCGGGCTTTTTCATGGGTGCGATATCGATGCGGCGTGCTCGCGAGTCGTCGCGAATGTGACACCGGGCCAGCGCTCCGCGGCAAGCTGCAGATTGACCCGGGTGGGCGCGAGATACACGAGTTCTCCAGCGCCATCGAGAGCCAGATGCGTTGCGTTCCTGTCGCGGAATTCCTCGAGCTTGCGTGCGTCGGCGCAATCAATCCAGCGGGCAGTCGCAATCGTGACGTTCTCGAACACGGCTTCGACGCCGTACTCGTCCTTCAGGCGGTAGGCGACGACTTCGAATTGCAGGACGCCTACCGCTCCGAGGATCAGATCGTTGGACATCAGAGGGCGAAAAAATTGTGTTGCGCCCTCTTCGGACAGCTGCTCGAGACCCTTGTTGAGTTGCTTGATCTTGAGCGGATCGCGCAACCGCGCGCGGCGAAACAATTCCGGTGCGAAATTGGGAATACCGGTGAAGGCAATGGATTCGCCTTCGCTGAACGTGTCGCCGATCGAGATGGTGCCGTGATTGTGCAGGCCGATCACATCCCCGGGCCACGCGTCATCGACGATGCCGCGATCGGAGGCCATGAAGGTCAGCGCATTGGCGATCTTCAGTTCCTTGCCGGTGCGCACCTGCAATACCTTCTTGCCCGGCGCGTACCGGCCCGAGCATATGCGCAGGAAAGCGACGCGGTCGCGATGTTGCGGATCCATGTTCGCCTGGATCTTGAAGACAAATCCGGAAAGCGCGGTCTCGTCGGGGCGCACGTCGCGCGTGGTCGTCGCGTGGGGTTGCGGCGCGGGCGCATGCTCGACGAAGAAATCGAGCAGCAGTTGCACCCCGAAGTTGTTGACCGCAGAGCCGAAGAATATGGGCGCCTGGCGACCCGAAAGGTAGGCTTCCCGATCGAAGGCGTGCGACGCGCCCTGCACGAGTTCGAGCTCATCGCGCAACTCGCGCAGCATGTCCGCGCCGATGCTTTGTTCCAGTTGTGGTGCGTCGAGCCCTTTGAAAATGGTCGAATCCTGGCGCGTGAAGTTGCGACCGGCTTCGTACAGATGCACTTCGCCCGTCAGCAAATGGTAGATCCCCTTCAAACGCGACCCCATGCCGATCGGCCAGGTAACCGGTGCGCACTCGATGCGCAGGATCGATTCGATCTCGTCGAGCAGTTCGATCGGCGGTCGCCCTTCGCGGTCGAGCTTGTTGATGAATCCCATGATCGGCGTGTCGCGCAGACGACACACGTCCATCAGCTTGATCGTGCGTTCTTCGACACCTTTGGCGCAGTCGATGACCATCAGTGCAGAATCGACCGCGGTCAGCACCCGATAGGTATCCTCGGAGAAATCTGCATGACCCGGGGTGTCGAGCAGATTGACGATGCGGTCGGCATACGGAAATTGCATCACGGAGGACGTCACCGAGATACCGCGCTCTTTCTCGAGCGCCATCCAGTCCGAAGTCGCATGACGTGCGGTCTTGCGCGACTTGACACTACCGGCGAGCTGGATCGCTCCCCCGAACAGCAGCAGCTTCTCGGTCAGGGTGGTCTTGCCGGCGTCGGGGTGCGAAATGATCGCGAATGTGCGCCGCCGGCGGATTTCGCTGACAGGATCGGTCATGTACGGCTCGGAGTGGTGGGCGGCTGAAAAACTGCGCCTTGCCCCTATTCTACGGATTGCTGGCGCACCGTGCGCGACGCGAGGCGCTCACGCGAATTCGACTCATGCGAAAAAGCGCTATCCGAAAGTTCGCTCAGGGCCTGCCTGTGCGGTGTAGGCGAAACATGCCGATGTCGGTATCTTCGACATCGACCGGTGCGAAAATGATGCTTGCATGATCCGGCGTTACGCTGAAACTGACGTCCTTCAACAATACATTCAGCCGGGTCACCACCCGATCTTCGCCGCTTGCAGGGTCGAAATCACGCAGCACGGCCGTTCGCAGGCCGAAGTCGCCCAGATACCAGATGTGTCCGTCAACGAGTTGCCAGCCGTTGATCAGGTCGGATGTGATTTTGGAAGTAACCAACTGTTCCTTGCCGCCATCCAGATCGCGGCGAAAAAGCCCTGTTGCCGCGTATGTCGTGTAGTACACGGAGCGTGTTTTCGCACTGACCTGGGCATGGGCGATGCCCGACACCAGCAGCTTGCGCGATTCTCGCGCGGTGCCGGGATGATCGACCTGGAGCAGCCGCGCATTCCTGTCCGCCTTGCCGATCGCGAACAGGTAGCTGTCCGGATCGACGCCGTAGTCGCCGAATATGATGTGCTCGCCCGGTTTCGAAAGCACCCGCTGGCGATGGCGAGCGACATCGATTTCGATCAGTTGCCGTCCTTTGGCGCCACTCTGTACGGCGACGACCTTGTTGCCGTCGGCGCTCCAGCGCGCCGAAAAGACGGCGATCTCCACATTTTCCGTCAATGGCGTCACTGTGCCCGAACGCCGATCGAGCAGCCAAACCTGAAATTGCCCGCTGCGATCGGAGGTGAAGACGACGCGATCCCCGGATGGGGATAGTACAGGCGAATAGTCGCTGCCCGTCGAAGGTGCAAGCACGCGTGACGAAGCGGCGGCGGCGAGCGAGCGCTCCTTCAATTTGTCCTGTGCCCGCGTGATCTCGTAAACAACGGCTGCGCCGGAACGCGCCGCGTCCGGAAACTTTGCCGGACTGATGCCGAGTGCTTGCATGCGACCACTGTCGACATCGATCGCGTACAAGGCGGGTGCGCCCTTTTGGCTGAAGGAGAAGATCAGCGTGCGGTTGTCGGACATCCAGGCATGACCGAAAATGCGCGCCGAGAGGTGCGTGACCTGTCGTACCGCGCCGCCGGCCGACGACATGACATACAGATCGCTGTACGGTGGAAGACCTCGCTGAAACGCGATTCGCTGGCCATCCGGGGAATAGCGTGCATTGAGGTCCTGGTCGTTTGCGGTGCGCTGGTAATCCAGGAACTCCTGCTTCCCGCTGTCGAGATTCCATTTGAACAGCGTCAGATCGCCGTGCGCTGCGCTTTGTCGCTGTGCAGAAATCAGACTGCGACCGTCCGGTGTCCAGTCGTAGCGGCTCTGGGAACCCGGACACTTGCCGATATCGCGTTCACTGCCTCCGAGGCTTGGCACCAAGATCATTTCGCAGTAGTTCGGGCCGAGACGCTCGAACGAAATGCGGGTTCCGTCCGGAGACCATACCGGCAATGCTTCGACGCCTCCGCTGGTCAGGTGAACCACCTGCGAAGGTTGGAGCGAGCGCAACACGATGCTTTCGAACCGGCTTTTTTGATCGAATATCGAATAGGCAACCAGCGCCCCATCCGGTGACAGGTGCGGGCGGTATTCGGCGCCTGGATCCGACGTCAACGCGTGCAAATCGGTCACCTGCCACATCGGTTCGGACGCGTTTCCGGTCAGATCCCCGCGGGCTGCAAGCACTGCGATGGCAAGCCCGACTGCGACCGCAACCAGCAAAGGCACAACCCATATCCCCTGTTTGCGAAAGAAGCTGGGGCGCGGCGCAATGATCGTGCGGGCGCCGGGTGGCGTGTCAGCCAACGTTGCTGCGTCATCGCCGAGCGTTTGCACGATGCTCTCGTCGACGAAGATGCGAGGCTCGGGTCCGTCGAGAACCAGCACTCGCGCGATCAAGCGATAGCCGACTTTCGGAACCGTCTCTATGTAGCGTGACGGCTTGCTGTCGTCGGCGAACGCGCGGCGCAGTTCCTTGATCGCCTGGGTGAGCACATCGGGAGTCGGGAAGCGGCCGGTCCACACGCGATCGAGCAGTTCGTCGCGTGTCACCGTCGCGCCGGCATGGCGCACCAGCTCGATCAATACCGCGACGGCCTTGCCGGTAAGACGCGGTACATCCGGTTGTGTCACAACGCGCAGCGCGCCGATGTCTACCACATGCTCGCCGATTCGCAGACGCAAATTCGGCTGCGTCAACAAGTCGTCGGTGGCGCGTTGGGAGGAAACGTGCAGGTTCATGCTCATAAGGCCGCAAGTCACTTCAGCAAGTCACGGTCACCCTCGCCTTCTTCGCGAGAACGCTACACCACGGATTCGGGTTTGTCATATGCCGGTTTTCACCGGCATGTCCCTCGAAGCGCTATGGATTTTGCCCGTTTCAAGCAAACGGATGTTGCCCTGTGCGATGCAACCCGGCTATTGAACAGGAAACGGTTCGCTCTCACGATTTGCCCGCGCCGATCGCGGTGCAGAAGACTTTGCGGAATCTTTTGGCTAATGTCGGCGAACGGTTGCAAATGCAATGCCGAGTGAGCAATTTTCGCCACGCACATTGCACGAATACGCAACGCATCGATTTTCTTCGTGCGAGAAACTGGCTTCGCCCTCTCCAAACGGGCAGATGTGTCACAGCATCGAAAGTGTAGGTCTGCGGATCATCGGTCGGGACACCGGTGGTCCGCTCTTTCGTTACACGCATTGCAATGTTGCGATCGATGAACATACCGGACCCGATAAAGCAGGGTACGGTTGTGGTCCATGCATTCCTGTCCCGCAGCACGCGTTTTCCGCAGACGCTTCACCAACTCCTCATCGGCATGCCGGGAAGCTGGATCGCCGGGAAAGGTCCGACGCTGCGGTGCCGGTCCTGCATTCGGCGATTGAGGTCGACGGGGCAGTGGTCAGACATGGTCGTTGTTGGCGTCCTCGCGGCGTCGGCTATCGCCCGGAACGCAAGCAGCGGTTCCCTATCGACACGATCTTGTTTTTGATGCGCTAGCTCGCCCGGCACATCGGTGGGGCGAGAGCAACCGCGTTTCGGAAAGATTTCGTCTCGATTTCACAAATATTTCCTGACTTGGTGCGCCGGCCGGCGCAACAGTGACGGCAGTCCCCGTGGATTGCCCTTACGACCCCATGTCCATAGCTGCCCATACCCTGGGTCCCGGCGCCTGTCTCGACCTGCCATCGGTTGCTGGCTCGAATTTCCGGCGCGATTCCATCATTGTCGTTGTCGGAGCAGGGCGTGGCAGCGTCCTGACGTTGCCGGAACCTCTGGCCGGTATCTGGATCCCGTTGCGCGGTCGTCTGCAGTTCTCAGGCGGCGAGTGCGAGTACATGCTGACACGCGGCGATCTGAGAGTTGCGGAACCGGAAAGGCGGGTGCGCGCGACCGGACGCGGTAATGCACTGTGGATCGCCGTGCTGGGTAGTCGCGCGGCTTGGCGTAATACGTTTGCGGGCTCGACCGTGCTGCCGATGTTGGAGCCATTGCTGTTGCCGGCGCTTCATCATGCGCAACGCGAGCTTCGACGCCAGGCCGTGGCACTCGCGCGCGCGGCATGTCGTGGTGCTGACCGTGATGCGCAGGCGGCCACCGATAGCGTCATCGATTACGTAATCTCGATGCAGAACAGATTTGCAGATGTCATTGCGCGCTGCCCGGGCCGCAGCTACACGCAGCGACGCCAGGTTTTCCTGAGACTGCAACGCGTGCGCAATTACGTACGCTCAAATTGCCACCTTGATCTCGACAATGATGCATTGGCCCGGATGGCGAATTATTCGACCTGGCATTTCATCCGCGCATTCCGGGCGGCGTATGGCGAGACACCGCATGCGCACGTTATCCGCGAGCGACTCGAACGTGCCCGTCATCTGCTGAGGACCAGTCCGCTTGCAGTCGCTGAGGTGGCGTGCGCGAGCGGATTCGAGAACCGGTGCGCATTCTCGCGATTGTTCCGCCAGCGTTTTGGAACAACCGCGGGTTCGGTCAAACGCCAATTTGGCGAAGACCAGCGATCGCGCGCACGCGTGTGAACGAGCCGACCATTGCGCAATTTTCGCAACGCGATATGCCGGCCTCTGGCAACCATCCACGTTCACAATTTCTTAAGTTTTGATCGACACGCGCTGCCAATCGGCGGATGGCGTATTTGCTGGACGACAGGAGAAAAACATGCCCAACCATCTGCTCCGAAATGCGATCCGAAGGAGTCTGCATTCCACCGGCATCGCCGGAACCGCTATTGCTCTCGGGTGCCTTGCCGTGCCCGCAACCGCACAGGACGCGCCGGATCAGAGCACGCAAGGGGAAAAGCTTGAAACCATCACCGTGACGGGTTCGAACATCCGTCGTGTCGATATCGAAACCGCCAACCCGGTCATCACGATCGATCGCGCGCAAATCCAGCAGAGCGGCAAGCTCACGGTCGGCGATCTGGTTCAGGAGCTGCCCTCCATCGCGGGCGCGGCCACCAACCCACAGGTCAACAACGGCGGCGGCGGCGGTTCGTCCACCGTTTCGTTGCGCGGCCTGGGTTCCAATCGCACCTTGATCCTGATCGACGGCCAGCGCGTGTTGAACAACGACATCAACACGATTCCGGCGAGCGTGGTCGAGCGCATCGAAGTGCTGAAGGACGGCGCCTCGTCGGTGTACGGCTCCGATGCGATCGGCGGCGTGGTGAACTTCATCATGCGCAAGGATTACCAGGGCGCCGAGTTCACCGGCGACTACGGTATTTCGGACAAGGACGATGGCGAGCGCCGCGGCGCGAGCATCACGATCGGTCAGACCACCGATCGCGGCAGCGTCGTTGCCGGCCTCAACTACAACAAGTTCGATGCCGTGAGCGCGGGCAAGCGCGATTTCTCGCGTAACGCACTGTACTATTATTCGAACTACGGCGGCGCCCTCACGGGCGGTTCCAGCCGCACGCCGACCGGCCGCATTTTCCTTCCCGACAATCTCGCAGCGCAGTTCGGTTGCGGTTCGGTAACCCGATTGCCGGGCACGGACGGTACGGCGCTCAGCGATTACCGTTGTTTCACGAACGCGGATGGGTACAACTACCAGCCGCTGAACGTGATCCTGACGCCGCAGGAGCGCACCAACGCGTTTGCGCTGGCAAATTACCGCCTGACCGACAACGTATCGGCATATTTCGAGTACTTTGGCAACAATACCACCGCCTCGTCCCTGCAGGCACCGTACCCGCTGGATTCGCTCAGCAACAACATCGTGACCTCGGCCGACAACCTGTACAACCCGTTCGGTGTCGATTTCGGCCCGAGCCCCACCGGCAGCCTGTTCAACCTGAGTGAGCGCCTGACCGGTGTCGGCCAGCGTATCAGCACCAACAGCACGCTGACCAACCAGATCGTCGCGGGCCTCAAGGGCAACTTCGGCGACACCTCGTGGACCTGGGATGCCAACCTCAATTACGGGCATGAGAGTTTGCAGGGCTACACCACCGGCTTTTTGAACTTCACCAAGCTGGCGGATGCTGTAGGGCCGTCAGCGATCATCAATGGCGTGCCGACCTGTCTTCGCGACATCAACGATCCGACCTCGGTCATCGCGGGTTGCGTGCCGCTCAATATCTTCCAGCAGGACGATCCAAATTCCGTAGCGGAGTTCCGTGCCGCAGGCTCCAATCCGTTCACGCAGTTCACCGCGATCCAGCGCGAAGCCACGATCAATGCGACCGGCGAGCTGTTCAACTTGCCAGCCGGTGCGGTCAGCCTCGCGGTCGGTGCGCTGTACCGCAAGTCGTACTCGAACTTCAAGCCCGATTCGACCCTCGTGCTCGATCTCGCCACCGGAACCTGCGATCTCGGTACGGGCTGCGCCACGCCATTGACCGGCAATATCACGACCAAGGAAGCCTATGCCGAGTTGCTGGTGCCGGTCCTCAAGGATGTGCCGTTCTTCCATTCGTTGAATCTGGACCTTGGCGCGCGCTATTCAAAGATCAATCCAGGCGGCAACACCACCAACTCCAAGCTGGCTGTCGAATGGCGTCCGATCGAGGACCTGCTGCTGCGCGGCACGGTGTCGGAAATCTTCCGTGCGCCGAACATAAGCGAGCTGTTCGCCGGTGTGGCCAACGATGCGGCGAATTTCACGGACCCGTGCGTGGGCTACGTGTCGCCTGGTGCGCATGAGAATGCGTGCGGTGCGCCGACCGGCGCGACCGCCATTCCGGCGGGGGGCATTGCGCGCCCACCGAATGCCCAGACCAACGGCATTGCGTCGGGTGCGGTCGCTGCTGGCTTCAACCTCAAGCCGGAAAGCGGCAAGAGCTTCGACTTTGGCGCGGTGTATGACCCGAGCTGGATTTCGGGCCTGTCGCTGAATGCGGATATCTACCGCATTTACCTGACCGACACGATCACCGGCATCACGGCGCAGAATGTCGCGAACATCTGCTACAACGACGGGTCGAGTCCGTTCTGCGCGTTCATCACGCGCCGCCCGGATGGCCAGATCAACCAGATCAAGGAGCCCACGGTCAATCTCGGACGCATCGATACCTCGGGCGTGGATGTCGGGTTCAACTACCGGTTGCCGCAATTCAACATGTTTGGTCACGATCCGGGCAACTTCAACGTCGGTCTCGAAGCGACCTACATCAAGAAATTCGACAACAGCCCCGGTGCAGGTCTGGCGACGGTTTCCAATGCCGGTGAGTTCACCAAGCAGTTCGGCAACTTCCCGCGTGTCCGTGCGCTGGCCCATCTGGACTGGTCGCTTGGCGGGATCGAGGCGAGCTGGCGCGTGCGCATGATCGGCAACGTCAAGATCGGCAATCCGGATCTCGCGCAGGGCCAGTCGGCCGACGGCGCCATTCCGGGATTCGTGCGTCATATTCCAACGATCGTCTACAACGACTTCACGCTGGGTTACACGGTCGCGCCGATCAACACCAAGTTCCAGATCGGCATCGACAATGCCTTCGACAAGCAGCCGCCATTTTTCTACCAGAACGTCGTGCAAAACGCGAACACCGACGTGAATACCTACGACACGGTCGGCCGCTTCTACTTCGCACGAGCCACCGTGAAGTTCTGATCCAGCCAGTTGTTGTGCCAGTCTTGCCGCGCGGCCGCAAAGCCGCGCGGCGTTTTTGGCCCGGAATTGGCGTGTGTTGGTCGCCCGGATCAAGTCCGAGGCAGGCTCTGAGCGTACGCTCGAACCACGACTCCGTTCATCCCGACCGTAGCCCGAACAACAGCCCCGTTCACCCCGGGCGTAGGCCCACAGGGCCGAAGTCGAAGGGCCAGGTGGGGAAACAAACGCTTCGACTCCGCGACCTTCGGCCGCTACGCTCAGCGGGAACGGCGATGGGTTTGCCTTCGGCCGCTACGCTCAGCGGGAACGGCGATGGGTTTGCCTTCGGCCGCTACGCTCAGCGGGAACGGCGATGGGTTTGCCTTCGGCCGCTACGCTCAGCGGGAGCGGCGATGGGTTTGCCTTCGGCCGCTACGCTCAGCGAGAACTGTGGTGGGTTTGCCTTCGGCCGCTACGCTCAGCGAGAACGGTGGTGTGCTTGTCCCCGGCAGCCACCTCAGCGAGAACGGTAAGAGCGTGAGCGATGATCGATTCCGCTCACCCTGAGCGTAGCCCGCAGGGGCGGAGTCGAAGGGTCAGGTGGCGAAACGCTTCGACTTCGTGGCCTTTGGCCGCTACGCGTGTCCTGAGCCTGTCGAAGGACTCCGCGCGGACGGCCACTTGCGACAACAGAGTTCGGCGAAACACATTCGGAGGACGCTCACTCGCGGCGCAATTCGATGTCGCCGCTGAACGTCTGCACCCGGGTTTGGCCGTTGCCATTGCCGACAGTGATATCGAGATGGCTGCCCGGGCCGTGTTCCGGTTCGGTGGGTTTGCCGAAATCGCTGCGGATCGATCCACTGAAAGTGCCCGCATCAAAGTGC
The DNA here is from genome assembly GCA_963775445.1 of uncultured Gammaproteobacteria bacterium. Lineage (GTDB taxonomy): Bacteria > Pseudomonadota > Gammaproteobacteria > Xanthomonadales > Rhodanobacteraceae > Dokdonella_A. The sequence goes on along the minus strand of CAVZIT010000006.1, from coordinate 367,082 downwards.
GTTGCAACATCAGCCGGCAAATTCAGGTGCACATCGCCACTCATGGTTTCGATCCCGATGCGCGCACCTGCGGATGGTGCGCCGCTCAGCGTGACGTCACCGGACACCGTGCCGACATCGAGTTTGCTGTAGCCCAGGGTCTGGGCGTCCACATTGCCCGACACGGTCTCGAAATGAACCTCTCCACCGAGTTTATGCGCGCGAATGTCTCCGGACACGGTCTGAAGATGCGCGTGCTCAACGCCGCCGGAAACATCCATGTCTCCACTCACACTCTCGGCCTCGATCTGCTTGACGGAACTGTCGATGCGCAGCTTTCCGCTGACCGTGTTGGCATCCAGCATCTGTCCGTCGACACCGGAAACTGCGACATCGGCGCTGACCGTTTCGAGTTTGAGCTGAGCCGTGTGGGGTACGCTGACCTCGAGTACGGTGTTGCCCATGTGCGAATCGGCTCCCCAGCTGAACCAGCCGCGGTTGTCGGGCGGCTCGACCTTGATCGTCAGGTGCCCATGATCCCCGTCGATCTTGAGTCCCTTGGCACCATCGCCGAGCGTGCCGCTGACATGAACCTCGTTCCGGTTCCACGCGGTGACGGTCACCGATCCCTTGATGTTGGAGATGTCGATGCGCGCATCGGCATCCACGGCGCGCGTCTGTTCGATCGGTTGCTGCGCGAACGCAGGCGCACTGGAGACCAACGCCAGGAAAATTGAATTGAGGATCATGTGCTTCATGGATTACTCCGGGGCTATCCAGCCTTCATGGCGAGCCGCGCAAGTCGCATGCGCGCCTCGTTGTTGCGGTTGATCAATCCGACCAGGAACACCGCATCGGGTTGCTGTTCGAGTGCCTGCTCGAGTTCCGAGTGCGCGCTATCGAGCACGACGGCGGCGCCGGCCAGTCGCGGATCGCGCCCGGCCATGCGTGAAAGTTCGTGCGCGCGATCCGGCATGTCGAACCGGTCGGTCATCGCAGATTGCGCAGTCATCGGCGACGTTGCGTTGTCGCGTTGCAGTGCGCTGCCGATCCAGCCGGCGCCCAGCGCGATGACGATTCCTGCCGCCGCCGCGAACGCCAGCCGTCGTGCCGACCGGGTCGGCGCAGCCGTCGTCGCCTCCTGATGGATGCGTTGTGCGATGGCGGGCCACAGGTCGTTACGCGGTGCGCGCTCGCTCGAGAGTGCGCGCAAGCGTCGACGCAGTTCAAATTCGCTCATGACGGGTCTCCAAGCATTCGTTGCAGCAATCCACGCGCTCGGTGCAGTTGTGCCTTGGACGAGCCCACTGCCATGCCGAGTTCGCCGGCAATCTCGGCGTGTTTCCAGCCTTCGATATCGTGCAGCACCAGGACGGCGCGCGCGCGCGGCGGCAGACTTGCGACAGCACGTTCGAGATCATTGCGCTCGCCGGCGCAAAACGGTCTATCCGTGTCGGCCAGCGTCTCGAGCGCGATGTCGTCTGTCGCCGACTCCGGCGCACGAGCGCGAATATCCATCAACGCGACGTTCACCGCGAGGCGGTGCAACCAGGTGCCAAATGCGCTCTCGAAACGGAACGTGCCGAGTTTTTGCCAGGCTCGCACGAAGGCATCCTGGGTCAACTCGTCAGCTCGCGCTTCGTTCATGCCCGCGAGGCGCCAGATGGCGCCGCGTACACGGCCCACATGGCGTCGATACAGCGTCTCGAATGCCCGCACATCGCCGGCGATCGCCTGGCGAGCGAGCTGCGCGTCGGCGATTTCCTTCGACTCAAGGTCGGCCAGCGGCAATGACATGGCGGGGCAGGCGGCGCTCATCGTGCCGGCTTTGATGCAGCAAACCGGCACAGGGTTTAGCGATCAAGCAGGTTGGCGCGCCGCCATCGAGGGATCCGCAGGGCGTTGCAATCAAGCTTGATCCGGCAGCTCGTATGCGAATTCGTAGCTGTGCTGTCCATCGGCAATCACGATGTCCATGGTTCCGGTCAGACCTTCGAGAGCATCGGTGCCTGATGCCGGTACGACGCGGACGACAAGTTCGGCGTGGCCATCCTGCATGGTACCGCTGTGTTGCAAGGCAAAACTGCCGCTACGGCCTGCGAGCGTGCCGCGCACGCGCTCAATTGCGACGTAGCCGGCAGAACCCGATTGCGGATTTCCCGCACTGAGCATTTCGCCGGTGCTGGTCGCGTCGAGTTCGCCGTGGAAGCGTTTGTCGATGGACATGCGCGCCATACCCGCATCAGCGGCCGTGTCGTAGGCGGGCAGGGAGCCCATGTTGACGTCGAATGTGCCGCGCACGTGGTTCGACATGGACGATCCTAGCGTGCGCCTGCGGCGATTTTCGCCGGCGTGGCGGACACTGCTGCGGCGACCGCGTCGGCGACGCGTTGGCGTTCGACTTTGAGCCGGTTGGGCATTCGGCCTCCGAAGGAATCGAGGTACTCTCCGACCGAGCGGAGCTCGGCCTGCCAACCGGCCGCGTCCACGTCGAACAATTCGTTCACCGTCGATGGGGCGAGATCCAGCCCCGCAAGGTCCAGTTCGCCTTGCTGTGGAATGAGACCGATCGGCGTTTCCGTGGTCTTGGCGGTGCCGGTGCAACGCCCGATGACCCATTCAAGGACGCGCAGGTTCTCGCCGAATCCGGGCCAAAGGAACTTGCCGTCCGCGCCTTTGCGGAACCAGTTGACGTGGAAGATTTTCGGCAATTTCGCGCCGGGCCGATCGAGCGACATCCAGTGCGCGAAGTAGTCCGCGTAGTTGTAGCCGCAGAACGGCTTCATCGCCATCGAGTCGCGTCTGAGCACGCCGACTTTCCCGGTGGCGGCAGCAGTGGTTTCGGATGCCATCGAGGCACCAAGCAACACGCCGTGGGTCCAGTCGCGCGCCTCGAAAACCAGTGGCAGCAGACGTTCGCGCCGGCCACCGAACACGATCGCCGAAATCGGCACGCCTTGCGCATCCTCGGCGCGCGGCGACCAGCTCGGGCATTGCCCCGCTGCTACGGTAAAGCGCGAATTCGGATGTGCGGCCGGTCCGTTTTTCGGATCGTAGTCGCGGCCTTGCCAGTCCTTGACCGGCGTGCCTTCCGGCAGGCCTTCCCACCATGGCTCGTCGTCGGCCGTGACCGCCACGTTGGTGAAGATCGTGTCGTGCTGGATCGTCGCGAGCGCGTTCGGATTGGTTTTCCGGCTGGTACCCGGCGCGACGCCGAAGTAGCCCGCTTCGGGATTTATCGCCCACAGGCGCCCATCGGCTCCGGGAGTCATCCAGCAGATGTCATCGCCGACTGTCCATACCTTCCAGCCCGCCTTGCGATAGCGTTCCGGCGGAATCAGCATCGCAAGATTGGTCTTGCCGCAGGCCGATGGAAACGCCGCGGCAATGTAGTGCGTCTGTCCCGCGGGATTTTCGATACCGACGATGAGCATGTGTTCGGCGAGCCAGCCCTCGGTCCTCGCTTGCCAGGAGGCGATGCGCAGCGCGTGGCATTTCTTGCCGAGGAGCGCGTTGCCGCCGTAGCCTGAACCATACGACTTGATCGTCAATTCTTCCGGGAAATGCATGATGAATCGGCGTTCGGGATCGAGCTCGCCGGTCGAGTGCAGTCCCCTGACGAAGCGCCCGTCGCTCTCGATGCGCGCGAGAGCCTTGCTGCCCATGCGCGTCATGATGCGCATGTTCGCGACCACGTAGGGGCTGTCGGTGATCTCAACGCCGCAGCGTGAAATCGGCGAGTCTATCGGACCCATGCAGTATGGAATCACGAACAGCGTGCGCCCTTGCATGCAGCCGTCAAACAGCGCGTCGATCTTTGCGTGCGCGGCGGCCGGTTCCATCCAGTGGTTGTTGGGGCCTGCATCTTGCTCGCTGGTGGTGCAGACCAGCGTGACTTTCTCGACTCGCGCGACGTCGTTGACATCGGACCGGTGCAGATAGCAGTTCGGATGGGTCTCGGAATTCAGCGCGATCAGCGCACCGCTGGCGAGCATGAGATCGGTCAACGCGTTGCTTTCGGCATCCGATCCGTCGCACCAGTGGATATGATCCGGGCGGGTCAGCCGGGCGACTTCATCGACCCAGCGGTTGAGTGTTTCAAGCGTGCTCGCCATGATGTGCCCCGCGCGGAAGGTTCGCGTTCCAACACAATACTGAAAAAGTCCATCTTGGACTTTTTCAGTCGCTTCGCACGGTCGAAACCCACGTACGTCGCTGCGCAAATCAATCACTTGCGTGCTTGACCCGCATGCGATGCCTCCTTGCACCGCGATTTCGGGCAACCGAAAACCTTTTTCAGTCGCCCGGCTACTCTGCCAGCGGGGACGGTAGCGGTCGCTGAATGGCTTTGCAACAACCAACGCTTGTGCGACTCTGCGCGCTGGCAACCCGAGGAGTTCCGCCGTCATGTGGATCGTTCCGCTGATTGTCGCGCTGCTGGTGTCCCTCACCTGCGCATATCTGCGCATTGGACTTCGCCCTTGGTCGCTGACCACTGCCGTCGCGATCGTGCTGGCCGGCTGGTTGATCGGCCCACACTGGGTCGCCACGGCGGTCACGCTGCTGGTCTTTCTCGTTATCGTGGTGCCGCTCAACTGGTATCCGTTCCGGCGCCAACGGATTTCCGCCCCCCTGCTCGCGACCTACCGCAAGATCGCTCCACAACTCTCGCCGACCGAGCAGATTGCGCTTGAAGCCGGCACGGTCGGATTCGAAGGCGAGCTTTTTTCCGGCAAGCCGAACTGGTCGCTGTTGCTCGCACAGCCAGTGCCTGCGCTGTCGGTCGCCGAGCAGGCGTTTCTCGATGGTCCGGTCGAGGCCGTCTGCGGCCTCATCGACGACTGGCAGATCGCCTACGAACTCGCCGATCTGACGCCCGAAGTCTGGGCTTTTCTCAAGCGCGAGAAATTCTTCGGCATGATCATTCCCGAGACCTATGGTGGCCTCGGTTTTTCGGCTCTCGCCCATTCGGCGGTACTGCAGAAACTCGCGAGCATTTCGGCGACCGTCGCCTCGACCGTGGCAGTGCCGAACTCGCTCGGGCCGGCTGAGTTGCTGTTGCACTACGGGACTGATGAACAGAAAAACTTTTGGCTGCCGCGGTTGGCCGATGGCCGCGAAATACCGTGTTTCGCGCTGACCGGACCGTATGCCGGTTCCGACGCGACCTCGATCCCGGATATCGGGATCGTCTGCAAGGGCGAATGGCAGGGCGCCAATGTGGTCGGCCTGCGTCTGACGTTCGACAAGCGCTACATCACGCTGGCGCCGGTCGCGACCGTCATCGGCCTCGCGTTTCGCCTCTACGATCCGGATCACCTGCTCGGCGATGTCGTGGATATCGGCATCACGCTCGCGCTGATTCCGCGCGATACGCCTGGGCTCGAGATCGGGCGTCGCCATCTGCCTCTGAGCGTGCCCTTCCAGAACGGGCCGCTGCACGGCAAGGACATGTTCGTGCCGCTCGCGCAATTGATCGGTGGACCGGAAATGGCCGGACATGGCTGGCGCATGCTGGTCGAATGCCTTTCGGTCGGCCGCGCGATATCGCTGCCATCCAACGCGACCGGCGGGGCGCGCGTCGCGGTGGCGGCCACCGGAGCCTACGCGCGCATGCGCAAGCAGTTTGGTCTTGCCATCGGGCGTTTCGAAGGCGTCGAGGAAGCGTTGGCGCGGATCGGCGGCTACACCTACGCAATCAGTGCGCTGTCGCGCGCGACGGCGGCCGCAGTGGATCGCGGCGAGAAACCGTCGGTGCCTTCGGCGATCGCGAAATACCACGCGACCGAGCTTGGTCGCGAAATCCTGAAGGATGCGATGGACGTGCACGGCGGCAAGGGCATCATCCTCGGCCCCGGCAACTACATCGGCCGCAACTGGGAAGGCTCACCGATTGCGATCACGGTCGAGGGTGCGAACATTCTGACCCGCAGCATGATGATCTTCGGCCAGGGCGCCATCCGCTGCCATCCGTACGTGCTGGAGGAAATGCGCGCCGCGCAAATCGCCGATCGCCGCGAAAGCCTTGTCGCGTTCGATCGCGTGTTGTTCCGGCATGTCGGCTTCGCGATTTCCAATGCGGTGCGCAGTCTGGTGCTTGGACTGACCGGCGCTCGAGTTGGCCGCGCGCCGGGCGATGCCTACACACGTCGTTATTATCGCAAGCTCAATCGTTACTCGGCCGCGCTTGCGCTGGCCGCCGATACAGCCATGCTGACGCTCGGTGGCAAACTCAAGCAGAAGGAAAAGCTCTCGGGGCGTCTCGGCGACATCCTGTCGAATCTCTATATCGCATCGAGCTTGCTGAAGCGCTACGAGGATCAGCGGCGCCCGGCAATCGATCAACCGTTCCTGGCATGGGCGTTCCATGATTCGGTGTACCGCATGCAGACCGCGCTCGACGGCGTGCTGCGCAACTTCCCGGTGCGGCCGATCGCGTGGGTCCTGCGTTTTCTCGTGTTTCCGCTGGGTCGCCGCGAATCGCCTCCCTCGGATCGCCTGGGTCGCCGCGTCGCTGCATTGATGACCGCTCCGAACGAGGCGCGCAGCCGCCTCACCGAATGGGCCTGGCTCGCGCCTGCACCGAACAATCCGGTCGGCCGCATGAACGCGTTGCTGCCTGATGTGATCGCGGCCGAACCCGTCGAACGCAAGTTGCTCAAGGCGATCAAGGCCGGCGATGTCTCGGGCTACGATTTCGACACACAGTTGGCCGATGCAAAGGAACGCAAGCTGCTCAATGCCGCCGAATGCGAGCTGCTCGCACGCGTGCGCAGTACGGCGTTCGAATTCATTTCAGTCGACGATTTCGACCCGACCGAACTCGGGCACCCCGCCGCGATCAGGAACAAAGCGCCTGGGCATGATGGCGCAGATGATCCGCGATGAAGCTCTGCACGAACCAGTAACTATGATCGTAGCCGGGATGCAGGTGCAGCTTCAGCTTCTGGCCCGCATCCCGGCACGCAGCTGCAAATCGTTGCGGCTGCAGCTGCACGTCGAGATACGGGTCTGCTTGGCCCTGATCGATCCGGATTTCTCCCGGAAACGTTGCATGCGTCAACAGCTCGCATGCGTCGCATGATTTCCAGGCCTCGCGATTCTCGCCGAGGTAACGCGAGAACGCTTTTTCGCCCCACGGCACGTGCATCGGCGCAACGATCGGTGCGAAGGCGGAAACCGATCGGTAACGAGACGGATTTTTCAGCGCGATCGTCAACGCGCCATGGCCGCCCATCGAATGACCGCAAAGTCCTGCTCGACTGATGTCGGCCGCTTCGAAGTTTTCCGCGATGACTCGTGGCAATTCGTCCACGACATGGCTGTACATCCGAAAGCGCTGCGCGAACGCGGGTGTCGTCGCATCCACATAGAAACCCGCGCCTTCGCCGAATTCCCAATCGCCGGTCGCGCCCTTGATGCCGGTATCGCGCGGACTCGTGTCGGGCGTGACGAGGACGAGCCCGAGTTCGCCGGCGAGGCGTTGCGCGCCGGCTTTTATCGCGAATGTTTCCTGGTTGCAGGTCAGTCCGGCAAGGTAATACAGCACCCCGAATCCGTCATCTTTTTTCTTGTCCCGACGCGAGGGCATGAACACACCGAAGCGCATTGGCCCGGAACATGCGGCAGAGTCATGCTCGTAGAAACCCTGTGTTCCTTCGAAGCAGCGTTGTTCGGACAGCACGCGCATCAGGCAATCCGCCTGCGTGGATTTGCGCGGAGCATGCCTAATACACCACGACGCTGCGAATCGATTCACCCGCATGCATGAGCTCGAACCCGTGGTTGATATCGTCTAGCGTCATCGTATGCGTGATCAACGGATCGATCGCGATCTTGCCGTTCATGTACCAGTCGACGATCCTCGGAACATCGGTGCGTCCACGCGCGCCGCCGAATGCGCTGCCTTTCCACACTCGACCTGTGACGAGCTGGAATGGACGCGTGGAAATCTCCTGGCCCGCGCCCGCCACACCGATGATCACGGATACGCCCCAGCCCTTGTGGCAGCATTCGAGCGCCTGGCGCATCACCTTGACGTTGCCGATGCATTCGAAGCTGTAATCGGCGCCACCGCCGGTCAGGGAGACGAGGTAGGGGACGAGATCGCCTTCGACTTCGGCGGGATCGACGAAGTGCGTCATGCCGAACTGCCCAGCCAGCGCCTTGCGCGCAGGATTCAGATCGACGCCGACGATCATGGCCGCACCGGCAAGCCGCGCGCCCTGGATCACATTGAGACCGATGCCACCGAGACCAAACACGACGACTTTCGCGCCGGGCTCCACTTTCGCCGTGTTGATCACCGCGCCGATGCCGGTAGTCACTCCGCAACCGATATAGCAGACCTTGTCGAAGGGCGCGTCCTCGCGGATTTTCGCGACCGCGATTTCCGGAACCACGGTGTATTCGGCGAACGTCGACGTACCCATGTAGTGATGCAGTTTCTCGCTGCCACGCGAAAAGCGGCTGGTTCCATCAGGCATCAGTCCCTTGCCCTGGGTTTCGCGAATCGCCTGGCACAGATTGGTCTTGGGATTGAGGCAATACTCGCACTGGCGGCATTCCGGCGTGTACAGCGGAATCACGTGGTCGTCCTTGCGAACCGACATCACTCCCGCGCCGACGTCGACCACGATACCGGCGCCTTCATGCCCGAGAATGGCCGGAAACAGTCCTTCCGGATCCTCGCCGGACAGTGTGAACGCATCGGTATGGCAAAGACCGGTGGCCTTGATCTGGACCAGCACTTCGCCGGCTTTCGGCCCCTCGAGTTCGACGCTTTCGATGCTGAGTGGCGCACCAGCCTTGTGGGCTACGGCTGCACGGACCTTCATGGAACCTCCGCAGGCGAATGGATTCGTTGCCCGATTGTGCCGTCTGGATCGATTCCTGTCTTGTCGCCGATTCCAGCATCATTCGCAGAAGCAGGAAGTAGCGTCTCGCGCGGCGTCGCCGCATCTGGAAAAAATCTGCATGACTGCTGTAAGACGCATGGGCGACATGGAGCGTTGGCGATCTCGTGCCGGCCTGATTCGGCGTCTTGCGCCGAGCCGCTCTCGCTTGACCGATAATGATGGCGGGTTCAATCGCAGTTTCCGACTCTGTCGGGAGTATCGGAGAAGGGTCCATCCACGGCAGTTGGCTTGCGCTCAAGAAATCATGAAACGAGATTCGTCAAAGTCGCTGGACCGTCAACTGGGCCTTTGGGGTCTGGCCGCGACCGGCATCTGCTCGATGATCGGAGCGTCTATCTATGTGATCCCGTTCATGATCCAGCGCAACGTGCCAGGCATTGGCCCGTATGTGTTGCCGGCGTTCCTGTTTGCCGCGGTTCCCGCTGCGCTTGCCGCGTTTTCCTACGCGATCCTCGCTTCGGCTATGCCGCGCGCCGGCGGAAGTTATGTCTATGCCAGCCGTTCGCTCGGCCCGTTTCTCGGTTTCGTGGCCAGCTTCTCGCAATGGTTCGGTCTGTCGATCGCGATCGGCGTCGTCGCGTATCTCGTCGTGCCGTTCTTCCGCGACATCGCGAACCTGCTCCACTTGGATCACATCGCGAGTTTCCTCGACAGGGGAATCGTTCGCGTGTCCTGCGCGCTCCTGATCCTGTGGACGTTCGTGTGGCTGAACGTGCGTGGCGTCAAACTCTATGAGCGCACCGTGGTACCGCTCATGATCCTGATGTTCCTGCTCGGTGCAGTCGTGATCGCGACCGGGCTTTCCTTCGATCATCGGGATTTTGCCGCAGCGATCCTGCGCAGGGAAAACACAACATGGGTCGGGGCTCATGCCGTCTTCCATTGGTCGACGTTCGTCGCAGGGTCCGCCGTATTGTTCTCGAGTTTCATCGGGTTCGACTCGATTGCGCAGGCGGGTGGCGAAGCGAAGGATCCGTCGCGGTTGCTGCCGCGCGCGATCGGCATTGCGATCGTGGCGGTCACGCTCTTCTACCTGCTTTTCACTTTCGCCCTGTACCACGCCGTGCCATGGAGTTTCGTGGCCGAAAAGGCGCGTACCGAGGATGTCACGGCGCCCGGATTGCTGGGCTATCTGCTGCCGGCACATTGGGCCGTGCTCGTCGTTTTCGGTGCTTCGATCGCATTGCTGAATGATTTGCCCGCGATGATCCTTTCGGTTTCGAGGCTCATGTTTGCGTGGGCCGAGGACGGCGTCTTTCCACGACAGATCGCATCGGTGCACTCCGTGCTGCATACGCCGCACGTTGCGATCATCGTGAGCGGCCTCATGGCGAGCGTCGGGGTCCTTGGAAGTCATTTCGCGGGCGATTTTTTCCTCGGCATCGACATCATGGTCACGTCGATGCTGGTCAACTACCTGCTGATGTGCGTTTCGGTCCTGCTGTTGCGGCGGAACAATCGCGAGGTTGCGGCGAGGATTACGGTATTCCGGTCAGCGACACTTCAGCACGTACTGGCGGCGCTCGGAACGATATGGCTTTCGGGCCTGCTGATCGTCCATATCGCCAGTGATCTTGGAACGACGGTACGCGCGTGGTATTTCCACTCGACCGCGGCGTGGTTTCTCGTGATGCTCATGGCTTCCGTCATTTTTCTCCACTACTGGAGGAAGCTGCGCGCCTCGGGCGTGGACACCACCGATCTCTTTTCGACGTTGCCGCAGGATTGAATGGGTCCGATGAACGCGAACGACACCGTCTGCGAACTCGCCCCGGGCCTGACGATTTGTCGGGTCGTCACGGGACTCTGGCAGGTCGCCGATCTCGAACGGAACGGCCGCGTACTCGATTCCGCGCAAGCCGCTCTGGCGATGAAGGCATATGTCGACGCCGGCCTGACCACGTTCGACATGGCCGATCACTACGGTTCGGCCGAGGACATTGCTGGCGTATTCCGGTTTCGCTACGGCGCGGACAAGGCGCAGCTCCTGACAAAATGGGTTCCGGCGCCCGGCGTCATCACCAAGCAGGATGTCCGTGCTGCGGTCCAGAAGTCGCTCAAACGCCTTGAATCCGAGCGCATCGACCTGCTGCAGTTTCATGCGTGGAACTACGCCGATCCGGCGTGGCTGGATTGCCTCTACTGGCTGCAGGAAATGCAGGCCGAGGGAAGCATCGCGCAACTGGGACTGACCAATTTCGACACGGCGCATCTCGAGATGGTCTTGCGCAGCGGCATCGATGTCGTCACGAATCAGGTCTGTTATTCGTTGCTTGATCAGCGCGCTTGCGCAGCCATGACGACGCTGTGCCTGCGGCATGGCGTCAAGCTGCTCGCGTTCGGGACCGTTGCCGGCGGCTTTCTCTCCGAAAGATGGCTGAATCGCGTCGAGCCGCGGCTGGACGAATCGCTCACCTGGTCGCAGATGAAGTACAAGCGCTACATCGATGCCGCGGGCGGTTGGGAGAGATTCCAGGACCTGCTGCGCGTCCTTCGCGACGTGAGCCTTGCAAGTGGTACCTCGATGGCCAACGTCGCCAGCCGCTACATACTCGATCAGCCCGCCGTGGGCGGCGTGATCGTCGGCGCACGACTGGGCGAGAGCGAACACATCGCAGAAAACAAGGCATTGCTCTCGCTGTCGCTGGATGAAGCGGGCAGAAGCAGATTGCGAACCGCGTTGATGGAACTCGAGCCGATATGCGGCGATTGCGGCGACGAATATCGCAAGACTCCGTTCCTCACCGCATCCGGCGACCTGAGCCATCATGTGGACGCGATCGTTTCGCCCTATGTTTGTGAGTCAGGCGCGGATGGCCGGCAAAAGGCGCTCAGCGGAACCGTCTGGGAAGACCTCGCCGGCTACTGCCGCGCGGTACGCAAGGGCGATCGCATCCTGGTGTCCGGGACCACGGCGACACATGGCACCCGTTCCATCGGCGGCAGCGATCCTGCAACGCAAGCGCATTTCGTGATCGACAAGATCGAAGGCGCGATCCAATCGCTGGGCGGCACGCTGCAGGACGTCGTGCGCACGCGCATCTATGTCAGGAATCTCGACGATTGGGAAGCGATCGCGCGCGTCCATGGCCAGCGGTTCGGAGGTATCCAGCCGGCCAACACGATGATCAGGGCGGACCTGATCGGCGAAGAATATCTGCTGGAGATGGAAGCCGAGGCGATGCTGTCGCCGTCGCCGTCGCACGTCAGACGGCGCATGATGCGCAACAGTGCATCGGCGTCTTGTCGTCACTTGCCTCCCGCGTTTGATGCACCCAGATAGCGCGCGAGGAAATCGTAGAGTTTGTGGTAAGCGTATCGCGCCTGGGCAAGGCCTTCGGTGTCCCACAGGTGGTGGGCGTTGGGCAGCGGCACGAAATCGACGTCCTTTCCCTGCAGAATCAATCGTTGCACGAGGGTAACCGAGTCCTTGAACAGGACCGTTGTGTCGCGCATCCCGTGAATGATCATGAGATGGCCTTGCAGGCCGCCCGAATGCAGGAACGCGGAGGCATTCCTGTATTGCGACTGGTGGTCCTGCGGCGCCATCATCGTCTGCATCTCGCCGGTGGTCGCGTGGAACAGGCTGGTCGCTGGTGCCGCAGCGACGCCGGCCTGATAGACCCCCGGATAGCGGAACATCGACATCGCGGCCAGCAAACCACCGTAGCTGCTACCCCAGATGCCGACACGTTTCGGATCGACATAGCCCTGCGCAACGAGGTAACGCACGCCGCTGTAGAGATCATCGACATCGACGCCGCCGTAGTCTTCGCGAATGCGTTGCCGGAACAGCTTGCCGTAGCCCGAGCTGCCGCCGATGTCGACATTCATGATCACGTAGCCCTGCTGGGCCAGGAACTGGTCGATCGCCCAGGTGGGGTGATAGACGCGACCACCCCACTCGTTATGGACGGTGTTGCTGTAGACCGATCCCAGGATGGCCGGATATTTCCTGTCGGGATCGAAGTTCGGAGGCAGCGTGAGTCGCGCGTGCAAGGGCGTTCCGTCGTTGACGTTATTGAAGACGACATATTTCGCAGCGATCCATTGGTAGTCCTTGAATTCGGGAAGCGGGGAATGCGTGATCTGCCGCGCCATGGGCTCGACCTCGCGCGATGCCGCCACGCGCTGGACGTACAAGTCGGGCGGTGTGATGTCGTTGGAAAAAAGATCCGCAAGGTATTTCCCGTCGGGCGAGGGAACCGGTTGGTGCGAACCGGCGGCTGGCGTGACCAGTTGTGGCGCGCCTCCATCGAGCGGCACGCGGAAAGCACGACGCAATTCGGGTCTTCCCTCATTGGTGACGACGAACAAGGAATCGGCCGCTGGCGAAATCGCGGCCGAAGAGACCGCGTGGTCGCCGGTCGTGATCGCCTTCGGCTGACCCCCGGAAAGCGCTTCGTAGTAAATCTGATAGTAATTGTCGCGGTCGGACGTGAAATACACACCCCGTCCATTCGGCGCCCAGTCGGCCCACCATTCGGCGGTCACATTCAGCGGATTGACCTCGCGCAACAGGTCCCGCGAGTGTCCGTCGTCGGCATCGACGAGCAACAGGCGCCGGTCCTTGATGTAAAGGTCGCTCTTGTCGACGAGCAGGTGCTTGTCGTCCGGAGACCAGCGCACGCTGAAAATCTGATCGAGCGGATCTTTCCCGAGATCCGCCCACTGCACCGCACCGCCGGTTACCGCGATCACGCCGAGGCGGCGTGCTTCGGAAGGTTCGCCCGGAATCGCTCGCTTCACCTCGACCAGGCGCGTTTCAGGCGCGAGATAATCCGGAATGCCGCGCTCGGGAACGCGTGTGCCGTCGGCTTCGACGAGTGCCAGGCGCTTGCCATTGTGGGACCACGTGAAGGATTCGACTTGGACGTCCGCACGTGCGGATGAAAAGACCTTACGGACGGAATGCCTGGCATCCGCGAGATCCATGACCCACAGATCGCCCGAAGAGAGGTATGCGATCGCATGCGCTTGCGACGATGCGGTTGCGTCAGACACTGACGCGTCGGCGGCCGTCAATGCCTGCGGCGGTTGTCCGGGCAGGACCTGAAACAGCCGGCCATGCAGGTTGAAGATGAGGTGCCTGCCGTCGGGCGCCCAAATGACGCTTGAAACGCCGCGATCGGTTTCCGCGCGCTCGACCTGTTCGAGTTTGCCGATGTCCATTCCCGGATTACTCGGGTCCTCCGGCTCGGGCATCGTCGTGACGCGCACCGGCTTGGCGGTCGCCAAGTCGGTCATCCACACATCGAGGAAGTTCGTGCCCTGGTCGTTCCACAGGAACGCGATGCGCCGGCTGTCGGGCGACCAGACGGGATCTTCCGGGCGCGTCCCGATGAGCCACGGCAGGCTGTAGAGTCGATCGATGGTGAATTTGCGCGTGGGCGCGGACGGCTGCGTCGATTCTGCAGCGCTTGCCTGGAAGGCAAGACACCAGAATCCAAGCGCCAGGTATCCGAGCGCCGAAAGGAATCGCGTGGTCATGGATGGAAACTCCGGGGATGGGTCATGGAGATTGGGGTGGTGCCGTGACGACTGGGACGTCGGAAGCATCGTCCAGCAGTTCCCAGCGTTGCAGGGACAGCGGCACGTTGCCGTTGTCCCAGACGAAATCGTTGAACGTGAGGATGGAAAAGCGCTGGCCCTGGGTGCGACGCGCGTCGGCGAGCATCTCCATGATCTGGATCTTGCCGATCTGGTAGGAGATGCCCTGGCCGGGCGTGCTCGCAAACAGCGCGGCTTCCCCGATCGCCGATGCGTGATCCATCGGCACCGTGCGTTCGAGGTAGTCCGCCGCTTGCGCGAGCGTGAATTCGCCGAGCGCAAGCTTCACATCCACTTCGACGCGCAGCGCGCGCAGGCGCATGAAACTGTAGATCGTTGCCTGCGTGTGCGCGCTGTCATCGAACAAGCCGGCCTGCAGCATCATCTCCTCGGCGTAGAAACCGATACCTTCGTTCGCGCCGGAGTCGTAATAGTGGCGCCGAATCGGGTCCGGATTGCGCCAGCCGAGGCCGAGTTGGAAGAAATGCCCCGGCACGCCTTCATGCACGATGATCGGACGCGGATCCTGCGCGCGGGACCGATTGAAAAAGCCGAGTTCGGGGCCGGGCTCCGGGATATAGCTGATGCCCTCGTGGCCGAGTTGTGACGGACCCGTGAAGTCGTCGGTCTCGCCGAGATCCTGCCATGCCTTCACATAGTCCGGTATCAAAAGGTTGCGATAATGCGGCAGATCCGGCGGGATCGTGAGGATCTTGCGGTCAACGAGAAAGCGGCGGATCTGCTCCTCGTCGGCCCGTTCCGCCGCGATTTCCGCGGCAGCGCTCGCAAACATTCGTGGCGCAGGCGATCCCGCAAGCCGTGCTTGCCGGAACGTCTCGAACGCCACCGAACGCGCCCATTCCTGACGGCTCATCGCAAGAAGCTGTTCCGGCGTGTAAGGCATCAACGCGACGTTGCGCAGAAAATAGAGGTAATTCTCGCGGCCGATTGCGGTGTCGCGACGGGATGTCGGGATCTTTGCTTTCAGCCACGCCCGATAGCGTTCCAGGGCGGCGAGCGACGCCGGTGTGGCGCCTCGTAGCGCAGCGGCATTGCGCGAGTCCAACCGCGGAGCGAGCGCAGTTTCCATCTGCTTCGTTTTCGCACGAATGCCGTCCAGGGCATCGACTGCGAGCTGGGCAAATGGCTGGCGCAGATCGGTGAGGTTCTGTTCCGCCGACTGCAGGGTTTTCGGAATCCGCTGCATGCGCGCGATGATTTCGCGTTGTCGCGTCGCAGAAAAAGGCGGCGGCGACAGCAGCAACGCATAAACCGAACCCAGCGTCTGGTCGACATAGAACATCGGGTTGCGCTTCCAGCCCTGCTCGATCGAGAGTTCCCAGCGCGCGCGCGCTATTGCCGATCCGACGAGCCGGTAATCGACCCGGTCATGAATCGATGAGTCGGCGGCGGGTTCGAGCGCACGCCAGCGGGTCTCGAACGCGGCGACAGCCGCGATGTACTTATCGATCGTCGCGGGTTTCCAGTCGACGGAGAAATCCGTGGGACGTTCGATGCGCGGGATGTCGTCGCCCGAGAACGGTTGTTCGCGTGCGCGCCATTGCCAATAGTCGTTGTCGAGAGAAGTGATCGAGCCGGCGCTGGCCATGCCGCAGCAGAGGGCGCACAGCGAGAAAGCCGATGCAATGCGTGCCGCGCCCAAACGAAGCCCGCGCCGTGCATCGCCGTCCGGTCTGGTTCGGAACGAGCGACGAAGCGCTGTCTCTGTCC
Organism: uncultured Gammaproteobacteria bacterium; assembly: GCA_963775445.1. Classification (GTDB taxonomy): domain Bacteria; phylum Pseudomonadota; class Gammaproteobacteria; order Xanthomonadales; family Rhodanobacteraceae; genus Dokdonella_A. The sequence continues at coordinate 350,904 of CAVZIT010000006.1, read as the reverse complement.
ACACCTGAATGCTGCGTTGCGTTGTTCGCGTCATGCGTTTCTTCCCGATGTGCTTCCCGAGTGTTCCCGGACATGCGTCCTCGGAGATCGGGAACGCATGGTCGCGCCCGTTTGCTCGCGAGAGGTCCCGATCACGCCGCTTCGACGCCGTACCGCGCCGACCATTCGCGCAACTGTTTCAGGCTGATGCCGATGCCGCCGCATGCGATGACCGCGATGCGCCGTGCATGTACGAGGGCCGATGCATTTTCGTAGATGCCCGCAAGTGCAGCGCCGCAAGCCGGCTCGACCAGCACGCGCGTCTCGTCGGCAAAGCGAATGCAGGCGGCGATTGCCTCGTGATCGCTCACCACCACGCTGCGCACCGAATGTGTGCGACACGCAGCAAGCGCCGCGTCGGCAACACGGCGCGCACCGAGCGTCAATGCGATGCTGTCAATTCGATCCAGCGTCACGGCACGACCTGCGACGATCGCCGCGGCCAGAGAGGCAGCACCTTTTGTCTCGACCGCGACAACGGGTACGTCGGACCAGCCGACATCGTTGAGACCCTGGATAACGCCGAGCATGAGTCCGCCGCCTCCGACCGCGAGGACCACGGCATCAGGTCTGGGACCCTGGCGCGCCATCTCCTCGATCATCGTCGCATGGCCGCGCCACAGCGTGGGATGATCGAACGGATGGATCAGAGTGCCGCCAGTTTCAGCAGCGATGCGTTCGGCCTCGGCATGCGCATCGTCCCAACCCGCCCCATGCACGCGCACAGCGGCGCCCACTGCGGCGAGCTTTTTCCGTACCGCGGCGCCGGTCGTCTCGAACACGACCACGGTAACGGGCACACCGAGTGCACGACCGGCCCACGCCGTCGCATAACCCGCGTTGCCGCCGCTTGACGAGACCAGGCGTCGCGCGCCGCGGGCCACTTCTTCTTCGCAGAGCGCGCCGATTCCCCGCAGCTTGAACGAACCGGCCGGCTGCATCGACTCCATCTTCGCCCACAACTCGCGCCCCGCGCCGATGTCGCTCGCCACGGGCAGGAAAGGTGTCTCGATATGCAATGCCATGCAACCTCCGTCGGTTCCGATAATAGCGCGCGCGTTGCCACGTGTCGGGTGGAAACACGTTGACGTGCGCGCAGTGCCCCGGTCTACTGCGGGCATGCCGCCAAAGCTCGCCAACCTGCACATTTATCCGCTCAAGTCCGGTGCGCCGCTCGCCCTTGAACATGCTCGCGTCGAACCGCGCGGCCTCGAGCATGACCGGCGCTGGATGGTCGTCGATGACAACGCCAGGTTCCTGACCGCGCGCACGCTACCGCGCTTGACCTTGATTCGCGCAGTGCCGGCCGGGAACGATGCACTGCAACTGGCCGCGCCCGGCGCTCCACCGCTGCATCTGAACCTGCCGATGCCAAATCGGTCACGGATTGCGGTGACGGTGTGGAAAGATACGGTCGACGCGTTGCCTGCCGACGCGGAAGCCGACGCGTGGATCAGCCGCTTCCTCGATCTCGCATGCCGGCTGGTGTACATGGACGACGGTTCCAGTCGTGGCGTGGACCGGACTTACGCACGGGAAGGCGACCAGGTGAGCTTTGCCGACGGTTTTCCGTTGCTTGCCATATCGCAAGCGGCCCTCGATCAGTTGAACGACAAACTCGCGCAACCGGTTTCGATGCTGCGGTTTCGACCGAACCTCGTGATCTCCGGCACCGAGCCGCACGCGGAGGACGACTGGAAGCAGATCCGCATCGGCGGTACCGTCTTCGACGTGGTCAAACCATGTATGCGCTGCGTGTTGACCACGGTCGATTTCGAGCGCGGAATGTTCGACGCGGACGGCGAACCGTTGCGGACGCTCAAGACTTACCGGCGCGGGGAGAAGGGCATCAGCTTCGGCGAGAACCTGATACCGCGTGGCAGTGGAGAACTGAAGATCGGCGATTCGGTCGAGGTGCTGGCTTGAAACGTTGAGTCGCTGCGCGAGAACCTTTCAACGGCCTGCTAACCGCCGATCGTCTGCTCGAGTTCCGGCACGATCTTGAACAGATCGCCGACCAATCCGAAATCGGCTACTTCGAAAATCGGTGCGTCGGCATCCTTGTTGATCGCGACGATCGTACCGGCGTCCTTGATGCCGGTCAGGTGCTGGATCGCGCCCGAGATACCGATCGCCATGTATAGCTCGGGCGCGATGATTTTTCCGGTCTGCCCGACCTGCAACTCGTTCGGGACGTAGCCTGCATCGACCGCGGCGCGTGACGCGCCGACGGCAGCGCCGAGCTTGTCGGCAAGGTCGTAGATGATCTTGAAGTTGTCGGACGAACCGAGTGCTCGACCACCGGACACCACGCGCGCGGCGCTTTGCAGGTCCGGGCGGTCGCTCTTGCCTTGCTTGAGCTCGACGAAGCGCGTGTGCGACGGCAATGCCACGTCGAGGTCGAGCTTTTCGATCGGTGCGACTTCGCTGCGATCGGGAGCCGCTGCATACGAGGCCGTGCGCACGGTTGCGACCAGCAACTCGTCCGCCGGCGCCTCGACGGTCACAATGGCGTTGCCGGCGTATATCGGGCGCTTGAACGAATGCGCGCCTTCGACCGCCATGATGTCGGAGACCTGTCCGACACCGAGCAGGGCTGCCACGCGCGGCATCAGGTCCTTGCCGAATGTCGTCGAGGGTCCGAGCACGTGCGAGTAACCGTTCTTTGCCGCCGCGGCCACTTGCGGCGCATCGATGGCCGCGAGCGCATGCGCATTTTCCGCGCGCTCGACCGTCAGCACGCGGGTGATGCCGCCGATCTTCGCCGCCTGCGCCGCGACCGCGACTGCATCCGCGGCCAGCAGCAGAACGTCAATCGCTTCGGGTTTGATTTCACTCGCGCACGAAACGCACTTCGCGGTGCTCGCATTGAGCTTGCCGTCCAGATGCTCGGCGACGATCAGGATCCTGCTCATCGATCAGATCTCCAATGATTTCGATGCGACATCAAGCATTCCGGGTTAGCGTCTCAGGCGCCGGCAAAGCCAGACGTCACTACAACAGTCCCTTGGATTTCATCGCCGATACGAGCTCCGCGACATCCTTGACCATGACGCCCTTGCTGCGCTTTGACGGCGGCGCGTAGCGGGTGGTCTTCATGTGTTCGGTCGCTTCGATGTCGAGCGACGCAAGCTCGATCGTCTCGATCGGCTTGGACTTGGCTTTCATGATGTCGGGAAGCTTGATGAATCGCGGTTCGTTCAGGCGAAGATCGGTCGTGACGACGGCCGGCAGGTCGACCTCTATGGTTTCGAGGCCCGCATCGACTTCGCGCGTGACCCGTGCGACCCTGCCGTCGATCTCGACGGCCGAGGCAAACGTCGCCTGCGGACGATCCCACAAAGCCGCAAGCATCTGTCCGGTCTGGTTGCAATCATCGTCGATCGCCTGCTTGCCGAGCAGCACGATGCCAGGTTGTTCCTTCTCGATCAGCTTGAGCAGGATGCGCGCCGCGGACAGCGGCTGGACGGCCGCGTCGGTAACCACGTGGATCGCGCGGTTCGCACCCATCGCAAGGCCGTTGCGGATGTGCGCCTGCGCATTGGCGGGCCCGATCGTCACGACCACGACATCGTCGGCGACGCCCTTTTCACGCAGGCGCAGCGCCTCTTCGAGCGCGATGTCGTCGAACGGATTGGCTGACAGCTTGACGCCATCGGTGACCACGCCCGAACCGTCCGGTTTGACCTGCACGCGCACGTTGTAGTCGACGACGCGCTTGTACCCGACAAGTATCTTCATCGATGCGATGTTCCTGGAACGAATGGGCCATGTGGCATGCCCGCGACCGGGCACCGATTCTATCAGCAAGCTGCCGCGGGCCGATGCGGGAAGGTTCCGCCGCCCGGCGCGGAGAGGTTATCCACAGAAACGGTGGACAGGTCTGTGGACAAACACGATGCAACTCGTGACGCCGCTGCGTGGCGCCTCAATGTCCGGGTGGATGGGTCACTTTGCGTATTGTTTGAGCAGCGACGGGGCTCGCTTTGCCTGCGAGCGCGTTTCGGATTGCCCGACATTCACGACCGCACACCCGAATGATCGAGGATGCATGCAGCGAAACGTTGCGCCGAGCGTTCGGCGAAGTTGAAGAACAGCGAAGGTTCGATGAGTTCGACTTCGAGGACGCGTGGTATGCGCTGCGCATCGCGCACCAGATCGACGCGTGCATACACTGGCGCCCGATCGAACGGCAATGCAGCCAGCGCCGCCTCGCCGAGCGCGAATTCGTCTGTCCCGGGGGTGCGTGGCTCGATCGTCTCTCGTGCGAACAGTTCGTGGGTGGGCGCCGCGCCGGATTTCAGCAATGGCCCCTTGCGGATTGCATGGCTGAAAGTGCCGTCGAAATAGATCAGCGCGGTTTCGCCCTCGAGATCGATGCTGCGCAAGTAAGGTTGCACCAGAATCGACCGCCGTTGCGCCAGCAGGCGCCTGGCATGGGCCATCGCTGGGCGGGCCTCGTCTTGCGCGTAGCGCGCGGTTTCGCGCGAACCGGCGCCGATCGCGGGCTTGATCACGAATTCGCCGTCGCTCGCTTGGGTCTTGATGCGCTCCAGTGCGGCGGTTGCATCAACTTGCGCATCGACGAATTCGGTCGGCACGATGCCCACACCGGCCTTTTCGAGATCCGCCAGGTAACGCTTGTCGATATTCCAGCGCACCACGGCGAGCGGATTGATGAGGCGGGTCGCTTCCGCTGCGCGAACGCACCAGCCAAGGAACTCGTCGGCGCGTTCGGCATAGTCCCAGGTCGAGCGCAGCACGGCGCAGTCGAAGGCGCTCCAGTCGATGGCGTCATCGTCCCAATCCACGATCGAAACGTCGGTGCCGCATGCCCGGAGCGCGCCAACCAGTGGCGCGAGATCGTCGTCGAGCGAACGGGCGGCTTTTGCGGTGATCAGGGCAATGCGTGGCACAGGATGCTCCGGATGCATGTATTGCTTTATCGTGCGGCCAATGCCTGAACGCTTCAACCATCGGGCTGATCCGTGGCGCTCGTCTCGCCCCTGCGCTGAAAATCAAACTCCATGGAGAGGCGATTCCCTCGTGTTTGCAAAGCGCCGAAGGCGCGGCTCTAATGCAGCTTGCATTCGCGCCGCAGGATTTCCGTCATGCCGATAACGCGTCTGTCAGATCTCGACATCGCCGGCAAGCGCGTGCTGATTCGCGAGGATCTGAACGTGCCGATCGACAATGGGCGCATCACCTCGGAACAGCGCATCGTCGCGGCGTTGCCGACCTTGCGCCTTGCGCTCGACAAGGGCGCCTCGGTGATGGTGATGTCGCACCTCGGACGGCCGAAGGAAGGCGTGTGGAGCGCGCACGAATCCCTGGCGCCTGTCGCGCATCGATTGTCCCAGTTGCTCGGACGGGACGTACGGCTGGTCAAGGACTGGGTGGATGGCGTCGCGCTGTCGGCAGGCCAACTCGTGTTGCTCGAAAATTGCCGCATGAATGTCGGCGAGTCGAGTGATGATGCGCAACTCGCGCGCAAATACGCTGCACTCGCCGATGTTTTCGTGATGGATGCGTTCGGCACCGCGCACCGCGCGCAGGCCTCGACCCATGGTGTGATCCGCTTCGCCGCGCAGGCCTGCGGCGGTCCCTTGTTGATGGCCGAACTCGATGCGCTCGCGTCGGCGATGGACGATCCGGCGCGGCCGTTGCTCGCGATCGTTGGCGGCTCCAAGGTCTCGACCAAACTCGCGTTGCTGGAAAATCTGGTGGCGAAGGTCGATCAATTGATCGTCGGCGGTGGCATTGCCAATACGTTCATTGCCGCAAGCGGTCACGGCATCGGCAAGTCGCTGTGCGAGCCGGATCTCGCCGAAATTGCGCGCCGCATCCTTGCCGATGCCGACGCGCGCGGCGCGGCCATCCCGGTGCCGACCGATGTCGTGGTGGCGCCAACCTTCAAGGCCGATGCCCCGGCGACGGTCAAGCAGGTTTCTGCGATCGGCGCTGACGATCTGATCCTGGATATCGGGCCACAGACAGCGGCGCGTTATGCCGAAATGATTGCGAACGCCGGAACCATCGTCTGGAACGGGCCGGTCGGTGTGTTCGAGTTCGACAGCTTCGCGAAGGGAACCGAAACGCTCGCGCGCGCGATTGCAAAATCGGATGCGTTCTCGATTGCCGGAGGCGGCGACACGCTGGCCGCGATCGAGAAATACGGCATCGCCGACGACATCGGTTACATCTCGACCGGTGGCGGTGCGTTCCTCGAATTCCTCGAGGGAAAGACCCTGCCGGCAGTCGCGGCGCTGACGGCGCGCGCAGATTGATCGTGCGGCGTGTCTTCCGGGCAACGCTGGCAGATCGCCTCAGGCGCTTTTTGAAACGATGGCGTTCCACGCGCAGGACCGTACTGACGAGAAGCTTTGCGTCGGCGACGGTCCCACCATGGCGCGAAAATGGCCTCGCTGACATCAATGTTCCGCGGCTGGTCATGGTAGCGTAGCGATATACATCGAGAACCCGAGGATGGACGCACAGCTTCGCCGCACCAAGATCATCGCGACGCTCGGCCCGGCAACCGACGCCGACGGCATGTTGAAAAAACTGCTCAGCGAAGGGGCCGACGTGGTGCGTCTGAATTTGTCCCACGGCACGGCCGATGACCATCGCGCACGCGCCGCGTCGGTGCGCGCGGTGGCGGCCGAACTGGGCGTGGAAGTAGCGCTGCTTGGGGATCTGCAGGGCCCGAAGATTCGCATCGAGACCTTTGCCGCCGGGGCGGTCGAGCTGGAGCCAGGCCAGTCCTTCGTGTTTGATTGCAGCAACGATGCGCCGCCCGGGGATGCGCATCGGGTCGGCGTGAGCTATCGCGACCTGTGCCGCGATGTGCATGCGGGCGATGTGTTGCTGCTCGATGACGGATTGATCGTGCTCAAGGTGCAGGAGGTCGTGGACGAGCAGATCCGCTGCGAAATCCTGATCGGCGGCCGGCTTTCCGATCGCAAAGGCATCAACCGGCATGGCGGCGGCCTCAACGTGGCCGCGCTGTCCGACAAGGATCGTCGCGACATCCGCCTGGCAGCCGAGATGGCGGTGGATTTCCTCGCCGTCTCGTTCGTCAAGAGCGCTGCCGATATCGAGCAGGCGCGAGCGTTGCTGCGCGCGGCGGGTGGAAACGCCGCACTGGTGGCCAAGATCGAGCGCGCCGAGGCGATCGACAACCTGCCTGAGATCATCGATGCCTCCGATGTGGTGATGGTCGCGCGCGGCGATCTCGGCGTCGAAATCGGCGATGCCGAGTTGCCGGGTCTGCAAAAGAAGATCATCCGCGAAACGCTCATCCGCAATCGCGTGGTGATCACGGCGACACAGATGATGCAGTCGATGGTCGACTCGCCGATTCCGACGCGCGCCGAGGTGCTGGATGTCGCCAACGCCGTGATCGATGGCACCGACGCGGTGATGTTGTCCGCCGAGACCGCTGCGGGCCGGCATCCGGACAAGGCGGTCGCTGCGATGCGCCGTGTGTGCCTAGGGGCCGAGCGCCAGTTCGAGCCGCAGGAGGACCTGAGTCCGGGCGCACATCAGATGGATCGTCCCGACCAAGCCATAGCGATGGCCGCGATGTTTCTCGCCGGGCAGATCGGGGTGCGCGCGATCATCGCGCTGACCGAATCCGGCGCGACCGCCAAGTGGTTGTCGCGCTACCGATCGCAGGTGCCGATCTACGCGCTCTCGCGCCATGCGCCCGCGCGCCGACGCATGCTGCTGTATCGCGATGTCAATCCGATCGCCTTCGATCCACAGGGTGTCGGTCCGACACAGGCCGCGCGCGCCGCGATACAGCATCTTTACAATCTGGGACATCTTGCGACCGAGGACCGCGTCATCCTGACTACCGGAGATCACACCGGCCGACTGGGCGGAACCAACACGCTAAAAGTGCTCAAGGTCGGCGCGGGCGGCATGGCCGAGGGGCTGGGCGAGTTGTAGGATTGAGCGCGGGAAGTGGGAGGCAGGAGGGGTGAGGCAGGGCAACAGGGAGCGCAGAAGATTGCGCCGTAACCGAGGGATAGGCGATGTTGGGTTCACTACTACTTGCTGCGGCGTTTGCTGCGGCGCCGCTATCCGCGAGCGGTACGCTTATCGCGGTATTGCCCAAAGACCGCGACGCGTACTGGCAGCTGCAGAACGGCAAAATTCATGCGCCGCGCTATCCGCGGCGATCCATAGACAGTCGCACCAGCGGCTGTGCCGCGGTGGCGTTTGTGATCGAATCCGATGGATCCGTCAGTCGCGCGTGGCCGGTAGTCGAGACCGCACGCAGTGGATTCGGCAGGGCAGCAGTGCGATCGGTAAAACAGTGGCATTTCACGCCGGGACCAAAAAATCCGGCGCGCAAGCCAATTTATACCTACGAAGCTATTTCATTTTATGTGACCGACTCCACCATCCCGGTAAGAAAGGACACCGAGGAAACGATTAGAGGTGCGTGCAAACTCAAAGGTCTTCCCGTGAAGGAATCCGCAGTGCAAGCGGTGCCGGCCGCCCAGTAGGGTGCTCGAGTATCTTGCCATCTCGGCTGAAGTCCGGAATTTCCTGGTAAGCCCGATTGCGCGCCGATGTCAGACACCGGTATCGCATTGCTTCAGTTACACAAGCGTAAGCTTCATTTGCTGTCCATTGACAGGGATCGACGATGTCATTTCATCGAATGCCGCTTGTGATACTTGCCGTGATGGCAATTTCCGCGCGAGCCGCGCCGCCGCATCCACGCGTGGTGTCGGCTGACGATCTCGCCAATTACTGGACCATGTCGAATACGTCCCTGGATGCGACGATCCCTCTCGGTGGGCGAAACATGCACGCGCCCGGCTGCGCGACGGTATCGTTCGTGATCGACCCGCATGGCAAGACCAGCCAGCTCAAGGTGCAGCGCCTCGCCCCGCCGAGCGATCTCGGCAAGGTCGCGCTTAGCGAGGCGGCGCAGCTCACGTTCCGGCCGACTGCGAACAACCCCGAGCGCCGGTCGGTATTCAGCTGGATGATTTTTCCGTTCAATCTTCCGACCAGTCCCGCCGCGCGCACGGCAGTGATGAATGGTTGCGCAATCCAGCGGTTGAGCTGGAACGACCGCTGAGTCCGATTTCCCGGGGTGTTGCACTCGGCGGGCGGCGCGCGCAGGTTCGCCGTACGCGATCGCGGCATCGTTCGATCATCGTCGAGCCAGCATTGACCGCAAGGCGGTTCGAACTGGCCTATAATCGCGCCCCCAAAAACCTCCCGGCTTCGGCAAGCGAAGATCGCTTGACCGGTGCATGCCATATTACGGAGTTCGCAATGAGTATCGATCAGTTGGAGAGCATCGCGCAGGCGATGGTGGCGCCCGGCAAGGGCATTATCGCGATCGACGAATCCACCGGTACGATCAAGAAGCGCTTCGAGTCGGTCGGCGTGCCGAACACCGAGGAGAATCGCCGCGCCTATCGCGAAATGCTGCTGACGACGCCGAAACTCGCGGAGCACATTTCGGGGGCGATTCTCTATGACGAAACCATCCGGCAGGCGACCAAGGCTGGCGTGCCGTTCACCCGGGTCATGATGGATGCCGGGATCCTGCCTGGCATCAAGGTCGACATGGGCGCGAAGCCGTTGGCCGGTTTCCCGGGCGAGCTCGTGACCGAAGGCCTCGACGGGCTGCGCAACCGTCTGGATGACTACGTCAAGCTCGGCGCGAAATTCGCCAAATGGCGCGCGGTCATCACGATCGGCGAGGACACGCCGAGCGGCACCTGCATCGAGGCGAACAGCCACGCGCTCGCGCGCTATGCGGCCTTGTGCCAGGAAGCCGGCCTGGTGCCCATGGTCGAGCCCGAAGTCTTGATGGACGGAGACCACGACATCGATATCTGCTACGACGTGACCGAAGCGACGCTGCGCTCGCTGTTCAGCTCACTGTACGAGCACAACATCATGCTGGAAGGGACGATCCTCAAGGCGAGCATGGTGGTTCCGGGCAAGGACTGCCCGGACCAGGCCAGCGACGAGGAGGTTGCCGAAGCGACCGTGCGTTGTCTCAAGGGATCGGTACCGGCCTCGCTACCCGGCATCGTGTTTCTTTCCGGGGGCCAGTCGGACGAGCAGGCAACCGCACATTTGAATGCGATGAACCAGATCGGGCCGCATTGCTGGCCTTTGAGTTTCAGCTACGGGCGTGCGATGCAACAAGCTGCACTCAAGCTGTGGGCCGAGGATATGCGCGGCAATTACAGCGAGGCGCAGGAAACCGTGGCCATGCGCTCTCGCGATAACGGCCTCGCTGCGCTTGGCCAGTGGAAGCGGGCGGCCTAGCGCCCGGTTCCTCCGCTTCGAGGAGCCTCGCATGGGTGCATTCGAGAACCTCGATGGATCACGGATTCGCAACTACGGGATTCGGATCGAAGCCAGCTTCGAGATTGTGCATGCCTAGCCTTGCGCGGCAAGCCAGTCGTCGTCCGAGCCTTCGACGACGCCTTCGAGCAGGAATGTCGAGAGGTATCGCTCACCGGTATCCGGCAGCATGGCGAGAAGTACCGAACCTTCAGGCGCGTCGGCCGCGACCTTCAGCGCGGCGGCCACGGTCGCTCCGGCCGAGATGCCGACGAAAAGGCCTTCTTCGCGAGCGAGCTTGAGTGACGTATCGCGCGCGAGTACGTCATCCACGCGTACGATCGCGTCGGCGATTTCGCGATTCAACACGGCCGGAATGAAATCAGGAGTCCAGCCCTGGATCCTGTGGGGCTGCCATTCTTCGCCCGACAACATGGCCGCTGCGTCCGGTTCGCAAGCGATGACTTTCAACCCGGGCCGCGCGCGTTTGAGCATTTCCCCGGCGCCCGTGAGCGTGCCTCCCGTGCCCCAGCCGGTTACGAAATAGTCGAGCCGGCTGCGTGCGAAATCGAGCAGGATTTCAGGTCCCGTGGTATTGCGATGCCAGGCCGGATTGGCCTCGTTTTCGAACTGGCGCGCAAGAAACCAGCCATGCTTGCTGGCGAGTTTGGCGGCCTTCTCGACCATGCCCGTGCCGCGCTCTGCCGCGGGTGTCAGGATGACCTTGCCGCCGTATGCGCGCATGAGTTTGCGCCGCTCGATCGAGAAGGTTTCCGACATCACCGCGACGAACGGATAGCCGCGTGCTGCGCACACCATGGCAAGTGCAACGCCGGTATTGCCGGATGTTGCCTCGATCACGGTCTGGCCGGGCTTCAGCGTGCCGCGTTGCTCGGCATCGAGAATGATCGCGAGCGCGAGGCGGTCCTTGACCGAGCCGCCTGGATTGAACGCTTCGACCTTGACGTAAAGCTCGGTTTGTTTCGGCGCGACGCGCTGCAGTTTGACGATTGGCGTGTTGCCGATCGTGTCGAGGATGCTGTCGTGGATCATGGGTTATCTCCGTGGTGAAACGTTGCACAGGAAAATGGCAGGCGCAATGAGGGCGATGCGCCCGCGTCTAGCCTTCAACCGCCAAGTTTGCTGCTGCACGACACGGCATCGCGATAAGCATTCGCAATACGCGCGCCGAAACAGCAGAACACGATGTGCTGCGGCTGCCGACCTGATTTCTGCCAGGCGCTTGCCTCGGTCACGGCGATGATGGCCGCTTGCTCGACCGGGTAACCGTACACACCGCAACTGATCGCCGGAAACGCGACGCTGGCGATGCGATTCTCATCCGCCAGGGAGAGACTGTTGCGGTAGCACAGCGCGAGCAATCGCGGTTCATCCCCGTTGCCGCCGTACCATACTGGCCCGACCGTATGGATCACGAAACGCGCCGGCAAGCGAAATCCCGGCGTGATCCGGGCCTCGCCTGTTGGACAACGCACGCCGTGCCGGATCTCCGGCAACGCGCGGCACGCGGTGAGCAATTCGGGGCCGGCCGCGCAGTGGATCGCACCGTCCACTCCGCCGCCGCCAAGCAGCGATTCGTTGGCCGCGTTGACGACGGCATCCATCGCCAACGTGGTGATGTCCGACTCGACTACGCGCATCGAGCGAATTATGGGCGGAAAGCGCGGCCCGTTCGACCCTCCGGATGAAGTCTGTTCGACGATTTGCCGCGACGTGCCACCGGACTGCGCCCCGACGCATGTGAGCCGACCGGGAGGGGTTGAAAAATACTTGCCTAGTACATAATATATGAGGCATCTATGGACCAGTCAGAAAATATCTCGTTCGGGTACCTGCTGAACGACGTAACCCGCCAGTTCCGCAAGCATTTCGACCGGCGCGCGACGCGTCTCGGTCTCACGCGCGCGCAATGGCGCGCGCTCAAGGCGATCGCGCATCAGCAGGGACTGAGTCAGAAAGCATTGGCCGAATACCTTGAAATGGAGCCGATTCCGATCGGCCGGGTGCTGGATCGGCTGGTCCATGCCGGATTCGTAGAGCGTCGTGCGGATCCACGCGACCGGCGCTGCTGGCGATTGCATTTGACCGCCAAGGCGCACGCCGTGGTCGACGACATGGAAGTCATCGCCGAGCAACTTCGCAGTGAGGCGCTGGCAGGCATCAAGCGCGGCGACATGGACCAGTTCATGCGCGTCCTCACGCGAATCAAAACCAACTTGTCGACGCTCGACAGTGCCGACGAAACGACCCAACCGACAAGAAAGTCATGACCGACCAAGAAGAAAAAAATGCGTCCGGTGAAACGGCACCCGAGCCGAAAGCCAAACCCCGTCGCCGCAAGGTGATCAATCGCACCCTTTGGATCGCAGGGCCCGCCCTCGTTCTCGCACTCGGAGGTTATTTCTACCTGACCTCGGGACGTTACGCGTCAACCGACAACGCTTATGTGGCAGCCGACCAGGTGACCATTGCGCCACAGGTCGGCGGGCGCGTGGTCGAAGTCGATGTGCATGAGAACGAGCCCGTGAAGAAAGGCGACGTGCTGTTCCGGATCGATGCGAAACCGCTGGAAATCGCGGTTGCCCAGATGCGCGCGCAACTCGGCGCGATCGGCGATTACCTCGCGGCGTCGCGTGATACCTACCATTCTGCCGTAGCGGATCTCGCCTCCGCGCAGAGTACGCTCAACAACGATACGCGCCAGCTCGCGCGCATGAAGTCGCTGCGCGCCAAGGGCGTCGTCCCCGAGAAGATGCTCGATGATGCGGCCAATGCAGTCGGCGTTGCGCGCGGCGATCGCGACAGCAAGGCGGCGGACGTTGCCAAGGCCAAGACCATGCTGGGTGGTTCGGTGAAGACCGTTCGAGAGGACCTTCCCGGTTACAAGGTTGCACTAGCGCAACTGGCGAAGGCCGAGCTCGACCTCGAACACGCCACCGTGCGTGCCCCGATCGATGGCGTTATCGGCAAGACCATGTTGCAGCCCGGCGATTTCCTCAATGTCGGCCAGGCTGCGATGCCGTTGGTGGCGAACCAGGCCTATGTCGATGCCAATTTCAAGGAGACCGATCTGACTCATGTCAAGGTCGGGCAGCCTGCGACCATCGATGTCGATACCTATCCCGATCACACCTGGAAGGCGCATGTCGCATCCATCAGTCCGGCATCCGGCGGCCAGTTCTCGATCCTGCCGGCGCAAAACGCGACCGGCAACTGGGTGAAGATCGTGCAGCGTATTCCAGTGCGCCTCGTCCTGGACGATGTGCCCACCGACGGACGCATCCTGCGCGCGGGCATGAGTGCGGAAGTCGACATCGATACAGGTCGGCGGAACTCGCCGATCGGCCGTCTGCTCGGCGCCAGCAACCGCGAGGAGGCGGTCGCGCGTACGCCTTGATTCAGCGCGCAAGCCGCCGCGAGCCGGCAGTTTGATCAATGACCCATCCCGATCCCACCCATCGCGAAGTCGCCAACCTTCCGCTGCTGATCGCTTCGATCATGCTGGCGACGCTGATGCAGGTGGTCGACACGACCATCGCCAACGTTGCGCTGCCGCACATGCAGGGTTCGCTGGCCGCGACCCAGGATCAGATTTCCTGGGTGCTGACCTCGTACATCGTGGCCGCGGCGATCGCGACGCCAGCGACAGGCTGGCTCGCTGGCAAGCTTGGCCGCAAGCACCTGCTGACGATTGCCATCGCCGGTTTCACGATCTCGTCGGTGCTGTGCGGCATCGCGACGAGCATCGGCGAGATGGTGGTTTTCCGGTTGCTGCAGGGATTGTTCGGCGCGGCGTTGGTCCCGATTTCGCAGTCGACGCTGCTCGATTCGTTTCCGCGCGAAAAACATGGCGCGGCGATGGCGCTTTGGGGCATGGGCATCATGGTCGGCCCGATCCTCGGGCCGCCGCTCGGCGGCTGGCTCACCGAGAACTACTCGTGGAACTGGGTGTTCCTGATCAATGTACCAGTCGGAATCCTCGCGCTGTTTGGCGTGCTCGCCAGCATGCCGACCGACGAGCACCGTCCGACCCGTTTCGACCTGCGTGGCTTCGTGTTCCTGGCCATCGGCATCGCAGCGATGCAACTCCTGCTCGATCGTGGCAACGACAAGGACTGGTTCGGTTCGATCGAAATCCAGATCGAAGCAGCTCTGAGCCTGCTCGGCCTGTACCTCTACTGGGTCCACTGGCGCGTCAAGGAGCGGCCGTTCGTCGACATCGGATTGCTGCGCGATCGAAATTTCGGCGTCGCCAATCTTTTCATCTTCGTGATAGGCGTGGTGCTGTTCGCGACCATGGCCCTGTTGCCTCCGTACCTGCAGACCCTGATGAATTATCCGGTAATCACGACTGGGCTGTTGCTTGCGCCACGTGGCGTCGGCACGATGGTATCGATGATGGTTGTCGGGCGGATGATGGCGCGTGGATTTGATCCGCGGCTGATCGTGGGGGCGGGAATCCTGTTGACCACGTATTCATTATGGATGATGACCGGCTTTTCGGCGGACATGCCGGCCGAGCCGGTGATCGTTTCCGGCGTCGTGCAGGGTCTCGGGCTCGGCCTTATTTTCGTGCCGGTCTCGACGCTCGCCTATGCGACGCTACCAATGGCTGCACGGACCGAAGCGGCCGGCATCTACAGTCTGGTGCGCAATATTGGATCGAGCATCGGCATCTCGATCGTGTTCACGCTGGTCGCGCGCAATACGCAGGTCAACCAC
This sequence comes from uncultured Gammaproteobacteria bacterium, assembly GCA_963775445.1. Classification (GTDB taxonomy): domain Bacteria; phylum Pseudomonadota; class Gammaproteobacteria; order Xanthomonadales; family Rhodanobacteraceae; genus Dokdonella_A. Next base: position 335,793 of record CAVZIT010000006.1, on the reverse strand, counting down.
GCGGAACTCGCATCGCGGCTGACTCCGTTCGGTGCCCATGCGCTGCCGGGTATCTGGAATCCGTCGAGCCCTGCAGGTCTCGCCGCGCTCAATGCCGAGGTCACGCGCCAGGCCGCCGCAATTGCCTATCTGGATGATTTCTGGCTCATGATGTGGCTGACCATCGCCACGCTGCCGTTGCTCGCGCTGTTCCGTGTACCGAGGACGTGGCGCGAGCCCCGCGAAAGTCGAAGCGGCAGTTGCGGATCACTGAGACGCTTTGGAGCCTTGGGTAATCCGGTGCCCGCGGGTTTCACGAAGCATCCGGCGCGTCGAGGAACCAGGCTTCCACCACGCCCTTGACCTTGATCGTCAACGGATTGCCGTGCCGATCGCGCGTTCTGCCAACCGGCAGGCGCACCCAGCCCTCGCTGATGCAGTATTCCTCGGCATTGGTCTTCTCTTCACCGTTCAAGCGCAGCCCGATGCCGCGCTCCAGCAACTCGGCATTGTGGAACCGGCTCTTCGGATCCGTTGCGAGGCGATCGGGCGGCATGTCGCGCGTCGTTTCGGTCATGCCCGATCCTTGCGAGAACGCACAACGCACGCGTCCAATCGGACCCTGCGTCGGGTGCCTCGGCCCACGCGATTTCGATCACCAAATGCGGTCATTGCGATTTCCAGTTGATCGGAATCACCGCGTCTTGAGCAGGTCGCGGATTTCGACCAGCAGTTTTTCCTCGTTGGTCGGTGCGGGTGGCGCTGCGGGCTTGTCGGCTTCCTTGCGCATCATGCGGTTGATCAGCTTCATGACCACGAATATGGCAAGCGCGATGATGATGAACTGAATGACCGTGTTGAGAAAGGAGCCGATCAATATCGCGACTTCACCCTTGCCATCGGGTCCCGCGGGTTCGATCACCCATTTCCATTTGGAGAAATCGACGCCGCCGATGGCGAGACCGATCGGCGGCATGATGATGCCATCGACCAGAGAGGTGACGATCTTGCCGAATGCTGCACCGATGACGACGCCGATTGCGAGATCCATGACATTGCCACGCATCGCGAACGCCTTGAACTCCGAAACAAAGCTCATACGCACCTCCAAGCGATGATTGAATCGATGATGGCCGCTCGCGCGACTGGGCGACTTTACTCCATGGGAGCGCTGTTCCGAAAAAGTCCCACACCGGCTACTCTGCGTGAATGGGTCGGCTACTCGAATCCGGCAACGAACAGCGCGGTTTCCGGGTGCGAAAACGCAAAGCCCAGATTGCCGCTGGTGCCGACACCCTCGACGTACCAGTGGATCCCGTCGAGCGCAATGGTGGTATCAGGCATCGGTTGCGCGAGCCGCCCCAGGGTTTCGGCGCACCCAAAAATTTTCCCGAAGTCGATCCGGTAACGCCGTTGCTCGAAGTCGGTGGTGTAGCGTGGCAGATCGATGCCGCAGTATTCGCTCAGCTGGTCGCCGGCGACGAAAGACAGGATCTCGGCGCCCGGATAGAAGAAGCTGTCCTGAACCGGCCAGTTCCACTTCGATTCACCCGGCGGATACATCGAATAGTCCTGCACGCCCTGACCGAACAGATCGATAAACACCAGATGCGCGATACCACCCCAATGCGCCAACGCATAGACACCGGCGTGGACGCCGGTCCCGGAGGGTGAGCAGATACTCTGCGTACCGGGCTTGCAGCCGAACATCTGATAGCTGCTCAATCCCGCGCGGAAGGCAATCTCTCCGTGCGCAGAACCCGTCTTGGAAATGTACCCAACCGGCCCGGGATTGCCGCGCTGATCCTGTGCGCCGACCGACAGAAACGGGACGCTGTACATGTACGCGCCGGTGCCGTCGCAGAAAAAATCCTTGTCGCCGATCGCCAGAACCACGCGTACTTGCTGGCCGCGTGCCCCTGCTATCGGAAGCACATCGATTTTGAACGGCGTCGGCGCCTCTACAGTCGCGCTGGCGATCGGGTGCGACAGACCCGGCGGCCCTTCGTTGCATTGATCGAAGCTCGGATCGTCGTTCGCGTGGACCGCCCAGTACGTCGCGCCGGGATTGTTGACGGAAAAGTACGGGCTGCTCGAGTATGCAATGCAGCCGATCCACGAATCGCCGATGCGCGTGGTCGAGCCGCCGCAAGCCTCGCGCCGCTCGATGGTGCCGCCCCAGACCGGTGCTCCGTTGGGCAGATTCGGCAGGCCCGCGCGGCCGGGGCAGCCGGAGAAGGCATCCTGCGCATCCCACAGGCATCCCTCAAGCCCCGGTCGGGTATATGTCAGGCTCAGTGTGTTGCCAGCGACAAAAACCGACTCCCGGAGCCAGCTCCGTCTCGCACCCGCCCCGCTATGAGATCCGCATCATGGATCGATTGTGCGCTGGCGGTCGCGATCAACGCAACGCAGATCGCCGCGCCAGCCGTCTGCAACCGCCATATTTGGCGGTTGGGTTTGCGTTTCATGATATGCAACCGTCCAGCGTCGCCACGCCTTCGAGTTCCGCATGAAATCGATCGCCGCGCTGCAGTGCCGAAACGCCGGCAGGCGTGCCAGTGAAGATCAGGTCGCCGGGCGCCAGCTTCCACAGCCTCGACAATTCGTGAATGATGCTTGCGACAGGAAAGACCATGTCAGCGATTGATGCCTGTTGACGGATCTCGCCGTTGACCGTGAGCGACAGCCGCGCAGTGGCCGGATGGCCGATCTCGGTCACCGGTCGGATCGCCGAGGCGGGCGCCGAGTGGTCGAATCCTTTCGCCGCATCCCAAGGGTGACCCTTGCTCTTGGCTGCCGCCTGCAAGTCTCGGCGCGTGAGATCGAGCCCAACGCCATAGCCGAACACGCATTCAAGTGCGTCCTTCGCGGAAATCTCGCAGCCGCCACCCCCAAGCGCCACGATCATTTCGACTTCGTGATGCAGGTCAGCGGTCGCGGGTGGATACGGGGCGGCAGCGCCATCGGACACGATTCCATCGGCCGGCTTCATGAAGAACATCGGCTGCGAGCGTTCGATGCTCGCTCCCATTTCCTTGGCGTGATCGGCGTAGTTGCGGCCGATGCAATAAATGCGATGCACTGGGAATCGTGCATCTGCGCCAGCCACCGGGAGACTCACTATTCGCGGCGCATCAAAAACAAATGCCATATCGGTGCAAGCGCCAAAACAGGCATTGTAGGCTTTTGCATCGGATCGAAAAAAGAGATGGCGATTGGATGCGGCGCTGTCGGCCGCATCGTGTCAAATGGATCCACGGGTTTGTTCGCGTGACAATTGTCAGACGCGGCGAATGATAGGTCGCGCTGTGCTGCAACCGGCCGGTCTGCGATTCTGTGGCAGACTTCCGCGCTTAGCACCAGAACAAGGTATCGCCGGGTGGAGAAATCCGATCTCTTGCATGAACTGCGTATCGACCGGGCGCACCGGGATGATCCGGGCGGTCCGTCGCGTTGGCCTTGGGTGCTGGGTGGCATCATCGTGCTTGCGATCGTCGCCGCAGGGATCGCCTGGCTGCTGCTCGCTCGGCGACCGATCGAGGTGCAAGCGGCAACGGCCATTGCGCCAACCGCTGGATCGGTCAATTCGGCAGTGTTGCAAGCGACCGGGTACGTGACCGCACGGCGCGAAGCGACGGTATCCGCGCAGATTACCGGCACCTTGACCGATGTCCTGATAGAAGAGGGTGAGCACGTCAAGGAGGGGCAGGTGCTCGCGCATCTGGAGGACACCGCGCAGCAGGCCAATCTTGCGCTTGCCGATGCACAGCTCGCGTCGGCGCGCGCACAGGTGGGCCAGTTCCAGGCCCAACTCGATCAGGCCCGGCGCGACCTGGTACGCCAGCAGGATCTGGTTGCGCGCAAGCTCGTGTCGCGCCAGGCGGTCGAGCAGGCGCGTACCCAGGTCGCCACGTTTTCCTCGCAACTCAAGTCGCAGCAGCGCCAGGTGCAGCTTGCGCAGGCGCAGGTACAAGGCGCCAAGGTGCAGATGAACTACACCACGGTGCGCGCGCCATTTTCCGGGGTGATCATCGCCAAGGCCGCGCAGGTTGGCGAGATCGTCTCGCCACTTTCGGCCGGCGGGGGCTTCACACGCACCGGCATCGGCACGATTGTCGACATGGATTCGCTCGAAGTCGAAGTCGATGTCAATGAGGCCTACATCAACCGCGTGCATCCGAAGCAGCCGGCCGAGGCGGTGCTCGATGCGTATCCGAACTGGACTATCCCGGCGCACGTGATCGCAATCATTCCGACCGCTGATCGCAGCAAGGCAACCGTCAAGGTGCGGGTCGCGCTCGATCAGAAGGATGCGCGCGTGTTGCCGGACATGGGTGTGCGCGTCTCCTTCCTCGAACAGGCACCCAAGGGGCCGGTCCAACAACCCAAGGGGGTGCTGGTGCCGGCATCCGCAGTGGTCCAGCGTAACGGGCAAAGTGTCGTTTTCGTGATCAATGGCGCAACCGCGAAAGTGCACCCGATCAAGCCGGGAGAGACGCGCGGCGATTTGCGTCTGGTGGAAGGCCTTGCGGACGGCACGGTCGTGGTCGACAAGCCGCCAGCCGATATCGTTGACGGCTCAAGAATCGAAGTGACTGCCAAATCGAAATAACGCCAGTCCCGTCCCGGGCTGTCGAAGCGTCATACGGAGGCATCAAGTCCATGAAAACCCTGGTCGAAATTCGCAATGTCAGCAAGGTCTACGAGCGTGGCAAGCAGAAAGTCGAAGTGCTCCATCACGTGGATCTGGATATCGCCGAGGGCGACTTCCTCGGCCTGATGGGACCATCCGGTTCCGGCAAGACCACCTTGCTCAACCTCATTGGCGGGCTTGATTCGCCGAGCGACGGCAGCATCAGTGTCGATGGCAAGCGCATCGACATGCTAGGTGAGGGTGCGCTCGCTCGATGGCGCGCGTCCAATGTCGGTTTCATCTTCCAGTTCTACAATCTGCTGCCGATGCTGTCGGCACAGCGCAACGTCGAGTTGCCGCTGCTTCTTACCAAGCTCAGCGCATCGCAGCGCAAGCGCAATGCGGCGATCGCGCTGAAACTGGTCGGACTCGAAGATCGCGCCACCCACAAGCCGAGCGAGTTGTCCGGCGGTCAGCAGCAGCGCGTCGCGATCGCGCGCGCGATTGTTTCTGACCCCACGTTGCTGGTGTGCGACGAACCCACCGGCGATCTCGATCGCGCGTCGGCCGAGGAAGTACTGACATTGCTGCAGCGGCTCAACAAGGAGCATCGCAAGACCATCATCATGGTCACGCACGATCCCAAGGCGGCCGAGTACGCAACGCATACCTTGCATCTCGACAAGGGCACCCTTGTCGAGCAGGCCGCGCTGTCATGAAATATCTGCATCTGGTCTGGGCTGCGCTGTTTCGCCGCAAGACGCGCACCATCCTGACCTTGGTATCTATCGTCGCGGCATTCCTGTTGTTCGGCTTGCTCAACGCGGTGCGAGTGGCGTTCACGTCCGGGAGCAACAGCCTTTCCGGCGCCGAGCGCCTGGTGGTCACTTCGCTCTATTCGATCATTACCGGGCTGCCGCAAAACCTGCAGACGCGTATTGAAGCGGTGCCTGGAGTGCAGCTCGTGGATCACGCCAACTGGTTCGGCGGCGTTTACCAGGACCCGAAGAACTTTGTGTTCAGCTTCGCGGTCGGGCCGCGCTATCTGGATCTGTATCCGGATATCCAGCTACCGCCCGAGCAGCGCAAGGCATTTGAACAGGATCGCATTGGTGCCGTGGTCGGTGAGCCTATTGCGGCGCGCTATCACTGGAAAATCGGCGACAAGATTCCATTGCAGTCGACGATCTTCCCGCAGAAAGAAGGCGACAAGACCTGGTTGTTCGACATATCAGGCATCTACAAGACAGCGCCGGGTGCAGCCAACAATCTGGACCAGTTGTTCCTGTTCCACTGGAAGTACTTCTACGAGGCCAATGCATTCGGCGGGCAGGATGTCGGCTGGTACGTGGTCAAGCTCAAGGATACGAACCAGGCCGATCGTGTCGCACATGCCATCGATGCGATCTCCGCCAATTCCGACCATGAAACCAAGACGCAGACGGCGAACGCGTTCAACGCCTCATTCGCAAAGCAGCTCGGCAACATCGGCCTGATCGTGGTGGCGATCATGGCGGCTGTGTTCTTCACCTTGATTCTGCTGACCGGCAACACCATGGCGCAGGCGGTGCGCGAACGCATTCCCGAGCTGGCCATCCTGAAGACCGTCGGTTTTTCCAGTCGCAGCGTCCTCGGACTGGTACTGGCGGAGTCCGTACTGTTGCTGCTGATTGGCGGCGTACTCGGTATCGCGCTGGCCGCGGTCGTGGCGCCGGGTTTGAGCAAAGGCAGTGGCGGCATGATCTCGTTGCCGCCGGTAGGCAAAAGCAACTGGATAGAAGGCATCGCGCTGATGATCGTGATTGGCATCGTCGTTGGCGCGCTGCCAGCGATGCGCGCGATGCGCCTGAAGATCGTCGATGCGCTTGCCGGACGCTGAGGAATTCACACCATGAAAAAGCTCCTGTTTGGCCTGGGTCTGTTCGCGATAGCGGCTGTGTGGTTGATCGTGTGGACGCTACTGCCGTGGTTTGTGATTCTGGCCCTGGTAATCGTGCTGGCGCTGTGGCTCGCGTTCACGCGCAGTGGACGTCAGACGTCGTCGGTGACCGCGGTAGGCCTGATCAGCTTGAAACAGCGTCTGGGGTCGTCATCGGTGATCGTATTCGGCATTGCCGGCGTGGTTGGTGTTTTGGTCGCGCTGCTGGCGATGGGCGAAGGGTTCAGCGCCACCTTGCGACAGACCGGCAGCGACGACACCGCAATCGTTCTGCGAGGCGGTTCACAGGCGGAACTGAACTCGGGACTGTCGCGCGACAACGTCAATCAAATCGAACAAGCACCTGGCATTGCCAAAGATGCCAAACGCGATCCCATCGCGTCGGCGGAACTCGTGGTTGTCGCAAACATTGCGAGAAAGGACGACCCCACCGCCGATTCCAACGTGCCGATTCGGGGCGTTGGCGACGAAGCTTGGCAATTGCGTCCGAAAATAAAGATCGTCGCCGGACGCAAGTTCAAGCCGGGCCTGCGCGAACTCGATGTTGGCCAGGGCGCGCAGCGTCAGTTTGCCGGACTCGATATCGGCAAGGAGTTGCGACTGGCCGGCCAGGAATGGACGGTAGTTGGCGTGTTTGCATCGGGCGATTCGTACGAATCCGAATTGTGGGGCGATTCGAAATCGGTGGCGTCCGCATACCGGCGTGGCGCCAGCGCGCAATCGGTCACGGTGCGCTTGACCAGCCCCTCCGCTTTCGACCAATTCAAGGCGGCCTTGATGGCAGATCCGACGCTGAAGGTCGACGTCACCACGACGCGCGAATACTTCAACAAGCAGTCGGAAAACCTCACCAAGGTGATACGGGTCGTCGGCATCACCATTGGCGTGATCATGGCGATCGGCGCGATTTTTGGCGCGCTCAACACGATGTTTGCCGCGGTTGCGTCACGCGCCCGGGAAATTGCGACCTTGCGCGCCCTGGGCTTTCGCGGTACCCCGGTGGTCGTGTCGGTGATGCTCGAAACCATGCTGCTGGCCCTGCTCGGCGGCGTGTTGGGTGCGGCAGTTGTCTGGCTGATTTTCAACGGCTACACGGCCTCGACGATTGGCAGCAACTTCAGCCAGGTGGTATTTCAGTTCAAGGTCGCGCCATCGCTGCTGTGGAATGGATTGAAATGGGCGCTGGCGATCGGCTTTGTCGGAGGACTGTTTCCGGCCATGCGGGCCGCCCGCTTGCCCGTGACGACCGCGTTGCGTGAGTTGTAATGGCCTCAGCGCATCTTTTCGCGTTTGTCGCCCACCACGGTGAACTCGCCTTCGATAACCCCTGGCGGAGCGGACGTAGTGCCCGGTGGCTTGGCCGCATGTGGCGCGCGCAGCCCGTTGAGCAACAGCACCACGGCGCCGATGATGAACAACGCAGCCGCAGCAAACATCCCGAATGCGATCACCACGACCAGCACCAACCCACCGAGCACACCGGCAAAGAGTCGCGCCAATGGATGACGTGGATGCGGAAGGTAAGTCCAGCGATGCATGAGGAGATCCTCGTTAGTGCGCAACGGCGTCGGAGCGACGGACGTCATTCGGAAACGTGGGGGCGACGACGTGGACTGCAAGGCCGAAGCGTTGGGCCTGGATATCCTCGCGCAGCCCCAGTGCGACCGGACTGCGAAATATAGATGCGCGTCGGCCGCGAGTGGACAAATCATAACAGGCCGCCCGACTTGTCCCGAGGATTCCTGTGTCGAAGGTTGGCATGAACTCTTCACGCTTTCTTTGCCATGTTGACGAGATACCGGAAGTTGGTGCGCACGGCATCGCGGCGGAGGACGATCCTGCGGGCATCGGACTGATCCTGTTGCGGCACGGCGACCATGTGGTCGCGTACTACAACGAATGCCCGCATGCGGGACGCATGCTCGACTACGTGCCCGGAAAGTTTCTGGTCAGGGGCGGATGCATCGTTTGCGCTGCGCATGGAGCGACTTACACCACCGAATCGGGCGCGTGCGTGGGCGGGCCCTGCAGGAGCGGCTTGGTCGCTGTGCCGATCGAGGTGCTCGACGGCGAGGTGCATCTTCGTTGAAAGACCACTTGCGGGAAGTGCGCTGCCGCCGATATCAGCGATTGAAGACCAGATTGACGACGATCAGCATGGTCACCAGCAAAACGAACGTCAGCGGCAAGCCGATGCGCAGGAAATCCCTGCTGCGGTAACCGCCGGGCCCGGCGACCACCAGAAGTACCGGGCTTGCGCTCGGCAGCAGGAAGGTGTTGGACGTTGAAATTGCGACGATCAGCGCGTACACCCCGGGATTTCCGCCCGACGCGAGTGCGATGTTGATGGCCATCGGCACCATCATCACGGCCGCGCCGACGTTCGACATCACTTGCGAGAACAGCAGGGCGAGAATCGCAACGCACGCTTGCAGGGCCCATTGCGGCAGGCCGCCGAGATACAGCATCAGCTCCTGGGACAACCATGCCGCAGCGCCCGTCGAATCCATCGCCCAGCCGAGTGGAATCAGGCACGCGACGATGAAGATGGTTTTCCAGTTGATCGCGCCGTAGGCCTCTTCCATGCTCAGCACCCCGGCGAGCAGCATGCCGACCGCCCCGGACATCATGGCGACGGACAGTTTGAGGTCGGTAAAGAGACCGAGGCTCATGGCGAGCGCGAAAAAGATGATCGCGTGCCAGATCTTGCTGGGGCGCTGTTCGGCCTGCGGGAAATCGGTCACGATGACGAAGTCGCGCGACTCGGCAGCCAAGGCAAGATCGCGCCAGAAACTGTGCAGCACCAGTGTGTCGCCCGGTTTGAGCACCACGTTGCGGATGTCTTCGCGAAACACCTGATCGCCGCGGTTGACTGCGAGCACCGACATGCCCAGGCGCTTGCGCAATCCGAGATCGGCAATGGCGTGCTTGACCCAGCGCGAGTTGGGAGGAATCACGGCCTCGGAAATTCCGGCGCGCGTCGGATTGAAAATGTCACCGAAATTGCGCAGCCTCGGCTGCATCCGGCACAGTTGCTCGTTGGCAAATTCGGCGACCGCCTCGCGCTTGCCGAGCACACCGAGCACACTGCCGACCCAGATCATCTGATCTGCCGGTGGCGCCAGCCGCGCTTCATTGCCTGTCTTGAGCGCGAGAATCAGCGGCGCGGCATGAAGTTGCTCGGCCTCACCGACGCTCATCCCGACCAGCGGACTTTCCGCCGTGACGGTCAATTCGATCACCTCGCCGTCGATACCATACATCTCGGCGAAGTAGGTCTCGGTGCGGCCCGGCGTCACCTTCTGCTTTTCCTCGTCGCCCGGCAGAAGACGCCGTGTCAGGAACGCGAAATAGGCGAGGCCCACGAGCAGCAGCGGAATTCCGACCGGCGTGATCGCGAACAGCTTGAACGGCTCGACGGTCTGCGCGCCCGGCGGCAGGTTGCGGTTCGCGCTCGCGATGAGATCGTTGAGCAGAATCAACGGAGAATTTGAAATCATCGTCATGTTGGTGCCGCACAGGATCGCGCAGGCCATCGGCAGCAGCAGGCGTTTGAGGGGCAGGCCGGTGCGCGCGGCAACGCGGCTCGTGACCGGCATGAACAGTGCGGCCAGCGCCTGACTCTGGATCACGCACGAAAGGCTGCCGGCCATCGCGTTGATCGCGAGCGACACCCGGGTCTCGACGCCACCCGCGATACGCAGGATGAACGCGGCCGCCTTGCTGAGGACACCGGTACGATCGAGCCCCGCACCCATGATCATCACCGCGATGAGCGAAATCACCGCGTTCCCGGCGAAACCGTTGAACAACTGCTCGACCGGCATCAATCGCGTGATTCCGATCACGACGATGACCAGCAGCGCCACGAGGTCCGCGCGGATCCATTCGAATACCAGCATCATCACCGTGAAAGCGATCAACCCGAACACCAGAATCATGTCGTGGGTGATCAGCAGATCCACAGGCGTTTCCCCGAAGCGCACCCTGCCGGTCGCCGGCCCAGGCGCTTCTCAACGACGTTCATAGACCAGGTCCCAGACGCCATGGCCGAGCCGGATTCCGCGTTGCTCGAAACGGGTTTTTATGCGCCACGCCGGACGCGGCGAGAAAGCGCCCGGCGCGACATGATTGCGCCATTCTGACGCGCTTTCGAGCACGTCGCGCATGTATTCGGCGTAGGCCGCCCAATCGGTCGCCAGGTGCAACAGGCCGCCCGGCGCCACGCGCGCGGCAAGCAACGCGACGAATGGCGGCTGGATCAATCGTCGCTTGTGATGGCGTTTCTTCGGCCAGGGATCGGGAAAATAGACGCGCACCCCTGCGAGCGAGGCCACGGGGATTTCCTGCTCGAGCACGTCGACTGCGTCGTGATTGTAGATCCTCACGTTGTGGAGATCTTCAATGGCCAGCGCATTCATCGCGCGTCCGACGCCCGGGCGATGCACTTCGATGCCGAGAAAATCGACCGCCGGCTCCATTCGTGCGGCGTACAGAAGTTGCTCCCCGTTTCCGAAACCTATTTCGAGTACCAGCGGCGCCCGGCGCCCGAACAGGCACGCGAAATCCCGTGTGGCGCCATTGAAGTCCAAACCGAAACGGGTCCAGTGCTGGTCGAATGCGCGTTGCTGCGCCGCGGTGATGCGCCCTTGCCGGAGCACGAAGCTGCGGATTCTGCGCGTGGATTCGATTGCGACGCTCTTGTTTTGCGCCGATTCCATCGTGGCGTCAACCAATCAATCCATCGAGCGGGCTCGAAGCCGAGGCATAGCGCTTGCGCGCGATGCGGCCTGCCCGGAACGCTGCGCGACCGGCCTCGACCGCAAGTTTCATGGCATGCGCCATGAGCACGGGATCGCGAGCCCCCGCGATTGCAGTGTTCATGAGCACGCCGTCGCAGCCGAGTTCCATGGCTATCGAAGCGTCCGATGCGGTCCCGACTCCTGCATCGACCAGCACGGGCACTTTTGCGTTCTCGACGATTTCGAGCAGGTTGTACCGGTTTTGGATGCCAAGTCCGGAGCCGATCGGCGCGGCCAGCGGCATGATCGCGACGCAACCGATTTCCTCGAGACGGCGCGCGAGGATCGGGTCGTCCGAAGTGTAGACCATGACCTCGAAGCCATCGGCGACGAGTTGTTCCGCCGCGTGAAGCGTCTCCACGACATCGGGAAACAGCGTGCGCTGGTCGCCTAGCACTTCCAGCTTCACCAACGCCGCGCCATCGAGTAGTTCGCGTGCGAGCTGGCAGGTGCGGATTGCTTCGATTGCGTTATAGCAGCCGGCGGTATTCGGCAGGATCGTGTATCGGGAAGGTGGCAGGACGTCGAGCAGGTTGGGCTGCTCGGGGTCTTGCCCGATGTTGCTGCGGCGAATCGCGAGCGTGACGATTTCGGCGCCCGCCGCCTCGGTGGCACGTCGCGTCTCGTCGAAGTCCCGATATTTGCCTGTACCGGTCAGGAGGCGCGAGCGGAAGATCTTGCCCGCGATGACAAGTGGATCGTCGAGTCCAGGATGGTCTTTTTTTGGCAACGCATTCATGGGCTCAGCCGCCGCCGATCGCCTGGACGATCTCGACGCGGTCCTGATCTGACAGTTTGCGCCCGGCATGCTGGCTTCGGGGAACGATAGTCCGATTTATCTCGACCGCGACCTTGCGTTCGGCGAAACCGGCGAGTGCGAGCAAATCCGACACGCTCGACCCGGTCGGGCATTGACGCGGCTCACCGTTCAACAGTATTTGCATGCGCCTGATTGTAACGGTGTCGGCCGCCTTGGGCCTAAATTCGTTCGGACAGGCCACGGCATGTCGCGCACCCGCTGGTGCGCGACATGGTTGATGTTGGCGCTCGTCGTCAACGGTGACCGTGCTTGTCCTTGTCCTTGTCATCGTCCTTGGTTGATTTGCGCCGCTCCGGTTGCTGACGCTCGGCTGGTGCACGACGTTGCGCCGGTTCGGCGCGTCGGACCGGCGCCGAGCGCTGCGCAGGCGCGGGATACGGTTGCGTGCGTTGCGTCGACTCCTGCCGTGGCTGAGCGCGCTCGACCGGGCGGGCCGGCGTTGCCGATCGTTGAAGCGGCACTGGTCTTTGCACCGGCGGCGTGCGTCGCTGGGGTTGTGGCTGCGCACGCTCGAACGGGACCGGCCGTTGCGTTGCCTCGGCACGTCGGCTGGCAGGCTCGACGGGTGCAGCGCCACTGGCTGGCGCGGTCGACGCCGCGCCGCCGCGATGCGGCACGAAACGCGTTGACGGCACAGAGCGTTCGCTTGACGCGCGCGAATTGTCCTGCTTGCTGGTCGGTGCGACGCGCGCGTTCGACCGTTGCGTCGGCGTCGCGCGCTCGATTGGCTCGGAGCGTTCGACCGGCTTGGTTCGGCTTGTCGGTGCCGGCGCCGTCGAGGAGCTGCCGCCTCGGTGCGGGGCGAATCGTGCAGACGGCAGCGTGCGCGCGTTGGATCTGTCTGCATTGGGTGCGCTGCCTTGCGCCGGTCGCTGAGTCACGGGCCGCTGATTGGTCGCACCCTGGCGCGAATTGGCGCCGCCGGTCTGCCCGCTGGGCGGACGCGGGACCACTCGATTGGCCACTGGTAGAGGTTTCGGGGCTGTGTTTCCCTTCTTGCCGACAACACGAACACGTCCCGCTGCGGTTTTTTCGGCAACCGATGGTGCCGGGCTGATCGCGCGCGCCGTGGTCGCCGCCAGTGGACGGCCGCCGTTGCGCTGGATCGCCTTGACGCGAGCCGTCATCGGCGCGAGCTTGGCCGGCGGCGCCCGGCGCGCGATGATGCGACGATCCAGGACGGCCCGTTGCGGTACGGCTCGGGCGCGTGTCGCGTTCGCCGCGACTGCGCTGGCGGCGATCGGCGCGATTGCGATGCGACCCACATCGTGGGACCGCGAAAGTTCCGCCTGATTGACCTGGATGCGCTGCGAACGGACCGATCCGCCGCCGACGAATGCGGCCCTTGGTACGGCGGTGACTGCGCGCACATCGTTGCGATACGCGTAGCTCACATTGCGGATCGGGCGACCGTTCGAGTAGTTGTTGTAGATGTTGGTGATATTGACGTTGTTGATCACCGTTGTATTGCGCATGTTGATATCGCGGAAGTAGTTGCGCGAACCGTGATACCACGGCACGTACACGTCGCGCGGACCGAGCGGGAACCATCCGACCGGGCCACCACCGGAAATCGACACGCTGAAGTTGCCTCCGCCGATAAAACCGACCAGCGCGGGTGCGTAGATCGCGCGCACGTTGCGCGGACCCGGAATCCAGCCCCAGCGATTGCGCACGTATGCCCAGCGCCCGTAATGGAAGGGCGCGAATCCCCAGGGCGCACTATCGATCCAGGACCAGCCCCACGGATCGATCCATACCCAATGACCGCTGCTGTAGGGCGCCCACCCGGCCTCGACGCGTGTTGGAAACCAGACGCTGCCGTAAGTGTCGACCGTGTCCCACGCGCCATAGTTGTCGAGGTCCTGGTAGCCAATGACGTCACTGGACACATAGCGGCGCGAAGGGGACTGCTCGTAGCGATGTTCGCGTGCATCGCACCAACTGTCGAAATCGTCGGCACGCGGCAGATCGAGCACTTCGTAATCGTGCAGCGCCGAATCGTGGAAACGGTACGAATAGCCCGCATCGACGCTGTAACTGGCCTCGTTTTCACCATACACGTCACCCGCCCCGTCGAATACCGTCACCATGGTCGAATCGCCGTTCGGGGCGATGTCGATGCGGTATTCGCCTTCACGGTTCACCACGAATGCCAGCGTGGGGGTGTCGATTTCGTAGCTTTGGCCTTCGAAAACATGGTGCACGTCCAGATTAAGCACACCGTGGGTGAGTTCGATCTGTGCGATCGAGTCGTCCAGTTCGAGCAGGTTGAACGTGCTGTCCGAGTCCAGGCGCACGGTTGCATCGCCGATCTCGAGTTCGGCGCGCGCGTTGCGGTCGGTGTAGATCTGATCGCCCGTGGTCAATGGCCGATTGAGTTGCGCTTCTACCCACTCGCTTTCGCCGGCGGGCTGGAAACTGACATTGCCTTCCATATAGCCCAGCCGAGCGACACGGTCGGGTGGATCGGCCGAGGCGATGCCGATGCCGCTGGCGCAAACAAGCGTCAGCGCAGCACGCCACAAGTTGATATTGATACGACGCTGGATATTCATGATGATCTCCTGGAGCCCTGCCCATCGCGATCGCGAGAGCCTTGTTCCGCGGCGCACCGGACTCAGCCCGGTTTGGCCGCAAATCCAGTTCAACGCAGTTACACTGAACGCCAACTTTCGCGGACCCCCAGGCGCAGTGCTTTTTACACAAGCATTGCAGTTGATTTGCGGCGCTTTACAAGCCCGCTGATCCGCTAGTTGCCCGCATCGTGCATTGTGGGCCACGTAACGCTTGCACGCCACTCGTCGCGACGGCTAATCTGCGCGTCCCGGGCGGGTGTAGCTCAATGGTAGAGCCGCTGCTTCCCAAGCAGCTGACGAGGGTTCGATTCCCTTCACCCGCTCCAGACCTCGATGAAAATCGCCATCCTGTCCCGCAATGCCACTCTGCACTCGACCGCTCGCCTGGTCGAGGCGGCGCGCGCGCGCGGACATACGGTACGCGTGCTCGACCCATTGCGCTGTTACATGCGCATTGCGCCGAGCGCCTTCGAAATCCACTACAAGGGACGCGTATTGCGCGATTTCGGCGCGGTGATTCCTCGGATCGGCGCTTCGATCACGTTTTACGGAACTGCCGTGCTGCGGCAGTTCGAAATGATGGGTGTCTATACGCCAAACAGCGCCGACGCAATCCTGCGTGCGCGCGACAAATTGCAGTCGATGCAGTTGCTCGCGCGCGCGGGCATCGGCTTGCCGACCACGGTGTTCGGCGACAATCCCGACGACACCACCGATCTTCTCGCGATGCTGGGCGACGCGCCGCACGTCATAAAGCTCAATGAAGGTGCGCAGGGCCGCGGTGTGCTGCTGACCGAAAAGCGCTCTGCATCGCAAGGCGTTATCGAGGCTTTTCGCGGTTTGTACGCCAGTTTCGTCGTGCAGGAATACATCGGCGAGGCCAATGGATCGGACCTGCGCTGTTTCGTGGTCGGGGACAGCATCGTTGCGGCGATGCAACGGCAGGCGCCCGAAGGGGATTTCAGAGCCAATCTCCATGGCGGCGGCAGTGCGACCCGAGTCACGCTGACTGCGGCGGAGTCCGATGTCGCCGTCCGCGCCGCGCAACTGATGAGACTTCAGGTTGCGGGCGTGGACGTGTTGCGATCGCGTCGCGGGCCGCTGGTGCTGGAAGTCAATTCCTCGCCAGGCCTCGAGGGCATTGAATCTGCCACGGGGGTGGATATTGCAACGGCCATCATTGCCCATATTGAGCGCAAGGCGGGAAACCACGTCGCATGATTTGAAGGTTGTTGACAATCGATTCAGGCCGTACTACGATTTTATTCGTAGTGAGCTCGCCCTGACGAAAATTCATGATTCATCCGCCAAGCCCGCCAGGAACCGATCGCAAGTCTCCAAAGCATTCTGTGCCACCTCATTTGAATCCATTTAAGAGAGAGGATTTTCATCATGTCGAAGTACGCAGTCCTTGTCGCCGTTGCAGCCGTCGTTTTTTCATCTCCCTTGGCGGCCAAGGACGTCGACAAGGCGGTGGTCGCCGATACGGACGCAAAGTTTGAGCCCGTCGCGCAATCGATCCGGCACGAGATGGAACCCGGTGGGCGATACGAGTTCATCAGCTCGAATGACAAGCGTATCGTCGACAACGATCTCAACCAGATGGGATCGCTGTTGAAGGCGAGCGGATCTGTCGCGAACATGAAAGAACAGGAGCGAGTCATGCTGTTCAACACGCAGGAGCAGTTGAATGGCATCCTTGCGAACAACGCCAGCGATCGGTTGATTTGCCAGAAGGTCGCGCCGACTGGGTCGCATTTGCCGATTACGATTTGCAAGACCTATGGCGAACTCGCGCGCAATCGCGCGGAATCGCGCAAGGAGTTCGATTCGATTTCCGATCAGAGTCGCGCGGCACGCGCGGCGGAATTGAGCGGGCATTGACCGCGCTCCGCGGCGGCAGATGAACAAAATTGCGCTGGGCGCTACGATATAGAGACAGACGTGTCAGGCTAACGCGCACTCGCACGCAGAGAGGATTCCGATGCCACGCAAGCCAAAGACGTTGTCGAGACCGACCGAATCCGAATTCGCAATACTCGACATCCTGTGGGAACGCGGCCCGAGCACGGTGCGTGACGTGCATCAGGCGATTTATGGCGACGATGGCAGCGGCTATACCACGGCGCTCAAGCTTATGCAGATCATGCACTCCAAAGGGCTGGTTGAACGCGACGATTCCGAGCGCGCCCATGTGTATCGGGCGGCTGTAGGAAAGACCAACACTCAGCGGCGCTTCCTTGCCGACATGGTGCAGCGTGTGTTCGACGGATCCGCTTCGCAACTCGTATTGCATGCGCTGGGTGATCGGCCACACGCAACGCGCGAGGAACTCGACGAGATTCGCGCGCTCCTGGACCAACTTGATCGGAGGACGCCTCGATGATCGGTGCATTCGGTCATTGGCAGCCATGGATCGAAGCGCTCGGCTGGGCGTTGCTGCATTTCATCTGGCAGGGAGTCGTTGTTGGGGCAGCCTATGCGCTGCTGCGCCGCATGGTGCCGAAGCAGCATTGTGACTTGCGCTACTTCATCGGTCTGGGTGCGATGGCGCTGCTCGCGTTCTGCCCTCTGTTCACGCTGTGGATGATGCACCCGCAGTCATATGTCGTGGACTCGCCGACGCTGGGGGCGCTGAGCAGTGCCCGTACGCTTTCCCTGGGCCATGCGAGCACGGCCACGGCGCGCAACTTTTCGCAATACCTTCCGTGGCTGGTTCTGATCTGGGTGATCGGGGCACTGTTGATGGTCCTGCGTGCCGCCCGGCAATGGCGTGTGCTGGCCCGGCTCTCTGGCCGGCTCACGCGGCATCATGCCGATCTGGATCGAATGCTGGAGCGTCTGGCCGCGCGTTTCGGAATCAGCCGGGTGCGGGTTCTCATCTCGAGGCATATCGATACACCGACCCTTGCCGGCTGGTTCAAGCCGGTCATCCTGCTGCCCGCTTCAGTTGCGCTGGGCTTTCCGCGCGAGCAGGTGGAACTGATTCTGGCGCACGAGCTCGGGCATCTGCGCCGCTATGACCACATGGTCAACTTGGCTCAGGCGATCCTCGAGACGCTCCTCTATTACCACCCGGTCGTCCACTGGATCTCGCGCGACGTGCGTCGCGAACGCGAGATTTGCTGCGATGAGTTGGTACTTCGAGTCACGCACGGCGAACCGCGTGTGTATGCGCGCACGCTCGCTGCGCTGGAAGAAATGCGTTACAGCACAAATCGCCTCGCGGTGGCGGCAACCGGCGGGGTATTGCTTGACCGCGTGCGTCGCATCCTGTGCATGCCGTCGGCACCGCGCCTGGTGGCGGCGCGGCCGAATGCCGCCCTGTGGCTCGTGATCGCCGCAACGATGGCTGTTGCATCGACCGCGGCACTCCGCATTCAACAACAGAACAACATCGGTCCCGGTGCGGTGATCCGTGCTGCACTTGATCGATTGCCGCGGCCTGACGCACGCGCGCTGGTCGATTTCGGCCTCAATCTTGCGCCCCAGATAGACGTGACGCGACATCTGGCGCCGCCGCGGGTGCAGCTGCAGGCGCTCGCGCCTACCGTTCGACAATCGACGACAATTACCGCTGGGATGCAACGGCTGTCACCGCGCGTCGAAACGTTGTCCACGCTGGATCGTCCGCGCATCGCCTTGACGGCGCCCTCGCGCGGGAACCTCCAACCCTCCGCCCAACCGTTCAAGATATCCAGGTTGCAGATTGCATTGGCCGCGCCGGTCCAGTTCGAGCATCGTTCCGCGGCGACAGACCGGCAGGAAGCAGGCGACTCGGACAACTCCAATTGCATCAGGCGTACCGGTTCACTGCTGTGTCGCCATCTGCCAAATACCGACTCGTCGAACATGACCATCATCTACGGCGGCGGTGATACCGAAGGTGGATCGCACCGAATCGGCCCTTGAGACGCCGTGGATTCATTGGAATGCTCCGGAACCCCTGAACCCACGGCTGGGATTCCATTAACACAACCCTCAGAGCGCTTTAACGGCTTTTTAAGTGAACCATCCCTATAGTCCTGATCACTGTAGTCCTGCTCGACACTCCTAAACAGTCAGGTTTTGTGACAGGCAGATTACGGTAATCGGGGCAGTAGCTTTTTTGACCCAAGCGAGGTGCGTTCCCCCAATGACGCCTCCTTGGGTCATTTTCTATCTGCAACCCAATCCGGGTATGAGCCCTTGAGCGACCATCCCGTGCCCCATCGAACCCGACCCGAAGTCCAATGTCCGGATGTTTTTGCTTTGCCGAGCGAGGCTTCGGCGGCGGCGGGTCGGACTCTGTCATCGGACCCCCGTCCTCTGTATTCTGTCGGCCATGCGCATACTCGTGATCGAAGACAACAGCGACATCGCCGCTAACATCGGCGACTTCCTCGCCGACAAGGGGCACGTGGTCGATTTTGCCGGCGACGGGGTCACCGGCCTGCACCTTGCCGTCGTGAACGATTTCGACGTCATTGTGCTGGACCTGAGTCTGCCGGGAATGGATGGGCTGGAAGTGTGTCGCAAACTGCGCCAGGAGGCCCGCCGGCAGACGCCGGTGCTGATGCTGACCGCGCGCGATGCGCTTGAGCACAAGTTGACCGGTTTCGATTCGGGCGCCGACGACTACATGGTCAAGCCTTTCGCGCTCCAGGAGCTGGCCGCTCGAATAGAGGTGTTGGGACGCCGCGGCAAAGGGCCGAAGAGCCGGCTGCTGCAGCTGGCCGACCTGAGTTACAACCTCGATACGCTCGTGATCACGCGCGCCGGCAAGCAGATCCAGCTCAATCCGATCGGCCTGAAATTGCTGCAGACCCTGATGGAAGCTGCTCCGTCCGTCGTCACGCGACAGGAACTGGAGACCCGGGTCTGGGGTGAGGAGCTGCCCGATAGCGATTCGTTGCGCGTGCATATCCATGGATTACGCGCCGCGATCGACAAACCCTTCGACACCCCGCTGATCCACACGCGGCACGGCATCGGCTATCGCATGGTCGATCCGGATGCAGTACCGGCGTAGGCTCCGCAGCCGGATCATTTTCTCCTTCGCCCTGTTCGGGCTTGCGCTCACCGCGCTGTTCGCGATCAGCGCGGTATTCCTGCGCGGCTGGCTCGAGGACAAGCTGATCGGCGAGGCACTGGAGAAGAACCTCAACGACTATTCGCAAAGCTTCTACAAGGATCCCAACCAGCCGCTGTTCCGCTTCCAGAAGATCATCGGCTACACCTACAGCGAACGTAAATTCGCCAATGTGCCGTTCGCGTGGCGCGACCTTCCCAATGGCGTCTACGATCTGAACCAACCGGATGGCAAGGGCGGGCGAGAGGTCTACAAGCTCGCGGTGCACAAGGATCCTCATTACTGGTTTTTCCTGCGCTACGACACGGCGCAGGAAAGGCATGCGCAGCGCTTGCTGCAGGCGGCGCTGGTGCTGGCGGTGCTGCTGTTTTCGGTGTTGTCGCTGGTCATTGGTTTCTGGTCGTCCGCCCGCGTCATGAGTCCGGTGGCCGACCTTGCGCGCCGTGTGCAGGCACTGAGCCGCAGCGGTCGGCCGCAGCCACTCAGCCCGCATTTCGCCGATGACGAGGTCGGGCAACTAGCTGCGGCGCTGGACGATTATTCGGATCGCCTGACCGAACTGGTCGAACGTGATCGCGAATTCAATGCCGATGTCAGCCACGAACTGCGCACCCCGCTCGCCGTGATCGCGACGACCACCGAACTCCTGCTCGCGTACGACCTGCCGGACAAGGTACACGAGCGCCTCAAGCGCATCGAACGGGCGGTGCGTCAGTCGACCGAACTGACCGACGCGCTGCTGCTGTTGTCGCGACGCGAGCGGCAGGCGCCCGCCGACGGCGACGCAACCGATGTCGCCCGCGTGGTCGAACAGGTCGTCGACGTCAATCGCCAGCATCTGATCAACAAGCCTATTGGCGTCAAGCTCGATCTCGCCGAGCCGTTGACGGTCGATGCGCCGTCATCGGTTGTCGCGGTTGCGCTGAGCAATCTCATCGGCAATGCGTTCAAGTACACCCAACAGGGCGAAATCACGGTCAGCATCGCGAAGGGTCGAGTAACGGTCGAAGACTCTGGACCTGGGATCGAGCCCGGCGATGCCGAGCGTCTGTTCCTGCGTGGCGAGCGCGGCAGTGCAGGCGGCAAGGGCGCCGGTCTCGGACTTGCGATCGTCAAGCGGCTGTGTGACCTGTACGGCTGGCGCGCCACGCTCGCGCCGCGACCTCAGGGAGGCGCGATAGCGAGTATCTATTTTTCCGATCGTCCGTGAACGCGGGAGTCGGGAAAGGGATCTACGGATCCGCGTGCCCATGGCGCATGCGATCGTCCGCGGTCGCGAAAGTCAAACAACGGACCTTGGTGCGCACTTCCAAATCAAACCGTCTCCAGCCAGCCGAGCTTGTCTTCGGTACGCCCATCGAAGAGACCGAAGAAGAGTTCCTGCATCCGCGCCGTCAGCGGGCCGGGTTTGCCGCTGCCAACCGCTTTGCCGTCGACCGAGCGCACCGGCGTAATTTCGGCTGCGGTCCCACACATGAAGATTTCATCGGCGAGATACAGATACTCGCGCGGTATGTCGCGTTCGATGACTTCGATATCCGCCGCTCGCGCCAGCTTCATCAATGTATCGCGCGTGATGCCGTTCAGGAGCGCCGCACTGACGGGCGTGGTGTGCAGCTGGTCCCCGAACACCAGGAACAGGTTTTCGCCCGCGCCCTCGCTGAGGAGGCCCGTCGCGGCCAACGCGATGCCTTCGCCGAAGCCAAGGCGACGCGCCTCGCGAGCGATAAGTTGTCCGGAAAGATAGTTGCCACCTGCCTTCGCACCAGCCGGAATCGTGTTCGGCGCGAAGCGCTGCCAACTCGACACGCAGGCATCGATGCCGCTGGCCAGCACATCGGGGCCGAGATACGGACCCATGTGCCAGGCCGCGATAGAAACCTCGGTGGGAGTTTCTGCGGACAATCCGAATCCGCCGAGGCCGCGAAATGCCAATGGGCGAAGATACGCCCGGTCAAGTTTGTTCGCCTTGATAACCTCGCGCGACGCAGCCGCGAGCTCATCTTGCGTGTAGGGAATGACAATGTCGTAGATTTTGGCTGAGTGAAACAGGCGCCGCAGATGATCGGTAAGGCGAAAGATCGCTTGCCCGCGAGGCGTTTCATAACTACGGATGCCTTCGAATACCGACGAGCCGTAATGCAACGCGTGCGACATCACGTGCGTCGTCGCTTCGGCCCAGGGCTTGAGCGAGCCGTTGTGCCAGATATGGGAGGGGTAAGTCGCCATGCTCGGGGCCTCACGCAACGCCGGCCCGCATGATAACAGTCGTGCCGATCGCGACCGGTCGCCTGGCGATCACCAGGCCAACCAGCGGCAGCTTCCAATCGAGACGATGTCCAGTTCAAGTTCGCCGGAGTCCATTGAGTCGTCGGCAATGACAATTGCGCCGTCTTGTGCGTCGATGTCGGGAAACGCCGGATCGTCGCTACCGGAAGCGGGATGTATGCGCGCGGAAGGATCATCGATCAGCGCGGCCAACTCGCGCATGCGCGAATTGGCCGCGCCGGGTGCCACGCCATCCCACAGGATCAGGCCCGCCAGCGCATTTACGTCGTGACGATCGAAGGCGTCGATCACCTGGGCGCGCAGATCCGCCGGAGAGACCGGACAGATGCTGCCGCCCGACCATGACGCGCTGGCCGGTAATCGAATGTCACCTGCTGCCTGGGGCAAAGGCACAGAGCATGGCGAGCCCGAAAATTCAATCTCCCCGTGCTCGCCGAGGCAGCGATGAACAGGCTGGCCGGCCAGCGCGCCGGTGGAAAGCAAAACCCATGCGAGGCTCGCCGGAGAGGACCGGTGAAGTCGACGATTCAGGGGCGGTTTCCGACAGCCGGCCATTGCGCATCGACACTCACCCAAGGCGTTCAATGACGTCGAGCGTCGCCTTGGCACGATTGAGCGTATAGATATGCAAACCCGGTGCGCCGTTTTCCAGCAGGCGTCGACACAGCGCGCCGACAATGTCGGCGCCAAGCTCGCGCACGCTGTCGGCATCGTCGCCATAGGCATGCATGCGCTTGGCGACCCATCTCGGGATCTCGGCGCCGCAGCTCTCGGAAAATCGCCGCAACTGGGTGAAGTTGGTAATGGGCATGATGCCAGGGACGATCGGCGTGGTAATGCCCATGCGGCATACGTCGTCGACGAAGCGGAAATACGCATCAGGGTTGAAGAAGTACTGCGTAATTGCACCATTGGCGCCAGCCGCGATCTTGGCGCCGAAATGCTTGAGGTCGGCAAACGCATCCTCGGCCTGGGGATGCGTTTCAGGATAGCACCCGACATCGATGCGAAAGTGCGAGCCTG
The DNA here is from genome assembly GCA_963775445.1 of uncultured Gammaproteobacteria bacterium. Taxonomy (GTDB): domain Bacteria; phylum Pseudomonadota; class Gammaproteobacteria; order Xanthomonadales; family Rhodanobacteraceae; genus Dokdonella_A. The sequence continues at coordinate 312,655 of CAVZIT010000006.1, read as the reverse complement.
AGTGATCGCGGATGAAGGCGACCAGTTCGGCTGCGTAGCGAAAATCGGCCGATCGCGCCATGCCTGACGGCAGGTCGCCGCGCAGCGCCACGACACGCCGGCAGCCCATGGCCTTGTACAGATCGAGCAGCGTCGCGATTTCCGCGCGCGTCCCCCCCATGCACGAAAGGTGCGGCGCGGCTTCGAACCCGGCGGCGACCAGGGTTTTCACGGTTGCCGGCGTGTAACTCAAGGTCGAGCCGCCCGCGCCGAACGTTACGCTGGCGTATTCGGGCTGCAAAGCCTTGAGCTTGGGCAGCGCCCGCGCAAAACGCTGGCGCTGCTCGTCGGTCTTGGGCGGGAAGAACTCCAAGGAGATTGGAACGGCGTGAGCGGTGAGCGGTGAGCGGGGAGCAGTCATTGCCGTATCGCTAGTCTGTCGCGGTTTGAGACAATCAGTGCATTCAATCTTGCAAGCAGCAATTGAAAGCGCGATTGCAACTCTTGCGGGTCGTCCAGGTAGCCAAGGTCGCGAGCCGTCCAGATTTGAGCATCACGTTCGACGAGTGAGCCCGGGCGATGGTCAGAGACCGCACAAGTTCGAGGCGACTACCGCGTGCCGCGCCTTCCGCGATATCCGACGGGATGCCGACGACAGCGCGTCGGATTCGTCCGGTCAATCCAAACCGCTCCACATCGGGTAGGTCCGCGAAAACGCGCTACGCCTCGCGAACGGGGTGCATCGCTTCCTTCCACACATCCAAATCGTTGTGACGAGGCTGCTGCCTGGCCGTTGTGCGCTCACCGCTGATTGCTGACTGCTCACGCTCAATACCTGTAATGCTCCGGCTTGTACGGCCCCTCGACCGCGATGCCGAGATAGGCAGCCTGTTCCGGCGTGAGTCGTGTCAGCTTCACGCCGATCTTGTCCAGATGCAGGCGCGCGACCTCCTCATCGAGCTTCTTGGGCAGGCGGTAGACGGTTTTCTCGTAGCTGTCGCGATTCTTCCATAAATCGATCTGCGCCAGCGTCTGGTTCGAGAAACTGTTGGACATCACGAAACTCGGATGGCCGTGCGCGCAGCCGAGGTTCACCAGACGTCCTTCGGCCAGCACATAGATTGAATGGCCGTCGGCGAAGTCATAGCGATCGACCTGCGGTTTGATGTTCTCGCGCTTGACACCGCTTGCGGCATTAAGACGATCGATCTGGATCTCGTTGTCGAAATGCCCGATGTTGCACACCAGCGCGCAATGTTTCATGTGCTGCATGTGCTCGAAGGTCAGCACATCCTTGTTGCCGGTGGTCGTCACGTAGATATCGGCTTCGCCGAGCGTTTCCTCAACCGTGGTGACCTCGAAACCCTCCATGGCTGCCTGCAGCGCATTGATCGGATCGATCTCGGTCACGATGACGCGTGCGCCGAAACCCTTGAGCGAATGCGCCGACCCTTTTCCGACGTCGCCGTAGCCGCAAACCACGGCAACCTTGCCCGCAACCATCAGGTCGGTTGCGCGCTTGATGCCGTCGGCCAGCGATTCGCGGCATCCGTAGAGATTGTCGAACTTGGACTTGGTCACCGAATCGTTGACATTGATTGCCGGAACCAGGAGCTTGCCGGCCTCGGCGAGCTGATACAGACGGTGTACGCCAGTGGTTGTCTCCTCGGAGACGCCTCTCCATCCTTTCGCGACTTCGTTCCAGAAACCGGGGCGGCTTTCATGTGTCTGCTTGAGAAGGTTCTTGATGACCTGCTCTTCATGGTTCGCGCCGGGTTGATCGGCCCAATCCGAACCGTCTTCCATCTCCTTGCCCTTGTGGATCAGCAGCGTTGCATCTCCGCCATCGTCGACAATCAGTTGCGGACCGGCTGACCGGCTGCCGTTTCCGGGATGAGTCAGGGCATCGAGCGTGCACTGCCAGTATTCCTCGAGGGTCTCTCCTTTCCACGCAAACACGGGTACGCCACTCGCGGCGATCGCGGCGGCGGCATCGTCCTGGGTCGAAAAGATATTGCAGGAGGCCCAGCGCACGGATGCGCCGAGCGCGGTCAGCGTTTCGATCAGGACGGCGGTCTCCTTGGTCATGTGCAAGGAGCCGGTGACGCGCACGCCCTCAAGTGGACGACTTGGCGCATAGCGCGCACGGATCGACATCAGACCCGGCATTTCCTCTTCAGCCATGCCGATGCGTTTGCGACCGAGATTGGCAAGGTTGATGTCCTTGACGTTGAAATCGTGCTGGCTGGTTTCCTTGACGACTGCATTCATGGCAAATCTCCGGATTGATCTGGATTCAAGCGCCTCCGCCCGACTTGTGTCGTGGACGGAACGCGTCAACCGGGCGCCGTTTGGCGTTTGAGTGCCGGCGATCGTCGAGCCTGATTTCCACATGGCTGGCACCACGCGGACATGCAGCGCCCCTCGACGTGCGCCAAGCAGCCATTATATCGCTTATTCCGGATAGAAGGATGTCTCGGCGGTCAGCATGCGAAAAGTTCTCTCCAGTCCTGCCGGTCCACGGCGTCTGCGGGCTCGGATCGTGCGCAGGCGGCGCAAAAAAAACCACCGCCCGAGGGCGGTGGTTGAAAGGGGTGGAAGCAGGCAGGAGCCCGCTTCCTGACAGAGCCGGTTACTGGCAGGCCTGAACCTTGAAGTTGTCGATGACCATGCCATTCGGATCGGCTGCAGCCGAGTTCGGATCGCTCAAGGCATGGAATTCGATCTGTACATCATGCCCCGCGAAGTCGGACAAATTCACGACCGACTGTGTTGGAACGCGAACCGGGGGCTCACACCAGACCTGCTCGCCGGTCAACGGCGGAGTGTCCGTGGCGACGCCATCGTACGGATCGGTGATCATGCGCTCCGGGCCCAGGTAGTCGAACGTCGATGAACCATCGCTGGCGATGGCCAGTGACGAGTTGTCGTAGCACGAACTGGCATCAACCGTCTCGAAGCTGTGATAGGTGTCATAAGACATGATCACGGAAGTCGCTCCGGCTGGAATCGTGATGGTCGGCGAAACGAGCGTTTGATCACTGGTCACGCCATTGTCCGGAATCAACCACACCGTCGACGTGAGACCGGTACCGCTTGGGGCAGGTCCCTGCGCCCACGCAGTTCCACCGGTGCCACTCGCGGTCCAACCATTGATCCCGTTTTCAAAATCATCGTCGTAGACCACGGTGCCGGTAGTACCTGCCGGGCACATGGCGGGATCACCCGTGGTGAAGCTGAACACGACCGAGCTCGCGCCGTCACCGCAATAGTTGTTCGGAGTGACGCGCCAGTAGTAGGTCGTGTTGGAGTCGAGCGCAGGAGTGACAGTCCACGAAGTGGTGGTCACGGTGGCGCTGGCGACGATGTCCGTGAATGCCTGATCGCTCGCCACTTCCACGGTGTAGTTCAATGCCCCACCGACCGGCGGCAACGGCGGCAACGCGACGCCGTCGAAACCGTCGCCAAAGATGCGACCGCCACCCCACACGAGTGTCGGGCGGGTTGCTGTGTCGGTTGCTCCGTCGTCAGGCGCTGTCAACTCGGGTACATCAGGCGCTGTGGCCGAGACACCCAACTCAAGGGTTATCGAGCGAGTCAGGCTTGCGTTGGTCCCGTTGGCGTCGAACGAGTATTCGCCGGTAGGCAGCTCGGCGCCGTTGATCAACGTGAGGACGCTCTGTCCGGGAGCGGAAACGGGATTCGGATCGAACGCGGCGGTCGCTCCGGCCGGAACTCCATCAGCCGTAAACGTTACGTCGCCGGTGAATCCATTCAACACGCCAGCACGCAGCGTCCAGGTTGGATCCCCTGAGGCGGTCGCGCCGCACATCTCGATGCGTCGGGGCGTGTCGGACACGAGAGCGAAGTCCGGATTGCCGCAATCCGGGAACTTGAACGAGCACACACGCGTGTGCCAGCTCGCGCCACCCGTGGTCGGATAGTATTCGTCCGTGTAATAGAAAGTGCACTGGTCGGAAGGATCGACACTCATCTCCGAATAGTCGCCCCAACGGTTGCTGCTGCTGGTCTGGGACCCATTGGCGATGCCGTCGGTACAGTTCTGCTCGTCGCGCAAGGTGCCCGCCGGATCATTGAAACTGCGACCGGTAACCATGATCTGCGGATGGCTGTCGGCACTCGATCGCGAATAACCGACACCGATGTTGCCGTCGCTGTCGATCGCCGCGGCGCCCACGAAGCGGAACTCCGGGTCCGGTGAATAGACCCCTTCGTCAACAATCTGCTTGTGGAGACCGGCGGGTTGCGGCGGCGGCGAACCGCCATCGTCCATACTGAAATGGAGCCAGCTCTCGGCGGCCTGTCCCGAATCGCCCGCGACCGTATGACTGAGAATGAGGGACATCTGCGTCGGCGCGCCAGGGGGAAATGCGCGAACCTGCGCATGGAACATGATGCGGAATCCGAGCGTGTCGATACCTTGAGCCGAGCCCAGCTGCGGGGCGTTGTCGAATTCATCGGTGAAAGGTTGTCCCTGAACGCTCTCGGGGGCGGAGACCGTGCCGTAAGGCGGCGTGGTCCAGTCGAGGCACATGTTCCAGAACAGGTAGTTGCCCGTGCTCGAGTCGTCGTAGACGAAGGACGGACAGGCATTGGCCGGCGCATTCAGCGTGCCAATCAGGTTGAATGGCTGGACGCCGTAGGAGTTGAAGCCTCCGACGCGCACCATGTTCGCGGTCGGCGCGCCGGCCAGCATCGCATCGCGATCCATGGCGATATAGGCGGCGCCAGCGAAATTGTTGCCCACGAATTCATGCGTGGTCAGGAGATAGGCATCCTGCGTGCCGCTGTCGTCGGTCCAGACGCCGAGCTTGCCGTAGTCGCCGAAATGATTTGCCGGCCAGTCGAACTCGTAGCGATCGTACGTGCCGAGCGGATCGGAGGTCTGCGACACCGCGACGCATTGCCCGTAGGGGGCACTCGTGACGAACTGACTCATGACCCAGCGATGCGCTCGCTGATCGTACACGGTGAGCGGATCGCCCGAATTGGTCGTTTCGCACTTGCCACCAAAGCCAACCCAGAACGAGTTGCCGGGGGTTGGGCCTGACGTCAGGGCGCCGGTGGTCTTGTCGTATACCGCCCAACTGGTGTTCACCCATTGGATGTATTCGTTTTCGCTGACATCGCCTTCGGTGTCGGGTGGCAGACAGCCGCAGCCGGACATGGCCTGACTGATCCCCTCGAAGGATAGATCCACCGGCGGAGCCGGCACGCCCGTCGGCATCTTTTGAATGCCTGGGTACTTCAATTGCACCTGGCTGCCTGCTGCAACATGCGGTTTTATGAAAATATTCGGAATTTCGAACGGCTCGTTCTCGGTCCCCAGCGGTTGCTGCGGCGGCATGTTGCGAATGATGTCGCGCATCGGCGCGGAAACGTCGTGACGACTCGAGTGAATGACGGTTGGCGTGTGGTCGCCGGCCTGGGCAGCTGCTGGCGCGATCAGCGCACACAGCGCCACCACGCCCAAAGGAAGGGAAATAATTCGCGACAATGACATTTGACTGGCTCCGCAACGGCAAGAGGGATTGCAACGGGCTACCCGTGTCGGATCGGCGCAAGGCAGTATCCGAACGCGAAACGATCAGCGGATTCCTCCCTTCCGTTCGTGCAGCCTGGCATCAAGCAGGTTGAGACGACGCAGATGATCGTTCAAAAACTTTCGTGTTGCCGGCGGCAAATGCGGATCAGCCAACGCCTTGCTTATCGCCGGCCTTTCTTCGGCTGGCGATTGTCGCCGCATTGCCAACAACGCTTTTTCCGCCAAGGCCGGACTGTCTGCACCAACCCACCGTTTGAGGGCGCTGGACGGCAGTTCGATCTTGTGCAGATCAAGCACCTCGAAGGCCAAGAGGACGAGGCCGCTTGGGTCCGTGGCGCCATTAGCATATCCGCCCGTGGGCGTAGTTGCCAGTATCTTCCGTGATGACTTGGCCCACCAGTCGCCGTAATGCGCGGGATCGCGCGAGGCGGCCAGCAGCAATGCGCTGCGCGCCGAGGGCAATGCGTGGGCATTGCCGACGAGGCGTTCGATGACCTCGCGGTCGCGTGGCGTCAGCTGAGGTGCAAGGTCGGGGTCGAGGGCGATCTCGTTCGCGGCCAGATTCTGCAACGCCGCATCCTTGCCGCGCAGGGCTTCGAGCAGCAGGCGGAGCAGCCGACCGGATTCGCCTGCTTCTGAATTGCGCGAGGCGCTCAGGATCGCGCGCGTTGAGCGGTCGTCCTGGAACAACGCGGGTTCGAGCCCTGGCGAGGCCAACATCACCGCGCCTTCGCGATTGTAGATCGCCCTGTCGGCACGCAACGAATCCCGGCGGTACAGCGAGTATGCAAAGATGTAACGGTCGCCCACCTTGACTTGGGCGAGCGTGGATTTTGGTACGCGCACGTCGATGCGCGCGGGTGGAGGCGACTTGCCGCCAAGCTGCTTGTCGGTCGCGAATACCAGGCGGCCGGCGGGTTTGACTTCCATCAATTTGCCGACTACCAGCGTATTTTCGGCGGCGTACAGGGCCTCGAGGGGCGGCTCGACCTTGTCGCCGCCCCGCGCCGGCGCGATGAGCATCCATGCGAGCAGGACCAACCCAAACCGACAAACGGGACCGGTCGCTCTGATCGTTGCAACAGGCGCCGTTCCGGCGCGCATCACGATTTACCCTTCAAACCGGCAGCCGCACGCAACTGGTCGGCCTTGTCGGTCCTTTCCCAGGAGAATGCGGTGAACGGGCCGGAGCGTTTCCGGACATTCTTTCCATTCTCGGTGGTCTCCCACTCGTAGTAGCTGTCGGGAACCGGTGCACGACCGAAGTGCCCGTAGCTTGCAGTGGCTTGGTACATCGGATGCACCAGGTCCAGCATCTTGAGGATGCCGTAGGGTCGAAGATCGAAATGGCGGCGCACGAGCTTTTCGATTTCGTCGTCGGTGATCTTTCCGGTGCCGAACGTCGTTACGGAGATCGATGTGGGATGAGCCACACCGATCGCGTAGCTGATTTGCAGCTCACAACGGTCGGCGAGACCGGCCGCGACGATGTTCTTGGCGACATAACGCGCCGCGTACGCGGCCGAACGATCGACCTTGGATGGATCCTTGCCCGAAAACGCGCCACCACCGTGCCGTGCCCAGCCGCCATACGTATCGACGATGATCTTGCGGCCGGTCAGTCCGCAATCGCCGACCGGGCCGCCGATCTCGAATTTGCCGGTCGGATTGATGTGAAATTTCGTGCGTTTGTGCAGCCATTTGGCGGGCAACATCGGCCTGATGATGAGTTCCATCACGCCTTCCTTCACCTCTTTCTGCTTGACGCCCGGGTCGTGCTGGGTCGAGAGAACCACCGCGTCGATCGCGACGGCCTTGCCGTTCTCGTAACGCAGCGTCACCTGGCTCTTCGCATCCGGGCGCAACCAGGGCAGTTCCGATTTCTTGGCCTTGCGCACGCGCGCCTGCTGTTCAACCAGGCGATGGGCATAGTGGATCGCCGCCGGCATCATCGCGCGCGTTTCATTGGTCGCGTAGCCGAACATGAGCCCCTGGTCGCCCGCGCCCTGCGTTTCCGGCGTCTTGCGGTCCACACCGCGATTGATATCGGGCGACTGTTTGCCGATCAGATTCAGCACGCCGCAGGTTTCACCATCGAACCCGACCTCGCTCGAGTCGTAACCGATATCGAGTATGACCTTGCGCGTGATGGCCTCGAGGTCGATCCACGCGCTGGTGGTGACCTCTCCCGCGACGATCGCCACGCCGGTCTTAACCATGGTTTCGCAGGCGACGCGCGCGCGCTGGTCCTGAGCCAGCAGCGCATCGAGCACGGCATCGGAAATCTGGTCGGCTACCTTGTCCGGATGACCTTCGGATACCGACTCGGAGGTGAAAAGGGTGCTGCTCATTGCGCTTATATCCCTCGATGCGGATGGATGGATGGATGGCCGAACATCATACCTTGTCCGTTGCGCGACGGAAACGGTGAAAATGCCAACTCCCGACTAAGCCGTCTTGGCCGCAAATGTCGTTCCTTCCCCTGCGAAGCGGGGGAAGGTGCCGAAGGCGGATGGGGGCAAATCCGAGCGCGCACTTCCATGTTGCAGCACGACTTCCCCTTTTTCGGCTGCCGCAACTTTTCCCCGTTTGCGGGGGAAAGACATGAATTCCACACGAAGCGCAAAGACTCCACTCTCAAAACCGCGCCTGCGAAGTCGCACTCGAAACACTAATGCGGCAATGCCAGGTCGTCGAGCATGGCCTTGAGGAATCGAGCTGCCTCGCCGCCGGTCGCAGCTCGATGGTCGAATGTCAGCGACAGCGGCAGTCGGCGATGCACTTCGATGCCGCCAATCACTGCGACCACGTCGTGGCTGACTTTGCCTGCGCCGACGATGGCCACGGTCGGTGGCACCACGACGGGTGTCGCGTAGCGTCCAGCGAACATGCCGAAATTCGACAGGCTGATCGAATAACCCGACAGTTCCGATGAGGCGATGCTGCGGTCCATGACTTCATGGCGCAGCCGAGTGACGCCCGCGCGAATTGCGCTCGCATCCATCAGGTCTGCATTGCGCAGCGCTGGCACGAACAAGCCGTCCTCCGTATCGACCGCGATACCGATGTCGACATGCGGGTGCTGCGTGCGCGAAAGATTCTTGCCGTCGAACCAGGCATTGAGCGCCGGCACCGCCTTGCATGCCGCGACGATTGCGCGGATCAGACGCGCCGTGATGTCCTGCTTGCCGATCCATGCGTGCAAATCCGCGTCGTCGACGATGCTGGTCGGTACGACCTGAGCATGGGCCTCGGCCATGACGCGTGCCATGTTTCGGCGCACGCCTTTCAATTGTTCGGGCTGGCCGCTGGTGGTGACGCTCGGCGGCGTCGTGCGCATGGGTTTGCCGCTTTGCGATGTCGTGCTGCGCCGCGTTGTCGCATCCCGCGCGAGCGGTGTCGCCGGCGCACGTTCGGGTGCAGCGCTGAGTGCGGCGGTTCCTGATGCGGCGGCGTCCTTGACGTCCTTCAAGGTAACAACGCCACCGGCGCCGCTTGGCTTGACGCGCCCAAGATCGACCTTGAGCTTCTTCGCCAGCGCGCGCACGGCCGGCACGGCCTTGACGCCGCCGACACTGGATGTGCGCTCGACATGCACATGGCTTCCACTGACCATCGCTCCGACCACGGTGCCTTCATCCTCGCGTCCGCCCTGGCCGGTTTCCTCGATCGTGCCGCCCTCATCGGATGCAATGACCGTGTCGGGCGCGTCGTCCGGATCCGGCGTCGGCGTACCCGCGCCCTTTCCTGCCGATTTCTTCGGACCGTGATGATGACCGGTCGATTCCGCCTCGGCGCGCTGGCGCGCGTTCGGATCGGGCGCGAAATCGGCCAGCGCCGCGCCGGTCTCGATCACGTCGCCCGGCGCGCCGTGCAGCTTGACAATCTTGCCGGTGTAGGGCGACGGCACGTCGACCACGGCCTTGGCCGTTTCCATCGCACACAAGGGCGCATCGAGCTTGATGTCGTCGCCTTCCTTGACGTGCCACTCGACCACGGTCGCGTCGGGCAGTCCTTCGCCGAGGTCGGGCAGGTGGAACGTCTTGATGTCGGTCATGGCGAATGATTCCGGTGACTGGGTTCGAGTTTCATCGGGCAATGCGATCAAGGATTTCGGTCACGTTCGAAACCGCGCCGTACTCAGCGTGCACTGGCCGGGACGGCGACACGATCGAGCAAAGTGTCGCGCATCGGATCAACTTGCCGCGAGCACGCGATTGACGGCAGCGACAATGCGCGCGGTGCTCGGCACATATTTCATCTCGAGCCGGAACAGCGGGATATGCGTATCCCAGCCGGTTACGCGCTCGACCGGTGCGACGAGATCGAACATGCATTCCTCGGCCAGGCGTGCCGCGATCTCGGCGCCGAAACCGGCCGTTTTCGGCGCTTCGTGCACGATCACACAGCGCCCGGTCTTCTGCACCGATTCGGCGATCGTGTCGAAATCGAGCGGCGTCAGTGTCGCGACGTCGATGACTTCGGCGCTGATCCCGGCATCGGCGAGTTCATCGGCCGCTTCGAGCGTTTCCTTGACCTGGGCGCCCCAGGTCACGAGGGTGACGTCCTCGCCGTCGCGCAGCACGAAGCAGACATCGAGCGGCAGCGCCTCGCCGTCGTCGGGGACCTCTTCCTTGTACTGGCGATAGATGCGCTTGGGTTCGAAGAACATGACCGGGTCGGGATCGCGGATGGCTGCGAGCAGCAACCCGTAAGCGCGCGCCGGCGACGAGGGAAGCACCACGCGCAAGCCCGGAATGTTCGTGAAAAGATGTTCGTTCGCCTCGGAATGATGCTCCGGCGCGCGGATGCCGCCACCCCACGGCGCGCGAAATACCGCCGGCACCGTGATGCGTCCGCGCGTGCGGTTGCGAAGGCGCGCGGCGTGACAGGCAATCTGTTCCATCATCGGATAAATGAAACCTTCGAACTGCGCCTCGGCGACGGCCTTCATGCCTTGCGCGGCGAGACCCACCGTGACCCCGGCGATGGTCGCTTCGTCGAGCGGCGTGTCGAGCACGCGCAGCTCGCCGAATTTTTCCTGCAGACCCTGCGTCGCGCGGAATACGCCGCCGTTGACGCCGACATCCTCGCCGAGGACGACCACGCTTTCGTCGTGCGACATCTCCCAGGCGAGAGCCTGGGTCACTGCTTCGATCAACGTGATCTGCGCCATGACTCAGGCCTCTCCCGATTCGATCGCGATGGCCTGATCGCGCTGCTTCGCGAGATCGGCCGGCACCTCGGCGAAGGTGAAATCGAACATCGCCGTAACCGGCTGCGTTTTCGTTTCGAGATAGGCGTTGACTTCGTTGTCCATCCAGTCGTCGCACTCGGCCTTCCAGGCTTCTTCTTTCTTGTCGTTCCAGGCTTTCCTCGATTCGAGCCAGATGCGCAGACGCTTGACCGGATCGCGCGTCCACGCGTCCTTGACTTCGGCCTCGGGCCGGTAACGACGTGCGTCGTCGGCCGTGGTGTGGTCGCCGAGCCTGTAGGTAACGGCCTCGATCACGCTCGCGCCGTCGCCCTTGCGCGCGCGCTCGAGCGCGTCCTCCATCGCCTTGCGCACCGCGATGATGTCGTTTCCATCGACCTGGATCGACGGCAACCCGGCTGCGATGCCTTTCTGAGCGAGCGTCTTTGCGCCGGATTGGATCTTGCGTGGTACCGAAATCGCCCACTGGTTGTTGACGATGACTGCAACCAGCGGCAGCTGCTGCGCGCCGGCGATGTTGATCGCACCATAGAAATCTCCCTTGGACGAACCGCCATCGCCAATCGTGCACACTGCGACACGGGCCTCCTTGCGGATCTTGAACGCGAGCGCGGCACCGGCTGCGTGCAGGCACTGTGTTGCGATGGGCACCGACCAGGCGAAGTCGTGCTTCGGCGCCTTCTGGAAATCGTTGCCACGCTCGTCGCCACCCCAGTACATGTAGACCTCGCGCGGTTGCACGCCGCGATAGAGCTGCGCGCCGTATTCGCGGTAGCTTGGTGCGAGCAGGTCTTCGGGCTTCATTGCGCTGCCGATACCGACGTGCGCCGCCTCGTGGCCAAGGCAAGAGGCATAGGTGCCGAGCTTGCCGGTTCGCTGGAGCGCGATCGACTTGGCATCGAACACGCGCGTGGACAGCATCAATTTGTACAACTCGACCATGTGGTCGAGATCCTTCGCGAATTCCGGCAGGTCCTTGCGCACCAGCTTGCCTTCGGCGTCGAGGTATTGCAGGTATTCAATTTCGAACTTGGCGGCAATCGACACGAATTTCTCCGAAGGCATGAGTGGAGATCGCCCCGGCCAAGGGTTCGGCACGCTCTCACGACGGGCTGACAGGTTACCGGAACCGCAAAAAAAGGGATTCCGTATGCCGCAATTGTCCCATGCCCGGGCCGTTTCAGCATCCGGCCACGCTCGTCGCAAGCGGCAGACCTCATCCCCGAGGTTCTGAGGATCGCAATGGATTGATGAGGTTAGATACCAAGCGGCTCGCTGCTGCGCAAGGCGCGGCGCAACAAGCTCGGCCAGCTGTGCGTTACTTGGCCTGCCGATCCTGCGTCCGGTGCCGCGACACTGCTAGGCTTGGCACCCGTCCGCCTGAATCGACTCGCCGCCATGTCCGACGACAACCAACGCAAACTCGAAGCAGGCATCCGGACCGATTTGGCCAGCGAGCAGACTTATGGCAGGTATCTGCATCTGGATGTGTTGCTGTCCGCCCAGCAGTTGGTGTCGCAGCCACCGTATCACGACGAAATGCTGTTCATCGTGCAGCACCAGGTTGCGGAGTTGTGGCTGAAACTGGCCATTCACGAGCTCAATGCTGCGCTCGCCAACTTGCGTGTCGATCGTGTCGATGCCGCACTCAAGGTCCTCGCGCGTTTCAAGCAGATCCAGCAGCAGCTGTTCAACCAGTGGGCCGTGCTGGAAACCATGACCCCTCACGAATACCTGCAATTTCGCGATCTGCTCGGTGCATCATCCGGATTCCAGTCGCTGCAATACCGCATGGTCGAGTTCCTGCTCGGCAACAAGCACCCAGAGATGCTCAAGGTATTCGCTCACGATCCCGAGGCGCAGATTGCATTGCGCGCCGTCCTCGAAGCGCCGGGCCTTTACGATGAGACGTTGCACTGGCTGGCGCGTCGAGGCCATGCCGTGCCGGCGTCGGTTCTCGACCGCGACGTGCGTCAGCCGTGGAGGCGCGAGACGGCTTTGATACCGGTATTCAAGCGAATCTATAGCGCCCCGGCCGATTTCTGGACGGAATACGATGTCTGCGAGACGCTGGTCGATGTCGAGGAGAACTTCCAGCTCTGGCGATTCCGGCATATGAAAGCGGTCGAACGCATCATTGGGCATCGGCGTGGCACGGGTGGCTCGTCGGGCGTCGATTTCCTGCGAAAGGCGCTCGATCTCACATTTTTTCCGGAACTGCTCGATGTACGCACGGAACTTGGCTGACGTCGTCAGGTGCGAATCGTGACCTGTTGCCTTGACCAGACGATGCCGACGGGACCGACTTCTTTCACTCCGGTTTGACGGCATCGAACACGAGTCGCTAAACCGCTTACCAATTCAGCGCAACCTCCATCAGTCGCAAATTTGCCAGCACGGGACGCCCGATGAACGCCACGACCAGCAAAGATCCGGCCACAACGCCCGATTATCCCGAGTTCCTCGGTCATCCCAGGCCGCTGTGGATGTTGTTCATGTCCGAGTTCTGGGAACGCTTCGCGTTCTATGGAATGCGTTGGGCGCTCACTTTGTATATCGTCGCGCAGTTTTTTCAGGGCAATCCGGACGGACAGGCTTCGGCGAGCCGCACCTACGGCGCCTATCTGGCACTTGTATACGCGACGGCGATATTCGGGGGCTATGTGGCCGACCGTGTGCTTGGATATCAGCGTTCGATCCTGGTGGGTGCCGTGGTGATGGCCGGGGGGCTGTTCCTGATCATGGTGCCGAACCACGAGATCTTCGTGCTCGGTCTATCCACGGTCATCGTCGGCAACGGGTTGTTCAAGCCGAATATTTCCTCGATGGTCGGGCAGCTTTATGGTCAAGGCGATCCGCGACGCGATCGCGGATTCACGATCTTCTACATGGGCATCAACGGCGGCGCATTGATCGCACCGCTGATCACGGGGTGGCTGGCGAGCGAAGTGTTCGGCACGCCCATGCACCAGCATTTCAAGGCGGTGTTTGCCGCCGCAGGCGTCGGTATGCTCATCAGCCTGTTCTGGTTCCTGTTCGGCCGCAGCCAGTTGAAGGAAGTCGGCAAGCCGCCCGAAAATCGGCATGGCGGCGCGATGCTGGCGTATGTCCTGGCAGGCATCGTGGTCGCGATCCCGGTGGTCTATTTCCTGATGTCTGACGTTGGCGCGGTTGGTATCGCCTGGGTGCTGGGCATCCTGTTCGTTGTGGTCGCCACGATCCTCGCGACCGCCGGCGCACGAGACCACGCCGTGCAGCGTGATCGCGTGATTGCGATGCTGGTCCTGTTCGCGTTCAACGTGCTGTTCTGGATGTTCTTCGAACAGGCCGGCAGTTCGTTCAACTTTCTTGCCCAGAATATCGTCAATCGTGATGTGTTCGGCGCGGGAGGCTTCATTTTCCCGACCGGCTGGTTCCAGTCGGTCAATCCGCTCGCGATCGTGATCTTCGCCCCCTTGGTGGCGATGCTGTGGGGCTATGCGCACAAGCGCGGCATCGAACCCTCGATTCCGCGCAAGTTCGGTCTCGGCCTGCTCGGCAATGCGTTTGCGTTTCTGGTCCTGATGTATGCACTAAGCCATCTGGTCAGCGCAGATGGTCATATCCCGTTCTGGCCGCTGGTGCTTTGCTACGTGTTGCAGACTCTGGGCGAGTTGTGCCTGTCGCCGATCGGCCTGTCCATGGTGACCAAGCTTGCGCCGTTGCGCTTGGTCGGCCTGGCGATGGGCGGCTGGTTCCTGTCGACCGCGATCGGCAACAACCTGTCCGGCATTTTTGCCGGGCACGTCAGCGGCGAGACGGGCATGACCGTGGCGTCGGCATTGCAGGGATTCACCTTCAGCTTCTGGTTGCTGCTCGGAGCCGGTGTGTTCCTGTTCCTTATCGCGCCGCTGATCAATCGCTTGATGCACGGAATCCGCTAAGGGGCACACAGCGCATGCATCCAGCCAACGTCCATGGTCTCGGCCCGGCAGCCGGCGATCGCTGGGGCCATCCGCGCCTGCTGTGGATGCTGCTTGCGGTCACGGTTGCGCTCAACTTCGCGTTCTATGGATTCCGGGCATTTCTGGCGCCGTATGCCGCGCAGGCATTCTTCGGAAACCTGGCGAATGCCGAGGCACTCAAGCAGGCCAATCTGTTGCTGGCCGGATTCGGCACCTTGACGTACGCGACGGCGATCATTGGAGGATGGGTTGCCGACAATGTGCTCGGCGAGGCGCGGGCATTGCGCGTTTCGCTCTGGCTTGCCGCAGTTGGTTTGGCAGGCATGGCGTGGCCAAGCCGCGAAGGCTTCACGTTGGCATTGGCGTTCTTCGTGCTGGCGGCGGGTCTGGGCATTCCGCTCACGGTCTTGATCGGGCGCAACTACGCCAAGGACGATCCACGTCGCGATGCCGGATACACGTTGTTCTATCTCGCCATCAACCTCGGCGCCTTCATCGCGCCGTTCGTGTGTGCGGCGTGGATCGGCAACCGTTACGGATATCGTTGGGGCTTCATTGCCGCTGCAGTCGGTATGGCGTTGGGCGCGCTGGTATTCGAATGGCGCCATCGCCAGGTGCCGGGCGCAAACGACACGGTGCGCCATGGCGGTCCGCGTGCGACGCCGATCGTGGTTCTGGTGATGTTGGCGCTGATCTGGCCGACCGCGTTATTGCTCGCGCACCCGGACCTTTTGCATATCGCCGTGTATATGCTGATGGCGCTGCTGGTGCTGTATTTCATCGTCACCGGGGTGCGTCGGGGCGATCGTGTGCAAAACCAGCGTTACGTCGCCATGCTGCTGCTCTTCATCGCAATGGTGCTGTTCTGGGCCTTGAGCCTCCAGGGTGCAACGTCCCTGAATTTCTTCGCTCGCGATTATGTGCGCGCGCCGTTCGATTTCACCTTGTTCCAGTCCGCCAATCCGCTTTATATCCTGATCTTTGCGCCGCTCCTCGCGCTGCTGTGGCCGTGGCTGGACAAACGCCGCATCAATCCGTCCACTCCGCGCAAGTTCGGTATCGGCTTGCTGCTGGTAGCGCTTGGCTACGGCGTGATGGTTTACGCGATCCATCATCTGCAGGCCGCCGATGGCCGTACGCCATGGTGGCCGCTTGCGCTGTGTTATCTGCTGTCGACCCTCGGGGAACTGGCGCTGTCGCCAATCGGTTACGCCATGATCGGCAAACTCGCCGCGCCCGAAGAGGCGTCGCTGGCGATGGGCGGCTGGTTTTTCGGAGTTGGAGTGTCCTACGATCTATCCGGTCAGATTGCCGCGATGACGACGACCGGCGCGGAGAGCGGAATCGCCGGCTATGCGCACGTTTTTGCCCTGCTGCTGTGGAGCGGTATCGCGATTGCGATTGTGTATCTGCTGGCCGCGCCGTGGATCACGCGCCTGATGCATGACGTGGAATGACGACGGAAAAAGAAGTCCGGAAAAGCGGCAATTCGGCCGCTTGGTCGCATTTGCCCTCCGTCTTCGCAGACAGGCTGCGCCCTCCGGATCGTACGCTAGTCCGCGGGTTTGGCGCTGGCCTCACTCCCGCGAAGCAATTTCTCGAGTAGCGACATCAGTGCGCGGCGTTCGGCCGGATCGAGTATGCCCAGGACGTTGCGCTCATGGGCGCGCGCCAGCGGTGCGACGGCGTCATGGATTTTCCAGCCCTTTGCGGTAAGGCGAAGGATCGAGCGACGTCTGTCGCCATCATGCCTGCGCTGCGCGACGCGTCCGGCTGCGGCGAGCCCGGCCACGGCGCGGCTTACTGCAACCTTGTCCATCGCGGTTCGTTCGGCGACGAGACCCGCCGACATTTCTTCGTCGTCGAATCGAGCCAACACGGCCATGACGCGCCATTCGGTTACCGAAAGCTTGAAACGGCGTTGATAGTCACGCGCGATCTGCTGGCTGAGCGTGTTCGAGAGGATCGAGAGCCGATAAGGGAGGAACGTTTCCAGTGCGAGCGGGGCGTGGTGGGTCATGCGGCGTTGCGCCTTGCAAAAAGTTTCAAATGAAACTATAAAGGATAACTCGGCGATCGTCCACGATCGAAGATTCGGGAGCGGTGGTCCGTGGCTGCTCCGGAGCGACGGAAAAAATGCGGGCCGATTGGAGAACAACATCATGAATGCGCAACCCAATGCCGGCATGGAGCCGGTCCAATTCGACAACCCGATGGGCGTGGATGGCTTCGAGTTCGTCGAGTTTGCAGCACCCGATCCGAAACAATTGCACGCACTCTTTCCGAAGCTGGGCTTTAGCGCGATTGCGAAACACAAATCGAAAGCGGTCACGCTCTATCGCCAGGGCGATTGCAATTTCCTCGTGAACGAGGAGCCCAATTCCTTCGCCAGCGGATTTGCGGCCGAACACGGGCCGTGCGCGGCCGGGTTTGCGATTCGCTTCTCGAAGCCGGCCGACTGGGTGCGCCAACAGGCGCTCAAGAACGGCGCCGAGGCAATCGCGGAAAAAGAGGATACGCGTGCCGTCAATGCACCCGTGATCAAGGGGATTGGCGGTTGCATGTTGTACCTGATTGACCGCTATGGTGAGCGCGGCAGCATTTATGATTCCGATTTCGACTACCTGCCCGGTGTCGATCGACATCCGGAGGGATTCGGCCTGACCTTCGTCGATCACCTGACCCACAACCTGCATTTCGGCAACATGGCCGAATGGTCGGGCTACTATGAGCGGCTGTTCAATTTCCGCGAGATCCGCTATTTCGACATCAAGGGCGTCAAGACCGGGCTGGTGTCCAAGGCGTTGACCGCTCCGGATGGCATGGTGCGCATCCCGCTCAACGAATCGTCGGATCCGAAAAGCCAGATCAACGAATACCTCGATGAATACAAGGGCGAGGGCATCCAGCACATTGCCTGCTTCACCGACAATATCTATTCGACGATCGAGCAGATGCGCGAAGCCGGCATCGCCTTTCTCGACACACCGGATACTTATTTCGAAGTCATCGACGAGCGCGTGCCGAATCACGGCGAGGATGTTCCGCGACTTGCGAGAAACAAGATCCTGATCGATGCCGACATGGAAACGAAACGCAAGCTGCTGTTGCAGATATTCACGCAGAACTGCATCGGTCCGATCTTCTTCGAGATCATCCAGCGCAAGGGGAATCTCGGGTTCGGCGAAGGCAACTTCCAGGCCCTGTTCGAATCGATCGAACGCGACCAGATCAAGCGTGGTGTGCTTTGAATCGGTGCGCCGATTGGAACAGGCGTTAGCGCGATGCCCAAGGCAGCGAAGATTGACTACCAATCCGGGTTTGGCAACGAATTCGCGACCGAAGCGGTTGCCGGCACCTTGCCGATCGGGCAGAACTCACCACAACGCGTGGCCCACGGACTCTATGCCGAGCAGATTTCCGGCACGGCGTTTACCGCGCCAAGGCATGCAAACCGGCGCAGTTGGCTGTATCGCATTCGGCCCGCGGCGGTGCACGGTGCGTTCAGCGCGCTCGCAGACGGTGCATTCCACAACTGTTTCGATGAAGTGCCCGCGACACCGAACCAGTTGCGCTGGAGTCCGTTTCCGCTACCCGACGCGCCGACCGATTTCGTCGATGGGTTGTACGCGGTCGCCGGCAATGGCAGCGGCGCAGAGCAGGTCGGGTGCGGCATCCATATCTATGCTGCCAATCGTTCGATGCAGCGCCGATTTTTCTATGACGCCGACGCAGAACTGTTGATCGTGCCGCAACGGGGTCGGGTTCGCTTGGCGACCGAACTCGGTATCGTGGACATTGCGCCGCTCGAAATCGCAGTGATTCCGCGCGGTATCCGATTCCGTGTCGAGCTTCTCGACGATGTTGCGCGCGGATACGTTGCCGAGAATTTCGGGGCCGCGCTTCGCCTGCCCGAACTCGGCCCGATCGGCTCGAACTGCCTCGCCAATGCGCGCGATTTTCTCACGCCGGTCGCGACCTACGAAGATATCGAAGGGAATTTCGAACTGATCGCGAAGTTCCAAGGCACGCTGTGGTCAGCGCCGATCGACCATTCGCCGCTCGATGTCGTCGCCTGGCACGGCAATCTCGCGCCGTACAAGTACGATCTGACCCGCTTCAACACGATCGGAACGATCAGCTACGATCATCCCGATCCGTCGATCTTCACTGTGCTGACGTCGGCCAGCGACACACCCGGCACCGCGAACGTGGATTTTGCGATCTTTCCGCCACGCTGGCTCGTCGCCGAACACACGTTTCGTCCACCCTGGTTTCACCGCAACATCGCGAGCGAATTCATGGGACTCATCCACGGCGCCTACGACGCCAAGGCTGATGGCTTCGCGCCGGGCGGCGCGAGTCTGCACAATTGCATGAGTGGTCATGGTCCGGATGCGGCAAGTTTCGACAAGGCCAGCATTGCCGATGTATCGAAACCCGATCACATCACCGACACCATGGCTTTCATGTTCGAAACCCGCCGCGTTATCCGTCCGACCCGCCAGGCGCTCGAATCGCCGGTGCTGCAGGCGGATTATCAGGATTGCTGGAGCGGCCTTCGCAAACGCTTCGAGGCACCGGACTTGAGTTGACGCCAGGGCCGCGCTGTGGAGCGCCGCTTGTCGGGCGCTGAATCCGCTCATCCGCGCGCCAGAGCGGCTCAGCGCCGGCATCGCACTGATGGGATCAGGAGATTGATCGAATGACAAGGTGGATCACGTGAAGCTCGGATCGCTCAAGCAAGGCGGACGTGATGGAACATTGATTGTCGCCAGCCGCGATCTTTCGCGTGCGGTGACGGCAGACTCCATCGCGCCGACGTTGCAGGCGGCCCTCGATCAATGGTCGATGCTCGCGCCGCGGCTCAATGCGCTTTCGGAAAAATTGGCGGCGGGAAAGATCGATGGCGCATTCGATCTCGATCCGGCAGCACTCGCTGCGCCGCTGCCACGTGCCTACGAGTTCGTCGACGGTTCGGCTTATCTGCCGCACGTCGAGCGTGTGCGCAAGGCGCGTGGCGCCGAAGTGCCGGCGAGTTTCTACACGGATCCGCTCATGTACCAGGCGACCAGCGCGGGCTTTCTCGGTCCGCGCGATCCGATCCCGGTTTCAAGCGAGGACTACGGCATCGATCTCGAAGCCGAAGTGATCGTGGTTACGGATGACGTACCGATGGCGGTGACGGCCGCTCAAGCCGCGTTGCACATCCAGTTGGTGGGGTTGGTCAATGACGTATCGCTACGCGGGTTGATCCCCGGCGAATTGGCCAAGGGATTCGGTTTCCTCCAATCCAAACCGCGTTCGGCGTTGTCGCCGCTGCTGGTGACGCCCGACGAGCTTGGCGATGCGTGGCACGGCAGCAAGCTGCATCTGCCGATGCTTACGTCCATCAACGGCAACTGGTTCGGCGAGGCGGATGCCGGCGTCGATATGCAGTTCAGTTTCGCCGAACTCGTGGCGCATGCGGCGAAAACGCGTCCGCTTGCCGCAGGAACCCTGGTCGGCTCGGGCACGATCGCCAATCAGGACACCAGCAAGGGCGCGTCGTGCCTGGCCGAGCAGCGCACGGTAGAGAAGCTGCGCGACGGCGAATCGACGACACCGTTCCTCAAATTCGGCGATCGGATACGGATCGACATGCTCGATCGCGAGGGACATTCGATCTTCGGGGCGATCGAACAGGCGATTGCGCGCTATCCTGTCTGACCCAGATGGGTCGTTCGATTCCGGGGGGCGTCGTGAGCCACACATTGAAGCTCTACAGCTACTGGCGCTCGAGCGCGGCATATCGGGTGCGCATCGCGCTCAATCTCAAGGGATTGGCGTACGACCTCGTACCGGTGCATCTGGTGCAGAACGCCGGTGAACAACACGATGCCTCGTACCACCGGCTGAATCCACAGGAACTGGTGCCGGTGTTGCTCGATGGCCGGCGTGTGATCCATCAGTCGCTCGCGATCATCGAATATCTCGACGAGGCGACGCAAGGCGCCGCCGCGTTGCTGCCGACCAATCCGCGTGCCCGCGCTCGTGCGCGATCGCTCGCGCTTCTGGTTGCATGCGATATCCATCCGCTCGGCAACTTGCGGGTGCTGCAGTTCCTCGAACGCGAATTCCAGCTGCCGCGAGACGAACGCGAACGCTGGAGCCGCCACTGGATTACCGAAGGCCTGCGAGCTTTCGAGGAACTCGTAGCCGATCATCCAAGCACCGGCACCTATTGCGAAGGCGATGCGCCGACCCTCGCCGACATCTGCCTGGTGCCGCAGGTCTACAACGCACAGCGCTACGGAGTCGACCTCACGCCATATCCCACGATCGAACGCATCTGCGAGCGATGTCGCGCGCTGCCGGCGTTCGACGCCGCGCGCCCGGAACGCCAACCTGACGCGCCGGAACCGGGCTAGCTGCGGACCCGACGGGGCATCGCCGCCCGCGCGAGTGAGCTACTCGAAGTCACCGTGAAAGATCGTGTCGTTGGTGTAAAGCTCGCTCGCGACGCGGCCGGCCGAACCGTTTTCTGCGCCACCGCTGGGCGCGCCGATCGCTCGCAAATAGAACAGCGCGCCGTGCACGTTGTAGGGCGCCGTGACCTGCCAGCCGTTGGCGACGCGCGCCATCGGTCCGAATGCGGTGAAATTCACCCCGTCAGTTGAATGCTCAAGCACGGGGGCTTGCGGGAGCTCGGGGCCGTCGCCGAGTCGATACCACGTGGCGGTCAGAGCGTTGCCGGAACCCTGCACGACCAGCTCGCTGACTACGTAATCACCGGTCGCGATGCGCGCGGCGAGCTGGCGAGGCTGTCCGTCGACAAGGGTGAAGTTGCCGATCGCGAGCACCTTGCCGTCTTCTTGCGCGGCGAGGCCGTAGATGGTTCCGTTCGGATTGGTTGCCGTCAAACTGAAGGCGAGATCGCGAAAGCCCGTATCGAGCGACCCGTCAGCATTCAGGCGCACCAGCCCGTGGCGCGCCTGCCCGGCGACCGATTGGAAATCGCCGCCAACCAGCATTTTCCCGTCCGGCTGCAGCGCAAACGAGTTGGCTGCGCCGTCTTGGGACTGATCGTCGTACGTGCTGAACAGCGCGCCGTTGGCCGACAGTTTTGACACCAGTCGCGTATTCAGTTGATCGGTGGTCTGGTATCCGCCGTCGACATAGATCGAGCCGTCTGCTCCCAAAGACATGCCGTTGCCGATCGGCCCCGGGGGGTCGTCGACCGGAAACGCCGCGTCGAAAACCCCGCTCGTGGAGTAACGCGCAAAATAAAAGTGGCTGGCGCCGCCAGCTTGGGAAAAAAAGCCTGCGACGAGTATCCTGCCGTCTGCCTGCACTGCGACGCTTCGCGCCGGAAGGCAACACAGTTGCGGATCGGCAAAGCCGGTGTCTAGCGCGCCGGTCGCATTCAGGCGCGCAAGATAGCTTTGCGCAGTCGTGCCGATCTGCATGAAGTCGCCTGCGATCACGATTTTTCCATCCGTTTGTAACGCGATTGACCAAACCGTGCCGGATGCTGCGCCGTTGTGCAGGTCCGGATCGGCGAAGCTCATGTCGAGCGATCCGTCAGGGTTCAGCCGTGCAAGATCGTGGCGCGGTTGCCCACCGACTTGATCGAAAGCGCCGCCGATCAGGATCTTGCCGTCGGGTTGAACGACGATTGCCTTGACTTCGCTATCGACTTCCGGATTAGCGAAACTCGCATCGACGGAACCGTCGATATTGAGTCTCGCGATCTGGTTGCGCACGATTCCGTCGATATCCGAGAAGTCGCCGCCGATCAGGATCTTGTCGTCGGCCTGCACTGCGATCGCAAACGGGTTTGCGTTCGGAACCGGGTTGAATGGATCCACGCTTTGCGCACGGGCGCAGGCGGCGAATATCGTCATGGCAACGAGTGCTGGAAGGCGCATGGAGATGGACATGGTAGTTTCCTCGTGTCACTGGAAATGTCAGGGGTCGGTTGTGTCATGCGGCGTAACGACGACGAAGCTGCCGCTCCATGGGCGCTCGTAATCGCTGCTCTTGATGTAGTTGCGCTCGGAGCCCACGTAGCGTCGCTGTCCGGGCCGGATTTCGATCGTGACGTCGCCGCCGGCTTTTGGACGGATCGAACCCGCGTGCACGGCGGCCGTGCAGATCGACGAGTCGTCGGTGTACACATCGCTACCGGTCACTCGGCTCGGCTGCGGTTTGCCCGGCGGACAGCGAAACGTGTACTGCTCGCCATTCATGCCGCGCAGGTCGAGATCGAGCGGACTGGTCTGCCAATCGATGATCGGGGCCAACGGGCGTTGTGCCGCGGCGAGATCAGTGATCGCGAGCAGACACAACAGGGCGGATCGCAGTGACGCAACGCCGAGGCGGGAACCATGGTCGACCCGCGCCGGAAGGCGCGCCGACCGCCCCAGTGCTCGCACCAATACCGGCATTGTGTAATCGCCTCCTTCCGGAATGCGCATCGCAAGCGGTGACCTGGTCGAAGGACTCGCGGAATGTCGCATGACCCGGTTTCTCTGCCGATTCGCGTCTGGAGGCGAAATTGCGCGAAAACCCCGGCCTCGTCCTATCCGTTTCGCTGGTTTTTTTCTGGCAGAATTCCTGCGGAAGTCCTGCCACGGCAAAATCGATGTCGGCAACGGAAAAGCCGGTCTACCGCTTCGGTGAATTCGAACTCGATCCGGACGAACGGCGCCTGCTGGCCAATGGTGAACCGGTCACGTTGACGCCCAAGGCGTTCGACATGCTCGTCCTGCTGGTCGAGCACGCGGGGCACGTGGTCGCCAAGGACCAACTGATGCAGGCTTTGTGGCCGCGCGGGTTCGTCGACGAATCCAACCTGACCAAACACATTTGGCTGACCCGCAAGGCACTCGGCGAGGATGGCCACAGCGCACGCTTCATCGAAACCGTGCCCAAGCGCGGCTATCGGTTCGTGGCGTCGGTGGAGAGGCATGACCGCGCGCCGATCGCATTTGAGTCCATGGCTCCGATTGCGTCCGATGAGTCGCCGACGGCGATTTCGACTGCACACAACACCCTCGCTGCGACGGCCGCTACGAGTACTTGGCCCGCGATGCCGGGATCATTCAGCGAAGGGGCTCGCGGACGCGAGCCAGAACGCCATGTCTTCGCGTTCCGAGCGTCCGCTCCGGCGAAGCGGCCATCGCGCCGACTTCGCGCCTCGATGGTCGTTGGCGGCTTTGTGTTCGGCGTCGTGGCGGCCCTTGTTCTGTGGCGCTTGATGCCTGACGAAGCAGCCCAAATCGTGCCCCACAATCCGCCCGGCACTGCGGTTGCAATCGTCGCGTTCAACAATCTCTCGCAGAATGCCAAGGACGCTTGGCTCGGCCCGGCGCTGGGCGAGATGCTGGCGACCGAAATCTCGGCCAGCGACCGTTTGCACGCAATGCCAGATGAACTGGTTCGACCGGCAGGCGCGGACCTTCCGGTGCCGCTGGCGGGCGGCTACGCGACGCGCAGCCTTGCGACGCTGCGCAAACGGCTCGGCACGGACTATGTGCTGAGTGGCAGTTATCTCGTCTCGGGATCCGGCGAGCAGCCGCAATTACGGCTCGACCTTGCCCTGCAGGACGCGCGCACAGGTGCCGCGGTCGCGACGCTGGTGCGCAACGGCGCGGTCGCCGATCTGCCTGCGCTGGTGACCAGCGCGGGCGACGACTTGCGCAGACACCTGGGTATCTCGCCGGCGAGCCACGATGAATTGCAGCGCATCGCCAGCGCCCAGCCGCCGAGTGCCGATGTGGCACGCCGCATCGGTTTCGCGCTCGACGCGCTGCAGCGCAACGACCCGGCGCGGGCACGCGACGAATTGCTCGATGCAGTCGCGCAGGCGCCGGGCTATGCGCCAACCTACAGCTATCTGGCGCAGGCCTGGTCTGCGCTCGGCTACAACGCGAAGGCGCTGGCGGCAGCGCAGCAGGCGGCTGCGCATGCGCAAGGCTTGCCCGAGGAGCAGCGGTTGCAGATCGACGCACAGGTACAAACGGCGCAGCACGATTGGGCGAAGGCTGCGGAAAGTGCCCGCGCGTTGGTGAAGTTGCGGCCACAGAATCCGGAATATCGCTTCCAACTGATCGCCGCCTTGATCGCCGGTGGCAAACCCGACGATGCGCAGGCCGAATTGACGGGTGCGTTGAAGCAGCTTCGCGGTCCGATCCTCGACGATCCGCGCATCGAACTCGAGCAGGCGCGTGTTGCAGCCGCGCGCAGCGACCACAAGGCGCTCGCCGCCCATGCAGAGCGCGCTCTGCGGCAGGCGCGTCAGCGCGACGAAACCGGCGTGGCGGCGGAGGCGGGAACGCAACTCGGCATCGCGCGTTGGCGACTCGGTGATGGTGACGCTGCCGAGCAAGCGCTCAAACAGGCGCGTGCGGACTACGCGCACATCGGCAATCCCCATGGCGAAGCCTGGGTCGATCAGAATCTTGGAAACGCGTTCATCGAAAGCGATCCCGAGCGCGCGCGCGAAGCCTATCAGCGCGCGCTGGCCGGATATCAGGCGATCGGCGATCGCAATGGAGAGGCCGCGATTTACAGCAACCTGGCCAACATGTTGTGGCATGCGGGCGATCATGACGGCACCGAGGCCGCGATACGCAAATCACTCGCAATCCGCCGCGAGACCGCGGACCTCACCGGCCAGGCCTGGAACCTGACCGGACTCGCGACGGTTGAACTCGATAGCGCAGCCAGCGACGAAGCTGCGAGCAACTACCGCGAGGCGATTGTGCTGGATGAACGCGCCGGCGAACACGTGCACCGCGCGTTTGCGCTGACCCAGTACAGCGATCTGCAACGGCTGCGCGGGGATTTGGCGGAAGCGGCCGCCACTTGCGCGCAGGCGCTGGCCGGTTATCGCGAAGCCCGCGATGCCGACGGCGTCGCCTCGGGCGAGATCCAATGTGCGCAAATCGCGCTGGATCGCGGTGATATCAAGGCCGCGCAAGCGGATGCAGAACAGGCGCGCGCCGGCACCGACGCGGGTACTCTCGTCAATGTCGACGTGTTGCAGGCGCAGATGGCGATCGGCCGAGGTGACTGCACCGCGGCGATGCCTCGCTTGCAGGAGGCCGTCAAGCTATCGGTCGCCAACGAATTCGTCACCGGCGAAGCGATTGCGCAGAGCCAGCTTGCGCTCTGCCACGACGCGCTCGGGCATGATCCAGAGCGCGATCGCGCGGCGACGCGCGCAACGGCGCTGCGCAGCCGCATCACCGAACGTCTGGAAGTCATCGCGGTCGATATCGCGCTCGACCAATTGCGTGGACAAACCGGACATTCGGATGAGGCCGTCGCGATGTTGCGCAACCTTGCCGAAGACGCCGACAAGCGGCGATGGCTCGCGTGGTCGCTCGAAGCGCGCCTCGCGGCGGTGCAACTTCTCTATCGTGCGAAGGATCCACGCGTCCCGGCACAGCGCGGCGAATTGCAGCGGATCGCAAGCGCGCATGGCTTTGCCTGGATCCTTTCACGGCTGCCCGCCTCGCCGCTCGCAAGGTAGCCGCACTCAGGTGATGAGGCCTCGAAGATTTTCCCCGATGCGTTTCAGGTGCGACGATCACCTGCTTTCGTCTACTTCACTCCGCGAGAACTTGCACATGCGCGCAGGCTGAGCGCGCATCGATGAAGTCGCCTTTTCTACCCCGCGATATAGCGCTGCAATTGCTCGATCTGCTCAGTCTGTTCGCTGATGACCGCCTTGATCAGGTCGCCGAGCGACAACAGCCCGACCACTGCACCATCTTCGACCACCGGCAGATAACGCACGCGCTGGTCGGTGCAGAGGCGCATGCAGGTCTCGACGGTATCGCTCTGGCCGATCGTGATGACCGACGCGACCATGATTTCCGAGACCGGCGTTTGCGCCGACGAGCGGCCTTTGAGGATCACCTTGCGCGCGTAATCGCGCTCGGACACGATGCCGACCAGTTCGTCGTCGCGCATCACGAGGAGTGAACCAATGCCAAGCTCCGCCATTTTCTTGATGGCCTCGAGCACCGGCTTGTCGGGTTCGATCGTATGGATCGCGCTGCCTTTTTCCTGCAGCAAATGTTTCACATGGAGCATGGCCACCTCCGACACTCGCGGCTCGCTACGGCCGCTGCCCGCAAGTGTAGCGCGCTCCGATGCGTATCCGCGCGGCGTGTGTTTGGCACGGCCGTTATCGAGTGGACTCCAATGCACTGCTTACCCTGAGCGTTGCGATCCATTCCGCCGTTCACCCGGGCGAAGCAGCCCCCGCCGTTCACCCTCAGCGTAGCGAACCCCTGGCCGTTCATCCTGAGCGTAGCGAACCTCTAACCGTTCATCCTGAGCGCAGCGAACCCTAAACGTTCACGCTGAGCGTAGCGAACCCCCACCGTTCACCCTGAGCGTAACGAACTCCCACCGTTCACCCTGAGCGTAGCGAACCCCCAACCGTTCACCCTGAGCGTAGCGCCGAAGGCGCGAAGTCGAAGGGTCGGCTGCGCGAACGGGCCCGCCCTCATCCGCCTGCTGTCCCTTCTTCCGCGGGCGAGAGAAGGGACAGCAGTGCAGCGATTCAGTTCACGGGCAATCGAAGCCGTCGGCAAAGCCCGAGAACACCAACGGGGCGCCGGCATCCGCCTGGTTGTTCCCGGCGTTGGGGTCAGTAGTGTCGGACGTGACCGACGCCTCCAGCGGTAATGGATCGGGACTCGTGTAATCGCGACCCACGCACAGCGCCGTGGTCACCGTTCGCGTTTCGCCCGACGCCAGGCTTGCGAAGACGCACGGGAACGCGCCGCTGCAATCGCCGCTGTTGCTCTTGAACGTGACGTCTGTCGGCAGCGCGCTGGCCAGTTGCACGTTGCTCGCCGTGGACGGCCCGTTGTTGGTCACGCTGATGGTGTAGTTCAACTGCAAACCGGGCTGCGCCCTCGCCGGCGGCGTGATGCTCACGGCGAGATCGGCCATGTCGCCGCCTTCGGGTTGCGGCAACGGCCATGCCCACGCGCCACGCGAACGCGTGTAAACGGCCAGCGTGGTGAAACCGCGATCGATGCTCATGCTCCAGATCATCACATGCGGCAATCCCTCGAACCGTTGCCACACGGGTGGAGACGCCGTGATGTCGTTCGTGTAGTAGAGACCCCAGTCGGTGCCGGCGAATACCTGATTCGGGATGTTCGGGTTGGCGATCACGGCATTGGTCGGGATATCCGGCAGGTTGCCGGACTTGTCTTCCCAGACGAAGCTCGAGCAATCGGCCATGCAGGTGATGCGGAAGATATGCCCAGGTTGCGCCGGCGTGTTTTCGCTGAAGCCGCCGACGGCAGCGTACCCGACCAGCGGATCGTTCGGGTCGGTACCGACATCCTGCATCGGCCGGTTCGGCAGCACGCTGTTGTTGTCGGTCACGTCGACTGCGGTCGCGGCGCTGGCGGTTCCGAGGTCGAAGATGTACGCGACGTTGCCGTCGTTGGTGCCGGCGATCGCAACGGTCGGATCGCTGACCGAATAATGGATCTGGTTTATGTATGAGCGGTTGTCGCCGCCGACCACCAGATTGCCCTTGGTCACGTCACCGGTCTTGGCCGCCCATCGAGCTGGTCGGTCGCCCACCCTGCAACGATTCCCACACGCGCTGGGTGCCGAGGATGATGTGCTTGCAGCCGACTCGGTCGCATCGCAACCGCTGTCCGGCACATTGACATCGCCATAGCGATACAGGTCGAACGGCGTCAAATGAAGCTCGCACGCTCGCTACCCGGGCAGATTGCGGCGAAGCATTCTGCTGACCCCCGATGGGTCCGTCTGGTACTGACGTATACCTGAGCCGTAGTAGATCGACGTGTACCACCACTGGCCGAGCACCGGCTCGATGCGCGAGACGATGCCGTCGCCACCGTTGGTCGCCTCCCACGTCTGCCGGCGCCGGGGTCGCCCGAGAACACCACGGAGGCGCTGCCGTTGTCCTGGAAACCGGCAGTCGCGCCGGGGCTGGCCGAGTTGGCGAAGTTCGCCGTGATGTCGCCGTGATACATCTCGATGGTCGGAAGGGTGTCGTTGAGCGCGATCCAGTTGGCGTTGAATGCGCTGGTCGCGGTCAGTGCGTTGTCGACGTAGTAAACGCCACCGTCGTTGCCATTGAGAACGTGGTTCGCGTCGCCGCCGACAATGGCGCGCGCGTGATTATCCGGATGCACCGGACCACCGCTGTAAGCCTGGGTCAGATTGGTCCAGCTCGATCCGCCATTGAGCGAGCGATAAAGATCGACTGCGCTCAGAAACACCACGTCCGGGTCCGTCGGAGACACGGTCAGTCCCGCGTCGTACCACATCTGCGAGCCGGCGCCGCTCGGAATCGTGGTCGTGCTCCAGCTGTCGCCGCCGTCGGTAGTCTTGTAAATGGCGAGAATCCCCGAGCCGAGATTGGTGCTCGATACCATGGCGTATAACGTCTGCGTATCGCTCGGCGCGACCGCTAGCTCCAGTCGCCCGATCTGCGTCGCGCCGGCGACGCCATTGCCGGTGTTGGCCGGCCAGCCGTTGTTGAGCAGAGTCCAGTCGGCCACGTGCCGGACAACCGCTGCTCGGCATCGTGGTGCGGTACACGCCGTTGGCGCCATTCATGCCGAGATCCGGCTGTACCGGTGTCGGCATCCCGCGCGTTCCGATTGCGACGTACAGGTTGTCGTGCCGCCGTTCATCGACCGCAAGCAGGCCGGTGCCGTCCTGGCGCTGCGCATTCGGCACCGGTCGCGAAATCGTTGGTGTAGCAAGGACCACTCCAGTCCGTGCCGGCGTCGTAGGAGAAAAACACGCCGGTCTTGGTGCTGACGATCACGTTGTTCCGAATTGTTCGGATCGACCACGACCTTGCCGATCGCCTGGTACTGCGGAAAGCTGCCGGCCGAAGGACCATAGAACGGATTGAACACGTCTTCGCCGAGCACTTCCCAGGTTTCGCCGCGATCGGAACTCTTGAGCACGCCGGCCGCGCCGAACGTGAACGAGCCGTAGCGCAGGTCGCCGGTGCCTGCATAAAGCACATCGTGGTTGTTCGGGTCCATCGTGATGTCGCCGATCGCCATGCTCGCAATCTCGGGAAAATCGGTCTTGATTTCCCAGGTCGTCGAAGTCGTGCAGCAATTGGTCGTCTTCCACACGCCACCGCCATCGGATCCGATGAAGGCCACGCTGGGATCATCCGGATCGCTGAGGATCACGTTGGTGCGCCCTGCGTTGTTGCCGGAGCCGTAGCCCTCACCCACGAGCGGCATCGGGCCAAGCAGCGTGAACTGATTCGGATCGAGCGAGAGCGGCGATTGCCCGGAATGTCGATAGTTCTTGATCCCCGCGGGAACCCCTGCGGAGATTTGCCGGTCCTGCGCCTTCGCCGAGAGCAGCCAGCGCGGCTCGAAACGCAGGTGCGCGGGATCGCCACCGTAGCCGACGCGGATCGCCCAGTAATCGCCATCCGGCGGGCCGTTGCGGTCCTTATCCTCGTGCGCTGCGAAGCGCGATGCGTGGCCGTCCTTGCCCCACGAAACGAAATGCATGGCCGCAACGGCCGCAACGGCAACGCCTGCGGCGAGGATCGCCGCGATCAACTTGCGCATGAGTGTGTTTCCCTTGGCTGTGACGAAGTCGCGAAATCGCCGGATTCGAGTCGCGGCGGGTGGTACTGGTCGATCAGATAAAGCGGTCGCTGCTTGGATTCAATATATAACCTGCCAACGTATTCCCCGAGGATGCCGAGCGCCATCAACTGCATGCCGCCGAGAAACAAGACGACGACCATCAACGACGGATAGCCGCGCACCGGATCGCCGAAAACGAGCGCCTTGCCGAATACCCATAGGCCGAACAGGAACGCAATCAGCGCGCTCGCGACGCCGACGTAGGTCGCGAGTTTGAGCGGCGCGCTCGAAAACGAGGTGATCCCGTCGATCGCGAAATTCCACAGGCGCCAGTAGTTCCACTTGGTTGCGCCGGCGTGGCGCGGGTCGCGCGGATACACGACGGCGATCTGGCGAAAGCCCACCCAGGCGAACAGGCCCTTCATGAAGCGCTGGCGTTCGCGCACCTGCATGAGTGCATCGAGCGCCCGCCGTGACAGCAAGCGGAAATCGCCGGTATCGCGCGGCACCGGCGTCTGGCTCAAGCGTTCCATCACGCGATAGAACGCAGACGAAGTCCACTTCTTGAAGGTGCTTTCACCGGCACGCGAGGCGCGCGTGCCGTAGACGACATCGTAACCCTCGCGCCAGCGCTCGACGAAAGTGGAAATGAGTTCCGGCGGATCTTGAAGATCGGCATCGATGACCACGGCCGCGTCGATTTTCGCATCCGCATCGACGTGATCGAGACCCGCCGTCAGCGCCAGTTCCTTGCCGAAGTTTCGTGATAGCCGCAATGCGGCCACGCGCGCATCGGCCTGCCGCAGGATCGAGATCACATCCCAGGTATCGTCCCGGCTGCCATCATCGACATACAGCACCGAAGCGGCCACTTCGAGCCTTTGCAGATCAGGGCCATCGAGTACCGCCGCCAGCCGCGCGTGAAACGCGCGCAGACCCTCGCTTTCGTTGTAGGCGGGCACAACGACGACTAACCTTGACATGAGCGGCAACGGCAACAGGACAGCGCATCCTAGCGGACTCCGTCTTCAGACGGAATGCATGGTCGTAGACGGCAGGTGTTGGGCGGCGTGAATCTGCTCGTGAGGTAACCCTTATTCATTCGTCGACGGCAAGGGTCCCGGCCACTGCACGGCCCGCATGACGAGCAAACCACAGGCTATGATCCGTTGACACCACCCGCCGAGATCAAAGCCTTGAGAACAGATGACGATGCCTGCTGGCCCGCGCTTCCTTACGACGCGTGGAAGGACACCTACGCCACGCTGCATCTGTGGTCGCAGGTCGTCGGCAAGATTGCGCTGGCGCTGGCGCCGCCGCTCAATCATTGCTGGGCCGTGGCGCTGCGCGTCACGCCACGCGGGTTGACCACGCGCGCGCTGCCGCACGGTTCACGCACTTTCACGATCCAGCTCGATTTCATCGAGCATGCGGTGCTGATCCGGGCGTCGGATGGCGAGACGCGCACGCTGGCTTTGCAGGCACGAAGCGTCGCGGCCTTTTATTTCGAATTGCTGCAAACGCTGGATGCGATGGGCTTGCCCGTGAAGATTCATCCGACGTCGACGGAATTGCCCGATCCGATTCGGCTCGATCGTGATACGCAGCACCACAACTATGATCGCGAGTTTGTGGACCGCCTGCGGCGCATCCTGGTGCAGGTGGATCGCGTGTTCACCGCCTCGCAATGCGCGTTCATCGGCAAGAGCAGCCCGGTGAATTTCTTCTGGGGCAGTTTCGATCTGGCGGTGACGCGCTTCTCCGGGCGACGCGCGCCGCCGCGCGAGGGGCCGGCGTTCGAGCGCGATGCATACTCGCACGAGGTGATCAGCCATGGCTTCTGGCCCGGCAGCGGCCCGGTCTTGCAACCCGCGTTCTATGCGTACGCCGTGCCGCAACCGGCGGCCTGAAGGAGGCACGCGTGCGACCCGATGCAGCGTATTACCATCGCGAACTCGGCGAGTTCATCCTCCCTTACGACGCGGTGCGGCAAGCCGATGCACCGGACGAAATGATCCTGGATTTCATCGAAAGCACTTACGATCGCGCCGCCGACCTCGCACTCTGGGATCGAAGCGCGCTCGATCGACAAGCCGTGGCTTGAGAAAGTAACGTATGCGACGAAGCTGGCTCAACGCAACGGCGGTCCGCGTGACTCCGGCTGCATTGCTCCTTCATGGGCGCGCGCCTCATGCTTGTCACTCTCCTCGGTAATCCGGTGACGCGGCTGGCATGACCCACAAGCGCTGGATGATCGGCCAGCTGTTGCTGGTCGCGGTAGCCGGATTGCTCGCATTCGTGTCGGGCGTTTGGGCCGTGCTCGCGCTCTGGTACCAGTTGCCGGGCGGTGCCACCGCGCGATGGCTGGGCAGCGCGGCGTGGGCGATCGGTGTGATCGCACTCGCGGTCTGGGCGATCGTCGCGCGACATTGGTTGCCGATCGGAATCTATGCGCTGGCCTATGCGTTGCTTCTGCTGTGGTGGCAGCGGATCCAGCCGTCGCACGACCGTATCTGGGCCGACGATGTCGCGCGCATGTTGACTGGCACGATCGACGGCGACCGGATCACGCTGGCGAACGTGCGCGACTTCACCTGGCGCACGACGCGCGACTACGACGCGCACTGGGAAACGCGCAGTTACGATTTGCGCGACCTGACGGCGGCCGATGCGGTGTTGTCGTATTGGGGCAGCCCGGCGATTGCGCACGCGATGATCTCGTTCGGTTTCACCGACGGTGCGCATTTGGTGTTCTCGGTCGAGATCCGCAAGGAACGCCACAAGCAATACTCGTCGATCGCCGGGTTCTTCAAGCAGTACGAGACGATTCTGGTGGCGGCCGAAGAACGCGACATCATCCGCACGCGGACCAATGCGCGCGGTGAGGATGTTTACCTCTATCCACTGCTGCGGATCGATCGGAGCGCGCTGCGCGAATTGTTCGTCTCGTACGTGCGTGCAGCGAACCAGCTGGCTGCGACGCCGGCGTTCTACCACACGGTCACGTCCAATTGCACGACGTTGGTTTACCGGATGGCCAAACGCATTGGCCCGGGCTTGTCGTGGGATCCGCGCCTGTTGATGACTGGATATCTGCCCGGGTATTTCTACCAGATCGGCGCAGTCGATCGCCGCGTCCCGTTGGACGAGCTGCGTCGACGCAGCCGTATCAGCGAGCTCGCGAAAAACAGTGCGGCAGCGGACGATTTTTCGCGCGTGATTCGCGCGCGTCCTGGCGGATCAGCCGGGGAATCGGTGCGTGCTCGTGATACTGCTGGCGTTCCCGATGGTGCTGCGGAGAAAGAGGATGGATAAGGCATGTGAACGGCAGGGCGAAGCGCGCACGCCTCTCGCTTGCTTGCGTTCGCAGCTCCGCGAAGTCGAAACACCACAGGTAGTATCATTCCATGCCCTTCGACTTCGCGCCTTCGGCGCTACGCTCAGGGCGAACGGGTTTTGGCGGGTTCCGATCAGGAATCGCAATGAGCGCCGCCTGCGGCACTCATTGCCACCCGAACCGATCAAGCATCGCCTTTCACGCCTGCGGCGACGCGATCGCCGAGGTTCTTGTCCACCTTGCGCCAGTACTCGATCGCGCGCTCCAGCACCTTTTTGGAGACGCCATCCTTGAGATGGCCGACGATGTTGCCGACCATGCGCTCGCGCGCGGCATCGTCCATGACCTCGCGCACCAGAGAACCGGGCTGGCCGAAGTCGTCATCGTCCTTGCGCAGTGTGTAGGCCTTGCGCACCATGTCGCCGTCTGCGTGCCACAGACCCGCCTCGTCGGTGAGCGAGGGATCGGCTTTCGGGCCGCCGTAGGAGTTCGGCGCGTAGACCGGGTCGGACACGTTCTGCACGCGCATCGCGCCGTCCTTGCTGTAGCTGTGCACCGGCGAGTGCGGACGGTTCACCGGAATCTGCTTGTAGTTGACACCGAGACGTGCGCGGTGCGCATCCGCGTAGGCGAACCCGCGGCCCAGCAGCATCTTGTCGGGCGACAGACCAATGCCGGGCACGAGGTTGTTCGGCTCGAATGCGGCCTGTTCGATCTCGGTGTGGAAGTCGGTCGGATTGCGATCGAGCGTGAGCTTGCCGACTTCGATCAGCGGGTAGTCCTTGTGCGGCCACACCTTGGTCAGGTCGAACGGATTGAAGCGGTAGGTCTTCGCATCCTCGAACGGCATGATCTGCATCATCAGGGTCCAGCTCGGGAAATCGCCTTTCCTGATGGATTCGAAAAGATCCCGGCGGTGGTAATCGCCGTCTGCACCAGCCAGCCGGTCGGCTTCGGCCTGGGTCAGGCCTTCAACGCCCTGATCGGACTTGAAGTGGTACTTCACCCAGAATTTCTCGCCCTTTGCATTCACCCACATGTACGTGTGGCTGGAGTAACCGTTCATGTGTCGCCAGCTTTTGGGGATGCCTCGATCTCCCATGAGATACGTGACCTGATGTGCCGATTCCGGCGAGAGCGTCCAGAAATCCCACTGCATGTCGTGATCGCGCAGGCCGTTGTCGGCGCGCCGCTTCTGCGAGCGAATGAAGTGCTGGAACTTGAGAGGATCGCGCACGAAGAAGATCGGCGTGTTGTTGCCAACCATGTCGTAGTTGCCTTCCGTCGTGTAGAACTTCAACGAGAAGCCGCGCGGATCGCGCCACGTATCGGGGCTGCCGCGCTCGCCGGCCACGGTCGAAAACCGGATCAGCGTGTCCGTTCGCGTGCCGGGCTGGAACACGGCGGCTTTGGTGTACTTGCTGACGTCCTTGGTCACTTCGAAGTGTCCAAACGCGCCGCCACCCTTGGCGTGCGGCTGGCGCTCCGGGATGCGCTCGCGATTGAACATCGCCATCTGCTCGATCAGGTAATGATCGTGGAGCACGATGGGGCCATCGGCGCCGATCGTGAGCGAATGCTCGTCGCTCGCCACCGGAATGCCGGCATCGGTCGTGGTGGGTTTGGCTTTCTTGTCGCTCATGGTCTCGTCCTTTTCGATCAACGTGGTATGCGCCCCGTCCGACACGAGTATTCTTCGCGTCAATGATGAAATTGATTGGTCCGATGGAGTCGATAGCCAGCGAATATGCGGACTGGCGTTTGGGTCATGGTTGCACGAGGCAGGGTGGAAGAGGGAAGGCCGCCATTGGCGCGCGCCTTCCCGGTCGATCTACTTTCGATCCTACGGCGGGTATGCTGGGTCTGGCGTGAACGAGGGGCAGCGGCTTGCGTAACGGCGCTGAAGGCGTCGGCCCATCAATCAAGCTGATCGATCCGCTCTGCTGCTGGTGGCGCTGGGCATCGCTTTCACTATCGCGATCCGCTGGTACGAGCGCCTTCGTTTCGGCAATCCCGAACGACTCGAGCGATGGCGTCGTCACTGGAGGACAAGAGCGCTGGTGCCGCGCTGGCGCGAATCGCTGGCGCGGACCAGGAGAAACCCGTGGCGCCGCATCATGAGCATCGTGGCGATGCCCTGCCTTGCGCTGGCGCTGATCATGCTTTACACACACGATCGAACGTGGCATCTGCTGCGTGGCGAAGGGCAGCGCGTGCAGTTCGTCTACGCCAACAACAACGCAAGAAGTACGGAACAACCCTTGTTGCTCGGCACGACCAGCGACTGGGTATCCGTCTACTGGCCGGAGCGTCGTCGCGCTGAAGCGATCTCCCAGCAGTCGCTACAAAGTCTCATTTATCCTCCGGTCCGCATCAATCCGGATGTACCGCGTTGAACTGGCCGACGAATCTCATTCCACCAGCAGTAATCCGATATCGTCAGGCAATCTGCCGTCGGCAAGCCGCGCCGCATCGCACAGCGTAGTAGCGGCCTGTTCGATATCCGGATGCAGCCCAAGCTCCCGGATCGTTTCGAGTGCCACGTACTTGAGCAGTCCATCGGTGGCGACCAGCAGTCTTCCTTGAAGCGCGACCGGGCCGAATCCGACCGCGCGTGCCACGCCCGAGCCGAGCAACGGCTTGCGGACCTGCCCTTGCGTCAGATCATCGACGCCGTCACGCGCCAGAATCCAAGCGCCTGAATCGCCCACGGAGGCGCCATGCACGAACTGGTTGCGCAGTATCACGATGACGCTGGTGGTTTCACCTGCATCCGGATCCTCGGCGATACATCGATCCATGCAGGTCAGGAGTTCGCCCGGGTCGCGTGCCGATCCAGCCTCGCGACGCGCCATGGCCAAGACCCTGTCGGCTGCCGCTGCACCTTGGCCTGAATTGCCGGCTCCATCGGCGATCACGAGCAGCGCGCCATTCTTCGTCGGGTAATACGCCGCGCGGTCTTCGTTGCGAGTTCCGGTTTCGATTCGGAGGGCGACCTTCATCAGCAGGGTTCGCTATTCGAAACCGCCCGCCAAGCGAACGACTTGGTGGAGAGCCTGCGCCTGTGATCTTCGCAGAGCTGTCGCCGTTGCGTGAAACGATATATCATTACACATTTACTTTCCCCTTGAGGATGTGCGCATGACCAAGGTGTGGACGAAGTGCCTTCCGGCCACACCGGCGCCCCGAGAGCACTGATGATGGCATGCGAGTCGCGCTCGCGCGCAAGGCGCTTGCGGTTCTTCGGCCCGTCCTTGCTCGGCTTGCTGATGGCCGGTTGCATGGTGGGACCGGACTTCACCAAACCGGCTGCTCCGAACGTCAGCCGTTACACAACCAATCCGCTTTCGACCACGGTAACCGGCAACAACGTTGCCGGCGGTGAGGCCCAGCACTTTGTCGACGGGAAAGACATCGCGGGCGATTGGTGGACCCTGTTTCATTCGCAGCCGCTCGATGACCTGATCCAGCAGTCACTCACCAACAATCCCGATCTCAAGGCGGCGCAAGCCGCGCTGTCGGTGGCGCGGGAAAACGTTCTGGCGGGGCGCGGTGCGTATTATCCAAGCGTCACCGCGGGCGTTTCGGCCAGCCGCGAACAGGACCCGCCCGGTGCGCTCGCGGCGGTGCCGAGCAACAACGCGTTTCTCTACAACCTGTTCACACCGCAGGTCAGCGTGTCGTACGTGCCCGACGTGTTCGGGTTGAACCGCCGCACCGTCGAGTCCCTTAAAGCCCAGGCGCAGTCCGTTCGATTCCAGATGATCGCGACCTATACGACGTTGACCGCCAACGTCGTGGTCACGGCGGTTCAACTCGCGTCGCTCCAGGCGCAGATCGATACCAGCCGCGAGCTGATCGACAACAACTCGCAGGTCCTCAAGATATTGCAGTATCAGTTCGACAAGGGTTACGCGAGCGGCGTCGATCTGGCCGCGCAGAAATCGCAGGTTGCGCAAATCGCCGCTTCGCTGCCGCCGCTGATCAAGCAGGAAGCGCAGCTGCGCGACCAGCTGGCGGTGCTGACCGGCCATTATCCAGGCGAGGCGCCGGCCGAAAAGTTCGAACTGGCGAGTCTGCACCTGCCCGCCGAATTGCCGGTCAGTCTTCCTTCAGCGCTTGTCGCGCAGCGCCCGGATGTAAGGCAGGCGCAGGCCAATCTGCACGCAGCGAGCGCCCAGATTGGAATCGCCATCGCCAACCGGCTGCCGAATATCGAGTTGACGGCCGATGCCGGCAGCACGGCGCTCGCAATTGGCCGCGTGTTCAAATCCGGCACCGGTTTCTGGGCGCTGGGGGCGGCGATCACGGCGCCGATTTTTCAGGGCGGAACCTTGCTGCATCAGGAGCGTGCCGCGAAAGCAGCCTATGTACAGGCGGCAGAGCAATATCGCAGCACTGTGCTGACTGCGTTCCAGAACGTGGCCGACACCTTGACGGCACTTGAGCAGGACGCCGACGCGTTGAAGGCGGCCGCGACAGCCGCGGACGCCGCGAACGAATCTTTGGATTTGTCGCAACGGCAATTCAAGGATGGCTACGCGAGCTACATCTCGCTGTCGAGTGCCGAGCAAGCCGCTCAGCAGGCCCGAATCGGTCTGGTACAGGCGCAGGCCGATCGTTACGCGGACACGGCGGCGTTGTTCCAGGCGCTTGGGGGAGGCTGGTGGAATCGCACGGACTTGCCTGGCGCCGGCCCAGATGACACCCCCTCTAAGCAAACCGACCCAATCCGGGACCAGCATGAAAAATAGATCCCATTTCGGCCTTCCGCAGATGTCGTCGCGGGAAGTGCTTCGTTCCGTTTGGCATCCAGTCTTGACGTACCGCAGAGCGCCACCATCCGCCTTCGGCACCTTCCCCCGCAAGCGGGGGAAGGATCCCATAAGGCAGCCAAAAGTCTTTCCCTCTCCTTCGAAGCGGGGGAAGGTGGCGGCAGCCAGAAGGGGGCAAGCCCGAGAGCGGCAGGTATCGCCAGGGACGAAGCATCATCCTGATGGCAGAAGTTCGCGCGCGCTTGCAGCTATCGTGCTCACCGCGCTGGCGATCGCGTCGGTGGCGGGTTGCTCTTCCGAGGCGGATCACAAGGCGCAGCCGGCCGCGACCACGGCCCACGACGTCACGCTGACTTCCGCCCAGCAACAGCATATCCATCTCTATACCGTGAAGTCGGCCACGTTCCACAAGACGATCGAGACCAGCGGCGTGGTCGATTTCGACAACGATCAGGCCACCAGCGTGCTCGCGCCGTTCTCCGGTCCGGTGTCGCGGATTCTGGTTTCCGTCGGTGACGAGGTGCATCAGGGCGATGCATTGGCCGTCGTGGATTCCCCCGACTTTG
This sequence comes from uncultured Gammaproteobacteria bacterium, assembly GCA_963775445.1. Lineage (GTDB taxonomy): Bacteria > Pseudomonadota > Gammaproteobacteria > Xanthomonadales > Rhodanobacteraceae > Dokdonella_A. The sequence goes on along the minus strand of CAVZIT010000006.1, from coordinate 273,647 downwards.
CGACGGCAATCGGCAGTTATCGCAAGGCGCTCGTCGCTGCACGAACTGCGCGCCGCCTGGCTGATCTGGACAAGGATCTGCTCGAACATCACGGCGTCTCCCGACGCGAAGAAGCGCAGGCCGAAACCGACGCGGCCAGCGCCGAAGCCGATCGCGATTCGGCACGACAGGCGCTGACGGCGTTGGGCGTCGATCCCAAAACCATCAAGACGATCGAAGATGGCGGGTCGGTGACGCATATCGCGGGGACGATTCGCTCGCCGATCTCCGGAACCGTCGCGGAAAAGCTCGTGACGCCCGGGCAGCTTCTGCAGGGCGGCAGCACACTGTGCTTCACGATCGCCGACCTTTCGCGCGTGTGGGTCATGGCGCAGGTTTTTGGTTCCGATCTGGCATCGGTCAAGGTCGGCGATACGGCCGAAGTGTTCGGCGACCTGGCCTCCAAGCCGCTTGATGGAACCGTCACCAATATCGCACCCGTGGTAAATCCCGACACGCGTTCTGCCATGGCGCGCGTGGTCGTGGATCATCCAGGCGGCCTTTTGAAGAAGCAGATGTACGTGCGCGTGATGATTAACTCGCGCGAACCAAGCACTGGTCTGCTGGTGCCGGTATCGGCGATCCTGCGCGACGACGAAAACCTGCCGTTCGTGTATGTGACCGAATCGGCCGGCAGCTTCGCGCGGCGACCCGTGACGCTTGGCAATCGAGTCGGCGATCGCTACGACATCGCTACCGGCCTCGAGGCTGGCGACAAGGTTGTGGTCGAAGGCGGCATCTTCGTGCAGTTCATGCAAAACCAATGAGCGCGCCCCTGCCGCCTGCCGGTTCGCCGCCACCGCAGTCGGCGTCGATCATGAACCGCCTCGTCGCGGCCTCCCTTGGGCAGCGTTTTCTGGTTGGTCTGATGACGTTGGTCCTGATCGGGGCGGGCGCGTTGGCACTCAAGCATTTGCCGATGGATGCCTACCCGGATCTTTCGCCGCCGATCGTCGAGATCATCACGCAATGGCCGGGGCACGCGGCCGAGGAAGTCGAGCGGCTGATCACGGTACCGGTCGAACTCGGCATGAACGGCGTGCCGAAGACCACGACGATCCGTTCGATTTCGCTGTACGGATTATCCGATGTCACGCTGACGTTCAAGGGCGGTACTGACAACTACTTCGCGCGTCAGCGCGTGTTCAACCGCATCGGAGACATCGATCTTCCAAGCGATGTGACCCCGTCGGTATCGCCGCTCACCGCACCGTCGGGACTGATCTACCGTTACGTTCTGCAGAGTCCCGACCGCTCGCCGATGGAACTCAAGACCCTCGACGACTGGACCGTCGCACCGCAATACCGCTCGGTCGCCGGCGTCGCCGACGATTCCGGTTTCGGCGGCGGCACGATGCAGTACCAGGTGCTGCTCGACCCGGCCAGGATTGCCGGCGTCGGCCTGTCGGTGCAGCAGGTCGACGCGGCGCTCGCGGCCAACAACGCCAACGCGGGGGGCGGATTCTACTCGCAGGGCGGCCAGTTCTATTACGTGCGTGGCCTCGGCCGCATCGAGACGCTCGACGACATCGGCAAGGTGGTGCTCGCAGTGCACAACGGCACGCCGGTGCTGGTCAAGGATGTCGCACACGTCGTCATCGGCACAGCGCCGCGCCTCGGCGAGTTCGGCTACAAGACGCACAACGACGCCGTCGAAGGCGTCATCGTGATGCGCAAGGGAGAGAAAACCCAGGATGTGCTCAAACGCGTCGAGGCGAAGACCAGGGAACTCAACGCCCGGATTCTGCCGCCGGATGTGAAGGTGCACCCCTTCTACGACCTCAGCAACCTGATCGCGCAGACCACGAAGATCGTCGAGCGCAACCTGTTGCGCGGCATGTTGCTGGTCGTCGTGGTGCTGATCTTCTTTCTGTACGATCTTCGCGCGGGATTGATCGTCGCGATCACGATTCCGCTGGCGCTGCTGTTCGCGTTTTTCTGCCTCGACATGCAAGGGGCGTCGGCCAACCTGTTGTCGATCGGCGCGGTGGACTTCGGCATCCTCGTCGATGGCGCGATCTTCATGGTCGAGAACATCTTCCGCCAGATCGCGGCGCACCAGGGATCGCCACTCAACATCGGCGAGATCATCAAGGACGCAGCGGCCGAGGTCGATCGCCCGCTGTTCTATGCCGTCGCCGTGATCGTCGCGAGCTTTCTGCCGATCTACGTCCTGTCCGGGCCGTCCGGGACGCTGTTCAAGCCGATGGCGGACACCATGATCTTCGCGCTGGTCGGCTCGCTCGTCGTGACGCTGACGCTGCTGCCGGTGCTGTGTTCGTGGTTCATGCGCAAGGGCGTGCGCGAGCGGCGCAACCCGGGTTTCGAGAAGATCAAGTCCGGCTATGCGCGAGGACTCGATGCGTGTCTCAAGCATCCCTGGTGGACCACGTTCGGCTCGGCCATCCTGCTGCTTGCTGCGTTGCTGCTGATGCCGCGCATCGGCGCCGAGTTCATGCCGAAACTCGACGAAGGTGCTTTATGGGTGCGCGCCACGATGCCGTACACCATCTCGTTCGACGAGTCGGCGAAGATTGCGCCGAAGGTCCGCGAAATCCTGGGCTCGTTCCCCGAAGTCACGACCGTCGCCTCGGAACTGGGTCGACCCGACGACGGAACGGACGCGACCGGATTTTTCAACGTCGAATTCTTCGTCGGTTTGAAGCCCTATTCCCAGTGGACGGGTTCCATCCATGACAAGCCCGATCTGATTCGCGCGATCGACGAGAAACTCGCGGCGTTCCCGGGCATCACGTTCAATTACACCCAACCGGCGGAGGACGCGGTCGACGAAGCCGAGACTGGCCTCAAGAGTGCGCTTGCGGTCAAGGTGTTCGGATCCGACCTCGCCACGCTGGAAAAGAAGGGCAAGGCGATCAAGCAGGTTCTTGAGAACGTGCGTGGCATCACTGATGTGACGCTGGTGCAGGAACTCGGCCAGCCGAGTCTGGCGATCAAGATCGATCGCGCGAAGATTGCCCGCTATGGCTTGAACGTCGACGACATCAACGGGCTGATCGAAACCGCGATCGGTGGCGATGTCGCGACCGAAGTGGTGCAGGGCGAAAAGCAGTTCGATCTCGTGGTGCGGCTTGATCGCAAGTACCGCGACAACCCCGACGCAATCGGCAATATCCCGGTGGCGACACCTGCCGGACAGCAGATACCGCTCAAGGAATTCGCAGACATCCACGTGACCAACGGCGCCTCGTTCATCTATCGCGAGGACAATTCGCGCTATATCGGCGTGCAGTTCTCGGTCGAGGGCCGCGATCTGGCCGGGGCGGTCGAGGATGCGATTGCGCAGGTAAAGTCCAAGGTCTCGTTGCCGCAGGGCTATCGCGCGGATTGGGGTGGCGAATACACCGAATACACCGCCTCGCGCGCGCAACTCAACATCATTCTGCCGGTGACGCTGTTCCTGATCTTCCTGCTGTTGTTCGCGCTCTACGATAATTTCAAGTTTCCGTTCATCACGGTGCTCGGCGTGCTGCTGTCGGCACCCGTGGGGGGTATCGTTGCGCTCTGGATCACGGGCACCCCGTTCTCGGTTTCTTCCGGCATCGGCTTCCTGGCCCTGTTCGGTGTTTCCGTACTGACCGCTGTCGTCTACATCTCCTACGTCAACGAACTGCGCCGCAACGGCGTCGCACTCGACGAGGCGATTCGCCAGGGCGCGATCCTGCGTCTGCGCCCGATCATGATGACCGCGCTGGTCGCGGCGCTCGGGTTGCTGCCCGCGGCGCTCGCCACCGGTGTCGGCACCGATTCGCAGCGGCCATTCGCACTGGTCATCGTCTGCGGCCTGATCACCCGGCTCGCCATCAGCATCTTCCTGATGCCGGCGCTGTATGCGCTCGTCGCGCGTCCGGATGATCGACTGGAAGTGTGATGGGCGTTGAATGCCGAGGCAGCGGACTCTCCAGGTCCGTCGAAGGGCAGATGCGTAGTTTGGGTGCGTCACGCGTGTCGCTGTCGTACACTCATGCGGCGCGTCAGCCGCTCCGGATCGTCGGATTGTTTGAAGTCCGGATTGAGGCCTTCGATGCGACGTGCATTCTGGCCGGTCGTTGGTGCAAATTCCCGTGAAGCAATCAACAGTTCCGCGGCGGCCGAAACGCGTGTACGCCGTGAAGGAAATCTTTTACACCTTGCAGGGTGAAGGCTTCCACGCTGGACGGCCGGCGGTTTTCTGCCGGTTCGCAGGCTGCAACCTGTGGTCCGGACGCGAACGGGATCGCGCGAATGCAACGTGCAGCTTTTGCGACACCGATTTTGTCGGCACGGGTGGCGTCAATGGCGGAAAATATCCCGCGGACGGTTCACTCCCTCGGTTTATCGTGGGGCTGTGGCCGCGGGCTGAACCGGAAAACCGCTTCGTTGTGTTCACCGGCGGGGAACCGCTGCTGCAACTGGATGAACCGCTGGTCCGCGCGATGCAAGCGCTGGGGTTCCGTTGCGCCGTGGAGACCAATGGCACGCTTGCGCCTCCGCCAGGGATCGACTGGGTCGCCGTCAGCCCCAAAGGCGCGGCGCCGTTGCGTCTGACCAGGCCCGACGAACTCAAGCTGGTGTTTCCGCAACCGGACGCGATGCCGGAACGGTTTGAGTACGTCGAGGCAGCGCATTACTTCCTGCAACCGATGGATGGCAGCGACCGCGAACGCAATACCTTGGCAGCGATCGACTACTGCATGGCGCATCCAAAATGGCGCCTGAGCATCCAGACCCACAAGTATCTCGGAATTCCATGAGCGCGGACCTTTTCAATGTGTGGAAGGAATTCCGCTTCGACGCGGCCCATCAGCTCGATGCCGGTTCCGATACCTGTCCCCACTATCGCCGGCTGCACGGCCATTCCTATCAGGTGGAAGTCTGGGTTCGCGGTCCGCGTACCGAATGGGGCTGGGTGGTCGACATGGGCGAACTCGAGCGCAGGCTCGAAGTCGCACGCGATGCACTCGACCATCGCTTCCTCAACGAGGTCGAGGGGCTCGGTTCACCGACGATGGAGAATATCGCGGCCTTCGTCTGGAACCGACTGGCGGACTTGCCACGCATTCATCGCGTGATAGTGAAGCGCGGTCAGAACGGCGAGGGCTGCGAGTATTACGGGCCTTTGCCGAACACCAAGGGTTGACTGCAGGCGTCCCTTCCCGCACACGCGGGCATCTTCGCGATATCGATGCCGTGTCCTTTTATCGTGCGCAGGACAACTTGCCGCGACCTTGAGCATGGCATGGTTCCGTGACGCCAGGACGTGTGGCGAACTCGCTACGTTTCATCCCGGCTGACCAGCCCATCCAGGCGCGCGTGCAACTCGTCGAGGCGCAAGTCTGCGCTTGCTCCAGGCGACACGCGCGCTGCAAGGCTTGCCTCGGGCGTCCGGCCATCGCCCGCCGTCGATGCTGTTTCCGCGGCCTTGCCGTAAGCCTCGCGGAACGGCACGCCGGCGACGGCCTGGTCCATCGCCGCGTCGGTTGCGTACATCGACGACTCGATCGCTGCGCGCATGGCGGCGCCATTCCATTCGAAGCGTGACAGCAACGCCGGCAGCAACGCGAGCGCGCCGAGTCCGCGTGTGAAACCATGGAAGATTGCACCCTTGGACACTTGCAAGTCGCGCTGATAGCCGGAAGGCAGCGACAGCAGTTGCTCGATCTCGGTACGCGCTGCGGCGACGCTGGCGTAGCTTGCACGCATCAGTTCCAGGACATCGGGATTGCGCTTGTTCGGCATGATCGAGCTGCCGGTCGTGTACGCGTCCGGCAGGTGGACGAAATCGAACTCGGCTGTGGTGAACAGGGACAAGTCCCAGGCGAGCCGGCGCAGATCGAGCAGTGCACTTGCGAGCGCATCGAGTGCTGCGATCTCGAACTTGCCGCGCGACAGCTGCGCGCAGACCGGATTGATCTGCATCCTGGCAAAGCCGAGTCTTTGCGTGGTGTGTTCGCGGTCGAGCGCCAGGTTGACGCCGTAGCCGGCTGCGGTGCCGAGCGGGTTCGCATCGATCCAGTTCAATGTGTCCGTTACCCGCTGCACATCGTCAATGAACGCTTCCGCGAAACCGGCGAACCACAACGCGGTCGATGAAACCACGGCGCGCTGCAGATGCGTGTAACCCGGAAGCGGCAGCGATTCGCGCGAGGCGCGCTCCAGGCACGCCTCGGCGACGGCGTGGCAAATGCCCCTGAGTCCGGACAGCCTCGCCTTCAGCCAGAGCCGTGTGGCGACCAGTACCTGGTCGTTGCGGCTGCGACCCGTATGTACTTTGCGACCCGAGTCCCCGAGACGCTCGATCAGGCGTGCCTCGATGGCTGAGTGACCGTCCTCGTAGCGCTCGTCCAGCACGAAACGACCGGTGCGGAAATCCTCGGCCAGCGCATCGAGTTCGCGGGTGATCGATTGCGCCTCATCTGGTTCCACTATGCCGATGTTGGCAAGGCCGCCGACATGCGCCTTGCTCGCTTCGATGTCATGCAGCAGGAATTCGCGATCGAGCACGACATCATCGCCAGCCAGGAAGCGCATGATGTCCGGGTCGGTGCGTGTGTCGGATTTTTGCCAGAGGAGGTCGGACATGGGGTTTTTGACCGGTGAGAAGTGGATAGTGAAAAGTGAACCAGCGTAATTCTCCGTCACATCCGCGATCGCCAGGGAAGCACCATCGTGTTCACCTGCAAAAGGAATCGGATTCCAGGTTGCGCTCGCGCGACCGGTCCTCCGGGATGCCCTTGGCGTTCGCCAGGATATTCATGTTTTCGCAGCCGGGGCCTCGCTGGAATGACGGGCGCATGGAATCGCCTCGAACTCGTCGAAACCCAGCGCTCGATTGAGATTTTGCAGCGCCTGCGTCGCGGCACCCTTGAGCAGATTGTCGAGTGTCGCCACGATGACCATGCGCTTGCCTCCGGGCGCGAGCGCGAAACCGCCTATCTCGCAATGATGCCGACCTGCAATCGCGCTGACCCACGGCGGTTCGTCGATGACGCGCACCAACGGTTCATCGCCATAGAATTCACGATAACGCGCCTTGATCGCATCCGCGCTGGCCGCCTGTTGCAGCCACAGGTTCACGGTCATCGTGATGCCGCGAAAATGCGGCGCGACATGCGGCATGAATTCGACTGGCATGCCGAGCTGGCGCGCGGTCTCGCGCTCGTGCAGATGGTCGACGAGGGAATAGGGAATCAGGTTGTCGCGCAGTGTGTCCGGATCGTTCCGGTCCGATGATGTCGTTCCCGCGCCCGAATAGCCCGAGACGCCGAAGCAATTTGGTGGTGCGGCAAGCTCGTTTTTCAGCGGTGCGATGACCAGCTGCATCGCGGTCGCATAGCAACCCGGATTGCTGATCCGGCGTTGATCGATATAGCGTGAGCGCCGCAACTCCGGCAAACCGTAGTACCAGGCGTCGTCGAAACGGTGGTCGGCCGACAGGTCGACGACAAGCGTGTCCGGCTTCACGGCGTCGATCGCCGCCACGATTTCGCTTGCGTTGCCGTTTGGCAGTGCCAGAACGACCGCATCGGCTTTCTTTGCCGCAACGCCCGGGTACGACAGATTCTCGTAGCGCAGATCACCCGTGAATTCGGTAACGTGATCGGCCACCTGCTGGCCTTCGAATTCGCGCGACGATACATACGCAAGGTCCAGCGACGGGTGCGCGGCGATCAGCTTGATCAGTTCAGCCGCCGTGTGACCGCGTGCGCCGACGATGCCGATGGTCTTGTTGTCGCTCATCGCATCAATTCGACAACGTTGCCGCGCGTTCGCGACAGTGCAGGACGCAGCGCTCGATATCCGCGAAGTCGCGGAGCCCGTACCAGTACACTTTCCACCCAGGCTCCTTCAAATAACCGTCGGCTTGTGTGTCGTAGAACGCATTGACCGCGTTGTCGTGGCGCGAGCGCCAAAACAACTGCGGATTTTGTGCGCGCATGACCTGCCAGGCGGCACGGCCGAGGCCCTCGCCTTGCGCATCGTCGGCGACCGCGAACTTGTCGAGATAGGTGTGGCCTTCCTCGCGCGCGAGAATCAACGCGGCGCGATAGTTCGTGCTGAGATAGATCCGGTAGGGTTGCGTGCGCTCGAAATAGTCGGCGACGAGCCTGCGCCTGAATCCTGCTTCGATAAGTGCGCGCAACCGTTCGAGATCGAGCCCTTGCCAACCCTGATGGATATCGACACGCTCGCCCCGACGCACCAGCGTGCCTGAGCCTTTGTGGGTGAACAACTCCTTCGCGAGTTCACCCGGCTTCGTGATCGACACCGAAGATGACAAGGGCAGATTGTCCAGCAATTGCTTGATCTGTTCGATCTTCAGGCGCATGCCACCGTTGAGCCATCGCTGCGCGATCAGGGAGTCGTACTCGGTGCTGAGGTTGATCGAATCAATGACCTTGCCGTCGACATCGAGCAGCCCGCCGCTGCCGGTCAGGAAGATGATCTTGTAAGGCTTGAGTGCATGCACGAGTTCGTTCGCAGCGAAATCGGCATTGATGTTGAGGATCTGCCCGGTCTTGGTTTCGCCGAGCGAAGCGATGACCGGGATCGAGCCCGCGCGCAGGCTGGCTTCGATCGGCGCCAGATTGACGCGCGCAACCTTTCCGACCAGACCCAAGGTTTCCCGGTCGATGAATTCGGCTTCGAACACACCGGAGAGCACCGAGGTCGCGCGCGCATCCGCCTGCTGCAGCGCCTCGACCAGGTTGAGGTTCTGCATCTGGAACACGCGCCGCGCGATGGCGAGCGTTTCGGTTGACGTCACGCGCAGGCCGTCGACGCTGCATTTGGTGATGCCTGCCGCGGCGAGTTCCTCATCCAGTTGCGGCCCGGCGCCGTGCACGACGATCGGAGTCAGTCCGACCTGTTGCAGGAACGCGAGCGACGAGGTCAGTGCCTCGAGATCGTCGCGCAGCACGGCGCCGCCGACCTTGACCACGGCAAAGCGCTTGGCATCGAGTTGCGAGAAGCGCTTCAGATACTGGTCGATCTCGCGCGCGCTCGCCATGCTCGACAAGAGGCGCACGATGGTCTGGCGGATCTGGAGATGGGATTCGGCGTTCATGAGCTCCTCTTGCGATCATCCCGGAACGCGACAATCAAGAAGTGGCCATCCTTGGCTGCACTTCTCAACCAAGAATTCGATAAATGTTTTCCGCGTAGCGCTGCAGCTGATCAAGCGCGACCCATTCGTCGCTCGAATGCGCTTGCGCGATATCGCCGGGACCAAAAACGAACGCAGTGAAACCGGCATCGGAAAACAGCGCGGCTTCGGTCCAGAAATCGACCGCATTGCCGACCGGGATGTCCAGCGCATCGGCGAGATCGCGTGCGGCGAGACGATGTTCTTCGGCTTGGGTGACGTCGCCTGCCGGCAGCGCAGGACCGCGGAAGGTTTCCAGGAACTCGGCCGGTTCGGGTTCGGCGAGGCTGCGGAAGGTTCGCAGCAATTCTTCCGTATCCATCGACGGCAGCGTTCGAAATCCGAAACGCAATTCCGCGCTCGGCGCGATCACGTTGGCCTTGATGCCGCCCTCGATGCGGCCGATGTTGAAACGCAGTCCCGTCAATCCACCGAAGCGCGTATGCGCGAGGGTTTCGACATGATCGAGCGCGCGCGCACCCCAGCGCGCTGACTGATGCAACGCGCTGTCGCAGAGTGCCTGCTCACGCGAAGCGTGGCCGGCGCGGCCCGCGAAGCGCATCGACACCGAGCTGATACCGCGATGCGCGAGAACCGCCTGGCAGCGCGTGGGCTCGGCGACGATGACGGCGTCGAAAGACGGCTTGGCTTGATCTTCAGCGGAATGGGCAGAGGAAAGAAATGCTCTGACGCAGCGCGCATCGTTCCCTTCCTCGTCGCTCGAAAACAGGAACGCTGCGTCGCCATGCGTCTGCGCAGCAGCTGCGACGAGTGCCGCAGCCGCACCCTTGATATCGCAAGCGCCGAGGCCGACCGCGCAATCGCCGTCGACACGCAGGACAAACGGGTTTGCGCTCCACTGCGGCGAATCGGGCACCGTGTCGAGGTGCACATTGAACAACACCTTCGGGTTGCCGCGAACCGCAAGCAGACTGACCGCGCCTGCACCGTGCTCGGTGATCTTGCACTCGAAGCCGGGGAGTTGATCGCGCAGATAGGCGAAGATTCCGCCCGAATCGATCGCGCGCGGCGGATTGCGCGTGTCGAACGCGACCAGTGCACGCAGATGCGCCAGCGTGGCGTCGAGCAAATCGCTCACTTCGAATCCCGATTGACTTCGGCCCACAGCGTCGAACTCATCCCGTACAGACGGATGAACCCTTCGGCCTCCGCAACGCCCCAGTCGGCGGCTTGCGCGTAGGTCGCTTTCGGCGTCTGCAGAATATGCGGCGACTTCACCTCGATCGCATCGACGCTACCGCCGCGCGTTTCCAAAGTCACCGTGCCATTGACCGTGCGCTGGGTCGAAGCGAGGAACGATTCGAGGTCGGCCTTCAACGGGTCGTGGTAGAAGCCTTCGTAGACAAGTTCGGTCCACTTGCGTCCGGCTTCGGGCTTGAAACGGTTCTGCTGCTTGCTCAGCACTGCCTCCTCGAGCGCGCGATGGGCGGTCTGCAAGGCGATCAGACCAGGTGCCTCGAACACGATGCGTCCCTTGAGGCCGATCGTCGTGTCGCCGGTATAGAGACCGCGACCGACGCCGTAGCGCGCGAACGAGCGATTGAGCCGCTGCAGAATTTCGGCACCGGGCAGCGCTGCCCCGTCGATTGCGACGGCTTCGCCGCCGGCGAAGGTGATCTCAACGCGCAGGGGCTGCGCGGGCCATTCCTCACGCGGCGCGCACCAGCCCTGCGCACCGTCGTCCGGTATTTCCCAGCGATCGATCTCGCCACCGGAGATCGTGACGCCGAGCACATTCTCGTTGATCGTGTACTGCATCGTCTTCGCGCGAACGTGGAAGCCGCGCGCCTTGAGGTATGCCTGTTCGTAAGCGCGAGTGTGCGTGTGTTCCTTCTGGATCTCGCGAATCGGCGCGACGATCGTGTAGTCGCCGAGCGCCTTGACGGAAAGATCGAAACGCACCTGGTCGTTCCCCATGCCGGTACAGCCATGCGCGAAAAACCGGGTGCCGAACTCATCGCAAAGTCTCAATGACTCCTCGACGATCACATAGCGATCCGAAACGAGCAGGGGATATTGGCCTTGGTAGAACTCGCCGGCCTGGATCAGCGGCTTGACGAAGCTGTCCCAGATCGCCTGCGCTGCATCGACCGTGCGATGCGAGGCGGCGCCGAGTTCCGCTGCGCGCTGTTCGATATAAGCGCGCTCCTCGTCGGAAACACCGCCCGTGTCGGCAAACACCGTATGCACGGCGTAACCGCGTTCCTTGAGGTATGGCACGCAGAAACTGGTATCGAGGCCACCGGAAAAGGCGAGGACGATATCTTGCTGGGAGGTCATGGCATGCATTCTCGAAAATCGGGACAGGAAACCGCCAAGGCGGCCATCAACACGTCTCGGCGACCAACCGCGCCATGATTGCCTTCTGCACGTGCAGGCGATTCTCCGCCTCGTCGATCGCAATGCAGGCCGGCGAATCCATCACCGCGTCGGTCGCCTTGACGTTGCGGCGCAGCGGCAGGCAGTGGCTGAATACCGCATCGTCGGTGAGCGCCATCTTGGGTGCGTCGATCATGAAGTGCTTGTGTGCGTCGCGGATCGGTTGCTCATCAGCCCAGCGACCGAAGTACGGCAAGGCACCCCAGCTCTTTGCATAGACCACCTGCGCGCCGCGATACGCAGTTTCGGGATCGTGGCTGATGGTGAGTGAGCCGCCGTTTTCGACGACATTCCGGCGCGCGAAATCCATGTAGCGCGGATCGAGCACGTATTCCGGCGTCGGGCACAACAGCGTCACGTCCATGCCGTAGCGCGTGGCGATCTGCAGCGCGGAATTCGCAACCGCCGTGTTCAATGGCCGAGGGTGATAGGTCCATGTGAGCAGGTATTTCTTCCCACGCAGAGCCTGCCCCGGACTTGATCCGGGGTCGTCATCGAAATGTTGCTGCAGAGCCTGGATATGCGCGAGTTCCTGGCAAGGATGCGTGATCGTTTCCATGTTGATCACCGGAACCGTTGCGTGCTCGGCGAACGCGCGCAGCACGCGATCCTCGCGGTCGATTTCCCAGTCCTCGAATTTCGGAAACGCGCGCACGCCGATCAGGTCGACGTAACGCGACAACACGCGCGCGACTTCGACCATGTGTTCCTCCGCTTCGCCATCCATTACCGCACCGATGTCGAACTCTATCGGCCACGCGTCCTTGCCCGGTGCGAGCACGATCGCGTGACCGCCGAGCTGAAATGCGCCCACTTCGAAGCTCGTGCGCGTGCGCATCGACGGATTGAAGAACAGCAGTGCGATCGACTTGCCCTGCAACTGGCTGCCGAGCTTCGAACGCTTGAACACGGCGGCCTGGACAAGCAGTTCATCCAGTTCGGTGCGCGTCCAGTCCTGCGTACTCAGAAAATGGCGAATCGTCATCGAAAACAGCGCCTCATGTTGAAAAGTCCGGTCACGGATGGCCGGAGCCTTCTTCGCGCGCCGCCATGCGCCCGGACACAAACCCACAAAAAAACCCGGCGCAGCGGCCGGGTTTTTCGTCGAATTCAGTACAAACCAATCGATGGCCTACCCGGCAGGATGCGAGCGTTCCGGTCGGCGCGCGCGCGACGTCATTCCGGCGGCCATGCGGGCGCTGGTAACGATCAATGGTTGCATTGCACAGGCAGGCATCGGATAGGACCTCAAGACAGCCACAGAAGCTACCGGCAAATCTGCCGCGCTGCAATAGGTCGCTTGGCCGACTCGCGGTCCGACCTTTACTGACGCGGCGAACGCTGCCGCGGGATATCGCGATGATCTGGTCCTCCGGCGATGCGTGAACGCGTCACGGGTTCGCAAGAATTGCGCGCATCTTGCTTGCCCTTCGAGTATCGCCGATGAGATCGGCCGCTTGGGTCGCGCCCATGAGCGCACCGCGCCTGCCGGGCGCGGCGACCAGAGTCGTCCGACATTCTCGCAAGGCTTCCCTTGGTCGATTCAGTGTCAAGAACAAGTCTCCAAGCTGCTCGCGTGCCGGAACGATCGGGCCTGGTGTCACCGGCAGCTTCTCAACGCCATCTTCCTCGTCAGCTGCGTCCCGCAGTCGTTGAATCGCTTCGTCACCATGAGAACGCGCCGCCGACTGCCAGGCTTTGGCTTCCTTGCTCAGCACTTCCACCTGCGTTGCCCAGTACGCATTTCCGGCAATCTGTAGTTGGTGTCGGCAGGTTTCCAGCCGCGCGATGTCATCGTTGGCCGCTTGCGGATCGCCAGCGCGCGCGTTGACTACGGCGCGCGCCCAATAAACGATAGCCGCCACATGCGGTGCGGATTCAGGGAGTGGCTGCAGCGCAACGGCAGCATCCCATTTGTGACGCTCCATCGCGAGTCGTACCGGCATGGCGGTCGCAGCGTAGCCGACCTTGAAATCACTTCCACGCAAGATGCCCAGTGTATTCAGCGTCTCGACCACGTGTTCCGCTTCGGCTTCCCGCCCACGCTGGAGGTACGCGTATACCAGGTAATCCATCGCATGGAGTTCTTCGCCCAGATCACCTTCGCTGCGCGCTGCCGAAATCGCGGAAATGTTTGACGCAATCGAGTCATTCCACAGGCCAAGACGCGTGAAAATGTGCGATGGCATTTGCAGCGCATGCGGAGCAGAGGGCGCAATCTTCGAATAGGCGCACGCCGCCGCCAGACCGCGCGGCGCCAACTCCGCACTGTCATAGGCATGGATCAGGTAATGGGCGACGCCGGGGTGAAACGGGTGTTCGCGATAAATCGGCTCCAGGATAGCTGCAGCGTGCTTCTGGTTCGCGTGGGATCGGTCTTCGGGCGCTGCCGTGGCGATGAGAGACAGCGCGTAGAAGACCTGGACTTCGGTATCCTTCGGGTTGCTTCTTGCAGCTACGCTCATCGCTTCCATATAGGCTTTGGCGCGAACCGCAGGCGGCAGATGTTCGGCGTCACGGTAATAAGCAGCAGTTGCGGCAATGAGCTGTCGTTCGCGCTCCGATCCGGCATGGAGCTGCACGGCCTGGTCGATTTCTGCTTGGCCCTTGCTTAGTTCGACCGCGCCGGGCGGGCTCCACAGCTGGTGAAAATAGGACATCGCCACGCCCCGATGTGCCATCGCACAGGATGGATCGGCTGCGAAGACATCCCGAAAAGCCTTTTCCGAGGCGGTGTACGCGAAAGAATGTAACAGGGCGACAGCGCGCTCGAACTCATGTGAGATGCCCGGCGCGCACGAGATCGCAAACGTGACCGAACCCAGCTTTTCCGGAGGCGGCTGCGAATGTGTCTCCTCGGCGGAAGCAGCCGGCACACCCATGGTTGCGGCGATCAACACCAGCGCAATGATTGCCCTCGTGCTTCAGCCTCCGCAAAGGGAGTGCGGATCTTGGGCCAGGTAGCCGCAACCGACATCTGCCGCTTGGATGCGCTTCCAAAGCAGTTTCAAGTGGCCGGCGGAAAAGCCGGTGGGCGCGCCAAGCGATACAAGAATCTGGGTCAGGTTGAACTTTTCACACGCGCGCTATCGATCACACCCGTGATATTTCATCCGCCGCGTGTCGAGTAGCTTCTTGGAGGCCTGCGCAACGAAGTGCTCGCGCTCGATCAGCGTGGCACGGTATCCCGAATTGTTTGATCTCCTGCGCGATCAAGATGGGAGGGTCGGGGGCGCTCCCCATGCGAAAAACCCCACTGGTATGCGGGGTTCAGGAGACAAGTCAGGACTTTATGAAGCTTGCGAATCTGCAAAATGGTGCCAGAAGAGGACTCGAAAGTGTTCTATCGAATTGATAGTAAAGAAAAAATCTTTATCTGTCGTCGTCCTATCACAAACCAACACACGACGGTCAAGCTTCGCCTTCGGCCAAGGCACGGCCTTTGACGTTGTGGCGCCACCCTGGGTAGATTGATTCAAGCACAACCGCTGCTGGGGCCGATCGGGGAACGTGCCGCCAGCCGAAGCCGAAGTCGAAGCCGAAGCGGCTTACTATCGGCGACGCCGGTCGGCGTCAGGCCACGACGGCTCGAGTCAAAGCAAACAGCCTCCAGGATCGCCCGGGGCGACTCACTTGTTCGCACGTGTCCTTTCTTCGCCTATGTGCGGCAGCGCACAGACAGTCACGCCGGCCGGGCCGCAATTTTGGATCCCGCATCGGCCGCACGCGGCTTCGGGCGTAGGATGCGAACGTCTTTCCACCGCGCCGAAGATCGAATGGGGTAGCCCCTCTGCGCTGCGGACTTGATACGGCAAGACAGAGGCGCGGATAGCCGTGTTCATTAGGGAGACGCACATGTCAAAGATTACATGTCAACACGTCAGTATTCTCGGTTTGGGAATGCTCTTATTCGGGGGCGTCTTTCCCGCATTCGCCCAAGTGGCTCCTCCGCTCGGCGGGGCAGGAGACTTCGCGGTTCTAGGGGGCTCGACGGTGACAAACACCGGCGCCACCACGGTGACCGGCGACGTGGGCGTCAGCCCCGGTACCGCGATCACAGGGTTTCCCCCCGGTACTCTGACCGGAACACTTCACTCGAATGATGCCGTGGCGCAGGGAGCTCAGACCGACCTCACCACGGCTTACAACGCGCTGGCGGGCCAAGCATGCAATACGAACCTCACGGGCACTGATCTCGGTGGACTTACACTCACATCCGCCGTCTATTGTTTTTCGTCATCGGCTCAGCTGACTGGAACACTCACTCTCGACGCCCAAGGCGATCCCAACGCCGTTTTTATTTTCCAGATAGGCAGCTCGCTGACGACGGCGAGTGCCGCGAGCGTGGTCGTCATCAACGGCGGCTCCGATTGTAATGTCTTCTGGCAGGTGGGTAGTTCCGAGACACTCGGTACCGGCAGCGCATTCGTGGGGAATACGCTCGCCCTCACGAGCATCACGCTGACGACAAGCGCTACTTCGCACGGCTCTCTCTTGGCGAGAAACGGTGCCGTGACGATGGACACGAACCAGATTGGCGTATGTGCCCCAACTACACCGGTGAGTCTGCAGTCCTTCGGCGTGGATTAAAGGTGCGACGTGGCTTTCGTTTCGCCCCTGATACAAGCCTGCGCAGCGCGCGTACGCGTCGAGGCCGGCTTTCGATGCGGTAAATACTCGGCGCGGGCGCGCGTGGCCGCGAGCGTCAGCAGGCTCGCAGACTATCTGCGCCGGCTGAAGCGGCAATTCGCCCCGCGGCGCTGCAGGAGATCTCGGACGCTATGTCTCCTCGGGCGATCAATCATTCCGGTTTGTCGCTAACCTGCTCGCCGTCGCGTATCGCAAGGCGCAGGTTTGATGCACCAGATCAGCCAGCATCGCCTACAGCTTTTTCAAAGTCGCCGCTGGCAACCCAGCCTTCCATGGCTTCATGAATGGTGGCAAGCGCGTTGGAAACCGAAAGCTGCTGCAACGCGGGGGCCGATGGGTGGTACTGGTGCGACGTTCATGGCCCTGGCCATCTCACGCGATCTCATGAAGCATCATCGAATAATGCAAATGGTGCCCAGAAGAGGACTCGAACCTCCACGAGGTTGCCCCCGCTAGCACCTGAAGCTAGTGCGTCTACCAATTCCGCCACCTGGGCCGGTGCGATCCGAATCGCGCAGTTGGCAGCGCTATTCGGGCCGCGAACGATACTGGCGCGGGCTCTACGTGTCAACGAATCGGAAGCGCGCATCCGGGTTTGTTCCCCTCTCTTGGATTCGCTATGCAGGGCGTTTCGCTTGGGCCAGAGCCTGCTTGCCGGTCGAGGAGGCTTTGGGCAATTTTCCTTGCAAACCCGGGCGCCGTCGGCCACGCTGGACACGGGGAAACACCAGACTGCATCAAGCGAGAGCATTCTTGTCGAAACGAAAATCAGGCGCCGTGAGCAAACCGCGCGGCAAGACTTCGAAAAATTCCGCGCGCCACGCGCCATCGCCCCGCACGTCCAAGCGGCGGCGCGATAGCAAGACCGGCACGGCGTCCGCGGCGACGCTTCACGATCCACATGCCGCGCGCGAAGCGGAACGGTACGAGCGGCCGATACCGAGTCGCGAAGCGATCCTCGATTTCCTCGACCGGCGCGGCCAGTTGTTCAAGGCCGAGGCGTTGGCGCGCGAACTCGGTCTATCGACGCCCGAGGATCTGGAAGCGCTGGACAAGCGCCTTGCGGCGATGCTGCGCGATGGCCAGCTGATCCAGAATCGACGCGCGGGTTACGGCGTCGCGCAGAAGCTCGATCTGATTCCGGGGACGGTTCTGGCCAACGCGGAGGGCTATGGCTTCCTGCGGCCGGATGCGGGGGGCGAGGATTTGTACCTGTCGCCGGCGCAGATGCGGCGCGTGCTGCACGGCGATCGCGTCCTCGCAAGCGTGGTCGGCGTCGATCGGCGCGGCCGCCGCCAGGGTGCGATCGTCGAGGTGCTCGAACGCCGTTCGCCGCGACTGGTCGGCCGCATCGTCGAACAGGATGGACTGACGCTGGTGACGCCGGACGATCGGCGTTTGCATCAGGACGTGTTGATTCCACCCGGCGCAGAGCATGGCGCGCACGCCGGCCAGATCGTGATCACCGAGATCACCGAACAGCCGACCCACCAGCGCGGACCCATCGGGCGCGTGCTGGCGGTGCTCGGCGATCGGCTCAAGCCATCGCTCGTGGTCGAAATGGCGATAGCGAGCCATGACCTGCCGCACGAATGGCCGGCCAAGGTGCTGGCCGAAGCCGCGAATATCGAGCCCGAGGTTTCGCGAGCAGAAATCAAGGGTCGTGTCGATCTTCGCCATTTGCCGCTGGTCACGATAGACGGGTCGGACGCGAAGGATTTCGACGATGCCGTGTACGCCGAGTCGAACAAGAATGGATTTCGCCTGATCGTCGCAATCGCCGATGTATCGCACTATGTGGAAAAAGATCGGGCGGTCGACGCGGAAGCGGTTCGGCGCTCGACCTCGGTGTATTTTCCGGGTTATGTCGTTCCGATGTTGCCGGAGTCGCTCTCGAACGGCATCTGTTCGTTGAACCCGAATGTCGATCGCCTGTGCATGGCTTGCGACATGCAAGTCGATCGCGATGGCCACGTCGTGAAGTCGAAGTTCTACGCCGCGGTGATGCGCTCGCACGCGCGCCTCACCTATGCGCGCGTGTGGCAGGCGATCGGCGAGAAATCGGCAGAGGCGCGTGCGGAGCTCGCCGATGTGATGCCTGAAATCGAGGTGCTGCATCGCTTGTTCCGCGTGCTCGCGAAAGCACGCCGGCAGCGCGGAGCGATCGATTTCGAGAGTACCGAAGTCAAGTTCCGGCTTGGCCCGGGCGGCGAAGTGGTGCAACTCGGCGCCGAAGTGCGCAACGACGCGCACAAGCTGATCGAGGAATGCATGATCGCGGCGAATGTCGAAGCCGCGAAATTCATCGAGCGCAAGCGCATCCCCGCGCCATTTCGCGTGCATGCTCCTCCGCCCGCATCGAAGTACGAGGATCTGCTCGAGTTTCTGCGCGAGTTCAAGCTGAAACTGCCGCCGGTCGAGAAGGTGACGCCAGCCGATTTCTCGGCGCTACTCGCGAAGGTGCGCAAGCGGCCCGACGCCGGATTGATCGAGTCGGTGCTGCTGCGCTCGCAATCGATGGCGGTGTATCAGCCCGAAAATGGCGGGCATTTCGGGCTTGCGCTCGACGCCTATACGCATTTTACTTCGCCAATCCGGCGCTACCCGGACCTGCTCGTGCATCGCGCAATCCGCTACGCATTGGGCGGTGGCAAGGCGGAAGACTATGCGTATTCGAAGAGCGACATGGTCGGTCTGTGCGTGCAGGGCTCACAAAAGGAACGGCGCGCGGATGACGCCGAGCGGGATGTCGACGAGCGCTACAAGTGCGCGTGGATGGAAAAGCATGTCGGCAGCGAATTCGACGGCATCGTGACCGGCGTCACTTCGTTTGGCGTGTTCGTCGAATTGATCGAGTCCCGCGTCAGTGGACTGGTCCACATCACCCAGTTGCCGAACGATTACTATCATTTCGATCCGATCCGTCATTTGTTGACCGGTGAGCGTCGCGGTCTGAAGTTCCGCCTCGGCGACGAGGTGCGGGTGCAGGTCCTGCGCGCGAGCATGGAAGACCGAAAAATCGATTTCCGCCTGGTGCAGGCAGTCCAGACCCGGCGCCACAAACGATGAGTACTGACCTCCTGTTCGGAATCCACTCGATCGAGGCCGCGCTGAGCCACGATCCTGGCAACATCGTCGATCTTTTCATCGAGTCCGACCCGCACGATGCGCGCCTCAAGGAACTTTCGGATCGCGCGCGCGAGCTGGGGATCAAGCCGCACGCGCGCGATCGCGCGGCGCTGGATCGCATGACCGGGGGTGGACGGCATCAGGGTGTCGTTGCGCACTATCGTACGCCGCAGCCGTTGGGCGAAAACGACCTTCTCAAGCTCGTTGTCGATGCCGGGTCCGATGCGCTGTTGCTGGCGCTCGATGGAGTGACCGATCCGCACAATCTCGGCGCGTGTATGCGCAGCGCCGCGGCCGCCAACGTCACGGCCGTGATCGTGCCCAAGGACCGCGCCGTCGGCATTACGCCGATCGTGCGCCGTTCCTCGGCCGGCGCAGCCGATCGCGTGCCGCTGGTCGTCGTGACCAATCTTGCGCGCAGTCTGCGCACGCTCAAGGATGCGGGGGTCTGGCTGAGCGGTCTCGCCGGCGATGCCGAGCGGTCGATTTACACACTCGACTTGAGGGGGCCGACGGCATTGATTCTGGGTGGTGAGGCGGAAGGCATGCGCCGGCTGGTGCGCGAGCGGTGCGACTATGTCGCGCGCATTCCGATGCCCGGCTCGATGGAAAGCCTCAACGTGTCGGTAGCCGCCGGCATCGTGTTGTTCGAGGCCTTGCGCCAACGCGCGGGTGGGATATGAACATGCCGTGGCACGAGTGGGCCGGTCTCGTCGGCGTCGCGCTGGTGCTGTTCGCGTTCCTGCTGTTGCAGGCGCACAAGCTGCACGGCAACGGACCGATTTATCAGACGATGAATGCGCTTGGTGCGATAGGCGTGATGCTTTCGCTCCTGTTCGGCAGTTTCAATCTGTCCGCATTCCTGCTTGAGGTCGCATGGCTGCTGATCAGCATTTACGGGATGATCGTGGCCCTTCGGCGTCGCCGCGCGGCGCCGTGACTCGATCCGCCCCGTTAGCAGAGAGCTCGTCGCGAGTTGAAAAGGCGCCGGCTGCGCCCTGCGCGTATCAGCGCGCGGGAGGGGGCAAACCTGCAACGCCGTAGCGGCTTCAATCGCCGCTGATCGTGTTCGGTCCCTTGCCCGCGGTCTTTTCGTATTTGCCCTTGCTGACCTTGCGATACTGCGTGAAGCCGTGTTTGGCGATGTGTTTCTCGCCGAGCACATGTCCCTGGCCCGCGACGACCTGCGGCGCGCTGATCACGCGGCGCAGCGGCTCGCCGCACTCGGGGCATAGCGAAAGCGGCGGATCGGCCAGACGCTGCAACAACTCGATCCCATCTCGGCAAACGGGGCAACTGTTGCCTTCGGCGACATATTCGTAGATGGGCATGCGCGCAGCATGGGGGTGATACGGGTCCCGATCAAGCAGAAGGAGATCTGGTCTCGTTGCCTGAGGATCGCTCCATGTCGTTCAAGCGCTTCCAGCGATTGACGATCGCGCAAAAAAGTTCGGCGGTGCGTTCGGCATCGTAGACGGCCGAATGCGCTTCGCGGCTGTCCCACGAAAGCCCGGCGGCTTCGACCGCGCGACTCAGCACGGTCTGTCCGTAGGCGAGTCCGCCGAGCGTCGCGGTATCGAAACAGCTGAAGGGATGGAACGGATTGCGCTTATGGCCCGAACGCCGCACGGCTGCATTCACGAAGCCGAGATCGAACGCAGCATTGTGCCCGACCAGGATCGCGCGCTGGCAGGCGTTTTCCTTGACTGCCGCGCGAATAGGCGCGAACACGTGATCGAGTGCGGCACGCTCCGCCAGCGCGGCGCGAAACGGATGGCCGGGATCGATTCCGGTGAATTCCAGCGACTTCGGATCGAGCACGGAGCCTTCGAATGGAACCACGTGCGTCGAGACCACCGGCTGCGCGCGGACCCATCCATCATCGTCCATTCCGATCACGACAGCGGCAATTTCGAGCAATGCGTGGCGCTCCGCGTCGAATCCACCGGTTTCGACATCGACCACGACCGGCAGGAACCCGCGGAAGCGATCGGACATGCGCGCAGTACGTGGCGAGGGCGGTTCCATGAATCGAGCATAGCAAGCGAAGGGCGACGCAACGCAGGGAAGTCACGGATCGTCCAGCGCGCTGGCAGGCGTCTTTGCCTTGTATGCACACAGGTCGCGAATCACGCAGTGAGGGCACTCGGGTTTGCGCGCCTTGCAGACATAACGCCCATGCAGGATCAGCCAATGATGTGCGCCCTCGCGGAACTCGGCCGGCACCACTTTCGCGAGCTTGTCCTCGACCGCGCGCACGGTCTTGCCGCGTGCGAGGCCGGTTCGATTGGCAACGCGGAATATGTGCGTATCGACCGCAATGAGCGGCTCTCCGAACGCGCTGTTGAGGACCACGTTGGCGGTCTTGCGGCCGACGCCCGGCAGCGCTTCGAGTGCTTCGCGCGAATGGGGGACCTGGCCACCGTGCTCATCGATCAGCAAGCGACAGGTCCCGAGGATGTTCTTCGCCTTGGTGTTGTAGAGACCAATTGTGGCGATGTGACGCTTGAGCTTTTCCTCGCCGAGCGCGAGCATTTTCTCGGGAGTCCGCGCGATCGGAAACAGACGCCGGGTTGCCTTGTTGACGCCCACATCGGTCGATTGCGCCGACAGGATCACCGCGATGAGGAGTTCGAACGGCGACTGATATTCGAGTTCGCTGCGCGGCTCGGGATTGAGTTCGCGCAGGCGCTCGAAAAGCTCGACGACTTGTGCCCGCTTCACTCCGTCGGTATCCGCACCTCGTCCGCATGCATCCGTTGCTTCGCCCGACCGCGCGCTATTGCCTGCATGACGGCGGCCTTGCTGATCGGCGATTGCCTTGTGCCTGCTGCGGATGGCGAGGATCTTCGTGCCGTGCGTTGCGCCTGCTCGTGTTCGAGCCGCCGGCTGCGCGCCTGGAATCGTCGTCGGGCAACGTCGGCGCGTGCTTGTGCCAGCGCCGCGTCCCGGGTCCAGTCCGGATTCCGTTCGATCATCGCAATGCAATCCACCGGGCACGGCGCGAGACACAACTCGCAACCGGTGCATTCGTCGGCAAGGATCGTATGCATGCGCTTGCCCGAGCCGACGATTGCGTCGACAGGGCAAGCCTGGATGCATTTGGTGCAGCCGATGCAGGTCGATTCATCGATGAACGCGCGGGCCGCCGGCTTTTCGATGCCGCAATCGGGATCGAGGGCCATGGCCTCGCGACCGAGCAGTTCGGCGATCTGGCGAATGCCGGCTTCGCCACCCGGCGGGCAGCGGTTGATCGCGGCTTCTCCGGTGGCGATCGCATCCGCGTAAGGCTGGCAGCCTGCGTATCCGCACTGGCGGCACTGCGTTTGCGGCAACAGCGCGTCGATGCGAAGCGCGAGGGCCGGAAGTGCGCTCATTTCACCGGCATGCCCGCGGCAGCGCCGTCATCTACGTCGAGCAGGAACAAATCGGCGCCACCGCTGCCGGCTGAGAGAACCATGCCTTCGGATACGCCGAAGCGCATCTTGCGAGGAGCGAGGTTCGCGACGAACACGACGCGGCGTCCGACCAGCTGCTGCGGATCGCCGTAGGCCGCGCGGATTCCCGAAAAAATCTGGCGTTTGCCGAGATCGCCCGCATCGAGTTCGAAACGCAACAGCTTGTCCGATCCTTCGACGAACTCGCAAGCCAGCACCTTGCCGATGCGCAGGTCGAGCTTGGCGAAATCGTCGATCGATACCGGCGCGGCGGGCTTGGCCGAAGATGATCCGTGTCCCGGGCTAGGTTCCGTCGAAGCGGCTGCCGTGGATGTTTGCGTCGCGAGAGTTGCGGAAGGCGATTTCATTGATTCCCTGGATGCTTCGATCATGGCATCGATCTTTTTCGGGTCGATACGGGGAAGAATGGCTCGAATTGTCGCAAGCTGGTGATCAGACAAATGTGACTCTGTCTTGATGAAATTCGACGTAATATTTTCGTACAATAGGCAGGCGGCTCGGCAGCAGGCGGAATTTTCGGCGTTTCTACGTACGCCTGGACCAAGGGCGTGGAAAAGCGCTGATCAGCGCAGCAGTGCAATACAGACGTGCAATTCGTCGTTGACGTGAGCTCGTCCTTTGCCATCGACCAAGGCGCTGTCCGGTTGACGTATTCATTTGCGCTGTCGGCCGCCCGCACCACGGCGCGCACGACCTGGGCGTAGTCGCGTGCGCCGTAATTGTTCGAGAGCTGCTCTGCATTCAGCGCTTCCGTAACGTGGCGACAGCGCCACCATTGCTTCCACTTCGTAAGGGGGAGGCTGTTGTGGTTCCGCTGTAGGCAACCAGAATGCGCGTCCCAGTTTTCCATCGAAATGATTTTCCAGGAGCCGAGCGCAGCGGCTTGCGATATTCACCCACTTGCCGACGAGGTGCGAATTGACCCGCTCCTCGAAGCTCTTGAGATCAAGATCGAGGTCCGCGAGCGTCGGCCCGAGCAGGGTGGCGAGGTAATAACGCAGGTAATCCGGGTCGAGATGATCGAGGTAGGTGCGCGCGTTGACGAACGTGCCGCGCGACTTCGACATCTTGGCGCCATCGACGGTCAGGAAGCCGTGCACATAGACCGCTGTCGGCATGCGCAGGCCGGCACCGCGCAGCATGGCCGGCCAGAACAACGTATGGAAATACACGATGTCCTTGCCGATGAAGTGCACCATCTCGGTGCGGCTCGCCTTTGCAGCGGCAGGATCGACGAAGTCCTCGAACCGGATCGGATGGTCGGGATGCCTGGCGTTGTGTTCCTCGCAGTATTCGCGAAATGCGGCGAGATAACCGATCGGCGCGTCGACCCACACATAGAAGAATTTGCCGGGCTCGTCCGGAATCTCGAACCCGAAATACGGCGAATCGCGCGATACGTCCCAGCTTCGAAGACCGTCGTCGAACCACTCCTTGAGCTTGTTGACGACCTCGGCCTGCAGGCCACCGGCGTCGCGGCGTTCGACCAGCCAGTCCTTCAGAACGTTTTCGAAATCGGCAAGCTTGACGAACAGATGGCGCGATTCTCTCTCGACCGGCGTCGCGCCCGAAACCACCGAATACGGCTTGATCAGGTCGGTCGGATCGTAGGTCTTGCCGCAGACTTCGCAGGCATCGCCGTACTGATCGGCGCTGTGGCAGTTCGGGCATTCGCCCTTGATGAAGCGATCCGGCAGGAACATTTCCTTGACCGGATCGTAGAGCTGGCGCACCGGGCGTGCTTCGGTATGCCCGGCGGCCTTGAGGGTGTTCCAGATCCGGTAGGTCAGCTCGCGATTCGCTTCGCTGTCGGTGGTCGAGTAGTGGTCGTAGACCACACCGAAATCGGCGAGATCCCGGGTGTGCTCCTGCCATACGCGCGCGATCAGTTGTTTCGGCGCGATGCCTTCGCTTTCGGCGCGCAGCATGATCGAGCTGCCGTGCGCATCATCGGCGCAGACGTAGTGCACCTCGTGGCCCGCCATGCGCATCGCCCGCACCCAGATATCGGACTGAATGTGCTCGACCATGTGGCCAAGGTGGATGCGGCCGTTCGCGTAGGGCAGGGCGTTGGTGACGAGGATGTGTCGGGCTGGCGAAGGCATCCGTGAGGGATTCCGCGGCAAGTTTGCAGCGCGAGTATGCCATGGCGGTTTTTCCGCACGACTCGCACGCAATGGACCGCATCAATTGCGACTCGGGCGCTCCGACGTTGATGATCGCTGCGTCGGCTGCGCCGTCGTTTGCCTTTGCCGGTTTCTCAGGGGGTGGCCGGCTGGCGTTCCCACGTTTGTGTGCGACCCAGCAGCGAGAAGCCGATGAAACCGCGCACTTCGAGTTTCTGGCCGCCCTCGGTGACGCTCATCTTGCAGCGATAGACCTTGCCATTGTGCGGATCGAGAATATGGCCGCCATTCCACTCATCGCCGTCCTGCTTCAGGCCCCAGACGATCTGCATGCCGGTGACCGGCTGGTTATGGCGCTCGCCTTCGCATTCCTTGCAGATCGGGTTCGGTCCCTGATCCGATTGCAGTACCTTGATCACGTTGCCCTGGAGTTCGCCGTTGTTTTCGCTGAGGTTGATGATCGCCTTGGCCTTGCCGGTTGCGTCATCGAAACTCTTCCAGGTGCCGACGGGTGTTGGCGAGGCGGCAAAGGCGAAGCCGCCGCAGGACAGCAGGACAAGGGTCAGCAACGTGCGGGCGGCGGCAGTCATGGCGGCGGATTCCGGCAGGTCGGGCCTCTACTTGACTCGATGAACGAGCCGGCGTCAAGCGCCGCGGCTTCAGCTTGCGGTCGCACGCCGTGGAACCCGCTCCGTTACAATGATCGCCCGATCCGAGAGTCTCGAGGCGTTCATTGAATCACACGCAACCGAATCAGACGCGGGACGATCGGCCGTCGCTTGACGAAGCGCGGGTGCGCGCGTTGCTGAGCGTCGAGACCGATCCGCACAGTGGCGAGAACCTCGTTGCCAGCGGCGCCTTGAAAGGCATCGGAATCGATGGGCGAAACGTGTCGATCGATGTCCAGCTCGGTTATCCGGCCTTGTCCCGGCAGGAGCCGCTCGCGGCATCCCTCAAGCAGACCCTCGAAGCCGATCCGGCGATCGACACCGCGGCGGTCAGCGTTTCCTGCCGCGTCCATGCGCACCGCGTGCAGGAGGGCCTCACGCCGCTGCCGAACGTCCGGAACATCATCGCAGTGGCTTCGGGCAAGGGCGGCGTCGGAAAATCGACGGTCGCCGCGAATCTTGCGCTCGCCCTCGCCGCCGAAGGCGCATCGGTCGGAGTGCTCGATGCGGATATCTACGGCCCGAGCCAGCCGCGCATGCTCGGGATTTCAGGCAAGCCGGAGTCCAACGACGGCAAGCATCTGGAGCCCAAGCGCAACCACGGCATCCAGGCGATGTCGATCGGCCTGCTGATCGACGAGGACACGCCGATGATCTGGCGCGGCCCGATGGTCACCCAGGCGCTGCAGCAGATGATCAACGAAACCAACTGGACCGATCTTGATTACCTGATCATCGACCTGCCGCCCGGCACTGGCGACATCCAATTGACGCTGTGCCAGCGCGTGCCGGTTTCGGGCGCGCTGATCGTGACGACACCGCAGGATATCGCGCTGCTCGATGCGAAGAAGGCGCTCAAGATGTTCGAGAAGGTCAACGTGCCGGTGCTTGGCATCATCGAGAACATGGCGACGCATGTCTGTTCGCAATGCGGCCACGAGGAGCATGTGTTCGGCGCCGGCGGCGGCGCGCGCATGGCCGAGCAGTACGGCGTTCCGCTGCTCGGCACGCTGCCGCTGGATATCCGTATTCGCGAGCAGGCCGATGGCGGCACGCCGACTGTCGTCGCAATGCCCGACTCGGACATCGCGGCGCATTACCGCGAGATCGCGCGCAATGCAGCGGCGCGCCTTGCGTTGCGCGCGAAGAACAAGGCGATCCAGTTTCCGAAGATTGTCGTTCAGAACACCTGAAGAGCGGGGGCTGGGAAGTGAGTGCGGAACCGCTCGCGGAATTACGGCCCTCAGCCCTCAGCCCTTGTCCCTGGCGAGCGTAGCGAGTCCATGACCATCAAATCCGACCGCTGGATCCGCCGCATGGCGACCGAGCACCGCATGATCGAGCCGTTCGAGCCGGGCCAGGTCAAGCAGAACGGCGCCGGCCGCATGATTTCCTATGGCACCTCGAGTTACGGCTACGACGTGCGCTGCGCCGACGAATTCAAGGTATTCACCAACATCAACTCGACGATCGTCGATCCGAAGGCATTCGATTCGCGCAGTTTCGTCGATGTCTCGGCCGAGGTATGCATCATTCCGCCGAACTCGTTCGCACTCGCGCGCACGGTCGAATATTTCCGCATTCCGCGCAATGTGTTGACGATCTGCCTCGGCAAATCGACTTATGCGCGCTGCGGCATCATCGTCAATGTCACCCCGCTGGAACCCGAGTGGGAAGGCCACGTCACCCTTGAGTTCTCGAACACCACGCCTCTCCCGGCCCGGATCTACGCGCATGAGGGCGTTGCGCAGATGTTGTTCCTCGAATCCGACGAGGAGTGCGAGACCAGCTACAAGGATCGCGGCGGGAAATACATGGGCCAGAGCGGCGTCACGCTGCCGCACGCGTGATCCGCACGCGAGCCGGGTGCGCTGGCCGGCTGCGCGGTGATAGGCTTGGCGCCCGGCTTACCCGATCGAGGCAATCCATGCGACAGCGTTTCGTCCGATTCCCGTTTCGCGCACCGGTTCTGGCGGGCATCGTTGCCGTGCTGGCCGCCTGCGGCGGCGTCAAGCCCGACATGAAGGCCCCAGCCAACATCCCGGCCAGTTTCGACGTGACGATCCTGTCATCGAAGGGTGATCTGTTCGATTACGACGGCGCGCCGCTGACCGAGCAGGATCTCGAAAGCGCGCTGCGTTATCGCAAGGACCAGGGCCAGCCGACTGCAACGGTGTTGATGAAGCGTGGCGACAACAAGCTCAGCAAGCAACTGATCATTTCGCTGGCGCGCGTGGCCTATCACCTCAAGATCAAGGCCTTCATCGACGACGACGGCGAGATTTCCGAATTGCGCGCGCAGGCCAAGAGCGACGAATCGAAGCCGGAAGAAAAGACAAGGAAGAACGAGCACAGGCGCGAAGAGAGCCACTAGCGGAATGAAGAAATGCCGCTGTCTGGTTGATTCAACATATCGAATTCGGGAGATAAGTCAGTGAAGAAATGGCTGTGTGGCCTGGTTCTCGGCCTGGCACTGGTGCCAGTGGCGCAAATCGTTGCGGCATCCGATGTCGAGAGTGGCAACGCGATGGTGAAACCCGCCGCGCATGATCGCTACTCGATCGATGGGTTCGTCATGGGCAAGGCCGAACTGTTCGGCTACATAAGCGATCTGAAGGATCGCGAGCACCTCTCGGGTCTGGTCCTGCGGCGCGGCGGCAGCGACGCGCAGCGCAGCGCAATCGGCTCGATCGCCAACACGCTCAAGCTCAAGGCATTCGAGCAGGATGGCGGTGATCTCAAGCCGATCGCCCCATCCGGTCCGAAGTAATCAATAACAGCAGCGTTCCGGCATCGTTGCGGCTGCCGGATGTTGAATCGCCGTACCGGAGCAACCGTTTGCTGTGGTCCGGGTGATTGAGCCGAATGCAATCCGCGAGCATCGAGGCGCACCGTCAGGTTGCGCAAACTCCTCATATCAACGGGACTGGCTGTATTGTTGCCGGCCTGCGCAACCGTGGTGACGCCGTTGGCCGAGTGGAAGAGCCGCCTGTTCGGCAGCGAACCGCCACCCGAACCCGTCATCAATGCGCCCGACCGGGGAGTGGTGGTGCTCGCGAATGGCCGGCCCGAGCGCATCGACGTCGGCGATTCATCGCCTGAGCGCACGTTTCCGAAAGGCAAAAGCCGTTATCGCCTGATCGAGTTGCCACGCGAACTCGCGCACGCCAGCGTGCGCGTGC
Organism: uncultured Gammaproteobacteria bacterium; assembly: GCA_963775445.1. GTDB lineage: Bacteria > Pseudomonadota > Gammaproteobacteria > Xanthomonadales > Rhodanobacteraceae > Dokdonella_A. The sequence continues at coordinate 244,850 of CAVZIT010000006.1, read as the reverse complement.
GGGTCATCGCCGAGCCCAATCGCCATGGTCGCGGGCATACGGTATTCAAGCCTTTCCTGTACGTCGTGAACGATGATGACAGCGTGCGCGCGACCCGCGAAGTCAAACCGCTGCATCTCGATATCCGGCCGTTCCGCACGACGCGTCTTCTGGCCTGCGTCACGCTCGACAAGCTGCGTCGTTTCGCTGTCGCGACGTCGCCCGCAGCGGTCGGAAAATCCTACGAGGGCGAAGTGCGCGACAGGGTCAACGCGCCGAGCAAGGGCGGTTTTTACTACACCACCGACGCGGTCAAGGTGAAATTGCCGTACGCGGCCACCGGCAAACTCGTGATCGAAGTCGACGAGGAAGAAAAAAAAGGCGCGGGTTGTTGATCGCAACGGCGCGCAAAGAGAAAAACGCAGAGTCAGAAAAAACACTCTTGCTCAATGTGTGTCGCCACCTGCCACATGTGCGTCAGTGGGGGTCGTCAGCGCACAGTCGATCGCCATGCGGATGGCGGCACTCATGGTTTCGAGCGTCATGTCGGGCTCGTCCTGGTGGCGAGCGGCCTGTTCCGGCAGCCATGGCAGGTGGATGAAGCCGACGCGCGTAGCGGGTGCGTGCATCGCTGTCCAGTGCGCCAGCGCAAAGAACACCTGATTGCACACGAACGTGCCGGCGCTGTGCGACAGCGCGGCCGGAATGCCAAGCGCATCGAGTCGCGCGTACATGGCCTTGACCGGCAGCGTCGAAAAATACGCGGCCGGCGCATCCGCGATGACCGGCGCGTCGATCGGCTGGCTGCCATCGTTGTCGGCAATGCGCGCATCGATGAGGTTCACCGCGATGCGTTCGAACGAAATCGCGTTGCGGCCGCCAGCCTGGCCGAGTGCAACGACGAAATCCGGGCGATGGGTCCGCAGCAGCGAATCGAGCGCATCGACGACGCGTCCGAATGCGACCGGCAGGATCGCCGCAACGATGTGTGCGTCACGGATGTCGGTGCCGTCGAGTGCGCGCGCGACTTCAGCCGACGGGTTGATCGATTCACCGCCGAATGGTTCGAAGCCGATCAGCAGAAGCTTTTTGCCTGTCGCAGTCATCGAAATACCAGAAACGTCATCAGCAGGAAATTGACCGCAAGCAGCGCAAGTGCCGTCGGCAACTGCGCGCGAATCACTGCATATTGATCGGGCAGCTCCAGCAGCGCCACTGGCACGATATTGAAATTGGCCGCCATCGGCGTCAACAGCGTGCCGCAATAGCCGGTCAGCATGCCGATCGAGCCGAGCACCGCCGGATGCGCGCCGTGGCGCAGCACCAGCAGCGGCAGGCCGATGCCGGCCATCATGACCGGAAAGGCCGCGAACGCGTTGCCCATGATCAGCGTGAACAGGACCATGCCGATCGCGAATGCGGCAAGACAGGCGATGCGACTGTCGATCGGAATGAGCGCGGCCGTGATCGATGCGATCGCGTCGCCGACGCCGGTCGCCGCGAACACGCTGCCGAGCGTCGCCAGCAGCATCGGCAGCAGCGCGGCCCAGCCGAGCGCGTCGAGCAGGCGTCGTCCTTCGCCGAGCGCCTTGCGGCAGACGCGAGTGCGTGACGCGCAACGCGCCAGCGAGCGCAATCGACGCACGCGACGCCGAGCGCGGTCAAGGTCGAATGCGCCGCGCGCAAGCAGGGCCGTCGCCTGCCAGTGCAGACCGCTCGCCGCTCAGCACCAGCAGCAGCGTGACCGGCCGGTATCGCGAGCGCGGGCAAGAACAGGCGATTGCCGAGGCGTTCGGCCGATAGGCGGGGCTTCGCCGCGCACGCGATTCGTCGTCGTCAGGCGTTGCGCGCATGCCGCCACGCGCGGCAAGCATGCCGAGCGCGATCACACCGGCACCCATGTCTGCGCCGGTCGCTTCGATCCCGCGGGCGCTCGCCGACGATCACGTCGCCGAACAGGAATGGGCAGGCGAGGATGATCCAGAACGCCGCCATTGCCCAGCGTCGATCGCGAACATTGAACGCAGCCCGCAACCAGCAGCAGCGCTCCGATCAGCCAGTAGACGTATTCAATCCGCAGCATTGGTGTCCGCGTCGATGGACGGGCGCCTTGCCTGAGCGCACGTTCGAACAACCAGAGTACGGATTCGACGTGAATGACGAACGCGGCGATCGCGGTCGGCAACGCCCACAGCGCGATCGAGATCGGATCGAGTTCGATTCCCTGGCGCGCGTAGAACCTCTGGATCAGCAATACCGCTCCGAGTGCGATGAAGACGTCCTCGCCGAAGAACAGCCGACGTTGTCGGTCGCGGCGGCGAGCGCGCGCACGCGCAGTCTTTCGTCCCGGGCCAAGGTGGCGTCGACGTGCGCTCGGCGGCGCCCTCGCTCATTGGCGCGACCAGCGGGCGCACGGTTTGTGCATGACCCAGCACGTTGGTCAGGCCGAGCATCGACAACAGTTGCCGAAAACCCAGATACGAGACCAGAAATCGGGTGAGCGTGAGGCCGCGAAAGCGGCCTATCCATGCGCGTGCGCGTCTCGCGCAATCCCGCATGTTCGAGCAGTCCGATGACCGGCAAAGTCAGCACGAAGAGCAGCAGCACCCGGTTGCCGATGAACGAGGTTCCAAGCAGCGCGAGCAGATCGCCGGGCGCCATGCCTGCGGCGAGCCCGCTGACGATGCCGGCTACCACCACCACGAGCACCGGGTTGCGCTTGAAGGCAAAACCGATGACCACGACCGCGACGCCGAGCAGGGGCCAGTAGTTCATCAAGCGTCCATGCTGTCGAGGCGATGCGTTGCCAGCGGCGCGACTGCCACGCGGGCCGTGGTCAGCGCTTCGCGCAGGCGTTGCGCAAACAGCGCGGCATCCGCGCGATCGCCGTGGACGCACAGAGTGTCCGCATCGAGTTCGAGGGTAGATCCGCCGCGCGTGATCACGCTGCCTTCGGCGCAGATCGCGATGGCCTGGGCCACGGCCGCATCGACCTTGTCGATCACGGCACCTTTCTCGCTTCTCGACACGAGGCTGCCATCGCTTGCGTAGCGGCGATCGGCAAACGCCTCGCGCGCGACGCGCAGGCCGACGCGCCTGCCTGCGCGCGGCAATTCGCTCGCGGCGAGTCCGATCAGGATCAGGCGCGCATCGAAATCGCGCACGGCGCATGCAATCGCATCGGCCAGCACCTCATCGCGCGCGGCCATGTTGTAAAGCGCGCCATGGGGTTTGACGTGGACGAGATCCGTGCCCATGGCGCGAGTGAACGCCGAAAGGGCGCCGATCTGGTACAGCGTGAATGCATGGACCTCGGCCGCAGTGACGCGCATCTCGCGCCGGCCGAATCCGGCAAGATCGGGCAGCGATACGTGCGCGCCGATGCCGACGCCGTGTTTTCGCGCAAGCGCCACGGTGCGCTGCATGATCTCGGGATCGCCTGCATGAAATCCGCAGGCGATGCTGGCCGACGTGATCCACGGCATGACCTCGGCGTCCTGACCCAGGCTCCACGCGCCGAAGGATTCACCCATGTCGCAATTGAGATCGATCGTCGCGCTCATCGGACAAGCCGCTCGGCAATGGTTTCGATCAACAGCGCCAGTTCGCGCTCGCGTGCAAGATAACGCGTTTGCGCCTCGTCGAGTTCGATCGGCGCGAAACGCAATGCATCGCCCGGCCGGCACTGGCCCAGGATGGGCAGGTCGACCGCAGCGATCTGGCCGATGCGCGGATAGCCGCCCGTGGTCGGATGTTCGACCATCAGCACGATGGGTTGTCCGTCCGGCGGCAACTGCACGGTACCCGTCGCAACGGGTTCGCTGATGAGTTCGAGTGGAGCTGACAACCGCAACGGCGATCCCTCGAGCCTGAGTCCAACGCGATTGGATTCGCCCGCGATGCGAAATTCGCTGTCGAACATGCGCCTTCGCGAATCGGCATCGAGTGCGCCGAAATGGGTACCGCGCAGCAAGCGAACCGGTTGCGTGGGCCATGGTGCGCTCCACGGACGTGGATCGAGCGACCACGGCGGCTTCGCACCAGCACCATGCGCTGAATCGGACAGCTCGCGAGCGGTGCCCGTGGTTCGTGGCGGGCCGATCTTGAGCACATCGCGCGCCTTGAGCGCGCGACCGCCGAACGGTCCCAGCCCGGTATTGATGTCGGTGGAGAGACTGCCGAGCACGCGCGGCGCCTCGAAGCCGCCGCCCACGGCGAGATAGCTGCGTGCGCCGCGCGTGATCGCGCCGCAGTGCAGAATGCTGCCGGCACGCACGCGACATCGACCGCCACATCTGCAGTTGCGTTTCGGTTCCGTTGGCATCGACGCAGCGTGCGTCGATTCGAGCGCCGGTCAAGGCGAGCGCGATGTCGCCGCCGACGCGCAGTCGGGGCCCGACAAGCGTCATCTCGAGCGCCGCGGCGCAGGCCGCATTGCCGACCAGCGCGTTGGCCAGGCGAAGTGCGACATCGTCCATCGCTCCGCTTGCGCCGACACCGGATGCCGCATATCCATGGCGCCCGCAGTCCTGCAGCGTCGTTTGCAGTCCGGGCTTGAGAACGGAGAGGTTCATGCGTCCTGGCTCAGTTCGAGCGTTGGGCGAACGACAGCGGCGGTCCGGATGGGGAGCAAGAACTCATCAGGAATCGATCGAGCTGAAACGAACCCGGTCGCCCGCAGTCAGCAGGCTCGGGGGCTCGCGAGCCGCATCGAACAACGCGATCGAAGTGCACCCGATGATCTGCCATCCGCCCGGCAATTCGGATGGGTAGATGCCGGTCTGAGGTCCGCCGATCGCGACCGATCCTGCTGGAACACGGACGCGCGGCGTTTCGCGACGCGGACACGCCAGCGCCGGATCAAGCCCGCTCAGATAGGCGAAACCCGGCGCAAATCCGATCATCGCGACGCGATACTCGCCGGCGAGGTGACGCGCCACGACTTCCGCAGCATCGAGTCCGGCGTGCTTTGCGACGGCCGCGAGATCGGGACCGTGCACGCCTCCATAGTGGACCGGAATGTCCACGACACCGGCACGCTCCGAAGTGTCCCGGCCGGCACCGCTTGCGATCTGCAGCGCTGCATCCGCGAGCCGTTGCCAAGGGGAGAACCCATCCGTATCGCCCTGCCACGTGCCGGGATCGTAGTAGAGCGCAAGTGTCGCGTAGGCGGGTGCGATATCGCGCACACCGGGCAGATGTGCGGCACGCAGCGCGTGCGCCGCCGCGTGCACGCGGTCGTTTACCGCATTGTCCATGGTGTCGCCGAAGCCTAGCAGCAAGGCGCATTCGCCGAGCGGTTCAATGCGCGGGGCGGGCCATGCGAAGGCCATCAATCGCTCAGATCGATCGTGTTGCGCAATGCGGTGCGCAACGAGGCTACGCGCTGGCGGCGCGCGTCGGCGCTGTAACCCTTGCGCTTGCCGCAACCCCACACCGGCTGGGGCCACGCGGCATCGGTGCTGAAGCGCGCGATCACATGCACATGAAGCTGTGCCACCTGGTTGCCCAGTGCGGCGATGTTCAACTTTTCTGCTTGCACCAGGGCTTCCAGCGCACGCCCGACCTCGACCACTTCGGCCAGCAGGCTGGTCTGGTCGGCGGCGTCGAGATCGATCAGCTCGCGTGCTCCGGCGATGCGCGGAACCAGAATCAGCCACGGAAAACGCACGTCGTCCATGAGCAGGAGACGCGAGAGCGGAAGTTCGCCAATCAGCGCCGTGTCCGATACGAGCCGGGGATCGGTCTGGAAATTCAACTTGCCGGGTCCGTGCCGGCGCGAGCCGATAGCTGCGGCAACTGCAAATGCTCATCGAAAAAAGCGAGCGTGCGCTCCAGGGCAAGCGCCGCGCTGGCCGGCTCGAACGAGTCCCCGCCTTCGCGATCGAACGCATGGCCCGCGTCGGGGTAAGTGAACACGTCACACTCGGGCAGTGCGGCGCGATGGCGTTCGACCGCTTCGGGCGGTATCGATTTGTCGCGCTCGCCGAAATGGAACTGCACCGGCGCGCGCAAGGGCTCGTCGAGAAATTCGAGATTGCGCCCACCGTAGTAGCTGACGGCCGGCAACCCGAGTCGAATCGCGGCAAGAAATGCGACGGTGCCACCCCAGCAGTAGCCGACACACCCGATGCGACCTGCCGAGGCGATCGCCTCGGCCGCGCTCGCGACATCCTCGATTGCGCGATCGAGGCCGATTTCCCGGACCAGTGCGATGCCTCTTTTTTTCGACTCGTCGCTGTAGTCGAGTTCGAGGCCGCGGTCCACGTGATCGAAGAATGCCGGCGCGATCGCGGTGTAGCCGTGCGCGGCGAAATTGTCGACCACCCGGCGCATGTGCGCATTGACGCCGAAGATTTCCTGGACCACGACGAGGCCGCCCTGGGGTGGCCCATCGGGCTCGGCCAGATAGGCGCCGATGCACTGGACGTTCGGTGTGCCGATATTGATCTGACGCCCCATCGCGTTTGCTCGCATAGTCGAGAGAGAGTGATCCGGGCGCTTGACGCATGCGCCGCACGCGCAGCCTAAACACCAGGCCGACGCTGTCAACTCGCCGTCGCAGGCAGACTGCACCAACGCCGCGCACAATTTCAATCCTGGCCACCTCCGAGCAATGCGTGGAGCGTGCCCCAGCGTTGCGCCGTTTCGATAAACAACCGGATGGTTTTCGCCCTTCCGCCAAGACGTGCTCGCGATGTGTTCTTGTTGTCCCGTGTGGATTTCTCGCAGTATGTCCCGGGGAACTTTTTGCGGGTTTTGCGGTATCTGTCGCGGCGCGCGAAGTAATTTTGGCCGCAGCGGCGAGGCGACTATCGTTCGATCTGCTGGTGTCGTTGCGATCTGCGGCGTTCGGTGTTCGTACGGTCTCCTGGGCTGCCTGGAGCCTTTTTCATCGAGGCCATTTTGTGCAGGCGCAGACCGAGCGCGCCGAGGAGTTTGCAGGCCGAGTGCCTGCTCTGCGCATGAAGGGCGCACGCAGTTCGTGCGCCCGGTCCGGACCGCTGTCGCGCTCCGCGCGGCTCTCGGCCACTGCTGGAACGATTCAAGGAGTTCGAAGGGTGATCACAAGATGATAGAAGCGCGGCAGTTGACCAAGCGTTACGGCGATCTCACTGCGATCGACGACATCAGTTTCAAGGTCGAGCCGGGTCAGGTGCTCGGCTTCCTCGGACCCAACGGGGCCGGCAAGTCCACCACGATGAAGATCCTGGCAGGATTCCTCGCCGCGACCTCGGGCAGCGCCAGCGTGTGCGGCTTCGATGTCGAGGAGCAATCCCTGGATGCGCGGCGCGTGCTTGGCTATCTGCCGGAAGGCGCGCCGAGCTACGGCGAGATGAGCGTGTACGAATTCCTGCAGTTCGTGGCCGACGTGCGCGAACTCAAGGACCCATCGCGCCGGCAGCGCCTCGATGATGTGATCGGCCGGTTGCATCTGGAACCCGTGCTCGGTCAGGCGATCGAAACGCTGTCCAAGGGTTTCAAGCGACGAGTCGGCCTCGCCCAGGCGATCCTGCACGATCCCAAGGTCCTGATTCTCGATGAGCCGACCGACGGACTCGATCCGAACCAGAAGCACGAGGTGCGCGCGCTGATCAATGCGATGGCGCGCGACAAGACCATCATCGTCTCGACGCACGTGCTCGAGGAAGTGCACGCGGTGTGCACGCGCGCGATGATCATCGCCGATGGCCGCGTGCTCGCCGACGCGACGCCTGCCGAGCTCGAGGCACGCTCGCGCTACTACCAGGCGGTGTCGCTCAGCGCAGACAACGCCGCCGCAGCGCGTGCTGCCCTGGCTCGCGTCAGCGATGTCGCAGCGGTCGAAGTGGACCCGCAGGACGGTCGCATCACGGCGTTTCCCAAACCGGGCCGCGAGATCTTCGCGGCGGTCAACGAAGCGCTGACTTCGCAGGGCGTCGTGGTGCGCGAGATCGCGCTCGAAGGCGGCCGTCTCGACGAGGTGTTCCGCACCATCACCCAGGGCAAGCGAGTCGAGGAGGAACGCGCATGAGGGCGGTCGCAACGATTTTCGGGCGCGAACTGCGCAGTTATTTCACGACGCCGGTGGCCTACGTGTTTATCGTGATTTTCCTGGTGCTGTCCGGCGCGTTCACCTTCTACCTCGGCAATTTCTACGAACGTGGGCAGGCGGATCTGCAACCGTTCTTCAATTTCCATCCATGGTTGTATCTGTTCCTGGTGCCGGCGGTGTCGATGCGGCTTTGGGCCGAGGAGCGCAAGAGCGGCACCATCGAATTGCTGCTGACGCTGCCGATCACGATGTGGCAGGCGGTGTTCGGCAAATTCCTCGCGGCCTGGGCGTTCATCGGCATCGCACTGGCGCTGACGTTTCCGATCTGGATCACGGTCAATTACCTCGGCGATCCGGACAATGGCGTGATTTTCGCGAGCTATATCGGCTCGTTGCTGATGGCCGGCGCATTCCTGGCGATCGGCTCTTGCATCTCGGCCGCGACGCGCAACCAGGTGATCGCCTTCATCCTGACCGTCGTGATCTGTTTCCTGCTGTTGCTGGCAGGATTTCCGCTGGTGCTCGATTTCTTCGGCGCGTGGGCGCCACAGGGGCTGGTGGACGCGATCGCGAGCTTGAGTTTCCTGACGCATTTCGCTTCGATCGGCAAAGGCGTGATCGAATTGCGTGACCTGATCTACTTCGTTCTGATGATTGCGTTCTGGCTGTATGCCAATGCGGTCGTCATCGACATGAAGAAGGGGGGCTGATGAAAATCAATCGCAAGGCCCTGTCCGGTACCGCACTGATCGTGCTCGCGATCCTGTTCGTCGCGTTGATGCTGGTGGTCAACACGCTGTTTCGCGGCGCACGCGTCGATCTGACGCAGAATCATATCTACACGCTGTCGCAAGGCACGAACAAGATCCTCAAATCGATCGACGAGCCGATCCATTTGTATCTGTTCTACAGCGACAAGGCGACGAAAAACCTGCCGCAACTTCGCACCTATTACACGCGAGTGCACGAGATGCTCGAGGAGATGGCATCGCGCTCGAACGGCAAGATCACACTCGAGACGATCGATCCGCTGCCGTTTTCCGAAGACGAGGATCGCGCATCGAGCATGGGATTGCAGTCGGTCCCCGTCGGCAACTCCGGGGAGAAGATCTTCTTCGGTCTCGCCGGCACCAATTCGACGGACGGCCATGCGGCGATCCCGTTCCTGCAACCGGACAAGGAGCCGTTCCTCGAATACGACGTCGCCAAGCTGATCCACGAGCTGTCGACTTCGAAAAAGCCGGTGGTGGCCCTGTTGTCCGACCTGCCGATCTCCGCGGGCTTCGATCACGACACGCGCCAGATGCGCCAGCCATGGGCGATCTATCAGCAATGGGAGCAGTTGTTCGATATTCGCCAGCTCGACACGTCCAAGCTGAAGTCGATCGACAAGGACGTCGATGTTCTGGTGTTGGTGCATCCGCAGCACCTGTCGGACGATGTGGTCTCCGCGATCGATCAATACGTGTTGCGCGGCGGCCACCTGCTGGTTTTCGTCGATCCTTATGCGGAACTCGACAACGGCGGCGCCGATCCGAACAATCCGCAGGCGGCGATGATGGCGGACAAGTCCTCCGACCTGCCCAAATTGTTCAAGGCCTGGGGTATCGATTACGACCCGAACAAGGTGGTACTCGATCGCGCGCACGCGCTGCCGATCAGCACCGGTCCGGGACAGGCGCCCGTGCGTCACCCTGCGATTCTCGGATTCACCAAAGCCGACCTTGCCAGCGATGACGTCATCACGGCCAATCTCGATTCGATCAATGTTTCGACAGCCGGTTATTTCGCCCTGTCCAAGGACGCCAAAGGCGAGAAACTCGAGCCACTGATTCAGACCAGCGCCGATGCGATGACCGTTCCCAGCATGCGCATGCGCATGTTGCGCGATCCGAGCCAACTGCTCGATGGATACAAGGCGACCGGCGAGCACTACATCCTCGCCGCGCGCCTCACCGGCAAGCTCAAGACTGCGTTTCCGGAGCGCAGCGGCGCCGATCACCTGGCAACGTCGAAAGCCGACGCGCAGATCGTGCTCGTCGCGGACACCGATATCCTGAGTGACCGGCTGTGGGTGCAGGTGCAGAACTTCTTCGGCCAGCAGGTCATGAATCCGTTCGCGAACAATGGCGATTTCGCGGTCAACGCGGTCGACAACCTGACCGGTTCGAGCGATCTGATCTCGATTCGTGGACGCGCCACATCGCAGCGGCCGTTCACCACCGTCGAGGCGCTCAAGCGCAGCGCGGACGAGCGTTTCCGTTCCAAGGAGCAGGAACTCCAGCAGGAACTGACCGAAACCGAGCAGAAGCTGACCCAGTTGCAGAGCGCCAAGAGCGCGGACCAGGCGCCGATCCTGTCGAGCGAACAGAAGAGCGAGCTCGAGAATTTCCTCAAGCGCAAGGTCGAGATACGCAAGCAACTGCGTCAGGTCAGGCGTCAACTCGATGCCGAAATCGAATCGCTCGGCGCGAGGCTCAAGTTTCTCAACATCGTGCTGATGCCGCTTCTCGTGACGCTGTTCGCGCTCGCATTTGCGTGGTGGCGCAATCGGCGTCGGCGCATCGGTTACGGAGACCGGACATGAATCAGAAGACCTTGCTCGGGCTGATTGCGATTGCCGTGATCGTGATCGTCGCGGCGATATGGATTCATCAAGCCAATCAGCCAATCAGCGAAACGGCCGAGACCGCCCACAAGCTGGTGCCTGATCTGGAAGCTCACGTGAACGATATCGACAAGGTCGTGTTCACGGGTGCCGGAAGCAAGCCGATCGCGACGATAACGCGTAGCGACCATGGCTGGAGCATCGCGGAAAAGGATGGTTACCCGGCCGACACCGGCAAGTTGCGCGAGTTCGTGCTCAAGCTTGCATCGGCGACGGTGCTCGAGAAAAAGACCTCCGACAAGGGCAAGTACGGCGAACTCGGCGTGCGCGACGTATCCGACAAGGATGCCAAGGGCGTCGAAGTGGAACTCGATGGTGGCGGCAAGCCGGTCAAGCTGATCGTCGGTGTGCCCGATTCACGCGCAAGCGGGACCTTCGTGCGACGCGTGGGAGATGCGCAGAGTCTGCTGGTTTCCGGCCGCTTGAGCGCCGACAAGAAAACCAGCGACTGGCTGCGCAAGAGCCTTGTGGACATTCCGGAAAAACGCATCGCCGACGTCACCATTACCCACCCCGATGGCAAGGTGGTGCATGTGCACAAGAACGCCGAAGGCGATGCGAATTTCAGTCTCGCCGACGTGCCCAAGGGGCGCGAGCCCGGAGCGCAATACACGATCAACGGCGTTTCGTCCACGCTCGGCGGTCTGCGCTTCGACGATGTGCTGCCTGCCAAGGACGCGATGCCGGACGACAAGGCGGTCAAGGCACGCTACGAAACGTTCGATGGACTCGTCGTGGACGTCACGGCATGGAACGACAAGGGCACCGACTACGCGCAGTTCAAGGCGACGCTGGACAGCGATCGCGCCGACCAGCACATCGACGCGGAGCAGGCAGACGCCAAGGCCAAAGCCAGCGCGGCCACCAGCGCGGACAACAAGGCGTCGACTGAAGACGGCACATCAGGCACGCCGGCCACGCACGACGCGAACGCAGCCGCTGGCGAAGTAGCTTCGGCAAAACCGTTGGCAGTCACCGATCCAGCAAAGGATCGGGCAAACCGGCTGGTCGGGTTGAACAAGGAGATCGCCGATCTGAACAAGCGTTTTGACGGCTGGACCTACGTTCTTCCCTCGTACAAGTACGCGGATATCGACAAGTCCGAAGAGGATCTGCTCAAGGCACCAGAAGCCAAGGCAACGCCGGCGAAGAACAAAGCCTCGGGCGCGACGAGAGCCAAAGCGCACGCGGCCAAGCCGCGCAAGTCGCATGTGCATTGATCATCACGGTGTTTGCGTCGCGATCGATCGCAAGGTGATGGTGCAGTCCATCGTGATGGGTGACCGCGCGCTCGATTCCTGGCGGGCGTGAGCGCGTCGCGCCTGACGGGTGTCGCAGCGGCCACCGCCGGCGGAACGGCGGTCATGCTCGGGGCATTCGGCGCGCACGCGCTGGGCGGATTGCTCGACGCGCATGCGCTGGGCGTTTGGCACACGGCTGTCGAGTATCAGTTCTGGCATGCGTTGGCGCTGCTTGGCGTTGCCGTGATGATGCGCAGCGCAGCCGGTGTCGCGGTGCGTATCGCGGGATTCGCCTGGGCGCTCGGCATCGTGCTTTTTTGCGGCAGCCTTTACCTGCTCGCGCTCGGCGCGCCCCGCGCTGTCGGTTTCGTGACCCCGCTCGGCGGTCTTGCTTTCATGGTCGGCTGGATCGCGCTTGGCGTTGCCGCGTGGCGCGGTATCCGGTAGCGGCGGTCGTCTCGCTTCTCTCGCTTGGCCGAGAGAAAGTAGCCAGGTGCGCGGAGGGCGGATGGAGGCGAGCCCCAGCCCTGGCGCGGGCTTGAGTTCCCATCCGATCGAATGGTCCATATCGTGAAAGCCGAAGCGCGTGGCCACCTGCGTCGAGACAAGCTTCGATGCGTATCAACCGCGCCTCCAATCCGGAGCAAGCGAATCATTCCGACGCGTGCAACAACGGCGTGACGATGCGTGCCAGGCGTGGTTGCGTCCACACGGGATTCTCATCGTTCCAGCCGTTGTCGACCAGCAAGCCGCGCCGGTCGATCGTGAAACTCACAGGCAAATGCCAGATGCGGCCATAACCCGGAACGTGCGGATCGCCGAGCAGGCCGACCGGAAAGTCCAACGTGCGTGCCACTGCGCGTACCTTGTCGATCCGTTCGGGCGGATCGAGGCTGAAACCGAGCACGATCACACCGTCGGCGGCATGTTTCTTCGCATAGCGCGACAGCAGCGGCAACTCCTCGCGGCACGGCTCGCACCAGGTCGACCAGAACGTCACGATCACGACCTTGCCGATAAGCGAGCGCGTATCGATGCGTTTGCCATCGAGCGTGGTCAGTGTGATCGGCGGTGCCGCGTCGCCGATGACGAGGTCGTTCGCGTACACGCGACGCGAAGCGCCGCACGCGAGCAGCAACGAAATGCCGAACGCGGCGAATGCGCGCAGGCCGTTCGTGCTCTGGCGATTTCTCCGCCGCGCATGGGCGATCACGAGATGTCGCACTGCGTGGCCCAACCCATGATGGCGAAGCATCACCATCGCTACAGTGCCATGCTGATGCCAAGCGTTGCAATCCAGCGTGGAAACAACTGATACCCATCGAGGTGGCTGTAGACCGGCACTTGCACGAAACCGTAGATCTGCAGGTTTTGGCGCAAGCTTGCGCTGATGCCGCCACCCAAATAGGCGATGGTGCCGGCACTGTTCGGACGGTCGGCAAGCGCGCCGGTGTCGGCACTTTTGTGCAGCAGGTTGAGTTGCAGCTGCGGCACCCAGTTGGCATGCGCCTCGTAACGCAGGCCCGCGGTCAGCGTGGACTGGTCGCCCGGGCGGAAATCGTCTTCCGCCGCATCAAGGCGTTCCGCCACGGCTGCCTGGAAGCGGCCATTGACGAATGCGTCGAAATTCTGGCTGACCGGCTGGTAGTAATACGCGCCGACAATCAGATCGGTGCTGCCGGTGCCGGCCTGCAGGCTGGTGTCGAGCGCTTCGCCCGCGAGCGGTCCGGAGTGGAACCGGACCGGGTTGCCGACGACATCGCCATCCTCGTTCTCGCCGCCATAGCGACCGGTCGGCAACTTGATTCCAGCCTCGACACCGAAATTGTGTGTAGGCAGAAAACCCTGGTAACGCGCGATCACGCTCGCATCCCCTGGACCGGTGACGCTCGCGCCACTGATCTGATCCGTCGCGATCTGGTCGGGGGTAAACGGCGCCGCGTGTACGCCATACGTGGTGTGATCGCGCGAGATCAGCGGCACCAGCAGATCGATCCCCCAATCCGGGTTGGGGATATAGCTCGCGGTCAGATTGAGGTAGCGATTGGCCGTGTCTTTTTCGATCTCGCTGGCATCGGCTGCGGGATCGGACGGGTTGTTGATGACCTCTTCGGGCGACGCGCTGTTGCTGCCGTGACGCAGGCGATCCTGATCGAGAAACGTGAAGGCCGCGCCGAAGCGCCAGCCGGGCTCGGCGCTGTAGCCGGTTGCGGCGTCGGTGCTGAGGGTGCAGCCGCAGGTAGCGCATGCAGATGCCATCGTTGGCATGCATGCGCCAGCCATCACGCAGAGGAGCCACGCGGCGCAACCGACCATCGAGCGCAATGGCGCGTTTCGATCCAGGCTCGCCTGAACGCGGGGTGCTGCGGGCGAACGCGCTAGAACTTCCCGTCGATCGCAGCCATTGCCGCTGTGACAGTACCGCCACATGAAAGCGTTTCCCGATCGTTCTGGCGCGGATCGTTGCCGTTCGCGGCGGTATTTGCAACTCCTGCAGCGTGAATGCGCACCTGATGGATCGGCTGGCAATCTCAGGAGATGAGAACCCGCCGCGCTATATGCGTGTGTTCCTTCGGAGCACGCCATGGTCACCTCGCTCGAAACCCGTTCCGCACAATCCTCGCCGCGTTCGGTCGAGCGGTTGATCGAGCGCTGGGCGCGCAAGTACCCCGATCGCATCACCGGGTATTTTCGGCTTGCGGCGCAGCCGGCGCGTTACGTGGAATTTCCGCAGGGGTTGTCTGACGATCTACGCGAGGCACTGATCGAACGCGGCATCGAACGCCTGTACAGCCACCAGCGCGAGGCCTGGGACCACGTGCAGGCGGGGGAGCATGTCGTGATCGCCACGCCGACCGCATCGGGCAAGACGCTGTGCTTCAACCTGCCGGTGATCGAGAGCGTGCGCAAGGTGCAGGCGAAGGCTTTGTACCTGTTCCCGACCAAGGCGCTCGCGCAGGACCAGGTCGCCGAGTTGCTCGAGCTCAACCGCGCCGGCGAACTCGGCGTGCGCACGTACACGTTCGATGGCGACACGCCGGGCGATGCGCGTCGGGCGATCCGGCTCAAGGGCGATATCGTCGTCAGCAATCCGGACATGCTGCACCAGGCGATCCTGCCGCACCACACCAAGTGGGCGCAGTTCTTCGAATCGCTTCGCTATGTCGTCATCGACGAAGTGCACAGTTACCGGGGCGTGTTCGGATCCCACGTCGCCAACGTCATTCGCCGACTGCGCCGCGTTTGCGCGTTCTACGGGGTCGCGCCGACTTTCATCCTGTGCTCGGCGACGATAGGCAATCCGAAGGATCACGCCGAAGCGCTGCTCGGCGAACCCGTTCACGCGATCACCCAAGGCGGCGCACCTTGCGGCGAGCGCCACGTGCTGCTTTGGAATCCGCCAGTCGTCAATCCCGATCTTGGTATCCGTGCTTCGGCGCGCTCGCAATCGATGCGGCTCGCGCGCCACGCCATCCGCTCGAAGATGAAGACCATCGTGTTCGCGCAATCGCGACTCATGGTCGAGGTGCTGACAAAGTACCTCAAGGATGTTTTCGATCATGATCCGCGCAAGCCCGCACGTATTCGTGCCTATCGCGGGGGTTATCTGCCGACGGAGCGCCGTGCGACCGAACGCGCCTTGCGCGCAGGCGGCATCGATGGCGTGGTCAGTACCTCGGCGCTCGAACTGGGCGTCGACATCGGGGCGCTCGATGTCGCTATTCTCAACGGCTTCCCGGGCTCCATCGCGGCGACCTGGCAGCGCCTCGGCCGTGCGGGTCGCCGGCAGCGGCCTTCGCTCGGCGTCATGGTCGCATCGAGCCACGCACTCGATCAGTATGTCGTGCGCCATCCGGAATTCTTCGAACGCGCGACGCCGGAACACGCGCGCATCGCGCCCGA
Organism: uncultured Gammaproteobacteria bacterium; assembly: GCA_963775445.1. Classification (GTDB taxonomy): domain Bacteria; phylum Pseudomonadota; class Gammaproteobacteria; order Xanthomonadales; family Rhodanobacteraceae; genus Dokdonella_A. The sequence goes on along the minus strand of CAVZIT010000006.1, from coordinate 229,024 downwards.
CCAGTTGCTGATCCTGCTCGATCATATTCGCTGCGCCGCGTTCGAATTGCCGTTCGCATCCGGCGATCGTTTCGGCGATGCCGTGGTCGACGAGTTCCTCGAGGTGCTGGCCGAATCGGGCGTGCTGCATCATGAAGGCGAACGCTGGGACTGGATCGCGGACAGCTACCCGGCCGCCGCGGTGAGCCTGCGCTCGGTCGCCGACGGCAACTTCGTCGTGGTCGATCGCAGCGAGGGGCATCAGCGCATCATCGCCGAAGTCGATTTCGCGAGCGCTGCGCTGACGCTCTACGAAGGCGCGATCTACATGGTGCAGTCGCGACCGTATCAGGTCGAACGCCTTGATTGGGAGGGGCGCAAGGCGTTTGTCAGCGTCACGCAGGCCGACTACTACACCGAGGCGATCGACTACACGCGGCTCAAGGTGCTCGACCGTTTCGATGGCGCGAACTCGGGCGAGGGCACCAGCCATCACGGCGAGGTACACGTCGTGCGCCACGTGTCGGGTTACAAGAAAATCCGCTTCTACAGCCACGAGAATATCGGCTACGGACCAGTGACGCTGCCCGATCAGGAACTGCATACGACAGCGCTGTGGTGGCAGCTGACGCAGACGGCCCTCGAGGCTTCGTTCGAGAGCCGGCAGGAAGCTCTCGACGGATTTCTCGGTGCGGCTTATGCCTTGCACACGGTCGCTGCGGTGCACGCGATGGCCGACGGACGCGATCTGCAGAAGGCCGTCGGCTCGGGCGACGCGGCGTGGTTTGCGACGCGCGACCCATCAGGTCGCGGTCAGTGGCGAGATGCGAGCGGCGCGCCGATACCGGTGGGGCGACTGCCGAGTTCAATCCGACGCTTTATCTCTACGACAATTTCCCGGGCGGCATGGGGCTTGCCGAACCGCTGTTTCGAAGCGCGGCGCTTCTCGTGCGCGAAGCAATCGATCTGGTGCAGGCCTGCGATTGCGTGGCGGGCTGTCCCGCCTGCATCGGGCCGGTGTCGAGTGCGGACGAGAACGTGCGCAAGGATCAAAATGCCGAGGAACCCTCATCGACGCAGCGCGAGCGCGCGGTGGCCGTGCTCGCACTCCTCGGCGCATGAACCGCGTCGCCGATCGGCTGCGACAGCTGCGCCGCGATGCGGGTTTCGCCGCGTCTTCGCCGAGTACCGCAACTGGATCCTTCCACCCGGATGCGATGCCGAGCGTCGATTCCCTGCGCAAACTCGTGCGCCTGCGCGAACGTTGCGCCGATCGCGCGCTCGTCGCGCCGGCCGGTGAGGAAGTCGCGCCTGGAGTGCGCTATCTCGAGCGAGCGTTGCCGTATCCGGCCGAACCGCTGGTGCACGTTCCGCGCATCGAAGCGGCAATCGACCGCCGCCGTTTGCTCTGTTTCGATACCGAAACGACCGGGCTCGCCGGTGGTGTCGGCACGCGCGCCTTCATGATCGGAGTCGCCTCGTGGAGCATGGACGTGCTGACCGTGCGTCAGCTCTATCTGACGACGGTTGCCGGTGAAGCCGCGATGCTGCGCATGTTCGCCGGCTGGCTCGGCGAAGACACGATTCTTGCCAGTTACAACGGCAAGAGTTACGACGCGCCGCTCCTCAAGGGACGCTTTCGTCTCAACCGCATCGCGCATCGTCTTGACGAGTTGCCGCATATCGACTGGCTTCATCCGACTCGCCGCGCCTATCGCGGCGTTTTCTCGAACTGCAAACTCGCGACGATCGAACGCGAAGTGCTGCGCATTGTGCGCGAGGGCGATCTCCCCGGGGCCGAGGCTCCTGCCGCTTGGCTTGCGTGGTTGCGCGGCCAGACCAGCCGGGGCCTCGCTCGCGTGCTCGAGCACAACCGGCAGGATGTCGTGACGCTGATGCGGCTCGGGGATTGGCTCGGAACGCTCCTTGCCGCGCGCGATTGCGCAGATCGGCGCCTGCCGAAAATGTCCAGCGCCTCATGATGGAACTCACGTGCGGCGCTTGATCAGGCTTTCGGCCGGAATTCCGAACTTCTCGTGCAGCCCCGCGATCATGCGCAAGGTGAGGGGGCGCTTGTGCGCAAGCACTTCATAGACGCGGTTGCTGCGACCGATGACCGATTCGAGGTCCTTGATCGTTAGTTTTTGTTGCTGCATGCAGAACCTGATCGCAGCCACCGCGTCGGGCAGATCAAGCGGGAAATGGATGCGCTCGTAGGCTTCCACCAGCGTAACCAGCACCTCGAGCCGGTCGCCCTCCGGCGTCCTCGGTTTCGCATCGATCAGGGATTCGATTTCTTCGAGCGCGGCGCGATGGTCGGCGTTGCCTCGGATCGGTCGTATGTTCATGCCGGTGCCTCGAATGGTTGGTGAACCCGTGACATCGCCGTGCGCGTGGGTCCCGATGGAACGGACGATGACGATGCGAAGGGGATAACCGATCCGTACGTCGATATGCTGCGCGCCGTCGCCCAGGTCGAAGATCGCGCGGCCATTGCGCGTAAGCATTGCGGTGCCGAATCGCGACTGCAGCTCCGCGGGCCGGGAGCACCTTGCGTGGAGGATTTCGCGGTACCAGGCCAGCATCGCTCCAGCGGCGCGGCGCTCCGTGCGCCCGCCGGTGCCGCATGCATGGAGTGTGGAGAGGGCAATGACGCGCATGGCGCGCTGATTTTTGTCCCATATTGGGACCCGCGCAAGTTCGTGCCTCGGCTCATCGGGCAAGCGGACGCCTTCTTCAACCACTTTCCATCAGCCAAGCCCTCGTGCATGTCGATTTGGCTTGTTCTGGCTCGTCGTGTGTGAGAACCCGGATTGCGCCACCGCGACAAAGCGGCGCTCCGGAAGCAGAACTGCGAACCGACAGGAGACAACGATGCGAGTCTTGGTGATGGTGAAGGCGACCGCGGATTCCGAAGCCGGCGTCATGCCGACCGAGAAACTGTTGAGCGACATGGGCAAGTTCAATGAGCAGCTGGTCAAGGCCGGCGTGATGCTTGAAGCGGAAGGCCTTCATCCGAGTTCGAAAGGCAAACGCGTGCGTTTTTCCGGCAGCAAACGAAGCGTGATCGACGGCCCGTTCGCCGAGACCAAGGAGCTCGTCGCCGGGTTCTGGTTGTGGCAAGTCAGATCGATGGAAGAGGCGGTCGAGTGGGTGAATCGCTGCCCCAATCCGATGCCCGGCGACTCCGAAATCGAGATCCGCCCGGTGTTCGAGGCCGAGGATTTCGGTGCCGAATTGACGCCGGAATTGCGCGAGCAGGAGCAACGATTGCGCGCCGAGGCCTCGTCGCGCAAACGTTGAGACGAAACATCCCGGTCGGTTGCTTGGCGGCCGGCCAACACACACATCCAACCTTCCAGGAGCATGCCATGCAAATCGTCCCTTATCTGAACTTCAATGGAAAAACCAGGGAAGCCTTCGCGTTCTACGCCAAGGCGCTCAACGGCAAGATCACCGCACAGATGACCTACCGCGAGGCGCCCCGGGAAATGTGCGATCAGATGCCTTCCGAGACGCTCGACAACATCATGCACACGCAGCTCGAAAGCGACGGCGCGATGCTGATGGGCGCCGACGGGCCGCCACAGCATTCCGCGCAGGCGGTCGGCACGACGATCAACGTCATGGTCGATGATCCGGCCGAAGCAGAGCGCATCTTTGCCGCGCTCGCCGAAGGCGGCGAGATCAAGATGCCGATCGCGGAGACTTTCTGGGCGCAGCGCTGGGGCATGCTCATCGATCGCTACGGCAAGCCATGGATGGTCAATTGCTTGAGGCCCATGGGAACGTGACGATACGGCGGCGAAGTCCATTCGAATGGCCCGCGCGAAGTGGCTGAAAGTCCTTGTCCGAACCTTCGATACCCTGCCGCATCGGACTTGCGCCGATCGGGTGTCGATGGTCTGATCCATCGCCATGACCACGGTCGCGAATCATGGCGATGTCCGTCGGACCATCGATGCGCTCTGGCGCATCGAATCGCCGCGGCTCATCGCAGGTCTGGCGCGCATGGTGCGCGACGTCGGCGTGGCCGAGGAGCTCGCGCAGGACGCGCTGGTGATCGCGCTGGAACGCTGGCCCGAGGATGGCGTGCCCGATAACCCAGGGGCCTGGCTGATGACCACGGCGAAGCGCCGAGCGATCGATCAGTTGCGTCGCAGCCAGCTGATCGAACGCAAGCACGAGATGGTGCGCCATGAACGCGAAAGCGAGCTGGACTACGACAGCGAAGCCGGCGTGGTTCTGAACGATGACATCGGCGATGACCTGTTGCGCCTGGTGTTCACGACCTGTCATCCGGTGCTTTCGGCCGAGGCGCGTGTCGCACTGACCTTGCGTCTCCTCGGCGGATTGACGACCGCGGAAATCGCACGTGCCTATCTGGTTCCCGAAGCCACGATTGCGCAACGCATCGTACGTGCGAAACGCACACTCGCGGAAAAGCATGTGCCCTTCGAAGTGCCGGGCGCGCAGGAGCGCCCTGAGCGATTCGCATCGGTGCTCGAGGTGATCTACCTGATCTTCAATGAGGGGTACACGGCGACGGCTGGCGAGGACTGGCTGCGACCCGCGCTTTGCGAGGATGCGCTGCGGCTCGGTCGCGTTCTGGCCGAACTCGCGCCACGGGAACCCGAGGTCCATGGGCTGGTTGCCTTGATGGAGATCCAGGCATCGCGAACGAGGGCGCGCACCGATGCCACTGGATCGCCGATCCTGCTGCTGGAACAGAACCGCTCGCGCTGGGATCGACTCCTGATCCGGCGCGGTCTTTCGGCGCTGGCGCGCGCGGAAGCCCTCGGTGGAGCACTCGGCTCATACGCGCTGCAGGCCGCGATCGCAGCCTGCCACGCGCGTGCGTTGAGTGCGGAGCAAACCGACTGGAAGCGCATCGCAGCGCTCTACGAGATGCTTTCCGGGATTGCTCCATCGCCCGTGGTCGAACTCAACCGCGCAGTTGCCGAGGCGATGGCGTTCGGCCCTGCTGCGGGACTCGAGCGCGTCGATGCATTGGTCGGCGAGCCCGCGCTCAAGGATTATCATCTGCTGCCGAGCGTCCGCGGCGATCTGCTCAACAAATTGGGGCGTACCGACGAGGCGCGCCGCGAGTTCGAGCGGGCCGCGGCACTGGCGGGCAATTCGCGCGAACGCGAGCTGTTGCTGCAACGCGCCACCGCGAATTCGCCCGAATCGACAAGCCCACTGACGCACTGAAGCGGCTGTCGCCACGATCATTGGCCCGCAAGACCACCGTCACCCCCACGATCGCAATCGAAGGAGATCCGATGACCTACATGCTTCTCATCATGGAACCCCGGGGACAACGCAGGACCCGTTCCGCGCAGCAAGGCCACGAAGCCTACGATCGCATGCTGCAGTTTGCCGATGCGCTGAAAAGCCGGGGTGTGTTGCGCGGCTGCGATGCACTCAAGTCCGATGAGAAGGGCGTTCGGGTGCAAATGCGCGGCGGCAAGCGCGCGATGCTCGACGGCCCGTTCGCGGAAGCCAAGGAAATGGTCGGTGGCTACTTCCTGCTCGATTGCGACAGCATGGACCAGGCGCTCGCGATCGCCGCCGAATGTCCGGCGGCCGAGTGGAGCACCGTGGAAGTGCGCGAAACGGGCCCCTGTTACGACTAAAGCGAGCGCGGTTCACTTGGCGTGACTCGCCGGAGCGGGGTGCAAAAAGAACATTCCGGGCCATTGAATTCGTGATGGCGCCGCCGCATGTCAATGCGCACAATACGCCGTCGTTCATACTCCTCGAAGGAAGTTTCCATGAGCATCTCCATGTATTCGTCGTCCGTCCCCGTTTTCGTGCGCGCGCTGACCAATCTTTCCAATGTCCTGAAAAAGGGCGAGGCGCACGCCAAGGCGAAAGACGCGCAGCCTGATGCGCTGCTGCAACAGCGACTGATCTTCGACATGCTGCCGCTGGTCAAGCAGGTGCAGATAGCCTGCGACATGGGTGCGCGTGGCGCGGCGCGACTGGCCGGCGAGGAGCCGAAGTCGTTCGAGGACAACGAGACGACGCTGGAACAGGTTTACGCGCGCATCGACGCCGCGATTGCCTATATCAAGTCGTTCAAGGCCGAACAGATCGATGGCAGCGAGGAGCGCAAGATTCACCTCAAGATGCGCAACGGCGAGATGAATTTCACCGGTAAGGAATACCTGCTCGGGTTCACGCTGCCGAACCTCTATTTCCACTGCACCACGGCCTACGACATCTTGCGCGTCGCCGGCACGCAACTCGGCAAGACGGATTTCATTGGCGCATAGATTGACGGAGTTCGCGACGGCGTGGATCGTGCCGGGGCGACTTGTGAATCGCGTGCGGTGAAGTCGCGCCGCGGTATGAGCTACCGGCGAGGAAACGAGGATGGCACACAAGGTTACATTTCGCGTTCCGGAGCGTGCGCTCGGTCGCGAGGATATCGAGTTCGTGGTGAAGAAGGATGGTGTGCGCTTCGGCACCTTGCTGGTGTCGAAGGGCGCCGTCGAATGGCGTCCCACCAACAAGGTCTATCGTCGACGACTTAGCTGGGACCGCTTCGATCAGCTGATGCGCGAAAGCGGCCGACGAGTGTGACGACTGCAGTTCGCAGCGCGTTGGCCCCCTCACAAATCGACCATCACCTTGAAGCCGCCCCAGATCATGCTCTTGCCGTCGAAAGGCAGGCATGGATCCATCATGTCGGATCCATCATGTCGGCAAGCCGTGCGTCGTCCATGACCTTCCTGTTGATACGGTCGCGGTCCTTGCGCGACTTGAACACGATCCATGAAAACACCACGACTTCGTAGGGTTTGAGCTTGACCGCCTGCGGAAACGAGGTGAGCTTGCCGGGCTTCACATCGTCGCCGACACATTCGCGAAACGCGAGCGCGCCGTGTTCGCGCCAGATCTTGCCGGCGCGCCGCGACAGGCGCCGGTACGCCGCAAGGTTCTTCTTCGGCACCGGGACGACAAAACCATCGACATGGTTCATGGCATCACCTCTTGCTCTGTTTGTGTGAACAGCAGGTCCAACGCTGCCCTGCGCACAACCTCATCGTTCATCGCGGTCGCTGGTCGACTCAGCGCGATTTCGACGCGGCGGCCGGCGCCGCATCCTCGACCGCCTCGACCTGGATGTGCACGGTCACGCCCATCTTGATGCCGAAGGTCTTCCCAGCGTCGAGGCCGTATGCATCGCGATCGAATGTCGCCTGCGCATCCGCGCCGCAGCGCTGGCGCGGCTTCAGCATGAAGTCCGGCACGCACTTGAACGAATCGATCGCAAGATCGAGCGGCCGGGTCACACCGTGCAACGTGAGTTTTCCGGCAACCCGTGTCGGCGCGTGGTTGACGAAATCAATGAGTTTCCCGTGATAGGTCGCCGTGGGGTATTTGGCCGTGTCGAATAACCCGCAGCTGTCCTTGCACATGGGCGCTTTCGCCTTGACGACGACGTCGTTGAGCGCATCATTGCCGAAGTCGATGCTCGCGGCATCGACGGTAATGTTGACTTCACCCGTTTGCCCCGCGCGATCGAGCGTGACGCTGCCGGTGGTGTGATTGAACTTGCCGCGCCACACCGAAAGGCCCATGTGGTCCGCATCGAAGCTCGGATAGGTGTGGTTGGAATCGATCGTGTACGTAACCGGCGCGGCCATGACGGTGCCGCTCAGCGCCAGCGCCAGCGCAGCAAGGGAAAGATTCGCATCGTCGTTGCTCCTCGATAGGTCTGATTCCAGGCGGTGGTACCCCGGCAGGCCGGGTCCCTTTTTTCACGCCTTGTCCAGACGACGATCCGGAAGCGGTGAAATCGACAAGGTGTGGGGAAGAGCCAGCAGCGTGCCGGCCACCCGGCAGCGAGCGGTCCCACCGGTTCACGACATCGGATCGGGTTTCGGCGCCGGCGTATCGGGCAGCGGAATGAACTCCGCGTTGTCCAGCGGTGGCAGTGCGAAACGGCCGGCCAGCCAATCGGCCTTGGCCTGCTCTATGCGTTCGCGCGATGAGGAAACGAAGTTCCACCAGACGTGACGGGGCCCGAGCGGTTCGCCACCGAGCAACATGAGGCGCGACGCTTGGATCGCACGCAGCGTCGGCGCGCCACCCGCATCGAACACGAGCATCTGACCTGCGCGATAGCGCTGGCCGGCCAGTTCGACTTCGCCGGCTGCAACGTAGACGGCGCGTTCGGCATGGTCCTCCGGCACCGCGACGCGCGCATCGGCATCGGCCTCGACGTGCGCGTAAAACAGCGGGGAATGTGTCTTGGCCGGACTTTGCAATCCGAACGCCTGGCCCGCGATCAGCCGCCCGCGCACGCCGGGACTCGTGAAAGCCGGCAGGAGCGACGCGCCGTAATGATCAAACGTGGCGCGCGTATCCTCCGACTCCTCCGGCAGCGCGACCCATGCCTGGATTCCGTCCATCCTGCCGCCATGCTCGCGCATGCCATCGAAACGTTCGGAGTGCGTGATGCCGGAACCGGCAGTCATCCAGTTGAGTGCGCCGGGCTCGATCACCTGCTCGACTCCGAGGCTGTCGCGATGCGTCAATTCGCCCGCGAACAGATAGGTGACCGTCGACAACCCGATATGCGGATGAGGCCTGACGTCGGTCGTGCGCGGAATCGGAGCACGCATGTCGGCAGGACCCATGTGATCGAAGAAGACGAACGGCCCGACCATGCGCCGCGCGCCATTCGGCAGTACGCGTCCGACCTCGAATCCGCCGAGATCATGGCGCTTCGCATCGATGACGCGTTCGAGCATGGTGGTCCTCCCAACGTTCGATCAATATCCGGATGCAATCGATCATAACGCGACGCCACCGGCCTTGAACGGCCTAGCTCGATCATCATGCAATGGCCCCTTCGCGATGCGCGTGGGGTGGCACCACCACGCACACGCATGAGGCGCTAACCTTGCCCTACCGATGTGCGAAGGCGGAGGTGCGGTGTGAAGGATTTGGCCATACGTCTGCGTAATGAACCCGGTGCGTTGGCCGCCATGGGCGAGGCGCTCGGCGCCGCCGGCGTCAGCGTGGAGGGTGGCGGTGGTTTCGTCGTCAACGGCGAAGCGATCGTGCATTTTCTGTTCGATGACGGCAGCGCCGCGCGACGCGCGCTTGAGGCAGCCGGAATCGAAGTGCTCGGTGAACGCGACGTGGTCGCACAGCGGCTGGACCAGGATCGCCCGGGTCAGCTCGGGGCGATCGGACGCGCGATGGCCGAGGGTGGAGTCAACGTCGAGGTCGTCTACAGCGACCACGAGGGGCGCTTGATTCTTGGCGTCGACAAACTGGTCGAGGCGCAAGGCGTGTCGCAGCGCTGGTCGGCACAATCGCGATCGGTCAGGCCCGCGCGCGAACATCGCTATTGCGTGGAGGTGAACTGGACCGGCCAACGCGGCTGCGGTACGACCGGCTACCGAGATTACGCACGCGACCACGAAATCGCAGCAGACGGCAAGCCCGTGATCGCCGGATCTTCCGACCCGCATTTTCGCGGAGATCGTTTACGCTGGAACCCCGAGGAGCTTCTCGTTGCCGCCCTTTCGAGCTGTCACCAACTCGCCTATCTGCACTTGTGCGCGGTCGCAGGCGTCGTCGTCATCGAATACACCGATCGGGCCGAGGGCCTGATGGCCGAGCAGCCCGATGGCGGCGGGCAATTCATTGGCGTGGTGCTGCATCCGCGCGTCGTCTTGCGCGCGAACTCCGATCGCGCCGTCGCGCTCGCGCTGCACGAAAAGGCGCACGCGCTCTGCTTCATCGCGCGTTCGGTAAATTTTCCGGTGACGTGCGAACCTGAGGTTGTTTTCGAAAGCGACCAGCCGTCGCAAACGCGCTGATCCGCGTCGTTTGGCCGCTTATTGCTTCACGATGAGCGCGGTCGACGTTCGTGCTGCCACAGGACCTCGCCGTGGCCGGCCTCGCGCGCCAGCACGCGGGCGACGACGAACAACAAATCGGACAGTCGATTGAGGTAGTGCGTCGCCTGCGCCCGCACGGCCGCCTTGCGCGACAGCGTGACCACGGCGCGCTCGGCGCGTCGACAGACTGTTCGCGCGACGTGGCACTGGGCAGCCGCCATGCCGCCGCCCGGCAGGATGAACTCCTTGAGCGAGGGCAATCCTTCGTTGAAGCGATCGAGCGTCTGTTCGAGCCGCAGGATGTCGGCATCGTCGATCAAGGCCATGCCCGGGATGCACAACTCCCCGCCGAGATCGAAAAGGTCGTGCTGGATCTGCACCAGGGCCTCGGTGATCGGCGCGGACAAGTCGCAGGCGAGCACCACACCGATGGCGCTGTTGAGCTCGTCGACCGTGCCGTAAGCCGCCACGCGCGCCGAATCCTTCGGCACCCGCGACCCATCGCCGAGGCCCGTCGTGCCGTCGTCGCCGGTACGCGTGTAGATTTTGGAAAGACGATTACCCACGACGGCACGACCGGATACAGGGATGTATGCAGGCACCCGCGCTGGCGCGGGTGACGGCGCCCGGCAAAAACGACGTTTTTTGCCGGGCGATCGGCAGGAGCGCAGGAAGCGCGAATGCCGAGGATAGGTAACGTTGGCCGTCGTCGCCGGTACGCGTGTAGATTTTGGAAAGACGATTACCCACGACGGCACGACCGGGTACAGGGATGTACGCACGCACCCGCGCTGGCGCGGGTGACGGCGACCGGCAAAAACGACGTTTTTTGCCGGGCGATCGGCAGGAGCGCAGGAAGCGCGAATGCCGAGGATAGGTAACGTTGGCCGTCGTCGCCGGTACGCGTGTAGATTTTGGAAAGACGATTACCCACGACGGTGACGTTTCATGAACAGTCTTGTGATACTGGCGACTTCATGGGCGCGGGATCGACCATCCGCTGAAGAATAGCTGGTGCAGGGATCATTCTGTTTGTCACTTGCTTTGGTGCAGCAATGACGAATACCCCATCCGCCTCAAGCGCCTGTAATGCTCGCCCCCATCCGCCCTTCGGGCACCTTCCCCCGCTGCGCAGGGGAAGGGAAGTTGTCACGACATCTCGCTTGGGCACCTTCCCCGCCAGCGGGTCCACATGCATCGCCCCTCGCCCGCAGGCGGCGTCCATATTCATTTCCGTTCCCCCGCGTGGCGGGGGAAGGTGGCGGCAGCCGGAAGGGGGCCCGCCGTATGTCACAAGAATCGATATTCTTGCAGCACTCCACTATGGGATGACGAATTCCGCCGTCGCAAGTCGTCGTCGCTGCGACGACAGTGGGCCTGTAAGCTCGCTCGGTGGTCACGTGGCATTGGGTGCGGCTTCCAGCGCTGGCCATTGGCGGCACATCAGTTCGAATCCACCGAACAGCAGCGCACTCCAGAACAGCGTTCCGGCCAGGGTTCCGGGAAAGAACGGAATGGCGGCGACGAAGCAGGCCACCAGCCCGGCGCCGGTCAGCGGATACATGCCCGATGTCGCCCACACCGCAAAATTCGTGACCGCGAAAAAGAGTGTCGCACTCGCGACGCCATAGGTCGCGACGCGCATGACACTGGTTCGGCCACGCAACCGCGCGGCGACGATTGCGGTCAGGGCGATGCAACCGTACACCACCGGAATCAACGCGTGCAGGCCAATGATGAGATCCGCCAACAGCATCGCTGCGAGCGGCACCAGGATCGCGAGCCGGCGATCGGCGAAATACGCACCACCGAACAACGCGATCGCTTCGACCGGAGTGAAGTTGTACGGAATCAAACCGGGCACGAAATGCACCACCAGCCGCTCGCCCACGGCGAACGCGATCAAACCTGCGAGCACGGCGAACCGCGGCGTCAAGGTGACAGTCGGATCCGATCGCGATGGCGATTCAGCGTGCTGGAATTTCATGGGGAGCCGTCGTGTGGAACGTGTGCATAGCATACTTCAATCCCTCGACGAGGACAGCGCAAGGCCTGATCACCCGACGCGCGGCGAAGCGCCGCCGATCATTGCGCGGGCGGCCGTGGTGCCCTGCGGCGGGTATGATCAGCCCGTGAACGCATTTCCCGGCCGTGGTGCCGACCATGACGATCCGACCGGTGCCGCTGCCGATGCCGCGGACGAGCGGCCCGGCGTCGCATGTGATCTCGACGTATTGATTGTCGGCGGTGGTCTGGTCGGAACAGGCCTTGCGATCGCACTGGACGGCTGCGGTTTTCGGGTCGGCCTCGTCGAGGCCGCTGCGCCGCGCATCAATGACGAAGCGAGTTACGACGAGCGCAATCTCGCACTGGCGCGCGCGAGTATCAATGCGCTGGATGCGCTCGACGTACTCGACGATGCGGCGGCACGTCCCACATCCATCGAACGCATCGTGGTGACGCGTCGCGGAGAATTCGGATCACTGTGTCTGGATGCGGCCGAACTCCGCTTGCCTCCCTTTGGCGGCGTCCTGCCGGCCCGCGAACTCGGCAATGCGCTGTTGCGCAGGCTCGAGCGTTGCGAGGGCCTCGTTCGAGAGGTCCCGGCCGAGGTGATTGCCTTGTCGCCGCGCCGAGAATCGATCGAGGTGACGCTGCAAACGCCCGAAGGCGGCCGACGTCTCGCAACGCGCCTGCTGGTCGGAGCCGATGGCAGCGCTTCCTTCGTGCGCAAGACCTGTGGCATCGGCGTCGCTCATCATGATTATGCGCAAAGCGCATTCGTGACCACGGTGACGAGCGAACGCGCCCTGGCAGGTTGCGCTTACGAGCGCTTCACCGAATCCGGTCCGATTGCGCTGTTGCCGCTCGGCGGCAATCGAGCCGGTTTGGTGCTGACCGTCGCGAGCTCGGACGCAGACCGCGTGGCCGCACTCGATGATGCGGCGTTCCTGCAACTCGTGCACGAGCGCTTCGGTTATCGGGCGGGGCGGCTGAGCCGGCCGGGCAAACGCAAACCCTATCCGCTGTCGCGCGCGATCGCCGAGGCCGTGATCTCGCCTCGCACGGTGTTGATAGGCAATGCGGCGCAGACGATCCATCCGATCGGTGCCCAGGGATTCAATCTCGGGCTGCGCGACGCATTGACGCTGAGCGAACTGTTGCGCGAAGCCGCAGAGTCGAAGGGCGACCCGGGCGAGGCGGCACTGCTTTCGCGCTATGGCCGAAACCGCGCAGCCGATCGCACTGCGACCGTCGCGTTCAGCGACGATCTGGTGCGGCTGATGGGCAACGAATTCAGGCCATTGGGTGCGCTGCGCTCGCTCGGTTTTGTCGCGCTCGACCGCTGCGCACCGCTCAAACGGCGTTTCGCATTGCGCGGCATGGGCTTTCGCGGCGATGCACCGGCATTGGCCTTGTCGGAGCATCGATCATGAGCCGTCGCGGCGAATACGACGCGATCGTCGTCGGCGCCGGTCCGGTAGGGGCCGCCACCGCGTTGGCGCTGGTGCGCGATGGCTTTCACGTCGCGCTGGTCGAGCCGCATCCGCCCAAACCCAAAGATCCTGTGGCCGACGTCGATCTGCGCGTCGTCGCCGTGGCGCCGGACGCGCGCGATCTGCTCGATGCTCTCGATGCGTGGGCGCCGATTTCGAAGGTGCGAGCCAGTCCGTATCGATGCATGCGCGTTTGGGACGCAAACGCGCCGGGCGAACTTGCATTCGATGCGGCCGAGCGAGGCGAGTCGGCGCTCGGTTTCATCGTCGAGAATCGGCTGATCCAGCAGACGCTGTGGGAGCGACTCGTCGGTATTGGCGACGCATCGACGCAAGGCAATGGCGCGGACCACCGCGACGTTCCTGTCGAGCACACTCGGACCCTCAAGCTTCGCCTTTGCGCGCCAGGCGCCGTGGCGGATATCGAACACGATGCCGATGCCGTCGTTGCGCTGCTGGCGGACGGAACGCGCCTTCGGGCGAAAGTGCTGATCGCAGCCGATGGCGCCGAATCGCCGGTTCGCAAACGGCTCGGCATCGAGTTCCGCGGGCGCGATTACCGGCAGCGTGCGATCGTCGCGCACGTGACGACCGAGCGCCCGCACCAGGAAACGGCGTGGCAGCGTTTTCTTCCGGGCGGTCCGCTCGCGTTCCTGCCACTGGCCGACGGACGTTGCTCGATCGTGTGGACCTTGCCCGAGGACGAGGCGACGCGCGTGCTTGCGCTCGACGACGAAGAATTCTGCGCGGAGGTGGGTCGCGCGTTCGATTTGCGCCTCGGTGCGATCACTGCAACGTCGCCGCGCGCCGCGTTCCCGTTGCGTTTGCGCCTCGCCGCCCGCTATCTGTCGGGACGTTGCGTGTTGATCGGCGATGCCGCACACATCGTGCATCCGCTCGCCGGGCAGGGCATGAACCTGGGATTTCGCGATGCAACCTGCCTGCGTCGCGTTCTGTCGGGCGCACGCAGTCGCGGCAGCGACATCGGGTCGACGCATGTGCTGCGCCGCTACGAGCGCGAACGTCGCAGCGAAAACGCGCTGGCCGCGCGCGGCCTCGATGCGATCGAGCGGACATTCGGTTCATCGTCTGCGGCCCTTTCGTTGCTGCGCGGCGCCGGCCTCGGCCTGGTCGATCGCATCGGACCCGTCAAGCAATTTTTCGCGGCGATCGCGGCGGGCAGGTAATCCGGAGCGGATCCGCGCGAGCAGTGCGGATTGCGTGCTGCGGTCACGCCGCCGACAACGCCCGCAGGAAATTGTTGCGCCACTCCGTGATGTCGTGCTTTTCGAGGTGTGCGTTCATGGTATGCCAACGCTCGCGGCGTTCGCCCAGCGACATCGCGAACGCGCGTTCGATACCCTCGGCGATGTCATCGATGTCCCATGGGTTGACCAGGATCGCCTGTTTGAGTTCGAGCGCTGCACCGGCGAAACGCGAAAGCACCAGCACACCGGGGTCGTCGGCCGACTGCGCCGCGATGAATTCCTTGGCGACGAGGTTCATGCCGTCGCGCAGCGGCGTGATCAATCCGATGGCCGCCACCCTGTAGAAACCCGCCAGCGTCGATTGCTTGAAGCTTCGATTGACGTAACGGATCGGTACCCAATCCGGCTCCGAATAGCGACCATTGATCGCGCCGGCCACGCCTTCGAGTTCGGCACGAAGTTCCCGGTATTCCTTGACTTCCTCGCGCGAGGGTGGCGCGATCTGCAGGAAAGAGACCTGCGAGCGTCGGACGGTCTCGCGCGAGAGAAAGCGCCCGAACGCCTCGAAACGCTCGGGCAATCCCTTGGAATAATCGAGCCGATCGACGCCGATCGCGAGCGCGTGGCCCTGGAGACTCGTGATCAGCCTGCGCGTCGCATTGTGGCTCGTCGCCGCCTGCGCCTCGCGCGCGATCAATGCCGTGTCGATGCTTATCGGAAACGCGCCGGCGCGCATGATGCGTCCTTCGCGGGTTCTGATGCGCTCGGCATCGAGCGGTGTCGCGCCAGCCTCGTGTTCGAGATAGCCGCGAAACGCGCGCAGGTCCGACGCGATCTGGAAACCGACCAGATCGTAGTCGGTCAGCGCTTCAAGCAGCGCCTCGTGGCCCGGCAGGGTCAGCAGCAGTTCCGGCGGGGGCAACGGTACGTGCAGGAAAAAGCCGATGCGCGCTTCGACGCCGAGCGCACGCAGCTCGCGCGCCAGTGGAATCAGGTGGTAATCGTGAACCCAGATACGATCGTCCGGGCGCAGCAACCGTGCGAGACGCTCCGCGAACAGCCGGTTGACACGCAGATAGCCGTCCAGATGTCGGCGGCTGTAATCGACCAGATCGGAACGGAAGTGCAGCAGCGGCCACAAGGTCCGGTTGGCAAATCCGAGATAGTAGCTTTCGTATTCCGCGCGCGTCAGATCGAACAGCGCGTAGCTGATCGGTCCGTCCGTCTCGATCTGGGGCTTGTTCGACGGCTTTGCCGCGATCCGCCCGCTCCAGCCGAACCACAAACCGCCGTGCTCGGCCAGCGCCGCGCGCAGCGCCGAGGCAAGACCTCCGGCCCGCGCCTGTTTCGGCAACGCCACGCGATTGGATACCACCACCAGGCGGCTCATGTCAGATCCTCCCATGATCTGGACAAGCGCATGGCCGAATTGATCAGGCCCACCAGCGAGTAGGTCTGCGGGTAGTTGCCCCACATCTCGCCGCTGTCGATCGCCAGATCTTCCGAGAGCAGGCCGAGATGATTGCGCCGCGCAAGCAGCGCTTCGAACAATGTGCGTGCCTCGCCGATCTTTCCGGTCGCCGCGAGTGCATCGATGTACCAGAAACTGCAGATCGTGAAGCTGGTTTCCGGCGCGCCGAAATCGTCCGGCACGACATAGCGGAACAGGTAATTGCCGCGTCGCAGCGTGGCGCCGATCGCATCGACGGTCGCGCGATAGCGCGGATCGTCCGCGCCGACGAAACCGAGCTCGGCGAGCAGAAGCAGGCTCGCGTCGAGATGTTCGCCATCGAAGGCCGCGACAAAGTGGCCGCGCTCGGGATGCACGCAGCGCTCGAGGATTTTCGTGCGCATCAGATCGGCGCGTTGCCGCCAGAAGTCGTGGCGCTCGTCGAGGCCCAGATGCGCTGCGATGCGCGCCAGCCGGTCGCAGGCAGCCCAGCACATCACGCTCGAATAGGTATGGATTGCCGACAACCCGCGAAACTCCCAGAGACCCGCATCGGGCTGGTCGTAGCAGCGGAAGGCGACGTCGCCGGCTCGTTCCAGCCGCTTGAATGCGGCGACTCCGGCCGGTGCCGCAAGCCTCCTGTCGAAGAACAGCTGCGTCGCCGCCAGCACCACGCTCCCATAGACGTCGTGTTGCCGCTGACGCCAGGCGTCGTTGCCGATGCGCACGGGACCCATGCCGCGGTATCCGGCCAGGTGTTCGGCCTCGCGCTCAACCAG
Source organism: uncultured Gammaproteobacteria bacterium (assembly GCA_963775445.1). Taxonomy (GTDB): domain Bacteria; phylum Pseudomonadota; class Gammaproteobacteria; order Xanthomonadales; family Rhodanobacteraceae; genus Dokdonella_A. Next base: position 212,242 of record CAVZIT010000006.1, on the reverse strand, counting down.
ATCCTGCTCGAAATGAATACCGTAAACCGGCGCCAGTTCGCCGTCTGCAGCGGCGAGATTGAAGATATAGCGCAGGTATTCCTCCATGCTGCGCGTGGCACCGAGGCGGTTGAGCGCGCGCACGACGAATGCCGCATCGCGCAGCCAGCAGTAGCGATAGTCCCAGTTGCGCACCGTTTTGGGCGCCTCCGGAATCGACGTGGTGACGGCGGCGACGATCGCACCGGTACCTTCGTATTGCGAGAGTTTCAGCGTGATGGCGGCGCGGATTACCGCATCCTGCCATTCCGCCGGAATTGAAAGAAACCGCACCCATTCGTGCCAGTACCGGAGTGTCGCTTGCAGCGCCTCGTGCGCGTAATGCGCGGGCGCATCGGCCAGTGTCTCGTCGGGTCCGATGACGATGACGATCTCGCGTTCGAGCAGGAATGGCAGCTCGCGGCGAAGCATCGGCAGCGGCATGTCGGTGGTGGCGCGCAGAGTAAGGTCGTCGAGCACAAAGCGCGCGTGGTTGGATCCGTACGTGATCTCCGGTCGGCGCGCGCCGTAGCCGGCGAGAGGGCGCAGCCGCACGCGGATGCGTGGCACGCCGGCCAATGGGCGGATACGCCGGATCAGGCTCATCGGATGGAAAATCCGGCCGTGCTGTTTGTAGCGCGGCGCGAAGTCGGTGATTTCGATCGCGCTGCCGTCGCTGCTGTCGAGGCGCGTCACCAGCACCGCGCTGTTGTCGCGATAGTGCTGCGAACTTGCGTTCTCGCCTTCGATGGCGACATCGAAAAAACCCGCATCGTCATGCGGCGGGCTGGAGCAGCGCGCAGAACACCGGATCGCCGTCGAACGCGGGGACGCAGCACCACACGATCGATCCGCGCCGGTCGATCAATGCGCTGATGCTGCCGTTGCCGACGATGCCAAGATCGAGGCTGCCCTCCGCCGCAGTCGACGCGGTCGTGGTTGCTTCGTCAGGTGCGCTGCGCGCGTGATCGGCTGCGCTCATGTCCTCGCCTCCGCGGAGTCCGCCAGTCGTTCGAGCCATGCGCGCACCGCCCGCGGATCGGCCAGCGCATGCCGCGCGGCGGTCGGTCGACGCGGTCCGACGATGATGCTCACGCCGCCCTCGGCATTGCTGCGTTCGAACGCGTGCTCATCGGTCAGGTCGTCGCCGATCATCCAGGGCCTGCGTCCGGCGAACGCCGGTTCGCGCAGGAATGCCGCGAGCGCATCGCCCTTGTCGCAGCCGGCCGGTTTCAGTTCGACCACGTGGTTGCCGCGCTGCAATTCGAATCCAGTACCGGCCTTGCGCAGCAGCGCATCGGCAATCTCGGCGACGCGTGCGCTGCTTTGCGGCGCGCGGCGATAGTGCAACGCAAGTGCCGTGCCCTTGTCCTCGACCTCGACGCCTTCGAGTGCGGCGACCGATTCTCGCGCTTCACTGCCGAGGGCGTCGATGCGATTGCGCTGCGCGACAGTGCGCGAGTGGGCTGCCTGCGCGCGTGGGTGTTCGCGCCGTTCGCCGCCGTGCAGGCCGGCCGCGGAAATTTCTGGAACGTCGAGCATCGCATCGATCTGCTCGAGCGAGCGTCCGCTCAGCAACGCGAATGCACCACCGAGCGCGCGATCGACGCGCCGCAAGGTGGCACGCATGAGCGGCGTCACTTCGACCGCGGCGGGGTGCTCGGCGAAGTCGAGCAGGCTGCCGTCAAGATCGAGAAACAGCGCGACGCGTGCCGCATCGGCTTGCGGTGGCGGCGGCAATGGCGAAGCATGATCGACGATGTCGTGTTCCCTGGTTTGCATGGCTGATGCATCGGGTATGCGCGATGCCGATATCGCAGCGCAGACGCGCCGCATGACGACACATTGTTCATTGTGAAGGATGCATCGGCGCTGACCAAACGCACAAGCCCGCTGCGCATCTTCCGCAGGACGAGTCGCCGCCTCGAGGTAGGCGCTCGGGAGTTCGCCGAAATGGCTCCGCGCCGGAAGCCGATCAGGCCTTGGTCCAGATCCGCGCATTGAAGTTGAGCTCCTCGACGATACCCGCCAGCAGATTGATGTCGTGCCAGAAGGTTTCGTAGAGCGAGGGATCGAGCAGGGTCCGCAACAAGCGCGGTTCGAAAAGGTTCTTGCGCAGCACCCCGGGAGCGCTCCGGACCTCCGCGCCGCGCTTGATTCCGGTCCAACCTGACACCATTTCCTGCGCACCGGCGCGCAGCGCCCCATCTGACAATGCGGGGAGAATTCTCGATGCGAATGGACAAACTCACGTCGCGTTTCCAGCAGGCGCTGGCCGACGCGCAGTCGCTCGCGGTCGGACGCGACAACAATATCCTCGAGCCGGCGCACCTGATGGCTGCGCTGCTCGACCAGCAAGGGGGTTCGACCACGCCATTGCTCGCGCAGGCGGGCGTCAACGTGCCGGCGCTGCGCACGCGCGTCGGGCAGATCCTGGACCGCTTGCCGAAAGTGGCCGGACAGGAAGGCCATCTCAATGTCGGCAACGAACTCAACCGGCTGCTCAACCTCACCGACAAGCTGGCCCAGAAGCGCGGCGACGCGTTCATCGCGAGCGAATTGTTCGTGCTCGCAGCGCTCGACGACAAGGGTGAACTCGGCGCTGCATTGAAAGCCGCAGGCGCCGAGCAAGTCGCCGGTCGAGGCGGCGATCGAGCACCTGCGCGGCGGCGAGAAGGTGCAGTCCGAAGGCGCCGAGGACCAGCGCCAGGCGCTCGAGAAATACACCATCGACCTGACCGCGCGCGCCGAATCGGGCAAGCTCGATCCGGTGATCGGGCGCGACGAGGAAATCCGCCGCGTGATCCAGGTGCTGCAGCGACGCACCAAGAACAACCCGGTGCTGATCGGCGAACCGGGTGTCGGCAAGACCGCGATCGTCGAAGGACTGGCCCAGCGCATCGTCAACGGCGAGGTGCCCGAAGGCTTGCGCAACAAGCGCGTGCTGTCGCTGGACATGGGCGCGCTGATCGCCGGCGCGAAATTCCGCGGCGATTTCGAGGAGCGCCTGAAGGCGGTGCTCAGCGACCTTTCGAAACAGGAAGGCCAGGTGATCCTGTTCATCGACGAATTGCACACGATGGTCGGCGCCGGCAAGGCCGAGGGTTCGATGGATGCGGGCAACATGTTGAAGCCCGCGCTCGCGCGCGGCGAGCTGCACTGCATCGGCGCGACCACGCTCGATGAATACCGCAAGTACGTCGAAAAGGATGCCGCGCTCGAACGTCGTTTCCAGAAGGTGTTCGTGGGCGAGCCGAGCGTCGAGGACACCATCGCGATCCTGCGCGGGCTCAAGGAAAAGTACGCCGTGCATCACGGTGTCGAGATCACCGATCCGGCGATCGTCGCGGCGGCCACGCTGTCGCACCGCTACATCGCCGACCGCCAGTTGCCGGACAAGGCGATCGACCTGATGGACGAGGCCGCTTCGCGCATCCGCATGGAAATCGATTCCAAGCCGGAGGAGCTCGACCGCCTCGAACGCCGCCTGATCCAGCTCAAGATCCAGCGCGAGGCGCTGAAGAAGGAGAAGGACAAGGAATCGAAGCAGCGCCTGGCGGATCTCGAATCGGAGATCGCGACGCTCGAGCGCGAGTTCGCGGACATGGACGACATATGGAAGTCCGAAAAGGCGACCCTGCACGGTGCAACACGCATCAAGGAGCAGATCGAGCAGGCCCGGCTCGATCTCGATGCGGCCGCGCGCCAGCAGGATTACGCGCGCATGAGCGAGATCCAGTACGGACGCATTCCCGAACTCGAGGCGCAGCTCAAGGCCGCGCAGAAAGTGGAAACAGAAGGTTTCCAGCTGCTGCAGGATCGCGTGACCGCCGACGAGATCGCCGAAGTCGTGTCGCGCTGGACCGGTATTCCGGTGTCGCGCATGCTCGAAGGCGAGCGCGAAAAACTCCTGCGCATGGAAGACGCGCTGCACAAGCGCGTCGTCGGCCAGGACGAAGCCGTACACGCGGTCGCTGATGCGATCCGGCGCGCCCGCGCCGGATTGTCGGATCCGAACCGTCCGATCGGCTCGTTCCTGTTTCTCGGACCGACCGGCGTCGGCAAGACCGAACTGTGCAAGGCACTGGCCGAATTCATGTTCGATTCCAACGATGCCATGGTGCGCATCGACATGAGCGAGTTCATGGAAAAGCACTCGGTCGCGCGCCTGATCGGTGCGCCGCCGGGTTACGTCGGCTACGAGGAAGGCGGTTATCTGACCGAAGCGATCCGCCGGCGCCCGTATTCGGTGATCCTGCTCGACGAGATCGAGAAGGCCCACCACGACGTGTTCAATATCCTGCTGCAGGTGCTCGACGATGGTCGCCTGACCGACGGCCAGGGACGCACGGTCGATTTTCGCAACGCCGTGATCGTGATGACCTCCAATCTCGGCTCGCAAGCCATCCAGGATCTGTCCGACAGCGACAGCGGCGATCGCGAGGAGGCCTACACCAAGATGAAGGCCGCCGTCATGGGCGTGGTGCAGGCGCATTTCCGTCCCGAGTTCGTCAACCGGCTCGACGAGATTGTGGTGTTCCGCCCGCTCGATCGCGCGCAAATCCGCGAGATAGCGCGCATACAGATCGCCCAGCTCGAGAAGCGTCTGGGCGAGCGCCAGTTGCAACTGGACATCAGCGACCGCGCACTCGACCTGCTCGGCAATGTCGGCTTCGATCCGGTGTACGGCGCACGCCCGCTCAAGCGCGCGATCCAGCAGCAACTCGAGAATCCGCTGGCGAAGGAAATCCTCGAAGGGCGCTTCGCACCCGGCGGTACCGTGCGCGTCGATGCCGAGGGTGGGCGGCTGGTGTTTCGCACGGGCCGTTGATGGCTATTGAACCGGCACGAGCTATCGAATAATTCCCGTTCACCCTGAGCGTAGCGAACCCCCCAACCGTTCACCCTGAGCGTAGCGAACCCCCCAACCGTTCACCCTGAGCGTAGCGCCGAAGGCGCGAAGTCGAAGGGTCAACTTCACTAACGGCCCGCCCTCATCCGCCTGCGGCATCTTCTCCCGCGGGCGCACCCTAAGCCCTTCGACTTTGGCCTTCGGCCTACGCTCAGGACAGGCGAAGTCGAAGGGCTACGCATGAACGGTTAGTCGTTGTTTGCTGCCGATTCTATAGTGCGTGGTGTGCAGTGCTCGTTGCGAACATGAGGCCGGCCAATCCATCCCACGAAGGTGCTGATGGCGCTCAACCCTAGCGTATGACCTGCGCTCGCCGGCAAACGTCGTCGAACCGGCGCGACACGGCGCCCCATCACGCTCCGGCGTTATTGCCTCGGATCCGGAGCGATAAGTGATATCGACTCACAATCGTCGGATAACGCGCTACGCTGCAGCGTATGCGCATGTCGCGAAGGACGATAAGCCCATGTCCCGCCGACGGATTTTTCCTTGACTGCCGTTCCGCGCGGCGCGCAGGATAAGACTTATCGCTCCGGATGCGGGGTATATTTGTAGTTAGGGCGCAGGGAAAGAATGGGGGAGTTTGATGCTTGACGTCGTGACAACTTCGTTCTACATCAAGGCTGCTGGGTTCGAGAAGAACGAATTCGAGCACTACTCGACCGCGCTGTTTGATGAGTGGGATAGCTACATCGAGTCCCACCTCGATTTGACCGATTACGCAGTCACTCTTGTAATTGAAGAGGGCTCGATTAAAGGAGCAGGAAAAATCGCCGCCACTGCGGGAGTTCTGTATCTAGCCATAGGCAACTATGGGAGTTTCATATCAGGCGTCCAGACCATCCGAGAACAGGCCTCTTATGTCACAAATGCTCTCTTTGACCAGGCAAAAGGCCGCTTCGGCTGCAAAACTACGAGAGGAAACTCTAATCAGAGTGGCGGGGAAATCTTCTATCTCAAGAATCTGTTCGAGCGGGTTCAACGCGGGCAGGCTACGCCGGATCAAGCGGTCGCTGAGGTTCAGGACCGCTGTGGCCAAGACGCTGCATCTTCTCCCGACTTTTTGCGGGATCTGGCGACTAGTTTGGCTAAAGCTCCACGCCTCCCCGAGCAACTTCCCATCACCGGCGAGTTCTGGGAACCGTGTGAGGACATCAAAGCGCCGGAACGGAAACCTAAGGCCGAGACTACCGCGCGCTCCCGAAATCCCCATTCCACAGCATTACAGAATCGAGATATTTCGTCCGAGGAAGGGCGGCTCGAAAAAGGTCACGCTCACAAAGCTGGATTAGCTGGGCCTTGCACCCTAACAATTCATGTGTGGACTCCCCTTGCAAGTGACCGAGTGAATTGCGTGATTGGCAAGCGATGCGGTTGCAGTCGTGTAGTCGGCCTTGGGGTGAGCAGCATGTGCTCGGGCCATGATGGAAACCGCTGGAACGAAGCCACACTTTCAATCGGCCATGCGGAACAGAAGAGTTATCGGCTAGCTCGTCCCGAGGACCGACTCGTTTGCCATCGTGCTTCACTCGGTGCAGCGCGGGGTGGGAACTCAGTGCATCGGCGTGCTATCGCACGCTGACGTGATCGGGATCGAAGTGCTGCCGATGATGTTCGGCAGCCCATAGTCGCCGAGCCTGTTTGTTGGCCAGTGCAACCGCCGCCTTGTTGTGGCCGACGCGTTCGGATAGTGCGAGCGCCCAGGCGCGGGTGCGATCGAGCGGTTGCTGTTTCTTCGCCGCGACCTTGGCACTGCGCAGCATAGCGCGCGCGCCGTGGACCAGCAGCATGCGCAGGTAGACATCGCCGCTGGCTTGGTGACCCGACCGAGTCGACGTGTGGATCCGCTGGAATGCTCGCGCGGTGTAAGCCCGAGGGAACTGGCGAAGTGGCGACCGGAAGGGAAGCGGTCGAAGTCACCCACCGATGCGCTGAGCGCCGTCGCCGTGATCAGGCCGATGCCGCCGGCGCGCTGCAGGCGTTGGCTGCGCAGATCGCGCTCGGCGAACGCCTGCAGACGCTTTTCAATGTCGACCATGGTGCGCTCGGCAACGGTGATCGTGATCGAGCAGACTCGCTCAGCGTATCGCGCAGGGCCATCGGCAACTCGTTCTCGGCTTCTTCGAGCGCAGCCAGCACCGCCGGTCGAACCTTGGCCGAGCCGAGTGGTATCATCGACGCCGAATTCGCGCAGCAGGTCGCGCACGAGATTGATTGCCGCAGTGCGTTGCGCCTTGTGGAACTCGCGAACGCGATGCAATCCCTGAATACCTTGTTGCTCGCGTGTCTTGATCGGCACGCGACGAATCGATTCGCAGCGTGCCGCTTCCAGCAGACCCGCCGCATCGGTGCGATCGGTCTTGTTGCTGCCGCACGTACGGTCGTACGTCGTGCGCCGGCAGCAACTCGACGCGATGCCCGCAACGCGCAAAGCGCCGCGCCCAGTAATGTGCCGAGCCGCACGCTTCCATCACCATGCGTAACGGACCACGGTTGTCCAACGCCCTGGCACACGCAGTTCGGCTCAACCGACGTCGCTCGAGGATATGCGCGTTGGCATACGCCTCTTGTGATATTTTCGACCGCGCAGCCCGTTCAAATGGAAAACACTCGATGACCGAAGTACAAGAAATCCAGCTTGCAGACCTTCATTTTCACCCGGAGAATCCAGGTTGCCTCAGAGCCTGCACGGCGCCGGGGATCCGGAGGTCATCGAGTATTTACTACCGCACGCAAACTTGATCGATATCATGCTTTCCATCGGCGAGAACGCCTACTTTCGTAGCGAGCCCATCCTTTCATTCCTAGGACTGCAGGCGGTTTCACCGTGGTCGAAGGGGAATCGAAGGCTTGGGGCGCTCAAACTCCTACGAGCAGGTGTGGCTGCGCCGGTAAAGCCACGCGAAGTCCAACAAGCAAGAGACGCCACAAAACATACCCCAGACGTAGTTCTGGCCATCGTATTCGATACACTCGACGCCATCCTGAACTATCTGGGATATCGGACATTACAGGCGTACAGCAATGGGGATCGCTAGCCACAGCGCGATACTTGAGACTGCGAGAAGCGCATGATGGCACACCGATCAGGAGGGAATCGAGCGCTCGCAAAAACCATTGGCATCAAGTCTTCATTATGTGTCGTAACTGCTTACCTGACTTTCCCTCTTGAATTCGCTCGCGACACTGGCGTTCTCGCGCGCATTGGAAGAATCGCAGGAAGACATCGAGTTTTCGCTACTGACGACAGGCATCGGCTGGGAGAGCATTCAATCCTTCATAAATATACAAGGCATCACCGACGTGCAACACCCGACGTTGAATTCTCGCAGTTTGAAGAATTTTTTCGATGGGTATTCTATCAGAGAGGGGAGCGGGGACGAGACTCGGCGAATCTCGCAACTTCCCGAAACTTGCACGCGTTGTATCCAATGCAAGAGCATTGAACGCGTCTACGTGCGGGCGAGTCGCTCGAGCCGCCACTTGTATACGTCTGGTCCGCTCGAATCATTCCGAAATTTCAAGTCGCTCAAACTGAAAAGAATCTTCGGGCGGCTCAAGATACTCTCCACTACGTAAGTGGTCTTGAGAAGATTGATGAGGAAGCTGCAGAGAGGATTAGTCGCGCGGTTCGGTCGCTCTTGGCGTCTTTTCTAGCGGCAGTAAAAGCAGTTGAGGACGACACCGATGCTGACTCTTGATCGGCCTCGCGATTCCGCTACGCACCTGGGCAGCTTTGCGGTGCTCTTGTGTGACAGAGATAGAATGTTGTCTCAGTCGGACCTAGCGGATCACATATCGGGACGCTGGTGCAGGTGGTGAGTAATGAGCTTATCGGTGAGCCTAAACGCGAACAATCTGTTCGCGACGAAGAACAATTGGATGATACTTTCGCGCAACTCGTTTGGAGAACTCGAGCGTTCGGCGATGGATATCCATTTTCTATAGTGTCCGGGGATAATGTCTTGCGAGCACCGGAGCAACTATCGGACGCTCAAAAGAGATATGTATTCTTTTTGGTTTGCGCCAATCTCCCGCTCGTGCCCCACGCTGAACGTTTGTCTTTAACGCGTGCATTCGAAAAAACATGCCTTTTGGTCTATCGCGACTCTGGCCGGAGGGTGGTATGGTCAGGATGTTCGCCCGCAATGACATGGATTATGCAGGGTCGAAGGTAGAACCGCTAAATACGCTAGCGCGAGATACCGGTGCTCGACCCGCAGCCACAGCTGAACACTTTCCTCGACGTGATAGTGGAGACGTTCGAATTTACTTGGTCGGCTGGAAGGATCTCGATAGGTTCGAGAAGCGAAACATTCCCTCAGTGCTTGCCCAATGCGCATGTTCCAGAGATGACTGGTCGAGTAAGCAGGCGGAGATCTGCGACATCCTTGAAGGCATTCTCAATCGCACTTGTCGATGGACACGCATGGTGTTTATCCCAATCAGTTTCCGTGGCGGCAATGGACGATGGGCCTACTACGCCCAAGTGAGCCAGGTCGTATTGGTTGATCGACTTCGATTGCTAAACCATCTTGAAGCAGCAGATGCCGTCGAACTGCCCACCTATATAGACACTGTTCGTGGGCAGCGGACCGTCTTCGTTTAAGGACTTGCCACGCGCGTTACCACAGCCCATTGGGCAGCGCGCGCGCGACTGCCTCGAACAATGGAGGCGGTACCGCATTTCCGACGACCTTGTAGCGTGAGTGCATGCCGCATGTATCTAGAAACTCTCAGGTCTCCGAGTCCTTCAGACGCGCGGCCTCTCGATAGCTAAAGCGAAGCGCTGGCTTGTCGCTTGCGAAGTGATATTCGTCGACGTTGATCCGAATCAACTTCGGGCTCATTGGGTGGAGCGGCATGTGCCTCGCGCGGCTCACGATCGTTTTTGACGGTTCGTTCCAGTCGCGGCGACGGTTCCTAGACAAGTAGTACCAATGAAACTCCTCGTCATTGAATTCACCTTCGGGCCAGGCCGGCAGACCAGCTAGGGCTTGGCTGATTGTTGCCATAGCGCTTCCTAGCTTCTGGGCCGTGAGTGGGGCGCGGAAATGTGTACTCGACATCCAAATCCTTCCGGATACCAACGACGATGACGCGAAAGCGCTCCTGCGCGATACCAAAATCGGCAGCGTTGAGTAGCTTCCAATCTACGACATATCCAGCCTGCCGGAAGTTCGCGAGTTGCTTCGCGAACAGCTCTCGATTGTCAGAGCGCGTTAGACCGGACACATTCTCGACGATAAACGCCTTGGGCCGAACCGTGCGCAAAGCGCGACCGAACTCTCGATAGAGGTAGTTGATGCCTCGGGTCGAGTCACGAGCCCCGCCTTGGCTATAGCCCTGACATGGGTAACAACCGACGGCAAGGTCGGCAGAGGGAAAAGTCCGGACATCACGAACGTCGCCGACGACGTACTCGGTCTCCGGAAAATTGGCGAGGTAAACCTCAGCTGCGTAATCGAATATGTCGTTCGCCATGACAACATCAAAACCGGCCGCCGTGAGACCAGCGTCGGATCCACCGCATCCGGTGAAGAGTGAGATGGCAGTCGGGCGGCGCTTCATGGGCGCTATGTTGGTCCAAAACAGGGGTCAGAGTCGACCCGAAAAAGGTGCCGGAGACAATTTCGCGGGAAAAAGGTGTCAGGGACAGTGCTGACGCGGACGTGTACCGCTGGAAGCGCCCCCGTACACTGTACGTCGGCATGCAAGCCGTCGGGCACCGTCACCGCGCCGAGACTTTGCCGCTAGGCGAGTTCGAGCCCATGGTGCGCCGTCTGATGGCGGCACCGAAGAATTCGATCTACAAGGCAGCGATTGATCCGCAGGCGGCACACGCCTGACGGCAACATGCACGGTGGCCCGCGCGCGCTCATGAGCATCGGCGCCGCGCCACCTGACGACCTCAAATGTTGGGCGGAGAGATAGGCAAGGCACGGCATGTCAGACAAAGAACGGGTATTGGACCCTGCGGCGGCGCAGGCCTCCTACGACGATTCGTGTATTAAAGGGGACGTGGCTAATTAAGCCCCATCTCTCGCCTTGGTCAGCCTTGGCCGGCCGCGCGGGCGGTAGGTGGCTGGGCGCCCCAGGGTGGTTTCGACCATGCGCTGGAACCGCGCGTCACCAAGCGCACGCTCCTGGCTGGCATACGATCGCAGGTGCTTCAGGTCATCCGGGGCGATACCTGCGTCCAGCCACTCTTGGTAGGCGCGGGCGCGGTCGGCTTCATCATGCCCCATGGCGAGATAAAGCGGGTGGGGAGTGATGAGCGGATCGCGGGCGCGCGCGAGGTGTGTGTGCACGCTCGACCAGCGGTAGTCTTCCGGCGCTTGGACCATGGCCGCGCGCACCGGATTGAGCTCGATATAGCGCATGACCGTCAACAGGTAGCGCTCGCTCTGCACAAGGCAGGACTTGAATCGCCCTTGCCACAGCGCACCACATCGCCTGTGCCTGAGATTGAAGGCCTGCACGTAGGACTGGCCGACCCAGTGCATGGCGCGTGACAGGGTCCCGACAGCGCTCGGCGTGAGCAGCAGATGGAAGTGGTTGTCCATCATGACGAATGCATGCAGGGCGATGTCGTGATCGCGAAAGGCGCGGCGCAGCAGACGCCGGAAGTGGTAGCGATCGTCGGCATCAATAGAAAGATTGCGCCCTTATTGATACCTCGCTGTGTGACGTGCATGGGCACGCCAGGCAGTTCCAGACGCGGCAGTCGTGGCATGGCAACGATCCGTTGGGACCCGCGACCACTCTGCGGTTTATGCCGTTCGCGTCTGTCGGTGGAAGATCCCGGCGGCGCGTAGGCGTGGGCTTAATTTGCCACGTCCCCTTTTTGGAGGGAAAGGCGGTTCGGTTCAAGCGACGTCGCTCGAGGATATACGCATTGGCATCGGCGAACGCGAGTTCGAACACCTCCTTGGTCAAGTCGATTGCGCCCGTGGAAGCAGCGGCGGATTTGGTCGTAGCATGCATGGCGGACTCCTCTCGTGATCCCGTGTCCTGATGGAGACATCAGTCTGGCTCATCGAAGCCGTGTGGCGACATGGGGAGAGGCCATTCGATCAGTCAAGTGGACCGCTGCGATGGGCCGCGGTATCTTCATGCGCATCGTGGCAGCGGCCACTTGGCTCAAGCGTCAGGGCTTACCTATGCGTCTCGTCGCCAAGCTGTTGGGTTGCGCGCTTGCGCTAGTTTCGCTGCTTGCACTTTCTGCGGAAGGTGAAAAAGCTTCAGGTCTTTCGAAAGCCGAAGCCACCGTGATAGCAAACAGGTTTTATGCGAACGAAATCCGCATCGAGGGCGGCGTAACCGAGCCGCACCTGCGCGGCGACTATTGGATATTTCCGCTGAAAATCGGGGCCGCGGGAAACATCGCTCGTGATCCCATCCTGGTAAATCGCCTCAGTGGCAAGGCCACTTGGGCAGGCCTTGAACCCGGTAAGCCCTAGCCATTCGTGTATGGACTCCCCTTGCAAGTGACCGAGTTGCTGTTTGGCAAGCGATGCGGTTGCAGTCATGTAGTCGGCCTTGGGGTGAGCAGCGGTTGCTCGGGCCGTGATGGAATCCGCCGGGACGAAGCCACACGTTCAATCGGCCACGCAAGGTCAGAAGAGTTATCGGCCTGCTCGTCCCGGGGGACCGGTTCGTTTGCCATGGTATTTCGTGGGGAGTCCATTCGTCATTCGAGGCGGACGGCTGCGCCGCCGCTCAACTCCAGCGTTAGGTGCGTGACCAATCTCCCCGGAGGCGTGCGATGGGACTGGATGATCAGATCAATCGCTATCTCGAATCGATACCGGAGCCCAAGCAAGCCGACATGCGGAGGCTCCATAGCGCCATTTTGGAGATGAATAAAGGTTGCAAACTTTGGTTTCTCGACGGCAAAGACAAAAAGGGCAAGGTGGTGTCCAACCCAAACATAGGTTATGGCACGCTGAGCAAAAAATACGCTGACGGGAAAACCAAGGAATTTTATCAAGCGGGTATTAGCGCGAACTCAACAGGTCTGTCGGTCTACATCATGGGGATAGACGACAAGAACTATTTGCAAGGAAAGTACGCGCACGCGATCGGAAAGGCGAGCATCACAGGGTACTGTATCAAGTTCAAAGCACTCAAGGACATTCACATGGATATTCTAAAAGAGGCGATCCAAGATGGCATTGAACGAACACGCGCCTAACCATGCGTGTATGGACTCCCTTGCAAGTGACCGAGTGAATGGCGGATTGGCAAACGCTGCGGTTGCAGTCGTGTATATGGCCTTGGGGTGAGCTGGAGGCGCGACAGGCAGGAGACATTTATTTCATTTGCTCCATGCTCATGCCCTCGTCGCGCCGCGGCCTGTACGGCGCCATGCAGTACCTGACCCAGGATGCATCGACTGCGGCGGCCGGGCTGGTCGGCGTGGCCCTGGCCCTGTAGCTGGACGAACACCAGCTGCAGGACTGGGACTGGACATTTTCGTTGGATTGGCTCGTTGTTATTTTGGATCTTAGTGCAGGAGAAATTCATGAAGAGTTCAATCTATACCGTTCTTTGCATGACGATTCGACTCGGTGCCCTATGGCTTGGTATCAACGTGCTGTTGACCTTCCCGGGCGCGTATGTCGCTGTGACCAATGGCGACCTTGGCCATCACTCACTTATGCCGTTGCTGTTTTGGAGCGTCAGCATCGTCGTGGTCGCGTTCTTGCTTTGGTTGTATCCCGGATTGCTGGCGCGGCCTGCCGCTGCCAGGTCGAGCAGGCAGGTCTTCGACAGCCCGGTTTCGGCGGAACAAATGCAACATGCAGCACTAGTCGTGTTGGGGATGTGGTTTGTCATGACCGGATTTATCGACCTGGCCTCCAAAATTCTGCCAGTGCTGTTTTTTCGCCAAATGGGCATTGTGGGCGACGCCGGTACAAGCCTTACCATAAAGATATTGTTGAAACCGGTCGTTCAAATCATCGTTGGTTGCGTATTGACACTTGGCAGTCGGGGTTTGACCGGCGTGTTGCATCGTGTACGAGGCGGACCCATCTACTCACCGAGTCTTGAAGCTGACATTGACAGCGAAGCGGACGAGAGTATGGGAAGTTCAAACGCCGTTTCCGGGCCGTCTGGCGAGTAGGCGGCGGTCGCGCAAGCGCGGATTTGGGCCCGAATCGGACGTCTGCGGGTGGCTATTCGGCCTTGCAGGGCCGCCCAGGCGCGCGGTGCGCGGCCAATTCCCACCGATCCCCCAAAGCGCGCCGAGTGCGGCCCTGCGGGCGGTGCGCGCGGAGTGGGGCGGCAGTGCGCGGACTCCAAGAAACCGGGCCGTGCATCCTGCGTCCGGATCGCACTGTTTTTTTGCACCGGCGCGCCCGACGATCAACCGGCGGACCTCGCGCATACTGCCATTTACAGTGTCGTCGATGACGAAACCTGGAGCGCCGGTCCCGATTTTCCGCCCAAAGGTTGGGCAGCCCTTCGGGATCGCCGACGGGGCTGCGGCCCAGCGCTGACGCTCAGATGCCTGCGCGTGCAGGTTACCGTCAACAACAAGGAATCTGCCATCGGGCCAGTATCGCCGTGCGATCGAATCGACATCGCAAGCGACGCGCGCGCTGGCTGGCGGCTGGATGCGCGACAGCGCAGGAGACATCTATTTCATTTGCTCCATGCTCATGCCCTCGGCTTCTGCCGGTGCCTGCGTAAGGCGCACACGCAACGCCAGGTCAGTATGCGAGTCCGCATTCTCCAGCGCGTCGGCAAGAGTGATTGCTCCGGAGCTGTAGAGACGGAACAAGGATTCGTCGAACGTCTGCATGCCGACGTTGACGCCTTCTTTCATGGCGTCCTTGAGACGATCGATGTCGCCTTTTTCGATCAGGTCAGCAATATAGGGCGTGCGCAGCATCAGCTCGACCGCAGGTACCCGTTTTCCGTCCACGCCCTTGATCAGACGCATTGCCACTACCGCTTGAAGATTCAATGACAGGTCGATGAGCAGCTGGTGCCGCGCTGTGTCAGGGAAGAAGTTGATGATGCGGTCGAGCGTCTGGTTGGCATTGTTCGCGTGCAGCGTCGAGAGGCACAGGTGCCCCGTTTCGGCATAAGCGATCGCGTGCTTCATGGTTTCGCGATCGCGGATCTCGCCGATGAGGATGACATCGGGCGCTTCGCGCATCGCGTTCTTGAGGGCGTTCTCGTATGAGAGGGTATCAAGTCCGATCTCGCGCTGGTCGACGATCGACTGGAGGTGTCGATGCAGGAATTCGATCGGCTCCTCGATGGTCAGGATGTGCCCGGTTCTGTTCCGGTTCCGGTGATCGATCATCGCGGCCAGCGTGGTGGACTTTCCGGATCCGGTGCTGCCCACCACAAGGATCAGCCCGCGCGGCAGCATGATCAGTTCCTCCAACATCGTCGGGAGGTGCAACTGATCGAGACGCGGGATATCGCTGGTGATGTATCGGACAGCGATGGCGACGCTGTCGCGCTGCCGGTAGATGTTGACGCGAAAGCGCCCGAAATCCGGCAATCCGATGGCCAGATTCATCTCGAGCGTCGTCTCGTACTCCTTCTGCTGCTTGTCGTTCATGATCGAGTACGCCATGGTGCGTACGTCCTCCCCGGTCAGCGCCGTCTCGCCCAGATGGGTCGTGACGCCTTCGATCTTGATCGAGGGCGGGCCGCCGACGCTGAAAAAACAGTCGGAAGCCTTCTTGCGTGCCATCATTTGCATGAACGCGGTGAGTTCGAGCATTTTGGTCACTCCAATCGGGTCAAGTAAGCTTCCTGCAGGGAAATCTCGTGTGCGCGGGCAATGCCGATGGCATGTCGGGTCAGCGGGAGCATGCCGTCGCGCAAGGCCTGTTCCTGCAGCACCGACTCGTCTACGCCGGTCACGATCAGCTTCCGGAGCAAGGGGGTCGCTGTCAGGTATTCGTAGGTCATTCGACGACCGCGCACGCCGGTGCCACTGCAGTTGGCGCAGCCGGCACCGTGGAAGAATTGCTCCGTTTCCGAGACGCCCATCAGCTCGCGCACATGCGGATCGATCTCCTCGAGCTCCTTGCAGTCCGGGCAGATGCGCCTGACCAGGCGCTGGGCAAGCACGGCCAGCAGGGTTGCCCTCAGGAGATAACTCTCCACACCCATTTCGATCAGACGCGCGATGGTCGATACCGCGGAGTTGGTGTGCAGTGTCGACAGTACAAGGTGCCCGGTCAGCGCACTTTCCACTGCTATCTTGGCGGTCTCCTGGTCACGGATTTCGCCGACCATGATCACATCCGGGTCATGGCGAAGAATGTTTCGAAGCGCCGCGGCGAAGGTCATCCCTATATCCGAGTTGATCGGAATTTGCGTAATGCCGGGGATGTGGAACTCGACGGGATTCTCGACGGTAATGATGTTGACGTTCTTCTGAATCACTTCCTTGAGGGCCGCATAGAGCGTCGTCGTCTTGCCGGACCCTGTCGGTCCTGTGACCAGGATCATCCCGTTGCTGCGGTCCAGTGCATCCTTGAAGTGTCGCGTATCGGCGGGCGAAAGGCCGATTCCCGCGATGTTCTTCGTGCCCATGGTGGCGAGGAGCAGGCGCATGACGACGCTTTCGCCTTCGATCGAAGGCATGATGCTGACGCGGATGTCGATCGCGTTCTCGTGGTCTCGAAAATGGATTTGCCCGTCCTGCGGCAGGCGATGCTCGGTGATGTCCATGACGCTCAGGATCTTTATGCGGCCGACGATGCCGCGCAGAAGCGCCCGGGGAAATCGCCTTATCAGGATCAGATCGCCGTCGATGCGAAAGATCAGCTCGACGTCTGTCTCGCCGGGCCGGACATGAATGTCCGAGGCGTTTCGGCGGATCGCCTCCATGATGACGTTGTTGACCAGGCGCACGACCGGCTTGGCAGCTGAAATCGCCTCGAGCTCGAGTTTGTGGCTACTCCTATCCGGTCTGTCGGCGGTGGCCTCGAGCGTCGCAAAATCTCGATTCTCGTCGAGGAATTCGTATGACGCGTTGATCTTGCGCAGAAGCGCATCCTCCGGAGCGACCTCGATCAGCAACGAGCGCCCGGTCAGGAACTGCAGCAGCTGCAGCGTGTCGCCGTCGAAAGGTTCCGACATCGCGACACGCAGTTGTTCGTTGCGGTAGCCAAGCGGCAAGGCGTGATGATCACGAGCGATCGCCGCAGGAACTTCATCAAGCAGGCTTTGCGGAATCTTCGCATCGAGCTCTGCCATCGGAAGGCCGAACTTCACCGCGAGCGCCTTCGCAGCCTCGAGAGCGTCGGCTGCGCTTCGAGCGAGAGGCGGCCAGGTGGAATTCGTTGGCGGAGCGATCATTGCGCGCCGAACCGATTTCGGCATTCTTCCATGTGGACGCGCGCCGCCCTCATGCGCAAACGGTCCAACGAGAGGGTCCGAAGTTGACTACGCGTGGGGCTCTCTCCAATGCGTCCGATCTGCGCCCGACAGGGATTTGCGAAAGCGCATCGTGCGCGCGCGTCGATAGCGAGTTCCGTATCAATATGATTGTTCTTGCCTGAGTCGCATTCGATGCTTGGAGTCACCGTCGATTCTCCGTACACCTGTGGATTTTCGATGACGGATTTGGCGGACATGAAGAGCGAAGATTGTGCATCCGCCACATGCTCTTCAAGGCTTGATCTGAGGGCGCTGGTGTCGAGCGACAAAATGTTCCACTCGATCGTGTAGTCATAGGTTCCTGCGGTGCGAGTCGCACTGCACTGCCGCTGTATAGGTTGCACCCGTTGTCAAGAGCACTCGCACGAGGGTAGCGTCGGGCAGCGTGCGCGTATGTTCGGCAGCACACACACGGGCGCGAAGGCTAGGCGCCTCGATCGTTCGCAAAACTGACCGGATAGGCGAGGGTTTTCTCGTTCAATATTGACCAGGGTGTTCAACCTCCGGCGATTTCACGCACTTGATCGAGATCCTCGAACAGACGGGTATCTAGCAGGTCACTGCGATCGTTCCAGGATCGGCCGATTGGATTTCCATGTCGCTCCACTCAAGACGGAGCGCACTTACGGAAAGGTCTGCCGCACGCGAAATGATGTCAAGGCCGAGGTATTCGACTATATCGAGCGGTTCTACAACAGCAAACGGCGCCACTCGACCCTCCGCTAAATCAGCCCGATGCAGTTCGAGCGGCAGAGGCAATTGGCTCAGGATGGTGTCCACGAAACCGGCAGCATCTGACACCGTTCGCCAACCCCGTTCGCTATTAATTTGCCACGGCCCCTTTTTGCCTTTTTTGCGAGCGCATCGCGTAATACACCGGCACCGCGGCGGCCATCAGCGCAAATCCCATGTACACCGCATTGGACTGCCAGGGCGTCCAGCAGACCAGCGCCTCGCCGCAGGTCTTGCTGTCGGTGCTGAGGCCGGCTCCGATGATCGCCCAAAGCGCAAACACCGTGCCGAGCACACCTGCGATCGCCAGCGCGAATGTCGGTTTGCTCGCCGCCATCGCGCCACTGCGCAGCAGCTTCAACAACGCCAGCGCGCACAACAGATACATCACCAGGGTCGCCGTCGTCGATAACAGCACCATGAAGGTGAAGACCTCGACCATCGATTTTCCGAAGTTCATCAACACCAGCACGGTGACCAGCAGGCTCGACACGAACAACGCGAAGGTCGGCGTCTGTCGCGGCGATTGATGGGCGAAGATTTTCGGGAACAGTCCGCTCTTGCCGAACTGGAACGGAATCTCCGCGCACAGCAGCGTCCAGCCGTTGAGCGCGCCGAAGCAACTGATCGCAGCGAACAGTGCAAACCAGTGTGCAACCGACGAACCCCAGAACAGGTTCGCGACATCGGCGAACGGCGCGTTCGAATGCGCAAGCTGGTCGCTGGGAATCAACAGCAGGACGGTCGTGCTGGCGATGACGTAGACGGTCGCCGCTATCGCGGTTCCGACAAGGCTGGCACGCGCAATCGTGCGCGCCGGATCCTTCACCTTGTCCGCCGCGACCGCCGCCGATTCCACTCCGCACAATGCAAACAACACCAGGGTCGCGGCTGCGGTGACCGCGTTGAGGTTGAACTTCGACGACGCGAGATGAGCGCTGTTCAAATGGCTGCTGCCGTTCATTGCAAGCCACACGCCGAGGCCGACCACGCCGAGCAATGGAACCAGCTTGACAACCGTTGTGACGATTTGCAGCTCGCCCGCAGCACGCGTGCTCCAGGCATTCACTGCGGCCAGCAGCCAGACGAACAGCACGGTGACGATCGCCGACGCGCCGCGCTGCTCGGCGATCCAGGGCAACAAATTACTGAGATAGCTCACGCCTGCGGTGGCGATCGCCGCATTGCCGATCCACAGCGAAATCCAGTATGTCCAGAGCACCACGAAAGCGGGCATGTCGCCGAACGCCATCCGCGTGTAGGCGTAAGGCCCGCCGGCCTCGGGAAAAGCGCGGCTCAATCCACCGAACACCATCGCCAGCGCCATGGCGCCCGCACAGGTCAGCAGCCACGCCCATACGCTATTCAACCCGTACGGTGCGAGCGAGGCCGGCAGCAGGAAGATGCCCGAGCCGATGATGTTGCCGACGACCAGGGCCACGCACATCCAGAATCCGAGTTGCCGCGCGCTGGACGTTGGCATGGCGATCCTTCAGGGGTTGCCGTTGGCGAGTTGCGTACCGCAGAGTAGGTGATTAAAGGGGACGTGGCCAATCAAGCCTCATCTCTCGTCTTGGTCAGCCTTGGCCGCCCGCGGGCGGTAGGTGACTGGGCCCCAGGGTTGTTTCGACCATGCGTTGGAAGCGCGCGTCACCAGGCGCGCGCTCCTGGCTGGCATACGATCGCAGGTGATTCAGTCGTCCGGTGCGATACCTGCACGCTCTATCAGCGGTGGTCCTTCGGCGTTTGGACCATGGCCGCGCGCAACGGATCGAGCTCGATATAGCGCGGACTTGAAAAACATCGTGCCAGCTGCAAAATCCACAGCGCCACGTCGCACGCGCGGCGTCACGTCAGCGAGATCTCGATGCCGATCTACGAATTCGAATGCGACAGCTGCAGCCATCGATTCGAGCGCCTGCAGAAACTGTCGGATGCCGATCCGGTCGATTGCCCCGAATGCGGCAAGCCGCGACTGCATCGGCGCTTGAATGCCCCGGCGTTCCGTCTGGCGGGCGCTGGCTGGTACGAGACCGATTTCAAGAAGGAGGGCGACACCCGGCGCAACCTTGCGGGTGGCGACGAGCCGCCGAAGACGGACGCCAAGGTGGACACGCCGTCCGAGGCGAAGCCGGTTGCCGACAAGAAACCGGAAAAGCCCGCGGCCTCTTCGTCCGGCGGAGAATCCACGAGCAGCGCAAAAACCGCTACGGAAAAATCCACGGCAGCGAAACCGGCAGCGTCTTCATCGTCGTAAGCGACGTCAGCGGACGGTGCCCATTCCGCTGTGCTTCAGCAAGCCCTTGTAGACTCCGGCTGCGTTTCCACATCGGGAGAAATGATCATGACTGTACGTTGCGCAACCCTGCTGGTGTTGGGCCTCTTCTTGCTGCCGATCGCATCGGTGCACGCCCGCGATCGTCGCGACGATCATCGTCGCGATGTCGTGACCTGCGAGAGTCGGGATTTTCGACCGTCACATTGCTCTGTTCCCTGGCGTGATGCGGAACTCGTGCGCCAGACGTCGAGTGCGGCATGCGTAAGGGGACGGACCTGGGGTATTGATCGCGGCGGCATCTGGGTGGACAAGGGATGCGCTGGCCGCTTCGCCCGTGTCGGACGCGGCGGGCATGACGAGGACGGCAGGTACGACGGGCACCGCGGGCACGACGGGTGGCGACCAGGCGCGGGTTGGAATACCGCGATTCGTGTGCATTGCGGCAGCCAGAACTTCCGCTACAACATGTGCCTCGTGGATACCGGTCGCGGCAGCGATGTGCGCATCGAGCGACAGCTTTCCAATTCGAGTTGCGTGCGAGGTCGCACTTGGGGCTTCAATCGCGCAGGAATCTGGGTCGACAATGGTTGTGAGGCAATATTCCGCGTCGATCGTCGCTGGCGCTGATTTGTTGCAGCAAATCCTTTCGTATCCGGCGCGCCGCAATGGCGCGCCGGGTGGCATGATCATCAAGCTGCGCGTGGACGCATTGTCCGATCGAGCTTGACGTGGAGTCGATGGCCGCGCGCGCGTGCAGGCACCCCGCCTGACTTGGCGGGTGTTGCGCGCTCGGCGCCCCTTGCAGTTCGGCTTCTTTGCAGTAAGGCGCAATCCTCCGTAGCATTCCGCGCTTCGCGACCCGTTCGGGCGAACTCGCGATGCCGTCTGCGGAGCATTCATGCGTACCCATTTTTGCGGTCTCGTCGATGAGGCCTTGATCGACCACACCATTTCGCTGTGCGGATGGGTGGACACGCGTCGCGACCACGGCGGCGTGATTTTCATCGATCTGCGCGACCACGAGGGTATCGTGCAGATTGTCGTCGACCCGGACAATGCAGCCGGGTTCGCGATCGCGAATCAGGTGCGCTACGAGTTCTGCCTGCGCGTCACCGGCAAGGTGCGCGCACGCAGCAACATCAACGAGCGCATTCCGACCGGCCGCGTCGAGGTGCTGGCCGACACCATCGAGGTGCTCAACAGCGCCGCGAATCTGCCATTCGCGCTGCACGAGAACCCGAGCGAGGAGATGCGCCTCAAATACCGTTACCTGGACCTGCGCCAGCCGGACATGCAGAGGAAATTGCGCTTGCGCACCCGTCTGGTTTCCGCGCTGCGCCACTGGCTCGATGCCGCCGGCTTCCAGGATATCGAAACCCCGATCCTGACCAAGGCGACGCCCGAGGGCGCGCGCGATTACCTGGTGCCATCGCGCCTGCATGCGGGCGAGTTCTTCGCGTTGCCTCAATCGCCGCAGTTGTTCAAGCAGTTGCTCATGGTTGCGGGCTTCGATCGTTACTACCAGATTGCGCGCTGCTTCCGCGACGAGGACTTGCGCGCCGACCGCCAACCCGAATTCACCCAACTCGACATCGAGTTTGCTTTTGTCGACGAGCAGCTCGTGCAAAAAACAGTTGAGGCCATGGTGCGCGATGTGTTGCGCGAAGTCGCGCAGGTCCAACTGGACGATCCCTTTCCGCGGCTGACCTACGCCGAGGCGATGCGTCGATTCGGATCGGACAAACCCGACCTGCGCATCGCCCTCGAGCTGGTCGACGTCGCCGATTTGGTGAAAACCAGCCAGTTCAAGGTGTTTTCCGACTGGGCGCATCACGCCGACGGGCGAGTAGCGGCATTGCGCGTTCCCGGCGGCGCTGATCTGAGCCGCAAGCAGATTGACGATTGCGCCGCGCACGCAGCCAAATACGGGGCCAAGGGGCTCGCCTGGCTCAAGGTGGCGGATCGCGCGGCCGGGCGCGATGGCGTCAATTCGCCGATCGCCAAATTCTTCGATGACGCGACGCTGGCCGGGCTGCTCGATGCGACTGCGGCCGCAACCGGCGATCTGGTGTTCTTCGGCGCGGGTCCCTGGAAGACAGTGAGTGATTTCATGGGCGCGCTGCGCTTGAAGATCGGGCGCGATCGCGGCCTCGTCGAAAACGCGTGGAAGCCGCTCTGGGTGACCGATTTCCCGATGTTCGAATACGATGAGGCGGCGCGGCGCTACGTCGCTCTGCATCATCCGTTCACTGCGCCGGCCGTCGACGATGTCGCCGACCTGGTCGCGAACGCGAGGAATGCAGTGTCGCGCGGCTACGACATGGTGTTGAACGGCAACGAGATCGGCGGCGGCTCGATCCGCATCCACCGCGCCGAGATGCAGAGTGCAGTATTCGATCTGCTCGGGATCGGCGGCGAAGAGGCCGAAGCGAAATTCGGTTTTTTGCTCGAAGCGTTGCGCTACGGTGCGCCGCCGCACGGCGGGATCGCTTTCGGGATCGACCGCATTGCGGCCCTCATCGCAGGAACGGAGTCGATAAGGGACGTCATCGCGTTTCCGAAGACCACCAGCGCGCAGGACCTCATGACCGAGGCGCCCTCCTCGGTTCCGGACGCGCAACTCAAGGAGTTGCATATCCAGTTGTCTGGAAAACATTGACCGGCGCAGGAAGTCCGCCGCGGGGCGTACGCGTCCCGTGAGCGCGCATGTCATCCTGCTGCACGGCATCTGGATGCGCGGGATCACGTTGCAACCGCTGGCGCGGCGTCTGCGCGCGGACGGCTTCTCGGTTGAGTTGTTCGAATACGAGAGCGTCGCGGGATATCCGGATCGCACGCTCGCGCGGCTCCAGGCATGCATGCGCGCAAGCACGGCGGACGAAGTTCATTTGGTCGGGCACAGTCTCGGCGGCGTGCTTGCACTCAAGATGATCCAGGAAGCCGACAATTTGCCGCCCGGGCGCGTCGTATGCCTCGGTTCGCCGCTGCGGGGCAGTTCGGCCGCGCGTGGCTTCGCACATTGGCCCGGGGGGCGCTGGATGCTCGGTCGCAGCCACGAGATGCTTGCCGGCGGATTGCAGACCTGGGACGGCCGGCGGTCCGTCGGGGTGATCGCCGGGCGTCTGCCGCTCGGACTCGGATTTCTGTTCGGCGGATGGGCCGGGCCGGGCGACGGAACGGTGACAGTGGCCGAAACCGAATTGCCGGGAATCAGTGATCACCGCGTGATCGCGGCCAGTCATACGGGCCTCCTGTTTTCGTCCGAAGCGGCTGCGCTTTGTTCCGCTTTCCTGCAGAACGGAGCGTTCCCGCGTGGCTGAGCGCTTCGAGCTATCACATGGGCCGGCGCGCGGCCTGATAAAATCTCCAGTTTGCGGTTGAAAGATTGCAGGTCTCATATGGCGGGCCATTCCAAATGGGCGAACATCCAGCACCGCAAGAACGCGCAGGACGCCAAACGCGGCAAGGTATTCACCAAGCTGATTCGGGAGATCACGGTGGCGGCGCGTGCCGGGGGCGGTGACGCCGCGGCCAATCCGCGCCTGCGCCTGGCAATGGACAAGGCGCTGACCGCCAACATGACGCGCGACGCGATCGAGCGCGCGATCAAGAAGGCGACCGGCGAGCTCGAAGGCGTTCACTATGAGGACGTGCGCTACGAAGGCTACGCACCCGGCGGAGCCGCGGTGATCGTCGAATGCACCACCGACAATCGCCTGCGCACGGTCGCCGATGTGCGCCACGCGTTTTCAAAGTTCGGCGGCAACCTCGGAACCGACGGCTCGGTGGGCTATCTGTTCCGCAAGTGCGGCGTGCTGTCGTTTGCACCCGGCGCGGACGAAAACCGCATCATGGAGGCGGCGATCGAAGCCGGCGCCGACGACGTGATCTCGTTTCCCGAAGATGGTTCGGTCGAGGTCCTGACCACGCCGGAAGCATTCGATGCCGTGCTCGACGCCATGAAAGCGGCGGATCTCGATGCAGCCGAAGCGGAAATCACGATGCGCGCGGAGACCGACGTCACGCTTGAAGGCGACCAGGCGCAAGCGGTCGCCCGGTTGCTCGACTGGCTGGACGATCTCGACGACGTGCGCGCGGTGTATTCGAATGCCGACCTGCCGGCCGACGCGTACGCGTAGCGCGACGTGACCGTCATCGCACAACGAGCCGCCACCGCGGTGCGCATCCTCGGAATCGACCCGGGCAGTCGGCGCACCGGCATCGGTATCATCGATGTGGCCGACGCCGGATCGAGCCGGCACGTGTTCCACTGCGCGCTCGATCTGGTTGCCAACGACAGTTTTGCACTCAGGCTCAAGCAGATATTCGACGAGATCTGCGCGATCATCGATACGCATCGGCCGAACGAGGTGGCGATCGAGCGCGTGTTCATGGCGCGCAATCCCGATTCGGCGCTCAAGCTCGGGCAGGCGCGGGGTGCGGCGATCTGCGCGGTCGTCGCGCGTGGTATCGCGGTGACCGAGTATGCCGCGCGCGAAGTGAAGCAGGCGGTGGTCGGGGGCGGTGCGGCGGACAAGAGGCAAGTGCAGCACATGGTTGGCATCCTGTTGGATCTCGAAGGCAAATTGCAGTCCGACGCTGCCGATGCGCTGGCGTTGGCGCTGACGCACGCGCACACGCGCGCCAGCGTCGCGCGCCTGGGCATCCCGCGTATCGCCTGGAGACGCAGACGGTGATCGGACGTCTCAGGGGGCGACTCGAAGCCAAGCAACCGCCCTGGCTGGTGATCGATGTCAGCGGCGTCGGCTATGAACTCGAAGCGCCGATGTCCACGTTTTTCGATCTGCCTGAAACCGGTCGCGAAGTGTTCTTGTATACCCACTACGCGGTCAAGGACGACACGGTGGCGCTGTACGGTTTCCTGAGCGAAGGCGAACGCACGCTGTTTCGCAATTTGCAGAAGGTCGGCGGCATTGGCGCGCGCATTGCTCTTGCGGTGTTGTCCGCGGTCAATGCCGATGAATTCGCGCGACTGATCCATGGCGGCGATGTCGCGGCGTTGACGCGCATACCCGGCATCGGGAAGAAGACGGCCGAACGCATGCTGGTGGAATTGCGTGATCGCGTAAACGCACCTGGTGCTGTGTCGCTCGCGCCGGCCGGAAGTGACAGGGCGCGCGATCCGATGACCGAGGCCAGCGTGGCGCTGCAATCGCTCGGGTACAAGCCGGCCGAGATAGCGCGTCTGGTCCGGGAAGCGTGTGCTCCGGGCGACAGCGCCGAAGACATCATCCGCAAGGCCCTCAAGGCCGCCCTGCGATGAATGACGCCGTTCCCAGCGACAAGGACACGCGCTCGCGCGTATCGACCCTCGTGCTCGGCGCGATCGGCGTGGTGTATGGCGACATCGGCACCAGTCCGCTGTACACGATCAAGCAGACGTTCGGCGAGCACGGTGTGATTCCGACCACGGCCAACGTGCTCGGCATCCTGTCGCTGGTGTTCTGGGCGCTGATCCTCGTGGTGTCGGTCAAGTATGCGACCTTCATCATGCGCGCCGACAACAAGGGCGAGGGCGGCATCATGGCCTTGACCGCGCTGGCCCAGCGCAGCGTGCGCTCGAGCCAGCGTGCGCGCTGGTGGATCGTCATGCTTGGTCTGTTCGGCGCCGCGCTGTTTTTCGGTGATGGCGTCATCACCCCGGCAATTTCCGTGCTGGGTGCGGTGGAAGGCCTGGAAATCGTCGCACCGCATTTCGGTCACTGGGTGGTGCCGACGGCTGCACTGATCATCGTGCTGCTGTTCGCATTCCAGAATCGTGGAACAGGCAAGGTCGGAGCGGTGTTTGCGCCGATCATGGTGCTGTGGTTCCTGACGCTCGCAGTGCTCGGCATCTGGCACGTCGGGCAGCATCCTGGCGTGTTGCGCGCGTTGTCGCCTTACTACGCGATCGAATTCTTCGTGCAGCAGCGCTGGGTTGCATTCTTCGCGCTCGGCACCGTGATTCTGGCCATTACCGGCGCCGAGGCGCTGTATGCCGACATGGGCCATTTCGGCAAGAAGCCGATTCGCTATTCCTGGTTCTACTTCGTGCTGCCCGCGCTCACACTCAATTATTTTGGGCAGGGGGCGATGGTTATCGCCAATCCGAAGGTCGTCGCGAACCCATTGTTCCTGATGGTGCCGTCGATGCTGCTGGTACCGATGCTGGTGCTCGCGACGGCTGCCGCGGTGATCGCGTCACAGGCCGTCATCTCGGGCGCTTTCTCGGTGACGCGCGAGGCGATCCAGCTTGGCTTCCTGCCACGCATGCAGGTGCGCCACACCTCGCGCGAGCAAATGGGACAAATCTATCTGCCGTGGATCAACCGCATGCTGCTGCTGCTGACGCTCGCGGTCGTGCTCGGTTTTCGCTCGTCGGACAATCTCGGTGCGGCCTACGGCATCGCGGTGGTCGGCACGATGACGATCGATTCGATCCTCGTGATGATCGTGCTCCGCCGCATGTGGAACTGGGCGCGCACGCGTGTCGCTGCGCTGGGGGCGCTGTTCCTGTTCGTCGATCTGGCATTCCTGACGGCCAACGCCGACAAGGTCGAGCACGGCGGCTGGTTTCCGCTGGTGCTTGGCGCAGTCATCTTCACCTTGATGGCGACATGGCGGCGTGGCCGCGAGCTGGTCGTGCGCGAAATCCGGCAGGGCGGCCTCGCGATCGCGCCATTCATCACGTCGATTGCCGCGCACCCACCGCTGCGAGTGCCGGGCACGGCCGTATTCCTGACTGCAAACCAGGCTGGCGTGCCGCATGCGTTGTTGCACAACCTCAAGCACAACAAGGTGCTGCACGAACGCAACGTGATCCTCACGGTCGATGTGCTCGAAACGCCGACGGCGGAAGACGACGAGCGCGTCGAGGTTGAACCGCTCGGCGACGAGTTCTACAGGGTGAATCTGCGCTTCGGCTTCGCCGAGGATCCTGATGTGCCGACGCAGCTCGCGCGAGTCAAGCAATGCGGCTTCCCATTCGACATGATGGACACGACCTTTTTCCTGAGTCGCGAGAGCATCGTCGCGACTGATCGCCCAGGCATGCCGCTGTGGCGAGACAAGCTATTCGCTTTCATGGCCCGAAACGCGACGCCGGCGACCGCCTTCTTCCAGATACCGGGAAATCGCCTGGTCGAGCTCGGTACGCAGGTGGAGATCTAGGGCTGAGTACAGAGAACCCAACAGCGTGCAGCTCCTGAAGCGTTGCCGGATTGATGGTTCCTGATTGGCGATGACGCTCAGCTAATGAAGTTCC
Organism: uncultured Gammaproteobacteria bacterium; assembly: GCA_963775445.1. Classification (GTDB taxonomy): domain Bacteria; phylum Pseudomonadota; class Gammaproteobacteria; order Xanthomonadales; family Rhodanobacteraceae; genus Dokdonella_A. The sequence goes on along the minus strand of CAVZIT010000006.1, from coordinate 184,618 downwards.
GTTCGTGCTCAGCGTAGCTTGCGTAAGCAAGCGAAGTCGAAGCACTGACCGAGATGGCCCTTCGACTTCGGTCCTGCGGGCCTACGCTCAGAGCGTGCCCCGGACTTGATCCGCGGGCGAACGGCAGGTTGGTCGGCTGAATGTCGTCGGCTAATCAGGCGGTGGGTTGGTTCAGCCACCGTATGGTCTCGCTGCCCCTCCTCGCGACGAAACCCGCATAATCGCGCTCACCGCTCACCGCTCACCGCTCACCGCTCACCGCTATAGCCCTCAGCACTCAGCCCCAGGCCTCAGCCCTCACAGATGCCCGATCGCCTTACCTCGCCAGACGCCAGCCCCGACGAACAGATCGTCGAAGCCACCATCCGCCCCCAGCACCTCACGGAATATCTGGGCCAGCAGGCGGTGCGCGATCAATTGTCGATCTATATCGAAGCAGCGCGACGGCGCGGCGAAGCGCTCGATCATGTATTGATCTTTGGCCCGCCCGGACTCGGCAAGACCACGCTGAGCCACATCATTGCGAACGAACTTGGCGTGAACCTGCGCGCGACGTCGGGGCCGGTGCTCGAGCGCCCGGGCGACCTGGCCGCGCTTCTGACCAATCTTGCGCCGCGCGATGTGTTGTTCGTCGACGAAATCCACCGTCTTTCGCCGATCGTCGAAGAAGTGTTGTATCCGGCGCTCGAGGATTTCCAGATCGACATCATGATCGGCGAAGGGCCTGCCGCGCGTTCGATCAAACTCGACCTGCCGCCCTTCACGCTGGTCGGCGCGACCACACGCGCGGGATTGCTGACCGCGCCGCTTCGCGACCGTTTCGGTATCGTCGCGCGCCTCGAGTTCTACAGCCCGCTGGAACTCTGCCGCGATCGTGCGACGCGCGGCGAAGATCCTCAATATCGATTGCAGCGCAGAAGGCGCGGGTGAAATCGCGGGCCGCGCGCGTGGCACGCCACGCATCGCCAATCGCCTGCTGCGGCGCGTGCGCGACTTCGCCGAAATCAAGGCCGATGGCGTGATCACGCGCGAGGTCGCAATGGCGGCCCTGGACATGCTCAAGGTGGACGTGAAGGGTTTTGACGCGCTCGACCGGCGCTTGCTGTCGACCATCATCGAGCACTTCGAGGGCGGACCCGTTGGCGTCGAGTCGCTGGCTGCCGCGCTCAGCGAAGAGCGCGGCACGATCGAGGACGTGCTCGAACCGTTCCTGATCCAGCAGGGTTACCTGATTCGCACGGCGCGAGGGCGCATGGCTTCGAACAAGGCCTGGCGACACTTCGGCCTGGACCCTCCGCGTGCGTCGCCGCAGGCGAATGACCTGTTCGTGAGTGACGATGGGTGAGCCTGGCGAGATACGTGCCGCTTTCGCGTGGCCGGTGCGTGTGTACTGGGAAGATACCGATGCAGGAGGCGTGGTCTATCACGCGGGATACCTGCGTTTCCTCGAGCGCGCGCGCAGCGAATGGCTGCGTGCGGCGGCAACGGGGCAGCAACGGCTGCGCGAGGAATTTGGCGTGCTGTTCGTCGTGCACCGCATGGAAATCGCGTTCAAGCGGCCGGCCCGGCTCGACGATATGTTGAGCGTGACGGTGCAGCCTGCCCACTTGCGCGCCGCGAGCTTCGAGGCGGTGCAGGAAATCCGCCGCGAACCCGAAGCCGCGCTGCTGGTCCAAGCGCGTGTACGCATCGCCTGCCTGGCTGCCGCGACGTTTCGCCCGCAACCCATTCCAGCCGCCCTGCTGCAAGAGATGACAACATCATGAACGGTGAATCGCATGAACGGTGAATTGAATGTCTTCGCGCTGATCCTCGACGCCAGCATCCCGGTCAAGCTGGTGCTCGGGTTTTTGCTGGCTTTCTCGATTGCCTCGTGGTTTATCATCTTTCGCAAGAAATCGCTGCTTGATCGCGCCAATGATGGCGCCGACGAATTCGAGGAGAGGTTCTGGTCCGGCGCCGATCTGGCGGGATTGTTCAAGGAAGTGACCGCGGACAGCGAGCGCGTCAACGGAAGTGCGGCGATTTTCGAGGCAGGCTTCCGGGAATTTGCGCGCCAGCGCCAGCGCCGCGGTCAGGATTCGCGCATGCTGCTCGAAGGCGCGCAGCGTGCGATGCGCATCGCGGCCACACGCGAAATGGATCGCCTCGAGCAGAGCCTCGAGTTCCTCGCCAATGTCGGCTCGGTCAGCCCGTACGTGGGTTTGTTCGGGACCGTGTGGGGCATCATGATCGCGTTCCAGGGCCTCGCCGGCGCCAAGGAAGCGACCATCGCGATGGTCGCGCCGGGCATTTCCGAAGCGTTGATCGCGACGGCGATGGGCTTGTTCGCGGCGATCCCGGCGGTGTGGGCCTATAACCGTTACGCGACCAAGCTCGAACGCATCAGCGTGCGTTACGACACCTTCGTCGAGGAGTTTTCCTCGATTCTCGCGCGCCAGGCGCATCTCGAGGATGCGATCTGACGATCGCGCAGCTTGCTCCTGACGGTCCGGCCGTCACTCTCCCTCCGCGATGGGATCCGCCATGCAATCGAGCTTCCGCAACCGCAAGCGCCACAAGCTGAAGGCCGAGATCAACGTCGTGCCGTACATCGACGTGATGCTGGTACTGCTGATCATCTTCATGGTGACCGCGCCACTGCTGAACCTGGGCGTGGATATCCAGCTGCCGCAATCCAACGCCAAGGCGATCAAGAACGACAAGGAGCCGATACTCGTCAGCGTCGACAAGGACGGCGTGTTCTATCTCACGCTCGGCAAAACCCCGCGCGAGACCATCGATGCCGATACGCTGGTCAAGAAGGTTTCAGCATTCGTGCGCGAGAATCCGCAGGTGCCGGTCCTCATAGGTGGCGATCAGCGCGTCGACTATGGCCACATCTATGAGGCGATGTCGTTGCTGCAGGCGGCGGGCGTGCCCAAGGTTGGCCTCATGAGCCAGCCGGATGCCGGTGTCCCTGACGCACGCAACCCGGGTTCGCGGCCGGCCAAGCACTGATCAGAATGGAGAGTGCCAATGACAAGCTGCGTGCGTTCGCGCTCGCGCTCGCGGTTCACCTGCTCTGCATCGGTGCGATGGTGCTGGGTTTGTGGTGGACCCAGAAGGCACAACCGGTCACCATGCCCGGCCCCGTGATCGAGGCGACCCTGGTTGGCCCGACTGCGGCGCCGAAACCGCGGGCCCGTAAGGCACCGTCCAAACCACCGGCAGTCAAGCCCGCGCCACCCAAGCCGGCGCCGCCGAAACCGATCCCCGCTCCACCGGCGAAAAGCGAACCGCCGCCAACCGATATCCAGCAGGACCAGATCGAACGCGAACGCATCGCGGCCATGGCGGAAAAGCAGGCCGAGGAGAAAAAAGAGCAGGAGGAACGCCATCGGCAGGCGCAGGTATTGCTCGAGCAACAGGAAAAGGAACGCAAACTGGCCGAACAACGTCAAAAGCAGATCGCGGATATTCGAAGGCAGCGCGAAGCGGCGGAAAAGAAGCTCGATCTGGAAAAGCAGAAGCTTGCGCAGTTGGAGGATCTGCATCGCGCGAAGACGCAGGCAACCGACACCAATGAGACCCAAACCGAGCACGAGGCGCCGCAGGCGCAAACCGGCGCGGGGGGCAAGGATGATGATTTGAATGCGCGATACGCGGCGGCAATCCAGGCAGCGGTCACGCAGAACTGGAGTCGCCCGGATTCCGCGCAGGCGGGACTCAAGTGCACGCTGCGGATCGTGCAGATCCCCGGCGGCGACGTCATCTCGGCCAATGTAACGTCGCCGTGCAATGCCGACCAGGCGACGCGCAATTCGATCGAACAGGCCGTGATGAAGGCTGCGCCATTGCCCTATCAGGGCTACGAAAAAGTGTTTCAGCGCAGCATCAATTTCAATTTCAAGTACGACGGATGAGGACGAAACCCATGCACAAACGATTCCTGATGCGTGTGAGCCTGGCGCTGGCGGCCCTGATCGTGGGCCAGAATGTCGGCGCCCAGGGACTGACCATCGACATCGTCAACGGCAATCCGTCGGCCGTGCCGATCGCGGTGGTGCCATTCGCGTTCGAAGGCGCGGGTCTCCCGCCCGAGACTGACGTTGCCGATATCGTGCGTGCGGATCTCGCGCGATCGGGCCAATTCCGCGCGCTGCCGAAGAAGGACGTCGTCGAGTTCCCGGCGCGCGAAGCGGATGTCAAATACGCGACGTGGCGCCTGCTCAAGCAGGATTACCTCGTGGTCGGACGCGTCGTCGACGGTGGTGGCGGAACGCTGCGTGCGGAGTTCGAGTTGCTCGACGTCGCAAAACAGCAGCGCATGCTCGCACTGGCGATCAGCGGCCAGCGCACCGCAATGCGCGATGTGGCGCACCAGATCGCGGATCTCATCTACGAGAAGATACTGGGCGTGCGCGGGGCGTTCTGGACGCGCATCGCCTACATCACGGCGGTGGGCGTCGCGCCGAACATTCAATATGCATTGATGGTGGCCGATTCCGACGGCTACGGTCCGCAGGTTGTGGTGCGTTCGCGCGAACCGCTGCTTTCCGTTCGCTGGTCGCCGGATGGCAAGAAGCTTGCCTACGTATCGTTCGAAGGCGGGGATTCGGCCATTTACATCCAGGATCTGGGGACCGGCTCACGTCAACTGATCTCCAACAGCAAGGGCATCAACGGGGCGCCGGCTTTTTCGCCTGATGGCACGCGCCTGGCGCTGACCTTGTCCAAGGGCGGCAATCCCGACATCTACGTGATGGATCTCGCGAGCCGAAGCCTGCGCCAGATAACCCACCATTTCGCGATCGACACGGAGGCGGCCTGGGCACCGGATGGTCAAAGCCTCTATTTCACGTCGGATCGTTCCGGCAAGCCACAGATCTACCAGGTGGACCTTTCCGGCGGCAGCCCCACGCGCGTGACGTTTCAGGGGCAATACAACGCGCGCGCGTCCGTGGTCGATGCCAAGGGCATCAAGATCGCGATGGTCCAGGGCAACGGGAATGTGTATCGTATTGCCGTTCTGGATCGGACAACCAACCAGTACACGCTGGTTTCGCCGGGCAACGAGGATGAATCGCCCAGCTTCGCGCCCAACGGCAGCATGCTGCTTTACGCCACCAGCGAAGGTTCACGTGGCGTTCTTTATGCGGTATCAGCGGACGGTCGCGTACGCCAGCGCCTGGTATTGGCCAATGGCGACGTTCGCGAGCCTGCGTGGGGTCCGTTCAGGCAACGTTGACCACAATAGCGGCCAGCGTATCGTACGAGCGCTCGTTCAATGCGAAGAATCATGAATCCACCTGTAGCTTGCGAGGGGAAATACCCATGAAAAGTGTCACCCGTGTACTTTTAGCCGCTCTGCTGGTCACTGGAGTTGCGGCCTGCGCGAAGAAGCAGCAGATCAAGCCTGTCGAGGAAGCAGCTCCGCCGCCGCCTGTCACCACGCAACCTGCGGAAAACAATGGCCGATATACGCGCGAAAGCCTCGATACCGATTCGTGCCTGCGCCAGCGCGTGATCTACTTCGATTTCGACCGGAGCGAAATCAAGCCCGAGTTCCAGGCGCAGATCGCGTGTCACGCCGATTACCTCAAGCAGTTCCCGGACGCGCGCGTGCGCCTCGAAGGCAACACCGACGAGCGCGGTTCACGTGAGTACAATCTCGGTCTCGGCGAACGCCGCGGCAATGCGGTACAGACCGCGTTGAACTCCGCCGGCGTGTCCTCGTCGCAACTCAATGTCGTCAGCTACGGCGAGGAACGTCCGGTTTGCCGCGAGCATGACGAGTCGTGCTGGTCGAAGAATCGCCGCGTAGAGATCGTCTACACCGCGAAGTGATGAAACGCTTGCCGATCAGGAGCACAAGCCTTGGAGCGGCGGCCCTTGCGGCCGTCGCTTTGCTGGCGTGCGCCCCGCTCGCATCGGCCCAGAGACTCTCGCTGGCTGAGCGTGTAGCGCGGCTGGAACAGCAAGCCAATGCGCAAAACGACAGCGGCTCGATCAGTCTCGTCAATCAGGTACAGGCGCTGCAGTCGCAGGTCCAGGCGTTGCAGGGGCAGATCGAGGAGCTCAAACACCAGGTCGAGCAATCCCAGCAACGTGCCAAGGACCAATACATCGACCTTGATTCGCGTATCGGCCGTCTGGAAGGCCGTGCACCCGGTGCGGCGGCGCCGCCACCGCCGGGCGCAGCGACGGATCAGCATCTCAACGATGTCGATCTCGGTGCGAATTCCGCAACGCCTCCGCCGCCGACCACGCCACCACCGCAGGCGAGTAATCCAGAGCAAGATTCGGATGCTGGCGCGAATCTCGGAACGGGCCAGCAACTTCCCAGCGACGATACCGGCGCGCCGACCGATGCGGATGCCGAAAAGGAAGCCTACGATCAGGCATTCGGCGCGCTCAAGGATGGTCGTTACGCCGAATCGGCGCGGCGCTTCCAGAGTTTCATCGATGCGTATCCGTCCAGTGCGCTCAGCGGCAATGCCGCGTACTGGCTGGGCGAGTCCTACTATGTAACGCAGAATTACCGTATTGCGCTTCAGACTTTCCAGAACCTTCTGGAGAAATACCCCGACAACCAGAAGGCGCCCGACGCGTTGCTCAAGGTCGGTTATTGCCAGTACGAACTCAAGCAATGGGGCGAGGCGCAGGCGACATTGACCGAAGTGACGCGCAAGTATCCCGGCACCACCGTTGCGCGACTTGCGCAGGGGCGCCTGCGTGCATTGAGCACGGACGATCAGGGCGAATAGGGCACGCTATCGATTTTCGCACTGGCCGCGGGAAACTGGCTGCGACAGATCTGCCGTTCCCTGCTTCCACCTGCTGCGCTGATCTGTGCCGGTCCGTCAGCCGTGGCGCCGGGTCGTTCCCAGGCTGCTTTCTGCGTACAAGAAAACAGGTGACGCTGCGCGAACCTGTATAGCCCATTTCGCTCCGGAGCGACGCATTGCAAACCCGCGAGACGACTGATCCGGCAAGCACCAGACGCGCCGTGGTACTGCTGTCAGGCGGGATGGATTCGGCAGTGACGCTGGCACTTGCAACGGAGCGGCGTCGCGCTTGTCATGCGCTCAGTATCGCGTACGGACAACGTCACGCATCCGAACTTGCCGCGGCCGACCGCGTCGCGCAGGTGCAGGGTGCGGTCGAACACAAGACCGTGGCGATCGATCTGCGCAGCATTGGAGGGTCGGCATTGACTTCCGATGTCGCCGTCCCCGAAGAGGGAGGCGAGGGCATACCGGTTACGTATGTGCCCGCGCGCAATACCATCATGCTGGCGATTGCGCTCGGATGGGCGGAAGTGCTCGGCGCAGACGAGATCTGGTGCGGCGTGAATGCAGTCGATTATTCCGGTTATCCCGATTGTCGCCCGGCCTTTGTCGAGTCCTTCGAGCGTCTCGCAAACGTCGCGACGAAGTCCGCAGTCGAAGGGACACCTCTGCAGGTGCGTGCGCCACTGATCGACATGAGCAAGGCCGACATCGTGCGCGAAGGAATGCGTCTGGGTGTCGACTTCGCTGCGACAGTTTCGTGTTACCGGGCCGATGCCGACGGACGCGCTTGCGCGCACTGTGACGCATGCCGATTGCGCGCCGAAGGATTTCGCGCCGCTGCCGTCCCCGACCCCACGCGGTATCGTCGATGAGCGTATCCGGCTAAAATCCGCAGCCCTCGACGCGTGATGACAGCGCCGATTCTCGCGATCCCCGAATGCAACATGGGCCGTTAGCTCAGCGGTAGAGCAGTGGACTTTTAATCCATTGGTCGAAGGTTCGATCCCTTCACGGCCCACCAACAAATTCAACGTCTCAGGTAGAGGCCGCCCGCAGCCCTTTGGTCGTTCCCGCTCGCTGGTACCCGTATGGCGCCCGTTCGCGCCGGTTTCGATGCTTGCCAGTGCGCACCGTCGCCAGCGGCGGGCGCACAGCCGAACTCAAATCTCGATAAGCGGGAAGTCTGCCCCGAGAATTTGGCTGGGGCCCGTTTGCCGGTGCCGACAAGCCGAACGCCGCGGGTGCGCGATCCGGATTTCCTGCAACCCCAATCAACGCTTTCGCCAGCCAGCCGCGCACGTTGTCCGGCGGCTTTTCTCCATTCCGCAAACGCATCGCAACCTTGATCAAATAGCGCGCGGTGCCTCCAGATCGGTCTGATGTACCGCGGCCATTGCCGCTCGCGCTGTTGCAGCGTCATTCGTCGGTGCCGGTCGCACTCGGCAGCTGATTCGGCGTTGATCGCAACAAGGTCGGGCCGCTTGTTTCGCCTACTCATGGCGCATCCTTCGTGCGCCATTCGAGCGTTGGCGGCTCAGCGTCGACGCCATGACGGGCGCCAAGTGGTGGCCGCGCGGGCAAGGAAAAGCGGATCCGGATGCGCAACCGCCGCATTCAGGCGGTTTCCGGAGCCCGAGCAGCAGACGAGGGGGGCCTTTCCGACTAGCGCCCGCCGTCCATTTGCGCGCCAAAGGCTCGCCCTTATCGTGACCACCGCAATTTGATCTGGATCAAATGGGCTTCCGGGGCGTTATGTACGCTGTCGGCCGGAGCATGGTTTTTTCGCGTCGATCTGGGCAGAGGACGGCCTCGTTCGGATTACGAATCCCAGATACCTGAGGAGGTTGGAAATGCGCCCATTCACACCGTGTGACCGCCTGCTCGCCTTGACCATCGGGCTCGCATTTTCGCTCACGGCCAGCGCGGTCGACGTCGAGGCCGCCAAGGAACTCGCGCGCCAGAACAATTGTTTCAAGTGTCATTCGGTAAGCAAGGACAAGGACGGTCCAGCCTACAAGAAGGTGGCCGAGAAGTTCCGGGGCAAGGACGGAGCTGAGGCTCGCCTGATCGAGCACATCACCTCCGGTGAAAAGGCCAAGTTCCCGGACGGCCATGAGGAAGCGCACAAGATCGTGAAGACCGACCCGCCGCACGACATGGCACAAATCAAGAATCTGGTGGACTGGATCTTGTCGCTCTGACGAGACACGCACGGACGCGGTAAGGGGAGTACGAACCAAGGCTGCATGTTGCCGGCTTCGGCAGTTGGGGAAAAAAATATGAAACGCCTGGTGTTAGCGGGATTGCTGTTAGCGTTCCTGGGCTTGGCAGCCTCGACAGCGGTCGCGGCGGAAACGAACGCGGTGGGAGAGCAGCGTCTCAAGCAAGACGCCGTCTGCACGAGGTGCCATGACGAGTCGGAAACCAAGCCGATTCTTGCGATCTACCAGACGCCGCACGGCGTCATTTCCGACGAGCGCACGCCCAGCTGTCAATCCTGTCACGGCGAGAGTGCGGCTCATCTGGCCGGAGACGTCGCGGGAAAGGGCCGTCGGCCATCACCGGATGTGATATTCGGTTCCACGAAGACGCCGGCCGGGTATTCGCCCAACGACGCGCAGTCGCAGACCGAGGTGTGCCTCACGTGTCACAAGGCCAGCCTGCGCATGCACTGGCCGGGCAGCCAGCATCAGGTCAACGACGTCGTTTGCGCCAACTGCCACACCGTCCACAACGCGACCGATCCGATGCTGGTCAAGGTCCTGCAGCCATCGGTGTGCTTCAAATGCCACCAGGAGCAGCGCGCTCAGACCAAGCAGATATCAACCCACCCGATCGACGCTGGCAAGATGGCCTGTTCGGATTGCCACAATCCACACGGTTCGGCGGGTCCCGACCTGCTGGTGAAAAACACGGTCACCGAAACCTGCACCATGTGCCACGCGGAAAAGCGCGGGCCCTTCCTCTGGGAGCACCAGCCCGTCAACGAGGATTGCACCAATTGTCATACCCCGCACGGCTCGAACATCACGCCGCTGCTCAAGTCGCGTCCGCCGTTCCTGTGTGATGAATGCCACGACGGTCCGCACAACAGTCAGGCGCCGTATGGCACGGCGGTGGGCGGACTCCAGGCCGGTGGTGCGCTGGCAGGCGGAAGTCCGAACTCGAACGCCGTAGGGCGTGCGTGCATGAACTGCCACGTGATGATTCACGGTTCGAATTCGCCGGCCGGTGCGTTTCTGCACCGCTAACGAGGTTGTTTGGGGGTGGCCATGAAAACGGGTGAAGCATCTCTCTCCGCGAGCGCCATTGCGATGGCCGTGCAGGGCGCGTTGGCCCTCGGGTGTGCACTGCCGTTCGCCGCACACGCGCAGGATGAAGAGAACAATGACGATGTCACAGCGTTGATTTGCCCGACCAATTATGTGGATGTCGGATTGATCGGTATTTCGACAGGATCGCCCAAGTTCGGCGAATACAACGGAATGGACAGGTCGGGTGCCTACTTCCTCGGAGACTTCGACGTGCGCGGCGGCGATGGCTACGCGCAGGGCTCCGGCACGACGCGCTGGGAGGCGAGCGGAACCAATCTCGGCACGACATCGCGCAATGTCGGGGGGGGAGTCACCGATCAGGGTCACTGGAACTTCAACGTCGATTACGACCAGTTGCGCCATTACACGACAGACGGCTCCTATCAGACGCCGTTCCAGGGGAATATGGGCGACAACGTATTCACGCTGCCGCCTGACTTCGGGGTGATCAATACGACGACGTCGTCATCGAACGGCGTCATCACGAGCTCGAACCGCGGCACGCAGACACTCACGGCGAATCAGCTCGCATCGTTCCACAAGGTGGACGTGTACACCGAGCGCGAGAACACGAGCTTCGGCGTCGGCTACGCGTTCAGCCCGGAGTGGAGCGTCAAGTTCGACTACAAGCGGCTCGATCAGTCCGGCGCCAAGCTCATCGGTTCGGGTACCGACGCTTACGATCTGAGGGACATGGGGGGATTCAGGTACGGCGGCGAGCGCGTCGCGATCCTGTTGAATCCGACCGACTACAAGAACGATACGTTCAATCTCGCGCTGAACTGGGTCGGCAAACAGGCGTACGCCACGGCTGCCTACTACGGCTCGCTGTTTCACGACAACAATTCGGGTATTTCCTGGTCGAATCCGTTCGTTTCCGGCGGCACCGGCGATGCGCCGGACCCGCCGACGGGGACTTCACCGGGCGCGGCGTTCCCGATCAGCACGATGAGCACGCCGCCAAGCAACGCCTTCCACCAGCTCAACCTCACCGGCGGGTACATTTTCAGTCCCGCAACGAAGCTGGTCGGCGGCCTCTCGTACGGGCGCAATACGCAAAACGCCAGCTACTCGGGAACCTACACGACCACGCCGGACACGGTTCCGGTGTTGCCAGTGAACTCACTGGATGGCGTCGTGGTGATGAAACATGCCGACATCAAGCTGACCAATCAACCGACACGTGCGCTCAATTTCACGGCCGGACTCAAGTACAACGAGCGCGACAACCAGACGGCATCAAATACGTACACGTTTCTCAACCTGGGTGGCGACGAGCAAACCGTCGTCAACATTCCGATGAGCTACAAACGCTATCAGGCGGAGCTGAGCGGCGATTACCGGTTCGACTCGCGGCAGCGGCTGCACGTCGGTTACGAATACGAGGCCATGGATCGCCGGTGCGGCAATGCGCTTGCCAACAGCGCGCAGGGTGTCCTTTCGGACACGAATGCCGGCTACTACACCGACGCCTCCTGCGTGCAGGTTCCGAAGGACAAGGAAAACAGGATCGGAGCGAAATACACGTTGAGGGCCGGTGATTCGGTCAATCTCTATGCGGCGTACACGTATGGCCGCCGGCGGGCGACGGTAAACGACTCCTTCTACAATCCGATGCAGGCCAACAGCGAGGGTTTCGAGAACTTCGGGTTCCTCGCCTTCTTCGATGCGTCCCGCAACGAGAACCTGTTCAAGGCCGGCATCAACTGGCAGGCGACGAGCAAGATCACGCTCGGGCTCAACGGCCGGCGCACCAAGGACAGCTACGGCTCGACGCTGGGCGTGCAGGACGGCGAATCATCGAGCGCCAACCTGGATGCCACGTACAGCTATTCGGATCACGGCTCCATCTCCGCGTATGCGAGCTGGCAGCGCAGAACGCGCACGCTGCTGACCGCAAGCGGCCGCAACGCAGTCACATTGCTCACGACCCTCTGGAGCAACGAGCTTGCCGATCGCGACAACACCATCGGCGTCAGCGGCAGGCAGAAGGGCCTGATGCGCGGCAAGCTGGAGTTGATGGAGGATTTCACCTATTCGCTGAGCAAGTCGAAGTACTACACCACGCTGGGGCCGAACATCAATCCCGCGGTCGGAAACCAGGGCGATTCGCCGAACGTCTTCAGTGAAACGACGCAGGTGAAGCTCACGGCCACCTACCAGATCAACAGGGCTTCCGGCGTGCTGGTCGGCTATCTGTATCAGCGCCTGAAATCGAACGATTACTACTACAACGCCTATCAGTTCGGGTATACGCCGACGAGTCTGTTGCCGACCGGCCAGCAGGCGCCGAACTATTCGGAGAACGCGGTTTTTGCCGCATATCGCTACACGTTCCGGTAGGACGAAGTTCCGAGCCGTGCGAATCGATACTGCAGTTGAGATCCCGCTCCGGCGTGGTCGTTTGCACCAGCGCCGGCCCTTGATCGGAGCGAGGCAATGAGCAAAGAGAATCCCGGAGCATTGCGGCGCTTTTGGGCGTTCCTTCGCACGCCGAGCAGGCGCTTTTCGGTGCTGGCGTTGCTGGTAGTCGGTTTTGTCGCCGGTGTCATCTGGTGGGGCGCATTCAATACCGGCATGGAGGCGACGAACTCACTGCAGTTCTGCATCAGCTGCCACGAGATGCGTGACAACACCTACAGGGAATACAAGCAAACCATTCATTACAAGAACCGCACCGGCGTGCGCGCGATCTGCTCGGACTGCCACGTGCCAAAGGACTGGACGCACAAGCTGATCCGCAAGATCCAGGCGAGCCAGGAGATATGGGGCAAGCTCACCGGATACATCGACACGCGCGAGAAATTCGAATCGCATCGCATGGAGCTTGCGACAGAGGAATGGGCACGCATGAAGGCGTCCGGTTCGCGCGAATGCCGCAACTGCCACAGCTTCGATGCGATGAGCGCGGATATCCAGAAACAGTCGGTTTACAAGAAGCACATGGCAGCCGAGAAGGCCGGCCAGACCTGCATCGACTGCCACAAGGGCATCGCGCATCATCTGCCGAAGGAATATCGCGATCCGGACGAGGAAGACTAGCCGCCTTTACCTTTTGAATGTTCCTGGGACAGGGAACGTCCGTCTGCGCGCAGCTCGTTGTTGCGCCGGCTTGAAAGACGGCCAGTCTTCCTGCGCCAACGCGCCGCGATCTGCACACAGACTGACAAGGCGACAGCTGCGTCAGGTCAATCAGAGGGTCTCCTGGCTCACGGCCGAGCCACGGCATGTTCGTGCGGCTACCGCGGGGATACTCGTTGAGAGGTCCACCGCTGGCGCCTGCACGGCGACCGTCCGTGCCGGTTCGATGCTTGCCGGCGCATTGTCACCGTCGGCAGGCGCGTAGGCACGATTCGAATTGGGTTGAACGTTCGCAGACGGACGACCGGGCCGCGAGCCAATTGCCTGTACTCGCTCGCTTGCGTTCAAGGCGGTTACGGCGCGCAGCCGACGCCGCCGTCGAATCCGTCGATAAAGACCTCGTCGGCTGCACCCAGCACGGACACGCACACGGACGGCGAGGCGATGCCGTTGGCGACGACGACGAGACTGCTCGTGCCCGGCTCGATGCTTGCCGGCACGTCGAAATTCGTCGAGACAGGCAGATCGCCGGTGGCCACCCCCATGCTGCTGTGATCGTGTGTGCGGGCGTAGGTGACATCGCCGGTCGCGTTGTTCGTGATCTGCACCAAAGGATAGTTGGTCGGTGCTTGAAGCTCGTCACCAAATGCCTGCGCCTGCGACAGGCCGTTGAACTGCGTGCCGGAGATCACATAGGTCGCGCCCGGCGCCAGTGTCGTCGGCCAATCCGTGATCGTCGGCGCCCATGAGGGATCGGGTGCCGGCGTCGCGTCGGGCGTGTAGATGCGGACCTCGCTGCCGTTCACGATGGCTTGTCCGCTCGGCAGTGTCACGAGAAGACCGCCACCGCTCGGGCCGGGTGTCAGCGACGAGCCGTCGAATTCGTACAGCCGTCCGGATGCGCTCGAAACCAGCACGTTTCCGCTCGGCAGCAGCACCGCGCTGGTGTCGCCGGCATCGTCACCGGCCGGAAAATCCGGGCCGGAAGCCCAGGTCATGCTGACTGAGTCGTAGATTGCCGTATGGGCAAGGTCGGCGGGCTGATCGTCCGATGCGCCGGTGCAGAATACGGTGGCATCCGGCCGCAGAATGCACTGCCCGGTTTCACCCGGCGGTGTATAGGTGCCGCCGCCGAAACTGATCGGCGGGAGGTGGTAATTCCACGCCAGTGATTCGGGGGTGGAACCCAGGCTCGTCCATAGCCCGGCGCCGGGTGCGTCGGTATAGACATAGCGCTCGGTGTTCGGCATATCGAGCACGTCGACCGTGATGAAAGACCCGTCCGGCAGCAGCGTCCAGCCTTCCTCGGCGTCGAAGTCCGCCTTGCCGTCGGAGCCGAGTTCGGTCCAGCTCAGCGTTGCTGGATCGAGCTCGGCGATGCGCATGGTCAGCTTGTCGCCGAGCAGGAACTTGCCATTCGGCATCACGATCGACGCCGAGTCTCCGATGTAATCCCAGCCCGGCGGTGGATCCACCTGTGTCCAGCTGTCGGCGACCGGATCGTAGATGGCGCCCTTGTTCGTCAGCGAAAACGGGCCACCGAGGTTGTACTCGCCGCCTTCGATCAGGACCCGGCCATCTGCGAGTACCGCCGACGCGCATGCGTAGGGACCATAGTTCCATGCTGCCGGAAGGCTTGCCAGCTCGGACCAGGTACCGTTGAGATAACTGCCGGATGCGTCAGGCGTGAGCTTCCACCAATCGGTGTACGAGTCGCCCTGGAACATCACCGTACCGTCGGTCAGCAGAAACGGCGGGCCGGCGTCAACGAATGCCGGAGGCTGATGAATGAGCGGCTGCAGCGTGGCGGCCGGCAGGGTACCGCACAGCAGGAATCCCGCGACCGGCAGCAAGGACATCAAGAGACGGATCCTCATGGAAATGCTCCGGCGCGACCAGGAAAGATCGCAATCTATATTGCCGGCGATCGCATGTCACGGTTGGCAAGGGAATATGCGAGGAGGCACCCTGCAGCTCCGTTTGTCAGGCGACCTGCTGCCCGGACGTTCCGTAGCCACGCCTTCCGCCCGCTGACATGGGTTGGCGCGAGTCCAGCCGCGCTGTGGCACAACCCTTTTCCAAGCCGAGGGACACCCAGATGGCTTGCGAATCAACCCCCAGACCTGTGCGCATGCTCCGTGCACTTGCCCGATTCCGCGTGGGCAGGCGTATTGCAGCAGCGTATGTCGGAAGAATGCAACGAGTGGTCCGCCGCGCAGGGAAACGTCATGCGAGTGCGAACAGCCGGAATGCGACGGACGGGAGTAGCCCGCATGGACCGCCGCGAGTGTCCACAACATCGGGCGCAAGAACATGACTCTGCGGGTATCGTGATGCAATCTCGCCCACATGCCGGAATTGATCCGGCGTTCGCGGCCGAACGTGGCATATCCCGGTTCTGACGGTCCTCCGTCCGCGCTGTGGAACCGAGTTCGTCGACAGCCGCCGCCTAGTCGCGCATCGAATCCGTTGCCGACGATTTCGACCTTGAAGAGGTCCATGACACCGACGCCACTTGTATGTGGCGCGCACGCGGGATCGGGACTGGCTGTTTGTGTAGGAGGTCGAGCCGACGTCCGAATTTTGGACGACTTGTCGGGGAAATATGTGGCGCCGGGTCTGGTTAAGTCGGGACTACAGTGGTGATTGTTCCCAAAACCCGGCAAAAAGAAGTTGCGGATACTGATGGGGATACGATGGGATTTGTGTAGGAGTGATCGTTAAAAAAATCAGTAGTATTGTTGCATCTCAAGGAGCTCAAAACCGTTGGGGCTTCGACCGCAAGTCGCGTCGTTGCAGTCACATCAAGTCTTCAGCGACGCATTGCCGGATAGCGGATTGCAGAATGCCCATTGCCCGATACCTGAAACCGCGTCCGGCTGATCACCGCGCACTGCCGATATTCCTGCGGCTGTTTTTCGTGATCTCGGCGGCATTCTTTGTCGTCTGGCAGGCTTCTGTCTATTTCGATGTGTTGCTTGACCGCCATCAGCGTATCGACACTACATCGGAGGCGACGCGGCGCGGTCGCGAATTGCTCGCTGACAGTCTCCGAACCCATACAGAAGACTTGAAGATCCTGTCCCGAGGCCAGGATCTTCGCCGTCTGGCCGCAGGAGACAGCGGGGCGCTGGAAGCCGTGGCGACGAACTTCGAGACGTTCGTCTCCGAGAAACCCACGCTTACGCAACTTCGCTACATCAGCCGCCGTGGCCAGGAAATCGTGCGCATCGACAGGAAAGGCGGAGCGGTCATTCGCGTCGGCGCGGACGCGCTGCAGGACAAGGGCGATCGCTACTATTTCCGTCAGTCCATCGAGCTTGCGCCGGGTGAAATCTATTTTTCGCCAATCGATCTCAACGTCGAGCACGGCGCGGTGGAAATGCCGTGGAATCCAACCCTGCGTCTGGCGACACCCGTGCAAGGTACCGACGGCACTGCAGCAGGTATCGTGATCATCAACATCGCTGCCGCAGAACTGATCGCAGGTATCGAGCGGGATGCGCCAGCCGCGAGTGCACCCATCCAGTTGCTGGATCGCAATGGCTACTGGTTGGCCGGTGTTCCGCGCGACCGTTTGTGGGGATTCATGTTCGGTCGCGACACGACGATGGAAAAAATTGCGCCCGGGATATGGCGGCGCGTGGTTTCGTCCGACAAAGGTTCGTTCGACGAGGCGGGATCGCATTACGTCTTTCAGACCCTGCAGCCGGGTCGTCCCGCGAGTCGCGGCAGCGCCTCGACGCTTACACCGGATGCCATCCAATGGAAGATCCTCGGCGTCGTGCCGCCGATTTCACTGCAGGACTTGTGGCGGAACGAAAATCCCGTGTCGGCTCTCGCCGGACTTCTGATCGTCGCCATAGTCTGCATCGGCTGGACCCGTACGGTTGTGGCGCGCCGGTCCGCTGAAGCCACGCAGAAGGCCGGACAGGAGGAATTGATACGGGTGGAGAGGATGGCGAGTCTGGGAAGTTTGGTAGCGGGGGTCGCGCATGAACTGAACACGCCGATCGGCAATGCGGTGGTGCTCGCAAGTTCCCTCGCAGACAAGGCGGCGGATCTGGATGCGATGGTGACGGCAGGCCCCCTGAAACGTTCAACGCTGGACGCATTCGTCGAGGACATGGGCGAAGGGACGCGTTTGATCCTGCACGGCCTGGAACGGACCGCCGAATTGCTGGGTCACTTCAAGCAGGTTGCGATCGACCAGACGAACGAGCAGCATCGGGTATTCCAGTTGAACGACCTCGTTTCCGACGTGGTCAGCGCGCTCGAACCCCAATTCAAGCACAGCGATGTGAAGCTGGTGATCGGGAAAAGTACGAAAACCGAACTTACGAGCTATCCGGGGCCGTTGGGTCAGGTCTTGCTCAATCTCATCATCAACGCCCGGATCCACGGCTTCGACGACGGTGGCAGTGGTACGGTGGAGGTCATCACGAAAGAGCCGACATCCAGCGAGGTCGAGATAGTCATCCGCGACAATGGCAAAGGTATACTTCCCGATGTGCAGCGGCGAATATTCGAACCATTTTTCACGACGAGCCTGGGGAAGGGCGGGAACGGTTTGGGCCTGAGCATCGTGTTGAATATCGTTACCGATGTCCTTGGTGGAACCATACGGGTCGAAAGCGAACCGGGGGCGGGAACTTCCATGATCGTACGCATTCCACGCCGAGTTTCCGCTGTAACGGTCAATCGGTTGGGGAGGGCTCATGATGCCGAGCATCGATCGCGAACCTGAAGGTCTGGTATCCGTCATGGACGACGACCACGGTAGCAACTGTGCGCCTGTGCATGTCTGGAGAATCCTGGTCGTCGATGACGATGAAGACGTCCATCAGGCAACGCGATTCGCGCTCCGCGACGTGACCATTCTCGGGCGGCCGGTGGAACTGTTGCACGCCCATTCGGCAGCCGAGGCGAAGAAGCACGCTGCCGAATCCGGCGACATCGCCGTCGCCCTCGTCGACGTCGTGATGGAGACCCCGGATGCGGGGCTCGAACTCGTCCGCCACCTGAGGCAATCGGGCTTTGTCGAGATGCGCATCGTGCTGCGCACGGGTCAACCGGGTTATGCACCGGAGCTGGCCGTGATCGCCGAATACGAGATTGACGATTATCGGACCAAACTGGAACTGACGCGGACCAGGTTGATGACGGTGCTCACGACGGCGATCCGCGCTTACGATCAGATCCGAATGATCTCGCACAGCCGCGCGGGCCTTGAGATGATCGTCGAAAGCGCGGCCGAACTCTTCCGTCGCACCAATCTGGAACTGTTTGCGCGCGGTGTGCTGACCCAGATCGCCGGACTGTTGCGCGTCGCGCCCAACGGCCTTGCATGCGTGTGCGCGATGCACGGAGAAGGCGAGAGTGAAGGGCGCGTGATAAGTGCAACCGGGCGCTTCAGAAACTATATCGGCAAGCCGATCGACTCGATCGAGGACCGCGAGATCAGCGCGCTGCTGAAGGAAGTCCGCGGACTCGAGGATCCGCTGGTGAAGGGCAGCTATGTGGCGCTTTGTTTCCACAGCGGTCAAGACAAGAGAATGGCTGCCATTATCGAGACCAGCGGTGATGCGCTCACGCAAGACTTGGCGTTGCTCAGGCTCTTCTCGACCAACATCGCGATTGGTTTCGAGAATCTTGCTCTGGTCGAGAGGCTCGATCACCTTGCTTATGTCGATCCGGTCCTCGGAGTGCCGAATCTCAATGCTTTCGAGAAGGCCTTGGACGCATGGTGCGCGTCGGGCCAGAAGAACATGCGTATGGCGCTGGTCAGCGTGGACGGGTTCGAGGCGATCGCGGCGTCCTACGGACAGCGCGTGGCCCATGATTTTCTGCGTGCGGTACATGCTGCGCTGATCGTCGGCGGACGCGGAAATCTGCTGGTTGCGCGCGTGGGCGACGGAAGCTTTGCGCTCCTTGGCGATGGCACGATTCTCGATGGCTATCTCGTGGCGGATACGTTCGCGCAGCCTCATCGGATCGACGGGATCGATATTGCAGCGGCTGCGACCTCGGTCATTCTCAATCTGGATGAAGCGGGGACCGATCCCGCCGCCATCCTGCGGATGGCCAGCGCGGCACTACTGCATGTCACGCACTCCCAACCGGGGAAATGCGTCATGTACGACGCCGCCATGCATGAGGGTGTCGAGCGGCGGATGGCCATCCAGATTGCCCTGAAGGAGGCTATCCAGAGCGGCGAGGGATTCGACGTGCATCTGCAACCCAAGGTCAACCTCGCGACGAGTGAGGTGGTCGGGGCCGAAGCCTTGTTGCGATGGACGCATCAGGGCCGTGCGATTTCGCCTGCGGAATTCATTCCGATCGCCGAGGCCAGCGGGCAGGCGCGTGACCTCACCGACTTCGTCATCGACACTATCGGCCGATGGGTTGCGAGACGCGCGGGGGAGAAGATCGTTCCAGTGGCCATAAACCTGTCCATGGCCGATCTCAATAGTCCCGATTTCGCTCAAGCGCTCCGGGGACACGTCTCAGTCGCCGGGCTGTCGCCCGAGACCATAGAATTCGAGGTAACCGAAGGTGTCGCGATGCAGGACGAGCGCTGGATAGTCGAGCAGCTGGAGATCCTGAAAGAGACGGGTTTTCGCATAGCGCTCGATGATTTCGGCACGGGTTACTCTTCGCTTGCCCAGTTCGACCGCCTGCCCATCGATACGGTGAAGATCGATCGCGCGTTTGTCGCGAAGCTGGACAAGCAGGACGTACCCAAGAGCATGGCTGCGGTCATTCTTGCGATGGCCCAGGCATTGCAGGTGGATTGCATAGCGGAAGGCATCGAGACGATCGCGCAGAAGCAGGCGTTGCTGGCTCTGGGCTGCACCGTCGGGCAAGGCTATCTGCTTGGACGCCCGGTACTGCTCGATGATTTCGATGCTGCCTATTTGCACTAGGGCGGCGTTTATGAAACGCATCCATGCCGGGTGTCGTCGTCTGCGCCATGCGCTTGGCGAACCCGCGGACGGCTTGAGTTCAGCCATTCTGTGGCAGAAGGCTGTTTCCAGATCCTCGAGGTGTTGCACCATGAGCAAGGAGTCCGCCCCGGCCATCTGCGCCAACGAACCTTGTACCTGTGTAGCGCCGCGCGGTCAGGCTTATTGCAGTTCCAGCTGTCGCCAGGCCGCCACCAGCGGTCCCCCACGCAAGGAACCCGTTTGCGAGTGCGAACATACCGAATGTGACGGGCGCGAATGACACCCGGCTTGTGAGCCGTCCTCGAAACGATCCGGCTTATCGCTGGATTCGGCACGCCTTCCTTTGCTGCGACTCCGGCGACTCGAAGTTTTGCGTGACCAGGTGATGACCATGCCGGTGTTGACCATACATTGTCCACATTGCGCAGCAGAATTCATCGATAGCCGGATATCGCTGGAGCAGGGAGACGAGGTGCGTTGTCCCTCGTGCGGAGCGCGCCAGGAATTTTCACGCGCATTTGTCGATGCATCGCATGAGCGGGCCCCCGGTGCGTCGCCATCGCCCACCGGCGTGCACATCGAGCCTGAATTCAAGAAATCCTAGTCGCGCGCATCCGGCTATGAGCCGGCTCATGATCTCGCATGCCCAGACGATTGGCTGGTGACGCAAGCGCAGAGCGACGTTGACGCGATGCGAGCGGGGACGTTGTTAATCGCGCGTTGGGAGCATGGGCGTATAAATATTCGATGGCCAGTCGAAAACGACAGGGCCGGGAGGCGTGCGATCGCACACGAAGCCAGCGACGTGAGCCATGACAGCTATCGGACCCGGGACGGTCGAAAGTGGCGCAGCTATTTGATCGACGCTTTGGATTCTTCTTCCGCCTTGGCGTGATCACGGCGTTCGTGATCTCGATCAGCCTGATTTTCCTTTGGCGTGCGGTGACTGCGTATCCCGTTGGCGTGGACGAAGCCGTCGAGCAGCCCGTTCCTTTCAGTCACAAGCACCATGTCGGCGACGATGGTATCGGCTGCCGCTATTGCCACACGTCCGTGGAGCAATCGAAGTTCGCCGGCATCCCGCCGCTTTCGACCTGCATGACCTGTCATTCGCAGCTCTACACCGATCAGCCGCCCCTCGCGCCGCTCATCCATGCATTTCGCAGCGGTGTCCCGCTGCACTGGAAGCGCCTGTACAAGCTGCCCGATTTCGTCTACTTCAACCACAGCATCCACGTCGCGAAGGGTGTGGGCTGCGTGACCTGCCACGGCAAGATCGACGAGATGCCCCTTACCGAGAGGGTCGCCACGCTGACGATGCAATGGTGCCTGGGTTGCCATCGCAATCCGGAAAGGCATCTGCGTCCGCGCGCAGAGGTGTTCAATCTGCATTGGCATCCGGGCAACCAGCTCGCGCTCGGTCGGAAACTGGTTCGCGAATACCATATCGACACGCGTCGATTGACGGATTGCTCGATATGTCACCGATAGCGAAACCATCAATCGCGCGCCCGACAAGTGCAGGCGATGCGCCGCGATTCGACGCGACTGCCGTGCGCAATCGGTTGGCGAGTGCGCGCGGGCCGGTCTACTGGCGCAGCCTGGAAGAACTCGCCGGTACCGAGGAATTCCGCTGCTGGTTGCGCGAGCAGCACCCGCAGCTTGCCGAAACGCTGATGCTGGATCGTCGCGGATTCCTCAAGTTCCTTGGCGCGTCCCTGGCGTTGGCCGGTCTTGCCGCGTGCAGCCATCCGCCGCAGCACGAGTTGGTGCCGTACATCAACGCACCCGACGGTCAGGTCGAAGGGCTGCCGCGGTTTTTTGCGACGGCGCTCACGCGTCAAGGCTTTGCGCGAGGCGTCCTTGTCGAGAGCAACGAGGGTCGCCCGACGAAAGTCGAGGGCAATCCGCAACATCCCGCCAGTCTGGGTGCGACTGACATCTTCGCGCAGGCGTCGGTGCTGCAACTATGGGATCCGGATCGCTCGCAGAGCGTGATGCACGCCGGCGTCGACGCCACGTGGGACGATTTCGAAGCCGCGCAACTGGCGATGTCCAATCGTCTGCAAAGCGATGGTGGCGCCGGATTGCATATCCTCACCGGCGCGATCACGTCGCCCACGCTGTCGGCGCAACTGGATGCATTGCTCGCGAAATATCCCCGCGCGCGGTGGCACGTGCATGAACCGGCTGGCGATGGAAACGCGATTGGCGGCGCGGAACAGGCGTTCGGGAGACCGCTTGCGACACGCTACCGCTTCGATCGCGCAAAGACCATTCTTGCGCTGGATGCCGATTTTCTCAGCGATCCGCGCGCCGGTGTGCGCTACGCGCGCGACTTCGCCGCAACGCGCTTGCCGGACGCAGGTGCCATGTCGCGGCTTTATGTCGTCGAACCCACGCCCTCGCTCACCGGTGCGATGGCAGATCATCGTCTGCCGGTGGAGTCGCGTCGCGTCGCGGCTTTCGCACGTGAACTTGCCCATCGTCTGGGCGTCGCGGGCAACCTGCAGGGCACGGTTGCGACGTGGTCCGCACCACACGCGCAATGGCTCGACGCTTTGGTCGCCGATTTGCGTGCGAATCGCGATGCGTCCCTGATTCTGGTCGGCGCAACACAGCCCGCGGAAGTGCACGCGCTGGGTCACGCCATGAACTTCGCGCTCGGATCGGTCGCAAAGACCATCGACTACAGCGAGCCCGTGCAAAAGCTCCCTGCGGAGGGCGGCACCCTCGACGAGCTGGTAACTGCGATGCGCGCAGGCACGGTCGAGACACTGCTGGTGCTGGACACGAATCCCGCTTACGACGCCCCCATCGACCTCGGCTTCGTCGAGGCACTCAAGCGGGTGAAGCACGTGGTGCATCTGGGGCTCTACCGGGACGAAACCGGCATGCTTGCCGAATGGCATCTGCCGCGCTCACATGAGCTCGAGGCCTGGTCGGACGCGCGTGCATTCGATGGTACGGCGAGCATCATGCAGCCACTGATCGCGCCGTTGTATGGCGGCCGCTCGCCGCATGAAGTGCTGGCGCTCCTCCTTGGTGACGAAGTTCGCGATGGACGCGATCTGGTGCGCCGGCAATGGCAGAAGGAGTTACCCGACGAACTGAGTTGGGAGGCGGCGTTGCAGGCGGGATCGATCGCAAACACGGCACTGCCCACGATTACCCCGAATTTGCAACGTGATTTTTCCGTCCAGAAACGTCTCGCAGGCATTGCGGGACCGCCACCGGTCGTGGACGGGAACGTTGAGGGCAATACAGACAGCGGTCGTTTGGAGCTCCTGTTCCGCGCAGACCCGACCGTGGGAGATGGCACCTGGGCCAACAATGGGTGGTTGCAGGAATTGCCCAAGCCGATGACTCAATTGACCTGGGACAACGCGGCGCTGATATCGCCGGCCATTGCCGCGCAGCGCGGATTGACCAACGGCGATCTGGTCGAACTGCGCTCCCATGACCGTGCGCTCAAGGCCGCGGTGTGGATCATGCCGGGACAGGCCGAGCGCAGCGTCACGCTGCATCTCGGATACGGGCGCCGGCAGGCGGGGCGCGCAGGCACCGGGCAGGGATTCGATGCATACGCACTGCGAACCTCGGCCGAGCCGTGGGCCGCAGACGATCTGCAAATCGTCAGGACCGACGAGCGCTATGAACTCGCCGGCACGCAACATCATTTCCATATGGAAGGCCGGGACCTGCTACGCGTCGGCACGCTCGCCGACTACCTCAGCGATCCGAAATTCGCCACGGCGCCCGATCGCTGGTCCGAGCCGACGCCGAGCCTCTATCCGGACTATCCGCCCGGCGAATACGCATGGGGCATGAGCATCGATCTCAATGCCTGTATCGGCTGCAAGGCCTGCACGATTGCCTGCCAGGCCGAGAACAATATCCCGGTCGTCGGCAAGGATCAGGTGAGCCGCGGTCGCGAAATGCAGTGGATTCGCGTTGACCGCTATTTCGAAGGCGATGCCGGCAATCCGCGCACGTATTCGCAGCCGGTGCCGTGCATGATGTGCGAACACGCCCCCTGCGAAGTCGTGTGTCCGGTCGGCGCCACCCTGCACGACTCGGAGGGACTCAACCTGCAGGTCTACAACCGCTGCGTCGGCACGCGCTTCTGTTCCAACAACTGCCCGTACAAGGTGCGCCGCTTCAATTTCCTGCAGTACGCCGACGACACGACCGAGACGCTGAAGGCGCAACGCAATCCCGAAGTAAGTGTTCGCCGGCGCGGCGTAATGGAGAAGTGCACGTATTGCATCCAGCGCATCGAGAACGCGCACATCGCGACCGATCGGGAAGGCCGCCGCATCCACGACGGCGAAGTGGTTACCGCGTGTCAGGCCGCGTGTCCGACCCAGGCGATCCGCTTCGGCGATGTCGCCGACAGGCAATCGCAGGTGTCCAGGGCCAAGGCCTCGCCGCGCAATTATGTGATGCTCGGTGAACTGGGCACGCGCCCGCGGACCAGCTATCTCGCGCGCCTGCGCAATCCGAATCCGCAGCTGCAAGACATTCCGGCGAAGGACGGTGACGCGTGAGCGCCGTGATCCGCGCCGATACGTTGCCGCCCGTGATCGCGCCAGGCGAAACCCCTGCATCGGTCACCCGGACCGTCAGCGGGGTTGTACTGGATTTGCCATTCGGCTGGCGATGGCTCGGTTCCCTGGTTGTCGCGTTGCTGCTCACTGCGCTGTTCGTCGTTGGTATCGGCTGGCTGCTTTACGAAGGCGTCGGAATCTGGGGATTGGATATCCCGGTGGCCTGGGCATTCGCGATAACCAACTATGTGTGGTGGATCGCGATCGGCATGGGCGGCACCTTCATATCGGCCGCGATGTACGTGACGCGACAGGATTGGCGCTCATCGATCAATCGTCTCGCCGAGTCGATGACCGTGTTCGCGGTCGCGGTGTCGGGCATCTTCCCGATCCTGCATCTGGGCCGGCCGTGGTTCTTCTACTGGCTGTTCCCGTACCCGAACATCATGAATTTGTGGCCGCAATGGCGCAGTGCACTCGAATGGGATTTCTGGGCAATCATTGCCTATCTGCTGGTGTCGATCGCGTTCGTCTACGTCGGCTTGATGCCTGATCTTGCCACGCTGCGCGACCGAGCCACCATGCGCGCGAAGGCGCGTTTCTATGGGCTTTTCGCCCTCGGCTGGCGCGGCGAGGCCCGCCACTGGCAACGCCTTGAAAGCGTGACGCTGATGCTCGCCGGCCTGTCGGTGCCGTTGGTGTTTTCGGTGCACTCGATGGTGGCGCTGGATTTTTCCGAGGGCCTCGTGCCGGGCTGGCATTCGACGATTTTCCCGCCTTTCTTCATTGCCGGCGCACTGTTCTCGGGTTTTGCGATGGTGCTCACGCTGGCGATCCCGATGCGCCGCCTGTTCGGGTTGCAGGCGTATCTGACCGATCGCCACCTCGTCAATATCGCCAAGCTGATGCTGGCGGCCGGATTATGGGTCGATTACAGCTACGCATCGGAAATATTCACTGCGTTCTACAGCATGGACAAGTATGAAGTGGCCATGGAGCTCAATCGATTCGGTGGCGCCTACGCCTGGGTGTTCTGGAGCACGATGGTGTTCAATGTGCTGCAGGTCCAGTTGCTGTGGTTCGAACGCGTGCGCCGCAACCATGTCGCGCTGTTCGTCATCAGCCTCGGCGTGCTGTACGGCATGTGGCTCGAACGTTTCATGTTCATCGTGAGCAGTTTGTACCGGGACTATGTGCCTTCGTCGTGGGGCATGTTTTATCCGACCTTCTGGGACATCGCGTTTCTTGCCGGTTCGGTCGGTCTGTTCCTCGCGCTGTATCTCGTGTTCTCGCGGCTTATGCCGGTGCTGTCAATGCACGAGTTGCGCAAGCTTGCGCACAAACCTTCGCGGAACGTCGCGATGAGCGGGACGCCCATGCATGGCCTGCTGGCCGAATTCGCCGACGCCGAACAACTGTGGGGCGCCGCGTTGCGCGCCAGGCACGAGGCGCATTACAGCGCGATCGAGGCGTATTCGCCGTTTCCGATCGAAGGCCTGGCCGAAGCGATCGATCGGCGCGCGGTGCATGTTCCGTTGTGGACGCTGCTGGGCGCGATTTTCGGAGGCGCCAGCACGTATCTGCTCGAGTGGTATTCGGCGGCAATCGATTACCCGATCAATGTCGGCGGACGCCCACCTTTCAGTTGGCCGGCATTCGTGCCGCCGGCGCTCGAGATGACGATCCTGTGGGCCGTGCTGTTCGGCGTGTTCGCGATGTTGATCGGCAATGGTCTTCCGCGCCTCAATCATCCACTTTTCAACGTGCCTGCATTCGCCCGCGCCAGCGATGATCGCTATTTCCTGCTGCTGCGAGCCGACGATCCGCGTTTCGAGGTGCAGAGTGCGCGCGATTTCCTCGATGCGCTGTCGCCGCTGAGCATCAGCGAGGTGCCGGAATGAACGCAAGGCCGCGTAGCGCAAGAGTGAGACAGGAACTATCCGAATCTTCGTTCGCGTCGAGCGTGGCTCGCGCAGCGAGCGAAGTCGAGACGCATGTTGCCCCGCGACTTCGACCTTGCGGGTCACCGCTCAAGCCCAACGGCGCGGTATGCACGATCGCTGGAGGAATCCCCAACATTCGGCACGCGCGCCCACCGGCACGACGCCTCGCGTCGTTGTTCGTGTGCCTGCCATTGGCTCTTTGCGGCTGCGAGCGCGCCATGCACGAGATGTACACCCAGCCCAAATACAAACCGTTGACGCCAAGCCCGCTGTTCGCCAACGGCAATGCGTCGCGACCGCAAGTGCCCCGCACCATGGCGCGTTCGTCGGGCGCGCTGGCCGGCAGCAGTAGCGGACGCAACGGCGCGGTACACCTTGTGCCACCGGGAGGAGCGGCGACCGGGGTTGATGCGCAAGGCAAGAGCCTGGCGCAGGGACCCAATGCCACGCCGCCTGTCTATGCCAATCCACTGCCGATCACTCCGCAACTGCTGGCGCGCGGTCGCGAGCGCTTCAATATCTATTGCGCGCCATGCCACAGTCGAGTCGGAGATGGTGACGGCATGATCGCCCGGCGCGGTTTCCCGGCGCCACCTAGCTACCACACCGATCGCCTGCGCAACGCACCCGACAGTCACTTCTACCAGGTGATCAGCAACGGTTACGGCGTGATGTATCCGTATGCCGATCGCGTGAATCCGCATGATCGCTGGGCGATAGTCGCGTGGATCCGTGCGTTGCAGTTGAGCCAGCACGCACCGGCATCGGATTTGACCGCGAAGGACCTCGCGCAATTATCTCCGAGCCGAACCTACGACTCCGATCGCGGGAAGCGTTCGGATCAGGGATCCCATCCATGACACGTGCATGGCTGCCGCGACGTTACGAATGGCTGGCGCCGCTTGTCGGCGTACTCGCGCTCGTGGGCTGCCTTCTGCTTGGATTCGCAGCGCCGCAACAGGCGTTGCTGTCGTACCTGTTTGCGTTCCTGTTTTTCACGGGGTTGTCGGTTGGCAGCCTCGCCCTCGCGATGGTGCATCCGCTCAGTGGAGGGGCCTGGGGCTGGTATATCCGCCCGCAGGTGCTGGCGGCCGCGCGCACGCTTCCGCTGATGGCGTTGCTGGTGATACCCGTCCTGCTCGGCATGCATGCGTTGTACGTGTGGTCGCATGCGGATGTGCTCATGCAAGACGCGTTGTTGCGTCAACAGAGCTGGTATCTCGATCCGGCATTTTTCGTCGTCCGTACGATTGCCTATTTTGCGCTGTGGCTGCTGC
Organism: uncultured Gammaproteobacteria bacterium; assembly: GCA_963775445.1. Lineage (GTDB taxonomy): Bacteria > Pseudomonadota > Gammaproteobacteria > Xanthomonadales > Rhodanobacteraceae > Dokdonella_A. Next base: position 156,730 of record CAVZIT010000006.1, on the reverse strand, counting down.
TGTTGATCCTGTTCAATCGCGGCGTGCGCCGGAACACGCGCCTCGCGCGAATCGCGGCTCCCGGTCTGATCGTCTATGCATTGACGACGCTGTTTGCCTCGGTCGACTGGATTTCCTCGCTTGTGCCGCATTGGCATTCGACGACCTTCGGCATGATGGTGGCGACCGGTTGGATGCTTGCCGCGGCCGCGCTGGCCACGTTGTGCGCGGTTTGCGCAGCACAGGCGGTGGATGCGAATCCATCGAAGCTGCTGAACGATCTCGGGAATCTCCTGCTGATGTTCGTGCTCGGCTTCTCGTACCTGGCATTCATGCAGTACCTCACGATCTGGGTCGCGGATTTGCCGGCCGAAACCGTGTGGTATATCCCGCGCACGCTGACCAGTTGGCGCTGGCTGGCCTGGTTCCTGATCGCATTCCTTTTCGTGATTCCGTTCGTCGTCCTGTTGTCGCGCCGCGCCAAGCGCAATCGGGCGTGGCTGGGCATCGTTGCGGCCATGCTGCTCTGCGCCAACCTCGCCGACGCGCTCTGGCTGGTTGTTCCCAATTTCCGCGAGCACGGATTGTCCTTGCGTCTTACCGACTTGCTCGCGCCTCTCGGCATCGGTGCGCTGTGGTGGTGCATGTTCGCCGGACAGTTGCGCCTGACACGATTGCCCGCTGCACAGCCCGCCGCGAAGGCCACCGTCCGCGCGCCGCGAGCGCGAATGACTGCAGGAGGCGCGCATGGCTGAGGCACCGTTCGGCCATGAATCTCCCGCGGTAAACGCGCGCGCGGTACTTGGCGTTCTCGCGATCCTCGCCGTGGTGGTCGTCGGCGCCATTGTCGCGCTGCATTTCGTTCTCGATTACGGCGTCATGCCCCAGCGTACCGAAATCGCGGGACGCGGCGGCAGAATTCCGCCACGGCCGCGGCTGCAACCTGATCCCCCCTACGACCTGGCCGCGTTGCGCGCGCAGAAGCACCAATTGCTGTCCAGCTATGCGTGGACCGATGCGTCGCACGAGTTTGCGCGCATCCCGATCGACCGCGCGACGATGTTGTATCTGCGGCAGCATTCCGCTTCCGGTACATCGTCGCAACCCATGCCGCCGACCGCTCGGGCAACACCAGCGCCTAAGCTGCCGAAACACCAGCCGAAAACACCGACGCAGGAGGCGCCATGAGCCGGCGCGTCGCCTTGATGCTGGTCGCATTCGCGTTTTCCGCAGGTTCGGTCGCGCGCGCGTATGCCGGACCGCCGACCACGTTGCGCGCGCCGCCCGATCTGCTGAGCAAGGTGGGTTTCGAACAAAAGCTCGGTGCCAAGGTGCCGCCATCCGCCGTGTTTCGTGATGCTCGTGGCGCGAAAGTGCGCCTGGGCGATCTGTTCAACGACAAACCGACGCTGCTGGTACCGGGCTATTTCGGCTGCATCAATCTGTGTGGCGCCGTGCGGGCGGGTGTCGCGCACGCGGTCGCGAAGAGCGGCTTTGTTCCGGGCAGGGATTTCAATGTGATTCTGGTCAGCATCGATCCCGACGAGACACCGAAGATCGCCGCCACGACGCAGCGTCACGATGCGGCTGCGCACCCTGCGGCGAACGTCGCGCGCTGGCGTTACCTGACCGGGAGCGAAGTCGCGATCGAGCACGTAAGCCAGAGTATCGGGTTTCGCTATTACTACGACGCGCGCAATCACCAGTACGACCATGACGCCGGCGTCGTGCTGCTGACGCCCGGCGGCACGATCACGCAGTACCTGTTCGGCGTCGAGTTCGCGCCCCAGACCCTGCGGCTCGCGCTGGTCAGCGCATCGCAGGGCCGAATCGGCAACCTGGTCGACCACTTTCTGCTGCTTTGTTGCAACTACGATCCGTCCACCGGTCGCTACAGTCTCGTGATCCACCGCATCATGCAGGCGCTCGGGATCGCCACTGCGTTGACCTTGTGCGGTTTGATCATTGCGTTGCGGCGTATCGAACTGCGCGGTCGTGAACTGCGCGCACGCCAAGGCGGGCTTTCATCATGAATCCGATCGCCCTGCTTCCTGAGGCATCCAGCATTGCGCCGCGCGTGGACTTCCTGTTCTGGTTCATGATCATCCTGTGCAGCGTGGTCGCCATCGGCGTATTCATCGCGATGTGGTGGCTCTGTCTGCGCTATCGCCGCGGCAGCAACGCCGACCGCAGCAATCCCGAGAAGAAAGACCTCGGCGTGGAACTGACCTGGACACTCGTGCCTTTTGCGCTGTTTCTGGGCGTGTTCGTCTGGAGCCTGTTCCTGTTTGCCGAGCTGCACTCGGCACCCGCGAACGCGCAGACCATCTACGTCGTCGCCAAGCAATGGATGTGGAAGATCCAGCATCCGGGCGGTCAGCGCGAGATCAATACGCTGCATGTGCCGCTGGGGCAGCCGATACGTCTCACCATGACCTCGCAGGATGTGATTCACAGTTTCTACGTCCCGGCCTTTCGCGTGAAGCAGGATGTGCTGCCGGGCATGTACACGCAGCTCTGGTTCACCGCGACCAAACTCGGCCATTTCCATTTGTTCTGCGCACAGTATTGCGGGCTCGACCATTCGAAAATGCGCGGCGAAATCGTGGTGATGCGGCCGGCCGAGTACGCCCACTGGCTGGATCAGCATGCGGGCCCGGAAAGCATCGCGGCTCACGGCGCGGCAATTTTTCGCAGTCGCGGCTGCAGCGGCTGCCATGGCATCAACGCCTCGGTGCACGCGCCCGATCTGGATGGCATCTATGGACGCGCGGTGCATTTGTCCGACGGTCGCAGCGTGATCGCGGACGACCGTTATCTGCGCGATTCGATCCTGCTGCCCGACTCGCAGATCGTCGCGGGTTATGAGCCGATCATGCCGTCGTATTCGGCGCAGATCAGCGAGAGCGATCTGCTGGCCGTGATCGCGTATCTGAAATCGACGAAGCCCGGGGAGCAGCCGGCCACGGAGAGCACAAGAAAATGAGCAATTCTGAGGCCGTCGCGCCAGCGCGCAGTTTCCTCGATCGTGATTACGGCTTGTGGTCGTGGCTCACCACGCACGATCACAAGCGCATCGGGATTCTCTACGCCTTCGGCATCACTTTCTTTTTCTTTCTTGGCGGCACTGCGGCGGCCCTGATACGCCTGAACCTGATCGAGCCGAGCGGGGCGTTGCTCAACGCCGAGACCTACAACAAGGCGTTTACCTTCCACGGTGTGGTGATGGTGTGGTTCTTCCTGATCCCGTCGATCCCGGCGACGCTCGGCAATTTCCTTCTGCCGCTGATGATCGGAGCGCGCGACGTGGCGTTCCCGCGACTGAATCTGGCGAGCTGGTATCTGTACATGATCGGCGGCCTGTTCACCATTGCAGCCTTGCTGCTGGGCGGCGTCGATACGGGCTGGACCTTCTACACGCCGTTCTCGACGATGTTTTCCAATACCAATGTGTTCCTGGTCGTGATCGGTGTGTTCGTCACCGGTTTTTCCACGATTTTCACCGGGCTCAATTTCATCGTCACCACCCACACCCTGCGCATGCCGGGCATGACCTGGTTCAAGTTGCCGCTGTTCGTGTGGGCCATGTACGCGGTGAGTCTGGTGATGGTGCTGGCGACACCGGTGTTGGCGATGACCTTGGCGTTGATCGGCCTGGAGCGCGGTTTTGGCGTCGGTGTTTTCGATCCGGCGCTGGGCGGCGACCCGTTGTTGTTTCAGCATCTGTTCTGGTTCTACTCGCACCCAGCCGTGTACATCATGATCCTGCCCGCCATGGGGCTGGTCAGCGAGATCATCGCCTGCTTCACGCGCCGCCGCGTGTTCGGCTACCAGTTCATGACCTGGTCGATGCTCGCGATCGCGGTGATCGGCTTCATGGTCTGGGGCCACCACATGTTCGTCTCCGGGCAGTCGATCTACGCCGGCATGGTGTTCTCGCTCCTGAGTTTCGTCGTCGCGGTGCCGTCCGCCATCAAGGTGTTCAACTGGACCGCGACGCTGCACAAGGGCGATATCACTTTCGAGGCGCCCATGCTGTACGCGCTGGGTTTCATCGGACTGTTCATGCTGGGTGGTCTGACCGGCTTGATCCTTGCCGCGCCGGCGCTGGACGAGCCGTTGCACTCCACCTATTTCGTGGTCGCGCATTTCCACTATGTGATGGTCGGCGGGTCGGTGATGGCCTACCTCGGGGGCATCCATTACTGGTGGCCGAAGATCACCGGGCGCATGTATCACGAGGGTATCGCCAAGTTCTCCGCGATCCTGATGTTCTTCGGTTTCAATGTGACGTTCTTTCCGCAGTACCTTCTTGGCTACGAAGGCATGCCGCGGCGCTATCACGCGTATCCGCCGCAATTCCAGGTGCTCAATGTCCTGTCCACGGCCGGCGCTTCGATCCTGGCGCTTTCCTATCTGCTCCCGATCTTCTACTTGCTGTGGTCGCTATATCGAGGTGCGCCCGCAGGCAACAATCCCTGGAATGCGCGCGGCCTGGAATGGCAGACCACTTCGCCACCGCCGAAGGAGAACTTCCTGCATGTACCGACCGTGCGCGAAGCGTACGCCTATGACGAGGCCGCACCATGAGCGCAAATGCGGCGCACATGCGGGAACTCGGGCTGCTCGAGGAGCAGTACAGCGATACGGTGCAGCAGCGCGAAGCCGCGACATTCGGCATGTGGATTTTCCTGTCCACCGAAATCATGTTCTTCGGGGTGCTGTTCGCGAGCTACACGATCTGTCGCATTCTGTATCCGGACGGCTTTGCCGAAGCCAGTCGCCATACCGACGTGGTGCTCGGCACGATCGAGACGGCGGTGCTGCTGATCAGCAGTTCGCTGATTGCGCTCGCGGTGCGCGCGATCAAGCTCGACGATCGGCGCGTGGCGACCTGGCTGATGGTCGGAACGGCCGCACTGGGCATCTCGTTTCTCGTCATGCACGGATTCGAGTATTACAAGGAATACACCGAGCATCTGATCCCCGGTATTGATTTCCTGCGCAGCGGACCGAATGGGCGGGCAGTCGAATTATTCTTCTGTCTGTACTATTTCATCACCGGATTCCACTCGTTGCACGTCATGGTCGGCGTCGCGCTGATTCTCGTGCTTGCGGTGCGCGTGGCGCGCGGCACGTTCGGTCCGAAACGCTATACGACGTTGGAGCTGGTGGCGTTGTACTGGCACCTGGTCGATATCGTCTGGGTGTTCGTTTATCCCGTGATCTACCTGGTGGGGCGTTCGGGATGAACCAGTCCAGGCAATCATCCGACAGCCGCCCCGAGGTCACTCCGGTCAGCCATTTCCTGTGGGTGCTGGCCGCGCTTCTCGCGCTCCTCGCATTGACCGCGGGCAGTGCGTTCATCAAGCTCGGTGCATTCAATACCGTCATCAACATGGCAGTTTCGGTCGCGAAGACCCTGCTGGTGATGTTGATCTTCATGCACGAGACCGAAGCGCGCGTGCTGACCCGCATGACTTCGGCAGCTGGATTCTTGTGGCTCGCGATGCTGATCGGGATCTCACTGACCGATTTTCTCGCGCGCGCACATGTGCTGCCGCCCTGGTGATCGGAGAATCAACTTCGAAGCTGTCGCGGATTCCAGGTCAGCGAGGGTGCCTGATGCAGCCGCTCAATCGCCCGAATAAGCGATCGTGCTCAACAATGCGAGCGCTGACTGGCGCGAATCCAGACGTGTGTGCTGCACCACGATTGGCAGGCTCGACTCGAATACGCTCGAATAGTCGGTATCGACAGGAATCGGCTCCGGGTCGCTAAGGTCATTGAAACGCAGATGCAACGTGCGCCGAGGCGGGACGCTGACGCGATACGGGCCGGCCGGCTCGCGGTCCTTGAAGTAAATCGTGATCGAGACTTCCGCCGCGGCATCGTTGGCATTGAGGATGGATGCCGCTTCGTGACTCATGAAGCGCGGATCGTCGCTGTTGACGCCGCCGGGTGGAATGTAGCCTTCCGCGATTGCCCAATGACGCTTCCCGATTTCCATGTCGCTCTCCGCTGCAAGTCGCAACCTGGATCTTGATCTCATCAGCGCATCGTCGGCTGAACATGGGTCTCGTTTACTCGCGAGCCAGCTCGCAGGCTTGAAAATCATCAACGAAGCCGATCCGGCTGCAACCAGGAGGGTGCAAGGTATGAACGGGCATTGGGATTTCTTCAAGCAGGCCGACAGGTCCTTCGGCATGTTCTATCCGAAGAACTACATCGTCGCAGGCTTCGATACCGAAGAGCACGCAAAGCAGGCCGAGCAGCGTTTCCTCGAGGCGGATTTCGCGCGCGAGGACGTGCGTTCGGCGGCTGGCTGGTTCGTGGTCAACAATGTCGAGAAGGAGCACGAACCGGGCTGGATCGATACCGTCGCGAAGGAGATCGCCAAGATCGCCGGCACCGAGCAGGGGTACATCGACGATGATCTCAAGCTCGCGCGTCGTGGCGGAGCGTTCCTGTTCGTCTACGCGCCCGACGACGAGAGCAAGACAAAAGCCGTGCAGATTCTCAAGCTTGCGCACCCGGTGTTCGCAAGGCGCTACCTGCCGTTCGCGATTGAGCGCCTGATCTACCCGCCGCAAACTGATTTGTAACGCGCAACCTGCCTCCACAACAAAGCAAAATGCGCAGTTCCGGAATCAACTCTGAAGTGCAAGCATCGCGAGACGCAAGCCGGTCAATTTATCCGGCCGCTGGTATTCCATCTTCGATCAGATTCAAGGACACGAGAATCGCACTCTCAGTCATTATCGCGCGGTACCGATACGCTACCTCGCACGTCGTGATAGCGCACGTCGCCCGAGCCACTCGCATGCACAGTGAAGTCTCCCCCGATACTCGTCGCAAAAACGTCGCCCGATCCAACGGATCCTACCGTGACGTTGCGATCGACATGGATCGCCGATACGTCGCCGGAACCCACACTGCCGATATCGACATTGCCGCGGATATCGCTCAGTTGCAGGTCGCCTGAACCCGAACGCTCGATGCGCACGTCGCCGCCGACGTTGCGCAAGGTAATGTCGCCGGATGCCGTGCGGTGCACTTCGACTCGCCCGATCGCATCGCCCTTGACGTCCCCGGAGCTGACGTCGATCGTCAATTCTCCGGCAATCTGCTTCGCATCGAGGTCGCCTGACGCGGACTCGAATGCCAGCATCGCGGCATTGCGAACATTGGCATCGCCGGAAATACTCCTGATTTCGAGTGCGAGCGCTGCGGGCGCGCGCACATGCAACTCGATGTAGGCATAGCTCGAGCCGGACGATTGCCAGGCATTGCGGTGCTCCTGTTTCGGCGTGATCGACAGGCGATCGCCGCTGCGGTCGTGGTCGACGCCGAGATCACTTAGCCAGCCCTCGACCGAAGCGCAGGCGCGAGCGCGCACTTCGATTCTTGCCAGACCAGGGACGCCCTCCACCGAGATGTCGCTGGAACCCAGATTGAACGCGATTGTTTTCAGGCCGGCCGCATCGACGTCGAAGTCGTGTGCCGCGCTGAAACGACATTCATTGGCGGCGGCAAGCGCCGGGATCAGACCAAACAGCAACAGGAAGATGCGCATGATGGAGTTTCCGGCAGATGGCTCCTGGCTCTGATGCCGGAAGATGCGCGAAGGTTTATATGCGGTCGAAAAAGATCTTCCGCAATCTGCTGGAGGCGACGGGAAAAGACACTGCGAGCCATTCGCCTGGCGTCAGGGCGCCCGACGCGATGACCTGCCGCGCCACGCACACGGTCCGCCGCGCGCTGTGAAGATGCGTCGTCGGGCCAGAATCGGCGATCGCGGCGACGCCGCGGGCTACAATCGTGGCGATGAACATTCTCGCAATCGAAACGTCCACCGAATCGTGCTCGGCCGCGTTGCTGTCCGGCGCAAGCTTGCTCGTGCGCGGCGAGCTTGCACCGCGGCGCCATGCGCAATTGCTGCTGCCGATGTGCGACGCCTTGCTCGAGGAGGCGGGCATCGGACGCAGCGCCCTCGATGCGATCGCGGTCGGTCTGCGGTCCCGGCGCATTCACTGGCGTGCGTCTCGCCATCTCTGCCGCACAAGGCATCGCACTGGCGCTGGATATCCCGGTCGTCACGATCTCGTCGCTGGCGGCGCTTGCCATGGATGCGCCGGACGACGACGCTGCGATACTGGCCGTGATCGATGCGCGCATGGGTGAAGTCTATGCGGGCTGCTTCGCGCGCGGCGAAGACGGTCTCGTCGCGCCGATCGGCGAGGAAAGCGTCGGCGTCGCCAGCGCGCTCGAGCTTCCGCGACGCGACGCGTGGAACGTGATCGGCAGTGGCTGGGCTACCTATGCCAAAGTCCTTGCGCCGCTCCTGCCCACGGCGCCGCGCTGGTGCGATGCGAATCGCTATCCGCAAGCCGCCGCAGTCGCGCGTCTCGCCGAACCGCGTGCCCGCCGTGGCGAAGGCGTTGCCGCCGAAGACGCGCTGCCGGTGTACCTACGCGACAAGGTCGCGCTCACGTTGGCCGAGCAGGGTCGCGGCTGAGCCCGTCTCACCGCTGTCCGGCGCCTTGCCCGTGCGTCGCAAGCCGGGTCTCTCTGCGCAGAGGCTCGTTCGCGACATGGCGGCACGAGGCGCGTACTTCGTCGCCTGCAACGCAACGCCGGACGATCCCGCATCCTGCACGTCGTGCAGAAGGAGCGCACGAAGCTCCTGGCGGGGAGAGGGGTGCGATGACCGGCGAATACACCGGCCTGCGAATCGATCATCCGCAACGAGCGTCATTGCTCGGGGCATTCGGCCGCGCGGTGCGACCGCGATCCGGCAAGGATGCGTTGCGGCAGCGATTTGAGTCGCAGCGCGGGCTTTTCGATGAAACGCCACGAAAGCATTGCGATCAGCAGCGCTAGCGGCAGGCTGACCGCGGCGTTCGTGACGGGTGCGAGCGTCGGCCATGCGTGAGCAACCGTTTGCTGAACCGGAAAGCCCCACAGATAGAGCCCGTAGGAATAGTCGCCAAAACGATTCCAGCCATGCCAGCGCGTTGCATACGCAAACCAGAATACGAACGCCGCTTCGGTCAGACCGAACACATAAGGGTACACCGCGCTGCTTCTCAGCAGCCAGGCGAGTACCGCCAGCGCTGCGACGATGGCCCCGTGCACCGGGACGATGTCGCGATTGACATAGCATGCTGCGCCGAGCGCGAAGAAACCGGCCAGCCGCACGAAAGTCGAGACCGGTGTCATCAGGAGATAATGCGGCGCGATGAGGCCGAGCACGAACAATCCGGCAAGCAGCGCGTTGCAATAGGCACGACGCGACAGGATGCCGAGCGTGCCGACCAGGGCGACCCACAGGTACATGCGCACCTCGGCAGGCAAGGTCCAGAGCGAGCCATTGATCGTCGCTCGGCGCGGATTGTCGACGAACACGCCCGGAAGCTTCCACGCCATCGTGGTCCCGAAATGCAAGTTCGTGAACACGTAGTCGCGCGTCTGCGGATGCAGCAGGAAATCGACCGTGGGAAGTGTCGTGAAGATGCCACCGAGCACGTATGCGCTCAGGACGAGGCACGCCAGGTACGCCGGAACGAGGCGCAAGGTGCGGGCCCAGAGAAACGCCGGAAGATGGCGTCGACGCAAGAAACTGCCGGTCACGAGAAAACCGCTGATGACGAAGAATGCATCGACCGCCATCGCGCCCGAGTACACACCCCAGTGCAGTGCATGGAATACCTCAGGCGGACCCTTGTGAACCATGATCGCGTAACCGTGACCGTAAATGACCAGGGCAGCGGCGACGAGGCGCAGCAGCAGAAAATTGTCTTCGGGCTGAGCCAGTCCCTGGGCCAGCGTTTTCGGACGCCGAAGGCGAATGTCGGGGAATTGCATCAGCGAACGGTCATCGGATCGACATGCATCGCGGACCGAGCATAGAGCATCGCCTCGAGTTGCGGCAGCAGCCAGTGTGTGAAGCGTTCACGACCTTCGGCACTTTCGTGATAGAAGTCGAAATAGTCCGCGCAGGAGCCATCGGGGTCGTGCGCGAAGAAGTCGGTCGCGTCGATCAGGCGAATGCTGCGTTCGTCCGCCAGGGGCTGCAGTACCCCGAGAGCCCAGGAGTGCAGACCGGGCGGGAGCGCGTGCTCGGTCCAGATACGCGGCATCGGCATCAGGACGACGACCGGCGCGAGCTTCCAAGGTACCGCGTGCAATTGCGCCTGCACGAGGCTGCGAATGCGCTCGAGAGATTCCGACAGCGACGCCTGCTGCATCGCTGCCTGCAAAGCCGTCGCGTTCGCGGCGGACGATGATATTTGGGCGCACTGGCGCACGAGTCTCTTTGCTTTCGACGTGCCCGCCACCGCGACGCGCTCGCAGGCGGCGGGTGAATCGACTCCGAACGCGCACATGTCGCCATTGGGCATCGGATCGCCGAACAGCGTACGCGCGGGTGGGCGGTTGGTCTTCCACCAGGCGAGCGAGGCAAAACGCTTTGAAGGATTGGAGACGAAATCGCGGATGTCCTCGCGCCATTGCACGAGCGCCGACCATGTACCCCAGCTCGCGATGTCGTCGTGCTCGAACGGAACATGCGCGGCCATCCACGGAATATCCGAAAGGGCATGGAACGGGTAGACGATGCCGAGTTCGTAATCGCCGTTGCCCGCAGACTGGAAGTCCTGGATCGACAGCGCAATGACGCCGCCGCGTATCTCTGGATGATGGCGAGCGAGCCAGCGCGTCAGGATGCCGACCGTCATCCAGTGCGAGCCCGGCAAGCTGAGATCGGCGTGCACGAAGCCATGCATTCGTGCGTCGCTGGCGAGCAGTGCATGATCGATGCCGTATTCGGGTCGCGAACTGCCGAGCGTGACGAAATCGATGTGTGGAATGTCCGGGTCGAGCAGCGCGTGTTTCAAGCGCACGCTCGTTCCCGCGTGGCTCTGCGGCCTGGCCAGCGGTTCCCAGACGCCAGTCTGGAATGCCGCTTCGGCGAGCAGTACGAGCGCGAGCGGCGCCAGCAGTCGGAGTATCCTTTTCCTCATATGAGACCTGTGGTCATCCACGGCCGCTCCTGATTCGAGTGATCGCGGAAGATCGCTAGAATTGAAAATAGATGAACGGAATTGTCGCCGCTGGCGTGAACCAGATGATCGCGACGATCGCGCTTGCGATGGCGGCAGGAAACAACGGGCCGGTGCTATCGGCGAGCCGATCCTTTAGTCGACCGTAATTGCCGACAAGCTGCGCCGCGAACAGCGCTGCAAGCAACAGTACGATGCCGAGATGGCGTGGCGATGAAAACGTGGCGATGTCCGGATGCGCGAGATTCGAGAGTATCGCGCCGCTTGCATCGAATGTGTGCGCGCGGAAAAAGATCCACGCGAAGCACACCAGATGAAAGGTGATGATGACGCGCACGATGCGCATCCCGAAATTGTCGGCTCGCCACCATGGCCAAGGCAGCAGAACGGCCCGTTCGAAGGCGAGATAAAACCCGTGTAACCCGCCCCAGATCACGAAGTTCCAGCTCGCTCCGTGCCACAGGCCGCCGAGCAGCATCGTGATCATGAGATTCGCGTAAGTTCGCGCGCGGCCTTTGCGGTTTCCTCCGAGGGAAATGTATAGGTAGTCGCGCAGCCAGCGCGACAGCGTCATGTGCCAACGCCGCCAGAAATCCCGCACGCTTTGCGCGACATAGGGATAGTTGAAGTTTTGCGGAAAGCGGATGCCAAGCAGGAGCGCGCATCCGGTCGCGATGTCGGTGTAGCCGGAGAAGTCGCAGTAGATCTGGAATGCGAATGCGTAGACGCCGAGCAAGGTGTCCCAGAACCCGTGTGCCGCCGGATGGTCGAAAACGGGATCGACGATCAGCGCAAGGTTGTCGGCGAACACGAGTTTCTTGACGTACCCGAGTGCGATCAGGACGAGGGCGCGCTGCACGTTCGCGAAGCCCACGAAACGGTCGCCGTCCAATTCGCCGAAGAACTCACGAGCGCGCACGATCGGACCGGCTTCGAGTTGCGGAAAGAACGCGACCGCCAGCGCATAATCGAGCGCATTCCTGCGCGGCTGCATGACGCCGCGATACACATCGATCGTGTACGAGAGACTCTGGAACGTATAGAACGAGATGCCTACCGGCAGCAGTACGTCGAGGGGCGTGAGATGTATCGCGCTGCCGAGCACCTGCGCGCCGCCATTGAACGTCGCGATGGCCCAGTTGGCGTACTTGAAAATCGCCAAAAAGCCAAGGTTGACGACGACGCTGATCGCGACGAGTCGCTTCGGATGCATGGTATGCGCAAGCCGCAAGCCGATTCCGTAATCGACCACGGTCGAGAACCACACGAGCAGCAGATAACTCCATTGCCACTGGCCGTAGAAGTAATAACTCGCAGTGAGCAGCATGAGCTTCTGCGCGACCGGCCAGCGCCTAAGCGACTGGTTCAGCGCAAGAACGACGATAAAGAAGACGACGAAATGCAACGAGGTGAACAGCACGTCCTAGCTATTCCTGATGCATGAACGAGCGTCGAGTCCGGCTCGATATCGGTACTCGCCGCGATACCCCCGCTTGCGCATTACGGCCATCATGTGCGTGGGCTTGATGTTCCCTGCCTGCAGCTCCGCTTCATCGCGCGCGTGCACGCGATCGATGAATTCCCGATCCCAGTCGGCGTTCGCATCAAAATTGGGACCGAAGGCCCGATCGATGAAGGGATCGATGAGGTTGCCGTACGGCAGGAACAGCTCGAAATCGAAATGTTGCACGAGCAACGGCAGGATGTCCTGCGCGCGGATGCCTTCGAAACCTTCTTTCGAGCAGTCCCAGTCCTGGAGCAGTTCCTCGTGACGCCTGAGTTGCCGGTTCCAGCGATAGCCGTCGGGAAGCTCGCCCCAGAACTCGTGGACGATGGCCATCGCCTCGGGCCAGCGCATGTGGCCGTTGCGGCCAATCATGTCCGAGGTGATGAATCGGCCATCGGTGGTCAGCGCCGCTTCGATGGCCGCAAAAACATCCTCAAGAGCGGTGACATGGTGAAGGCTCTGATTGACCATGATCGCATCGTAGGCGCGGATCGGGCACCAAGCGTTGAAGTCGGCGATCGTCGGAACGATGTGCTCCCCGACACCGACCTCAGCAGCAAGGGAGCGACCGCGTTCGAGCATGGTTTCATTGATGTCGATGCAATCGATGATGAAATCGCGAACGCCGCGACCAGCCAGAATCTGCGCGACGCGCACCTCGGTATCGCAGTTACCGCAGCCGAGGCTGGCTACCCGGATCTCTCGCGCAGCATCGGTTCGCGTGCGTTCGAGGTACAGGGCGAAGAACTCGTCCGGATTCGAGAATCCGAATAGCTCCAACCGCGGTCGTAGCCATTTGTTCGACCAATAATGAAAAATCGGCGGCAAGTCATGCACCTCGACCTGACTGTCAAAAATCCGTCTTTCTTGGGCAATGCGCGATGCGTAGCTGGCATCCTCAGTTGCATTGTCGTCAAGCAGCGCCTTCGACGCATATCCGATCACACAGGCTCGAAGCGGTCGTTTGATCCATTCGGGCAAATGGGCCACGGCGGGACGCAGCTTTTCTATCCAATAGCTGATATCGAAACTCACACCGATTACCTATGACAATATTATGGGCTGGAATCAAGTTTGCTTGAGCCGTCAATGCCGATGTCCGGCACAACACCAATTATGCGAGTGCGGTACGTCGCCGGCTGGCGACATCGGCGGATCTGTCGGTCCCGCTACATCGAAATCTTGCAGTGCGACTCCAGCAGTCCTGGCAATGTCGAGACGGTTCTGCGCAGGACACATTGCTTTGGGCCTCTCGTGAGGAACGAGCCGGATCACCAATGCGGCGTCACGGTTATACCGTGGTCCCTGGATTTGAGCTGCACCTCCAGATACAACTCCGCCCGAAGCGCCGGGATGATTCCGAGCACGGATCGAAGGCCGCGCCCAATGCGATTGCCGGAGTATCCATGGAAGTATTCCCTTACGTGCTTCTGTCTGATGCAGTCGAAATCCGGTGACAACACGCAGAAGTAATATACAAGTTCGCGCAGCGAAAATTCCTTCCAGTGATGCCCGTAGGTGTTCGTGCTAAGAATATCGGCGGCGTCGATGCCATTGCCGAACCCGGTAATGAATCGCCCGATCTTCCAGGCGCGGCCACCGGCGGCATAGTAGTTCGGCGTCGTGACGACGATGCGGCCGCCAACCTTCATGACTCGATAGATCTGCTTCCATAGCGCCACCGGGTTGAATGTGATGTGTTCGATGATCTCGGTGAACAAGACGATATCCACGGAACCGTCGGGCACGGCGTCGAGTGACGCGGCCGTTTCAAGATTGGTTTCGGTCAGCAACGTAATGCCATGCGCTTGCGCGAAGGCCCGAACCTCGGGCCGTTCGAACGTGGCGGGAAGATCCAGAGCAACAACGCTGCATTGGTTCATCACGTAAAGCGTTGACTGATGCAGCCAATGCGCGCCGACATCGAGAACGACGGTCCCGGGAGCCAGAGAAGTGTCTGCGCAAAGCTCCCGCTTGGTGGCGAGGTAGCGAGGGAAGTGGTGCCGGAGGTAGTCGAGATCGGTACCGCCGCATTCCTGGAACAGGCGTTCCGCGTGATCAATATCCGAAATGGCATGTGAGAAATTTTGCATGCGCCGCGCTCAGTCAGAAGGAAAAGTCAATCAGCCATCGGCTTGTACGGATATGGATCAGTGCCGCAGCCGTTGCAGAGCGCGCCGCGCGAAGAGGACTATCGGTCCGAGGACGCCCGCATTGAGTGCGGATCTGACTTGGTCGAGGTGTGTGTACAGCGCGGCAATATCTCGATACAGCCGCTGGTTGTGCTGGTCGCGGCGCAGCAACAGCGCCCGGATTTCCTCAATGTCGCGCTCGGTCAAGGTCCTGCCCGCCGTTATGTGTTGCGGTAATGGTTGATCAACGTAGATCGTCGAATGCGGGTCGGCGAGTTCCTCCACGGGCCGTTCTTGCGTGTAGAAGTACAGCGCGATCGATTTGCGCGTGACATCGATACGGTCAGGCGGAAGAGCGATGGGGGGAAACGCGTGCCAGCTCGATTCTGTGGTCTCGAAGATCACGCAACGGTTGTACAACGGCGTGATGGTGGTCACGCGATCTTCATTTGCGCGCGGGTTCGAATGCAGCTCGAGTGATCCACCCCAGGCGTCGTGCCATTCCCGGTTGAAATAGACGATCAAATTGAGGCGCCGGTGCCACGGTTCGATCGGATGGCGGTTGAAATCGACGTGGGCATCGAGATCCTGTCCGTTGCGGCTCTCGTGGGTGCCGCCGCCGAAATACCACGGATCGTACAGAAGGTTTTCGATACCGGTGATGCGACCGATCAGATCGAGAAAGCGGCGCGAACGGATCAGATCATCGAGCTGGGTAAAGGCCGGCCCGAGCTTGCGGATGCGATCGAACGTGGATTTCCGGCCGAGATCACCCGCCTCGTTGCGCGCATTGCCGCGCTCGAATGGCGGAAATTCGGCCAGCAGGCATGCGGCGAATTCGGCCGCGAGGAAGTCATCGATCACGACATGGCGGAACGGTTCGCGCAGCTTGAAGCGTGCGGCGAGACTTGCCGCGTCCTTCTCGACGTGCCCTGCGACCGATGGCTCGTTGCCGGATGCTTTCATTGGTGCCGATGATGCCACAGGCCTTATTCGACCGGCCTTATGCCGTGGGTGCGCAGCCGCGGGTTCTGAATTGCTCTACACAATGAGCACCAGCAGGTGGCCGTCGGGATCGCGCAGCACGGCAGCCTGCGATCCGTCTGCGGAATCGACTGCGCCGGTCGCGATGACGTTTGCGTCCGCCGTGGTTTCGAGCAATGCGGGCAGACCTCGCACCTTCAGCACCAGCCGATCCGCGGCGATATCGCAGACCGCTATGGAGCTCGGCGCGCGACCGCGGGGAGTCCGGTAGCCGAGCAATTCGATATGCGGGGTGCGGGCCTCTTCGGGTTGCAGTGCAATCACGTCGACTGCGACATCGCTCAGTCGCGTCGAGCAGGTCCTGTTCCGGACCTCGGTTGGTTTGTCGAGTCGTCAGCGTGAATCCGAGCAAGCCTGCGTAAAACGTGATGCTTCGATCTGCACTCGCCACGCTGATCGCGCTGTGATCGATTCCGAGCATGGCGCCATCGGAGTTCATGTGATGCCACACCGGATCACCGACATCTTGTGGAAACGCCATCAATTCCAGCGGATGGCCGTCCGGATCGCGGAACTTGTACGCGATCACGCCGCCACTCGATGGCGGCAGCGTTTGCGGGCCATCGCGGCTGATCGCTGTCACGCCGCCGTGGCGCAGCAGCCGTGCGTAAGCCGCCTCCATGTCATCGACCACGATTGCGCAATGCTGGAACCACAGGTCCGCCGAGGAGCTGTCGGCCGGATAAGGTGCACCCGGCGCGTCGAACGCGGTCAGCTCGATTTGCTGTGCGCCCAGTCTCAGGCGCACGCTGCGCGGCGCAGCAGCGCAAACGCCGGGCAATTGCGACCAGGCCGGACGTGCTTCCCGGTTTTCGCTCACCTCGGTGAAACCCAGCGCACCGCAATAAAACGACTGCGCGCGGTCGAGATCGCGGACGTTGCGCTCGACGCGCAACAGTCGCAGCGCTTGAGCAATCACGGACGTTCGGCGCCGCGCTGATTCACGTATTGGGCGAACAGGGTTTGCGAGCCGCAGATGAAGATGCGGCTGCGATTGCGCCCGCCAAAGGTCAGGTTGGAAACGACGAATGGCACCTTGAGCTTGCCGAGCAACGCGCCGGACGGATCTATGCAGTGCACGCCGTCGGCCGCGCTGCTCCAGATGTTGCCGTCCTCGTCGCAACGAAACCCGTCGGCCATGCCCGGATCGATCTGATGGAAGATGCGCGCATGGGTGAGCTTCGCGCCGTCGTCGGACACGTCGAAAACGCGGATATGCTGGATTGGATCGTTTGCTGCCGGTGGCCCGCATTCGGATACATACAGCAGCTTCTCGTCGGGGGAAAAACACAGGCCGTTGGGTCCTTCGAAATCATCGGCGACGATGCGCAAGGAACCATCGCGCGGGTCGAAGCGGTAGAGATTCGGTGGCAACTCGGATTCCTGTTTGCCTCCCTCGTAATCGGTGACGATGCCGTACAGCGGATCGCTGAACCAGATGGTCCCGTCACTCTTCACCACGATATCGTTCGGCGAGTTCAGGCGCTTTCCCTTGTAGCGGTCGGCCAGGACCGTGATGCTGCCGTCGTACTCGGTGCGCTTGATGCAGCGATCGTGATGCGAGCAACCGATCAGGCGTCCTTCGCAATCGCGGGTGTGGCCATTGGCGAAGTGCGACGGTTCGCGAAATACCGACACGCCGCCGGACTCGGTCCAGCGCAGGATGCGGTTGTTGGGAACATCGCTGACCAGCAGGCATTCGTGATCGGCAAACCAGACCGGCCCCTCCAGCCAGCGGTAGCCGTCGCCGAGCGTTTCAAGTGGTGCGTTCGGCAACACCATGGCTTTGAAGCGCGGGTCGATGATTTCGACATTGGCCATTCCGGTGTCCATGAGATCCTCGATTGCAGCAGTGTTGGGGAAAATCGTGCGGTTGTTCCAGCGTGCGGAAAGGGATGTTCGCTTTTTGACCTTCCTGATTAGCGACTATGCTCAGCTGATGAAATTCCGTTCGTGCTGAGCGTAGCTTGCCCAAGCAAGCGAAGTCGAAGCACTGACCGAGACGACCCTTCGACTTCGCCTGTCCTGAGCGTAGGCCGAAGGCCGAAGTCGAAGGGCTCAGGGCGAACGGCGGGTTGGTCGAATGAATTTCGTCGCTAATCAGGTTGATCTTCGCGATCAGGGACCATCGCAATGACACGGCCGTCGTACCGGCGGCACATGGCGTTGCACGGTCAGGAGCACCGCCGGCACGTCGCCGATCGTTCCCGAGCGATGCCCCTTGTGGCCCTTCTTGTTCGCCACGCAGTTCTGGTCTTCGCCGAGCGAAAGATCGCCGGCGCCCATTTCCACGCGCTTGCCGTCCATCGATTCGACGAACCAGCGGCCCGACAAGGGAAGAATCCATTGCGGCGCGGGATTCTCGTGCCACTCGCCGACCCAGCCGACCGGCAATACCACGAACACGACGGTCGCTTCGCTCTTTTCCTGTTTGTTGTTCCATTGGGGTGCGGCGTCGCCAACGCTGCCGAGTTCGAATTGCTCGAGCGCGCAGCGCGTCTGATGACTGACACCCTCATCGTCTGTCCAGACGTGCCAATAGGGCAATGTGGGTTTGTCGTTGTGTTGGCCCGATTCCTTGTCGGCACTCATGGGTTTTCTCCTTGCGATGGTTCGTGGACGGATGCCACTGGCGCCGCAATCGCAGCGTGCGAATAGACCGGCGTCGAGGACAGGGGATGCCTTACGACACGGCCGATCGGTGCGAGCGCCGCACCGAATGTGATCAGGAGCAGCCCACCGACCAGTCCGAAATTCTTGAGGAAGTCCCAGAAATGGCTGCGTGCCTTGCTTTCACCCTTTTTCCAGAAATCCGGATAGCTCCAGAACCGGTGATACAAAAGTGCGGTCACCACGCAGAATCCTGCGAGCAGGAATGCAGCGAGTCGATCATGCCAGCCGATGACGATCATGATCGGCGCGATGAATTCGATCAGGATGCCAAGCACTACGAGTAACCCTCCGCCTGGAAGAAAGCTCGATTTCGCCTGTTTCAGCGCGCTGTCCCAGTCGAGGATCTTGTCGAGCGCACTGAAAGGGAACAACACGATCAGGCAAAAACGGATGACGAACGGGACGGCGTAGAGGTTCAACCACATGGCGTTTCCACTCCTGCATTGCCTCGAGCGACCTTGATCGCGCTCGGCGCAATCATTGCAGTCTCGCCACGAGGTGATCGCCGACTCGCAGCGCATTGGCGATGATGGTGAGCGTCGGATTCACCGCGCCGATCGAGGGAAAGAAGCTCGCGTCGGCGATGTACAGATTGTCCAGTTCATGCGCCTTGCAGTTCAGATCGAGCACCGAAGTCGCAGGATCGGTGCCGAAGCGCGCGGTGCCGGCCTGGTGCGCCGTGCCACCGATCGGAATGTCCTTGCCGAGATAGAACTTGCGCTCAAGCAGAACCGGATGCGCGCCGTTGCGGCTCATCAGGTGTTCGAGTTTTTTCCTGAGCCGGTGATGCGCTTCCATGTTGTTCTCGGTGAGATCGAGGACCACGCGCTCCCCGTCGTAACGGATGCGATTCTCCGGCCGTGGCAGGTCTTCGCTGGACAACCAGAAATCCATCGAGTGCCGTGCCATCTGTTCGAACGGCATTTTCGGCAGCCATTCGAGCCATTCCGGGAGCACGTCGCCGCGAATCTGGGCCGCGTGCGAGGTTGCCATCATCTGGATCAGGCCGAGCGGATAATCCCAATCGTCCGAGCCGAAGTAGTAATCGCTTACCCCGAGCGTCTTCTGGAACACCGTTTCGTTCGGCTCACGCAGCAGCGCCATCAGGATCGACTGGTTGTGGCGGATGTAATTGCGGCCCAACTGATCCGACCCGTTGGCGAGCCCGTTCGGATGTTTGTCGTTGGCCGAGCGCAGCAACAACAGTGCCGAAGACAATGCACCGCATGCAACCACCACGATATCGGCGCGATAGCATTCTTCTTCGCCACCGCGTTGCACGTGTACCGAATTGACGACACGGCCCGAGGCATCGGTGCCGAGTTTCGATACATAGGCATTGGTCAAAAGCGTCACGTTGCGGTGTGCCGCCAGCGTCGGGTCGATGCAGATGACCTGTGAATCGGCCTTGCCGTTCAATGGGCACGGAAAACCATCGAAGGTGTTGCAGCGGATGCAGATGCTGGTCGGCGTCGCCTTGCCGTCATTTTCGTCGAGCAGGATGCCGAGCGGCAGGTGGAACGGGTGCAAGCCGTCTGCGGCGAAGCTGTCGCTGAGCGCCTCGATGCGTGATTCGTGCGACACCGGCGGATACGGAAACGGACCGCTCGACCGCGGCTCGGTGGAATCCTCGCCGCGTTGACCATGCACGTGGAACAGCTGCTCGGCTTGCGCGTAGTAAGGTTCGAATGCGTCGTACTTCAGTGGCCACGCAGGAGAGATGCCGTCGGCGTGGCGGATTTCGTCGAAATCGCGTTCGCGCAAGCGGAACAGCGCGGCGCCGTACACCTTGGAGTTGCCGCCGACGAAGTAGTGCAGGCCCGGATGGAACGCCCTGCCGTCCGCGCCGTACCACGTGTCCGGTGCCTGGTAGGTTGCGTCCACGAACACGGTTTGTGCATCCCAGTTCGCGCGAGATCGCGGCAGATAGTCCCCGCGTTCGACAATCAGGATGCGTTTGCCGGTCGGCGCCAGTCTTTGCGCCAGCGACGCACCGCCCGGCCCGCTGCCGATGACGATTACGTCGTAGTCAGTGGAAGACATGCACGGATTCCAGTCCGGTTAGTCAAGTCGAGCAGGTCGCGAATGCGACGCGAAGGGCGCGCGCGACGCGTTGCGAAATGGCACGAGCGAACGATCCATTCCTGTGCGCGCATTTTCGCCGACAAGACGCACGCGGGACGAATGGCGGGTTTGAGTAGTTTCACACGCTGAGGCGTAATCGCGTCTGACTGGATTGATCATCGCGGGGCGACCGGTTGTCCGCGCGCGCGGTCGCGACTCGGCTGGCGTTGCATCCGGTCCATGCCCGCTTCGATCCGTCAGCAACCTGCGTGGGCGGGATGCGAAATGCTTGCGCTCGCCAAACTTGGGCTGCGCGCCGAGGGCACGCGCGCGTCCAGCGGACGTGGCCGCCAACCGGCGAAGGCGCACCGCATGGTCAGGGCTGCATGCGCGCGAGAACGCGCTCGATACGCTTTCGAGTCGGAGCGCGCAGCAGCGCACGTGATTGCCTGCGCAGCGCCGAGCGGTCGCAACGATTGATGCAGTCGCGCACTTCCAGCAGCAGGCCGGGGTGCATGCTGAAATCGGTCAGACCGAGCGCCAGCAGCAGCGCCGTGTAACGCGTATCGCCGGCCATCTCGCCGCACAGGCTTACCCGGCGCCCGTTGCGTTGGGCGACAGAGATGATGCGTGCAAGCAATTGCAGTACCGCCGGGTGAAGTGGGTTGTAAAGGCCGCCAAGCTCGTTGTTGTTGCGATCCGCCGCGAGCGTGTACTGGACCAGGTCGTTGGTGCCGACCGCGATGAAATCGACATCATGGATGAAGGTCGACAACGCGATTGCCGCCGCGGGCACTTCGATCATGGCGCCAAGTTCGATCGGCTCGGCGATTTCATGACCCGACGAATACAAATCGCGCGTACAGGATTGAATCAGGGTTCTGACTTGCGCGATTTCCTCGGCGCAGGCGACCATCGGCAACAGGATTCGTACCGGTCCGTAACCGGACGCGCGCAGAATCGCACGCAGCTGCATGGACAAAAGTTCAGGGGCGCGCAACGACAGCCGCACGCCGCGCACACCGAGCGCCGGGTTGGGTTCTTCATCGAGCACGAGGCCGGTCGCATGCGCCTTGTCCGCACCGAGATCAAGCGTACGGATGGTGACGGGAAGCCCACCCATGCCGAGCACGAGGTCGCGATACGCGAGGAATTGTTCTTCCTCTTCGGGGAGCTCCTTGCGTTGCAGGAACAGGAACTCGGTGCGATAGAGCCCGATTCCTGCAGCGCCGAGCGCGCGCGCCTGGGCGATATCCGCCGGCTGTTCCGCGTTGGCGTGCAGCAGCACTTCGGTGCCATCGAGCGTGCGCGTTTCCGCATCGCGCAAGCGTGCGAGACGCTTGCCCTGTTGCGCGATCTCGCGTTGCCACGCGTGGTAGCGCGCGAGATCCTGCGCCGCGGGATGAACCACCACTTCGCCGCTGTCTCCATCTATCAGCAGCAGGTCGCCATCGTGGATGAGCGTGAGGGCATCCGCGGCACCGACCACCATCGGAAGCCGCAGGGAACGCGCAAGTATCGAGCTGTGCGAGAACGCGCTACCGAGCGTCAGCACGAAGCCGAGCACGCCATGCTCGGCGAGCGGAACCAGCTCGGCCGGCGCAACGGCATCGCTGACGAGTATTTCGCCCACGCGCGATGCGATCTTGCGTTCCTCGGCGCTCGCTCCGCGAGTCAAGGCCGACTGTACGCGTCCGATCACGTGATCGATATCCTCGCGTCGGCTGCGCAGGTAGGGATCGTCCATCGCATCGAACACCGCGACCAGGCGGTCACGCTGCAGCTTGAGCGCAGCGCTTGCGCGGAAGCGGCCGATGCGCACCATGTCCACGAGGCCGGCGTTGAACTCGTGGTCCTCGAGAATCAGGCTGTGGGCGTCGATGAACTCGCCGACCTCGTGCGCGAGCGCGCCGTGCAACTTGTCGCGCAGACTTTTCAACTCGTTGCGGGCGCGTTCGAGCGCGCGCTCGAGGCGATCGAGTTCGGATGTGATTTCCTCTTCCACCAGCAATCGTTCGTCGACCAGGTAACGGCTGGGCTGCTCGAGCCGCGCGCGCCCGAGCACCATGCCGCGCGCGGCGCCAGTGCCGGCGAATACCGCTCTCATCGGGCCGCGCCGCTCATTGGCCCTCGTCGAACTTGCGCTCGATCAGTTCCACCATGCTGGTCATGGCCGCCTCTTCATCCGGCCCTTCGGTACGCAGCGTCAATTCGGCGCCAAGCCCGGCGGCGAGCATCATGACGCCCATGATGCTCTTGGCGTTTATTTCCTTGCCGCGATACGCAATGAAGACATTGGCGTTGTGATCGTGCAGCGTCTGCACCAGTTTGGCCGCGGCGCGCGCGTGCAGTCCGAGGCGGTTGATGATGGTGATATTGCGCTCAAGCATGGTCGATGAAAATTCCGCCGCGTCCGCCGCTTGCCGCGGTTTCGGCGAGTTCATCAAGGCCCTGTTCGGGATAATTGAGTACGCGCAGCAACATCGGGAGATTGAGTCCTGAAACACAATGCATGCGCACTCCTAGATCGGGCAATCGCTGAGCGATGTTGCAGGGCGTGGCACCGTACAGATCCGACAACACGAGTACGCCGCCGCCACCATCGAGTTCGCGCGCGCGCCCGGCAGCCGTGCGCAGCAATTGTTCGGGATCGGCGTCGGCTGCGACTTCCTGCACCCCTACGGGCAGCGGGAGGCGACCAAGCACGTGGCGCGCCGCTGCGACGAGCGCTGCACCCATGGCCTCGTGCGTCAGCAGCAGCACCCCGACCCGGTTCATTCGATTTCCCGGTGGTAAGTCAGCACCCGGTCGTGACTTTCGCGAAAATGCGCGGCCATTTGCTCGGCCAGATACACCGACCGGTGACGTCCGCCCGTGCAGCCGATGCAGATCGTCACGTAGCTGCGGCCATCGACTTCGAAACGCTCCAGCCAATGATCGAGAAACTCGACCACGTCGTCGCGAAAACGCACGACATCGGGTTTGCCATCGAGCCACTCGCGCACGGCGGCGTCTTTCCCCGAAAGCGGCCGCAGATTGGTTTCCCAATGCGGATTCGGCAGGCAACGTGCGTCGAACACGAAGTCCGCGTCGCTCGGCACGCCGCGCCGGTAGGCAAACGACTCGAACAGCAGGGTAAGTGCGCCGGGACTCAGCTCCATTTCGCTGATGATCGCGCGGCGCAACTGATGCACGTTCAATTCGCTGGTGTCGATCACGCGATCGGCAATTGCGAGCAGCGGTTTGAGCAGCTGACGTTCGAGCGCGATCGTATCCACCAGGCCGCGATCCCAGGATAGGGGATGGCGTCGGCGCGTCTCCGAATAACGCTTGATCAGCACCTCGTCACGGGTGTCGAGAAAAATCAGCCGGTAATCGATTTCGGATTTCGCCAACTCGGCGAGAATCTGCGGCAGGCGATGCAGGTCCTCGGCGCGGTTGCGCACATCCAGCCCGACCGCGAGGCGCGGGTGGGTCGTCGGTCCGTGCGCGATCGCCTGGACGAAGGCCGGCGTCAGCGCGGCCGGCAGATTGTCGACGCAGTAGTAATCGAGATCCTCGAGCGTGTGCAGGGCGACAGTCTTGCCCGACCCGGACAAGCCAGTGACCACGATCAGTTGCGTGCGCTGTGGTGTATTGCCGTTGCCGGGTTTCACCAAATCCTCGCTGCGCGCGTCTACCATGGTGGCAGTCGTCGCAATTGATGGGCCTGGCGATCGATGAAGGTCTGGGCGGGATCGATGCCCTTGGTCTTGAGCATATGGCTTCGCACCGCGGCCTCGACCAATACCGCGATATTGCGGCCGGGCGCGACCGGAATCGTGATCATCGGCATGTTGACGTCGAGTACCTCTCGATAGCCGATATCGCCGACCAGCCGCGCCATGCCATCTGTATCGGCCAGTTGACCCTGGGTTTGCAGGTGCACGATCAGGCGCAGGTACTTGGACGGTTTTACCGCCGTGTGGCCGAACATCTCGCGCACATTGAGCACACCCAGGCCACGCACTTCGAGCAAATCGCGCAACAGCTCCGGACAGGCGCCGTCGATCACGTCCGGCGCGATCAGCGTGAATTCGGGAACATCGTCTGCCACAAGGCGATGTCCGCGCGTCAGGAGTTCGAGCGCCAGTTCGCTCTTGCCGGTCCCGCTTTCGCCGGTGATCAGCACGCCGATCGAATAAACCTCCATCAGCACGCCATGCAATGTCACCTGGCGCGCGAGGGTGCGCGCGAGGTGATATTGCAGGTAGGTCAGTAATTCGTGTCCACGCTTGGGGCTCACCCATAGCGGTGCCTGCGCCTCGTCCGCCGCTTGGCGCAGATCCGCCGGTATCGGCTGGTCCTTGGTCGCGACCAGCGCAGTCGGCCGGTATGCCATGATCTTCTCGATGGTTTCCCAGCGCTGTCGCGAATCCAGTCCGTCGAGGTAATTGAGCTCCTCGGTGCCGATGATCTGGACCTTGTTCGGATAGATCACATTGAGATAACCGACCAGCGAGGGCCGTCGCGACTGGCTCGCGCCGGGTTCGATCGCATGATTTTCGCCGCGCATGCCGGCGACCCAGCGCAATTGCAGGCGTTCGCTGACGGCGTCGAAAAGTTGTCGGGCGGTGAGACGATCCATGGCGACGCTCAGCCTGTTGCCGCGCCGATCGCAGCGCTGCGTTCGAGTTGCGCGCGCAGCGCGCGTGCATCCGGCGCCTCGCGCAGGGCGGCAGTCACTTCTGCATCGGACAAGATGGAAGCGAATTCGGCAAGCAACTCCAGATGCTGGTCGGTAAAATGCGCCGGCACCACGAGGGCGACGACCAGATCCACGGGACGGCCATCGGCAGAACCCCAATCGAGCGGTTGTGCGAGCCGCACGAAGGCCGCGCGCGCGTCCTCGATGGTCTGGCTGCGACCATGCGGAATCGCGACACCGTGCCCGAGACCTGTCGAACCGAGACGCTCGCGCGCGCGCAAGGCATCGCCGACGGACCGGGCATCATCCGAGGGGGCCAGAATCCCGGCAAGCACTTCGATCAGTTGCGGCTTGTCGACGGCCGCGACTTGCGTGCGTATCCGCTCGGCAGGCAGAAGATCAAGAAATCGCATGGATGAGCGCCGCCTCCGTCAGTCGAAACATGACCCACGATCCCGCACTT
Organism: uncultured Gammaproteobacteria bacterium; assembly: GCA_963775445.1. Taxonomy (GTDB): domain Bacteria; phylum Pseudomonadota; class Gammaproteobacteria; order Xanthomonadales; family Rhodanobacteraceae; genus Dokdonella_A. Next base: position 131,118 of record CAVZIT010000006.1, on the reverse strand, counting down.
CGCTGCGCCGGCCAGACGCGACGTGATCGCTCACCTGCGCACGTTGCCCGATCCGGTCGACGGCGGCAACCGCGGTCGAGTCGATCGACTTTTTCTCTTGGACCCAAGCCGTGGCGTCGGGGGTTATTCGTAGCGCGCCGCGCGCACCGCGTCGGCGTGGTGGTTGGTCAGCTTTTCCTTGTGCTTGACGATCTGAATGTCGAGTTTGTCCACGAGCGCGTCGATTGCCGCATACATGTCCTGGGACGTTGCATCCGCGTGCAACTGCTTGCCACTGAGTTGTACCGTGGCCTCGGCCTTGTGCAGCAGTTTTTCGACGCCGAGGACGATATTGAGCTCGATCACATGATCGAAATGGCGCGACAGGCGTTCGAACTTGCTGGTTACATAATTGTGCAGGGCGGGGGTAACGTCGATCTGATGACCCTTTACATGAATCTGCATGATGCTTCCTCCGCGTTGATGGGGGCCGCTTGCATTGGGCACGTTGCTGTTTTGACCGGTTGCCGGCGCATGGTGTTCCCGAGAATGCGCCATGGATGCCGCCGGACGATCACGGTCGGTGTTGTCACCATGATTGAAATGTCCGTCAATCGACTCCTGTTGTTCATCGATGCTCAATCCAGGCGACAGCGTTCGTTGGATGAGAGGATGTTCATGCCTTCGCGATACTTGGCGACGGTGCGCCGTGCCACGGAAATGCCGCGGCGATTGAGTTCGCTCGTGAGCGCTTGATCCGACAGCGGACGCGTCGAGGGCTCTTCATCGATGAGCTTGCGGATCATCGCCTGGATCGCTGTCGCCGAGGCGCTGCCGCCGTCGACAGTCGATACGCTGCTGGAGAAGAAATACTTGAACTCGAACGTTCCGCGCGGAGTGCGAAGATACTTGCGCGTGGTGACGCGACTCACGGTCGATTCGTGCATGCCGATGTCTTCGGCGACGTCCTTGAGCACCAGTGGGCGCATGGCCTCCGCGCCGAATTCGAGGAACGCTTCCTGGGCCTGCACGATGGCGCCCGCGACCTTGAGCAGCGTTTCCGCGCGCGCCTTGAGGCTCTTGATCAGCCAGCGTGCTTCCTGCAGCTGTCCCCGCAGGTAGTTCGCATCGTCGCGCCGTGCCTTGGCAATGAGACCGGCGTAATGCGCATTGATGCCGAGCCTCGGCTGGCAATTGCCGGCGAGCGCGACTTGCCAGCGTCCATTGCTTTTCCAGGCGTAAGCATCGGGCGCCACGTATTCGGCTGCAACGCCGCTGAAGCCAGCGCCCGGCTTGGGCGTCAGCGAACGGATCAGAGCGATGGCGAGCGTCAAGCCGCCTTCGTCGGTGCCGAGTTTCTGGCACATGCGCTGGCGATCGTTTCGCGCGAGCAATTCGAGGTGGTCGTTCACCAGTGTGCGCGCCACCTTTATGCCAGGCGTGTCGGCGTCCATGGTCTCCAATTGCACCGCCAGGCATTCGCGCAGACAACGGCTGGCGACGCCCGGTGGATCGAAGCGCTGCAGGCGGTGCCGTACGGCTTCGACTTCATCCACGTCGACTTCGAAAAAGCCGGTCAGGCTGGCGCAGATGGTTTCATTGGTTTCGCCGAGATAGCCGTCGTCGTCCACCGCATCGATCAGCGCCGTGGCAATGGCACGATCGCAAGACGACATCGGCGTCAGGTTGAGCTGCCACAGCAAGTGGTCGCGAAGATCCTCGACCTCCGCATCCTGCGACTCGCGTTCCTCGTCATCCGGCGCAGTGCCTCGATATTCCTGACGTTCGTATGCAAGATCGAGCGGAATGTCGTCCGCCTCCGCTTCGGGCTCAGGCTCGGGAGCGGCCTGTTCCTGATTGTCCAGGCCGTCCGGCTCGGCTTCTGCTTCGTCGGGATCCTCAATCTCCTCGACCTCCAGCAGCGGATTGGCCTCAAGCGCCTGATTGAGCTCGAGCTCCAGTTCCAGGCGCGAGAGCTGAAGCAGGCGAATGGCCTGCTGGAGCTGCGGCGTCAGCGCGAGTTGCTGGTTGAGGCGTAATTGAAGGGCGGGTTTCATGCCGCGGATTCGAACCTTGTACGTACGCGGTGTCCCGATCCATCCAACGAGCGTGCTGGATGGACCAGGGCATCCTGAAAGGAGCGCGGAGCGGACGACGTTTTTTCCACGATCGCAGCGCCGATGCTCACACGGGCTATCCTAACCCAAGCATTCGCGGCGCACAGGACTTGACGTCGGCCCCGCGAGCGGTGCTGCGCGCGACCCCGGGAAGGCATTCCGGCACCTACATGCGGAATTCGCGGCCGAGATAGACCTCGCGGACCTGATCGTTGGCAAGCACTTCGGCTGGCGGTCCTTGCGCCAGGATCTCGCCCTCGTTCATGACATAGGCGCGATCGCAGATGCCAAGCGTTTCGCGCACGTTGTGATCGGTGATCAGGATGCCGATGCCGCGCGATTTCAGCTGGCGCACAATGCGCTGGATTTCGACCACCGAAATCGGGTCGATGCCGGCGAACGGCTCGTCGAGCAGCAGGAACCGCGGACGCGCGGCGAGCGCGCGGGTGATCTCGACGCGCCGGCGCTCGCCGCCGGAGAGACTGAAGCCTCTGGCATCGGCAATGTGCGCGATCTGCAATTCGTCGAGCAGGCTTTCGAGTTCGGCGCGGCGTCCGGCGCCATCCAGATCCGGTCGCAGTTCAAGGATGGCGAGGATGTTCTCGGCCACGCTCAAGCGACGGAATACCGATGGCTCCTGAGGCAGGTAACCGACCCCGAGGCGCGCGCGCAGATGCATCGGTAGCAGCGTGATGTCGCGCTCATCGAGCCGGATCACCCCGGCATCGGCTGCGATCAATCCGACGATCATGTAAAAGCAGGTCGTCTTGCCGGCGCCGTTTGGACCGAGCAGGCCGACAATATCGCCTTGATCGAGCGTGAACTCGAACCCGCGCACCACGCTGCGACCGCGAAAGCTCTTCGCGAGACCCTCGGCGCTCAGCATCAAGCCCCCTGCTTGTCGGGGGGCTTTTTCTGCTGGGCAGCCGGTTTTGCAGCGTCCTTCGCCGGCGTGGCGCCTTTCTTTGGGGTGGCTTGCTGTTTCGGAAGCATGCGCAGGTGTACACGGCCGCCGGGTTGCTCACCGCCGCCCTGCATCTCACCGGTCGCGGTGTTGTAGACCAGATGCCGGCCCCGGAATTCGCCGCGGTTTTCCTGCACGACGAACACATCGCCATCGAGGTCGACGACATCGGTGTTGGCGTGGTAGTCGATATTCGTGGCACGCCCGTGCATCAGGCCGCCGTTGTTGTCGAGTTGCTGCTGGAAGTGCGCGGGCGCACCCACCAACACGACGCGAACGATGCGATGGTTTGCATCCTGATACACCGTAGCCTTGTCGCCGTCGGCCTTGATGCTGCCTTGCGTGAGGCGCACGTCACCGGTCAGCAACGTGAGATCGCGTTTCGGATCGGCGTGCAATTGCGCCGCATCGACGTTCAATACCTGGGTGCGGTCGCTTTCCAGCGCTGGCGCGTTGCTGCAATACGCGCCAATGCCGAACGCAATGCCGAACGCCAGCCAGCGAGCAGGGTGCAAATCAGCGGGTCTTGCGAAACGTGCCATGGACTTCGGCCAGCAGATCGAGGGTGTGCGCGTCGAGATCGGCCTTCATGCCGATGCCCCGAAGTATAGAGCCAGGCTGTGTGATCTGCGTCGGCGCCGCGGTCTGCATGCGCTTTTGCTTGAGCCACGCCGTCACGTCGGCGGTGACGATATGGACGGCGTCCAGTCTGGGCGCCGGATCGCGGGTCATGTCGACGGCGCCTTGCATGCGCATGATGGCGCCGGCGCGATCCACCCAGGCCGAATCGGAGGTACCGTGCCAGCGCAGCCCGTTGCTGTCGATGATCACGTAATGCGGTTTGTCCACATTGAGCGATCCGTCGTCGCCGCGCCTCGAAAGGCGCGGAGCGGTAATGGCGAAACTCAGCCGGCCGGACGGATTGAGCGCGTTAAGCGTGAAATCGGTCAATGTGTAATCCGAACGCGGCGGTCCGCTGAAGGTTTGCGCATCGGGTCGCGGGCGCGTGATCCAGAGCAGAACCTGGGTCACGATGGCGAACGTCGCCAGCAACGTTGCGGCAAGCCAGTAGCGACGGCCCATTACGGTTGGGTACGCATGAAGGCGGCGAGTTCTGATCCATCGCGGTGCTGGGCGGCAAGGATCAGATCGCACACTTCACGCACGGCGCCGGCACCTGCGTCACGTCGCGTGATCCAGTGGCAGCGTTCGCGCACCCATGGATGCGCGCTGGGTACCGCCAACGCGAGACCGACTTGTTGCATGGCGGCCAGGTCGGGCAGGTCGTCTCCGGTATAGGCGGTCTGGTCCGGCGCGAGCTTGAGCGCATGCAGCAATTGCGCGAGGCAAGCCGGCTTGTCGTCCTGTCCCTGGTACACGTGTGCGATACCGAGTTCGGCCGTTCGTTCGGTCACCAGCGGGCTCGAACGTCCGGTGATGATCGCGACCTCGATGCCGTTGGCGAGCAGGCGCTTCAAACCGAATCCATCGTGCGCATGGAAGGCCTTTATCTCGCGACCATCGTCTGCGTACCAGAGGTGCCCATCGGTCAGAACGCCATCGACATCGAATACGGCGAGGCGGATGCGCGCTGCGCGTTCGAGGACATCCGGGGGTGGATTGGCGAGGGAGCTGTTGGGCATGCGGGTTTGAGGATTGAGGGCTGAGGGGTGGTTGAACTGACGGACGGTGGACCTGAGGGGTTTTTTCCCAGCCAAGAGTGAAGGTGCCCGAACGGCGGCTGGGGGTCAATCGGATTCAGTTCCTTCGTGTTGGTTCGTCCCTGTTTTCGCCTGCCGCGGCTTCTCGCGCATCCTTGCGCGCGCAAGCCTGATCGCGCATTCCATTCCGGCCGTTCGCCGACACGCGGCGGTGCCGCGTGAAATCCCGGCTCACCGCCGCTGGCGGGGAGAGACTTGCGAGTGCAGGGTAGGGTATTTCAGTCGCGCATCGTGTCATGCGGCACCAGCTTCGGATGTGCGATCCCGCTCGTCGGCGGCCGGGAAGATTTCGCAACGGCAAGCGGCGCATTCCACCAGTCGAAGGCGATAACGTGCTGGTTGACTTCAGCCCTCAGCCCTTCGCCCTTCGCCTCTCAAACCACCCGCGCGCGCAGCAGATCATGAATATTGAGTGCCCCGACGACGCGTTTGTCTTCGCCCACCACGAGCAGCGCATGGATCTTGTGCGCTTCCATCATGCGCGCGGCTTCGACGGCGAGCTTTTCGGCGGCGATCGTCTTCGCACCGCGCGTCATCAGCTGAGTTACCGGCGTCTTGCGCAAGTCGATCGCACCATCGTCCACGGCGCGGCGCAAGTCGCCATCGGTGAATACGCCTTCGATGCGCCGTTCGTCATCGACGATCGCGGTCATGCCAAGGCCCTTGCGTGTCATCTCGAACAATGCCTCGCTCAGGCTGGCCCCCGGGCCGATGGTCGGTATCTCCTCCCCGACATGCATGATGTCGCTGATGCGCAGCAACAGTTGCCGTCCGAGCATGCCGGCCGGGTGCGAGCGGGCAAAATCCTCGGCGGTGAAACCGCGCGCTTCGAGCAGCGCGATCGCGAGCGCATCGCCCATCACCAGCGCAGCCGTCGTGCTTGCCGTCGGCGCCAATCCGAGCGGACACGCTTCGGCCGGTACGCTGACATCCAGATGCACGTCGGCAATGCGTGCGAGCGACGAAGCGGCCTTGCCGGTCATGACAATCAGCGGAATGGCCTGGCGGCGGATCAGCGGCAGGATGGTCAAGAGCTCGTCGGTTTCGCCCGAGTTCGACATGGCGAGCACGACATCCTTTTGTGTGATCATGCCGAGATCGCCGTGGCTGGCCTCGGCGGGATGGACGAAGAACGCGGGTGTTCCGGTCGACGCGAGCGTCGCGGCCACCTTGCGCGCCACATGTCCGGATTTGCCCATCCCCGAGACGACCACGCGTCCCCGGCATTCGAACATGAGCTGGCACGCGCGCAGGAAACTCTGATCAATGCGATCATGCAAGATGTCGATGGCGCGCGCCTCGGTGTCGATGACGTCGTGGGCGCTGCGCCGCAGCGCTTTCTCATCCAGCAGCGGATTGGCGAGGGGCAGGATGGCGTCGAGGGGTTGGACGCTCATGGCGATTCGGCCTTCGGACAGGACATTGCGGATCCCGGGTTGCGCCATCGATCAGGGCTCGTCAACTTCGTGGTTTTTGCGAGCGACGGATATTGAGTACCATTCTCGCGAGCATTGTATCCGCAAGGTCGCGATTGCGCTGGTGCGTAAGCTTCAGGACGCACGCAAGGCATCGATCGTTGCAGCCGGGCCGCACAATATCGGGTAGATCATGGATTCCAAGGCCATACAACAGCTTATCGAAAATGGGCTTGCCGACGCCAAGGCAGATGTCCACGGTGCGGATGGCGTCCATTTCGAGGCCGTCGTGATCTGTCCAGCATTCGCCGGCAAACTGCCGCTCGCGCGGCACCGCATGGTGTATGCAACGCTCGGCGATTTGATGGGCGGTGCGATCCACGCGCTCTCATTGCGTGCCATGACGCCGGAAGAAGCGGGAGCCGGGGCTGGGGACTAGGGAATCATCAGCAGGTGCCTGCCGATAACCAGGCGCTGCCCAATCCCTGAACCGGAATCCAGAATCATATGGCCAAGATCATCATCAATGGTGGCGTGCCGCTGAACGGCGATGTGCGCATCTCCGGTGCGAAGAACGCGGTGCTGCCGATTCTCGCCGCCTGCCTGCTGGCCGACGGACCGGTCACGATCGGTAACGTGCCGCATCTGCACGATGTCACGACGACCATGGAGTTGCTCGGCCAGATGGGCGTGCAGCTCGTGCTCGACGAGCGCATGCGAATTCACGTCGACCCGCGCACCGCCAATCGTTATTTCGCGCCATACGATCTGGTCAAGACCATGCGCGCGTCGATCCTGGTTCTCGGACCGCTGGTCGCGCGTTTCGGCGAGGCCGATGTCTCTTTGCCGGGCGGTTGTGCGATCGGATCCCGACCGGTGAACCTCCATATTCGCGGCCTGCAGGCGCTTGGCGCCGAGGTCAGCGTCGAGAACGGTTACATAAAGGCGCGCGCGAAACGCCTCAAGGGCACGCGCATCAATCTGGATCTGGTCACGGTCACCGGCACCGAGAACATCATGATGGCGGCTGCGCTCGCTTCGGGGACGACCGTCATCGAGAACGCGGCGATGGAGCCGGAAGTCGTCGATCTGGCCAATTGCCTCAACGCGATGGGCGCGAAGATTCACGGAGCCGGCACGGCCACCCTGGTGATCGACGGCGTGGACAACCTGTCGGGTACCAGTTACGACGTGTTGCCCGACCGCATCGAAACCGGGACCTTTCTGGTCGCTGCCGCAATCACGGGTGGACGCGTGACCGCAAAGCATGCGCGACCCAAGACGCTCGATGCGGTGCTCAGCAAGCTCGAGGATGCCGGCGCCCATCTCAATACCGGCGAGGACTGGATCGAACTCGACATGGGCGGGCGCCGCCCACGCGCGGTCGATGTAACCACTGCGCCGTACCCGGCTTTCCCGACCGACATGCAGGCGCAGTTCAGCGCGCTCAACTGCGTCGCCGAAGGCACCGGCGTGATCACTGAAACCGTCTTCGAAAACCGCTTCATGCATGCGCACGAATTGCAGCGGCTCGGCGCTGACATCCGGCTGGAAGGGAATTGCGCGGTAATCCAGGGAGTCGCAAACATTTCGGGCGCACCGCTCATGGCAACCGACCTGCGCGCCTCGGCATCGCTGGTGCTGGCCGGACTCGTTGCCGGCGGCGACACCGTGGTCGATCGCATCTACCACATCGATCGCGGCTACGAGAATATCGAAGAAAAACTCGGTGGACTCGGTGCGCGCATCCGGCGCCTTCCGTCGTAGGGCGTCGGCAAACCTGATTTCCTCGCGCTGATTGAGGACTTCGAAGCGCCCTTCGACTTCGCGCCTTCGGCGCTACGCTCAGGGTGAACGGCGCAGGTGGGCGCCACGCTCAGGGTGAACGGCGTGGGGTGCCACGCTCACGGGGGAAGCGAGATTGCTGTCCCTCCTCCGCTGGCGGGAGAGGGTGCCGCAGGCGGATGAGGACGGCCCGCCGCGCGAGGCCGGCCCTTCGACTCCGCGCCTTCGGCGCTACGCTCAGGGTGAACGGCGCAGGTGGGCGCCACGCTCAGGGTGAACGGCGTGGGGTGCCACGCTCACGGGGGAAGCGAGATTGCTGTTGCTTCTCCTGCTGGCGGGAGAGGGTGCCGCAGGCGGATGAGGACGGCCCGCCGCGCGAGGTCGGCCCTTCGACTCCGCGCCTTCGGCGCTACGCTCAGGGTGAACGGCGCAGTGGGCGCTACGCTCAGGGTGAACGGTGCAGTGGGCCACGCTCAGGGTGAACGGCGCAGGTGGGCGCTGCGCTCAGGGTGAACGGCGCAGGTGGGCGCTGCGCTCAGGGTGAACGGTGCAGTGGGCGCTACGCTCGGGAGGAACGCGAATCAGTTGATCATTCGTGTCGGCTCAATGACCCTGCCGCTATACTCGCGTCGATGAATCGCGTTTTCCGGGATCTCGCCGGGCCGTGCCTGGCGTCCGGCGGCAGCGTGTTGTGCATCGGAGCATTCGATGGCGTGCACCTTGGCCATCGCGCTGTCCTGACGCGCGTGCACGAGCGTGCGACCGAACTCGGCCTGACGCCCGTGGCGATCAGCTTCGAGCCGATTCCGCGAGCGTATTTCTCGCGTGGCGCGCCCTTGCCGCGTCTCGGAAGCGTGCGCGAGAAGATCGAGTTGATCGCGGCTGCCGGCATCGAGCGCCTCCTGCTATTGCGATTCGACGCACGGCTCGCGGCGATGCCGGCAAACGAATTCATCGAACGTGTCATCGTCGAGCGGTGCGCGGCGCGCGAGATCTGGGTAGGTGCCGATTTTCGCTTCGGTCATGCGCGGCGTGGCGATGTGGCGAGCTTGCGCGAAGCAGCCCACGATCGCGATTTCCGCGTCGAGGTATTGCCAACCATCGAAGTCGAAGGCGCGCGCGTCAGCAGCAGCGCGATCCGGTCACAGCTCGCAGCCGGCGATTTCGATGCGGCAGCGCGCGGACTCGGGCGACGTTTTGCGATCGGCGGCCACGTGGTGCGCGGGCGGCGACTGGGTCACCGGCTCGGCTATCCGACGGCCAACATCCTGCTTGGCGCTCGCGTGGCGCCGCTCGCCGGGATCTTCGCGGTGCGTGTGCATGGCGTTGGCCGGAACGAGCGAGCGGGCGTGGCGAGTCTCGGCGTGCGTCCAACCATCGAGTCCGATGCCGATTCGACGCGTGACGTACCGATACTCGAAGCGCACCTGTTCGATTTCGATGGCGATCTGTATGGACGACGCATGGATGTCGAATTCGTCGCCAAGTTGCGCGACGAGGAAAAATTTGCCGATCTCGACGCCTTGCGCGTGCAGATGGAACAGGATGCAGTGCAGGCACGTCGCCTTCTGCAGGCGACCGGAACATCATCGCAGTACGATCATTCCGGATCGGAACGGGCGGCGATGCAGCGCCACGCCCGGTAATGTCGCTGGATCCCGGCATTCGCCGGGATGATCCCTTGTTGATACGCTTTTCACTCCAATTGCGCGCTGACCACGAATGCCCGTCGACTACAAATCCACGATCAATCTGCCGAAAACGACCTTCGCGATGAAGGCGGATCTGGCAACGCGCGAACCCGGAATGCTGGCGGACTGGGAGGCGACACATCGTTACGCCGAAATCCAGCAGCGCACGAACGAGCGGGCGCACGCCTTCATCCTCCACGATGGACCGCCCTATGCGAACGGTGCGATCCACCTTGGCCACGCGGTCAACAAGATCCTCAAGGACATCGTGGTCAAGTCCAAACTGCTGGCGGGGTTCCGCTCGCCGTACGTGCCGGGCTGGGACTGCCATGGCCTGCCGATCGAAATTGCGGTCGAGAAGAAGGTCGGAAAGGTCGGACAGAAAGTCGACGCGCCAGCATTTCGCAAATTGTGTCGCGAATACGCTGAAAAACAGATCGACCTCCAGCGCCGCGACTTCAAGCGGCTCGGCGTGCTCGGCGACTGGGAGAATCCGTACCGCACCATGGACCTCGGCTACGAGGCGGACGTGCTGCGTGCGCTGGCCGGCGTCTATGCGAATGGCCATGTGTTGCGCGGCTTCAAACCGGTGTACTGGTGTTTCGATTGCGCTTCGGCGCTGGCCGAGGCGGAGATCGAGTATCAGGACAAGCAGTCGCCGGCGATCGACGTCGCCTACGATGCGATCGAACCGAAGGCTCTCGCCGCGAAATTCGGCGCGACGATCGACGAGGACGCCATTGTCGCGGTCCCGATCTGGACGACGACGCCATGGACCTTGCCGGCGAGTCTGGCGGTCACTCTCGGCCCCGAACTCGATTACGTGCTGGTCGAAGCGCCGCCGCGCGGCGGCAAGCGCGTGCTGCTGGTAATAGCAGAGGCGCTGGCGCACAGAGCATCGGCACGCTACGGCATCGAGCACGTCAACGTGGTGGGTCACGCGAAGGGTAGCGCCGTTGCAGTCCTTCCCCCGCAAGCGCGGGAAGGTGCCGAAGGCGGAAGGGGGCAAACGCCGCTCAGTTTGCGCCATCCGTTTTACGACCGCGAGATTCCGCTCATCCTCGGCGATCACGTCTCGGCGGAGGAGGGCACCGGCGCCGTGCACACAGCGCCGGGCCACGGTGTCGAGGACTTTGCGGTTGGTCAGCAGTACGGACTGGTCGCGAACACGCCGGCGCATGTGCTCAACCCAGTCGGGCCCAACGGCGTTTATCTTCCGGAAACGCCGCTGTTCGAGGGCCAGCACATCTGGAAAGCCAACGAGGCGATTATCGCTGTGCTGCGCGAGCGCGGAATATTGCTCGCTGCCGAAACCATCACCCACAGCTATCCGCATTGCTGGCGGCATCGCACGCCGATCGCGTTCCGTACGACTCCACAATGGTTTATCAGCATGGATCGCGCGGGCCTGCGCGAGTCCGCACTGAAGGCGATTCGCGACGACGTGACGTTTTATCCGGCCTGGGGCGAGGAGCGTATCGCCGGCATGGTGGAAGGACGCCCGGACTGGTGCATCTCGCGCCAACGCACCTGGGGCGTGCCGATCGCTTTGTTCATCCACAAGCTGACGCACGAGCCGCATCCGCGCAGCGTCGAATTGCTCGGGCAAGTCGCAACGCGGGTCGAGCAGGACGGTGTCGATGCGTGGTATGCGCTCGATCCGCACGAGTCTGCTCGGTGAAGAGTCGGCCGAATACGAAAAGGTCACCGACATTCTCGATGTCTGGTTCGATTCGGGCACTTCGCACTTTTGCGTGCTCGACCAGCGCGCGGAACTCGCGCGCGCGCCAGGCGACAAGGTGATTTATCTCGAAGGTTCCGACCAGCATCGCGGCTGGTTCAATTCATCCCTCGTCACGTCCTGCGCGATGCACGGCCACGCGCCGTTCGACGAAGTTTTGACGCACGGGTTCACGGTCGATGCGCAGGGACGCAAGATGTCCAAGTCGCTCGGCAATGGCATCGAGCCGCAGGACGTCATGAAGACCTACGGCGCGGACATCCTGCGCCTGTGGATCGCGTCCGCCGACTACCGCAACGAAATGGCGCTGTCGGACGAGATTCTCAAACGCGTGGCGGACGCGTACCGGCGCATCCGCAACACGGCGCGTTTCCTCCTCGGCAACCTTGATGGCTTCGATCCGGCAACGCATCTGCTGGCAGTCGACGATTGCCTGCTGCTCGATCAATGGGCAGTCCAGCAAGCGGCCGATGTGCAGCAGGCGGTCATCGCGGCATACGGACGTTACGATTTTCCCGAAATCGCGCAGCGCGTACAGAACTTCTGCACCAACGAGATGGGCTCGCTGTACCTCGACATCACCAAGGACCGGCTTTACACGATGCCGGCAAACAGCCGCGGGAGGCGATCCGCGCAGAGCGCGATGTTCCGGATTCTCGAATCGCTGGTGCGCTGGCTTGCGCCGATACTGAGTTTCACCGCAGAGGAGATCTGGCAAGCGATGCCGCGCGGCACGGGTATCGACCGAAGCCGCATCAGCGAGCGCGGGGCCTCGGTACTGTTCGAGACCTGGTACGACGGACTCGCAACGCCTCAGGCGACGCCCGAGCAGCGTCGCTTCTGGACCGATCTGCTCGCGATCCGCGGGGCGGCATCGAAACTGCTCGAAGGGATGCGCGGCGTGGGTGACATCGGCGCTTCCTTGCAGGCCGATATGACCGTGTTTTCGGACGGGCCGACGCGCGCGCGATTCGAAGCATTCGCCGCGGAATTGCGCTTCTTCTTCATCACCTCCGAACTTGCGCTCGAGGATATTGCGGTGAAGCCCGACGAGGCAGCGCGCGTGGAGATTGAAGGGACCGAAGCATGGATTTCCGCCGCACCGAGCAAGGCGAAGAAATGCATCCGCTGCTGGCATTACCGTCCCGATGTCGGCGCGCACGTCGAACATCCGGAAATCTGTGGCCGCTGCATCGAAAATATCGAGGGACCGGGCGAAAACCGGTGCTGGTTTTGAACACACCTTTCAACTGGGATGCGGGGTCCCACCGTTCGCTCGGGTGTCTCTCAACTGAGGTGCGGCGTGCCCACCATTCGCTCGGATATCTCCCAACTGGTGTACCTGCCGTTCACCCTGAGCGTAGGCGCGCAGCGCCGAAGTCGAAGGGCATCGGGGCGCGAGGTGCTTCGACTTCGCTTGCTTGTGCAAGCTACGCTCAGCACGAACGGATATCTCTCAACTGGGATACGGCGTGCCTGCCGTTCACCCTGAGCGTAGGCGCGCAGCGCCGAAGTCGAAGGGCATCGGGGCGCGAGGTGCTTCGACTTCGCTTGCTTGTGCAAGCTACGCTCAGCACGAACGGATATCTCTCAACTGGGATACGGCGTGCCTGCCGTTCGCCCTGAGCGTAGGCGCGCAGTGCCGAAGTCGAAGGGTATCGGTGCGCCGGGTGCTTCGACTTCGCTTGCTTGTGCAAGCTACGCTCAGCACGAACGGATATCTCTCAACTGGGATACGGCGTGCCTGCCGTTCGCCCTGAGCGTAGGCGCGCAGCGCCGAAGTCGAAGGGCATCGGGGCGCGAGGTGCTTCGACTTCGCTTGCTTGTGCAAGCTACGCTCAGCACGAACGGATATCTCTCAACTGGGATACGGCGTGCCTGCCGTTCGCCCTGAGCGTAGGCGCGCAGCGCCGAAGTCGAAGGGCATCGGGGCGCGAGGTGCTTCGACTTCGCTTGCTTGTGCAAGCTACGCTCAGCACGAACGGATATCTCTCAACTGGGATACGGCGTGCCTGCCGTTCGCCCTGAGCGTAGGCGCGCAGTGCCGAAGTCGAAGGGTATCGGTGCGCCGGGTGCTTCGACTTCGCTTGCTTGTGCAAGCTACGCCGAACACGAACGGATATTTCCCAACTTGGGTTTGACTCAAAATCAGGTCCGCAAATGAATGACCTTGGCGTTTCCGGGAAACTAAGTGCCCTGATCTGGCTGATCCTTTCCGTGTTCGTCATCGCGGTCGATCAGGCGACCAAGGCGATCGCGCTCGCGACGTTGCAACTCCACGTCGCGCATGCAGTCGTGCCGGGATTCGTGAACTGGACGCTTGCGTTCAACAGCGGCGCGGCATTCAGCTTCCTCGCAGGCGCCGACGGTTGGCAACGCTGGCTGTTTGCAGTGCTTGCGCTCGCCGTGACCGCAGTGCTCATCTTGTGGCTGGCACGAACGCGGCGCCGGGACTGGCGCGTCGCGCTGCCGGTGGCGCTGATCATTGGCGGTGCGCTCGGCAATCTGATCGATCGCGCGCGGTTCGGTCAGGTCACGGATTTCATTCAGGTGTATTACCACCAGTGGGCATGGCCGACCTTCAATATCGCCGATTCGGCCATCAGCGTCGGCGCGGTCATGCTGATCCTGTTCGGCTTGCGCGGTGGGAAACGCAGCGACGGTGGAAGATAATCGGCGTTGGGTCGCGAAACGCGATTGCAACCGACGCCGCGCGCCCACAAGTAACAAGGTCTATCAGGGTTAGAAACACGTCTGACAGCGCTTTGATAGCGCGATGCGTGGATGCATCGCACGCGGAGCGACGTTGGCGGGCTTTGCCCGCGCGGAGCGACTGAAAATGTCCAGGAGGGGCTTTTTCAGCACCCTGCCAGGCGCAACCGAGGCAGCCAAGGAGTCATCGCCGTTGCAAGTCATTCTGGCCAATCCGCGCGGTTTTTGCGCCGGCGTCGATCGAGCGATCGACATCGTCGAGCGCGCGCTCGAATCCTTCGGTGCGCCGATCTATGTGCGCCACGAGGTCGTGCACAATCGTTATGTAGTCGACGGATTGCGCGCGCGCGGCGCGGTCTTTGTCGACGAACTCGATGAGGTGCCCGATGGCGCGACAGTGATTTTCAGCGCGCACGGCGTATCCAAAGCCGTGCGCGGCGAGGCCTCAAAGCGCAATCTGCGGGTGTTCGACGCGACCTGTCCGTTGGTCACCAAGGTGCACATGGAAGTCGCGCGCCACGGCAGGGCCGGCCGCGATGTCGTGCTGATCGGCCATGCCGGTCACCCCGAAGTCGAAGGGACGATGGGACAGTGGCGCGACGACAACGCCGGTGCGATTTATCTGGTTGAAACGGTCGATTGCGTTGCGTCACTCGATCCACGCAATCCGGAAAACATTGCGTTCGCGACCCAGACGACGCTGTCGATCGACGACACCCGTGCGATCATCGACGCATTGAAGACACGTTTCCCGGCGATCCTGGGACCGCGTCACGACGACATCTGCTATGCGACGCAAAACCGCCAGGATGCGGTGCGCGAGCTCGCCGATCAGTGCGATCTGGTGCTTGTCGTCGGATCGCCGAACAGCTCCAACTCCAACCGTCTGCGCGAGCTCGCAGAAAAACAGGGCGTCAGTTCCCATTTGATCGACGGTGCGGCGGACATTCGCGATGAGTGGCTGGCCGGGCGCAATTGCATCGGGGTCACAGCGGGAGCCTCGGCGCCCGAGGACCTGGTGCGCGATGTGATCGCGCGATTGCGGCAACGAGGCGCCGAGGTGCGCGAACTCGAAGGCAAGGCCGAGGACGTGACGTTCGCACTGCCGAAAGAACTTCGACTGCGTGTGATTCCTGTCGGCAACTGATCCGCGCAGGATTTTCGACCCTTGCGGAATTCATTGATTGCGTGTCGGGCGGATGAAGGTGGCCCGGCGCGCGAGGGCCAGCGCTTCGACTTCGCCTGTCCTGAGCATAGGCCGAAGACGAAGGGCTTGGCGCGAACGGTGAAGAGGATCGCCACGCTCAGGATGAACGGTGAAACGCGGCCAGGAACCCAGAGGTTCCCTGTATACAAGTGAAGTCGTTGCCGTGAAACCGCCACGTTGAACCGATGAATCTTCGCCCGAACGACCGCTCAACGGCAAAATCCTGCCGTTTGGTACCGAACTCCTTGCCCGCGGCTGGCTCCCCGACTAGCGTGCGCCATACGAATATCCGCTCCGGAGGGGGGCAATGGCGGTCATTCATTCCGAGGGGTCCTGTCTGCGAACCGAAGCCGCACGCGGCTTCAGTCTGATCGAGCTTATCGTCACGATCGCCGTGGCCGCGATACTGACGGCCATCGCCTTCCCGAGCTTCACCTCGACCATGCGCAGCAAGCGTGTGACGACCGAGGCCAACGACCTGGTCACTGCGATCAGCAGCGCCCGCAGCGAAGCGGTGACGCGCGGCCGCGGCATTTCGGTGTGCGCCGCGGACACGCGGACCGGTGCGCCGAGCGCGTGCGGTGCGGAGGCCGACTGGAGCAAGGGCTGGATCGTGTTCGTCGACAACGGCGTCGGTACCACGCCGCCGGATGATCCGCTGAGCGCCGATGAGCCGATTCTGCGCAGTTGGGTTGCTGCGGACCAGACCACCGTGACGATCGATACCGGCAGCAACTTCGTGCGTTTTTCCTCTCGCGGCGAGATCAATGGCCAGGTGAATTTCACGATCAAGCCGAGCGACGGCTGCAACGACCAGCAGCCAAGACAGATCACCGTCAATGCCTCCGGGCAGGCGACTTCCTCCCATACGGATTGCTCATGAGAGTACCTGCCCGATGAGATATCCCGGATCCAGAGGTTTCACATTGCTTGAAGTGCTGATTGCACTTCTGATCTTCAGCTTCGGCATGCTTGGTCTCGCTGCGCTCGAGACGTATTCGGTCAAGGCCAACCAGAGCGCCAGTGCGCGCTCGCAAGCGACCGCGCTGGCCAACACCATGCTCGACAACATTCGCGCCAATCGCAACAACATTGCCAGTTACTACAGCAACGACTATGCAGTAGTGGACTGCACAGCGGATGCCACTGGCGCCGACACGGCCGCGCTCGATCTTGCGCTGTGGCGCCAGCAGGTCGCTTGCGAGCTGCCGCAGGGCCAGGCCGCGATAGCGCCGATCAGCGCCACCGAGGTTGCAGTATGCCTTCGCTGGAGCGATTCGCGGCTGCAAGGAGACGGTGGCGCGCCCGACTGGTGCCAACTGCACCGATGACGCGACCACCTACGGCGCGGGCGCTGCCGGCGGCGGCACCGGAGCCGGCACCGACAATTCATCCAGCGTTTTCGTCGTCGCCACCCGCCTGTGAATCACGCCATGAACATGCAACGTCACCCTTCGGCATCCAGACAGCAGGGCTTGTCGCTGATCGAATTGATGGTCGCCCTGACCATTTCGTTTCTGGTCGCGCTCGGCATCCTGCAGATTTTTTCGGCGTCGAGCCAGACCTATCGCATGCAGGAAGGCCTCTCGCGCGTGCAGGAAAGCGGGCGTTATGCAGCCCAGTTTCTGCAGCGCGAGTTGCGCACGGTTGGCTATGAGGGCTGTGGTTCCGACACCGAACGCACCTCGCAGCTCAGCTTCGTCAATCACCTGGCCGATTACAGCGCAACCGTGTTCGGCGGCGACGCGGTCGATCCGAAATTCCGCTTCCAGCGCCCGATCGAGGCGTTCGCTGCCGAAGACCTGACCAATGCAGATCTGCCGGCCGGCCTGACCGTGGGACAGCTTCATCTGGTGCCGGGAACGGATGTCCTGATACTGCGCACCGTCAGCGAGGAAGCCGTTCCGGTTATCAACCTCGCGCGGACCAATGACAACAACGGGACTCGACGTGACCGTCTCCTCGGATGCGACGACCGTGTTTCCCGATACCGGCGGCGCTGCAATTGCCTACGCATTGGAAAGCTGCCGTTCGGCCGATGTCTTCGTTGGCACCCTTGATGCCGGGACATCCATCGTCTCGGTTGCGGGCGCAGCAAGCTCCGAATGTCTACCTCGATCCAACCGTCTACCGATTGCAATCCCGCCGGCGGTTGCCCTTGGGACTTCCGCATCGGCACAACTGCTCTCCTCAAAGCGTCGGCCGCAGCGGTGGGTGGCCCGGCCGGGTCGCCATTCCAGCTCAACGCCGAACTGCATCGCGCGGAATATGTGCTGCTTTATGTCAGCACGGGACCCAACGGCGACCAGACAGTTCCTTCGCTGTACCGGATGCGCCTTCAGCGCAACGGCACCGCGTTGGGTGACGCCGAGGAACTCGCCCGCGGCATCGAGAACCTGCAGCTGCGATTCGGCGTGGATGCCGCGCCTTACGACGGCCAGGTCGACACCCCGTACAAGACGGCGGACGAGGTCGCGGCCGGAACTGCGGGTCCGTTCCTCGACCTGAAATGGAGCCGGGTACTTAGCGTGCAAATCGGCGTATTGGTCAGAAGCCCGGAACGCGCGGGTGTGCCCGGGACCACCCCCGACCGGCGATCCGCGCACCGTTACCCTGCTCGGCGACCCCATCGACGTGCCGGACGATGGCGCCATTCGCCAGGCCTACGAAACCACCGTCGCATTGCGCAACCGCATCTTCAATTCGTGAGTTCGATCATGACAACCAGACCCGCCTCCTGCCGTCCGCTGCCGCAACGCCCGCGCGGCGCGGTGTTGTTCGTCGCGTTGATCATGCTGCTGCTGCTCACTCTCCTGGGCGTCACTGCAGCGCAGGTGACCGTGATGCAGGAACGCATGTCCGGAAATTTCCGGGTCCAGCAGCTCGCGTTCGAACGCAGCGAGAGTGCGCTCGCCGCCGGCCGCGATACCGCGCGCGATCCGCTGCAGGCCTACGACACGATTTCGGATGTGCCCAGAGCGCTAGGTCCGAGCAACTCGCCACCGTGGAATTCATGGTTACCACATTCCTCTTCGGTCGAACAGAGCGAGACCAGCGTGCGCGCCTGTGGCGGCGCCTGTGCGCAACGGCTCGGATCGGCGGTAGGTGAAGATCCGAACCGCAAGCCGCGCTACTACATCATCACCGCCCAGGAAAAAGATCTTCCGAGCGCCGACGCGGAAACCGCAGCGTGGGCGACCAACCAGACTGTTTACGTGTTTTGAACGGACCGCATCCACGGCCCGAGCAAAAGAGGAATCAATCATGATCACGCCCAACATCCGTCTCGCCGCAATCGTCGCGATCGTTTCGTTCGCTTCGGGAATCGGCGCCTCCCGGGCCGATGCCCCCGGCATCGATGTCTCGCAGCAACCGCTGTTCACGACGGCCGGAAAACCGCCATTGATGATGATGGTGATGTCGCGCGACGAGCAGTTGTTCATCAAGGCCTACACCGATTTCACCGACCTGCATGCGGGCGAAGCCGGCGACGCCGGTGTCGCGAATACCACGTACGACGACACGTTCGATTACACCGGTTACTTTGGACCGAATCTTTGCTACTCCTACAACAGTGGGCTGTTCAAGGCCGACAACGCAGCTGGAGGGGCGAACAACCATAGCTGCAGCGCTGAGTGGAGCGGGAACTTCCTGAACTGGGTGACCATGACCCGACTCGATATCGTGCGCAGCGTGCTTTACGGCGGTTTACGCTCTACTGACGTCGGAGGAACAACACCAAAGACCGTCCTTGAGCGTGCGGCCGTTCCAAACGACGTGCACGCGTGGGCCAAGGTCTACAGTGGAGCGGATATCAGCTCATACACTCCCTTCAGCGGCACGATGACGTTTTGCAACGCGTCGTACTACAACAATAGTGGCTATCCGGCCACACCGCCGCAAATGCGCGTGGCCCAAGGCGATTATTCGCAGTGGGCAGCGACCGAGCGCCATCAGTGTGTCTGGCGCAATGACGGTTTGACTGATCCCACGGACGGACCCAACAGCACGGACCCGGGTTCTGCTGCGTACAACGTCCGTGTGGATGTCTGTAATGCAACGAACAGCACACTGCGCGAACCATTTTGCCGCAAGTACACGAATGCAACCGGTGATTCGACTTACAAGCCGGCCGGCCTCTTGCAGGAATACGGGGAAAATGGAAGCATTCGTTTCGGCCTGATGACCGGCAGTTATGCTGATCCGCGTTCCGGCGGTCGGTTACGCCGGAACATTGGTCTGTTTGCCGGAAATTCGGGCACACAGACCAACGGTTGCGCGGCCGGAGACGAAGTCAACACGTCAGACGGCACGTTTTGCAACCAGACAGCTGGCACCGAAGGTATCGTCAACACGCTCAGTCGGCTTGAACTGGCCGGCTGGTCTGGGGAAAGCTCCGGGAATGGCTGGTACGCGGCATTGAGCGGAAACACGCCGGACTGTGCGCGATCGTCCAGCTATCAATGGGGCATCATCAACCGCGATAATCCGAGCAGCAATGGCGGCTGGCTCGATAACCCCGGGGGAACCGCTCCCGCAGCCCGGCACTGCAATGCGTGGGGCAACCCGCTCTCGGAAATCTACGCCGAAGCCGTGCGTTATATCGAGGGCAACGGCAACGCCCCGACCTCTGGCTTCGTCAGCGGTGATGATATGACGTATGTGCCTGGAATTCCCGACAAGATCGACTGGATCGATCCGTACGGCGAGGCACAAACGGATGCTCAGGGTGGAAACGGTGGCGGCAACCAGTATTGCGCGACGTGCAGCATTCTGGTTCTGTCGACCGGACTTAATTCTTTCGATAGCGACGAGATACCGGCCGATAGCCGTGGGATCAACGCGGCTACTGCGACCGACGCGGTAGGGGCGGACGAAGCCATCAACGGTGGCGATTACCTGATCGGGCGTGTGCTCGGGTCGGGCGGGTCGCCAGCGTCACTCACTGTGGGCACTCCCACCGATACCGCAACGGATGTGTGTACCGGCAAGGTCGTTAGCTCATTGAGCAATGCGATCGGACTCTGCCCTGACATTCCATCGCTTGAAGGCAGCTATTACATCGCTGGATTGGCCTACAAGGCCTGGACGACCGACCTGCGGCCCGATTTGATTGGAACCGGCCCCGACCAGAAGCCCGCGACGTACCTGAACAAAGTGAAGACATTCTCCGTCGCGCTTGCCGAAAGTCTGCCCAATTTCGCCATTTCCGTTGCTGGCAGCACGATCAATTTTTCGCCACTTTGTGTGGCCAACCCCGACAGCGGCAAGCAGCTCAGTGACGGTGGCTTTCATGCGTGCTCGCTCGCCGCGCTCACGGTGGGTGGCAGAACGGCAACAAAGGGCCCCAATTACTACACCTATGGCCGGGCGCTGATGACTGACGGCAGCGCCGGTAGTTATTCGATTACCTGGGAAGACTCGACCTTCGGTAGCGATCATGATCAGGATGCCGTCGAAGTTCTGACGTACTGCGTGGGTAGCTCCTGCTCGTATCAGAGTCCTCAGACTATTGCGGGTGCGCGGAAGAACATCGATGGCACCGTATTCTCGGGCTACGACATCTGTTGGCGTTCCGATTCGACGCTGTGCACCAGTTCGGGCGGCACACCGACCGTCGCCCCGGGTCAGATGTTGATGCGTGTCGAAGTTCTGGCGACGTCCACCGGTGACACCATGGCGACTGGATTCTCGATCTCCGGAACCGCAAGCGGTGACGGCGCAAACGCCATTACCCGCGCCTGGGGCAATTCGGGGACCACCAATATCTTGACCGGGCAAGTAGACCCACCCACAGCATGGGATTTGCCCAAGGTGATGAGTTTCACCCCGGGCACGTCGAGCGTAAAACGTTTGCAAAATCCTCTCTGGTATGCCGCCAAGTACGGCAGTTTCGACGACAGCGTTCCAGGTGTTGGACAGGGTAATGGCAAACCCGATCCAGGCGAATGGGACAAGGACCAGTCAGGAACGCCCGACAATTTTTTCCAGGTTACCGATCCGAGCAAGCTGAAAGCCGAATTGGAGAAGATCTTCAACCAGGCGCTGACTGATGCGGCACCGACGGCGAGTGTCGCCACCAGCACGCCACGCTTTGTCAATGGCGCGACGCTTGCGTACGAGGCATCTTTCAATGCGAACCGACTGGACCGGAGACCTGAAGGCCTACACGATTCGCGACGACGGTGTGTATACCGATTTGCCTCCGGTGTGGAAGGCGAGCGTCAAAGTGGCCGCCCAGGGGCGGCAAATCGGAATATCTTCACCTCCACGCCCGAAACGGTTGCCAATTCGTTCAACGGCCATGGCATCAATTTCGACACGGCCAACCTCACCCCGGCGATGCAGACCTCCCTTTTGAACGGGCTCGATCCGGCGGTTTACAACATCGGCGAGGTCGTGGCGTATCTGCGTGGCGACCAGACCAACGAGGCCGACCAGACGCCGCCCGGTCCGTACCGGACGCGATCCTCCATCATTGGCGACGTGCTCAACTCGAGTCCCGCCGTCAGTGGCGTGACCAGCTACGGCTATGGCCAGTTGCTTGCGAATGTCGCTCCGACGGCCGCGGCTTCCT
This sequence comes from uncultured Gammaproteobacteria bacterium, assembly GCA_963775445.1. Lineage (GTDB taxonomy): Bacteria > Pseudomonadota > Gammaproteobacteria > Xanthomonadales > Rhodanobacteraceae > Dokdonella_A. The sequence goes on along the minus strand of CAVZIT010000006.1, from coordinate 109,209 downwards.
ACGTCGCTTTCGTGACCTCGAAGAAGGCGATCTACGGCGATAATTCCGAAAACCCGGTCGTATTCTTCGGTGCCAACGACGGCATGTTCCATGCGCTCGATGGCAGCAACAGCACTACCGGCGGCAACGAATTGTTCGCGTATGTGCCCAACGAAGCAATCAAGCATATGGGCGAACTGGTCAAGCCTTCCTATACGCATCGCTATTTCGTCGATGGCAGCCCGACCGTGACCGACGCCTACCTTGGTGCATGGAAGACCGTGCTCGTCTCATCGACCGGCGCCGGATCGCGCAGCGTCTTTGCGCTGGACGTAACCGATCCATCGGCATTTCGATGCAAGCAAGGTGCTGTGGGATTTCAACAGCGATTCGAACGATCCGGACGCCGGTCTCCTGGGCCTCGACATCGGCCGTCCGTGGGTCGGGCTTGCCGATGACGGCAACTGGGTCGCGACTTTCGGAAACGGCTACGACAACGACAACAACACCGCGGTGCTGTTCATTCGGGATCTTGCGACGGGCAACAAGATCGCGACACTTCCGGTGCCGGTCGCCAACCAGTGCGGCTCGCCTGCCGAAGAGGGATGTGGTCCGGACAATGGCCTCGCCGCCGCCGTGCTGGTCGACAACGATGCGAGCGGTGCGGGCGACACCATCTATGCCGGCGATTACCTCGGCAACGTCTGGCGCTTCGAATATTCCGGCGGAAGCTGGAGCGTCGGCAACAACGGCGAGCCGTTGTTCGTCGCGCGCGATGCAACCGGCAAGCGCCAGTCGATCACGGGCGGCATGTACACCGTCGCCAACCCGCTTGGGGGAACCGTCGTCATCTTCGGGACCGGCCGTTACCTTGATGTGAACGACGCCGACGCCAGCACGATCGGGCAGGGCACGCGCCCGGTCGCCGATACCATTTACGGTATCTGGGACACGCGCTATTGCCTGACGATAAACAGCACCACGCACCAATGTACGTCGTGGTCCACAGGCACCGAGCAGATCAGCGGCCGGGATGCCCTTGCGCAGCAGATGATCACCAGTTATACGCCGCAGAACAGCGACGGTGTCGGCGGCTATCGCACGGCAACGCCGCAACGGCGTGAATTACGGCACCGGATCCCGGCCAGCAGCATGGGTTGGTATCTCGATCTGACCTATCAGGCGACCGAAGGTGGTCCGGATCTGCTGGCCGGCGAGCGCGTGATCGTGCGCCCGGATGGGGTGTTGTCCGACGTGATATTCAACACCGTACGGCCGGAAGGCGATACCTGCGAGCCCGGTGTCCAGAATGCGACGATGGTGCTCGATTCATTGACCGGCGCCGCCGACTATATCCCGGTGCCGCCGTCGGGTGGTTATCCGGGTGACATCGCACCGCTACCAGGGCTTGCGGGCACCGATACCTATCGCGGTCCGCCGCTCGGCGAACCGGCGATCCTGATCAAGGGCGCGACGGGTTCGGCCGGTGTCCCGTGCCTGGTCGGAACGCCGGGTTGCACCGGCGATGGAGGAGGAGGCGTGGGCCTGACGCCGGTAGGACCGACATCGTGCAGCTGGATATCGCCGAACGCGACGAATCATCCGGCCGGCAAACCGATGCCGTGCGGGCGGATTTCCTGGAGGGATTTGCGCTGAGGATTCGAGGGCGCCCGATGGACCGGGCGCCCCTCGCTCATGGCGCAGTGGGTTCGGGTTTCCATCCCGCGGACCCACGGTTGGCGCAACAACATAGACAGAGGGTCAAGTCGTGAGAAAAATCAGGGGCTTCACGTTGATCGAACTGATGATCGTGGTCGTGATCATCGCGATACTCGCGCTCATCGCGTATCCGAGTTACATCAATCAGGTCCGCAAGAGCCGACGGGCCCAGGCCAAGGCCGACCTGGTCGAACTGACGCAGATGTTGGAGCGCCAGTACACGACCGATCGCACGTTCGACAATTTCGTACTTGGGACGTTGAACCAGTCGCCGTTCACGGGGACGCCGCGATACGGCATTGCGCTGGTCAAAGATGCGACTACCTACACGCTGACTGCGACGCCAGACGGCGATCAGGCAAACGACCCGTGCGGCACGTTGACCATCGATCAGTTGAATGTGAAGACCGCGAGTGGCCCGCTCGGCACTGAGGGTTGTTGGTAGCGCACTCGGTCCAGCACTCCTGCGCCGAAGCACCGAAGCACGGAAGCGCCGAAGCACGGAAGCGCCGAAGCACCGAAGCGCCGAAGCACCGAGGCGCCGAAGCACCGAGGCGTTGAAGCACCGAGGCGTTGAAGCACCGAGGCGTTGAAGTGTTGGAAGCGCCGAAGCACCAGCTTTCAGGGTAATCCATCACTTTCCCCGTTCACCCTGAGCGTAGGCCCGTAGGGCCGAAGTCGAAGGGTATCGCGCGTAAGGTGCTTCGACCTCGCTTGCTCTGGCAAGCTACGCTCAGCACGAACGGATATCTTGCACCGGGGGTGGGACGCTCCCTCCGTTCACCCTGAACCCTTCGACTTCGCTGCGCTACGCTCAGGGTGAACGGGAATAAAGTGAAGGCGCAGGGTGAACGGAATAAAGTGAAGGGCGCAGGGCGAACGGCAACAATGCGAATAGCCGACCTTCGACTCCGGTGCTCCATCGCGGTTGAGGCCCCCGACGCTCGCCGATATACTGCGCGGCCGTGCCGGAGTAGCTCAGTTGGTAGAGCAACGCATTCGTAATGCGTGGGTCGGGGGTTCGACTCCTCTCTCCGGCACCAATCGTTTTCCGCGATCGGGCGGTTAGCTCAGCGGTAGAGCACTGCCTTCACACGGCAGGGGTCACAAGTTCGAACCTTGTACCGCCCACCAGCGAATCGTCGGCCAGGGACAATAGCCCGGACTTCTCGCAAGAATCAGTAATCTTCCTGCACCGCGCGCCAATCGCGCTCGTCGTCCGCGTGCACTTCATACCAGATGGCATTGAGGATGCCGAAGCAGCAGGCGAGCGCCAATCCCAATATCCAGGCGAAGTACCACATCAGTATCTCTCCCGCGATTCGTCAGATTCGATTCGTGCTCTAGTGACCTGGCCGCGCATGACACGGAACGCCCAGGTCGAGTAGGCCAGCACGACTGGCAGCAACACCGCGGTTGCGAACAGCATGATGCCGAGTGTTCGCTGACTGGAAGACGCATCCCATACGGTCAGGCCGTGCGCAGGATTGCTTGAGGACGGCATCAGGAACGGAAACAACGAAACGCCGGCGGTGAAGATGATCGCGGCGACGGCCAATCCGCTGGCGATGAAGGCGATTCGCCGGCGCGGGATCAGAATCACGGCTCCCAGCATCAACAGGGCAAGGACCGGCGCCAGCATGAGCCATGGGTGGTGCTGATAATTCGCCAGCCACCCGCCGCGCACCAGCGCGACTTGCTTGGCGAGTGGATTGGAAGGGGCGGATTTCTGCAGGACGCTGGTGATCGAGGGCGCGGCCACGGCAAGCAGCCAGATGCCGCATGCGATGAAGCCCGCTGCCGCGATCGCGGCAGCCACGCGTGCGACGCCCCTTGCCCGTGTTCCCACGGGATCATCCACGCGCATCGCCGCGAAGCACGCTCCGTGCGCGACCAGCATGGACAGGCTGACCACCCCGGCCACGAGCGCGAACGGATGGAAAAGCCCGAAGAACGATCCGTCGTAAACCGGCAGCATCGTCTGCGTGAAATGGAACGGGATGCCGAGGAACAGATTGCCGAAGGCGACGCCGAACACCAGCGCCGGGACCGCTCCCGCGATGGTCAATGCCCAGTCCCAGGCATCACGCCAGCGCGCATGCGGCAACTTGTTGCGGAATGCGAAACCGACCGGGCGCAGAATCAAAGCCAGCAATACCAGCAGCATCGCAAAATAGAAGCCCGAGAACGACGCCGCGTAGAGCAGTGGCCACGCGGCGAACACCGCGCCGCCGCCGAGAATGAACCAGACCTGGTTTCCTTCCCAGTTCGGCTCGATCGATTCCAGCACCATGCGCCGTTCGACATCATCGCGGCCTATCCAGCGCAGGATCGCGCCCACGCCGAGATCGTAACCGTCGGTCACGGCAAACCCGATCAGCAGGATGCCCAGCAGCAACCACCAGATCACGCGCAATGCCTCATAGTCGATCATCGCCCGGCCCTTTCGTTCAGCTGGCCGTAGCGACGCCGTCCAATGACCGGCCCGGCATCCACCGGCCATAATTTCATTTGTTCCGGACCGCCGCGGATGGCGCGCAACATCAGCATCACGTCGACGACGGCGAGTCCGGTATAGAGGACAACGAATCCGATCAGGCTGGTGAGCACCTGGGTGGAACTGGTCGATGACACGCCCATGAAGGTCGGCAGAACGCCATCGATCGCCCATGGCTGGCGGCCGGTTTCGGCAACGATCCAGCCCAGCTCCGCGGCAATCCACGGCAGAGGCAGGCTCCACAGCGCCACGCGCAGGAACAGCGGACGATCCAGGCTGCGCTTTGACGCAAGATAAAACGCCCAGGCGAACAGCGCGATGAAAAAGAAGCCCAACCCGACCATGACGCGGAATGACCAGAACAACAGCGGCACATTCGGCACGGTGCTCCACGCGGCACGATCGATCGTGGCGGCGTCCGCCGTGGTCGGATCGTCGGTGTAACGCAACGTCAGCAGACCGAATCCAAGATCGCCGCTCAGCGGAAGAAACGCCGCGCGCTTGGCCGGATTGTCGGGATCGGCGCGCAGCGCGCGCAATGCGGCATAGGCAGCGATGCCGCGGCGGATTCGCAGCTTGTTTGCGTCGACCAACTCGTGAATCCCGGTCACCTCCTCGTCAAGCGAACGCGTCGCGATCAGCCCCAGTGCCCACGGGATATGGATCGCCGCGACGGTCTCGCGCTTCTGCATGTCCGGTATTCCGAAAACCGTAAACGACGCAGGTGGTGGCTGCGTATGCCATTCCGATTCGATCGCGGCGATCTTCATTTTCTGGTTTTCGGAGGCGGCGTAGCCGCTCTCGTCGCCCAAGACAGCGACGGACAATGCCGCTGCCAGGCCGAAGGACGCCGCGACCGTCATCGATCGGCGAGCCATCTGCACGTTGCGTCCGCGCAGCAGATACCACGCGCTGATCGACAGCACGAACATCGCTCCGGTCACGTAGCCGGCGCTGACCGTGTGCACGAACTTGGCTTGCGCAACCGGGTTGAACATCACCGCCGCAAAATCAGTCACCTCCATGCGCATGGTCTGGAAATTGAAGGTGGCGCCGACCGGATATTGCATCCAGCCATTGGCGATCAGGATCCACAGCGCCGACAGGTTCGCGCCCAGCGCGGTCAGCCAGGTCACGCTCAAGTGCTGCAACCGGCTCATCCGATCCCATCCGAAGAAGAACAACCCGACGAACGTGCTCTCGAGGAAAAATGCCATCAGTCCCTCGATGGCAAGCGGTGCCCCGAAAATGTCGCCGACATAGTGCGAGTAGTACGCCCAGTTGGTGCCGAACTGGAACTCCATGGTGATGCCGGTCGCCACGCCCATCGCGAAATTGATGCCGAACAGGACGCCCCAGAAACGGGTCATCTGCTTCCAGATCTCGCGCCCGGTCATGACGTAGACGCTTTCCATGATCGCCATGATCACCGCGAGTCCGAGCGTCAGGGGCACGAACAGGAAATGGTAGAGCGCGGTCAGCGCAAACTGCAGGCGCGAAAGATCGACGACATGGATATCCGGCATGGCGAACTACCCTGCAGTGAGGAAATGATGTGCGATGGCACGGCCGTCCAGGTGAGGCCGTTGCGAAGGCGAGAAGAACAACAGATACAGCGCAATCAGCACGGCGAACTTGACGGCGAGCGTAATCCAGACCCCGTTGCGGAGACGTCCGATCAAGGGCGAACCGCGAACCTTGGAGGTTGGGGATTTCATGAAGCAGACATCCATCCGGTGGGGCGCAGCCACGGAAAGCGCACTGAAAAATCCTACGCCACCACGGCGTTCCCCGTGAAACGCCACAAGCGTGCGCACGATAATACCCGTGTTTGCGGTGCGTGTTGATCTGGATCAATATCACTCGATGACGGGCGTCTATGATTGAAATTTCCTTGAACGCGGCGCCGAACGCGCGCAGCCGCGCTCTGTCCCATGTGGGACAGCCTTGTCTTGCGTGCCGCGGAACAAGGCCTTGACGCCCGGTTCATCGTGCCCGTCTCCAAAAGAAAGTCCGAATCTTGAACTCCCCCACTGTCACCCCGGAATTGCTCCACAAGATCGACGCGTACTGGCGTGCCGCCAACTACCTGTCGGTCGGACAGATATATCTTTACGACAATCCGCTGCTGAAGCGTCCGCTGACGCTGGCCGACGTGAAACACATGCTGCTGGGACACTGGGGCACGACACCGGGACAGAACTTCATCTATGCGCATTTGAACCGGATCATCAAGCAATACGATCTGGACATGGTCTACGTCTCCGGTCCTGGCCACGGTGGCCCAGCGGTCGTGGGCAATGCGTATCTCGAGGGCACATACAGCGAGATATATCCCGACATCAGCAGGGACGAAGCCGGGCTGCGCAAGCTGTTCGTCCAATTCTCGTTTCCGGGCGGTATCCCCAGCCACGCCTCGCCCGAGTGTCCCGGGTCGATCCACGAGGGCGGAGAACTCGGCTATTCGCTGAGTCATTCGTTCGGAGCGGTGTTCGACAATCCCGGTCTGATCGTCGCCTGCGTTGTCGGCGACGGCGAAGCCGAAACGGGACCGTTGGCGACTTCGTGGCACTCGAACAAGTTTCTCGATCCGGCTACCGACGGCGTGGTGCTGCCGATCCTGCATCTCAACGGCTACAAGATTTCGAATCCGACGATTCTTGCGCGCATTGGCCATGAGGAGCTGGAACAGCTGCTGCGCGGATACGGCTGGGCGCCGATCTTCGTCGAGGGGCACGAGCCGGAAAAAATGCATCGCGCGATGGCCACCGCACTCGACGCCGCGGTGCAACAGATCGGGCAGATCCAATACAACGCTCGCGTCAACGGCGATGCCACTCGGCCGCGCTGGCCGATGATCGTGCTCAATTCACCGAAGGGCTGGACCGGCCCCAAGGTAGTCGACGGTGTGCAGATCGAAGGCACCTTTCGTGCGCATCAGGTGCCGCTGTCGGATCCGGCCACCCACCCCGGCCACTTGCAATTGCTGGAACACTGGTTGCGCAGCTATCGTCCCGAGGAACTGTTCGACGAACAAGGCCGCCTGAAACCGGAACTGGCCGAACTGGCGCCGCACGGCGCGCGCCGGATGAGCGCGAATCCGCACGCCAACGGTGGCCTATTGCTGCGTGATTTGCGCATGCCGGATTTTCGCGATTACGCGGTCGAGGTGTCATCGCCGGGCGTGCGCGGCATCGGCGATACCCACGTGCTCGGGCGGTTCCTTCGCGACGTGACGAAGCTCAATGCGGAGCAACGCAATTTCCGTGTGTTCGGCCCCGATGAGACCCTTTCCAACGGACTGGAAGCGCTGTTCGACGTGACCGAGCGCCAATGGGAGGCCATGACTGTACCGAACGACGAATTTCTGGCGCCGACGGGTCGAGTGATGGAGATGTTGAGCGAGCATCAGTGCGAAGGCTGGCTGGAAGGGTACCTGCTCACGGGGCGGCATGGCCTGTTCAATTGCTACGAGGCATTCATCCATATCGTCGATTCGATGTTCAACCAGCACGCCAAGTGGCTGAAGGTCACGGCACAGCTGCCTTGGCGGGCCAGGATCGCCTCGCTCAATTACCTCTTGGCCTCGCACGTCTGGCGCCAGGATCACAACGGTTTCACTCACCAGGATCCGGGGTTCATCGATCACGTGGTCAACAAGAAGGCCGGGGTCGTTCGCGTCTATCTCCCTCCGGACGCCAACTGCCTGCTGTCGGTGATGGATCACTGCCTGCGCAGCCGCCACTACGTCAACGTGGTGGTTGCGGGCAAACATCCGGCGCCGCAGTGGTTGACCATGGACGAGGCCGTCAAGCACTGCACCAAGGGCATCGGCATCTGGCAATGGGCAAGCAACGACCAGGACGCGATCGCCCCCGACGTCGTGATGGCGTGTTGCGGCGACGTGCCGACGCTGGAAACCCTCGCCGCGGTCTCGATCATGCGCGAACATCTGCCGGACCTGAAAATCCGGGTGGTGAATATCATGGATCTGATGCGGCTGCAGCCGCAATCGGAGCACCCGCATGGCCTGAGCGACACGGATTTCGACGAGCTTTTCACCACCAACAAGCCGATCATCTTCGCCTTCCATGCCTACCCCTGGTTGATCCACCGGCTCGCATACCGGCGCACCAATCACGCCAATCTGCACGTCCGGGGTTACAAGGAAGAAGGCACGGTCACCACACCCTTCGACATGACGGTGCGCAACGATCTGGACCGCTTCCATCTGGTGATGGACACCATCGACCGTTTGCCGCAAACGGGCGACAGGGGCATTTACCTCAAGCAGCAGCTCCGGGACAAGCTGATCGAGCACAAGCAATACATTTGCAAATACGGCCGGGATATGCCGGAAATCCGCGAGTGGCAGTGGAGCGCTTGACGCGCGTGTTCGCCGACAACCAGAGGTATCCAACATGACCATCCAACTCGATGAAGACAAGGATGGAAAAGTGCTCGCCATTCATGTCAGTGGCAAGCTGACGAAAGTGGACTACGCACAATTGACGCCGGTATTCGAGCGGCTTGTCGACCAACACGGGAAGATCCGGCTGCTGTTCGACATGAGCGACTTTCACGGCTGGAAAGCCGGCGCGGCATGGGAAGATTTCAAGCTGGACGTCAAGCATCATGCCCATATCGAGCGCATCGCGATGGTGGGAGACAAGGATTGGGAACGCATCATGACAACGTTCTGCAAGCCATTCACGAAAGCACGGGTCCGATATTTCGACCACGCCGAAGGCGCGGCGGCGCGACGATGGTTGGATGAAGCGTAGCGCTATCTGTTGCGCAAAGAGAATACCCACAAGAAAGCCCGACGCCATCTCCGGTCCTAGGAGCCAACTCACATGGGCAAGGCAGGCGACGGCAAGATCGGCATCTGGTCGGTGATCGCGATTGGCATCGGCGGCATGGTCGGCGGCGGCATCTTTGCGGTGCTGGGGCTGGCCGTGCAACTGGCGCATGGCGGCACGCCGATCGCTTTCGCGCTGGCGGGAATGGTGGCGCTGCTCACCTCGTACTCGTACGCGAAGCTTTCGGTCGCCTTTCCGAGCCGCGGCGGCACCGTGGCTTTTCTCGACCAGGGATTCGGTTCCGGCATGTTGACAGGAAGTTTGAACGTCCTGTTGTGGCTGAGTTACGTGGTGATGCTTTCGCTGTATGCCTACGCGTTCGGCAGCTACGGGTCGGCTTTTCTGCCGACGGCGTGGCAGTCGCTGGGCAAGCACGCATTGCTCTCGCTCTGCGTGCTGTTGATCACCGGTCTCAATCTGTTGAGCGCCGAGTTGATCGGCCGGGCTGAAGACTGGATCGTGGGTTTGAAACTGGCGATCCTGTTGTTGTTCGTCGGCGCAGGCATCGCCAGCGTGGATACTGCCCATCTCACGCTCGACACCTGGTCGCCAACGCTGCAACTTGCAGCAGGCGGCATGATCATCTTTCTGGCTTATGAAGGCTTCGAACTGATCGCCAATACCGCCGAGGATGTGAGGAATGCGTCGCATACGCTGCCGCGCGCGTATTACCTAGCGGTCGGATTCGTAATCGCCTTGTATGTGCTGGTGTCGTTGGTCGCCGTGGGCAATCTCGCTGTCGACAAGATCGTGGCCGCGCGGGATTATGCCCTGGCGGAAGCGGCACGGCCCTTTTTCGGGCAGGCCGGGTTCACCCTGATCGCGATTGCCGCACTGTTGTCCACCGCGTCGGCGATCAACGCCACTTTGTACGGAACGGCGCGACTCAGTTACTGTATCGCGCGCGACGGCGAGTTGCCGACGCTGCTGGAACGCAAAGTGTGGAACCAGCCGGTGGTCGGATTGCTGATGACCACGGGCCTGACCTTGGTGTTCGCCAATGCGTTCGATCTGTCGAGCATCGCCACGATGGGCAGCGCCGGTTTTCTCCTGATCTTCGCCGCCGTGAATGCGGTCAATGCGTTCCAGGCCACGCGGACCAAGAGTCGTGGATGGATTTCCATGACTGGAACGATCGCTTGCCTGGTTGCACTCGCCGCGCTGATCTGGCAGACGGCGCGAACTACGCCAAGGAAGTTGTGGGTACTGGCGGCGATGATCGCGGTGGCGGTGGCCATCGAGGGCGGTTTCAGATTGGCGGGTCGCGTCGTCCCGGTGCAGCGCTGACTCGTCCCGCCCATCCGGCAACCGGCAGGAATCCTACATGATGTCCGAAACCAGTCCACCTTTTCCCGACGCGATGATCGAGAACCGCACGTTCGAGGAAATCACGGTGGGCGACATGGCCAGCCTGTCGCGAACGGTCAGCCAGCAGGACATCGATCTGTTTGCGGTGATTTCCGGCGACATCAATCCTGCGCACATGGATCCGGTGTACGCCCGGAACGATCCGTTCCACAAGATCATCGCGCACGGCATGTGGGGCGCCGGTCTGATCTCCAGCGTGCTCGGAACCAAGCTGCCGGGCGCCGGCACCATCTACCTCGCGCAGGATCTGCGCTTCCTGCAGCCGGTCGGCATCGGCGACACGATTACTGCAACCCTGACCGTCACCGAAAAGCACGCCGAGCACGGCACGCTGCTGTTCGATTGCCGCTGCACCAATCAGGATGGATTGTTGGTGATCAGCGGAACTTCACGGGTGAAAGCCCCGAGCGAAAAGGTGCGCCGGCCGCGCATCGAATTGCCGGAAGTGCGGCTCAGCCGCCACGAGCGTTTTCGCGCATTGCTCGCCCAAACAGCGGGGCTCGAACCGCTGGCCACCGCAGTCGCCCACCCGTGCGATGTCAATGCACTGGGCGCGGTAGTCGAGGCCGCACAGGCACGGCTGATCACGCCGATCCTGGTCGGCCCCAGGGGAAAGATCCTCAAGGCGGCGGAAAGCGCGGGGATCGACATCTCCGCATTCCGTCTGGTCGATGCGCCGCACAGCCACGCTGCGGCGGCTGCGTCCGTCGCGCTCGTACGAAATGGCGAAGCGGCGCTGCTGATGAAAGGTTCGCTGCACACCGACGAACTTCTTCACGCGGTACTGGCTCCGGACGGCGGGATGCGCACCGGCCGCCGGCTCAGCCACGTCTATCTGATGGACGTGCCGGGGTACCCCCGCCCTCTGCTTATAACGGACGCGGCGGTGAATATCGCGCCCGATCTGGAACAGAAACGCGACATCGTTCAGAACGCCATCGATCTTGCACACGTGATGGGCATACCAAAGCCGCACGTCGCGCTGCTGTCAGCCGTCGAAACGGTCAACCCGAGATTGCGCTCGACGCTGGATGCCGCCGCGTTGTGCAAGATGGCCGATCGCGGCCAGATCACCGGCGGCGTTGTGGACGGGCCGCTGGCTCTGGACAATGCGCTCAGCCCCGCGGCGGCGGCGACGAAGGGAATCGTCTCCGAAGTGGCGGGGCGGGCGGACATTCTTGTCGTGCCCGATCTCGAGGCCGGCAACATGCTGGCCAAGCAACTGATCCTTCTCTCCGGCGCCGATGCCGCCGGGGTCGTGCTCGGCGCGCGTGTTCCGATCATCCTGACCAGCCGCGCCGATGGCGAACGCACGCGTATGGCTTCTTGCGCGGTGGCGGTGCTGATCGCGCGCAGGCGCGCAGAGACGATTGCGCCTGCAGGTGGCGCGTGAGCCATGGCGAACGCGATCCTTTCCCTCAATGCGGGTTCGTCGAGCATCAAGTTTTCGCTGTTCGAGATGCAAGACGATGATCGACTCGCGCCCGTCTTGCACGGCGAAGTCGAGGCGATTTATTCGAGGCCGCATTTCATTGCACGTGACGCGGCCGGCGCGATGCTGGCAAACGAGGAATGGACGTCCGGGAATCAGTCTTTCGATGCATTGATGAGGAAGGTCATCGACTGGGTCGAGGCCCGTCTCGATGCCGATCAACTGATTGCGGTCGGACACCGCGTGGTGCACGGTGGACCGAATCACGACCGACCGGTTCTGGTGACGTCGGAACTGCTCGCCGAACTCGATCGGCTGGTACCGCTGGCGCCATTGCACCAACCGCACAACATCGCGCCGATCCGCGCGATTGTCGTCGCCCGTCCGGATCTTCCACAGGTGGCCTGCTTTGATACCGCCTTCCATCACTCGATGCCCGCGGTCGCCACGCGCTTTGCCCTTCCGCGCAAATACGAGGCCGCTGGCGTGCGGCGCTACGGTTTTCACGGTCTGTCCTACGAATACATTGCAGGTCGCTTGCGTGAAATCGCGCCCGCGGTCGCGGCCGGTTCGGTGATCGGCGCGCACTTGGGCAACGGCGCCAGCCTCTGCGCGATGCGCGCCGGGCGCAGCATTGACACGACCATGGGATTCACGGCGCTGGACGGCCTGGTGATGGGCACTCGCTGCGGCGATCTCGATCCTGGCGTGATTCTCTATCTGGAACAGCAGCGCGACATGTCAGCGAACCAGGTCGAGGATCTGCTGTATCGGCGCTCCGGCCTGCTCGGCGTCTCGGGCGGCATCGCCAGTGACATGCGGGCTCTGCTCGCCAGCCGCGACCCGTTTGCGAAGGAAGCGATCGAACTCTTCGTGTACCGAATTGCACGCGCGATCGGAGCGCTCACCAGTTCGCTGGGTGGTCTCGATGGCATCGTGTTCACTGCTGGTATCGGAGAAAACGCGTCGCGGATCCGCGCGCTGGTCTGCGCGCGACTCGCATGGCTCGGCGTGCAAATAGATGGCGAAGCCAATGCAAACAATTCCGCCCTGATCAGTCCACTGTCGAGCCGTATCGAGGTAAGGGTGATTCCGACAGACGAGGAAGCCATGATCGCCCGCCACGCATTGAATGTTGTGCGCGGAATCGCAGCACAAGAATAACGGAAAGAATCATCGTGAAAGCCAATACCGATATTGCACAGCAGGCAGGCGCCGATCGAATCGTCGCGGGCGCTTCCGGTCATACCAGGGTTCGCGAATGGCTACTCGGCGGTGTGGCCCGCAACCTGTAATCGAATACGAACCTGTGTTCGCTGCTGTCTCATTGATAGTCATTCGGATGATCGACTGAAAAATACTCATGCTGGCAATGCGGCTAGTCAAACCGGGTGCGTCGCTTGAACGGGTGAACTTGCCTGACCCGCAGCCGCGGCCGGGCGAGATTCGCGTTCGGGTGACCGCGTGCGGAGTTTGTCGCACCGATCTGCACGTGGTTGACGGAGAGCTTCCCGATCCGAAGCTGCCAATCATTCCAGGCCATGAGATCGTGGGTCGGATCGACGCAATCGGAGCTGGCGTCATCGGCATGCAGTTGGGCGAGCGGGTTGGTATTCCCTGGCTCGCTCACACCTGCGGTGCATGCGCCTACTGTCTGGATGATCGCGAGAATCTGTGCGACCGCCCACAGTTCACCGGTTACACGCACGATGGGGGTTTCGCGACGGCGGCGATTGCGGATGCGCGCTACGCGTTTCCGCTGGGCGAAACCGGGGAGGACACTTCGCTTGCGCCGTTGCTGTGCGCCGGTCTGATCGGCTGGCGCTCGCTGGTGGCCGCTGGCGAAGGGGCAAGGCTGGGCCTTTACGGCTTTGGCGCCGCAGCGCATATCGTCGCGCAAGTCGCGCGATGGCAGGAAAGAACAGTGTTCGCGTTTACTCGCCCCGGCGATGTCGAAACCCAGAACTTCGCGCGTCGCGTTGGAGCGCTCTGGGCCGGCGGCTCCAATGAAACACCTCCCGAACCGCTCGACGCCGCCATCATTTACGCACCGGTCGGCGAGTTGGTGCCGCTGGCGCTCAAAGCCGTTCGCAAGGGCGGACGCGTCGTTTGTGCCGGGATCCACATGAGCAATATCCCGGGCTTTCCTTATCGCCTCCTGTGGGAAGAACGCCAACTCGTGTCGGTGGCCAATCTTACGCGCAAGGATGGCCTCGAATTCCTGAGTCTGGTCCCGCAGATCGGCATCGCCACCGAAATCACGCGATACCCGCTGGAACAAGCCAACGAAGCGCTAGACGATTTGCGTGCCGGCCGGTTCCGTGGTGCTGCCGTGCTGGTTCCTTGATGCAATATCTCCGGATCAACCATCACTTCATGCCAGACCCATCTTCGGCAATCCGCGAGAGTGCGAAAGGCCGGCGGATAGTCAGACAGCGGTTCCGGCTGGTCAAAAGCCCCGCCCTTTCCCAAGCGGCGAGGATGCGACTCGCGGCATGAAGGGTGGTCCCCGAAATATCCGCAATGTCCTTGCGCCGCAGCGGAAATGGAACAACCATGCCGTCCGAGCTTTTGCGGCCTGCCTGGCGGGCAAGCCGGAGCATGGTGTGAGCGACCCGCTGTTGCACCCGTTGAGTGGAAATCTCGCGTAACCGTTCTGCATTTCCTGCAGGCGCTTGCCCACGATGCGGGCGATGTTGATCGCGATTGCAGGATGCCGGTGTATCAGCATGAACAGCTCCGCCTCGCTCCAGCTTGCTTCGAGGGTATCAACAAGGCACACGGCATCGGCCGGATAGCGCCTGTTGGTGAACAGCGCCAAGGTGCCGAACATCTCGCCCGGTGCAATGAAGCGCATGACCACCTGCGCGCCATCGCCGCCGGACTGGGAAATGCGAACCCTGCCATGAATGACGGCATGGGCACGCGCCGGAGATTCGCCCTGCTGGAAAATCCGGGTTTCCGATTCGCGCAGGGGGTCCTTCGGAGATTGGGTGGATGCGTTCGCCGGCGCCGCTCACGGCGCTTCTGCCGGGTGCACTGCGGGCGCACCGCGGCGGGCCAGCAGGCTGTAGTACAGCAGCGGGATCACCAGCAGAGTCAGCACGGTGGAAACCAGGACGCCGAATACCAGCGATACCGCCAGCCCCTGGAAGATTGGATCGCTCAAGATGAAGAACGCGCCGAGCATGGCCGCCAGCGCGGTCAGGATGATCGGTTTGGCGCGCACCGCACCCGATTGGATCACGGCCTGTTCGAGACTCAAGCCGGTCGCCAGCGAGTGATTGATGAAATCCACCAGCAGGATCGAGTTGCGCACGATGATGCCGGCCAGCGCGATCATGCCAATCATCGAGGTCGCGGTGAACTGCGCGCCCAGCAGCCAGTGTCCGGGCATCACGCCGATCACGGTCAACGGGATCGGCGCCATGATGACCAGGGGCACCAGGTAGCTCTTGAACTGGCCGACCACCAACAGATAAATCAGCAGCAAGCCCGCGGAGTAGGCGATGCCCATGTCGCGGAAGGTCTCGTAGGTAATCTCCCATTCGCCGCTCCAGCGGATCGAGAACCCGGCGTCGCTGGCAGGGGGGGCGGTGAAGTACTGCGTGATGTGATGCCCGTCGATGGGCATGTGTGCGATCTTGCCGACCAGCCGGAACATGCCGTACACGGGACTGTCCTCGCTGCCGGCGTCGTCGCCGGTGACGAAGGTATAGGGCAGCAGATCCTTGTGATAGACCGCATCGGCCCAGGGTTTCCCGATGACCTTGGCCACTTCGGATAGCGGCACCAGCTGGTCGGAACGGGAACGCACGCGCAGGGTCAGGATCGAGTCCATCGACCCCAACGCCGCCTGCGGCAGCCGCAGCATGACCGGTACCGCGTATTTGCTGTTTTCGTCGCCCAGATAACTTGCCGGAGTACCGCCAACGCCTGCACCCAGGGTGGCGGCGATCTGCGCCTGGTCCACGCCGAGTGCCGCCGCGCGCGCGCGATCGATCACCACGAGCTTGCGCGTGGCGCGCGGGTTCTCGACGCTGGTGTTGACATGGACGATGCCGGGCGTCTCGTCAAACGTCTTCTCCAGCGACAGCGCTACCGCACGCTGGTCCTTGTAATCCGGCCCATAGATCTCGGCCACGATCGGCGCCATCACCGGCGGCCCCGGCGGCACCTCGGCCACCACCATGTGCGCGTGGAAGCGCCGTGCGATCGCGGCCAGCGCCGCCCGCACGGCCAGCGCGATCTGGTGGCTTTGCCGCTTGCGCTGGTCCTTGTCCACCAGATTGACCTGGATGTCGCCCTGATACGGCTGGTTGCGCAGGTAGTACTGGCGCACCAGACCGTTGAAGTTCATCGGCGACGAAGTCCCGGCGTAAAGCTGGTAGTTCTCGACCTCGGGCACGCCGTTCAGCACCTCGCTCATGTCGACCAGAACGCGCTGGGTCTGCTCCAGGGTCGAGCCCTCGGGCATGTTCAGCACCACCTGGAACTCGGATTTGTTGTCGAATGGCAGCATCTTCAGGATCACCGCCTTGACGCCGACCAGGCCCGCGGCCAGCAGCACCAGCAGGCCCATGCCGAGAAACAGAAGCCGCCGTTTCTTCGCGGCCTTTCGACTACTGAGAAACGGCGTCATCACGCGGGTGAACAGACGCTGCAGAAAGTCGTCTATACGCGACTCCTTCAGCACCCTTTCATGGGACACCTCGCCTACCGGCTGGTGGAGGTGACGGCGCAGCAGGCGGTAGGCCAACCACGGCGAGACGACGAACGCCACCGCCAGCGAGATCAGCATGCCGGCCGAGGCGTTGATCGGAATCGGTCGCATGTACGGTCCCATCAGGCCGCCGACAAAGGCCATCGGCAGTAATGCCGCGATTACCGTGAAGGTGGCAAGGATGGTCGGGCCGCCCACCTCGTCCACCGCCGCCGGAATCGCTTCCAGGAGTCGCCTGTCGCCACGTGCCATGTGGCGGTGGATGTTCTCGACCACCACGATCGCATCATCCACCAGGATGCCGATGGAGAAGATCAGCGCAAACAGCGAAACCCGGTTGATGGTGAACCCGATCGCCCACGACGCAAACAACGTGATCGCCAGCGTCGCCACCACGGCGGTGCCGACCACGATGGCCTCGCGCCAGCCCAGTGCGAACAGTACGAGCAGCACGACGGCAAGCGCTGCCAGGGCAAGGTGCAACAGCAGTTCGTCGGCCTTCTGGTTGGCCGTGTGGCCGTAATCGCGGGTTACGGTGACATGCACGCCGGTCGGAATATCGATGTTGCGCAACTCGTTCAGCCGGGTGCGTACCATGCCCGCGATGGTGTGGGCATTGGTGCCGGCCTTCTTGGCGATCGCCAGCGTCAGCGCTGGCACCAACCCGCCGACCGGCCCGGCGCGACCCGGCGGGGTGCCGAACCAGACCGTGCGTGTCGGATAATCGCTGCCGGAAACCACCATGGCGACGTCCGACAGATACACCGGCCGGCCACCGGTGAAACCGACCACCAGCTGCGATACATCCTGCGCATTCATCAGCAGGGTGCCGACCTTGACCGGGCGGTCGCGGTTACCGCCAATTTCACTGCCCACATCGGCGGCGACATTGGCCGACTTCAACGCCTGCTCGAGATCCGCGACACTCAGATGGTAACTGGCCAGTTTGCCGGGACTGAGCTCGACCATCACGGCCCGGTCCGGCGCGCCGATGGTGTAGACGTCGCGGGTGCCGGGAATGCGTTTGAGATCGGTCTCCAGCGTGTGCGCCACCTTGGCCAGTTGCGGGGCCCCGATTCCGGACCGATCCGACCAAAGGGTGACGGCCATCATCGGCACGTCATCGATGCCATAAGGCTTCACCAGCGGCTGGCCAAGGCCCAGCCCGGGCGGCACCCAATCGGCATTGGAATAGATCTTGTTGTACAGACGCACCAGCGCCTGCTGGCGCGGCACTCCCACCTGGAATTCCGCCGTGATCACTGCCACGCCCGGTCGACTCACCGAATAGACGTGCTTGATGCCTTGGATCTCGGACAGTTTCTGTTCGAGCGGAAAGCTCACCAGGTTCTCGACGCTGCGCACGCTGGCGCCCGGAAACGGGACCAACACGTTGGCCATCGTCACCTCGATCTGCGGATCTTCTTCCTTGGGCGTGATGATCGCTGCCGCAATACCGAGCAGCAGCCCGGTGATTGCCAGCAACGGCGTGATCTGCGAGCTCAGGAATGCGCGCGCAATGCGCCCGGATATGCCAAGGCTGCGACGGTCATCCATGGGCGGACGCGCCCGCGGCGCGCTGCGCTACGACATACTTCATCGCGGCGACAGGGTCGCTGGCAATGCGCTCGCCATCATCAAGTCCGGACAGGACTTCTACCCGATCGCCGCGGTGATAGCCGGTGCGTACCTGACGCAGCGTCACACTCTGCTTGCCTATCACGTAGACGGCGACAATTTCGCCGCGCTGCACCAGCGCCGAAACCGGCACCATCAGCCGCTTTGTCTCACCGGTGGCAAAGGCCACCTTGACCGTCATGCCCGGGTACAAGCCGTGGTCGCCACTTGGCAATTGCAGCCGCACATTGAAAGTGTGTGTGGCCGGATCGGCATACGGGAACACACTGACATTGCCGGCAGCAACGCGAGGCATGCTGTCGCCTCCGGGCAATACATCGGCCGCATGAAAACGGCGGATGTCGGCGACCGCACTCTGCGGCACCTGCACATTGACCCGCAGATCATCCAGCGATTGCATCGCGATCAGCGGCTGCGGGGACGGTGGGCCGGCCTGCACTGCCTCGCCCACCTGCACATAGCGACGCGTGATGATGCCCGCGTAGGGCGCACGCAGCACCGTGTAGTCCAGCGCTTGCCCGATTTGCCTGGACTGGGCGCGGGCCGATTCCAGCGCCGCCTTGGCCGCATCGCGGCGTGCACGCTGCTGGTCCATCTGTTCCTTCGAAACGTAGCCGTTCGCGAAGATTGCCGCATAGCGCCCGTACGAGGCTTCCGCGTCGTCGTAAGCCGCCAGCGCCGAGACGATCTGCGCCCGCGCGGAATTGCGTGCTGATTTCTGCTCGACATCGCTGAATCGAACCAGCGCGTCACCTTTGGCCACGATGTCGTTGACATCATGCGGCAGCTCCAGCACCCGTGCGTTGGTCTGGGCCGTTATCGTGACCTGGTGCACAGCCTCGACCACGCCGTCCCAAACCTGTTCGCGCCGTATCGTCTCGGCGTGCACGGTCAGCGCGACCAATGGCGGCGCCCGGGCGCCGGTACCTGAGGCGGGCGGCTTGCCGCCGCAGGAGGCAAGTGTGCCGAACGCGACAAGGGCGGCGAGCAGACCGGCGACGCGCGCGATCACGCGGCCTCGTCGATCATGCACTTGGTCTTTCCCTCGACTTCACGCGCAATTCCCTCCAGCGTCGCATCCTGCGAGAGCATGCGCAGCATCGGCACCGGCTTGATCATGCCGATCCGCGTACTACCGTTCTCGGTGTACACCGAAATGCGGCAGGGCAGCGCCATGTTCATGCGCATGTCGGTGGCCAGAACATCGGCTGCCTGTTGCGGGCTGCATACTTCGAACACCTTGCATTCCTCCGCGAACGGCAAGCCCTTGCTGCGCAACGTGGCACCGAGATCGTGCACGTGCAGCACGCCGAACTGGTGGCGCTTGACCGCGGCGTCGAGATCGTTGGCAGCCTGTTCGAAGGATTTTCGTGATTCGACAATGTAGTACATGTTCGCCTCATTCAAATGACACGGGACTCAGCGTGGAAACGCGCAACCCGGTTGCATGCCCAGTTTTCGCAGCAGTATCGCGAGCGGGCAGAACCCGGTGAACGCGGACTGCAATAGATTCAGCCCGACAAGAGCCGTCACCCATAGCCAGCCTGTCGCAACGAAATACCCGAGGCAGAGGCTGATCAAAACGACAGCGCCGGCAAATGCCAATACCACACGTTCGATGGTCATGTTGTTCTCCAGTAAAAAATCAGCAGCACTGACGTCACCCATGCATCGCGATCGACAGCCAACCACTGCCCTTGGTTGTGCCTTTCCAGCAAGCGCTTATCGACTTCGTTCTGCATGGAGGGACGCGGTCTTGTGATGTTCAGCTGTTCAGGCCGCATCCTTGTCCGGCTTCAGGCGGTCGATGCCGAAAGCCCGGAGGATGTATTTTTCGTAACCCGGGTCGGCGTGGCCTTTGCGCATCTTGCGCAGGAAATATTTTTCGTAGGCGACCTTGGCCAAGTGCACCCACTTGCCGGTGACCGACTTGGTCACGTTGCGCGGCGGGATTTGCGGCAGCGCGATGAATGCGAAACCGCGGTCGCCCATGTCGGCCAGACACATGGCGTTCCAGGTGGCACGCGCCCTGACTGGTTGGCCTGCGATGTCGTCGCGAATGTTTTGTGCAATCGCGGTGACCATGGATTCAATCATCAGCCCGGTCTTGGGTGCGCCGGTCGGCACCGGGGTGGCTTCAACCGGCGGGATGGCCACGCACACCCCGGCCGCGAAGATGTTGGGATACTTCGGGTTGCGCTGGTGTTCGTCGATCAGCACGAAGCCACCAGGGTTGACCAGACCGTCGATGTTCTGCACCGCATCGACGCCGGCGAAGGAAGGCAGCAGCATCGAATAGGCGAACGGCAGCGTGTGCTTGTGTTGCACGTCGCCGCGTTCGTCGAGTTGCTCGACATGCATCGTGCCTTGCTCGACCGAGGTCACCCGTGCGTTGGTAATCCACTTTATGTGACGCTGTCTCAGTTCAGATTCCAGAAGACCCTTGGAATCGCCGATCCCGCCCAAACCCATATGGCCGATGTAGGGTTCGGACGTCACGTAGGTCATAGGCACCTGATCGCGCAGCTTGCGCCTGCGCAGATCGGTGTCCATGATCATCGCGAACTCGTACGCCGGACCGAAACAACTGGCGCCCTGCGCCGCGCCTACCACTACGGGACCGGGCTTTTTCAGGAACTCCTGATAGGCCAGCCAGGCCCTGTGTGCGTGCGGCCCGGTGCACACCGACTGCACGAAACCATCCGGCGCGGTACCCGGTACGCGCTCGAATGCCAGACGGGGGCCGGTGGCGATCACGAGGTAGTCGTAGTCAAGCATGCGGCCGTCGCTGAGCTTGATCCGGTTGTCCGGGGGCAGCACCTTGTCCGCCGGCGTGTCGATGAATTGGATGTTGCGGCGCGCCAGTGGCTGCGCGACCTCAACCCGGATATCGCTTTGCCCGCGCCAGCCCACCGCAACCCAGGGGTTGGACGGCGTGAAGTTGAATAGCGGACCCTCTCCCACCACGGTGATCGCGGGTCCGTCGCCGACAGCTTCGCGGATTTCGTAGGCCGCACTCATGCCGCCCAGCCCTGCGCCCAAAACGATGATCTTCACCATGGCCGAACCTCCAAACGGGACTTTCAGGATGCCTCAAGCGGCGACGTCCTCCTTGACACACGTCAACTATGCGATAATAAGTATACACTAAATTAGAATATACTAATTAAGTGAATGATGTAAAGGTGGACCCGGTGAGCATGCGCAGCCTCACAACTCGGGATGAACCAGGACGATGCGGACGCCAACCAGTACAGATTTGAGTTCAATGCACGAGCGTGCTGTAGAAGCGTCGCGGTTGCTCAAGGCGTTGGGCAACCCGCAGCGTCTGCGCGTGCTATGCCTGTTGGCGGGTGGGGAGATGTCGGTAGGCCGGATAAACGAGAGCATGCCGGAACTCAGCCAATCGGCATTGTCCCAGCATCTGGCCAGATTGCGCGATGAAGGCATGGTACGCACCCGGCGCGAATCGCAAACGGTCTGGTATGCATTGCGCGAAGGCCCTGCTCAGGCCGTCATTGCGACGCTCTATGCTGTCTACTGCGCTCCTGGCAGCAACGCGGTGCGGCGCGAGGCGAAACCTGCAAAGCGCAAGCGCAGCGCCGGATGATCGTTTACGGCAACGGGATGCGTGGGTGGCATCCCCTTGGGGCCAGTCAAGCCGTTTGCGAAAACGCAGGATTGCGGAAGCCATCATCACCTGCGTGAACACCACCAACGTCAGCACCTGGGTCCACAACTCCGACAAACCGGCACCACGCAACACGATGCCGCGGGTCAATCGCAGGAAGTGCATCAACGGCAATTCTCGGAGATACACTGCGTGATCTTGGGCATGCTGGTGAACGCAAACATGAAGCCGGACAGCAACCCGTTGACCTTCGCACATGGATGGAGACGATGCGTTCGGCCACCGGAGCGGTCAATGTGATGCGATCGTATTCGAGTGTACCGAGCGCTTGCTGCGAGGCTGCGCTGCAACCCGAGAGACAGAAGACGCCGAACAATATTGTGACTCGCGAACCGCAAAGAATGGCTACAACGGTCATCGCAATTTCGCGGTTTTCCATGGGCGCAACGCGTCGGTAAATTCGCATCGCGCCTCAAGTCGACGTTGTGCAGCCACGGTGCCGCCATGGGAATGCCTGCGGCGGGCACATCCGGGAAATCGACGCAATCCTACGCGCGGTTGTTACGGACGTGTGCCTTGGAACTGTTCTGGTTTTCATTCGTGCCACCCGCGCGTTGCTTTGCCGGACTCTGATGGGTTGCGCGGGTCAGGTTCAATGCAGTGTTGATCAACGCGATATGCGATAGCGCCTGCGGGAAGTTGCCGAGCATGCGCCCCGCAGCCGGATCGTATTCCTCGGCGAGCAGGCCCACATCATTGCGCAACGACAACAGGTGCTCGAACAGTCGCCGCGCGTCATCCATGCGGTCTTGCAGGACGTAGTTGTCGGCCAGCCAGAAGCTGCATGCGAGGAAGGCGCCTTCTCCGGGAGCGAGGCCGTCGACGCCATGCCGGGTCTGGTAGCGCTTAACGAGACCATCGACCAACAAATGTTTTTCGATCGCGGCGACCGTGCCGACGATGCGTGGATCCTCGGCGGGCAGGAAACCGACGATCGGCAGCATCAGCAGGCTCGCATCGAGATGCGGCGCGCCGTAGGCCTGTACGAAACTTTGCTGCCGGTGGTCGAAACCCTTGCTGCACACCTCGTCGCGGATCTGCTTGGCGACATCCCGCCAGTGCGCGCGATCCGCCGGATCGACGTCCTCGCTGTCGTCGTCGGCTGCGCGCTGGAACGCGACCCAGGCCATGACTTTCGAATGCACGAAGTGCTGTGGATCGCCGCGGATTTCCCAGATCCCCTGATCGGGTTTTTGCCAGATGGTCTCGAGATTCGCCAGTAATCCACGGCGCATCTCGCGTGCTTCGCGGTGCGCGGCCGGGAGTCCGCCGTGACGTGCCTGCGCCATCGCGTCGGCAAGTTCGCCATAGACATCGAGCTGCATCTGCCCCGCCGCGGCATTGCCGATGCGCACCGGCGCGGAGTTGTCGTAGCCGGACAGCCAGGGCAACTCTAGCTCCGGCAACAAGCGCTCGCCGGCAACGCCGTACATGATCTGAAGCTGCGCGGGATGACCGGCCATCGCACGCACAACCCACTGGCTCCACGCATCGGCCTCGTCGTAGTAGCCGGCGTTCATGAGTGCGATCAGCGTAAACGCCGCATCGCGTATCCAGCAGTAACGGTAATCCCAGTTCCGTGAACTGCCGATCTTTTCGGGGAGTGAGGTCGTGGGGGCGGCGACGATGCCGCCGGTCGGGCGGAACGTCAGGCCGCGCAGCGTGACCAGCGACCGTTTCATCGCGTCGGACCATTCGCCGGCATCTGCGCAATGCGAAATCCATTCGCATTGTTCGCGCGTGGTTTCCTCGATTGCGGCGATCGGGTCCAGTGCCTCCGGTGGCGGCAGGTGCGATCGGCCGTGGACCAGTGTGAACGGAATCGTTTCGCCCTCCGCGACGGTGAACTCACCGACCGAACGCATCTTCTCGCCATGCAACTCGATCGGAGAGCGCAGCACGACGCGTTGGGGACCGGCTATCGCGTTGAGCTCGCCACGTTGGTTCTGGGTCACCCAGGGGATCGTTCGGCCGTAGTCGAAGCGCAGCACCAGATCGACGCGCATCCTCACCTTGCCGCGACGCCCGACGAGCAGCCGGCACACTTGCCCCGGACCATCGTGCATCGGCATGCAATCGATCAGGGTGACGGCGCCTTCGCTGGTCTCGAATTCGGTCTCGAGCACCATCGTGGTACCGCGGTAGCTGCGCTCGACCTTGAACTTTCCGGCGGGCGCGATGCGCCAGCAACCATTGTCCTCGGTGCCGAGGAGGGCAGCGAAACAGGCAGCGGAGTCGAAACGTGGCCAGCACAGCCAGTCGATCGAACCCTCGCGACTGACCAGCGCGCAGCTGCGACAGTCGCCGATCATCGCGTAGTCTTCGATGCGGCGGTTCACGCCCTTGTGCTTTCGGAAGACTGCCGTCGCCAACGCGAGTATTGCGAGCGCGCGATTTGCGACGGTCGGATTGCCGGTATCCTTGGATCGAACATGCAGCAGAGCATAGTCGATGCGCGAGTCGAGCGCAGACAGGTTTGATTCAGTCGACTTCCCCGTGATGAGCGTTCCGATTCCGTGCATCGACGCCCACTACCATGGCTGATTCCGCAAACTCCACTAGCGAAAAAAGCGCCAGACGCGAACCGCTCCCTTCGACTTCGCTGCGCGCCTGCGCGCAGGGCGAACGGTGTCCTTCCCCGCCCCCAAGGAACGACAATCGAGCGGACGCTACGCATGCCCAATTCCGGTCACCGTAACGCCGATCAGGTTGTTTGCGATATCGTTGAGCATCCGTGGCGCGAGGACGCCGGACGCTCGTGATCGCAAGCGTGGCACATGCCTCTCGCGCGACGTGACGATATCGAATGGCCCAACCTGCGGCGATATGTCGGCAGGCAACCAAAAACCCCTTGTTCACCGGAACGGCATTGGCAATGAAAGGTACCGTCATTCTGTCGCATGGACTCGAAAGCGGTCCGCAGGCGACCAAGGTCAGCGCGCTGGCCAAAGTCGCCGAGCGGCTGGACTGGGCCAGCGTGCGGCCGGACTATCGCAGCATCGATGCGCTCGCAGATGCCCGCGCAATAGATTCCCGCATACAACATGCCATCGCGCAAACGCCTGAGCGTGGACGCATCGTGTTCGCGGGTTCCAGCATGGGCGCGTTCGTCTCCGGGTTTGCCTCGCTCGCGCGTTCGTGCGAGGGACTGTTCCTGCTCGCGCTGCCCGTCCATATCGGTGGGTACCCGAAGCGTTTCACGGCGGCTCGCGTCCCGACCGTGCTGATTCATGGCTGGGACGATGAAATATGCCCGGTCGAGTCCACCATCGCATTCGCGCGCGAGCGGCGCGACAGTCTGCATCTGGTTGCAGACGATCACCGCCTCGGCAAGCACGTTGAATACTGCGCAATCGTGTTCGAGCGGTTTCTGATGAGTATCACGTGACAGGCGCGTTGCGCGTCGCGCTCCGATTCGGGCGGTATCCATCGCTCGACATAAGCGAAAACACGGTGCAGGTTGCGCGTTGGTCCTGACAGAGCGCCCCGTCCCGGGCCACAAAATGCATGCATGACTATTTCGCCACCTGTCCGAAAGGCATCGAATACCTGCTGCGCGATGAGCTGGTTGCGCTCGGCGCCATCGACGTGCACGAAGCGCTGGCAGGCGTGCATTTCAAGGGCGCCCTTGAAATCGGATATCGCGCGTGTCTCTGGTCGCGCCTCGCCAGTCGCATCCTGATTCGGCTGGCGGAATTCGATGCACCGGACGAGGCTGCGCTTTACGCAGGCGTCCAGTCAATCGATTGGGCGCCGCATCTCGCTGTCGACGGCACCCTGGCGGTCGACGCTGTGTCGAATGCGAGCGCGCTCCGGCATACGCAATACATTTCCCAGCGAGTCAAGGACGCGCTGGTCGATCAGTTTCGCGAACGCACGGGTGCGCGTCCCGATGTCAACCTGCAGCGGCCTTCCATACGGCTGAACCTGTGGCTGCGGCGCAATCGCGCAATCCTGTCGCTGGATTTCTCCGGGACGCCCCTGCACCGGCGCGGCTGGCGCGTCGGTCAGGGGGATGCGCCGCTCAAGGAAAATCTTGCGTGTGCGATCCTGCTTCGAGGTGGCTGGCCGGAAATCTCGGCTGCGGGCGGTTCACTGGTTGATCCGATGTGCGGCGCAGCAACGTTGTTGATCGAAGCGGCGCTGATGGCATCGGACAGCGCACCGGGCATCAAACGCGACTATTTCGGGTTCCTCGGCTGGCTCGGCCACGACCAAGCGCTTTGGACACGACTCAAGGAAGAAGCGGCCGCGCGCGCCGAAGCTGGACTGCGCACTCTGGCACCGGTATTTTTTGGATACGACGACGACGCGCGCGTGCTGGCGCAGGCAACGCGCAATATCGCGACTGCGGGGCTGGACGGCGTCGTGCGCCTTGCGCAGCAATCTGTCGACCAATTGCAGCCGCCGCCCGAAAGTGCCAGCGGCCTGGTGGTCTGCAACCCGCCGTACGGCGAGCGCCTCGGTGAGCGAGAACACCTTGACGAGACATATCGCCAACTTGGGCAATGCATCCGCGTCGGGTTCACCGGTTGGCGTGCTGCGATCATCACCTCGGACGACGCGTTGGCACGCGATCTGGGTCTGCACGCGCGCAAACGTTACGTGCTGTTCAACGGGGCGCTCGAATGCCGCCTTCTTGTTTGCGAGGTGGAGCATTCCATCGCGCCGGTTCGTGAACGGCGCCCGCTCTCGGCGGGTGGCGAGGGACTGGCCAACCGCATCGCCAAGAACGCGCGGCATCTGCGCAAACGCTTGATGCGCGAGGCGATCGGCTGCTATCGCGTGTACGATGCCGATATTCCGGAATATGCTGCGGCGATAGACGTTTATACTGCCATTGACCGAGAAATTGACGTGGCATCACCCCAGTTGGAAGAGGCACGAGGGCGGCATCATGCGCTCGCGTCGAAGCGCGATTCCGCGAAGCACCATGGTTTTCCGCAAACGTGGCTGCATGTGCAGGAATACGCGGCGCCAAGAGATATTCCGGCCCACGATGCACGCTTGCGCCTGGCCGAGCTGGTGCGCGCCGCGGGCGTGGCGCTCGACGTTCCGCGCTCGCGCATCGCCGTGAAGTCGCGGCAACGTGTCAAAGGCGGTATCGGACACGGGCACTTCGACGCCCGCGGCGACTACTTGCTGGTTGAGGAGGGTGGTCTCGCGCTGCGAGTGAATCTCTTCGACCATCTAGACACCGGCCTGTTTCTCGACCATCGTCCGACCAGGTCGATGCTGCGTGGGATGGCTCACGCGAAGCGATTCCTGAACCTGTTCTGTTACACCGCGAGCGCGACGGCATATGCCGCGGCTGGGGGTGCGGCGAATACGAGCAGCGTCGATTTGTCGCCCACTTACCTCGACTGGGCGGCACGCAATCTCGCGCTGAACGATTTTACAGGTGCGCGGCATCGCCTGATCCAGGCCGATGCGATGCAATGGCTTGCCCACGATACCGGCGAATATGACCTGATCTTCGTCGACCCGCCGACGTTCTCGAACTCCCGGAACGCGGCGAATTTTGATGTGCAGCGCGACCACGTGCAGTTGTTGCTGTTGTGCAAGAGACGCCTGGCCATCGATGGAACCATCGTTTTTTCCACCAACAATCGACGTTTCCGGCTCGATCGCGATGCCCTCGACGGAATGGAGGTGGATGATGTATCGACCTCCAGCATTCCGTTCGATTTCTCGCGCAGTCCGCGCATTCATCAGTGTTACACGTTGCGACGACGAGACCAGACGATCCCTTAACATCCTCATACAACTATTTCAGTCGTGATTCAGGCGCCGAACCGCAGCATCTCGACCATGAAGTTCGGAGGGTCTGAAACATGCGAATCCTGATGAGAAACCGTGCAAGAAAACTGCTCATTGGAGCATTGGCGGCGCTGGCGCTGGGCGTTGCGCCTTTGGCTTCGGCGCGTTCGCATATTGGTTTGGGCATCAGCATCGGCGGCCCGGGTTTTGGTATCGGGTATTCCAGCTGTCGTCACTGCGGTGGCGGATACGTCAGCGGTTACGTCGCGCCGTACTTGGGCGGTTACTACGCACCTGCTTATTACGGACCGGCGTATTACGGGCCGACCTACTATGGGCCGAGCTATTACGAGGAGTCTTACCCGGCATATGGCGCGGTCTACTACGACAGCCCGGTCGTCGTGCGTCATGGCCACTATGGCCGCGGATATCGCGACCATCGCATTTATCGAGGTGGGCACCGAGACGGCTACGATCATCGAGCACGTTATTACGATCGCGACGGCTATTGATCTGGGCGATCTACAGTCTGCGCTGGCAGCGCACCCCTCCCTCCCCCTTCCGCTGCCAGCGTTTCTGCCCCGCGGCGATTTCCCCTGATCGCCGCGGGGTTTCTTTTTTTGGCGAACATCGTTACGACAACGTTGGAACCCGAATCGGATTTCCCGTGACGCCCTGGCGTGCGCTCGCGATGTGCTGATGCACAAGGGCCCGTCTGGCCCGGCCTCGCCCACGCCGTTTTGACATGCTGGTCGTACCGCATAGGCTATGATGGGGACGATCAATTGCGAGAGTGCCATTTCGCCGATGAGGCGCCAGAGTTCATCCGCCGAGGAACCGAGCGCGACAGAGGGCGTACCCGTCGCCTGGACGTTCTTTCGTCAGTGGCTCAAGAATCCGCTGGCCGTAGCGGCCCTTTCGCCTTCGAGCCGACAACTGGCGCAGCAGATGATCGCGCAGCTCCTCCCCACCACGCGCCGCGTGATCGAACTTGGTGGAGGAACGGGTGTGTTCACGCGCGCCCTTCTCAATCATGGCATCGCACCGGCGGACCTTCTGGTGCTCGAGGTCAATGAGCAGTTGTACCAACTGCTGCACCATCGTTTCCCGGGTGTGACCGTGGTCTGCGGCGATGCGCGCGAATTGCGCGCGCACGTGCGCCGCAGTCGCTTCGCGGCTCGCGGGCCTGCCGACGCGGTGCTGAGCGGCTTGGGGCTGCTATCGATGTCGCGCCCGACCCAGCGGGTGATACTCGAAGCGTCATTCGCTTCCATGGATGCCAATGGGCGCTTCATCCAGTTTACTTATGGCCCGGCCAATCCGGTTTCCCGTGAGTTGCTCAACCAGATAGGTCTGACCGTGCGCCGTGCCGGCGTAGCCTGGGTCAACATGCCCCCCGCGACGGTCTATGTGTATGCGCGAAGTCACACCCGCTCCATTCGTGCGATCCGCTCGGCGCCCCCTGTCTGATCGGAATCGTTGATCGGGAACGAGTTTGATCGAGCGCGCCGCGACGCCAACGGGTCCGTCGAGGCCAGTTATTCCGCAGCGCTTTTCGATTCGGCCGTCGCCAGCAGTTCCGCCTGGGGCATCGCCGCCGGTTGCCGGCTGATCAACGGTTGCGCAAATACTGCGCCGAGGATGATGGCGACGCCAATGTAGAAGCGAGCGTCGAGTTGACGCTGTTCGCCGAGCAACACGATAGCCAATGCGATCGCATAGACCGGTTCGAGGTTCACCGCCAGCTGCACCGTGAAAGCGCTCAGGTGCCGCAGCGTTACCAGCGACAGCGCGAATGGCAACAGGGTGCAGCCCATTGCCAGCACCAGCAGCAGCACCGCGTCATGCACATCCGGCAACGTGAAGAGATTCCCGGCATGTGGAACCAGCGGCGCGACGATCGTCAGGAACAGCGCGCCTGCGCCGAGCTCGATACCGGTCACCGTGAGCGGCTCCCCATGTTCGACAAGGCGTTTGTTGAGCGAGCCGAACACCGCGACCAGCAGCGCCGACAGCACGCCGACGGCGACACCAATGCGCATGCTGGCCTCCACTCCACCGACGACCAGCACCATGCCGGGTATGACGGCTGTGCCCAGCAGCAACTCGCGCGCATCAAAACGTCGCTTCGCAATCCATGGTTCGATCATGGCCAGGAATACTGGTGCGAGCGCAATGCAGGTCGCGGCGACCGATGCATTGGCCAGCTTGATCGCACCGTAGAAGGTCAGCCAGTGGAGCGAGACAATCACGCCGATGGCGGCATAGGCAGCGACCAGGCGCATCGGGAGTTTCCACAGCCCGCGCCAGACGCGTGGCACCAGCATCAGCGCGGACGCAACCAGCAGCATGCGCCACCAGACCAGCGTCAGCGCGGATAGCGTGATGAGCTTGCCGAGAATTGCCGTCACGCCCCACAGCATCACGCAAAAGTGGATCTGAAATCGTGCCTTCGTGACAGCCTGCACCGGGATGGATCCATGCGCCTCGGGAAGAGCGCGCAAGAGTGCCGGTTTTACGAGTCACTTGAAAGGGCGGCATTGGACAGTGTCATCCGACGGAGGAACAGCGCGCGCACCGCGGAGCCGCGCGCAAGATCGGAGCGCCGACTGTTGCAGAAACCGCCGACTCGCCCGCCGCGGATCTCAGAACCGATCGACGATCTCCAGTGCAAGACCCTGCTCGCGTCCAAGCGTTTCAAGAACCCTCTTGACGCGGGGAAGCGCGCCGTCTTCGTCCGCCAACCCGATCTCGAGATAGCGAAGGCCCGAACCGACATCGTCAGGAAGGCCCGCCGAGCTCGAATCATCACGCGCGCGAAGCATCAGCGAATCGACCTCCTCGAGTCGTACCACCTCATCGAGTCCGTGGATCGTATTCACAAGCGCTTCGACATTCGCATCGTCGCCGGCTACACGTGCGCGCAGGATCGCCATGGGAATCTCCACCATTGGATGAAATGCCGCCGCGCTGGTTTGACCTGCGCGGCGGCGTGGTTGGGTATCAGCAAACGAGACGGGGGACGGGTTATTGTCCGCCGCCGCTCATGTGCGAACTTCTCATTTGCTGCCAAGCGGCCCATTCGGCCTTTGAAACCTTGCCGTCGCCGTTGGTGTCCATCTTGGCGAAGTCACGCTGGTAGGTCGGGTAGGAATCGAGTTCCGCCTTTGAAATGTAGCCATCGCTGTTGGCATCAAGGCTGTGCCATGCAGGCGACTCGATACCGCTTTTCTTCATGCCGTTGCTCTGCATCTCGTTGTTCATGCCGTTCTGATGCATCGCATCGTTCTGATTCATCTTGTCCATGCGGTCCGTCGAGTTGGTGTGCTCCGGCGGATTGACCGGCGGCGTCGGTGGCGTCGTTTGGGCCGCCGCGACGCCGGCGCCAATGGCCATTGCCAGCGTGATTCCAGTCATGGACAACGTGGTGATAGTGGCTTTCATCAGGGAACCTCCTGTTGATGGGTTTTGAGTCACCCGGTCGAAAACTCGACGCGGTCGCCCAAGAGAGGAGCACGATCCATGCCCGCCGAACCTCCCGCTGAATGACGTGTTCGACTACCTGAATTTCAGCCGACGATTCACTCGAAAACCCGAAAAGACGCGTCAAGTCGTCGTGCCTCTTCAAGCGCATGAATTTCGCCTGCACCGGATGGCGCAGCGTCCTTGAAATCGATCGGGAAAATCGCACGGACCGTCTGACGCATGTTTGCAAACCGCAGGTTCTCAATGCGATGGCGACACGCGCACCGGCAGCGGCACATTGCACAGATCGATCTTTCCGGCCGGATGCAGATACCACGCGTCACTGCGGTTACGCCGCGACTCGACCAGTGCGGCAAATGCAGGCGTATTCGTTCGCAGGACGTCGAGCTTGCTGCGTTGCGCTTCGGGAACATCGGCGGCCATTCGGACCGACTCGATCGTGACGCGTCGCGTGGGGTCCACATACATGCCCATCGGCGCCGGCCCGCGCGGCAATGCCGACAGGAGTTCGACACCGTCGAGTACGCGGCCGACCAGCGCGATATTGCGGTCCAGCTGGCGCGGCGCGTGGCCGATGACGACATACATCTCCGCGCCACTGCCACTGTCGGCGGCGTTGTCGCGGCCGACGCCGACCATGCCGTAGCAGTGGGCAAGCCAGGCAACGCCATGCACCGGATCACGCGCAACGGGTAGTCCGCCCGAGAAGCCGACCTGCGGTGCATAGACGTCGCCATCCGGAAGGCGCGTGAAGGGTAAATCACGCATCGAGCGCGTGAATTCGGGAGGAAGTTTCGACTTCGCCTTGCCCAGCGAACGCTGCCTGCCTGCTTCGCCCGCGTGCGGATCGCCCCATTGCGTGACGAAATTGTCCTGTACGCGATTGATGCTGAGTCCATCGAAGTAATGGGCACGAACCAGCGCCTTGATATTGGCGACATGCAATGGCGCGAACGCAGGCGCAAGCTCGATGACCACGCGACCGCCCGCGAGCTGCAGGTACATGGTGTTGGCCGGATCGGGTTGTCGCCAATCCGCCGCAGTCGATGTCGCCAGCACCTCCTGCATGGTTCGCGGTTTTGCGGCGGCGGCGGGTTTGGCCGCCCGCAGTGTCCCGGGCAATGCGACGATGGTGATGAGAAACATGGTTGCAGCAATCGCGCGACGAGCTGCCGTCATATGCCTGCACGTTTGATTTCGCATCCGTCTTCTCCCATGCGCGTGATTACAATGCATCATGGCACGCTCGCTCCTTGATGACTCGATCCCGATTGAAAGGCGATACGGCTGATGCCGAAGATCTACGATCGCGCGTACTTCGATAAATGGTATCGCGCCGAGCGCAACCGGATCGGTTCGCGCGTGGAACTCATGCGCAAAGTCGCGCTGGTCGTGGCGCTGGCGGAACATTACCTCGCGCGGCCCGTGCGTTCGGTGCTCGATGTCGGCTGCGGCGAAGCGGTCTGGCGTGCGCCGCTGAAGGCTCTGCGACCGGAAGTTCGCTACCTTGGTCTGGATGCCAGTGAATACGTGGTGGCGCGTTATGGGCGTACGCGCAATATCCGCCAAGCCAGCTTCGGTCAGCTCGGCGAGTTGCGCTTCGACTCGCGCTTCGACGTGATCGTATGC
This sequence comes from uncultured Gammaproteobacteria bacterium, assembly GCA_963775445.1. GTDB lineage: Bacteria > Pseudomonadota > Gammaproteobacteria > Xanthomonadales > Rhodanobacteraceae > Dokdonella_A. The sequence goes on along the minus strand of CAVZIT010000006.1, from coordinate 76,425 downwards.
AGCGACGTGCTGCATTACCTCGCCGCGCGGGAAATCCTTCGGGGTCTCCGGGGTTTCAACGAGCTGCTCGAGGGTCTCGCATTTCTCGAGGTCTTCACCCGGCGCGACGCGCCGACCGGAGATCACGATGGATTCATCGCGCGCACGCCGCGCTGGTATCGCGACACGTTTGCAGGCGCCGGCTTGATTGCGTGTGGTTCGCACGCTTACCTGAGCCCGCGTTTGTGGCGCTCCGTCGCGGCACTCGAGTGTCTTGCGCCGTAGTCGAAACGCCCCATATCGCTGCTATCATTCGTCGGTCGCCTGCATCGCGCAGTTCCGAGGTACCCGTCCATGGACTTGCCCAGTCCGCCGCAAGAACCCTTCATTTCCGACACCCTGACCCGCTAGTTCCGCTCGGCGCTTCCCGCTGACGGGACGGGGAGCGCAGCATGAGCGAAGTCGAAACCAGAAAGTCGCCCAGCCGCCTGGCCGAGCAAGTCGAGCAGGTGGCCGAGCTGTTGCGCGAGGGCCGCGAGGGCGATCTCAAGCCACTGCTTGATCAGCTGCATCCCGCCGATATCGCCGACCTGCTGGAATCGCTCCCGCTGGAGGAACGCCTGGCGGTCTGGTCGCGCGTCAAGGCTGACCGCGACGGCGAGATCCTGCTCGAAGTCTCCGATGCGGTGCGCGAATCGCTGATCGCCGACATGGACGATCACGAGATTCTCGCCGCGGTGGAACCGCTGGATGCCGACGAGCTCGCTGACCTGGTCGAGGATCTGCCGACCGAGGTGCTGCCGGAACTCATGGCCAGCCTCGACGCGCAGCAACGCGAGCGCGTGCAATCGGCGCTGTCCTATGCCGATGACCAGGTCGGTGCCTTGATGGACTTCGAGATGATCACGATCCGCGAGGACGTGACGCTCGAAGTCGTGTTGCGTTACATGCGCCGTTTCGAGGAGTTGCCCGAACAGACCGACAAGCTGTTCGTGGTCAATGCCGACAATCTGCTGACGGGTGTGTTGCCGCTCAAGTGGCTGCTGCTGAACTCGCCGGACAAGTCCGTCGGCGCCGTCATGGCACGCGATGTCAACACGTTTCATCCGGATGACGCCGGCGACGAGGCCGCACAGGCGTTCGAGCGTTACGACCTGATATCGGCACCTGTGGTCGACGGCGGCGGACATCTGATCGGCCGTCTTACCATCGACGTGATGGTCGACTTCATTCGCGAGGAAAGCGAATCGGAGATGCTCGGCCGCGCCGGTCTTCGCGAGGAAGAGGACATCTTCGCGTCGGTCTGGTCGTCGGTGCGCAACCGCTGGTCCTGGCTGGCGATCAATCTGATTACCGCGTTCCTCGCCTCGCGCGTCATCGGTTTGTTCGAAGGTTCAATCGAGAAACTCGTCGCGCTGGCAACGCTGATGCCGATTGTCGCCAGCATCGGCGGCAGCTCAGGCAACCAGACCATCATCATGATCGTGCGTGCCGTCGCGGTCGAACAAGTTGGTCCCGGCGCGATCCGGCGTCTGTGGCGCAAGGAACTTGCGGTCGCGCTTTTCAACGGCCTCATCTGGGGCGGCGTGATCGGCATCGTCGCGGCATTGATGTATCACAGCCTGATGCTTGGCATCGTCATGACCGCGGCGATGGTATTGAACCTGCTGCTCGCAGCGTTCATGGGCGTCGGCATTCCGATGCTGATGCTGCGCCTGGGTCACGATCCGGCGTTCGGATCGAACATCTTCCTGACGTTCATGACCGACAGTGGCGGCTTCTTCATCTTTCTCGGCCTGGCAACCGTGTTCCTGATGCACTGACGCGCAGACGGCGAGCCCGTTGACGATTCTCCGGCGCAACCGTGCCGATGTTCTTCAGCGAGTATTGGACGGCTCCTTCAGTTCGATGCGCTTTTCGGAGCCTTCAACGGCAAGCTCGGCGCGTTTCATTCGCCAGCGCCCGAGATCCTTTACCGCGTCGAGATACACCGTACCTTTGCCCCGGACTACCAGACGCGACCGCGCACCGGAATCAACGCGCCGGTGATTGCGCTCGCCGAATCGGACAACAGGAACACGATGACGTCGGCGAGTTGTTCGGGCTTCACCCACCGCTCGAAATCCGCGTTCGGCATGTCGGCCCGATTGGGCGGCGTGTCGATGATGCTCGGCAATACCGCGTTGACCGTGATTTGGGTGTCTTTCAACTCTTCCGCGAGCGCTTCGGTCAGGCGCGCAACTCCGCTCTTGGATGCGGCATAGGCGCCCATGCCGGCGCTCGCCTTGTCCGCGGCGCCGGCGCCAATGTTGACGATACGTCCGCTCGCGCCGAAGTGCGTGAGCGCAGCGCGGCTTGCGGCGGCGGCTGTGCGGACATTGATGCGATAAAGCAGATCCCACGTGTCGAGACTGCCATCGACCAGAGTCTCCCATCGGAAAGCGCCAGCGACATTCACGAGGGCGTCGATCCCGCCCAGCACCTTTGCGACGTCGCCAAAAGTTCTCGCGGCGCTGCTCGCATCGGCGATGTCGACATCGCCGAACAGTGCGGCATCGCCGAGCCGCGTCGTTGCGGCCGGCGCTTTTGCGCGATCGATCGCGGCGACGCGCGCCCCGGCATTTAGCGCCGCACGCACGACCGCTGCGCCGAGCGTTCCGAACGCGCCAGTCACTGCGACTCGCCGCCCCTCCAGTTGCGTGCTTCCCGATTGCATGGTGTTGACTCTTTTATCTAGCGTCTTTATCTAGCGTCCGCCCCGGATCGAATGATAGAGGAACGGAGCACACGTTTCAGCCGGGAGTGCGGATGCCGGCTGTCTGCGAAGAGAGCGGCGATGGAATATCCCCGCGCGTCGGGTTATCGTGCGCTGCGCAGATCGTCGATGTTTTGTGACGGCGACGGATGGATCGCCACCACCCAGGGAGTGGCAGGGGACGCATCTCACCGAGGGAAACAACCCGTGAAACCGAATCCGCATGCCAGCGCTGAACCGCGCGCCGAACTGACCATACGCGGCCTGATCATCGGCATCGTCATCACCGTGGTGTTCACCGCGGCGAACGTGTTTTTCGGTCTCAAGGCCGGCCTGACCTTCGCCACGTCGATTCCCGCAGCGGTCATATCGATGGCGATCCTGCGAAAGTTCCGCGACGCGACCATCCAGGAAAACAACATCGTGCAGACGGTGGCGTCGGCCGCCGGTACGCTGTCGGCGATCATCTTCGTGCTGCCGGGCCTGATCATCGTGGGATGGTGGAACGGGTTCCCGTTCTGGGAATCGTTCGGTGTCTGCGTCACCGGCGGCATTCTCGGCGTGATGTACACGATTCCGCTGCGCCGCGCGCTGGTAACCGATTCGGATTTGCCGTATCCGGAGGGCGTCGCCTGCGCCGAAGTGCTCAAGGTCGGAGCGACGGCGGGCGCCGAAGTTCCGGGCGTCAGTGAAGTACGCGTCGATGAGGCAAGCGTCAGTGAAGCTCGCGTCAACGAGGCAAGCGTTGATAACGCAGGCGTCGATGAGGCAAGCGCCGAGGAATCGACCAAGGCGGGCCTGCGTGCGGTCGTGGTCGGATCATTGGTGGCGGCCGCGTTTGCCGTGGTGGTCCAGACGAAGATCTTCGCGAGCGATGTCGCGCAGTATTTCCGCATCGGCGATCGAGGGGCGGCGACCGGCTACGATTTCAGTCTGTCGTTTGCGTTGTTCGCAGTCGGTCATCTGGTTGGCCTGTGGGTTGGCGTTGCCATGCTGCTTGGCGCGGTCATAGGCTGGGGCTGGGCGGTGCCACACTACACGTTGCTGGCACCGGCGGCGGGCGCCGCCGCGGATGTCGCGCAGGCGGCCTGGAGTCACAAGGTACGCTTTGTCGGTGCAGGCACCATCGGTGTGGCGGCCATCTGGACCTTGTTCACGCTGGTCAAACCGGTGGCCAGCGGCCTTGCCGCGGCCATGGCTTCCTCGCGTGCGCGCAAGGCCGGGCAGGGCGCTGCGATGCCGCGCACCGAACACGACATGCCGATCGGCATCGTCGGCATCATTTCGCTGGCCTGCCTGATTCCGATCGCGTGGCTGCTGGGCCACTTCGCACTCGCCAGCGGACTCGGCTCGCACGTCACGTTGCTGGTGGTGGGCGGCGTGATCTTCGTCGTGATCATGAGTTTCTTCGTATCCGCCGTGACCGGCTACATGGCCGGATTGATCGGCTCATCCAACAGTCCGCTGTCCGGCATCGGCATACTCGTGGTCATCATCGTTGCCGTGCTGCTCGCGTTCGGCGTACAGGCGCAACTGCCGGTCGACAGCGGCAAGGCGCTGGTCGCATTCGCGCTGTTTGCCACGTCGGTGGTATTTGCGGTCGCAACCATCGCCAACAACAACCTGCAGGACTTGAAGACCGGCCAGCTGGTCGATGCGACACCGTGGAAACAGCAGGCCGCGCTGGTGATCGGCGTTATCGCCGGCGCCCTGATCATTCCGCCGGTGCTCGATCTTCTCAATCACGCGTACGGTTTTCTGGGTGCGCCCGGCGTCGATCCCGCGCGGGCGCTGCCGGCACCGCAAGCCGGTCTGATATCGGCCCTCGCGCAAGGCGTGATCCAGCACAACATCGACTGGAGCCTGATTGTCATTGGGGTTGAAATCGGCATCGGCATCATCGTGTTCGACGCGATTCTCGGACGCGTGTCGAAAAAAGTGCGCCTGCCGCCGCTCGCGGTGGGGCTCGGTATTTATCTGCCGACCTCGACCACGCTCATGGTCGTGGTCGGCGCGATAGTCGGGTCATACTTCGATCGCCGTGCCGATCGCGGTCCGAGATCCGAGCCGACCAAACAGCTCGGCGTGCTGCTTGCCTCGGGCATGATCGTCGGCGAAAGCCTGATCGGCGTGCTGATCGCTGCAGTGGTCGCATTCTCCGGCAACGACGCGCCGCTGGCGCTGGTCGGTCCTGCCTTCGGCACCCTGTCGATCTGGATCGGCGGAATCGCGTTCGCCGTGATCATCTTTGCGATGTATCGCTGGATCGGTCGGCTGGGGAGCGGCGTCGGCTCATAACCGGGTTGCCGCGACGCCGCCACCCGCATGCCTGTCACCATATGTGCACGCGCGCTTTCGGCGCGAGGTACAACGCATCGCCGGGCTTGGGCGAAAACGCGTCATACCACGAGTCGATGTTGCGCACGGTCTGGGCACGGTAACGGCCAGGCGAATGTCCATGGCTACTTGCATAGCAAAGGCACCCGGGCACAGCAAAGGCAACTAGCGTGCCATGCGGCCCAGAGTCCGCCGACGCACGGCCCACCCGCTCTTCGGGATTGGCCAGCAGTCGCCGCCCGTGCATTGTGCGGGCATAGTGAATGCGATTTGCACGGCGTCCGCGGCGCGTCGACGGTTCTGTGCGCGCGGCGCGCAAGCAGGCATGGTCGGGCGGCCTCATGGCTGTTTGCAGTTTGCGGATTTCCGAAGCCACAAGCAGATTCGCCGAGAGTGCTACGCTACCAATCATCCACGAGCGAGTGAGCAGCAGCATGGGAAAGATTGATATCGCGGCAGTTCCCGAACGCCTGGGTTCGACCTATCCTCCCCCGTTCGCGACGCGCGCCGGAGCGCGCATCAAGCAGGCGCTTGGGAACGCGGCGGAATTGAGCGATTTTGGTGTGAACCTGACCCGGTTGCCGCCCGGGGCGTGGTCGAGTCAACGCCACTGGCATTCGAACGAGGACGAGTTCGTCTATGTTCTGTCCGGGGAAGTGATTCTGATCACGGACGCGGGCGAGCAGACATTGGGCGCAGGTGACTGTGCGGGTTTCCCGAAAGGTTCGGCCGACGGTCATCACCTGATCAATCGCAGCGATGGTACGGCAATTTACCTGGAAGTCGGCAGCCGTTCGGCGGACGATGTTTGCACCTACCCGGATATCGATCTGCATCTGGAGCGCGCAAGCGGGTTTACGCACAAGGACGGAACTCCTTACGCAATCTGATCGGTCGCGCACGGCAGATGCGATCAGTCGCCGGCTTCGGCCAATTCCGCGGCGCGTGCCTTGATCGTCGCCAGCATGGCCGCGAGGCCATTGGCGCGAGTGGGCGACAGGTGTTTTGCGAGGCCGATGGTTTCGATGAAGCGAGGTTCGGTATCGAGAATTTCCTGCGCCGAACGGTTCGAATAGACGCGCAGCAGCAGCGCGATCAAGCCCGAGACGATGGCCGAGTCGCTGGTCGCACGCAATTGCAGGCAGTCGGCATCGCCCTCGGCCAGCAGCCACACCCGCGATTGGCAACCGTGGACCTTGTGCGCCTCGTCGCGCGCGGCGTCGGGGAATTCGGGCAGCTTGCGACCGAGGTCGATCAGGTACTGGTAGCGTTCGGTCCAGTCGCCGAAGAACGCGAATTCGTCGGATATCTGCCGCTGCACCTGCTCGGGGGTGTTTTCAGGCTGCGCGTTCATCGGGATTGACGACTTTCCAGCGTGCGCCCTCGGGGCCATCCTCTATCGCGATGCCACTGCGGCCGAGTTCGCTGCGGATCGCATCGGCACGCGTGAAATCCCTCGCCGCGCGCGCCCTGTCGCGTTCATCCAGCAGCCCCTGGATCCACGCGGCGTCGATTCCCGCGCCCGCTGCGGCACGGTGAAACCACGCATCCGGATCGTCCTGCAGCAAGCCGAGCAGCCCGCCCGCGCCCAGGAGTTCGGCTTTGGCGGCGCGCTTTTCGGATTCGCTGCGAGCCGCGCGGGCGCGGTCGGCGAACTCCGCGAGAACGGCGAACGCCTCGGGCGTATTGAGGTCGTCGCACAACGCCGCTTCGAGCGCATGGGGCGGATCAAGCTGGTTTGCTTCGACCCGGGTATCGCCCAGATCGCGCAGCACGCCATACCATCCGTCCAGGGTTTTCGTCGCTTGTTGTAGCGCGGTGTCCGACCAGTCCAGCGGTTGGCGGTAGTGCGCCTTGAGCAGCATGAGGCGCAGCGCTTCGGGTCGCTGCCGCTTCAGCAACTCGTGCAGTTCCAGCACGTTGCCGAGCGACTTGGACATCTTGCGGCCCTCGAAGGTCAGCATGCCGTTGTGCAGCCAGTAGCGCGCAAACAGCGTGCCGCCATGTGCGCAGGTACTTTGCGCGATTTCGTTTTCGTGATGCGGGAACATCAAGTCGTTGCCGCCGGCATGGATGTCGATCGTTTCGCCGAGGTGTGCTTCGCACATTGCCGAACACTCGATGTGCCAGCCCGGGCGCCCGCGGCCCCAGGGGCTCGCCCAGCCGGGCTGGTCCTGCGTCGAGGGTTTCCACAGGACGAAGTCCGCGGGGTTTTTCTTGTACGGCGCGACTTCTATTCGTGCGCCCGCGATCATGTCCTCGACGGATCGGCCAGATAGGCGTCCGTACTCCGGATAACTCGCCACATCAAACAGCACGTGATCTTCAGCCGTATAGGCGTTGCCCCTCGCGATCAGGCGCTCGCACATGGCAATGATCGGATCGATATGCGCGGTCGCCAGCGGTTCAAGATCCGGCATTTCGGCGCCGAGCATCGCCATGTCCTCACGCCACGCCTCGGCGTAGCGCGCCGTGATCACGTCGATCTGGACGCCCGCTTGTTTTGCGGCGAAGCTGATCTTGTCATCGACATCGGTGATGTTTCGCGCATAGACGACGTGGGCGTAGCGCCGCCGCAACAGACGCGCGAGGAGGCCGAACACGACCGCGGGACGCGCGTTGCCGATATGCACAAAGTTGTAAACCGTCGGGCCGCAAACATACATGGTCACGCGCTGAGGATCGACCGGTACGAAGTCTTCGGTGCGGCGCGTCAGGGTGTTGTGCAAGCGAAGGTTCATGATTGCTTTCCGGAACGAAATGGCATGATAACAGGGAGCCGCAGCAGTCCATCCGAACTCGCTGATTCAGAAAGATATTAGCCACCATTCAGCGCGGGCGTGATGTAATTCCCCGAAACGGAATGGCTGCAGCCTTGGCAGGGATGCCGGAACCCCGATTTCCGGAGAAATTATGAACAGGTTTGGTGGTGTGGTCCTCGTGATAATGGCCGCACTCTCGTTTCGTGTCGCTTGCGCGCAGGGTCCTGCGCGGGACAGCTACGCCCCGGATAGCGCGAACGTCAAGTATGCGTGGGCCGACGTACTGCGCGTCGATCCGGTCTATGACCAGGTGCCGGTGCATAGCCCGCAACGTGAATGCGAGGATGTTCCGGTCACGCGCCGCGACGATCGCGGCAACAATGCGGCAGGTACTGTGCTCGGGGCGGTCATTGGAGGCGTGCTAGGCAATCAGGTCGGCAAGGGCGATGGACGCAAGGCGGCCACGGTCGCCGGGGCCGTCGCTGGCGGAGCGATCGGACATGGTATTGCGAGCCGCGACGACGAATATTACGACGACACCCAGCCGCGCTGTCGTACAGTTGACCGCGTCAGCCAAGAGCGTCGCATCGCCGGTTATGACGTGCAGTACCGTTACCGCGGTGAGGTTTACGCATCCCGCCTCGACTACGACCCGGGTGAGCGCATCCGCGTCAGAGTGACGGTCGCACCGGCCGAGTGAACCGCGTTGCCCGGCCGCGATGCTTGATTCGCGCCCGGTACGACTCGGCGCTTTCGAGCGCGGAAATCGGGCGATAAGTCCAGGTTGCCGGTCTCACTACGATCGGTACATGGACCAATACCTGACCGCCTATCGCGCCCTGCGGCATCTGAGGCTTTGGAATGGGGGATTTTGCGCTAGGCTGCGCTTCACGGGAGCGTCAAAGCTCCGTTCACAGGGATTTTCAGGGAACAGCCGGTGGTGAGCAGGCAACTTCATTTCGACGCGCGGCATCGGGTGCTGGTGTTCGCGCCGCATCCTGACGACGAGACCATCGCCGCTGGTGCGTTGATCCAGTCCGCCAGGCGCGCTGGTGCGGCAATACGCGTTGTATTCGCCACCGACGGCGACAACAACCCGTGGCCGCAACGCTGGCTGGAACGACGCTGGCACATCGGTGAAGTCGAGCGCGTGCGATGGGGCGCGCGACGGCGGCGCGAAGCCTTCGCTGCAGCGCAAATGCTCGGCCTCGACGAGGAGTCGCTGAGCTTTCTCGGATGGCCGGATCAGGGACTGACCAATTGCCTGATGCGCGACGCGAAGGCGGAAGATGAACTCGCAGAACAAATCGTGGCATTCGCTCCGAGCCACGTCGTCCTTCCCACCTTGAGTGATTGCCACCCGGATCATAGTGCGCTGAGGGTCATGCTCGATCTCGCGCTGTCACGCAGCGGGGTGAAACATGTGCGGCTGGGCTATGTGCTGCACGGTCCGGCACTGACCGATGCGACGCACACCGCTTCTTCCGATGCAGCAGCGCAAGCGTGCAAGTACGCGGCATTGGCCGCCTACCGGACTCAGACGAGCCTGAGCCAGAATCGCCTGTCGCGGCTTGCGCGGCGCGTCGAAGCGTTCGTCGCAGCTGAGCGGGATGTGCCGCACGCTCACGATTCCGCCGATCTGCTGCTGCGTTTGAAGATGCCATCCTTCCGGGCGAAATTGCGTCGCCATGACCTGCTCATGGTGCTGGCCGGCGTTTCTTCCTCCCGACGACTGCAAATCAGTCTGCCGCCGTCCGGTGAGTTGCGCCATGGCGTGACGCTCGAAGCCGACGACGCAGTTGGCGGCGAAGTTCACATGGTGCGCAAGGGCGATAAGTTGGACGTGAGGCTGCCCGGCGCTGGAGCGGGTTTGCTGCAAGGCTATGTAAAAATCGAGCGCGCCTGGCCGCGCCTGGTCATATTCGATGCAGCGGGTTGGCACAGCATCGACGAGTGCCCGGCCTCGGATCGTGAGGCAACGATAGTGCGCGGCGAGCAGGTGCCTGCACGCGCCCTGAGTTGAATCGCTGCGGATGCAAACTTTCGGTGTTAGCCGAGTCGCATGCGCCGGTCAGCGATTTACCGCGGTTGCGTCGATCTACCGCGGCGGCGATTACCCGGCTGCCTGAGCAGCCGCTTGCCCGGTATCCGGCATGCTCAATCCCACTCCGTTGAGCATGGCCTGAACGCGCTCGTCGACGTAGTCCAGATCGGCCGGTTCGGCGGCATCCCTGATCCAGGCCGCCTCTCCGATGAAGGCGGCCCAGAAATCCTTCTCATCGAGGTGATCGGCGATCATGTCGATGAGCTCGGACTCGAGACGGTCCAGAAACTTTCCTGTTTCAGCGCGGGTACGAGTCATGCAGGCAGATCGCCGAACGTTGGTGCGACAACTTAGCCATCTGACGCGCAACCGGCCATGAACGCTTGCGCTTCGGGGTGGTCGGCCGATGCGTCCGGTGGAAGACTGGAACGCAGAACGCCGGCTTTCTCGGCCGGCGTTCTGCGCGAATTGGGAGATTGGTCGGGGTGACAGGATTCGAACTTGCGACTTCTACCTCCCGAAGGTAGCGCTCTACCAGGCTGAGCTACACCCCGAAGAACCGAGAGCCGGCGGTTTGCGCCGGATGTTGCGAGTGCGCACGCAGAATACTCGGGACACCGCTGTGGCGGGCGCGAATAGTAGCGGCGCGCTCGGTACGAAGCAACCGCCGCCGACTTCGCGAGCAACCGTGCGGGCTCCGGAGCGCGGTTCCTGTTCTGCTACGCTAACAAATTGGAAACCCTTGGCGGTCCGTGGACCGCCCACCGTTTCGAGGGAACCGATGTCTCCGACGCAAGCCCGCACCATGCCCGGCGTGCTCGAATTGCTGCCGCCCGAGCAGATTGCGTTTCAGCGAATGCTCGACACCATCCGGCGCAATTTCGAGCGCTTCGGTTTCCTGCCCGTCGAAACGCCGGTGATGGAATTTTCCCGCATATTGCTGACCAAGCAGGGAGGCGAGACCGAACGGCAGGTGTATTTCGTGCAATCGACCGGCGCCTTGAGCGCCGCGAAAGATGCAGAGGAATTGCCTGAGCTGGCGTTGCGTTTCGATCTCACCGTGCCACTCGCGCGCTATGTTGCCGAGCACGAACGCGAACTCAATTTTCCGTTCCGCCGTTACCAGATCCAGCGCGTATATCGCGGTGAACGCGCGCAACGCGGGCGCTTTCGCGAGTTCTATCAGTGCGATATCGACGTGATCGGCAAGGACGAATTGTCGATCCGTTACGACGCGGAAATCCCGGCTGTCATCTACAGCGTGTTCAACGAACTTGGCATCGGTCCGTTCGTGATCCAGTTGAACAACCGCAAGTTGATGCGCGGCTATTTCGAGAGTCTGGGTGTTGTCGGTGCCGATCAGCAAACGCAAGTCCTGCGTGAAGTCGACAAGCTCGACAAGCGCGGCATCGACCACGTGCGCAGCCAGTTGACCGGCGATGCCTTCGGACTGAATGCGACTGCTGCCGATCGGATACTGGACTTTGTCGCCTTGCGATCCACGTCGCTGCACGACGCGCTGGATCGCCTCGACGAATTTCCCGCCGGCAACGCGATTTTCGAACAGGGGCGCCAGGAATTGCGCGAGGTGCTTGGTCTGCTGCGCGCGTTCGGCGTGCCCGAAAGCCACTTCGCGTTGAATCTGTCGATCGCACGTGGTCTCGATTACTACACCGGGACGGTGTACGAAACGCACTTGGTGAATCAGCCACAGATCGGTTCGATCTGCTCGGGAGGGCGCTACGAGAACCTCGCCGGCCATTATACGAAGTCGCATCTGCCCGGCGTCGGCATCTCGATCGGCGCGACGCGTCTGTTCTGGCAGTTGCGCGACGCAGGTCTGCTCGGCAGGAGTTTGAGTACGGTCGCGGTGTTGATTGCACAGCTGGACGAGGAACACATGGCGGACTACCTCGCGATCGCGAACGAATTACGCGCCGCCGGCATCAATACCGAGATCGTGCTGGAGCCGCTGAAGCTTGCGAAACAGTTCAAGTACGCGGATCGTGCCGGCATACGCTTCGTTCTGGTACTCGGCCCCGATGAGATCACGAGGGGAGTGGTCACCATCAAGGACCTTGCAAGCGCGGTGCAGACGGAAGTTGCGCGCGCGAACCTGATTGCCACGCTGATCGAGGCAACCAGCAAGCCCCAGGCAGGAAGTGCGTCGTTGTGATCCGAGCGCGACGCATGCGGGCGCTCCGGAACCCCAGAGCGGAGAAAATTCGTCGCGTGGTCGAGGTTGCAACAGTCATGCGGAATTTGGATCGTCCATGAGCGAATTCGACCCGGTGCGGCTCGATGGCGTCAGTCTGACGCGCGATCAGGTGGTGTCTGTTGCGGCCGGCGCGAAGGTGAGGCTGGATGCGGACTGCCTGAGGCGCGTCCAACGCACGGCGGACTTCCTTGCCGGCAAGGTTGCCTGCGGGGAACCGATCTACGGCGTAACCACCGGCTTTGGCAGCAATGCCGACAAGCTGCTCGGCGCACATCGGGCGCGCGACGAGTTGTCCGCAGATCAATCGCAACAGAGCGGCAGTCTTCTCGAGGAATTGCAGCACAACCTCATCATCAGCCATGCGGTCTGCGTCGGTCGCCCGTTTGCGACGGACGTTGTGCGCGCAATGCTCGTGATTCGTGTCAATACGCTCATGCGCGGACATTCGGGAATTCGCGCGGCAACGCTCGAGGCACTCGCCGAGTTGCTCAATCGCGACGTAACGCCGGTCGTCCCGGAAAAGGGATCGGTTGGCGCGAGTGGCGATCTCGCACCGCTGTCGCATCTGGCCGCGGTGTTGCTCGGCGAGGGCGAGGCGTTTTATCGCGGTGAACGCATGGATGGCGCGGAAGCGTTGAAACGCGCCGGACTGGAACCCGTGCGGCTATCGTTCAAGGAAGGCCTTGCCCTCAACAACGGCACGGCGCAGATGCTCGCCTGCGCCGTCCTCGCGCTTGATCGAATCGAAACCTTGCTTGCAACGGCCGAACTTGCCACGGCCATGAGCATGGACGCTTTCGCCGGTCGCAGCGGTGCGCTGCGCGAAGAGGTCCACGCACTGCGTCCGCATCCTGGCCAGGTCGACACGGCCGCCCATCTGCGCGCGCTGCTCGCCGGATCGACGCTCATTGATATTCCATACCACCTGGTCCCGCGCTTTCGTGCCTGGTCTGCCGAAGCCTGGAGCGATCCGGAGGACCAACAACAGCATTTCGATATCGCATGGGATTACGTGCCACCCGCGCAACGCCATGGCAAGGAGGCGTTCTACGCGCGCTTCCTGCCGTTCAAGGGCGGCAAGAAACATCAGCCGCAAGATGCCTATTGTTTGCGATGCGCGCCGCAAGTGCACGGCGCGGTGCGTGATGCATGGCAGCAGGCCTGCCGGGTCATCGATATCGAACTGAATTCGGTGACCGACAATCCGCTGGTCTTTCCGGATGCGCCCGATGCGAAAGTGATCGAGGATCAAGTCATTTCGGCCGGGCACTTCCACGGTATGCCACTCGCTCTCGTCATGAGCTACATGAAGGCGGCAATTCCGGTGCTCGCGTCGATTTCGGAAAGGCGCCTCAACAAGCTCGTCGATGCGGCCACCAGCGACGGGTTGCCCCCTTTCCTGATCGGCAACGAGGACGCAACCGACTCGGGATTCATGATCGTGCAGTACACCGCTGCGGCGCTGGTCAACGACCTTGCGACGCGTGCGCATCCGGCGAGCGTGTATTCGATTCCGACCAGCGCCAATGCCGAGGACCATGTCTCGATGGGCGCCAACGAGGCGCGGCACGTGCTCGAGATGACCGAGGATCTCGGGCACGTGCTTGCGCTCGAGTTGTACACCGCGGCGCAAGCACTGGATTACCGGCAGGACATGCTCAACGCGGCGCGCCGGTTGGCTTCCCGCGGAGACTGGCGCGCGCTTTCCGGCAAGATTTCCAACGCGCCACGCCCCGACGATCCACGTTACGCCGTGTTCGTTGCGGAAACGGAGGCGCTCATGGAGGCGCTGGCAAAAGCGGACGACTTCCGTTCAGGCAATGCCGTTTCACGGGCCCACGCAAAAATCCGGCAATCGGTTGCGTTCATGCCGCGCGATCGCGCGATGGATGGCGATGTGCGTTGCATCTGCGAGCTGGTTGCAAGCGGATGCCTGGTGGAATGTCCTCAACCGAGCAAAGGATCGTAGTTTCCGCGCTCGCCCGCGATTGAGCGCGCAACCGAATTCCTGATCGATCGATACCTCAGGTCGGAGGGGCTGTGGCCTGCATCGAAGGCCGCTTCGCAGCCCATTCGAGCCAGCGGTTCAGCCTGGGCGACTTGTTTCGCCAGTCAAGTTCCGGCAGGCGAAAATCGAGATAGGCCAGAGCACAGGCCACGCCGATTGCGTCGAGATGAAAACCTGAGGTGTCGCAATCGAAGCGCCGCTCGAGCGCCGCGACGACGCGCTGGATGCCGGCCAGGCGCCGCTCGATCATGCCCGTACCCTGTTGCTGCGCGGGTTTGCGGCGTTCGAGCACGATGTAGACCGTGTATTCGATCATCCCTTGCGCGAGAGCGGCGATGGCTTGCGCGCGCGTCAGCGAATTGGCTTCGGTCGGCCAAAGCGACGGATCCGGATGCGTGCGATCGATCCACGCGAGGATCGTGTCGCTGTTGGTCAAGGCGAGACCGTTGTCGAGAACCAGCGTCGGTACTTGCAGCAACGGGTTGACGGCGGCCAGGCCTTCCGCATCAGCCCACGGATCGACGATCTTCAACTCGGTGCGCTCGATCAGGTTCTGCTCGATCAGGGCGACGCGGACCTTGCGGGCAAACGGCGATGTCAGGCTCAGATAAAGTTGCATGGTGAGGGTCAGACGCTCATGGGGTGGTTTCGAAATCGCTTTCGAAAATCGTGTCATTGTCGACCTGGTGGCACGCATTTCCGCCGAATTGCAGGCGAATATTGTCCAGCGACCAGCCGCTTGCCTCGACGAAAGAATCGGACGTCAGGCGAAAGCGGATACTGACTTCACTCTCGCCATCCAGTTGAGGCAGCACGATCTGCTCGGTCTGCCAGTTCGCGCGTCCGGAACACGAATACACCTCGGACCAGCTGGTGCCGCCGTCGGTCGAGACATCCACGTGACCGAAATCATAGCCCGACTCGGTGTCGCAATAGTCGTCGAAGCGCAGCGAGGAATCAGTGTTCTGGCTGAAATCGTACACCTGCGAAGTCAGCGAGACCTGGTTGCCCGAGATGTTGTCGCCGTAATCACCGTTCGGGCTGTCGGTCCAGACGTTGCTCGCATGGCCCGCGAATCCCGGGATGATTCCCCAGGGCCCGCGGATCGTCCAGTCGCCGTGGTCGCTTTCGGCATCGTCATCGAGCGCGGTGCAGACCGGCTCAAGCGAGACATTCTGCGTCAGGGTCTGGCCGCCGGAGACATTCAGTGCGTCGACATGGGTGGGAATGTAACCATCGGCGGTGACCGTCAGATCGAACGTGCCGCTGCGCAGGTTTTCCTCGTAGGCACCTGTGTCGGGATCGCTCGTGATCGTGTGGTTGGTGCCATCGTCCTCGCGCACAAAATCAAGGTCCGCCGCGAGCGGCGTACTGGTTTCCGCATCTGACACTATCCCGCCCACTGTCGCGATCTCGCCCGGCTGCGCGATCTCGATGAATGCGGCGTCGGGCGTGCCCGGCTGGTCGTCGACGCTGGTTCCTTGGACGTACACGAGATGGCGACCGCTCGCGAGCCCGGTGGTATCGAGCATCGCTTCGACATCTTCGGTTGGCGAATCGAACGCGCCATCGCTGGGGTCCAGCGAATACGCAAATGCCCCGGCATCCCAAGGCAACTGGTCGATGTATGCCGCAGCGCTGGCAATGTTGCGCACCGGTTCGGTGCCGTTCGTCTGATTGAAGCGGCTGCTGTCCAGATGCGCGCTCAGCATGACCGGATCGCCGGCAACGACGAGATCCGGTTCGGCGCTGACGCTTACGGTGTCCGGACCCGCCGGCAATTCGTACGGTGCATGCAGCGTGCGCGCGGCGTAACGCAGCGCTTCGATATTTCGCGGTGCGGTGTCGCCTTCGAACGTCGCGCAATCCTCGAAGAAATCCGAGCCGTTGGTTTCGATCGTGAAGGCCGGAACGCCCAGCAGGCCATAGAAGTTGTCGTCGGTCGTTCCGTCGGTCGGGTAGAGCGAATCCGACTGTTCCGGCGTATAGCCGTTGAAATATGCGATGCGCCGACCGAGGGTGCGTAGCTCACTTCGATTGGGCGCCGCCGAACCGGTGTCGCCCCATGGCCATAACACCAGCGCGGCATTGCTGTGGATATCCACGAAGAACCCGCTGGTGTCGTTCGGTGCCGCGCCGCCGTCATCGCCGCCCGTCATCGGATCGGTCGAGCCGGTGCGATGATCGGCGAAGATTCCGCCAGCGCAATTTCCGTCGGCGTCGCAAGTTCCCTGGATGTAGCTGGTGAGGTTCTCGGTTTCAGGTTCGGAATTCGCCAACGGACCACGAAACGTCTGATCGCAGGTGAAGCCGCTGGAACCGCCGCCATTGGTGATGTTCCAATGGAAAGGGAAATTGCGGTTCAGATCCACGCCGGGTTGTGAGAACTCGTTTTCGTCGCTGCACGGCCCGTTGATCGTGTCGAGGTTCTTGCGCTGATAGATCTGCATCTCGGCGAGTTTGCGGCCGTCCGGATTGGCTTGGAGAATCAGCCGAAAATCGTTGTGATCCACCAGCCAGGTCGCCTCGGGATCGGTTCCGTAGCTGTTTACCAGCCATTCTGCGAAGCGTGTATCGAGCTCGGCCGGCGAATATTCGCGGGCATGGATCGAACTGAATACGACCATCCTCGGGCGATCCGGATCGTTGCCGATCGTGTCGAAGTTGGTGATGCGGAGCGAGCGCATTTCGTAACCTTCGTCCGGGTTCTGCGTGCGCTTCCAGGTTGGACCGATGTCGTCGATCGCGACGATATCGGGATGCGCGGCAGCCAGGTCGTCCATGGTCTGATAGGTTTCCTCGACGGTGCGGAAGCACTGGAATCCGGGAATGCTGTCGATGCCGTGCCCGGCCGCGCGCGCGTCTTCGAGCTTGGCGTAGAACGATTGGAGCTTGGCACTCGCGATCTGGTCTATCTCGATGGTCAGACCGGCATCTTCAAGAGCGCGCATACCGTCCTCATTGGTGTCGACGCGCAGCGTTTGCGTCTTTGCATCGACGATCAGATGCTCGAAGTGCACAGCCGCTCGTATCAGCGCTGCGCGCGAGTCGTAGTGCGCCTGCACGACCCACTCGGTGGCGGATGCGGACTGCGCAAAAGCCAGCGCAAGACTGAAAGCGACGACGACGTTGCGCATGATGCGAATTCCTCGATGCCAAAACCCTGCATCCTACCGATACGACGTGCATCGCGAAAGATTGCGCGAACGTCGCATGCTGTCAGCGATCCGCCATCGCGATCAGGAACGCCAGCAGCACCAGCCCGAACACGCCGAGAATCGACGCGTAAATCGCCGCAATCTGGATGCCGCGGCGCGTTGGCGCGTCCCGCTCATGATCGTACGCTTGCGCAAACCGCCAGAATCGCACGATGCCGGTGGCGAGCATGGCGATACCGAGAGCGACCAGTGCGCTGCCGGCCCAGAACGAAAAATGCCTTTGCCGATCGAGCGAGCCGTCCGGCGACGCCATCTGTTCGAGCAGCAGACCGAAACGGTCGATCACGAAACCGAGCGCCATCAGCGAAACGGACATGCGCACCCATGCTGTCAGCGTGCGCTCGGCGGCGAAATACACGAGTCGGCGTGAATCGGTGGTCTGGCGATTTTCGTCGCTCATCGATGAGCACTCCTGCCAGGGTCGGCATCATTGGTCCTGCGATGTGAATGTAGTGCATTCGCTGGCGCGAACGAGATGGATGGCCTTCGCACGAGTTGCCGGCTCCACCGTCGGAGTTGGGCATCGATCGCCGGTGCGCTCGCGAACTGCGGCTCCGAAGGCATCTCGTGATCCCGCTGTTCCCACTTCGCGACCAGCGTTTTCGCCTGCCGGAATGCAGCGGGCAGCGAGTTGCTGCGGTTGAGCGCATCCAGCAGGAACGCCTTGCCAAACCAGGTGATATCGGAATCGAAGCCGCAACCGAATGAGCTGCGATCGCTGCGTGCCGACGTGATGAGCATCGTCGTCGGACTTCGCAACGCATCGATGAAGCCACCGGAGAAGCAGGCATTCACGACCACCACTTTCCAGCGCAGCGGCGGATCGGTGTCGAGGGCGTCGGCCAGATCAGTCGGGTCGATCGGGTCGAGAGGCAGCGGATCGAGATCGACCAGCAACTGGTGATCCGCGGAACCATGCGAAGTAAGGTACAGCAGCAGCACGTCTTGCGATGGATCCATCTTTGCGGCGATCGCATCAAGTGCCCAGGTCAGGTTGGTCAGGGTCGCGAGCGGCGTGTTTGCCACGGTGGCTGGATTGTTTTCGAGCACCAGCACATGACCATTCGCGTCGAAACGCCTCGAGAACAATGAACGCGTGTATTCGGCCTCGTTGCGGAACACATCTTCGCCGCCGTCGCCGGCGAAGGCGATGACGTAGAGATCGATCACACCCGGTCTTTGCGGTTCGATTTTCGCGAGCGCCTTGTCGAGCAGGCGAGGCTGATCGTACATCACGAGTTCCGCGTCGAAAGCCGGGAGCCGCGATGCGTCCGTGTCGTCGGTTTCCTTCCTGGAGGCCGCAACAACCGGTCTGGCCGGCGGCGGCGAAATGATCCGGTACGAATGCGCTTGCCACAGCGTGCCGGCGGCGAAACCGGCAATCGCCGAGGCGAGTAGGACTGCGACGATGCGCGCGTGCATGGCCTCAGGGCACGATTGCGTCGAAATTGCCGACGCAAGAATGTGTCGATTTTTCGGGGCAGCGCGATGGCGCTCGCGCGACGAGCGTCGTTGCGAATCCGGCTGCGCTTGCCGCATCGAGCTCCTCGACGATGTCGGAGAGGAACAGGATTTCAGTGGGTGGCGTGCGAATGGCCTCGGCGATCCGTCGGTACGATTGCGTTTCGCGCTTGGGTCCGGTTTCGGTATCGAAGTAAGCTGCAACGAGGTCGCTCAGGTCACCGCTGTCCGCGTATTCAAAAAACAGTTTCTGCGCCGGTACCGAGCCCGAGGAATAAACGCAAATTCGCTTTCCCTGGGCGTGCCATGCGCGCAGGCAGCGCACTGCATCGGCATAAAAGTGCGCCCGGAATTCCCCACTCCGGTAACCCTCTTCCCAGATCATTCCCTGGAGCGCCTTTAGTGCCGTGGACTTGCGATCGACGTCTATCCAACCGATCAAGAGGTCGATCAGCTCCTGGCGCGTCGCCGAAATCAACCCGGCTTCGCGAGCGGCCTGTTGCAGCCAATGCTCGACATCGGAGCGCTCGGCATGGGTCGTGATGAAGGCGGGCAGGCGCTTGCGTGCGTAAGGAAACAACGTATCCCGGACGAAATCCAGTGAGCTCGTGGTGCCTTCGATATCCGTGAGTATCGTCGAGATCAACGTCGCCTCCGGGCGTTCATCGTGCGCTTCGACGAGCTTAGCAGGCTGCTGGGTGGATTTTTTGCGGTACCGCGTCTTGATCGAGGTGCCCGAATGATTGGAACTCGCCCCGACTCGATTCGGCGCGGAGCTTGACGCGATTTCAGGCCGAGCGCCGATCCTCGACGTGTTCCGCGTAGGCGTTTTCAATCGCGGACTTCGCCACCAGCGGATTTGCGAGGTGCACGAGCTGCATCGAGCTTTCGCCGCGACCGGTCAATCCGATGTCGGCGTAGCCGAGCAGTCGCCCGGCAACCGTCTGGTGCAAATCGACGGTCTCGATCGAGGCGAGCCTGAGTTCCTCGGTGGAGCGACTGACGATGCCGGTCTTGCGGACCACGCGACGGTTGGTGACACCGAGTTCGATCGCGCGCAACCGCAATACTTCGTAGATGGCTGCAAACAGGGCCAGGCCGAGAGTCGGGATGATCAGCAATACGTACACCGCAATCCGCCATTTGACGATCCAGTGCAACTCGAAGCGTGCCAGCAATTTCTCGCCGGGTCCCAGGGATTCGTCGAGATAGCTCACCGAGGGGCCGCTTCGACGCAGGGCGTCATGCGAGGAAAGCGGTCGGCGATGGGTTCGCCGGTGAATTCGGCGACCCAGCCGTCGGGATTCGTGAACAAGCGGATCGCGACGAAATAAGGTGCCTCGCTCATGTCGAACCAGTGCCGGGTACCGCCGGGTACGCCGATCAGGTCGCCCGCTTCGCACAGCACGTCGTAGATGCGATCGTCGATGTGCAGCGTGAACTGCCCGGCTCCGGCGACGAAGAAACGCACTTCGTCCTCGCCATGGCGATGTTCGCTGAGAAACTTCTTGCGCAGCGCGGCGCGGTCGGGGTGGTCGGGCCGCAGGCTCACGACATCGAACGTCGCGTAGCCTTCCTCGCGCATGAGACGCTCGATGTCGCCACGGTAGGCCGCGAATACCTCATCACGACTCGCACCCGGTGTAATCGGCTGGGTCGCCTCCCAGCGTTCGAAACGCACGCCGACGCCGCCCAATACGTCTGCAATCGCTGCCGCATCGTTAACGGTGTCGAGTGCGTTGTCCGGGTCACTTTCGCTGTACACCCGCAATCGGCTCATGCCGGAAATCTCCTCAACTCGAGTTCGCAGGCAAGCAGGAATTCGAACGCGTCGAGATGACGCCGCGCCTGTGCCATGTTGCCGCCCCACGTGTAGATGCCATGACCGTCGATCAGATAACCATGCAACGGTTTGCCCGCATCGATCCATCGATCCACGCTTGCCACCAGGTCATCCATGTTCTGGCTGTTGGCGAACACGGGCAGTTCGAGCACGCCTTCGTGCGTTTCGGTGCCCGGAATCGCCTTTTGCAGTTCCCAGCCTGTCAAACGGATTGCGCCAGCCGGTGCGAAGAGGCGCGAGGCGACGGTCTGGACAATTGAATGCGTGTGCAGGACGGCGCCCATTTCTCCGAAGCGTCGAAGGATTTGCAGATGCAGCGCGGTTTCGGCCGACGGCCGCTGTTCGCTGCGCACCGGCGTGCCGTCGAGGCCGACGACCATCACATCGCTTGGATCGAGCCGCCCCTTGTCGCGGCCGGAGACCGTGATCGCGGCGTGATCGCGGTCGAGGCGCATCGAAAAATTACCGCTGGTCGCGGGAGTCCAGCCGAGTGCGGAGAGATCGCGCCCCGCCTGCACAATCTGGTGCGCGCAATCGTCAAATGCAGCAAACTCGGCACCAGTTGGCTTGATCGGGAATCTCCAGCGAATGGACGGCCAAAAGCGTGATCCGGATCATATCGCACCTCGGCGAACGGGTGCGAGTTCCGTTCAACTTCCACAAGGTATCATTGTCGAACACGCATGAATTGTCATCGGAGGTCCAGGATGTTCGAACATAAGGAAAACCCGTCCCGTCGCCGCTTCCTCAGGATCGTGGGCAGCGGGGCGATCGCTGCGCCCTTTGCCGCGGTCGTGCTGCCTCGGCTTGCGCGATCGGCCGATCTGCCGCATATACAGGAATCGGATCCGACAGCGGCCGCACTCGGCTACAAGGATGACGTCAGCCAGGTCGACAAGGCCAAATACCCCCAGTACAAGCCCGGCCAGCAGTGCGGCAACTGCCGGTTT
Organism: uncultured Gammaproteobacteria bacterium; assembly: GCA_963775445.1. GTDB lineage: Bacteria > Pseudomonadota > Gammaproteobacteria > Xanthomonadales > Rhodanobacteraceae > Dokdonella_A. The sequence continues at coordinate 54,850 of CAVZIT010000006.1, read as the reverse complement.
TTCGAGGGCAAGCCCGGCGACGTATGGGGTCCATGCCAGCTGTTCCCCGGGAAGGCGACCAATGTCAAAGGATGGTGTGCGGGCTACAACGCCAAACCATAGGGCTGAATCGGGTATACCCCAACCGAATTTTCCCGTCATCTTGCGGGAGCGGCCCGCGAATGGCGCTTCGCAAATCCGATGTCATTTCGGTGCCGGCGAAACACAGCTTTCCCATTGGGCGTCTGCGTGATCTCGCGTCCGGCTTGTCGCCTTGGTCCCGGCAGGGCTCGGCGGCGTTGTTGCGGCGTCGCTGCATCTGAGACGCGCGGCTGTCACAATCGGGAACATGCCGTTTCGCGCCTTCATTCTTGCTGATCCCATCTTGTCGATTGCGCTCGCCGCGATTGCGGGCGCTGTACTGGGCGGATTACTCACGTATTTCTTCGCTCGCCGACGTGCCGCAATCGAGCGCGACCACGCCATCCAGGCGCGCGAAAAAGACAACGAAGAACTTGCGGGACTGCGCTCTCGCGTACTCGATCTGAGCGCCGAGAGCGCCCATCTCGCCGGCCGGTTGGAACGCGTCGGCGCGCTCGAAACGGAACTCAGCGGCGCGCGGACGGATTCGGTGCGCTGGCGCGAAGCGTGCCAGCGCGCCGAACAGCAGGCCACGGCGCTGGGCACGCGCCTCAACGAGCAGCATATGGCGATGCAGGAAAAACTCGCTTTGCTCGGGCAGGCGCGCGAGCAGTTCGCCGACAGTTTCAAGACGTTGGCGGGCGAGATCCTGGAGGAAAAGTCCAAGCGTTTCACCGAGCAGAACCAGAGCAACCTCGGATTGTTGCTGAATCCGTTGCGCGAGCAGCTCGGCGATTTCCGCAAGACCGTCACCGAGGTTTACGACAAGGAAAGCCGCGAGCGCGCTCTGCTCAAACACGAGATCGACGCACTGAAAAACCTCAATCAGCGCATCAGCGAGGATGCAGTCAATCTGACCAAAGCCCTCAAAGGCGAAGCCAGCGTGCAGGGTGCCTGGGGCGAACTGATTCTTGAGCGCCTGCTCGAAGCTTCCGGGTTGCAAAAGGGTCAGCAATACGATGTTCAACTGTCATTGCGCGACAGTGACGGTGGGCGGCCACGACCGGATGTGATCCTGCATCTGCCCGAAGGCCGTGATCTGATAATCGATGCCAAGGTATCGCTGACGGCCTACGAGCGTTGTTGCACGGCCGCCGACGACAGTGATCGCGCGCGGTTCCTGCGCCAGCACCTCGATTCGGTTCGCTTGCACGTGAAGGAGCTGGCCAATCGTCGTTACGGCGATCTGCCCGGCATCGACACGCAGGATTTCGTGCTGATGTTCGTGCCGGTCGAAGCAGCGTACATCGAGGCAGTGCGGGCGGACGATGGACTGATCGGCTTCGCGCTCGATCGGCGCGTCATGATCACGACCTCATCGACGCTGCTCGCAACGCTTCGCGTCGTCGCGAACGTCTGGCAGCACGAAAAGCGCAACCGCAACGCCGAGGATATTGCCGCACGGGCCGGCGCGTTGTACGAGAAATTCGTCGGTTTCATCGAGGACATGGACTCGTTGCGCACCGGCCTTGATGGTGCGCGGCGCGCATTCGATTCGGCGCTTGCCAAGCTCAGCAGCGGGCGCGGCAATCTCGTGCGTCAGGTCGAAATGCTGCGCACGCTCGGCGCCAAGGCCGGCAAGTCGCTCGATCCGAAACTCATCGAGCGAGCGGACGAGGGCGGCGCCGAGGATTCAGCGGAGTCGGGAGACGCCGGTCCGGGATCCGACGCGTAGCGTGACGCTGGTGCGCTGTCAGGAACGCAGTTTGCTGCGCCGGTGGCCGTAGCACAGATAGACCACGATGCCGATCAGAGTCCAGATGACCAGGCGCACCCAGGTATCGATCGGCAGGCCATAAATCAGATACAGGCAGCCCGCGGCGCCGAGCGTTGCGGTGACCATCGGCAACGGGGTTCTGAATGGCCTCGGCAGATCCGGTCGCGTGTGGCGCAGGATCGGCAGCGCGATGCACACCGTCATGAACGCCAGCAGGGTCCCGATGTTGCACAGCTCGGCAAGGATGTCGATCGGCAGGCAGCCGGCCAGGATGGCACCGACCACACCGGTAATCACGGTACTCACGTGCGGCGTTTTGAAGCGTGGATGCACCTTGGCGAATACTTCGGGCAACAAGCCGTCTTTCGACATGGCATAGAAGATTCGCGGCTGGCCGATCATCATGACGAGGATGACCGAAGACAGCCCGGCGAGTGCGCCAAGTTCGACCAGTGGTGCGAGCCACGATTTCAACGCGGGAATCTGCTCGACCGCGTAGCCGACCGGATGCGACACGTTCAACTGCGCATACGGAATCATGCCGGTCAACACGAGCGCCACGACGATGTAGAGCGCGGTGCAGATAAACAGGCTCGCGAGAATGCCGATCGGCATGTCGCGCTGCGGATTCTTCGCCTCCTGCGCGGCCGTGGATACCGCATCGAAGCCGATATAGGCGAAGAAGATGATCGATGCGCCTTCCACCACGCCGAACCAGCCGAAATGGCCCGGTTTGCACTGCGCGGTGACGGTGGCGGCGGTGTCGCAGATGCGATCCGGAATGAACGGATGCCAGTTGGCCGGCGTGATGTAGTGGATGCCGAACGCGATGAACAGGAAGATCACGACGAGCTTGATTGCGACGATCCAGATATTGACGGTGGACGATTGGCGGATGCCGACATAGCACAGCGCCGTGATTGCGAGGCAGATGAACACGGCCGGAAAATTGATGATCGCTCCGGTCGATTCGATCGAGAACGCGCCGACGCCCTTGACCAGCGGCGAGTTGGTGAATGCGGGCGGTATCACAATGCCCATGTGTCCGAGCAGGGGCACCACGTAACCGGACCAGCCGACGGCCACGGCGGACATCGACACCAGATATTCGAGCACCAGATTCCAGCCGATGAACCAGGCGATGAATTCGCCCATGGTCGCGTAGGCGTAGGAGTAGGCGCTGCCCGAAACCGGAATCATGGCCGAGAACTCGGCGTAGCACAGCGCCGCGAGCGCGCAGACGGCGCCGGCGAGTATGAAGGACAGTGCTAGGGCCGGGCCGGCGTTGTTGGCCGCCGCCACGCCGGTCAGGACGAAGATGCCGGTGCCGATGATTGCGCCGATGCCGAGCGCCGTCAGCGCCCACGGTCCGAGCGAACGCTTCAGCTGATCTTCGATCGGTCGGCCCTCGGCAGTCGCCGGCTCGATCATCTTGGTCGCGAACAGTTGCTTCCACATGCGATTCATGGCACCGGTCCCCTCCAGTCGGAAAACAACATCAGGCCTCCGAACATCCGGGCGTGCACGCCAAGCTTCCCGGAATTCGCGCGATGCAGATCGCGCAAACGCGCCGTAACATACGCGAGCGCACGCAGGCCCGCAATGGATGCGTGTCTAGGCCCGTCCCGCGAATTCGCCGGTCACGGTGTTGACCAGGATTTTCTCTCCGATTCCGATGTATTCGGGCACCATGATCTCGATGCCGCTGGCGAGCCGCGCCGACTTGGGACGCTTGGTCGCTGTCGCGCCCTTGAGCTCGGGTGCGGTGTCTGCGACTTCGAGCACGACCGTGACCGGTAACTGCAAGGCGACCGGTGTTTCGTCGATCAGGCGCACATAGCAATTTTCCAGACCTTCGGTGAGGTATCCGGCGTCCTCGCCGATGGCGTCGGCATCGAAATGATAGGGCGTGTAGTCCTCGGCATCGAGAAACACCAGCACGGTGCCATCGCGATACGAAAAAGTCGCCTCGCGGCGCGTGAGTTCGATTTCCTTGAGTTCGTCGTCCGCGCGCAGGCTCAGGTCGAATTTCTGGCCGCCGGAAACGCTGTACAAGGTCAGGCGGAACGTGACATTGCCGCCGCGTCCCTGTGCCGCGCTGCGATCGATTTCCCGCACCTGATAGACCGTGCCATTGTGCTCGACCACGTTGCCACGTTTGATATCGGACGCTTTCATTTCGGGGCGAGTCGGATCGCGCCGTCAATGCGGATCACGCTGCCGTTGAGATACCGGTTCTGCACTATCCATGCGACCGTATCGGCGAATTCCGACGGGTCGCCGAGGCGCGATGGATAGGGCACCTGCGCGCACAGCGAGCGATACACCGGTTCGGGCATGCCATCGACCATGGGTGTATGGAACACGCCCGGGGCGATGGTCATCACACGCACGCCGATCCGCCCGAACTCGCGGGCCATCGGCAGCGTCATGCCGACGATGCCCCCTTTGGATGCGGCGTAGGCGGCTTGGCCGATCTGGCCTTCATAGGCTGCGACCGATGCGGTATTAACGATCACTCCACGCTCGCCATCCGCGCCGGGCTCGTTGTGCTGCATCAACGCGGCTGCGGCCTTGGCGACATTGAAACTGCCGACGAGATTTACCGTCACCGTCTTGCTGAAGGTGGCGAGCGGCATCGGACCTTCCTTGCCGAGCACGCGTCCGGCGCCGAGGATGCCGGCGCAATTGACCGCAAGGTTCAGTCCGCCCATCGCTTCCTCAGCTCTCGCCAGGGCCGCCACGATTTCCTGCTCCGAGCCGACATCTGCGCGCTGGAAGCGAACGTCGGCTCCGAGCTTCGCGGCGGCTGCGGCACCGCGTTCTTCGTCGACATCAATCAACGAGACCTTGCCTCCGTTCTCCCTGAGGTGCTTCGCTACCGCGAATCCGAGGCCTGACGCGCCGCCCGTGACTACGGCCTTGACCTGATCGAGTTGCATGACTACCTCCGAGAAACTGAAAGGCGCGCGATTCTAACAGGCGGGATCGAGTTCCCGGCGTGTACTGCGCGCACGATTGGCGGTGCGGGCAACCCATTTGGACGACCGTGCGCCATGTGCAAGCTACGACGTTAGAGGTCGCGCACGAAGTAGCGATCGCAACCGAAATGCCCGGTGTGGCCGAGTGGCTTGTCGATGCGATGAAACCCGTTGGCGGCGTAAAGGCGTTGCGCGGCGTCCATGCCGGTCAGCGTTTCCAGGTAGCAATGTCGATACCCGGATTCGCGCGCCATCGCGAGGCAGTGTTCGATCAGTGCGCGCCCGGCACCGCGCCCACGCAATTCCGGCAGGAAATACATCTTGCGCAATTCGCAGACATCCGCGTCGCCTGCTTCGAGCGGCGCAATGCCGCCACCGCCCAAAACCTCACCACCCATCTCGACTACGAAATAGGCCGCGCCGGGGCGTGCATATGCTGCTGCCATCATGCCGACTTCGGGGTCGTTGATCGCGAATCCCGGACCGCAGGCACCGAAGCCGGACATCACGCTGCGGATGATCGAGGCGACCGTCGGGTCATCGGTTGGCTGGATCGGGCGAATCAGGAAACCGGTGCGAGCCATCGAGTTTGCGCTCACGACTTCTCCGCATCGGCGGCGCTGGCCCGCGCGACCTTGCTCGATGTTGCATGCCCGAGTGCAGCGGACAGCCACAGTCCGGTCGCAATGAGTTTTTCGAGATCGACACCGGTGGCAATGCCCATTCCCTCGAGCATGTACACGACATCTTCCGTGGCGACATTGCCGGTCGCGCCGCGCGCGTACGGGCAGCCACCGGTACCCGACACGGAACTGTCCACGACTGCGACACCCTGTTCGAGGCACGCGAGAATATTCGCGAGCGCCTGACCGCGCGTATCGTGGAAATGCACTGCCAACGCACCGATCGGCACTTCGCACGCGACGGCAGCCAGCATCGCGCGCGCCTTCACGGGCGTGCCGACACCGATGGTGTCCCCGAGCGAGATTTCGTAGCAACCGAGTTCATGCAGGCGTCGTGCGACGCGCGTCACGTCCGCGAGGGGCACGTCGCCCTGGTACGGGCAGCCGAGTACCGTGGACACGTAACCGCGCACCGCGACGCCGTCGGCACCGGCCCGCTCCAGGACCGGCATGAAGCGTTCGATCGATTCATCGATCGACGCATTGATGTTCTTGTGGTTGAAGGCTTCCGATGCGGCCGTGAAAACCGCGATCTCGCTTGCACCGACAGCGCGCGCCCGCTCGTAGCCTTGCAGATTCGGCACCAGCACCGGATAACGTACGCCGGGTTTCCGCTGGATGCCCGCATAGACTTCGGCCGCATCGGCGAGCTGCGGTACCCATCTCGGACTCACGAAGCTGGTCGCCTCGATGCTGACGAGACCGCTTTGCGTCAGGCGGTCGATCAATTCGATCTTGGTGGCGGTCGGAACCAGCGCCTTTTCGTTTTGCAAGCCATCGCGCGGGCCTACTTCGACGATGCGCACGCAAGCTGGTGTCCGATCCGTCATGGAATCCAGCGCAGCGTGCATGTCGCCGTTTCCTTCCCGATCACGCAGTCGGTTCAAGCCGGACCAGGACGGCATCCGCTTCGACGAAATCATCGGCGGCCGCCTGCACGGCTTCGACGACGCCATCGCGCGGTGCTCGAAGCGTGAGCTCCATCTTCATCGCTTCCATTACCAGCAATTCCTGTTTTTCCGTGATCGCATCTCCAGCGGCGACCTTCACCAGAACGATGCGGCCCGGCATCGGCGCCACCACGCGATCACCACCGGACGATTCAGTGACCGCGTACGCAAACGCCGGAGCATGATCGAATCGATGGCGCTCCGATCCGTCGTGTACTGCGATGCGCTCGCCATCGACGTTGGCGTGGAAACGTCGAGCGACGCCATCGAACCGCGCGTTGAAAACGCCGTCCTCGAATACGGCATCGGCGATGTCGCAATGCCGTTCACCAAGGTCGAGGAGGTAATGGCCGGAACTGCCGTGCGCGATGATTTCATGCTGCTGGTCGCGCTCGGTCAGCACCACGATGCGCTTGCCCGGATGGCCAAGTCGCCAGCCGTCCGCTTCGGCCCAGGGCGAGTGCGGATCGGCACGATGAGAGGCAGCTTGTCGCGCGGCGGCTTCCTCGTGCAGCAGCCAAAGTGTGGCTGCGGCGAATAGCGCAGTCGGATCGGAAGTGTCCTGCGCGCCGACAAACTCATCGAGGTGTCGATCCAGGTAACCGGTGTCGATGCGTGCCTCGACGATGGCCGGATGTCGCACGAGCCTTTCGAGAAAAGCGATATTCGATTTCGGTCCGGCAATTTCGCATTGGGCCAGCGCCTCGCGCATGCGCAGCAGCGCCAGGTCGCGTGTCGTGTCCCAGGTGATGAGTTTTGCGATCATTGGATCGTAGAAGATCGTCACCGTGTCGCCCTCGACCACGCCGGCATCGATGCGGACATGCCTCGAAGGTGCGGGAAGCCGCAAGCGTTCGAGCACACCCGACCCGGGCAGGAAATTCTGCTCCGGATCCTCGGCGTACAGACGTACCTCGATGGCATGGCCATTCGGCGCCGGCGTGCCGCCGTTGACGAGCGCATCGGGCAGCGTCTCACCATCGGCTACGCGCAGCTGCAACTCGACCAGGTCGAGGCCGAGCGTCAGTTCGGTCACCGGATGCTCCACCTGCAGGCGCGTATTCATTTCCATGAAATGAAAATCGCCTTCGGCGCCGACAATGAATTCCACGGTTCCCGCACCAACGTAGTCGACTGCCTTTGCAGCGGCGACGGCCGCGGCGCCCATCGCCGCACGGCGTTCGGGCGTCACGAACTGCGACGGAGTTTCCTCGAGCACTTTCTGGTAGCGCCGTTGCGCCGAGCATTCGCGTTCGTTCAGATGAATCACGTTGCCGTGGGTATCCCCGAACACCTGGAATTCTATGTGGCGCGGGTGTTCGATGTAGCGCTCGAGAATCACGCGCGTGTCACCGAACGCGGATCGCGATTCGCGCTGCGCGGAGGCCAGCGCTTCGCCAAAGTGGCCCTCTTCGCGCACGATGCGCATGCCCTTGCCGCCGCCACCGGCTGCGGCCTTGATCATGAGCGGAAATCCGGTCTTGCGCGCCTCGGCCAGCAATACGGCGTCATCCTGATCCTCACCGTGATAGCCCGGCACCAACGGCACGCCGTGTTCGTGCATGAGTGCCTTGGCCTGCGCTTTCGAGCCCATCGCCTCGATGCTTTGCGGCCGCGGCCCGATGAAGACGATGCCGGCGTCGCTGCACGCGCGAGCGAATCCGGCGTTCTCCGACAGGAATCCGTAACCCGGATGGATCGCCTGCGCGCCGGATTGTCGTGCAACATCGAGGATTGCATCGCCGCGCAGATACGACTCGACTGGCCGTGGTCCGCCGATCGGAAATGCGACATCGGCTTCACGCACATGTCGCGCGTTGCTGTCGGCTTGCGAATACACCGCGACGCTGCGAATGCCAAGGCGGCGGCAAGTGCGCATCACGCGGCAGGCGATTTCGCCGCGATTGGCAATCAGTATGGTGTCGAACACTACTCGCCTTCCCAGTAGTCGTGCGCTTCTTCATGGCGGCCGAGATAACGCAATCGCTGTGCGCGTCCATCCGGCTCGGGATCCGCATACACGCCGAACTTGCCCGAATCCGGATAGTCGCAAACCTCAATCGGCGCCTGCGTGCTCACCGCGAGATAGCGCATTTCGACCGTGCCGGTGTTCATGATCTGATGCGCGGTTTCCGGACCGTCGGTTGGACACGCGATGATATCGCCTTCGCGAATCGGGAAACGCCCGGTGCCGATGCGCACCTCGCCTTCACCGGCAAGGATGAAGAACATTTCCTCTTCAGCGCGATGGCTGTGGAAGGGGCAGTTGCGTTTTCCCGGAGCGACCACCGTGAGGTGATAGCCCAGCTGGCGCGCGCCGAGCCGGCTTGCGATTTCGCCGGAACGAAGGTCGTAGCGCTCGGCCGTTTCTCCGCGGGGCATGCGATCGGGTTCGCCCGAACGCACCACGACGTCGGCAATGTTGAGAATGCGATGAGTCATGCGGTGTACACCCCGTCATGCCGGCACATGGCCTTGCGGTTTGAGCGATAAGGGCCGAACGCGACGCCGCCAAGGCAGGCGGCATGGTGGTACCGTTGCAGTGCCGACGCGCATTCGCGCAATGGCCCATGGCTATCCATGGAAGCACAACGCACCGACCTGCCTGCGCCATTCGGCTGGAAATGCAGCGTGATCGATCATGCAGCGCCGTCCTTCGCCCAGAGCGGCGCGCGCTTTTCGAGAAACGCGGTCAGGCCTTCCTGACCTTCGGCCGATACCCGCAGGCGCGCGATCAAGGCGGCATTTTCCGTGCCCGCACGTTCGGCGCCATCGCGCGTCATGCCGGCCGCGCGCAGTGCGAGGTGTTTGGCTTCAACCTGCGCGATTGGCCCGCCTTTCGCGAGGAAGTGCAGATGGCGATCAATTGCGTTATCGAGCTGATCGGTCGCAACGGATTGATGCAGCAAACCGACGCGCGTGGCTTCCGTGGCATCGAACACTTCGCCGCTGACAAAAAGCCGGCGCGCCTGGCGGGCCCCGATGGCGGCGATGACGTACGGCGAGATCACGGCGGGCACCAGTCCGAGCTTGACCTCGCTGAGCGAAAACTTCGCGCCTTCGGTGGCGATCGCCACGTCGCAGCATGCGATCAGTCCGACGCCGCCGCCATAGGCCGAGCCGTTCACTCGCGCCACTGTCGGTTTGGCCAGGAAATTGAGCGTGCGCATCAGCGTGGCCAAGCGCAACGAATCCGCGCGATTCTCGACTTCGCTCGCGCGAGCCATCGAACGCATCCAGCTGAGGTCTGCGCCAGCGGAAAACGTCGCGCCGGCGCCGGTGAGAACCACGACGCGCACCGCGGGATCCCGCTCGAGCGCCTCGAGCGCAGCCGTCAACTGCGCAATCAGCGCATCGTCGAACGCATTGTGCGCCTCGGGCCGGTTCAGCGTAACGGTGGCGATCGTGTTCCGGCGGACGATTTCGATGCTGTTGCCCACGTGCAATTCCAGAGCGGATCAAGGCGGCCATCATAAGCGTTGGCCCGTGCGATGCCGAGCCGTTCGGAGGGAGCGGCAATTCGCGTCGACGCGCCTTACTTGCGAAAGCGAGGTGAAGCGATGATGATGCGGGATAAGAATCGTTCTCACTTGGAGCTGTCCATGATCCGCCGCATCCTGCCCTCAGCTATCGCGTTGCTCGTGGTCGTTTGTGGTGTCTTCGCCACTGCCGCATTCGCCAAGCACGGTCATCACTCGGGTTCCGCATCGCAGCAGTCGGCCATGGCCACGGACATCGCCGAACTCAAGAGCCGGGTGGCGCAATTGCAGGCTCGGTTGGCGGCGCCCGAACTGGGTCAGCAGATGCTGGAATTGCAGATTCGCCACGATCGGCTGTGGTGGGCGGGCGATGCAGGCAACTGGAATCTGGCCTATTACATGACTGGCGAGTTGGGTGAGGCGTTGCAGCGTATCGAGGAAACCAACGGCGAGGCGCGCGAGTTGCAGCCGCAAATGCTGGCCAAACTCATGCCCTCGATGATGGATCCGGCGGTCAAGCAGATGCAGGAGGCGCTGGCCAGGAAGGACAAGGCCGACTTCGAGAAGGCATTCGACAATCTCTCGGCTGCGTGCACCGCGTGCCACCAGGTTGCCGGCAACACGTTCCTGGTGATCCAGCGACCGTCGACGCCGTTGCTCGACAATCTTCGCTATGCGCCAGCGGCGGGCAAGTGACGGCATGCAGCGCGCGCAATCTTGCGCATACAAATAAGAACTATTATCATTCGCGTCAGAAGACTGCGGAGTTTCGGGATGAAGGCTTGGCTCACGATCGTGCTGATGGGATTGCTGCCGATGCCGGTCGTTGCTGCCGACATGCCGGAGTTCACGATTGCGATCAAGAATCACATGTTCGAGCCGAGCAAGCTGACGGTACCGGCCGGCACGAAGTTCAAGTTGCTGGTGGTCAATCGGGATTCGACGCCTTCGGAGTTCGAAAGCAACGAGTTCAATCGCGAGAAGATCGTGATGCCCAACAGCACCACGCCCGTTTTCATCGGTCCGCTGGACGCCGGGCAGTACAAGTTCTTCGACGATTTCCATCGGGACACGGGCAACGGCGTGTTGATCGTGCAATGAAATTGAAGGAGTAGGCGATCGTGCTCGGAGTTGCGCTGCTGGTATTTCGGGAAGTTCTCGAAGCGGCATTGATCGTGTCGATCGTCGCTGCGGCAACTCGTGGCGTCATGCGCCGTGAAGCATTCATAGGCGCCGGTATTGCGCTCGGCGTAATCGGCGCGATCCTGGTTGCGCTGTGTGCCGGCGCAATCGCCGAATCGCTCAACGGTTCCGGCCAGGAATTGTTCAATGCCTGCGTTCTGCTGGCCGCCGTGCTCATGATCGCCTGGCATGTGATCTGGATGTCCAGCCACGGTCGCGAACTCGCGCAACACATGCAGTCGGTCGGGAGCGCGGTGAAAGCCGGGTCGAGTTCGCTGATGATGTTGCTCGTCGTGGTTGCGCTTGCGGTGCTGCGGGAAGGTTCGGAAATCGTGCTGTTCCTGTACGGCATGGCGGCAGGTGGTACCGGTGGCAGTGGCATGGTCGTCGGCATCGCGCTTGGGATAGCCGGCGGGGTGACCGTCGGCTTCGCGTTGTATTTCGGGTTGCTGCGCATTCCGCTCAAGCATTTCTTCACGGTAACCAACTGGATGCTGGTGCTGTTGGCGGCTGGCTTGGCCTCGACCGCTGCGCGTTATCTGGTTCAGGCCAACTGGCTGGCGGAGTGGGGCAACCAGGTGTGGAATACCTCGGCGTTGTTGACCAATGGATCCGTGGTCGGCCAGGCGCTGCACATACTGATCGGATACGACGCGCATCCGTCCGGCATCCAGATCGTATTTTATCTGGTCACCGTGGCCCTGCTGGTGCTCGGCATGCGTCTGGTCATTCGCGCGCCGGCGCGGCGGCGCGCGGGCGCAGCGGTGACAGATACCAAGCAGCCGACGCACGCCGCGACCTGATTTGTCTCGGGTGCCAGTCCTCCGGCCGGAAATGCCGGCAGGCCGTGCGCTCTTCGGCCGCAATCGAAGCGCGCGCTAAACTTCCCGGCATGGAAACCTTCACCCTGCATCGCGGGAGTGCGCCGCTCCTTGTCAGCCTGCCGCATGACGGCACCGCGGTTCCGGATGAGATCGCCGAGCGATTCACGGACAGCGCGCGTCGCGTGCCCGATACCGATTGGCACGTTGCGCGTCTTTACGAGTTCGCTCGCGACCTCGGCGCCTCGATGATCACGCCAATGTTTTCGCGCTACGTGGTCGACCTCAATCGCCCGCCCGATGACGGGAGTCTCTATCCCGGGCAGAACACCACCGGCCTGTGTCCGGTCGTCCAGTTCACGAACGAGCCGATTTACCAGGCCGGACGCGAGCCGTGGCGCGACGAGATTGCCGAGCGCATCGAAGAATACTGGCGCCCGTATCACACCGCCCTTGCCGATGAAATCGCGCGCATTCTCGATGCTCATGGGCGCGTCGCGCTGTGGGAGGGTCATTCGATCCGAAGCCGCGTGCCATTCCTGTTCGACGGACGCTTGCCGGATTTCAACCTCGGCACGGCCGATGGCATGAGCTGTTCACCTGGCTTGCAGCAACGACTGGTCGACATACTCTGCGACACTAATGAATACAGCCACATCGTCAATGGCCGTTTCAAGGGTGGTTACATCACGCGCCATTACGGATGCCCGAACGATGGCATCGATGCCGTGCAGCTCGAACTGGGGCAGTCCAACTACATGGACGAGGGAACCTTCGCTTACCAGCCAGCGCGCGCGGAACGCGTGCAGGCGGTGATCCACCGCTTGCTTTCGGCCTGCCTGACGGTCTAGTCGGACAACGTGGCGCCAATTACGCGGCACCGGGGTCAGGCGAGCGGTGGCGCGAGGGGTTCCGCCGAAGGTTTGCGCCGTTGCCGCGGGGTCGGTAGCGATGGCAGGAACCACGCCAGAAGGCCGATAACCGGCAGGAACGCGCAGATGCCGTAGACCGCGGCAATGCCGATGTGGTCGGCAAGTTCGCCGAGGAGCGCAGCGCCGAGTCCACCCATGCCGAAGGCGAAACCATAGAACAGGCCCGCAATCACGCCCGTCCTTCCCGGCACCAGTTCCTGTGCGTAGACAATGATGGCAGGGAACGCCGATGCGAGGATCAGCCCGATCGGAATCGTCAGCATGGTGGTCCAGAACAGATTGGCGTGCGGCAGCGCGAGCGTGAACGGAAGAACCCCCAGGATTGACACCCAGATCACGAGGCGCCGCCCGATGCGATCGCCGATCGGGCCGCCGATGATGGTGCCGACTGCGACCGCGGCAAGGAAAATGAACAGGCGGATTTGCGCTTCCTGTGCGCTCAGGTGGAAGCGGTCGATCAGGTAGAACGTGTAGTAACTGCTCAAGCTCGCGAGATAGAAATACTTGGAGAAGATCAACGCGCCGAGGATCAACATGGTCACCAGCAGCGCGCGACGAGGCAGGGCGTCGCTGGCGCGCGACAGGCGCGGCTCGCGGTGCGCCGGGGCATGTGCGCGGTACCAGCGGCCGACGCGAGTCAGGAGCAGGATGGCCGTGAGCGCCGCGAGCGCAAACCATGCGACGCTGGCCTGGCCGCGCGGCATCACCACAAACGCCGCCAGAAGCGGGCCGATTGCGGAGCCGACATTGCCGCCGACCTGGAACATCGATTGTGCGAGGCCATGGCGCCCACCGGACGCGATGCGTGCGACGCGCGAGGACTCCGGATGGAACACCGACGAGCCCGAGCCGACCATCGCGGCAGCGGCCAGCACGATCGGGAAGTTTGGCGCGTACGCGAGCAGCAGCAATCCGGACAGCGTGAACGCCATCCCGATCGGCAACGAATACGGTAATGGATGTCTATCCGTATAGATGCCCACGAGCGGCTGCAGCAGGGATGCCGTGGCCTGGAACGTCAGCGTGATCAGGCCGACCTGGCCGAAGTCGAGCGTGAAGTTTCGTTGCAGCAGCGGATAGATCGACGGCAGCAGCGACTGCATCATGTCGTTCAGCAGATGGCATGTGCCGAGCGCCAGAAGTATCGGATATATCGTGCCGATGGTCGGTGCGGCAGCCGTCTCATGTTTGGCCGTCATCCTTGAACTCCGCGCACTGTTCACGACTGATCGAGACAGGTTGATTATCGCTTTCGTTGCGGTTTGCGAAACATCGTTGGTACGTGACGGGTCATACGTCCAGTGACGCGAGGTCACCCTTGGTCTCGAGCCAGTCCCTGCGATCGGCTGCGCGTTTCTTGCCGAGCAGCATGTCCATCAGTGTCGCGGTGTCGTCGTCGCCGCCGTCTTCGACGGTGAGTTGCACCAGCCGACGCGTATCGGGGTGGACGGTCGATTCCCGCAGCTGGGGCGGATTCATTTCGCCGAGTCCCTTGAAGCGCGTCACGCTGACGGCGCCCTTGATTTTCTCGCGCGCAATCTTTTCCACGGTCGCTTCACGCTCGGCCTCGTCGAGGCAGTAGAACACCTGCTTGCCGACATCGACGCGAAACAGCGGCGGCATCGCCACGAACACGTGGCCCTGGCGTACCAGTTCCGGGAAATGCCTGAGAAACAACGCGCACAACAAGGTCGCGATGTGCAGGCCGTCCGAGTCGGCATCGGCGAGCACGATGATCTTGCCGTAGCGCAAGCCGGAGATGTCGTCCTTGCCCGGATCGCAGCCGATCGCAACGGCGAGATCGTGGACTTCCTGCGAAGCCAGCACGGCACCCGATTCGACTTCCCATGTGTTGAGGATCTTGCCGCGCAGCGGAAGGATCGCCTGGAAATCCTTGTCGCGCGCCTGCTTGGCCGAGCCACCGGCCGAGTCGCCTTCGACCAGGAACAATTCGGTCCGCGACAGATCGCTCGACGCGCAATCGGCGAGTTTCCCGGGCAGCGCAGGACCCTGCGTGATCTTCTTGCGGACGATCTGCTTCTCGGCCTTGAGTCGCGCCGTGGCGCGCTCGATCGCAAGTTGCGCGATTTTCTCGCCGACCTCGACGTGCTGGTTCAGGAACAGAGAGAAACCATCGTGCGCGGCGTTCTCGACGAAACCGGCGGCGTCGCGGGACGACAGGCGCTCCTTGGTCTGCCCCGAAAACTGCGGATCGAGCATCTTGACGCTGAGCACGAAGCTGAGTCGATCCCAGACGTCCTCGGGAGCGAGCTTGACGCCGCGCGGGAGCAGATTGCGGAAATCGCAGAATTCGCGCAGTGCATTGGTGAGTCCCGAGCGCAGCCCGTTGACGTGCGTGCCGCCCTGCGCGGTCGGAATCAGGTTGACATAGCTCTCCTGGGTCAACTCACCTTCCGGCAACCAGGCCAGCACGAAATCCACCTCTGCCGTGTCGCGCGCCAGGGAGCCGGTGTACAAGCCGGCCGGCAGGCGCTCGGCGTCGCCGAGCATCGATTGAAGGTAGTCTGCGAGACCATCCTGATAGCGCCATTCGAGCGTTTCGCCGCTGGCCTCGTCGGTCAGGCAAACGGTCAGGCCGGCGCAAAGCACCGCCTTGGCGCGCAAGACATGCTTGAGTTTGGGTAGCGCGATCTTCGGGCTGTCGAAGTACTTCGGATCAGGCCAGAACTGGAGCGTCGTTCCGGTCTGCTTGCGCGCAATCGTGCCGATCGCTTTCAGTTTTCCCGCGGGCTCGCCGTCCACGAACGCCATGCGGTGAATCTCGCCCTCACGGCGGATCGTGACCTCGAGTCGCGCCGACAGCGCGTTGACCACGGATACGCCGACGCCGTGCAGGCCGCCGGCGAACCGGTAGGCGCGATTGGAAAATTTGCCACCCGCGTGCAGGCGCGTCAGGATCAGTTCGACGCCCGGAATGCCTTCTTCAGGATGGATATCGACCGGCATGCCGCGGCCATCGTCGCTGACCTCGACCGATCCATCGGCGTGCACCACGACATCCACGCGCGTCGCGTGACCGGCCAGCGCCTCGTCGACCGAATTGTCGACGACTTCCTGAACCAGGTGGTTGGGCCGTGCGGTGTCGGTGTACATTCCGGGACGGCGCCGGACCGGGTCGAGCCCGGACAGTACCTCGATGTCGACCGCGTCGTAACGGCTGCTCATGCGGTTTTTCAGGATCCTTTCGAGTCAAGGCCGCTCACGGCAGCCTCTGCGACCATGCATTCGCGACCACGCGATGGCGCGCGATACTCGGCGCTGGTCCGCGGAAAATCAAGCCGGCGCACTCGCGGTTGCACGCGTTCACCGGTAAAATACGCCTTTACCAGCGGATGGCTGCGTTCATGACTCCCCTGATCTTCGTCACCGGCGGCGTGGTGTCCTCTCTCGGCAAGGGCATCGCTGCCGCTTCGCTGGGTGCGATCCTCGAGGCGCGCGGGCTCAACGTGACCTTGATGAAGCTCGATCCGTACATCAATGTCGATCCGGGCACCATGAGTCCGTTCCAGCACGGCGAGGTTTATGTCACCGACGACGGCGCCGAAACCGATCTTGATCTGGGCCATTACGAGCGCTTCGTGCGCACGCGCCTGACCGGCAAACATTCCATCACCACCGGCAAGATCTACGAAAGCGTGATCGCGAAAGAGCGCCGCGGCGATTATCTCGGCGCGACGGTGCAGGTCATTCCGCATATCACCGACGAGATCAAGCACGCAATCTACGAGGCGACCAACGGTAGCGACGTGGCGCTGGTCGAGATCGGCGGTACGGTCGGTGATATCGAATCGCTGCCGTTCCTCGAGGCGATTCGTCAGGTGCGCATCGAGCACGGACCCGAAGCGGCGATGTTCATCCATCTCACGCTGGTGCCGTACATCAAGGCGGCCGGCGAGATCAAGACCAAGCCGACCCAGCATTCGGTGAAGGAATTGCGCTCGATCGGTATCCAGCCTGACGTGCTGCTCGCGCGCTGCGAGCAGCCGCTGCCGCAGTCGGACCGGCGCAAGATCGCCTTGTTCACCAACGTGCCGGAACGAGCGGTCATCAGCGCGGTCGATGTCGACGTGATCTACAAGCTGCCGCTGTGGCTGCATGCGCAGGGGCTCGACGACATCGTGGTCGAGCGCCTGCGTCTGGATGCGAAACCTGCCGATCTGTCGGCGTGGGAACGCACGGTCGAGGCGATCGAGAATCCGCGCGGTGAAGTCGATATCGCGATCGTCGGCAAGTATGTCGAGCACAAGGATGCGTACAAGTCGCTGGGCGAGGCGCTGCGCCACGGCGGCCTCAAGCAGCAGACACGCGTCAACCTGCACTGGGTGGAATCCGAAGAGATCGAGCGGCGCGGCGGCGAGAATCTCCGTAACGCCGACGGAATCCTGGTACCGGGCGGGTTCGGCAAGCGTGGATTCGAGGGCAAGATCGCGGCGGCTCGTTATGCGCGGGAGAATCGCATTCCGTATCTGGGCATCTGTTACGGCATGCACGCCGCGGTAGTCGATTTTGCGCGCCACGTTGCAGGCATCGAAGGCGCCAACTCGAGCGAGAACGATCGCAACTGCGCCGATCCGGTGATCGCTCTGATCACGGAATGGACCACTGGTTCGGGCGAAGTCGAGCAGCGCAATGAAGGCTCCGACAAGGGCGGTACCATGCGCCTCGGCGCGCAGGAGTGCCGCCTCAAGGCGGGGTCGATCACGCGTGAACTGTATGGCCAGGAGGTCATACGCGAGCGCCATCGGCATCGCTACGAATTCAACAACCGCTATCGCCAGAGGCTCGAGGATCTGGGGCTGGTCATCGCAGGCAAGTCGATGGACGACCTGCTGGTAGAAATCATCGAGCTGGCCGATCATCCGTGGTTCGTGGCGTGCCAGTTCCATCCGGAATTCACCTCGACCCCACGCGATGGTCAGCCGATGTTCTGCGGTTTCATCCGCGCCGCACGCGAGTACAAGGCGGTGCGCGACGCGCCGCGACTGGCAACGCAGGAGTCGGCCGCTTGAAACATCGCACGGGTATTCGCGCCATTACGGTGAGCGCTCCGGTCAATTACCGCCGGACAAGATCGCTTAGCGCGCGTATCTGCAGGAACAAGGGTGACATGGCGATTTCGCGATGAGGCTGTGCGGGTTCGAGGTCGGCCTCGACCATCCGGTTTTCCTGATCGCCGGTCCCTGCGTCATCGAATCCGAACAGCTCGCACTCGATACGGCGGGCCAGTTGCGCGAAATCACCGAAGCGCGCGGTGTGCCATTCATTTACAAGAGCTCGTTCGACAAGGCCAACCGCACGTCGGTGTCCGGCCATCGCGGGCCTGGCATCGAGGAAGGCTTGCGCATACTTGCCGAGGTCAAGCGCCAGATCGGCGTGCCGGTGCTGACCGACGTGCACGAATACACCCCGCTGTCTGAAGTGGCGAGCGTCGTCGACGTCTTGCAGACGCCCGCGTTCCTGTGCCGGCAAACCGATTTCATCCAGAACGTTGCGCGCGCCGGCAAACCGATCAATATCAAGAAAGGTCAGTTCCTGTCGCCTTGGGACATGCGCCACGTGGTCGCAAAAGCTACCGCGACGGGCAACACCGACATCCTGGTGTGCGAGCGTGGAGCGAGCTTCGGTTACAACAACCTGGTTTCCGACATGCGCTCACTGGCGGTGATGCGCGAAACCGGCTGCCCGGTGGTGTTCGATGCGACGCATTCGGTGCAGCTGCCCGGTGGACAAGGCACGAAATCGGGCGGCCAACGCGAGTTCGTCCCCGTGCTTGCCCGCGCGGCCGTCGCGGTGGGTGTCGCAGGACTTTTCATGGAAACCCACCCCGATCCGGACAATGCGCTCAGCGACGGCCCCAATGCGTGGCCGCTCGGGGAAATGGCGCGCCTCCTCGAAATCCTCGTCGAACTCGATATGGTCGCGAAGAGATCGCTGCGATGAGACGCGGGAGCGCCGTCTTTTTCACCAGTGTCGGCGTAGGACATCAGGAATTCACGGGCCTTGGCCCATTGCGCAGGACGAGGCGAAAGGGATCATGACCGAGATCGATCGAATCCACGCACGCGAAGTACTCGATTCGCGCGGCAACCCCACGCTTGAGGCTGAGGTCACATTGCGCGATGGCTCATTCGGTCGCGCGATCGTGCCATCCGGCGCATCGACCGGTTCGCGCGAGGCGGTCGAGCTGCGCGATGGCGACATGGCGCGATACGGCGGGAAGGGCGTGCGCGACGCAGTGGCCAACGTCAATGGGCCGATCGCAATGGCGCTCAAGGGATTCGACGGGAGCGATCAGGCGGCACTCGATCAGAAATTGATCGCGCTCGACGGCACCGCAAACAAGAGCCGATTGGGTGCCAACGCATTGCTCGGCGTTTCGCTGGCGAATGCGCGCGCGGTCGCGCAGTCGCAACGCATTCCGTTATGGCGCTACCTGTCGAACCTCAGCCCTCGGCTCACGGCCTTCGAACCGGCATTGCCGGTTCCCATGATGAATGTGATCAACGGTGGCGTGCACGCCGACAATCCGCTGGACATGCAGGAATTCATGCTGATGCCGGCCGGCTTCGAGCGGTTCTCGGATGCCTTGCGCGCCGGCGTCGAAACCTTCCATGCGCTCAAGGCGCGACTCAAAAAGCGTGGGCTCTCGACCTCGGTCGGTGACGAAGGCGGCTTTGCACCCGCTCTGCACTCGCACGAGGAGGCGATCGAGGTGATCCTGGAAGCGATCGATGCGGCGGGTTACGCACCTGGCAAGCAGATCTGGATCGCGCTGGATCCGGCCGCCTCCGAATTTTTCGAGGACGGCATCTACAACTTGTCAGGCGAAGGGCGGAGGGCAGATTCGCAGGAAATGATCGGCCTGTACGCCGATTGGGTGAAGCGCTATCCGATCCTCAGCATCGAGGACGGCATGGCCGAGGGCGACAGCGACGGCTGGATGCAGTTGACGCAAGATCTGGGGGACAGGATCCAGCTCGTCGGCGACGACAATTTCGTGACCAATCCTGCAATCTTCCGCACCGGTATCGACAACCACATCGCCAACGCGATCCTGATCAAGCTCAACCAGATCGGCACACTCAGCGAAACGCTGGAAACGATTGCGATGGCCGATGCGGCGCGTTACGCCGCAGTGATTTCGCATCGTTCGGGTGAGACAGAAGACACCACGATCGCCGATCTCGCCGTCGCGACCACTGCGACGCAGATCAAGACCGGCTCGCTGTGCCGCAGCGACCGCGTGGCCAAGTACAACCAGCTTCTGCGCATCGAAGAAGAGCTCGGTGCGGATGCGCGCTACGCCGGGCGTGCGGCATTTCCCAATCTGCCGAACTTCGGCCGCTGAACGTTGCTTCGCCGTGTTGCGCTACGCTGCGCTGATCCTGCTGATCCTGCTGATAGCCCTGCAGGTCAAACTGTGGACCGGCCACGGTGGACTCGGCGACATGTGGCGATTGCGCGAGAGTGTCGCCAACCAGAAGGCGGAGAACGAAAAGCTGCGCACCCGCAACGAAGCGCTGTCTGCCGAAGTCGAAGATCTCAAGCACGGCGACGAGGCGGTCGAGGAGCGCGCCCGATCCGAACTCGGACTGGTCAAGCCTGGCGAGACGTTCTACCAGGTGGTAGAGCCCGCACCGAAACCACCCAAGGACAACGATGGCCATCATTGAGCAACTCTGGTGCGTGGTTCCGGCCGCGGGTCGCGGCCTTCGATTCGGTGGCGCATGGCCAAAGCAGTATCTGGAGCTCGCAGGCAAACCGTTGCTGCGCTGGACGCTGGATGCGCTGGCCGCCCATCCGCGCGTCGCAGGGATTGTCGTCGTGCTGGCCGCGGACGATTCGCGCTGGCGCGTTGTCGAGGCGATTGCCGGCAAGCCCGTGCTGACGGCGGTCGGGGGGCAATCGCGCGCCGACTCGGTGCTGGCCGGACTGGATGCGTTGCCGCAGTCCGTGGGTACCGAGTGCTTCGTGTTGATCCACGATGCCGTGCGGCCCTGTGTTCGTGCCGAGGATATCGATCGTCTGATCGATCTCGGCATACCCGCTGGCGGGGCACTGCTTGCAGCACCGGTGCGCGATACCCTCAAGCGCGCCGACGCCAGTGGCGCGGTGCTGACGACCGAAACGCGCGAAACGCGCTGGCGCGCACTGACTCCGCAGATGTTCCGCCGTGGCGAACTTTCAGCCGCGCTTCAGCGCCTGCGCGCAGGGGGCGTTGCGGCGTCCGATGAGTCGATGGCGATGGAGCACGCGGGCCATCGACCGTTGCTGGTGGAAGGCGCCGAAGACAATATCAAGGTCACGACACCATCGGATTTTGCGCTGGTTGCGCATCTTTTGAATGTAAGCGGCTCGGCCCGGCAGATTCGAACCTGACTGCGGCCCGCGCTCCGCCTTCGACACCAGCTACCGGACTTTCTCATGCGCATCGGCCAGGGCTTCGACATCCACGCATTCGGTCCCGGCGATCACGTCGTGCTTGGCGGCGTGCGTATTGCGCACGATCATGGGCTCGTTGCGCATTCGGACGGCGATGTCGTGATTCACGCACTGTGTGATGCGCTGCTTGGCGCCATCGCGGCGGGCGATATAGGTCGCCACTTCCCGGCGTCCGATCCGCGCTGGAAAGGCGCCGATAGCGGACTCTTCCTGCGCCATTGCGCCGAGCTGATTGCGGAGGTGGACTACGAGTTGGTCAATGCCGACATCACGGTGATCTGCGAGCGTCCGACCATCGCTCCACATGCCGATGCGATGCGCGTGAACCTTGCCATGCCACTCGGTTGTGCATTGGGAGACATTGCGATCAAGGCAACGACCAGCGAAGGTCTCGGTTTCACCGGCCGCGAGGAAGGCATCGCCGCGATGGCGATCGTGTTGCTGCGCTCGCGTGAAGCGCGGGCGCCAGCGACGGATCCGGCTACGTGAGCGATGCGGCGGAACTGCCGTACGCGCACGGAGGACCGGTATTGCACGGCGCCTTGCGTGCGACAGCCGAGGATTTCGAGGTCGACGAGGAACTCGGGTTCGAGCCGTGTGGAAATGGCGAACACGTATTCCTGCGCATCGAGAAGCGGGACACCAATACCGAGTGGCTCGCGCGGCGCCTCGCCGCATTTGCCGGCGTCGGTCCGCTCGCGGTCGGATTTGCCGGACTCAAGGATCGCCGCGCGCTGACCCGGCAAACGTTTTCGGTTCATCTCCCTGGCCGTGCCGATCCGGACTGGAGTGCGCTTGGAGTATCCGGCGTCCGCGTGTTGTCGCACGCGCGCCATGAGCGCAAGCTCAAGCGCGGAGCGCACCGGGGCAATCGGTTCTGTATCCGCCTTCGCGATGTGGATGGCGACAGGGAACAGGCCAGGCGTCGCATCGATGTCATCGGCGCACATGGCGTGCCGAATTACTTTGGCGAGCAGCGGTTCGGGCGCGATGCGGGCAATCTCGCAAATGCGCGCGCATTTTTTGCCGGAAAAAGGCTGCCGCGCTCGTTACGCAGCATGGCCTTGTCGGCGGCGCGGGCCCAACTGTTCAATCAGGTCCTCGCCGAACGCGTGGCGGCAGGCACCTGGCACCACGCGCTGGACGGCGAGGTCTGGATGCTCGCCGGCACGCGATCGGTGTTCGGCCCGGAAGATCCGAGCGACTCGCTGACCAGCCGGTTGCTCCGCCACGACATCCACCCGACCGGCCCGCTCTGGGGCCGGGGCGAGCTTCGCAGCACGGCCGTCGTGCGTGCCATCGAGCAAGGCGTCGCCGCCGCGAATGCGGAACTGTCCGCTGGGCTTGTCCAGGCAGGGCTTGGAGCACCAGCGGCGAAGCCTGCGGCTCCTGATTCGGGACCTCTCGTGCGAATGGACGCCGGATGACGTCATCCTGAGATTTTTCCTCGAATCGGGTGCTTTTGCGACCACGATGTTGCGGGAATTGTGCGCTTCCCCGGTCGCGCTTGACGAGGTGCGCGAAACCGCCGAATGAGGGTCTATACTGCCTTTGCGACCGGCGTTTCTGGCGCCGAATCGCGAACACGACGGGCGCAATGAACGATGGGAGATTTCGCGATGAAACTTCTGCTTTCGATGGCGTTGGTTGGAATGGTCCTCGCGCTGTCCGCTTGCGCGACGGGTACATCGAATCTGCGAGGTGGTCCGCAGGATCAGGAACTCGACAGCGGGAAGATTGCCGCAGTGAATCAGTGGGCCGAGATCAAGGGCGCCACGGTCCTGTGGATTCATTATCCCACGCGAACCAAGGAACAGACTGGCGTCAATCGCTGAACGCTGCGATTGAGCCGATCGTTATTCGGCGTTTCGCGGAAGATGGGACGATGCGGCGGCCCGCCGGCGCGCAGGCGACCGGCTTGCGGGCGTGGCTTGCGCGCTTGAGCCGCCTCGAATGCGCTGCGGATCAATCCGGTTGCAACAAGACGATCACGGCGCCGGTACCGCCTTCGGCCGGACGCGCCGAGGCGAAGGCGAGCACATCGCGACGGCGTGAAAGCATCGACTGCGTCAGGCGTTTGAGAACCGGCCCGCGCGCCCTCGAGCGCAGGCCTTTGCCGTGGATTATGCGCACGCAGAATTCGCCTTCGCGCCGGCACTCTTCGAGGAACCGACGAATCGCTTCACGCGCGACGACTTCCGTCATCTGATGCAGGTCGATTTCCGCGCGGACGCTGAACTGTCCGCGTCGCAGGCGCTTGAGCAAGCGTGACGACTGGTCCTTCCTGAGGTAGAGGATTTCGTCGCCGAGTTCGGTCGCAGCAGGGTCCAGCGCATGGTCGAGCAGTTCGCCCGCGACGTTCGCCTCATCCTTGAGAAACTGCTCCGGTTCGGTGCTTGTTGCGGTCGGCGCGGGTTCGGCTGCATTGGCGCTGCCACGGCCGAGCGGACGCACCGTGCCGATGGCCTCGCGGAACAGGCGCAGATCTTCCTCGTCGATGTGGGCGCGTCGCGGCATGCACCAAGACTAGCAGGAAGCCGGAAATGTCCTTTGCAGGGCACGCCCGGCGCAGCCGCCGGGACGAATCCGGTATCATTCGATCAGGTTGCAAGAGCGGACGCGCAGGTTGATGCGTTTCGCGCGCGCATTCACGGATCCGCGCCGGACAAGTTCTGTTTCCGCGCAGCACACGCAAGTCGGCACACCTGCCCAACCAGCACTTGCCGCCGCGCGGCAGCCATTACTCAGAGGTCGCATTACGGGATGGATGTCCATTTGGAGACAACGACAGGATGGTCTCCAGTGCGCATATCGGGAGCCGCATGCGGGTACTGATCAGCAACGACGATGGCGTGGATGCGCCCGGCATCGACGTCCTTGCACGGCGCCTCGCCGAAGTGGGCGAAGTAACCGTGGTCGCGCCGGACCGCGATCGTTCCGGCGCCAGCAATTCGCTCACCCTGGACCAACCGATCCGCGTCGTGCGCCAGACGAACGGACGCTATCGCGTGGCCGGCACGCCAACCGATTGCGTGCATCTGGCGCTTTCGGGGTTGCTCGATCACGAACCCGACATCGTCGTTTCCGGCATCAACAACTCGGCCAATCTCGGCGACGACGTCATCTATTCCGGAACGGTTTCGGCGGCGATGGAAGGGCGGTTCCTCGGCCTTCCCGCGATCGCGGTTTCGCTGGCCAGCATCGATCACAAGGGTGTCCATTACGACAGCGCCGCCGAGGCCGTGCTGTTGCTGATGCGGCGCCTGCTCATCGATCCACTGCCTGCCGATACCATCCTCAACGTCAATGTGCCGGATCGGCCGTGGTCCGAAATGCGCGGTTTGGCGGTAACGCGGCTCGGGCGACGCCATCGATCCGCGCCCTGCGTGGTGGATGCCGATCCTCGCGGCAGACCGATCTACTGGATCGGGCCGCCGGGCGAGGTAGAGGACGATGGCCCGGGTACGGATTTCCAGGCGGTGCGCGCGGGCGAGGTCTCGATCACGCCGATCCATGTCGACCTGACCCGCTTCCAGGCGCTGGAGAAAGTCAGCGGCTGGGTGCGCTCGCTGCAAGAAAGTCGCGACGGGACGGCATGAGCTGGCGACTCGTTTTTTCGGGCCCGAGTCGATGAGTGGTCTGTCACGACTTGGTGCCAACGCGCGCGGACTGGGTATGACCTCCCAGCGTGCGCGCGATCGGCTGATCGAGCGTCTCGCCGCCGAAGGTATCCGCGACCGCCGCGTGCTCGACGTCATGCGCCAGTTGCCGCGACATCTTTTCATCGACGAGGCCTACGCGTCGCGCGGCTACGAGGACACCGCGCTTCCGATCGGGCAGGGACAGACGATTTCGCAACCCTGGGTGGTCGCGCGCATGACCGAGGCGCTGATCGAGTCGCGCATGCCCGAACGGGTGCTCGAAATCGGGACCGGCTCGGGTTACCAATGCGCGGTGCTCGCGATGCTGGTCGATCAGGTTTACACCGTCGAGCGCATCGATGTGCTGTTGCGCAACGCACGGCGCCGCTTGCGCCGCATCGGCATCGACAACGTGCGCTCGCGGCACGACGATGGTCGCCTCGGCTGGCCCGACGAGGCGCCTTTCGATGCAATCATCGTGACCGCTGCGGGCACCGAAACCGAGCACGCGCTGCTCGATCAGCTTCGGCCCGAGGGCTGTCTGGTGGCGCCCGTCGGACTGCCGGGGCAGCAGCGACTGCTGCGAATCCGCAAAGGCGACGAGGACTGGGTCGAGGAATCACTCGGCGCTGTCAGCTTCGTACCCCTGCTCGGCGGTGTGGAATGAAAGGGTCGTGGTGCCGAATGCACCGGACTCGCCGCGTGCGTCGATGAAGCTCTTCAAACCTCTTTACGAGCGCGCTCTTGCCTGGGCCGCATATCCGCGCGCACCCTGGTATCTGGCGGGACTGAGTTTCGTTGAAGCGTTCATTTTCCCGATTGCTCCCGAAGTGCTGCTGGCACCGATGGTGCTGGCGCAACCACGGCGCTGGGCACGTTTCGCCGCGATCAGCCTCGGCTTTTCGTTGCTCGGTGCGCTGGTTGGCTACGCACTCGGACATTACGCCTTCGATCTGATGCGCCCCGTCTTGGCGGATCTCGGCTGGCTGCCGCATATCGATGCGCTGGTTGGCCAGCTGGAACAGGACGTCGCGCTGCATCCCTGGACTGCATTCTGGGTGCTGGTCCTGGCAGGGTTCACTCCCGTGCCGCTCAAGATTTTCACCTGGGCGTCCGGCATCGTCGGCGTCCCGTTGTTCGCGTTCGTCGCCAGCATGGCCGTCGGGCGGGGCAAGCGCGTATTCATCCTTGCCGGCCTCATCCGCCTGTTCGGCAAGCGCGCCGAGGAACTCCTGCATCGCTGGATCGAATGGATCGGATGGGCGCTTGTGGCGCTCGTTGTTATTTTGGTAATTTACTTCAAATTCTTCCGATAACAGGCTGCTGTGAAAGGAAAAATATTTGGCACTTCATCCAGATTCGCGGTTCTCGTCCTGGTCGCGATCGCGGCCGGTTGCGCGTCGACCGGTCCTGCGCCGGTCGTGGACGGAAGCGCCAACTCCGGTTCGCGGGCGATCGCTCGACCCGAAGTAACGCGTCGCGGAAGGGCGACTTCAAGCGGTGAATACCGGGTGATACGTGGTGACACGATGTACAGCATCGCCTTCCGCAAGGGGCTCGACTTCAAGGACCTGGCCGCCTGGAATGACATCGGGGCTCCGTACACGATCTACGTCGGGCAGTTGTTGCGCCTGAGTCCACCGCGGCGCGGGGCACTGCGACCGGCGACTGAAAATCGTCGCGGCGCGACTGCTGCCGTGGCGTCGCCAGAAGTCTTGCCGCCCGGCCTGTTCGAGAACGTCAAGACAGCACCCGCGAAGGTCGTCCAGGCCGTGCCGGCATCGCCGGCCTCGACCCGAACCGCGGCCCCGGCGCCGATTGACGTACATGGCGCGCCGACTGTCGCAGCGGATGTAACTGGCACACGGGGCGGTGCCGATGCGTCTGGCAGCGCCAACACCGCCGGCGGCATCGCGTGGGACTGGCCAGCCAAGGGACCACTGGTCGGCAAATATGCGGCCCACGATCCGACGCAGCAGGGGATCGATATCGCCGGTAATCGCGGTGATCCGATCAGGGCAGCGGCGGCCGGGACCGTGGTCTACAGCGGCAACGGGCTCATCGGTTACGGCGAGTTGATCATCATCAAGCACGATGCCACGTATCTCTCCGCCTACGGGCACAACAGCAAGCGCCTGGTGCAGGAAGGCGCCCACATCGCACGCGGGCAGGTCATCGCGGAAATGGGAGCGACCAATGCCAGCCGCAATGCGTTGCATTTTGAAATCCGCAAGAATGGAAAGCCGGTCGATCCGCTCGACTACCTGCCCGGACGCTGACGGCGTAAAGTCAACGCCATGAGTGCGAAGGTGCCGCCACGGCACGATCCCGCCGTCCAGAACCTCCTTGAACTCATCGATGCCATCGAGCCGCACGATGTCGAGGCGCGGTCGACCACGAGTGCGTACCTTGGCGAAATCGGCCTGATCGCGCTACTCGATGCCGAACAGGAATGGTCGCTGGCCGAGCGCGTGCAGCGCGGCGATGCCGATGCCAGACGGCGCATGATCGAAGCGAATCTGCGACTCGTGGTGACTGTGGCCCGCGGTTACGTTGGTCGCGGCGTGTCGTTGATGGATCTGATCGAGGAAGGCAATCTCGGCCTGATCCGCGCGGTGGAAAAATTCGATCCGGCGCGGCGCCTGCGTTTCTCCACATATGCCATGTGGTGGATACGCCAGTCCGTGCAATACGCGGTCATGCACCATGGCCGCACGGTGCGCGTGCCGGTGCACGTGTTGCGCGAACTCGCCCAGGTGCTGCGTTCGGAGCGCGAGCTCACGTCCACGCTCGGGCGTGCGCCGAGTCTGGAGGAACTCGCCGGCGCGGTGGAGAAACCCGTGCGCGACGTGGCCGAGCTTTTCCGGGCCGGCGAGCGCATCAGCTCCCTCGATGCACCGTTCTCCGACACCGATGAGCGCGCGTTACTCGAACAAGTCGCGCCGCGAGAGGATGCTGCGACCGGCGTGGCCGTCGACCCGAGCGGCGGGCGGCTCAACGAATGGCTGGCGCAGCTTCGGGAGCGCCAGCGCCTCGTGGTCGAACGCCGATTCGGCCTCAACGGTGCACCGTTGCAATCGCTCGCCGAGATCGCCGGCGAACTCGGGATCACACGCGAGCGCGTGCGGCAGATCCAGGAAGACGCGCTGCGTCGCCTGCGCAAGCTCTCGACAGGCAGCTGACGAGTTCGAACGTGGCGTTGTGCTGGCCTTCCGCCAACGTCGCCTCAACCCGGGAGCATGAACGCCGCGGCGACCTGTCGTCCTTCGGCTGCCAGCAGGTTGTAGGTACGGCTCGCTGCGCGATTGTCCATCACCTCGACGCCGATGCCCCGGCGCATCAGCCCGGCGAGGCATTCATGCGTCGGAAACTCCTGTTTGATACCGGTACCGAGCAGGATGAGTTCGGGACCGAGATCGAGCAGGATTTCCATTGCTTCGCGGTCGAGGCCGGCGGGCGATTGCACTGGCCAATCCTCGATCACACGCTGCGGCGTGACAATGCAACTGCGCGAGAGCGTTCGATCGACCACGGTCACTGCAGCGTCTTCGCACGCGCGAATGTAGAAATAGCCTTCAGGTTGATCGCGGGTCAGTTCCATCACGTATTTCGCCGGAATTCAGTACCGCAGCTCGGCTCGTTCCGAGACGGTGCGGTCGAGCGCTCGCCGAGCGAAGACTTGCGGCGCATGAGCGGCACTTCAACGGGTGCGCCAATTGGCAGGAATGCCAAGGCCTTCACGGTATCATGTGCGCGATGGCACGCAGCAACTCGAGCACGCGCTGGCTTCAGGAGCATTTCAGGGATCCGTATGTCCGGCGGGCCCAGGCTGAAGGGTGGCGTTCGCGGGCGGTGTTCAAGCTCGACGAACTCATCGATCGGCAGCGCCTGCTCAAACCGGGCATGATGGTCGTCGATCTCGGCGCCGCGCCGGGTGGCTGGTCGCAGATGGTGCGCGAACGCCTGGGTGAAAGCGGCCGAGTCGTTGCGCTCGATATCCTGCCCATGCAGGGCATCGCCGGGGTTGATGTGGTGTGCGGAGATTTTCGAGAAGCCGGGGTGCTCGAGGCGCTCAATCAGGCGCTGGGCGGCGTTCCGGTCGACCTTGTGCTTTCCGACATGGCCCCCAATCTCAGTGGCATGAGTGCGATAGACCAGCCGCGCGCGATGGAACTGGCTGAACTGGCCGAAGAATTTGCGGCCACCCATCTTGCGCGTGGTGGCGCATTTTTGACCAAACTGTTCCAAGGCGCCGGTTTCGACGATTACATTCGGCGCTTGCGCTTGCGCTACGGGCAGGTCAGCATCCGCAAACCGAAGGCTTCGCGCGCGCGCAGTCCCGAGGTGTACGCGCTGGCGCGGGAAAAGCGTTGTTGAGAAAGGGAAACGTCGTGAGTTATCTGCCTCCAATCCATGCTTTTCGCAAGCAGTCCGCCACGGGACGTGCCGGCTTCTGCGAGGGATTCGCACAATGAATCAAATGGCCAAGAATCTGCTGCTCTGGGTGATCATCGCGGTGGTCCTGCTGACCGTGTTCCAGAGCTTTACTCCGCATACGACGACCAGCCATGACATCGCGTATTCGGATTTCCTCGCGCGCGTGCGCGCGAGCCAGGTCGATTCCGTGCTCGTGCACAACGACAACAGCACCATCGATGCCAAGCTCAAGGACGGTTCGAGCGTGCGCACGACCGCGCTGCTGACGCCTGCCGTCATCGGCGAGATCGAGAAGAATGTCCCGAAGATGCGCGTCGAACCGGCCGACACCGGCATGCCGCTTTTGCGCATGCTGCTCGACTGGGTGCCGTTCCTGATCTTCATTGGCTTGCTGGTTTATTTCATGCGCCAGATGCAGTCCGGCGCGGGCGGGCGCGGTGCGATGTCGTTCGGGCGCTCGCGCGCCAAATTGCAGGGCGAGGATCAGATCAAGATCACTTTCGCCGACGTGGCGGGCTGCGATGAGGCCAAGGAAGAGGTCAGCGAACTGGTCGAATTCCTGCGCGATCCGGGGAAGTTCCAGAAGCTCGGCGGCAAGATTCCGCGCGGCGTGCTGATGATCGGATCGCCCGGCACCGGCAAGACGCTGCTGGCCAAGGCGATTGCCGGCGAAGCCAAGGTGCCGTTCTTCTCCATCTCGGGTTCGGATTTCGTCGAGATGTTCGTCGGCGTCGGCGCTGCCCGCGTGCGTGACATGTTCGAGCAGGCCAAGAAGCAGGCGCCGTGCATCATCTTCATCGACGAGATCGACGCGGTTGGCCGGCATCGTGGTGCCGGCCTCGGCGGCGGTCACGACGAACGCGAGCAGACGCTCAATCAATTGCTGGTCGAGATGGACGGTTTCGAGGGCAGCGAAGGGGTCATCGTGATCGCCGCGACCAACCGACCCGACGTGCTCGATCCGGCGCTGCTGCGTCCGGGCCGTTTCGATCGTCAGGTGGTCGTGCCGTTGCCGGACCTCAAGGGCCGCGAGCAGATCCTAAAGGTGCATATGCGCAAGGTCCCGGTATCGAACAACGTCGAGCCGATGGTCATTGCACGCGGCACGCCCGGTTTTTCCGGCGCCGATCTCGCCAATCTGGTCAACGAGGCCGCGCTGTTCGCGGCGCGCGCGAATTCGCGCGACGTGACGATGGCGCACTTCGAACATGCCAAGGACAAGATCATGATGGGCGCCGAGCGCCGTTCGATGATCATGAGCGAGGACGAGAAGAAGCTGACCGCGTTCCACGAGGCGGGTCATGCAATCGTCGGCCTGTCGGTGCCCGAGCATGATCCGGTGCACAAGGTCACGATCATTCCGCGTGGCCGCGCGCTCGGCGTCACGATGTTCCTGCCCGAAGCCGATCGTTACAGCCACAGCAAGAGTTCGCTCGAGAGCCGCCTCGCGAGTTTGTATGGTGGTCGCGTTGCCGAGGAACTGGTGTTTGGCGACGAGAAGGTCACCACCGGGGCTTCCAACGATATCCAGCGCGCCACCATGCTCGCGCGCGACATGGTCACCAAGTATGGCCTGTCCGAAGAACTCGGGCCGATGACCTACAGCGACGAAGAAGACGAGGTGTTCCTCGGCCGCTCCGTTACGCAACACAAGAGCGTGTCGGAAGTGACCGCGCGCAAGATCGACGAGGCAGTGCGCGGCGTCATCGACCGCGCCTACCAGCGCGCTCGCGAAATCCTGACTGCCAATCGCGGCAAGCTCGACAAGATGGCCGAAGCCTTGCTGCAATACGAAACCATCGATCGCGACCAGATCGCCTCGATCATGGACGGCCGTGAGCCCGGTCCTCCGCGCGACTGGGATGCATCACCGGGTGACGTCGGCGGTGGCAACAAACCCGTTGCCGGGCGCGATCCGCCCAAGGTCGGGGAACCCGCCGAGCAGCATTGACGCGTGGGGCCTGCCGCAACCGGTGCAAAGAGCCGCCTTCGGGCGGCTTTTTTCTGCGCGCCTTCGGCGCGTGCAGTACCCGCATTGGACGCGTAAATCCAAGCGCGAAACCCGGTGAAGGCGCGGACAAAGATGGATTCATGAAGGGTGATCTGCGACGAGGGATTCCAGTGATTTGCGCAGGCCTCCGGTTTCAGGTCGATGGCTTGCGGCGCATACTCGTCGATTGAACGTCGGCACGCGAGTCGAGCGCGTGCGTTTGATCGAAGGAGTACTGAGATGGTCCGTCTTGTTCGAAAAATCTCCCGGCAAGCCTTTGTCGGTGTCGTCGCATGCGTTGGCTTCTCGCTGGCTTCGGCCGTGGCTTTTGCGGATCCCTCCGCGACATCGGTGACGATCGGCAAGCTGCAGTGGCGCAGCGTCGGTCCCTACATCGGCGGCCGAGTCGTCACCGTGGCGGGCGTGCCGGACAAGCCGGATCTGTTCTACATGGGCGCGGTCGATGGCGGCGTTTGGAAAAGCACCAACTACGGCATCAGTTGGAAGAACATCAGCGACGGTTGGCCAAGCAGCAGCGACAGCATCGGCGCGCTCGCGGTGGCGCCGTCGAATTCGAAGATCATTTACGCAGGCACCGGCGAGAGCGACATCCGCGGCGACATGATCACGGGCGATGGCGTGTTCAAGTCCACCGACGCCGGCAAGACTTGGAGCTATGCGGGACTACGCGACACCCATACGACGATGAAGCTCATCGTCGATCCGAACAATCCTGACATTGTGTACGTCGCGTCGATGGGGCATGTGTTCGTGCCCGGTACCGAGCGCGGCGTATTCAAGACCACCGATGGCGGCAAGACCTGGAACAAGGTGCTGTTTGTCAACGACAAGACCGGTGTCGTCGATCTGGTGATGGATCCGAAAGATTCCTCCGTGCTGTATGCCGCGGCGTGGCAGGCGTACCGGACGCCCTGGCGTCTGACCAGCGGCGGACCGGGCAGCGGTATCTACAAGACCACCGATGGCGGCACGCACTGGGCCAACATCACCGCGCACCCGGGACTACCAAAATCCGTGATCGGCAAGATCGGTCTGGCCCTCTCCGGCAGCAATCCGAACGTGGTCTACGCGACGATGCAGGCCAAGGACGGCGGCGTGTTTCGTTCCGATGACGGCGGCGCCAGCTGGAAAATCGTCAACGAGCAATGGAAGCTGCGCCAGCGCGCGTTCTACTACATGGCAATCTTCGTCGATCCGAAAGACGCCGATACGGTGTACATGCCGCAAGTCGATGGATTGTTCGTTTCGCACGATGGCGCCAGAACGTTCAAGACGCTGCACACGCCACATGGCGACAACCACACGATCTGGATCAACCCGAACAACACGGACATCCTGCTCGAGGGCAACGACGGTGGCGCGACGGTGTCGACCGATCGCGGCAAGACCTGGAGCAGCGAGCACAACCAGCCGACCGGACAGTTCTACAAGGTAAGCCTCGATGATCAGTTTCCATTCCACATGTACGGCGCGCAGCAGGACGAAGGCTCGATCGAGGGACCGAGCGCGACATCGCAGAGCAAGATTCCACTGTCCGCGTGGCATGAGGTGGCCTATGGCGAAAGCACCTTCGTCGCGCCACAGCCAGGCAATCCGAACATCACGTTCGGCAGCGGTTACTACAGCATCTTTCTCCAATACGACATGGACACGGGACAGTTCCAAAGCGTCAGTCCGTGGCCGCTGTACCAGGAAGGCGCCGCCTCGAGCGAGCTGAAATACCGTTTCGGCTGGACGCACCCGGTCCTGTTTTCGCCGGCCAATCCGAAGGAGCTCCTGATCGGTTCTCAATACGTCATGAAGAGCGACGACCATGGTGCGACGTGGCAGACGATCAGCCCCGATCTGACGCGCAACCAGGCGAGCACCGAAGCGCCGAGCGGCGGCCCGGTCGATCTCGATCATTCCAGCGCAGAAATCTATCCGACCGTTTCCGCGCTGGCGGTCGCGCCCACGGACGGCAACGTGATCTGGGCCGGTTCGAGCGATGGCCTTGTCCACGTCACCACTGATGGCGGCCAGCACTGGCAGGCTGTCACTCCACCTGCGTTGTCCGAGGCTGCACAGATCAGCGCGATCGAACCCTCGCACCAGGACAAGGGGACGGCGTGGCTCACGGCGAGTCGTTACATGTGGGACGACTTCAAGCCGTATGTGTACAAGACCAACGATTACGGGCATACGTGGACCGCGATGACCACCGGCCTGCCCGACGATCAGTATGCGTATGCCGTGCGCCAGGATCCCGAGGATGCGAATCTGTTGTTCCTCGGCACAAGGAACACGGTGTACGTCAGTTTCGACGCGGGTTCGAGCTGGCAATCACTGAAACTCAATCTGCCGCATGTCGAAGTGCGCGATCTCGCGATCGATACGCGCCAAGGCGCGCTGGTGGCCGCCACGCACGGACGCGCGTTCTGGGTGCTCGACAATCTCGCGTTGCTCGAGCAAGTCGGCAAGCAGGCGACTGCCGACGCTAGCGGCACGGAACTTTTCGCGCCGCAACAGGCGTGGTTGACTCACGCGTATGGCAAGCCCGCTCATCCACGTCAGGAAAAAGGTGCCGGCAAGAATCCTCCGTTTGGCGCCACGGTGTTCTTCCGGCTGCCCGCAAGCTATGACGGAAAGACGCCGGTCAGGCTCGAGTTCGCGCGAGCCGATGGCACGCCAATCCGCAGCTTCGATCTGCACCTGAAAGCGAAAAGCGAAGAGGACAACAAGCAGCGGGACGAAAACGAGGAGCCGGATGAAAGCGATCTGACGCCGGCGCAGCGCAAGGCCAAAGGCGAGCTCAAGCAGACCGCTGTCGAGCCCGGCATGAATCGCTTCCAGTGGAATCTGCGCTACCCCGATACGGCCGAAGTCAAGGGCTTCTATACGCCCATTCCGGCTGGCGGTCTGGCGGATGAAGTTTCGGGGCCACAGGTGACGCCAGGCACCTATCGGGTCATCCTCGACTACGCCGGCACGAAAACGCAGCGTGACTTCCGCGTCGTGCTCGATCCGCGGCTCAAGGCCAGCGCGGCCGATCTCGAAGCGAGCTTCGCGTTGCAGATGAAGATTCACCAGACGCTCGATCAACTGGACAACAGCATCAACCGGGCGATCGATGCGCGCGAAAAACTCGAAGCGGCGGTCAAGAGCCAAACTCGTGGTCGGCAAAAAGTCGCGTCCGAGCTCGCCGCGCTCAACAAAGCCATAAATGCCGTGGTCCAGCTCGATCTGCAATCGAGCGAAGCGCCGCTGTTGCACGAGACCAGACTCAAGAGTCACCTCGCGTATCTGCAGGCCGATATCGCGCTGGCCTATGGCCGGCCGACCGCGGCCCAATCCGCGGTGTTCGAGGAACTCGATCGGGAGGCGAAGAGCGGCGAGGAGAACCTGCGCGCGGCGATCGCCGCCAGCAGTCCGCACGACTGATCCGGTACCTTGGTCGCGGCGGGTGGAGTTCGCTGAGTTACGCTGATGCCGTGTTACCGGACGAGGTGGGCGGTGGCCACTTCGACGTTTCACCTGGCTGTCGACGTGCTGCCAGACGTGCGTGAAACTGCCTCGGTGACTGCGGCGGTGCCGAACCGTGTGGAGCGGTGCGAGGAGCCGGCGACTCGATGCAATCGAAGCGTTCCACGCGCTCGGCCGCCAAGCGCAGCGATTAGCGCGCGTCGATCGGTGCGATGACGAAAAGGGACGGGTAATCGTGGCGCGCAGTTTTTTCTCCGAACTCAAACGCCGGAATGTCCTGCGCGCGGGTGCGTTCTACGCGAACGCCTGTGGTCCGAGAGCTATGACCGCCGGGTCGATGAAATCTTCAAGGCTGAAAGCGAGGTCGCCAAGACCATCGCCGCCGCATTGAAGGTCAGCTTGAGCGGTGGCGAACGCGCGGCAATGCAGGTACGCCCGAAGCAGGACCCGGCAGCCCATGACGCCTGTCTGCGCGGCGTCGCATTCGAATGGCGCAGCCTTGCGTCGTCGGCCGACGTGCCACGTCACGCGGCGAAGCTGTATGCCGAAGCGACCCGTATCGATCCCCACTTCGCATTGGCCTGGGCACGGCTCGCCATCGGCAAAAGCTACATGTACTTCAACTTCATCGATCGCACACCGACCCAACTCAGCGAAATCAAGCAAGCGGCCGACACCGCACTCAAGTTGCAGCCCGAACTCGGTGAGGCGCATCTGGCGGTGGGTCATTGCCGGTCTCACTGTCTGCGCGACTTCGACGGTGCCCTGCGCGAGTTCGAACCCGATTCGTCGAGTCTGCTCGCGGCAAAGGCCGACGCGTGGCTGGAGAAAGGCAAGCTCGACGAAGCAGGCCAGCTGCTTGAGGGCGTTACGCTGTATCCCGCCGACGGCGATGCGTTGCGCAGTCGGATCAAGCTGCTTTGGTTTCGTCGCGACTTCGCCGGCGCGATTGCGGTGCTGGAACAAGCCCTGACTGAACCGAAGGAATCGCCCGGACTGTATCGCCCGTGCTATCTGCTGGCGCTGGGCGGAAGCCAGTTGTGGAGGGGGGACGCGACGGCCGTGACACCGACGTGGCGATCGCGGCCCTGCCGCATCTGCTGGAGAAGCCCGATGGCGCAACGCTGGCGGAACTTCGCTTGAGCCCGGTGTGGGATGCGCTGCGCCAGGATCCCCGATTCGAGGCGTTGCTTGAAAAGCCGCCTTCGACGGCGGGTGATGCGCGTCTTGAACCGCGTTTGCGCGCAAAATAGGGCTGGCCGAAAACTCGAGGCGTCGCTCCTGCAAAGATGAAAGGGGATAGGTAGTCGTGGCGCGCAGATTTTTCGCCGAACTCCATCGTCGCAATGTGCTTCGCGCCGGCGCGTTCTACGCCGCCGCAGTCTGGGCGCTGGCGCAGGGCATCGCGCAACTCGCGCCGTTCTTTGGTGCGCCGGATTGGACGGTGCGCTGGTTCGTGATCGCCGCAGTCATCGGCTTTCCGTTCTGGATGGCGTTTGCCTGGTTCTACGAGTTCACGCCACAGGGCCTCAAGCGAGAAAGCGATATCGCGCCGGGTGATTCCATTGCCCACTCCACCGGACGCAAGCTCGACAAATGGATCATCGCGGTGCTGGCTTTGGCCGTCGTGCTGCTGCTGACCAACAGCTTGGTTTGGCATACGCAATCAGGACCGGCGGGCGCAGCGGATCCAGGCCTCGCCACGATTGTGCAGAAATCAGTCGCGGTGCTGCCTCTGACGAACGAAAGCGGAGACAAGGACCAGCAGTATTTTTCGGATGGCCTGTCGGAGGACCTGATCACTGCGCTGTCGCAGTTTGCGGGCCTCAAGGTCATCAGCCGCAATTCATCGTTCCAGTTTCGCAACAGCAAGGACGACAGCAGGATCATCGGGACCAAGCTCGGTGTGGCGCATCTGCTGGAAGGCAGTGTGCGACGGCTGGGCAACGAGGTGCGCATCAGCGCGGAACTGGTGAACGCCGAGGATGGCAGCACGGTGTGGTCGCAGCACTACGATCGTCCCTACAGGGATCTGTTCGCGCTGCAGGACGACATCACCCGATCCGTCGCGAGCGCATTGCAAGCAAGACTGCTGGGCACTCGCGGCGCGGTTGTGCAAAGCGATCGTCCGCCAAGCGGCAGTCTCGACGCGTACACGGCCTATCTGCAAGGCCAGTTTCACGATGGAGGCAATACCACGGCGGATGACCTCAAGGCGATCGATTACTACAACGAGGCGATCCGGCTCGATCCGAAATACGCGGCCGCCTATGCCGCGTTGTCGCATGTGTGGACGGGCCACGCCGCGCAATCGCTGAGCGGTGCGGCCATGGAACAAGGTTACGACCATGCGCGTTCCGCAGCCGATAGCGCACTCGCGCTGGATCCAACGCTCGCGTCGGCGCATCTCGCACGCGCCTATGTGCTGCAAAGCGCGGATTTCGACTGGTCCGGTGCGGATGCCGAGTTTCAACGCGCACTGCAACTCGCGCCGGAGGATGGTGCGGCCAGATTCATGTGGGGCGTATTGCAAGCTACGCTCGGGAAACCCTCGCAGGCGGCAAAACTGACTCGAGAGGCGCTGGTAAGCGATCCTCTGCATGCCAACTGGTACAACTGGCTGGCCCAGTATCTCTGGGGGTTGGGTCGCGGCGACGAGGCCAAGGCCGCGATCGGCAAGGCGATTGCCTTCAAGCCTGGGGCGGAGAGTTACCACGAGACCTTGGCGACCATCGAAATCCTGCGCGGTGATGTCCCGGCCGCGTTGGCTGCAGCGCAGCGGGAACCGCCGGGACTGTGGCGGGAGATGGCGCTCGCGCTGGCACGCCAGATGGCGCCCGATAAAGCGGCCGCGGATGCGGCGCTGAAGACTCTGGTCGATGGACATGCCGGTGACGCCGCTTACCAGATCGCCGAAGTCCAGGCGCTGCGACGCGATCCCGATCAGATGTTCAACTGGCTGGAGCGCGCCCGGTCAAACCAGGACCCGGGCATCAGCTCACTTCTGTTCGATCCATTCCTGCTGCGCTACAAGGACGATCCGCGCTTTGCCGCCTTCTGCAAGAAGGTCGGCCTGCCAACCACGACCGAAGCGAAGCCGATGCCGTGAGCGAAACCGCTGCCGCATTCCTCGCGCGCCTCAAGCAGCGCAAGCTGGTGCAACGGGCGCTGGCCTGCACAGCTGCTGCCTTCGCATCGATCCGGGTTTTGGATGTTGTTGCGCAATGCTTCGGTTGGCCCGACCAGATCGAAAAACTGCTGATCCTGGCGCTCGCAGCCGGATTCTGCGTCGCGCTGGTGCTGCCGTGGTATCACGGAGAGCGCGGCGCGCAAAAAGTAGACGTTGTCCACGCGCTGTTCCCCCCTTGTTGGAACGAACGCGATCGCAGCCTTGGTGTGCTTGAGGATTTTTCGCTTGACGGCAACAGCACGGTTTCACAATTGGCGTGGCCTCCGCCTTTCGACACCATTCGCAACGACCCGCGCTCCAGAGCGTTGCTGAAAAAGATCGGTTTGCCTTTCACTCCTGCGGCCACCGACGCGACATGAGCCAAAGGCCATCCTTTTTCGAGGAGCTCCAGCGCCGCAACGTGTTTCGTGCTGGCGTGCTTTACGTGGGTGCGATATGGGCCTTCGGACAAGGCCTTTCGCAATTCAGTCCCGCTCTGGGCTTGCCCGACTGGACCACACGCTGGTTCTTGATCGCCGCGATCGTCGGCTTTCCATTCTGGATCGCGTTCGCGTGGTTCTACGAATTCACGCCGACCGGCTTGAAGCGCGAGAGCGAGATCGCGCCGGATGATTCCATTGCGCACTCAGCAGGCCGCAAGCTGGACTTCTGGATCATCGGAATCATGGCGATTGCCATCGTGTTGCTGGTCACCAACCAGTTTGTGCTGCATCGCGATGCGAACGGCATGGCGAACTCCGCCAATACCGAGACCATCGCCGCCGAGCTGGCCAAGCTGCCGGAAAAATCCGTGGCAGTGCTGCCGCTCGCCAACGAAAGTGGCGATTCCAGACAGCAGTACTTCTCCGACGGCTTGTCCGAGGAGCTGATTTCCGACCTCACCCAGATCGACGGGCTGAAGGTGATCGGCAAGTATTCCAGTTTCAAGTTCCGCGATGCCAGGAAAAGCCCGGCGCAGATCGGCGTCATCCTCGGCGTGGCCAATTTGATTCAGGGTTCGGTGCGCCAGCAGGGCGATCGCATCCGCGTCACCGTCGGCCTGATCCGCGCCGCCGACGGCATCAGCGTGTGGTCGCACAGCTACGACGAGCAACTGAAAGACGTGTTCGCCATTCAGGCGCTGATTGGTCGCGCCGTCGCCGCGGCGCTTCAGGTCAAGCTGCTGGACACTTCTACCGTGTCGAGCGACAAGCCGCCGAGTGGGAATGTCCAAGCCTATGAGTATTTGCTGCAGGGACGCGCGCTCGCCCGCCGTGGAACTGACACCGGCCTGCACCAGGGCATTGCGCTCCTCCAGCAAGCGCTCCAGCTTGACCCGACCTATGCGTATGCCTGGGGTGTGTTGTCGACTACCTCGATCAATCTGGGGCAGCAACTGCTCGGCGATGCACGCCACCAAGCGTACGAAGAGGCCCGAGTGGCTGCAGACAAACAGCAGACCCTCGCTCCGGATTCCGCGGCCACGCATCTCTTTCGCGGATACCTGCTGTCGGTTGTCGATAACGATCCGCAAGCCGCAGTGACCGAATATCGGCGGGCCTTGGCGCTGGCGCCGAACGATGGCACCACGACAGGATTCCTGGCCAACGGGTTGGCCAACGTCGGCCAACTCCAGCCTGCGATCGGTTTCTACCGCAAAGCCATCGCCACCGATCCACTGCGCGCCGACTTTTACGCCGGCCTCGGTTCGGCGCTGTTCGCCCAAAGGCAGCTCGATGCTGCCGAACGAGCAATTCGCAAGGCCTTGGCCTTGCAACCGGATTACCCGGAGCTTTACTCGACCTTGGCTCAGATCGAGATTCTTCGCGGGAAGTTTGCGTCCGCGTTACACGATGCGACCCTGGAAACCGACGCGGACTCAAGGATCTGGGCTTTGGCGGCCGCGAAACAGATCGGTCCGGATCGCCGGCAAGCAGACGCTGCCTTGCGGGATTACGTCGCCCGGAAAAGCGGGGGCGAGCCTTATGGCGTCGCCGATCTTTACGCGCTGCGCAAGCAGCCCGACGAGATGTTCGAATGGCTGGAGCGGGCGTGGAGCGAACACGATCCGAATTTGATCGAAAGCCTGCTGCTCGACCCTTTTGTGCTTGCCTATAGAAACGATCCGCGCTTTGCCACCTTGTGCAAGCAGGCCGGCTTGCCGCTGCCGGACGAAGCAGCTGCGCCTGGCGCGTCATCCGATGCGTCGGCTCGGTAATTGCGAAACACGGCAGGGACATGACCGTGCCGGGGACATGACCGTGCCGGATACCATTTCGTCACACGCTACGGTCGGACGCGTGTAGCATTTGGCCGTAACTTTCCTGTGTCTGGAAGCGGGCGTGCCAATCTGGATGCGAGCGGAGCCGTAACTCATGGGCGACTGGACCGGATCCCTGAAGCAATCCATCGCGGAGTTCCGCCGCAGGCATGTATTCCGTGTCGCTGCGGTTTACCTGGTGGCGAGCTGGATATTGATCCAGGTGGCGGATGCGACGTTCGATCCGCTCGGCCTGCCCGCATGGTCGATGCGCTTGTTGATCGTGCTGCTTCTCCTCGGGTTCGTCCTTGCCTGTGTCCTGGCATGGGCGTACGACATCGGCGTGCACGGCATCGAGCGTACCTCTCCTGCGCCGGCGCCGGAGTCGAATGCGACGCCGGCACCCGCGCCGGCGCCCGAAGCATCGGTTGCCATTCTGCCGTTCACGGATCTCAGCGAAGCCCGGAATCAGGGGCACTTTTGTGAAGGCCTCGCCGAAGAGATTCTCAATGCGCTCACGTCGGTCCGCGGCTTGCGCGTGGCTTCGCGGACCTCGTCATTTCGTTTTCGCGACAGCACCATGGACGCACGAGAAATCGGCACTGCACTCAATGTCGCGGCCATCATGGAAGGCAGCGTGCGCAAGGCGGGCGAACGCGTGCGCGTCACCGCGCAGTTGATCAACGCACGCAATGGCTATCACCTGTGGTCGGAAACCTTCGACCGCAAGTTGCAGGATATCTTCGCGATCCAGGAGGAAATTGCGCGCAATGTGGCGCAGGCGTTGCGGGTGTCGCTGAAGGCCGGCTCGAGGCTCGACATCGAACGCCACGCGCCGCGCGACATGCGCGCCTACGAATTCTATCTGCGTGGCCGGCAGATCCAGTCGCTCAAGAGCAGCGACAACTGGCTGAAAGCGCCGCAGATGTTTCGCCGCGCGGTCGAACTCGATCCCGATTACGCACAGGCTCACGCCGGTCTGGCCGATTCGCTGAGCCAGCTCCTGACCTGGCGCATCATCAAACGGGAAGGTTCGCTGGGCGATTCGCTCACGGCCGCAGGGCGCGCGCTGGAGCTCGCGCCGGATCTCGCGGAGGCGCACGTCGCTCGCGCCAACACCCTGTCGCTGGCTGGCGACAGCAACGGCGCGACTGCGGCGTTCCAGCGCGCGATCGAGCTCAACCCGGAGCTCTACGAGGCCCACTACTACTTCGGCCGGCATTGCTACGCTCAAGGACAACATGCGCGGGCGATCGCGGAGTTCGAGGCCGCGCATCGCGCGCGTCCCGACGAGTTCCAGGCGCTGGTGCTGGCTTCCAATGCCGCCGACGCATTGCACGACCTCGCGCGCGGCGATGAACTGACGCGGCGCGCATTGCCGCTGGCGCTGACCGAGATCGCCGCCGACCCGGAGAATGGCCGCGCACTGTATCTTGCCGCGGGCATGCAGGTGCGCCTGGGCGACACCGACGGCGGTCGCCGCAATCTCGAGGCGGCATTGCATTTGCAGCCGAATGATTTCGGCACGCTCTACAACGCGGCCTGTACCTACACGCGCCTTGGCGACAACGAGCGCGCTCTCGACCTGCTTGATCGCGCGGTTTCGGTCGGGCAGGGATTCCGCGACTGGATCGAACACGATGCCGATCTGGACGGTCTGCGAGGGTTGCCGCGCTACGCCGAGATCATGGCGCGCCTGGGCGACGCCGGGCGCTGAAGCAACGACATGTTCGATACGACCGCCCATCTCGATTGCTCCGGACGCGCGCTGCGGCTGGACCGGCCGCGCATCTGCGGCGTCCTGAACCTCACGGGCGATTCGTTTTCGGGCGATGGATTGCGCGATGACGTCGCTGCCGCCGTCGCGCGCGGTGTGGCGATGGTGGAGCAGGGCGCGGATTTGCTGGATATTGGCGGCGAATCGACGCGGCCGGGTGCCGTCGAGGTGGCGGCCGAGGCTGAAATCGCGCGCGTGGTCCCGGTGATCGAGGCCCTTGCCGCAAAAGTCGACGTACCGATCAGCATCGATACATCGAAACCCGACGTGATGCGCGCGGCGGTGGCAGCCGGTGCCGGCATGATCAATGACGTGCATGCCTTGCGTCGCGAAGGCGCGCTGGATACAGCGGCGGAATTGAAAGTGCCTGTCTGCGTGATGCACATGCAGGGCGAGCCGCGCACGATGCAGGACGATCCCCGCTACGATGACGTGGTCGC
This sequence comes from uncultured Gammaproteobacteria bacterium, assembly GCA_963775445.1. Classification (GTDB taxonomy): domain Bacteria; phylum Pseudomonadota; class Gammaproteobacteria; order Xanthomonadales; family Rhodanobacteraceae; genus Dokdonella_A. The sequence continues at coordinate 12,325 of CAVZIT010000006.1, read as the reverse complement.
CGAGGTACATCGCTTTCTTGCCGAGCGCGTATTTGCTTGCGAGATGGCCGGTATCGACAAGCGCCGCGTGCTGGTCGATCCGGGTTTCGGCTTCGGCAAGACGCTCGAGCACAACCTCGCGTTGCTGCGCGGACTCGAACGTTTCCGCGATCTCGCCGCCGGTGTCTTCGTCGGCCTGTCGCGCAAGGCAATGATCGGAAAACTGACGGGCCGCGATGGCGGCAGCGATCGCGCGGTGGGTTCAGCCGCCGCCGCCTTGATCGCCGTGCAGCGCGGCGCCAGGATCGTGCGCGTACACGATGTCGCGGCGACGCGCGATGCGCTGGCGATATGGTCCGCGGTGGCGGCCGGCGAAACGACGCAGCGGACGCCGTCGCAATCGAAGAAATCGCCGTGGGACGACGACGATTGATTGAGCGAACGATCCGATCGCCATGCCAGTGACGCGCATCGAGCAGCAACCCGGCTACGTCCTGCACGCGCGCGCCTATCGGGAAACTTCGCTGCTGCTCGAGGTGCTGAGCCGCGATCACGGCCGCGTCGGCCTGGTCGCGCGCGGTGTGCGTCGTGAACGCTCGCGCGTGCCACGCGGATTGTTGCAACCGCTGCAACCGCTGTTGTTCGCGTGGCAGGCGCGCGGCGAACTCGGCACGTTGACCGCCGTCGAATCGGTGGCGTCACCATTCGTGTTCGCTGGCGACGCCCTGTTTGCAGGCATGTATCTCAACGAACTGGTGCTGCGGTTGACCGCGCGCAATGATGCGCACGTGGCGGCGTTCGACGCCTATGCAGATTGCCTTGCGGCGCTGGCCGAAGGCGCCGCGATCGACTGGACGCTGCGCCGGTTCGAGCGCGATCTGCTGGCCGCTCTCGGTTATGCGCTCGCGCTGACGCACGCAGCAGACACCGGCGAGCCGGTCGTGCGCGGCACCAGCTACGCCTACGATCCGGAAGCGGGTCCATTGGTCTGGCGAGACCAGCCGGGCGCATTTTCCATCAGCGGCGACGCGTTGCTGGCCTTGCATCGGGACGACATGCCGGATCGTGCGCATCTTGCGGAATTGCGGCGGCTTGTGCGGATCGTGATCCGCCATCAGCTGGCCGGCGGCACGCTCAAGGCCTGGTCAATGCGATCGTTGCCCGACGCATCGGCACCGACCGGGCCGGCTTCCTGATCAACGGACGTTCGAGCCAACCGGATGTGGTGTCAGGCAGGGCGCTGGTTGCGCGAGCGCGATACAGGTCTCAGCGCATCAATTCGACACGCGTCTCGTCGCATGCGCGCAGGAATTCCGCGATAGCGGCGGTGGGCCACGCACCGGCCCGAGTGTTCGCGCGGCGCATGATGGCGATCGCATGGGTCAATGCGGCGGCTCCGCAAAACCCGGCTGAGGCATCGAGCCGGTGCAGGCGTTCGTCAAGCGCGTTGCAGTCACGCGACGCCGATAGCGCGCGAAACTCCTCACGAAGTTTGGCAAGCTCCGCGGCGAGGAGGCCGCGCAACGCAGCGACAATCGCCGGATCGCCACCGCTGATTCGCAGCGCGCCGTCATCATCGAGGTCGGTGCGGCCGCAGGGCGCGGATACCATTGCGTCGGATCGCTGGACCAGATGCCGCTCGACCGCTGCGCGCAGCGCCGCGATCGTGATCGGCTTGGTCAGCACGTCGGTGAAGCCCGCGCGCCGCAGCCCCGCGATCGTATCCGCGTCGTCCGCGGCGGTCGTCGCGATGGCAACGCTGTTTCGCGAATCGCCGTCACTTTCGCGTATGCAGGCCAGGGTTTCGGTCCCACTGGAGCCGGGCATGCGCGCATCGAGCAGCAGCAGGTCGAATCGTTGCGTGCGGCAACGCGAGATGGCCTCTTCGCCGGACGCCACCGCGATGCATTCCGTGCCGGGCCGGGCGAGCGCCTCGACGAAATAGCGAAGACTCAGCGGATTGTCATCGGCGATCAGGATGTGCAACACGACAACCACGCCCCCCGGAACAGACGCTGTCACAATGGCGCTCGACGCGATGGACGTCAACCGTCGCCCGGTGATCGCGCTGATGATCCGTGCACTCCGCCGTGTGATCGCTCGCCAGCGTGTCGCACGGTAGCGTGCAACGCGATTCGGGCTTCGTGGTTGATCAATCGCGTCGGGCGGCGCGAGAGAAAAGGTCAACTCGTCCCGGCAACGGACAACAAGTGTGCGGGAATTCTGGATGCAATCGATCGAAGTTGAAATAACCGACCTCGCGCACGATGGGCGCGGCGTCGCGCGCATCGATGGCAAGGCAGTCTTTGTCACGGGTGCGCTCAAGGGCGAGCGGGCGCGGGTACACATCGTGCGGCGCCACCGCGCGTTCGACGAGGCCAAGGTCGAGACGTTGCTTCGGACCTCTCCCGATCGCGTCGACCCGGTCTGTGCGCATTTCGGCATGTGCGGCGGCTGCGCGTTGCAGCATCTGGCGCCCGCGGCACAGATCATCGCGAAGGAGCGCGTGCTGCGCGAAAACTTCGAACGCATCGGCAAGGTCGAGCCGCAGCGCTGGCTGGATCCGCTGGCCGACCAGCCCTGGGGTTATCGGCGCAAAGGTCGCCTGTCGGTGAAGTGGGTCGAAAAAAAGGGCCGGGTGCTGGTCGGTTTCCGCGAAGAAAATCCCCGTTTCGTGGCCGATCTCGAACACTGTCACACGTTGCTGCCCGAAGTGGGAGAGCGCATCGGTGCGCTCGGGCGGATGATCGCCACGCTCGAGGCGAAGCGATCGATTGCGCAGATCGAAATAGCGGCGGGCGACGATACCGTCGCGCTGGTGTTTCGCCACCTCGCACCGTTGTCGCCAACCGACCGGGATACCTTGAGCGAATTCGGCCGCAAGCACGGGCTTGCGATCCTGTTGCAATCGGGAGGCCCGGACAGCGTGGAATCATTGTGGCCGGAACGGATCGAACTGTCGTTCCATGTCGATGACGCTGCCGTGGATATCGTCTTTCGCCCGCTCGATTTCGTCCAGGTGAACGCGGGCATGAACCAGCGCATGATTGCGCGTACGCTGGAATTGCTCGATCCACAACCGCACGATCGCGTGCTCGATCTCTTTTGCGGTCTCGGCAACTTCAGCCTGCCGATCGCGCGACGCGTTGCCGCTGTCATCGGTGTCGAAGGCGATGCGGGATTGATTGCGCGGGCCCGTGAAAATGCCGCGCGCAACGGCATCGGGAATATCGAATTCGTCGCCGCCGACCTCAACGCCGACCATCGCGACGCGCCGTGGGCGCATCCGACGGCGAGCAACAAGTTGCTGCTCGATCCGCCGCGTTCCGGCGCGGCCGCGCTGCTCGAATACCTGCCGCATCCGTCGGTGAAGCGCGTGCTCTACGTGTCGTGCCATCCCGGGTCGCTTGCGCGCGACGCCGCGACGTTGGTGCACAAACACGGTTTCGAGCTTGTTGCCGCGGGCGTGATGGACATGTTTCCGCACACCGCCCATGTCGAGTCGATCGCGCTGTTCGAACGTTGACCCGGGTAGCTGGTCGCTCGTGGCCATCGACGCCGGAAAAAATCAGATGGCACGTTGCGAAGTCGGGTCTTGCCTGCCGGCGGGGTAAGCGGTCGCTGCCGAAAGGGAGCAGCGGCAGCGCAGACGGTCCGGCTGGCCTATCTGCGACGCGTGCCTGCGGTGCTTGCCACGACCGCTCTCGGGACATCCTGCCCAGCTGGGCGGAGCTAGCGATGTAGCCACGTCGTCTTGATGAAGCGCGTCTGCCTTCACCCAGGAGAAGGGATATCGCGGCGACTCTTCTATAATGAACACTCGTGCGTCGCGAATGCATCGCGACGCGCCTCCCGACGGATCGAAGCGCGCACGGCCGATGCTGATCATAGGAATTCCCGGAAAGACCCTCGGCGGCGATGAGCGCGCATGGCTGGCCATGCCGCAGGTCAGCGGGGTGATCCTGTTTGGTCGCAATGTCGACGATCGCGCACAGGTTGCCGCGCTGATCGATTCGATACGCGCCGTGCGACCGGGTCCGTTCCTGGTTTGCGTCGATCAGGAAGGCGGCCCGGTGCAGCGCCTGCGTGATGGCTTTACGCGGTTGCCGGCGCTGGCGACATTGGGCCGCTTGTACGATCGCGACGCGACCCGCGCGATTGCGCTGGCCGAGGAACATGCATGGCTCATGGCGAGCGAGATGCGCGCGGTCGATATCGATCTGAGCTTCGCGCCGGTCGCCGATCTCGCCCGCGGCAATCGCGCGATCGGCGAGCGTGCCCTGCATGCCGATCCGGCCGTCGTCTCGGAGTTGGTGCAGGCGTATCTGCGCGGCATGCACCTGGGCGGCATGGCGGCGACGCTCAAGCATTTCCCCGGGCATGGTTCGATCGCCGAGGACACGCATGTCGAGATCGCCGAGGACTTGCGTTCCCTCGCCGAGTTGCGGCGCACCGACCTCGTGCCGTTTGCCGACGCGATCGCGGCGGGAGCGGAAGCGGTGATGATGGCGCACGTCAAGTATCCTTCCGTCGATGCGCAGCCCGCGGGTTGCTCGACCGTCTGGATTGGCGGGATCCTGCGCGGCGAGTTGGGTTTTCGCGGAACCGTTTTCAGCGACGATATCGGCATGGCCGCGGCGCACGGCCTCGGCGGCGTCGCCGCACGCATCGGCGCGCATCTCGCGGCGGGCTGCGATCTGGTCCTGGCCTGCGATCCCGCCATCGTGCCCGAAGCGCTTGCGGCCAGCGACGAGATGGCTGCCTGCGCTGCCGAGCGACTCGTGCGACTGCGCGGCAACGCAGCGCAGAGCTGGGATGCGCTGGTCGACAATCCGCAGCGTGACCTTTTCATCGCGCGCGTCGGTGCGCTCGATCGATCCGCGAAGGTCGGTTGAGATGCAACGGTCTTCGCTTGCCGAGGCATTGATTCGCGCCGAGCTGATCCACGAGCGTGCGGTGCTCGAGGCAGCCATCGCCCGCATCGGCCGCGAAGTCGATCTGGCGCTCGATGGCGATGCGGCGGTGTTTGTCCCGATCATGCAGGGTGGTCTGGTGTTCGCGGGGCAGCTTGCGACCGCGATCAAGGCGCCGCTCGAGTTCGATTACGCGCACGCGACGCGGTATCGCGGCGCAACCGAAGGCGGCCAGCTCGACTGGATCAGGCGACCGCAGTTGCCGCTCGACGCACGCGAGGTCCTGCTGGTCGACGACATCCTCGACGAGGGCCACACGCTCAAGGCGATTCGCGATGACTGCCTTGACCGTGGTGCGCGGCGGGTGCTCATCGCGGTCCTTTGCGACAAGCGCCATGATCGACGCGTACCCGACCTGGTGGCGGATTTCATCGGCGTCGAAGTGCCGGATCGATATGTTTTCGGCTATGGGATGGACTACCACGAACAGGGCCGCAATCTGCCCGCGATCTATGCGTTGTGACACCGCGATGAAAATGGATTTGCAGATGCGCGACCGTTCCCCGCCCGCGAGACGACGCACTCGCGTCAAGCGAGTTGGCCTTGAGGGGACGCCGCATGCGATGTTCGCATGCCTCGGTGAACACTCTGGAGGCTCCTGAAAATGAAGATCGATCTCGCGCTGATCGGCGGCACCGGCATGTACGATCTTCCAGCGCTTGCCGACAGCACGCAGCATGCGCTGCATACACCTTTCGGCACGCCATCGGCGCCGATCGTCATCGGCCAGCTCGGCGAGGCGCGACTCGCCTTTGTCGCGCGCCACGGCAAGGAGCATTCCATCCTGCCGCAGCAGGTGAACTACCGCGCCAATCTGTGGGCGCTGCATGAGCTCGGGGCCCGCCGCGTGGTCGGCATCAATGCCGTCGGCGGCATTCGCGAAGATCTCGGCCCGCGGGTGCTGGTCGTGCCGGATCAGATCATCGACTACACGTGGGGACGTGCCGGTACCTATTGCGATGCGCCGGACGCGAAAGTGCGTCACATCGATTTCGGCGAACCCTACGACGCCGCGTTGCGGCACGATCTGCTCGAAGCCGGTCAGCGCGCGCAGATCGCGATGGTCGACGGCGGATGTTACGGCGCGACCCAGGGCCCGCGGCTCGAGACGCGTGCCGAAATCGCGCGCATGCGCCGTGATGGGTGCGACCTGGTTGGCATGACCGGCATGCCCGAGGCCGCGCTGGCGCGAGAACTGGGCCTCGCCTACGCGTGCCTTGCGCTCGTCGCAAACTGGGCCGCCGGGTGCGATCCGCGATCCTCGGCTGTTGAAATCGGCCTCGACGAAATCCTCGCCAACCTCGCATCCGCCACCGCTTTGGTACCGGCCCTGATAAGCCAGCTCCTGACGGCCTGAAGCACCAGACGCCGTCGCCGGCGTCCCGCGGGGGGCGGCCATGGGAGAGCCCGTCCGGTGGCCAATAATGAGGCCTGGTGCGGAATAGTCCCGATGCGCGCGGACTTGCTTTCTTGCGTTTAACACTTGTTATACTTGGTCGGCCTGCCGATGAGGTCGAGTTCGATCGTTGGTCCCGGCCGTGAACGCCGTGCAGGTCCCAACTGCAAGAGGTTTCCAAGATGCGTACCGGTACGGTGAAGTGGTTCAATGATTCCAAGGGGTTTGGATTCATCGCGCCAGAGGAAGGGGGCGATGACATCTTCGTGCATTATTCGGCAATCAACTCGGATGGCTTTCGCACGCTGCAACAGGGACAGCGCGTGAATTTCGAGGTCGTGCAGGGCCCCAAGGGCTCGCAGGCGGCCGGGGTGCAGCCGCTCTCCTGAATCGACTCGAGTGTCGACGCGCGCCGCGGCTTTCCGTTCGCAGCGGAGCGCGGGCAGCAGGTTTCCGAGTGACTTTTCGACACGCGCGCCAGCGCGACGAGTGCGTCGCGCTGGCAGTTGCTCGTGCGCTCGAATTGAATCGCGGTCCGGAGCGTGACGCGTCCGGAACGTCGGCGCCGGATCGCCTCAGTGTGCGTCGAGCTGGGTGCGATAGGCCGAGCGCACCAACTCCTGGAAATGATGCAGACCGCGCTCGTGGCGCGGGTTGAGCCGCCCCGCGACATAGGAACCCGATGCGAGTCCGCGTTGCACACGCTCGCAGATCGCAATGTCCTGCCGCTGGACCAGATCGCTGAAGGCCTCATCCTCGTCTGGTGCAGCGACCGCTCCCGCATTTCCGCCGGGCGCATGGAAATAATCGAACTCCACGCGGCAGCGCTGGGTCTCCAGCGGAACGACGCGATTTACTTGCAGGCGCCCGGGCAGGATATTCAACATGATGTTCGGCCACAGGAAATAGTAAAGCGCCTCGCCGCTCGCGTACGGTCCAGAGCTCCCGTCGATCGGGCTCGATTGCAGCGAAGACCAGATGGCGGTTTCGGTCGCATAGCGGCGGTAATCGAGCAGCCGGTTGAGTTCCGGATGCACCAGCGGCAGGTGATAGCCCTCGAGGAAATTGTCGACGTAGGTCTTCCAGTTGCAGGCGATGTCGTAGGTGACGCTGCGTTCGAATGCGAGATCGGCGAATGCGTCGGATCCGATGCGCTGGTCGATCCCGGCGACTACGTCTTCGAGCGGCGGGGCCTCTCCAAGCGCAGCGAACACGAGGCCCTGCCACTGCGCAATGCGCGCTTGCGGCAGCGAGATCTTCGAGGCATCGAATCCGGCCGCATCGTCCATGTCCGAGGCGCTGAGCAAACGGCCGTCAAGGTCATAGCTCCAACCGTGGTAGCGGCAGACCAGGCGACGCGCGCCGCGTCCATCGCAGGTTGCGATCGGACCGGCGCGGTGCCGGCAGACGTTGTGCAGCGCGCGCAATTCGCCATCGGCGCCGCGCACGATCAGCAGCGGAACGCCCGCGATTTCGGCAACGGTGTGATCGCCCGATGCCGCGAGGTCCGCGCTGCGCGCGACCAGTTGCCAGGCGCGCGCAAAGATCGCTCCGCGCTCGAATGCGAACAGGGCGGGATCGGTGTAGCAGTGCGCCGGCAACGCAACCGCACGATCGAGCGGTTGCGCGGCGAGTTCGGTTTCCGAAAGCATGGACTTCCGATGCAACGGCGGTGCGTCCATGGCCAAGGCCTCGTTGCGAGCTCAGGCTGCGAACTGCAGCCGCGCAAGCTCGGCGTACAGGCCGCCGGCGCGTACCAGTTCCGCGTGGGTGCCTTGAGCGACGATGCGCCCCGCGTCCATGACCACGATACGGTCGGCGCGTTGCACGGTGGCGAGGCGGTGCGCGATGACCAGCGTGGTGCGATCGCGGATCAGTCGGTCGAGCGCCTGCTGCACGAGATGTTCCGATTGCGCGTCGAGGCTCGAGGTGGCCTCGTCGAGCAACAGCACCGGCGCATCGCGCAGCAACGCACGCGCAATCGCGATGCGTTGTTGCTGGCCGCCCGACAAACGCACGCCGCGTTCGCCAAGCTGGGTTTCGTATTTTTCGGGCAGCTCATCGATGAACTCGGCGGCTTCGGCCGCCTCGGCAGCCGCGACCACTTCCGCGTCGTCGGCATCGGTGCGCCCAAAACGGATATTGTCGGCGGCGCTCGCGCCGAACAGCACGGGTTCCTGCGGCACCAGCGCGAATGCCGCGCGCAGATCGTGCAACGACAGCGTGCGGATATCCACGTCATCGAGCGCGATGCGGCCACGCAGCGGATCGTGGAAACGCAACAGCAGCTGGAACACCGTGGTCTTGCCCGCGCCCGAGGGTCCGACCAGCGCAACCGTTTCGCCGGGCTCGATATCGAGGCTGAACTGGTGCAGCGCCGCGCGATCGGGTCGCGAAGGATAGGCAAACTCGACCTCGTCGAAATGAATTGCGCCGCGGACGCGCGAAGGCAATGCGCCGGGCTCGGCGGGCGAGCGGATTGCGGGGGCGGTATCGAGCAACTCGCCGATGCGCTCGAGCGCGCCGCCGGCGCGCAACACGTCGCCCCAGACTTCGCTGAGCGCGCCGACCGAGCCGGCCGCGAACACCGCATACAGCACGAACTGCCCGAGCACGCCCGCATCCATTGCGCCGCCGACGACTGCCTTGGCGCCCGCCCACAGCACCAGCGTGATGGCACCGAACACCAGCAGGATGACCAGCGCCGTCAAGCCGGCACGAACGCCGATGCGACGTCGCGCTGTGGACAGCACGCGATTGACCGCGTCGGTGTAGCGCTTGCCCTCGACCGGTTCGCGTGTGTAGGCCTGCACGGTATGGATGGCGTGCAGCGTTTCGCTCGCGACCGCGGTCGAGTCGGCAATGCGGTCCTGGCTCTCGCGCGAGAGGCGTTGCACCCGCCGGCCGAACACGATGATCGGCAGGATCACGAGCGGAATCACCAGCGCGGCAAGTCCGGTCAGGTGCGGGCTGGTCAAGAGCAGCGCAGTCGATGCGCCGAGCAGGATGACGGTGTTGCGAAGCGCGATCGAAAGACTCGACCCGACCACGGTCTGCACCAGTTCGGTGTCCGCCGCGAGGCGCGAGACGAGTTCGCCGACACGCGTGGTTTCGTAGAACGTCGCATCGAGCGTCAGGAGATGCGTATAAAGGCGACGCCGCAGGTCGGCCACGACGCGCTCGCCGAACAGGCTGACGAAGAAGAAACGTCCGGCACTCGCCACCGCCATCACGCAGGCGACCGCGAACAGCCCGATGAAACTCGCGTTGATTGTCGCTGGATCGGCATGCGCGAAACCGCGGTCGATCATGTAGCGCACCGCGAGCGGCAGGATCAGGGTCGCCGCGGACGACAACGCGAGGAACACAAGCCAGCCCGCGAGCAGCCCTCGATACATCCGGAAATACGGCAGGATGCGCGCGTAAGCGGAGAGTTTTCGCTTGCGGGTGACGGTGTCGTCGGTCGGGGTCACGCGTTTGTATCGGCAGGGCGGACAAGTCGAAGTGCGGGCGGCATGCGTGGTTTCAAGCGGGCACGCCTCGCAAGGCTTCAGCGGCTAAAATGGCAGCTGGATGGCCAAGAATAGCACTTCGTCCGATCTCGCCGCGAAAGCCGCGGCGCTGCGCGCGCGCGTCGATCAGGCCAATCATCGCTATCACGTGCTCGACGATCCGGACATCACGGACGCCGCCTACGACAAGCTGATGCGCGAGCTCGAAGCGCTCGAAGCGGAGCATCCCGAGCTGATCACTCAGGATTCCCCGACGCAGCGTGTCGGTGCCGCGCCTTCCGCTGCGTTCGCCTCGGTGCGCCACGAGATACCGATGCTCTCGCTCGCCAACGCATTCAGCGAAGCCGAGGTCGAGGATTTCGAGCGCCGCATCGAGCAACGGCTCGATCAGAACGATCCCACGTTCTCGGTCGAACCGAAATTCGACGGGCTCGCGATCAGCCTGCGCTACGAGGATGGCGCGTTCGTGCGCGGTGCGACGCGCGGCGACGGCGAGACCGGCGAGGACGTGACCGCGAACCTGCGCACGATCAAGTCCATTCCGCTGCGCTTGCGCAGCGGGATAAATGAGGATCGATCGCTGCGCTTGCGCGGCGGAACAAATGAGGATCGATCGCTGCGCTTGCGCGGAAAGGGATGGCCGCGCGTGCTCGAGGTGCGCGGCGAGGTCTACATGCCGCGCGCTGCCTTCGAGGCGTGGAACGAGCGCGCGCGCGCCGAAGGCGGCAAGGTGCTCGCGAATCCGCGCAACGGCGCGGCCGGTTCGCTGCGCCAGCTCGATCCGCGCATCACCGCGCGGCGCCCGCTCGCGTTCTACGCCTATGCGCTCGGCGTGGTAGAAGGCGCATCGCTGCCGGCGACGCATTCGGCGACGCTTGCGCAACTTCGGGAATGGGGTTTGCCGGTCAGCAAGCTGGTCGAGACGGCGCGCGGTGCGAAAGGCTGCCTGGCCTATTACGCGAAGATCGGCGCCAAGCGCGACAGCCTGCCGTTCGACATCGACGGCGTCGTGTACAAGGTCGACGATCTTGCCGCGCAGCGCGAACTCGGTTTCGTCGGGCGCACGCCGCGCTGGGCGATCGCGCACAAGTTTCCGGCCGAGGAACAGCAGACCACGGTCGAGGACATCATCATCAATATCGGTCGCACCGGCGCGGCGACGCCAGCCGCGAAACTCGCGCCGGTGCAGGTCGGTGGCGTGACTGTCACCAACGCGACGCTGCACAACGCCGACCAGGTCGCGCGGCTCGACGTGCGCGTCGGCGACACCGTCATCGTGCGCCGCGCGGGCGACGTGATTCCCGAAGTCGTGCGCGTCGTGCCGGAGTTGCGTCCGAAAAAGACCACGCCGTGGACCATGCCGACGCATTGCCCGATCTGCGGGTCCGACATCGTGCGCGAGGAGGGCGAGGCAGTTTCGCGCTGCACCGGCGAGCTGACCTGCGCCGCGCAGCGCGTGCAGGCGATCTTCCATTTCGCGTCGCGTCGCGCGATCGACATCGACGGACTCGGCGAGCGCTACATCGAGGATCTGTCCGATCTTGGCTACGTGAAATCAGTCGCCGATCTGTACAAGCTGACGCTCGACGATCTCCTCGAAATGAAACGTCGCGCGGACGAGCGCGATGGGACAACGCCCGACACCGTGAAGTCCGGCAAGGTCGCGACCAAGTGGGCCGAGAACCTGATCAAGGCGATCGAGGCGAGCAGAAGCACGACGCTTGCGCGTTTCCTCTACGCGCTCGGCATCACGCACGTTGGCGAAAGCACTGCCAAGGCACTGGCCGTGTGGTTCGGCGAACTCGCACTCATCCGCCATCTGCCGTGGCCACTGCTCAAACTCGTGCCCGACATCGGCGGCGAAGTCGCACGCGCGATCGACGCGTTCTTCGAACAGCAAGGCAACCAGCAGGTCATCGACGACCTGCTTGCGCGCGGCGTCGAAATCGGCGATGCGCACGCGCCGTCGCCGAAGCTGCGCGCGTGCGCTCGATCTCGGCAGCGTGCTTGCGCAGATGGAAATCCCGAAGCTGACGCCGAAGCGCGCCGAGCAGCTTGCGTCCGGTTTCGATTCGATCGAGGCGATTCTTGCGGCCGATGTCGAAGCGCTCGTCGCAACCGGTCTGCCGCAGGACACCGCCGATGCCGTGCACGCGTTTCTGCACAGCCGCGACGGGCGCGCGCTCGCACGAACGTTGCGCCGAAGCGCTCGCGCGTCTGAACAAGGCCACCGCACACGTTCGCGCTACCGCCACCGGCCCGCTCGAAGGCCAGACCGTCGTCCTGACCGGCACGCTCACTGCGCTGACGCGCGAGGAAGCGAAGGAAAAACTCGAAGCCCTTGGTGCAAAGGTTGCCGGCAGCGTGTCCAGGAAAACCAGCTTCGTTGTAGCGGGAGAAGCGGCCGGATCAAAGCTCGACAAGGCGAGGGAAGTCGGCGTGGAGATTTGGGACGAGGCGAGGTT
>CAVZIT010000005.1:0-16717 GCA_963775445.1 uncultured Gammaproteobacteria bacterium | reverse complement strand
TCCTCGTTGGCGCACCCAAGTGCGGAACGACTTCGCTTTATGAGTATCTGCGCCGTCATCCGGACCTATTCTTCCCATCGAGCCTCGACGATTACTGGGTAACCAAGGAACCCAAATACTTCTGCCCTGATCTGGACGTGCAGGAAAGAGGTTCAATCACCAATCTGCAAGACTATCTGGCGCTCTATCAGGGAAGCGAGGGGGCGATCAGGCGAGGCGATGCGTCGACCTGCTATCTGTACTCGGACGTAGCCGCCGCAAGGATCCAGGCGTTTTGTCCCGATGCACGGATTCTTGTCATGCTGCGTCCACCCGTCGACATGATGCGGTCCTATCACGCTGACATGATCCGCGTGCATTGGGATGACGTTCCCGATTTCTACGAAGCGATCAATGCGACCTACGATCCCCGCACGAATGCTTTTCTGCCGTGTGCGTACCGAAATCGAAACTATCTTGACTATCTCGGCATCAGCCGTTTCGCGCCGCAGGTCGAACGCTACTACGATGCCTTCGGACGAGAGGCGGTGAAGGTCGTGCTGCTTGAAGATCTGCTGAAGACACCAAAGGAGACGTTTCGAGAGATCCTCCTTTTCCTGGGCGTCGACGGTTCGTTCCGACCTGATTTCCGCGTCTACAACGAGAAACCCGGACAGACGCCCATCGAAGCCTGGATAAGATCGGTCTACCTGCATCCGCACGTGAACAAGGCTGCTCGTGCCCTGGTGCCTTACAGGGTCCGGCGAGCGTTGCTGTCTGCGGTGCGCCGCACCGGGCGCACCAATCCCGAACCGGATCCGCGGGACGAAAACTGCGGGCGCTTTGTCGGCCCGACGTCGAGCGGCTGGCTGAATTGATCGGACGCGATCTGTCGCACTGGCTGTAGTGGATACCATGCTTTTGGTCCGTGGGCGATCGACCTGTTTTCCTTCGAGCGGGCAGTTCGCGCACTACCGCTTTGCGGGATTCCCATGGATGATGCCGATTCAAAGACGGCGGGGTCATTGAGCATGCAAACAGGAACGATCGACCGCCGCGCCGGCCTCAGCTACCGGGCGTTCGAACAGGAGTACCTGAAACCGCGAAAGCCCGTAATCCTGACCGATGCGTTGGAGCGATGTCCGGCCCGCACGCTCTGGACGCCGTACTACTTCAAGGAGCGAATCGGCGGCCGCATCGTGCACACCGACAGCGGCGACATGTCCGTTTCCGAGATGATCGATTGCGTGCTCGATCCGCTGCGACCGCCGCCGTTCCTGCGCGAACGGCCACTACCCTGGTTGCTGCCGGAAATCCTGCCAGACCTGGCGCCTTTTCCGCTCGCCGCCCGGCCGAACTGGCTGGAGTATCCGTTCGCGCGCTGGCCGGATCTGACGAAACGGGGATTTGGCGCCATGCTGGTGCGGCTGGCGCAGACCGACATCAACCTGACCGGAGCGAACATCCGTTTCCCTTATCTGCATCTGGACCGCTTTCGCTGCCATGCGACCATCGCGCAATGGCACGGTCGCAAGGAATTCTTCGTTTTCGCTCCGGAGGATACGGAAAACCTGTACCCCAGCGCCGGGGAGGATGTATCGCAGATCGACGATGTCGAGCACCGCCGATCTGCGACGTTTCCCCAAATTTGCCAATGCCAGGATGTACCGTTTCACCCTTCATCCCGGCGAGCTGCTGTTCAACCCTTCCGGTTGGTGGCATACGACGCGCACGCTCGATGTTTCGATCGCCACGGTGATCAGCTTCGCCAACGCGTCGAACTGGGTCCATCTGGTTCGCCACATGCTGCCGGGTCGCTGGAAAGGCCAAGTCGCTTTCGCGCCGTATGCAGCTTATTTACTTGCGCTTGGTGTGCTGCGCCTTCCTTTCTGGCAAGCACCGGATCCGACCGATCCAGCCACTGCCGCGGCAGCGGAGCGCCTGTTCAAACGAAGATTGGGCGCGTCGTATCAATCCTCGCTGCAAGATTCAAAGTACAAGGCACAGGACTGACATGCACGACACCGGCAAGTCCGCCGCGTCACAGTGCCAAACAGACACCGCGGTTTCCATACGCCCCAATCTCTTTCTTGTTGGCGCCCCGAAATGCGGCACGACCTCGCTTTACGAGTATCTGCGTCAACACCCGCAGATTTTCTTCCCGTTCGATGAGCGCGATTATTCGCGTACCAAGGAGCCCAACCATTTCTGTCCTGACCTGGAAATTCTCGACAGATATGCCATCAGGGATCGCGGCGATTATCTGGCGCTTTACAAGGGATCCGAGGGAATGTTCCTGAGAGGTGACGCCTCGACCAATTACCTGGTTTCGGAACACGCCCCCGCCGCAATCAGGGACTTCTGCCCCGAGGCGCGCATCTTGGTAATGCTTCGACCCCCGGTGGAAATGATGCACTCTTATCATCGCGAACTTTTGCGTTACCAACAGGAAGACATCGTCGACTTTTACGAGGCGGTGGGCGCCAGTGAAGATCGCCGCCACGGATTGCGGCTTCCGAAAAATGGGGTGGCGCATTGGCTCGACTACTTTCGGATGAGTCGATTCGCGCCTCAGGTCGAACGCTACCAACGCGTGTTCGGCGGCCGCCTGAAGGTCGTATTGCTGGAAGATCTGGTGACTGCCCCGGAGGCAACGTTCAGGGAAATCCTCGAGTTTCTGGGCGTGGAGAGATCTTTCCGCCCTGAGTTTCGCATACACAATGAAACGCCACGAGAAGGATCGCTGGAACGCGCCCTGACCTTCGTATACACCCGACCCGGGGTGAGGCAGCTCGCGAGTTTTCTCGCGCCGTACTCCATCAGGCGTCGTTTTTTATCGATTATTCGGCGCACTGAGCGTCGACCCACGACGGATCCGCGGGACGATCAGTTGAGGGAACTGTGCAAGCGCGATGTGGAATGTCTGTCCGTCCTGATCCAACGAGACCTGACACACTGGTTATAAGGTTTGGGTGGAATTTGCCTCAGCCTGCCGCGCGCCGCGCATGGGGCATTTCGGGGCTTTGTGTACGCGCGCGCGCCAGTGCATCGCGCAACGCTTCTACCAGGAATGGTTGCTCGATCAGGTCGCCGTGGGAACCGGGCAGATCAATCACTTCGATTTTGCCGCTGGCGACACGCTCCCAGCCGAGTGTGCGCGTAGCATTCATTTCCTCCGGATGCTCGGCGGCGCGAAACAGGACGATCTTTCCCGCGTACGGCTGCGGATCGTAGGCAAAATAGGCGCGCTCGTGGTTTTGCTCCAACTCGCGATATCGAAGCGCATGCGGGAGCGCCGTATTACGCTGACGATGCCATCCGGTACGGAATCGATCAACGACACGTTCACTGCGCCATCGTAGTGCATTCGAGATCATTTTCCAGCGCTCGCTCGAACTGAGGGCGCGCGAGCGCCGCCAACGATCCTGCCACTTGTAGCCCATGCGTTCGATCGAGCCGGCACGCGCGACCTCGAACAGCCGATTGCCCGGACCGAAGGTGTCGAACAGAGCGAGCAAGGCGACCTGCTCGCCGCCGGCACTCAACTGGCAGGCCATTTCGTAGGCGATCATGCCGCCCATTGAACCACCGGCGAGAAAATACGGACCGTGCGGCTGCACGACACGGATCTCGGCCAGATAGCGGGCCGCCATCGCGGGCAGCGAGTGCAACGGCTGCGTGATTCCGTCGAGGCCGATCGCCTGCAAACCGTAGAACGGTTGATTGGTGCCGAGGGCCTTGGCCAGTGGCACGTAATTGAGCACATTGCCGCCGACTGCGTGTACGCAGAACAAGGCGGGGTGCTCGCCCAAAGGCTGGATCGGGACCAGCGGCGACCATGGATCGTGGTCCGGTCCCGTGCCGGCCGCGATATTCGTGGCCGACCTGGCTCTTGCTTCCGCTGAATCAGCGGGTTCTGCCGCACCTGCGGCGCGGAATGCAGCCGCCTGGCCGGCCACGGTAGGCGCGGTCAGCAGCGTGGCCAACGGCAGGTTGACGCCAGTGATTTCCTGGGCGCGATGAAACACGCGCACGGCCAGCAGGGAATCGCCTCCGAGATCGAAGAAATTATCGTGTATGCCTATGTCGCGCACGCGCAGCAAGTCCGACCAGATCGTGATGAATGCACGCTCGAGACCCGACACCGGTGCATCGGTCTGGCCCGCGCTCGCCCGCTGCTCCTCGATTGCCGGCACTGTCGCCGCCGGCGGTGGCAAGGCGTTGCGATCGATCTTGCGATTCGGTGTTTTTGGCAGCGTATCCAGAATTTCGATGTAATGCGGCAACATGTATGCCGGTAATTGCGCGCGCAGGTGCTCTCGCAATCGCGGGAGCAACTCTCCTTCTTTCTGGTCCGCCGCGACATAGAATGTCAGCCGAATGTCGTTCGCGCCGAATTCACGCGCGAGCACCACCGCTTCTCGCACCTTCGGATCGGCCAGCGCAGCGGCTTCGATGTCGCCCGGCTCGATGCGGTAGCCGCGCAACTTGATCTGGTGGTCGGTGCGGCCATGGAACTGCAACACGCCGTTGCTCCAGCTACCCAAGTCGCCGGTCCTGTACATGCGCGAGCCGTCATCGGAAAATGGATCCGGCACAAAAAGCTCGGCCGTCCGTTCCGGCTGGTGCAGGTAGCCGGCGGCGACGCCATCGCCACCGATCCAGATTTCGCCGACGGCATCCGGCGGCAGGGGCTGGCGTTCGGCATCGAGCACATAGACGCGGGTGTTGGCAATCGGCTTGCCGAGCGGCACGGGCCCATCGCCATGGTCGACGCGCTGCGCGGTCGACCAGATCGTGGTTTCCGTGGGTCCATAAAGATTCCACAGTTCACGGCAAATCGGCAGCACCTTCTCCGCCAGATCGCGAGGCAGCGTTTCGCCGCCGCTCAAAAGCTTCAAGGTGCTCACGGCATCGATGCGTTGCCCATCGAGCAGCAGGCGCAACAGGGATGGGGTGGTCTGGAGCATGGTGACGCCACGTTCGCGCATCAATCGGATGAGCGCGTCGGGGTCGCGATGATGCTCGTCCGTCGCCAGCACGATTCGCGCACCGACCAGCAAGGGGAGGTAGAGCTCAAGGCCAGAGATATCGAACGACAGAGTGGTCACCGCGCAGAGGACGTCATCGGCATCGATTCCGGGCCGTTCGCGCATGCTGGTCAGTAGATTCACCAGGTTGCGATGCAGCACACACACGCCCTTCGGTTGGCCGGTCGAGCCCGACGTGTAAAGCACATACGCCAAGTCGTCGCCGATCACCTCGGGCAGCGCGGTGGTGGGCGCAGCGGCGGCGTCGAGCCCCGCCAGCTCCAGCGTTTGCCGACCCTGTATTGCTGCAGGCGGCGCATCGCTCGCGTCGTTCACAATCACATGCTGCAGAGACGCGTGGTCGGCCATGTAACGCAAGCGTGCGGCAGGGAATTCGGGATCGAGCGGCACGTAGGCCGCACCGCTTTTCATGACACCAAGCACGGCGACCAGCATCTGCGGGCTGCGCGGCACGCAAACGCCGACCAGCTCGCCGCGAGCCACGCCGCGCGACACGAGCAGGCGGGCAACGGCATCGGCGCGACGCTTCAGCTCGGCATAGGTCAATGAATGCCCTTCGCATTCGATTGCAATCCGTTCCGGTGCGCGTGCGGTCTGCTGGTCTATCAGCGCAGACAGGCTTTGCTTTCGATCGTAGCTGACCGCGGTGGCGTTCCAGTCGTACAGCACCTGTTTGCGCAACGGCGCGCTCAACATAGGTAATGCCGACACGGGCGTGTCGTCATTGTGGGCGGCCGCGCCGAGCAGTGTCTCGTAGCAGGAAATCCAGCGGCGCACCGACGCATCGTCGAAGAGCGCGCTGCGGTAGTGCAGATCCAGCGTCAAACTCTGGCCGCTGTCGTTGAGGTTGAAAAACAGATCCCACAGCAGCGCCACCTTGGCGCAATCACGCAACGTGTAATCCAGACCGGAGAACGTCAGCGGCGGGACTCTCGGATTGAGATTGAAAATCACATCGGTCAAGCGCTCGCGCCCGCGCACAAAATCGAGCTCGCGCAGCAAGGTATGCAAGGTGAGATCCTGACTGTCGGCGGCGTCGAGCAGCGCGGAATGCGTTGCGCGCGCCAGCTCACCGAAGGGCTGGTCGCCGGGAACAGCCAGTCGCACCGGTAGTGTGTTGACGCCATCGCCAATCAGATCGCCACTGCCGGCCAGTGCCTGACCGGCGAACGGTATGCCGATCGCGAAATCGCTTTGACCGGAAAGTCGCGCCAGCAGGGCACCGAATCCGGCCAGCAACAGGCTGTACAAGGTGACTCCCTCGCGCCGCGCCGTGGTGCGCAGTGCATTGACCAGGGACGGCGCAAACTCGTGGCGGATGGTCGCGGCGCCGAAATCCTGCTCGGCGTCACGCGACCAGTTGTTCGGCAGTGCCAGAGGTTCGGGCAGCGTGGTGTACAGGCGTTTCCAATAGTCGAGCTGCCGCGGCCACTCGACGCCGGCGTGTCGATTGCGTTCGGCCAGCACGTAAGCGCGATACGACTCCGCCGTTGCCAGCGCAGGTTCGTGCCCGGCGGTGAACGCACTGTAGGCGTGGGCGAGTTCGTCCAGGAAGACCGCGGCTGACCAGCCGTCGAAGACCAGATGGTGCGCGACCACAAGCAAGGCATGACGATCCGGCGCCAGGCGCAGCAACTGCATGCGCATCAGGGGCGCTCGGCTCAAATCGAACGGCTGCCGCAAAACCGCTGAGCAGTGCGCGACCGGCGCCGTTCCGGTGTCTTCGTCACCAAGATCCACGAATTCGAGCACGACGGGGCCGCCTGTTCCCAGGCGCTGCACGCCGCCATCGGCCGCAAATGACAGCCGAAACGCTTCATGGCGCGTTGTCAAAAGCTTCAATGCGCGCTCCAGCGCGGGACGATCCAGCGTCCCGTCGAGTGCGAGCAATATCGATTCATTGAAGGCCACGCTGGCCTGACCGCCATACTGACAAGCGATCCATTTCTCCAGTTGGGCATCGGTGAGCGGCACTTCGTTGGGCAGATCGGGCACTTTCGGCATCGAGGTAGACGCCCGGGCCCTCGGCAACTCCGCCATCTGCGCCGGCGATGAGACGGATTGCGCGCCGCTGCTCGCAGGTCGCCCCTCTTGCTGCGTCTGGACTGTTTCTGGATCGAGCGGTGTTGAACTGGACTGCCCGATCTCGACGTCCTCAACGCGTGGCGTCAGTACGCCCGCGGTCATCAACTCGTCGACGGTCGCCTCGATGCGTGATGCGATCTGATCGACCTCGTCATCGCCATGCGCTTCGCTGAGAAAGCCGTTGAACTGCTCGTACCCATGCAGTCCGCGTTCGCGAAGTGCGTAATGGAACAAGGGCGCACACACCTGGTCGGCATCGACTGACAGGCGCCAGAGCGAACTGAAGCACAGCGCGCGCAACGGCGCATTTCGAGCGGCAAACGACGTATTCAGACGCTCGACCAGCCCCGCGGTACGCGTGTTGAGTTCGCGCTGCAACGCCGGGCCGCGCTGCTTGATATGGATCAACGCAGCCTTGGCCGCGGCGAGGGCGAGTGGATGGCGCACGAAGGTTCCGGCGAAATAGGTGACGCCGGCTTCCGGATAGCTTTCATCGCCGAACCGCCAGTCGCCTCCGTCGAGCGCGTCCATCCATTTCGCGCTGCCCGCGATCGCGGCGAACGGCAAGCCGCCGCCGATGATCTTGCCGTAAGTGGCGATGTCGGCGCGTACATCGTAGAACTCCTGCGCACCGCCCATTGCGATGCGAAAACCCGTGATCACTTCATCAAAGATCAGTGCGCAGCCACCGGCATCGCAGATCGTGCGCAAGGCTTTGACGAACGCTCGCGGTTGCAGCGTCGGGTTGCGGCTTTGCACCGGCTCGATCATCACCGCGGCGAACTCGTGCGCGCGCTCGCGGATGATGCGCAAGGCCTCATCGCTGCCGTAGTCGAGCACGAGCACATTTTCGACCGCATTGGCAAGGATGCCGGGTGCGGCCGCAATCGACCGCAGCGTGCGCGTGCCGCGCACGATGACCTCGTCGAAGATGCCGTGGTAGGAATCGCGGAAGATCACGATGGTCTTGCGACCAGTCACCGTGCGCGCGATACGCATCGCGCCCATCACCGCCTCGGAACCGGTATTGCAGAATGCGACGCGCGGCATGCCGGTCATGTCGCTGATCAGCTGCGACACCTCGGCGGTCAGTGGATGTTGCGGGCCGATCTCGTAACCGGCATCGATCTGCTCCTTCAGCGCCCGCGCGATGAAATCCGGTTGATAACCGAGGAAGTTCGAGCCGAAGCCATTCAGCAGGTCGATGTATTCGTTGCCATCGAGATCCCAAAGGCGCGCTCCCTTCGATCGATCGACCACAATCGGGTAGACCAGCTCCTTCCATAGCGGATTGAACCCGGTGACCACGCGCGGATCGGCCATCAACTGGCGATGCGTTTGCGAAAACGCCTTGGATTTTCCGGTGCGTGCCGTGTATCGGGCTATGAAGGTATCAACCCAGGCGCGTTGGGCGGCGGTGAGATCCTGCTCCTGACGAGTGGTGATGCGAGCGGACGCGCCGTATGGTCGCTCGATGAGATTGGCCGACGCCGAATCTTCGGATCGTTCACTCGCCGCTGAGGCGAGCGCAGTCGGTGCAGCACCAGTCCCGGCCGCAAGTGCTGCCAGCATTTGCGTTTGCTGTTGCAGCATTGCCATGTGATCGTGGAGCAGCCTGGCCAGCGCGGGATTATCGGTGCTCGCCCGCGATTGGTCCGGACGGCGTGATTGCAGGCGCCACCTTGGCGGGCATCGTCTCCACGAGCCACGCCGAGAGTTTGGTGACGCTGGACAGATCCTCGAGCAGGCGTCGGAACTTGAGTTTGATGCCGTAGCGGCGTTCGATCTCCAGCGTCGCCTGCGTCAGCGCGAGCGAATCGAGGCCGAGCTCGAGGAAGCTTGCGTCGTCATGTTCGGGGTCGATGCGCTCGCCGGTGATGGTTTCGACCAGCTTGCGAACCTCGACCGTCAAGTGCGACGGTTGCGACGCAGCACCGACGCCCGACGACGAAACTGGTGTTGGCACGTCTCCCATCGATCCTTCCCCGTTCGCCAGCGGCGAGACCATCGGCACGGCCGCCGGCTCTATCCAGTAACGCTCGCCGCGGAACGGATAACCCGGCAGCGGCAAACGGCGGCGGGTCTGGCCGGCGTAATAACGCGGCCAGTCCGGCTCGACGCCGCTGACACCAGCACTCCCCGAGTGCCCGATGCACGTTTTCCGCCGCGTCGCCGGGTTGCGTGACCGCCCCCAGCGCGGCAATCGCCACGCCCGCGCTCGGCAAGCATAGCGCGAACGAGGCCGGTCAGCGCCTGCCCCGGCCCGAGTTCGAGACACACGGCCGGACGCTCTGCCAAAGCGTGTTGCACTGACTCTGCAAATCGCACCGGTTCGCGCAATTGCTGACACCAGTAGTCGGGCGAAGTCGCTTGCGCCTTGGTAATTGGTGCGCCACTGACACACGAATAAAACGTCCGTTGCGGTGGAGCGAGTCGGATTCCATCGAGCGCGCGCCGAAATACCGGCAATGCGCCATCCATCGATGCCGAGTGGAAGGCGTGACTGACGTGCAGGCGCGTGCAGGCGATGCCATCGCGGGTCAGGACCTCGGCAAACGCATCGATCGCAACGACCGCGCCGCTGAGGACCGTCAGCACCGGCGCGTTGAATGCAGCAATTTCGACGCCGGTCGGCAGCCGATTCGCCAGATCGGCCGCGGCAAGGCGCACCGCGAGCATTGCGCCAGGCGGCTGCGCAAACATGGCCGCGCCTCGTGCGCAGATCAACGCGATGGCGTCATCAAGCGAGAATACGCCCGCCAGCGTCGCAGCCACGTACTCGCCGCTGCTGTGACCGATCATGCTGTCGGGCTCAATGCCCCAGCTTTGCCACAGCCTCGCGAGCGCATATTCGACCGCGAACAACGCGGGCTGCGTATAACGTGTCTCGGCCAGCGCGGCGGCGGCACTTTCTTCGTTGTCCGCGTGCGGCAGGATCAGTGCACGCAGATCGCGATCGATATGCTTCGAGGCAAGCGCGCAGCAGCGCTCGAAGTGCTCGCGAAATACCGGCTCGCTGTCGAGTAGCGCGCGCGCCATGCCTGCGTGCTGCGAGCCTTGACCCGGGAACAGGAAGATTCGCTGCAACGCGACGTTCGCCGTATGCGCCGACACATCTGCAAGCCGTGCGCGCGCGTCCTCGGGATTTCCGGCAACAACAGCGCCTCGCACCGACATCGGCTTGCGCCCCAACGCCAACGTGTAGCCGATGTCGGGTAATTCCGCCGGGTTGCGATCTTGCAACGCCGCGGCCAGTTCACCCGCGCGATGTTGCAATCCCGCTTCGTCGCGCGCGGACAATGTCAGCAACGTGAACGGTCTACCGGCACCTGCCTCCGCTGTTTTCGGGGCTTCTTCGAGAACGACGTGCGCATTGGTTCCACCGACTCCGAAGGAGCTCACGCCGGCGCGACGCGGCGCAGCACCCGGCTTCCAATCCTGTGCGTGATCCAGCACCTTGAACGGGCTCGCGGCGAAATCGATCTCGGGATTCGGCGAGCGAAAATGCAGGGTAGGCGGGATTCGCCCATGATGCAGGGCGAGCGCGGTTTTGATCAGGCCGACCACACCGGACGCGGCGACCAGGTGACCAAAGTTGCTTTTGGCCGACCCGAGCCAGCAAAACTGCGTTTCGGTCGTGTCTTCGCGGAATGCGCGCGTCAGGGCTTCCACCTCGATCGGATCACCGAGTGGCGTGCCGGTGCCATGCGCCTCGACATATCCGATCGAACGGGAGTCGACGCCCGCTGTGGCAAGCGCCTGACGGATCACGGCAGCTTGGCCGCGCACACTCGGCGCGCTGAAGCTTGCCTTGTCGCCGCCGTCGTTGTTGACCGCGACACCGCGGATCACCGCCCAGATCGTGTCGCCGGCCTCGATCGCGTCGGTCAGCCGTTTAAGCGCGACCACTGCGCCACCGGACGAAAACACGGTTCCGTTTGCCGCGGCGTCGAACGGTCGGCAATGGCCGTCCTCGGACTCCATGGCGCCTTCAACCGGCAGGTAACCCGATTCCTGCGGCACCACGATATTGATGCCACCGGCCAGCGCCAGATCGCACTGCCAGCTCATCAGCGCATACCAGGCTTGCGCGATCGCGACCAGCGATGTCGAACACGCAGTATGGATACTCAGCGCCGGGCCGTGGAGATCGAGGCGATGGGCGACACGCGTGGCAACGTAGTCCTTTTCGTTGGCGAGCATCGCGGCAAATTCGCCGGCGGCGCGCACGAGATCCAGGCGCGATTCGACCAGTTTGCGGTAGTTGTTGTTGGACGTGCCGGCGTAAACGCCGATGCTGCCGGGGAAGCGCTGTGGATCGACACCGGCATGCTCGAGCGTGTTCCAGCACAGCTCGAGGAACACGCGCTGCTGCGGATCCATCAACAGGGCCTCGCGAGCCGGGATGCCGAAAAAGGCGGCGTCGAAACGATCCGCGTCATCGATCACGCCGCGGGCCGGAACATAGCGCGGGTGATTGCGCAGTTCCTCCGGTATCGAGGATGACAGTTCACTTCGTGCGAAGCGTTTGATGCTCTCGCGGCCGGCCAGCAGATTGCCCCAGAACTCCCCTATGTTGGCAGCGCCGGGGAAACGCCCTGCCATGCCGACGATGGCGATGCCTTCGGAGGCACTGTTCATCGCGACTTTCCCGTTCCACGATTGAACCGCGCCAGCGCCGCACGTTGACGATCGCCACGAGTTTGCGCGGCAGCGATCGAGGATGCGGGCACGCCAACTCCCGAGAGCAGCGCCGCCAACCCGGCGACACTCGGGTGCTCGTACATCTGCACGGCAGTGATCGCGCGGTGTCCGTGGCGACGCAGTTCGGTCATTGCGCGTACGACCGTCAGCGATCGCGCTCCCAGATCGAACAGATTGGCGTTTTCATCGAGTTCGTCGAGATCGAGGAGTTGCTTCCACAGTTCCTGCAATTGCCTTTCGAGCGGAGCGTCCGCCGGCCAACGCAAAACGGCATCAACCGTGCTTGAGAGCATGCGCCGATCGATCTTGCCGCTGGCGGTAAGCGGCAGCGCCGCATGCATGACGAACCGTTGTGGCACCAGATAGTCTGCGAGTTGCGCTGCACAATGCGCGATCAATTGCGCCGTCAGTGTTTCATCCTTGATCGCCCCGCGCGGCACGACGTGAGCGACGAGACGTCTGCTCTGGGCGTCGCCTGCCGCCACCACGACGGCGTCGGTGACTGACGGGTGCCGGCACAACACCGTTTCGATTTCGGCCGGTTCGATACGATAGCCGCCCAGTTTTATCTGTTGATCGAGCCTTCCGAGGTATTCGAGTAGCCCATCGCCGCGATCGCGTACCGCATCTCCGCTGTGATACCACCG
Organism: uncultured Gammaproteobacteria bacterium; assembly: GCA_963775445.1. Classification (GTDB taxonomy): domain Bacteria; phylum Pseudomonadota; class Gammaproteobacteria; order Xanthomonadales; family Rhodanobacteraceae; genus Dokdonella_A. Next base: position 4,251 of record CAVZIT010000005.1, on the reverse strand, counting down.
CGCGCCGCCAAGTTCGACGAACCGTTCTGCCGTCAATTCGGGCTGATGGATGTAACCCGCGGCAAGACAATCCCCCCCGAGCAGCAGCTCACCTTCATGTCCGGACGCGACCGCATGCATCGTGGCATCGACCAACTTCGTGCGTACGTGCGGCAACGCACGGCCGATCGGTGGCAGTTCCGGCCACAACGCCGGGTCTCCGGATAATTCATGGGCCGTGACGACATGGGTTTCGGTCGGACCATAATGATTGTGCAGAACACATTCGGGCAATACCGCAAACAAGGCGCGGATCGCCGGCGTGATACGCAGTTGTTCGCCTGCCGTGATGACGTCGCGCAATGTAGCGGGCGCCGGACTGCCCGCGCTGACTGCCTCGGCAATCGCCTGCAATGCCACATACGGCACAAACAGGCGCTCGACGCGCTTGCTTGCTATCAGTTCGAGCAGGGCAAAGGGATCGCGCCGCTCTGCCTCGCTGGGCATGATCAGAGCGCCGCCGGTGGCAAACGTGGAAAGGGTTTCCTGAAACGCCACATCGAAGCTGAACGGGGCAAACTGCAGCGTGCGCGCGGCCTGACCCAAACGCGGATGCGCAACGTGCCAGCTGACCAGCCGTTCGAGCACGGCAGTACGCATGGCTACGCCCTTAGGCTTGCCACTTGATCCGGAAGTGAACAAGACATAGATCCGTTCGCCGATTGCAGCAGCCAATGCCAACGCAGTGTCCGTCCCTGCATGGGATTCCAGATCGCTGCGGCTTAGGGTAGGAATGGCGGGCGACAGTGTCACCGGCAATGTTCCCGACGCGATCAGCCAGTCCGGACGCGCGGCTTCAAGCATCACGTTCAACCGGGCTGCCGGGTAGCTCGCATCGAGCGGCATGCATGCAGCACCGGCGTGCAGGATCGCAAGAATCAGGATCAGGTTGTCGGACGTACGCTCCGCCGTCATCGCGACAACATCGTCGCTTTCGACGCCCACGGTTTGAAGCGCACGCGCCATGCGTTCGACGGCGTTCGACAGCTCGGCATAGTCCAGCGATTGCGACCCGCAGCTCACCGCCAGCGCACTCGGACGCGTGCGCGCCTGCGTCGCGAGCGATGTCAATAGCTCTGGAGCGGGGGTCGTATGGCTCCGCGAAAGCTCGGTCGCTCCAAGCGTCATCGCAGCCCCCAGGTGCGCGATTGATTGATCCCGACTCGCTCAATCGCGCCAAGCAGCGGCCCGAGCACTCTCAAATACGTGCCAAGCAGCAAGGCCTTGCCGCGCTGCCGCAACCTTCTTTGCTCGTCGGTGACGTCGGCGACGAAATCGGGCCAGTTGTCGGGGCCGAGTTGGTCGAAGGCAACCGAAATCGTCAGGTTCAGACTGCGCGCCGTGTGCCACCAACCACAGGGAAGGAACAAAGTCTCTCCTGCGCGAATCACGACCTTCTGCGACTGCGCTTGGCGCAGCAGCGGATAACGTTCGAAGTCGGGTCGATGGTGATTCTTGATGCTCGATTGCCACGGTGTGTCGGGATTGACGTAAAGCAGGTGCTCTTGCCCGGGCGCGTACAAGGTGAACTCCTTGTCACCATGCAGCTGGGTGATCCAGGCATGCAGATGGAACACGTCATAATGCAGATAAGGAAATTGCCCCCCGGGGCCGCCGAAGAATATTTCGAGATTGTTGACGTATGCGAACAGGCGCTGGGGTACCAGTCGATTGCCTTGCCGATCCGGCAAGCTGTAATCGAAACGGGGGGATACTTCCGGTAGCAGTGCGCGAAAGTCCTTGGCTATCTCGTACTTGCATGGATAGGGGCCGGGCTGATCCACGGTTGATGCGGCCAGAAGATCGAGCAGGTCGCCAACGCGGTAATCGCTGCCCCAGACAGCCACTTTGTGGTCGCCATAGCGGGAGCGGAAATAGTCGGGACTGCCGTTGCCGAAAATCGGCCAGTCGCGCGTGGCGTCCGTCAGGATCACCGGAACTCGCGGATCACGGTACTCGGTAATGAATTCGGCCAAGCTGAGATCACTGCGACGGGCCGGAGCCGCGCTGGCGTGAGCCTGGATGCCGCTCACATTTTCCGTTGAGACCGCTGGCTGAATGTTCACGATGGTTTACCCGATTCGACCTCGGAATGTTGTTTGACGCGAAAACTGAAGCGTGCCGTCGTTGGCCGCTCCGAAGGTTGTCTGTGCCTGCTCGCCACCAGAACTCGTTTACCCAACCGCGGACATTCCCCAATCGGCCCGCCGGTTGGCACCGAACCATTCGGTCACACTGAAGAATGGTCCTAGAGCGCCGAGGTAGATCCCGAGCGCCATCGCTTGCGCCGACCTCCCGAGACGTCGGCGATGGGCAACCACCTCGGTCACGAACTCGTGCCAGTTGCCAGATTCGAGCTGGTCGAAGGCTACGGTGATGCCCATGTTGAGACATCGCGCGGTATGCCAGGTGCCGCAGGGTAACCACAACGCGTCGCCAGCGTGCACAACTACCTTATGGCTTCTTGCCTGGCGGAACAGCGGATAGCGGGCGTAGTCGGGATCGTGCGAGTGCTCGATCGTCGACAACCAGGGTGTCTTCGGATCCACATACAGCAAATGTTCCTGTCCGGGCTCATACAAGGTGAATTCCTTGTCGCCATAGACCTGCGCGATCCAGGCATGCATGCGCAAGAAATCGTAGTGCAGCAGCGGAAAGTGCCCGTCCGGACCGCCGAAAAAGATTTCTGTGTGATAAATCGATTCAAATAATCCGTCAGGCACCAGTGGGTGGGTGTGTCGATTCGGCAAGCTGTACGCAAATCGCGGCGAGATATCTGGTAGTAGCGCGCGGCAATCCGCCGCCGACAACGTGCACGGGTAAGGCGCCGGGCGTTCGGGAGTTGAGTTTTGTTGCAGCTCGATGATTTCCGCCAGCCGGTATTCGCGCCCGCGCGCCCGCACCATCTGTTCGCCGTGCTCGCGACGAAAGAAATCCGGTGTAAATCGATCCTTGGCGGCCCAGGCGCCCAGAGCATCCGTCAGGATTACCGGCCGACGCGGTTTGCGATAGCGTTTGACGAACTCACCCACGCCGATGCCGCTGACGCGTTCGACCCAACTCGCCGAGCTTGGGGCAGGGCGCGCAGGAGCTATCACGGAAACTGCGCCGTTGTGTGTCATCTCATTCAGAAATCTCGGGCTTCTCGGGATTCTAACGCGAAATATTGTGCGCAAATCATGCCAACGTGCCAGCAATTGTGCTTCGGTGACCGCGCGATGGTTTGGCGGGAGTGCGAGGTATTCGCGCACGCGCTATTCTGCCCGCACACGGCTGAGCCTTGGCGTCTCGCGTCGCAACGTCGTAATGGCGGACCGGTTATGATTGCAACGGTCCATACCGGGGAAAACATGACCGCAAGGACCGACTTTCTGGAGTTCTATCAGCAGCTTGGCGTTCCCGCCAATTGCACTGTGGACGAACTCAAGAGCGCCTATCGTCGGCGCGTTGCCCTCTTGCATCCCGATCGTCATCCGGGGCGCGATAGCAATCGAGTTGACGCCTCGCTTTTGCAGAATTTGACGGCTGCATACGATGCCGCAATGTCGTTTCAACGCAGCTACGGTCGCTTGCCCGGCGCATCGCAACAATTCGCATCACGGCGCAGCGGGGGAAGCGGGACTCCGAAAACTGGTTACGCGAATCCGTCGGCTGATGCTCGTCCCATTCGACTCGGTCGGATTCTGCTCCTGTTCGGCTTGCTGGCCATCCTCGTCTGGGTGTTTCTGGGCAGCAGCGCATCGCTTGGTCATGGGGACCATCCACATCCTTACAGCCCGCAGCCAACGACGTTTGGCCCGGACACCGTTATCGGAGCAGCGGCGCCGCAGGCAACTATGTCGCCACCGCCAAACCTGATCGTTGTCGGAATGGACAAGGAGACGACACGACGAATCGAAGGTGCGCCGCTTTCGGCGGATTCAGCGCACTGGGACTATGGCCCCTCGTGGATCGATTTTGACGACGCCGGAGTCAGTGATTGGTATAGCTCGCGATTGCGCCCCTTGAAAGTTGCGACGGTGCGTCCTTCGCCTCGCGCAACGAACACTGCCGCGCGCTGATCGCGCATTGGCGCGCTAGCTATCGCCCGTGCGCCAATGCGTGCTGACCGCAACGCGAACGCACCAACTTCAGCGCATCCCGTTTCTTACCGTACCCCGCCCCCGAAAAGCACAACTTCGACTGTCTGGATCAGAATCAGGATGTCGAGCA
>CAVZIT010000004.1:0-2130860 GCA_963775445.1 uncultured Gammaproteobacteria bacterium | reverse complement strand
ATCCCGGATAAACATCCAGCTTGTCGGCGCCGCACGGATTCAGGTCGCGGACCAGATCGACATCGCATTGCAACACGGGTGTCTTCTCCCCGGCTCAAGCAGGCGTTCGATCCCATCGAGGTGTTCGGGTGAACGCAACGCCTCGCTGGCATGCAGATCGTAGAGGCCGCATCCCGCGTGGGTTTCGATGTAGCAGAACGGACCGGGCTTGCGCTTCAGCGCCTCGATAAGTGCGACCAGCACGCAATGCTTGAACACATCTGCGAAGTTGCCGGCGTGAAATGCATGGCGATAGTTCATCGCGGTCGCGGCCGGTGCACCGGACGGGAGGTCAGGCTGCCAAGCGAATCTTGATCTGATAATATTCTTGTAATCAGAGTATTACGGAAGGTAATTCATCATTCACGCGAAGTGCTGGATCGTCCCATCCGGAACGTGGCTCGAAACGCTTGCCGTGGACTTTCGCGAGAGCGGCAAGCCGCGCGATGACGGCATCGGCTCCGCAAGCCCGGATGTAGGCGACGGGCCCTCCGCGGAACGGTGCGAATCCGGTACCGAAGATGACGCCGGCATCGGCAAGATCGGCATCGTCGACGACGTGGTCGTGCAGGCACGCGACGGTTTCGTTGAGCATCGGCAGGATCAGGCGATCCTCGATGTCGCTCGGCGGCGTATACGAGGAATCGACTTCGGGCTTGATCGCCTTGCCGTTTTCCCAGCGATAGAACCCCTGGCCGTCCTTCTTGCCGCGCTGCTTCCCGGAAATCCTGGCATCGAGGCCAGACGGTACGTCCAGCCCGAGGAATTCGCCGAGTTCCTTTCCGACCGAGTCGCACACATCGAGACCGACAGTATCGGCAAGTTCGATCGGTCCCATCGGCATGCCGAATTTTTTTGCAGCGCGATCGATGATGGGCCCCGGAACGCCTTCGTCGTACAGGCGGACTGCCTCGAGCAGGTACGGCATCAGCACACGATTGACGAGAAAACCCGGCGAACCGGCGACCGGTAACGGCAGCTTGTCGAGCGCCTTGCAGAACGCAAGCGCGCGTGCCTCGGTCTGGTTGGCGAGCGCTGCGTGGCGCACGACTTCCACCAATGGCATCTGCGCAACCGGATTGAAGTAATGCAGGCCCACGAAACGCGACGGCTCGGAGACCGCCGTGCGCAATTCATCGAGCGGAATGCTCGAGGTGTTGGTGGCGAGCAACGCCGTTGCCTTGAGACGCGGTTCGATTTCCCGATACAGCGACTGTTTGGCTTCAAGGTTTTCGAATATCGCCTCGATTACCAGATCGGCTTCGGCGATCCCGTTGCCATCGACGTCGGCCCTGAGGCGCGCGAGCGCTGCATCGATGCGGTCCGAAGTCTTGAGTTTTCGCGAATAGAGAGCGCGCGCGCGATCGAGGGCGGGTTGGATCAACGCGATCTCGCGGTCCTGCAGCGTCACCTCGAAGCCGCGCAACGCGCACCACGCCGCGATATCGCCGCCCATGACGCCTGCGCCGATCACGTGCACCCGCGCGATACCGTGTTCGACCGTGCCACCGAGTCCTTTGAGGCGCTCCTGCAGGAAGAAGATGCGGATGAGCTCGCGACAGGTCGATGTGCGGCTCAGCTTCACGATCGAGCGCGCTTCGAGTTTCAAACGTTGCGCGATGGACGAGCCGCCGCGTCGCCACACCTCGATCACGGCGAACGGCGCCGGGTAGTGCCGCTCGGACGCCTTCGCCGCGGCTTGTTTGCGCACGACGGGCGCAAGTATCTGGCGTGCCGGCCACACATTGCCGATCCATGCTCGCGCGCGTTGCGGCAGGCCTCGCGATTTCGGTTTTCGCGCCAGTTTGCGCGCGCGCTCGTCGAGATCGGCAGGCGAAGCGAGCATGTCGACAAGCCCCAGGGCGAGCGCGCTTTGCGCGGAGACCGAGCGACCCGTGAGCATCAGGTCAAGCGCCTGCGTCGAGCCGACAAGGCGCGGCAGCCGCGCCGTTCCGCCCCAGCCAGGATGGATGCCGAGCTTGACTTCGGGCAGCCCGATTCGCGTTGCCGGATCCGTGCTGGCAATGCGCATGCGACACGCGAGCGCAAGTTCGGTGCCGCCTCCGAGGCAATGCCCGTGAATTGCCGCAACAGTCGGGCAGGCGAGCGCGTCGATCTGCTGGAACACCTGTTGCCCGTGCTCGATCGCAGCGCGTACGGCTTCGCTGTCCGAGTATCCGGCGAACTCGGCGATGTCGGCGCCGGCTGCAAAGCCGGCGGACTTGCCGGATCTGATGACGACGCCGGCGGGCGGCTCGAATGAGAGCCGTTCGAGTATTTCCGACAGCTCGTCCAGCACTTCGCGATTGATTGCATTTACCCCGCGACCGGCGCGGTCGAGCGTCAGGGTCATGACGCCGTCGCTGTCGCGTTCGGTATGCCAGTGCCGGAATCGAAGTCCTTCGAACATGGTAGGTACCCGAAGTGCGTTGGCGAAGCGGCTATAATCCCGGCAAGGTGCCGCCCGGGTCAACGTGCGAGCGGCGAAGTCGATCCGTTGTCGGCCGGTCGGGGGCCCGACGCCACCCGCGGGGCGCCGGTGGAGGATCGTAGGGTCGGGATGCAATCGAGCTACCGGTGGCAGCGCCATGCTTGTGGAGCAAGTGACTGGATCCATGACCGAGCCGTCGGTCACGCCGCAGACGTTCGAGCGGATTCTGGCGGCGAGCAGCAGGCTGATCGCCCTGCGGGTCAACGATGTCACGCGCACGATTGCCCAGTGCCGCCATGCGGCGCTGCGTAGCGGCCAGGCAATCTATCTGTGGCAACCGGCAAGCGGGCTGATATCCCTGCGCGATGCGGACGTGCAGGTTCCGACCGGCCATGGTCTTGCAGAGGCCATGCAGCATGTGCTGCAGAGCATCCACTTCGGCATTTACCTGTTCGATGGTTTCCAGACGCAGATGCGTCTCCCCGTGGTGCGGCTGATGCGCCGGATCGCACGCGAACCGAGTGACAACGATCGCAAGCTCGTGTTCATCGCGGACCATTTCGCGTTCGCTGCCCAGATCGAGAGTGCCATCGAATACATGAGGATTCCCAACGTCGAGCCAGGCAAACCGCACCTGCGCAGCGGGCACTGGATCGTGTGATGGAACCGGTTCACGGCTTCGGCACGATTCTCATCGTCATGCGGCAACGCGATGAGCGACGCGCGTTGTTCAACGCCTTCGACGGCTACTTCGAGGCGATCTACAGCGCGGCGGACGTCAGCCAGGCGCGCAGCCTGCTCGAATCGGTCCCGCGGGTCGATTTGATCCTGCTCGAATTCCCGGTCGACTCGCGGCGGGTCGTCGATTTTTGCGCGGAACTTGCATGCAGCCCGGTGCGCTCGAGGATGTCCATCATCGGCATGCTCAAGCCGGGTACGCGCCGGATGGACGAGCGGCCTGTCGTGGATGGCGTGGTCGACTGGCTTGCCAGCCCCGTGGCGCCGGAAACGGTTCTCGAGCACATCGGAACTTTGTTGCCGCGAAATTCGACGCCCGCAGAGGATTACACGGTCGAGTCCGCCCATCTTGCCGGCGCAATTCGGAAGGAGGGTGCTGCCTCGGCACCCCGCGTCGAGGAGGATCGTCTTGCCCTGCATGTGCTGGCCGAGTTGCCGCGCGCCGATACCGGGCCTCACGGCTTCGATGCGCCCCTGTGCGCGCTCGCCGAAATGCTGGGTTTCGATCTCGCTCTCCTGCTCGAGAGCGATTCGGACAAACCCGGAGGGGCCCAGCCGATCGGCGCATTTCCTTCCGACAGCGATCTGAGCGAGGTCAATCCGCTTATCCGCCCGATGATCGAGCGCGTCCTCGATGGGGTCGAAGTGATCGCACCGAATGCGGCGATGCCGGCCTTGCGTGTGCCCAGCAGTGCTCGAGGCGTGCGCTTCGACTGCATGGTCGGGTTGCCGTTGTGCAACGGCAATGCGGTCTGTTTTGGCGCCCTGTTGCTGGCACGCCGCGAGGCGTGCGAGATCGGTCCGGGCTTGCGCGACGCGCTGCGCGCGATCGCCTCGCGCCTTGCCGTCGAGGTCGAGCTGCACAATGCGCGCGAGCAGGGTCGCGTACGTGGACTGAGAGATGCGCTGACCGCGCTGCCGAACCGGTTGCTGCTCAACGAGCACCTCGCGGCGATACTCAAGGAGGCGCATCGCAGCGGCGAAATGTTCGCGGTGATGTTCATCGACATCGATCGCTTCAAGAACATCAACGATTCGCTTGGACATGCCATCGGCGATCAGGTTCTGATGGCCATGGCCAAGCGCCTGCGCTTTCTGCTGCGCGCCTCCGATCTGCTCGCGCGTTACGCGGGCGACGAATTCATCATGATTCTGCGCCATGTGGCGCTGCGCGAAGACGTCGTGCGCGTTGCCGACAAGATCGTGCGCATGATGGAAGCCCCCCTGGCTCTCGATACCGAGGTGCAGTTGCACGTCACGGTTTCGATCGGCATCAGCTTCCACCCGCAGGACGCGACCAGCGCCGAACGGCTGCTCAAGCAGGCCGACAGTGCGATGTATGCCGCCAAGCGCATGGGACGCAACAATTTCCAGGCGTATGTGGCGGCTCCCGAGGAAGCGCAACAGCAACGCCTCGCGCTCGAAACGAAGTTGCATGGAGCCGAAAAGAACGGGGAGCTGCGCGTCTACTATCAACCGCAGGTCGATGGGGCCGGCGAGGATATTGTGGGCATGGAAGCGCTGTTGCGCTGGGAGCACCCGGATCTCGGCATGATCAGCCCGGGCTTCTTCATTCCGCTGGCGGAGGCGAGCGGACTGATCATGCCGCTCGGCGAATGGGTGCTGCGCGCGGCTTGCACCGATGCCCGGCGCTGGCAGCAGCGTTTCCAGGTTCCGCTTCGCCTCGGGGTGAATCTTTCGCCGCTGCAATTGCGCCAGCCGGGTTTCGCCGGTCTGGTGCGCGAAGTGCTGGATGCCACCGGACTCGATCCCGTGCTGCTGGAGCTGGAAATAACCGAAAGCGTCAGCATGAAGGCCATCCCCAACCTGCTGGAAACATTGAATGCGCTGCATGCGCTCGGCTGTTCGATTTCCATCGACGATTTCGGTACCGGTCAGTCTTCTCTTGATTACCTCAAGCGATTCCCGGTGGACGGCATCAAGATCGACCAGTCGTTCGTGCGCAACATCGGCGTGGATCCGGACGACGAGGCCATCGTGAGGGCCACCATTTCGATGGCGCGCAGCCTCAATCGCTCGGTGGTTGCCGAGGGTGTGGAAACCGAGGAGCATCTCGATTTCCTGCGCGAGGAGGATTGCGATGCGCTGCAAGGATATCTGTTCTGCCGCCCGTTGAGCGCTCAGGGGTTTGAAATGCTGCTGGCCGAACGGGTACGCCTGCGGCCGGTCGAAGACCAGTCGTTGGCGCGGGCCTGAGATCGCTGGTCAATCTCGGGAGTGGCTCGAAATTTCGCACGCGGGAGGCTCCCGCGAGAGACGTTGTCGATTCGACTGTTCGAGATGCGGCTGAACTATATTGTTCAGGTCAAGGTCTAGGCCGCGTGCCGGATCGAATCGAAAAAAGGGAGAATGGCCCGGATGGGCGAAAGCGACCTGGATCGAGCGCTCGTCGAGCGCGTGCAGGCGGGCGACCGGGCGGCGTTCGATCTGCTGGTGCGCAAGTACCAGCACAAGATCGTCAGCGTGATCTCGCGCTATGTGTCCGACTGGAGCGAAGCGCAGGACGTCGCGCAGGAGGCCTTCATCCGCGCGTTCCGCGCGATTGCCGCGTTTCGCGGCGACAGCGCGTTCTATACCTGGATGTACAAGATTGCGATCAACACGGCCAAGAACTACCTGGTTTCCCAAGGGCGGCGGCCACCGACCGAGGATGTCGCGGTCGAGGATGCCGAGCAATTCGGCGGCGCCACACGGCTGCGCGAAACCGCCACGCCCGAACACGAACTTTTGCGCCAGGAAATTGAACAAACGGTGTTTGCCACTGTCGAACGATTGCCGGAAGAGCTGCGTACTGCCATCACCCTACGCGAGGTGGACGGTCTGAGCTACGAAGAGATCGCAGCAGCGATGAACTGCCCGATCGGAACGGTGAGATCGCGGATCTTCCGCGCCCGCGAAGCCGTCGATATTGAACTGCGTCCGCTGTTGTCCGAGGAAGAGTGACCATGAAGCAGGAAATCCAGGAACAGTTGTCTGCGCTGATGGATGGCCAGTTGGCCCGCGACGAGGCGCGTTTCGTGCTCAAGCGCGTCGGCAGCGATACGCAGATGGTGGCGTGCTGGACTCGCTACCACGTCACGCGCCAGGTGCTGCGCCGGCAGCCGCTTTACCCAACGCATCTGAAACTCGCGGCGAATGTCATGCAGGCAATCGCCAACGACGTACCCCTGCGTGCCCGTGGCCCATGGTTGCGCTGGGCTTCGGGTGGCGCGATTGCCGCGAGCGTGGCGGTGGCCGCATTGATGGTGAGTCATCCCACGGGAGATGCTCCGCTTGAGAACAGCAGCGCCGTCGTTGGCGGAAATGCAAGCAGCGCATCGCCCACGCCATCAATCGCAGCCGCGGCGAGTTCGCCCGCGGAATTCCAGACGCCCCTGTTGCAGGGAGCGCCAAGCCAGATGGCGGCGATTCGCAGCGAGGGCGATCCGGCTGAGCCGGTCTCGTTCGATCCGCATCTCCAGTCGTACCTGATGCGCCATTACGAAGCCACCGGGGCCGCTGGAGAATCGAGTTTCCTGCCCTACGTTCTACTGGTCGTGCCCCCGCAGCAAGCGGCTGCCAACACCCGGCCGGAATATTCGCCACAGCATCACTGAGTCATGCGGAGCGTCGCCTGCGCGCTGATCGTTGTCCTGCTGGCCGTCGCAAGTTCGCATGCCTCGGCCGCGCAGACCGCACAGGATCTTCTGTCCGATATGGCGCGCGCCATGCACGCGCTCAACTATCAGGGCTCCTTCATTTACGAGCATGCCGATCGCACCGACGCGCTGCGCGTGTTCCATCTCGGTGGCGGCCGGGAACGCGAGCGACTGATCAGCCTGACCGGTCCGCACAGCGAGATCGTGCGCAACGGCGACATCATTACCTGCATCCAGGCCGGCGCCGCCCCGACCGTATTCACCAACGATTCGAATCAATCGCTGGTACCGCTGGTTCCCGATGTGAAGGCCGGCGCACTCACCGCGAATTACACGCTCGGTCTGGGAGGCGAGGACCGCGTGGCGGGATACAACGCACGAGTGGTCGATATCAGCGCGCGCGATGCCTATCGTTACAGTTACCGCTTGTGGGTGGACCAGGCATCGCGGATGTTGTTGCGATCGGTTGTCATCGATGCACGCCAGCGTCCCCTGGAACAATTCATGTTCGTTGCGCTGGAAGTCGGCGCCAAGCCGAGCGAAAGTGATCTGCTCGCCGGGCCTGCGACGGGCAAGGCTCGCGCACCCGCGGATGAAGTCGTATTGACAGGCGCTCCACGCTGGCGCGTCGCAAGGCTTCCAGCCGGATACGCGCTCATGCGCAGTCAACGCCCGGTGCACGGGCCGGCCGGTGCGGAGCACCTGATGTATTCGGACGGACTCGCCAGCGTCTCGGTTTACATCGAGCCGCACGCGGAAAAGTCCCCGCGCTCGGCCAGCAGGATGTCGCGAGGCGCGCTCAATGTTTACACGCGCATGAGCGACGGATGGCGCATTACGGTGCTCGGCGAGGTGCCCTTGATCACGGTGGCGGATGTCGCGCGTTCGGTGCAACCGGTTAATGCACCTGCCGGTTGAGCGATCACATTCGGATACTGCAATAGCGATCCGCAACGATCGGGACACACGCGTTGCATGCATTCTTGCGGCCGATGCGCCGGCTTCCCGGCGGATCGCCACCTGAAGCGCAGCCAAGCGAATCATTTGCCTTGTGGAACTTTGCGCGTCCGTCTCCATCCAATCGCGTGCCGGTCGATTTCCCCATCGACAACGCTTTTTCGATCCATTCCATTTTGCTTGACGACAAGACGAGGTTGATTACGTCATGACGAGGATGTTTACACGCTGGATATCTGCCTGCCTGTTGTTCGTGCTGGTTTCCGCCAGCGCCGGCGCTGCCGATCTGCCCGATTTCACGGGCCTGGTTGCGCACTACGGGCCGGCAGTCGTGAATGTGCAGGCCACCGGCAATCCGGACAGCAACGCGTCGGGCCAGCCCGATATGGATCAGCTGCCCGAGATTTTCCGCCATTTTTTTGGCCCGATGCCGCAGCAGCCGGAAGGCCGCCGGATGTCGATGGGTTCGGGTTTCATCATCTCCTCGGATGGCTACATCCTGACCAACAATCATGTCGTGGATGACTCGGACGACGTGACGGTGCGCCTTTCGGATCGCCGCGAACTCGATGCCAAGGTGGTCGGCACCGACCCGCAATACGACATCGCACTGCTCAAGGTCAAGGCGAGCGATTTGCCGACCGTGAGCATCGGCGATTCCAAGACCCTCAAGGCCGGCCAGTGGGTGGTTGCGATTGGCTCGCCGTTCGGGTTCGACCATTCGGTCACGGCGGGTATCGTCAGTGCTGTCGGGCGCAGCTTCGGTGCGGCCGATCAGCAGTATGTGCCGTTCATCCAGACCGACGTGGCGATCAACCGGGGCAACTCGGGTGGTCCGTTGTTCAATCTCGACGGCCAGGTCGTCGGTATCAATTCCCAGATCTTTTCCAATACCGGCGGCTTCATGGGTGTTTCGTTCGCGATTCCGATCGACATCGCCATGAATGCAGTGGACCAGCTCAAGGCGACCGGGCACGTGAGCCGCGGCATGATCGGTGTGCAGATCCAGAATGTGGACCAGGGTCTCGCACAGAGTCTCGGATTGCCGCGCACCGGGGGCGCACTCGTGAACAAGGTCACGCCGGGTAGCGGTGCGGACAAGGCGGGCGTGCACGTTGGCGACGTCATCCTGAGCTACGATGGTCATGACGTCGTCAGCTCGGCCGACCTGCCGCCGCTGGTCGGCATGACCAAACCCGGATCAACCGCGCAACTGGGCATTTTCCGCGACGGCAAGCACATGACGTTGCCGGTGACGGTCGGCACACTGCCCAACAAACCCGAGGAAGTGGCCGGCGGCCCGGGTGGACAGCAGAACAAAGGCCCGACCAATCCCCTCGGTATCGTCGTCGAAGATCTCACCGCGCAGCAGCGCAGTCAGCTCAACCTCAAGGATGAAGGGGTGCTGGTGACCGGCGTCAATGGCATCGCCGCGCGGCGTGCGGCGTTGCAGCCAGGTGACGTGATCCTGATGGTCGGACGCACACCGGTGAAATCGACCAACGGCTTCGAAAACGCGGTCAAGAACGTCAAGCCCGGGCAGTCCGTGATGCTGCTGGTGCGCCGCGACGATGTCACCAGCTTCATCGCGATCAGCGTACCGAAAAAGGGCGCGTCGCAGTAAACCAGGGCCGACGTTACGCTTGTCGTCGGCTTCCCGTGAATTTTGTTGAATGGCCTTCTCCCCTTTGCGGGAGAGGGCCATTTGGCGATTGCAGGGCCGCGTGGCGCGCGCCTTTCTGCGATAATCCCGGTCTTGTGCCGTCCAATCGTCTGCGGCCGCCCTCAGTCCATTCATGCAACGGATTCGCAACTTCTCAATCATCGCCCATGTGGATCATGGCAAATCGACGCTGGCCGACCGCATCATCCAGATGTGCGGTGGATTGAGCTTGCGCGAGATGGCGGCCCAGGTGCTGGACACCAATCCGATCGAGCGCGAGCGCGGCATCACGATCAAGGCGCAATCGGTTTCGCTGCCGTACACCGCGCGTGATGGCAACACCTACCAGCTCAACTTCATCGACACACCCGGGCACGTCGATTTCAGCTATGAGGTCAGCCGTTCGCTGGCCGCCTGCGAAGGTGCACTTCTCGTGGTCGATGCCGCGCAGGGTGTCGAAGCGCAATCGGTCGCCAACTGCTACACCGCGGTCGAGCAGGGATTGACCGTGATACCGGTGCTGAACAAGATCGATCTGCCGACCGCCGACATCGACAAGGTGAAGGAGGAAATCGAGGCCGTCATCGGCATCCATGCCGACGATGCGATTGCCATCAGCGCGAAGACCGGCGAAAACGTCGAGGAGGTGCTCGAGGCGATCGTCGCGCGCATTCCGCCACCGACACCCGGGGATACCGACCGGCTGCAGGCACTCATCATCGATTCGTGGTTCGACAATTACCTCGGCGTCGTTTCCCTGGTGCGCGTGATGCAAGGCGCGATCACACCGCGAGACAAGATCCTCGTCATGTCGACGGGCCGTGCCTACGAGGTCGATCAGGTAGGCGTATTCACGCCCAAGCGCAAGAACCTCGAACGTCTCGGGCCGGGCGAAGTCGGTTTCGTGTGCGCATCGATCAAGGAAGTGCACGGCGCGCCGGTCGGCGACACATTGACGCTCGCGGCCAAGCCCGCCCCGCGTGCATTACCGGGTTTCAAGAAAATGCAGCCGCGCGTTTTTGCCGGTTTGTTTCCGGTGGACGCCGAGGATTATCCGGCGCTGCGCGAGGCGCTGGAAAAGCTCACGCTGAACGATTCGTCGCTGCATTTCGAACCGGAGAGCTCCGAAGCAATGGGTTTCGGATTCCGCTGCGGCTTTCTCGGCATGCTGCACATGGAAATCGTGCAGGAGCGTCTCGAGCGCGAGTACAACCTGAATCTCATCAGCACCGCTCCTACCGTCATCTATGAGGTGTTGCAAACCGACGGGACGGTTCTTCAGCTCGACAATCCCGCCAAGCTGCCGCCGACGCAGAACATCGAGGAGGTGCGCGAGCCGATCATTCTTGCCGACATCCTCACGCCGCCGGATTATGTCGGCAACGTGATCGGTTTGTGCGAGGAAAAGCGCGGTGCGCAACGTTCCATCCATTACCTCGCCAGCCAGGTGAAGATCAGTTACGAGTTGCCGCTCGCGGAAATCGTCCTCGATTTTTTCGACCGGCTGAAATCCGTATCCCGCGGCTATGCGTCGATGGATTACCATTTCCTGCGTTTCCAGGGCGGCGCGTTCGTTCGCCTCGACGTGTTGATCAATGGCGAGCGTGTCGATGCGTTGAGTCTGATCCTGCACCGCGCCGCCTCCGAACGTCGCGGACGCGAGCTGGTGGAACGCATGAAGGAAGTGATCCCGCGCCAGATGTTCGATGTCGCGATCCAGGCCGCGATCGGATCGCAGATCGTCGCACGCTCGACCGTCAAGGCGATGCGCAAGAATGTGCTGGCGAAGTGCTACGGCGGCGATGTGACGCGAAAGCGCAAGCTGCTGGAAAAACAGAAGGAAGGCAAGAAGCGCATGAAACAGGTGGGCCGCGTGGAAATTCCACAGGAAGCGTTCCTGGCGGTGCTGCAATCGGACAACAAATGATGGCGCGCGTGTGTGTGCGCGTTGTTGTGGACCACTGCGTTCGACCGGTGCACTGGCGCGGGTTGCGGATGCTTTCTGAAGGTTTGAACCCAAAGGATCGACGATGGATTTCGATTTCGCCCTGTTGCTGGTAATCCTGACTGCCCTGACGGGTGTGATCTGGCTGCTCGATCGACTGGCGCTTGCGCCTGCCCGCCGCCGGAGGGCGCGGGAACTCGAGGCGATGGATTCGCTGTCCGAACCCGAGCGCCGCGCGCGCGCCGAGCAGGCGTTGAACGAGCCTATCATCGTCGAATACGCGCGTTCGTTCTTCCCGGTGATCCTGGTGATTTTGCTGTTCCGCTCTTTCGTCGTCGAACCATTCAAGATTCCATCCGGTTCGATGATGCCGACGCTGCTGGTGGGTGATTTCATCCTGGTCAACAAGTTCGCGTACGGCCTGCGCCTGCCGGTGCTCAACACACGCTTCCTCGCGACCGGCGAACCCCAGCGCGGCGACGTTTTCGTGTTCCGCTATCCGGAAAACCCGAAAGAGGACTACATCAAGCGCGTGATCGGCCTCCCGGGCGACGAGATCACTTACCGCAACAAGACGCTTTACATCAACGGAAAGGAGATACCGGAATCGTATCTCGGGCCCTATACCGGGCCGTCCGAGCCCAATCGCAGCATGGCGGGCGCCGAGGTCAAGCTCGAAAAGCTGCCGCGAATCGAGCACCGCATCCTCGAGCTGCCGATGGTCAACGTGGGCCACGAGGGGACCTGGCGCGTGCCCCCGGGGCACTACTTTGCAATGGGCGACAATCGGGATAATAGTGCCGACAGCCGATTCTGGGGTTTCGTACCCGAAGCCAATCTGGTCGGCAAGGCGTTCATCATCTGGATGAACTGGAACAACGGCATCGATTTCGGGCGCATCGGACAGTCGATCAAGTAGCAACACCCACGCAACCGGGAGGGGCAGGCTCATGCGAACACGACGCAAGGTCTTGGGCATCACGATGATCGGGTTCCTGATTATTCTGATCATGGTGGGGTTCTTCGCCTATCTGGCGATGCGGTTGGTGCCGGTGTACACCGAATACTTCGGCGTCGTGAAGGCGCTCGAGCAGGAGCGCAACGAGCCCGGCGCCGCGCAGAAATCGCTGTACGACCTGAGGCGCGATTTGAACCTCAAGTTCGACACGCAATATGTGGACGAGACTGATGTCCCGGCGGAAGCCATCACGCTGACGCGCGCCACCACCGGCGCGACGTTGCGGGTCCACTACGAGCGACGCGTGCCGTTCATCTACAACATCGAACTGCTCGTGACCTTCGACAAGGCGGTGTTGCTGAGCAATGGCCCGTAGTTCGTCATAGGGCGCGCCGTGCGGACTCATGCAGAACCCTAGCGCGCTCGGTCACGCATTTCGCAGGCCCGAATTGCTCGAACAGGCGCTGACCCATCGCAGCGCCGGTCGCCGCAACAACGAGCGGCTGGAATTTCTTGGCGATGGCCTGGTCAACCTGCTCGTCGCGGAACTCTTGTACGAGCAGCACCGACACGCGAGCGAAGGCGAATTGACGCGCATGCGTGCCGCGCTCGTCAACGGGGCCACCTTGGCGGATGTTGCCCGCAGCGAGGAACTCGGCGAGCGCCTGCACCTCGGTCCCGGTGAACTCAAGAGCGGCGGATTTCGCCGCGATTCAATCCTGGCCGACGCCTTCGAGGCACTCCTCGCCGCGATCTATCTCGATGCGGGGTGGGATGCCTGCCGCGAGATCGTACGCCGCTTGTTTGCCGAGCGCGTGCTCGATGTTGCACCCGATCTGTCCAAGGATTCCAAGACCAGCCTGCAGGAACTGCTGCAGGGTCGCGGCTTGCCACTGCCAACCTACACGCTGCTCGGGACATCCGGCGAGGAGCATGCGAAGAACTTCGAGATCGAGTGCGCGATCGAGGTCATCAATGTGCATGTGACGGGCAACGGCGGCAGTCGCCGCGCGGCAGAACAGGCGGCAGCCGGCAGCGCGCTCGAGCTTGCCCTCGGAAAGCTCGCCGATGACGCTCACTGACGGCGTCATTGCCGCCGCCGAGAATCGGGTTCGTCGGTTTGGCCACGTTGCGTTGCTCGGGCGTCCGAACGTCGGCAAATCCACCTTGCTCAATGCGCTGATCGGTACACCGCTCAGCATCGTTACGCCAAAACCGCAGACGACGCGCCATCGCATCCTCGGCATTGCCAACCACGGCGATGCCCAACTGGTGTTCCTCGATACGCCCGGCCTGCACGACGCCGGCAAGCGCGCGATCAATCGCCGCCTCAACCGCATTGCACGCCAGGTGCCCGATGAGGCGGACGTGATCGTCCATGTGATCGAGGCGTTGCGCTGGAACGCAGACGACGAGGAAGTCTGGCGCTTGCTGGCCGCGCGCTCCCAGCCGCGGCTGCTTGCGATCAACAAGGTCGATCGCGCCAAGGACAAGAGCGCATTGCTGCCGTTTGCAGCCCAGATCGCACGCACACACGATTATGCCGCTGTGCATTATCTGGCCGCGCGCCGCGGCGATGGCGTGGAGCGCCTGCTGGAGGATGTCGCTGCTCGCCTGCCCGCGGGCGAAGCACAATACGACGAGGAGGAATTCACCGATCGCAGCGAGCGCTTTCTGGCCGCCGAACTCGTGCGTGAGCAACTGATGCTGCGCCTCTCGGCCGAATTGCCGTATGCGGTGGCGGTCGAAATAGAACGCTTCGAGGATGTCGACGGCCTCGCTCGCATCGCCGCCGTCATCTGGGTCGAGCGCGACAGCCAGAAAGCCATCGTCGTCGGCGCCGGAGGCAAGCAACTCAAGACCATCGGCAGCGACGCGCGCCACGCGATGGAACGCCTGTTCGGCCGGCGCGTCTTCCTGCAACTCTGGGTGCGCGTGCGCGAAAACTGGGGCGACGATGAACGTGCGCTCAACCAGTTCGGGTACAACGGCTGAAACCGACGAGCATTGCAATCCACTGGTGGATTCGCGGGCGACAGGCGTACGATTACGACCGGCAATCACCGAGTGTGCGACCATGAAACGCATCGCCTGCCTCCTTGCATCGATCTGCACGATTTCCGGCTGCGCAACCTATCGGCCGCTGGTCGATCGACGCAGCATCGATGATCCGCAGCGCTACGAGTACGATCTTGCCGACTGCCAGGCCTACGCGCGCCGGGTCGATCCGGTCGCGAGCGCAGGAGCCGGAGCGTTTCTCGGCGCCCTGTTCGGAGCCGCACTTGGCGCCGCCGTCGGCGATCACTATGTCGCACGCGATCTGGCGACCTATGGTGCCGTCGAAGGCGCTGCAGTCGGCGCAACCGGCGGCGCGAACGCACAGGTCAACATCATCCGCAACTGCATGAGCGATCGCGGCTACGCGGTGTTGAACTGACGCATCAGCGGCGGCGCAGTCGAAGCGAATTGCTTCCTGGCGATCAGGTACCGAGCATCGCAGCGCCCGGCTTCGGCAATGCCGCCAAGCGCCGCCGCATTTCTCCGCGCAGCAACCACAGGCTCAGCAGAACCTGCAGCGTGACCGTCGCCACCGACAGAAACCACAGGTGGCGCAGCGTAAAGCCGGGTTGAGCCGACAACCACAGCGCCGGAAGCGCGAAAGTCACCAGGCGCGTCGCACTGCTCGCAAGGCTCGGGATGGTGTTGCCGAGTGCCTGGAACATGCCCGAACAGGTGAAGATCAGACCCGACGCGACAAAATTCCACGAGATGATGTGCAGGAACTGCGCGGCAACCGCGATCACGGCCCGATCCTTGGTGAACCCATGCACGAGCCACGCGGGATCCCACTGGCAGATCAACACGAGCACGATCATGATCGCGCTGCCGAACAGTGCGGCCGAGCGAAACGTCGCACGCACGCGTTCGGGATGACCGGCGCCGACATTCTGGCCCGCGATCGGCGCGGTCGCGAAGGCCACCGCCATCGCCGGCAGGAAGATCGCCTGCATCACGCGCGAGCCGACCCCGAATCCGGCCTGCGCGGTCGCGCCGAAATCGCGGATGACCCAGTAGATCACGGCCATGTAGATGAACATCAGCGCGAATTCGCCGCCCGGCGGCAGGCCGATGCGCAGGATGCGCAGCCACGCACTCAGGCGTGGACGGAACATCGTCGGATCGAAGCCGACGTATTTCTCCATGCGCACGAAGTACAGCACCATCAGGCCGACGCCGAATGCGACCGAAATCGACGTGGCCAGTCCCGCACCGGCTACGCCGAGTGGCACACCGCTTAGCCAGCCCGCGATGAGGATCGGCGCGAGCAGCGCGTTCAGCACCACCGTGAGCACCTGCACGATCATCGTCGGCTTGGCGATGCCGGTACCGCGCAAGGCCGAACCCATCGAGATCAGCGCGAACTGCAAGGCCATTCCGGGCAGGAACCAGTAAAGATATTCGACGCCGGCCGCTGCGGTTGCGGCGTCCGCGCTGAGACCTCGTGTGTACATCGTGCCGATCGTGTAACCGCCGAGCAACGTCAGCACCGCGCAAACCAGTGCCAGCAGCAGGCTCTGGTTGAAGATCAGGTTCGCATCGGCGCGATCCTTGCGTCCGCTCGCCTGCGCGATCAGCGCCATCGTGCCGACGCCGAGCACCTGGGTCAGGGCCATCACCAGAAACTGCGCATTGCCGGCCGCACCGACGCCGGCGATCGCCGCATCGCCGAGGTGCGCCACGAAATACAGATCGACCAGCACGTACAGCGTCTGAAACAGCATGCCCAATGCGATCGGCACTGCGAGTCGCACCAGATGTCCAAAAATCGGTCCTTGGGTCAGATCCTGCACGGTGACTTGCCTCGAATTGGAGTTCGGGAGCGGATTCTGCCGTTTCGCGGACCGCGTGTCTTGCAATGCTTCGCTTGGCGGCGCGCCGCATCGACCGGCGCGTCCAGCGCACGTGCGCCGCATGGGTGAATGCGTTTACGCAGCTCTTCTTCGAACGCGGCTACGACGGTTTCACGATCGCCGACATCATCGAGCGTGCCGATGTCGGCCGTTCCACCTTCACGGGCATTACCGCGGCAAGAACGCACTGCTCGCCGAGACAGTGCAGCGCCCGTTTGCGCCGCTCGCCGGCGCCGTCGATCGCGGCGCGCAGAGTGCCGCATTGCTGCCGGTTCTCGAACACGTTCGCGCCAGGCGCGACAGTGCGCGCGCGACGATGGGGCGCGATGCGTCGCGACGCGCATTGACGCGGGTCCTCTCGGCCATGATCGGGCAGCGGCTCGCATTGCGGACGCCGTCGATCGACCGGCGTACGGCCAGGCTCAGGCTCGCATCGCTTGCGCTTGCGCAGGCAGAAATGGGCGTCATCGCTGCCTGGGCGATCGGCGAGATTGCAGGCGAAGCGCGCGATGTCGCGGACATCATGCATGCGCTCGCGCAGTCGGCGGCGACTGCACTGGTCACCCGGTAGCGCCGGAGCGCGCGCCCGATCAAGACGACGGCCGCCGCGGTTCGCATTTCCCGATGGGTCCATCTCACAATTGCGGCTGCGGACGATGCTTCGTCCAATACGCGTTCGCGCAAACGAGCCGATAAGGGCAGGCTGATCGCGACGCGAGTTGCCGGCTCGGCATTCGAGTGGGAAGATCGCATGGAACAGCACTCGCCTTCGGGGAAATACGGCGGGATTAGGCTGCAAGATTGGAAGGCGAGAGCGATGGAAAGCCATGATCCATGCAGGAAATTGTCGCGGCGCCGGGTTCGCAAGGCCGGATTAGGCTGCGGGATTACACCCCGCATAGCCACCGAATTGTAGTTCGGTTTCTAGGAGCTCCATCAATCCATGAAGCATCTATTAGCGCTATTTCTCCTCCTTTCGGCAATGCCAACTGCCCAAGCGCTCGATTTTTCGTCGGAGGGAAAAGCGCTAGCTCTTACCGGAAAGATCGAAAAAGGCGATTACGACAAATTAGTCGAGCACCTCAGGAAGGCCGAAGGCTTTCCAGAGTACTTTTCACTGGCATCACCCGGCGGCGACATTGTAGAGGCCACGAAGATCGGGACGCTATTTCGCGATACCGCAGCAACGGTACAGGTCTCTGGCCCATGCTATAGCGCTTGTTTCTTCGTGCTGGTAGGCGGCGTCCATCGGGTGGTGGCAGAAGACCAGCCCCTCGGAATCCACCGTCCGTATTTTGAAAAGGAGTACTTTTCTGGGCTTTCCCTAAGCCAGGCAGAGGCGAAATATCGTGAACTTCAGTCGCGGTCGAGAAATTACCTCCAGGCAATGGGTACGCCCATAGCGCTTATTGAAAAGATGTTCAGTATCCCTTCGGATGATGTGTATGTCCTGGAGCCGAACGAATACGCATTCCTTAGCCAGGAACAGCCTGCTTACAGCGAATGGGTTCGGTCACAGTGCAAAACGCTTTCGCCGGAGGAACGCAGGATTTTTAATCCATTCGATATGTTCGATGAGTCCGTTCCGGCGCGGTATACCTCGAAAGAAGAGTTTTTGAGGCTGAAAGCGAAGTACATGAAAGCAGAGGAATGCGAAGCGGGCTTGAAGCAGAAGGCGAGGGTGAAAGCGCTTGGCGGGCAATAAAACCGAACAATCCAATCAAGCCGACGCTCATTTCGCTGCGCTTCATTCGCGCGGCTCATCGGAACGTTGGGCCACACTATGACTTGTGAGTCGACGACAATCCGTGCCAGCGATGTTTGTGACAAAGCAGCTGTTGATTGAAGGTCCCCGAGACCTCCGTCCCCATGTTGTGCTACTGGGTGCGGGCGCGAGCCGGGCGGCATTCCCGAACGGCGACGCCGCCGGCCGGCGGTTACCGTTAATGACTGACCTGGTCGAAATTG
The DNA here is from genome assembly GCA_963775445.1 of uncultured Gammaproteobacteria bacterium. Classification (GTDB taxonomy): domain Bacteria; phylum Pseudomonadota; class Gammaproteobacteria; order Xanthomonadales; family Rhodanobacteraceae; genus Dokdonella_A. The sequence goes on along the minus strand of CAVZIT010000004.1, from coordinate 2,112,591 downwards.
TCGGACTGCAGGAGTTGGTTGAGGAAGCGGGTCGAGAGTACGCGAACGAAACGAACTTTGAGGCCATCTATGGCCGATTAGCCTTGGAGCCCTCTCGCTCGAAATTGGTAAGAGAAATCGAACGTCGCATCGGCGCCTATTTCGCTGCACTCTCCCTTCCGAGCCAGGCGACTCTTTATGACCGTCTTCTGGTATCGCTGAGACCAACGGACGCAGTATTTACATTCAACTGGGACCCGTTCTTGTTCGACGCTTATCAGAGAAACCGCGCTGCGGTTCCCCTACCGGAAATCTTCTTCCTACATGGGAACGTCGGTATCGGAGCGTGCCTCACCCACGACCGCTGGGGCGTTCGGCACGATCGCTGTCCGGATTGCCTCAACACACTGACAGATGTACCTCTGCTCTACCCAATCGAACGGAAAGACTATTCGAGTGACCCATATATCCGTCGAAACTGGGAGGCCGCCAAAGTCTTGTTCACAGAAGCGTTTACCCTGACGATCTTTGGGTATGGCTCCCCGGCTTCGGACAAGGATGCAGTGGAGCTACTACGGTCGGCGTGGCTGGCACGGAGCGACAGAACGTTGGAGCACATTGAGATTATAGATACCGCACAGCAGTCGTCGCTGCATAACCGCTGGTCGGCCTTCACCCCAACATTGCACTACAGGGTTGAGAGTACTTTCGACCGATCTCGCTTAGCGCGTTGGCCCAGGCGATCGCGCGAGTCGCTCTTGTACCCCATGACGGAAGGCGTCCCCTGCGAAGATTTTCCACTGCCAGCTGCGGACAGCCTCGGCACGCTACAAGAGTTTGCAGCCCAAATTGCTCGACATGAGAACCATGAGAAGAAGGTTGCGTGAGATGGGTTCTAAGCAGTGAGGCCCAACAAGCGATTCGACTCGGACCCTCAACAGCGTCGCTTCGCTCCGCTGTTGAGGGCCGGTCAATCGCGGCGTTAGCGCTCAGGGGGTAGCATGTTCACAGTTATAGTATTGGTTGTCATCGCAGTAGCGTGGTTCACGGCAAACGGGAAGTACGAGGCCACCCGTGCGTGGAAGTATCGCCGCTTGCGTGCGGCGTACTCTTGGGCGTTCGTAGGCGCAATAGTTGGCTCCTACTTTGGCGTTGCAGGCATGGGCTCGGCAATTGCAGGCACCATACCGGGCGCCATCGTGGCATACCTGATTGCGAGCAATTTAATGAAAAAGGATGCAAACCCATCGGAGTAAGAACCATGTTCGGATTTGGAGGAAACAAGAAGACCAAGGCAGCCGATCAAGCCTTCGATGCAGTCGAAGCGCTTTGCCGCCCTTATATGCTTTCCGGAAAGTTAAACGATATTGTCAAGAATGATCCATATGTCACAGGATTTCTCGGCACGCGCATCCCGAGTCTCTGCGTGCTCGCATCTTTGGAAAATGGTCTTGGTCAAGATGATGCGAAAGAAGTCATAGCTACCGTCTTATTAAAAGTGTACGGGAGCACTTCTGCCTACAAGGAAATACTGGCCAGAGCAAACGCCCTCCGTCAATGTGATGATCAAAGGTTTAAGCTTGGTTATGAACGTGGCGGTAAATTTATGAATTATGCGCAGCACAAAGAAGATATCACCGCTGATCCGGATTTCTCGAAGGCTATGGACACCGCTCGTGCCATGGGTTTGCCAATGTCCAATGATATGTCTGTTCCTCTTGCAGGATTGGATCGCATTTGGTTTGGCTCATACATGGAGCAATATTTGTAGTGCGCGCTAACAATTCATTCAAGCCGACGCGATAGTTCCTACGCTTTAGTGGACACCCTGAGCTAACTTTCAGGAGTGCCCCATGCCCAAACCAGGTCCGCGAACAATCAGCCGCTACAGCGAGCATTTCAAGGCGACGGCCGTGCGCCTGAGCGAGCTTCCAGGCGTCCACGTGCAGGACGTCGCCGCCTCGCTTTACATTCATCCCTTCATGCTGTCTCGTTGGCGCAAAGAGGCGCGCGAGGGTACGATCATGAGCAAGGGTGTGGACGTTGATCCGGCCGTCTCGGCGGAGCTGAAAGAGCTGCGTCGGGTGAAGAAGGCCTACGAGCAGCTGAAGGTCGAGCATGACCTTTTAAAAAAAGCGATCGCGTTCACTTCCGCTCGAAAAGCGAACGCTTCGCCTTCATCGAGCAGCAGCAAGAAACCTACCCGGTGAGGCGCCTATGCCGTCTGTTCGGTGTCAGCGCCAGCGGGTTTTATGCTTGGCGCGACCGCCCGCTCAGCGAACGAGCGCAGGACGATGCTCGATTGATCGACCGCGTGAAGCAGGTACACCGAGCGAGTCGCGAAACCTACGGCAGTCCGCGAGTGCATGCCGAGCTGTGCAAGCATGGCGAGTCGGTCGGCCGCCGCCGGGTCGAACGGTTGATGCGGGAGCACGCCATCCGGGCCTGTTCGGCGACACTGTATCGGCGCCTGCCCGGACTGGGCCGATTCTTCGTCAGTGTCGGCAATCAGGTCCATGCGACAACGGTGGAGCGTATCGACCAAGTGTGGGTCACCGATGTGACGTACCTGAAAGTGGCCGGCACCTGGCGCTATCTGGCAACGGTCATGGATCGTTATTCACGCCGCCTGCTGGGCTGGTCGCTGGGCACGGAGAAGACAGCGAACCTGACCCGCCGCGCACTGGACGCGGCCGTGCGCCATCGGCGACCCGACCCCGGTACGCTGGTACACAGTGATCGCGGCGTCGAGTTTCTTGCCAGCACGTTCAAGCATGCCCTAGCCAAAGCCGGAATGGTGCAGAGCGTGAACCGACCGCGACGCATGACCGATAACGCGCACATGGAGTCGTGGAACAAATCGATGAAGTCGGACATGTATCACCGACAGCGTTTCACCAACGATCGGACACTGCGCGCAGCCCTTCGCAGCTACATCGATTTCTACAACCAGCACCGCTTACACTCAGCCCTGGGGTATCGTTCGCCGAACGAGTTCGAGGCCCAGTGTGTCTGACCGATGGTGTCTACTTTTTCGTAGGAACTCTCCCGATGGGAAAGGCTTTCGTGCTTACTGTTGAACTGTCGGCCATCGGCCGCTCAACGCGCCGTTAGATTTCTGGAACGTGCGCATGAGGAAGAATGCAATAGTCGCAGGAACAGGTTTCGAGGGACGCGCTGCGATAGTTCGTCGCCATTGTCGTGAAGGCATGGGAGTTGTTTTGCGGCGAGAGCCGAACAACAAATTCGATCCAAATGCCGTTGCGGTATACCTCAAGGTGCCCCGCTTCGGTGGTCTGCTTGGCACGTCGCTTACGCAAATCGGCTACATAAAGTCAAGCACAGCGCAAAGCTTGGCAAGGCATATGGACTCAGGAGCTAACGTTACGGGCAAGGTCAGTAGCTTTTGGGCTCCGGAGGATCGGGAGTTTCCCCGAGTTAGCTTGGAAATTACTGATGAAATCTAACTGTCGGTGTATGGACTCCCCTTGCAAGTGACCGAGCGAATTGCGGATTGGCAAGCGATGCGGTTGCAGTCGTGTATCCGGCCTTGGGGTGAGCAGCACGTGCTCGGGCCAGGATTCCGGCCCGCGCGCCTGCATGCGCGCGGGCGTTCGCAGGCTCGCGGCTCGCGCCGCTCGAAAGCCCTGCTTACCCACCAGGACGAAGCCACACGTTCAATCGACCACGCAGGGTCAGAAGAGTTATCGGCTTGCTCGTTCCGGGGACCGACTCGTTTGCCATCGTGTTTCACTCGGTGCAACGCGGGGTGGGTCAGGTCTCGCGCGATCCGTGTCGCGCGATATGAGACAGCCCGCCAGGACCATGCGCCGATACATCAGGGCGGAGATGGTCGGGATGGGGCCGGGAAACGGGCGGGTGGATTGGTCGATGGCGGGGATCGGGGACCGGCATGCGGCGAGGCATCGCTCGCCGGTATCGGGCGCGCGGCTGCTCTGTCGGAGCCGTCCGGTTGGAGACGGTGTGACGCCATGATGGCGCCGCAATGTATCGCTCTGGCGCTCTACCTGTGGTTCGTCTACTGGGTGCGCACGCGTCGTGCGAAATCCGCGGCAATGTCCGTGAAGGCCAAAGCGGCGAGTTCACCAACGCCCGCGGCGGCCTCGCCCGCACCTGCCGCGGACAAGATCGCGGAGTGGGAACGCCGCCAGCGGGAGGCATCGTCGCTGATGGGACGGGGCGACTATCAGCGCGCTGAAATACTGGCCGGGGAAGCATTGGCGGCGGCCGAGGGCAGCGAAGGAAAGGACTCGCTTGCGGCCGCGCGTTGCCTGAACACGCTGGCGATGAGTCTTAGGAAACAGCACTTGCTTGCGAAGGCCGAACCGCTTGGCAGGCGCGCGCTCGCGATCCGTGAATCGCGGCTCGGCCCCGACCACTACCATGTCGCCCAGAGCCTCAACAACCTGGCTCTGGTCCTGAGCGGGCTGGGCAAAAAGGACGAGGCCGAATCCATGACCCGGCGCGCGCTGGCGATCTGGGAAGTCGTATCCGGCCCGAACGACACGGCGGTCGCAACCGCGCTCAACAATCTCGCTCTTCTTCGCCGGGGCCAGTCGCGATACGACGAGGCCGAGGCCTTGTACGAGCGCTCGTTGAAGATTCGCGAGGCACGTCTTGGGCCCGATCACTGCGAGATCGCCCAGAGCCTTGAAAGCCTGGGCGACCTGTGCCGTGAACGGGGCAACTACGTGCGGGCCCAGCCACTGCTGGAGCGCGCTTTCGCGATCCGGGAAAGGGCGCTCGAATCGGACGATCCGGGTCTGGCCACCAGCTTGAATAACCTGACGCAGATCTACCAGGAGCAAGGCCGGCATCAGCTGGCGCAACGCCTGAACGAACGCGTTCTGGCCATCCACGAGAAAGCGTTCGGGCCCGATCATCCGGCCGTGGCGACCAGCCTCAACAATCTCGCGGAGGCCCTTCGCACACAGGGTCGCCGGGACGAGGCCGAGCCGCTTTTTCGACGTGTGCTTGCAATCCGCGAGAAGGCGCTCGGCGCCGAGCACGATCTCGTAGCGCAGGTTTTGAACAATCTCGCGATGACGTATCAGGATTCGGGCGACCTCGCGCGGGCGGTGCCGCTGTACGAGCGTGCGCTGGCGATCAAGAATGTAGCGCTCGGCCCCGATCATCCTGCGGTCGGTACGACGTTGAACAACCTTGCCGGCCTGCATTGGACGCGCGGCGAGCATGCGCAGGCCGAGCGCCTGTACCTGCGTGCATTGGCGATCTGGGACAACGCGCACGGACCCGATCATCCGACCGTTGGTCTTTGCGCCTACAACCTTGCGTGTTTCTACCGCAAGCGCGGCGACCATGCGCTGGCCGAACCCTTGTACGAGCGTGCGCTTGCCATCGACCAGAAGGCGTTCGGCCCGGATCACTCCAATGTGGCCGATGATCTCGAGGGGCTCGCGCGACTCTATCGCGCGACCGATCGTGAAGCGAAGGCGCGCGAGTACGAGCGCGCGGCGGCCAACATCCGCGCGATGCGCCGATAGGCAGCCGGTTGCGAATCGCGTATCCGCCGGCGAGGAATCAAATGCGACAGCGCCTATTTCAGATAGCGCTCCATCCATGCGACCCAGCGCCGATACACATCGGTACTGCGCACGATGTCGTGCGGAAAATGGGTGTCGACCGGATAGGCGTAGAACTCGACGGTGACGCCGTTGTCGCGCAAGGCGTGGAACCACTCGTAGCTGTTGATCAGCGGCACGTTGGGATCGCCGACGTCGCCCATGATCAGGGTCGGCGCGGTGACCTTGGCTGCGCTCTCGATGGGTGACTGCTCGCGCCAGATACGCGCGTATTTCGCGGACCACGGCGAGCCGCCGAAGAAATAGGTGTCGCCGGTCTGGTAGTAGGCAACCGTGTAATCCATCACCCAGTCGGTCAGCGCGGCGCCCGAGACGGCGGCTTTCCAGACCTTGTAGTGACCTGTCAGCCAGGTGGTCATGTAGCCGCCGTAGGACCAGCCCGTGACGCCAATGCGATCGGTATCGACGTTGCCGAGTTTCTCGACGGCGGCGAGGCCGGCCATGACATCCTCGCCGGGCCCCTTGCCGGTGTCGCGATAGATCGCGTGCTGGTAGGTATCGCCGAGATTGGTGCTGCCGCGGTAATTCGGCTGGAACACGACGAAGCCGGCGCCGGCGAGGATCTGCGGCAACGGCGAGAAGCCGACGCCGCTCGAACTTTCCGGGCCACCATGGATGACCAGCACCAGCGGATACTTTCTGCCCTCGGTGTATCCCACCGGCAAGGTCAGCGCGCCATCCTCGTGGAAGCCGTTGGGTCCATTCCAGTCGAGCGATTGCGTTCGGCCGAGCGCAAGGTCGTCGACGAACGCGTTGACGTTGGTCAGGCGCCGCGGCTTGGCGTTGACCGACTCCATGACATAGAGTTCGGTCGGGTGCATCGCGGTGCTGCCGACGAAAGCGATGGCGCCGTTGTGCGACACGCTCAGCGCTGCACTTGCCTCGACGTCGCCAAGATCGAGACTGTGCGCCGCTCCCGTGAGCGGCTGCTCCCACAGCGCGGCGTGCGTGCCCAGCGCGCCGGCAAGTACCAGCGCGTTGCCCTGCGGCAGCCATGCATAGCTGTTGAAATTGCGTGCGAGCGCAGCGGTTGCATCGCGCGTTTTCCCGGCGTTGCCGACGTAGACGGCATTGCCGTTGTTCTCGTCGCCGCCGCGCGGGCGAAGGTACGCAAACGTATCGCTGTCCGGCGCGAAGTCGAAATCGATCGCGCCGTGCGTCGTTACCAACGCGCGCGGTTCGCCACCAGCGATATCGACCACATCGACGACCGACTGGAACGATGGTCCCCAATACGGATTCGGGAATCGCACGAAGGCGATGCTGTGGCCATCGCGGCTCCATGCCGGATCCGGCGCGGAATCCTGCTGGTCGGTCTCGAGGCTGAAGTCGCCTTTGGTCAGCCGCGTGGATTTTCCGCCTGCGCTCGCCACGATCCAAAGATGCCAGGGCGTCAGCGCCTTGCGTGTCAGAAAGTGATTGTCGGTGACCTTGAACGCGTCGTCGTGATGCTTGATCGCCTTCGCGTTGGCCGGTTCGTCTTCGGTGACGTATGCGATCCGGGTGTCGTCCGGACTCCATGAGAATGCGTCGACCCCGCGTTTCGCGTTGGTGATGCGCAGCGGGTCGCCACCGTCCATCGGCATGATGAAAATCTGCCGCTGGTGCTTTTCGTCGCTTGCGTCGTCCTTTGAGTCGGACCCGGAAGCCGAATCGGTATCGGAACCAGGCGTCGGGTCCGGCATCGCGTCCTTGGCGATGAATGCAAGGCGGGAGCCGTCGTGCGACCAGCGCAGCGAACCGATTTCGGAACGATGCCAGGTCGCGGCGCGCCGCGCACCGCTCGCAACATCGACGAAATCGATTTCTTGTTTGCTCTTGTCCGACTTCCAGTCCGGTGTCGACACGATGACGGCGATGCGTTTGCCATCGGGTGAAATCTGCGGATCGCTCAAGCTGACCAGCTTGCGCAAATCGGTCAACTGGAAGGCCGTCTTGTCGGCTGCGCGTACCGCCGCAGAAGGGACGCACGCAACGATCGCGACAAGAATCGAGAGGCAAATTTTCATGCAAGGTTCCTTTGCTGGAACCTGATGATAGCGCGACCGCTTGCAGCGCAAGTTGCTCAGACGGCTATTCGAAACCGTCGGCGAAGATTTCCTCGGGCGGTGCGGTTGGCGGAACTGCGGCGACGCTGCCTCGCGGCAGATTGCCCACGGTCGTGAACAGTCCACCGAGGTAGATATTGCCTGTCGCATTCTGGGCGATCGCCATATAGCTGCCGTTGGTTTGCGGATTCCATCTGGCGAACTCCGGGTCGATGCCGGTTCCACTGGTTGAGAGCTTGCGCGCGCCCGAGCAGATCGATGCGAACAGCGCACCGTTGCCATCGAGCACCAGCGAATTGCCGCCCAAGCAGCCGACGAGCGGATTCCAGAGAGGATCGGCCGCGCCGTTCCCGTCTCCCGCAAGCTTGGCAATGCCTTGCCTCTGTTGGCCGCCGATGTTGAAGAAGTTGCCTCCCGCAAAAACCGAGCCATCGGTATCGACGGCCAAGGCAAGAACCCCTGAATCCGGATCCGGGTCCCAGTTCGGATCTGCCGAGCCGGATCCCGAGCCGGAAAGCTTGGCGAGGTTGTTGCGGGGCAAGCCACCGATGTTCTGGAACAGGCCTGCGACGTAGATTGAACCGTCGTTGCCGACAGCCAATGCGAACGGGTTGCCATCGGGATTCGGATTCCAGGTCGGGTCGACAGCTCCGCTGCCATTGACGGACAGCTTGGCGAGGTACTGCCTGGGTTGGCTGGCGATCTCGCCAAAGCTGCCACCGGCGTAGACCGCACCATCTCCATCGACCGCGAGAGTCATGACCACGTTGTCGGCGCCCGGGTCCCAATCCGGATCGACCGCGCCTGTTCCACTACCGGATAGCTTGGCGATGGATGCGCGGGGGAGACCGCCTACGTACGAAAACCCGCCTCCCGCAAAGACTGTCTCGTTGCCGATCGTTGCGAGCGCCAGAACTCCGTTCTCGGCATCGGGATTCCAATTCGGGTCCAGCGAACCATCGACTTGCAGACGAAGCAGGCTGTGACGTATCTGCGCCCCCGCATTGTCAAAATAGCCGCCGACGATCATCCCGCCGTTCGGCTGCGCGGCGAGCGCATACACGAAACCAGGCTGCACCGTATCGACTGCGGGCAGGTTGTCTCCGGTGTTGGAGAGAACCGCGAGTCCGCGCCGTGGTTGGCCATCGATCGAGGTGATCGAGCCACCGACCGCAAGATCGTCATCGTCGCCCAGCATCGCCATTGCGTTGACCACGTAATAGTGGCCTTCGACCGGGCCGGCATCCCAAGCGGGATCGGCATCGCCCGCACCCGCATCCGAGAGTTTCGCGATGTCACTTCGCGTCTGGCCCCCAATCGAGGTGAACCCGCCTCCCGCATACACGGCGCCGGAATTGGCGGTCGCCAGCGCGTTCACTCCGCCAGTCGGGGCCGGGTTCCATACCGGATCTGCTGCGCCGGTCCCTGAGCGCGACAGCTTTGCGATGGTTCGCCTTGCCTGGCCACCGATGTTCTGAAATCTGCCGGCGACATAGATCGAATTGTTGCTGCCGAGCACCATCGAGGTCGGAAGATCGTCGGGGATTGGATTCCAGTCCGGGTCCACGGCGCCCGTGCCGCTTGCAGAAAGTTTGCTCATCAAGTGGCGGGATTCGCCGCCGATGATCAGGAAATCGCCAGCGGCGTAGATCGCGTCGTTCCCGTCCGCGACAAGAATACGCACCAAATTGTCTGCGCCAGGATCCCACATCGGATCCACGGCTCCGTTACCGCTTGCCGACAACTTGCCCAGGTATTGACGGGGCTGCCCGTCGAGCGTGGAAAAGCCTCCGCCGACATACACCGAGCCCTCATCATCGACGGCTAGCGCGTACACGGTGAAGTTTGCGCCGGGGTTCCAGTCCGGGTCGGCGGTGCCACCTCCGGAGCCCGACACTTGGCGATGTTTTGCCGTGCCGCGCCACCGATATGGTCGAACGCGCCGCCCACATAGACCGCCCCGCTGGCGTCAACCGCGACCGCATACACGACGGCGGTAGGGGAATTAGAGACCTCCGCGTCGGGGTTCCAGCCTGCATCGAGGTGGCCATCCGCAGTGATTCTGGCGATGCCGTTTCTCGCGACTCCGTCAACTGTCGTGAAAAGGCCACCTATCACGACGCTTCCGTCCGGGGCGCGCGCTTCGGCGTCGATGGATCCGTCAACCGTCAGCGGGAAAGCCGGTTGCATCAGTGCTGTCTGAGCCCACGCCGGCGCGCTCGTCGCCAAGCCGCACAGAAGTGCGAGCGAAAATACCGTTGTGTGCAAGGTTGCGTTCGCATGCTTGCGCATAATCCCCTCCTTCTTTGCGTTGCGCCGAGGCTTCGATGCCGGCTGTGCGCGCGACAACTCACGCGAATGGACCTTCATACGATGCAATCGCGCGGTAGCACGCTACGGCGCATCGAACCCGTCGGCAAAGATGGTGTCGATCGGCGTGGTGGTGGCCGCGAACGCGGTGAGGGGAATACCCCACCCCAACGGCGCGATGAGTGTCGCGCCGCCCAAAGTCGTATCGACAATGTACAAACTGTTGACGCCGTTCGGAGCGCTGATCAGATACAGAATGCCGCTGGCACTATCGAAGTCCATGCTGCTCGTATCGTCGACATCGAAGCCGACGGATCCGATGGTTTCGATCGCGCCGGTATCGCTGTCGATGCGCTCAAGCGCGCTGGTCGCGCGATCGAGCAGAAAGACAGCGCCGGCCGAATCGATTGCCATCGACTGCACGCAAGTGCCGATGAGTGGACTGATCAGCGTCGCCGCGCCCGTGGCGAGATCGATCGTGTAAAGGGCACTGTCGGCGCAACCGGCAAGGGGTTTCACCGCAAGAGTGCTGCCGTTTGCGGGATCCCAGCGCATGCTTACCTGCGCGCCGCTCGAGATCGCCGGTGCTGCCGATGACCGTCGTTGTGCCGTTTGCTGTCTCGATCGTGTACAGCGTCCCGGTCGAGGATTCAATCGCGTATTCGTGGCTGGAGTCGTTGTTCGCGAAAGTGCCTGTGCTGAACACCTGGCTCAAGGTTGCGATCACGCGACCGCCATCGGCGTCCACGACGATGTAATCGTAGCCGGCGCCGTCGGGGACTTCGCCGTAGAACGCGGCCAAGGCTCCGCCGGTAATCGGATCCGACGAATCGCCAATGGATCGCCCCGTGGCCTCGACCACTTCGCGGCGCGAGGGCTGGGCCGCTCGCGTGCTTGCGATCGGCTGGGCGGCGACCGCGGCGGATGCGATCGCCGTCACCACGGCAATCCAGGTCGGGAGTGCGATCTTTCGCATGGGAATCCCTCTGCAACTTATTGGACGCCTGCAGGATCGCGGCGTCAACCGCACTGGGGCAGGAATGGCCTGGAACAGGGCGCTCATCGCGTTCGCTTGGAGTAACGAGGCGAAGTCATGACGACAAGCAGCGCGCAATGACAAAAACGCCTTCGAGCACCAGGACGGCGGCTTGATCAGGTGTTCTAGACGGTTCCCTCGCGTCGCGTTCACGCCGTCATGCTAGTTTGATTCGTTTACGAGAGATTGGCCCATGACATTTCGCATGCTTCATCTCGGCTTGTTCGTTGCGTTGCTGCTGCCGCCGGCATTGACGCGCGCGGCGCAGCAAACGGCGGGTGCTGCGCCGGCCTCGATCCGGTGGCTGCATTCCGAAGACGCGGCGTTCAAGCAGGCGCGCGCCGAAAACAAATTCGTCGTGCTCGATCTTGAAGCGGTCTGGTGCCACTGGTGCCATGTCATGGACGAGATGACCTACGCGAACCCGAAGGTCATCGCGGCGATGAACCAGCACTATGTTGCGTGGCGCGTCGACCAGGATGCGCGGCCCGATCTCGCGCAGCGCTACGGCGATTGGGGCTGGCCTGCGACGATCTTTTTTGCGTCCGATGGAACCGAGATCGTCAAGAAGCGCGGGTACATTCCGCCCGAGGGCATGCTGCAGCTGCTGGCCGCGATCGTCGCCGATCCGAGCCCCGTCAAGTATGCGCAAGAGGATGAAGACGCAGCACCTTCGACATCGGATTCATTGAGCGCCGGGTTGCGCGACGAGCTCAGGAAGCGTTACGCGGCGACGTTCGATGCAAAACAGGGCGGCCTCGATCTGTCGCAGAAGTTCCTCGACCACGACAGCGTCGAGTACGCGCTGGGGCTCGCACGCAACGGCGCGAAGGATCAGGCGGCACGTGCGAAGCTGTCGCTCGACAAAGCGCGCGCCTTGCTCGATCCGGCCTGGGGCGGCTTCTATCAGTATTCGACCGACAACGACTGGGTGCATCCGCATTTCGAGAAGCTCGCAGCGTTGCAGGGAAACTATATCCGCACTTATGCGCTCGGCTGGGCGGCGCTCGATCACGATCCGGCGTATGCGAAAGTCGTGGGCTCGGTGATGGGCTATCTCGACACATTTCTGCGCAGCCCCGAAGGCACGTTCCATGCGAGTCAGGACGCCGATCTCAAACCCGGCGTGCATTCAGACAAGTACTTCGCGCAGGGCGATGCGGCACGTCGCGCGCAAGGCATACCGCGCATCGACAAGCATGTCTACAGCTCGTACAACGGAACCATCATCGAAGGGCTCGCGAGCTGGGCCGAGCTGTCGGGCAACAAGACGGCGCTCAAACAGGCGCAGACCGCTGCGCAGTGGATCCTCGCGCATCGCGCGATTGACGGTGGCGGTTTCCGACACGACCAACACGACGCGACCGGTCCGTATCTGGGCGACACGCTTGCGATGGGCCGCGCGTTTCTCGCGCTGTATCGCGCGGATGCGGACCGTTCGTGGCTTGAGCATTCGGACGCGGCGGCGGCATACATCGAAAAGCACTTCCGCCGTGCCGACGGCGGCTATTTCACTGCGGTCAGCACGGGCGCGAAGAGTGTGCCGGTGATCGAGGAAAATATCGCGCTCGCGCGCTGGACCAATCTGCTGGCGTACTACAGCGGCAACTCGAACGAGACCGCGATGGCGAAGCACGCGATGCGCTGGCTCAATACGAAAGCTGCTGCGCTCCACTACGCGACCGAGCCGGGCATCCTCCTGGCGGATCGCGAGCTGGCAGGGCCGCCACTGCACCTGACGGTCGTCGGCGGCAAAAACGATCCGCACGCGCGCACGCTGTTCGGGGCGTTGCAAGCGCTGCCGCCGTGGTACAAGCGCATCGACTGGTGGGATCGCGCGCAAGGTCCGTTGCCGAATCCCGACGTGCAGTATCCTCCGGTCAAACGGGCAGCCGCGTTCGTCTGCACCAACCGGCGTTGCTCACTCCCGCTTTACGATGTCGCGGGTTTGCAGCGTTTTCTTGCGGCGGGTTCCTGAGAGCCGACGATCTCAAGCGACGCGGTGAGTGGGTTCCTCGCGCAGCCATTCCGGCACCGGAATCGCGCGTTGCGCATCATAGAGGGCGCTGGACCAACGTTCGCGCACCATCTTGAAATACGCATCGTCTTCGGTGATGCGATGCGTTTCGACATCGTCGATGCTGTCGTTGCGGTAGGTCAGCAGATCCAACGGCAGCCCGACACTGAGGTTGGAGCGCAGCGTCGAATCCATCGAGATCAGTGCGAGCTTGACGCCGTCGGAAAGCGGCATGCCGCTGGTCACGGCGCGGTCGAGAATGGGCTTTCCGTACTTGTGCTCGCCGATCTGCAGGAACGGCGTGTCGCCGGTTGCCTCGATGAAATTGCCCGCCGCATAGATGTGGAACAGGCGCATCGTGCGCCCGGCGATCTGTCCACCCAGCATGATCGAGACATCGAACGACACGTTCTGTTCGCGCATCGCAATGCCATGCGTGCTGTACACCCGCCGCACGCCTTCACCGACCAGTGCCGCGGCGCGAAACATCGTGGGCACCGTGTATATCGTTTCGATCTCGCCGGTTTCGGGATCGGGAAGGCCATCCTGGATGCGGTTGATGACTGCCTGCGAGATCGCAAGGTTGCCCGCGCTCATGGTCGCGATCATGCGTTCGCCCTTGCGCAGGAATGTGTTGAGTTTGGAGAAACAGGAGATGTTGTCGAAGCCCGCGTTGGTCCGCGTGTCGGCAAGCATCACCAGTCCTCGATCGAGGAACAAGCCTACGCAATAGGTCACGGGTTACTCCCTGATGTTGATTGGACCTGCGGCGGGATCGGCCGGCCGCAGTTGCTCGCTGATTATTGCGCTTTCTGCGTTGTCTCGGCGATATTCACTTCCACGTGCAGCGTCTCGGCGACACCGCCAAGGCGCACGCCTCGTACCGGCGCCGCATCGCGGTAATCACGCCCACAACCGATGCGCACGTAACGTTCGTCCGGCGATACCCGATTGGCGGCATCGAACCCGACCCAGCCCAGATTGTCCACGAAAATCTCGGCCCACGCATGGCTTGCAGCCGGTGTGTCGATGTCGATCGGGCACAAGTAGCCGCTGACGTAGCGCGCGGCATAGCCGAGGGCGCGGGCTGCGGCGATCATGACGTGCGCGTGATCCTGGCAGACCCCGGCTTCGTTGACGAAGGCCTCTGCCGCCGTGGTTTCGGCGTCGGTCGTGTCGGCCAGGTAATCCACGCGATCACGCACGGCATTGCACAACCGATGCAGGCGTTCGAGATCGCTGCCTTCTCCGGCGCTCGATCGGGCCATGGTATCGATCGCCGGGGTGCTCGCCGTGAGCTCGGTCGCGGCGTGGAAGAACATCGGTGGCAACATGCCCGCGCCGTCGCCGTGCACGCCGTGGAGATCATGCGTTTCGACGTGCCCGCGCACCGAAAGGTGTACCGAATCCACCAGCCGATCGATCGTGTGCGTTGCGACCGGGTTGCCGAAGCCGTCGTTGCAGGTCGGCCGCAGAAGTTTGCCGTCGACCTCCACGCGCCAGTGTTTGACGATCTGGCCGTCGCTTGTCGCGGGCCACATGCGCAATGCCTGGACGATCAGGCTCGCGGCTTCGTCATAGCGGTATTGGGTGTCATGGACGATGCGCAGATGCATCAGAACAGGTGTCCCTTGGCGATCTCCTGACCCAGCGTATCGCTGCGCTCGATCAGATCGGTGAGATATTCGTGCAGGCCATCGGCGAGAATGCGCTCGATGTGCGCGAAGCGAAGGTTGGCATAGAGCGAATGTGCCTGTCGCCGGGATTCGACGGCGAGCGCGGAATCCTGGCCGTGGATCGCATCCAGGTGCTGTGTGATCTGGTGGTAGCAGAACGCCAGCGAGCGCGGAAATTCACCCCGCGTAATCAGGAGTTCGGCCACGCGCGAGGGTTCCACCTGTCCCTTGAACAGCACCCGATAGGCGCGCCTTGCGCCGACCACGCGCAGGATCGCCAGCCACTGGTAATAATCGACCACGCCGCCGACGTCGCTGATCTTCGGCAGCAGCACGTGATATTTGACATCGAGCAGGCGCGCGCTGTTGTCGGCGCGTTCGAGGAACTGGCCCACGCGTGCGAAATGGAACCCATCGCGGCGCAGCATCGCGTTCGAACACACGCCATGGAAAAGTCCGACGCGCGCCTTGACCCAGTCGAGAAATTCCGTCAGGCGATCTTCGTTCATCGGCGAAGCACGATAGATCGCGAGCTCCTGCCAGGTTGTATTGACGGCCTCCCACATGTCGGTCGTGAGTGCCGTGCGCACCGCGCGCGCATTGCGCCGCGCAGTCTCGATGCAGTTGGCGATGGACGACGGATTTTTCTCGTCGAAGGCGAGGAAATCGATGACCGAGGATTCTTCCACGGTCTCGTGTTGGACCGCATATTCCTCCTCGCAACCGGCGGCAACCAGCGCCGATTCCCATTCGCTGTTGCGATGGCTGTCGACGCGCACGGCATTCATCTGTCCCGCAACCTGCAGCAGGCGGGCAACGTAGTCTGCGCGCTCCATGTAGCGCGAAAGCCAGAACAGATTGTCGGCGGTACGTGCGAGCATGCGTCAGTTTTCCAGAATCCAGGTGTCCTTGGTGCCGCCTCCTTGCGAGGAATTGACGACCAGGGAACCTTTCTTGAGTGCCACTCGTGTCAGGCCACCCGGGACGACGCGAATGTGGTCTGCGCCGCACAGCACGAATGGCCGAAGATCCACGTGCCGCGGCGCGATGCCGGATTCGACGAAAGTCGGAACGGTCGACAGCGCCAGTGTCGGCTGCGCGATGTACTCGTGCGGCTTGCTCTTGAGCAGCGCCCTGAAATTTTCCAGTTCGGCGCGGCTCGCGTGCGGGCCGACGAGCATTCCGTAGCCGCCCGATCCGTGCACTGCCTTGACCACGAGCTCGTCAAGGTGATCGAGCACATAGGCCAGATCGTCGGGCTTGCTGCAATCGTGTGTCGGCACGTTGCTCAGCAGGGGTTCTTCGCCGAGGTAGAAGCGCACCATCTGCGGCACATGGATGTAGACGGCCTTGTCGTCCGCGATGCCTGCGCCAATCGCGTTGGTCAATGTGACGTTGCCTGCGCGATTGGCGAAATGCAGGCCGGCCACGCCGAGCATCGAGGTCGGGTTGAACACCAGTGGATCGAGATACACATCGTCGATACGTCGATAAATCACATCGACGCGTTCGAGCCCGGCGGTCGTGCGCATGTAACACACGTCGTGGCTGACCAGGAGATCGGCGCCCTCGACCAGGTCGATGCCCATTTCGTCGGCAAGGAACGCGTGTTCGTAGTAGGCGCTGTTGCGGATACCCGGCGTCAGCAGCACCACCGTCGGCTCGCCCTGGCAATTGGGCGGAGCCAGCGAGCGCAGCGTGGCGAGCAGTTCATCGGGATAGTGCGCAACCGGAGCCACCTGGTTGCGCCGGAACAGGTCCGGGAAAAGCCGCTGCATGACCTCGCGGTTTTCGACCATGTAGGAGACGCCGGACGGCGTACGACAATTGTCCTCGAGTACGTAGTAGTTGTCCGGCCCTGTGCGCACCATGTCGATGCCGGCGATGTGCGAATACATCTGGCCTGGAAGATCCAGCCCGGCCATCTCGGGACGAAACTCCGCGTTGTGCAGGATCAGTCGCTCGGGAATATGGCCGGCGCGAACGATCTCGCGGTCGTGATAGACATCGTGGATGAACGCGTTGAGCGCGCGCGCGCGCTGCTCGAGTCCGTTGCGCAAACGCTGCCATTCGGCCTGCGCGAGCACGCGCGGAATGAAATCGAACGGTATCAGCCGTTCCGGATCGCCACCTTCGGTATAAACCGCAAACGTAATTCCGATACGCCGGAACAGCACTTCGGCTTCGCGGTGCTTGAGTTCAAGTTGGTCGGCGGAAAGTGATTTGAGCCATGCATCGACGAGGGCATATGGCGCACGAATCGAGTCGGGCCATCCCATCTCGTCGAAACCTGTTTCCCCGGAACCCATCCACACCCCTCGTGTGACCCGATCGGCAGTGCAGCAGCACCGCGAATTGCCGTCATTCTACCTGCAACACCCTGAACGCTGCTCACGGACCTCGTCGTGCGATGGGGTCGGGACATGCCCTTCGACTTCGCGCCTTTGGCGCTACGCAAAGGGTGAACGGTGTATGGGTTGCGACGCTCAAGGCGAACGGCTGGAAGCACGTCGCTTGCGGCCACCTACATGAAAACTGCGAACGCATCGAGCGGCAGGCGCCGGATGTCCGGCACGCGGCAGCCTTTCGCCGGATGGCCGACAACCAGCAGGAGATACGGCATTTCGTTGCGCGGTCGATCGAGTATCTCGTTGAGAAAACCCATCGGGCTTGGCGTGTGCGTCAGCGTGGCCAACCCGGCACGGTGCAACGCGGCGATCAGGAACCCGCAGGCGAGGCCAACCGATTCGTGCGGGTAATAGCGCTTCTGCTTGCGACCTGCGCTGTCGAGTCCGAATCGCTCGTAGAAAACCGCGATCAGCCACGGCGCCATTTCGAGAAAGGGTTTCTCCGCATCCGTTCCGAGCGGCCCCAGCGCATCGAGCCATTCGGGCGGTGCGCGATGCGCATAGAATTCGCGTTCCTCGGCTTCGGCTGCTTCGCGAATGCGGCGTTTGATCGCAGCGTCGGATACCGCAACAAAACGCCAGGGTTGCTGATTCGCGCCGCTCGGCGCACTGCCTGCCGCGCGCAGGCAGTGTTCGATGACCTTGCGCGGCACAGGCGTCGGCGCAAACTCGCGCACCGTGCGCCGTTGCGCCAGTTCGTCGGCGAACGCCGTCGCGCGTGCGATGCGTTCGTCGTCGGTCAGCATTTCGCGCGGCGTCAGAGGCATGGTGGGCGGAGCCGACATGACCTGTCCGTCAGTTCAGAGACACGTCATCCTAGCCATATTCAGCACAAATCGCTCGTCCGAACAGCTGGCAGCAAATAACCATTGTCCGTTCGCGCTGAGCCCTTCGATGAACTCAGGACAGGCGTAGCGCAGCGAAGAGGAAGCGCCCCGCGGCTCGCTTCAGGAGTTTGGCGAGGCATGCAATCGCGCATGCAGTTCTCGCACGATGTTGTCGCTGATGCGCTGGCGCCACGCCGGATCGGGCGTCACCGGTTGCGCCTGCATTGCACTGCGTTTTGCGGCCGCAAAAATGGCCGTCTCCGTGACCGAAACCGCCGGCGCCGCAAACACGTCCGTTCGGTTGGTCGTGTTGCCGCTGTTGGTTTGCACGAACATCGGCAGGAACAACGAGCCGGCACTTTGCAGCGCCTGGTAGTCGCCAAGGAAATAGCCGTTCCCGGGAGACGTCGCAATCGGTGCGATCGTCAGATCGAATGGTCCCGCGACCTGATGGTCCGACCACGCGGACGCATCCATCGAGACCGCGAGCCAGTGATCGGTGTAAAGGGTCGCCGTATCGGTGGTGTTGTCGCGAAAATCGTAATAGGTCACGCCGATGACGCCATCGTCGCGCACGTGAGCCACCGGAGTGAACGCCGCCACGGTCGGATCGCCGTTGACCAGGATCGGCGACGACCAAGTCACGCCAGCATCCACCGATTCACTGATCGCAATCGCGTCGCGCGCCCCATTGCTGAAACGTGAGTCCTGCCAGACGACGTACAAGGTGCCGTCCGGAGCCACGGCGATGTCCGGGATCAGGGCGCTGTCGCGAATCGGATTCCCTGTGTCGGGATCCCGGGTGCCGACCGCAAGATCCTCCGCAACGGTTATCGGCGCCGACCAGGTATCGCCGGTGTCGCTCGATCTGATCACGCGAATCGTGGATGAGTAGCCCCCGTTCGCGGTGCCCAAGAGTTCGAGAAACATGTCGACCAGCGTACCGTTCGGCAACACCACGATTGCATTGCTGATGGTCTGGTTGTTGACGCCCGGATCGTAGATCGCACGTGCGCTTTCCCAGGAAGCACCCTGATCGGTGCTGCGTGTGAATTCGCTCGGACCCACGTTTGCGCTGCTCAGCCGGTCCCAAACCGCGTAAACGTTCTGCACGGTCACCGGATCGGCCGTGATCGCGCCCTTGTCGTTGAAGAAATTGCTTCCATCCAGGATCAGCGTCTGAGTCGGCCCCCAGGTTGCACCGCCATCGGTCGATCGTGCTGCGACGACGGCGCTGGTCGAGCCCGGCCGCAACACGTCGCCGCTGAACGCCAGCGCGAGCTGGTTGAGCGTGCCATCGCTCGACACCGTAATCCACGGATTGCTCGCACGCGGATAATTGCCGCCGTTGGCACCCGTGCCACCTGCGCAGCGCGTGAACAACATGGGCTGGCGTGTCCAACTGCGGCCACCATCAGTCGAGCGAGCCGCCACGATGCCGCGCGATCCGCCGGTTGACCACCGGTCCTGCTGCCACACGGCGTTCAAAAGCGAGCCGTTGGACGGGTCGACCGCGAGTGACGGTTCCACTTCGGCATTCACGTACAGCGTGCCGACCGGCGTGGCGCCGTCGCAACTGGTGCCGAACGGGGATGTCGCCGAGGCGAGATACTGCGGATCGAGCGTCGGTGTGGGCGGCGGTGGTACCGGTGGAGGCGGCGCCGGAGGAGGGGACGGCGGAGGCGTACTGCTTGAACTGTTGGATGAGCCTCCACAACCTGCAGTCGCGACCATCAAACCTGCGATTACCAGCGCCGAAAGCGCTCTGGAAAGTTTCATGGCAACAATCCCGGCCTCAAGAGTTACGTGCCGATGATACTCCGATCACGAAGGAATTCGTAGATACGGTAAACGATGACAGAGCGGGTGCTGCGCCGTGCGGCATCATGCCTGGATCGGTGCAGCGCACCAACGGTCACGTCCGCCGCGTTTGGCCTCGTAGAGCATTGCATCGGCCCGTTGCAGCAGCTCGGGTGCCGACTCGGATTCGTCCAGGTGGAATGCGATGCCGACGCTGGTGCTGATCCGCAGTGAATCCGCGTTGCCGTCCGAGCGTAGCGAGAACGGCAGGCGCATTGCTTCGACGATGCGTTCGGCCGCGGCGGTCACGATCTCCGGTTGGGCAACGCCTTCCATGATGACCGTGAATTCGTCGCCGCCCAGGCGCGCGATCACGTCGGACGTGCGCACGGTCTGCTTGAGGCGCTGGGCAAACGCCGAAAGCAATTGATCGCCCACGGCATGCCCATGGGTGTCGTTGATCTGCTTGAAGCCATCCACGTCCAGATACATGAGGGCGAGCAGTGAATGCTGTTTCGCGCTGTGGTCCAGGGCGCGGCCCAGTCGCTCGAGGAAACCCGTGCGGTTGTGGAGTCCCGTCAGCTCGTCGTTCCGGGCCAGTGTGGTCAGACGTTGTTCCTCGAGCTTGCCGACGGTCACATCCTGGCCCATGACGTGGATGCCGATCACCTGGCGCTGGTCGTCCGAGAACTCCGGCAGGCAGGTGAATTCCTCGCAGCGATAGCTCGATCCCTCGCCGGATTCGTCCTCGAAGGTGATTCGCTCTCCAGCGAGCGCGCGCCGAAGATAGGGCTCGCGCCTTGCGTAGCGATCTGCGCCGATCACGTCGGCGACGAGGCTGCCGACGATGGTTTTGCGATCGCGTTCGTAGATTTTCTCGTAGGCCGCGTTGACAAACACGAAACGCAGATCGCTGTCGAGGTACGCGACCCGCAACGGCAGCGCGTCGGTTATGGTGACGATGCGCCGTTCGCTGCGGCGCAGCGCGCGTTCCGCCGCGCGTTGATCACTCATGTCCTGCGCGTAGCCGACTATGATCGTGCTGCCATCCGCCTCGGTATGCAGGCGATTGTGATATTGCCAGGCGAGCTCGCTGCCGTCACGGTGTACGAGCAACATCACGCCGCGGTGGCTGCCGCTCGAGCGGACTGCGTGCAGGTACTCGGCGAAACGCGGGCGCAGTTGCTCGGGCATGAATTCGACCAGGAAATGGCCGAGCACTTCCGCCATGCGGTACCCGAGCGAGTCGGCTGCGGCCGGATTGATGGAGAGGATCTGGCCATACATGTCGTGGATGCAAATGAATCCGAGACTGTGTTCGAACAGATCGCGATAACGGCGCTCACTTGCTTCCATCGCGCGAATGGCGCGGCGCTCGACCGTGACATCGCGTAGCTGCGACACGCGTGCAGGAGCTCCGTGGAAAATCAGCGGACTCACGTGGATGTCGACGAACAGCGTGGATCCATCACGGTGTCGATGACGCCAGATTCCCAGATGCACGTGCTCGGACGCGGCTTGCGACAACTTTTCCCGAATTCGCGGCGTGTCCTCGGGATGGCGAATATCGTCGAGTGGCATCGTCAACCATTCTTCATGGCTGTAGCCATACAATTCGCAAGCGGCCGCGTTTGCTGCCAGGACTCGTTGCGAATCGGGTGAGTAAATCAGGACGGGATATGGATTGTGCTCGAACAACACGCGCGAGATGTCGTCGTTTCCGAGTAACGACCTGCGTGTCCGCCGACGCGCGACGGCGTGGTTGATCGTGCGCGCGAGTCCCAACGGATCCAGCGGATCGATCGGAAGACAATCCTCGACCCCGGCTTCGATCATCGCCGTATCGTCGGATCCGTAAGTTCCGGTCAATGCGATGATCGGTACATCCGATGGGTGACTGCGGAGCCGCCGGATATCCTCCACCAGGTCGGTATCCGTCGTGCTGCACTCCAGCAGGATCAGATCGACCGGATGACCATCGAGGTGGTCGAGCGCAGTCTCCATCGAATTCCGCGTCGCAATTTGCGCGTCGGACAGCAGCGCCTGCCGTTGCAGATCACCAGCGACACGGGCATCGTGCGGTGGAGTTGCAACGAGCAGGATGCGTAGTGGCGACGACGTCATCGTTTGCGGTTCGTCGTGGGCGTCGGTACACCTACGCCGTGAGGGAACAATCGATGGAGTGTAACGCCGATGAATGAATCCGGCCTGCGTCTTCGGGCTTGGTGGACCAGGTATCGCTCGCCCACAGCGCCGCTCTGCGCGCCTTGCGCTGCGGAAGGTCGCCGTCCGCAGGCTCTGGACCTGCGTGCTCCGATCCGTGATCAGCGCACGAAATGCAGCGCCCGGTACATGCCGAATGCGCTCCAAGGCAATTTTCTCATGCCGCGGACGCATTTCCCCACGCGACTTCTTCGATTCAGGGGGATTGATTCGCACGGCTTGGTGCCATCGCACGCCACTTGCCGGCCTCCAATCGGAAGTCTTCCGGCTTGCGCGGTATGAACAGGCCCTCGGTCGCGTTCCAGGTCCACCGCTCGACGGAAATGGATGGCCGATCGATTCGGATTACATTGAACGAATTCGCTTCGCCACGTCCGCGCGTCGAGGTCGCGGTACCTGCCTGGACGACCAGCGCGGCGTGTCCGGCGATTCGGTACCGAGTGGCGGTGTTGCCGCTGTGTCCGACATGCAGATGTCCGGCGAGCAGGACATCGACTCCGCATTCGGCGAATGCCGTCATCGCGAGTCGCGCACGGCCAACCAGATCGCGCTCGCCATGACCTTCCGGCAGATCGAGCGGATGGTGCGTGACGATGATTTTCGTGACTGTCTCGCCAAGAGGAGCAAATTGCGTGCGCATTCGCTCGAGTTGTCCACGATTGATGCGTCCCCCCTTGAACGTCAGCGAGCGCGCGGTGTTGATGCCGAGCACCGCGATCGCATCGTCCGCGTAAAAAGGTTCGACATCGTCGCTGACATGCCGGCGATATCTGACCAGCGGCAGGAGGCTTCGCGTCACGACATTGTGCAATGGAACATCGTGGTTTCCCGGCACGACGACGCGCGGTGCCGCGAGGCGATCGAGGAATGCGCGAGCCTCGCGGAATTGCGCCGAGCGCGCGCGCTGCGTCAGATCCCCGGATACGGCGATGAGGTCCGGCCCGATGCGATTGACGCATGCGACGAGCGGCTCGATCAATGTTTCATCGACGCGACCGAAATGAAGATCCGAAAGGTGGGCAATCGTGCGCATCACGAAACCTTCGAAGTCGTCGATTCCGGCGGCAGTTCGGGCACCATGACTCGCAGCGAGCGCGCGCGCGTTCGATATCGCAACGGCGTTTCCATCCAGGCGATCTCGCCATCAATGGCGACGGGGAGACGACGGTGGTGCGTTTCCACCACGAGCGTGCTTGCGAGCAGCGCATCGAAATCCATCGATTCGCGCAGACGTCCGCACAGCGCGCGAAGTATCAACATTGAAAGGCCGATTCGCCCTCCGTGGTGCGGCAGGTAAATGCCCAGTTCGCCGCCATCAAGCCGATCGCGCTGACCAAGCCGAAGTCCATTCATGTGGTAGGCATTGTTGCCGATGAACACACCGGCGGTGCGACGGTCGATCTCCCGGGCCGCCAGATTGAGCCGCACATGCAGCAGCGAATGGCGCCGCAGCAGCGCGAGCGTGGCCCAGGCTGCGGCGGCCCACTTGCTGCGGCCGAGTCGTTCCTGCTGGCGATCGCGATGGCGCACCAGGCTTGGATAGAGTCCAAGGCTCGAATTGTTGAGAAACATGCGGCCGTTGACCTCGCCGACATCGATCAGGAATTCGCGGCCGTGCATGATCGTGTCGACCGCCTCCGGCAACGCGAGGGGAAGCTGCAGCGCCTTGGCAAAGTGATTGAGCGTACCAAGCGGCAACACGCCGAATGCAATGTTCGAATCGAGCAGTTCCGATGCCACGGCATTGAGCGTCCCATCGCCGCCGCCGGCGGCGATCACATCCGGTTGCCCGGAAATCGCGCCGCGTACCAGCGACTTGAGTTCGTCGCCGCTTTGCGCGACTTCGACGCGGATGGCTTGCGCGCCAGCCGTGCGAAATGCCGTGGTCAGCTGTTCCTTCATGTGCGCGTGACTTGCGGTGCCGGCACCCGCATTGACGATCGCGATGATGCGCCGGGTCATGGCGAGCTTGCCTCGTGGCGTTGTGAATGTCGCAGTGCCGCCACGGCCGTGAGGCAGCAACCAAGCCAGACCAAACCCTCGAGCACCCCTGCGATGACATCGGAAAGGTAATGCGCGCCGAGATAGATCCGGCTGAAGCAGATCACGGCCACGAACACCGCCGCGGCGAGGAACGCGAGCGAGCGCCGAAGCGGGTCTCGCGTCTGCCACACGAAGATCGCGGCAAGTAGCCCATACGTTACGGTCGCGCCAAGAGCATGTCCGCTCGGGAAACTATAGGAGGTCAAGGCCACGATCGGATGGTCGAAAACGGGCCGGTGGCGATGGACGAGCAGCTTGACGATGACATTGAGCAGGCCGCCACCCGGTACCGCAAGCAGCAGGGCAACGAGTCGATCGTATTGATGCCGAAACAACATGACGAAGCCGGCGACCAGCGAGATGGCCATGATCGTGAATGGTGAGCCCAGCCGAGTGACGGCGAGCATGAGAGACGTAAGTCCCGGCGTCGCATGCAGATGCAGCCAGTCGGCGACGTGGAGGTCGATTGCGCCGAGCGGAGCATCGTGGTTGATCACATCTTCGGCAATTTCACCGAACAATCCGGCCGCGAGGAAGAGTGCGCCCGCGCCGAGTCCGAGGCGGAACCAGAACCTGCGGAGCGCATCGCGCTTGGTCGTCGATACTGCGACGCGCGAGTGCGGATCCTTGACGGTGGAGGGCAGTTCCATCAGGCGAAAGTGTGGGCGAAAGGCGGCGCATAGTATGCGGGCGACGCACGAAGCCGCTCGTGAATGACCGGCGCGTACGAGCAAATCGGCGGCGAGCGCCGGAATCAGCGCAGCGGCAATGCCGGAGCCATGCCGAGCAGTGCAAGCAAACCCCAAACGAGGAGGATCGTGCCGCCGCAGAAATAAATGGCCAGAAAAAAGTGAAACGCAACCGCGTTGTCGCGGCGAGAGGGACGGAAGGGGCGCAGGAAATTCGAACCGGCCGGAAGCTCGCCATCGCGCTGTCCGCGCCAGGCGACTGCGAGCAGCCCTGCGCCGATCACGATCAGAAACGCCGACCCTCCGAATCGTCCCATGTCAGTGGTGCGCGCTTGTATATCGTCTGGCGAGGAACAGGGCCGCCATGATGACGAGGGCAAGCACACCGACCTCGAGGATTTCGAACGGCCACAGGTTGTGCGAGGTTGGATCGGCGGACGTATCGATGCCGATGCGCAGCACGACGAAGGCAATCAGCACTGCCGGCACCACAGCGGCCACGCGCCAGCCGCCACGCCAACGCCATAACGCCCAGGCCGGCAACGCGAACGAGGCGAGCCCCAGGCCGTACACGGCAAGCATGAAAAAACCGAACAGTGCGAATTCGCCGGCAGAGGGCGGCTCACTCATCCGCTTCTCGTAAGCAGCTCGCTGCTCTGCCGCATCGCGCGCAGAAAGTTCGGTGACCCAGGATGGTTGCATGTGCGCATTCGCCGGCTGCTCGCTGCCCACGATCTCGACCGGATAGCTCGCGACGACGGGCGTTCCGCGCGCGCTTCCATCACCTGCGCTGATGCGAATTTCGTCCACCTGATCGGCAGGGTCCATGAGAAAGAACCAGCCGAGCGCTTCACCGCTTCCCGTGTAGATGCCGGACGGATTGCTGCCCGCTTTGACTTCGCGCCCCTGATAGAACGGACGCGCCCAGATGTGCACGGGCTGATCGGTCTGGTAGGCGATGCGCAGATAAAAATTCTGATTGCGTCCGAGACTCACCACGTCTCCGGGCGGATCGGTCGCGAGCACCGTGAGGCGGGCCGCAGCGCGAGCATGGTCGGTCGCGACGAGTCCTGCAAGGATTGCGATCACCAACGCGAAGAATCGATGCATTTCCGGATCCGGACCGCGTGCGGTATTGCCGTGCGGCGAATTGTAGTGAAAGCTGCAACCTTCCGGGGCGCTCGTGCATCCCTCTCCGATCAAGGCGCGAAGTTCGCATGAATATACTCAGGTACGCGTTGCGTTCGCTGTCGAAGTCTCCAGGGTTCAGCCTGGTCGCGGTGCTCGTGCTCGCGCTCGGCATCGGCGCGAACAGTGCGATCTTCAGCGTGATCGATGCGATTTTCCTCAGGCCGCTGCCATATGCCGATCCCGGTCGCATCGTGCAGGTGTCGAGTGACTTGCCCGATCGCGGGCTTACGCAGATTGGATTTTCGTATCCGCGCATGCTCGCGGTGCGCGAGCGCCAGCAGGTGTTCAGCGACCTCTCGATCTCGACGCAGAACGCGTTCACGGTCACCGGGCGCGGCGATCCGGAGCAGGTTCGCGGCCTCATGGTTTCGCAGAACTACTTTTCGCTGCTCGGCGTGCAGCCGCTGATCGGGCGCAACTTCCTGGCCGACGAAGATCGCCGCGGCGCGCCACCGGTCGCCATTCTTAGCTACGCGTACTGGCAAGGGCACTACGCCGGGCGTCGCGATGCGATCGGCCAGTCGATCATGCTCGATGGCAAGCCGCACACGATCGTCGGGGTGATGCCCAGGAGCGTTTCCGGCTTTCCGCTCAATCGGATTGACCTGTTCACGACGCGGCCCTCCGAAGCGCCGTTCCTCGTGCGCGAGCAAGTCGACAACGGCGGCTTCTTTTTCACGGTACTCGCGCGGCTGAAACCCGGAGTGAGCCTTGCGGAGGCACGCAGCGCGATGACAGCGATCGGCGCGGCCTACGGCAAGGAACATCCGGCCAATGTCGATGCGAAATCGACGATCACCGTCGGATTCCTTCAGAACGATCTGGTCGGCGACCAGCGTGCGACCTACGCGATGCTGTTCGCTGCGGTCGCGGCCGTGCTGCTCATCGCCTGCGCGAATGTCGCGAACCTCGTGCTCGCGCGCTTTTCGCGGCGACGCAAGGAGACTGCAATCCGCTTCGCGATCGGCGCGCGTCGCCGACACGTCGTCATGCAGTTCCTCACTGAAAGCCTGCTCGTGTCGATCGGCGGAGGCGTGCTCGGGCTGATCCTGGCCGCTGCGAGTCTACCGCTGCTGGTGCACCTCGGCAGCGGGTTCGTGCCGCGCGCCGAGGAGATTTCGCTTGCTCCCGCGGTGCTCGTGTTCACCCTCGGCGTGTCGATCCTGGCCGGGCTCGCGCTCGGCGTCGTGCCGGCCATGCACGCTTCGATGCACGCGCTCAACGACACGCTGAAGGACTCCAGCCGCGACTCGACCGGCGGACGCACGCGCAGCCGTTTTCGCAGCGCGTTGCTGGTCGGCGAAATCGCGGTGTCGTTCGTGCTGCTGATTGCCACCGGTCTGCTGATCGCGAGCTTCGTGCGGATTCACGCCGTGTCGCCGGGCTTTCGCACCGACCATATTTTCAGTGCGTTCCTGGTCGTGCCATCCACGGAATACCCGCCGCGGACTCCGAAGACGGTCGATTTCTACAAACGTCTGTATCACCGGATGCAGCAGATTCCGGGCGCGAAATCGGTCGCGCTCAGCGACAACCCGCCGCTCAGCGGCAACAACGGCCAATCGCCGTATGCTGTGGTGGGGCGCGCGCTGCCGCCGATGTCCGATCGTCCGCTCGCGATCCGGCACTTGATCAGTCCGAACCGCTTCGGCGTGCTCGACATTCCGATCGACGCCGGGCGCGACTTCGACGAACGCGACACGCCCGACAGTCCACCCGTCATGATCATCAACGAGACCATGGCGCGGCAGTTGTTCCCCGGCGAAAACCCACTCGGCCGCACGTTGGTCACCGGCATGCTGCAGCTTCCGGCCGAAATCGTCGGCGTTGTCGCCGACGTGCATACGACCAGTCTGACCGACGCGCCGGTGCCGGAAATGTACTATCCGGTACTGCAGCGCCCCGAGAACTTCACGGCCATCCTGATCCGCACGGACGGCGATCCTCATGCGCTGACTTCCAGCGTGCGCGCGGCCTTGCGCGAGGTCGATGCGAACATTCCGCTGATCGGTATCGGCACCATGCAGGACTTCGTCGATCAGTCCATGGCCGACCGCGCCTTGACCATGACCCTGCTGGTCGTATTCGCCGCACTCGCTCTGATACTGGCGAGCGTCGGCGTCTACAGCGTCATGGCCTATTCGGTCGCGCAGCGCTCGGGCGAGATCGGCATCCGCATGGCGCTCGGCGCGCGGGCGACGGACGTGCAGAAGATGGTGATCGGGCAGGGCATGAGGCTCGCGCTGATCGGCATCGCGATCGGCCTCGTCGCGGCGCTTGCGTTGACGCGACTTATGCAGGCACTGCTGTTCCAGATCGGCGCGAGCAATCCGCTGATCTACTTAGCGATCGCGATCCTGCTCTGCGCGGTCGCCGTGGTGGCGAGTTGGGTCCCGTCACGCCGCGCTGCGCGCGTCGATCCGATGAAGGCGCTGCACGAGTCCTGAGCGAGGTCCGGCGGGGTGCGCGCAAGAAGAAAGAATCGCCAAAGCCCCTTTCATTGTCCCGCCAGCATTGAAAAATATATTGCGATTTCTTTCAAAGAGCGCTAGATTCCGCAACGGTCCTTTCAAAGCGATGATGGCATGGACGCGAGGGATTTCCATGCGCCTGAAGCAGGGCGCGTCGTGCAAACGGCGCAAGGCTACGCCGCTTTCGTGCCTGCGCCGCTGCCTCCCCGTCTCGAGTACGACACGGATCTGGTCCGCGCATTGTCGCGCGCGGATGCAGCCCTGAGTGAACTTTCCGGCCTCGGACGGGTGCTGCCGAATCCGCACCTGTTGATAGCGCCCTACCTGCGCCGTGAAGCGGTGCTGTCTTCGCGTATCGAGGGTACGCAGGCGAGCCTCGCCGACCTGCTGGCCGAAGAGGCCGGCCAGACACCGCGCGCAGCGCCAAGTGACGTGCGGGAAGTACGCAACTACGTCACCGCGCTCGAATACGGCATTGAGCGGCTCGCAACCCTGCCGCTGTCGCTGCGCCTGGTACGCGAGCTGCACGGCAAGCTGATGCACGGTGTGCGAGGTGATCGAGCCACGCCAGGCCAATTCCGGCGCAGCCAGAACTGGATCGGCCCAAGCGGCAGCACGCCCGCCAGTGCGTCCTACGTGCCTCCGCCCGTCACGCAAATGAAGGAAGTGTTGGGAGAGTGGGAAAAGTTTTTGCACCGGCGCGACAAATTGCCCGATCTCATTCAATGCGCGTTGATGCACGAGCAGTTCGAGGCGATCCATCCGTTTCTCGACGGCAACGGTCGCGTGGGCCGTCTGCTGATCACACTGTTCCTGATCGAGCGCGATCGGCTCACGCAACCATTGCTGTATTTGTCGGAGTTCATCGAACGGCATCGGCGGCCGTACTACGAACACCTGCAACGCGTGCGCACGCATGCTGAGTGGAACGCATGGCTGCATTACTTTCTCGAAGGCGTGCGTTGGAGTGCCGTGCGCGCGGCAAGACAAGCGCGCGAGCTGATGGACCTGCGCGAGACGATGCGGCGCAAGCTTGCCGATTCACCCAAGGCGCTTGCGCTGATCGACGATCTGTTCGTCAATCCGAACATCAACGTCGCGCGTGTGAAGAAACTGCTCGGCGTCACCGACCCGACCGCGCGCAAGTCGCTTGCGGAACTCGAACGCGCCGGCTACATCCGGGAAACCACCGGCCGCACCTGGGGCAGGCAGTACCTCGCGCACGGCGTATTGAAGGCCATCGAGATGCCGTCGGCCCAGAAAGAAAGTGACTGAGAGCAGGCCACCATGTCCAGAGTGCTGATCCAGAACTACCTTGCCGAGCTGTCGAGATTGCGCCTATCGTTTTGCCGACTACCAAAGGACAAGGTCATCGACCTGCTGGCGCGAGTCGCCCGTGTCAGCGTCGAAACCCAACGCATCGTCGAAGCCATGCGCTCGACCGTCTGCTGACGGTTCTTCGTCGAGTGACCGAGTTCGACGCTTGGTCGAGACAAGAAAAAGGCCGGAACCCTTGTGGGGAATGCCGGCCTGTGTGGAACTGCATCGGTCTTTGAATTGGTGGAGGCGGGGGGAATCGAACCCCCGTCCGAAGGTGCTACATCCTCGGCGCTACATGCTTAGCGCGCCGTTTGGTCTCGTCCTGCGGCAACACGGCGTGCAAGGCACACCGCAGGACCAGCTTGTTTTGGGTTGACCGCCGGCCGACAAGCGGCAACCGGCAGCGATCCCGTGATAATGACCCTACACCGACTAGCACGGACACATGTCGGTTCGGGGCTTAGGCCTTAAGCGGCCAGAGCGTAGACGTCGTCGTTGGCGTCTGAGTTTTTTGCCGCTGGTTTAACGAGGAAAGCGACCCCCTCGGCATGCTCCAAGTGATTGCGCAACCCCCGTCGAAGCCGATCGCCCCCGGGGAAAGGAATGATGGTGGTCCGAGCGGCAGAATACAAGCGGGGCAGAAGCGCTTGACCGCGCGCCAATTTATTCGGCTCACAAACAGTCGTGGCGCAATCACCCTTCGACTTCGCTGCGCTACGCTCAGGGCGAACGGGACTTCTCACTGTTTGCAGGCCGATCAAGAGGAATCCTTGCAGGATGATCGAGTGGCGCGCGGGCAAACTCCGCGAAAGCCCATGCGCAAAGTCACCTTGTCACGCCTGCGGATTTTTGGCGCGCAACGTGCGCTGCTTCTCGCGGCTCCAGTCGCGCTCCTTTTCGGCATCGCGCTTGTCGTGGGTCTGCTTGCCGCGCGCGAGACCGATCTCGACCTTGGCGCGATTGGCTTTCCAGTACATCGCGAGCGGCACCAGCGTGAAGCCCTTGCGCTCGACCGCGCCGACGAGGCGATCGATCTCCTCGCGATGCAGCAGCAGTTTGCGCGTGCGCCGGTCCTCGGCGACGACGTGGGTCGACGCCGAAAGCAACGGCGGAAAAGACGCGCCGAACAGGTAGATTTCACCCGACTTGACGACCGCATACGCCTCGCTGAGATTCACGCGACCCGCGCGCAGGCTCTTGACTTCCCAACCGAGCAACGCGATGCCGGCCTCGAAGCGCTCGTCGATATGGTATTCGTGGCGCGCGCGCTTGTTGAGCGCAATCGTGCCCGAACCTTTCTTGTCCTTGCCTTTCTGCTTGCTCATGTGGCCTTATCGGATTCGAGGATGTCGGCTACGATTGGGGCCGACCGCATGACTACCGCAAACCCGGTGCCGGGCCCAACGTGATCCAGATCCGCCGCAGCGCCGTGGTGCGTCATGCGCCGCAACAGATGTTCGATCTCGTCAACGACGTCGAAGCATACCCGACCCGCTTCACGTGGTGCGCGAACGCCGAGGTTGTTTCGCGCGAGGCGGACAGCCTCACGGCGCGCCTGGATTTGCGCTTCGCCGGAATCGTGCAGAGCTTTACCACGCGCAACACCATGAATCCCCCCGAACGGCTGCAACTCGATCTGGTCGACGGTCCGTTCCGTCGTCTCCACGGCGACTGGACATTTGCCGCGCTCGGCGAAGCGGGTTGCCGAATCGCGCTTGAACTCGATTTCGAGTACGCCGGTCGTTTTGGCGGCATGGTGCTGCGTCTGGGCTTCCAGAATCTCGGCAATCGAATGGTCGATGATTTCTGCCGGGTCGCCGATCGCGTTTACGGTGCGGCGCATGGCGCATGAAGCGCGCCGCGGCGGCTTCATCGTGGTGGAGGTTGCCTACGCGGAGCCGGAGCGCCAATTCCTGCGGCGAATCGAATTGCCGCCCGATTCGACCGTTGCGCAGGCGCTCGCGATTTCCGGACTGACTCTGGAATTTGGAACTGCCTGCGCCGATCTGAGTTTCGGAATCTGGTCGAAACCCGCGACGCTGCAGTCGATCTTGCGCGACGGCGATCGCGTCGAGGCGTATCGCCCGCTCAAGGTCGATCCGAAGGAAGCGCGCCGCCTGCGTGCCCGAAAAGTCGCGCGCGCGAAAGCGGCAGTCGACGAAGAGGCCGGGGAGAATCGCGCGGGTCGCGAAGATCAGCCGCCCTGACCCTGCTTCTTCTTCTCGTCGGGGCGCTTTTCGTCCGGGTAATCGCGCTTGTATTTGCGCGCATCCTTGATCAGCTGATCGGGGTCGACCGGGAAATAGTCGCCCTCGATCTTGGCGAGCGCATCGTCCTTGAAATACAGCGTCAGATCCTTGGACGCCATCTGGTTGCGGCCGCGACGGATAGTCGAAACATAGTCCCAGCGATTCTGGTCGAACGGGCTGATGATCGACGGTGAGCCCATGATCAGCGTTACCTGATGCTTGGTCATGCCCGGCTTGAGCGAATCGACGCTGGCCTTGTCGAACAGGTTGCCCTGTTGGACATCGAGTTTGTAAATCACGCCGCAACCGCCCAGTACCGCAGTACTCAGCGTCAGAACGGCAAGACAGCGAAAGCGCATGCGTGGTGGATCCGGTCCGGAAAGGCGCGAATGATACACTAGCCCCGACGCACGCATGACGCGAAGATCGCCAGCAAACCATCATGGAAACGACCGATCTGCGCAAGGCCGGGCTCAAGGTCACCCACCCGCGCATTCGCATACTTGAAATCCTCGAGGCCTACGATGGCAAGCATCTGAGCGCAGAGGATATATATCGCCGTCTGCTGGAACATCAGGACGATATCGGGCTCGCGACGGTCTATCGCGTTCTCACCCAGTTCGAAAGCGCGGGTCTCGTGCTCAAGCACAATTTCGAGGGCGGGCAGGCGGTTTACGAGCTCGATCGCGGCAAGCATCACGACCACATGGTCGATATCGATACCGGCAAGGTCATCGAGTTCAGCAACGAGGAAATCGAGCGCCTGCAGCGGGAAATCGCCGACAAGCACGGCTACGACATCGAGGATCACAGCCTCGTTCTTTACGTGCGCTCCAAACGCAAGAAATAACGCCCGGTCACGCCGGTCGGAAGAACTGCATCCGTCAGGATTTTTGCGCGCTGTCGAGCATCTGGCGTGCGTGGGCGCGTGCCTCGCGCGCGATTTCTATGCCGCCGAGCATGCGTGCGATCTCGTCGCGTCGTGCCGAGTCGCGCAGATTCTCCACCTCGATATCGGTGGCACCGTCGACGTTCGATTTGCTGACCCTTAGATGCTGATGGCCTTGTGCAGCGACCTGCGGCAAATGGGTCACGCACAGGACCTGACGTCCGCCGGCGAGCCTGCGCAGTTTCTGCCCGACCACTTCGGCCACTGCGCCGCCGATGCCGGCATCGACTTCGTCGAATACCATCGTCGCGGTCGTGTCCACGCCGAGCGCGGCCACCTCGATCGCGAGGCTGATGCGCGAGAGCTCTCCGCCAGAGGCGACCTTGCGCAATTCGCGAGGCGTCTGTCCCGGATTCGCGCTGACGAGGAATTCGCAACGTTCCGAACCGCTCTCGCCCGGTTCGTCGGATGCGCGGGGATCGAGGCGCACCTCGAGGCTGCCGCCGGGCATGCCGAGCTCGCCCATCAGGCCGGTGACTTCGCGACTCAGGCGTCCGGCAGCCGCCGCACGTGATTGCCCCAGTTTTCTTGCCGCGGTGGTGTAGGCGCTGAGCAGGCGCGAGCGTTCGGTTTCGAGTCGCGCGATGCTGGCGCCGGCGCCGCGCAACGCGTCCATTTCATCGCGCAGGCCGCTCGCGACACTCTTGAGTTGGCCAATCGGAACGCGATGCTTGCGCGAAAGCTCGTGCAGTTTCGCCAGTTGAGCGTCGATTTCGGCGAGCCGCTGCGGATCAAGATCGATCTCAGCCTGATAGCGCGAAAGCGCTGCGACAGCTTCGCCGATCTGGATCTGCGCGCTGTCGAGCAAATCGCGAACTTCCGAGAGTCGCTCGTCGATTGCACCGAGGCGCCCGATTTCCGCATGCGCGCGCACCACACCGGCCAGCAGCGCGTATTCACTCTCTCCGTCGAGAAGGTCGGCAGCTCCGGCACAGCCCTGCAGCAACTGGCCGGCGTTGGCGAGACGGCGGTGCTCTGCGTCGAGCGCATCGAGCGCTTCCGGATCGAGCACGTGGCGATCGAGCTCGTCGAGCTGATGGGCCAGCCAATCGATGCGCTCGGCGTGGTTTTCGCCGCGCGACAATTCCTCGATGCGTTTTCCCGCCAGACGCCAGTCGCGGACGAGTTGCGCGAGGTCCGCAAGCGCGGCATCGTGGTTGCCGAACGCGTCGAGCAACGCGAGTTGCCGCGCGCGATCGAGCAACGACTGGTGCTCGTTCTGGCCATGAATTTCGATCAGGCGTTCGCCCAGCGCCTTCAACTGCGCGAGCGGAACGGGATGCCCGTTGATCCAGGCGCGCGAGTTGCCTTCTGCGCGAATCACACGGCGCAATTGGCAGGCACCCTCGTCGTCCTGCAGGTCGTTTTCGATGAGCCAGGCTCGCAGCTCGGAGTCGTCGCCAAGAGTGAATTCGGCCGACAATTCGGCGCGTTCGTTGCCTTGCCGTACCACGGCGGCATCGCCGCGCGCGCCGGTAAGAAGCAGCAACGCATCTACCAGCAACGACTTGCCCGCGCCGGTTTCGCCGCTGACCACGGTCAGCCCCGGCGCAAAGGCGATTTCGGCCTCGCCGACAATTGCGAAGTCCTTGACGTAAAGAGATTCCAGCATTGCACTCGCAGCTATTCAATGCGCCCTGACCGGCGCGAAAGTACCAGAAGACCGTTGCATGCGGTGGCGTTGCCCCCATCATGTCGGTGTACGAATTCGCCGACGCACCGATTATCACCCGGCGTTGGCGTGACGCTATTGATTGACGCGGGGCCGCTTGCTAGCTTCCGCGTGGAGTTGGCGCCGGCGCGCCGGGAAATCCGCATGAGCAGAACCTCCCCAGATGGTCTCGATGCCCGCGCCAGGCAACTGCTGCGATCGCTGATCGCCCGCTACATTGCCGAGGGGCAGCCCGTGGGCTCGCGCACCTTGGCGCGCTACTCGGGGCTGGATGTGAGCCCGGCGACTATCCGCAACATCATGGCCGATCTTGAGGAATTCGGTCTGGTCTCGGCCCCGCATACGTCGGCCGGTCGCGTCCCGACCGCACAGGGTTATCGGGTTTTCGTCGACAGCCTGCTCGAGATCGAGCCGCTCAAGGAAATCCAGATCGAGCAGTTGCGCCGGGAGTTGCCGGCCGACGCCGGAACGGGAGAGTTGCTGACCAGCGCGAGTGCGTTGTTGTCGCAGATGAGTCGTTTCGTCGGCGTGGTCAGCGTACCCAAACGCGAGGAGCTGCCGTTCCGTCACATCGATTTCGTCGCGCTCGACGGCAACCGGCTGCTGGTGATCCTGGTCTTCACGGATGGGCAGGTCCAGAACCGCGTCATAGCGACTCAGCGCGCTTATGGCGCGGGCGAGCTGGAACAGATCGCCAATTACCTCAACGAACATTTTGCCGGTTTGAAGCTCGACGAGATCCGCAATCGACTCTTGCGCGAAATGCGCGACGAGAGCAAGCGACTCAATCGTCTCATGGCCGTGGCCGTCGAGGTGGCCCAGCACGCTTTCGAGGCATCGCCCGACAACGACATGCTGGTGGCCGGCCAGACCAACCTGATGGGAGTCCACGAACTCGCGGACATGGATCGTTTGCGCGATCTGTTCGATGCGTTCCAGCGCAAGCGCGATTTGCTGGCGTTGCTCGAGCGTTGCGCCCGCGCGGAGGGTGTGCGACTGTTCATCGGCGAGGAATCGGAATTCCCTGCACTCGAGGGTTGCTCGCTGATCACGGCATCCTACGGCGCAGGTGGCCGGGCGCTCGGCGTTCTCGGCGTGATCGGCCCGACGCGGATGGCCTACGACAAGATCATCCCGGTGGTGCAGGCGACCGCCCAGATCATTTCGCTCGCCTTGAACCGCGCCTAGTTGCCCCCATTGCTGCGCTGTTGCGGGCTGGCATCGCGGGCGTCGGCGCTCGTTGTGAACGATCTGAGGGCGCGTTGGATTCGCGAGCGCCGCACCAGCGGTGAGCGGCGTCACGCGGGCGTTTGCAAGCTGGAAAAATTCAACTGTGGAGAGAGCGATGGAAAACACCAATCCGGCGCCGACCGGTGCCGAAGAGGCGCGCGGTCCGGATCCCGACGATCAGGTGGTGGCGGATGTCGATGAGCTGTCGCGCCAGCTTGGCGAGCACGAGGCAAAACTGGCCGAGATGCGTGAACTGGTGTTGCGTGAGCGCGCCGAGCTGGACAATCAGCGCAAGCGCCTGGCCCGTGATCTCGAGTACGCGCGCCGCTTCGCCAACGAAAAACTGCTGGCGGACCTGCTTCCGGTTTGCGACAGCCTCGAGCGTGGACTCGAAGCGACTGGCGCAGACGCGCAGACGCTGCGGGCCGGCCAGGAATTGACGTTGCGGGAACTCCGGCGCGTGACCGAAAACAACGGCCTCAAAGTCATCGACCCTGTCGGGCAGCGGTTCGATCCAGAGCTGCATCAGGCCATGACCATGATCGAAAGCCCCGAGCACGCATCGGGCAACGTGATAGCCGTAATGCAGAAGGGCTACGTGCTCAACGATCGGTTGTTGCGTCCGGCCCTCGTTTCCGTCGCGAAATGACGGCTTGAAACACACTTCGAAACCCCCACATTTTCGCGAGCGGCCCGAATGGCCGATTTCGGATTGAGCGGAGACAAGGCAATGGGAAAAATCATCGGTATCGATCTTGGCACCACCAACTCGTGCGTGGCCGTGATGGAAGGCAGCACCGCACGCGTGATCGAGAATTCGGAAGGCGATCGCACCACGCCGTCCGTGGTTGCGTTCAAGGACAACGAGGTGCTGGTCGGTGCGACGGCCAAGCGTCAGGCCGTGACCAACCCCAAGAACACTTTTTATGCGGTGAAGCGCCTGATCGGGCGCAAGTTCACCGATGCCGAAGTGCAGAAGGATATCGATCTCGTCTCGTACAAGATCATCCAGCACGACAACGGCGACGCCTGGGTCGAGACCGCCGACGGCAAGAAGATGGCGCCGCCCGAGGTATCGGCCAAGGTACTCATGAAGATGAAGAAGACCGCCGAGGACTATCTCGGCGAAACGGTCACCGAGGCGGTCATCACGGTGCCGGCGTATTTCAACGATTCGCAGCGTCAGGCGACCAAGGATGCGGGCCGCATCGCAGGACTTGAAGTCAAGCGCATCATCAACGAGCCGACCGCGGCCGCGCTGGCCTATGGGCTCGACAAGTCAGGCAACAAGGATCGCAAGATCGCGGTGTTCGATCTCGGTGGCGGCACGTTCGACGTGTCGATCATCGAAATCGCCGAAGTCGATGGCGAGAAGCAGTTCGAGGTGCTCGCGACCAACGGCGACACCTTCCTCGGTGGCGAGGACTTCGACAAGCGCGTGATCGATTATCTGGTGGATGAGTTCAAGAAGGACCAGGGCGTCGATCTCAAGAACGATCCGCTCGCACTGCAGCGTCTGAAGGACGCGGCCGAGCGCGCCAAGATCGAACTGTCGAGCGCGCACCAGACCGAAGTGAATCTGCCGTACGTCACGGCCGATTCGTCGGGTCCCAAGCACCTCAACATCAAGTTGACGCGGGCCAAGCTCGAGTCGCTCGTGGAAGAGTTGATCAAGCGCACGATGGACCCGTGTCGCACGGCGCTCAACGACGCCGGTCTTCGCGTGTCGGACATCGACGACGTGATTCTGGTCGGCGGCCAGACGCGCATGCCCAAGGTCCAGGAAGCAGTCAAGGACTTCTTCGGCAAGGAGCCGCGCAAGGACGTCAACCCCGATGAAGCCGTAGCGGTCGGTGCGGCCATCCAGGGCGGCGTGCTCGGCGGTACGGTCAAGGATGTACTGTTGCTTGACGTGACGCCGCTGTCGCTCGGCATCGAGACGCTCGGTGGCGTGTTCACCAAACTGATCGAGAAGAACACGACGATCCCGACCAAGGCATCGCAGATCTTCTCCACGGCCGAGGACAACCAGTCCGCCGTGACCGTGCATGTGCTGCAGGGCGAACGCGAACAGGCGCGCTACAACAAGTCGTTGGCCAAGTTCGATCTGGCGGGCATCGAGCCTGCGCCGCGCGGCATGCCCCAGGTCGAGGTGGCGTTCGACATCGACGCGAACGGCATCCTGCACGTGTCGGCAACGGACAAGAAGACCGGCAAGGAACAACGCATCGAGATCAAGGCCGGCTCGGGTCTCTCCGAGGACGAGATCAAGCGCATGGTGACGGACGCCGAAGCCAACAAGGAAGAAGACAAGCGCTTCCATGAGCTGATCGGCGCGCGCAACAAGGCCGACCAGCTCGTTCACGGGACGCGCAGCGCAGTCAAGGAACACGGCGGCAAGCTGCCGGGCGATCAACTCGGGCGCATCGAGGAGGCGCTGGCCGACCTCGAGAAGGTCATGAAGGGCGACGACAAGGCCGCGATCGAGACCCGTACGGCAAAGCTCGAGGAAGCCGCGCAGCCGCTGGCCGCAGCGGCAGCTGGTGGTGCCTCCAGCAGCTCACACGAAAGCGGGCCGCAAGCCGGGCCGGACGTTGGCGCGGCGAAACCCGAGGACGTGGTCGACGCCGAGTTCACCGAGGTCAAGGACGACAAGTAAGGTTATCCCGGCAGGGCCGCGATTACTGCCCGCGTCGAGCGACGCTTCGCACCGCTCAACGCGGGCGGATCCGCGGAACGTGAAACACGAGGCATCGGAATGGGGAAGGGGCGGCTCGAAGCATTCAGCGACGGCGTGATCGCGATCATCATCACGATCATGGTGCTCGAATTGAAAGTGCCGCATGGGAGCGATTTCGCCGCGCTTGCCTCCTTGCTGCCCATATTCCTGAGCTATGTCCTGAGTTTTGTGTATGTCGGCATCTATTGGAACAATCACCATCACATGCTGCAGGCGGCCGGCAAGATCAACGGCGCCGTGTTGTGGGCGAATCTGCATTTGCTGTTCTGGCTGTCGCTGTTTCCATTCGTCACCGGATGGATGGGTGAAAACCGATTCGAGAGCGTGCCGACGGCACTCTACGGCGGCGTACTGCTGATGGCGGCAATGGCCTACTGGATCCTGCAACGCACGATCATCGCCGCCGAACACGGCAAGTCGTCGTTGGCGCGTTTCATCGGCCGTGACCTCAAGGGCAAGATCTCGCCTTTTCTTTACGCGATCGCGATCGTGCTCGCATTCTTCCATCGCTGGTTGGCCGATGCGATCTATGCACTGGTCGCGGTGATGTGGCTGGTGCCTGACCGTCGCATTGAAGCACGAATCAATCCATGAGCAAGCGCGATTACTACGAGGTGCTGGGCGTTTCGCGCACCGTCAGCGAGGTCGAAGTCAAGACTGCGTTTCGCCGCCTCGCGATGAAATGCCACCCCGATCGCTGCCCGGATGATCCTGCCGCGCAGGAAAAATTCAAGGAGGCCAAGGAAGCCTACGAGGTCCTGACCGACCCGCAAAAGCGCGCGCTCTACGATCAGCACGGGCACGCCGCGTTCGAGGGAGGAATGGGACGCGGGGGCGGCGGCTTTCACGCCGATGTCTCCGACATCTTCGGCGATATTTTTTCGGACATATTCGGCCGCGGGGGGCGTGCACAGCCGCGGCGCGGAGCCGATCTTCGATTTCTGCTCGAAATCGATTTCGAGGAGGCGGTTTTCGGCATCGAGCGCACCATCGAGGTACCGACGCTGGTCGAGTGCAGCGCGTGCAGCGGCAGCGGCTCGGCGGACGGCAAGACCACGACCTGCAGCACTTGCCGCGGTCACGGGCGAGTGCGCATGCAAAACGGAATCTTCTCGGTCCAGCAAACCTGCCCGCATTGCGGTGGTGCGGGCCAGACGATCGCCCATCGGTGCCGCGAATGCAACGGCGAAGGTCGCGCGCGTGCGGAGCGCTCGCTGTCGGTCACAATCCCGGCCGGCGTCGATTCGGGCGACCGCATCCGCCTGACCGGGCAGGGCGAAGCCGGGCCATCGGGAAGCGTGCCGGGTGATCTGTACGTCGAAGTGCGCGTGCGACCGCACGACATCTTCGAGCGTGATGGCGACGACCTGCATTGCGATATCCCGATTCGCTTCGGCCAGGCGGCGCTCGGGGCCGACCTTGCCGTGCCCACGCTTGATGGCGATGCGTCGATAACGATTCCCGCCGAAACCCAGTCGGGCAAGTTGTTCCGCCTGCGCGGCAAGGGCGTGCGCTCGGTGCGCAGTGGCCACGTCGGGGATCTGATCTGCCGTGTCGTCGTCGAAACCCCGGTCAATCTGACGCGCGAGCAGCGCGATCTTTTGCGCGACCTCGAGTCGACCTTCGACGGCGAGCATGCCGCCGACCACTCGCCCCGCAGCAGTTCCTGGCTGAGTGGCGTCAAGCAGTTCTGGGATCGTGTGACGTCCTGAATGGAGCGCACACCAATCGACATCGCCGTGAATGGCGCCGCCGGTCGCATGGGCCGCGCTTTGCTGCGCGTGGCCCACGACGTTCCGGGCGTCAACATAGTGGCGGCGCTGGTGCGCGATGCCTCGGGGAGTTCCGCTTCGACTCTGGTTGCGGATGTGTCTTGCGCGACGACGCTCGATGCAAATGTGCATCCGCATGTCCTGATCGATTTTACGGGTCCGAGTGGCTTCGACGCCGCACTTGCACTCGCGCGTGAGCGTCGCATCGGGTTCGTCTGTGGCAGCACCGGGTTGGCGCCGATGCAGCAGCGCATGCTCGATGACGCGGCCTCAGCCATTGCGGTGTTGTGGAGCCCGAATTTCAGCTTCGGCGTGAGCGCGCTGATGCGGGCGGTGCGCGATGCGGCCGCGCGGTTGCCCGGCTGGGACTGCGAAATCATCGAAGCGCATCATCGCGGCAAGCAGGATGCGCCCTCGGGCACGGCCCTGGCTCTCGGTCGCGCGGTTGCCGATGCGCGAGGGCAGGATTTCGATGGCGCAATGAAAACCGGACGCGTTGAGCACCCCACTGCGCGTTCGCCGGAAGACATCGGTTTTGCGGTTGTGCGTGGTGGCAACCTTGCCGGAGAACACATGGTCATGTTCCTCGGCGAGGGCGAACGCATCGAGTTGTCCCATCGCGCAGTCGACCGCGACATTTTCGCGCGCGGCGCGATTGCAGCGGCGATATGGCTTCGCGATCAACCGCCTGGCCGCTACGAATTTGAGCAAATCGGATCACGCGAACATGCGCGTGGTTGATCGCGGGCAGTAGCGCTGATTGCTGCGTTTCTTACTGGGCAGCGGGCTGCTGCCTGAACGGCCGTGGCGGAATAGGGCGTATGCCGTGCAGGCGGTTCGACCTTACTTCCTCATCGGCGGCAATGCGCTGCGCGAGCACAGGCGGGGGTGGTGCAGGAGGAGGTGCCGCCTGGCTGTCGATTCCCTCACTCATCAGGACGCCGGTTGCCCCGGGGTCGAGCCAGTCGCGCAGACGGGAACCGGCCTCATCGCCGTCCCACGCGATCGCGAGTTTTCCATAGCAATCGTAGCCGTTGTTGGGATCTGTCGGCTGCGTGCTGCTGCACATGGCGGTGCCACCGGTCAGGGTGCCGATGAGGAGTCGCGCTCCCGCCGCGGCGCCCGATGGGACAAACAGCCCGGAGCCGGATGAACCGCCTTCCGTGGTTCCCTGTGTGTAGGGACCGGTCTGCCAGTGCGTGTTCAGAGGGCCTTCGTCGACGCAGTTGGGTGTCGTCAACGGTCGCGGGCCGGCCGTGATTTTCGCCACGTCGCCGCTCGGGTGATGAATGCTGATGGTGCCGTCGGGCGTGGTGTTGGATGCGTCCCACCCGGCATAGTAAACGTGCCAATCCGGATCGGGTGTGCGGTCCAGTTCGACCAGCGTGAAGTCGACGTCGGCGCGCGTCGCGCGCAGGTGGGCGCCGGTCTGGTTGTCTGCAAGCGTGTAGCCGACGGTGATCGGACACTGGCTGGAGCGGTAGTTCCAGTAGACCCGCATGGATGCCGCTTCGTCGCTGTTGGCGACGCAGTGCGCCGCGGTCAGAAAGTAATTGGTCTGATCACGCGGGACGTCCGCGATCAGGGTTCCCGAGCAGATATAGGTTTGTCCGCCCCCTTCAGGCGTATTGTCCTGGAACTCGTAATAGGCCACGGCCCGGATTTCATTGCCGTAAGGCGTGCCCAGCGGACAGATGACATTGACATTGCACGGCCCCGACGTCCCGGGGCCGGTGGAGGCCGTTGCCTTTTCGAGGTGAAACAGATCCAGAAATCCGGCACCGACATCGGCCAGTTCAAGTGCGTCGGGTGCCAACACAGCACCGGCTGGAATGTGGAGTTCCAGCGTTGCGCTGTCGCCCGGCAACATCGGCGCCCAGAACGCGTCGCCGCTTGTCGCATCCTCTTGGGTGTAAGGACCTTGGTAATAGCCGCTCGCAGCAATCACATGCAGCGTGGCGCCGGGCGGAAGCCTGTAACGATCGAAACCAAGGTGCAGGTCGGTTGCCCCCGGCGCGCGCACGTCAATGCGCCATAGACGAGAACCATCATCAAGAGTTTCCCATAACCCGTTGTATTCAGATGAGATCGATACGGGATTTGTTTCGGCGATTCGCAGGCGTTTTTCGTGCGGCCCGATCACGTTCCGGGCTCTGGCATCCTGATCGGCACGTTCGGCTGGCGCATCGATTGGAGCGACATCCACCTGCGGCACGCTCGCCGCAACGCGGTTCGGGTGAACCAGGCTGTATGGGGGTTCGCCCTGGCGCGCGGAAGCGAATGGACTTAGCAGCATGCACGCAGCCAGGGCGAGCAGCGCGCGCGCAAACCTGTTGAGATGATCGGAAGGCATGTCTTGGTCCAGCGTGTGATCGAAGTCAAACACGACCATTGTCGATGATGTGTGCATGGGGGTGACGGGAATTATGCGGCATTGCTGCCGTAGGGTCCCTTACTCGCGTGCGACCAGCCGCAAACCTCGCGGCGTGAGAATACGCTCGATGGTCTCGAAGAGGCCCTGTACCGCGAGTGCGAGCAAGGCGGCAGGAACCGCACCTTCCAGAATCAATCCGATATCGTCCAGGCGAATGCCTGTCAGGATGGGTTGGCCATAGCCGCCCGCGCCGATGAGTGCCCCGAGCGTTGCGGTGCCGACATTGATCACGGCGGCGGTCTTGACGCCGGCCAGTATCGAGCGCAAGGCAAGCGGCAATTCGACGCGACCGAGTCGAACGTGTGGTGGCAGTCCGAGCGCCGCGGCCGATTCGCGCAAATCCGGGGCGATCCCGAGCAGGCCCGCGTGCGTATTGCGCACGATCGGCAGCAGGCTGTACAGAAACAGAGCGGCAATGGCCGGCGCGGCGCCGATGCCGAATAGCGGAATCATGAACACGAACATCGCCAGCGAAGGGACGGTCTGCAAAATGCCGGTGGCTCCGATCACGATCTGTCCGAGTCGTTTGAGGCGCGCCGCGAGAACGCCGAGCGGCACCGCGATCAGGACTGCAAGACCGAGCGAGATTCCAACCAGGGTGAGATGCTCGAGCGTCAACTGCAGTATTCGACGCCAGAAGGAAGATCGATTCGAGTCCGGCGCAACGCCGAGAAAATCGGCGGCGACCTCCGCTTCGCCGCGACCATCGATCTTGACGGCCTCGTTCATCCGCTGCATGTGCGCTGCGTCGATATGACCGCCAAGCGCATTCAGCGCTGCGATGAACTTCGGAGCGCGGTCGGCCAGATCGAGGCGATAGACATAGACGGCGTCGTAGCGCGGAAAAAAATGCCGATCGTCCGTCAGCGCCACCAGGTGATAGTAGGGGATCTCGGCATCGGTGTTGTACAGATCGGTCAAGGCGATCGCTCCGCTCGCAAGCGCGCGATAGGCGAGATCGTGATCCATGCCGCGCACCGATTTCTGTGGTAATCCATATTTGCGTTGCAGGCCCGGCCAGCCGTCTGCGCGACTCAGAAACTCGTTGGAGAATCCGAAGTCGAGTTCCGGATGCGCAACCAGGTCCGAAATCCGCTCGATGCCGAGTCGTTGGGCCAGCTTGCCGCGCATGCCGACCGCATAGGTGTTGTTGAAACCGAGTGGATCGGTCATCCCGATGCCGAACGCGGCAAGCTTGCTGCGATATTCGGCGACTTGCGCATCCGCCGGCAGGTTCTGCAGCAACTCCCGGCTCAGCGTGCCGGTGTATTCGGGATATACGTCGATTGCGCCCTGTTGCAACGCGCGCCAAAGGATGCGTGTGCCGCCGAGCTGGCGCTGCAAGGTCGCCTCGTCGCCGATCCGGCGCGCTTCGAGACGTGCGACCTCGCCGAGAATCACCGATTCGGTGAAGACCTTGGTGCCGATACGCACCGGTTCGGCGTGCAGTGTCGCGCAGCTGCCAAGCAGTAGAGCCGCGATCGCCAGTCGCCGGATCATCGCTCGGCATCCGGCAGCAAGCGTTGGGCCTCGAGGAATTCAGTCACGAACGCATCGGCAGGATGATCGCGCAGGTCGGCAAAGCGGCCATCCTGGACAATCCTTCCACGGCGCAGCATCACCAGGCGGTCGGCGAAGAACGCGGCTTCGGCAAGATCGTGCGTCACCAGAACGACGGTCTTGCCC
Organism: uncultured Gammaproteobacteria bacterium; assembly: GCA_963775445.1. GTDB lineage: Bacteria > Pseudomonadota > Gammaproteobacteria > Xanthomonadales > Rhodanobacteraceae > Dokdonella_A. The sequence continues at coordinate 2,068,197 of CAVZIT010000004.1, read as the reverse complement.
AATGTGCGGAAGATGCGCCTCAACTCGCTCTGCAATTCGAACCGGACTATCGGATCGAGCGCTCCTAGCGGTTCATCGAGCAGCAGCGTGTGCGGATCGAGCATCAGGCCACGCATCAGTGCGACGCGCTGGCGCTGGCCCCCGGACAGCTCTGCGGGATAACGGTCCAATGCGGTGACGGGCAGATGAGCAAGTTCGGCGAGTTCATGCGCGCGCTCGCGGCTGCGACTGCGATCCCAGCCGAGATGGCGAGCCAGCAGTGCGATATTCTCGAGCGCCGTGAGGTGCGGAAACAGGCCGCCATCCTGGATGACGTAACCAACGCGGCGGCGCAGATCGAGGACCTGACGAACCTCGAGCACGCGCCCATCGATGGTCACGGATCCGCTATCCGGCCACTCCAGCCCGATGAGCAGACGCAGCAGCGTCGATTTGCCCGAGCCGCTGCTGCCGATGAGCGCCGTGGTCTTGCCGGGCTCGAACCTCAGGCTGATATCCTGGAGCGCGACAACGTCGCCATAGCGCTTGCTGACCCCGCGCAGGGAAAACTCCGCGGCTTCGGCTGAGCCGGTTGGGTTGGTCCGCTCGTTCGCCATGTCCGGTTCATCCACGCCCGAGCGCCCGTTTCGCCTGGGATGCCTTTCGCGAATCTTCTCAGACGCTATTGATATCGCGATTCCTGGCCATGGTCAGCGGGAAATCAAATCGCAGGCATGGCGCATGCAACCGCAAGGATCAACGTAGGCGATGCTTCCTGCCATTGCAACCCGCGATGGTGCGCGAAGATGCGGATGAAAGGCCCGCGTCACCCGAGCGGTCTTCTTGCCGTGAGAGGCACGCCGAAGCTTTTGGACATCCAGTGGAGACTCCAGTCATGCGCGCATCCATCCTGATCGGGATTGTGGCAATTGCCAGTGCGACGATGCCTGCATTCGGACAGGTTGCCTGCGTTGCGCGCAGCGGCACAACGCGCGCGCATCTGGTCGAGCTCTATACCAGCGAAGGCTGCAGCTCGTGCCCGCCAGCCGATGACTGGCTCAATCGCATCCACGACGACAGCGCAATCGTTCCGCTCGCATTCCACGTCGATTACTGGGATTCGTCTCGCTGGCGCGACCGTTTCTCGGAGGCACGCTTCACCGAGCGCCAACGCGTACTCGCTGCACGTTCCGGCAGCGGCGTCGTGTACACGCCCGAGGTGGCCGTGGACGGACACGAATGGGGCGAGTGGGGGCATCAGGCGTTGCCATCGTCCCTTGCAAGTTCGACCGGTACCTTGATTCTGCACGTTGCTCCAGGGGAACTGATGCGTGTGAGTCTGGATGTTTCAGGAATTTCCGGCGCGGATGCGCGTGCCTACTTTGCAGTGACCGAGAACGGCCTCGTCAGCCGCGTGCAAGGCGGTGAAAACCGCGGCGTGACACTTCACCACGACCATGTCGTGCGTGCATTTGCCGGACCGCTGGCGTTGTCGCGCCCCGAGGCAGATCTGCCGCTGCCCGACGCTCTCGATATTGCAACCACGACGCTCGTCGCCTTTGTCCAGAATCCGCGCTCGGGCGAGGTCGCCGCAGTGGTGCAGATGCCATTGGCGGAGTGCGCGAATTCCAAGGCGCGTTGAATCGGGTCCCGACCCGCTTTACGGCTCGGTGATGCGCCGGCGCTCCGCAGCGAGCGGTGCCGAGTCGTCGAAGCGCACGTCGCGGCCGACGGGCACGACACCAAGTTCGCGCCACAGCGCATCCAGATCAACCGGATGGGGTGCATCCTTCATTTGCGCGTAAAGCGTTTCGAGCACGTGCACCCCGATTGAATGGTCCGCGATCTGGAGAGCCCGATCCATTGGCCATTCCTGTTCGATGTTTGCGCCGGCAGCGAGCAGGCCCCGCAGCGCGTCGCGCAAACCGTAGCGGTTGTTGGTCGCTTTGCGAATTCCGAGGTCGGCCTCGAGGCAGAACAGGGCGCCACCCCAGTAAGTTCGACCCCAGGTCGGCGTATGGTCCAGTCCTTGATCGCCTTCTCGCGGCAATCCATTGGGGAGCCCCTGGACCAATTGCCTCCAGACCTCGCTGGCCGGAAGCGTGCCGATCTGTGCGCGGGCGATCGGTTCGACATACGTCGCAAGGCCTTCCTCGATCCAGTGATGTTGTCGGCGCACCAGCGGAAACGCCAGATGCACCATTTCGTGGGTCATGACCCAGTCATGCTCGAGATCATCGCGGTCGGCATCGCCGCCGAGGAGTATGCGCGTGGACGCCGATCCTGCATCGCCGCCGTAGGTTGTCCCGGAGATTCCATGGCTCCTGGGCACGATGCGAAGATCGAGATGCGTGACGGGAAAACGGCCGTAGTAATGCGTCACCGCGCGCGCCGAGTCCGCGATCCATGCGAGTACCTGCGGGCGCGTCACCGCCAGGGATCCCGGACTGAAACTGACATCGATGCGGGCGCCGCCGATGTCCATCTGCGTCGGCGCAAAAGGTTCCTTGGCGTCGACTGATCGCATCGACACGACCATGCAGAACGCGATGCAGGCGACAGCCGCGAAGCTGCATCGGTGTCTTGCGAAATGAGTCGCAGGCACGGTGGGGAGCCCGGAAGTGGCCAAGGCGAAGGACATCAGGCCGCGTTGGACCGCGAATCGCAGCCAGGATTCACCGTGCGCCGTCGCAGGAGCCGGCTCGACCGCAGCAGACTCAATCGCGGTGCGACGCGTTGTCGGCGCGCCCGGCGCCGATCCTGCGGTCGATTCGGCCGAAAAGCTTCTTGAACAGGCGCGAACCCTTGCCGCGCCGCGTCTTGCGGGATTTTTCGTCTTCGCTGGTCAGCCATGCGATCTGGATGACGCGCCGCTCTCGCGCACTCGGCAGATGGCCATGGAAGGAATTGTCGCCGCGCTTGAACGCGACGAGATTGCCGTACAGCGGGCGCACTTCGGGCGCAACGACATCGTCGATGCTGTCCACGCGAGCGAGAAATCGCAGGCAGCCTTCGCTGCTGGCGGGCCAATCCTCATTGAGATAGAGCAAGGCAGTCGCAATTTTCGCGCGGCTGTCGGTGTGGATGGTGCCGTGGCGGCGATTGAGCGATCGGCAGATCGTCACGAGGCTTGGGTAGGCGCCAAGGTTGGGGATTCCGAGGCGGGATCCGAGAGCATCGGCGAATTGCGGGGCAGCGAGTTCTTCCACCAATTGCTGGATACGTGGTCCGCAGTCGGCGGGTTCGTACGGAAAGAAGCCGGCACTGCCGTAGTGCGGGAAATCCGCTGCGAGATCAGCTCGATCGCGGTCGGCGAGTTGGCCGCTGGCGATCAGAAACGGGAACGGCTCCCGCCGCACCAGCGTGTCGGCGCCGCCAAGGCGCGTGGCATCGAGCAGAAAGTGGCGATTTTCGGGCTGCATGGCGAATTTCCCGGATGCCGGGCCGATTTTATCAGCAGCTTGCCATGCCGCGCCTTGACCGGGTTTGAGCTTTCCGCGCCGGCTATTCCGTGCTCGGGTAATGGACAGGAACGCGTGCGGCGCTTATCATTTCCGCTCGCCTTGAACCCCTCATTCCGGCTCTCGGACTGGTTGCCGCCAGCCCGCGGGTTTCGTCGCATCCACCATCGTGATGCGGCGGGCCGGACCCAGACGCAAACCAGGCGACTATGACGATTCCGGCACTACTCGCGCTTGCAGATGGCAGCCTGTTCCGTGGGCTTGCAGTCGGCGCTTCGGGCCATGCCTGCGGCGAAGTGGTGTTCAACACCGCCATGACCGGCTATCAGGAAATCCTGACCGATCCGTCCTATGTGCAGCAGATCGTCACTCTGACCTATCCCCATATCGGCAACACCGGCTGTACCGAAATCGATGCGGAATCGGACCGGGTACAGGCGGCCGGACTGGTGATCCGCGACCTGCCGATCCGTGCCAGCAGCTGGCGCTCGCACGAATCACTGGGCGACTACCTCGTGCGCAATCAAGTCGTCGCGATCGCGGGGATCGACACGCGCCGCTTGACGCGTCATTTGCGCGATGCGGGCGCGCAGGGCGGATGCATCGTGACCGGCGCCGGGGTGTCCGACGAGGCCGCCATCGCCCAGGCGCGCGCGTTTCCGGGACTCGATGGAGTGGATCTGGCGAAGGTCGTTTCCACGCGAGTACGCTATGACTGGCGCGAAGGCAGTTACGATCTTGACCGCTCGGAATTCGCGACTGGCAGTGCGCGCTTCCGGGTAGTCGCATGCGACTACGGCATCAAGCGCAGCTTGCTTCGGATGTTGGTCGATCGCAATTGCGAAGTGACCGTCGTGCCGGCGCAAACTCCGGCAGCCGATATTCTCGCGTTCAGGCCGGATGGTGTGCTGCTCGGAAACGGACCGGGCGATCCGGCGGCGTGTACCTATGCGATCGATGCTGCGCGCGAGCTGATACGCGTCAAGTTGCCGGTCTTGGGAATCTGCCTTGGGCACCAGTTGCTGGCGCTCGCATGCGGTGCGCGCACGCTCAAGATGAAATTCGGCCATCATGGCGCCAACCATCCAGTAGTCGACCTCGCCGATGGTCGCGTCATGATATCCAGCCAGAACCACGGCTTCGCGGTTGACGAGGCGAGCCTGCCCGCCCATGTCGCGGCCAGCCATCGGTCGCTGTTTGACGGCTCGTTGCAGGGCATCCGCTTCCGTGACACCCCGGTTGCAGGTTTTCAGGGACACCCTGAGGCCAACCCGGGTCCGCATGACGTTGCGGGCCTGTTCGATGATTTCATCCACCAGATGGAGGCGCACGCGGCTGCCGCGGCGTAAGGACAAATGATCGATTCAGCCATTCATTCGCGTCGTTTCAGTTACCGTTTCGCAAGGATCCTCGGATTGGCTCTGGTTTTTCCGCTGCTCGCGGGCGTCGCCACGGATGCCGTCGCCGCACAGGCATCGGCGGCATCGGTCAGCTCGAAGACCGGCGAGCGAGCCGGACGCGAGGTGCCTTATGCGGAACTGGAACAGCACATCGGCGAAAGGATCGAGATCCGATCGACCTATGGCACCGTGAGGCGTGGCGTCCTGACCAAGTACACCAACGTCGAATTGACGCTAAGGCTCGATTTCGGAAAAGGCACCATCGAACTGACGGTTCCCAAGGATACGGTTGCGAGTGCGTGGCTGCTCGGGCCCGAACCCGCCGCGCATGGCGCGAGGAATGCTGCGCGTGCCGAGAAGAACTGATCTTCGTTCCATCCTGATCATTGGCGCGGGCCCGATAGTGATCGGTCAGGCCTGCGAATTCGATTATTCGGGTGCTCAGGCGTGCAAGGCCCTCAAGCAGGAAGGCTTTCGCGTAGTCCTGGTGAATTCGAATCCGGCGACGATCATGACGGATCCGGACACTGCCGACGCGGTGTATATCGAGCCGATCAACTGGCAGACCTGTGAGCGCATCATCGCCAAGGAGAGGCCGGACGCGCTCCTGCCCACCATGGGCGGCCAGACCGCTCTCAATTGCGCGCTCGATCTCGCCGACAATGGCGTGCTGGAAAAGTACGGCGTCGAGTTGATCGGCGCGTCGCGCGATGCAATCCGCATGGCGGAGGATCGCAACCTGTTTCGCCACGCGATGCTCGATATCGGACTCGATGTGCCGCGCGCCGAAGTGGCCAAATCACTCGACGGCGCGTTCGCGATCCAGGCCGAAGTCGGCTATCCGACCATCATCCGCCCCAGCTTCACGCTGGGCGGCAGTGGTGGCGGCATCGCCTACAACCGCGAGGAGTTTGTCGAAATCGTCGAACGGGGTCTCGAACTTTCACCTGTCCATGAAGTGCTGGTCGAGGAATCGGTGCTCGGCTGGAAAGAGTTCGAGATGGAAGTCGTGCGCGACCATGCGGATAACTGCATCATCGTCTGTTCGATCGAGAATCTCGATCCGATGGGCGTGCATACCGGTGATTCGATTACGGTGGCGCCGGCGCAGACCTTGACCGACAAGGAATTCCAGCGACTGCGCGACGCCTCGATCGCCGTGCTACGCAAGATCGGCGTCGATACGGGCGGCTCCAATGTCCAGTTCGGTGTCAATGCCGAGGACGGCCGCGTCGTGGTGATCGAAATGAACCCGCGCGTGTCGCGGTCCTCCGCGCTGGCGTCGAAGGCGACAGGATTTCCGATTGCCAAGGTCGCAGCCAAACTCGCCGTTGGCTACACGCTGGACGAGCTGCGCAACGAGATTACCGGCGGCCGCACGCCTGCATCGTTCGAGCCCAGCATCGATTACGTGGTGACCAAGATACCGCGTTTCGCGTTCGAGAAATTCCCGACGACGGATGCGCGTCTGACAACGCAGATGAAATCCGTTGGTGAGGTCATGGCCATCGGCCGCACTTTTCAGGAATCCCTGCACAAGGCGCTGCGCGGCCTCGAGACCGACAAGAACGGCCTCAATCCGAGCCAGATCGACGCGACCACCGACGCTGGGCTTGCCGCGCTCAAGCGCGAGCTCAAGGAACCGGGCTGCGACCGGGTCTTCTTCGTCGCCGATGCGTTTCGCGCCGGGTTGGCGCTCGCAAGCGTGTTCGAGTTGACGCGCATCGATCCGTGGTTTCTGGCGCAGATCGAAGACCTGGTGCGCGAGGAGGCCAGAGTCAAATGCGAAGGGCTTGCCGCGATCGATTCGACGCGCATGCGCGAACTCAAGCGCAAGGGGTTTTCCGACGCGCGACTGGCCGAGGTGCTGGGTACCGACGAGAATGCAATGCGCCACCTGCGGCGCGCGTTCGGCGTGCGTCCGGTATTCAAGCGTGTCGACTCGTGTGCAGCGGAGTTTCCGACATCGACCGCGTATCTCTACTCGACGTACGAGGACGAATGCGAAGCCGAACCGTCGGATCGCGCTAAGGTCATCGTGCTCGGCGGTGGTCCGAATCGCATTGGCCAGGGCATCGAGTTCGACTATTGCTGCGTGCATGCGTCTCTTGCGCTGCGCGAAGATGGTTACGAGACCATCATGATCAATTGCAATCCCGAAACGGTGTCGACCGATTACGACACGTCGGACCGGTTGTATTTCGAGCCCCTCACACTCGAGGACGTACTCGAAATCGTCGATCTGGAAAAACCCAGGGGCGTGATCGTCCAGTTCGGCGGGCAGACCCCGCTGAAGCTTGCGCGCGCGCTCGAAGCTGCCGGGGTGCCGATTATCGGCACCACGCCCGATTCGATCGACCTTGCGGAAGATCGCGAACGCTTCCAGAAACTCATCAACCAACTGGGGTTGCTGCAACCTCCGAACCGTACCGCGCGCAGCGCCGATGAGGCGCTCGTCCTGGCGCGCGAAATCGGTTATCCGCTGGTGGTGCGGCCGAGCTACGTGCTCGGCGGCCGCGCCATGGAAATCGTGTACGACGACGGCGATCTCGCGCGCTACATCCGCGAGGCGGTGCGCGTGTCGTCCGATTCCCCCGTGCTGCTCGATCGTTTTCTCGATCATGCAGTCGAGGTGGATGTCGATCTTGTTGCCGACAGCGACGGCAACGTGCTCGTCGGCGGCATCATGGAACACATCGAGGAGGCCGGCGTCCATTCGGGCGACTCTTCCTGTTCCCTGCCGCCGTACTCGCTTACGGCAGCGATGCAGGCGGAACTGAGGAGGCAGGTGCGGGTGCTCGCGCACGCGCTCGGTGTGGTCGGCCTCATGAATACGCAATTCGCGATTCAGGGCGAAAGCGTTTTCATCCTTGAAGTGAACCCGCGTGCCTCGCGTACCGTGCCGTTCGTATCCAAGGCGACCGGCGTTGCGCTGGCCAAGATCGCCGCGCGTTGCATGGTGGGACGGGGTCTTGCCGCGCAGGGCATGACTCACGAGGTCGTGCCGCAATACTATTCCGTCAAGGAAGCGATTTTCCCGTTCCTCAAGTTCCATAACGTCGATCCGATACTCGGACCCGAGATGCGATCGACCGGCGAGGTCATGGGCGTCGGTCGCAGTTTTGGCGCGGCGTTCGCGCGCGCGCACGAGGCGGCAAGCATCCCCGAGCCGCGCCCAGGCAAGGCGTTCCTTTCGGTACGCGATGCCGACAAGCAACGACTGCAGGCGGTCGCGATCGATCTGATCCAGCGCGGGTTCTCCTTGGTCGCCACGGGCGGCACCGCTGCGTTTCTCGGGGAACGCGGCATCGCCTGCGCGCGCATCAACAAGGTTCTCGAGGGCCGGCCACACATTGTCGACTTGATCAAGAACGGCGAGATCGTGTTCATCGTCAACACGACCGAAGGCAAGCAGGCGATTGCCGATTCGTTTTCGATCCGCCGCGAGGCGTTGCAGCAACGCGTTCTGTATTCGACCACGATCGCAGGTGCGAGGGCGCTGCTGCATTCGCTCGATTTCCGCGATGGCGGCAGCGTCAACAGCTTGCAGGAGCTGCATCGCGAAATACTGACTAGCGCAAATCATCAAGGAACTCTTCCCGCATGAAACGCCCACCCATGACCAAACAGGGAGCGCAACGGCTGCGCGAGGAGCTGGATCGTCTCAAATCGGTCGAGCGCCCGCGCATCATCGGCGCGATTGCCGAAGCACGCGCTCACGGTGACCTCAAGGAGAACGCCGAGTACCACGCAGCACGCGACCAGCAGAGTTTTGTCGAAGGACGCATCAAGGAACTCGAATCGGAGCTCAGTCATGCCGAGGTGATCGACGTGAGTCGCCTCAATGCCGGTTCGCGCATCGTGTTCGGCGCGACGGTCGAGCTGGCGGACGAAGACAGTGGGGAAGCCGTCACCTACCAGATCGTCGGCGACCTCGAAGCCGATATCAAGCAAAGTCTGATTTCGGTCAGCTCGCCGTTCGCGCGTGCGCTGATTGGCAAGAGCGAGGGCGACAGCTTCGTCTTCGAGGCGCCCAATGGCAGCCGCCGCTACGAGATAGTTGGTGTGCAGTACGGACCCTGACGAGGTGCGCGGTAGCGGGGGCCGAGGTAACGGTGGCAAGTGCCCTCGGTTGATGCGATCGATCGCAGGTTCTCGATGCGGCTGATCGTGTTGGTTCCGGCGCGGCGCGGGCTGGCTGCCGATAAGACTACTCATCAGGGCGTACTGGCACGCTGGTGGGCGCGGTCCGATCGATTGCCCACGGCTCATGGCGATTCGTTCACGCTGCTGCAAAATTGCTTCGCCCTGCCGGGTTCGTCCATCCCCGTTGCTGCACTGACGCGAGAGCTCGACGGATACCCGGCAGACGACGCCATCTGGCTGCGCGCCGATCCGGCGCACGTGCGGGCCGACATGATATCGGCACGCATGCTGGCCTGTGGCGATCTCGGCTTGTCGCGCGAGGAAAGCGACGAATTGCTTGGTGAACTCAAGCTGCCATTCGCCGAACAAGGGTTGCGCATCGAAGCCGGGACGCCGGCGCGCTGGTATGTGCGTTGCGCAAATGAAATCGACTTGCCCGACTTCGCACCGCCCGAAGTGGCGCTTGGCGATGATCTTCGGAAGCATCTTCCCGAAGGGCATGCGGGAAAGCGCTGGCGTGTGCTCTTGAACGAAGCGCAAATCATCTTGCACAATCATTCACTGAATGCGAGTCGCGTATCCCGCGGCCGGCCGGCCGTCAACAGCGTCTGGTTCTGGGGTGCTGGACGCAGGCCGGATTGGGTGCGCTCCGATATCGCTGCAGCAATCAGCGAAGATCCACTCGTCCAGGCGCTCGCGTTAGGTGCGGGTGTCCCGTGCTCCGGAATGGCCGACCGTTTCGATGCGTCGGGGATATGCAACGCAGCAAAGGCCGGTTCGTTTCTGCTGGACTTGCGCCGTCTGACCGGCCTTGATCTCGAGCAGGGCTGGTTGGTGCCGATCGACGCTGCCTTGCGGTCTCGTCGAGTTCGTCGCGTCGATGTGTTGTTTCAATCCGGCGAGCGATGCCAGGTGAACCTTCGCAATGGGTGGTTTTTCTGGCGCGCGATTCGGCCGCTCGACACATGAACGGCGTTCGTATCGAGCGTCGTCCCGTTTTCGCCAAGGCGCCGGAATGGTCTGCGGGTTTGCATCCGGTGTTGCGAAGGGTCTATGCAGCACGCGGTGTGCGGGCAGCGCTCGAAGTCGAGCACCGATTGCAGCGGCTTGCGTCGCCGATCCTGGGTGGCCTCGCCAGTGCCTGTGCGCTGCTCACGGAGATGATCGCGCGGGACCGGCGCATTCTTGTGGTCGGCGACTTCGATTGCGACGGTGCGACGGCAACCGCTGTAGCCCTGCGCGGTTTGCGTCTGCTCGGCGCGCGCCATGTCGATTATCGCGTGCCGCATCGTGCGCTCCACGGCTACGGTTTGAGCCCGGCGCTGGTTTCGACGTTTTCCGCTCCGGCGCCGGATCTGATCGTGACCGTCGACAACGGCATCGCCAGTCATGCCGGCGTTGCGGCAGCTCGCGCACGTGGAATTCGCGTACTCGTGACGGATCATCATTTGCCTGGCGAGACGCTACCGGATGCCGACGCCATAGTGAATCCGTCTTTACCCTTCGGTGAGACGCGCGGCGATGAGCACTTTCGTGGCGATTCTCACGCGCCGGATGCGGCCGTGAATAGCCCGGCCGCGCTCAAGTCCCTTTGCGGCGTCGGCGTCGTGTTCTACCTTCTGCTCGCTTTGCGCGCTCATCTGAGCAAACCCCAGGTGGATCTGGCCGCTCTCCTGGATTTGGTGGCGCTGGGCACCGTCGCCGATCTCGTGCCGCTCGACACAAACAATCGAATCCTGGTAGCCGCCGGCTTGAATCGTATTCGCGCGAGCCGGGCCTGCGCCGGCATTTGCGCGTTGTTCGAGGCTGCGGGCCGCGATCCGGCGCGCGCCGTGGCAGCCGACCTGGGTTTTGCGATCGGCCCACGTATCAATGCTGCGGGCAGGATCGAGGACATGAGCATCGGCATCGAATGCCTGCTCAGCGATGATCCGTCACGTGCGGCGGCGCTCGCCGGACAACTGTCCGATATCAATGCCGAACGCCGTTCGCTGCAGGCCGCGATGATCGAACAAGCCGAAGCGGCGGTCGAGAAAGTATCCGGGCAAACTGCGTCCGCCTCCGTCGGCGTCGTGCTGTACCACGCGAACTGGCATCCCGGAATCGTCGGACTCGTTGCTTCGCGCTTGAAAGAGCGGCTCAATCGACCGGTGGTCGCTTGCGCGCCAGTCGCCGCCGGCAGCTCCGAGTTGCGAGGATCGGCACGCTCGATCCCGGGCTTCCATGTCCGCGACGCTCTCGCCACGGTGGATGCGCGCGAACCAGGATTGATCGGGCGCTTTGGCGGGCACGCGATGGCGGCCGGGTTGAGTCTGCTGCACGCGGACCTCGAGCGTTTTGCCATCGCGTTCGACCGCGTTGCACAAGAGCAGCTTGGCACCCAAGTCCTGCAGTCGATTGTGTTTACCGACGGCGAACTCCACAGCGGCGATTTCGATCTGAATCTCGCACAGACACTGCGTTACGCGGGTCCCTGGGGCCAGGGGTTCGCCGAGCCTCTGTTCGACAACGTGTTCGACGTCGAGCAGTGGCGCTTGGTCGGTGGCAAGCATTGGCGACTGCGCCTCGTTCCCGTGCTTCCCGCCACGGATTCCTGCGTGGCTCTCGATGGGATGCTGTTCAATGCGACGGCTGGCGCCATTCCACCTCCGCGTATGCGCGCTGCTTACCAGCTCGAGATCGACCAATGGAACGGTCGCGAACGATTGCGCCTGGTGTTGCGCCATTTCGAACCCGTGCCGACTGACGGTGAAGAAACATCGTAATTGCTGGATGGCGACGCGACGATCCCATCGTGGCACGACTTGCGACGAAGCCCGAAGCCCACGCGATGACCGGATGCAATCTGCCGAAAAGGGGTGCGTCTGTCGGGGCAGCAGTTGGTGCTGCATGCAATCACCGCTTCCGGGTGATTGCATTCTTGCTACCATCACTAGCTCCTACGGCGACACGACGCAATCATGATCGAGACCAATCCGATAGCCGCCCGCATCGCGAGCCTCACCGAGCGGGTGTCTTCGCTAAGGGGGTATCTTTGACTACGACGTCAAGCGCGAACGATTGGAGGAAGTTACGCGTGAACTCGAGCTCCCGGATGTCTGGAACGATCCGCAACGTGCACAGGAGCTCGGCCGTGAGCGCGCGAACCTTGCTCGGATTGTCGGAAGCATCGGTGAGTTGACGGATAGCCTCGCCGAGGCGAGCGACCTGCTGGATCTCGCAATCTCCGAACGCGATGATGCGACTGCCGAGGCAGTCGCTTCCGACGTCGAAGCGCGCGCACGCGAAGTTGAAGCGCTCGAGTTCCGGCGCATGTTTGCGGGCGAAATGGATATGAACAACGCGTTCGTCGATGTGCAGGCCGGGGCCGGTGGCACGGAGGCGCAAGACTGGGCCGAGATGCTGTTGCGCATGTATCTTCGCTGGTGCGAAAACAAGGGTTGGCGGACTGAATTGCTCGAAGCGAGCGCCGGCGACGTGGCGGGTATCAAGAGCGCGACCTTCCGCGTCGAAGGCGAGTACGCCTACGGATGGCTCAAGACCGAAATCGGCGTGCATCGGCTGGTGCGCAAGTCGCCGTTCGATTCGGATAATCGTCGGCACACGTCGTTTTCCTCGATCTTCGTGAGCCCCGAAGTGGACGACAACATCGATATCGATATCAATCCGGCGGATCTCAAGACCGATGTCTATCGGTCTTCAGGAGCGGGGGGCCAGCACGTCAACAAGACCGAATCGGCCGTGCGCATTACCCACGTTCCGACTGGGGTGGTCGTCGCCTGCCAGACCGAGCGCTCGCAGCATGCGAACCGTGATCGCGCGATGAAGATGCTCAAGGCCAAGCTCTACGAGCTGGAAGTCCAGAAGCGCAATGCCGAAAAGGACGCGCTCGAGAGCACCAAGTCCGACATCGGCTGGGGCAGCCAGATTCGCAACTATGTGCTCGATCAGTCACGAATCAAGGATTTACGCACCGGGGTCGAGCGAACCGATACACAGAAGGTGCTCGACGGCGATCTCGACGAGTTCATCGAGGCCAGCCTCAAGTCGGGACTTGAGGCTGGCGCAAAACGCGCGGATGCGTGAGCGACAAAAAACCCTCCCGGCGAGCCGGGAGGATTCCGCAGCATCGCAACGATGCTACTTCGGTGTCGAAAGGTCGGGCCGATACATGTAAACGGTGTAGTCGCTGTGATCGATCGTGCTGCCGAACTGCTTCATCGTTGCAGCCGCGGCCGCATCCGATCCGAGCGACTTGGCCAGGACCTGCATCAACGAGGGATTCGGATCGGCCATGTCGGCATAGCTCTTCATTGGATCGACGATGAGCATGCCGCCCTTGCCGCCGATCGAGTTCGAAATCTCGTACGGATAGGGCCATTTTTCGTCGACGATGGCCTTCTGGATCTTGTTCATTGCATCAAGCCGCTCACCGTAAGTGCCGGGCTTGGTGGCGTACTCGGTGACGCCGAAGTACTTGTAGTCCGGGCTTTCGACCCAGTGGCTGAGCTTGGTGTCGGTTTCGGAAAAGTAGTGCTCGACGCGCGCCACGTACGGGCCGACGTCTGTATCGAATTTCTTGTCCGCGCCGCTGCTTGCCTCCCAGGCGGCTTCCTCATCCATATCCTTCCAGTGGTGCTGGCCGGAGCGCACCACATACAACGTGAGATCCGAGCCGACCACCGGTTGGTAGATCGACCAGGTGAAACCTTCACCAGCAGTCTTGCGCCACGCGGCATGGGCCTTCAATGCGGCCTCGAATTGCTGCGTCTGGCCTTCCTTCGGCCACATGACCCAAGTTGTGGCGACCGTGCCTGGCGCGTCCTTGGCGGCCATTTGGTCGGCGGCGAACGTCGTTGTTCCTGCAAACGTGAACAGCATGGCCAACATCGCGGCCAGCGTAAAATGGAGGTGGCGAGCTTTCATGGATCTCTCCCTAAGGTGTCAACACGAATACCCTGTCCGCCCACGGTCTTCGCTCCGTGGATCAAACGAATCTCCAAAAACGCGAAGCAGTCCCCGGCGCGCGACAAGATGCGCAGACTATACTCTAATATTTTTTCCGCGATTGAATACAGAATGTTCGCTCCGGATGGCCATCGCGGAGCTCTCCAGGCACTTGATGACGCATATGACGAAGACGACAAATACCGGCGAAGCCGGCTCGGTGGGCTTCGACGCGAGCGCCGAGAGAACCGGCGAGGAGAACAAGCTGATCGCCGAACGTCGGGAAAAACTGCGTGACTTGCGCAGGCAGGGCATCGCGTTTCCGAACGATTTCCGGCCCGATGCGTTTGCGGGCGATGTGCAGTCCAAGCATGAGGACGCAGTGCGCTGGGACAACGCGGCATTGGAGCAGATCGCCCCGGTGCGCGTGGCAGGGCGCATCCTCGCCAAACGGGTGATGGGCAAAGCGAGCTTTGCCGAGATTCAGGACGGGAGCGGGCGCATCCAGTTGTTTCTGCAAGGCGCGACACTCGGCGCAACGTATGATGCGTTCAAGACTTGGGATGTCGGCGACATCGTGGGTGCACAAGGGTCGCTGATGCGCACGCGCACGGGCGAGCTGTCCGTCCGCGTGATTGCCTTGCGACTCCTCAGCAAGTCGCTGCGGCCCCTCCCGGACAAGTGGCATGGCCTCGCGGATATCGAGCATCGATACCGGCAGCGCTATGTCGATCTGATCGTGACGCCCGAGGCGCGAGCGGTCTTCAGCATGCGCGCGCGCCTGATCAGTTTCCTCAGGAGTTGGCTCGAAGGTTCCGAGCGTCGCTTCATGGAAGTGGAGACGCCGATGCTGCATCCGATCCCAGGAGGCGCCACTGCCCGACCGTTCCGGACACACCACAATACGCTGGGGATCGACATGTACCTGCGTGTCGCTCCGGAGTTGTACCTGAAGCGTCTCGTGGTTGGCGGTTTCGAGCGCGTTTACGAGATCAATCGCAACTTCCGCAACGAGGGCATGTCCACCCGGCACAATCCGGAATTCACGATGCTCGAGCTTTACCAGGCTTACGCGACCTACGAGGACATCATGGACCTCACTGAAGCCATGATTCGCGACGCTGCGCGAGCAGTGCTCGGTCGCACGGAGTTGGCCTGGGACGGCAATGCAATCGATGTCGGTTCGCCGTTTCGCCGTGTACGCATGGAAGATGCAGTGCTTGAACAGAATCCGGAAATCGCGAGGGACAGCCTGCGCGATCGGGAGGTCTTGGCGCGGTATTGCGATTCCCTCGGCATGCCGGTCAAGGGCGAATACGGTTGGGGCAAGCTGATGGTCGAGATCTTCGAAAAAACCGTCGAGGACACGCTTGTCCAGCCAACGTTCGTTACCGCTTATCCCACCGAGGTCTCGCCCTTGTCGCGTGCCAATGACTCGGATCCCGAGATTACCGATCGCTTCGAATTATTCATCGGCTCCAGGGAGCTGGCCAACGGTTTTTCAGAACTCAACGATCCGGAGGATCAGGCAGCGCGTTTTCGCGCCCAGGTCGAAGCGCGCGATGCCGGCGACGACGAAGCCATGCATTACGATGCCGACTATATCCGCGCGCTTGAAGTGGGCATGCCGCCCACGGGCGGTCTGGGCGTGGGCATCGACCGTCTCGTGATGTTGTTCGCGGATGTGCCGACGATCCGTGACGTGTTGTTGTTTCCCGCAATGCGCCGGGAGGCGTGATCTGCGTTCGCTGTATCCGGTTCGGCGAAACCCGGGATGATTGCCCAGAGGGGCAGGCAGGCAATCTTCGTAGTGGACCGCACCTGCGGAATAGGCGCACCGTCCCGGCATAAGTCTTGCTTTGTAGGGTCATTCAGGTATCAGCGCTTTTGGGGTCTCGATGAACGCCGACAGCGGCGTCAAGGCGCGCTACGCGCGCAAACCGCTTTGTTCAACGGTGTTGATGAATCGCGGCGGGGATTCGTGGTTCGCCGACACCCAGGATATTTCGGCAACGGGGATGTTGGTCGATCGTCCGCGCACCTGGGCAGGCGCGGTGGGCGATCTGTTCGTGCTCGACCTGCTGATTGGTGAAGACTTCTGCCTGCACATGGAGGCGACGGTTGCGCGCTTGACCTCGGACCAGATCGGCTTTGCTTATGCGCGAATACCGGAGAACAAGGAGATTCCGCTGTGGAGGCTCCTCGGTGCCTACGCCGACCGGATTGAACCGGACTGCGTAAAGGCGGGTAGCTTGTTGAAATCGAAAAGATTTTGTTAAATAACTGCGTTACTGTCCATCGGAGTATAGTTTAACCTGCGAGATGGTGGACACGAGGGATTACGCTGCGGTGATCTTGCCGGCGGACGCGTGTGAACTCAGGGAGGAGGGAGTTTCAGCGATCGGCCATGGAGAGTTAGCGTGAACGTACTGATCGTCGATGACCAGCCGTCTGCCCGGACGATGCTTCGGCATGTGATTGAGGGCATCAATTCTGATATCCGTGTGTCGGATTTCGGAAGCCCGGTTGACGCGCTCCAGTGGTCCGACAGCAATCACACCGATTTGCTCCTCCTCGATTACCGCATGCCGGTCATGGACGGCCTTGAGTTCGCACGCCAATTTCGCCGGCCCCTGTCACATCGTGACATTCCTATCGTTCTGATCAGCGTGGTTGGCGACGAGCCAGTGCGGCAGGCGGCTCTGGATGCCGGGGTCATCGATTTTCTGGTCAAGCCGGTGCGGCCGCGCGAGCTGCGATCACGCTGCAAGAACCTTCTGCTGTTGCGTCAGCAGGGGGAATCGGTCAAGCAACGCGCGCGCTGGCTCGAGAGCAGGGTGCTCGAAGGGCTTCAGGAGGTCGAACAGCGCGAGCGGGAAACCCTTTTCCGGCTCGCCAAGGCGATCGAATATCGCGATTACGGTACTGGCATTCATCTGCTGCGCATGGCCCGCTATACCGAGCTGATCGCGGAGGAGCACGGGATGTCCGACGAGGACACGCGCATCCTGACGTTGGCCGCGCCGCTGCACGACATCGGCAAGATCGGCGTCCCCGACGCGATACTGCTCAAGCGTGGCAGCCTGACCGAGGAGGAATTTGCCGTGATGCGCAAGCATCCGGTCATCGGGCATGAAATCCTGCGGGACAGCCAGAGTCGCTTCGTGCAGCTGGGTGCCACTGTCGCATTGCGGCACCATGAGCGCTGGAACGGCAGTGGCTACCCGGATGGTCTCAAAGGAGAGGCTATCCCACTGACGGCTCGAATCGTCGCTATCGCCGATGCCTTTGATGCGCTCACCACGGAGCGACCGTACAAGAAAGCCTGGTCGAACCAGGAAGCCATGGAGTACTTCCGCGAGCAACGTGGCACGCTTTTTGATCCTCTCTGCGTGGATATCCTGTTGGCGAATGAAGACAGGATTGTCGAAATTCAGCAGTCCAGGCTGTCGCCATCAAACCTTGGCCTGTAATTTGTATGGCCGTGTCCGAAATCACATCAAGTTGGCAGTTGGTTAGATGTTGAAGCTCTTACATAAATTGCCGGCACGATTTGCTGGCCGCCCGGATAGCGAGCACGAGCAGGCGTTCGTGCGTATCGCGATCGTCGGCCTGTTTCTCATCTACCTGCTTGGTGTTGCATCGGCGTCGGGCCTCAAGGGCTCGCTGCCGGAGGCGTTGCTGTATCTCTCCATCGAGGCTGCAATAGGTATCGGCTTGGTCTGCGCGATCGCGCTGCGTCCTGGCGTCTCGCACGTGCGTCGCTGGATCGGCATGTTCGGCGACTACGCTGCGATGTTCGCGATCATGCGGCTGGGGGGAGAGGAACTGGCACCGCTTTATGTGGTTTACCTCTGGGTCACGATCGGCAACGGTTTGCGCTACGGGCCGCAATATCTTCGTGCTGCGGTTGCAATCGCCTGCGTATCGTTCTCGGCAGTGATCATCACGACAGATTTCTGGCATCAGAACCAGTCGCTGTCGTGGGGACTGCTGGTTGGCTTGATCGCCATACCGCTCTATCTGAGTTCCTTGCTCAGAGCGTTGACGCGAGCCACGGAAGAAGCGCGCAGAGCGAACGAGGCCAAGAGCAGTTTCGTCGCGAACATGAGTCATGAATTCCGCACGCCGCTCAACGGCATCGTCGGCATGGCGGAACTGCTGAGCACGACCCGACTGACCACCGAGCAACGTGAATGTGCCGACGTGATGCAAGCGTCCGCGCAGACGCTGCTGGCATTGGTCGAAGACGTCCTCGACATCTCCGCGATCGAAGCCGGGAAGCTCAAGCGCAGCGAATCCGATTTCAAGCTCGCGGGCATCTTGAGCGGCATCAAGCTGATGCTGCAGCCGAACGCCGTCGACAGGGGATTGGCATTCGATGTCAACGTCGCCGAGGACGTGCCGGATGCGTTGTTTGGCGACGCGAACCACCTGCGCCAGATCCTGGTCAACCTGGTATCGAATGCGGTCAAGTTCACCGAGCGCGGTGGTGTCAATATCAATGTCAGTCGCGTCGCTTCTCCAAGCAATCTGGGCGTTCGACTGCGCTTTTCCGTGCGTGACACAGGGGTCGGCATTCCCCTCGACGCTCAAGCAAGAATCTTCCAGGCCTTCGAACAGGCCGAACATGGACCCGCGCGTCGCTTCGGTGGTACCGGACTGGGCACGACGATCGCACGCTCTCTGACCGAGTTGCTCGGTGGAGAAATCCACCTCGAAAGCATCGAAGGCGAAGGCTCGCATTTCTGGGCCGACATTCCGTTCCGTGTCACACCTCCGGAAGCGCCGGTACTGGTCGAGGTGCAACAGCGCGCCAGCGAAAACGTCATCGAATTTGCGGATCCGTTCGTTCGCCATCGCGCGCGCGTTCGCCCCCTCAAGCTGCTTTTGGCCGACGACCAGCCAGCCAATCTGACGGTACTGCGCCGCCTGCTTGAGAAAGCCGGGCATCAGCCGCACATCGTTGTCAGCGGTGACGAAGTGCTGACGCAGATGGAGAGCGACCATTTCGATGCGATCATCGTTGATCTGCACATGCCGGGAATAAGCGGGCTCGACGTACTCAAACAGGCACGTGTCATGGAGGCCGGGCGGGATTTGACACCGTTCCTGATGCTCAGTGCCGACGCTACCCCCGCAATCATTCGCGACTGCGAATTGGCTGGAGCCCGCGCGTTCCTGACCAAACCGATTGCCGTGCCGAAGCTGCTCGATGCACTCGCGGAGATCGCGTTGGGAACGCCCGGTGCGGCTGCGAAGCCCGACGAGCGAGCCGCTGACGTGGCTCAACTATCTGGCGATGTGATCTCGCGTCAGGTCCTGGAGGAACTCGAAGACTTGCAGCTTGGCGACGAGTTTCTTGGTTTGTTCGTTGGCGAGTGTCTGCGCGATGCACTCCAATGCATCGTGGCGCTGGAGGGTAGCGGCGCGGCGACCCAGTGGGACGCCTTCCGCGATCATTGCCATGCGCTCAAGGGCGTCGCCGGGAACATGGGAGCGATCAGGTTGGCAGCGGTCGCGTCCGAAACCATGAACCTTGGCAATTGGCAGTTGCCGAATGAGTGGCGCAAGCGAGTTCGGATGTTGCGTGAGCAACTGGAACTCGCACGCGTGACTCTGAAACAGCCGAAGGAAATCATACTCAGCGAGTGCAATCCGGATCGTTCCTGATCCGGATGCACTCGCCGACTTTCACATTTGAAGGAAAACGATTTCGCGTCAGCCGGAAACCAGCATGGCATCGCGAGCGATCGGCGCCGATGCGTCGGTGGACAGCGGCCGGGGATTGCGCTTCTGCTGGGCGCGAACGAGACGCTCCATCGTCCGGAGGGACTTTTCGCCGAGCCGCATTGCGGTATCCACCCAGATCTCAGTGACCTGCATGAGTTCCGTGAGGCTGACCGGCTGCGCGAGTTCGCGTACGCGGTTCATCGCAGCGCGAGCATGCGAGATGCGCTGGTTGCGCCGAATGAAATCATGGGTTGCCTGGACGCCTTCGCCACGTGGGACCAGTATGTCCACAATTCCCATGCGATGAAGTTCTTCAGTGGAATAGACTGTGCCGTTGAGCATCATTTCTTCGGCAACTTTCGGAGCTACGCGCTTGCACAGGAAGGAATACGCACCCATGCCGGGGAACAGGTCGAACAGTACTTCCGGGAAACCCATGCCGACGCCGGTTTCGGCGATGATCGTCTGACATGACAACGCCGCCTCGAAGCCGCCGCCAAGCGCGTCGCCCTGAACCAGCGCGATCGAGTGCGCGTTGCGATTGAGGTGTGCATGGAAGCCATACACGCCTTCGACGCATTGACGCGCGTACGCGAGTAGATGCTCGCGGTTTCGTTCCCGGATCAGGCGACAGAACAGACTTAGGTCGCCACCGAGGTTGAAGACGTCAGCGTCCGAAGCCAGCACGACGTGCGCGAGGCGATCGCTGGAATTCAACGCGTGGAGAGTCAGCTTGTCAGCTGCCTTCTTCTGGAATTCGCGGATTTCCTTGATCAGCAGTGGGGAGAAGCAGGCGCGATACCCACTTTCCAGCGGAAAGTGGCTCGCATGCATGAAACACCAGAACGCATTCGCCGCAGGGTCCTCCGCGGAACGCAAAAGACGATAGTTTTGGTCACGACGGAGCGATTCGACGTTATTCATGGACGGAAACCCCAGAAAAATTTGTGCCACCCGGTTGATCGCAGTGCCGAGTGACTGGTTGGCGACACTTTCCAGTGCCCCCTGCTCACGAGACGATCGCGGGCGAGTGTAGCGCAGTCTTTAACGGCAAGTTGACAATTTGGAAAAAGTCTGGCGGTCTGATCCAAGAAATGTGACGTATGCACGGTCCCATTATGGGACTCATGTATCTTCGTCTTTTCTCTTATGAAAATCAGGCGCTTAAGCGCCCGCCGTTGGCCATGAGCAGGTCGAAACCTGGACTACGCCGGTGAATCCCTCAGTTCCCGGCGCAGGATCTTGCCGACATTCGTCTTCGGCAGCGACTCACGGAACTCGATCACCTTTGGCAGTTTATAGCCGGTGAGGTTGGTGCGGCAGTAATCGAGAAGTGCTTCCTTGGTGAGGGCAGGATCTTTCTTTACCACGACGATTTTGACCGCTTCGCCGGAATGTTCATCCGGCACACCGACCGCTGCGACTTCAAGTACGCCCGGATGGCAGCTCACTACGTCCTCGATTTCGTTCGGGTAGACGTTGAAGCCGGACACCAGGATCATGTCCTTCTTGCGGTCGACTATAAAGATGAACCCATCCGCATCCATGCGCGCGATGTCACCCGTGCGCAGCCACCCCTCAGCATCGATTGCCTTGGAGGTTTCCTGTGGTGCGTTCCAGTAGCCGCGCATGACCTGGGGTCCCCGCACGCACAGCTCGCCGGTTTCGCCGATGGGGACGTCGTGGCCATCCTCGTCCCTGATCGTCACTTCGGTTGAGGGCACTGGGAGACCAATCGAACCAATTCGGCCGGATCCGTCCAGCGGATTGATGCAGACTGCCGGTGCAGCCTCCGTCAATCCGTATGCTTCGGCCAGGACGCAGCCCGTCACTTCTTTCCAGCGCTCCGATACGGTTCTTTGCACCGCGGTGCCGCCGCCGAGTGTCAGATGCAGTGTCGAAAAGTTCACGCGCTCGAAGCCGGCTGTGTTGAGAAGGCCGCTGAAAAGCGTATTGACTCCGGTGATCGCAGTGAAATGGAGCTTGCGTAGTTCCTTCACGAAGTTCGGCATGTCGCGGGGGTTGGTGATCAGGTAGTTGAGTCCACCGAATTTCATGAACGTGAGGCAGTTCGCCGTCAATGCAAAGATGTGATACAGCGGCAACGCCGTAACAACTACCTCTTCGCCCAGCTTCACGTTTTCGCCTACCCAAGTCGAAGCCTGTTGCACGTTGGCGACCATGTTGCGATGCGTCAGCATGGCACCTTTGGCGACACCGGTTGTGCCGCCGGTGTACTGCAAAAACGCGATATCCTCGGGTCCGACCTGAGTGGTCGGCGGTTGCGAGCGAGCGCCGATCTGCAGGGCGTCGTTGAAACGTCTGGCGTCTGGCAGGGAAAAAGGCGGCACCATTTTCTTGATGTAGCGCACCACAAGATTGACCAGCAGCGATTTCGGGAAACCAAGCAAATCGCCGATCGCGGTGCAGACCACATGGCGGCACGGGACGGACTCGATGACTTCGGCCACGGTATGCGCGAAGTTGTCGAGGACCACGATCGCGCTTGCCTGCGAGTCGTTCAATTGATGTTTGAGTTCGCGTGCGGTGTAAAGCGGGTTTACGTTGACGACGACCAGCCCGGCCCGCAGCACGCCGAGCAACGCGATGGGATACTGCAGCACGTTTGGCAGCATGATCGCGACACGGTCACCGCGAACCAGCTTCAATTCGTTGCGCAGATAGGCCGCGAATCGTTGGCTCGCGCTGTCGAGTTCGCCGAAACTGAGTCGCACTCCCATGTTGCTGAAGGCCGGGCAATGGCAGAATTTGTCGAAGCTCTCTTCGATCAACGCGACTACCGAGCTATAGCGCTCGATGTCTATTTCCGCGGGAACGCCTTGCGGATAAC
Source organism: uncultured Gammaproteobacteria bacterium (assembly GCA_963775445.1). Lineage (GTDB taxonomy): Bacteria > Pseudomonadota > Gammaproteobacteria > Xanthomonadales > Rhodanobacteraceae > Dokdonella_A. The sequence goes on along the minus strand of CAVZIT010000004.1, from coordinate 2,045,680 downwards.
TGGCCAGCCAAGGCCGATCGCTGTAACTTGCCATGCATCCTCCGGTGCGTCATCGCGACGGGTCGCGAGGGGATCGCGGCGATTGCAGCATATCGCGTTGGCCCGCGGCACGCCGCACTGCAGCGCGATTGCTGATATTCCCGAAACGCCATGAATGCCGGGGCTGGATCATCGACCGGTACCGGGACGCCTGAGAGCGCGGCTGTTTTTCCGGGATTCGAAGTTGAATGCATGCCCTTGCCTGGTGTCCGGTTTTCCCGTTACAGACAAGAGCAAATTGCATACCAAATAAAAACAGGACGTGAGCTCCGTCACGGCCCTTTCACAAATCCGCCGATCCTCCCTGATGGGTGCCGAACGCCAAGCACCGGACTATTTCGATTCCCGACGCGCAAAGCCCCGCTAAACGGACTTCGGCAAGCCTTTCCAAAGGCCTCGCACATGCGTTACCCGGCGAAGGCGCCGAGCCAGAACCGCTCAGCGCCCGTTTCGAGGGGCGCCGAGTGGCTTTCAGGCGGCGGCGAGTTGTCGCAACGTGTAAGGAAGAATTCCGCCGTGACGATAGAAGTCGCGCTCCTTCGGTGTGAGCAACATGACATCCACCATGAATTTCTTTTCGCCATCGGTGCCTCGGGCAGTCACCTCCGCGGTGGTGGCGTTGCCATTATCGAGACCCGCGAGGTCGAACGTCTCATTGCCGGTCAGGCCCAGCGTGGAGGCACTTTGCCCATCGCGAAACCGGAGCGGAAGTACGCCCATGCCGACGAGGTTTGATCGGTGTATGCGCTCGAAGCTCTCGGCGATGACAGCCTTGACGCCCAGCAACAGGGTGCCTTTTGCAGCCCAGTCGCGAGACGAGCCCGTACCATATTCCTTGCCCGCGATGACCAGCAGCGGCGTGCCGGTCTCCATGTATTTCATTGCCGCATCGTAGATCGCCATCTGCTCGCCGCTCGGCACGTGTCGCGTGTAGCCGCCCTCGACATCGTCGAGCATCTGGTTGCGAATGCGGATATTGGCGAAGGTGCCGCGCACCATCACGTCGTCATTGCCGCGCCGCGAACCATAGGAATTGAAATCGACCGGCTGCACGCCGCGCTCGATCAGGTATCGCCCGGCCGGTGAATCTTTCTTGATGTTTCCGGCAGGCGAAATATGATCGGTCGTGATCGAGTCGCCGAACAGACCGAGGCACCTTGCGCCCGTTATGTCCGCGATCGTGTCGAGCTGCATGGTCATGCCGTCGAAATAGGGCGGATTCTTGATGTATGTGGATCCGCCGTCCCATCGGTACAACTCGCCCTCCGGCGACTCGATCTGATTCCAGCGGCTGTCGCCGGCGAACACATCCGCATAATTCTTCTTGAACATATCCGCATTGATCGACTGGGCGATCAGGTCGCTGATCTCCTTGTTGCTCGGCCAGATATCCTTGAGATAGACGGGCTTGCCGTCCTTGCCGGTACCGAGTGGGTCGCTGGTCAGATCGATATCGATCGTTCCTGCAATCGCGAATGCGACGACCAGCGGAGGGGAGGCGAGATAGTTCATCTTGACTTCCGGATGCACGCGACCTTCGAAATTGCGGTTGCCGGAAAGGACGGCGGAAACCGCCAGATCGCCATCGCCGATGGCTTTGCTGATCTCGGGAGGCAACGGACCGGAATTGCCGATGCAAGTGGTGCAGCCGTATCCGACCAGGTAGAAGCCGAGCTTGTCGAGGTCGGCGAGCAAGCCGGATTTCTCGAGATAGTCGGTCACCACCTTCGATCCGGGTGCCAGCGACGTTTTGACCCACGGTTTGGATTTAAGCCCCTTCTCGGCCGCCTTGCGCGCGACGAGACCGGCGCCGATCATGACCGCGGGATTGGATGTGTTGGTGCAAGATGTAATCGCGGCAATGACCACGGCGCCGTCCTTGAGATGGAAGCTGTTTCCATTCAGTGATACGTGCTGGCCGGTTTCCGACGCGCTTTGATCATGGCCGACCGCCGTGCCGCCGCCTTCGTTGGCGAAGCGATCCTCGGCGCGTTTGGGAATGCGCTCGCCGGTCAACGCGTGGAGCGCATCTTGCGCGCTCGTGCGCATGTCCTTGAGCAGCACTCGATCCTGCGGTCGCTTGGGGCCGGCCAGTGACGGACGCACTTCGGCAAGATCGAGTTCGAGATCGGCACTGAACTTCGCACTCGGCGTATTTTCGTCGTGCCACATGCCCTGCGCCCTCGCATAGGCCTCGACCAGAGCAATGTGATCCGGGTCGCGGCCTGACAGGCGCAGGTACGAAATCACCTCGCGATCGATCGGGAAAATGCCGCAGGTCGCACCGTACTCGGGCGCCATGTTGCCGATCGTTGCGCGATCGGCCAACGGCAGTTGCGCGAGGCCGTCGCCATGAAATTCAACAAACTTGCCGACCACGCCATGCTTGCGCAGGATCTGCGTCACGGTCAGCACGAGATCGGTCGCGGTCGCGCCTTCGGGCAAGCGCCCCGTCAGTCGGAAACCGACTACCTGCGGAATCAGCATCGACGAAGCCTGGCCCAGCATGGCCGCTTCGGCCTCGATACCACCAACGCCCCATCCGAGTACGCCGAGCCCATTGACCATGGTCGTGTGCGAATCGGTGCCGAACACGGTATCCGGGTAGGCTTGCCATTCGCCGTCCTTCTGCGTGGTCATCACCACGCGTGCGAGATATTCGAGATTGACCTGGTGCACGATGCCGGTGCGCGGCGGTACCACCTTGAAGTCGTCGAATGCTTTCTGGCCCCAGCGCAGGAAACCGTAACGTTCCTGGTTGCGCTCGAACTCGATCTTGACGTTGAGATCCAGTGCCTTGTCCGAACCGAACGCATCCACCTGTACCGAATGGTCGATGACCAGCTCGGCCGGTGACAATGGATTGATGCGCTTGGGGTCCCCGCCGAGGCGCTTCATCGCGTCGCGCATTGCGGCCAGGTCGACCACGCAGGGCACGCCGGTGAAATCCTGCAGCACCACGCGTGCCGGGGTGAACGCAATCTCGGTGTCAGGTTCCTTGGCCGGATCCCATTTCGCGATCGCCTCGATTTCCTTCGCACCTACACTTTCGCCATCCTCGTGGCGCAGCAGGTTTTCCAGCAGGATCTTCATCGAATACGGCAATCGCGTGATGTCGAAGTGCTGGCCGAATTTCGCCAGGCTGCGGATTGCGTAACGCTTGCCGCCGACTTCCAGCGTGTCGCGGGTCGAAAACGAATCGTTCATGCCGATCTCCTCGGGTCGTGGGCCGCTCGTTGCGCCAGTTCCGGAATCGGACCGGCGCGGCTGGGGTTTCGGGTCGATTTTCGGACAAGACGTGGCTGTTCATTATCGCCGAAAGCCGGCGCACATGCTCATGGGCATCGCGTGATGTTTCTCGAAAGCCCGCGGCGAAGGTTTCGGCGCCTAGCCGCGGTCCAGCGTGCTGCTGGTCAGCATGCCGCGCGCGAGCATCGCGTATTCGCGGCGGCGCAGCAGCAGTCGCCACTGACGCCCGCCAACCTGACGCCACAACACGGCCGCGCGGACCGCCGCAAGCAGTAGTGCGCGGATCTGCTCGACACATCGCGTCTGGCGCAGCCATTCGGCTTCTCCGTGCACCATCAGGCGCGGCCTGAGTTGCGACAGCGTGGCGCTGTACAGTTCGGCAAGCCGTCCGAGGATGGTCGGATGCGCGACGCCCAGATGCGTCACCTGGCGCTGAATTGCTTCGATACCGGAGCCGAGTGCGTCGTTGAGGCCGCGCTTTCCGCTCAGCTGACGTTGCATGCGCAGGACGCCGAGGGTCAGGCGGGTGAGGTCCAGATCGCGTGCGGCATTTTCGTTGTCGAGCTGGACGATCAGCGACTGAAGCCCACGCCTGAGGCCGGCAATACCGCCGAAAACATCCACAGCGCTCGCCGCATCGATGCGAAAGATGCTGGAGAGACTGACCTCGATCGCCTCTTCATCGGCGCGTCCCTTGGTTGCAATCTGGCGCACCAGACTTGTGGCTTGAAACACGCCGGCCAAAGCGATAACCCTGGATTCGCGCATATGCATTCAGCCTACGCCTGTCCAGCCACCGAATGGCGCATCGCAACGCTCGATGATGCCACCGCCCAGACACACCTCGTCGTCATAAAAGACCACGGATTGGCCTGGTGTGATGGCCCTTTGTTTCGTATCGAAGGAGACCACGCATTCGCCGTCCCTTATCTCCACCGTGCAGGCCTGGTCCGATTGTCGATAGCGAGTCTTTGCGGTGCAGCGAAACCTCACTGCCGGGGCGGCGCCGGCGACCCATGTCAAACGGCTGGCCGCGAGACGGGACGATTCGAGCCACACGTTTGTCTGGCCCTGGGTTGCGTAAATTACGTTCGCCGCGACATTCTTGCCGACGACGTACCAGGCGTCCCCGTCGGAACCCTTGAGTCCGCCGATGCCAAGCCCGTTGCGCTGCCCGACAGTGTAGTAATGCGCACCCTCATGGGTACCGATCACGACATCGTCCGGAGTACGGATCTCGCCCGGTGTGGACGGTAGGTAGCGCGCCAGGAAATCGCGAAAGTTGCGCTCGCCAATGAAACAAATACCCGTGGAGTCCTTCTTGGCGTGTGTCGGCAGAGCGGCAGCCCGAGCGCGTTCGCGCACCTCGGTCTTGTTGAGTTCGCCCAGGGGAAACAGCGTCGCGGCAAGCTGGTATTGGTTGAGTGCGTGCAGGAAGTAGCTCTGGTCCTTGTCGTGATCGATGCCGCGCAGCAGCCGCCACCTCCCGTCGCGCTGATCCAAACGCGCGTAGTGGCCGGTCGCGATGCGCTCCGCTCCCAAGCCGCGCGCGGCTTCGAGAAATGTACCGAACTTGATCTCACGGTTGCACAAGACATCGGGATTGGGCGTGCGGCCGGCACGGTACTCCTTGAGGAATTCGGCGAATACGCGATCCCGATATTCGACAGCGAAGTTGCAGGCATGAAACGGCATGCCCAGTCGGCCGCAGACGGCAAGCGCGTCCCTGCGATCCGCGTCCGCTCGGCAATCGCCGGCCGCATCTGGCTCATCTTCCCAGTTCTGCATGAACAGCCCGGCGCTGCGCTGTCCGGATTCGCGCAACAGCAGGGCGGCGACCGATGAATCGACGCCCCCGGACATGCCGACCATGACCAACGTCTTGTCCATGCGATCAGGCGGCTGCCACGGAGATGGGAGAATCCTTGCGCGGGCACGGGACTGAGGCCAGGAAGCGGCCGCCACCCGTATCGAACGTCATCCTGTTTCGAGTGTAGCGCAGCCTTGCTGCGGCAAGTGGCAGGATCGTTGCAGTGTCTGTTGCAGTATCTATGGCTACGTCACTTGAAGTCGACGTGAAACTGCGCCATATCGCGGAGCTATACTGGGATCGACGATACGCAATCAACGGAACCATGACACACCCAACGGAGCCTAACGAAGAACGGGAACATGGATTGGCGGTCGAGGAAGCTCGGCCTGAAGTGGCGCGACCACCGCTTTATCAGGTCGTGCTGCTGAATGACGATTTCACCCCCATGGACTTTGTAATCGTGGTGCTGCAGACCTTCTTCAATCTTGACCGCGAGCGCGCCACGCAGGTGATGTTGCATGTACATACGCGCGGCAAAGGCGTATGTGGTGTATTCACTCGCGAAGTTGCGGAAACCAAGGTGACGCATGTCAATGAATTTGCCCGGACCCATCAGCATCCTCTGCTCTGCACGATGGAAAAAGCCTGAGCCAGCCCCCACATTCAAGGCAGCGAAACCACGTCGGTTTCATTCGTAATTGCGGAGACAACCAGAATGTTCAGCAAAGATCTCGAACTCACGATCGGACAATGCTACAAGGATGCGCGCGAGCAGCATCACGAGTTCATGACGGTCGAGCATCTGTTGCTGGCGTTGCTCGACAATCCGTCGGCAGCGGGCGTGCTGCGGTCGTGCGGAGCCGATCTGCCCAAGCTCGGCCGCGACCTGCGCTCGATCATCGCCGAGACCGTGCCGGTATTGCCGCCGGCCGACGAGCGCGATACGCAGCCGACGCTGGGGTTCCAGCGCGTGCTGCAGCGCGCCGTGTATCACGTGCAATCGTCGGGCCGCAAGGAGGTGACCGGCGCGAATGTCCTGGTTGCGGTGTTCGGCGAGAAGGATTCGCACGCGGTGTATTTTCTCGGCCAGCAGGAAGTGGCACGGCTGGATGTCGTCAACTTTATTTCCCACGGGGTGGCCAAGATCGGGCACGAATCCGATGCGACGTCCGGAACCGATAGCGCGCGCGAAGGCGACAATGCCGAGGAAGCACGCGGCAATGCGTTGACCGAATTCGCGAACAACCTCAACGAACTCGCGCGCCAGGGCCGGATCGACCCGTTGATCGGGCGCGAGGAGGAGATCGAGCGAACCATCCAGGTCCTGTGCCGCCGGCGCAAGAACAACCCCCTCTATGTCGGTGAAGCCGGTGTCGGCAAGACTGCATTGGCCGAAGGGCTGGCCAAGCGCATCGTCGAGGACCAGGTACCCCAGATCCTCAAGGACAGCACCATCTACGCGCTCGATCTCGGTGCGCTGGTCGCCGGCACCAAGTACCGCGGCGATTTCGAGAAGCGGCTCAAGGCCGTGATCGTCCAGCTCAAGAAGGAGACCGGAGCGATCCTGTTCATCGACGAGATACACACGATCATAGGGGCCGGCTCGGCTTCCGGCGGCACGATGGACGCGTCCAACCTGATCAAGCCGATGCTCGCCTCAGGCGAAATCCGCTGCATCGGTTCGACGACGTTCCAGGAATACCGCGGCGTGTTCGAGAAGGATCGCGCACTGGCCCGTCGGTTCCAGAAGATCGATGTCATCGAACCTTCCATCGCGGATGCGGTGCAGATACTCGAAGGCCTCAAATCCCGCTTCGAGGAGCATCACAAGGTGCAATACACCGGCGATGCTCTCAAGGCCGCGGTCGACTTGTCGGTGAAGCACATTGCCGACCGGCTGCTTCCCGACAAGGCCATCGACGTGATCGACGAGGCCGGCGCGCGCCAACGCCTGTTGCCCGAGGCCGAGCGCAGCGAGAGGGTCGATGTTTCGGAGATCGAGTACATCGTCGCGCGCATGGCGCGGATTCCGCCGAAACAGGTCTCTGTTTCAGACCGCGATGTGCTGCGCAATCTCGATCGCAACCTGAAAATGGTCGTGTTCGGCCAGGATCCGGCCATCGACGCGTTGACCAGCGCGATCAAAATGGCGCGGTCAGGCCTCGCCGATCCACAAAAGCCGATCGGCTGCTTCCTGCTGGCCGGCCCGACCGGGGTCGGCAAGACCGAAGTCACGCGGCAGCTTGCGTTGCAGCTCGGTATCGAGCTGTTGCGCTTCGACATGTCCGAATACATGGAAGCGCACTCGGTGTCGCGCCTGATCGGCGCACCACCGGGCTACGTGGGTTTCGACCAGGGCGGTTTGCTGACCGAGCAGATCGTCAAGCATCCGCACAGCGTATTGCTGCTCGATGAGATCGAGAAGGCCCATCCGGACGTCTACAACGTGCTGTTGCAGATCATGGACCGTGGCGTGCTGACCGATACCAATGGGCGCGAGGCCAACTTCAAGAACGTGATTCTGGTCATGACGACCAACGCGGGGGCCCAGCAGGCGGCACGGCGGACCATCGGCTTCGTCGAGCAAAACCACGCGACCGACGCACTGGAAATCATCCGGCGCGGCTTCTCGCCCGAGTTCCGCAACCGCCTTGACGCAATCATCCAGTTCCAGGCGTTGGACATGGAACACATCCTGCGCGTGGTCGACAAGTTCCTGATCGAACTCGAGACTCAATTGCAGGAAAAACACGTCAGCCTGCACGTCGACGGCGTTGCACGCCGCTGGCTGGCCGAACACGGCTTCGACCCGCAAATGGGTGCGCGCCCGATGGCCCGCGTGATTCAGGAAAACGTGAAGCGTGCGCTTGCCGATGAGTTGCTGTTCGGCAAACTCGCCGAGGGTGGCAAGGTCAAACTGTCGGTCCGCGAAGGCGAACTCGTCGTGGAAACAGAGGCCGCCGAGAAATTGCCCGCCGTGGTGGAATGAGTTCCGCGATTCCCTGATGTGATCTCGGGTTGCGTGCGATCGGCGCGCGATGATGGCGTGCGATTACATCGACCGGGAATCAGGACGGCATCGGCTTTCGCATTCCATCCAGGCGGGTTCGATCGATTCGAACTCACTTGGATCGATAGGTGATGCGGCCCTTGGTGAGATCGTACGGGGTCATTTCGATCTTGACCTTGTCGCCGGTCAGGATGCGGATGTAGTGCTTGCGCATGCGTCCGGAGATATGGGCCGTGACCACGTGGCCGTTCTCCAGCTTCACGCGAAACATCGTGTTGGGCAGGGTCTCAAGGACCGTGCCCTCCATTTCTATGACATCGTCTTTTGACATTTTCCCTTTGGCGCGTTGCCGGATGGTCTGCGGCGACTGGATCGCAGCGAAGGCGCGGGATGATGCCACGTTGGAACGATTATCGAAAGCGCAGCACGCAATATCAGCGCGTCAGGCGCTGTACGCGGCTGCACCGGTCAACCCACCGCGTAGTCGTCGCCGTAGTATTTGCTGGTGATGCGCGTATGGAACTTGATCGCCTCGATTGGCTCGTACCTCGGCTGGCCCAATCCCGGCAGCACCTCCAGCACTTCGTGTTCCCACAGGTAGATCGCCATCGGAAAACTCACGCGCGCCTCGTGGCTTGATGTTACCTCGGGGCGGCCCACGCGGTGGGTGGTGGAAGGCAGGCGATCATTGGTGATGCGCTGCGCGTAGTCGCCCGTGTTGAGGATGATGCTTCCGGGCGGTGCGTTCAGGCGAATCCATTTCATGTTGCTTCGATTGAGCACCTGCAATCCGCCGATGCGTGGCGCCGGCAGGAACGTGAACAGATCGATGTCCTCGTGGCCAAGCATGCGTCCGCCGCGCGTGACTTGTTCTTGCGGTGGTAGCGGCGGGTAGTAGTTCAGGCGAAAGCCGAAATTGGTTCGCGTGAGCTTGCGATCGTACAGATGCGGGTCGCAGCCAAGGTAGCGCAGGATGCTCTGCATGACCGGCAGGATCAGGTTTTCGTGGTCACGGCAGATTTGGCGGAAGAACGGCTCGTATCCGGGTCGAGGCCAGAATGCACGTTCCTCGTAATCGGCATTGTCATCCAGATCGAATGCCCGGCGGCAGAAAACCCAGCCCTCGACCAGATCGGGATGGATGATCGTCGTTTCCTTGATCGGGAAGTAGCCCTGATTCACGGAACCGTGGCGTCGGGCCAGATACGGTGCGCGGCTCTCGGCACTGGTTGTCTCGAAGAAGCGTTTGGTCTGCTGTTCGGCTTCTTCGTAGAGCGCAGGATTGATGCCGTGGCCGGTGAGGATGGCGAAACCGATGCCCTCCAATGCCTCGCCGAGCTCGCGAGCGAATTCCGACTGGCCCTGCTCGCCGCCGCGGAAAAACTTCGACATGTCGCAGGTCTGGATGCGATACGAGGTGTCGAATGCGTCGTTGCCCTCGTCTTCGGACAGGCCGTATACCTGCCGTTTGTTTACCTGCTCGTACTGGCGAAATGCCTGGTTCAGCGCATGCACGCCTTCATCCCGTGCCTTGTTCATGAGCTTGCACCCCGCGAGGGCTGAATCACGATGATCGGATGGCGTCGTAAAGGTAACCGAGCAGCGCCAATGTCAGTGCGCCGGGCACCACCCAGCGCAGCCAATGAAAATAGAAATCATGCCAGCGACTGCACTTCGAACCGAAGATCTGCTCGCGTGTTGTGCACTTTCCGAGGCCCCACACCATTGCGATGACCGCAAATATGCAGCCGAGAGCCTGCATACCCGAGCCGAATACCAGATCGAGCGTTGCGATGAGCGAAGGATGGAACGCGCTCGGGAATATCAGCAGCGCTTCGAGTGCGCCGATGAGTAACAGTCGCCGCGCGCCACCGATGCGGGAACCGGGCAGATCGTCCGCGCCGGCATTCAGCACTTCGAGCGCCGCCACGTTGGAGAGGAATGCAACCATGACCAGTCCCGCAAGAAACGCAGCCCCGAGAACGGCACCGAAGGGCAGTCGGCCGAACAACTGGGGTAGGGTCTGGAAGATCAGGGTAGGCCCCTGCGTCAGGTTCAGGCCGAATACCAGCGCGGCAGGCACGATGAACAGGGCCGTCAACAAAGAAGCTCCCGAATTTCCGATTGCAGTCAGGAGTGCCGTTGTCGGAATGTCGGTGTCGTCGGCGACGTAGCCGCCATACACCAGCATGAATGTTCCACCAAGGCCGAGAGAATAAATCGCCTGGCCCATCGCGGCGAAGACGTCCACAGGTTGCAGGGCCGAGAAATCGGGGCGCAGAAAGGCGGCGAACTTGGCCAGCGCTCCGGGCAACGTCAGCGCACCGAGGACCAAAGCCGCCGCTGCGAGCCAGAAGAACGGCACGAACACCTTGCTAACCCGTTCGATCCCTCTTTTCAGCCCGCGGTGAATGACGTACAGGCTGGCAACCAGCAGGCCGAGCGCGATGGGATACTGGATTGCGCCGCTGGCCAGTCCAGCCTGAAGTGCGGGCGCCGTATCCGGGGCAAGGCCGTGCGCCAGGCCTGTCCATAGACTCCACGCAACCTGAGCTATGACCACCACGTAGTACGAATCGGCGACCAGAATTGTGAACAATAGAAGCACGCCGAGAGGCAGGCCCGCGCGCGGTCCGAAAGCGACACTGAGCGCCCCGACCGGGCCTCTGCGCGTGGCTCTGCCAAGCGCGAATTCGGCCGTTAGCGCTGGAATCGCGATGAGTGCGGTGAAGGCAAGATAGACGATGAGAAACGCGCTGCCGCCGTAGCGCCCCATCATGTATGGAAAGCGCCAGACATTGCCCAGACCGACCGCCACGCCGATCATCGTGAGCACGGTCGCCGTGCGCGAGGAAAACAGTTGCCGCGGGGAAAGCGCCATCGTTTGTCGTGCCCGAGCAGAGGGTGACGCTCCGGCCCCTGTGGTGAGGCACCTATCGTACGCTCAACGTCACCGACGCTTGATTTCCGGGCTACGTGAAGTTTCAGGTGTCGATAGCGGCTCGTACGCAATCGTCAGGATCAGGCGCCGAATTGGCATTCGGCGCGAAAGCCATGGTCGCCGGATTCAGCAATGTCGCATGCGAGCTTGGCTGGATCGGGCTACCACGCGCATTGGCCAGCGCCTCGGTCAATTCCGCGCCGAGCAGGAGGATCAGCGAGGAGTAATACACCCAGACCAACAGCACGACGATGCCGCCGGCCGAACCGTAGGCGCCGCCGACCTTGCTGTGATCCAGATAGATGCCGATTGCGAACTTGCCCGCCGTGAACAGGATCGCGGTCAGCAATGCGCCATACAGCGCGTCGCTCCAGTCGATGCGTGCGTCCGGCAACACCTTGAACATGCCGGCGAACACGAAGATGAAGATCGTGAATGAAATGGCCGCTTCCAGCACACGCCAGAGCAGCGAGTCGCCCGGGACGAATACCGCGATCAGCGCACTCGCAGCGAGCGAGACGACCATCAGGAATCCAATCGAGGCAATCAGACCCAGCGCGTGCATGCGCGTGCGCAACCACCCGAGCCACGCATGGCGAGGACTGGCGCGCAAACCCCACACGTGATTGATTGAATTCTGCAACTGGGCGAACACGGCTGATGCGCTGATCAGCGTCACCGCAAGGCCGATCAGGCCGGCCCAGTTGCCGATCCCCGGACGCGCATCGGCATTGGCAAGGACCAGATGGACTGCCTCGGACGCGCGTGGGCCGAGCAGGCCGTTGAGGCTCGAAACGATTCGCGCCTGCCACGCACCGCCGAGTGAAGCCGCAATCCAGATCAGCAGCACCAGGAGCGGCGCGAACGACATGACCGAATAGAATGCCAGCGCCGCAGCGCGTGTCATCAATTCGTCATCGCTGAATCCGCTCGCGGTCCGTTTCAGGATCCGCCAGCCTGTCCGCAACTGCGTTCGCATCACCTCGACGCCGTTCGTAAAATCCGCCCAAGCGTATCGCCATCGGCGTTAAGTTGGCCTGAAAGCATTATAGTGAGCGCTTCACGAAGCTCCGAAGGATTTATCCCAATGTACATTGGCAAGGTCCATGCGCTTTCCCTGATTTCCATGTCACTCGCGGGGCTTGCCGGTGTCGGTAGCGCGGTTGCCGCCGATGTCGATCGATCGTTGCTTGCTGCAGCGGCGGAATATGGCGCCGCCGATGCATTGATCGTGTTTCCGGATCAGGCGACGCCCGTGTTGGCGCCGCTGAATCCTGCGGCCGATTACCGCCTGCGCCGCCGCGAATTGGTGAGCGCGTTGCGCGCGCGAAGCGATACCGAGCAACGCGCGGTGCGCGACTGGCTTGACGCGCGCGGAATCGCGCATCGTGATTACTGGGTAGCCAATGTGATCGAGGCGCGTGTTGCACCGAGCGATCTCGCCGACCTTGCGCGGCGCAGCGATGTAACGCGCATCGTCGCCAACCCACGTATATCGGCGCACCTGCCGCGACCGGAAACGCCTGGCAAGTCGCCCGAGCAGCCGCAAGCCGTGGAATGGGGCGTGCAGCAGATCAACGCGCCGCTGGCATGGGCTGCCGGCGACAGGGGACAAGGTGTCGTGATCGGCGGCGAAGACACGGGCTACCAATGGGACCATCCAGCGCTCGAACCGCAGTACCGCGGATGGGATGGTTTCGAGGCCGATCACAATTACAACTGGCACGATGCGATCCACGATTCGAGCGGGAATTCGTGCGGCAACGATTCGCCGTTCCCATGCGACGACTATGGACATGGTTCGCACACCGCCGGAACCTTTGCCGGCGACGATGGCGACACCAATCAGATCGGCGTCGCTCCCGCTGCCAAATGGATCGGTTGCCGCAACATGGACGACGGTAACGGGACGCCGGCACGTTACATCGAGTGCATGCAATGGATGCTGGCGCCAACCGATCTGGCGGGTCAGAATCCCGATCCCGACCTTGCGCCGGATGTGGTCAGCAATTCGTGGACATGCCCGCCGAGCGAAGGCTGCACTGCAGGGGACGAGATCGAGGCGGCGGTTGACAACGTGGTCGCTGGCGGCATCTTCTTTGCTGCGGCCGCAGCGAACGACGGTCCGAGTTGCAGCACGATCACCGGCCCGCCCGCGATCTACGATGCGAGTTTCGTCGTTGGTGCTACGGACAGAAACGATCGACTGGCCTCGTTCTCGAGTCGCGGTCCGGTAATCGGCGTCGAAATGATTCGCCCGGACGTCTCCGCGCCCGGCGTCAATGTTCGATCGTCGGTCCCGGTCAACAGCTATGCCGTCTATAGCGGCACCAGCATGGCCACGCCTCATGTCGCCGGCGCGGTCGCATTGGTGCTGTCGATGAACCCTGCGCTGAAGGGCGATCCCGAGCGCGTCGCCCAGATTCTGCGCGAGACCGCCCAGACCAACGGCGTCACTGATCCTTACAACTCCGGCTGCGGTGGTCTGACCATCAACGACTGGCCGAACTATCAGGTGGGCTACGGACGCCTCGACGCCTGGGCGGCGGTGCAACTCGCCGACACGCTGCTTGCCGATGGATTCGATGACTGAAAGCGCGGAAACGGCGACGCACGAAGACGCCGGCACCGGCGCTTGCGTGCGCGAGCCCGGGGATGTGCTGGTCGTCGCGATTTCCTCCCGTGCTCTGTTCGACCTGACCGAGAGCCATGCGCTGTTCGAGGACGAGGGACTCGACGCTTACTCCCGCTACCAGATCGCGCACGAGGACGAACTGTTGGCTCCGGGCATCGCCTTTCCGCTCGTGCAAAAACTGTTGCGGCTCAACAGCCTCCTTCCCGAGGCGCCGCGCGTGGAAGTGATCCTGCTGTCGCGCAATTCCGCCGACACGGGTCTGCGGATTTTCAACGCGATCGAGCATTACGGCCTGTCGATCGTCCGCGCCGCATTCACCAATGGTGCGCCGACCGCTCCTTACGTGCATCCGTTCGGCGCCGGGTTGTTCCTGTCGGCCAACCCGGAAGATGTCGGGCGTGCGCTGGCGAACGGCATCGCCGCGGCCACGATTCTTCCGTCAAAAGCGCCGTCGAAGCAGAGTGAGGAATTGCGCATTGCCTTTGACGGCGATGCGGTCGTGTTCGGCGACGAAGGCGAACGCCTGTCGAGCGAGCAAGGCATCGATGCGTTTCATCGCAACGAGGTCGAGCATGCGGACGAGCCGCTGCCGGTCGGGCCATTCCGCGCGTTCCTGGATGCGCTGCATCGCATCCAGGCCGCGTTTCCGGTGGATCGATCACCGATTCGCACCGCCCTCGTCACGGCACGCTCGGCTCCGGCGCACAAGCGCGTAATCCTGACGTTGAGGCGCTGGGGCGTACGCATCGACGAAGCGTTGTTTCTCGGCGGCCGCGACAAGGGACCGTTTCTCGAAGCGTTCGGCGCCGATATCTTCTTCGATGATTCGACCGTCAACACCGATTCGGCCAGAAAGCATGTCGCGACCGGTCATGTGCCGCGAAATTCAGGTGCCTTGAATCAGAAGAAATGAATCGAATGTCCCGACGTTTCACTCAGTGGTTCGCACTCGCGGCCATGGCGATCGTGGTTTTTTTTGGTGCGCGATGGATTGCGCGTTCGATGGAGGGGACGCGGAGTTTCAACGTGCCGAGCGCGACGAAGCCACTATCCCGCTCGCGCATTCACCCGCCTGCGCATCGCAGCGATCCTTTTGAAGTCTCGCTGAAGCAGCACGTGCCGTTGGGTGCGCCAACGGCTCAGAAGTCGGTCGCGAATCCGCTGCCTCTTGGGCCGTTTGGAGCGAACATCGACGAGCTCACTCGGCTCGCGAACGCCGGTGACGCTGCTGCGGCCGAGGCGCTTGCCGAGGGCTACCGCAAGTGCCGCTGGTTCAAGCCTCCCAAAAGCGCTGCGGCACTCGCGAAGCAGGCCGAAAAGCAGACTGCATTCAGCCTGGAATTTCAGGGCCAGATCGTCGATCAACTGGTCGATTTTGCCAAGAAGCACGGTGTGGACATCGCGCGTCCAGCCGATCCGCCGACGGACAAGGCATACGCCGAGGTGCTCAAGCGCGATCAGCAGCAGGTCGACGAGTGCACGGGGGTACCTGCGGTTTCCTATCCCGCTTACGGATTCGTTCCCGACCCGGCTTATGATGGGGCGACGCGCGCGGTCGAACTCGGCGATCACGAAGCCGGTCTTGGTTACTGGCAGCAGGTGCTCGCGCATGCGCGGCTCGACCGGCTGGATGCGCTCGGACATGAGCGCGCACTCGCGCTCGCCGCACTCGCACGTGATCGCGACGCGGGCGATCCGCGCGCTCTGCTGGCGATCGGCAACACGCTGCTCAAGGGATTCGCGGCCGAACCCGATCCGTTTTACGCCTACGCGTATTTTTCGGCCGCCTCGCACATGATGCAGGTTCCTCTTTCGCAGTTGCCGTGGATGAATGGGAATTTCATGGAGACGATCTGGTACGGAACGAACACGACGACTTACATCGACAGCCTGCTGCGCGATGCCGGCGCGTCACTCGACGCGCAGCAAAAGGCGCAGGCGAGTCGCATCGGCGACGAGCTGTATCGAAGTTGTTGCGAGGCTCGGGGATGAGCGCTCTGCGTACGATTCTGATCGTGCTGGCGCTCGGCAGTGTTGCGTGGGTCGGATACCGAAGCGGTTCGGTCAATTCCAGTCACTTGGCGCCGACGGCGAATGCTGCGGCGATGCCGCGCGCGCTGGCGATGGAGAAACCGAAGCGTCCACAATCCACGAACCACCGCGCCCCGGTAACTGCTCCCGCTGTAAGACTTCCCGCGGACGTTTCGACGCTTGACGGGCAGGCGTTTCTCGCTGCGCTGCCCACACTGGAGCGCCGCGCCCGCAGCGGCGATGCGTCCGCATCGGATGTGCTGTTTTTCAGGTTCAATGGCTGCGTCAATTACGACGCGCAAGCCAAGGACGACAAAACGAAGGACGTCGAGGACAATTATCAACGCGACGTGAAGTCCGAACAGAACATTCGCAAGGAACATCCCGGTTGGGAGCGGCCGACAGGAATCAGCTCCCCCGCGGAGTATCGCGCAGACCGACTGCGGCAAATACAGGACCAGTTTGATGTCTGCAAGGCGCTGACGCCGGCGCAGATCGAGCAGCGCCTGGACTGGGCTCGCGTGTCGCTGGAACAGCATGATCGCAGCATGATTCTCGATCTGGCACGCAGCGAGCTGCAAATCGACGACGCGGAGTTGTTGCGCAACACTGATCGGCTGCTCGAATTGCGCGAGATGGAACGGATCGAGCTTGACCGCCTTATCGAGACCGGCGATACCGACGCGATTCAAGCGGCTGCGTATGCGAGCACCGGTCAGAGGACATCTCTGGTGCGGCCGGATTTGCAGCGGGCGCTGATGCTCGCTTTGACCTTGCGTCTGGCAAGTCCCGCCCCAGACTCGCTTCGCGGCATGATCGATCGGCTCGAACAATCCTCGCTCACCAACGCGCAGATTCAGCAGGCGGAGAGCGACGCGCGTGCGCTCTACCGACGCTGTTGCGCCAAATCGGGCGCGTGACGAGCTACGTGTTCCAGTCACACATGATGGTGCGATCGCAGCACGACGCGCCGGTTTCCGGGCCTTGGCGAGACTGATATGTTCCACATTTCCGTGCACCGCAAACCGTCATGGGCGTAACGCTCGAAGAGTTCATCATCGTCACCGAGGTCGATGCCGGCGCGGCATTTGCCGAGGCGATTTTCCAGCGCAAATATCGGCAGAGCGTGCCGACGTTTCCGCATCACGTGGTGGCGCTGTATCGCGATGCTGACGGTTGTTTCATCCCGGCTTCATATGTGCATTTCAAACCGTCGGGCGACATCTGGCTGGTCGGTGGCGGCTGCACCGACGGGCGTGCTTTCGCTCATATGGATGAGGCGCAACGCGCGGCCGTTACCTCGGCGGGCGGCTTGCTCCTGCAAACCCTGCGCTTCGGTTTTGCGAAATTTGCTGATCGTTGCGACGCTTTTTTCGGCTATTGCGGCGATGCGAGAGCCTGGGAGGTCGATCTCCAGGCCGGATTCATTCCAACCGAACATGACAAGCTTCTGGTCCGTTGGAACGGGCCACTGGATCCATCACGCCGAGAGGTGCTGACGGCTCGTGCAAACGCGCTCGGGCCGTTTTGAACGGCCGGCGATGCTCATGAATCTCTCCCGCGCAAGATCAGGATGAATCGCTGGTCTCGTCGCGCAGGATGCGTTCGAGTTGGCCGGGCGACGTCCAGTGCCAGCCACAGATGTAGCGCGGGAGCAGCCAGCGGTCGCTGCCTTCGTGTATCGGTTCGGCGCCGTCGCTGAAGGCGGCCTGGATGCCGTGTTCGGCGACTCGTTCGGGCAGGTATTCGAGATGCAGATAGTCGTTCACATGACCGAATGGGTAGCAGAAAAGACTCACCCGATGCGGCGCGAGTCGCGCGTTGAGGTAATACGATGCCTGTGCGATTTCGGCGTCGGCACGCATTTCGTTGTTGACAGCTAGAAACGAGCCGCGTGGCATGTCGTCGAAGCCGGCTTCGACAAGCGCGGGATGGTTGTGGTCCCAACTGTGATTCTCGATCGAGACAAGACCGGATGACTGCGCCGGGCGCCACCAGGTACCGCGCATGCGATTCTGGCCGCCGAGGCGGTCGATATCGATCTGGCGGCGCGCGTCGGGCGAAGCGATAACGAATGCGGTGAGATGCAGTGCCGGTTGCGCATCGCGGCCGCGGTCCCGGCGAAAGTCGAGCAGGCTGTTGAACAGGCTGCGTTGGCGCCCGTATTGCGGGTGTTCGAGATCGAAATAGTCGAAGTCGGTCCCGTCGTCGCAGGCAACTGCCACGCAACCGGCGAGATCGTGATTGGCGCGACCGATCAGGTTGTCGACGACCCGGCGCAATGGAACGATGCGAAGCCCGAGATCCTCGATGAGTGCCAGATCGGCGGCAAAAGCGACGTGATCGTTTTCAGCGTAATTATTGCCGCTGACGTTGGCGGCGTGATAAGTCAGAACCGGAACGCGCATGGGCTGGGTAGTGGGAATAGATGTCGGCTGCGTGCAGTAACCGCCATGGTTGCAAACGCACGCGCCCGGTACAATAGCGAGCTTTGCACCGCCGACGGAACCCGCATGGCAAGCCCTCTCGACCCGACTGATCTGTACGACACTCGCTCCCTGCTCAGCGACGAGGAGCGCATGGTGCAGGACACCGTTGCGCGTTTTACCGATGAGCGCGTCCTGCCGATCATCGGCGATTGTTTCGACAAGGCCCGGTTCCCGACCGAACTGATACCGGAAATGGCGGCGCTTGGGCTGCTTGGTTCCTCGCTGCCCGAAGAATACGGCTGCGCCGGGATGAACGGGGTCAGCTATGGCCTGGTATGCCAAGAACTCGAGCGTGGCGATTCGGGAATACGCAGCTTCGCTTCGGTGCAGTCGTCGTTGTGCATGTATCCGATCTACGCCTACGGCGCGGAGGAGCAACGCCAACGCTGGCTGCCGGATATGGCGCGGGGTCAGATCATCGGTTGCTTCGGCCTGACCGAACCGCAGGGTGGCTCCGATCCGGCGAACATGAAGACCAATGCAAGAAAGGACGGCGGGGACTGGATCTTGAACGGCGCCAAGATGTGGATAACCAACGGCAATCTGGCGCATATCGCGATCGTCTGGGCAAAGACCGACGATGGCATCCAGGGCTTCGTGGTCGAAAAAGACATGCCCGGTTTCACCGCGCAGGAAATACACAAGAAGATGAGCCTGCGCGCATCGGTTACCTCGGCACTGTACTTTGACAATGTGCGCGTCCCGGATGCGAATCGTTTGCCGAATGTGGTTGGCCTGAAAGGTCCGCTCGGTTGCCTGACGCAGGCACGTTACGGCATCACATGGGGACCGATCGGCGCGGCGATCGCCTGCTTCCGCGAGGCCAATGACTACGCAAAGGAACGCATCCTGTTCGAGAAGCCGGTTGCGTCGAAGCAGCTGATTCAGCTCAAGCTCGCCGACATGGCGCGGCGTATCACGCTCGCGCAGTTGCTGTCTCTGCAGCTCGGGCGCTTGAAGGATGCAGGCAGGATGCAGCCAACGCAGGTATCGCTGGCCAAATGGAACAATGTGCGCATGGCGATCGACATCGCGCGCGAGGCGCGCGACATCCTCGGCGGCGCCGGAATCACGACCGAACACTGCCCGATCCGGCACGCCCTGAACCTTGAATCGGTGATCACCTACGAGGGCACAGAATCCGTGCACCAACTCGTGGTCGGCCGCGAGGTGACCGGCATCAACGCATTCTGACGCACCGCCGCAATCCGGGGACCGAACAATGCAGGTCGCATGGCGAGTGATGGGAACGTCGCAATGAGCAATGCGGTGCGGTTGCCGAATTACCGGATCGAAACCGAACGCCTCATCCTGCGCACGCCGCAGCCGGAGGACTTCGACAGCTGGGCGGCGTTCGCAACCGACGAGGAGGCCATGCGCCATCTCGGTGGCGTGCAATCCCGTCCGGTCGCGTGGCGCGGTTTCGTCGCGATGGCCGGCGCATGGGCGATGCAGGGCTTCGCGATGTTTGCCGTTATCGAGAAGGTCAGCGGGGACTGGATCGGCCGACTCGGCCCGTGGATGCCGGAAGGCTGGCCTGGTACCGAAGTCGGGTGGAGCCTTGTGCGCAAGGTGTGGGGTCGTGGTTATGCGACCGAAGGCGCAACCGCGGCGATCGATTGGGCTTTCGCAAATCTCGGTTGGAGCGAGGTTATCCACACGATCGCACCGGATAATGCGATGTCGCAGGCGGTCGCGCGCAGACTTGGTTCGACACGGCGCGGTCCGGGACGCATGCCGCCGCCGTTCGAAGAAGTTACAGTGGAAATCTGGGGACAGACGCGCGCGCAATGGTTCGCGCGAAACCGCAATCGGGAATCCGCCGCATGATCACGGTTTACGGCCACTCCCCGTCGGGCAATTGCCACAAGATTCGCATGCTGCTCGCGCATCTGGGCCGCGCACACGAGTGGATCGAGATCGACAGTGCGCATGGCGCCACGCGCACGCCGGAATATCTGCGGAAAAATCCCAACGGCAAAGTGCCATTGATCGAGCTCGACGACGGCCGTGTATTGACCGAATCCAACGCGATCCTGTACTGGCTGGCCGAAGGCACTCCGTATTTCGCCGGCGATTCCTGGCAGCGTGCGCAGGCGCTGTCATGGATGTTCTTCGAGCAGTACAGCCATGAGCCTCACATCGCCGTCGCGCGTTTCATCTGCGGATGGACGCCGTTGGACCATGCGCGCCGGGCTGAATTACCACGCTTGCGCGAACGCGGACATGAGGCGCTTGCGGTAATGGAAAAGCACCTGGTCGAGTGTCCCTGGTTCAGCGGCAGTACCTATGGCATCGCCGACATCGCGCTGTTCGCGTACAGTCACTGCGCTGCCGATGGCGGGTTTGACCTGACCCGGTATGCGGCGCTGCGCGATTGGCTGGACCGGGTTCGCACACAAGAAGGATTCGTACCGATGGCGCAACTCGATGCCGAAAACCTCGCCCTGATTGCGCAATCGAGATAATACCGGGCACGTATCCGTTTGCTCTCCCGCTCATGTCAATCACCACTCACTCTCCGCCTGCGCGCCATCGCAACGTCAATCGCGCCGAGGTGGTCGATCAGAACTTCACCGAGTTCGTGCGCAACTGGACCGGCAGCGCGCGGGTTGCTCCGCACCCAGACGAAGCGGTGCTGCCGCACAGCGACTGTTCGGTGCGGGATTTCCTCGAATTGTTCGAATCGCAACTCATCTCGCGCCATCTCGATTTGATGGCGCGCGCGCTGCGCGTCCAGAACAAGGTGTTCTACACGATCGGTTCGTCCGGGCACGAAGGCAACGCCATGATCGCGCGCCTCGCGCGGTATACCGATCCGGCGTTTCTGCATTACCGCTCGGGCGCGTTCATGGCGGAGCGTTTTCGCAAGCTTCCGGACGCGGACGGGAACCCGATGGATCCGGTCATGGACGCCGCTCTGTCGTTCGCGGCCAGCAGCGAGGATTCCATATCCGGCGGCCGCCACAAGGTTTGGGGATCAAAACCGCTGTGGGTGTTGCCCCAGACGTCGACCATCGCCTCGCATTTGCCCAAGGCATTTGGAACCGCCGTTGCGATCGAACAGGCGCCGCGGATTGGTCACGAGCTGCCGATTCCAAGCGATTCCATCGTGATCTGCTCGTTCGGCGATGCGTCGGCAAACCATGCGACGGCGCAGACCGCGTTCAATGCCGCGCAATGGACCACCTACCAACGTCTCCCAGCACCGGTCCTTTTCGTGTGCGAGGACAACGGCATCGGCATTTCGGTCAAGACGCCCGACGGCTGGATCGCCAATTCCTTTGCGCGACGCGAGGGTCTGGATTATTTCTTCGCGAACGGGCTCGATCTCGCCGAAGGCTACGGCGGCGTCGCGTGCGCGCTCGAGCATTGCCGCTCGACGCGCCGGCCGACCTTCCTGCATTTGCGCACGACGCGCCTCATGGGTCATGCCGGCACCGATTTCGAAATCGAGTGGCGCACGATCGACGACCTGATGGCACTCGAGGCGACCGATCCGCTGCTCCGTTCGGCATCGATTGCCCTCGACGCCGGACTGTTCACGGCGGACGCGCTGTTGGCGAAATACGAATCGGTGCGTGCGCGTTGCTCCGCTGCCGCCGCCGAAGCCGATCGTCGCCCCAAGTTGACCAGTCTCGCCGACGTCATCGCGCCGCTCGCGCCGTACACGCCGCAAGCGGTGGCTGCCGAGGCGGCACGCTTCGACCATGCGGAAAAACGCGCGACCGTCTTTGGCGCGGGAAAATTGCCCGAGAGCTTGCCGCCACGCCATTTGGCCATCCAGATCAATCATGCGCTGCACGACCTCATGTGCAAGTACCCCGAGACGCTGGTCTTCGGCGAAGACGTCGCGCGCAAGGGTGGCGTCTATACGATTACCAAGGGATTGCACAAGGCATTCAAGAGCGCGCGCGTTTTCAACACCTTGCTCGACGAGACCATGATTCTCGGACTTGCGCAGGGCTATGCCAACATGGGAATGCTGCCGATCCCGGAAATCCAGTATCTGGCGTATTTCCACAATGCCTGCGACCAGATTCGTGGCGAGGCGGCTTCGCTGCAGTTCTTTTCCAATGATCAATACCGAAACCCGATGATCGTGCGCATCGCGGGGCTCGGTTATCAGCGCGGCTTCGGCGGTCATTTCCACAACGACAATTCGATTGCGGCTCTGCGCGACATTCCCGGGCTCGTGGTGGGTTGTGCGAGCCGCGGCGACGATGCGGCGATGATGTTGCGCACACTTGCCGCGCTGGCACGGGTCGACGGCCGCGTGTCGGTATTCCTCGAACCGATAGCACTGTACATGACGAAGGATCTGTACGAGTCCGGTGACGGGCTGTGGCTTACCGAATATCCGGCGCCGGATCGGGCCATGGCGCTCGGGGAGGCGCGCATCTACGATGAGGACGCCGAGGACATCGTGATTTTCACCTATGGCAACGGCGTTCCGATGAGCCTCAGGGCCGCTCGCGAAATCCGGACACGGCATGGGTGGAATACCCGCGTGGTCGATCTGCGCTGGCTGGTCCCCCTGAACGAAGTTCTGGTGGCCGAGCATGCCAAGAGCGCGCGGCGCATCCTGATCGTCGACGAAGGCCGCCATTCCGCCAGCGTTGGTGAGGGCATCATCAGCGCGATAGTCGAAAGTGGACAGGGTTGCAAACCCCTGGAACGCGTGGTCGGTGCCGATACGTACACGCCGCTGGCCGGCGCGGCCTTCCACGTATTGCCGTCAGAGATTGACATATTGGCGGCCGCAGGGAAATTCGCCGCGGACCGGTAACTTCGCGATGGGAAGGCAACCCTGAGAGTCCTTGAGGCCGTCCGCGCAGGCCAGCCCTGCAAGCCGGATTGGTGGTGCGCCCTCGCGGATTTCGCCTGCTTGCGGTCGAATCACCGTGCCGGAGCCGGCCGAGTCTTGCCACAGACCTGAGTTGATCACGGCGTGGTTTGATCCCGACTCGCGCCTTTTGTGCGGCTGGCGATTCGCCTATGATGACGCCATATGAATGAACGTCAATCGATCACGATCCTGTTCGCGGACGTGTCGGGCAGCACCAAGCTGTTCGAATTGCGCGGCGATGAGGAGGCGCGTCGCATCATTGCCAATGTGCTCAATGCGCTGGTGGAAATCGTGGTCAGTCATGGTGGCCGCCTGATCAAGACGATCGGGGACGAAATCATGTGTACGTTTCCGGCGGCGATGCAGGGGCTGCTGGCGGCCACCGACATGCAGCGGCGCGTCAAGCAGGACCCGGTTTTCGTCGCCGACAACCTCGGTATCCGCGTGGGTCTTCACCACGGCGGCGCGCTGGTCGAAGCCAAGGACGTGTTCGGTGACGCGGTCAACGTCGCTGCGCGCATGGCGGCGATTGCGAGGCGGGATCAGATCGTCGCCACCGCGATCAGTGCGCAGGGCATCAGTTCTGCCGGGGCGCTCGAAATGCGCTCGCTTGGAACCGCGCGGGTAGCGGGCAAACTGTTGCCGATCGAAATCGTCGATGTTCTCTGGCAGGAGGACCGGACCGACATCACGCTGGTACAACGCGCCACGCAGGCGACCAGCGACGCAGCACGCGTACGCTTGTCGCTGCGTTTTCAGAGCCAGGCATTCGAAGTCGACGAAGTGTCTCAACCTTTCACGATAGGGCGCGATGCCGGCAACACGCTGACTGTCGAAGCGGAGTGGATATCGCGCAACCACGCGATCATTGAATGGAAGCGCGGTCATTTCGTCTTCATCGACAAATCGACCAACGGCTCCTGGGTTCGCGTGGGTGATGAAGAGGAGCACACTGTGCATCGCGATGAATTCCATTTGCGCAAGAGCGGGACCATCAGCCTAGGTCAGGCGCACTCCGGGGATTCATCGCTCGATCTGTTTTTCCGCTGCGAGCATTGCGACTAGGGATCGATCCGCGGGCCCGTCGCGGAATTCTCGGTCGATGCCCGACGCATCTCGAACAAACTATCCGGATGACGCCATACGCGCGTCGTCGCCCGCGATCGGATCACCGCTGCGGATTCAATCGAAACCGTTGCCGAAGATCGTATCGAACGTACCTGGCGGCAGATCCGGGCCCGAGAAAATTCCGAGTGGCGAGTAGCCTGAGTAAGTGGGGAACACGTAGTAGATGTTCGGGTTGCCCATGCGCCGTATCAGTGCTTCCGAAACGATCCGCCGATAATCCGTTGTAACGGCCACGTCGGTCCCCTCGAACAGCTCATCGGACGCCAGTCCCTGGAACTGGCCGTAAATCTGGCCGCCATTGACCGACCCGCCGAGCGCGAGCATCACGTTGCCGTAGCCATGATCGGTGCCGTTGTTCGAGTTTTCCTGCACGCGGCGACCGAACTCGCTGACAACGATCACGCTGACGTTCTGTGTGTAATCACCCGCCGGATCGCTCGCGAGGTCCGTATGGAATGCACCGAGGCCCTCGGACAGGCTCTCGACCTGGTTGCCGAACCAGTCGTAACTCTGGGTCGGATTGCCCTGATTGACGTGCGTGTCCCAGTTGCCGAGATCGATCGTTACCGCGCGCAAACCCAGATTCAACTTGATCAGTTGCGCCGCGTTGCGCAGCTGGGAGCCGAAGCCGCTGTTGTATTGCAGATCGTAGTTGGCGCCGCCCGACGGTTGATAGCCATCTGGATGGCTGTTTGCATCGTAAAGATTGAAATCAATCGGGCGTAGAAGGGCGAGTGACGACAGCGTATCGGTGCCGGCCGCCTCGAGCAGCGTTGCGCTGCCCCACAGATCGTTGGTGCGGGTTACCGCGCCGACCAGACCATGCGCGGGATCGTCGTTTTGCCAGGACCAGTGGTAGGTATCGAGACGAAAATCCGACGCACTATTCATTGTGATCGCATCGGTGCTGCCGAGCAGACTGCTTGCAGTGATGCTGCCCAGTGACGTTGCCGGGAGCGCGACGGTGGGCGGAAGGCCGCCGCTGACAAGATGCCTCGTGAGCCAGCCGATGTTGGTCCCGCTACCGCCACCGAATCCGAACTCGAGATTCGATTGCGCCTCGAAGTGGCTGCGCACGACCGGGACCGGCTGCAACTGGCCGGCCGCGGTAATGACGGCCAGACGATTGGAATTGAACAAATCGCGCAACGCACCGGCCCGTGGGTGCAGGGCCCAATCGGTGCCGTTGAGCGTGAGCGCAGCGCCGGTGCCGGATGTGGGTATGCGCGTCGCAACACGATTGGTCTCGTAATCGGCGCGATAAGGACTGTTCGCACCGGGCGGCAACAGGCTCAGGCCATCCATCGCATAGCGCAGGAAAACGACGACCAGGGTGTCGTTGGTGGCATCGGCCGGAAGCAGCGATTGCGGCGCGAAATAGGCGAGGGCGCGCTCGCCGTAACCTGCCGCGAGGCTGGCCACGCCGCAGGTCTTGAGAAAATCGCGCCGGTTGATGCGGGTCATTGCGGATGCTCCTAGCGGCGCAGAAATTCGGGGCTGGTGAGGATCAGGCCGATCGTCACACGCAGCCGCGCAATGGTGTAATGCTGCGACAGATTGTTGAGGTTCCACACGCCGGTGTGCGTCGGCTGGCCGTTGTCATCCTCGCCGTCGGTCACGAGATCCAGCGCATCGGTAGGCGCTGCATTCTGGCGGAAGAAATCGACTGCCACGGTGTGCGTTGGTTCGGGCCGATAGCCGAGGATGCGGTCACACCAGTAGCCGATGATGTTGGCCGCGTTGCGCTGGGCTGGATCCTGATAAGCGTCGAGCGTCTGGCCCTGCACGTCGAGAAGAAACGGATACGTGTTGTTGTAGCTCTCGACCTGATGCATTTCGAGCAGCCGCGGCAGCAGCCTGAAGGTCATGCCAAGCGCGCCGGTACTCGACCATTGTTCCTGCTTGTCCGGGTAGCCGTTCGGTGCCGGCCAATAGAACAAACGATGACCGGCCGCCTGCAACCGGCCCATGAATTCCTCGGCGGGGGTGTAGATATTCGGATTGTTGTCGGGTACCGGCGTGAAATCCGCGGCGCCCGCGCGCAGCGCGCTGACCGCGGACAGCGCGGGACGCTTCATCTTGGTTCCCCAGGACGTCTTGAACTCGTCCGATTGCAGGATGATCCGCAAGACCTG
Organism: uncultured Gammaproteobacteria bacterium; assembly: GCA_963775445.1. Taxonomy (GTDB): domain Bacteria; phylum Pseudomonadota; class Gammaproteobacteria; order Xanthomonadales; family Rhodanobacteraceae; genus Dokdonella_A. Next base: position 2,019,361 of record CAVZIT010000004.1, on the reverse strand, counting down.
CGCAATCTGGTCGGGCGCTTCCCAAGCCTGGTTGAAGATGTTTGCGGCGTCTTGCACCAGCGTCGATGATGGATTGTCGCCGACGAAGCGCGCACACAACTTGCCGGCGATGTGATGTGCGGTACCCGGGTGCTGGGCGAGCATGTCGTACAGCGTCGTGCCGTCTGCCTGGCGCTGATAGGCTGGAAAGTAACGAGCCAGGATGTGCTTGGTAAGCTGGTCGTGGCGCGAATCGTCGTAGGCGAACTCACCGAGTGGTGCGCCATTGATCGGGTCGTACGGGTAGTTCGCGCCCGAAATCGTCCAGCCGCTCATCGCGCGCGCCGTCTCGTACACGTCGTCGTCGACGTACTTGAGCCGCTCCTCTGTTCCGTCCCACGCAGTGAAATGACCGAGCAGTTCGAGGTTCGCCGGGCTGTCCGGGTCCTGGACGATGCCGCCGTAGTTTTCGGTTCCGAGCGTGTGCAGCTCCATCAGCTCGCGCGAATAATTCTCGTTGGGATGGCCGGCTTCGTTCGCGTACAGATCGAGCATGTACATCATCGAGGCGGCCTGTCCGACTGCCTGCAACATGCTGCGGAAATTGCCGAGGGCGTTGCCGTAAGGACGGATCGCGTCGCGGTCGAACGCCGGAAACATCGGGCCGCCGTCGTAGTCCCATCCGAACACGCTGAAATGGTCGTGCCAGAAGTCCACGACGATCTCGTAGAGTTGACGTCGGCTGTAGGTCTGCCGGACCAGGGTCGCGCATTCGCTCTCGGAGACAGGCAACATGCGCAGGAAGTAGTTGTCGGTCACCGCATGATGATCGGTCCAGAGCTGGTTTGCGCTCTTGGCCAGCGTGACATAACCGGCACTGGCGATGCGCGCGTCACAGGCGGCATCGTCGATAGCGGCCGGATCGAGTTGCTGAGTTATCCACGCCTGCCAGCGTGCATCGTCTGCGGAGCCGAGTGCATTGAAATCCCCAAGATCGGCTTGGGTGAAACCGAACGTGCAGCGCGACAACCAGCGCACGGCCGGCGGCGGAAAAGTCAGCATCGACGGACTGGCGGGCAAATCGGCATTGCGCAAACCATCGCGGCCAGGTCGCCGCAGGGCGAGGGACGGATCGGTGACGTTCCCGCCGACACTGGCTGCCAGCATCGTGAACAGCCGTCGCCGTGTAGCGACAAAAACCGACTGCGCGCTCGCTGCTCCCATGGATTTCCTCCCGAAGCTCGAAGATTCGTGGCCGCCGATGCAGCATTACGGGTGCCGACGAATGCACACGAGCACGAACCGTGTCGCTGGATTTACGCATGTTTGGCACGCACGAAGCGTGATCCCGTGCACGAAACGCGGCTCAAACGATGAGCGGCTCCGGCTCCAGCTCGATGCCGAACCGGTCGCTGACACTTTTGCGGACGCGATCGGCCAGCGCGCGGATATCAGCACCGGTAGCGGTGCCATGGTTGACCAGCACCAGTGCGTGTTGGTCAGAAACAGCTGCATCTCCCTCTCGTAACCCCTTGAAATTGCATCGTTCAATCAGCCATGCCGCGGAAAGCTTCACATGCTCTTGCGTGATGGGCCAAGTGGGCAAGCCCGGATAAGCGGCTCGCAATTCCGAGGCCTTGGCGACCTCAACCATCGGATTCTTGAAAAAGCTGCCCGCGTTGCCGATCACGGCAGGATTCGGCAGCTTGCGTGTCCGCAGCCGGATGATCGCGTCGGCGACGCTGCGCGCAGTTGGCGTCGCAATGCCCATCGCCGCGAGTTCTTCAGTGACGCCTGCGTAATCGAGGACCAGTTCGCGCCTTCGTTGCAAAGCGAACTCGACCGCCGTGATGACATAACGCCCCGACTCGTGTTTGAACAACGAGTCGCGGTACGCGAAGGCGCATTCGCTGGCGCCGAGATACACCATTGCCCGTTTGCGGCGGTCATAGGCAAGTACGGCGTGGATGAATTCTGCGAGCTCAACGCCGTACGCGCCGATGTTCTGCAGTGGGGCCGCGCCGACTGTTCCGGGAATCAGCGCAAGGTTTTCGAGCCCGACCCATCCGTGGTCGAGCGAGAATTGGACGAAATCGTTCCAGTTCTTGCCGGCATCCACGCGCACCACCGCGCGGTCGCCGACATCCTCGAGCACTTCGATGCCGCGAGCCGCGATTGTCAGTACCGTGCCAGGCCAGTTGCGCGTGAACAAAATGTTGCTGCCGGCGCCGAGCACCAACAAGGGCTCTTCCTCCATCATCGCGGAATCAAACAGCTCGCCGACGATCCCGGTCTCGTGCACTTCGACCAGACGACGAGTGCGCACCGCCACGCGGAACGTGTTGCGCCCGGCAAGCGATGCATCCTCGATCACCGAGTAGCCGGTTTTCCCGGGCATAGGTTTCATTCGCTGGATGCGGCGCGGCGAATACCCTCGACGCTTTCGCGTACGAGCGAGGGGCCGCGATAGATCATGCCGGTATAGAACTGCACGAGGCTAGCGCCCGCATCGATTTTCTCCGCGGCGTCGTCGCCCGAGAGAATGCCGCCAACGCCGATCAAGGGGATACGCCCTTCGAGACGCTCGGCCATGGCGCGCAATATCGCAGTGGACGGAGCGAACAGGGGCCGCCCCGACAGCCCGCCACTCTCTTCGGCATGACGACCATGGACGCCCGGGCGCGCAATCGTGGTGTTGGTGCAGATCAGGCCATCAATGGCCGATTCGCGCAGCACGGCCGCCATCGCGTCGAGAGAGGACGGATCCAGATCCGGCGCGATCTTCAACAGCAGCGGAATTGCCTTGCGATGCTGCGCAGCGAACCTGTCCCGTGCTTCACACAAGCTGCCTACCAGGCGCGTGAGTGCTTGTGCTTGCTGCAAATCGCGCAAACCGACCGTATTCGGCGATGAAATGTTGATCGTGACATAACTCGCGCGCCCTGCGACGCGCTCGAGGCAGTACAGGTAGTCGTCGGCCGCTTGTTCGTTCGGCGTGTCCTTGTTTCTGCCGATATTGATGCCGAGCACGCCGGTGAAGTGAGCCCGCTCGACATTTCGCACCAGCGCATCGACGCCGTCGTTGTTGAAGCCAAGCCGGTTGATCACCGCGTCACGTTGCGGCAACCGGAACATGCGTGGCCTTGGGTTTCCGGGCTGTGCTTTCGGAGTAGTCGTCCCGATTTCGATGAAGCCAAAGCCCAGCGCGGCCAGCGCATCGACATGCGTCCCGTTCTTGTCCAGTCCCGCGGCGAGGCCGACCGGATTCGGAAACTCGAGCCCGAAAACCGTCCGCGGCAGCGGCTCGGGCTTTCGCGCGAGCAGCGAATGCATGCCTGCTCGGTACGCCGCTTCGATACCCGCAAGCGCGAGGTCATGCGCGCGCTCGGCGTCGAGACAGAACAGCCATGGGCGGGCAAAGGCGTACAACAGATCAGTGACCGAGGACCACAAGCAACATCGAGACCGCCGAAGAAAACCACAACGAAACCGACAATCAACACGATTTGCATCCATCCCAGAATCAGCCCGGCCACCGCCAGGCCATCGCCTTCAACGGAGCCAGGCTCGGCGCGGCGTATTTCGGCTCGCGCGACGTGGCCGAGCACGATGGCGATGATCGCGCCGATGAACGGAATCACGCACCAGGCAAGCACACCGAAGATGAGACTGGCGATTGCGGGTCCGCTGGTGCGTTGAGCTACTGCATTCATCGAGCCGCTCCCAACATCGATGCGGGTCTCGCTGGACCCCGCTTCAGAACTCGAACTTGATGCCCTGCGCCAGAGGCAACGCATCGGAATAATTGATCGTGTTGGTCTGCCGACGCATATAGGCCTTCCACGCATCCGAGCCCGATTCGCGGCCGCCGCCGGTTTCCTTTTCGCCACCGAATGCGCCACCGATCTCGGCGCCACTCGTGCCGATATTGACGTTGGCGATGCCGCAATCGGAGCCGCTGGCCGAGAGATACGTTTCGGCAGCGCGCAAATTGCCGGTGAAGATCGCTGCGCTCAAACCCTGGGGAACCCCGTTCTGCATCCCAATCGCTTCGTCCAGCATCTTGAACGGCATCACGTAGAGAATCGGTGCGAAAGTTTCGGTCTGTACGACTTCGTGTGAATTCTCGACGCCCGTGATGATCGTGGGCAGCACGAAGTTGCCTCTGCCTTCGACCACCTTGCCGCCGGTCTCGACCTTTCCGCCAGCCGCCTCGGCTCGCTTGATCGCATCAAGGAAGCGCTGCACCGCCGATCGGTCTGTCAACGGACCCATCAGCGTTTCGGCGCTGGTCGGATCGCCGATCTTCTTTTCGACCTGCCGGTAGGCAGCGCGCAACTTGGCCAGCACGTCGTCGAAGATCGATTCATGCACGATGAGCCGGCGCGTGCTGGTACACCGCTGGCCGCAAGTGCCGACCGCTCCGAACACGATCGCGGGTATCGCGAGTTTTAGATCGGCGCTCTCGTCGAGAATGATCGCGTTGTTGCCGCCAAGTTCGAGCAGCGAACGGCCGAGGCGACGCGCGACGCGTTCGCCGACGCGGCGGCCCACCGCAGTCGATCCGGTGAAGCTGATCAGCGGAATGCGCGGATCGTCGACGAACGTCTGCGCCAGCTCGGTCCCCGCATCGTTGAACAGAAAGAAAAGATCCGGAAAGCCGCCGTCCTTGAGCGCCTCGTTGCAGATCCTGATGGTCGCGATCGCCGACAGCGGCGTCTTCGGCGATGGTTTCCAGATCGAGATATCGCCGCAGACTGCCGCGATCAGTGCGTTCCATGCCCACACCGCGACGGGAAAATTGAATGCACTGATGATCCCGACCAGACCGATCGGATGCCACTGCTCGCTCATGCGATGACCGGGCCGCTCCGAGTGCATCGAATTGCCGTACAACATGCGCGACTGCCCGACCGCAAAGTCACCGATATCGATCATCTCCTGCACTTCGCCATCGCCTTCGGGCTTGATCTTGCCCATTTCAAGCGCGACCAGCGAACCGAGCGCATCCTTGTGCTTGCGCAGCGCATCGGCACACAGGCGAACGGCTTCGCCGCGGCGCGGGGCCGGCGTGGTGCGCCACACCTTGAACGCGTCGCTCGCCCGTCGGACGATGGTTTCATAGTCGGATTCGCTCGAGGCGTGGACCTTCGCGATCACCTCGTTGGTAGCCGGATTGGTTGGCTCGAGTACGCCCGCGTCAATGGTCTTCGACCACTCGCCATTGCCGAGGTAGGTACCGGATTCGCTCGCGCCCAGACCGAGCGCTTTCAGGATCGCGTGGGACATGGATACTCCAAGTTTGGAACGCGGCTTCGATGCGCCACGCAAACGCTGCATTTTAGCAGAGCCGTGATGGCACCCCCGGCTGAAAGAGTCATGGACAGCCAGTCGCATGGGACGGCGGCGCAGATGCAGCCTTCGCCGGGCTTTTTCGCACTGGATGGCGACCCCGGCAGGAGTCGAACCTGCGACCTCGCCCTTAGGAGGGGCGCGCTCTATCCAGCTGAGCTACGGGGTCTTGGGACGGATCGCCCAATGATTGGGCGGATGGGAAAGCTGTCGAACTCACGCGTGACAGCGACCAAGGATAGCGATTCGAGCGTTCCAAGCAAATGAATTGACTACGCCCAAGTGACGGCGTGGGGTCGTGCGGACTTCGCGAATGACTTCCGCCGATACCATGAGTTGAACTGCGTAGTAGCAATGCGGCAACACAGCAACTGCAAACGCAGCTATGAGGGCTAATGGTTCGCGGCCACCTGGAGGGAAATTTTCTCCTCGCATGCCCCGCTCATGATTCACCTGGCCCGGATTGAGGGCAACGAACGAGAAGGTGCGAGGATATCCCGCCCGTTTTTGGGCTGCGCCGGAAAGCTAACTGGTGGAGCGGAGGAGGATCGAACTCCCGACCTCTGCATTGCGAACGCAGCGCTCTCCCAGCTGAGCTACCGCCCCACATGATCCCATCCGCGGCTTGCGCGGGGCGCGCATGATATCGCGCGCGGCGCGAACACGCCATGCCTGGCGCGGGGTATCTCGATGAATCAGCCGGCTGCGGTGATGTGCGCGGCGGGACCGGCGACCGGCGAAACCAGCGCGTCGCTTCGCATGCCAACCGTGGCGAACGCGTGTTGCATCGCGGGTGCAGCCCGTTTGGCAGATTCGCCGTCGGCAAACCATGCAAACACGCTGGGTCCGCCGCCGGAAAAACTCGCGCCGAGCGCGCCGGCTTCCTTCGCCGCTTGCTTGACCGCCGCGAACCCCGGTACAAGACTTGCGCGGCGCGGCTCGATCAGGACGTCCTCGAGTCCCTCGCCGATCATGCCGATATCGCCCCGGTAGCAACCTGAAACCAGCAACGCCAGGCCGGCACTCTGGCGCACGAATTCCTCGATCGAATAGGGTGCGTTCAGCACTTCGCGAGAGCGCAAGGTATCCAGTCGAACGTGCGGGTGCACGACCACTGCGCTGAGGCCGTCCGGAATCGGCAACGGCACCAGTCGCCGCGTCGTCGCGAGCACCAATCCGCCCAGCAGCATCGGACCGACGTTGTCCCCATTGCGATTGCCGCTTGCGAGCGATTCGCCGGTCAGAGCGAACGGGTACAACGCGGCCGCATCGAGCGGTTCGGCGAGTAACGCATTGGCGGCGATGAGCGCCGCGACGCAGGAAGCAGCGGAGCCGGCCATGCCCGAGCCGAGGGCGATGCCTTTTTCGATATCGATCTCGAATCCGTGCGCGAGCCCGAGCTCTTCACGCAAGGCGATCAGCGCTCGTCCGGCCGTGTTGCGTTCGGCGATACGGGGCAGATCCGTGATGACGCCACGAATGGAATTGATCACGACGCAAGGCGCCTCGATACGACGCACCGAGACCTGATCGCCCGCACCGAAAACGGTATGTCCGAGTATGTCGAAACCCACACCGACGTTGCCGACGCATGCCGGGGCAAACGCGCGCGCCCATGTCTTCATGCGGCCACCCTGTATGGCGGAACTCTCACGCGTCGCTGCTGCGCGGAACGAAATCGGCAAGACGGCCCATCAACGACTCGTGCAGCACTTCGCGGCGCCATCCTTCCAGCGCTTGCGGCCAGCGACCGGTAACGAGAAGGGATTCGAGATGCCGACGTGCGCACAGCAGACCTGATGGCAGATCGAGTTCTGCCGCGCGCGCGGCGACGATATCCTTGAGCGCAGTCAGCGCATGTTTTTCGGCCGCGCCCGGGGTGCGCGGGATCGGGGCGAATTCGCGTTCATTCGCTGCGATTGGTGCGCGCAGCAATTCGAGAAGCTCGCTGCGTTGCTCACCGCGCAAGGCGCGCAGCCCCTTCACGCGTTCGAACAATGCTTCGGCATCAGCGGGTGGGTCTGCGACGAGCGAAAGCGAACGCGCATCGTCGAGCAGCCACGGCCGTGGACGATTGAGCGTGCGAGCCGTCGCGTCGCGCCACCGCAGGACTCGGCGCAACAGCGCTTGCTTTTCTCGGGACCAGTTCGCCGCGCCGCTGAAAGGGACTTGCGGGTTGCTGTCCGGTTCACGCTGCGCGGCTTTCGCCAGCATGCGTGCGCAATCTTCCGAAAGCCACTGCGCGTAGCCGCGATCTGTGACACGCTGCTCCAGCTGTGCGTGGATTTCAGGCAGATACAAGACGTCTTGCGCGGCATATTCCAACTGCTTTGGCGTCAACGGTCGCTTCAGCCAGTCCGAGCGGGTTTCGCCCTTGGCGAGTTCGACACCCGTCAGCTCGACGACGAGCTTCTGATAACCCAGGCCAGCGCCGAGGCCCGCGAAGGCAGCCGCAATCTGGGTGTCGAGAAGGCGCGCCGGACCTTCCGGCAGAATGTCCGCGAGCGCCTCCAGATCCTCGCTTGCGCTGTGCATGACACAACAGTGCGTCGGATCGGCGAGAAGACGCGTCAGGGGCGCAAGATCGCTGTCCGCCAGTGGATCGATAAGGGCGATGTGTCCATCCACAGCGATCTGGACGAGCGCGAGCTGCGGCAGCAGCGTGTTGATCCGCATGAACTCGGTGTCGAGAAAAAGGAATGCGGGTGGATCTTCGAGCAGGCGCTGCAAGGGCTCGGTCTGGTCAATCCATTCGGACAAGAGAACTTCCCGGTTGCGGTCGGATGAAAGGTACGGGATTGCGACGACTGCTCGCGATTGGACGGAACCGCGGCGGTTGCAGCGGGTCGAATGCTAGCCTAAGGTTCATCCGCTCGCTTGCAAGCGCTCCAACCCGCGTCGATCGCCATGCCCGGCACTGAAAATGTCCGCAATCAGAATGCCATTGGCGGGACCATCGGTATCCTGCTGCTGGGCTTCGCGCTTGCCTACCGCTTTTTCCCGGGGATGCTGCATCTCGGACAGCAGGCGCAGGAGCAAGTCGCGACGAGTTCACCGACCCAGCACGGCGCGACGCCCTGGAGCATTGTGCGCAGCCAGCCTGAGCACAACTCGACTGCAAGTGTTCCACAGCCCACGGCCGGGACCTCGCTTGCGGATGCAATTGCGATGGGTCCGCCGTTGCCCACGTCCAAGGCGACTGCGGCTCTCCTCGAAAAGGCGAGGGCAGCCGAAAAGCGCGGGAACGTGGCTGCCCCGGGCGCAGGTAGCGCCGTCGCACTTTACCGCCAGGCGCTGCAAGGCGATCCGGGAAACGCCGAAGCCTTGGCCGGTTTGAAGCGTATCGGCGGAGCCGTGCGCGACTGGGCGATCGCTGCGCTGGCGCGTGGCGATGAAGGTGAGGCGGAGCGTTACACACAGCTTTTCGCTGATCTGCCGCACTCGAGCGATGAATTGGATGCGCTGCAGGCAAGCCTTAAAATCCAGCATCAGGTCCTGCCGTTGCTGGCAAAGGCGGCCGAGTTGATGCGCAACGGCCACGTGGTCGCGCCGGATGATCCGAATGCCCTGGCAGTCTATCGTCAGGTCCTGGCTCTCGATCCCGGCAACCAATTGGCCGATGCGGGACTCCAACAGATCGAACGGCGCTATCTCGATCGCGCCCTGGCCGCAGCGGCACAGGATGATTTCTCCGGCGCGGATGCAATCCTTTCCGAGGCCTCGACGATACATCCCGGATCGCGCGCGCTGCTCGATACACGCAAACGCGTGGAAGGCGTGCGACGTCAGCGTGCCGAGTCGGTGCTCGCGCAGGCGCGGTCCGCGCTCGATTCGGGCAACGCCGACATGGCCGAACAGCTTGGGCGACGGGCGCAGGCGATCAGTCCCGATCTGGAAGGTCTGGACGAATTCAACCGGCGCCTGCACAACGCGCGCGTCTACGCGAGCTTCAGTCCGGGGCAGGTTATCCACGACCGGTTGCTTGACCTCGACGGCACAGCGCCTCCTCTGGTGGTGATTCCGACGGGTAGCTTCACCATGGGATCACCCGAGGACGAGATCGGTCGATCCGAGGATGAAGGGCCGCAGCGTCAGGTTCACATCACGTCCGGTTTCGCGCTTGGCCAGAGCGAGGTGACCGTGGGCGAGTTTCGCGATTTCGTGGCTGCCGGCAACTACCGCACCGATGCCGAAAAAATCGGCAGCGCCAGCGTCTACGATGAGCGAACCGGCCGCATGGTCAATCGCCGCGGCGTCACGTGGCGCGACGACTATCACGGCAGTCCCGCCGCCGCCAACCTTCCAGTGATCAATGTCTCATGGAGCGACGCCGAAGCCTATCTTGCGTGGCTTTCCGAACACACTGGCAAGGCCTATCGGCTGCCGAGCGAGGCGGAATTCGAATATGCATTGCGTGCCGGCTCGCGAACTCGTTACCCGTGGGGCGCCAGCAGCCCGGATCGACCACTCGACAACGTCACCGGCGAAGGCGATCGTTCCGTGTCCAAACGCAGTTGGGCGCGGGCATTCGCGCGCTACAGCGACGGGTACTGGGGGCCTGCGCCGATCAGGTCGTTTCAACCCAACGCGTTCGGGCTGTACGACATGAACGGCAACGTGTCGGAATGGGTGCAGGACTGTTGGCACGACAATTACATTCGTGCACCGCACAGCAGTGCAGCCTGGGTCAATCCAGGCTGCGGGCTGCATGTAATCCGCGGCGGATCGTGGGGTAGCGACCCGGATCAGGTGCGCTCGGCCTTTCGCCTTGCCGCAGCGACGAACGCGCGCAGTGCCAGAGTGGGGTTTCGCGTCGCGCGCGATCTCTAGATTCGGTCGTGCTGAAGATCATTCGAGATACCTGCGGCGGTTTTTCCGGCTGACGCAGTATGCTGTTGCCTGAGAACCTGCACGGGAGAGCAAGATGGGTCCGTTCGGCAATTCCTCCGCAGTCGGCGGAACACGGCGAGGGCTGAAGCTCTGGCCGATTCTCATCTTCGTCGTCTACCTCGGCTATTACTACATCAGCCACCAGGACGTCACGCCGTACACCGGACGCAAGCAATTGATCGACACGACGCCCGCGCAGGAGGCGGCGCTCGGATTGCAGTCCTACCGGCAAATCCTGTCGCAATCGCAGGTCGTCTCGAGCGGTCCGGTGCCGCAGGAGATCGACGGCATCGCCCGGCGCCTGATCGCCGCGGCGCCGGAAGTCGAGAAGTATCTCGCGAGCACCAAGGGCACGCCCGACGATACCGACTGGAGTTCGTACAATTGGGATGTCAGCGTGATCCAGTCGGATCAGGTCAATGCTTTTTGCCTGCCCGGTGGCAAGATCGTGGTCTACACGGGCATTGTTCCAGTCGCGCAGAACGTCGATGGACTCGCGATCGTGATGGGTCACGAGATGGCGCACGCCTTGTTGCGCCATGGCGGCGAACGCATGGCGCAACAGAAACTGGTGCAGCTCGGGACCATGGCGGCGGGCATGTCGATGAGCGACATGGATCCGCAGCAGCAGAACATGGTGATGGCCGCACTTGGCGCTGGCGCGCAGTACGGCGTGCTGCTGCCATTCTCACGCCGCGACGAATCGGAAGCCGATCACGTCGGACTCATGCTGGCCGCGGCAGCATGCTTCGATCCGACCGAAGCGCCGCGACTGTGGCAGCGCATGAGCGCACTTGGCGGCGACAAGCCGGCCGAATTCATGTCCACTCATCCTGCCGACGCGACGCGCATCCGCCAGCTTCAGGCACTCATGCCCGATGCCAACGCCGTGCGCCAGCATTTTTGCGGAGGGGCAGCCGCTGCGAGTGACGGATGACAACGACGGTTGTTTCATGGCGCGGTGCTCCGTATGATCCGCGCCCTCGCCGCACTGCGCGCGAGGTGCGCAAGATTGATCGAAGGGTGGTGCATTCGCGCTGCCCGACGCGATAGCTGCACGATCAAGGAGAGGTGGCAGAGTGGTCGAATGCGCCGGATTCGAAATCCGGTGTACGGTTCTACCGTACCGTGGGTTCGAATCCCACCCTCTCCGCCAGAAAAACAAGCGACCCCTTTGCGGGGTCGTTTGCATTTCCACAGGATGGAGTTCGAACTCACGCCGCCACAAATGGCCACCTTTCTCGTCACTTGCAGTACCGGTTTCGATGTCTTTATCGATCGTTTCAGGGCTGTTTCTGGCATTGCGATGCTCTGGGCCGCCGAGTCCCGGCACTGCCGTTTTCGACCGCCAAACCGGACAGAACTGCGCAGCTGTCAAGTTCCGGTAGGTTCTCGTGCGCTACGGAAAAGCGCGGAAGATGTTTTCCCACACTTCGGAACTGCCGCATCTTGATCAACGCCATTTTGACGGTTCCAGCTGCGGTCAATATATTGCACGGATAGGTTCTTGGGCATTGCCCACATATTCAGGAGATCCAGAACTTTTAGGGCGACCTGCGCAGGGGTCAGATCACGATGGTCGATTGCGCAATTCGAATCGCCATACGGACCCCATTCGGATGGGTCGGTGACTTTGAAGAATCCAACCGTCGGGGCGCCTGAAGCGCAGGCGAGATGCATCACTCCGCAGTCGGCACTTATGAACAGCGAGAGATTTCCGATTACCGACGCCAACTTGCGTACGTTGCTCGAGAAATATCCTGCATAACGAGAGTTGAGCAGTGACTCACCGAGCGCTGGAAGGATCTCGATCAGGTCGAAGTCGACGGCTCCAGGCTCGAAGACTTCCAAAAATTTCGTCCACCAGTCGATACCGAGGCGTTTTGCATCGGTGGCGTTGGCAAAGATGCCGATGCGGCCTTTCTTCACCCTGGATCCGCAGCTCGCCTCGGTCATGGACGCCAGCATTTCCCGCCCTTGCGTGCATTCAAATGCCGTCAGCGCTATACGCAGAGGTGGGTACGCATCCTTCAAATTGGTCTCGCCGAGCGCGCTTCGCAAAAGGAAGACTGGGAGTTTCCCTTTGTGGCGAAGTTCACCAGGCACTGCGACGCCATGCGTCACCTTGCCGCTCTTCTTGGGTCCCACAAATCCCAGGGAGTAAGTCTTCCTCGCCAGCAGCGTAAGCAGCCTCCCGCTCTGCGATTGAGTGTCTGGGTCGATGACCAGATCGTAGTGAGTACGCTTCATCTGCCGCAGCGCACCCAAAGTGCGCAGCGGATAGCGCAGCGCGTGCGTGGGCAACTGAAAGATCTTGCCTACACTGAAGAACCCGCCGTAGATCTCACATGCGGCGGCACAGCCGTTGATGATGTCGATCTCGGCACCTGGGTAAACCGCCCTCAGCTCGTCCAGCAAGGGGGTCAATGTCAGTGAGTCGCCGAGGGAATGCACGGTGCGGCATACGAGAATTCGGTGTACACCGGTCCGTGGCAGTCGCGCTGCAATTTGCGCGAGCCCACTAGTCTGGCGAAAGACCAGTCGCATCATCCGCGGCGTGATCCGACGCCGCGTTGCCTCGATTTTTGATGAGAAGCGCACTATTTGCTCAAATTGTGATCGGTATGCGGCCGTGTGGCGGACGCATTCACAGCTGAAAGCGATGCGTATGGCCGACCGCCCGGCAGCCAGTTGAGGATCCGCGGATGTTCTCGATGCTCGGCCCAGATGCCTGCGAGGGTGACAAGCCCTTGCCAATGCACGCGGGCGATTGCGTCGTGCAGCGGCAGCGCCTCGAATGCGTATATAGCCGGGTGATCAGAGCCGCATTCGGCCAGGAACGGCTTGACCGCACCGGCGATCGCGGCGACCTCGGCGCCGGGAAATCTCTGGTTGCCGTGGCCCGTGAAGAATCGCTGCGGGTCGCTTGTCTGCGACGGACGTTCACGCGAGAACGTGAACTTCAGGAGCCCTGTCGTTGCGGCCGATATAGTCATTGAATCAAACGACCGCCAAAAGGTATCGCCGAATTTGCTGTCGTCACTTTCAGCAGCGCACCCCCCCGCGACGAAAATCGCTGCGCCAGCGATGAGGTCCTTTTGATATGTTCTCTTCCAGATCTCACCGTTGTCGTACGTAATGAGGTGATCGATACCAAATGAACCGCCGGCGGCATGCGAGCGGATCCCGGGAGTAGCGGGCATCATTTGTGCAATTGGAGATAACGTCGTGGCACGCATGGCCGATCATCCAGTTGGCGGCCAACGACGATCGTTGGCCATTCGATAATGGGCAGTCCGCTCTGACAATTGTTCGGTTAGGAGCCACACGCCGTAGTACGTCGGCGCACGATTAGTGCAGCGCGACGTCGGCACCATGCTTTTCTCTCAGTGAGGTAAGCAGGGCGAGCGCTTCGAGGCGACGGCCAGCATCGGCGTCCTCGCGCCCGACCCGCGGCGGCGCAGCGAGCGCGAGCCTCAGATGCTGCGCCGCGTTCGCGTAATCGCCCTGATCATTAAGAAAATCCGCGTAGAAATAGTTTGCATCGATGCCGGTAGGATCGATTGTCAACGCCTTTTCTAGATAACTCCTCGCCTTCTTGAGGTCACCAAAGCCGAGCGGCCATCTAGGCACCTTTGCGTAAAGACTCCCGAGTGTGGAATACGCGGCACCTTGCATGGCCGACGGATCGATCGCCATGGCCATAACGAGCAAATCGCGCGCTTGCTTTGCCTTCCCTAGCGCACCTAGACCGCCTTCGACTTTTGCCGCGCTTGCCAATGCGATGGCCTCCCAGATCAGGGGTTCGGCGCGGTGTGGATACGATTCCACTGCGTGTTTGGCGCTGTCGATCACTGCCAGGTATTCGGCGTCCTTCGTGTCATCGGGCAGCGTGTAGGTGGCGGCTGACCAACGATGACCCAAGTCCGCAATAGCGGCGTCGAAGCTAGCGTCGCCTGCGAAGGCTGTAGCAGCGAAAAAGAGGGAAAGCCCTCCAAGAAGCACTTTCAGTAACATGGGAGATCTCCAGCGGCGCTACGAAATATTCAGGGCGTCAGGTCGGTCGCGAACGGCCGCATCTGCTCGACCTGCTTCATCAGGGGTCTGTCGATGAGGTGTGGCATCAGCGAGTTGATGCGAACCAATAGCTTCTCCGGCCAGCCCAGGTAGTGGTTGTGTCCATCTCGCTCGATCGCGTTCATCACGGCCAGCGCGACAACAGAGGGCTCGTCCTGATTCATCTTGAGAGCGACAGCCATGCGCGCGACCGCGCTGCGGTTGAACGCAGTCTTTGTGAAACGGGGAGCGACATAAGTGACCCCGACGCCGCTGCCGACGAGCTCGCGCCGTAGCGCTTCGGAGAATCCGCGCAGCGCAAACTTGCTGGCCGAATAACTCGCGAAGCACGGGAAACCGATCGATCCGAAGATCGAACCGACGTTGACGATCCGGCCATGCCTTCGGCGCAACATGCGCGGAAGCAGCGCACGAGTCATCGCCATTGGCGCGATAACGTTGATCCAGAACATGGAAGCGGTGTCCGGTACCTCCTCTTCGGCGAAGAAGCCGAACGTTTGGATACCGGCACAATTGATCAGGATGTCGATTTCGCCAGCACGCTCTTGCGCCTGCGCGACCACGCTCGCAGCTGCGCCTGGTGTGGCGATATCCGCAGCCAGTAGCAGCGGCTCGCGGCCGGCGCCATCGAGTCCGAGGGCCACGGAGTCGAGTTTTGCCGCATCGCGGCCAACGAGAATTAGAGAGGCGTCTCGACGAGCGAATTCGCGTGCGATCGCCCCTCCGATGCCACCGCTTGCACCGGTGAGCATGACGGTACTGCCGGTGAGCTTCATGCCTGCACCGCTTCGTCGACGCCACGTAACACGTTGCCGTACAGGCGGCAAAACGCCTTGGCCGCGTGCTCGACGGCGATGCGATCATCTGGATTGTCGAGGCGATTTACGAGCCGCTCGAAATGGCTGATGTGCTCGATGTCGAGCGCGCCGTGACTGGTGAGATACGTGAAGGCACCTGGCGGCAGGTCGAGCGTTTTCTGCAACACAGCGGCGACATCAGTCGCGAGGCTGACACTGGTGCTCTCTAGCACGTAGACCATGCCGAAGAAGCCGACCGGATTGCGGCGCATCACAGTGTCGTAGGCATAGGCGACCATCACCGCGGTGTCGAAATCGGCTTCGCTGGCTCGCACCGCTTGCGCGTCGCCGCCGCTTGCGGCAATGTCGTTGAGGACCCACTCATGGTGGCCCATTTCTTCATCGATATAGTGGGCGATCTCCTCGCGCAGCCATTGATGTGTGTCGTGCAGGCGCGCGCCGCAAGCCATGAGCAGTGACGGCGTGTGTTTGACGTGATGAAAAGCTCGAGCGAGAAAGCGCTGATAGTGTTCTCGTGTAACGCGGCCTTCGAACGCCGCGACGACAATCGGGGTCGTCAGGAGGCTTCTGCGCTCGGAAGACGTGACCGCTTGCAAGTGCGCGTAGAAACTCATGGTGTTCCAATGTGGCTTGGGTTTTCGTACTGGGCACCGATTTGCGCGGCGTAGGTCGAAAAGATCATCGTGCGGTGCAGGCGTCCGTTCGGTGTCGCCATGCCATTTGCGGTCGAAAACGGCTCCTCAGCCTTGATCCATGCGTGCACGCGCGCGTAATCGGGCAGATCTTTGTTCGCCGCATCGAGCGCTTTGGCGACGCTTTGTTCGGTGGCATTCGGATGCGGAACGATGACCGCAGTGTTGAACGGCCGCGCTTCGCCGAAGATCGCCGCTTGCAGAATTGGCGCTTGGGCGATCAGTTCGCGCTCCACCCATTCGGGCGCGACGTTGCGGCCAAACGACGTGACAAAAATATTCTTTTTGCGGCCGGTGAGATAAAGATAGCCTTCGGAATCGAGGTAGCCGAGGTCGCCGGTCGCGATCACCGTGCTACTCCGCTCGGCGGCAACTTCGCTACCGAGATATCCAAGCCAGCGGATACCGCCAACGAGGATCTCGCCGTCGGCGGCGAATTCGACGCGTAGATGTGGCAGAGGGCGCCCGACGCTACCGATGCGATCGGCTCCTAATCGATTGACCGCAACTACCGACGCACACTCAGAGAGTCCATAGCCCTCGTAAAGCGGCAGACGCATCGCTCGTGCCTGCTGCAACAGCCTCGTTGGTACGGGTGCGCCGCCGACCGCGAGATAGCGCAATGTCAATGGCACCGGAGCGCCAGCTCTGCACGCGGCGACCATGGCCAAGGCCATCTGGGGCACGAGGATCGCGCTCGTGGCACGCCAGTGCCCGAGCGCACCGATCAGGTGAAGCGCATCCAATTCGGAGCTACCGGACATCCCGACCGCGGCGAGGTGCGGCACGCAGATGGTTGCGCCGGCGAGGATCGCTGCGTAAATACCGACATTTTCGAGCAGGATCGACAGTGGAAGGACGCAGAGGTGGCGATCGCGTTCGCTCGCGGCACTCGCTTTGCACAATGCCGCTGCGGTCTTCTCGAGTCCGTCGAGACCAAGACAGACGCCTTTGGGCTTGCCGGTCGTGCCGGATGTAAAGGTGATCTTGTGTGCGTCGCCGAGCGCGCACGCGAGGTGTTGATCCACCACTAATCGGAGGCCGACCATGCCATCGTGAAACGCCTCGACGCTCTGCGATTGGCTCAGGGCTGCCGCACGGATCCGTTCGGGCTGGTCGGTGAGGACGTAATCGACTTCAGCTGTGCGCAGCGCATGCGCAATCTGGCCCGACGACATGTAGTGCGGCAGCGGCACGATGCGGACACCGGCCCACTGCGCGGCGAGATCGGCGAGCACCCAGGCGCGGCCATTGTCCCCAAGCACCGCGACGACTCGCGACGCTGTTTCGAGCAGCTTTCGTCCCGCCTGTGCGACGGCGTAGTCGAGTTCCGCATACGTCAAGGCTCCCACGTCGTCTTCAAGCGCGGCGCGCGTGGGATGGGCACGGGCGTGGTGGCGCAGCGCGGCGAGGATCCGGCTCACAGGCGCGTTTCAGCGATGCCGCAGTCGCTGGCCAGCACGTGCATACCGTCGCGGATGCGACCGACCAGGACCTGTGGGAAATGATCGTAGTAGCGACCCCAAGCTGCGCGAGTCGCCCGCGGCAGACTGTCGATTCGTGCAGGTTGCAGACAGACCGGAAAGAGGCCGACGCGCGCGAACGCATTGCGAACGTGCCTCGTTCCAGTAAAGGCAACCCACTCAAGGCCCTCGCGATGCAAATGCGCGATGATCAGAACGATCATCGCGCGCATCGCTCCAGGAAATGTTCCGCTGAGATGCCCGACCTCGACGATCGATTTGCGCTCGACGTTGCCGCCGCCGCACCCCCCAATCACGGCTTCGATCGGGATGTGCAGATATTGCTCCACGAACAAACGGCAGCTGGTCGAGCGAAGTCCGAATGCGCCCCAGATTCGCCCCTCTTGATCGCGCATGCTGAACAAGCGCGGCATGAACGCTTCGACCTGAGCATTGAAACTGCTGTCGAAGCGGTTGGAAATGAATGCCTCTGCAACGCTGCGATCAGCAGCGCCATGTTCGACGAGATGCAGTGCGGAGTGCTCGTTGCTGCCCTCAGTCGAGTCCGAACGCCGCAATGCACACGCGCTCGCGGCTCCCGGTAAGGTCAGCAACAACCGGTTGGGGTGGCTGGTGCCGGCCGTTGAAACTTTGAGATTGAACACGGGCGGGATTCGGACTCTGCAGCAGGTGTTGGATTGCTTCCCGAACAACATTGCAATCGCCGCGCCATCTTTGAGAGCGCTTATTGGGCACCGGCACAAGCCTGCATTTGCATGCGGAAATGCGCGCATGCGCACTCGGCATTCCCGCTCAGTAAGGTGCGGCCCGCCCCCCAACTGCAAACCTTGTCGACTAATCTTGCGGGCTGGCGCAGGTTGCGGTGGGCTTTGGGCAATTCGGCGCGTCGCCAATCGTGAGTACCACTCGCAAGTTCAGGCCCGGTGGACATGAGGACAGGTAACCGACTGCGCCTGGCGTCTTGCTGACGAAAAGCACGACCGCTTGCTCAGACTCGAGGACGAACGGGGGAACCACGCCGTGAAAGTACATCTCGCGCCAGTAGTTCTCCATCGCCCCCGGCTCCTTCCCGAGCACGCAGAGCGAGAAAAGACGTCGCAGCGCATGCGCGGCTGGCAGGTTGACTGGCTGGATCCGAGCGCCCCCGGGCCAGTACAGCCGCTTGCGTTCGAAGATGAAGGCCGCCGACTCGCGCGATAGAGCGTGTGTCGACACATCGTCGGCGACAATGATCGCGAATCCATGACTTGATGCCGAGGCTGCCGCTGAGCCGAGGATAGAGCAGGTGGCCAGCGAAGCGATGAGTCCCAGCGTGATTCGCATGCGCCGGCTTCAGAGCAGGACACTGATCGAGGACAAAAAACCCGTCGGTGCGCCAACAGCATTGTGCGAGCCCGCGATCCATTCGGCTTTCAGCACGAGCGCTGGCGTGATCCGGTAGTTGAGTCCGCCCACCCACAACTGCGTTGCGTTCGCCTGACGCGCGACACGGAACGTTTCGTAACGCGCAACGGCATAGAGTTTGCGCGACAGCGGGGCGACAAACTGGACATAGCCGCCGCGCTCGTCCCCGGCCGTGCCATCACTCGAGTACCGGTAGATGCCTTCGGCACTCAGCTCGTAGCGGTTGTGCATCCATACGAAGTCCAGACCGACCAGGTGCTTGTGCTTAGACCTGGTTTGTTCCTGCGCGAATTCGGCATAGGAGAAACCGAACTGAGCGTTGCCACCCGCGTGCAGAATAACGTGTCCGCCGAACGCTTGCGAAAACGTGTCAATCGCCGGATTGGGTCGGATTTCGGACCCGCTGGCCGCGTAGAGCGAATACTCGACGCCGCTGCCAATGTTCGGCAAGGTTTGCGACTCCATCACGCCGGTCATATTGGTCGGGAAGGCGAGCGTCGTCGCCAGCGGACGAGACGTGGTCCAGACCAGGGGCGTCGCGTGAATCAGGTTCCAACGCCCGATAGGAGTAAGAAACTTGCCGCCGCGAACGTTGATGCTGTCGGTCAAGGCGAAGTCGACGTACAAGCGCTCCAGCGACAAGTAGCCGTTTTCTCCCTTCCTGTCTTCGCGCGTCAGCAGCAGGTTGTCGTATTCGAGTTCGGTAAAAAATTTCCAGCGCTCGCTGCCGTCCCACCACAGGAACAGGCTAAGATTGTTGATCGTGGTGCGCGACGGCACATCGTCGGAACGGTCATAACTGCCGGTCGCATAGCCGCCGAGGCTGAAATCGGTTCCGGGAATGCGTAGCCCATTTCCAAGTTGATAGTCGATGTCGGGCGACGTGGCGTCGAGCGCGCGCGCGGGATGCGCCGCAAGAATCAAGCTCAGGACCAAGAAGGCATAAAGCAAAAAACCGCCGCGTCGCTCTGGGCACGTCGTGGGTGTTGTCAACAAAAAAATCCTCGATTCAAGACTTACCGCCGAACCGCGTCGCAGCCCATACTGCCGACTTCGGTGATACTGCGACGGCCATCCATCCGTGACGATCCGAACAACGCTACTCGCGGCCTTTCTCGGTGTCGGGCTGCTTCCCGCCATCGTGCTGACGACTCTCGCCTTCATCAAGGCGCGCCAGGCGTTGCAGGAAGAGATCGAACGCAACATGAGCGCCGAGGCCGTGGCAATCGCTGCGGATGTCGACAAAATGATGTTCGAGCGACTCCAGAATGCAGCGATCTGGAGTCGCTTGGACGTCATGCAGGATTTGCAGGTTCGCGACGTGGACAAGCGACTCTCTCGATTCCTTGCGGGTTTGCAAGTGGGCTACCGCGATGTGTACCGCAGTTTGTACTGCGTCGATCTACAAGGCAATGTGGTCGCCAGCAGCGATGCGGCCGGTGTCGGCCTCACAACCAAATTGCCGCCGCCCTGGCTGCACACATCGCTATCGGGCGCACAACTCGATGTCCGCCTCGATGATCGCGATCATGCCGTCGGCGTGCTTATTCAGGTCCCGCTGGCGTCGAGCTTCACGTCCGGTACCATGGGTGCGCTGCGCTTGCAGCTCGATTGGTCTGAAATCGACAACATGCTCGACCGCGCCAGCAGTGGAGGTGGCCGCAGTGTCGCCCTGCTGGACCGTGACGGACGGATCATCGGGGCCTCGCAAACGCTACGCGAGCACGGCCTGCTGCTCAGCGATCGGCTCGCTAGTTGGCGCCTCCGCCACACTGGTGTGGTCGAACGCGGTGGCAATCCGGTCATCAACGCCGAGGTCTTGGTCAGCGCCGGGACCTCGAGAGGGTATGCCCAGTTTGCCGGCTTCGGATGGACGACCCTGATTGTCCAACCGGTCGCGCAGGCGCTCGGACCGGTGCACCGAATGGCGGCGATCTTTGCCGCATTGTTATGCGTGATCGTCGTCGCGATATTCGTCGTGGCAAGCTGGGTCAGTCGCGAGATCGCGCGCCCTATCGCCGCGCTGACGAGCCTTGCGCGCAGCTACATGAGAGACAAGGTCCTGCAAGCTCCGGCAGCGATTGGCTCGGGAGAAGTCGGTGAACTCACGGAGGCGTTCGTGCAGATGGTTCAGGACATCGACGCGTCGCAACAGAATCTTGTACGTGCCTCGAAACTTGCTGTTATTGGTGAGATGTCATCTGTGATCGCGCATGAAGTGCGCACGCCCCTTGGCATTCTGCGCTCGTCCGCTCAGGTGCTGCAGCGCGAGGTCGGCATCAGCGTGGAGGGCCGTGAACTTCTCGGCTTCATCGAAAGCGAAACGGAACGGTTGAATCGTCTGGTCTCGGCGATGCTGGACACGGCGCGGCCGCGCAGTCCTACTTATACGAAGGTGGACCTGCATGCACTGATTCGGCGCGGCATCGCGATGCTTTCTTCGCAGGTCGAGCGCAAGCGCGTGGTGATCACGTGCCGTTTCGCGGCGTCAGATGCCAGCGTCGAGTGCGACGAGGAGCAAATGACCCAGGTTATCCTCAACCTTCTTTTGAATGGCCTCCAAATCCTGCACGACGGCGGACGTATCGAAGTTGGCACGCGCGATGACAGTGCGAATCTGCTCATCGAAATCGCAGACGATGGGCCCGGCATCGATCCCGGCGAGTTGTCGCGCGTCTTCGACGCGTTCTTCTTCAAGCGTGATGGCGGCATCGGACTAGGTCTCGCGATCGTGCAACAAATCGTCACCGCGCACGCCGGTGACATCGAGGCCGCCGACGGTGCCCTCGGCGGCGCCGTATTTCGAATCAATCTGCCTCGCCATCGGCCGCAATTGCCATGACCTCACGAAAAATCCTCGTCGTTGACGACGAACCCAAGATGCGGCGCGTCTTGGAGATCATGCTGCAAAAACTTGGTCACCAAGTCTACTGCGCCGGCGACGGCCGCGAAGCGCTGGAAGTATTTCAAGACAACGCGATCGATCTGATCATTGCCGACTTGCGCATGCCGGAAATGGACGGCATCGAGCTGCTTTCAAACCTTCGCGCACGCAAGTTCGACGTGCCGGTTCTCGTGGTTACCGCCCACGGCACGGTGGAGACCGCCGTTGCAGCGATGAAGTATGGCGCGTCCGACTACATTGTCCGGCCGTTTGACATGGATGCTCTGGTGCTGGCGATCGAGCGAGCCCTCGCCGGCGCCCAACTCGCGCGTCAGAATGCGTTCTTGCGATCAGAGATCGACCGTGGCTGGCACTCATTCGTCGGCACCAGCAAGCCGATGCAGGCGGTGTACGAACTGATTCGGCGTGTCGGTCCGAGTAAGACCGCCGTCTTTCTCACCGGAGAAACCGGAACCGGCAAGGAACTCGCGGCACGCGCGGTCCACAACGCTTCCGAACGTAGCGCGAAGCTTTTCGTGCCGATCAACTGCGCCGCCATTCCTGGGGACCTCTTGGAAAGCGAGTTGTTCGGCCACGAGAAAGGCGCGTTTACGGGAGCGTCGAAAGAGCGTGTCGGCAAATTCGAACTCGCCGATGGCGGCACGCTGTTCCTTGACGAAGTGACGGAGATGCCTTTACCACTGCAGGCGAAGTTGCTGCGCGTCTTGCAGGAGAGCGCGATCGAACGGCTCGGCAGCAATCGTGTTGTGAGTCTGGACCTCCGACTGATCGCTGCGAGCAACCGCGATCCAAAAGAAGCCGTTCGCGAGGGAAAGCTACGGGAGGACGTATATTACCGGCTCAATGTTTTTTCCATCCAGCTTCCGCCTCTTCGCGAGCACAGCGAAGATATTGCTGGCCTCGTAGATCACTTTATCGCGAAACATGGCCACGCATTGCGTAATACGCGATTGAGCGCAGCCGCCCTGACCCGGCTGACGCAATATGGGTGGCCAGGGAACGTGCGAGAACTTGAGAACATGGTCGAGCGCGCCTTGATTCTTAGCGGCGGCGGCTTGCTTGATCAGCAGCATTTTTCGCTCGATTCGCCAGCACACAACGTTCCAAGCAATCAGCAAGGGCTTCCGGAAGAAGCTGCCCATGTCCGGCTGAACGAAGCGGTCGGCGAGCTTGAGGCACGCCTGATTGAAGCAGCGTTGATCAAGGCAGGAGGCAGCAAAGCCCGGGCAGCCGCATTGCTCGATATCAGCGAGCGAGCGCTCTGGTACAAGATCAGGAAACGTCGATCTGAACCGGGCTGACTTCCCCTTTTGACGTAGGTTCGCTGTCTCAATTCCACCTTCCGCGAAAACCGGGGGCCTTCCCGTGGGTTTCTTGCGCACACCGGTGTCGGTCCTCCCCATGCGTACACTGACTTGTCCAAATGGAACGGAGTACGGCTGATGCGCTGCGTCGCGTGGATAGTCATCGCGGCCCCGTCGGCATGCTCGGGGTCGGCGTTTATGTCCGCCTCGGTGTTTACGATATCGGTGCGGACGAACCGCACTGGCCGGTCACCATTTACTTCGTCAACCAATCCGGCCATGATCGCCGACGGCCCGGTCCCGTTTTCGAAAAAGTGCGCCGGCTGCCATTTGGCGCCGGACATGTCGACCAACAAGTTGCGCGTGCGGCTGTACCCGACGCCGCCAAAGATCGGCCAACAAGTCATCGACAATCCTGCCGCGGCGTACTGGTATATCAAGCACGGTGTCAAGATGCCCGCGATGCCTGCGCGGGGCAAATCCATCAACGCTCAGGAAATCTGAAGGTTGGTGGCGTTTCTGCGCAAGGTGCCGCAAATAAGTGTGGCGCAATATCATCAGCCCTCCGCCGGCGCCTCCAAAAATTCTGGTGCGACAACCGGAGCTGCCGTCAAAGAGACAAAGCCCCGCGGCAACCTCGAGCGCGGCGATGCCGATCCCGGCGGGGACTTCACCGCTGAACTGACTGCATCAATTGCATCGCATATGCAACAGTCATAATCCAGGCAGCCTTACGTTGAGTCGAGAGTAAATCCGTATGCGTTTCGTTCCTGCTTTCCGCCACCTGCGCTGTATCGTGTTGCTCGGCGTCGCTGTGTTATGCGCCGGCTGCGCAATGGCGCATCCGCGCACAGATGACCCCCTGCAGAAGTTCAATCGCAGGACCTATGCATTCAACGCCAAGCTTGACAAAGCAGTGATCCGGCCCGTAGCGGTCGGTTACCGCAAGATTACCAATCCAACTTCGCGTGAAATGATTGACAATTTTTTTTCCAACATCAACCTGCCGATCACGATCGCCAACGATGTGCTGCAGGCGCGTTCTGGGGATGCGCTGGAATCGACAAGCCGGTTTGGCATCAACACGACCGTTGGTCTCCTCGGATTATTCGATCCTGCCAGTCAAATGAATCTTCCGCTGGACGAAACCGACTTTGGCGTGACTCTCGCGCGGTGGGGTGTCCCCGAAGGCCCGTTCATCGAGGTTCCCTTCGTGGGACCCTCAACTCCCCGTGACATTTTCGGCTTGCTGACTGACGTCT
The DNA here is from genome assembly GCA_963775445.1 of uncultured Gammaproteobacteria bacterium. Classification (GTDB taxonomy): domain Bacteria; phylum Pseudomonadota; class Gammaproteobacteria; order Xanthomonadales; family Rhodanobacteraceae; genus Dokdonella_A. The sequence goes on along the minus strand of CAVZIT010000004.1, from coordinate 1,995,194 downwards.
ATCTTTTTGATCCACTGTCTTACTATGCGCGCAACAACAGCCTGCGTTTTCACGCAGAATACGCGCCAGATGTTCTGTATCTGGTCACCCTGCGCGCGAACGCGCTGGTTGCCGAGAAATTTCTCGATTCGGCCTATGACCCCTATATCTTCGAACGGGACGCTTACCGTCAGTACCGCATCTATAAGGTCTACCACGGCAATCCGCCGGCGTCGGTGATCGAACGATTCCAGGGCATCAACGACAGCGGCGATGACATCGATCAATTGCTGGAACAGCAACACGCGTACGAGAAAGCGCAAGACACCAAGTCCAATGGAAAACCGGCCGCAACTCATGCCAAACCGGTTGCCCATAAGAAAAATGGGCGATAGCGCAGAGACCTCATGAACCCTTTCGGCGCCGCATCAATGTTGATTGACGCGCTCGATTGAGCCAGATTTTCACAGAAGGGTGAGCCATCGATCCGAGGCGATGAGGCTTGCGCCGCGCCTCGAAGATCGCGTTGCTCGGCTCAACGCTGAGCCAAAACACGGCTCAATCTAACGCAAAAATCAATAGAGACTGATTCCCCAATTGTTCCCTGCTTCTTCCCTTTCACTCCCTGTCAGCTTCCCTGTTCTGAACGTGGCAATTGGCCCGGCGAATCGCCGGAGACTGGCTTCCTGCTTCGCTTTCCGAGCTTTTCCGCGCCGAAAGAAGGGCTCAGAGCCGCGAATTTCCCTGTAAATTTCCCTGTTCACGCGAATTCGGTTGCGGAGACTGGTTCGCCCGAATCTGAGCACACCGCCAGAAATGCGGACGGCCCCATCGGGGCCGTTCGCATTTCCACGGGGTGGGGTTCGAACCCACGGAACAGACATGATGGGTTCGACAAAATCGCCGGGAGCAATTTTGGACAGCCGCAGGCTGGCCCCGGAGCGCGCGGCGCCCAGGGGTGAGGCCCGTGGATGGGCCGAGCAACCCCACCCCCTCTGCCATAATATGACCACCATAGGTACAGCCTTCGACCTGGCGTGATGTTTCACGGCTTTCCTTCACAGTCTCTTAGCACCAAGCTACTTGACGGGGACGGATTGCTTATGAAATCGACGACGTCGCTTTTCGTGATTGCGCGCAATCTGGCAGTGCGCGCCGGTTTCATGGTCATGGCCGCCACGGCTACGTTTTGCGCCGGCCACCCCAGCGATCTGCTCGGAGGAACGCCAGACGTGCGCTCCGTGCGGAACGCGCTATCCATACCGCTGAGCGCAGCGGGCACCGATGCTGAGCGGGTACGCTTGGCGGGGCATACGTTGCCGGGTTTGGTCGGGGCGAAGACCACCGTTGCGCATACCGCTTCGTTGACGTTGACCCTGGTACTCAAGCACGACGACGAGGCCGGCTTTCAGCGCTACCTGCACGATGTCTACGACCCGGGCTCGCCGCAGTTTCGCCACTTCCTCGGGCCGGCGCAGATCGCAGACAGTTTCGGACCTTCGCAGCAGGCATACGAGGAGGTTGCGGCATACCTTCTTGCCCGGAATTTCAAGCAGGTGGAGACGTCGTCTAATCGCATGACTTTGACCGTGCGGTCGCGGCGCGCGGACGTTGAGTCCGCGTTCGCGGTGCATATCGATGACTATGCGGGCCCCGATGGAACCTTCTTCGCCAACGACGCCGATCCCACGCTGCCGGCCGCCATCGCGGCGCACGTGCAGGCGATCATCGGGCTTTCCGATTTCGCGCGGCCGCGCCCGCTGACCGTAAAAGGGCCACCGCAATATTACGTGTGTCCGATGGGCGTGGATCCGGCGCGGTGCGATCTTTACGGACCGCTGTGCGCCATCTACGCGGGCGCGCGCGCGACCGGCGAATTCCTTCAGGACCTGGAAGGCGAAGGCAAAGGCATCAGGGACTACGTCAAGTCGTACAACGGGTACAACAAGAACGTACAGGACTATTACAAGGCTTGCCTCGACAACAACTTTCCTGATCGCGCGACGGACGGCAATGCCATCACCGGCGGCGCGGTTCCGTGGCTTCAGGTCGACGGCAGCGGACAGACCATCGGGCTGGTCGAATTTGATCAGTACCAGACGAGCGACATTGCCGATTACCTTGACCTCGTCGGCGCGCCAGCCGATGAAATCAATCATCTCAGCGAAGTCTATGTCGGCGCCGGCGCCAGCTTCGGCGGCAGCGAAAGCGAGGTGGTGCTCGACATTGACGTGGCGATGAGCCTCGCACCGAACGCGAACATCGTCGTGTACAGCGCGGGCTTTGCCGCGGGATCGAGCTACCAGCAGATATTCAACCGCATGATCTCCGATGGCGTCACGGTCATAAGCAACAGCTGGGCGTATTGCGAGGATCAGACCACGCAAGCGGACGCGGCCAGCATCGACGCGATCCTGCAAAGTGCGGCGGCCGCGGGCATTAGCGTCTTTTCCGGCAGCGGCGACACCGGCAGCGTGTGTCTGGACGGTTCGCCGAATACCATAGCGGTGCCGGCCGATTCGCCGAATCTCACGGCGGTCGGCGGCACATCGCTGGCAGCCGGCGCCGGCGGCGTACGCCAGGGAGAAACCTGGTGGGACGGCTCGGCGCAGACGCCGCAGACGGGTCAAGGCGGATTCGGCGTCAGCCGATTCTTCGCGCGTCCGAGCTATCAGGACGGTTTCACCACGTCAACGATGCGCTCGGTGCCCGACGTATCGGCGGAGGCCGATCCCGAAAGCGGCCTGATTATCTGCCAAGCCGACGCTGGCGGCTGCCCGACGGGATTCTTCTACGGCGGCACGAGCATGGCGACGCCGATGTGGGCGGCTTTCACGGCGCTGCTCAACCAGGCGCACGGCAGCAACCTCGGTCTGGTGAATCCGAGTCTTTATCCACTCGCCTCGTCCGCGGCTTTTCATGGCGCCGCTTCAATGAACACCAACTTCGCGCACGTCGGGCTCGGCTCGCCGAATCTGAGCGCGTTAAACCTCCTGTTGAGCGGCCAGACAGCGGGCACGCCATCAGCCGACGTTTCGGAAGTGCTCGCAACAGCGCCGCCCGTCCAGCCGTTCGACGATAATCTCGGCGTGCCTGCCGATGGAACATCGCCTGGCGTCATCATCGTCACGCTGCGCGACGCCGATGGAAACACCGTCGCAGACAAGACCGTGACGCTGGCGCAGAGCGCCGGCGGCCACGCGACGATTACGCCGTCGAGCGCAACGTCGGGAAGCGACGGCGTGGTCACGTTCAAGGCCACCGACCTCACGTCCGAGGAGCTCACGTTCACCGCGACCGACATCACCGACGGCGTCACGCTGACATTCGCGCAAAACCTTCCGTTCATAGCGCCGCCATCGTCGAGCGGAGGCATCGTCGCGTTCCCGACTTCGCAGACGGCCGACGGTTCGAGCACGAGTATGGTTACCGTTACCTTGCACGATGCGCTCGGCCGTCCGTCACCGGGCAAGCTCGTCGAACTCGCGCAAAGCGGCAATTCGCTGATCCTCGGCGACAACCCGGGCCTCACCGACAGCAACGGCGAAGCCGCGTTTGACGTGACCGATCAGGTCACCGAAACGGTCGCCTATACGGCCGTCGACACGACCGACGGCGATCTTCCGGTGCCGGGCTCGGCGAGCGTGGATTTTGCCGACGGCAACGGTTGTGGCTCGATGGCGCCGCCGGTCGCCGCGCCCGGCTACGCGATCTCTCTATACGCGAGCGGGTTTACGCTGCAGAACGGCGTGTCATTCGGCGGAATCACCGTTTCGGGTTGCGTCGGCGTCGGCGGGATCGCCTTCGATGAGGCAGGCGATCTGTTCGCTTCGGACTACGTGACCGGCAACGTCTACGACATTCCGCCCGGCGGCGGCGTCGTCGGCCCCGGCAACATCATCACGGGCACGCCGATCGGACCCTCGCTCGGCGCGCTCACGTTCGGCAACGACGGCAATCTCTATGGCGTGCGCGTCGCGACCACGGGCGATTTCACGACCGGCGCCGTGCTCAAGATCAACACCGCCACCGGCATCGCGACACCGGTCTCGTCGAACCTCCCGTGTCCGTTCAACGTCGCGACCGATCCCCTGAGCGGCGATCTCTTCGTGAGCGACGGCTGTTTCGGCAACGGCTCGGACAATCCGTCGATCTGGCGCGTCGTCAATCCGGGTGGCGGAAGTCCTTCGACATCGGTGTACGCGCAAACCCTGGCTTCGCCAAACGGCGGCTTGAGTTTTGCGGACGACGGCACGCTCTATGTCGTTTACGCTTACAACAGCGTTGTCGCCGAGGTCGACCAGATCAGCGGCACGAACCAGGCACAGCCACCGACCGTGCAATCGACCGGTGTCGGCTCGACGTTCGCGGTGACCGCGCTCGGCACCGCGCCGGGCGGCGGGGCGCAAGCGCTCGTCGTCGGCGCCAGTCGCGTCGGCGGCGTGCCCGAATCAGTGGCGGTTTTCGACACCACGGTGAATCCACCCGTCTTCAGCGGCGCGATGCTGGAAGAAACCGGCGCCGGATCGGTGCGCGTAGTCGGCCCGGACGGCTGCTTCTATCTCAACGCGAACGTGGGCGTCTACCGGCTCAGCAACGCCGACGGTACGTGCCCGACGACGGCTCAAGTAGCGCCGAATCCTTCGCTGCTCGTCGACCCGTTCTCGGAACCGCCGATCGCAGCGCAAGGCACCGCGCAGAACTTCGCGATCAGCTTCCCGCACACGATGGTGCCTGTCGGGACGCCGGTCACCGTGGTCGTGTCGGGTGCGAACTCGCTGCAGGAAGCGGTTTTCATGGGATTCGGCTCGTCTGCGTTCTTCAGCTATGTGGGTCGCAACGTCGGCGAGGATACCGTCGTCGCGTTCGCGACGATCGACGGCGCAACGGTGATATCGAACCAAGTGCCTGTCGGCTGGACCAGCGGCCGGCATTCGACGTTCCTGACGCTGAACGGCAGCGCGACGGCCGGCCCGAGCGGCGGCACGGCGAGCGCAACCGCGACGCTGTTGGATCTATCCGTCGATCCCGCGGTGCCGGTTCCCGGCGAGACGATCGGATTCGCGCTGGGTACGTCATCGTGCAACGCGACGACAGACTCGAACGGCGTCGCCACGTGCGCGCTTGCACTTGGCGCACCCGGCGTGCTCACGCTCACGGCATCCTTCGCGGGCGACGCCACGTTTCTCTCCGCGAACGATACGTTGGCGTTCCACGTACTCGACGACACGATCTTCGCCAACGGATTCGAAGCGCCGTGACCGACGGGATTCGAGGGAGCGGCTCTACCGCCAAGAGGCTGTAAACCGGGGTTCGGGGGCGCCTACGTTTTGGGACTTGAGTGCAGGGTTTGTTACGTTTCAGGTTCGTGTGATGCTATCCAGCAACGGGTATGGCGTTTGAGGACGGCTCAGCGCTGGGCGAAGCGCTGGGGTTTTACCGCGCAATCCAAAATCCGGCCTGTGTGTTTGCGATGGCGCAGGCCAAAGCTGATAGCGTCCGAGTCATTTCGCCCTTGCGGCCATCATTCGGTTCGCCATGCAAACTTCCAAACGTGTCTCACCGCGAGGTCCACATCAGTGCAGGGATCCGTGGCTGCATTCCTCTCCCGGGCGTTGCGCCGGGCTGCTCTTCGTCATACCCCTTGTTCTGGCAGCCTGCGCGATGCAAAACGCACAGCGGCCACCGGCGCGCCGTCCCGAAGTCGTGCGCGCCGAGATTGTGCGCCTGATGCCGGAAAGCGCACGCGACGCCAAAGGTTGGGCAACGGACATCTATGCGGCGTTCGCCGCGCAGGGAATCGATGCGAACCGCTCGAACCTGTGTTCGGTCATCGCCATCACCGAGCAGGAATCGGGGTTCAAGGTCGATCCGGTAGTGCCGGGTCTTGGCAAGATTGCGCGCAGGGAAATCGATCGTCGTGCGGCAGCGCGACACATCCCGCCGCTTCTGGTCGATGCCGCATTGTGGCTGAAATCGCCCAATGGCCAGCGTTACGGCGATCGCCTCGCGCATGCGCGAACGGAAAAGGAGCTCAGCGCAATCTTCGAGGACTTCATCGGCATGGTGCCGCTGGGCAAGCGCCTCTTCGGCAATCTCAATCCGGTGCATACGGGCGGACCGATGCAGGTCAGCGTCGCCTTTGCCGAAGCGCACGAAGACGCTTATCCGTATCCGATTGAAGGATCGATACGTCATGAGGTTTTCAGCCGGCGGGGCGGGATGTATTTCGGGGTCGCCCACCTGCTCGGCTATCCGGCGCATTACTCGCAACCGATCTATCGCTTCGCCGACTACAACGCGGGCTGGTACGCGAGCCGCAATGCGGCGTTCCAAGCTGCCGTAAGCCGGCTTTCCGGCATCCCGCTCGCGCTAGACGGCGATTTGATTCGCTACGATTCGGCCAGACCCGGCGCGACCGAACTCGCTGTACGTACGCTGGGCCAACGGCTGGATGTCGACAATTCCGACATCCGCTCTGCGTTGAATCTGGGGGAAAGCCCCGACTTGGTCGATACGCAAGTCTACCGGCGCGTGTTTGGTTTGGCCGAGCAAGTCGAACGCGTCTCTTTGCCACGTGCCGTCTTGCCCGGCATCTCGCTCCACAGTCCCAAGATTACGCGCAAGCTGACTACGGCTTGGTTCGCCAAGCGCGTCGAGGATCGCTGGCATCGCTGCATGCGGCAGGGAAGCTGAACCCCTCGTCGCCGTTCAATGATGCCCGCATTGTTCCACCGTTTCTTGGCGGCAGACGAGATATCCGGCTACAGCGTTCGCGAGGGCGTCCTTCAACCGGGCAGCTTGGCGCACAGCAACTCGACCTTGGAGATCTTCGGCGGTGAAGCGAGCAGCTCCGAGGCATTTTTCTGGAGCGCAGCGGCAATCTCACCATTGAGATGCGCTTCGCGACCGGACTCGTGTTCGAAGGTGTCGAAGATTCCGTAGCTGGTCGGCCCCATCTTCATTGCGTACCACGTGATTGTCTCGGATTCCTTCTGTACCACCGGCAGGGCGCCGGCAAGCAAACGCTCTACCTCCGCCTCCTTGCCGGGCTTGGCTTCCAGATGTGCATAAAGAGCATACTTCAGCATCTTCGTCTCCGGTTTTGTATTGGCGAGTTTCATTGTCCAAGGGCCCCGCTGAATCTCCTATCAATCGCCGACCTGAGCGGTCGAAACGAATGGATGATGAGCGCGATAGCCGTCACCCCCTGGACGCGAGCAATGACATGCCGGACGCTTCGATGGAAGCCGCGCCAAGGTCGCCGGACTTGTTCGACTCGCCAGTCTGTCGCCGTGGTTCTGAGATGTGTTGACCTTGGAGCGGCGCTCGGACAGCATGTTCGCGGCCCCGCGTCTTGACGATGATGGGGCTAATTGCGGAGGACGATGATGGCTGATCAGGTCGATAAGTTTGTGCCGAGCCGGCGCGATGTCCTGCGCATGATCGGTCTGGGCGCCGGTGGCGCGGCGATGTATCAGGCCATGAGTTCACTGGGGTTCGCGCGCGAGTCGAAACATACCGGCCCGGTGGATCTCTCCGGTGCGCCTCGCGGCGCGTCTGTGCTGATCCTCGGGGCGGGCATGGCGGGCATGACCGCGGCCTACGAATTGCGCAACGCCGGTTACAAAGTGCGGGTGCTCGAATACAACGCTCGTCCGGGCGGTCGCAACTGGACGCTGCGGGGCGGCGACACCTACACCGAACTCGGCGGCGAGAAACAGACCTGCGAATTCGACAAGGGCCTGTACATCAATCCCGGACCGTGGCGGATTCCGTACCATCACCAGAACCTGTTGCATTATTGCGATCTGCTCGGCGTGAAGCTCGAGCCGTTCGTGCAGGTCAATTACAACGCGTATCTGCACAGCCACCACGCATTCGACGGCAAGCCGCAACGATATCGCGCCTTCCGTGCGGACTATCAGGGCATGGTCGCCGAGCTGCTGGCGAAGAGCGTTTCGCAGAACGCGCTGGATGCGCCGCTGGACAGCGAGGATCGCGAAAAGCTGCTTGCCTCGCTGCAATCCTGGGGTTTCCTCGATGGCAAGTACCGTTACATGCCCGGAGAGAGCAGCAGCGCGCAGCGCGGTTACGACAAGGATCCGGGTGGCGGCCTTGACGGCAGGCCGGTTCCCTCCCAACCGATTGCGCCGAAGGACGTATTGCGTTCGCAATTGTGGCAAACGCTGTTCATCAACGATCTGTACGAATTCCAGACGACGCTGTTCCAGCCGGTCGGCGGCATGGGACGCATCGGCGAGGCGTTCGGGCGCGAACTCGGCGATGTCATCCAGTACAACACCAAGGTCACGCGCATCGCTCAGGACGAGAAGGGCGTAACTGCGCACTTCGAGGACACCGGGCATCCGGGCAGCACGCGCTCGGCGCGCGGGGACTGGTGTTTGTGCACGATTCCGCTGTCGATCCTCGGTCAGATTCCGATGAACGTCGGCACTGCGATGGCCGAGGCCATTGCGGCGGTTCCGTATGCCGCATCGACCAAGATCGGTCTGCAATTCAAGCGCCGCTTCTGGGAGCAGGACGAGCAGATCTATGGTGGCATCACGTATACGGACCTGCCGATCAACACGATCAGCTATCCGTCATCAGGGTTCTTTCAACGCGGGCCCGGCGTGCTGCTCGGCGCCTACAATTGGGGACCTGCCGCCTTCCAGTTCACGGCAATGAATCCGGCCGAGCGCGTGCGCGAAGCGGTGCGTCTCGGCGGCACGATCCATCCGCAATACGCCAGTGAATTCCAGAACGGCGTGGCCGTCGCATGGCATCGCTCCCCCTTCACGATGGGATGTTTCGGCGAATGGACGGAGGAGTCGCGCGCGAAACACTACGATAATCTTTGTCGCGTCGATGGACGTATCGCGCTGGCAGGCGAACACGCGTCGTACCTTCCCGCTTGGCAGGAGGGCGCAATCACGTCCGCGCTGGATGCAATAGGACGCGTGCATCGGCGCGCAATTGCCGGAGGTGTCGCGTGATCGGCGCAACGAAACACCATGGGCATCTGCTGCGCAGCATGATTGGCGTGGCCGGATGGTTGCTGATGGGGGGCGCCACGGCGCAACCTGCCGACGATCCGATTCTTGGCCGCGCGGATCTTGCACAAGCCAGCGGCGAGCAGATCTATCTTCACATCTGCCAGGGTTGTCATATGTCCGATGCGCGTGGCGCGAGCGGGGCAGGCACGTATCCTGCGTTGGCGGCCGACGCCCATCTGGCATCGGCGCAATACGCAGCCGCCGTCGTGCTCAACGGGCGTCGCGACATGCCATCGTTCCTCGCGCGTCCGGATTTGCGCGGTTTCGAAGCCATGGTGCACCTTGCGCTCGATGATGCGCAGATCGCTGCCGTCGTGAACTATGTGCGCAGCCATTTCGGCAATCACTATACCGATCCGATCACAGCCGCGGATGTTCGCGCCTTGCACGTGTCGGCTGGGAATCCGCGCTGAACGGCAGATGGAGTCCGGTCTCAGCGACCGACCAGAAACCTGAGAAGGCGCTGGAAGCGTACGCCATAGGGCGGATCAAGCAGGCCGACGAAGTTGACGCGCGCCTGCCGGAAGATCGGTTTCATCTTCGAGAATGTGCGGAAGCCATCTTCGCCATGGTAGGCGCCCATGCCGCTGGCGCCGACTCCACCGAACGGCAGGTAGTGCTGGGCGATGTGATAGAGCGTGTCGTTGACCGTGACGCCACCCGCAATGGTTCGCTCGAGCATGCGCTCGATCGTCGTGGCATCGTCGTCGAACAGATACAGCGCGAGCGGGCGCGGTCGCACCGCAATGAAATTGAGTGCTTCATCGAGGCTGTCGTAAGGCACCAACGGCAACAGCGGACCGAAGATTTCCTCGCGCATCAAACTCGTGGCCGGGTCGACGTCGGTCAGGACGGTGGGTGCCATGCGCCGGCCCGGGCCGGGATCATCCGCCAGCGGGTAGGCCTTGGCGCCGTCGGCGACGGCACCGTCGCGGAGTGAAACCAGGCGCTGGAAATGGCGTTCCGAGATGATGCTGGCGTATTGTCGATTGCTGGCGAATTCGGGATAGAAGCGCGCGACGACGCTGCGCGCGATATCGACGAATGCGGCTTGCCGCTCCCGCTCGATCAATACGTAATCCGGAGCGATGCAGGTTTGCCCGGCATTGACGCACTTGCCGAGCACGATGCGCTCCACTGCATGCTCGAAACGCGCACCGGGACCGATGAGGGCCGGTGACTTGCCGCCCAGCTCCAGCGTCACCGGAGTCAGATTTTCAGCCGCCGCCCGCATGACCTGATGGCCGACGGCGGTGGAACCGGTGAACAGCAGGTGATCGAAGGGCAGCGACGAAAAAGTCTGCGCCACGTCGGCATCGCCGTTGATGATGCGCACTTCGCCCGCGGGAAAGTGACGCGCGATGAGGGCTGCGAACAATGCCGAAAAGCGCGGAGTGAATTCGGACATCTTGACCAGCACGTGGTTGCCGGCCGCAAGCGCATCGGTAATCGGCCCAACGGCCAGATACAACGGATAGTTCCACGGCACGATCACCCCAATCAAGCCAAGCGGCTGCGGCAAAAGGTGAGTGCGGGCCGGGAGAAACCACAAGGTGGCGAAGCGGCGTCGCGGCCGCATCCAGCGCTGGCCGTGCCTGAGCGCATGAGCGATGCCACCGAGCGACGGGAATATTTCGAGCAGGTCGGTCTCTTCGCTGGGCCGGCCGCCGAAATCCGCGTCGATCGCCTCGACGATTTCCCTGCGATGCTGCCGGATCAGAGTTTCGAGCGCGCGCAGGCGTGCCGCGCGTGTGGGCCAATCGGGGAAAGGCGCGCCGCGTTGAGCGGCGCGCCTCCTGTCGAAGCAGTCATCGAGTTCCACGGTTCGGCCCGTTCGAGGTCAAGGTTCCGATTTATTCGGTTCCTATCATGACACCCCCGTGCGTTGCTCCGAAGCCGAGCTCCGCTCTCGTTCCCCGTAAGGTTCAGCGGAAGATCAAATCAACGCGATCGTTCGCCAGGCGACCCGCTTCGCTGGTGTCGTTAGCCGCCGGATAATCCGAGCCGACGCCTCCCGCCGTGAGGCGGCCTGCCGCTATTCCGTGATCGACGATGTAATTGCGAACCGCATTCGCACGCGTGATCGAGAGATTCAGATCGTACTCGCGATTGCCGGATGCAGCGGTGTGGCCTTCGACTGTTGCGGTCGACGCGGGGTTGTTGCTCATCGCGCGAACAATCTGATCAAGGCTCGGGTATGCGCGCGGACGGATGTCCGCCCGGCTCGGATCGAACATTGTGCCCTCCAGGGCAATGACCAGTCCGCGTTCGCTGTCATGCATGGGCAGACCCGCGAGCGAAGCGCGCAACCCCGAAGCGACAGGTGCGCCGACCGGCGGCGGAGGGGGCGGGGGCGGCTCGACGTGATTTCCGGCCTCGGCCAGCAGCTGGTCGCGTTGCGCTGCGAGGTCCTTGCCCCGTTGTTCGGCGTAGCGCGCGAGCGCGCTGGCCTCGGCCGTCTGGATCAGGCGATCCGCGATATACACCCGGTGATGGAAATATTCCTCGCTCACGCCGGGTTGGATCAGCAGCTGATCGACCGACGCGACAGCAGAGTCAGCGTCAGTCAATTCCTGTCCACCGTACGCGACGACGTTGGGCTCGCCATGGACTCGATCGAGCTCGTTATGCAAGCGCACGACTTCAGGGGGCGGCCCCGGTGGCACTGTGGCACAGGCGGCCAAGGCAATGAGCGGGATCGCGATCAGTGCCAATCGAAAATTTGCGATTTTCATTGTTGCACCTCCGCTGGCAAGCCCATCCGTGCGCGAAGGGTATTGAGCCCCTCCGCAATTTCCGCAGTGGCCGTTTCGGCGCGCTTCTGCCGGCTGCGGGCAACTGCGAGATTCGAGTCGGCCACCGTGTTCTCCGACTTGATCAGACATTCGGTCCAGTTGCCTCTTTCACAGGCGCCATCGGCCGCCGCCATCATGTTGTGCGCGGTATTCGTTTCACCGGGGGCTTCGGTGCCGGCGTTGGCGGTTTCGGCCGCCTTGATCGCTGTGTGCGCTTTTGCGATCGCGACATCGGCCTCGTCATGCGTCGCCGCGACGGCAAGCATCGGAATAGCGAATCCCGCAATCAAGGTGCAGATTACAAGTTGTTTTGACCCCATGACGATCTCCTCGATGATGCAGCCTGACAAAGGGATATCGTCGTCGGGCACCGCAAGATGCGTGCCGGGGACGTCGGAGTCGCACCAGCCGCGATTACTCGCGGCGGATGCTGCAGCGCAGGCCCCGCTCATGCGATTTGCCGGATCGCTCTGGGGTGGTTGTGCAAATTGCACGTAAGCTGCGACGTTGAACTCCATGCGAAATACCCAACCTTGTCATGGGGACCGCCGTGATGGAAAACAGCATGTCGTCTCTTGCCAAATTTCCGATTACTTCGCGCTGGCCGCCGCAACACCCCGAGCGCATCCAGCTTTATTCACTGAACACGCCCAATGGCGTGAAGGTGTCGATCATGCTCGAGGAAACGCAGCTTCCTTACGAGCCGCATCTGGTCGATATCATGAAAGGCGAGAGCCATACGCCGGAATTCGAGGCGATCAATCCGTACGGCAAGATTCCCGCGATCATCGACCCGAGTGGACCGGGTGGCGAACCTCTTGCGTTGTTCGAATCGGGTGCGATCCTTCTGTATCTCGCGGACAAGACCGGCGAGTGCATTCCGAGCGACGAGGCGCGACGGTGGCAGACGATCCAGTGGGTGTTCTTCCAGATGGCTGCGATCGGCCCGATGTTCGGTCAACTCGGATATTTCAACAAGTTTGCCGGCAAGGACATTCGCGACAAGCGGCCGCTCGAAAGATATGTCGACGAATCGAAGCGTCTTCTGAACATTCTCGATAGGCGGCTGGATGGCCGAACCTGGATCATGGGCGATGACTACGGCATTGCCGATATCGCGACCCTCGGCTGGGTGCGCAATCTGATCACGTTCTATGAAGCCCGCGAATTGGTCGAATACGACAAGCTCGCAAACGTTCCGGCGTGGCTCGATCGCGCGCTGGCGCGTCCCGCGGTACAGCGCGGACTTGAGATTCCCAGACGCAGTTGACACGAGGCGACCCGATGTCCAAGCAGCAACCCGATAAGGCGCAACCGTTCAAGGAACCGAGGCCGGGACACACGATCACGATCGGGTCCAATCCGAACCGCGTCATCGTCGCGCTGGCCGGCAGAATCGTTGCCGATACGGGCGATGCACTGACGTTGCGCGAGGCCGAATGTCCGGCGGTTGATTGTATCCCTCGCAAAGTCGTGGACATGACGCTGCTCGAACGCAGCATGCATTCCAGTCATTGCCCATACAAGGGGGATGGACTTATTTCAATATTCCACTCGGCGGCGCGCGCTCGATCAACGCCGTCTGGACCTACGAGAATCCCCACGAGGCCGTGGCAGCGATAAAGAACTATCTGGCCTTCTACGCCGACCGGGTTGATGTGATCGAGCGGAAAGCTCCGTGATGAGCATCCTCGGGGAGTTGTCGCGACGCTCAGTCTGTCTTGTCGCGTGTCGGCAATTTCCAGTCCGGCCGGATGAAATGGCAGGTGTAGCCGCTCGGGTAGCGTTCCAGGTAGTCCTGATGTTCGGGTTCGGCTTCCCAGAAGTCGCCGGCTGGCGTCAGCTCGGTGACAACCTTTCCGGGCCATAACCCCGATGCCGCGACATCGGCGAGCGTATCTTCAGCGATGCGTTTCTGTTCCTCGCCCAAATAGAAGATCCCCGAACGATAGCTCAAGCCGGTGTCGTTTCCCTGGCGATTCAAGGTCGTCGGATCGTGGATCTGAAAGAAAAACTCCAGCACCTTGCGATAGCTGGTTACTTTCGGATCGAAAACGATTTCGATGGCTTCGGCGTGCGTGCCGTGATCGCGATAGGTGGCATGCGGCACATCACCACCGGAGTAACCGACGCGAGTGGAAATAATGCCCGGTTGGCGGCGGATCAGATCCTGCATGCCCCAGAAGCAGCCCCCCGCGAGTAGAGCGCGTTCGGTCAATTCGGTCATGATGTGGACCTCTTCGCGTGCGCTGCGAACAGATCGCGGTAGTCGCCGTAGCCTTGGCGTTCGAGTTCGTCGAGTGGAACGAACCGCAGCGAGGCCGAATTGATGCAGTAGCGCAGGCCACCGGCATCGCGCGGGCCGTCGGGAAACACGTGGCCGAGATGGCTGTCGCCGTGGCTCGAACGCACTTCGGTGCGCGTCATGCCGTGGCTGGCATCGCTTTTTTCGATGACATTTGTAGGCTCGACGGGTTTGGTGAAACTCGGCCAGCCGCATCCACTGTCGAACTTGTCCATGGAGGTGAACAGCGGCTCGCCCGAAACGATGTCCACGTAGAGCCCAGGTTCCTTGTGGGCGTTGAAGGTATTCTCGAACGGTCGCTCGGTACCCGCCTCCTGCGTGACACGGTACTGCTCGGGCGTCAATCGTGCGATGGCTTCCGGGTTTTTTTCGTAGTTCGGCATGTTGCACCTCCGCCCATGTGATCGGGAGATTGCGAGTCCCATTTCGACGCCAATCGCCCTCAGTACGAGGCGATTTGCGTCATGTCACGCAGCTTGTTCGAGCTCGTCCTTCAAGGTTTCCATGTCGATCACGAAACGGTATTTGACGTCGCTTTTCAACATCCGCTCGTAAGCCTCGTTGATGTCGCGCATCGCGATCATCTCGATGTCGGACACGATGCCGTGTTCGGCACAAAAGTCGAGCATCTCCTGGGTTTCGCGAATGCCTCCGATCAGCGAACCTGCTATCTGGCGGCGCTTGAAAATCAGGTTGAATACGCCGGGCGACGGATGTGGAGTGGCGGGCGCGCCGACCAGACACATCGTACCGTCGCGCTTGAGAAGATTGAGATACGCGTCGAGATCATGCGGCGCGGCGACGGTGTTGAGGATGAAGTCGAAGCTGGCGACGTGCGCCGCCATCTGCTTGTCGTCCTTGGACAACACGACTTCATCGGCACCAAGGCGCTTGGCGTCATCCCGCTTGTCAGGCGAGGTTGTGAACAGCACAACGTGAGCGCCCATCGCGTGCGCGATCTTGACACCCATGTGGCCAAGACCGCCGAGACCGACGATGCCGACCTTGCTGCCCGGGCCGACATTCCAGTGATGCAGCGGCGAATAGGTCGTGATGCCGGCGCACAGCAACGGCGCGACTGCGGCGAGGTTATCCTTGTGCCGAATGTGCAACACGAACTTCTCGTCCACCACGATGTTGCCCGAGTAACCGCCAAACGTGTTCTCGCCGCCGAAGACCGGTCCGTTGTAGGTGCCGGTGAAACCGTTCTCGCAATAATTTTCCTCGCCTTCCTTGCAGGAGATGCAATGGCCGCAACTATCCACCATGCAGCCGACACCCGCTGTGTCTCCAACCTTGAAATTCTTTACTTCACCGCCGATCGCCTTGATCGTACCGACGATCTCGTGGCCGGGCACGGAGGGATACTGCGTGTTGTGCCATTCGTTGCGCGCGGTGTGAAGGTCGGAGTGGCAGACTCCGCAATACAGGATATCGATCTCGATGTCGTGCGGGCCCGGTGCGCGGCGATCAAGGGAATGCGGAGCCAGCGGTTGGTCCGCGGCTTGGGCGGCATACGAGGTGGTCTTGCTCATGCGGGATTTCCTTGTTCGAAGGGGCAGGAAGGAACAGATACTGGGGACGATCGCCGCGAACTAAAGCGCGGACTTGAGCGCAGTTGCCGATTCTAAGTCCTCAAAATGGCAGCACGGGCAACCAGGCGGGCGAGCGCGCGTTACTCGTACGAATCTTCCAATTTTCATTATGATAGCTAATGCATCGTAGAATCGTATTGAAGAGTGCCGCTCTCGCGCCGTTGGCGCTCTGGCCCGTGTTTTCGCTGGCCACCGTCCGGCGCGACGCGGCAGAGCGTCTTGCCGCACTTGAACACGTGCACGGCGGACGCCTGGGTGTCGCGATTCTCGACACTTCCAGCGGACGACGCGTCGTCTGGCGCGGCGACGAGCGCTTCCTGCTGTGCAGCACCTTCAAGTTGTTGCTCGCCGCGGCGGTACTCAGGCGCGTGGATCGAGGCGTGGAAAGGCTGGATCGTCGCATCATTTTCGGCAAGGACGTGCTGCTGGAATACGCTCCGACAACCAAACAGCACGTCGGCGCGACCGGCATGACGATCGCTCAACTTTGCGAAGCGGCGATCACGCTCAGCGACAACACTGCGGCGAATCTGCTGTTGCGCGAAGTCGGTGGGCCGGCCGCGGTGACGCACTACGCCCGCAACCTCGGCGATCCTCTCACGCGACTGGATCGCAACGAACCGGAACTCAATCAACTCGATGGCGACCGCGATACCACCACGCCCGAAGCGATGCTCGGTGATATGCATGAACTGTTGCTCGGTGATGCACTCTCGAGTGCGTCACGCGAACGATTGATCCACTGGTTGTTGGGTTGCCAGACCGGCTTGCAATCGTTGCGTGCCGGCTTGCCGCCCGGTTGGCGCATCGGCGACAAGACTGGACAGTCGAACGGTCGAGCAATCGGCGCGAACAACGACATCGCGATCGTTTGGCCGCCAGACCGCAAACCGCTGTTGGTAACGGCGTACTACATGACCCACACGACGGACGTTGCCGCGCGCAGGGCGGTGCTGGCGAAGGTGGGTGGCATCGTCGCGGCGTTGTAGGCTGACGGGTTCCGAGGGCTTTGCCCTTCGACTCCGCGTCGGTATGCTTTTGCAATGAATCGATACGTCGCCTTGCTGCGCGCTGTGAACGTCGGAGGCACCGGCAAGTTGCCGATGACCGAGTTGCGCGCCCTGTGCGAGCGGTGCGGGTTCGACAATGTGCGCACCTATATCGCCAGCGGGAACGTCGTCTTTGACAGCGCGTCATCAGCGAGGCAGGTGCGTGCAGCGCTGGAGACTCGCCTGCAAGCGTACGTCGGCAAACCGGTCCGCGTCGCCATTCGCACCGGTGCGCAACTGGCCGCGGTTCTGGCCGGCAACCCTTTTCCGAAGGCCGCCCCAAACCGCACCGTGGCGATCTTTCTGGACAAGGCGCCGCTGGCGACCGCACTGAACGCGGTCAGCGGACGCAATGGCGAGGAGCTTGCGCTCGGCAAGCGCGAGATATACGTCCACTACGGCGACGGCATGGCCGACTCGAAGCTGAAAATTCCGGCCGCGAAAGAAGGCACGGCGCGCAACATGAATACTGTTGCCAAACTCGCGCAGATGGCTGTTCCGGACTGAGCGGCACAACCGTATCGAGGGAGTGGTGCGGCGATGAACTTCGGGTTGCCTCCGTCGAACAGCATTGCAGCAGAGTCAAAGCGGGTTGGCACACTGTCTTGACATCCATTCCGGTCGGAGTTAGTTGAGATGCTTTCGCGGTGGGGAGGGCGTCGATGAACATGCACAGCCGGAGCAGCCGCGTATTCTGGTACGCGTTATTCATGCTGGTGATTGCGCTGTCATTGTGGGTGCCGTTGTACAACCGCGCGCAGCCCACGCTGGTCGGCATCCCGTTTTTCTACTGGTTCCAGTTCGGCTGGATAGCGCTTTCCGCCGTGGTCACCGCGCTGGCTTATCGCGCCGGGTTCTGAGGCACGGGCATGGGAATCGCCGCCGCGGTATTCCTGGCGTTGTTTGCGCTGGTGACCTTGCTTGGTTTCGTCGCTGCGCGCTGGCGCGGCGCGCGGCTCGATCGAATCGACGAGTGGGGACTCGCCGGGCGCCGTTTCGGAACCGTGGTTACATGGTTCTTGCTTGGCGGCGATCTTTACACGGCCTACACGTTCATCGCGGTGCCGGCGCTGGTGTTCGGGATGGGCGCGATTGGTTTTTTCGCATTGCCGTATACATTGATCGTCTATCCATTCGTGTTCGTGGTGTTTCCGCGCCTGTGGTCGGTCTCCCATCGAAACGGTTTCGTTACCGCGGCCGACTTCGTGCGCGCGCGCTACGACAGTCCCACTCTGGCCCTGCTCGTCACCTTGACCGGCATTCTCGCGACGATGCCCTACATCGCCCTGCAACTCGTGGGTATCGAAGTGGTGATTGGCGCACTCGGCTTCACCGGCCAGGGCTGGCTGGCGGACCTGCCGCTGATCGTCGCCTTTGCTGTTCTCGCCGCCTTCACCTACACGAGCGGGCTGCGCGCGCCGGCGTTGATAGCAATCGTCAAGGATCTCTTGATCTATCTGACGGTGATCGTGGCAATCGTGGTCATTCCGTCCAGACTGGGTGGCTTCGCGAAAATTTTCGCTGCGGTACCTCACGATCATCTTCTTCTGCAGCCGGGTCAGGCCGGCGCCTATGCAACCCTTGCGCTGGGTTCGGCACTGGCGCTGTTCCTGTACCCACACTCAGTGACCGGCCTGCTCAGCGCCAACAGCCGTCGCACGATAAAACGCAACATGGCGCTGCTGCCGGCGTACTCGCTGGTGCTGGCGCTGATTGCAGCGCTCGGCTACATGGCGCTGGCTTCGGGTCTGCAGCACGACCCCGCCTTTGCGGACGGGTTCGCGCGCTACGGTCCCAATTTCGCTGTGCCGGCGTTGTTTCAACGCTGGTTCCCGCCGTGGTTTTTCGGCGTTGCAATGGCGGCCATTGCCATCGGCGCCCTCGTGCCCGCGGCGATCATGTCGATCGCCGCGGCCAATCTGTTTACGCGCAACATCTATCGCGAATATCTGCGGCGCGATTGCAGCGATATGCAGGAAGCGCAGATGGCCAGGCTGGCCTCGCTCGTTGTCAAGGTCGGGGCGTTGGCCTTTGTCCTGCTCTTGCCGCAGAAGTACGCGATCTACCTGCAACTCCTGGGCGGCATCTGGATCATCCAGACGCTACCGGCGATCGTGATCGGGTTGTACACGCGCTGGCTGCATCGTGTCGCGCTGGTAGGTGGCTGGATCGTGGGCATGGCCAGCGGCACTGCAATGGCGGCGACCCAGCATTTCAAGGCGATTTTTCCGCTGCATCTGGGCGGCGCCACGTTTCCGGGATACGCGGCGCTGTACGCGCTGATCCTTAACCTGCTAACGACCGTGTTGTTGTCTGCGCTGGCGCATGCGCTGGGCTGGCGTGGTGGCGAGGACAGCACATGCGGGGGCGATTATGAAGAGATCGCGTTACCTTCCGGCGGGGCAAGACTCGTCGCCGGCGTGCTCCGATAGTCCGGCAAGCGGGAAAGTGCAGACAACGGCGCTTGCCAGAAAAATTCCTTACGCGGGTTTCCGATGGCGCCGCGTTCCATCTCGTCGTCGGTGCATGGCTAGCCGGGCCGATTTCGAACCATATCGTTCAGTGTGCGTGAGGTTCCGGCTCATGGTCGGGATGGCGATACTCCGGCAGGAACAGCACGATCAGCGCGGCCAACGTCAGGGATGCGGGAATCGTGGCCAGCGCAATTGCGAAGTTGCCGCCGCTGCGATCCGCAATGGCTCCGACCAGCGGCTGAAACAAGAGCGCGCCGGTGATGCCGATCATGTTGACAAAGGCGACAGCCGTTCCGGCTAGATCGTTCGCAATCGCCTCCTTTGCCATGGCGAACGTCAGCATCTGCATTCCGCCGAACAAACCTGCCGCGAACAACAACACGCCCTCGGTGAACGCGGGCATAGGCAGGTATATTGCGGCGGCATAGGCGAGTCCGCTCAGGACTGCTCCGCAGAACACCAGCCATTTGCGGTGGCCGAGCATGTCGGACAGCCAGCCGCCGGCCACGCTGCCTGCGGCCATGCCCCAGAAAATCATGGATATCACTGTCTGCGCGCTCACCGCGCTCAGGTGATGGTCATCGATCATTTCCGTCGTGCCCCACAGACCGCCGTAGACGTTGACCGGCATGTAGTAGAGCATTCCGATGAGCGCAACAATCCAGATGCGCGAATTGCCGACGATTCGCATCAGACCTTGACGGGCATGCTGTGTCGCGCTGCTGTCGGCGTTCGATGCCGGAAATGGCGGTTCGCGCAGAAACCACCACGCCGTGAGCGCGATCAGAAGTCCGACGGCCCCGGTGCCGAAGAAGACGCTCCGCCAACCCAGTCGAACGATCAGGCCGGACAACACGACGCCGCCGATTGCCGTGCCGAGCATGCCGACGGCATTGACCGCGCCCGACAGCAGAGCGAAACGTTGCGGCGCAAACCAGTGATTCACCAGCCATAACGCACCGACGAATGCGAACGATGCGCCCAGTCCGGTCAGCGCGCGACCGATACCGCCGATGACGGTTGCGTCGCCTGCCGTGAAAACGAGCACGCCCAGCGCGCACAGGGAACTGCCGAGGATGACGAAACGGCGTGCGCCGTAGCGGTCCAGCATCAGGCCGACCACGATCTGCATGGGTGCGTAGACCCAGAAGAACAGGCTCGATAGGCTGCCGAACCCGGCTTCGGTCAGATGATAGAACGTGCGGATTGCGTGAGTGGCAAGACTCGGCTCGACACGGGTGACGAACTCAAACAGGAAGAACGCCGAGCCGATTGCGAACGCAATCCACGCTGCGGGCGTTCGAGCCGCGTCATCACGCGCGAGCGCGGAATCGTTCGGTTTCGGTTGCGCAGCAGCCACCACGTTCCGTTTCTTCACTGTCCCGGATGATAAACGCGTTCGGTATGTCCCTTGAGTTGCTCCGGCCAGAAATACACGGTGCGCAAGTTGCCGGTCGTGTAGCGCTCGGCTTCGTCGTTGAAGTGCGGTGAATCCGGATGTCCGCTTTCGCCGCCAGCGGTGATGGCGCGCGCCCGCACTTTCAGGCCGAACTCGACCACGGCCACGAAGCTGTTGCCGCTAGTGCCGTAGTACCGTTTGGTGCCCGGCCAGCGATGCGCACCGAACGAGGCCAGCGAACCCCAGCGCGATGACACGAATGGCACCGGAATGCTGGGTTTGCTGTCGTCGAACTGCTGCACGATATCGCCGTTGATCCGTTGGAAGCGATTGACCTGGCCCCAAGCGGTGCCCCAGTTGCCGAAGTCTTTCTGCAGACGATCGACCGCCGTCGCCAGCGCCTGCAGGCGTTCCTGGGCCCCCGCCCTCTCAGCCATATAGTCGTAGATGGACAAGCCTTCCGCGGTGTCTTCCTTGCGTGCCTTGTCCCACAATGTGTCGCCCCAGAACACTGCAAGCGAGGTAGGCATCGAGGCGATACCCCAGCGATAGTCCCAGTTGCGCAGCAGGGCGATCGGTCCCTTGAGTTTCTGTTTCAGAGGATCGCTCGCTGGCAGAGCGTCGTAGTCTGCCAACAGGATGGGAATTTGCCGTGCGAATTCGGGCAGGTACGAGTCGAAGGCGTCGGAGATCAGCTTGGGCATGCTGAAGTTGGTGGCGCCGGTGAGCATGCGCGTGACGTGGATGCCGCGCGGGTTCTCGCCGGAGGTGTCCATGTAACGCGGGAAGTCGGATCGCTTGGGACTGTACTTTCCGGCGGCCGAATACGGCCAGTCGTTGGTGTTGAAGACCCAGCCATTGGGCGGATCGACCACGTGCGGAACCTTGTCCAAAGGTGTCAAGACCTGCCAGTCGGTGGCCGGATTGCTGCCGTCGACAGGCTTGGTGTAATCGAAACGGTCATCGCGTCTGGGGATGAACTGCGGATGCAGGTAGGCGATCTCACCCTCGTCGTCGGCGAAGACGGTGTTGTTGGACGAGTTGGCCTTGAGTTCCGCTACCTTCATGTAGCTGGCGTAGTCGTTCGTCTTGGTGCGCAACCAGCTTTGTTCCAGCGCCGGAATCGGCGTGTTCATGAGGTCCATGGCAATCCACTTGCCGTTGGCCTTGCGCACGATTGGACCGTGGTGGGTGAAGTACGCGGTGAACGTGCGCGTGGCCATCGAGCCGTCGGCAGCTTTGTACGGGATGCTTATCTGGCGTGTTGTGACCGAGCGCAAGTTCTTGCCGTATCGATAGAACAGCTTGCCGCCCTTGTGCACGATGGTCTCGGCAAACTCGTCGACCACGTCGGCGCCGGTGGAGGTGTGCATCCAGCCGACATGCTGGTTGAAGCCCTGGTAGACGAAGAACTGGCCCCAGGTGACCGCGCCGTAGGCATCCAGTCCCGTGTCGCTGGACATCTGCAATTCGGAGCGGAAGAAGAACGAAGTGTGCGGATTGATCAACAGCAACGCATGGCCGTCGACGGTGAGTTTGGGTGCGATGGCGATGCCGTTGGAGCCGGTCGGTTCGACCCAGCTGGGATGCAGCGTGGCTTCGGCGACCGGCACGCTGTCGTCACCGTAGAACGCGGCCAGCTGTTTCAGATTCACGCGTTCGATGTCGCCGCCGATGCTGCCCTCGGTAAAGCTCAGTGCCATCCACGGTTCGAAGTGGTGGATGACTTTCGGATGCACGACCGGGTGCGTGGCCAAGTAGTAGTTCAGGCCGTCGGCCCACGAGTTCATCAGCGCTCGCAGCCACTTCGGACTCTGTGTGTACAACTTCTTCAGCTTGACCGGATCGATGTACAGCTTCTGCCGCAGGTCGACCCAGATCGCCTGCTTGTCCGCATCGCCCGCTTCGGCGGTGCGTCCCAACGCCGTCATGTAGTTTGTCTCGACGCGATTGAAGTCGTCCTCGGCCTGAGCGTAGGTCATGCCGAACACCGCATCCGCATCGGTCTTGCCGTGCACGTGGGCGATGCCCCAGTTGTCACGCGTGATGGTCACATCCTGTGCTTCGCGCTGCCAGCGCCCCATATTCGGCGCGAGTGCGTATGCGTTGCCGGCAGCAAACAACACCAACGATACAAAGATGGCTGGCGTGCGGACCCCATGGCCGACATGGGCAGGCAACGGGATCGATCGTTCGGGAGAATGGGGCGGATTCATTTTGCGAATCGGAAGAAAAGTTGGTTCAAACCTTACCGGATGCCGTGGTCGAATGTTCGGACTCGCAAACGTGTCACTTCTCGACAAACGATTTCAGGCGCGATAGCGAGCAGTCCCAATGGCCCGACACGAGTCTGATAACTGAGCCGATATCCTCGATGGGCTTGGGGTTGAGCACGAACCGGTTCTCTCGTCCGGCTCGCTGGCTGCTGACGAGACGCGCGTTTTCGAGTACCCGCAGATGCTTGGTTATTGCCTGACGAGTCAGCATCGCACCTTCGGTGAGTTCGGCGATGGAACGACGCGAACCGTCACTCAGGCGGCCCACTATCGCGAGTCGGGTGGCGTCGCCGAGCGCGGCGAACACCGACGCTGCAGCCGGTATCTTGCGTGCGAGCTTCGACTGGACATTAGTCGACATGATGGCGGATGTTATCCATCTGCGTGGCCCAGCCGCCCTCATTCATGCGGAACGCTTCATCGCGCCGGGTCTTGGGGATCCGGTCGAACCCTGATTCGGTCAGATGCAACAGCGTACCGCCACTGACCGTTGGCTCGAGTCGGAATTCGACCAACGTGGGTGCTTCGTTCGAATAATCGGCGCTTGCGTCGATCGCATAGGGATGCCAGGTAAATGAGAACAGTCGTTCGGGCTCCATCTTCTGAATGACGGCTCGCCAGGTAACATGCTCGTAGCCCGGATAGGTGATCTGTCCATGCGCTTCCTTGCCCGGCTCAAACGGGGCTTCCAATTTCACGCGGAACCAGTCGCCGAACTCGCGATAGTCGGTCAGGGCGCGCCAAACTCGCGAAACCGGCGCTTTCAGCTCAATCTGCTTCTTTATGCAATCGCTCATATGACACCTCCTGGTTGCATATAAGTCTAGCGGCGGCAAGGAGCAACCTGCAACCGCAGAGTTGCGCGTCAATGGAAAGAAGACCCGAGCTCTCTCCATCGTGGTGGCACAATGCGGTCGAAGGTAGCCGGCCCGCACGGTCGCTGCATCATCCGGAAATCACCCCATGAGCTATGTGCGTTGTCTTCGCGGAATCGCTTCAGGTGCCGAATATTCTGCCGACATACCGATGAATCTGGATCCTGTCGACGGCCGTCCGGTGGAGATGGTGCTCGATCTTGAACGCCTTGCTGTCGAGCGTCCCGCTGCGCAATGGTATGACCCCACACGGCGCGACATGTGGCGTTTTGGCGCACTGATGGCGCTCGATATCACCGACCCACAGGACGCCGCGCATATCGTTGCTCTTGGCGAAGGCGCCACGCCGCTGCTCGACTATCGCCATCATCCGGTAGCCAGTGCCGCCGGATTCGCCTTGGCCATCAAGGAGGAGGGCAGATCACACAAAGGATACGGCGCCAATCCGACCCAGAGCTTCAAGGACCGCGGCATGGCCATGGTCATTGCGCAGGCGCGGCGGCTTGGGCTCGATCGGCTGGCGATACCGACACAGGGCAATGCAGGCGATTCTCTGACACATTACGCGTTGGCCGCCGGGATTTCGGTTGCCGTCGCGATGCCGCCCGATACGCCTGGTCCGATTCTCGGAAACGTGGCCGCGGCGGCGCATCGCCATCCGCATCGGGTTGCGTTGGAACTCGTCGGCCCGACAATCCGCGAGGCGGGCCAGTTGCTCAAGGAGAAATACCTGCCACGCGGATATTTCTCGGTGGCGACATTCCAGGAGCCGGGCTGGCGCATCGAGGGCAAGAAGTCGCTCGGCCTCGAATTGGCGGAACCCTCACCAGGCACAACACGCTGGTCCCTGCCCGACGCGGTGGTCTATCCGACTGGAGGGGGCACAGGCGTCCTCGGCATGTGGAAGGCCTGGGATGAACTCGAAGTACTCGGGATGATTGGCGCAGAACGTCCGCGGATGATTTCGGTGCAGAGCGAGACGACGATGCCGATCGTGCGGGCGTTCGATGCCTGCGCCGTCGATACCGAGTCGCTTGCCGCCGGTCCGACACTCGCGTTCGGCCTCAATGTGCCCGGTGGGGTGGGTCACTTCAGGGTCCTTCAGATCCTGCGTACCAGCGGCGGCGCGGCGGTTGCGGTCAGCGAGCGGGACATCGCGGCTGAACTCGCGCGGGTATGGCACGAAACGCACTGGTGGATCGGCCCGGAAGGCGCGGCCTGTCTCGCCGCGCTACCGCAGCTGATCGACCGCAATCTGCTCGGGCGCGGCGAACGCGTGGTCGTGGTCAATACCGGATCGGGGGAAAAGTATCTTCCGGCGCTGCGCCATCTTCTGGATTGAGCGCCAGCAAACTCGCGACCGGATTCGCGTCAGCGAAGGACGACTGAATTCATTGCGCCGAGGCTAACCGCGCGACGCAGACCTTGCGCCAGGATTGCGCTGTTACCCGATTGGTTACCTTTCTGAAGACGTAATCCGATTAGCAGCACTGCCCCTGAATGGCGGCTTCAATGATGGTGATCGTCGGATTTGTGCTTCTTGTCCCGACTCTCGTGTCCATGCCCATTATCGTGCTGCCTGGCGTGTCCATTTTGATGCGATGCGGGTTGGCCTCGCGATTCGTGGCCACGATATGCGCCCGATGCCTGGCGGTGCGGGACGGCACGACCATGCACCGTGCCGTGTGCTGGCTCACGCCGTTGGATCGCGTAGTGCGATGAATTGCGCTGGTTCGCTCCACGGTGGATTGAGCCTGAGTGCCCATATTCATGATTTTCGTGGCCGCCACGTCCGCCACCGCGATGTCCATACTCGCGACGATACACCGGGCGCGGTGGTGGTCGATAGGCGAAGTGCCGGTGATACCAACGGTCGCGGTCGCTGTAAAAGCCACGGTTTCGATAGTAGTGCCCCCAGTAATCGCCGATGACGAAACTGACGATCGGGATCCCGATGCGAGCGCCATATTCCGGCAACAGGACACGCTGATCGTGGTACTCGTAGTCGATGTAATCGCCCGCCACCCATCCACGGTCGCCGTAAGCAATCACGTCGCACCATTCATAATCCCTGATGCATCCCTGCACGGAAATCCCGGTGCCGGCGGGCAATGTTGCGATGCGCGGGTAACCGATGTCGGGACCCGCGCGCAGATTGACGTCGGCGGTCAGATAACCGTCCTGAGCCAGCGCCAAGAGCGGAACGGGGAGAGCGAGAGCCAGCGATGCAAGCGTCAACCAAGCCCGTTTTTTCATGACATCGGTCTCCTTGATGAGAATCAAAGGAATTGTGATGTTTTTCCCGTAATTGAGGTTGGCTCAGTTCCGGCGGCGACGCAAGCACAAAACTGAACAGTACCCTCCTGGAAAGGCCACGCTGTTCGCCATTCCCACCCATCGGAAGGTTCTTCAAGTCTCGGGCTTGAGGGAAAATTGCGTATCTTCGTGCTGCCCGCTCGGATGGCTCCGTGCGAGGGCATATCCGTTTCGAAGCCGGTCGGCCGATACCCACGCAAGGCGTATCATGTCTGATTGCAGCCTCCTCGCGCAGGGGCTGAGAAGGCGAAGTGGGACGACGCGGGGAGACCAGCGCGTTGCTCCGGCATTTGACGGTTGTGGTTGCTTGCGAGGAAGCAGCGATAAGGTACCGATTATCCAGGGATATCCAGAGCCGTCGACTGAAGTCGCTGATGGGTCACGAGTTCTTTGCACCGGCGCAATGGCGTCGGCGTATCGCTTTGTGGACTGGCGGCATCGTCACGGGGCTTGCCGCGATCTTCTTTTCGCAGGCTGCGAATGAAGCATCCGCGGTTTTTGAGCGGCTGCTCGCATTCTCGCCCTATCTTCCGCTGGCCTTGACGCCGATTTTGTTTGCACTTTTGGCCTGGGCGACGCGAGGCGTATTGCGCCCGACGCGCGGTAGCGGCATTCCGCAGGTTATCGCGGCGATTGGCGTCGAAGATGCGGGCTTCCGTCAGCGCCTTTTGTCGTTGCCGGTTGCTCTGGGGAAGATGATCCTGACTCTCGTCGCATTGCTTGGCGGCGCATCGGTCGGGCGCGAAGGACCAACCGTACATGTTGGCGCGGGACTCATGTACTGGCTGGGACGCCGCTTCGGCTTTTCCGATTCGCAACAGATATCGCGATTCGTGCTCGCTGGTGGCGGGGCCGGCATCGCGGCCGCGTTCAATACGCCGCTGGCCGGTGTGGTGTTCGCGATCGAGGAACTGGCCGGCACGTTCGAGCACCGTTTCAGCGGCATCATCCTGACGGCCGTCCTTTTCGCCGGCGTGGTTTCGCTGGGCGTACTCGGAGACTATTCCTATTTCGGCATCGTCGACGTCGAACTTCCCTTGGGGCGCAGCTGGGTGGCCGTGCTCATGTGCGGAGTGTGCGGCGGACTTGGCGGTGGCCTGTTTTCGCGCCTGATCCTGCTCGCCGATCGTGGACCGCTGTCGATGCTGAAGGCCTGGCGCCGGCGCGCGCCGGTCCTGTTTGCGTTTGCTTGCGGACTGGCCCTCGCAGCAGTCGGAGTGGCTACAGGCAGCGTGATTTACGGCACCGGGTATTCCCAAGCCCAGGGGCTTGTTCACAGCACCCAGAGCGCTGCGGCGAGTTTCGGTCTGGCCAAACTCGCCGCCAATATCCTGTCGCAATGGGCGGGGATCCCGGGCGGCATCTTCTCTCCCGCACTAGCGGTTGGCGCGGGCATGGGCAACACCCTCGCGGGCCTGCTCACTTCGGCGCCGGCGGCCGCGGTGGTATTGCTCGGCATGGCTTCGTTTCTTTCGGGCGTGACTCAGACTCCGATCACCGCGGCAGTGATTTCACTCGAACTGACGGCCAGCCACAGCATGGTGATACCGATCATGGCGGTGTGTCTGCTGGCGCGCGCCATTTCGACCCTGGTGTGTCGTGAACCGGTGTACCGGGCGCTGGCCAACGAAGTCATCGCGGAGTTCGAGCGAAAACGCGCCGTTGCCGAAGCGGAAGCGCAGGCGCCCAGCCCGACACCGTCGCCTGACGCTGCATGACGCGCGGTGCCTGATCCTCGATTCAGCCGCAGCGCAAGGAGCGAAACATGATGAATCCGGCAGTGTTGTTCTGGGGAGTCGTGTTCAGTGCGATCGGGGTCGGCTATTTCATGTACGGCAAGAAGCAGATGCACTGGCCCGCGCTTGCGGCGGGCCTTGCGTTGATCGTGTTCCCGTACTTCTGTGCGAATGTGTGGTGGCTGGCCGGAATCGGCGTCGCGCTGACCGTGCTGCCGTGGTTGTGGCGTTGAGTCCTCGCGACTCGGAACCCGATCGGTTGATCTCGATACCGGGGTGAAATCAGCGGGTTGGTCCTTTCCCGGATTTGCCGCGCGTTCGTGGACGCGGTTCGCGCTTGATCGCCGCACTCGCGATCTCGCTTTGGCGGGTAATGCGCAACTGGCACCCCGATACCCACACCTTTTTCAGATGACGCAACAACTCCGCCGGCATGCCCTCGGGAAGGTCGACGAAGCTGTACTCATCCTGGATGTCTATGCGGCCGATGTACTTGCTGTCCAAGCCTGCTTCATTGGCAATCGCGCCGACCAGATTGCCGGGCTTGACGCCGTGGGCGTGACCCACTTCGACGCGAAACGTCTCCATACCGGGTTCGGGCGATCGGGTACGTTCGCCTTCGATTGTGCCGCGTCCCGCTTTTGACTTTTTCCCACGCGACGCTGGGGCCCGATCAGGTGCACGGCGTGCGCTCGAAGCGTCCCGCGGACCAACTGTGCTGTTCGTCTCGTCCTCGTGGGCAGCCGCCGCTGGCGTCAGCAGCAGCGGCTTGTCGCCCTGCACCAGGCGCGCGAGCGCGGCGGCGATGTCGATTGCCGGCACATCATGATTGCGTTCGTAATCCTCGATCAGACTGCGGAACAGATCGAGGTCCCCGGCGGCGAGCGTTTCGCCAATACGGCGCGTGAAGCGGGCGATGCGGCGATCATTGACCGTCTCGACCGTAGGCAGCTCCATCGGCGCGATGGCCTGTCGTGTCGCGCGCTCAATCGCCTTGAGAAGGTGACGTTCGCGCGGCGTGACGAACAGGATCGCTTCGCCGCTGCGTCCGGCGCGTCCGGTGCGGCCGATGCGATGCACATAGGATTCGGTGTCGTGCGGAATGTCGTAGTTGAGCACATGGCTGATGCGCTCCACATCGAGCCCGCGCGCGGCCACATCGGTGGCAACGAGGATATCGAGCTGGCCATCGCGCAGGCGTCCGATGGTACGCTCGCGCTGTGCCTGCACGATATCCCCATTGATTGCCGCGGCGGAAAATCCGCGCGCTTCGAGACGACCGGCCAGCTCCTCGGTCGCCTGCTTGGTGCGCGTGAACACGATCATCGCCTCGAAAGGCTCGGCTTCGAGGATCCGTGTCAGTGCATCGAGCTTGTGCAATCCACTGACCAGCCAGTAGCGCTGGCGGGTATTGGTGACGGTCGAGGTCTTGCTCTTGATGGTGATCTCGACCGGTTCCTTGAGATAAGTCTGCGCGATGCGCCGGATCGCGCTCGGCATGGTCGCCGAAAACAGCGCCACCTGCCGCTCGGGTGGTGTTTTCTTGAGGACGACCTCGACATCGTCGATGAAGCCCATGCGCAGCATTTCGTCAGCTTCGTCGAGCACCATCCAACGCAGCCTCGAAAGATCGAGTGAGCCGCGCCTGAGATGATCGATCACGCGACCCGGCGTGCCGACCACGACATGCGCCCCCCGCTTGAGTCCACCGAGTTGCGGGCCGTAGCTCTGGCCACCGTAGATCGGCAACACATGAAATCCCGGCACGTGGGCGGCGTAACGCTGGAACGCCTCGGCCACCTGGATGGCGAGTTCGCGCGTCGGCGTCAGCACCAGAGCCTGCGTTTTATGCAGCGCCAAATCCAGACGGGACAGGATCGGCAGCGCAAACGCCGCAGTCTTTCCGGTGCCGGTTTGCGCCTGACCCAGTACGTCCGTGCCGGCGAGCATGTGAGGAATGATCGCGGCCTGAATCGGAGAGGGCGCCTCGTAGCCAACCTCGACCAGCGCGCGCAGCACCGACGGGGCAAGATCGAGTTCGGCGAAACTGGTGATCTCGGCTTGCATGAAGTATCTGCACAGAGGCGCGCTGCGACTTGTGAGCGGCGGGTTCACATTGTAAGCGGCAAGGGCACCGGCTTCGACTTTTTCTGGATACGTTTCCCGGTGGTCTGCTAAGTTGGAGGCGTCAAGGTGCATCTCCCGGCACGCGAATGAGCGAATTCGAATACATATCGGTTTTGCTGTCGATCATCATCGGTCTCGGCATCACACAACTTCTGTCGGGAGTTGCGCGCCTGGTCCGTGACGGCCACTCGCTGCGGCCTGCGTGGTGGGTGATGGTCATCGTGGCAACATTGCTGCTCGCGCATTTTCAGGTGTGGTGGGTGTGTTTCCGCTGGCGCCACGTACCGCAGTGGACTTTTTTTTCGTATGCGGCATTCATGATCCTGCCGATGCTGCTGTATCTCCTGGCTTACTTGATTCTTCCGGCTGACCTGCGCCTCGACGGAAAAGAGCTTGTTCGAGAGTTTCTCGATAGACGCCGACCGTTCTATGTGATCGTCGCGCTGGTGCCGGTTGCCAGTTTCTTTCAGCAGTGGATGCTGGGCTCCGGCTTTCAATTGGATACGGATGCCGGTATGCGGATGC
Organism: uncultured Gammaproteobacteria bacterium; assembly: GCA_963775445.1. Taxonomy (GTDB): domain Bacteria; phylum Pseudomonadota; class Gammaproteobacteria; order Xanthomonadales; family Rhodanobacteraceae; genus Dokdonella_A. Next base: position 1,964,684 of record CAVZIT010000004.1, on the reverse strand, counting down.
TCTGGGGTGCCCTCGCAATACCGGGATTCATGTCGCGACGCATCCGCGTTCAGGCCAGCGTGGCCGTACTTTATTTGGCGATATTCGTCGTTTACATCTGCCTTCTTTTCGTGCGCCTGCGCTGATGGCGACACGGGAGAAATCCGGCGAGCGGCTCACTCCCTCGCAGGCCCGCTTGCTGCACCTTGCAGCGCAGGGGCTGCTGGCTCCTTCGCGACGACGTGCACGCAAGACGGATTTGCTCGCCGCGATCGTGAACATGCGACTGTTGCAGATCGACACGATTCACATCGTCGCGCGCAGTCCTTACCTGGTCCTGTTTTCGCGTATTGGCGCATACCGGCAGGAGTGGCTTGACCAGCTGCTCGAGGCAGGTGCGATCTTCGAATGCTGGGCTCACGAGGCGTGTTTCGCGCCAATGGCAGATCACGCGCTGCATCGGGCGGAACTGGCCACGCGTTCGCATCACTGGGCCGCCAGACGTGCATTGGCCACTCGCCACGAGCACTCCTCCGAAATGGAGCGGCTACTCGCGCACATACGCGAAACCGGAGCCGTGAAATCTGCCGACTTTTCGTGCGCGCCACGCGATACTGCCAGCGGCTGGTGGGGTTGGAAAGCGGAGAAGCGCTGGCTCGAAGCCTGGTTCGCACTCGGCGATCTCATGATTGCGCGACGCGAGAATTTCCATCGCGTTTATGATCTTGCCGAACGAGTGATTGCCCGCGCTCGCGTCAACGGGTTCTTGCCCGATTCCGCCCTACCAATCGATGCCGCCGCCGTGCGTCGGCGCTTCACCCTCGATGCCGTGCGGGCGCTCGGCATCACGCCGGCAAGCTGGATCGCTGATTATTTTCGCATGCGTCCCGCGGTCACCGATGCGGAACTCGAATCGCTGGTTGCCGGCGGCGAACTCCGATGCACGACAGTCGACGGTTGGGATGATGTCGCTTACGTGCATCGCGATCACGATGCGCTGGCTCAACGCGCCCAAGCGGGAAAACTCCGCGCGACGCATACAACCTTGCTTTCGCCATTCGATCCGCTGGTGTGGGACCGCGTGCGTGCTTCGAGCATGTTCGATTTCGACTATCGACTCGAATGCTATACGCCGGCACCGAAGAGACGCTGGGGATATTACGTCTTGCCGATCCTGCACCGGGGTCGGTTGATCGGTCGGCTGGATGCCAAGGCGCATCGCGCGGACGGCGTGTTCGAAATCATGCGCATTTTCCTCGAGCCCGGTTTGCGCACGAGCGACAGGATGGCAGGCGACGTTGCACGCGCGCTACGCGCGTGCGCCGAGTGGCATGCGACTCCCAGAATTTCCATTCGCCGCAGCGACCCGCCCGGTTTCGCGCGGGCGCTGCGTGGAGCGCTGGCAAGCTGATCGTTGCGACAACCGCTCCGATTCGATCAGGATCTGGAGCGGCGCGCCGGTCCCGTGTTGCGTTGCCGCTGGGGCTTGCGCGTCCGTTCTCCGGGGGCGTTGCGCGCCGCTTGATGATGCGCGTGCGGCCGGTGCGATGGCTTGGGCCGAGTCTTGTGGACAGGGCCGCGTGCAGCGCCGGGCGCGTCGAGTCGCAGCGGCTGCGTGGGCTCGAATCCGGCGACCGTTTCAATCGCAATATCCTGCTTGAGTACGCCACGGATATCGCGCAACAGACTTTCCTCGGCGCGACTCACGAGCGAAACGGCGAGACCTTCGGCGCCCGCGCGTCCGGTGCGCCCGATACGGTGGATGTAGTCTTCCGGCACGTTCGGGAGGTCGAAGTTGATCACCGACGGCAACTGCGCGATGTCGAGTCCGCGCGCGGCGATATCGGTCGCGACGAGGATTTCGATCTTGCCGCTCTTGAAATCCTTGAGTGCGCGCGTGCGCTGGCCCTGGCTCTTGTTACCGTGGATTGCCGCCGTGCGCAACCCGGCCTTGTCGAGGGACTTGCACAGCTTGTCCGCGCCATGCTTGGTGCGGCTGAATACCAGGGTTTGTCCGGCATTGCTCGAAAGGATATGCAGCAGCAGCTCGCGTTTGCGTTCCGCATCGACCGGGTGCACGCGATGCGTCACGGTTGCGACAACGCTGTTGGGACGAGCGACCTGTACCTCGACCGGATCATGCATGAATTGCGCGGCCAGCGCCTTGATCTCCTGGGCGAAGGTTGCCGAGAACAACAGGGTCTGACGCGAACGTGGCAGGCGGCCAAGTATGCGTTTGATCGCCGGTAGAAAGCCCATGTCGAGCATCCGATCCGCCTCATCCAGGATCAGCACATCGATGCCCGAGAGATCGACGCTGCGCCGTTCCATGTGATCGATAAGGCGTCCGGGTGTGGCGACCACGACATCGACGCCGCGCTTGAGCGCGTCGACCTGGGGACTCATGCCGACGCCACCGAAGATGGTCGTGCTGCGAACGCCGACGTGACGGCCGTATGCGCGCAGGCTCTCATTAACTTGCGCGGCGAGCTCGCGGGTCGGCGCCAGGATCAGCGCGCGCGGGCGCCGCGAGGGCGATTCGACACGGTTGCCGTTCGGGTAGAGTCGCTCAAGCAACGGCAACGCGAATGCCGCGGTCTTGCCGGTACCTGTTTGCGCGCCGGCGAGCAGGTCTCGACCGTCCAGCACCACGGGAATCGCGGCCTGCTGGATCGGGGTGGGCGTGGCATAGCCTTGCTCGGCGAGCGCACGCAGCAGCGCGGGCGATAGCCCGGGCAGATTGAAACTCATGATGGATTGCTCCTGAAGATGTGACCCGGAGCGTTCCCAGATGAACCGCGCTGCAGGTAAATTTGTTCTGCGGTCGCCGCCCGAAATGGACAGCGTTCCGATGTTGCGCGTGGGGCCGAACGGTGAGGGCCGCCGCGCACGAAGCACTGTGCATGGGCGGTTTACCGAAGGGAAGTCGGAGGTCGACGCGACGAACGAGCGCGCAGCTTACGCGAAACATTCCGCGTTTGCGAGGTGTTTTGCGATCACGCCTCGTAGCCGCCGAGCAAGGCATCGTTGGTCTGCCAGGATGGCGGTTGACCCAGCGCAAAGGATCGGTAGTCTCGTACTCAAGCCATGCGCGTCACTTTCGAACTGGAATCCGCAGATATCGAGCACTTTCATGAAGCGCTCGCACGTGCGCGCCTGGCGGCGCGCTCGGCGGACGAAGTCGATGTGATCCACGCAGCGAAGTATGCCCTCGATCATCTCTTGGCCGGCGCCGCACCGGGTTACGTGCGCAAGCGTCTTCCCTATGTGCAGCAACTGATCCTGATGCTCGAGGACGACGAATGGGCATTGACCGGCGCGGAGCGAGCGGACGTCATCGAGACACTGGTCTATTTCAGTGACCCGGAGGATCTGATACCGGACGATGTCGCGGTGATCGGGTTGCTCGATGATGCAATCATGCTGGAACTGCTTTTGCGCCGGCTGCGACACGTGCTGGCTGCATACGCGAAGTTTTGTGCGTTTCGCGGCGGACTCGGAATTGGGTTTTCGCCGGAAAGAGAGGCGCGCGCGTCGCAGCTTGCCGCACAGCGCTTGACGTTGCACAAGCGCATGCGACGGGCGCGCAAGCGCTGCGATCGATCGGGTAAAGCCACGCACAAGTAACGGCTGAACTGTGTCGCCCCACAGGGTTGCGTGTTGGAACGCTTGCGGCCGCGCGAAGCGATGCCGCGATATGCTCGGGGGTCTAGCCATATCGCCGATCGCGGCGAGTGCCGGATCGAGCAGGACCTTCGCGCGCGCGAATTCGGCGCGTGCGTCGACCATGCGCCGAGAAGGGCGAGCGCTGCGAGCAACGCGTGCCACGGATCGAGAGCGTCGCTTTCCCCGCGTCCTGGGCTTGGCTTAACTTGAAACATGCAGGCAGCGCGTCGCGCAGGCTATGCTAGCCTGAAGACGCCGGATCGCGGTTGTTTCGACAGTCATCGCGAGCCAACGCCTTGGTGAGGGATTCGGGGAAAGAATGGCCTTTTTCGCCGCACTGCGCGATCTCGACGCGACGCAACGCAAGGTTGTGCTCGCGAGTTTTCTCGGCTGGACGCTCGATGCGTTCGATTTCTTCCTGCTGGTCTTCGTTATTCCCGAAGTCGCGCGCGACTTCCACGTCGGCGTGCCGGAAGTCGCGATCTCGCTGACGCTGACGCTGGCGATGCGGCCGGTCGGCGCGCTGGTATTCGGGCGACTAGCCGATCGTTTCGGGCGCCGTCGCATACTCATGATCGACATCATGCTGTTCGCAGTGCTGCAGGCCGCGTCTGCATTGGCGCCGTCACTGGCCGTGCTGTTCGTGGTACGCGCGTTGTTCGGATTCGCAATGGGCGGTGAGTGGGGCATCGGCGCATCGCTGGCGATGGAATCCATACCAGCGAAATCGCGCGGGCTGGTCTCGGGTTTGCTGCAGGAAGGTTATGCGGTCGGCTACCTGATCGGCGGCTTGTGCTACCTGTTGCTGTTCGACGCGATCGGCTGGCGTGGCATGTTCGCGCTCGGCATCCTGCCCGCATTGCTCGTCTTGTACATTCGCAGGCACGTACCGGAATCACCAGTCTGGCTGGCTCGCCGCGAAACGCATGATTCGCCGCCGGGTCTCGCCGAAGGAATGCGCGGGCAATGGAAGTTGTTCGGCTACCTGGTCGTGCTGATGATGGCGTTCAACATGTTCAGTCATGGATCGCAGGATCTGTATCCGACGTTCCTCAAGCAGCAGATGCATTTCGATACGCTGACGGTCGGCTCGCTGGTCGTGGCGCTGAATCTCGGCGCACTGATCGGCGGATTGCTGTTCGGTGCCTGGTCCGAACGCATTGGGCGGCGCCGCGCGATCATCATTGCCGCGTTGCTGGCGCTGCCGGCCATACCGCTCTGGGCATTCGGCGGCTCGATCGTGCTCCTTGGGATCGGCGTGTTCCTGTTGCAGGTCATGGTGCAGGGCGCGTGGGGAGTGGTGCCGGTGCACCTCAACGAACTTTCGCCCGACGCGGTGCGCGCCACGCTGCCCGGCTTCGCGTATCAGGGCGGCAATTTGCTGGCTTCGATGCTGGCGCCAGTGCTTAGCCTGCTGGCGGTTCGCCATGGCGGCAACTATGCTCTGGTGATGGCGATCTTCATCGCAGGCGTCGCGGTACTGCTCGCACTCGTGACTGCGCTTGGCCCGGAAGCGCACGGCTCGGCGTTTGGTGCCGGGCGGAGCGACTGACCCATCGCGCAGGATGCTTTGCGCGCCTTTTCCCGACATCGGATTCCAACATGCAGGTCGCCAGCGACAAGGTCGTCTTCATCCATTACAGCGTCAGTGACGAAAGTGGCGAGCGCAAGGATTCCTCCCGTGAAGTTGGCGATCCGCTGGCGGTGCTGATCGGTCACGACAGCATCATCCCGGGCCTCGAGAAAGCGCTGCTCGGCCACGCGATCGGGGATCGTTTCACCGTCGATGTTCCACCCTCCGAAGGGTACGGCGAGCGTCGCGAGGGCATGATCCAGCGCGTGCCAAAGAAGTATTTCACCGACGCGGCGCATCTCAAGCCGGGTATGTCCACGACATTGGCGACGCGCGAAGGTGGCAGGCGCACCGTCATTGTGCACAAGATCGGTGCCAGTGTGATCGATGTCGACCTGAACCCGCCGCTGGCGGGGCATACATTGCATTTCGATATCGAAATCGTCGATGTGCGCGACGCCACACCCGAGGAGATTGCGCACCATCATGCGCACGGGGCGGGTGGCCACTCGCATTGAACGAGCCGCGGCTGCACTGGCGTCGGACGACCGCCTCGTTCGCGTCGAGTGTGATAGCGTCAACGCACGCGTTCAGACATTCCCCAGGCAACTTCGATGAGCCAGCGAATTGCATTTCTCGCCAGCCAGACCCCCGAGTCGCAATCAGCGCTGGCGGCGCTGACCGACCGTTACGAGCCCGTGCCGCTCGACCAGGCAAGCGTCATCGTAGCGCTCGGTGGCGATGGATTCATGCTGCGCACGCTGCATCGCCATTTGAGTCTGGCGTTGCCCGTGTATGGCATGAAGCTAGGCGCGGTCGGATTCCTGATGAATCATTATCATCCGGAGACGCTGCCGGAACGCTTGGAGCGCGCGTGTCCGACCGTATTGCGCCCGCTGCTGATGCAGGTCCATACCGAATCGGGGACCGAAGCGTCCGAACTGGCATTCAACGAGGTTTCCCTGCTGCGCCAGACCAAGCAGGCCGCGCACGTTCGAATCACGCTGAACGAGAAGGTCAAGATCGAGGAATTGATCTGCGACGGCGTGCTGGTGTCAACGCCGGCTGGATCGACGGCCTATAATCTCTCCGCCCATGGCCCGATCCTGCCGCTCGAATCGCACCTGCTGGCAATGACGGCCATCAGCCCGTTTCGGCCGCGACGCTGGCGTGGCGCGATCCTGCCCGAAACCACTGATGTGCGAATCGAGGTGCTCGATCCGTACAAGCGTCCGGTCAGCGCGACCGCCGATTCAAGCGAAGTGCGCGACGTGGTCGACGTCGTGATCCGCGAATCCCGCGAGCAGACCGCAACCCTGCTGTTCGACCCCGAACACAATCTCGAGGAACGCATCCTCGATGAGCAGTTCGAGTTGTAAGGGAAAAATCTCTCCGATCGTCCCCTTGGGAGCGGGCGACCGCAATGCGAAAGGCGTTCAATCCGACGAGGCTACTGCGTATCGTGGTCGTTGCCTCCAGCCATTTTTCGCCGGACGCTGCGCGGGCCTTGCTTGTGCCTAGTTGACACAAAAAAACCCCGAGCGCTTTCGCGCCCGGGGCTGCTTTGCACGGGCATTATTTCCCCGATGCAGTCTTTGTCTTCTTCGCGTGCTTTTTGTGATGCTTGGAATGCTTGCTGGCCATCGTCGAAGTGCTTGTCGCCTTCGATGTGGTCGCCGCAGTCGTGGTAGGCGCTGCTTTGGCCGCGGCCTTTGCATGGGTCGCTGCGAATACCGGCATCGCGAACGCACCGGCAACGAGTGTGCACAGAATCAGAGAACGCATGGATGTTTCCTCAGGTTGGATTACGCGTGCTTCCGGACACATGTCCGCAGGTTTCGCGCGGCGGCACGCTACGCCGAAATCCAGATACGCAGGCTGAATGGCCCTTTGAACCTATTGCGACAATGGCGGTCCAATTCCCTCCGCCTCGCATTTGCCCCGTTGCCACTACCGGACCCGTGCTTTTTCCTGCGCGCTTGGCGGCATGGTCTTCAAGGCCGGCGGACGCCCTGTTTTTCCGAATGACCTGACCCAGCCGCCGTTTGCCGTCTGGATTCGCCCCATCCTTCGGCATGCCGCGAGGCATGCCCACGCCAACATCGCGTCGGCACCGTTCCTGTTGGCGGGAGCGCTCCACAGTCTGGATTTTCTCGAGCAAGCATTGCTTGCTCGCGCTGTAGACCGCCGGAATCCGGCTCTCCATCACGCCCGTGCCGGTGGCCGACCGAAGTGACGGCAGGGTTTTTGCGAAGTTCCGTTTGACAAAGGGGTCGACTGACGATTTCGCAACAGGGCAGGGCATGACTTCCAGCCCATGCGCTAGTATCAAGTCAACACTATAGTGGACACCGTCGTATCAATAACCCGATGACAGCGTCGATGGTCGATACCGAAAGCCACCTGTGGAAGTTCCACAAGGAGTTAAGCGCGGGGATCGTTTCGCTCGTGTTGCTCGCGGTTCTCGCACGCGCCAAGTCGCCCATGTACGGGTACCAGATCGCCAAGCAGCTTGAGGAGACCGGCGAGGGAGTGTTGAGCGGCAAGCAAAGCGCGCTCTATCCCGTGCTGCGCAATCTCGATGGTGCCAACCTGCTTGCGAGCGAAGTCGAGCCATCGGTTTCGGGCCCGCCGCGCCGCTATTACCGCATTACGCCGTTGGGCCGGCGCGTCCTTGATGACTGGACCTACGCGTGGACAGCCACGCGCGACTTTGTCGATACCGTATTGGAGGGATCATGAAGACGCCGATGCCACGAACGATTCCGGAATACCTCAAGCAGTTGCGCGTCGCGTTGCGCGGTGCGGATCGGGCGCTCGTGCAGGACGCGCTCTACGATGCCGAGGATCACCTGCGCTCCGAACTCGCCGAAAATCCCGGCAAGCCCGAGGCCGATGTACTCGCGAACATCGTCACGACTTACGGCGCGCCGGATGAAGTCGCGGCGATCTATGTCGACAAGGAACGCGAGGTCGAACAGGCGCTGCGAGCTCCGCCGCCGCCTCGCTACAACAGTGTGGCCGGCCGCTTCTTCGGTGTCGCTGCCGACCCGCGTGCATACGCAGCGTTGTTCTACATGCTGTTGTCGCTGGCCACCGGAATCTTCTATTTCACCTGGGCCGTGACCGGAATCTCGCTGTCGATCGGCCTCTCGATCCTGATATTCGGCATCGTCTTCCCGGTTCTCTTCTTCGGAACCGTCCGCGTGCTGTCACTGGTCGAGGGCCGCATCATCGAGGTCATGCTCGGCGAACGCATGCCAAGGCGCCCGCGTTATGCCGATACGGCGAAACCGCTCAAGGAACGGATCAAGGACATGTTCACCGATCCGCGCTCGTGGTCGACGCTGTTCTACATGATCCTCATGCTTCCGCTCGGGATCGTGTACTTCACGACGGCGGTATCCGGCATTGCGATCTCACTGGGGCTCATCGCGGCACCGGTGCTGGAGACCCTGGCACACTATGGCGTCATAAACGGCGGCATCCGCTTCGACGACGGCCTGTTCTTTCCGCCGCTGATCTTCGTGCCGCTCGCATTCCTGCTCGGCGTGATCCTGCTGTTCACGACGCTACATCTCGCGCGCGGCATCGGTCATCTGCAAGGCGCGCTGGCCAAGCACCTGTTGGTGAAATCCGCAGCGTGAGCATCACTGGGCGAGCCGTGTCAACGTCCCCGATGCTCCGCTACCCGCGCGGGTTTCTTGCGCAATCCGGCTGGCGCGTCAGGATGCCTTTTTCTTTGCAAGGCGCAACCACGTATCGACGACAGTATCGGGGTTGAGCGATACCGACTCGATGCCTTGCTCCATGAGCCATTCGGCCAGATCCGGATGGTCGCTCGGCCCCTGGCCGCAAATGCCGACGTACTTCCCTCTTGCGCGGGCGGCCTTGATAGCCATTGCAAGCAGCTTCTTGACGGCCGGATCGCGCTCATCGAACAGGTCCGCGACTATGCTCGAATCGCGATCGAGGCCCAGTGTGAGTTGCGTCAGATCATTCGAGCCGATCGAGAAGCCGTCGAAGATGTCGAGGAATTCGTCGGCCATGAGCGCATTCGATGGCACTTCGCACATCATGATGATCTTGAGCGCCTTCTCGTCGCCGCTGCTGACGCCCTGTTCAAGGCCGTTCTTCTTGAGCACCTCGACGACCTTGCGGCCTTCGCCGAGCGTGCGCACGAACGGAATCATCACCCAGATGTTGTCAAGACCCATCACCTCGCGCACTTTCTTCACCGCGCGGCACTCGAGTGCGAACGCTTCGGCGAAACTCGCATCGACATAGCGGCTCGCACCGCGAAAGCCGATCATCGGGTTTTCCTCGTGCGGCTCATACTTCTCGCCACCGATCAGGTTCGCATATTCGTTCGACTTGAAGTCCGACAACCGCACGATCACGGGCTTCGGAAATACCGAGGCTGCGATGGTCGCAATACCTTCGGCCAGCCGATCGACATAGAAAGACACGGGGTCGGCATAGCCGGCCATGCGCTGATCGATTTTCGCCTTGACGTCGGCATCCTGCTTTTCGTATTCAAGCAGCGCCTTGGGGTGCACGCCGATATGGCTTGCGATGATCATCTCGAGTCGCGCGAGACCAATGCCGGCATTCGGCAACATGCCGAAGTCGAATGCGCGCTCGGGATTCGCGACGTTCATCATGATCTTGAGCGGTGCCTCCGGCATCGCGCCGAGATCGGCGGTGACGCGGTCGAAATCGAGCTTGCCCTCATAGATGTGGCCGGTATCGCCTTCGGCACAGGAGACCGTGACTTCGGCGCCGTCCGGAATGCGTTCGAGTCCGTCACGCGTGCCGACGACGGCCGGCACGCCGAGTTCGCGCGCGATGATGGCGGCATGGCAGGTGCGGCCACCTCGGTTCGTGACGATCGCGGCGGCGCGTTTCATGATCGGTTCCCAATCCGGGTCGGTCATGTCCGCAACCAGCACGTCGCCGGCCTCGAACTGGTTCATGTCCTCAATCGACTTGATCACGCGCGCCCTGCCAGCACCGATCTTCTGGCCGATCGAGCGACCTTCGGCCAGGACCTTGCCGCGTTCGTTGAGATGAAAGCGCTCGAGCTGCGTTGCGTGGCCTCGCGACTTCACTGTTTCCGGGCGCGCCTGCACGATGTAGATGCGACCGGTCACGCCATCCTTGGCCCACTCGATATCCATGGGTCGGCCGTAATGCTTCTCGATCGTGAGCGCCTGACGCGCCAGCTCCTCGACTTCCGAGTCGCTGATGCAGAAGCGGTTGCGCAACTCGACCGGCGTTTCTTCGATCCGCACGCGTTCACCGGTTTTTTCGGAATAGATCATGCGCTGCTGCTTGGCACCGAGACTGCGACGCAGCACCGCGGACTTGCCGGCATTGAAGGTTGGCTTGAAGACGTAAAACTCGTCTGGATTCACCGCGCCCTGCACGACCAGTTCGCCGAGGCCGTAGCTGCCGGTGACGAACACGACGTCGCGAAAACCCGATTCGGTGTCGAGTGTGAACAGCACGCCCGATGCGCCGACGTCCGAGCGCACCATGAGCTGCACGCCAGCCGAAAGGAAAACGTCCTCGTGTTTGAACCCATGATGCACGCGATACGCAATCGCGCGATCGTTGTAGAGCGAGGCAAAGACTTCCTTGACCGTGTGCAGCACGTCGCTGATGCCGACCACGTTGAGAAAGGTCTCCTGCTGGCCCGCAAATGACGCGTCGGGAAGATCCTCGGCCGTGGCCGAGGATCGCACAGCCACGGCTATCTGCTTTTGCGATCGTCGCGGGTCGGGAGAGTCACCCAGCACGTCGCGGCAGAGCTTTTCGTAAGCTTCGCGGATTGCCGCTTCCAGATCGTCCGGCAATTTGGTTTCGGCGATCCAGCCGCGAATGTCCTTGCCCGCTGCGGCGAGCGCGTCGATGTCGTTGACGTCGAGACCTTGCATGCGCGAAAGAATGCGCGCGTCAAGTCCGGTGTCGTGCAGGTGTTCGCGGAAAGCTTCGGCCGTGGTCGCAAAGCCGCCCGGTACCGATACGCCGAGATCGGCAAGCTGGCCGATCATTTCGCCCAGCGAGGCGTTCTTGCCGCCCACCTTGTCGATATCGGAGAGGCCCAATTTGTCCAGCCACAGGACCAGCTCGCTCAAGACAATCTCCTTTGACGGACGGCACGTCCTTGAACTTCCCATTCTCGGGATTCGCGCGCGTGCGGGCAAGCCAGACCGCGCGGGCAAGTCAGAAGTGTGCCGTCGGCGCCCGGAAGTGCGCTCGCGCGTACCACGCAAGCGGCACTTTCGACAAGGGCCTGACGAATAGCAGGGGCGCCGCTAGACTCGCTGTGAGACCGTTGTCGCTGGTTCAAAGAGGGAAATCCAATGCTGAAGAGAATCACCTTGAGCGCCGCGTGCCTTGTATTGGCCAGCGCGCTGGTGCCGTGCCTCGCGGCGCACAGGCACACCGATCCAGGAGTCGGCTTGAACCAAGTCGCCCGCATCACCGGGCAGCCCCCCGGTGGCGAGGGAACGAAGGATACGATTTTCGGCAATGGCTTTGAGGATCTGCCGGTCATCAGCAATTACGACGACCTTGTCGAAGGCGATCTGGGCGCGAGTTATCAATACAACGGGGTCTTCTACCACGAGGTGAACGGCATCGGCGGGGTATTCCCCGATGGCTCTACGTTCACTGCAGCCGACGTTGGCGATTCGCTCATCATCGAGGATGCGACCGATTTTTTCCTGGACTTCCCGGACTACGGCAGTTCGCCGAATACACTGACCTTCGGCACCAGTTACGTTCCCGGCCCTGATCTGTCGATCGGCGCATTCGTGCGCGCGAGCATGGACCTCGACCAGCCTGCCATGGCCGTTTCCGTCGATCTGGCGTATTACGAAAACGGCCCGTGGGGTGGCATCGAGTTCCACCTGGATGCCTATCGGAACGGCAACGTGGTTGGGAGCGACAGCCTGACCATCGCCGATGGTGGCGGCCGCGACGACCCCACCACGGCAACGTTCCAGATTTCCGGAGTGGAGTTCGACAGCCTCAAGATGTACGCGACTTACGACGGTCAGCCTTCGGCGCCCCGTTTGATGATCGACAACTTGACGCTGATGCCTGCGGCGGCGGCCCCCTGATCGGGTTGCAGACCCGTCACCGCAACGCCACTGAAATGGGGCCGCCCGGATTCGATCCGGCAGCGGCCCTTTTCGGGTTTTTGCCGCTGCGTCGCGATATCCTGTCGCATGCGCCGCATAGTCTTCTACGTCTCCGATGGAACCGGGATCACCGCCGAAACCATCGGGCACAGCGTATTGACGCAGTTCGAAAACGTCGACTTCGATACCTATCGACTGCCGTTCGTCGATGACGAGCAAAAAGCGCAAGTCGCTGCGCTGCGCATCAAGGCGGCGTTCGATCAGAGCGGCATGCGGCCGATCGTGGTCAATACCATCATGGACAAGCGGCTGAGCGATTTTGTCGCGGCGAGCGGCGCGCTGATGCTCGACGTCTTCGCGCCGTTCATCGATCCGCTCGAAGCCGAACTCGGCACCAAGCGCCTGTCGCGCGTCGGCAAGGCGCACGGAATGACGGATTTCGCAGCGTACGAATCACGCATCAATGCGACCAATTATGCGCTCGCGCATGACGACGGCATCGACGTGCATTACGACGATGCCGAAGTCGTGCTCGTCGGAGTCTCGCGCGTGGGCAAAACCCCCACTTGCCTTTACATGGCGCTGCATTACGGGATTCGCGCGGCCAACTATCCGCTGACCGAAGAAGATCTGGAAAAACTCGAATTGCCAAAACGCCTCGCGCCTCATTGCGACAAGTTGTATGGGCTCAGCATTGACGCGCAGCGGCTTGCACAGGTGCGCGAGGCGCGGCGACCGGGCAGCCCCTACGCGAAGCTCGATCAATGCCGCTGGGAGCTGGCACAGGCCGACAAATTGTTCCGGCGCGAGAACCTGCCTGTGCAGAACACAACGCATACCTCGATCGAGGAAATCGCGAGCAAGATTCTGGCGCAGCTCGGCATTGAACGGCACATGTTCTGAGTGGAATGTCAGGTTCGATGGCGGTGCAGCGCTGGGGCCGAATTACGACAGTTTCAAGGCGCGCGTCGCGTGCAATGCGGATGCTATGATCGATTCATGTCAGCCGTACTCGACCGCCCGCAAGAGCTCCTGCCCAGCCGCTTTGGCTACCTCATGGGCTTGTATGCGGAGAACTACCATCGTCTGGTGCGCTTGTTCGCGCCGCATCGCCTGGAGGGTAACAGTTACCTTTCCTCGGTGGATGACGGACTCGACGTGCGCCTCGACCTGATCGAGCGCCATCGCTACACGCTCGATCTTCGGCTGAGCTACTGCTTCATCGACAGCGAAACCGGCGTTGCCGCACCGTCGGCTCACTTGCGCATGTATCAGGACGCGCACATGGCCGAAGTCCTGCATTGCCATTCGGATCGCCGCCTTGCGCGCGTGCTCGGTCCGATCCTGCCGGCGCGCACGGTGTTCCAGCAGCGCCTGCACATGAGCACCTTTCTGAATCGCTGGCTCGAGTATCTCGCCGAGCAGGCGCATTCGATCGGTACGCTCGAGCCGCTCGCCGGGTCCTGCAACCATTGAAAGCCAGTTGCGGTAAATCCGGTCTCCTCAGCATTACGTATTCGCAAGGAGCATCCATGCGCGCTGGCCGAATCATCGCTTCAACACTTGTCCTCCTTCTTGCGTTCGGTGCGATTCAATCATTGCACGCGGCCCCGACGCCGGCGCCGAAGGCGGGACTCGAACGCGCCACATTCGCAGGCGGTTGCTTCTGGTGCATGGAGCCGCCATTCATCAATCTTCCCGGCGTGGAGAAGGTCACCGCGGGTTATACCGGAGGGGACAAGATCGATCCGACCTACGAAGAAGTCTCGTCCGGCACCACCGGCCACGCCGAGTCGGTTGAAGTCGTGTTCGATCCGCGCATCGTCGATTACGCGCAGTTGCTGCACATCTATTGGCACAACGTCGATCCGACCGAGCAGGATCGGCAGTTCTGCGACAGTGGCAATCAATACCGCACGGCCATCTTCTACCACTCGCCCGAGCAGAAACAGAAGGCGGAAGCGTCCAAGGCGGCGATAGAGAAACTTTCGCAATTTGCGGGCAAGACCCTGTACACGCAGATTGTGCCGGCCGGCCCGTTTTATGCGGCAGAGGAATACCACCAGGAGTACTTCCGCAAGAATCCGGTGCGCTACAAGTTTTACCGCTGGAATTGCGGGCGCGACCAGCGGCTCGAACAGATATGGGGCGAGGCGCCGAAGCACTGAGTCGCAAGATATCCGAATCGCTTGACCGGGCAGGAGCAGATACATGCAGCGTCGTCAATTTCTGATCACCAGCGTGGGTGCGCTGGCGCTGGCCGCGGTGGGTTGTCGCAGCAAGAGCACCGCCGCCGACGCACAAGCCACGGGACACGGGAAATTCGAAGTCGATCTGACCGAGGACGAATGGCGCAAGCGCCTCACGCCGCGCCAGTTCGGCATACTCAGACAGCACGGCACCGAGCCCGCATTCAGCAGCCCGCTCGATCACGAGACCCGCGCGGGCACCTACGAGTGCGCGGGTTGCGACTTGCCGCTTTACTCTTCCAAGACCAAATTCGATTCCGGAACCGGATGGCCGAGCTTCTGGAAGCCGCTGCCGAACGCGGTTGAGACGAGCACGGACAGCAGCTTGTTCATGACACGAACCGAAGTGCATTGTCGTCGCTGCGGCGGTCATCTCGGTCATGTGTTCGACGATGGCCCACCGCCAACGGGATTGCGTTATTGCATGAACGGCCTCGCACTCAAATTCGTTCCAGGTGCAGCGGCCTAGGCGATTGGCGCGCGCATCGGGTCTGGCGCGAATCCCTCTGCGGTCAGGCCGGTACGTGCTTCCGGTTCCACTGCCATTCGCGTGCAGCGATAGACCGGCGTATCCCGTGTCGCGGTACAACTCGCTTAACCAATAGACCACTGGATTACTGCGATCATGGGCCTGCTAGACTCGGCTCGAATCCGCTGATGAGTAACGCAAGGGCAGAATGGTCAAGCGACACAGGATTATCGTCAGTACAGTCGCGATCTTGGTGCTGCTGCTGGTCGCGATCATCCTCTTCGTCGCGACATTCAACTGGAACCGCATCAAGCCGTGGGTCGAGGCTCACGCGAGCACTGCATCCGGGCGCAAGATCGAGATCACCGGCAATCTCGACGCTGCCTGGCATTGGCGCCGGCGGGCAAACGGCGAGGATACGTGGTCGCCGGGCCTGGGTTTCATCGTCGGCGGCGTCCGTGTCGGCAACCCGGGCTGGGCGAAGAAACCGCATTTTGCGAGTGTCGAGTCCTTGCGACTCGATCTGCGCCTTCTGCCATTGCTTTGGCATCATGTCGACATTCCCTCGGTCAGTCTGATTCAACCGTCGCTCGATTTCGAGCGACGCAAGGACGGCAGCAACACGTGGACCTTTGGTCCCACGGACAAAAGCGCCAACTCGACGTGGGATCTCAGGGTCGGGCGCATCGAGTTCGGCGCCAGCGATGTCACGATCGCCGATGCACGGCGTGATCTCGACATCGAAGCAGAAATCACGCCGTTGGAATCGCCCATTGCGTTCGGCAAACACGTCGAGGGCGACGATTTCAGCACGCGGCACGAAGTGATCCAGCGTGTCGGACGCGATACCGCTCATCGTCTGCATGAAGCCGCCAAGCGGCGGGAGGAGAAACACCCGCACCGTCGTCCTCCGCCGTATCTTTTCGCGTGGACCGCTCACGGGACGATGGAGGGCTCGCCGGTGAAGGGGACCGGGCGAGTCGGTGGCGTGCTGACAATGGCCAGCTCGCAACCTTTCCCGTTGCGCGCCGATTTCAGCGTGGGCGATACCGAAATCGCGCTGTCCGGGACCATCACGGATCTGAGCAGCCCGAATGCCGTCGACATGCGGTTGTGGATCAGCGGGCAGAATCTCGCGCAACTTTATCCGATCGTCGGCATCAACTTGCCGAATTCGCGACCGTTTGCGACGGTCGGGCGCCTGAACGGGCGATTTCATCCCGAACGATCGCTGCTGCGCTACCAGGACTTCACGGCGCGTGTCGGCGGCAGCGATCTCAGTGGATCGCTGACGTATCGATCGGGCGCCAAGCGCCCGTCGCTGACGGGACACGTCGATTCGACCCTGCTTCAGCTCAGCGATCTGGGCACGCTGGTCGGCGCGGCCCCCGACCTCAACCGGGCGCAGCATGATGGTGAATCGCCCGACGCGAATGCGCGTGTACTGCCGGTTGAGCCGTTCGACGCGCAACGCTGGGACGCGATGGATGCCGACGTGAAGTTCACCGGAAAGCGTGTCTTTCGCGACAAGGAGTTGCCAATAGACAATGTACAAACGCAGATCCGCATGACGCAAGGCGTGTTGACACTCGATCCACTGCGTTTCGGCATGGCGGGAGGCCACGTCACTTCATCACTGCGGATCGATTCCAAAGCGACGCCGCCCAATGGCAGCGTTTCGCTGGACCTGCGCAAATTGCAATTGCGACGCTTGTTCGAAAAGGTCGACGGGTTGTCGGGGAGCCTTGGCGCGATCAATGGCGAAGTAAAACTGGACGGGAGTGGTCGTTCGATCGCGTCGATCCTCGGCGCATCGGACGGTTCGGCGAAGCTCGTGATGACCGACGGCCAGGTCAGCCGGACCTTGATGGAAAAGGCCGGCCTCAATATCGCGAACATGCTGATATCCAAGGCACAGGGCGATCAGTTGGTGGACATCGCCTGCGCCGCAGCCGATTTCAACGTCAAGGACGGCGCCGCGAAGGCCGATCTTTTCGTGTTCGATACGAAAGACACACTGATCGACATCGACGGAACGATCAATTTGCGTAACGAGCGAATCGATTTGACCCTGCATCCGGAAACCAAGGGCGTCCGCGTGATCTCGCTGCGCTCTCCGTTGCATGTGACCGGCACGTTCCGGCACGTCGATGTCAGCGTCGACAAGAAAAGCCTGATCGCGCGTGCGGCTGGCGCAATCGCGCTCGGCGTGGTCGCCGCACCGTTGGCGGCACTCGCGCCGCTGATTGCCCCGGGCGACAGCGACGATGCCCAGAGCTGCGCACCCTTGGTCGCCGAATTGAAAAAGAAACGCACCTCGCATCCTGCGGCAAAGGCCAAGCAAGAAGCGCCCCGGGATCATCACAAACACCGAGCCAAACCTGGCGCGAAGACCTGAAGAGAGCCTGCATTGGCCTCGGACCCGTCGTCTCGCCAGCGTTCAGGTTCGGTCCACACCTCCAATTGCAGAGTGCTTTGAGACGTCGGAGAAATTCAATGATAAAACGTTGTGGATTGTTGGTAGTGGGTCTGTTGGTTGGGGCGTGCGGATGCGCAAGCAATAAGGTTCGTCCCTCCGCAGTAGCGGGTGAAAGCATCAATTCGGACGCCGCGTGGGCAGCATTCGACACCAACAAGGATGGCTATCTGTCGCGCGATGAACTGCACCAACAGCACGTCATGGCGCTGCTTGCCTATCGCAGATCCGCAGATCGCGATAACGACGGCCGGATATCGCGCGCGGAGTGGAACGCGTGGTGGCCGAAAACATCCAGTACGCCGCCATCCCCGAACATGGCAAGGTACAACGCTCGCAGCGCCGCACCGTCCGGATTCCGTTTCTGGTGAGGACCGATCGGTGAAATCCGCTTTTGGGACGCAATATCGATAGCGGTGCGCTGCTTTGCGATAAGCAAGGGAGACGAAGAAGCCCGCATCCCCGATCAAGCGGCCATCCGCTCAATCGCTTCGCTGGCGTGCTCGCCTCAAGGGGAATACGTGACAGTCAAATAACCCGATAAACCGGGCGTGTTGTAGCCATTGATCACTTGATAATCGCGATCGAAAAGGTTCTCGACGCGTGCTCCGATCTTCCACGCGGGCGTCAACACGTAGTCTGCCCGCAGATTGAAAATCGTATATCCGCCCAGTGTCGTTGGGCCGACATCCTCACTGGGGCCCGCGCTTACCAGTTCGACGCCCGCATGGGCGCGTTCGCCGATTGCGGTTTCGATGACGCTATCGATCTTTTTCCTGGGACGGCGCAGAAGCTGCGAGCCGGTATCCTGATTGTGCGGATTTTGCAGCGTCAACGCATTGGTCCACGACCACGCCGCGTGGTGCATCGCCTGCGTGATTTCCAGCCCATCGATTTTCGCGTGCTCCACATTGACGGCCTGAAACGTGTCGCCTCCCGAGAAGTCGATCAGATCGAGAATGCGCGTCGAAAAGGCCCTGATATCGAGCCGGTTGGACTCGCTGACTTGCCACGTCAGCCCGACTTCCGCGCTGCGTGAGCGCTCCGGATTGAGCAGGGGATTTCCTGCATACAACCCCCCGAATCCGGGCGAATAAAGCTCGTTCAAGTTCGGCGCTCGGAACGCCGTGCCGTAACTCGCCGAGAGGCGCCAGTCCTGCGCGAACTTCCATCCGGCTGCCGCTGATCCCGAGAACGCGTTGCCAAACGTGCTGTTGTGATCGTAGCGGCCCGACAGATCGCTGTCGAAGTCGTCGGGCGTCGCGCGCCATCCGGCGAAGATGCCTGTGTTTTCGCGCGTCGCGGCGTAGACGGTCGTTCCACCGAAGGTATCGAGGCTGCGCCCGTTGTCGTGAACGTAGTCGGCCCCCGCAACGACATGCTGCATCCCCGCGAGGGAGAAATCATTGCTCCATGAAACTTGCTCGCGCGTCGAACGGTAGGCCGAGCCGAACGCCTCGGTTTCGATGTTTTCCCGTGACGTGCCTGCGGAAAGGCGATGCTGCCAGTCGCCTGTGATGGCCCCGTCGAGATGGACGCCGATGGCCTGATCCAGGGTGCGCGATGAGCCGGAACCCGGATCGCCGTTGTCGAAGCTGACCGTCCCTTCGCTGCGGAAGATGTTTGCCGAAAGGTTCTGGGCACCGAAGGTATATTGTCCCTGCGCAATCAGGTTGTGGTTCTGCAAGCCGTTGTCATCCGGATTGTAGATATATGGACCGGCGGCCGGGTTGGTTGCCGAAAACCCGCGGACATGCCGTACGCCGACCTGAACGGAAAAGCCACCTGCGTCCGTTTGCGTGCCATAACCTGCGCTGCCGGCAGCGCTCTCGTAACTTCCGTAGCTCGCGGCGACGTGAGGTCCGTTGAGTTTTCGCGTAAAGATCTGGATCACGCCACCGATGGCATCGGAGCCCCAATAGCTCGCGCGAGGCCCGCGCACGATTTCGATCCGTTGGACCGCGTCGAGTGGAAGGTTTTCAAATGCGAATGCCCCGGTGTTCACGGAGGCGACGCGCACGCCGTCGATCAACACGAGAACGTGGTTGGAATTGGTCCCGCGCAGGAACACGGCGGTTTGCTCGCCGGCGCCACCGCTACGCGCGAGATCGACTCCGGCCTCGAGTCGCAACAGTTCGATGAGGTCGGGTGCATTGCTTGCGTCGATGTCCGCCCGCGTAACGATGCTGACGCTCGCCAGCGTGTCGTCGACTGTCTCGGGAACACGAGATGCCGTCACCTGAATTGTCGGCTGGATTTGAGCGTCTTCGGCACGCGCACCGACTGCCAGAATCGATGCAATACCAATCACCGAGAAACGTGCAAACGAGAAACGTGCAAACGAGAATCGTGAAAGCTGCCGCATGGAAATCTCCTCCATCGCACACCCGCGGGGCCAGGTGGACGGAGGGACGAACGGCAGAGGGGCGGACGCCTCACGCACGTCCGCTGCCCGCCGCAGCGCCTGGTGCCAAACCTGCCGGGCCCCGGTCTGCGCGGCAGACCACGACGTCCCGACAAGTTCACAGGCCGGTCTCCGGACTTGCAAGCGATGCCTTGGCATCCACCGGATCGCCTTCCCGCTGTTCGCAGTGGCTTGAGATCCGGTTTGGCTTGCTTACCGTTGCGGGGGCAGTGCCGGCTTTCCACCGGCTTCCCGTTTCACCTGCGCGCCGAAGCGGCAGGCACCTGTGACGACGCGGAGTGTATGTCTTGCCCGCTCGCGCAGCAAGCGCACGATTTGCCGCTAGTCAGCAGAACAGTTGGGCCCATCCGGATGGAGCAGACGGCCAATCGAATTCGCGTTTCCGAGTGGAATATGGCTCGTCGATATCTTTCGCGCGCACCTTGATCGTTTCGCATTGCATGCGCTCCGTCTGCACGACGCCAGAGGGCCTCCAGCAGCACTCGCGCCCAGAGACTCAGTCGAATCCGTTGCGGAAAATGACATCCGTCGTGGACGGTGACCAGATTGCAAGCCCGCTGCGCCCGTCGACAAGCGCAAAGTCGTAGGCGACCTGACCCGCGTCGTTGAATCCGCCGCTGAAACGGAGATCGGCGACCGTACTGCCCAGGAGCGCATCGCCCTTGCGGATGACCTTCAGAAGTCCGTGCGCATCGCTGTAGTAAAAGATGCCCTCGTTCGCGGTAATGCCCATGTCCGCGTCGACGAGATTGGTGAAGAACGCGATGTCGCCGTTCGCATTCATGTGGGGCACGTCGTCGCTGGTAAATGCGGACGGCGTGCTGTCGAGCTGGAACACCCCGTTCCCGTCTCCAACGGGCTGGCCATCGATCGCGATCTCGATGCATTGGCCCGGTGCATCGCATCGATAGATGCCGCGGAACGTATTGGCGCCGCGCGCCACGAAGCCGAAGAACCCGAGCTGACCGTGCGCATTCAGCTCGATGGGAATGATCTCCGGCTGGAACTTCGGCGCACCAAAGCCGACGAACAGGCCACCGTTCGGCGCCGGATCGTCGAATTGCACGGCGGCATTCAGCGCGCCGTCCTGGAACTCGAACAGGCCGTCGCTCGTGATCTCGCCGTCGACGGTGTCCGCAAGAAAAGCGCCGATCCCTATGATCGACGCGTCCGGCGACGCGCCGGTGCCCTGGATCGCATTGAAGAGATTGGGACCGTCGGGATTGGCGTCCCCATAGCGCGCGATGGTCGTCAGCGCGCCCGAAGCGTCGGCGAGGAATACGCCCTGATCGTTGACCGAGACCTGGCTGCCGCGGATCGTGCTGAAGAAGATTCCGCTGCCAGCGTCGCTCGCTGCGATCGCACTGATTAGCGAAAACTGCCCGCTGCCACCTGGCGCACTCTGACCCGCACGCGCGACGACGAACGCGTCTCCGGTCAGCAGATTTCCGCGCACCATACCGGAGTCGCCGAGTGGATCCGCGGATGAGAATCTGGCGCTGAATGCAATCGTGTCCGCATCGGTCAACGAAGCGGGTTGCAATACGAACTGCACCATGCTGTTGCCGTCGGGCGACGGATTGCCGTCGCGCAAGAAGATCGAGAGACCTTCGCCGGTCGGTCCGATCGAAAATATTGCCGGCGCCAGCAGCTCGCCGCTCGAGCTATGCCTCAGAAAGCCGAGGAACGCGGTGCGGCCTTCGGCGTTCAATGCGATTGGCTCGGCGTTGTTGAAGAGGTTCAGCACGCCGTCTCCATCCGGCGAAGGTTGCCCCTCGCGCGCGAGTTGAACGAGGCGCGTGCCGTCGTAGAGGAAGAGGCCCGAATCGTCCGCGTCGCCGCCGCTCGTCCCGTTGAGCAGTGCGGGCGTTACCGCTTGGCCGGCATTGTTCAGTGCCGGCCCGTGGCCGGTGTCGCCCGGCGACGAATCCGCGATGAGGTTCGCGATCACGCCGTTGCCGTCAGGGGCGGCGTCGCCCGATACGACGACGACGTGGGTTTGCTGAGCTCGCATCGGCGTTGAAGCCGTGAGGATCACGCCGAGCAATAACAGGCGTGCGGCTGGCATCTCAATAATCGAGCGACGCATTGCATGCTCCTCAACGGTGGAGCGGCGAGCCCAGTGGCTCAGACTATTGCACTCACTTGGGCGGTTTCAAGGTCCACGTACAACACGATTGGTGGATTGTTCAGCCGTGTTTTCGGCGAGTTGTAGATGGTCGTTCTACACCTGAAGGGGAGTTCGAAATTGATGTCGCTTGCGCGATCGTGTGATGTTGTTTGCTCGTTCGTCACTGGGCACCCTGGTCGAAGGCGCCCGGGGCTTTGTCGTGCTTTGTTGTGCTTGCTGCTTGCGGACAGGGGTGTGCCGAAACGCCGCCAACAGCCGATCCCCGATTTCGTTGGTCGCGAACGAGATGAATCGATGGCCGGCGTCTCGCAGCTCACCCTCGACACCGAGCCGCGTCCTGCAGCAAGCCAATCGAACGCACCGCCAGCCATTTCGAGCAAAATTGCTCAATTGCGCTACGCGGTCCTGTAGCTCTCCCTAGAGCGTCTGAGCGGGTCGGATGCGTTCCGTCAAAGGGCGCCCAAACACTTGGGTGCCGGACAACGTCGAACAGCGCTTGGATGGTGACCGATACGGCGAGCAGTACGAACAGTGACCCGGGCGGATGCGCCGGAGCGCGAATTGGAGTGCGCTGGGGTATTCATGGCCTTGGCAGCAGAGCGAAGCGCGGGTTGGTGGCATACTTTCGCGATGCGAAACTGGATAGTCATCCCGCTTCTGCTTGGCGCGAGCGCGACCGTCGCGGCTGCCGCCCAGAGTCTGCCCGCCCAGGACTGGCCCATGTTCGGCGGCGACGTGCAAAGCACCAGCGTCAACCCGGGGCCCACCGGCATCACCGCTGCCAACGTCGCCCAGCTCACGCGCCGGCAGATAAAGCTGGATGGCACCGTGGACGCCAGTGCCATTTACCTGCACGGGGTCACCGTGCATGGCACCCGCCACGACGCCATCTTCGTCACCACCACCTATGGCAAGACGCTGGCGCTCGACGCGAACAGCGGCGCCGTTTTGTGGGAATACACGCCCGCCAGTTATCAGAACCTGGCCGGCACGCGTCAGATCACCAACTCCACCCCCGTGGCCGATCCCGGTCGGCAATCCATCTATGCCGCCTCCCCCGACGGCTATATCCAGAAGCTGGCCGTCGGCGATGGGCGGGTCGTCTGGCGCACCGCCATCACCAGACTGCCGTTGCGCGAGAAGATCGCTTCGCCCTTGAAGTTCTTTCGGGGTCATGTGATTGCCGTTACGGATGGTTACATTGGTGACGAGCCGCCCTATCAGGGCCACGTCGCCATTCTTGAAGGCAGCTCCGGCAAACTCCTGCAGGTGTGGAACTCGCTGTGCAGCAATCGCAGGGGCTTGATGGATCCGAGTTCGTGCCCGCAAAGTGATTCCGCCATTTGGGGGCGCGCGGGCGCGGTGATCGATCCCGGCGATGGCGACATCTTCATTGCCACCGGCAACGCCGACTGGAACGGCACGACCGACTGGGGCGATTCGGTGATCAAGCTTGATGCCAGCGCTACGAACATACTGGGAAACTACACTCCAGCGAATTCCGAGGAACTGAATGCGCACGATCTCGACTTGGGTTCAACTTCGCCGGTGCTCCTGAGTAACGACTTGATCGCCCAGGGCGGCAAGGACGGCAAGATCCGCCTGCTCAGTCGCAAGGCCATTGCCGGGACCGCTCCCCACAGAGGCCACGAACAGCAAATTGTCGCCACACCCAGCGGCACCGATCTATTCACTCAGCCGGCGGTATGGCAGCACGATGGCCAAACCTGGATGTTCGCCGCCGACAACGGCGGCACCGCGGCGTGGGAGCTGGAAAACGGCAAGCTCCTGGAAAAGTGGAAAAACGGCACCAGCGGCACCAGTCCGTTCGAGGCGGATGGTCTGCTGTTCGTCTACGCGCGCGAGGGCGGATTGAATGTTTATGAAGCAGTGTCGGGCAAACGCATCGCCACCCTGCCATGCGGCTCCGGTCACTGGAACAGCCCCATCGTGCTGCAGGGTGAGATCATTCTCCCCGAAGGCAACGCCAATGATCACGCCACCCGCGGCGTGCTGAATATCTGGAGCTTGCCCGGCGGCCCTTAGCTGCCCGCGCTCTTTCTCGAGCCCTCGTTATCCGACGGCTTACCAACCGCCTCCTGACGAAGAACGACATGAGCGAATTCACGAATGCGGGCACGATTCTTTTGGGGCCGCTCGGTGGACCGCATTGGCGTACGACGCCATGCAAGTGGCCGGCCCCTGCGCTTCGCGAACCGATCAAGACGATGATCGCGCCCAGCCCTCGTTCTGCTATCGCGCGGTGGCGAGTCTGCTCGGCATGAACCAAGAACAAGGTGCAGCGCATTTTCCAGATGAAAGTTTGGCAGAAGCGTAAGCGGGCGCTGGGTCAGCGCCCGCGCATTGAAGCGAAGTTCCCTGCACTTGATCCACGCGATCGTGGCCACTGAAGGTCTTGATGGAGGATGCTGTAGAAATTTGTTTCATGCTTGGAGCCATCGCGGCAGTGGGAGGCGGGGATGTGGAAGAGGGTGGTCGGTTACGGGGTGCTACTGGCGGCGGGAACGCTCGGGTTGCAGTGGCTCGACTACGAGCGCCTGGCGCGGATCCATTCGGGAGATATCTACCTGTTCCTCGTCGCGGCCACCTTCCTGGTGCTCGGCATCTTCTTGGGCGTGCGGGTCTTCGCCGCACCGGCGCCGGTTCCCTTCGACGGCAACCCGAAGGCACAGGCGGCCTTGGGCCTGAGCAAGCGGGAACTGGACGTGCTGCACGAACTGGCAGCCGGCCGCTCCAACAAGGAGATCGCTGCGCATCTCCACGTTTCGCCGAACACGGTGAAGACGCACGTAGCGCGGTTGTTTGAGAAGATGGGCGCCAAGCGGCGAACCGAGGCGATCCGTCGGGCGCGTGAGTTGGGTATTTTGCCTTGAGGCCGGTTTATTCGGGATGAGTGCGCCGAAATCACCCGTTCGGGCGATTGCCGGGAGGGGCCGGATCGCGGTCAATGGCGGCTCCATCCACCACCCAATCGAGGAGCAACACCATGTTGCGGACCATCCTGAAATACGGCCTGATCGCGGGCCTGGTCGTTGCCGCGTTCGAGGTCGTCACCTTCGTCGCATTCTCCGGGATGCCGCCGCTGAAATACGGCATGGTCATCGGCTACACGACCATGTTGATCGCACTGAGCGCGGTGTTTGTAGGCATCAAGCGGCACCGGGACATCGACCGGGGCGGGGTGATCGGGTTCTGGCCGGCGCTCGGGGTCGGGCTGGGAGTCAGCTTCATCGCCGGGATCTTGTACGTGATCGCATGGGAAGTGGTTCAAGCGATGACGCACATGGACTTCGCCAGCAGCTACGCACAGTCGATCATCGCGAGCGAGAAAGCGAAAGGCGCAAGCGCCGAGGCGCTGGCGAAGCTGACCGCCGACATGGAGACTTTCAAGATCCAGTACGCGAACCCGCTGTACCGCCTGCCGATGACCTTCGCGGAGATCTTCCCGGTCGGCGTGCTCGTGTCGCTGATCTCGGCGGGACTGCTGCGTAACAGCCGGTTCCTGGCGGCGCGGCATGGTTGAAGCGTTCTTGACCGCAACGGTTGGGCACGCCTTCACCAAGTTGCGCAATTCTGTCTGCCCGGGCCATGCTGCCGGCTGCGCGGACAGCCCAGGCGAAATTCACTTTTGGCCATCGCGAAAGTCGTTACGCTGGTCGAGCGCCGCCCAGGCTCTATTGCCAGATCGCATCAGTTCGCGGATCCCCCGATTTTGAAATCCGAGTTGCGGGCATTCTCTGGCAGGTTGAGACCGGACTCGCAAGATCCGGCCGCAGAGACGCAAGGCAAATCTTCGAGGGAAGACGAACGCGCAGGCGCAAGGCGTCCGGTCGTGAAGGCCGAAACCCCGCCGCTTGGCGCAGAAAAAAGCCGACTCAGAGACGACGTCTCGAATCGGCCGGGTGGATGGCGGAGCGGACGGGACTCGAACCCGCGACCTCCGGCGTGACAGGCCAGCATTCTAACCAGCTGAACTACCGCTCCGCATTTTTGAAACTGCCCAAGACTACCGTCAGGCTCGAATCGGCAAGAATCCCGAATCCTCGAATCAAGTTCAAGACCTATGGCCAATCGCTTGATCTACCTGGCGTCCCCAAGGGGATTCGAACCCCTGTCGCCGCCGTGAAAGGGCGGTGTCCTGGGCCTCTAGACGATGGGGACGCGTCGCAGAAACCTGGTGGAGCCAGCCGGGATCGAACCGGCGACCTCTACAATGCCATTGTAGCGCTCTCCCAGCTGAGCTATGGCCCCGAGAGAGGCGCGGAAGGATAGAGACCCCACACGACTGCGTCAACTTAAATTCCCCGTCGCAGTTGCCGCAGGTTAGTCGGCTTGTCTCGCGCAAGTGCGGCGCCTGGCGTAGCGGCGTTAAGATGTTGTCGTTCAATCAATGCGGGAGGATCAATCATGCGTACAACTTTGTTGCTCGGATGCGCGTTGCTTGCGGCGATGCCGGCATTTGCGGCGAAATCGGCACCGGCTCTCCTCGGGCCGCCCCGACATCAGGCGCCGGCCGATGCCAAGGTGTACATCGTTTCCCCCAAGGATGGTGCGACGGTTGGGCAGGAGGTCACAGTTGTATTCGGCCTTGACGGCATGGGCGTTGCGCCGGCCGGCGACACGCACCCGAACACAGGACACCATCACCTTCTTATAGACGATGCCGAACTCCCCCCGCAGGATCTTCCGATCCCGAACGACAAGACGCATATGCACTTCGGCGCCGGTCAGACCCAGGCGACGATTCACCTCAGTCCGGGCACGCATACCTTGCAACTCGATTTCGGCGACGCCTCGCATATGCAGTTCGTGCCGCCGCTGGTGTCGAAGAAGATCACGATTCATGTGAAGTGATGGACCGGCTTTGCCACGACACGGCGGTTCTCTACTCGTTCAAACGGCCGCGGATTCGCAGGCATTCCTCTCGCCTGGGCGATCGGCAATCCGGACTCATTCGAGGTGGAACAGGTCATCGTCATAACAATTGACGAGCAAATCTTCGTCTCGCGATTCGCAGTATGGTTTTGATGGCCGTTGAAAAGGAATTTCGATTCGGGGCATTTAGGCTTTCGTTGCCCACGGTGTCGTGCACCGGTGGATCGAGGTGAAATGATCCGGACACCGCCCGGGTCGTGTTGGCGTCGGGTTCGCTGAACATCAGAGACGTCCATGAGCGTTCGGAATTCCTCAACCCAGGTCATCTATCGCCACCGTTTGCCGGTGCGCATCATGCACTGGATCAATGTCGTCGCGATGTTCGTGCTGCTGCTGAGCGGGTTTCAGATATTCAATGCGCACTCGGCGCTGTACTGGGGAGAGCGCTCCCATTTCGATCATCCGCTGCTGTCGATGGACGCCCAAGAGGATGCATCCGGTGATTTGCGTGGCGTAACGACCATTTTGGGCCACAAGTTCAACACGACCGGCGTATTCGGCGCCTCGCGCGTCGATGGCGATTTGCAGCCGCGCGGATTTCCGAGTTGGCTCACGATTCCGGGACCGCAGTGGCTCGCGATGGGCCGACGCTGGCATTTCTTCTTCGCGTGGATTTTCGTGCTCAACGGACTGGCGTACGTGGCGTACGCGCTGTTCAGCCGGCACTTGCGCCGCGACCTCGCCCCGACCGGGCGCGACTGGCGCGGCATCGGCCGTTCGATCATCGATCATGCGTTGTTGCGTCATCCGAAAGGCGAGGCGGCGACGCGCTACAACGTCTTGCAGAAATTCACGTATCTGATCGTCGTATTCGTGCTTGGCCCGTTGATGGTGCTGATGGGACTTGCGATGTCGCCACACATGGATGCGGCGCTCGGCTGGATGGTTCATTTCGTTGGCGGGCGTCAGTCCGCGCGCACGATTCATTTCGTGATCGCGATGCTGTTTGTGGCCTTCGTCCTGGTGCACTTGTTCGAGATTGTCGTGACCGGCGTTGCCAACAATCTGCGCTCGATGATCACGGGCCGCTTCGCGGTGCCGCAGTCGGAGGATGACCATGAAGGGAGCTGATCGTCGTCGTTTTCTGCGGCAGACTGCGGCAGCGGCGGGGGCCGTCATCCTGGGCGGCTGCGATCAATTGACACAAACCGGCTGGGCGCCGCGCGTGCTCGACAGCGCCGAAACCCTCACCCGCGTCGTGCAACAGGCGCTGGTGCCAAAGACAGCGTTGGCAACCGAATACAGCGAAGCGGATATCTCACCGGTGTTCAAGCCTAACGGGAGCACGAACCCTGATGCAGCAGACTATCGCGCGCTGGCTGCCGGCAACTTTCGTGATTACCGCCTCGCTTTTGGGGGCCTGGTGCGCAATCCGGCCTCCTTTTCGCTGGATGAAATGCGCGCGATGCCGGCGCGCACCCAGATCACGCGACACGACTGCGTCGAGGGCTGGAGCGTGATCGGTAAATGGACCGGCGTGCCGCTTGGCCCGTTGCTCGATCGGGTGGGCTTGCTGCCGCAGGCGCGGTATGCGGTATTTCACTGCTTCGACACGATGGACAGCGCCGGCACGCCGTATTACGAAAGCATCGGCATGGACGATGCGCATCATCCGCAAACCATTCTCGCCTACAAGCTCAACGATGAAGCGTTGCCGATCGCCAACGGCGCGCCAATCCGCGTGCGCATCGAACGCCAGCTCGGCTACAAGATGGCCAAGTACATCCGTGCGATCGAACTCGTCGCGAGTCTCGATGCCATCCAGGGCGGCAACGGAGGATATTGGGAAGATCAGGGCTATGAGTGGTACGCGGGAATCTGACGGAGCATCGAACACAAAAACGCAACGCGGACGTGTTGCAGTTCCGCCGCATGGGTGGCGTTGGGCACGGTCCTGCCGACCAGTTGGCGCGAAACGAAGCTGTCCGGTGTTGTTCCATCCGCTAAACTGATCAGCCGTTCTTCCAAGTCGTTCCAATGAGCGTTCGCACGCGTTTCGCCCCGAGCCCTACCGGTTACCTGCACATTGGGGGTGCGCGCACGGCCCTTTATTGCTGGCTCGAAGCGCGTCATCGCGGCGGCGAGTTCATCCTGCGCATCGAGGATACTGATCGCGAACGTTCCACCGAGGCAGCGGTGCAGGCCATCCTCGATGGCATGGCATGGCTCGGACTCGATCACGACGAGGGTCCGTATTACCAGACGCTGCGCATGGACCGCTATCAAAAGGTAGCCGCGGATCTGTTGGCGGCGGGGAAGGCCTACTACGCCTACGAGAAGCGCGAGGAAATCGACGCAATGCGCGCGCAGGCGCTGGCCGAGAATCGCAAGCCCCGTTACAACGGACATTACCGCGATCGCAATGCCCCATTCCGGGAAGACCCGAATCGTGTGATCCGCTTCAGGAATCCTTCTTCGGGCAGCGTGGTGTTCGACGACAAGGTCAAGGGCCGGGTCGAGTGGTCCAACGAGGAACTGGATGATCTCGTATTGTTGCGCTCGGACGGATTTCCCACCTACAACTTCGCGGTAGTCGTCGACGATATCGACATGCGCATCAGCGACGTGATTCGCGGCGACGATCACGTGAACAACACGCCGCGGCAGATCAATATCTACAAGGCACTCGACGCTGCGGTGCCGCAGTTCGCGCACCTGCCGATGATCCTCGGCGCGGATGGCCAGAAACTCAGCAAGCGTCACGGCGCGGTCGGCGTCATGCAGTACCGCGACGACGGGTACCTCCCGCACGCGTTGCTCAATTATCTTGTGCGCCTCGGTTGGTCGCACGGCGATCAGGAGATTTTTTCGCGCGAGGAAATGATCGAGTGGTTTGAAGTGGCTGATGTGAATCACTCGGCGTCGCGTTTCGATCTGGAGAAACTCGGCTGGCTTAACCAGCAGTACCTCAAGAACGATGATCCCGAGGCGACCGCGCCGCATCTGGCGTGGCAACTGGAGGCGCTGGGCATCGATCCCGGCAGCGGACCGGCGCCCGCCGACGTCGTTATCGCGCTTCGCGATCGGGCGAAGACCTTGAAGGAAATGGCCGAGAAGGCAAAGGTCTGGTACGGGCCGATCGAAACATGGGATGAGGCTGCAATCGAAAAGCATCTGCATACGTCGACTGCAATTCCCGCGCTCAAGGCAGTGCAGGCGGAATTGGAGAGACTGCGCGAATGGACCGTCGAAAACGTGCACGTTGCGGTGGAGACTGCCGCTGGCGAAATCGGCACGGGCATGGGAAAGGTTGCGCAACCGTTGCGGGTCGCATTGACGGGAACGCAGGTTTCTCCATCGATCGACCAGACCGTGTATCTCGCCGGACGTGACGAAGCATTGCGTCGCATCGAGGCTGCGATTGCGCGAGCAGGCGCTTAGCGCATGGCACTCGAATGCAGCTTCAGCGCACTCGCGAGTGTCGATCAGACCGATCCGGCAGCTGTACAGCAATTGCTCGATCAGTGTGTCGCGACGTTGCTTGATCCGACGCTATGGGCCTGGGCTATCGGTCTCAATCTGGCGTGCGGCGTCATCGGTGCGCTGCTGGGTTGGCGCAAGCATCGCTGGGTGGCGGGGCTGGTCTGGGGCCTGGCGTTGGGACCGATTGGCTGGTTGGTCATTGTGCTTGCAAAACCCGCCACCGGTTCGAGCCCGGATGCCAATCAGGTTCGAATGGCTTCGACCCAGGCGGATGCCGATGCCCGAATCCCATCGAAGACATCCTGAATCTTTTCGCTGAAGTCCTGTAATCCTGGGGGGAACGGGAAAAACGGCAGTGTTATCATGAGCCATGCCCTCCAAACCTGCCCATTCGACCCTTCACCATCACCCGCACGACGCCAAGGCCTACGTTCATGAAGTCGCTGCTGCATGCGAGATGCGCGGTTTGCGACTGACCGAAATCCGGTCGCAGGTGCTGGAACTGATTGCGGCATCGGAAAAACCGGTCAAGGCCTACGATTTGCTGGACCAACTCAAGGACGATCGCAACAACGCGGTGCCGCCCACTATCTATCGCGCGCTGGATTTCCTGCTCGAAAACGGCTTCATCCACAAGCTGCAATCGATCAATGCCTATGTCGGCTGCCACCATCCGAGCGTGGTGCATCAGGTGCCGTTCCTCATCTGCGATGTATGCGAATCGGCCACCGAAATTTGCGACGAGCGCGTCGCGGGCCTGCTCAACGATCAAGCCAAGTCTCTTGGCTTCCGCCCGCGCGCACAGACGCTGGAAGTGCACGGCGTATGCGAGGAGTGCGGCACCGACTGATCGGAGTCGTCCAACCACTTCGCGCAAACCGCGGTGTTGCGCGGGTCACCGTCAGAACGGTTTGGTAAACCCGACATATACTCCGCGCCGCGGACCGAACTGCGGCGCACCCACCCCTACGCCGGAACCATCGCGCAATTCGTAAACTCTGTCGGTCACGTTGATCAGCGCCAGACGCACGTTGAATCCGCCGAGCGACGACAGGCGGAAGTTGCGATCGGCGGACAGGTTGATCTGGTAATAGGCGGGCAGATGCGCCGAGTTGGCGAAATCGGCGCGCAAACCCGACCCATACAGGAAATCAGCGCCGAGCCTGGTGCCGTCCCATTCGTACGTGATACCTCCGTTTGACGACAGCCGCTGGTCGTGATCGAGATGGATGAAATGGGTGGCGATATAGTCGAGTTCGTCCTGGTCGAAGTTGTACTGACCGGTGACGACCTTCTTGCCATCGGCTCTGCTTACCGACGCATTGAAGTATGCGTTCCAGTTGCCGTTCGCATAGCTTGAGGTGAATTCCAGCCCCTTGATGCGGCCCTGGTCGTAATTGAACGGCGAGAAGATCAGAGCCGATCCGAACTGACCTTCGTCGAGCAGATCGTGCACCTTGCGATAGTAGGCATCGAGACCGATGGTCAGCGCGCCGCCGAATTTTTGCGAGACGCCGATATCGAAGTAATGCGAGCGTTCCGACAGCGTTTGCGCATTGACATCGGTCGGCAATTGATTGGTGGTCCCCTGAAACAGGGCGATATCGGTTTGCGAAATCAGCTCTGCCGGAGGCGGCGTGAAGTAGCGCGCATAGCCGGCGTGCAACGTGGTGGATTCGGTCGCCTGGTAAACAAATCCAAGGCGCGGGCTGATTTGTCCCTGGCTCACGTAGGCATCGACCTTGTCGGCGCGCACGCCGTAATTCATCGTCAGCCTGTCGCTGAGATTCCATTCATCCTGCAGGTACGCGCCCCAGGTGCGGGCATTGATGTGCGGAGCGTTGTCGACAATCGTCAATGGGACGTCCGAGGTCTGGTTGCCGTCGGCATCCGCGGGGAAAACCATGGAAGTGCTGTTGCTGACCGGTCGCTCACGACTGGCATAGAGCCCGTAGCGTACGGTGTGGGAACTGCCGAGCGGCGTCGAGAAATCCGCTTGCAGCGTATTCGCGCGATTGCTGCGATCGATCACTCCGGCAACCCCGGTGAAAATGAGGTCGCCAACCGGATCGGGCTGAAAGTTGACGCTCGTGTAGCGCTGGCCAATCGACAACTGATAGCTGCTGTTGCCAAAGCGCGCCTTGCAACGACAGCGCGCCGAATCGCGTGATTTCGCGCTGTCGCTCGTCGAGGTCGGCGGAGTCGAAGTTGCTGACGCCATCCAGTTGATACGCAGGTTCC
This sequence comes from uncultured Gammaproteobacteria bacterium, assembly GCA_963775445.1. Lineage (GTDB taxonomy): Bacteria > Pseudomonadota > Gammaproteobacteria > Xanthomonadales > Rhodanobacteraceae > Dokdonella_A. The sequence goes on along the minus strand of CAVZIT010000004.1, from coordinate 1,931,945 downwards.
TGACCGGGATTGTTCGGAATCTGGAAACGGTTGTTGGTGATGCCGAACATGAAACTCAGTCGCGTATCGTCATTGAACAGATACGACAGTGCACCGAAACCCTTGCTCTGATGGTGTGGTCGTGGATCGCATTGCGGCTCCCTGTCGGGTTTTCGATGCCGAGATCGCTTTCGAGAAAATTGCCGCTGAAGAAATAACTCCAACGATCCCTCGTGCCGTAGAGAGTCAGCGCCGGCTCCAACGTTCCAAACGATCCCGCCGTGACTCCAATCGGAACCGCCAATACCGGACGCGGGAGTTTTGGTCGTGATATCGACGACGGCGGCAGTTCGGTACCCGTATTGAGCTGGCAGTGCGCCGGTCAGGAACTGGAGGTTGTCGATCAGGCGGGTATCCAGCGTCTGGCCGAAACCGCTGATGCTTTCGGGAATGATCACGCCGTTGATGCGATATTGCAGGTCTGCATGATCGCCGCGGACGTGCAATTGGCCGTAGGAATCCTGAACGACGCCGGGCGCCTGCAGAAGCATCTGGTTGAGCGGTGTCGCTTCGCCGAGAGGCAAGCGCTGGATCGCCTCGCGGCTGATGATGTATTGACTGGCACCTGTATCGGGCGACAACTGATTGCGTGCCCGGTCCAGCTTGGCGTTGACTTCGACGGTTCCGAGTTTGGCCGATTGCGTGGACTGGGTCTGATTTTCATCGTCGGTCGCCGTCGTTGCGGCAGTCATCGTCGCGGCCGTCCCGACGGAGTCCGCGAGCGCAAGTGGGCTGCTGCACAATGCGGCACAGAAACCCATAGCAAGCAATGTCTTCATGCATTTCCCCGGTATGGATAGTAGACAGATGGAATGATATGATATAACATATCATTCCCGTCCGAAGTTTCCAATAACCGGACCAAAGTCCCGCAATGCAACGAAGATCTGCTATGTTATATCCCGACTACCCAACCATACCCCCAGCTCCCAACGTGCAGAATTCCTCTCCCCTCGAGCGGCATGGCATCGCGCAATTTGCCGATCGGCTCGGCGCCGGCGCATCCTTTCTGTGTGCGGTCCACTGCGCGGCGCTGCCGTTCGTTCTTGCGCTGTTGCCTGCCTTGGGACTGGGGTTCCTCGCCGATCACGGTTTCGAGCGTGGGTTCATTGTGTGTGCGAGCGCATTGGCGTCTGCCACGTTGATTCGCGGTTATCACTGCCATCGCATAAGCCGTCCGCTGCTGTTTCTGCTGCCGGGTCTGGTATTGCTATGGGTGGGGGGATTTCTGCTGGACCCGCATGCGAGTCTGGCCTTCCATTCCACGCTGGTGGCGCTCGGTGGAAGTTGCATCGCTCTCGCGCATCTGACCAATCTGCGGCTGGCCCACGGTCACGTGCGAGAGACCGCACGCGCAAGCTAACTGTGCGCACAGAGTGACTGGCGCGGATTGCGCCGGTCCGCGCCGGTTGCTCGCAGCGAGGCCGCGCGTTTTCGTTTCGATGCGGCGGGAGTTCGTTGGTGATTGTGTAGCGCTTTCCCCGTTGACTAGCATGGCGCCATACGTTTGCTTGGCGCTGGGCATGCAACACATTCATTCGCACGACGAGATCGACAGCGCGCAACGCAGCCGTCGTCTGTCGATCGCGGTTACGCTGACGCTGATTATCCTCGTATTCGAAGCAGCAGGCGGCTGGCTCTCCGGGTCGCTCGCGCTGGTGGCTGATGCCGGCCACATGCTGATTGATGCGATGGCCTTGCTGTTCGCTTGGCTCGCGGCGGTCTATGCGCGCCGTCCGGCCGACGCCAGGCGCACCTTCGGCTATGCGCGACTCGAAGTGCTGGCCGGATACAGCAATTCGCTGATCCAATTCGTGCTGGTGGGCTGGATCGTGATCGAGGCGCTGTCACGCTTGAGGCAGCCGGCGCCCGTCGATTCCGCCCTGATGTTCGGCGTCGCGCTCGCCGGTCTGGTTCTCAATGGCGTCGTGCTGCGCGTGCTGGGTGGGCACGACCATGATGATGTCAACACGGCGAGCGCCCGCTTGCATGTGATCGGCGATCTCCTGGGTTCGCTGGGTGCGGTCCTGGCAGCGATCGTGATTCATTATTTCGGCTGGCTCTGGAGCGATGCGGCGATCTCTATCCTGGTCTCGCTCCTGATCCTTAACAGCGCGTGGCGGCTCGCCGGCCGCAGCGGGCATATTCTTCTGGAAGGCGTTCCGGATGATCTCGACGCGGCCAGTTTGGGGCATGCGATCGAGGCGGAAAACGCCGGTGTATGCAATGTGCATCACGTGCATGTCTGGCAGCTTGCCGGCGGCAATCGCATGGCAACCCTTCATGCGCAGTTGTTTCGGGGCACCGATCCCGATTCGGCGATTGTCGGGATCCAGCAGTTTCTCCGCGAGCGGTTCCGAATTGCCCACGCCACGGTGCAGATCGAGCGCTATTCATGCGAAGAGAAAGCGTGCGAACGCGATCATGCCGACCAGAACTGAAGCGCTCACTTGGCCCGCGACTGCTGTTATCCTGCGCGCCCCGTTACCGTAATATTTCGAGGAACCAACATGGGCAGAGGCGACCGCAAAACCACCAAGGGCAAGATTGCCATTCGCAGCTATGGCAATGTCCGCAAGCACAAGCTTGCAACGACGTCAGACGCGGCGGGCACGTCCGGGAAGGGGACGGCAACGGCAGCGAAGTCCGGTTCCACGCCTGCCAAGTCCGCTACCGCGCGCAAGACACCAACCCGCGCGCCGGCGAAGAAGGCTGCGTCCAAGAAAGCCGCGGCAACCAAGAAAGCAGCACCGAAAAAGACGTCCTGACACCTCGTAGAGCGTTTCGGGCGTGCGTCATTCGCCCGGATCGAATCCATCGACGAAAATACGATCGAGTACGGTGATCGAACCGCGCATGCCGCCGTTCAGATCGCCGTGCAATTCGCAGTAATATCCGAATGTGCCGATCTGGTTGAAGCGTACCGTCGAGCTCCATGGCTCGCCACTCGGCGCATTCATCGTGGTGCAGTTGATCGAGCAGATGAAGCGGTCGTTGTCGGCATGCACGTTATGGACGCCGCCGTTGTTCTGGAACGTGATCGTGTCGCCTTGATGTATGGTGATCGTGGCTGGCGTGAAGGTCAGGTCAGGATTTGCCGTGACGAGAAAATTGGCGGCAGACGCAGCGGTCGCGACCAGCGAAACAATCAACCCGACGCTTGCGCTGGCGATGCGGGAGGTGGCTGGCCATGCCGACGCGATCGCCACTATCCCATGAAACCCAGATCGGCCGAGCTGAAGCGCCCGAGGTTCGGGAAGATATCGGCGATACCCCCGGCATCGACGCCGAACCACCGCGCCAGCGTTGCCGCATATTGATCCACCGCGAGCGTCGGGATGATCTGGCCGTAGCCGGTATCGTCTGGATTGCCCTCCGGAGCCAGTGACGGCAAGACACCGTAAAAGCGTTGACCCGCCACACCGCCCCCGACGACAAAGTGATGGCCGCCCCAACCGTGATCGGTACCGTCGCTATTGACCGCAAGCGAGCGCCCGAAGTCCGATGCGGTGAAAGCGGTTACGCCTTCGGCAACTCCCAGTTGCGCGCTGGCGTCGTAAAATGCCTTGAGCGCTTGCGAAAGTTCGCCAAGGTTGCCGTCCTGTTCGCCCAGCTGCTCGGTATGGGTATCGTAATTCCCGGCAGCGACGAAGAACACCTGGCGATTCATGCCAAGCGCACCGCGCACGCCAATCAGGCGCGCTACCATCTGCAGCTGGTTGCCAAGATCCGTGTCCGGAAAAGGCGTGCCCCACACCGGCGGATCGCCAAGCGCGTCGTCGATGATCCGATAGTTCGTGATCGAACGCGTAGCGGCGTCGGCATACGCACGCTCTAGAACATGCGCTTGCGTGCCCGGGGCGATCAGCGCGTTGTACGCCGTCGCTCCGGCGCTGTTGTTGCCTTCGAGGATCCAGGCCTCCGGGCCATCGTCGGAGTAGTCCAGCCGCGTGACCCCGCCGGGATCCATCGCATAAGGATTGATGATCGCGCCGCGCTGAAAGCGATTGTTGCCGTCGAGCGTGATGCTCATCGGAATCTGACCCGAGTTCGACGCGTACAACATGTCAGCGATGCGTCCGCCCCATCCGTCTGCGTTGGCATCGTCCGGTCGCGAGGTCTGCCACTGGGATGTCTGGTCGTCATGCGAGTACAACTGCGGCGGAGTCGGAACGCTGCCGTTCTGATACTCGGCCTGGGTAATCGGATAAAGCAGGCTGCCGACATTCGCGACGATCGCCGCGTTGCCGGCGTTGAACAGACCGGCCAGTTCCGGCATGGCCGGATGCAGACCGTAGTTGGACGGACCGCCGCCTGATGCCGGGTTGAGCGATTGCAACCCGTCAGTCAGCGCAAGCGCGCCGCGCGCTGCAAGATAATCGGTCTGTGCCTGGCCGCTCATCGGCACGACGGTGTTGAAACTGTCGTTGCCGCCATACAGGAACACGCACACCAGCGCGCGATAGTCGGTGAAAGTGTATGGCCTCGCCGCGACTGCGGAAGCGATCAGGCGCAAATTGCCGAGAGCCGAAAGGCAGGTGGCTCCTCCGAGGGCGGCACAGATGCTCCTGCGCAGGAACTGGCGACGATTCACATGCATGGCCGCGGCCTCATTTCTGGATCGAGTATTCGGGGGAGTTCATGATCAGGTACAGCGCGTGCTGCACGCGCACGCGGCCAAGGTCCGCTCCGTAATTTTCCGCCGTCAACGCCTCGAGGCGCGTGATCAGCACATCGCGCATGAACGGGGACATCTGGCCTGCCATGAACAGCGTGCTGTATTCATCGATCAGCGCCGCCGGATCGCTTGTCGCCAGCGCGGCGTCGGGGCCGTAATCCATTTGCAGCGTGTCGTCGTCGCCGCTGTCGTAGCAGCGATCGCTGCCGACGTAATAGCAGAATATCTGGTAGAAAAGATTGTTCGGCGTCGCGACCACCATGGTATCGCCGAGAATCTGGAATTCCGGGCTGACGAGGCCGCGATCCGTGACTTCGCCGGGTTGTGCGAAGTCGGGCTTGAAGAAATTGAACACGGTCGGAGAACGCAAGGGCGCCTCGCCGTAGAGATTCTCGATCGAGGGGTAGGTCGACAGGTTGCCGATGCGTCCATTGGCCGAGCGTGCGGCCAGCGCGCGCCACATCTGCACCGTCTTGAGCATCGGTTCGCGCAACTTTCCGAACGTATCAGGATGTTGCCATTGCCCGAAGCGCGCTTCGGGGTCGAGCAGGATCGCATGTATGACCGCGCGCAGATTGCCGCGCACGTGTTGCGCGCTGCCATCGTCGTCGAATGTCTCGGCGACGCGCTGCACATAAGCCGGTGAGGGATTGCTCGTGACCAGACGCTGGATCAGACGCGTCGCGACGAATGGCCCGACGTTCGGGTGATTGAATATGTTGTCGAGCGCTGCGGTCAGCTCGTCTTGTGCATCGCCTCCATGCACGAGCACGCCGCCGGACAACGCGACGCCGGGGTAGACAAGCAACTGTTTGTCGGATGTATTGTCGTGATACTCCTCGACCGGTTGCATCGGATAACGCCAGGCCAGATCGTCGCTGCTTCCCGGCCCGCAATAGAAATAGGTATCGGCATTGCAGCAACTGCCGGTTTCGTCGCAGTTGATGTTGTTCCAGTCCCAGCCGGTGAACACCGCCGCAAAACCGCGAACCGTCTCCTGGTCGTAAGTCGGAATCGGCTGGCCACCTGAAAGTTTCGGCGTGCCATCGGGATTAAGCTGGACCAGGCCGATCGAGAACAGCTGATTGACCTCTCGCGCGTAGTTTTCGTCAGGATGGATGTTGTGTTCGGGATCGCCCTTGCGATTCTGGATCATGCTGAGATAGATGCCCATTGCGGGATGCTTGGTCACGTCCTCGAGCAAGGTCCGATAGTTCACGAACGCATCGGCCGCGAGCAAATCATAGAAACTTGCCAGCGCCCACGGCTGATAGGCGAGGGTGCCGTTGTTGTTCGAGACGACAAAGAGTTCGCTCAATGCGAACGCGACGCGCTGGCGCAGCTGATCCGAGGGCAATGCGCCGCCACGACTCGGATCGGGTGTGCCGGCCGAGTTGATGCTCCAGATTTCAAGCCTGGCATCGTCGCTGATATAGTCCTGCCCGTTGGCCTCGACCCAGTCGATATAGGGAGCTTCGGTGGACGCCGGGGCCACGAACTGCTCGTTGAGCCAACCCTCGTAGCCAACCAGGCGCAGATGCGCGAGATCCTCACCGGTTGGACCGAACGTCGCCTGCGCAAGAAAGCGCGAGGCATCGGTGTCGCTCAAGGGACCGCCTGCTACGCCCTCGAAACCGTCGTGGAAAGCAGCGTCGGGCCAGTGACTGAGCGCCAAGGCAAGCGTCGAGTGCGCAGCCAGCAAACTGATCAGCACGAAGTACGGCGATTGGCGGACGCTTGCGCGATCCGGCTGCAAAGTCCATGGCAAACCCTCACCCGTATCCGCCGAGACTTCGCGGACTCTAGCGCGAACGGGTGGACCCGGGCATGACGCAGGACACAGTTTCAGACACACGCGAGTCGCATCACGAGCGCGAATGCCATTGCATCCGATAAAGGTCGTGGCGTCGATCCTTGAGGTTTTGCACCGTGCCATTGTGGCGGGCCCGTGTCAGGTCCTCGAGCCTGAGGTCGGTGAACAGCACCATTTCGGTGTTGGGGGTGGAATCGGCAGCGATGCCGTCGCGCGCGAACGGGAAATCGCACGGCGTCAGAATGCAGCTCTGCGCGTACTGGATATCGAAATTGTTGACTCCCGGCAGATTGCCGACATTACCTGAAAGCACGACGTAGCACTGGTTCTCGACCGCGCGCGCCTGGCAGCAGTAACGCACGCGCAAATAACTCTGGCGCTCGTCGGTGCAAAACGGCACGAACAAAAGCAGCGCGCCCTGGTCCACCAGATGGCGGGCCATCTCGGGAAACTCGGCGTCGTAACAGATCATCACGCCGATAGGCCCGCAATCGGTATCGATCGTGCGTGCGGCGGAGCCCCCCTTGATGCCCCACCAGGCACGTTCGTTCGGCGTCGGATGGATCTTTTCGCGCTCGTGCATCGAACCGTCGCGCAAGCACACATAGCAGATGTTGTAGACGTGGCCATCATCGCGGCGCGTCGGATGCGAGCCACCGATGATGTTGATGTTGTAGGCAACCGCGAGGCGACTGAACAACTCCTTGACCTGATCGGTGGATTTGGTCAGGCGAAGGATCGATTCGGCCGGAGACAACGGGGCATTCTCGATCGACAGCAGTTGCAAGGTGAGCAATTCGGGAAACACGACGAAATCGGCTTCATAACCGGCGGCGACATCGACGAAATATTCGACCTGTGTCGCGAACTCGGCAAACTTTGAAATGCGCCGTTGCTGGTACTGCACGGTTACGACGCGAACGACGGATGGAAGACGCCGATTCCCGCCCGGTACGGCCAATGTGGCTGCTTGCTCCAGCCGGTTGGGATTGCGCCAGACCAGGTGTGCGGCATAGCCGAGCGATGCCTGATCGCCGGGAAAGTACCGCGGGAGCACGCCGATGGGCTCAAAGCCATTGCGCAACTGGAAGCTCAGTGTTGGATCACGCTGGCGACCACCCGCGACGGCCTCGATGTAATGTTCGGCGGAGCCATAGCGCCCCATGCGTTTTTCGAGCCCCGGCATGCGTCCGCCGAACGCGATGCCGCGAAGACCGAGGCGCCGACACAGACGCCTGCGCGCATCGTACAGGCGCCGACCAAGACGCATGCCCCGGAAATCGGGATCGACTCCAATGTCCATGCCATACAGCCAGTCGCCATCGGGATCATGGCGCGCAGCGAACCCGCCGCCGGTTATCTCCGCCCAGGTATGCGGCGCCAGCGCAGCGGCCTCATCGATGCGGAACGTTGCGCAGTAGCCGACGATGCGTCCATCGTATTCGGCGACGAACTGCCCTTCGGGAAATCGCGCCAACTGACCGCGCAGCATTTCTTCCGAATGCCCCCATTCGGAGGAATAGATGCGCGCGGTCAAGGCAACCAGGTCGGGAATGTCGTCGCTGCGCGTTTGTCGCACCAGCAAGCGTGGCTTGTGATCAACTCGAGATTCGTTCATGGGAGAGATTATGCCCGCCTCACCGTGAATAGCTCATCTTGGTGACCGGCGTGGTCACCTGCCTGCACTGATTCGACGCGTCGACGAACCAGCCATGCTGCTGCTGGCATAATACCGTTGCGCTCGAGCGCGCTGATCATCCGAGACCGCATCCCTGGGAGGCCCGGTGTGCCTGTTCCGAATCCGGAGACCCTGCGCGGACTTCAGCAGGCATCCACGCTGTTGCAGTCGGGTAACGTGGCGCAGGCGCGCACGCTACTCGAAACCCTGATCCGATCGAACCCGCACGTGGGCGAAACGCATCGCCTGCTCGCTGGCGCATTGCACGCCGAGGGGGATCTTGGCGGCGCCGAGCGCGTCCTGCGGCAGGCGCTGACCGTCGATCCGAATTGGGCGCCGACCGAGGTCTCACTCGGAGAGGCGGTGGCCGAACGCGGGCTCATCGAGGAGGCCGAGCGGCATTTTCGCAAGGCTCTGGCAATCAATCGGACATACCAGCGCGCCGCTGTCAGTCTCGCTGCACTGCTGATCGATACCCATCGCGCGGGAGCTGCACTCGATCTCACCACGCCGCTGGTGAATACCCGATCGACCTCGCCGGAATTGCTGTCCGAACATGCCCGCGCCTTGATGATGCTCAGGCGCCGCAGTGAGGCGGTTGCGATCTATCGCAAGGTCGTCGCCACCGCAGCTGCGAGCGGCCTTGCCGAATTGAACCTCGCGGCGGCCCTCTCCGACAGCGGCCTCCACCAGGAAGCGGAGGCAAGCGTGCGCCGCGCGCTCGCCAAGGGATTCGATACATCCAAGACGGCTCTGGTGTTGGCGCACGCGCTGCTCGGTCAAGACCGTTTCGACGAGGCCGAAGCTGTGCTCGTCGAAGCGCTGGAGCGCTGGCCCACGTATATCGATGCGCATCGCGAACTGGCCAATCTTCGCTGGATGCGAAGCGGCGACGTGCGCAAGGCCACGGCGTCGATCGATGCAGTTTTGCGTGCGCATCCGGCACTTTCCGACTTGCGCATAATCAAGGCGCGTTTGTGCGACTACGCGGGCGAATCCGCAGCTGCGTACGCGATCGTCACGGCGGGCCTGCGGCAGGACCCGGACAACGCGTTTCTCGAGCAGGCTGCCTGCGAGGCCGCCATCAAATTCGATTCCACGCGCGCGCGCGCTCACGCACGCCGGGCCGTGGCGCTCGCTCCAGACCACAAGGCGATAATCGGCACGTTGGCCGATGCACTGGTCAGCGCGGGAGAGACCGTCGAAGCCGCTGCATTGGCGAACGACTTTCTGCTACGCGCACCAGATGATCAGCATATGCTCGCCGTGCAGGCGACTGCGTGGCGCGTGCTCGACGACCCGCGTTATCGCAGTCTTTATGACTATCGTCGGCTGGTCCATGGCTGGACCATCGAGACTCCGCCCGGCTGGCCCGACTTGGGCAGCTACCTTGGCGATCTTGCGGAAAGTCTGCGTCGGCTGCATACGCTCAAGACCCATCCGGTCGGGCAGTCATTGCGCCATGGCACCCAGACCGCGCGCGACCTGACCCTGTCGGACGATCCTGCGATCAGCGCGTTCCGTCAGGCGATCGAAGGCCCTGTGCGGCGCCACATCCATGCGATCGGCGAGCCGGACGACACGGCGTGGCGCATCGCGGGCATGTGGTCTGTGCAGCTCTCGCCGAATGGCTATCACGCCAATCACATGCATCCGGAAGGTTGGTTGTCGTCGGCCTGCTACATCGAATTGCCGGCGGCCGTCGACGGCGATGACAGACAAGGCTGGATCAAGTTCGGCGAACCGGCGCTGCGGACCGTTCCACCGTTGCCTCCCGAACACTTCGTCAAACCCGAACCCGGCCTGTTGGTGCTGTTCCCATCCTACATGTGGCATGGCACGGTGCCGTTCTCGGGCGATCAGCGCCGCCTGACGATTGCGTTCGACGTGGTTCGCGACGGCTAGAAGACGAGTGAAAGCGTGGTCGTGCGTACCGCTCGCGTCGAGCGCGGCAACCAGATTACGGACGCGTGGCAGTTTCGCCCGTCGCCCACCTATCACTCCAGGTTGGCGCGATGCGCCAATTTCCTGAACCTTGGATCGTTGCGCAGCGCGTTCCACTCCGGATCGCGTCGCATGAAACACACGCGCACGGCTCGCACGTCGACCGCACGCTCGAGCCAGAGCAGGGCTTGCTCATGATCGCCGAATCCCGCGTAGATCATCGCGGCTGCATTGGGTGGCACATAACCACGCGTCCCGCGCTCCTGAATTTCGTCAAGAATTGCGCGCGCTTCTTCCTCGCGTCCACAGCGCGCCAGGACGAAACCGAGTGGTCCGAGCACCTGGAAGTTGCCGCCGGAACGTTCGCGCGCCAGCACCAGATCCGGGATCGCCTGAGCATAGTTCCCGGAAAGGATCGCAAGTTCGGCCCGATGCAAGAGCGCGATCCAGAAGCCCGGCGCCATTGCCAGCACGCGATCCAGTGCGACGCGCGCCGCCTTCACGTCACCCGCGGCACCGGCAAATCCTGCGGAGATGGTGGCCACGATCGGCGAGAGAGGTTCTATCTGACAGGCGCGCTTCCCCAGCTCCCGCGCCTTTTCATGACGGCCGAGATTGGCAAGCATGTGCGCGTAACCCAGGCAGGCTTCGGCAACGTTGGAATCCAGCGCAATCGCGCGCTCGAAATTTTGCGCAGCCGCATCCCAGTCCCAGTCGTACAGGAATGAAACCCATCCAAGCGTCGCGTAAGCCAGCGCGAGTTGATCATCGATCGCGAGCGCTTTTTCCGCCGCCGCCCGGGCCAGCGGAAATACCTCCATGGGTTCGGCGTCGCCGGCCAGTGGCAGCCGTCGATATCCTTCCGCGAGGCCGGCATAAGCCAGGGCATACACCGGATCGATGTCTATCGCGTGACGGAAGGCATCGATCGCCGTGCGCAACTTGACCGGCGAAGGCATTTCCATCGCGTAACGCCCGGTCAGATACAACCGATAGGCATCGGAATTGGACGTGCCGTGCGCGCTCATTGCCCTTTGCTCGTCGCGACTGAGTTCCAGCGCAAGTGCGCCCGCGACCCGTTCGGCAATTGCATCCTGCAGCGTGAAAACGTCGGAGAAGCGCGCGTCGAAACTGCCGCTCCAGAGCGCCGTGCCGTCGGCAACCGACAGCAGACGACAGGTTACCCGCACGCGATCGTCGTCGCGCTGGATCTGCCCCTCGATGACGGCGCCGACGCCGAGGTCGCGTCCGGCGGCGAGTGGATCGGTGTCGAGCTGCGCAAAGCGTCGAACTGCACTGAGCGAGCGCAATACCAGGCGGCGCGTGCCACTGAGTTTGGCGATCAGCGTTTCGGCCATGCCGAACTCGAGTGCTTCGTCGCGCTGGCCGGCCAGCAACGGTTTGAACGGCAATACGGCGATATCCGTGTGGCGTGCGCGTTGGCTTCCGTCCGTTCGCTGCGGTTCGACTCGGTCGAGCTCTCTGATGGGGTGAACGGCGGCCGCAAAACGGTAACCGTGTCCCGGCACCGTCACGATGTAGCGACGGTCGCCGGCGTCAACGCCGAGTGCGCGCCGCAGCGCGCCGATGCACTGATTGAGATTGTTCTCCTCGATGACGCGGCCGGGCCAGATCGCAGAGATCAAGTGATTCTTGGCGAGCACGGTGCCGTGGTGCTCGAGCAGATAAAGCAGCGCATCGAACGCCTTGGACGTCAGCGCGATCCTCGTTCCGTCGCGGCGCGCCAGTTCGCGCGAGGCGAGGTCCAAACGGAATTCGCCGAATTCATACGCGCGGGGCATGTCGCTGGCCTTGTCGGCATTCATTTCGATTTCAGCGATCTTTCAATGGATTCTAAGGACTTTCGCTGCGCCCGTGTACGAATCTTCTCCCCGGCGATCGTGCGGCAATCCGTCGCATGAGCCACCAGAATCCAGGAGGATTCCCATGAAGGCCCTGCTCACACGTTCGCTTACCCTGGCCGCGCTGATCGCTTTTCCCGCAATGGCGGTGGCCAGCGATGCCAACGCTCGATCCGTTTCGGGCAATGCCAATACGTCAGTTCTCCCCGAGACGGCGCAGTCCGCCGAGGACCTGGCCTACCAGCGCAGCTTGTTCGGCGTCATCGTCGGCGTCTGGGATTCCAACGTCACCTTGACGAACTGCTCCACCGGCGCCGTTCTCGCGCAGTTTCGCGGCATCGAGTCGTTCATTGCCGGTGGCTCGTTGACGGACACGAACTCGATGCCGCCGACATCGCGGGGACCGGGCTCCGGCTCGTGGTGGTATACGTGGGGATACCGCCACTTCGGTGCCCAGATGCATTTCTTCCGATACAACCCTGATGGCACCCTGGCCGGCACCAACCTGGTGGACCGGGACATCGTCGTCGCGTCGAATTGGCTTACCTATACCGGCACGGGTATGGCGCAGATCCTCGATCCGGCCGGAAATCTCCTCAGCGAGGCCTGTGTAAACGAGGAAGCGCAGCGTAGCAATTGAAGTCGCGGTTCGGAGCACCGCGAGTCGTTTCTTCGATGGATGCCGTCAACGCCGGCGTCACATCCCGGATACGATTCGCATTCACTTCCCGGCGGAGAGTGGGATTCAACGTGTCGGAATTCGCTTCAGGAGGTCGGCCGCGTAGGGGGAGCGTGAGGCGCGCAGGATTGGCTCGACTTCAACGGTCAATCTGCGCGCCTCATCGTTTTTTCCGAGTGCAGTCAGCGCCTCGACCAGTGAAACTTTCACTTCGAGCACCCGCGGGTCATCGGCCGGGTGCGGCGGGCTGCGTACGGCGAGCGCTTCGCGCAACAGGGATTCCGTAGAGCCGAGCTTGCCGAGCGAAAACTCCGCGCGCGCGAGAGCGAACAACTCGATGCCCAGTTGGTAGTTGCCGGGAGGCAGCGCGCGGCGGCTCAAATTCAATGCCTCGCAAGCAGTCTTTTCGGCACTCACCGGATCGCCTGTATCCAGTTGCGCTTCGCTTAGCTGCGCTTGCAGCCTTGCCAACACAAGATCAGCATCGTGGGAACTCTTCAACGTGGAGGACAATACGTTTGCGGCCGCGCTTGCTTCCTGCAATGCCTCGGAGTAGCGATGTGCGCCACGCAGTGTGTCGGCGAGTTCTCCGCGCATGCGAGCAAGCCATTGAGACGATGGCGATGTGCGTTCAAGCATGATCGCGATAGCGTGGCGCAGGGCATCTTCCGATTCGACGTAGCGGCCCTGCAGGTAAAGGATAACTCCCAGATTTTCCATTGGTGGCGCGCTGTCGATGGCGTCAACGGACGGTTGAACCCGATGCCAAATCGCGAGCGCATCGCGTGCAGCGGCTTCCGCCTTGTCAAACTGTCCAAGTTCACGATAGTCGAATCCAACCAGGTGGGTAACAAGCGCCACGCTGTCTTCGCGCATGCTATCCCGTGCGTTTTTTCGTTGATGGAGCATCTGCAGACGTTCGTGAAGCGCATTCGCAAAATGACCCTGTCTCTCCATCACGGCAAGCAGATTTGAATGAATGATTATGGTGGACGCGTGGTCAGGTCCGAGCAGTTGGCGTTCCGCATCGAGCGCTTCGCGATAAGTCGATTCCGAAGCATTCCAATTACCTTTCTGTAAAAACGTCAGCGCGAGGGCGTTCAACCCGTTAATAACCGACGAATTCAGGTCACCGTGCAGGTTGCGGGCGAGCGCCAACTGCTTCCTGAGTACTGCAATCGCTTCGTCACGCCGCGATAGTCCGTTGAGTACCAGACCGAGCGAGAGCAAATCACCCGTGACTTCATCGCTGCGCTCACCATGCGCGATGACATCGGCGGTGAGAGCTCGGCGCAGCAAGGACTCGGCCGCCGGGTCGTTCTGTTCTACCATCACACTCGTTAACAGGTGGCGCGCTTCGGACGCCTGTTGCACGCCGCTTTTGCCAATGCTGTCGGTGAGACTGAGGGCGCGCCGTGCATGAACCATCGCCTGATCGAACATGCGTCGGTCAATTTCGACTCGCGCCAGTTCGATGAGGGTGTCGGCCCGAACTTGGTCCGGGATATGCGGTTCCTCAGCGGTCGCCTGCAGGATCGGCATCAGTTGCGCCGCGTGTTCGGTGTCCCCAATATCCCAGAATAACCTGGCGATCAATGTGGTTAGATCAGCACGGATCACCTGCTGACTGTCATCAATCGCATGCAATTGTTGCTCGCCTTTTTCGAGCAGTTGTCGCGCGGTAATCGGCTGCCCCTTGCTCTCATCCGGACTAGCCTGCTGGAACACCCCAACCAGGAACTGCCGCACGGCTTCTGCGCGAGCGGCCTGCTCGCGCGCGAGTGCAGCCTGATGCAGGCTGACGATCGCTGCGATGATGCTCACGACGACTACTGCAGCAACTGCTCCAACCGCGTAGCGGTTGCGCCACGCGAATTTGCGCAAGCGATACCAGGCCCTGTCGCCGCGCGCGGCAATTGCACGGCCGGCGAGATAGCAGCGGATATCGCCGGCAAGCGCCTCGGCCGAGGCGTAGCGGTGCGACGGTTCGGCAGCCAGCGCAGTCAACGCGATGCGGTCGAGATCGCCGCGCAATAGGCGCCGCCGTGCACCAGCGTTTTTCGCCGTCCGCTCGATCGCCGCGCTGGGCGGCATCGGATAGACGCCGCTGTTTCGATCAGTCGCGGACGCGAGCGGCCGTTTGCCAGTCAGCAGTTCATACAGCACCACGCCAAGTGCATAGACGTCGGTAGCAGTGGTAATCGGATCACCAGTGAATTGTTCCGGCGCCGCGTAATCAGGGGTCAACATGCGCGCTGCGGTTTGTGTCGACGCCGCATCATCGGTCGTCGCCAGGACCTTGGCGATACCGAAGTCGAGCAGTTTCGGTGAACCTTCCGGCGTGACGAAGATGTTGGCCGGCTTCAGATCGCGGTGCACGATCAGGTTCTGGTGCGCGTATTGCACCGCCTCGCACACGCGCAGGAACAGGCGCAGGCTCGCCGGAAGATCGAGTGCATGATCTTGCGCATACGTCGTGATCGGCACGCCCTCGACGTATTCCATGACCAGGTACGGCGCGCCTTTCGCATCGACTCCGCCGTCGATCAGGCGCGCAATGCGGGGATGTTCGAGTCGTGCCAGGATCTGGCGTTCCTGCCGAAAGCGTTGCAGCAGGCCCGGCGTCGGGTACGCGAGCTGCTTGATCGCGACGCGTTGCTCGAACTCCCCGTCGCTGCGTTCGGCAAGCCACACCTCGCCCATGCCGCCGATGCCGATCGAACGCAACACGCGCCACGGGCCGAAGTGTGCCGGGGCTTCGATCGTCGCGCTGGCGAGCCGATCGGCGACCAGGTTCGGTGGGGATTCCAGGAACGCGCTCGCCTTCGCGTCGATGCGCAGCATGCGTTCGAGCTCCGCGCGCAACGCGGCATCGTCGGCGCAGGTGCGATCCAGCCACGCGACACGCTGTCCGGGCGCGATTTCGAACAACTGATCGAACAGCTCGTCGACCCGTTTACGATCCATCGGCTATCTCATGCGTCCGGGTGCATCGCGGCGTAGAGACGGACCTTCGCGCGCCGCCAGTTGCGCACGACCGTGCGTTCGCTCAGTGACTGAAGCACCGCAACGTCGGCAATGCTGAGCCCGGTAAAGAAGCGCAGTTCGACGAGTCGCGCGAGATGCGGGTCGGTGGTCTCGAGCAATTCCAGCGCACGATCCAGTTGAAGCAACGCGTCAGATCCGAGTTCCGGACTGGCGACATCGTTCGCCTCGGACAGCTCGACCACGTAGGCATCCGGTCCACCGCGCTTGTCGGCGAGCCGCGCGCGCGCATGGTCGATCACGATCTGGCGCATTGCCTTTGCCGCAAGGGCAAAGAAATGCACGCGGCTTTGCATGGAAAGTGCCTCCGGCCGCGCGAGCTTCAGATAGGCTTCGTGCACGAGCTCGGTCGTCTTCAGCGTGTGTCCCGAAGACGCAACGAGTTGCTTTCGCGCGAGGTATTTCAGCTCGCCGTACACGCGCCCGAACAGCGCTTGCAGCGCGTCGGCGTCACCGCCGTCGGCCGCCTTGATCAGCGCGGTCACGTCCCCGGTCACAGTGGTACCTGCTGGGTCGCCTGTGCGCCCTGAGTATAGACGACGCAAAGTCTGGCCGTCGCAATCGGCGTCACCTCGGGGCTGTCCTGCGAAGGTCATGCACTGCGTATGGGGGAAGGCAGGCAATGCTGGATCGTTGGCATGAGCCAAGCGATTTTCAGACGTGACGGCCGGGTGCAGCTGCACGGGCAAAAACTCCCCAACTTGCCTCCGTGCAATACCACATTCTGGGCGCACCCGGCTGTCGCGACCCGCGGCGGCATTCGGAACCGATCAATATCTTCCAGTGATTCGACGAGCTGTCCTGTGGCCATGGCGCTTTCCGTATGAAGGCATGAAGAAAAACCAGGAGGAATGGCGATGACGGTTTTTCGCAAATGGATCGGTGCCAGCTCGCTGATGGTTGTCGCGATCGCGCTGGTTCATGCCGGCACGCAATCGAGCGGTGGCCCTTACCGGATCGCCCCGGCCGTCATCGCCGGGGGCGGCGGGACGACCAGTGGAGAGGCCTATCGCCTGAGTGGCAGTTTCGGTCAGACCGCTACCACGACGTTGGGCGCATCAGGCTTCGTCCTGCACGGCGGCTTCTGGGCACCGACGTCTACGGCCGTACTGCCCGATCCGATTTTCGGCAGCGGTTTTGATCCGTGACGATCCTTCAAGGGAGAATTTTGATGCGTATTCGCTCGCTCCTCTTCGCCGCGATGGTCGCTGTTTCGATGAGTGGCCTTGCCAGCATTGCGCTCGCCCAGTCGTTGGGTTCGGGTTTCACCTACCAGGGCCAGTTGGACGATGCCGGGATGCCGGCCAACGGCAGCTATGACTTCGAGTTTGCTTTGTATACCGCGGCGAGTGGCGGCACGGCCGTGGATGTCATCGATGTCGATGATCTGGCGGTGGTTGCAGGCCTGATCAATGCGAACCTGGACTTCACCGCCGTACCCTATGACGGTCAGGCGCTGTGGGTCGAGGTGCGCGTGCGACCTGGTGCCTCCAGCGGAAGTTACACGACGCTTGCACCGCGCCAGGCATTGAGCGCAGTGCCGTATGCGCTGTTTGCACTGAGTGGCAATGAAGGGCCACAAGGTCCAGTGGGACCGGCGGGTCCGCAGGGGCCAGAAGGACCGCAAGGCGACACCGGACCGTCCGGGCCTCAGGGCCCTCAGGGCCCTGCAGGCGCGCAAGGCCCACCCGGCTTCGTCACGCTGCCCTACAACGGAGAGACTACGTCCAGCGTACCGGCATTGCGTATCACGAACGCTGGAAGCGGCGAATCCATTTATGCCAATACCTCTGGCTCGGCCTCCACGATAACCGGCTCCAATGACGCCGGCGGGCCGGGGCTCGCAGGATTCTCGCAAACGGGCTATGGCGTTTCCGCAACGTCAAATCATGGTGTCGGTCTTTACGCGACGACCTCATCGGGTTCGGAGGCGATGCAGGCGTACTCAGCGAACCAGCTCGCGATATTTGGCGCATCCGACAATTCTGATGCCATCTACGGACTGTCGGCAGGATCCGGTTTCGGCGTACATGGCAAAAGTCAAACCGGGACAGGTGTGTTCGGCGAAAGTAACTTCGGTTCAGGCGTCGTCGGTCAAGGGTCTTCCGTGACCGGCGGTGTTTATGGCGTGTTCTCGTACGGAAATTTCGGTGGTACCGGCAACAAGTACTTCGTCGAACCGCATCCGATTGATGCCTCGAAGGAAATCCGCTACGTCACGCTCGAAGGGCGTGAGGCCAACACCTTTTTTCGCGGCACCGGCCACCTCGTCCACGGCCGGGCGACGATCGCGATACCCGAGGATTTTCGCTTGGTCTCCGACTCGGACGGACTGACGGTGGTCGCCACGCCGATCGGCGCGCTGGCGATCATCGCCTGCATTTCGAAATCTTTGGACGGCATCGTCATCGAAGGTTCCTCGGACGTGGATTTCGACTATCAGGTGACCGGTATGCGCAAGGCATCGCGCGATTTCCAGCCAATCGCCGACAACCGGGATTTCATCCCCGATTCGCCGGACGCTTCCGCTCTGGTGCGCTCGCTGCCGCCTGAGAGCGTGGCGCGCCTGGTCAGCAATGGCACGCTCAATCCAGACCACACGGTCAATATGGAAACCGTGCATCGCCTGGGTTGGGATCAGCGCCCGCGCTGGACCAATGCAGCCAAACGTCGTCCCGAATCCATGACTTCGCCGCTGCCGCCGTCCGCGCCTTCGAGCGGCCACTGAAGAATCGTCTAAGAGGAAACAGACATGCAACGTAGATCATTTGTCAGGGTGGGCCAAGGCATCGTATGCAGCCTCGCGCTTGCCGCGGCGTCATCCGTCACTGTCCAAGCAACCACGCCGGCGCACGGCAGCGTCTATATCGGCATCGCTTATGGAAGTCATCGGGTCTACAAGGTCGAGTATGACTACGATGGAGCGGATACTTTTACGACAGGGGCGCCTGTGCTGGTTGCCTACACGCCCGGTGCGGCCGAGTTCGCTATCCTCCCTAACCGTTATCTGCTCGTCGTCGGTCAGGGGAACATGGCGAAGGTCAAGCTGCCGAGCGGACCGGTGACGACAGCGAGCCCCGGCAACAACGCGAACACCGTCGCGCTCGATCCGGATGGCGTCACTGCCTGGGCCGGGTGGTTCGACACTGCGCTCGCCTCGATTCCGCTCGACCCCTTCGGTGACGGCACCGTGCACACGCTGAGCGGGGATGACCAGATCGCGACAATGATCGCATTCACGCCTTCGGATGGCGCGTTCTATACCAACGGCGGGACGATCCAATACGGCTTTGTCGGTCGAATCGACTTGACCACCTTCCACACCACGCGTCTTTTCGCGCAGTCCACCGAAGCGACCGGAATCATCTACGATCCTTTCAGCGCGACCCTCGTTTTTGCCGCGTTCGGCATCGCGCATCAGATCGACCCGGCAAATCCCGGGGTGGTGCTGGCCAGTCGCGACGACGGGGCCGCGGGCGAGAACTATCTGGCGCTGGTCCCGGATGGCATGGGCCACCTGCTTGCGACGCGCTACGGCGGCGATGCGGCGCTGGTGCTGATCGACTACTCGGCCAGCGGTCGGCTCGATGACGTCACCACGCGCTACTTTGCTGCGCCGATTCCTTCGCTGACCGGTCTGTCCGGCGGCATCGCCTACGACCCGGTGATCTTCGCCGATGGGCTTGATCCGTGATCACCGTCCGACCTCATGACGTGAGAGAGTCGTGATGTCAATTCGTACTCTCATCCTTGCCGTGGCAATGCTGGCTGGCGCGGTAGGCTTTGTCGGCGTCGCATCGAGCCAGACCGTCGGTTCGGGTTTCACCTATCAGGGTCAGCTGGATGACGCCGGGATGCCGGCCAACGGCAGTTATGACCTGGAGTTCGCGCTGTACACGGCGGCAAGCGGAGGCACGGCGGTGGATGTCGTTGATGTCGCTGATCTCGCGGTCGTGGCGGGATTGATCAATGCAAACCTCGATTTCACTGCGGTAGCGTACGACGGGCAGGCGCTGTGGGTTGAAGTGCGCGTGCGACCCGGCGCATCGAGCGGACCTTACACGACGCTCGCACCACGTCAGGCCCTGAGCGCGGTGCCGTACGCACTGTTTGCATTGAGCGGGAATGAAGGGCCTCAGGGCCCGGCGGGTCCGCAGGGACCAGACGGTCCGCAAGGTCCGCAGGGGGATATCGGGCCGGTGGGGCCGGTCGGACCGCAAGGGCCGCAAGGCCAGACCGGTGCGACGGGGCCTCAGGGTCCGGCAGGTGTGCAAGGTCCACCGGGCTTCGTCACCTTGCCTTACAGCGGCAATGCGAGCACGCCGAATGCAGCGCTATTTATCGGTAACACGGGAAGCGGCGATGGTATTCAGGCCGCGGTCAATTCCGATCATTCCGGTATTGCGGGCATCAATGACGGTGGCGGGGCTGGCGTATATGCGCGCGCCTCTGGGGGCAATGCTGTTTACGCAGAAACCACCGACGGCAATGGCGTCTACGCTGTCAGCAATGGTGGCGCGGGCGTCTACGGCGGCAGCAACGATGGCATTGGCGTGTATGGCACCAGCACATCCGCCGACGGCGTCCATGGAACAGGAACGATAGGCGTGTACGGGGAAAGCACAGCCACGTTTTCCGTAGGAGTGGAGGGTCTCGCGGACTACGCCGGTGTGCTCGGCGTCGGGAACTTGGGTAACGGAGTAGTGGGTATCGGTGGAAACAATCCTGGTTACTACGGGTTGTTCAGTTACGGGGACATTGGCGGCACCAGTGGCAAATTTTTCGTCGAACCTCATCCCCTCGATGCTTCAAAGGAAATTCGTTACATCGCTATCGAGGGACGCGAGGCAAATACACTTCTCAGCGGCAGTGCGCATATCAGCGGGGGTCGCGCAACGGTCGAAGTACCCGAGGACTTTCGTATGGTGACCGACGCCGACGGGCTCCGCGTCGTGGCCACACCGAGCGACTTGGCGATGATCGCGTGCGTGTCCAGATCGCTCGAGCGACTTGAGTTTCGAGGTACGGCCGATGTCGATTTCGACTATGAGGTCATTGGCGTGCGCAAGGCGTTACGGGACCAGCAGCCGGTCTCGCCGAACTTCGATTTCATTCCCAACGCACCAGGCGAGCCGAACTTCGTGCGCTCGCTACCGGCGGAAAGCGTGCAGCGTCTTGTCAGCAACGGCACGCTGAACGCCGACCACACGGTCAACCTGCAGACTGCGCACCGGCTCGGCTGGGACCAACGTGCCGGTTGGACCGATCAACCCGTGCATCGCTTCGTGCGGGCAGCACAAGAGCAGAAGCCATGAGCATGGAGGAAGAGAAACCAGCAGGTGGCGCGTCCCGGTCTGCTCATCTCGCGGCAATTACCTCGCGTCCCGCGGAGAAGCCGCGGCGCGCCAGCGTGCCGCCGATCCAGTAGGCGAGGTCGGCCGGTCGCTCGATGTTCCACACGACGAAGTCGGCGCGTTGGCCGACAGCGAGTGTGCCGCGATCGTTGAGGCCGAGTGCTCGCGCCGCGTGGATGGTCGCACCGCGCAGCGCTTCCTCGGGCGTCAGGCGAAACAGCGTGCAGGCCATGTTCATCGCGAGGCGCAGCGACAGCAGCGGCGACGTGCCGGGATTGAGATCGGTTGCGACGGCCATCGGTACGCGGCATTCGCGCAGCAGGTCGATCGGCGGTTGCTTGGTATCGCGCAGCGCGTAGAACGCGCCCGGCAGCAATACGGCAACGGTACCCGCGGCGGCCATCGCGTGCACGCCGCTGTCGCTCGCATGCTCGATGTGATCAGCCGACAGAGCGCCGAATTCGGCGGCGAGCGCGGCACCGCCCGAATCGGACAACTGGTCGGCGTGCAGTTTGACCGGAAGGCCCAGCTCGCATGCTCTCGCGAACACGCGCCGTGTCTGTGCCGGCGTGAACGCGATGGTTTCGCAGAATGCATCGACTGCATCGGCAAGACCCTCAGCGGCGATCGCAGGTAGCATGACGTTGCAGACATGATCCACGTAGGCATCCGGCCGCTCCGCGAATTCAGCCGGCACGGCGTGTGCGCCAAGGAAGCTCGTGCGCACGTCGATGGCCAGCTTGTTACCGATGCGGCGTGCGACACGAAGCATTTTTTTTTCGTTCTCGAGATCGAGTCCATAACCGGACTTGATCTCGATCGTGCTCACGCCGTCGGCCAGCAGGGACCGTGCGCGCGGCAGCGATTGCAGAAACAGAACGTCCTCGGAAGCCTCGCGTGTTGCGCGCACGCTCGATGAGATACCGCCGCCGGCGCGAGCGATTTCCTCATAGTTCGCGCCCTGCAGGCGTTGCTCGAATTCACTCGAACGATTGCCACCAAATACCAGATGCGTATGGCAATCTACCAGTCCGGGGGTGACCCAGGCGTGGTTGGCTGACTCGACCCTTGATGCGAGCGACTCGGGCTTGTCCGGAAGGGCGCTCATGCTGTCGGCGAAGACGATGCGTCCGTCCTTCCAGCCCAGCGCTGCGTTGTAGATCGCGCCGTAAGCAACGCCGGTGTCGGCGAGTGTCGCGAGCCGGCAATCGAGCAGCAATCCGTTCCAGCCAGGGTTCATTCGATCCTTCCGATTGACATGGTGCGACTCGATGTCCGTTACACAATCGCCTGCGGCGGACGCGGCAACGGCGCGTTCGCGGCGATCGTCGTCAGCCGCTTTCGCTGTCGCGCGAGCATCGCCTCACGGTGCGCGATGTAGACGCTCGCTCCGATGATGATTGCGGCACCGAGTCCGGTGTACGGTCCGGGCTTTTCGCCGAACAGCCACCAGGCCAGTACCGCAACGATCAGCAGTTGCAGGTAGCCGATCGGTGCGATAAGCGACGCATCCGCGAGTTTGAGCGCGCGCGTCCAGCACCAGTGGCCGGCCGTTCCGAGCAAGCCAGTCAGCGCCAGCCACGGCCAGACGCCCGCTTCCGGCATGTGCCAGACCGGCAACGCAGCCGGCAACGACAGCGGCACCCAGAGTAACGTCGTCCATAGGACGATCGTATCCGGGTGTTCGCTGCGAGCAAGGAACTTGATACTGATCGTGACGCTTCCAGACAGGGCTGCTGCGAGCAACGGCACGAGGCTGGCGACCGTGAACGTCTCGGCACCCGGACGAACGATCACGAGTACGCCAATGAATCCGATCACGACGGCGCTCCAGCGCCGCATGCGCACCACTTCGCCGAGGACGAGGACCGCGCCGATCGTGACGAACATCGGCGTCGAATAGGACAGCGCGATTGCCTGCGCCAGTGGCAGATGCACCATCGCCCAGAATGCAGCAAGCATCGAACCCATGCCGATGACGCAACGCAGGAAATAGAATCCGAGGCGCCTTGTTCGCAGGATCGCCGTCCCGTGAATCAGCACCAGGGGCAGCGCGAACAGCACGCCGAAGACACTGCGGAAAAAGGCGATCTCGAATGGATGCACTGTCGCCGAGGCATAACGGATGACGATCGCCATCAAGCCGAAGGAAACAGCGCTCGCGACCATCAACGCGCAAGCTCGGCGCAATGCGGTCGGTTCGGCGACGAGACTGGCGGTGGCGGTGTCGTTCACGAGGCAACGCCCGAAACCGAGGCCGCAGAGGCGGCGTGATCGAGGATTCGCGGCGTGCCGGCATCGATGAAGGCTTCCAGGCGTTCGATCACGTCATCCACTTCGATCAGGTCCATGACGCCGCGATGTTCGAGCTTGGTTCCCCATGGCAGCTTCTCGACCGGCTTGCGGCGGAACTTCTCCGCTGCCGCTGCATAGCGATCGACGCACCAACGCCGTTCCGAATAGGGTCCCGAGCGCGCCGGATTGCTGGCCGCATGCAAACCAAGGACCGGTGTTCCGACGGTGTTGGCCATGTGCATCGGACCGGAATCGGGCGCCAGCACCAGGCTTGCGCGTCGCAACAACGCGAGCAATTGCTTGAGTGTGTCCTTGCCGATCAGATCCATGGGCCGGGTCTTCATCTGCGCAAGGATCGCGTCGCCGAATTCGCGTTCGAACGCGCTCGGACCACCACACAGGACAATGCGCCAGTCGAGCGCGAGCGCTGCATGGTCCATCACGGCGGCGTAGCGTTCCGGGCGCCAGTTGCGCAATCGATGGCTGGAGCACGGACAGACCAGCAGCGTAGGGCGATTGCCGGGCAGATGGTTTTCCGCGAACGCCTGCGCTTCGTCCGGAATCGGGATGTTCCAGCGCACCTGCGATTGCGTCAAACCGAGTGGCTCCAGGAAGCTTGCGAGCGCGTCCAGCACATGATCCCCACGGCGCGCGGCAATGCGACAGTTGACGAACAGTCCGTGCAGGTCCTTCGATCGCGCGCGATCGTAACCGATGCGCAGGGGCGCCTTGACCAGCAGGCTCAACAAGTTGGCGCGCAGCGCGACTTGCATCTGCAACAACACGTCGAAGCGCAGGTCGGCCAATTGCGCGCGTACGTCCCGATAACCCGCGCGCCCGGCGTGCTTGTCGGCAATCACGAATTCGACTCCGGGCAGGTCGCTGACCAGCTTGTGCTCGATCCGGCCAATGAGCCAGGTGAGTCGTGTGTTCGGCCATTGGCTGCGCAGCGTGCGTATCAGCGGGACGACGTGAGTCACATCACCAATGGCCGATGTGCGCAGCACGCACAGCGACTCAGGCGCGGCGGGAGGCACCGGGGACTTCAGAGAGTCTTTCTTGACTCGCAAAAATTCCTACCTTGCCTTGCGGCGTCGTGCAGCACGGGCGACCAGGTCCACGCACGGCATGGGAGTCGGCCGGCATCCGATGGATATATCAGCTTGTCCGTCACAATGCGGCCGGCGCATTCCCCGCGGCTGATAGAATTCAAAGCGGGAGCGGAACCCGCCGGGAGCACTGCGAACACGTTATTCTGGACCGGGTTTTCGTGTACACAAACGCATGCCACGTCTCCCGGCGCGTACGGGGCGATTTCAGGCATGTTTCATCTCGGGCAACTTGGCAGAGGGATGGTCAACAAGCAAGTCAGAGCGATTCCGGATGGCGCAATCCTGTTCGACGCCGCGGCTTTCGATGCCGGCGCGGTCCCGGCACCCGACGCTCGCTGGTTTGATGCGGCCTGGTGGTCGGTGCAGGGCAAATCCGAGTTGCGCTCGGCGGCGGGCCGCGGTGGCGTCGCGTTCGTGCAGACGCCGTTGGGCTGGTGCGTGCTGCGCCACTATCACCGGGGCGGCCTTGCCGCAGTGGCTAGTGCGGATCGCTACGTTTGGACCGGCGCTGCGCGTTCGCGGTCGTTTCGCGAATTCGAGCTGTCGTCGCGCCTGCTCCACCTCGGGTTGCCGGTGCCCGAACCGATCGCCGCGCGCTGCGTCCGGGAGGCTTTGACTTATCGCGCAGATCTGCTGATCCGGCGTTTGCCCGGCGTGCAAACGCTGGCCGAAGCGCTGGCGACTGGGTCGCTGGATGCGTCAGTGGCGAGCCGCGTGGGCCGAACCCTTGCGCGTTTTCACAGCGTCGGGGTATGGCACGCTGACCTCAACGCGCATAATGTGCTTCTCGGCGATCTGAGCGCCGGGAATACCGCAACGGATGCCGTGTGGTTGATCGACTTCGATCGCGGTCGGCTGCGCAAACCGGCACTGGCATGGCAGGAGTCCAACCTGATGCGTCTTCGACGCTCGTTCGTCAAACTCGGCGCTCTCTCGTCCACGGGCGATTTTGACTCAGGCTTCTGGCACCCTTTGCTCGCGGAATATCATGCTCGACTGGCTACTGGGGCCAACGTGCGTTCAAACGATGGAGCAGCGAGATGAACTGGACCCTGCGATTCCTCGGCGTTGGCAGTTCGCAGGCGCCCGAACTCGGTTCCGCGTGCGGAGTACTGGAACGCGATGGACAACCCGTGTTGATGATCGATTGTGGTCCTGAAGCGCTCAGCTCCTACCTCGCGCACTATGGCGAGGCGCCGCGCGCGGTCTATATCACGCACGCCCACATGGACCACGTCGGTGGACTGGAGCGCCTGTTCTATCAGGCCTACTTCGATCCGGCATTGCGCGGTCGTTTGCGCTTGTTTTTCCACGCCGCGCTCGCACCGATTCTGCAGGGGCGGCTTGCCGATTATCCGGATGTGGTGGCCGAAGGCGACGCGAATTTCTGGGATGGTTTCAGCACGGTGCTGGTATCGCGCGGATTCTGGCACGAAGGAATGTGGTTCGAAGTTTTCGGGACGCGGCATCATGCTCCCAATACGTCTTTTGGAATTGCGCTGGCCGGCAGTTTCGTGTGGACTGGCGACACGCGACCGATACCGGAAATGCTCGCGCTGCATGCAGCCCGCAACGAGCTGGTCGCACATGATTGCGCGCTGATCGGCAATCCGTCGCATACGGGAATTGAAGACCTCGAGCGCGAATATACCGACGAATTGCGAAAGCGATTTGTCATCTACCACTACGCATCAACGGACGATGCGGCGAAGATGGCAGCCCGCGGCTATCGCGTCGCTGAGCGCAACGAGGTGATGCCGCTGGCGACGCCTGCGGCCGAAGCGATGCCCGGGCACGTGCCCGCCGGAATCGATTGATGGGTCGAGCCATTCCGCTGCGTCTGCAAACCGATCCGCGCGATCGGTGTGCGCGGCGCCTGTCAGACCTTCGGATCTCGGTAATCGATCGTTGCAACTTCCGCTGCCCGTACTGCATGCCGGAAAACCAGTACCCGCGCGATCACGAGTTCCTGAGCAAGGCAGAGCGGCTGCGCTTCGAGGAAATCGAACGGTTGGCGCGCATCTTCGTGGATCTCGGCGTACGCAAGTTGCGCCTCACCGGAGGCGAACCCTTGTTGCGGCGCGACCTGCCGGATCTGGTGCGCCGCCTGGCAGCCATTCCGGGGGTGGATGACCTTGCACTGACGACCAATGGCAGTCTGCTGGCTTCGCACGTTGGCGCGCTGCGCAAGGCGGGCCTTGCACGCATTACGATCAGCCTAGATACGCTCGATGCAGAGACCTTCAAGCAACTTTCCGGAGGACGCGGCAACGTATCAACCGTAGTCGAGGCAATCGCGGCAGCCGAGCAGGAGGGATATACGTCCCTCAAGATCAATTGTGTGGTCATGCGCGGTATAAACGATGGCCAGGTACTCGATCTGGTCGACCATTTTCGAGGTAGCGGCCACATCCTGCGCTTCATCGAATACATGGACGTCGGTACCTGCAATGCATGGCGGCGGGACCGCGTGGTGCCGAGCGCCGAATTGCGCGCGCGCATCGCCGCAAACTGGCCGTTGGAGCAAATCCCGCCCAATTACGAAGGTGAGGTGGCACGGCGCTGGGCGTTCACCGATGGGGCAGGGGAGATCGGCTTCATCAGCTCGATCAGCGAACCGTTCTGCGGCGATTGCACACGCGCGCGGCTGTCGGCGGACGGTCGGCTCTACACCTGTCTGTTTGCCCAAGCCGGCCACGATCTTCGCAGTGCGCTGCGTGCGGGCGCTGACGACGAGGTTGTGTCGCGCCTGATCGGGAGCGTGTGGCGTGCGCGTGACGATCGTTACAGCGAGCAGCGCAGTATCGACGACCGCCGTTCACGCGACAGCGTCGAGATGTATGCGATCGGCGGTTGAGCAAAGGGCGCGTCTGCGATCGTGACCGCGCGCATGGGCAAGCTCAGTCATGTCGATGCCGATGGGCGGCCGTCAATGGTCGACGTAGGCGCAAAAAAGGTCACTCGCCGAACGGCGACGGCTGAGGTTCTGGTGCGTTTCCCCGAAGAGGTGGCGGCACTTCTGCAACGCGAAGGCCTGCGCTCGGCCAAGGGACCGGTGCTCGATAGCGCGATCATCGCCGGCACCATGGCCGTGAAGCGCACGCATGAGCTGATTCCGTTCTGCCATCCGCTGCCGATCGAACATTGCCGGATCGGTGGGGAGTTCGTTTCGACCACGGAGCTCGCCTTGCGCTGCGAGGTGGCGGCCGTGCACAAGACCGGTGTCGAGATGGAGGCGCTGACCGGCGCCAGCGTGGCCGCGCTCACCGTCTACGACATGTGCAAGGCGTTGTCGCACGCCATCACCATCAACGATTTGCGATTGGTCGATAAGACCGGGGGCCGCCGCAACATAAAGGGCGGCACGCTCGCCGAATGAATTACCGTTTGCTGTATTTCGCAAGCCTCGCCGACACTGCCGGTTGCGGTGAGGAATTCATGGAAAGCGCCGCGTCGAATCCGCAGGCGCTCTACCGCGAATTGCAGCGGCGCCATGGCTTTGGCTTCGATCCAGCGCGATTGCGCGTCGCAGTCAACGGCAAACTGGTTGATTGGAACCAGAAATTGTCGGATGCGGACGAAATCGTTTTCCTGCCACCCGTTTCGGGTGGCTGATGCAGCAGGCAAGCGGCATGGACACGTTTCAGTTGAGCGCGGACGCGATCGACAGCGACGCTCAGAAAAAGATACTCGAACACGCATCTGCGGGCGCCTGCGTCACGTTCGAGGGATGGGTGCGCGATCACCATGCTGGGCGCGAAGTACGCCGCCTCGAATACGAGGCCTATGCGCCACTGGCACTGGACGAAGGCAATTCGATTCTCGAGGAGGCGATCGAGCGCTTCGCTCTGCGCGGAGCGAGAGGTGTGCATCGGATCGGCGATCTTGCCGTGGGGGAACTCGCTGTCTGGGTCGGAGTCAGCGCCGATCATCGCGAGGCAGCCTTCGACGCGTGCCGCCATGTCATTGACGAGATCAAGCGCCGCGTGCCGATATGGAAAAACGAGCACTACGCCGACGGGGAATCCGGCTGGCTGCATCCGGTCGGTGTCGCGGACGAACGCCCGGCCGCGACTCCCTCAATCGATCCGTGAGGCGGCGGCTCCGCCAGCCACATCCCGGCGCCCGAATCGCCTGCTACCGTTGCTTCCTTCCGGACCTGGCGGGGTTTGCAAGCTATCGTCGCGAGAGAACCGACGGAGCCACCATGAAAATCGCGAAATTGACGTCCGAAGGGACGTTGCAGTCGGCTGCACACATCGATACTCGCCGGCGCGAACCGCCAGCATCGATGCGCGATGACGAGTTTACCTGATCCGCCGCGACGCGCGAGTCACCGGAACGTCGGGGCCTGAGTCGCTGTCGGTTTCGAGGAATGTTTGCATATCAGTCCCGGGTCAGCCATCCGAGCTTGCGAAACCAAAGGAGCGGCACGACGATGCTGATTGCAATCGCGAGCAACGCCGCGGGATAAGCCCAAACCGGTATCAGATCCGGCATATGCTTGAAATTCATGCCCCAGATCGCGGCGAGGATCAGCGGCGGAACCGTGACGACGGAAGCTATCGTCAGGACTTTCATCACGCCGTTCTGGTCCGTCGTGATGAAACCCAGGATCGCGTCGAGCAGGAATTGCAGCTTGTCGGTCAGCTGCTCATCGAACTTGTCGAGAGCCCTCAGGTCGTTGCCCGCGATTTTCAATCGAAGATTGGTCGCTGCGGATATCCATTCCGGTACGCGGTGCTCGACGAAATCCAGCATGCGCGCCATGCCGAGTTGCGACGTTCGATAACGCGTGAGGCGGCGTTCGAGATGACCGACCTCCAGAATGAGACGGCGTAACGCACGTGCATCCAGTCGTTCTTCCACGAAAACGCGCGTGGACAACTTCGTCATGTCCGTTGCGATATGTTGCATCTGTTCAGCGATATCGTCGGTAAGGCTTTCGAGCAGAGTCGCGAACGCATCGGCGCCACACACCGACGGTTCCCCATGCACGTTTTTCATGGCGCGATCCAGTGCCATCGACTTTGCGTAACGCACGGTCAGCAGGGTTGCCGGACTGATCACCAGCCCGAGAGGAGAACATCCCGGGGACTCGTCTCCATCGGGATACAACGCCATGTGCAGGTGCAGGTTGGTCTGACCGATCCGGTTGTGGTTGGACAAGCCGAGTGCATTGATCTGCTCGCGGCATGGAACCTTGAGTTTCGTAGCCGACTCGACTTGTTGTATCTCGTCGCTTGAAGGATCCTCGAGGTCATACCAGACCGGGTCCGATGGCGAGTCGGACAGATTCGGGCCGGACTGTTTTCCGGTTTGCGCGCTCACCACGGTCAGCATGTCGGTACTCCGGCGGATAAGACACGGTTTCCCCAGAGTCCAAGATAGCGCCCCGAGGCACTACCGTGCCAGCACGCGACAACCGATCCGCGTACAGAAGAGGCCGGCGCGCGTGACTTTGCGCGTGACACGCCCAATAAAAAAGCGCGGCGCCGGACACCGGCGCCGCGCTCTCGAATCACGCATCAGGGACCGCTCACGACGTTGTCGAATGCACCGGGATTATCGTTGTCGGGGAACGTGAACGTCACGCCATTGACGTCCACCGGCTCGGTTGTGTCCGACGTATGGAGGCCAGTCACGCTATCTGACGCGCAATCGACTGCATAGCTCGCGCGTTATAGAAAACTGCCGACCATCTCGGCGATGCCCGCGTTGTCCTCGATCGGGAGAACCAGCCCGGCCTGCTCTTCATGGATGCTCATTCCCGCTCCAGTACATTTCGTTCAGGAATGTGAAGAGTAGCGGGCGGATGATGATTGAATTGTGAAAGCGAGCAGCGGCGTGATACGAAGCGCGTCAGGGCCTTTCTCGCGGCGAGGGCTGCCGCGCACGAAGTGCGGCTCGCGAGCTCCAGTGCGGGAGCGGGCCCGCTTGGAGTGGTTTGTGTTGGCGGAGAGGGCGGGATTCGAACCCGCGATACGGGATAAACCGTATACACACTTTCCAGGCGTGCTCCTTCAACCGCTCGGACACCTCTCCACATTGTTTGGTCTTGCGCCGGCGCGCTCGTTGTGTTGCGCCGTCCCCATATCCACTTGCGGGGCGCGGAGAATACTAGGCGCGGTGGTGGCACTCAAGCGCTGGGCGGGATTGCTCTACCCATCCAGGGCGTCGCACCTGCGCGCTGCGCACTTTCGGGGCCGGCCTGCGGCTGTCCAAAATCGCCAGGCATTTTTGTCGAACCCGCGATACGGGGATAAGCCGAATACACTCTTTCCGGGCGCTCTTTCAACCGCTCGGACACCCCGCCGCAATGATCGGCTTCGTGCTTGCTGCGTATTCCAAGCACTTTCCGCTCTGACTTGCGGGGCGCGGAGAATACCCGGCGAGCCAATTTCAGACAAGCGGACGCGTTGAACTTGGTCAGATCGCCGATAAGTTGGCACAATCGGTCCTCATCCCCCGGAACGCCCGATGTCCTACCAAGCTCTTGCCCGCAAATGGCGTCCACGCCGCTTTTCCGAATTGGTTGGCCAGGAACACGTGGTGCGGGCGCTGTCGCATGCGCTTGACGGTAATCGGATCCATCACGCATTCCTGTTCACGGGCACGCGCGGAATCGGCAAGACCACCATCGCCCGAATATTTGCGAAATCGCTCAACTGCGAACGCGGACCTACCTCGACGCCTTGCGGTGAATGCGGTCCGTGCACGGAGATTGATGCGGGGCGCTTCATGGATCTGCTCGAAATCGACGCCGCCAGCAACACCGGCATCGACAATGTGCGCGATTTGATCGACAACGCCCAGTACGCGCCCACGCGGGGGCGTTACAAGGTTTACTTGATCGATGAGGTGCACATGCTCTCCAAGAGCGCCTTCAACGCCTTGTTGAAGACGCTGGAGGAGCCACCGCCGCATGTGAAATTCCTGCTCGCGACCACGGACCCGCAGAAACTTCCGGTGACCGTGCTGTCACGCTGCATCAAGTTCAATCTCAAACGCCTCACGCCCGATCAGATCGCCGGACAGATGCGCTCGATCCTGATTGCCGAATCCGTATCGCATGACGAAGAAGCACTCGAGACTCTTGCGCGAGCCGCCGACGGGTCGTTGCGCGACGGATTGTCGCTGCTCGATCAGGCCATTGCGCATGGCGATGGTGCGCTGGACGCGGCAAGTGTCCACGCCATGCTCGGCACCGTTGAGCGGGGCAAGGTGCGACTGCTGCTCGACGCGCTGGCTGCCGGCGATGGGGCGGGGCTGCTGGGGGAGATCGACCGCATCGCCGAATTCGCACCGGATTTCTCGCAGGTTCTCGATGAACTCGCCGGTTTGCTGCACCGCTTGCAACTTCTGCAACTGGTTGCCGCCGCGACGAGCGAGGAGGACGCCGTTTTGCTGGCGCTGGCCGGACGCCTGGACCCGGCGGACGTGCAACTGTGGTATCAGTTCGCCATAACCGGCCGCCGCGATCTGCCATTGGCGCCAACGCCACGTGTCGGGTTCGAGATGGCGTTGCTGCGCATGCTGGCTTTTGTTCCGGCCGTCGAGTCCGAGCCGCGTATGGCTTCTCCTGCTGGCAAACCCGGCCAGACCGGCAAAGCGGACGAATCGCCAAATATCGCCTCCTCGCCGCCGGTGCGAAACGGCCAAAGGGAAACTTCGTCGGCACCTGCGCACGTGTCACGTCCGACACCGAAATCGTCGTCGGCGCCAGAGCCGGAAACGGCGGTGGCCCACGATCCGGTGGACGATGATTGGCCCGGCTTGATCGAACGCGCCCAATTGCGAGGGGCAACCGGGCAGCTGGCGCAAAATGTAGCCCTGATCGCGATCGAAGGCGGAGTCGTGCGACTCGGACTCAAGGCTGCCCATGAGCATCTTGCTGCAGACCCGCTGGTCGAGCAGCTCGAACAAGGGATCGGTGACGTCCTGGGCCGAAATATCCGTGTAA
Organism: uncultured Gammaproteobacteria bacterium; assembly: GCA_963775445.1. GTDB lineage: Bacteria > Pseudomonadota > Gammaproteobacteria > Xanthomonadales > Rhodanobacteraceae > Dokdonella_A. Next base: position 1,899,483 of record CAVZIT010000004.1, on the reverse strand, counting down.
GGTTCGAGCGCGCCGGGGCGGCAGTGGAAACGCCTGCCGACAAGCGTGACAGGGCCGCATGCGCACGGCGCGCTGCGGCCGAGGCGGCGCTGCGCAAGGATCCGGTTGTGCAATCGCTCATCGATACGTTCGATGCGCGTGTGCTGCCCGAATCCGTGCGTCCGATCGATCCGTAGTCAATCCAAAGCGCGTAGAAACGCAAGCCGGTGCTTCCCCGCCGGGTCACTCCGTCAGATAGGTATCCCGATGAAAGGACAGATCGCAAACCTGATGCAGCAGGCGCAGCGCATGCAGGAAGAAATGAAGCGCGCGCAGGAAGAACTGGCCAGCGCCGAGGTGACTGGCGAGGCCGGCGGCGGACTGGTCAGCGTTGTGATGACGGGTCGGCATGAAGTGCGCCGGGTCAGCGTGGATCGCCCGACCTTCGCCGACGATCCCGAGATGGCCGAGGATCTCATTGCCGCGGCATTCAACGATGCGGTCAACAAGATCGCCGCGCTGACGCAGGAACGCATGGGCGGCCTCACCGCGGGCATGAACTTGCCACCTGGCCTGAAACTGCCGTTCTGAAGGCTGCTGAGTCAATATGTCCGCCGGGTCTCCTCTGCTTGTCGAGCTCGTCGAGGCCCTGCGCTGCTTGCCGGGCGTCGGAGCCAAGACTGCCCAGCGCATGGCGTTTCACGTCCTCGAGCGTGACCGCGAAGGCGGCCGACGATTGGCCGAGCGCTTGCAGGTGGCGATCGAGCGCATCGGCAATTGCACCCGCTGCCGCACCTTCAGTGAACAGACCATCTGTGCGCTATGCGCAAATACAGGGCGCGATCCCAGTCAGTTATGCGTCGTCGAAACTCCGGTGGATCAACTGGCGATCGAGCAGGCTACGGGCTTTCGCGGACACTATTTTGTCCTGCTCGGCCGCCTGTCGCCGCTCGATGGGCTGGGTCCAAAGGAACTCGGACTCGATGTGTTGGCGCAGCGACTCGCCGAGGGCGAAGTGCGCGAACTCATCATCGCGACCAATCCCACCGTTGAGGGCGAAGCCACCTCGCACATGCTTGCGCAGCTGGCGCGCTCGGCAAACCTGCGTGCCAGCCGCCTGGCTCACGGCGTGCCGCTTGGCGGAGAACTCGAATTCATCGACCGCGGCACGCTGGCGCATGCGTTCGGCGGCCGACAAACACTGGAGTAGTCTCATGAGCGACGCTGGCGAAACGCTGTTCGACAAGATCATTCGACGTGAAATTCCGTCGGATATCGTCTACGAGGACGATGAGATACTGGCGTTCCGCGATATCAAGCCGCAAGCGCCGGTGCACGTCCTGTTCATTCCCAAGCGCGCGGTCGCGACGCTCAACGATCTTGACGAAGACGACGCCGCGATGCTCGGGAAGCTTGTCCTCGCAGCGACGCGTTATGCGCGACAACAAGGGTTCGCCGACGACGGATTCCGTTGTGTCATCAACTGCAACGCAGACGGGGGCCAGACAGTGTTCCATTTGCACCTGCACCTGCTGGCCGGCCGAAGAATGAACTGGCCGCCCGGTTAGCCCCACTAAGGTGCAGCGACGGGAGCTTTGTTCGGCGCGCTCGGGGGATTGCCAATCGGTCGAGCGCTTCTTGCTCGAACCGGAAAGAGGTAGCTGTCTACTTCGACAATCCCTCAAGACTTCGCGAGCTTCGCCTGTGTCTCAATGACCCGTCGGGGGCGGCGGCCGCGCGTGGAAGTGCCCACGCGGCACGACAATTACGGGCTGTCCCCAGCCGAATGAACCGTAGCCCCAGAACCCGCTGCCCCAGAACGGATCGTAGAAATAAGGGTTGTCGTAGTAGCCGCGCGGATAGACTGGTTGCTCTGGCCACAGGTAGATCGCATCGGCCGCGACCACTGGATACGTGTAATCGTATTCGCCCACCCGGCCGGTTTGCGTACCGGTGACGTGGCCTACCACGGTCGCTTCGCGCCCGGCTTTGAAGATCTCGGGATCGTAGAAACCGCTGCGGCAGGCGATGAACCGCCCATGGCTGGTATCGCGCCGACTCGGCCTTGCAATCGCGTTCAAGTCGCGATCGAGGATCTCGAAACAGGTCTCGTCTGCTTTTGGCTTCACCGTGATGATGTCGCCACCCCAACGCACAACCTGACCCGTGCTGTTGGCTTTTGCGATTTCACCCGGACTCACGGGTGTGAATTGTCCCTGCAACGGGGCCGGCACGGTGGCACAGGATGCAATGCCTGCGGCAACCAAGGTGAGCAGTATCATGTTGCGCATGGATTGGCCTCGCGATGTGGTTTCATTCGACATGTCTTTGCACATGATGGTTGCAGCGTCGTTTTTCGAGGGTCAACTGAAAAAGATCAGACGGCTTGGCATGGCCTTCCGTTGCGTCAGCTGCGTGACCCGTTCAACGTTCGCTCATGTGCGCACTATGAGCGCGGGAGATCTCGCACGGAGGATGCAAAACGCTTGACGCGTTCTGCCGCGGGCAGATGGTTGCCATATCTCAAGTCCACGTAGGTCTGGACCAATTCGGTCACAGAATCGGCCATGTCCGGCGAGTCCGTCCGAACCCGCGCAAGAAAATCGAGCGGACCTTCATGCGCCTTGCGCGGAATGCCGTGCCGCTCGAGGCGCCTGCCCAGGCGATCCCAGGCCCGATCGAGGCGGTCGCCGCGGTGGCGTTTGGAGTCATGCATGGCCCACAGGGTTGCAGCTGCGAGCATTGTTCCAAGCGCGACTGCCAAGCCGAGCAGGAGGTCGCGCTGACGCAAGGTCTCTTCGCCGAACGGCGTCAGCAGATGTCGCTGGCGCAAGGCATTGAACTGGACGACCGATTCGGTCCAGACCCGATTGACCAGATCGAGGCGATTGCGCAGCGTCCGCAGCCATCCCGATTGATACCAGACCGGACTGCCATTCGCGGCGGCAGCGCCCAAGTCCACGCGCGCCGGGCTGACCGCGGCGGTCGGGTCGATGCGCACCCAGCCGCGACCGGCAAACCAGACTTCGGACCACGCGTGCGCATCCGATTGGCGTATCAGGAGGTAGTCGCCCGCAGCGCTCCACCAGCCGCCCTGGTATCCCGTGACGATGCGCGAGGGGATGCCCGCAGCCCGCATCAGGAAGGTGAACGCCGAGGCGAAGTGTTCGCAAAATCCAGCGCGGGTCGAGAAAAGGAAATCGTCGACCGAGTCGCGACCGAGTTCAGGTGGAGAAAGGGTATAAGCGAAACTCGAATGGAACAGCTCGAGCGCGGCACGCACGATCGCTGCATCATCGCGCCCCTCGGCACGCCAATCTTGCGCGAGTGCGCGTGACTCCGGATCGAAGCCCGCCGGCAATGCAAGGGCTCGGCGTCGCTCATCGTCGCTCAATCGTGGTGCGAGGATGTAATTCATGACCGAGGTGCTGCGATATTCACGAACCTGTCCGACCGGCCGCAGTGCGACGAGCGAATGATCCGATGTCAGATGCACGCCATCCGATCCGCCAAGCGGCAGGTCCAGGGCCGGCAACCAGTGCCGATCGGTCGGCTCCAACGTAATCGTGGCGGCCAACACGGCGGATCTGGATTGCACGGGTTCCGGACGCAGGTAGTTGTGCGCGCGTCCGCGCGTCCACGAACTGCCATCGAAATCCCACAACACGATGGCGCGAAAATAGCGTGCGGCCGGAGGCGGCACCGCGCCCTCGAAGTGAACGCGCAGTGCCGGTGAGTCGTCGATCAGCAACTCGCTGATCGATCCCGGCGTCATGCGATCGCCGAGGCCGGTACGTGCGAGTGCATCATCGCTGGGTGCACCCCAAAGCGGCGAACTGAGTCGCGGTACCAGCAAGAATCCGGCGATGGCAAGTGGCACTCCCGCGGCGAGCACGCACGCCCCGAGCCGAAGCTCGTTGCGCAATGGATGGCAGGGATCCGCTGGCGCCGGCTGGAGCGCCACGAGCGCGGCGAGCAACAGCGCAAGCGCCACGCAAAGGGAAAGAGTGAACAACAGGCTCTGTGTGAACAAGAGCGCACTCATCATGACAAACGCGGCAAACGCGACCGCGACGCGCGCGTCCCTCGCGCGCTCGGCCTCCAGCAATTTGAGCGCGAGCAGCCCGACGGCGAGCGCACTGCCGGCTTCGCGTCCAAACACGTTTCCGTAATGCAACAGGATCGCGATCAACAACAGACCGGCAAGTGGCAGGCGCAGCCAGGCGCCAACCGGTCCCGCACTCCGACGACGTCCCCAAGCGCGCAACGGAATCACCACAAGCACAGCCGCACTCAACCAGGCCGGCAAGCGTGCAACATGCACCAGCACCGCAACCGTGCACGCGACGCTGGTGAATTCGAACTGATGCCGCGTGAGACATTGAGCCATCTTCACCGATCCGCAAACAGGGCCAGCGCCTTCAGGCATGCTTGTCGATGTGGACCGCCTGATCCGGGACCGATGTCGATACCCCGCAGCCGCAACGTATAGCTCTGTTGCAGGTCTTCGGCGGCCAGAACCCACGCCGTGAGCCGGCTGATGCGTTGCTCGGTTCCCAGATCGCCGAGAGCAGCGAAGTCGAAGACCAGCGCCTCACCAGCGCGGTGCTCGATTTCACGCACCAGCAAGACGTCATGACGTGCGGAGGCCTTCCAAGCAATCAACCGTGGCGGGTCCGAGGCGCGGTATTCGCGCAGGCCCGCGTAGTCTTCGCTGGAACCCGTCCTTGGGCGTTCGCCGATCCGTCCATCATCGGGCGGCAGCGCGGCGAGTGGGTGTTCAGGCTTGGCGTAGATCAGAAACTCCACCGCGGGGTTGATCCAGCTCCAGCATTTGAACAGGCCAAGCGGATAATCGGTCCAGATGCGCATGCGCCCCGCTCGCATCCATCCGCGCCGCTCTCCCGGAAGGCTGAGTGCAATGACCGACGTCTTGTCCGCCGAAACGCCAAATGCGGTTTCATTCCCCCCGCAATCAATGCGCAGACTCGGGCGCATGCGGTTTCCACCGGAAATCATCAGCCGCACCGGCACCGTGTCGCCGGCATGCGCTTCGCGGGCGCGCAGCTGCATGACTTGAAGTCCGCTCATGGAGCGGAAACCGAAGAACAGACTGGCCCAGGCTGCGGCACCGAGCAGGCAGGTCAGCAGGAACGCGGGGTTGTTGCCGTAGTTGAGCGCGCCCAGCAGCATCACGAACAGCAGTATGCCGAAGCCGCTGCCAAAGCGCGTCGGCAGGACGTAGATGCGACGTCGATCCAGTCTCAACGGGAGTTCTTCCGCCTTGCGCAGGCGAGTCAGCGCCGGCAGGCGTCGTTCGGCCAGACCCAGCAGGCGTGAACGCATTTGGTCGAAACGCGTGGCCATCGCGGAGTCGGCGATCAGCGCACCGGTGTCGTTTCGATCAGCATGCGCGCAAGGTCGTCTCGGCCGTGGCGTGCGTTTGGTCCAAGCGTCAGTCGATGCGCTGCGACGAACGGAAACACCGATTGCACGTCCTCTGGCACGCAGTGCGCGCGCCCGGCCAGCAACGCGTGGGCCCGGGCGGCGGCAAGCAGTGCGAGACCGGCACGCGGCGAGAGACCAACCTTTATCGCGTTGTGGGCGCGGCTGGCCTGCATCAGGCTCTGCGCGTATTCAATCAGGGCGGGGCTTGCCAGAATCCCGGTGCAGGCGCGGCGCAGCGCCAGTATCTGTTCGGGTCCGAGGCACGACGTGAGGGATTCGAGCAGCGCGCGCCGATCTCCCGACCCGAGCATCGTGCGTTCGGCATCGCGGTCCGGGTAACCCAGGCTCATGCGCAACATGAAGCGGTCGAGCTGCGAGTCCGGTAACGGAAACGTACCCGCAAAATCCACCGAGTTTTGCGTAGCCACGACGAAAAATGGCAAGGGCAGTCGATGGGTGGCTCCGTCGACCGTGACTTGCTCCTCGGCCATCGCTTCGAGCAGGGCGCTTTGGGTTTTCGGAGTCGCGCGGTTGATTTCGTCGGCCAGAAGCAACTGTGTGAAAAGCGGGCCGGGATGAAACTTGAAGCCCACCCGCTCACGCTCGTAAACACTGACTCCGATGATGTCGGATGGCAACAAGTCGCTGGTGAATTGCACGCGCTGGAAACGCAGGCCGAGCGTGGCTGCGAGCGCATGCGCCAGTGTGGTTTTGCCGACGCCGGGCAAATCCTCGATCAACAGATGGCCACCGGCAAGCAGGCAAACGAATGCCAGGCGCACCTCGTGTTTCTTGCCGAGCAGGACCGAATCGACCTGAGCGATAGAACGCGCAAGCGCGTCGCGCAACGCGGTGCTGTCGGGCACGGCAACGGATGCATCGGGCATGGGTGAAAACTCGCGAAGCGATCAAGGCGCTTGATTCGATAATTGCGGGACAGTCTAGCGGCGCGGATGAGCGACGTGTGAATCTGTCCAAGGCGAGATCCGGGCAGACGCGCCAGAGCAAGGCATGCGCAGCGACAAAATGCCTCGAAACCATGTCGAAGCGTGCCTTGCGAATTGCGTGCGGGAGATCAAGGTATCGCGTACCCCGCGGCACGCAATAGTCTGCACAGGGCGACCAGGGGCATTCCGATCAAGGCCGTCGGATCCGTGGCTTCGATGCGTTCGAACAAGGAAACGCCCAGACCCTCGATCTTGAAACTCCCGGCACAATCGAGTGGCTGTTCGCGCTCGACGTAGCGCGTGATCTCTGCGGAGCTCAACTTTCGGAAAACAACCCGGGTGATATCCGTTTCAGCGTGCAGCTTCGGGCTGGCGGCGCGCGTGTCTGCGAGGCATAGCGCGGTGTAAAAAATGACGGTACGACCGGAGCACTCGGCCAATTGGGCCTCGGCGGCGTCGGCAGTGCCGGGCTTGCCGAGAAGTCGTCCGTTGCATTCGGCGGCCTGGTCGGAGCCGATGACAAGCGCATCAGGAGATCTTGCGGCCACCGCCAGCGCTTTTTCCCGCGCCAGTCTCCCGGCGAGGGCGCACGCGTTCTCCCCAGCCTGCATGGTCTCGTCTATGGCAGGCACGCTGATCCTGAAGTCTCCAGTCAAACGGCGCAGCAAGTCACGGCGATAGGGCGAACCAGACGCCAGCACCAGATCGAAAGAGGGACCCACCATCAGTGAGGGGATGCAGCGAGGGGATAAGTCCGCTGCAAGGAATTGTCCTCACGGCGTGCCTGATCGAACTGTTCGCGGGCGGATAAGAGTTGTTCGAGTTGTGCCGCGAGCGTCGTGCGCGCATTCAGGAGCGCATCGCGCGCCGAGCGCAGCGCGCCGAAGCTCGCAGTCTGCGCGTTTGCCTTGAGCCACAGGCGATGAGCGAGCAGGTCGCGAAGTGCGGCCTGCACGACGGGTTCCGAAGGTGTCGAATGGGCCGACGGCGCGTTGACCCGGTCCCAGGCCGCAACGATAGGCCCGATCTCGCGCAAGCGCCGGCGGCACTCGCGCAGGCCGTTTTCGGTGGCGTCCGCAAGATCGATAATTTCCGTGACCAGCCGCATGCGCTCCTCGTGGCGCCGTCGGTCAACCCACAGGATCAGCGTCAGCAGCAGCGCGGCCGCCAGGAGACTGGTGAGGATCGTCAGTCCGGGCATGTGCAGGCAGTCTGCCGCAACCGCTGCGAGCCGGCAATCCGGTTGCGCATTGCGGTCCTCTGCGGGCCGCGATCCCGGAGCTCGGCAATGTAATATCCTGAATGCATGCGGTGGCTCCTCTACCGGTATCCAACGACGCAATTGCGCGCGAGTCCTCGGCGAGGGGCCATGATTTCATTGACATCGCGGCACCCCGAACCTAACATCGCGCGCCCATGTCGGTGGTCCTGCCTGAATTCGTGGACGTAGCGCGGATGGTGTCGGGTCGCCGCTCGTTTCGCGGAACCCTTCCGCTTGCCGCGATGCCTCGACTGTGCGAGAGCCTTGCGGCAACCGAAGGAGCGATCACGTACCAGCTGGATTTCGGCACCGGGGCTCTCGGTCACGCAAGTCTTGCGATGCACGTGGAAGCATGCCTGCCGTTGATGTGCCAACGCCGGCTCGTGATCTATGAGCAGGCCGTGACGGTGGACCAGGACTTTGGACTGATATGTCACGAAAGCGAAGAGCCTTCGCTGCCGGAGGGATGCGAGGCGATCCTTGTAACGGATGGCCGTCTATCCCCTCGAAATGTGATCGAGGATGAATTGATCCTCGCCGTGCCGCTGGTTCCGTTGTCGCCAGGCGAACCAATGGACTGCTCGACTGGACCGTCCGGCGAAGAAATCGAGGGCGCCCGAGCCAATCCGTTTGCTGTGCTGGGTGAGCTGAAAAAACAGTGAAAGGGCTTTTTGCCGACCGCCTGTCGTGATGGGCGCAAACCGCAGCCGAACAATCGTTACCGTTCATCCCGGAGAATTCCATGGCAGTTGCCAAGAGTCGCAAATCCCCATCGCGCCGCGACATGCGCCGCTCCCACGACGCTTTGTCGCCCAAACAGCTCGGCACTGATCCGACATCGGGCGAGATCCACTTGCGCCATCACGTAACCAAGGATGGTTACTATCGCGGCAAGCAGATGATAGAGCCTCGCGCGAAGGTTCGTGACGAGAAGTAGTTGCCGGCACGTCGTCGGGTCTGACCCAAGACGTCCGCGTCGCCATTGGCCTGAGATGCCTACCGCGCCGCGTTGCGCATCAATCCGGATCGGGGAAGGATTCTGATTTACTCACGTATCGCCGGTACCGGCAGCTACTTGCCGGAGAAGGTCCTCACCAACCACGATCTCGAGAAGCTGGTCGATACCAACGACGAGTGGATCGCATCGCGTACCGGAATTCGTGAACGGCACATCGCTGCCGACGGTCAGACCACTGGCGATCTCGCATTCGAGGCGGCGAAGCGCGCCTTGGAAGCGGCGGACGTTGCTGCCGACGAGATCGATCTGATCGTTCTCGGTACCACGACTCCGGATCTCATCTTCCCTTCGACCGCATGCCTGCTGCAGCATCGGCTAGGCGCGGACGGCTGCATGGCTTTCGACGTCAATGCTGCGTGCTCGGGATTCATGTATGCCCTCGGCATTGCCGACAAGTTCATTCGCTCCGGCCAGAACAAGACTGCGCTCGTGGTCGGATCGGAAACGCTGTCGCGGATGCTCGACTGGACCGATCGCGGCACTTGCGTGCTGTTCGGCGACGGTGCCGGCGCGGTCGTGCTCAAGGCCTGCGATGAGCCGGGGGTCATCTCGACCCATTTGCATGCTGATGGCGGGTACAAGGATTTGCTGTGGAATCCGGTGGGCGTCTCGGTGGGGTTCAAGCCGGACGAACCGAACGCTGGCGTGCGCGTCCTGATGAGCGGCAGCGAGGTATTCAAGGTTGCCGTCAAGACGCTCGATCGGGTGGTCGACGAAACCCTCGAGGCCAATGGGTTGGACAAGCATGCGATCGACTGGCTGATTCCGCACCAGGCCAATCTGCGCATTATCCAGGCGACTGCAAAACGCTTGGACATGCCGATGGATCGGGTAGTGGTAACCGTTGACAGGCACGGCAATACCTCGTCGGGGTCGGTGCCGCTCGCATTGGACGAGGCGGTACGTTCCGGCAAGATTAAACGCGGACAGCTGTTGCTGCTCGAGGCCTTCGGAGGAGGATTCACCTGGGGTTCGGCCTTGCTCCGCTACTGAGATTGCTGAATCGCTGAGTGGTTGGCCGATGGCTTGGCGTCGCTCTGCAACCATCTTTCCCATTCGAGGAGTCCTTTGATGTCTGTCGACCCGGACCCCCAGCTCGCTTTCGTGTTCCCGGGGCAGGGCTCGCAATCGATTGGCATGCTGGCCGAGCTCGCTGAGGTCCACCCGATCGTTCGCGAAACCTTCGAAGAGGCCTCGGACGGGGCCGGGGTCGACTTGTGGGCGCTCTCACAAAGTGGCGCGGAAGTCATGCTCAACCGCACCGAATACACGCAACCGGCGCTGCTCGCGGCAGGCATTGCAGTGTGGCGCGTCTGGCGCGATCAAGGAGGAACGGCGCCGCAGTTGCTGGCCGGACATAGCCTCGGTGAGTACACCGCGCTCGTGGCCGCCGAGGCGATTGAACTCCACGATGCCGCGCATCTGGTAAGGATTCGCGGGCAGGCCATGCAGGACGCCGCGCCACCCGGCGTGGGAGCGATGGCGGCGATTCTCGGGATCGACGACGCCACCGTCGAATCCGTTTGTCGCGAAGTGACCACCGATCAGCTGGTCGTCCCTGCGAACTACAACTCACCGGGCCAGGTCGTGATCGGTGGCCATGTGCGCGCCGTCGACGCCGCGATCGCCGAGCTTTCCGCCCGCGGGGCCCGCAAGACGGTCAAACTCAGTGTAAGCGTGCCCTCGCACACACCGCTCATGCGCGAGGCTGCCAATCGCGTCGCCGAGGCCATGAGCGCTTACCGCTGGCGGGAGCCCGAGATTCCCGTGATACAGAATGTTGATGCGCAGGTGCATATTGGAGTCGCGCAGGTCCGCGAGGCGCTGACAAGACAGTTGTATCTTCCCGTTCGCTGGAGCGACTGTGTCCGGACCATGCACGATGCGGGAATTCGTCGCACGGCGGAATGCGGGCCGGGCAAGGTGCTCACCGGCCTAATCAAACGCAGTGCGCGCGATATCGATGGCCGTACCATCGGCAGCCCGGGCGAATTGGATGCGGCTCTGGGCGAATGGCGTCATTGAAACGACTGCAGGGTTCGCGATCCAACGGCGTTTGCGCGCCGGGCGCGGGGCGAGCGCCTGAAAAATCGGGGCAGCGCGCCTTCAGCACTCTGGCAGCGCGTAGCCGGCGCCCGCGTCGCGTGCTAGGTTCCAGATCGGAACAAACAGGAAGGGAACCGGAATGAGTGGGTCGCTCGCAGGCGAAATTGCGCTCGTCACGGGCGCCAGTCGCGGCATCGGCGCGGCAATTGCCGATCGCCTGGCAGATGCCGGTGCAACCGTCATCGGTACAGCGACCAGCGCTCCCGGGGCGCGGTCAATTGGTGAGCGGCTCGCAGATCGTGGCGGCACCGGGCGCGTGCTCGACGTGACTGACGGAGCTGGCGTCGAAATCGCGATCGAGGAAGTTGGCGCGGAGTTTGGCCCGGTCACCATTCTGGTAAACAATGCCGGTATCACGCGTGACCAATTGCTCATGCGCATGAAGGACGCGGATTGGCAACAAGTCATCGATACCAATCTGGGATCGGTGTACCGCAGCTCCAAGGCGGTGCTGCGGGGAATGATGAAGGCGCGCAAGGGACGCATCATCAATATCGCTTCGATAATCGGAGTCACCGGCAATCCGGGCCAAACCAATTACGCCGCTGCCAAGGCAGGCATCATTGCGTTCTCGAAATCGCTGGCGCGTGAAATCGGCTCGCGCGGAATTACCGTAAACGTCGTCGCTCCGGGCTTCATCGATACCGACATGACCCGCGCTCTGGCCGAAGATCAGAGGGCCGCCTTGTTGGGACAGATTGCCCTCGGCAGGCTCGGGGATGCGCGTGACGTCGCCGAGGCGGTTGCCTTCCTGGCCTCGCCTGCTGCTGCGTACATCACCGGCGAAACCATCCATGTCAACGGCGGCATGCACATGGTTTAGCGCCGGTAATCAATGCGATCCTGTCGAGACTTGATCTTGTTTCATGCTTCCAGTCCACGCCGTTCCCGCCCATTGCCTGGCTGGCGAGGGCTGGGATGTTCAACTACAATGCGCCAGCTTGCGCGCCGGAACTACGCCGCGCGCGGAGCCGACAGTGGTCGGCCGGCGCACAGAATTCCACCGTGAGGAAAACGAACAATGAGCACTATCGAAGAGCGCGTGAAGAAGATCGTCGTTGAGCAACTCGGGGTAAAAGAGGACGAGGTGACGCCGAATGCGTCGTTCGTTGACGATCTTGGCGCCGACTCGCTCGATACGGTCGAACTGGTCATGGCGCTGGAAGAGGAATTCGAGTGCGAGATTCCGGACGAGGAAGCCGAGAAAATCACCACCGTCCAGCAAGCAGTCGACTACGTCAAGGCGCACGTCAAGGCGTGACCGGCTCGGCCAGGATTCATGCGAAGCTGCGCCCAAAAGGCGCAGTTTTGCTTTTAATCGGCGCGTGCGATGGGCCGCTGTGCGATTCGTGCCGTCCAGGGCGATCGCAAGGACAACCATGAGCAAAAGGCGCGTGGTGGTCACCGGACTTGGCATGGTGAGTCCCGTCGGCAATGACGTCGCGACCGCTTGGGGCAACATTACGGCGGGCGTCAGCGGAATTGGCCCGATTACCCATTTTGACACCAGCGCGTTTCCAACTCGTATTGCCGGCGAGGTGCGCAACTTTGACCCGACCACTTATGTCGCGCCGAAGGATGTCAAGAAGATGGATCCGTTCATCCATTACGGCATCGCCGCGTCCGTCCAGGCGCTTGCGGACGCCGGCATGCACGCGCACGAACACGACGAGGAGCGCATCGGCGTTGCCGTGGGGGCCGGGATCGGTGGTATCGCCACGATCGAGCGCACCGCCATCGCCTATCACGAAGGCGGCCCTCGCAAGATTTCGCCATTCTTCGTGCCCAGCTCGATCATCAACATGGCTGCGGGCAATCTGTCGATCATGCTCGGGCTCAAGGGGCCCAATATCGCTTGTGTAACTGCCTGCACCACGGCAACGCACAACCTCGGTCTCGCGATGCGCATGATCCAGTACGGCGATGCCGACGTCATGGTTGCAGGCGGTACCGAATTCGCGACCACGCCGACGGCGGTCGGTGGATTCTGTTCGGCACGTGCGATGTCGGTGCGCAACGACGAACCGGCGAAAGCGAGCCGACCTTGGGATCGTGATCGCGATGGCTTCGTGTTGTCCGATGGGGCCGGCGTGCTTGTGATCGAAGAGTACGAGCACGCCAGGAAACGCGACGCGCGCATCTATTGCGAGTTGTGCGGCTTCGGCATGAGCGGCGATGCATTCCACATGACTTCGCCACCCGAAGACGGCGACGGCGCGCGCCGATCGATGCGTGCAGCGCTGCGCGACGGCGGCATCGAGCCGTCCGCTGTCGGTTACATCAATGCTCACGCCACCTCGACCGGCGTCGGGGACATCGCCGAAATCAACGCGATAAAGGCCTGTTTTGGCGAGGCGGCATCCGCACTCATGGTCAGTTCCACCAAGTCGATGACCGGACACCTGCTCGGGGCCGCGGGCGGGGTGGAGGCCATATTCTCAATCATGGCCATGCAGGATGGCGTGATCCCGCCGACCATCAATCTCGATAACCCGGGGCCAGGTTGCGATCTCGATCTCGTCCCGCACACCGCGCGCCAGCACAAGGTTGACGTGGTGTTGTCCAATTCATTTGGGTTCGGGGGCACCAACGGCACGCTTGCATTTCGCCGGATCTGAGTCGTGCGCGCGGCGACCGTTGATCAACGCGGCGCCATTGGATGGCTGCTACTGGTCATCATCCTGGCAATCGCGATCGCCCTCGGGCTCGGCTGGAACGATTACCGACGCTTTGCCAGTACTCCGCTCAATGTGGATGGCGCCCATTCCATCGACATCTCTCGCGGGACGGCATTCAAGGATATCGTGCATCAGCTGCGCAGCGCGGGGGTGACCTCTTCCACTCCGCTTTTCTGGCGTCTCCTGGCAGAACAGATGGGCGTGACCGGGCGCGTGCACGCTGGCGAATATGCGTTGCCGCACGGCATCACGCCGCGCGAGCTGCTGCGTCGCATGGCGGCAGGTGACGTGGTGCAGCACCGATTTACCATCGTCGATGGCTGGACATTCCGGGAATTGCGTCTGGCGCTTGCCCAGAAGACAGGGTTGGCTCAAACCCTTGGGGGGATGCCGGACACCGAGGTCGCGCATCAGTTGGGTATCGCGGATGGGAAACCGGAGGGCTGGTTCCTGCCCGAGACTTATGCTTTCGTCAAGGGAGAATCGGATACGGATGTCCTGCAACGCGCCCACGCGGCAATGCAAAAGCTGCTCGCGGCCCTGTGGCCGGCGCGTGCAAGCGACCTGCCATTGAAGTCGCCCTACGAGGCGCTGATCCTTGCTTCGATTGTCGAGAAGGAGACTGCACGCGCCGAAGAGCGACCCGAAATCGCCGGGGTGTTCGTGCGCCGGCTCGAACGCGGCATGTTGCTACAGACCGACCCCACGGTGATTTACGGTCTCGGTGCGAGCTACGATGGCAACCTGCGCAAGCGCGATCTCGAGAACGACACGCCATTCAATACCTACACTCGCGCGGGTTTGCCGCCGACACCTGTCGCTCTGCCGGGCAAGGCGGCGATCGAGGCGGCATTGCATCCGGCGCCCGGCAATGCGCTGTACTTCGTTGCGCGAGGCGATGGCAGTCACGAATTCTCGGCGACGCTCGAGGAGCACAATCGAGCGGTATCCAGATTCCAGTTGCACCATCGTCGATGAAAGGGCGTCTGATCACGCTCGAAGGTGGCGAGGGCGCGGGCAAGAGCAGCATCGTCGAATGCGTGCGTCGTTCCATCGCGGCGCACGGTATTGAAGTAGACGTGACGCGCGAACCTGGCGGGACGGCGCTTGGCGAGGCGCTACGCGCCATCGTGCTCGATCCGCTTCGAGGAGGGCTGTGCGCTGAAGCAGAACTGCTGTTGATGTTTGCCGCACGCGCGCAGCTCGTGCGCGAAGTCATTCGCCCGGCCCTTGCAAACGGTGTCTGGGTGGTGTCGGACCGCTTCACAGACGCAAGCTATGCGTATCAGGGCGGCGGTCGCGGTCAACCGGCCGAGCGAATCGAGGCGCTTGAGCGCTGGGCGGCGGACGGGCTTCTCCCTGACCTCACCCTGCTGCTTGATATTTCGGTCGCCGATGGTCGCCAGCGCATTGCCCGGCGCTGTGCGCGGAAAGGTGCCAGCGCTGCAGGCATCGATCGCATCGAACGCGAGGACGATGCGTTCTTCGACCGAGTGCGCGCTATCTACGCAGCCCGCGCCGCTGCCGAACCGCAACGCTTTCGCGTGATCGACGCCGGGCGTCCGCTGGAAGCCGTGAGCGATGATGCCCGACGTGCAGTCGATGCGCTGGTGATGGCTGCCACCGAGGCTCGCACATGAGCCTTGCACCGTGGCTTGGCCCGGTGTGGCGCACCTTGTCCGATGCGCTGTCGGCCGGTCGCCTGCACCATGCGCTGCTCATTGCCGGTGCGGACGGACTCGGCAAGCGCGGGCTCGCCAACGCGCTGATCGCGGCGGCCCTGTGTGGATCGCGCGGTGCGGACGGTAACGCCTGCGGCCGGTGCCGCAGCTGCTTGCTTTTGGCAGCGGGGAGCCACCCTGACAGCATTCGCGTCAGTTTCGAGGCGCGCGAAGACGGCAAGCTGCGCAGCGAGTTGACCATCGACCAGATCAGAAGTCTGTCGCAACGACTCGCGCTGGCGAGTCAGTTCGGCGGCCTGCAACTCGCACTGATCGATCCGGCCCACGCGATGAACGCGAGCGCGTCCAATGCGTTGCTGAAAACGCTTGAAGAGCCGACTCCGAGCTCGGTCATCGTATTGATCAGCGATCGTCCCTCACGTCTTTCGGCGACAATCCGAAGTCGCTGCCAACGCATCGAAGTCAATCAACCGTCACGCGCTGTCGCCCAGGACTGGCTCGAGCAGCAGGGACTCGAACCTTCGATTGCAGGCGATGCCCTCCTGGCGAGTCTCGGCAACCCCGGACGGGCCTTGGAACTGCTGCGCGCGGACGGTCTCGCACTGCGCGCAGATTGCCTGCGCGATCTCGATCAACTCGCTGCTGGCCGCACCAGCGCCATCACCCTGGCCGACGCATGGAGCGCCGACCGGCCGCAGGAGCGATTGTGGTTCGCCGCCTTAAGCGCGCGCGAATTGGCAGGCCGCATCGCTGCGGGCAGCGCAGGCACGGGTGGGTTGACGGCGCGTGCGCAAATCCCGAAGCTCGCCATGTGGTTCGATCAGGCCAATCGCGCGCGCATGCTTCTCGATACGCCGTTGCGCGCGGAACTTCTGATTTTGGGCTTGCTGCGCGCGTGGCCACCGGCGACAACCCGCACGGCTGCGAAAGTGGCGCGATCCGCAGCCACGCATGAGGCGAACTGAAATGGCGACATCGGGAATGAACAGTTCATCGCGTCAAGGCATCCTGTCGCTGGCCATCAAGGACAAGGGCGCCTTGTTCAACGCTTACATGCCGTTCGTCAAGGGCGGGGGGTTGTTCGTTCCGACAACCAAGAATTACGACCTCGGCGACGAGGTCTTCATTCTGCTTGCGCTGATGGAAGAGACGGAGCGAATGCCGGTTGCAGGCAAGGTCATCTGGATCACGCCGCCGGGCGCCCAAGGTAATCGCATGGCCGGTATCGGTGTGCAGTTCAACGAGTCGGCTGATGGCGAGGCGGCACGCACGCGTATCGAAACCATACTCGCGGGCGTCCTTACCCAGGAGCGACCGACCCACACGATGTGATGGTGCGGGGCCCCATCAGAGGATCTCCAGCACCGCTTCCGCTGGTCGACCGATTGCGGCCTTGCCGTTGGCGAGGACGACAGGTCGCTGGATCAATCGGGGATGGGCGGCCATTGCAGCCAACAGCTGGTCCCGCGAGAGGCTTTCATCGTCGAGTTCCAACTCGGCAAATTCGGGCTCACTCTTGCGCATGAGCAGCCGAGGATCACCGCCCAGCAAATTTGCGATGTGCCCCAATTCCTTGGCTGTCGGCGGTGTTGCGAGATAGTCCACGACGCTTGGGTTGATCCCATGGCGCTTGAGCAGCGCCAGGGTCTCGCGTGATTTCGAACAACGCGGGTTATGCAGAATAATTACCTTGCTCATCGCTTGCCTCAGGTCTTGCAAGACGATCGAGTGTGACTGACGGCACGAGTCGATGAAAGGTTCGGATCATGGGCCGCCGGTTCCGGATCGCGCCACTGAAGGTCAAATGTCGCTCCTCGATCCACGGCGCGGGCAGGTCGGTCCAGTGACGATAATTCCAGTCGGACGATGTGGCGTTCGGCTTCTGTTCGATCCTTGAAGCTCCCGAGCAAGTTCCCGGATTCCGGTGCCAGAACCTCGTATCGCCAACTCGCTGCAGCGGCGTTGTCGTGGTTTGCCACTCGTTCAATGCGGTAGCCAAGGACGTTCGCCACCGTCTGGCGCTTCTGCGTAAGCATGCGGTTCTCCTCTTGCTGAATCGGCTTGAGTACATTAAAAGCGGGCGATGGGAATTGACGGTTAACGAAACGTTTCCGGCAGGTTAAGCAACGCGCGCGCGCCAGCGGCAGGCCAGCCAGTTCCTGCCATGACACCCGGCCTTCAGGACGCACGACCGGCTCGTCCCCGCAGGCGCAGGCTGCTGCTAGAATATCGCCGCTTTCAGTGGAGTGAATGAGCAACTGGTTACGGGGCCGGGGCGTCCGGAATGCAGACTGATTTGCTGCTCGGTCGCTATTGCTCCATCGGATCGAAGCGAATGGGAGAGAGGATCATGAGAAGCTATGTGTGGGCGGCACTGTTGCTGGTTGCCGGACTCGGTGCGGCGGGCAACGCCATGGCATCCGGCGACAAGCCGGTGGTCGGCGTCGCGGAATTCAAGAACGAATCTGCCGCTGGCTGGTGGCGTGGCGGGGTTGGCTGGGAGTTGTCAGGGATGCTGTCCAATGAGCTTGCCAGCACTCACGATTTTCGAGTGGTCGAACGCTCGAAGCTGCAAAACGTGCTCGAAGAGCAAAACCTGGCTGCTTCCGGCCGGGTTCGCTCCGGGACCGGCGCAAGCATGGGGAAATTGACCGGCGCCGATTATCTGGTTTTCGGAACCGTTACCTCGTATGAGGAAAACACGGCCAGCACGGGCGGCGGCATCAGTTTTCGCGGCATCTCGCTGGGAGGCAAGAAATCCGAAGCCTACCTTGCCGTGGACGTGCGCGTGGTCAATGCAAGTACCGGCGAAGTCGATTTTTCGCGCACCATCGAAGGCCGCAGCTCTGGTGGGGGATTCAGCGTCGGTGTGTTCCGCGGCGGCTTCGGCGGTAATCTGGCACAGGAAAAGAACACGCCAGCCGGCAAGGCCATCCGTGCGGCGCTGGTCGAGATAACCGACTACCTGTCCTGCGCGATGGTCGAAAAGAACGGTTGCATGGCGAAATTCGATGCCAAGGAGCGCAAGCGGCGCGACAGTGATCGCGGAGCGTTGGATCTGGATTAGGCGTAATCAAGTGGACCCATCCCCGACAAGATTGCGGGGAGGGTCCGGACGTCTTCCGGGCTGCTTCCTTCCCGATCAGCTTCGAGGTGGTTTGGGGCCGCGGCGACGCTTGGGATTGGATCGTCGCCCCGAGGGTGGGCCGCCGCGAACGCCATCGTGGTTGGGATGGCCCCGTGTCGCATCGGCACGATTGCCGTGATTGTCCGGCAGTGCGCGGTTGCCGTCGGGCGCATCGCTGTTGCCCGACGCGGCATTGCCGCGACTCCTGTTCGTCGGGTCGTTGTGGCCTCGATTGGAGCGCGTCCCACGAGTCGGATTCCCTCGAGGTCCGGTGGTATTTCCGCTCCGGTTCCCATAAGGGGCCGAGTTCGCATTTTGGCGTGCTGAACCGCCGCCGCGTCTTTTGAGGCCTGGCTGACCCCCGGTCGTATCCGGAAACCAGCTGCGCACAACCGCGGGATTGACTGCACCTGCGACGCCTTGTCCGGCATCGCGCCCGCGCCCAGGACCTTTGTTGCGACCGCCAGGGCGAGGGCGGCCGGACTTGCGCGCGGGGCCGCGCCAGTTGTCTTCGCGGATGCGATCGAACGCAGCAATTTCGCGCGCCTCTTCGTGGTGCGCCCCGGTCCAGGCCTGCTGGGTCTTCGGTGCGGGACGAAATTCAGCCGGCGCCGCTCGCCGTTGACCGATCACCGGAGCCAAGGTAAGCCGCGGCGCAGGGACAGCCGCATCGACCTGCTCGCGCAGAGCAGCGACCAAGGCCGGATCCAGTTCCTGCGACTGGCCACGCCTCAACAGACGTGGCAAATCGACACATCCGTAGCGGATGCGTTTGAGGCGGCTGACCATGAGTCCCTGCGATTCCCACATCCGCCGCACCTCGCGATTGCGCCCTTCGCGAACCACGACGCGGAACCAGGAATGACTGCCGCTGCGACTGACTACCGCAACGGAGTCGAAATGCGCCGGCCCATCTTCCAGATCGACCCCGCTCTTGAGGCGCTCGAGCACATCATCCGGTACTTCGCCGTGGACGCGGCAGATGTACTCGCGCTCCAGTTCGGCGCTGGGATGCATCAAGGCATTGGCCAGATCGCCATCAGTGGTCATCAGCAGAAGGCCGGTGGTATTGATGTCCAGTCGGCCAACCGCGACCCAGCGCGCACCCTTGAGGCGCGGCAACTGTTCGAATACCGTCGGACGCTGCTCCGGATCATCGCGCGTCGTAACGACCCCTTCGGGTTTGTTGTAGAGCAGAACCTGCGCCAGTTCGGCGTTGTCGCTGACCACGACGAATCTTTTGTTGTCCAGCTCGACCCGGTCGCCAGCGTGCACACTCTGTCCGAGAGTCGCTGGCGCACCATTGACCTGTATTTCGCCAGCTTCGATGCGAGTCTCGAGCAAACGGCGCGAACCCAAACCGGCTGTGGCGAGCACCTTGTGCAAACGCTCTTCAATAGCCGGCGTGGATTCGGGCGTTACCCGCTTGAGAGTCAGGATGGATCGTGCGGGGATGGTCATGCAGCAGGCTCCGTGGTGCCGGGGGACAGCTCACCGTCAGTGGTGGGCTCGGGGGCGCTCATTTGTGGGGCCGAGGGCGCTGCGGTCGGGTGTCGCGGCGCCTCGGCATCTCCCGGCTCGCTGCCGGCGGGCTTGGAGAGGCCGTCAGTGACGTGATCGGATGATTCGACCCTGGACGTATCGAATTCGAATTGGGGATCGATATCGTCGACGTCGCGGATTTCGCCGAGGGAAGGCAGCTGATCGAGCGAGGCCAGATTGAAATAATCCAGAAAGGCCTTGGTCGTCCCGAAGAGGGCGGGGCGCCCTGGAAGGTCGCGATAACCGACTACGCGCACCCACTCACGCTCCTCGATCGTACGCATGATGCTGGTCGCCACGGACACGCCGCGTATCTGCTCGATCTCCGCCCGGGTGATGGGTTGTCGATAGGCAACCAGCGCCAGGGTTTCGAGCAGCGCGCGCGAGTAGCGTGTCTGTCGTTCGGTCCACAACCGCGCGATCCACGGATGGACCTCCTGGCGAACCTGGTAACGAAATCCGGAAGCAACTTCGACCAATTCGACACCACGTCCGTCGCAATCGCGTTCGAGCTCGTTCAGCGCTCGCGCGAGTTCGTCGTGGGTCGGTTGTTCTTCGATGCCGAACAGTGTCGCAATCTGGGGCAGCGACAGCGGATGGGAAGCGCCCAGCAGGGCTGCCTCGATGATCGGTTTGATCTGGATGGATTGCATGTATTCTGATTGTTCAGACTGCGATGGCCAGGGACTTCAGATAGACCGGCGCGAGGTTCTCGGTCTGGGTGATTTCGATGAGCTGTTCCTTGGCCAATTCGAGAATCGAGAGAAACGTCACCACGGCGCCGGCCGTACCTTCCTCGATCGTGAACAGGGTTTCAAAACGGTGAAACTCGCCGTCGCCGAGGGCACGCAGCACGTCGCTCATGCGATTGCGCACCGATAGCGCTTCGCGCTGGATCGCATGGCGTCCGAACAGCTCGGCGCGATTCAGGACATCTCTCAGCGCCAAAAGCAGTTCGCGCAATTCCACCGGCGGCGGAACTCGAATCACGTTGCGATCGGCCACGTACGCGGAGACCAGCGAAAAATCGCGTTCCTGGCGCGGAATCGCGTCGAGGTCGGCGGCGGCCTGTTTGAAGCGTTCGTATTCCTGCAGACGGCGTATGAGTTCGGCGCGCGGATCCTCTTCTGTCACTTCTTCCGCCGGCGGTCTCGGCAGCAGCAGGCGTGACTTGATCTCCGCCAGGATCGCCGCCATCACCAGGTATTCAGCGGCAAGTTCCAGCTTGAGCACCTGCATCAGTTCGATGTAATCCACATATTGCCGGGTGATCTCCGCGATCGGGATGTCGAGAATGTCGAGATTCTGGCGACGGATCAGGTAGAGCAGCAGATCGAGCGGGCCCTCGAACGCATCGAGAATGACTTCGAGGGCGTCCGGTGGAATGTACAGATCCTGCGGCATCTCCAGATACGGCTGCCCGCGCACCAGGGCCAATGGCATTTCCTGTTGCTGCGGAACGACCGCGAACGACACGTGCGCGGCGTCACTGGGGACAACATGATCGAGTGTCTGGCTGGTCATGCGTGATTCGTTTGCGCCCGGCGCCTCACGGCGCGAGCCATGCACAGATCCTGTCCATGCCTAGCGTTTTCTTCAGAGATGCATGGCGCGTGGCGCCGACCGCGCGGCAGGCCTCAAACTCGCAATCGGCACAATCCGGATGCGGCAGATTCGAGGAGCCGTGGGCGTGGCGGCCGATACCCTCTCGGCACCGCGCGAATGGGTGTCAACACTCAACACCGTCAATACACCGCAAGACTAAGCCGAAAACGGCATCGGAGTCCAGTGCCAGCTCAATCGCGCCGGCTGCGGTTCATCGGCTACCATAGCGCCCTCCCAGTTAGTTGTCGAAAGTCCTCGCGGTCGTCTGCAGCGCAACGCTCGATACATCGCACGCGAACAAAGCCATTGGAGCGATTGAATTCGCGAGGCAATGATTGCAGATTGTGCGGCGGCAACGAGTGGAAATTGCGGGACCTGCTTCTCCAGCACCTTCCAGGATTCAGCAACCATGTGGTACGCAATCATCGGTCACGACAACGCCGGTTCGCGCGATCAGCGCGCAACTGCGCGGCCCGCGCATCTCGCTCGCCTCGAAGCGTTGCGCGATCAGGCGCGCCTCCTCGTTGCCGGACCATTCCCTGCCATCGATGCGTTCGATCCTGGGCCGGCCGGGTTCAGCGGCAGTCTGATTCTTGCCGAGTTCGACGATCTCGAAGCAGCCAGGTCGTGGGCGGCCGCAGATCCCTATGTGGGCGCCGGTGTGTATCGCGATGTCGACGTGCGACCATTCCGCAAGGTTCTTCCGTGAACTCGAGGATCGAGCAGATTCGATCGCGCCTGCTTGCGGCGCTGTCTCCCTCGATGCTCGAGATCATCGACGAGAGCGATCAGCACATCGGCCATGCAGGCGCACGCGATGGGCGCGGTCATTTTCGCGTACGCATCGTCAGCAGCACGTTTGCGGACCAGCCGGCGCTGGCCCGTCACCGCGCGGTGTACGCAGCACTCGGTGATCTGATGACTACCGACATCCACGCGCTTGCGATCGACGCCAGTGCATCGGCGGAGGATTCATGAGATTTGTTGCGCAGGTCTTGATCTCGCTGGGTTCGGCGGCAGTCGTCGTGCTTGCATTGCCGGGATGCGGCGATTCACGGGACACAGCCGTCAGGGGCTTGTCCGGGCCGACGTTCGAGGTCGTCAACGGCGAGCCGGTCGCAACGTCGCTGCTGCGGGCCCTCGCGCGCGGCCGCAATTTCGATTTGTCCAATCCCGAGCAAAATGCACAGGCAACCAGGGAGCTCACCGAGTACGTGTTGCTGGCACAGGAGGCCAGAAGAGAGCATTTCGCCGATGACCCGGCGTTTGCCGCGGGCGTCGAGCTGAACCGTCTGCGTGGTGTCGCGAACGCGACATTGGCAAGGTTCCAGAGCGACGCGAAGATCGATGATGAATCACTGCGTGATGCCTACGCGCAGCAGGTCGCGAAGGCCGGAAAGGTCGAATACGATTTCGGGCAACTGATTTTTGCAACGGAGGATCAGGCCCTCAAGGCCGAAGCCGAGGTGCTGGCTGGCAAGCCGTTCAGCGAGTTGCTCGCGGAAGATCGTGACGGCGCGCGCTCGGCGCGCACATTCAAAGGCGTGCGTGTGAACCAGTTGCCGGATGTGCTGGCCAGGGCGCTCGAGTCTCTGCAGCCGGGCGAGACCACCAAGGCGCCATTACAGACGCGGTTCGGCTGGCACGTCCTGCACCTTGATGCGACCCATCCCTTCACGCCACCGACATTCGAGGCGTTGAAAAAAAACATCCGACACAGTGAACTCGAGGCAGCGGCCGAACGACGCCTCGCGCAGTTGCGCGCCAAGGCAACCATCACTCCGACCACTCCCCCGGTCGCCGGCTCAGACACGGCGCCCAGCGCCGCGGCCCCACCCACCGGAAGCGTTCCTGCTTCAAGTGGCACAGACAACGAAAGTTCGGACAAGCACAACTGAAATGCGATCGAATTAATGCGCCTGACCACCATCAAACTGGCCGGCTTCAAGTCCTTTGTCGACCCGACCGTCCTGCATTTCCCGACCAACTTGTCCGGTATCGTCGGCCCCAATGGTTGCGGTAAGTCGAACATCATCGATGCGATACGTTGGGTCATGGGGGAAAGCGCGGCGAGCCGCTTGCGCGGCGACGCGCTGGTCGATGTCATTTTTTCGGGTTCGTCCGGACGCAAACCGGTGGGCGCGGCAACGGTCGAACTCATCTTCGACAACGCCGACGGCGCGATCGCGGGGGAATACGCGAGTTATGCCGAGATCGCCGTCCGGCGCATGGTCAGTCGCGATGGACAGTCGCAGTATTTTCTTAACGGCACGCGCTGTCGACGCCGGGACATCACCGATCTGTTTCTCGGAACCGGCCTCGGACCAAGAAGTTATTCGATCATCGAACAGGGAATGATCTCCGATATCGTCGAAGCCGACCCGGAGCAATTGCGGATTCATCTGGAGGAAGCGGCGGGAATTTCCCGATACAAGGAACGGCGCAAGGAAACTGCGGCCCGTATCAAAACCACGCGCGAAAACCTCGATCGCGTGCGTGACGTGCGCGACGAGGTCGACAAACAGCTCGAACATCTGAAGCGCCAGGCGCGCGCCGCCGAACGTTGGCAGTCGCTGAAGGCCGATCAAAACCGCACCGAAGCGGAACTCAAGGGCCTCACATTGCGCGCCGCGCGCGTCGAGCTTGCAAGTCACGCGCAGGAGGTGACGGATGCGACTCTCGAAATGGAGAAGCACGTCGCCGCACAGCGCCAGCGCGAGGCTCTGCTGGAGACCAGCCGCGAGCGCCATGGCGCCGCTGGCGAGCATCTCAACATGGTGCAGGCCGAGCTTTACCGGATCGGCGCCGAGGTGGCGCGCGTCGAACAGCAGATTCAGCACAACCGCGAGCTCACCGAGCAGTTGCAGCGCGCACACGCGGAAAATGAACGTGCGCATCTTGAGATGGAAGGACATCTGGCCAACGACAGCGCCCGGCGCGATGCGCTGCTGCAGGCCGTCGCCGAGGCCGAGCCGCGTCTTGCCGGTCTGCGGAGCGCCGATGAGAATGCCATCGAGGGTCTGCGGGTAGCCGAAGCGGCGTTGACGGGCTGGCAGGAACGCTGGGATGCACATTCGAAGAGTGCTTCGCAGGTCGCACAAGAGGCAGAAGTCGAGCGCACGCGACTCGATTTTCTGGATCGCCAGAGCCTCGATGCGGAGCAGCGTCGTGCCGCACTGCAAAGCGAACAGCAGACGATGAATCTCGTCGAGCTCGATCGATTATTGCAACGCCTCGAAAGCGATCATGGCGATGTGCGAACGCAAGTCGAAGCGCTGACAGCTGGCCTCCAGCAACGCCACCAGGGTTTTGATCGCTCGATTGAACAGGAACGCTCCCTGGAATCATCGCTCAGCGAGCGGCGTGGACAACTCGAATCGCTGCGCGGGCGCCTCTCGTCGCTCGAAGCGCTGCAGCATGACGCGCTGGGCGAACAGGGTGCGTCAGCCAGGGCGTGGCTGGAGACGAGCGGTCTGGCCGACGCCCGTCGCCTCGGTGAGACGCTCGATGTGGACGCGGGGTGGGAACGTGCGGTCGAGACCGTGCTCG
Organism: uncultured Gammaproteobacteria bacterium; assembly: GCA_963775445.1. Taxonomy (GTDB): domain Bacteria; phylum Pseudomonadota; class Gammaproteobacteria; order Xanthomonadales; family Rhodanobacteraceae; genus Dokdonella_A. The sequence continues at coordinate 1,874,541 of CAVZIT010000004.1, read as the reverse complement.
ATGGCTGGCTCGAAGCGGTCCTGGTCGATTCCCCCCTAAATCTCGCCAGCGAACTTGCACAGGTGCCGGATGCCGACGTGACCCTGCTTTGCGATCTCGAACGGGATCTGGAGACACCCCCTGCATCGCTCGCCGCGCACGTGCGTGGACCCTTGGCAGCGCGCCGCATGTTGGCCAGCGTGCGCACGGCGGAATCGATCGATGAGGCACGTGGCTTGGCGGGCGGCCTTGCCGCGGGTGGATCCGTCATAACGCCGCAAGGCGACTGGTTCGGCACAGATTTCCTGCGTGTCCAGCGGGGTGCCGGCTCGCAGGTCGGGGTGCTCGCGCGTGAACGCGAAATCCACGATCTCAAGTCGCAGGTGGCCGCCGCAGAGCGTGACGTGGAAGAGCAGGCGCGCACGCTGGAAAAGAATCGCCGAACGCGGATCGAAGCCGAAACGGCACGCGATGATGTGCAGCGCGAACTGCATGCAGCACAACGGCAGCTCGCCGAAACGGCAGGCCAACTGCAAAGCCAGCGCGGGCGTCGCGCAGATGCAAAGGAGCGCTCGGAACGGATCGAACGCGAGATGGCAGATCTCGCGGAGAACCTCGAGAACACCCGTGCGCAAGGCCGCGCGTCACGCTCGCGCCTCGAAGCAGCGGTGACGCGTATGGCCGAGATCGAGCAAGCCCGCCACGAACTCGACATCGAGCGCAGGAAACTGCTGGAAGCGCGGGAGGAAGCGCGCATGACCGCCCGCGAAACGCGCGAGGAGGTCCATCGAATCGCCTTGGCCATCGAATCACAGCGAGCCGCATCGCAATCGCTCGAGCAAGCACTGGAACGCATGCGCGATCAACGCGCGCAACTCGCGTCGCGCCGGACGGACATTGCCCGGCAACTGACTGAAAGTGACGATCCCGAAAAGCACCTCGAAAAGGAACGTCAGACCTACCTCAATGAGCGGCTGTTGGTGGACAAGCGGCTGGTCGAGGCGCGCACGGCGCTAGGCGATCACGAGAGCGAGCTGCGTCGCCTCGAGCATGAACGACACCAGATCGAGCAGGACCTCGTGGAGCGACGCGAGCGGCTCGCCGAATTGCGTCTGCGCGAGCAGGAGCACCGGCTGCATGCGGAAGCGCTGGCGCATGCCATCACGCAAGCGGGATTCGAGCTCGATACGCTTCTGCACGCTTTGCCGGAAAACGCCGATGCCGCGCAATGGAAGGAAAATCTGACCGAGCTCGAGCGCAAGGTCCAGCGACTGGAACCGGTCAATCTGGCAGCCATCCAGGAGTACGAGGAACAGTCGCAACGCAAGGAATATCTGGATGCCCAACTGGCGGACCTCGGCGCGGCGCTGGACACGCTCGAGAATGCGATTCGCAAGATCGATCGGGAAACCAGACTGCGCTTCAAGGAAACCTTCGAGCGCGTGAACACCGGAATTCAGGAACTCTTTCCGCGTCTGTTCGGTGGCGGGCAGGCGCACCTCGAAATGACGGGCGAAGATCTGCTGTCCGCAGGCGTCGCCATCATGGCGCGTCCGCCCGGAAAGAGAGTCAGTTCCATTTCATTGCTGTCCGGCGGGGAGAAGGCGCTGACCGCAGTCGCGGTGGTATTTGCGATTTTCCGCCTCAATCCCGCACCATTCTGTCTGCTCGATGAGGTCGATGCGCCGCTCGACGAAGCCAATGTGGGCCGCTTTACCAGTCTGGTCAGCGAAATGAGTGCCAATGTGCAGTTCATCTTCGTGACCCACAACAAGGCCACAATGGAAGCTGCCATGCAATTGTGTGGCGTGACCATGCGCGAGCCCGGTGTTTCTCGACTGGTCCAGGTGGACCTGGCAGAGGCCGCCCGACTGGCCGGAGCAGCTTGACGGAGACCGTCATGGATCAGCAGGCACTCAGTGGCAATGGACTTCGCGTCATCATCGGCCTCGTCGGCCTGGTTGTGCTGGCGCTGATCTATTTTTTCGGACGCCCGAAAAAGTCGGACCAAGGCAAACGGCGACTGTTCCGTCGGGTGCTCGGTCAGCGCGTCGAGCCGACGCTCGGTGATCCTGCAGGCGAGCCGTTGCAGGAAGAGTTCGATTTGCTCAAGGGGCAACGATCGGCGGCGGCCTCAAGCGCGGAAATGCGCGCGCACAAGCCGGTGGTCGGCAAGCGTCCTGATCGACCGATCGAGCGCATCGTGACGTTATTCGTGGCGGCACGCGGCGATGCGCAATTTGCCGGCCCCGACTTGGTGGTCGCGGCCGAAAAGGCGGGACTCGAATTCGGCGATCAGGGTATCTTCCATCGCACGGGATTGGGCAAGCCCGAGCAGGGGCCGGTTTTCAGCATGGCGAACATGGTCAAGCCGGGCAATTTCGACATGGCGCATCTTGATCAGATCAGCACCCCGGGCGTGAGCCTGTTCATGACGCTGCCAGGACCGCTCGCCGCGCTCGATGCCTGGGACACCATGCTGCCGACCGCACAGCGCATGGCGGAGCTGCTCGACGGCGTCGTGATGGATGAGGGGCGCAACACACTGGGGCGGCAACGCATAGCGCATATTCGCGACGAGTTACGCGTCTGGGACCGCAAACAGGAAGGCAGCGAAATCAGACTCGGGTGGTAGTTCGCCGGCACGCATGCGCGGTGAGTCGCGCTATGCTGATTCCACATCAGGCGCCAATGCGCCTGCCGAGCCGTTCTGCATCGTCACGTGCGCGTCAGCCAAGAGCCTTCAGGCTTTCGGCCAATTCGATGTACTTGCGCATCGCGTCATCGCCACTCATGCCCTTGAGCTGTGACCATGCCTCGTACTTCGCCGTGCCGATGAAATCGAAGAAGCCCGGTTTGGTGCCGCGCACATCTCCCTCCAAACCCTGTTTGTACAGTGCGTACAATTTCAGCAGGGCATCGTGCTCCGGTCTTCGCGGCAGCTTTTTGGCATCCTCGGACGCCTGCAGGAAACGTTGAGTGAGTTCGGGCATGGCTTTTCCTGCACGTATTGGAAGGCGTGCATCGCGCGGGGAAAGCGACTCGGCCCGCTAACGCGGACCCAATGCGCGATCCAGATGGGTCTCTATTTCATTCTCGATCTTCGATTGCATTCCGGCGAGCAGGAATCCCAGTTCGGCCCGGACATGCACCGTGTCCGGTGCGATTTCGATATGTCCTTTGACGCCTGTTCGCGAAAAGTCGACGCGATCATCGCGCCATTGGTAGCGAATGCCAAACTTGCGGCCAATGGCCGCGATCACCGTCTCAACGGCATGCCTCGCATCCTCGACCGGGATTTGATGAGCGCGACGCAGATCTATGGTCGGCATGGGGCATCCTCATGTTCAGGGACGACTTTGGAAACCTGCATTCCGGGTCGAATTGCGGCTGATTCGGGATGCGTGGCAGGTGCGCGGCCGCGCCGGCTCACAACGCTGCGCGATTCCACAAACGCTGTGACGTGCGTCATTGATGCTTTCCGGCCTCTATGCGCCAAGTGCGTCATGATGCCGCAGCTTCGATGCGACAGCCAATCGCGTGCTGTGCGCCCAGGCGCGGAATGTGGCCGTTCGGAACGCCAATTGCCCTGTGCTAGAGTCGCCCGAATTTCCCTGATTCCTTGACCTATGCGGCTGTCTTTCCCGAACGGCGAACATGCGGATGTGGTGGTCAAGAGCGGGACCATGCGCATCGGCACTGCCGCGGAAAACGATATCTGCCTCGCAGGACCGGATGTCGGCGCGGCGCACGCGTCGGTCAGTGTCGACGCTCGTGGCATCGTGCTGAGTGTTCTCGATACCGCCGCACGAACCCATGTCAACGCAAGGCCAGTGCGGGAAAAAGCGCTGCTCCGGCTCGGTGATGTCCTCAGTCTTGGCACTGTGACGGCGCAGATCAAAGCCGACGCCGATGACGTTATCGCAACGACGGTGCCGGTCGACGGTGTGGGTGCGTCGAGCGCCGAATCGCCGATGCCCTCGCGGACGGTGTTGCGCGGCATGTCGGGAGCACATTTCGGCAAGAGCATCGTGATCGATCGAAAGCTAGTGATAGGGCGCAACAGCGATTGCGACTTGTCCATTGACGAGCCGGCGCTGGCGCCGCGCCATGCGGTGATCGAACTGCGCCCGGAAGCGATTTTGCTGCGCGATCTCGGGTCGACGACCGGCACCTTGGTAAACGGCGTGATGGTCAAGGATGCGATGCTGCACCCTGGCGATCAGCTCGTTTTCGCCAACAGGCGCTTTTTGCTCGAGGCACCCGGCATGCCCATGCGCGGGCAAAGCACGCCCATCGTGCACGCCGCGTCGATCACGCAAACCATGAGTGCAATCGATGTTCAGACGGATACCCCACCTCCGCCAAGCAGCGCTTCACGCGACAGCATCTGGTGGTTGATCGGCGCGGCGGCATTGATCGGTTTCGGACTCACGGCGCTATTGCTTTGGGGCATCTAGCGCGTCATTGATAGGGCCTTTCTCCCGCTGCCGGAGGACGCTGAAAGAGCGCCGGATATCGGCCGACAGGGAGAGGGCGCATGCTGCCCGGTGGCAAATGCCAACGCAAGGAGTTGCTGTGCTTCACACCTACAATTTCAGCGCAGGCCCGGCGATGCTGCCACCGGCCGTACTGAAACAGGCTCAAGCCGAATTGCTCGAATGGAATGGTGCGCGCGCATCGGTGATGGAAGTTAGCCACCGCAGCAAGGAATTTGTCGCGCTGGCTGCGGAATCCGAATGCGATCTACGCGACCTGCTGCAGATTCCACCCAATTACCGCGTCCTGTTTCTGCAAGGCGGTGCAACCCAGCACTTCGCCCAGATCCCGATGAATATCGCGCGTGCGGAACAAAGTGCCGATTACCTTGTGACGGGTCATTGGGGAGAAAAAGCACTGGCCGAAGCGCGGCCGTATGTCAATGCGCGTGTTGCGGCAACCAGCGCCGACGCGCAATTTCAATCGATTCCACCTCGGGACGAATGGAACCTCGATCCGCGCGCTGCGTACGTACATTTCACCCCCAACGAAACCATTCACGGCGTCGAGTTCCATACGATTCCCGCGGTCGGTGACGTGCCGTTGATCGCGGACATGTCCTCGGACATCCTGTCGCGGCCGATCGACGTGACACGCTTTGGCCTCATTTACGCGGGTGCGCAAAAGAACATCGGTCCCTCCGGTCTGGTCGTGCTGATCGTGCGCGACGATCTGCTGGAACGTTGCCCGCCGGACATCGCCAGAATCTTCAACTACGCGGAACAGGCAAAACAGGAGTCCATGCTGAACACGCCCAACACCTTCGCGTGGTATCTAGCCGGCCTCACGTTCAAGTGGTTGAAAGGCGAGGGCGGAATGCCTTCGATGGCCGAGCGCAACGCTGCCAAGGCGGCGTTGCTCTATGCGGCAATTGACCGGTCGGATTTCTATGGCAACCCGGTCGACCCGGCATCGCGATCGCGCATGAATGTTCCGTTTACGCTGGCCGATACCCACCTCGAAAGCACTTTTCTGAGTGAAGCCGGTGCGGCCGGGCTGCTTGGGCTCAAGGGCCACCGTTCCGTCGGCGGCATGCGCGCGTCGATCTACAACGCGATGCCTCTGGCGGGCGTTGAAACCCTGGTCGATTTCATGAACGAATTTGAAAGATGCCACGGCTGATGCGCACCTGCCATCAGTCGCACGGCGCACTCGGCCGCTCTGGCGCAACAAGCTGCACTCCCCATCCGAACCGCCCACTTCGATCAATCGCATGCTGACGATTCAAACGCTAAACAACATTTCACGAAGTGGCCTGGATCGTCTGTCCTCCGCAACCTATCGCGTGGCCGACGATATCGCGGAGCCCGACGCGATCCTGCTGCGCTCGGCCAGCCTGCATGAGCGGGCGCTACCATTATCGATCAAGGCCGTGGCCCGCGCCGGCGCGGGCGTCAACAACATTCCGGTCGACAGCCTTTCCGAGCGAGGCGTGCCGGTCTTCAATGCGCCGGGAGGTAACGCCAACGCGGTCAAGGAACTCGTTGTCGCCGGGCTTCTTCTCGCCGCGCGCAACATCCCCGATGCGCTGCGGTTCACCGCAAGCCTTTCCGCGGACGACAATATCAACGAGGCAGTGGAGCGGGCGAAGAAGCGCTTCGTTGGTTCGGAACTTTCCGGAAAAACCCTCGGTGTGGTCGGCCTCGGTGCGGTGGGGGTCAAGGTCGCCAACGCCGCCAGTGCGCTTGGAATGAACGCGATCGGCTTCGACCCCCACATGACCGTCGACGGTGCCTGGCAACTTTCATCGGAAGTCGCCAAGGCATCGTCGCTCGAGGGTCTTTACACAACCAGCGACTTCATCACGTTCCATGTTCCGCTGAATCCCGCGACGCGGGGCCTGTTCGGCGCCTCGGCGCTGCGGACGGTACACCCCGGTACGGTGCTGCTGAATTTCTCGCGCGCGGGGATCGTCGACGCCGACGCGCTGCGCGATGGCCTTGCGAGTGAACGCATCGGGCGCTACGTAACCGATTTTCCGGCTGCCGAGCTGCTCGGCAATTCGCACGTCATCAGCTTGCCGCATCTGGGCGCATCGACTGGCGAGGCGGAAGACAATTGCGCCATGATGGTGGTCGACGCGCTGCGTGATTTCCTCGAAAACGGCAATGTGCGCAACTCCGTCAATTTTCCAGCCACGCGCATGGCTCGAACCGGAGCCGCGCGCATTTGCGTTGCCAACAGGAATCGGCCGAACATGATTGGCCGCTTGTCGCACACCCTGGGCGAGGCCGGTCTCAATATCGCCCAGATGCACAATGCGTCCCGCGGCGAGCTGGCATACAGCCTGCTCGATGTCGATTCAACGGTGCCGGAAGCGCTCATCAAGACAATTTCTGCAATTGACGGCATTCTTTGCGTCCGTGTCATCGGGAATTGAGGCAATGGAAGCACGCATGGTTGAACTCATACTTGTTGCAGGCATGCAGCGGCTTGCCACGCGCGTTGATGCGACTGCGTGATGTTCGACGCCGGCGTGCTCGCCAACTCGCCGACGACTGCGCTACGTGCCTACGATCCCGGTCACGATCTGCCGCTACTGCGTCGTCGCTTTGGCGCTGACATCGCCGAACTCGGTTCCAACGAAAATCCGCTTGGTCCGAGTCCCTTGTCCCTCGAGGCGATGCGCGCCGCGCTTGAAGTGAGCTTCCGTTATCCCGATCCGCGCGGAGCAGCGCTCAAGAGTGCGCTTTGCCGGCGGCTCAATCTGGATCCGGAGCGCATTGCACTTGGCAATGGCTCGCATGAACTCCTGGTGCTGATCGCCCAATGCTTCGCCGATTCCGCGCATTCAATCGTGTTTGCGCAATACGGGTTTGCGGTGTTTGCGCTCGCAGCGGGAGCATCCGGCGCGCAAACAATTTGTGTTGCGGCGTTGCCGCGAGATCACGTGGATGCGCCGTTCGGACACGATCTGGAGGCCATGCTTGTGGCCGTGCGCAATGATACGCGCATCGTTTACCTTGCCAATCCCAACAATCCGACAGGTACCTGGTTCGATGACGCATCCCTGGCGCGCTTCATGCGAGGCGTGCCCGAAACGGTATTGGTCGTCGTCGATGAGGCCTATCACGAATATGTCGACGCGCCGGGACTGAGCAGCGCAATTGGCCTGATCGACGAATATCCCAATCTCATCGTGACACGCACGTTTTCCAAGGCCTACGGGCTGGCGGGACTGCGCATCGGCTATCTGGCAGCGCATGCCAGTGTCGTTTCGGTGATCGAACGTCTGCGCGAATCGTTCAACGTGAACAGCATCGCCTTGGCAGGTGCTGAAGCGGCGCTCGCCGATGTGGAGCACCTCGAAAAGGTTCGCGCGTTCAACGCGAGTGAACGTGCCTGGCTGGTCGATCGGCTCGAAGCACGCGGATACAAGGCCCTGCCGTCGCAGACCAACTTCGTGCTGCTCGATCTCGGGCGCGATGCGGAGGCACTCGATCGACGGCTGTTGGCGCACGGCGTCGTCGTGCGGGCGATGGCAGGCTACGGACTTGCGCAGACCTTGCGCGTAGGCGTCGGCAGCCGCCGCGAGAATCAGCGACTGCTGGACGCGTTGCCTTGATGCCCGGGAATGACTGGACCAGCAGGCCAGCAGGTTCTCTGCGCGGCGAAGTCATGGTGCCCGGCGACAAGTCCATTTCCCATCGAGCGCTCATGTTGGCCAGCCTGGCCGACGGAGTAACCCGAGTCGAAGGCTGTCTAGACAGCGAAGACACCCGCGCCACAGCTTCTATTTTCCGTGCCATGGGTGCTCACGTCGAATTTTGCGGTCCGTCGCGCTGCATGGTGGATGGCCTTGGGCTGCATGGTCTGGAAAGGCCGCTCAATTTCCTCGATTGCGGCAATTCCGGCACGTGCATGAGACTCCTCAGTGGAATCCTCAGCGGACAGGGTTTCGATTCGACGTTGATCGGCGATGAGTCCCTGTCGTGTCGACCCATGCGACGCGTCGTCGAACCGCTGCGTGGCATGGGTGCGGAGATCGAGGCGGACCCTGGCGATCTGCCGCCGCTGCGCATCCGTGGCGCTCGTCAGCTTCGTGGCATCGACTACCTCGCCCCGGTTGCGAGCGCGCAGGTCAAGTCGGCGATACTGCTTGCGGGAATGTATGCCGAAGGCGAAACGCGCATTCATGAGCCGACCCCGACCCGCGACCACACAGAGCGCATGCTCGCCGCATTCGGTTGGCCGATTTCGATGGATGAAGGGCGTGTGTCCTTGTCCGGAGGACATCGACTGCGCGCGACATCCATTGAGGTTCCACGGGATTTTTCATCCGCGGCCTTCTTCATCGTCGCCGCGACTCTCAATCCAGGCTCCGATCTCACATTGCGCGGGGTCGGCGTAAATCCTCGACGCATCGGCCTCCTCGATGTGCTTGGTCGCATGGGAGCGGACATCCATATCGAAAATCGCCGTCAGTGCGGAGTCGAACCGGTCGCAGACATCAGGGTTCGCCATGCGGCGCTGCACGGCATAACCATCCAGCCCGACCGCGCAGTCGACATGATCGATGAATTTCCGATCCTGTTCATCGCCGCCGGCGCAGCGCACGGACGCACCACGATACGTGGCGTCGGGGAATTGCGAGTCAAGGAATCCGACCGTATAGACGTCATGTGCACCGGCTTGCGCGAGCTCGGTATCGTTGCGTCCGAGACACCGGACGGCGCGGTGATCGACGGCGGCCGCTTCGCGGGTGGGAGCGTCACGAGTGCACGCGACCATCGCTGCGCGATGAGTCTTGCCGTCGCCGGACTGATCGCCGGCGCGCCCGTTACCGTAGGCGACTGCGCCAACGTCGCCACATCATTTCCAGGGTTCTTCGATATGGCGAATGAATGCGGGTTCGCGCTCTCCTATTCAGTCGATTAATCGGGTCCAGAAGAGATCGTCCCCCGCATTTGGCAGTTCGGCGACAGCAAAGCCATGATCGACGCGAGCGACCTGCGAGTCGTTCGAGATTCATGATCCAGCGCTGCCCGCTACAATCGGACATTGCAAGGAGGAAGCACCAGCATGTCCGAATCGACCGAAACCGGCATTCCGGTGCTGACGATCGATGGCCCCTCCGGCTCAGGGAAGGGCACCATCAGCCGATCGGTGGCCGATGCGCTCGGCTGGCACATGCTGGATTCGGGCGCGCTGTATCGGGCGGTCGCCTACGCTGCGGGCGTCGCTGATCTCGATCCGACGGATGGCGAGGCGATAACGCGCTGCGCTGAAACGACGCGCATCAAGTTTCGTGATCCAGGCAATGGTGCCGATGCCCGCGTGCTGATCGACGGCCACGATGCCACCGACGAAATCCGGACGGAAACCTGTGGTGCGGCCGCGTCGGCCATCGCCGCGCTTCCGTCCGTGCGCAATGCGTTGCTTGCCAAGCAACGAGCCTACCGCCAGCCTCCTGGACTGGTGGCGGACGGGCGCGACATGGGAACCGTGGTGTTCGCGGACGCGCGTTACAAGGTGTTTCTGACAGCCAGTCCGGCGGAACGCGCCCGACGGCGTCATAAGCAGTTGAAGGAAAAGGGGTTCAACGTTACACTCGCGTCCCTTTTGCGCGAGATCGAGGCGCGGGATGCTCGCGATGCCACCCGTGAGGTGGCGCCGCTGAGGCCCGATCCGGAAGCGCTGATCGTCGATACGACCGGCGTGCCCGTCGCGACGGTGGTCGCGCGGGTGCTCGCGATCGTGCGGCCGGCGTGATGCAGGCGTGCTCGATGTGGTGCGCGAGGGAAAATGGTCCGGCGCCTTGGCGCCGGTGGATAACGGTGCGAGTTTTCGCACCCTTTACTGGTGGACTGGATCTGCCTCGATCCCATGAGGACGATGCGTTCCGGTCCGTTGACCCTTCCGGAAACCAAAATGACTGAAAGTTTTGCCGAGCTTTTCGAACAGAGCCAAGCGATCTCCAATCTCAAATCAGGCGCCATCGTCTCGGGGATTGTGGTCGAGATTCGACCCGACGTCGTGGTCGTCAATGCGGGCCTCAAGTCCGAAGGTATCATCCCGATCGAGCAGTTCCGCAATGACGCGGGTGACCTGGAAATCGAGGTTGGCGATGAGGTGAAGGTCGCGCTCGACGCGATCGAGAATGGATTCGGCGAAACCATGCTGTCGCGCGAGAAGGCCAAGCGCTCGATGGTGTGGGATGAGCTCGAAGAATCGCAATCCGGCGATTCCACCGTGACCGGCCGTATTTCCGGGAAGGTCAAGGGTGGGTTCACGGTGGACATCAAGGACGTACGGGCATTCCTGCCCGGCTCCCTGGTCGATGTGCGCCCGGTGCGCGATCCGAGTTACCTGGAAGGCAAGGAACTCGAGTTCAAGATCATCAAGCTCGATCGCAAGCGCAACAATGTTGTCGTGTCGCGACGGGCCGTGGTCGAAAGCGAATTCTCCGAAGAGCGCGAAAAGCTGCTCGAACGCCTGGTCGAGGGTGCGGTCGTCAAGGGCGTGGTCAAGAATCTCACCGACTATGGTGCGTTCGTGGACCTTGGCGGCATCGACGGCCTGCTGCATATCACCGACATGGCCTGGAAGCGCGTGCGCCATCCTTCGGAAGTCGTCAACGTTGGCGACGAGCTCGATGTGCGCGTGCTCAAGTTCGACCGCGAACGCAATCGCGTGTCGCTGGGTCTCAAGCAACTTGGCGAGGACCCATGGGTGAATATCGCTCGCCGCTACCCGAGCGAAACCCGGATGATGGGCAAGATATCCAACGTCACCGACTACGGGTGTTTCGTCGAGCTCGAGCCGGGCGTCGAAGGTCTCGTGCACGTGTCGGAAATGGACTGGACCAACAAGAACGTCAATCCGGGCAAGGTGGTGCAGGTTGGCGACGAAGTGGAGGTCATGGTGCTCGACGTCGACGAGGAGCGGCGCCGCATCTCGCTCGGAATCAAGCAGACGCGCGCCAATCCGTGGGAAGCGTTTGCCGCGATCCACAAGAAGGGTGAGCACGTGGTCGGCAGCATCAAATCGATAACCGATTTCGGCATCTTCGTCGGTCTCGATGGTGGTATCGACGGTCTCGTGCATTTGTCCGACATTTCCTGGCAAGGCACCGGCGAGGAACTCGTGCGCAACTTCAAGAAGGGCGAGGAAATCGACACGGTGGTGCTGGCAGTCGATCCGGAACGCGAACGCATCTCGCTTGGCATCAAGCAACTCGAACAGGATCCATTCGGGCAGTTCATGGCTGCGCATCCGCGTGGCAGCATCCTCAACGGAACCGTGCGCGAGGTCGATGCGCGCGGCGCGACGATCGATCTATCGGAGGGGGTGGAAGGTTATCTGCGCGCGAGCGACATCGCCAAGGAGAAGGTCGACGACGCGACCACACGACTCAAGGTCGGGGATTCTGTCGAAGCCAAGTTCATCGGCATGGATCGCAAAGGGCGTTCGCTGCAACTCTCGATTCGCGCAAAGGACGAGGAGGACTTGCAACAGGTGCTCGACGATTATCAGAGCGCCTCTGGCGGCACCACCAAGCTCGGTGCGCTTTTGAAGGAGCAGATGGATCGTTCCGAGTAGCGCGAAGCGATTGCCTCGCAATCTTCAGCGGAAAGAGTCGCGCCCACCAGTATTGGCGGGCGCTTTCCATATCGAATCCAGCACGGCGCTTTCAATGCAATGACCAAGTCGGAACTGATAGAAGCCCTGGCCCTGCGGCAAAAGCATCTCGCCGCGGGCGATGTGGAGCTCGCCGTCAAGAGTCTGCTCGAGCAAATGAGCCAGGCTCTGGCGACTGGCGCACGCATCGAGATTCGCGGTTTCGGCAGTTTTTCGCTTCACTACAGGCCGCCACGTATGGGCCGCAATCCGAAGACGGGTGAAGGGGTCGCACTGCCCGGCAAACATGTACCGCATTTCAAGCCCGGCAAGGAACTTCGCGAGCGCGTCAACTCGAACGCATCCGGGTGATGCGCGATGCGCCTGGGCGTGGTGCTCTGCGTTTTCGTGTTCCTCGGCCTGGGGGCGTTGTTCGGCGCGCTCAACGCTGGACGAATCGGGCTTGATTTCTATTTCGCTCGATTGAGCGTCCCCAAGGGCGGTGCCTTGCTCGGCGCATTGTCGCTTGGCTGGTTGCTTGGCGGAATTGTGTTGTGGCTTGGGCGTGTGCCACGATTGAAGAGAGAGCTGCGCCGCTGCCGGCGCGAATTGCAGGATGCGTCGAAACCGCCGCCGCGTGATCGATCGCCATGAACGAGCTGGCGTTGCTGTTCCTGCTTCTGCCCGTCGCGGCATTTTCCGGCTGGTATGTTGCACGCCGTGGCAGCGAACGCAGCTCGGGTTTGCGCGTCAACGAGTTGTCGACCAGCTATTTCCGGGGGCTCAATTACCTGCTCAACGAGCAGCAGGACAAGGCCATCGAAGTCTTCCTCAAGCTCGCCGACATCAACCGCGATACCGTTGAAACCCACCTCGCACTCGGTAACCTTTTTCGTCGGCGCGGCGAAGTCGATCGCGCGATCCGCGTGCACCAGAATCTCATCGCACGGCCGACGCTGAACGACGCCGAAAAAACCGTCGCGCTGCTCGAACTCGGCGAGGACTACATGCGCGCAGGCCTGCTCGATCGGGCCGAGACCTTGTTCATCGACCTCGTGGCAATGGACTCGATGGCACCCTCGGCGCTCAAGCACTTGATTGCGATCTACCAACACGAACGCGATTGGGATCAGGCGATCGACCATGCCCGGCGGCTCGAACGCATTTCGGGCGAATCGCAAGGTTCGATCATCGCGCAATTCTACTGCGAACTTTCGGAACAGGTCCGCGCCCAGCTCGATTGGGACGAGGCCCGGCGGTACATCGACCTGGCGTACGAAGCGGATCCCGATTGCGTGCGCGCCGGAATCATTGCGGGGAACGTCGAAGCGTCGTGCGACCGACTCGATCGCGCGATAGCGGCCTTTGAGCGAGTCGTCGATCAGGACGTGGATTACGTACCCGAAGTCCTGGCACCGCTGCTCGAATGTTATGCACGTGCCGATCGTTTGCAGCGCGCCGAAGAGTTCCTGCTCGCGACGACCGAGCGCTATCAGGGTGTTTCGCCCGTGCTCGCATTGGCCAAGCTGTATGCAAAGACACGCGGCGAGCCAGCGGCGATCGAATTCCTCAATCGAGCGTTGCGCCAGCGACCGTCGGTGCGCGCCCTGATGGCGCTGATCGATGTCAATCTGCATAGTGCCAATGGCGAAGGGCGTGAAATCTTCCTCAGCCTTCGGGACCTCACGCGCAAGTTGCTGGAGGGCCAGGCCATGTACCGCTGCAGCAAATGCGGATTTGGCGCCAAGGCGCATCATTGGCAGTGTCCGAGCTGCAAGACCTGGGATTCGGTACGCCCGATTCACGGCGTCGTCGGCGAATAGGCCGCATGTCCTTCGTTGCTGATTCCTGGGCAACAACCGCGTTGCTCATGCTCGTCGCGGCGTTGGTCAGCGCGGCACTGGCCGGGGTGGTCATGCACCGAGCGCCCACACGACTTCTGGACATGCCTGGGCGGCGCCGTTCCCACAGCATGCCGACGCCGCGCGGCGGCGGTGTCGGCTTCGCAATCGCGTTGGTCGCGTGCGGGTTGTTGCCGGGCACTGCAACCACTCCCGCCACCAGCCTTCTTCTTGCGAGCGCGGTGATGGCCGTCGCCGCGGTGGGATTCTGGGACGATCACCAATCGCAGGCGGCAGCGGTGCGCGTTGCAGTGCATGTTTTCGCAGTCATCCTGGTTCTGGCTGCGCTTGTGCCGACGGCGGCTGTTGCAGCGGGACCTGTCATGAAGTCTCTTGCGCTGCTGGGACTTGGCCTCGCGCTGGTGTGGTCGGTCAACCTGCACAACTTCATGGATGGCATAGACGGATTGCTGGCGCTGCAAGCCGTGTTCGTGTCGATCGTGATCGCCATGGCGGCGCTTTTCGCCGGGATGCCGATGCTGAGCCGCCTCGCGCTGGTCGGTGCTGCGGCGGTCGCTGCCTTCCTGCCATTCAATTTCCCGCGGGCGCGCGTGTTCATGGGCGATGTCGGCAGTGGCGTGCTGGGGTTGTGGCTCGGCATTCTGGCGATCCTTTGCATCCGAGGCTCGGCTCTTTCGCTCGCGGCGGTGATGGTCGTTTTTTCGGCCTTCACGCTCGACGCGACGCTGACGCTCGCAGTGCGCATTGCGCATCGACGCCGCTGGTATAGTGCGCATCGCGAACATCTCTATCAGTGGCTGGCTCGCAGCGGGCTTTCGCACGCTCGTGTCGCAGGACTGTACATGCTGTGGAACCTCTTCATCGTCGTGCCGGCTACGTCCGCGATCATGCGAATGCGGCCGTATGCGGGCGGCGCCTTGGCTGCGGCCGTTTATACCGCTGGAGGCCTCCTCTGGTGTGGCGCCCGGATGCATTGCTTGAAACGGGTGAATGCAAGACGGGACGGTGATGTGGCCGCGTAATTTCGTCGCGGCGATCCATCCGCGTCTCGCGGTGGTGATTCATGATCTGGGCATGGTCTGGATCGCCTGGACGGCGATCAGCACAGTGCGCTGGTCATTCGAAGTGCACCAGCCGATGCTGGCGCTGTTCGGTCCCGAGGCGTGCCTGGTCTTGCTCGCGCAAGGCCTGATTTTCTGGTGGACCGGTCTCTACAAGGGGCTGTGGCGCTTTGCCAGCCTTCCCGATTTGTGGAACATCATTCGTGCGTGCGTGCTCGGTGCGCTGGCTGTCGCCCTGACACTGTTCCTGTACAACCGTCTCGCGACCGTACCGCGTACCGTCCTCGCATTGTATCCGCTGGTACTCGCGGTACTGCTCGGTGCTCCGCGCCTGGCGTATCGATACTGGAAGGACAGCCGTCTGGATTTCATGGCGCATGCCCCGAGCGAGCGCATGCTGGTGCTTGGCGCCGGCAAGGCGGGCGAGGCGCTGGTGCGCGATCTGCTGCGCGAAAACCGCTACGTTCCGATGGGATTTCTCGACGACGATGTGCAGTTGCGCGGCGCGCGCGTGCACGGCGTGCCGGTTCTCGGGACCTTGGACCAGCTGGTGCAGCGCGCTCGGGAAACCGCGGCGCAAATCCTCGTGATTGCGATGCCTTCGGCCACCAATGCGCAGATGCAGCGCGTGGTGGATTTGTGCGAGGCGTGCAACCTCCCGTTTCGCACGGTGCCGCGACTCGAGGACGTGGTCGCCGGCCGCTCCAGTTTCAACGAGCTCAAAGAAGTCGCGATAGAGGATTTGCTGGGTCGCGCACCGGTCCAGCTCGACTGGACGGCCATCCGCACGCGCCTGTCGGGCAAACGCGTGCTGGTGACCGGAGGCGGCGGCTCGATCGGCGCGGAACTGTGCCGGCAGGTCGCGCGGCTCGGCGCCGAGTCGCTGACCGTCATCGAGCTGTCGGAGTACAACCTTTATCGCATCGAGCAGGAATTGCGACGCGAGTCTCCGGATCTGTTGTTCAATGCCTGTCTCGGCGACTGCGGCGACGAGGCCGCATGCGAGCGCGTGTTTGCAAGGTGGCGCCCGCAGGTGGTGTTCCACGCCGCGGCTTACAAGCATGTGCCGTTGCTGCAGGGGCAGGTACGCGAAGCGTTCCGCAACAACGTGCTCAGTACCGAAGTGGTGGCTGATGCGGCGGATCGCCATGGCGTGGACAGTTTCGTACTGATCTCGACCGACAAGGCGGTCAATCCGGCAAGCATCATGGGGGCGTGCAAGCGCGTGGCGGAATTGTTCTGCCAGAACTTCGCAAGTCGCTCCAACACGCGTTTCATTACGGTGCGGTTTGGCAATGTGCTCGATTCGGCCGGCTCGGTGGTACCGCTGTTTCGTGAGCAGATTCGCGCGGGCGGCCCGATCACCGTGACGCATCCGGAGATGTCGCGTTATTTCATGACCATCCCCGAGGCCTGCCAGTTGATCCTGCAAGCGGCCGTGCTCGGGCAGGGGGGTGAAATCTTCGCGCTGGACATGGGCGAACCCGTGCGTATCAGTTATCTCGCTGAACAAATGATCCGTCTTGCCGGCAAGCAGAGCGGCCGCGATCTCGCGATCGTCTACACCGGGTTGCGTCCGGGGGAAAAGCTGTTCGAGGAACTGTTTCATCCTCTCGAACACTATGAGAAAACCACCCACGCCAAGATCTTCCTGTCGCAACCGCGGAGCATGGCGTCATCATTGCTCGCGGCACAGTTGCGGGAGGCAAGGGTGGCTGTGCGCAATTACGACGAGGAAACGCTGCGGCGCATACTCGGGCAGATGCTGCCGGAGTTCGTCGCGCACGAATCCGGCAACACGGCCCGGGTGCTCACCTTTGGTTCCAACGCTTTCTGAGGATTCACGATGCAGCAAACCCTGCGCAAGGTTGTCTTTCCCGTGGCTGGTCTCGGTACGCGCTTTCTCCCCGCGAGCAAGGTCGTCGCGAAGGAAATGCTGCCGGTCCTGGATCGACCATTGATCCAGTATGCAGTCGACGAGGCGGTTGACGCGGGGGCCGATACGCTGATCTTCGTGACCAATCGCTACAAGCACGCGATTGCGGATTATTTCGATCGCGCGCCCGAGCTCGAGAGCAAGCTTGAAAGCTCCGGCAAGCGCGAACTGCTCGCAATCGTGCGAAATGTATTGCCGGCTTCGGTGCGATGCGTGTTCGTTACCCAGGCCGAAGCGCTCGGTCTGGGCCACGCGGTGCTGTGCGCCAAACCGGTGATCGGCGACGAGCCATTCGGCGTCATCCTGCCGGACGATCTGATCTGGAATGGTTCGCCAGGCAGCGGACGTCCGGGTGCGCTGCGGCAGATGGCCGAACTCGGCGCCGCCGAGTCAGCAAGTGTCGTCGCGGTCGAGGAAGTTCCGCACGAGCAAACCGACCGCTACGGCATCGTCGATGCAGAAGAATTGCCCGGGCGCGCCGCGCGCGTGAGGCACCTGGTCGAAAAACCGAAACCCGAGGATGCTCCGTCGAATCTCGCAATTGTCGGCCGTTATGTGCTGCCGGGCCGAATCTTCAATCTACTGGAGAAAACCATACCCGGCGCCGGAGGCGAGATCCAGTTGACCGATGCGATCGAGGCGCTGCTTGCGCACCAATCGGTCCTGGCCTGTCGTTTCGAAGGCACGCGTTTTGACTGCGGCAACAAGCTCGGCGTACTGAAGGCGACGATCCATTACGCTCTGCAGGATCCGGATCTCGTCGACGCCACGCGCACCTTCCTGCGCGAGCAATGATCGCACCATGAATCTTCGATGTTATTGCGCCGCAATGGTCGGGTTGATGCTATTGACCGGCTGCCACGAAATTCGTGGCGGCCTCGCCGTGGCGTCCCTCAGCGATGAGGACGCGTCGTTGCCGATGGCCGGTACCTTCGACAATCACGAGCAGGTGTGGCAGTCGCGCACCCAACAGACCGCCGCACCACCGCATGTCGTGCTGACGCTGGAGCCCCAGCCGCCGAACGGCTGGACTCTTTGGCGAGTGCATCTGGACACCGAGCCGCCTCTGGACTCGACTTGGGCGATGCAGCGTCGGATTGCCGCCGATGGTTCGGTGATGCTCACGCCTTATCGCGGCCTGACGGCGACGCCTGGAAGCGGCAAGGATTTCGAGGCGTCGCAGTGGGCGGCTCTCGATGCGTGCAGCCTGCACGAAACATCGGTCGCATATGCGTTGCATGCGAACGCCGATGCGGCGGCATGCGCGACGATCGCGCCCGGTATCGGCAGCAACGCGGCGTTGTTGCCGCTCTCGTTCGAGCGCGAGGGCGAATTCCTGCACATACGGTTTTATGCCGACCAGGCGCGCGGTGCCGCGGCGCGCGAAAATCTGAGGCGCGTGCACTGGTTCTCGGGTTGGGCAGCCATCAATGGCGCCGGCCCCAAGGCCAGCGCGGAGAGCAAGGACTGGCACATGAACCGCGGGTTGCGCTTGTCAAGCGAGGGAGGCCGCGCAGAACTCGAATGGCGCGATGGCGCTGCATCGGGGTATTCGATCGCTCTCGAACGCCTGACCTATCGCCAGAGTCATACGCCGATCCTGAAGCTGTCGGTCATCGAGGACGCGAGCGCCCAGGTGCTGACTTACGCCTGGGCCAATCCCGAGGCGACCCGCATCGGCCTCAATCTCGGCTGGTTGCAGATAGGGCTCGATGAGCAGGGAAGTGTTCCGAATGTGCAACCGCAATGACAGCAGCAATGGGAGCCACAAACCAAGACCACGCCGCGGCGCTGCACAACGCATCGCCACTAGAGCGCGCCGGATGGTGTGGCTTCCCGCATCGAGTCAGCCGCAGGGACACGCGAGACCCAGAACGGGGGCGGACCTGCCGAACGCCGCGTGCAGGACGTCGTCTTGCTGGAGCCGGAGCAAGTCGGATTCGGCCCATCGTGGCCGAATGGCGGCTTCGTCTACGGCGGCTGCACGCCAAATGGAACTCGCCACGAAGGTTGTAGAGACGATGAATTTCCTGGCAGGAAGTTGAGTACGGCATGAGTCCCGACATCCACCACGACGCAGGTGCAAGACGCTTTCGTACCACGATAGATGGCGAGCCTTGTGGGCTCGAGTATCGATTGGCCAATGGAATAATGACCATTTCGCATACGCGTGTGCCGGCAGCGGTCGGAGGTCGCGGCGTGGCAGCGGCACTGACGCTCGCGGCGTTGCAAACCGCGCGACGGGAGGGATGGAAGGTCGTGCCTGGGTGCTCGTATGCGTCGGCTTATATCTGCCGGCATCCGGAGTTTGCTGATCTGCTTGCCTGACCCGGCGCATTGAAAACGGAGTTAACGCCGTCAGGGACCTCGGCCGGTTACGGCATGAAGTTCTGGCCCGGCCTGCGCCATTCGCGCAGCCAGCGCGGTGGTGGAGTCCACATCCTGGATTCGGCTATAGCGCCTCGAAAATCCCGGCGGCCCCCATGCCGGTGCCGATGCACATCGTGACCATGCCGTATTTCTCCTTGCGCCGCCGCAGGCCGTGGATCAGTGTCGCGACGCGCACGGCGCCGGTTGCACCTAGTGGGTGACCAAGAGCAATCGCGCCACCCAGCGGATTGACCTTGGCCGGATCAAGGCCGAGATCGCGGATCACGGCAAGTGCCTGCGCCGCGAACGCCTCGTTGAGTTCGATCCAGTCGAGAGCATCCTGCTTGATGCCGGTTTCGGCCAGCGCTTTCGGAATCGCTTCCTTGGGGCCGATGCCCATGATTTCGGGCGGCACACCGGCGACGGCGTAACCGACGAAACGGGCGAGGGGAGTCAAGCCGTATTCGTTGATCGCCGCTTCGCTGGCCAGCAATACGGCGCCGGCGCCGTCGGACATCTGCGACGAGTTGCCGGCGGTCACGCTTCCGCCCATGCGGAACACGGGCTTGAGTTTGGACAGTACCTCGATGCTGGTGTCCTTGCGCGGACCCTCGTCGGTGTCGATCACGCGGCGGTCTTCGCGCACGCCGCGCGAAACCAGATCGGGATAACGATCGTCGAGCTGGAATGGCGCGATCTCGTCCTCGAACGCGCCGGATTCGATCGCGGCGATCGCGCGCTGATGACTCTGCAACGCGAATGCATCCTGATCCTCGCGACTGATCTTCCAGCGCTCGGCGACTTTCTCGGCGGTAATGCCCATGCCATAGGCGATAGCGACGTTTTCGTCCTCGAATACGATCGGATTCATCGCAATCTTGTGGCCCATCATCGGCACCATGCTCATCGATTCGGTACCGCCGGCGAGGATCAGCTCGGCTTCGCCGAGACGGATGCGATCGGCGGCCATTGCCACTGCCTGCAGGCCCGAGGAGCAGAAGCGGTTGACGGTGACACCGGGAACCGAGTCGGGCAATCCGGCCAGCAACGCGCCGATGCGCGCGACGTTCATGCCTTGCTCGGCCTCGGGCATCGCGCAGCCGATGATCGCATCGGCGATGCGGGAAGGATCGATGCCAGCGCATTGGTCGATCACGCTGCGTATGACATGTGCAAGCAGGTCGTCGGGACGTGTATGGCGGAACACGCCGCGCGGCGCCTTGCCGACCGGGGTGCGCAGCGTGGCGACGATGTAGGCGTCCTGGGATGGTTTGGTCATGAGCGGAGACCTTGCGAGTGGTTGGATATCACCGATGGACGAGATGTCATCTCAGTTTCGATCGGGCCGGCCGAAGCGCGAACGTCGCGGCGTCGAAGCCTTGCAGCTGACCCTTTGACGTCGCCGCTATTCGGCTACGCTCAGGGCAAACGTTGACCAAACTTTGTGCAGCAATCAATTGCGCAGCGGCTTGCCGGTTTTCATGGTGTGTTCGATGCGCTCCTGGGTCTTGGGCATCTGCGCCAACTCGACGAAATGCCGCCGCTCCAGGTCGAGCAGCCAGCGCGCGTCGACTTCGGAACCGCGTTCGATGACGCCGCCGCACAGCGTGTCGGCGATACGGCTCGCGATTTCGTAGTCGTGATCGGAAATGAAGCGTCCTTCGCGCATATTGACCAGCATCATCTTGAGGCTCGCGGTGCCGACATCTCCACTCACGGTAATGTTGCGCGCGGGCAGCGGGGGGCGATAGCCCGATTCCTTGAGCGCAATCGCCTGCTGCTTGGCGACATACAGCAGCTCGAAACTGTTGAACACGACAACGTCGTCGTCACGCAGCAGGCCCATCTGTTGTGCCTCCAGGGCAGAACCAGACATCTTGGCCATCGCAACAATCTGGAACCAGCGCTTCACGCCTTCGAACGGATCGCCATCTGGCGCAGCCTTGGCGCAGCGCAACGCGATTTCCTTCAGTCCGCCGCCTGCCGGCAACAGGCCGACACCGGCTTCAACCAGTCCGACATAGCTTTCGAGCGCGGCAACCGTGCGTGCGGAATGCATCTGGAACTCGCAGCCGCCCCCCAGTACGAGACCGCGCACCGCGGCGACAACCGGCACCAGTGAATGCTTGAGTCGCATGCTGGTTGCCTGGAAATTCGCGACCATCGCCTCGAACTCGGCGGTCTTGCCGGCCTTGAGTAAACCCAACGCGCCCTTGAGATCGGCGCCCGCCGAAAACGGCTCGCCGGTTTGCCACAGGACCAGCGCGCCAAAATCCGCCTCGGCGATTTCCACGGCGCGCTGCAACCCATCGAGTACGTCGTCATTGACGGTGTTCATGCGTGTCTTGAACGAGGCAATGGCGATGTCGTCACCCAGATGCCACATGCGCAACCCGGCGTTCTCGAAGATGGTTGTCCCATGATCGAAAGTCTCGCCGATCATCGGATCGGGGAATAGCTGGCGCCGGTATACCGGCTGTGACGAGCGCGGCAAATCCTTGCCTGCGCGCGGCGAAAACGAACCGGCTGCATGATGGACGCCTTTACGGCCATCGTTTACCCAGTCCGGCAACGGCGCATCGCTCATGCTCTTGCCCGCGGCAATGTCTTCGGCGATCCAGGTTGCGACCTGCTGCCAACCCGCCGCCTGCCAGCTTTCGAACGGTCCGAGTTTCCATCCGTAGCCCCAGCGGATCGCGAGGTCCACATCACGCGCGGTCTCTGCAATGTCAGCCAGATGGAAGGCGCTGTAATGGAAAAGGTCTCGAAAGACGGCCCACAGAAAGCGTGCCTGCGGGTCGTCCGAGGCGTGCAGTCCGGCGAACTTTTCGGCGGGATCCTTGATAGCCAGGATCTCGGCAATCTCGTCGGAGGTCTGCTGCGCCGAGGGCCGGTAATCCAGCTTCGCCAGATCCAGCACCTGGATTTCCTTGCCGGCCTTGCGATAAATCCCGGCGCCGGTCTTTTGCCCCAGTGCGCCCTTCTCGATCAATCCGGCAAGCCAGCCGGGCGTCTTGAAGTAACGATGCCAGGGATCGTCCGGCAGCGTATCGGCCATGGTCTTGATGACATGCGTCAGCGTGTCGAGCCCCACCACATCGGCAGTACGCCACGTAGCGCTTTTCGGCCGACCGATGGCCGGTCCGGTCAAGGCATCCACCACATCGAAGCCGAGTCCGAACTGCATCGTGTGATGGAGAGTTGCGAGGATCGAGAACACACCGATCCGGTTGCCGATGAAGTTCGGCGTGTCCTTGGCGTGGATCACCCCTTTGCCGAGAGTCGTCGTCAGGAAAGCCTCGAGCCCCGCAAGCATCGAGGGATCGGTTTCGCGAGTCGCAATCAGTTCGACCAGATGCATGTAGCGCGGCGGATTGAAGAAATGGATTCCGCAAAATCGTGGGCGCAGCGATACCGGCAACGCTTCGGCCAGCGATGCAATGGACAGACCAGATGTGTTGCTTGCAATTATAGCTGTATCAGATAGATAGGAGACAATCCTGCCGTAGAGGTCGAGCTTCCAGTCGAGTCGTTCTGCGATCGCCTCGATGATCAGGTCGCACTCGCGCAGGCGCTCCAGGTCGTCGTCGTAATTGGCCGCCATGATGGCTGCGGCACGCGACTTGATGGCCAACGGAGCAGGCGACAATTTCATCAGTCCGGCGATGGCCTTTTGGATCAGCGCGTTGTGATCGGCGCCTTTTGCGCCAAGATCGAACAGCAGCGTTTCGACACCCGCATTGGCCAGATGCGCCGCGATTTGTGCGCCCATGACGCCGGCGCCCAAAACCGCGGCCCGACGAACGCGAACAGGGGGAGTGCTCATGGCAATTTCCGGAAGGCGACCAGGAGCGCACCTTACTCCAGGTATCGGGCGGGGTGTCAAAAAGTGTCGCGTTTGGCTAGAATCGTCTGTGAAATAGCTAGCTAAGTCACAGAACCATCATGGTTTTGCAGTCATGCTGCGAAGCCGTTCAGCCACGCGAAACCTGTCTGCAAGGACCCCGCCACATGGCGCTCGAGCGCACGCTTTCGATTATCAAACCCGATGCCGTTGCCAAGAATGTAATTGGTCAGATTTACTCGCGCTTCGAGAAAGCCGGGCTCGAGATCATCGCCGCGAAGATGAAACATCTTTCGCGCGAGGAGGCGGAAGGTTTTTATGCGGTGCATCGCGAACGCGGATTCTTTCGTGCCCTCGTCGAGTTCATGATTTCGGGGCCGGTGATGATCCAGACGCTCGAAGGCGACGACGCGATTGCGCGCAATCGCGAATTGATGGGTGCGACCGATCCGGCAAATGCCGCTGCCGGAACCATCCGCGCGGACTTCGCCGATTCAATCGATGCCAATGCCGTGCACGGTTCGGATAGTGCAGAGAATGCGCGTGCCGAAATCGCGTTTTTTTTCACAACGCAAGAACTATGTAGTCGCGGGTGAGCGGGCATGCAGCACAGCGCCGTGCGTCGCAGACATTTAGACGTATAGACGTTCGCCCATTAAGATGAGTAACAGGAACTGTTTGTACATGGTCCTCATTTTTCCCGATCCATGAATTCATCACCCGCCACGCCAGGCTGCAAGACCAATCTGCTCGATTTCGATCGCGCGGGCTTGCGTGATTTTTTCTCCTCGCTGGGTGAAAAGCCGTGGCGCGCCGACCAGGCGATGAAGTGGATTTATCACCGGCATGTGACCGACTTTGCCCAAATGACGGATGTCGGAAAGGCGCTGCGCTCCAAGCTCGAGGCGGTTGCCGCCATCGTTCCACCGGACGTCAGGATGCACAAGCAATCCGAGGACGGCACGCGCAAATGGCTGCTCGGCATGGATGCCGGAAATGCGGTGGAAACGGTTTTCATCCCGGAGCCGAGCCGCGGCACGCTTTGCGTTTCCTCGCAGGTAGGCTGTGGTCTCAATTGCACTTTCTGCTCTACTGGCACGCAGGGCTTCAACCGCAATCTGTCCGCGGCCGAAATTATCGGCCAGGTATGGGTGGCGGCCAGCGACCTAGGCAACGCACCGCATCGGCAACGCAGGCTCACCAATGTCGTGATGATGGGCATGGGCGAGCCGCTGTTGAACTTCGATCATGTCGTCACCGCGATGCGTGTGATGCGCGACGATCTCGGTTTTGGTCTCGCTGCCAAACGCGTGACCTTGTCGACCGCCGGGCTGGTGCCGATGATCGACAAGCTTTCCGAAGCCATCGACGTTTCGCTGGCGGTGTCGTTGCATGCGCCGTGTGACGAACTGCGCAGCGAACTGGTGCCACTCAATCGCAAGTTCCCGATAGACGACCTGCTCGCCGCGTGCGCGCGCTACGCGGCACGCCGGCCACGCGCGACGATCACGTTCGAGTACACGTTGCTCAAGGGCGTCAACGACAAGCCGGAACACGCGCGTCAGCTCGTCAAATTGATGCGGCGCTTGCCAAGCAAGGTCAACCTCATTCCGTTCAACCGTTTCCCCGGGACACACTACGAGCGGCCGGACGACGCCACCATCCGTGTATTCCAGGGTGTCCTGATGGATGCCGGTGTCATGGCGATGGTGAGACGCACGCGCGGGGAAGACATCGATGCTGCTTGCGGCCAGCTCAAGGGGCAAGTACTGGATCGTACCCGCCGGCAGGCTGATTTCCGCCGCAAGCTCGAACAGGGGATCGCGCATGCGGCATGAGCGCGCCGTGCGATGGTGTGCATTGGCGCTGGCAGGGGCCTTGCTCGCCGGCTGTGCCAGCAATGCCACAGGCGTGAAGAAGGAGGATGCGGCGACCCGTAATGAGGAAGCGGCTCGCGTGCATACCGAACTTGGCCAGAAGTACATGCAGCAGGGCAAACTCGAACTGGCGCTGGACAAACTGAACAAGGCGCTGTCTTTCGACGCCAATTACGCCGACGCGCATACGGTCATTGCGTTGCTGTATGAAAACATCGGTGACCTGAAACAGGCCGAGGAACACTATCGGCGTGCGGCGGAACTCAAGCCCAAGAGTGGCGACGAGCTCAACAATTATGGAGCGTTCCTTTGTAAGCTGGGACGCTACGACGAGGCCAACGTTTATTTCGACCGCGCTGTCGCCGACCCGTTCTACAAGACGCCCGATGTCGCGCTGACAAATGCCGGAACCTGCCTGGTCAAGGCCGGCAAGTATCCCGCCGCCGAGCGCGATCTGCGCGGCGCGGTGCAACAATCGCCGCGCAACGCCGAAGCGCTTTTCCAGCTCGCGTCGGTGCTCTATCACCAGGGCGATTATTTTCACGCCCGCGCATTTGTCCAACGATTTGAATCGGTGTCCAAGCCGCGTCCGGAGTCACTGCTGCTCGGCCGCAACATCGAACTGAGGCTCGGCAACGCGGATGCCGCGCGCGATTACACGCGCCGCCTGATCCAGGGTTTCCCGGAATCGGAACAGGCTCGCGCACTGAACTCCCCGAGCGCATCATGAAAGAACATCCCACAAGCGGACTCGGGAGCCAAGAGGAACCATCCGTGGAAAGAGGGCGCGCGTCGCGCCCGACGGCTCCGCCAGCGCATGCACTGGACCCGCGACGAGCGGACGCATGCGGCGAGCAATTTACCTTGCCGCTGTTCGAACAAATCATCGCTCCGGAGCAGATCGAAGAGTCTGCTGGAGCGACAAACGAAAAAGTCGCCGCAATGGCGACGGGAGTGAATAAAGTGTATCAACCGAGCGAGGGTGACGCCGGTATCTCGAATCGTGATTTGCAGGAGTCCAAAGCGACCACAATCGGTGCGCGCCTGCGCGCGGCGCGCGAGCGCGCGGGACTGAGCCGCGAAGATGTCGCCGCACGCCTCAAGTTGCCACCGCGATTGATCGGGCGGCTCGAGGGCAACGATTACGCCACACTTGATCATGGCGTATACCTGAGAGGCTACCTGACAAGTTATGCCAAGCTCGTCAATGTACCGGTCGAGGTTGCGGAAAATGCCGACGGATGCGCGGTGGAACCGGCTGATCTTGTCCTGACCGGGACGGTGTCGCGTTCTCGCTACCTGTTCGATCGCTACTCGGTCAGTGCGACATATCTGATTCTCACGGCCCTTATCGTGGCGCCGGCGGTGTGGCTGGCCACGCATGGCGGACTGGAACAGAATCTCGCGCGCACCGCACCGCTGGATGTGCCGAACGGTGCTGCCGCCACGACGACTGGCAATGCCCAAGGTCGCGCCGGTGCCAGCGGCATCGATGCCGTCTCCGTTGCCCCTCCACCGGTCGATATCAAACCGGCCGCGCCGGAACCGATCGTGGCCTCGATGGCCCCATTCCCCGCTTCGCCGCTCGTGGACGAAGCGCCCGTCGTACCCGTCGAGAAAGCCGGCTCGCACGTGCTGACATTGAAGATCACCCAGGCGAGTTGGGTCGAAGTGATCGGATCCGACGGCACCAAGCTCGAATACGGATTGCTGCCGGCGGGAACCGAGCGTTCGTATCGCAGTGACGACCCGCTATCGGTGCGTATTGGCAACACGGTGGGTGTCGACATCGAGAGCGATGGCACGCCCGTGGACCTCGGCCCGTTCCGCCACGCCAATGTTGCACGCCTGGTGCTGTTCGGGCCGAACGGGCCGCAGGCTCCGGTCAGCGATAACTGAACAACGGCGCCGGATGCACACTGTCGTTTGATATCCCCCGTTTCATCCGCGAGCCCCGTCGCAGAATCGGAGTTTCCTGCTACTCTTGTGCGCCGCTGCATCGCGACAGCCAGCGAATGGCACGTTTCGCCTGGGTTCGCAGATATCCTGGATGCAATTTCCGCCGCCCGTTCAAGGTGTTTTCATGGCTTTTGACATACTCGACGAACACGAACAGGGCGAACTCGTTCGCCAGTGGCTGCGCGAGAACGCGATCTCCATCGCCGTTGGCGTCCTGCTCGGGCTCGGGCTGATTTTCGGATGGCAGCAGTGGAGAGTGCATCGCCTGCATCGGAATGCCGAAGCGGCTGCGCAATACCAGGCTCTTGTCGGCGCCTTGGATGCCCATCGCAACGACGATGCCGACAAGCTCGCCGATGCGTTGCGCAAGGATTACTCGAACACTGCTTACGCGATTTTTGCCGCCATGCGCCAAGCCGATCAGTCCAGCTCCAACGGCGACCTCAAAGCCGCCGCGGCCGATCTTTCGTGGGCGCACGAGCATGCCGATGGCAGCGCGATGAAAGCCTTGAGCGCCTTGCGCCTCGCGCGCGTGACGCTCGCCGAAGGCGATGCGAACGCGGCGATCAAGCTGCTCGATACGATGCCCAAGGACGCCTATCCGGGCCTCGCTGCGGAACTGCGCGGCGACGCGTCGGCAAAGCTCGGGCGCACCGATGATGCGCGCACGGCGTACCAGAACGCGCTCACGCACTTCGATCCGCAGGCACCGGAAAGCAACTTCGTCCAGATGAAGCTGGATGACCTGCCATCCGTCAAGCAGGCGCAGCGGTCATGAGGCGCACGACCGTCCTGATAATCGCGGTACTCGCGACAGGCCTGAGCGGGTGCACATTCCTCAAGAGCATCATCGGCACCAAGGACAATGTCGAACCGCCCCGCAAACTGACCGAGCTCACGCCGACGATCAACGTCCAGACGCTGTGGACCGAACGCGTAGGCAAGGGAGCGGGCGATTCGGGTGCGCGCATGTCGCCGACCGTTGCCGGTGGGCGCGTCTACGCCGCGGGCGTCGACGGGACCATCGCTGCGCTCGATGCGCAAACGGGCAAGGAGATCTGGACGCAGCACGCAGGCAAGCGGATCGGGTCGATGCTACGGCGCGGCGAAAATTCATTGCGCTGGTCCGGTGGCCCCGCTGTCGATGGCGATCTGCTTGTGGTAGGCGGACTGGATGGCCAGGTCTATGCGTATTCGGCTGTCGATGGCAGTGCGCGCTGGAATGTGCAGGCGTCCTCGGAAATAATTTCTCGCCCGGCAATCGCCGACGGAACCGTCGTGGTGCGAACCAATGATGGCCGGCTGACCGGGCTGGATGCGGCCAACGGCAGTCGCAAATGGGTGTTCGATCAATTGGTGCCTTCGCTGAGCCTGCGCGGCAACTCGAATCCCCTGGTCGCGGACAATGTCGTATACGCCGGTCTCGACAACGGGCGCGTGGTTGCATTGCAGCTGGGCGATGGCCATCAGCTATGGTCGCAAGTGGTTTCGGTCGGCGAGGGGCGTACGGATGTCGAACGCCTCGCCGATGTGGACGGCACGCTTGCGCTGGATGGCAGCGATCTGTACGCCGCAGGCTATCGAGGGCAGTTGGTGGCTTTGGCCGTGGCGGGGGGCCAACCCCAATGGCAGCGCGACCTTTCCAGCTACGCGGGCGTCGCAATCGGCCCTGGTCTGGTCGTGGTCGTTGATGCCGAGGGAAATGTCTGGGCGTTCGATCGACAAACGGGCGCCAATCGCTGGAAACAGGATGCATTGCAGTATCGATGGCTCAGCGCTCCGGCCGTGCAGGGCAAGGACGTGGTGGTCGGAGACCTCGAAGGCTACGTGCACTGGCTGGATCTCGATGATGGCAAACTGGCTGCGCGCACACGCCTCAGTCGTCATCGCATCGAGGGCGCGCCAGTGGTTGCCGACGGTGTGGTGTATGTCGAGGACGTCGATGGTCGCATTGGCGCCTATCGCATCAGTCGCTAGGGACACGGCTCACTCCGGGTCTTCCTGATGTTGCCGGTGGTCGTCATCGTGGGGCGTCCGAACGTCGGCAAGTCGACGTTGTTCAACGCATTGACAAAAACACGCGACGCACTGGTCGCGGACTTGCCCGGCGTGACCCGTGACCGGCACTACGGCGTGTGCCATCAGGCTGAACGACCGTTCGTGCTCGTCGATACGGGCGGCCTTGGCGACATCACCGAAGGTATCGTTGGCGCGACTTCGCGACAGGCCCAACGCGCCGTCGCCGAGGCAGATGTCCTCCTTTTCGTGGTTGACGCGCGCGACGGTCTGCTGCCGGCGGACCAGGCGATCCTTGCGCGCCTGCGCCGCGCATCGAAGCCGATACTTCTGCTCGTGAACAAGGTCGATGGCCTCGACGAGAACACCGTGCTGACGGACTTTGCCACGCTTGGTTTGCCCGACACGCTAGGGGTTTCCGCAGCGCATGGTCGCGGCATCGGAGGCGTGCTGAACGCGTTGTCTCCCCTGTTGCCGGAACCCGGGGCGACGGACGACGCGCTGCTTGGCGAATCCGGCATTCGCATCGCAATCGTCGGGCGCCCGAATGTGGGCAAGTCGACACTGGTGAATCGCTTGCTCGGCGACGAGCGGATGGTTGCCTCGGACCAACCCGGTACCACGCGCGATTCGATCTCGGTGGCGCTCGAGCGCGACGGCAAGCGTTACACGCTTATCGACACTGCGGGCATCCGGCGTCGGGCGCGTATCGAGGATGCGATCGAGAAGTTCAGTGTGATCAAGGCAATGCAGTCGATAACGGCATCGCAAGTCACCGTGCTGATGCTCGATGCAAACGAAGGCGTCACCGATCAGGATTCGAGCCTCATCGGACTCGTGCTCGACTCCGGACGCGCGCTGGTGATCGCAGTCAACAAGTGGGATGGCCTGGATCGTTATCAGCGCGAGCAGTGCCGTGCCTCGTTGTCGCGCAAGCTCGTGTTCGTCCCGTGGGCACGTCAGGTCTACGTCTCGGCCTTGCACGGCAGCGGTATCGGCGAACTGATGAAAGCGGTCGACCGCGCACACCATGCCGCCAACCGGCAGTTCACCTCGTCCGAACTCAATCGCGCGCTCGAAGCCGCCGTAGCAGGCGCCCAGCCGCCGCTCGTGCGAGGACACGCGCCGAAGTTGCGCTATGCTCATCCGGGCGGCAGCAACCCGCCGACCATCGTGATACACGGCTCGCGCACGAAATACATCGCCGAAAGCTATCGGCGCTATCTGGAAAACTTCTTGCGCAAGCGCTACCGCCTGGAAGGCACGCCGGTGCGCATCGAATTGCGCGACGGCGAGAATCCGTTTGCCGGCAGGCGCAACGAGCTGACCGAAAGACAGCAGCGCCAACGTCAACGTTTGATCAAACACGTCAAGCGGAAGAAAGGCTGACATGCCAGGAGCTGTGCACGCCAAGCGCTGTTGGCGGATAACCGGTGCAATCCTCGCCGGGGGCGCCGGGGTGCGAATGGGCGGCTGCGACAAGGGGCTGGAAATGCTCGGCACGCAATCGCTGGTCGCCCGCGTGACTGCGGCGTTGCGGCCGCAAGTCGATTCGATCCTGATCGTTGCGAACCGCAACATCGAAGACTACATGCGGCACGCACCCACCATCCGAGATGAGGCCGCCGGTTTTCGCGGGCCGCTGGCCGGAATCGCTGCCGCGCTCGCCGCGCTCGGCGCGGATTGGTTGGTCAGCGTCCCTGTCGATTGCGTCTCGCCACCGGTGGATCTGGTACGGCAGTTGCTCGGCACCGTACGCATGCATGCGGGGTGCGCAGCCTTTGCCCATGACGGCGCTCGAAGGCAACCCTTGTTTGCGATCTATTCGCGCAGACTGGCACAGTCCGCACGTGCTGCAAGTGAGGCGGGCACGCCGGTCTGGCGCTGGCAAGACGAGATCGACGCAATCGGCGTCAGCTTCACCGATCAGGGACACCATTTCGCAAACTTGAACACGCCAGAGGATTTCGCCGCATTCGAGCGAAGCCGTGATGGCGGAAGCTGAATTCCCCAATCGCCTCCCGATCGTGGAGGCCCGTGCCGCAATCGTGGAGGCGTGCCGGAGTCGGCAACTGTCCACCGAACGCCTGGCGCGCGATGGTGCGCTGGGCCGCGTCCTCGCGGAAGACGTGTCAGCGCCACATGATCTTCCGCCGTTCGCGAATTCTGCGATGGATGGATATGCCGTGCGTGCCGCCGACCTTGTGGGGACGGCGGAGAAACGATTGCGGCTCGCAGGTGTCATCCTCGCCGGCGCGCCCGCCGTCCAGGGCATCGCCCCGTGCGAATGCATGCGGATCACCACCGGTGCACCTTTGCCGGAGGGCGCGGACGCAGTCGTCATCAAGGAGCGTGCGCGCATTGAGGGAGAGTACGTCCTCGTGCCGGGGGACACGGCGCGAGGCGCCCATGTGCGTCGAGCTGGAGAGGATTACCGGTCGGGAGAGACGGCGCTCCACAGCGGTCGGCGATTGAGGCCGGTTGATATCGGTTTGCTCGCAACCCTTGGCTGCGGCGAGGTCGCTGTGTCGCGTGCACCGCGCGTCGCCGTGTTCAGCAGCGGCGATGAACTCGTCGCATCAGGACAAGCCCTCGGCTTCGGGCAGATTCATGACAGCAACGGCCCCGGGCTGGCGGCTCTCTTGCGTCAGTCCGGCATCGAACCCGAGCGCGTCGCACATCTCGTCGACGATCCTGCATCGATGCGCGAACATCTTCGCGAAGCGGCCAGTGCCTGCGATGTCATCGTGACCTGTGGAGGAGTCTCGGCCGGCGAGGCCGATTACATGCCACAGCTGATCGGTGCGATCGGGCGAATCCATTTCTGGAAAGTGCGCATCCGACCCGGCATGCCGATCCTGTTCGGCGAATTGGAAAGTACGCTGGTATTCGCGCTGCCCGGCAACCCCGTGTCTGCGATCGTGACATGGCTGGTACTGGTGCTTCCCGGGTTGCTCGCGCTGCAAGGCTGCACGGAGCCTGCGCGGCGGTGGCGCGCACACTTGGCGCTGCCGATTCGCAAACGGCACGCGCGCACGGAATACCAGCGCGCCCATCTCGAGTCGCGCGATGACGGCACGCTATGGGTAACCCCGCTCGCGCTGCAGGGCTCCGGAATGTTGCGCGGCGTCGTGGACGCGGACTGCCTTCTGGAGATACCGGAAGACGTCAATGAACTCGAGGCCGGCGCCGTGGTGGAAATCGTGCCGCTGCCCGGCCTATGCTGAACCCATGAGCGATCCCGTCGCGCAATCACGGACGATGGCGAATCCACCGATCTTCATCCAGGAAATCGAGCCCGCCGAGGCGTTCGCGCGTCAACGTGCCGGTGCACTGCTGATCGATGTTCGCGAAGAGGCCGAGCGTGCCATCGGCATGCCGCGCGATGCGACGGGTATCGCCAGCGGCGAGTTGGAACGCGGCATTGTGGATCGCGCGCCCGATCTCGAACGCGAAATCCTGACGTTGTGCGCCAGCGGGCGGCGCTCGCTGCGGGCAGCCGAGACCCTGCAAGGCCTCGGATACGCGCGAGTCGCATCGGTGCGCGGAGGTTTTGCCGCATGGAAACAGGCTGCGTTGCCGCTGGCCGAGTCGCTGCTCGATGCGGACATGACTGAACGCTATTCGAGGCACCTGTTGCTGCCCGAGATCGGTGCGGGCGGCCAGGGCAAACTCGCCGCGGCGCGTGTTGCCCTGATCGGCGCGGGAGGTCTGGGCGCTCCGGCCTCGATCTACCTCGCTGCAGCCGGCGTCGGCTGGATTACCCTCATCGACGACGATCGCGTCGAGCGATCGAACCTGCAGCGCCAGATCATTCATGCCGACGCACGCGTCGGCATGAAGAAGACCGAATCGGCGCGCATGGCCTTGAGCGCGCTGAATCCGTGCATCCATATCGAAACCAGCGACCAGCGATTGCGCGCTGCGAATGTCGAGGAGTTGATCCGCGATCATGATGTGATCATCGACGGCGCCGACAATTTCCCGACGCGGTATCTGCTCAATGCGGCGTGTTTGCGCCTTGGCATACCGCTGGTCTACGGTGCCGTGCACCGTTTCAGTGGACAGGTCAGCGTGTTCGATCCGCGCCGACCCGATTCGCCTTGCTACCGCTGCCTTTTCCCGGAACCGCCTGCGGGTGCCGACGCGCCGAATTGCAGCGAGGCTGGCGTGCTCGGCGTAGTTCCGGGCGTGGTCGGGATGTTGCAGGCAACCGAAGCGATGAAGCTGGTGCTGGGGATCGGAACCAGCCTTGCCGGCCGACTGCTTTGTTACGATGCGCTCTACGCGCGATTCACGGAACTTGCCTTGCCGCGGGATCGGGATTGCCCGGGTTGCGGCAAGTCGGCGCAGTTCCAAGGCTACGAGGATATCGCTCAAATGTGCAGCGCACGACATTAGTGGCGGCATGCCTGCGTCGCGCGCGAAACGTGCCATTGAACCGGCACAATCCATCGAATAATTCCCGTTCGCCCTGAGCGTAGCGCCGGAGACGCAAAGTCGAAGGGCTCAGCACGAACGGTGATTGATTCGGCCTGCGAACAGCGGGAAGTCCCGTTCGTCCTGAGCGTAGCGCAGCGAAGTCGAAGGGCCGCGTCGATCAGTGCTTCGACTTCGCGTGCTTACGCCAGCTACGCTCAGCACGAACGGAATTTCTTTGGCTGAGCATCGTCGCCAATCAGGCAAGCTATTTTGCCTGCGCCTTTTCGAGGGCCGCCAGTTGTTCCGGGCTCGCGTCGCGTTGATGCTCGGCTTTCCACTTCCCGAACGGAATGCCATATACGTATTCACGCGCGGCCTCCCGATCGAGCGTGACGCCTCGCTCGGCTGCCGCTTCGCGATACCAGTCGGCGAGGCAGTTGCGGCAGAAGCCCGCCATGATCATCAGATCAATGTTTTGTACATCGCTGCGGGTGCGAAGATGATCGAGCAGGCGTCGGAACGCGGCGGCCTCGATTTCGCTGTGGTTTTCGGTCATGGCGACTCCCACGCGTTGGATTTGGAGCATGGATGCTCGCGCATTCCGCATCAAAATGCATCGACCCCTGGCAGACGGGAAGGAATCGGTTGGTTGAGCGTGCTTCCTCAAGTTTCAAGGCCGCCGAATGGTCATCCCGTTTGAGCGCCACCCCGGGTGCATGGATAATGCGCGCCCGGCTACGGATCACCGATGACCGCACGACTGCTCGACGGCAAACGCATCGCCAATGAACTGCTCGACCGCATTGCTTCGCGGGTAAGGGCACGATCGGCGGCCGGACACGATGCGCCAGGTTTGGCCGTGGTGCTGGTCGGATCCGATCCGGCCTCGTCTGTGTACGTGCGCAACAAGAGGCGCGCGTGCAAGCGTGTGGGATTCCGATCCTTCGACTACGATTTGCCGGTTGGCACGTCCGAGCGCGAACTGTACGCGCTGATCGACAAGCTCAACGCGGACCCGGCAGTGGACGGGATACTCGTGCAGTTGCCGCTGCCCCACGGCATGGACAGCAATGCGTTGATCGATCGTATCGATCCGCGCAAGGACGTCGACGGCTTCAACGCGACCAACCTCGGGCATCTTGCGCTCAGGCGTTTCGGACTGCGCCCATGTACGCCCAAAGGCGTGATGACGCTGCTTGGAAATACCGACAGACCGGTGCGTGGTCGGCACGCGGTGGTGGTCGGCGTTTCCAATCATGTCGGTCGACCGCTGGTGCTGGAACTTCTGATTGCCGGATGCACCACCACCTGCTGCCACAAGTTCACCCGGGATTTGGCGCAATACGTTTCCCAGGGCGATATCGTGATTGTCGCGGTCGGCATGCCAGGCGTGGTGAAAGGCGAGTGGATCAAGCCCGGAGCCGTGGTCATCGACGTAGGAATCAATCGCCGCAAGGACGGGCGACTCGTGGGCGATATCGAATTCGCGGCGGCGGCCGAACGCGCCTCTTGGATCACGCCCGTCCCCGGGGGAGTCGGTCCGATGACCGTGGCTACCCTGATGGAGAACACGCTCGAAGCCGCCGAGACTTTTTGATCGAGGTCGGTGCGGAAGTCTGCGCCGCGACAGCGTATAATCGCGCATTGCCACGCCGGATCAGTCCATGCGTATCCTCGCCGAGGCCCTGACCTACGACGACGTCTATCTCGTCCCCGCCCATTCCGAAGTGCTGCCGCGCAATGTCGACACATCGACGCGCCTGACCCGCGGCATCCGCCTGAACATCCCGATCGTGTCGTCGGCCATGGATACCGTGACCGAAGCGCGTCTTGCGATCACTATCGCGCAGTGCGGAGGCATCGGCATCATCCACAAGAACATGTCGGTGGAACGTCAGGCCGCCGAAGTGCGCCTGGTCAAGAAGTTCGAAGCCGGTGTCATCCGCGATCCACTTACCGTCGGCCCGCAGACCTCGATAGGCGAGGTCATGCAGATAACCCACGCCAACAATATCTCCGGTGTTCCGGTCGTCGAGAACGGCAACGAGCTGGTCGGCATCGTCACCAGTCGCGACTTGCGGTTCGAGAAGAAGCGCGACGATCCGGTCAGGAACATCATGACCCGCAAGGACAAGCTCGTCACGGTCAAGGAAGGCGCCGACGAAGATGAAATCATCGCGCTGCTGCACAAGCACCGAATCGAAAAAATCCTCGTGGTCAACGATGCATTCGAGCTACGCGGGCTGATCACCGTCAAGGACATCCAGAAGGCGCGCGACAATCCGCATGCGGCCAAGGACGATCACGAGCGCTTGCTTGTCGGCGCGGCGGTCGGAGTCGGCGGCGACACCGAGGCCCGCGTGATCGCGCTGGCGGAGGCCGGGGTCGATGTCATCGTGGTCGACACGGCGCATGGTCATTCCCGGGGAGTGCTGGATCGCGTGCGCTGGGTCAGGAGCCAGTTTGCCCAGATGCAGTTGATCGCGGGGAATATCGTTACGGCCGATGCGGCGCGTGCGCTGGTCGATGCCGGCGTTGATGCGGTCAAGGTCGGCGTGGGACCAGGCTCGATCTGCACGACGCGCATCGTTGCCGGCGTCGGCGTGCCGCAGGTCACGGCGATCGCGATGGTGGCCGATGCGCTGAAAGACGAAATACCGCTGATTGCCGATGGCGGCATCCGTTATTCCGGAGATGTCGCCAAGGCGATCGCCGCCGGAGCCTCGACGGTCATGCTCGGATCGATGTTTGCCGGCACCGAGGAAGCTCCGGGCGAGATCGAGCTGTATCAGGGCCGTTCCTACAAAAGCTACCGCGGCATGGGATCGCTCGGCGCCATGTCGCAGGGATCCTCCGATCGCTACTTCCAGGACGAGACGGACGCCGACAAGCTGGTTCCCGAGGGCATCGAGGGCCGCGTGCCGTACAGAGGACCGCTGCGCAGCATCATCCATCAATTGACCGGAGGGCTGCGCTCCTCGATGGGATATTGCGGCTGCGCGACGATCGACGAAATGCGCGCGAGGCCCGAGTTCGTGCGCGTGACCGGCGCCGGTGTGCGCGAGGCGCACGTGCACGATGTGCAGATCACCAAGGAAGCGCCGAATTACCGCATGGATTGAAATCGCGCAGTGATGTACTTGCGAAAGGCCTGCCAGTCGAGCTGCTTCGGTTAACCGCCCCTGATTTTCACGCATGCAGAACATCCATCGCGACAAGATCCTGATCATTGATTTCGGATCGCAATACACCCAGCTCATTGCGCGCCGCGTGCGCGAGATCGGCGTGTATTGCGAGATCTGGGCCTGGGATCACGACGCTGGCGCAATCGCCGATTTCGCACCGCGCGGGGTGATTCTTTCCGGTGGACCCGCGTCCGTCACCGAAGCCGACTCGCCGCGCATTGCACCGGCGATATTCGATCTGAATGTGCCTCTCCTTGGCATCTGTTACGGCATGCAGGCGCTGGCCTTGCAGCTGGGCGGCCATGTGGAATCCGAACACGAACGTGAATTCGGCTATGCGAACGTGCGACCGACCGCCTCGTGCAGTTTGTTCGACGGCCTTGTCGATTCAACTGGAGACGCCTCCGCGCGGACTTCGGAGGCCGGAAAGACGGCTTCGGGATTGGACGTCTGGATGTCCCACGGAGACCGCGTCACGGTGTTGCCTGCAAATTTCGCCGCGGTGGCGGCAACAACAGGTGTGCCCATTGTTGCCATGGCCGACGAGACGCGCCATTGGTTTGGTTTGCAGTTCCATCCGGAAGTCACGCATACGCGCAGCGGGGGTGAGATCCTGCGACGCTTTGTGATCGATATTGCCGGCTGCGCGCGCCTGTGGACGGCTGCGAATATCGTGGAGGACGCCATCGACCGCGTGCGCGAGCAGGTCGGTCGCGGCAAGGTTCTGCTGGGCCTGTCGGGCGGCGTCGATTCGTCCGTCGTCGCTGCGTTGCTGGAGCGCGCGATAGGCGACCACTTGACTTGCGTGTTCGTCGATACCGGGTTGTTGCGCGAGGGCGAAGGCGATCAGGTCATGGCGACGATGGCCGAGCACATGGGCGTGCACGTGATTCGTGTCGATGCCGCCGAGCGTTACTTCAGTGCCTTGAAGGGCATTTCGGATCCGGAGCAAAAGCGCAAGGTCATCGGTGGCCTGTTCATCGAGATATTCGATGAAGAAGCGGGCAAGCTAAGCGAGGTCGAATGGCTCGCGCAGGGAACGATCTATCCGGACGTGATCGAGTCTGCGGGCAGCAGCACCGGCAAGGCACACGTCATCAAGTCCCATCACAACGTCGGCGGTTTGCCCGAACGCATGAACCTGCGTCTGATCGAGCCTCTGCGTGAGCTGTTCAAGGACGAGGTGCGACGCATCGGCATCGAGCTTGGCTTGCCGCGCGAGATGGTCTATCGGCACCCGTTTCCGGGGCCTGGACTTGGCGTGCGCATCCTGGGCGAGGTCAAGCGTGAATACGCGCATTTGCTTGCACGCGCCGATCGCATCTTCATCGATGAATTGCGCAAGCACGACCTCTACGACACGGTCAGCCAGGCATTCGCGGTCTTCCTGCCGGTACGCTCCGTTGGCGTGGTGGGTGACGGCCGCGCCTACGAATGGGTCATTGCGCTACGGGCCGTCGAGACGATCGATTTCATGACCGCCCATTGGGCCCATTTGCCCTATGACTTCATTGATACGGTTTCACGTCGGATAATCAATGAGTTGAAAGGTATATCTCGCGTCGTTTACGACGTGAGCAGCAAACCCCCGGCGACCATCGAATGGGAATAGACGCCCCGATGAGCGGGTCGCCGTTCAAGCGCAGGTGATCACATGAACACCCGCGTGGACCAGGACGGACGGGTAGGAATGCTGGACGACGCGTTCTGGATGACGCAGGCCCTGGCACTGGCACGGCGCGCGCAAACCGGCGAAGGCGAAGTACCGGTCGGCGCACTGCTGGTTCGGGATGGCAAGGTGATCGGAAGCGGCTGGAACCGAAACATCAGTCGCAACGATCCAAGTGCGCATGCGGAAATCGAAGCGCTTCGCGACGCGGGCGCACGCCTCGAGAACTACCGCTTTCCCGGCACGACGCTGTATGTGACGCTCGAACCGTGCGTGATGTGTGCCGGCGCGATCCTCCATGCGCGGGTGCACCGCGTCGTTTATGGCGCTGACGATCCGAAGACCGGTGCGGCCGGAAGCGTGTTCGACACCTTGACGAGCGATCGTCACAACCACCGCGTCGCCGTCACGCGCGGCGTTCTCGGCGCCCAATCGGCGCAATTGCTTCGGGCATTCTTTCGCGAGCGTCGCTGACCGGGCAGGGGCACGAGCCGGTCAACCCGCCTGCCAATTCGCGTGGCAGATCCGCGAAGTGCCGACCGCGAATCCGCTTGAGAGACGAGCAAGGCGGCGGTTCTCCCACAACGCAAGCCGCGACCGTCCGGCTGAGCGAGAAATGCCCCTCCCCCTACCGACATACCGTGTCCGAGCGCAGCCGGATTCCGATCAATGTCGCAATGGCGGCTTGCCGCGCAGACCAAGATAAGCTGCGAACAGCACGAGAGCAGTCGCCGACAGCGCGAGAAAAACGATCGGGATGTCCAGCACGCTTCCATGGTGCAGCAGGCTCATGGCCAGCGTGCCGAGCGCGGCGATTCCCATGCGCATGAAGCCGAGCAGGGAGGAGGCCGCGCCGGCCATGCGCCGGAATGGCGCCATCGCCTTCGCGGTACTGACCGGCACGACCAGGCCGACTGCGACGAAACACGATGCGATCGGAATCAGGTACTCGGCCAGCGTTCCCTGTTTGCCGAGCAGCAACGCAATCGCAAGCAACGCAGACGATGCCGCCAGCATCAGTCCGAGGCCGCACGCGATGATCAGCAGGTGAGCGAGCCGATCGGTCAACAATATGCAGAGCCCGGCCCCGGCCACGAAGGCAACCAGAATGGATAGCGCAACAACGACGATTGCGGTGCTGCCTCGGCCGAGGACATTGATGACCAGATCCGGCGCGCCGATCAACGCGGTGTAGACGATGCCGACGCACAGGCCGCCGAGCGCCGCATAGAACAGGAATCCGCGTGTCAGCAATGCCTGGCGGTAATTGCGCCAGAAGCGCAGCGGTTGCAGCGCTCGCTGGTCGAGCCTCGGGGCCGTCTCGGGCAGCCAGCGCCACACCGCAAGCCACAACGCGACGGAAAGTGCGAGCAGCAAGGCGAAATTGGCATGCCAGCCGAATGCGTGCGCGATATAGGTGCCAGCGACAGGACCAATCGCGGGTGCGAGCGCGAAAGCCGCATTGAGCTTGGCGTAAATGCGCTGGCGCCGATCCTGCGGGAACGCATCGCGCACCGCGGCGTCGGCGATCACACCGCCCGCACACGCGCCGACACCCTGAACCAGACGTCCTCCGATCAGCGGCCAGATCGAGAAACTCACGAGGCACAGCAGCGATCCGAGCACCAGAATACCCGCGCCGGCCAGCATTGCCGGGCGCCGTCCGAAGCGATCCGAGATCGGGCCGTGAAAAAGCTGACTCACCGATGAGCCAATCAGATAGGCCGTCATGGTGAATTGCACCATGCCGTAATCGGCATGCAGCGTGTGCGCGATCGCCGGCATGGCGGGGGTGTATTCGGTATCGCCGAACGGCCCTGCCGCCATCATCAATGCGAGCAGCGACAGCGCAGGCTGCGATATCTTGCGGCGGGCGTTTTCACTCATGGGCATCGCGATGTCGCGCGCGCCAGTCGCACTCGACCCGAATGCGGCAATCGCAGCCAATTCGACGCACGCGTGACGATGGCGTTAAGCATTCTGCACCCACACTACGGGCTCCGCCGGATTCAGATATTTCCTTAACGGCTTGCAATTTCCTGAAGTGAATCCGGTTCAAGAAAAAGAATGCCGATCCGTCCCGCATGGCACCAACTGAAAATCACCGATGACTCAACACAAGCTACCTGTGAGCGTACAA
Source organism: uncultured Gammaproteobacteria bacterium (assembly GCA_963775445.1). Lineage (GTDB taxonomy): Bacteria > Pseudomonadota > Gammaproteobacteria > Xanthomonadales > Rhodanobacteraceae > Dokdonella_A. The sequence goes on along the minus strand of CAVZIT010000004.1, from coordinate 1,834,122 downwards.
ACACTGCATGACTGGTTTCGTGACGACATTGAAGCGCCACTGGCCCGCCTGGTCGGTGGTCGCGAACGACTCAAGGTCATTACGCTGCTGGCGTGCGTCCTTGGTCTGGATGCGGCCGACAAGGCGACCGTCGGTGCGGTCGCCGCCGCACTTGAGCACGCGCTGCATATCGGCAACATCGAGATCGGTTGGCTGGTGAGCGCCTCGACTGCGGTCGGTGCCGTGGTGACGCTGCCGTTCGGAGTGCTCGCCGATCGGGTTGATCGTACGCGGCTGCTGACGATCGGTATCGTGGTCTGGTCCGTGGCGATGCTGGTCAATGGGGCATCGAATTCCTATGCGATGTTGCTGGTCAGCCGGCTGTTTCTGGGTGCGGTCGTCGGCGTTGCCGGACCCACGGTAGTGTCCTTGGTTGGCGACTTCTTCCGGCCTGGCGAACGCGGGCGCATCTTCGGCTACATACTTGCCGGCGAACTGCTGGGCGTGGCATTTGGATTTCTGATATCGGGCAATGTCGCCGCGATCCTGTCCTGGCGCGCTTCGTTCTGGATGCTCGGCGGCATTGGATTCATTCTCGCCTGGGTCATTCGCCAGTCGTTGAGCGAGCCCGCACGCGGCGGTCAGGGCCGCTTGCCGAGCGATTCGAAGGTCGACAAGGCCGATACGAAAGCGGAATCGGGCCCCGACCACCCTTCCGGATCGGGAAAGAATCCGGCGCGACCAACACAGATCGAGTCGAAAATCGAAAGCCGCGCTATCGAACCCCATGAATCACTGGTGTTGAAACAAGATCCGGCGACGCTTTCCGTGTGGGGCGCGGCGCGCCATGTGCTCGCGGTGCGTACCTATCGCAGCCTGCTCATCGCCTCGGCGCTCGGCTATTTCTATTTCACCGGTCTTCGCACGTTCGCGATCGTGTTCATGCGCAATCGCTTCGATCTTGGTCAAGCCGCAGCGAGCAGCATCGCGGTTGGCCTCGGTCTCGGGGCGATCGCCGGCGTGCTGTTGACCGGGCGCATCGGGGACGCGTTGATTCAGCGAGGACGGCTCAACGGGCGTGTGCTGATGGGTGCGGCAGCCTACCTGATCGCGAGCGCCGTGCTGGTGCCGGCGTTGCTGGTCAGCTCGCTGGCCGTGGCGGCGCCGTTTCTGTTCGTTGCCGCAGCGGGCATCGGCGGCGCCAATCCCGCGGTCGATTCGGCGATGCTCGATGTGATGCCGTCGGGATTGTGGGGTCGCGCCGAGGGGGTGCGCTCCACGTTGCGTTATGCGCTGGAAGCCATGGCGCCACCGCTGTTTGGCTTGGTCGCCTCATGGTTCGGTGGTCGCGGTGTCACGTTCGGGCTGGCGGCAGGCCATGACTCCACGGGTGGCACCGGGTTGGGACAGGCCTTTCTGGTGCTGCTGGTGCCGCTGGCGATCGCCGGGGCATGGTTGCTGTTTCCAGCTGCCAGGACCTATCCCCGCGATGTCGCCACCGCAATTGCGTCGGAACGAGCCGCCAAAACGGCTCGCTGAGTCACGCGCTCCTTAGTCTTCCTTTGTGCGTTGGGGCATATAGAACCGTTTGTCACCGGTCAGGAATTCATTGTCGGCATCGCGGCGCTTGGCCGTTATGGCCGGCCAATTCGCGAAACCTGACTGGACGCTGATGGCGCAGACCCCTGTGTTCGCTGGTTGACGGAAAGCGGAACGCTGATGAGCCTACAGTTCCTCGCGCGCAGGACGCGGGACCGGGGCAGGGACGCCCCCGGTTGCCTCAAGGAAGTGGGCCAGTGCAAAAACCTGCGAAGCGCCCGATCGAGATCAAATTGGATTGCGGCTTCAGGATTGGTTGGAGTGTGCCATGGAACAATTCAAACCCACGCTTGAGGACCTGTTCGCGCTGCTCGGAGGCAGGCGCAGAGGCGCTGAACTGGATCGGAAAGAGTTTGATCGCGTCTGGCAGCGAAGCGATCACCGGGCGAGCGGTGTGCGCCCTGCGGACGAATCCAGCCCGACCCGATCGACAGCACCAGAGGAGGCGCCACATCGGGGCGCAAGGCTAGGCGGTTCGGCGTAACCGTGTGTCATCAGGAGTTAGACGCCCAAGGAGATTGAGATGGACAGCACCAAAAACATCACCCTCGACCATGTGATATCGGCTAATGCCATGGACGACGCGTCGAACGGGTCCGCCGACGTTCGTTCGAAGCGTATTCTCTCTCGCGCAGTGGCGCGCGCGCACCGAAAAAAGCGAGAGATCGAAGTTGATGGCGTCTCAGAAGAGCCGTGGGCCGATGGGTATCGGTCCGATCCAGACGACATTTATCGAGGCGACTGGCGTTTGCCCGCCGATTCTCGTGCTACATATCGACGCCTGCTGCACGCGCGCCAACGACGGCGCATTTTTGCTGATGAGGCGATGGATGCTCCCGATATCGAGGACAGCGAGCGATGAGCAACTGGATATCCACGGGCCCAACCCTGGTGGCGATTTGGCGCGTCGAAGCACAGTTTCGTCAATCGGGTATTCAGAGGGATGTGCGAATCGACCGATCACCCTGGAATCAATGAATCAGGAGAATACGCATGGACAAGGAAGAGCCGGGGCTGCCGGGGCTGCCTGAACTGATCGAAATGATCAAGAGCGACGAGCAGTTCTATCGCGAAGTATGGCTTTTGTCCGAGGATGAGAGCGAGCGCGAACTTCATCAGCGCAAGGCTCTCAGCGCGAGCGCAATCCTTGCCGAGATCCGCGCATGGCAAGATCAGCATCCTGCCCACGCGGGCGGCGAAGGAGCCGTGGAGCATCGGCGAGCATTCGAACAGATGTTCGACCGTGCCTTCCGCGCGTTGATCCGGAATCGCACGCTCGGGCTCACGCGCCGTTTCAAGGAGCGGCGCAATCAGCCGGACGAATCCCCCCTTCGCAAAGCCGGCTGATCGGCGCAGCAGCGAATCAGGTGTCGGCAGCAATCGCTTCGAGCCTGCGCCGCCGCCACGCGAGCAACGGCCCCGCACTGGCGCCGTGGGCGACCACACTGGCCCCGACACACGTAACTACGATTGCCGCAATCATGCGTGCATGGGGGTTCTGTGCCAAGCCGTGTGCGAGCGCGTAGGTGAGATAGTTGAGACTGCCGATTCCCCGGATACCGAGCCATCCGATCAAGGCGCGGCGCTGCCACGGAATACCAAGACCCGGCGTGGCCAACGCGACCGATAGCGGGCGGATCAGCGCGAACAACAGAATCGCAACGACGAGTCCGACCAGCTTCCAGTTGTCGGCCAGCAATACGCCAAGCAACAGCATCATCAAGGTGCCGAGCAGGCGCTCAAGCGTATCGCCAAAACTGAGTGCGCCAAAGACGACCTTGCCGACCTCCAGTGCGGGTTGCGGCGGAGCGTCGTCGGTCGAGGCGCCGTCGGCATATTTCAAGACCAGGGTTTCTGCAGGGATACCCCGTGCCGCGGCCTCCTCATCGCCTTCGATTGCACCGGCATGCTGGCTCACAATCGCTTTTTCCGCACCGCGCAAGCCAAGCCCGGCCGCGAACGCCGCGATGAAACCGAGCGCATGCGTGACATCGGCTGCGGCATAGGCAAGCAACATCAGCGCGAGGGTCAGTAAATCGGTGGACACCGTGGTCCAGCGGCGCGTCTGGAGCGCTGCAATGACGCGGCCGACTCCCCAGCCCAATCCGTAACCGATGCAGAAGCCTGCAGCGATGCCCCATAGCGCGTCGATCGCAAGCCAGTGCAGCGTCCGGGGCCAGGAAAACCCCGTTGCCACTGCCGCAAGGCCGAGCATCAGAAACGGGAGCGCGGCGCCGTCGTTCAGACCGGCTTCGCCGGACAGTGCGACGCGTAGCCCGTCGCGATCACTTGCATCATCGACCGACACCGTGGAGGTCAATACCGGATCGGTCGGCGCGAGTGCCGCACCGACGATCAGCGACAACGACCATGGCAGGTTGAATACGATATGCATCGCGACAGCGACGCCGCCAATGCCGAGAATCATCGCTACGGATGCGAGACGCAGCGCACAGCGCCACGAGGGATCACGAAACGGAAGGCGCAACTTCAATCCGCCTATGAAAAGCGACACCACCAGCGTCACTTCGGTCAGGCGCGCCAGCCAATTCGCGTCGGCGACGATGTCGATTCGCACCAGGTTCAGCGCCGCCGGACCGGCAGCCAGCCCGACCAACATGTAAACCGCATAGGTGGTGATTGGCAGTCGCCGTATCCAGCCCGAAATCAGCGACATGGTGAGCAACAGCGTGCCGATTGCCGCCATCCATGCAACAAAACTCATGTTGTCACTCCCTGGATTTGACCATGCTTGCCTCGCGCCACGTGCCAGCCCCGGGCGCAAACAACCAACCGCTGCCGTCACCGCATCGTACCAATTCCGTATGCGTGCGCGAGTTTGCCTTATGCCGGATCCCCAGCCTCGCAGCACGCAGTTCGACGTGCCGTCTGAGCAAGCGCCGCCCCCTTGAAAGCGGCACTTTTTTTTTGTAAAAAAGCGTACAGACGGCTGTCGATCAAGAGAATAAAGTCGCCGCGTTGCAGGGTGCTTGGCGGGCGCAAAAGTCCGTTCCTTCGGATCGCGGTGTCGCCGTGCGCTCAAATCAATTTCAGCGATATTCGCTGCTCCTGCCGATCCGGCAAGGATCGCGCGGGAGTCGCTTCTGGGGTCTGGAAAACCGCAGGAACGAACATGGTCAGCACGGATATCCAATTGATCAGGAAGCTCGTCGTGGCACTCGACGACGCGGCCTTGGGTTATCGTCTGATGTCGCCTCACGCGACGCGTCCTTATCTTGGCGCGCTACTCGGCCGCATCGCCCATACGCATGACCAGATTGCGGTCGATCTGGATCGAGCGCTCGGGCGCACGCACGTTCACAAGGGTCGCGATCGCGACCGCACGAGCGTGTCGCGGCGCATAAGCGAGCTGGTGCAGCGTGGCACAGCCGAGCAATCGGATGGGCCATTGCTCGCCGATGCGGCTGCATCCGAAAAGCGGATTGCCGGGCTGTGCGAAAAGGCGCTCGCTGTTACGGGGGATGCGGATTTGCAACAACAACTGCGTCGGAACCTCGATGAAATCCGCGATTGCCAAGCCAGCATCGAGCATCTTAAGAAATCGGTCGAAGTGCATGCGGCCGACCGCGCGGCGACTGGAGACGGATCCGGGTATTCGATGCCTGACTCTTCGGACCCTCCCGGTTTGTCCGCGCACCCGGCGGACCTGGAACAGCTGCCACAAGGTTCCTGAAAGGTCGCCCCGGCCCGCGCCTTGCCCGAGCCGGCCGGTGGAAGGATCGTTTGCCAAGTGGCTTCGCACGCGTCGAACGCCGTGCACGGCCGGCCAGCGTCGAGCGTCCATCGGCTCTGCGTGAACACCGGTGGCTTTCGGACTTTGCTTGCGCATCAAGACGCAGGATCGCGAAGCAGCGGGTGCTTGAGCCAGCCAGATTCTCAGGCGCATGCGCAATGCCGGCCTGCACATTTCGCATCGGGGGATCCTGCGGCAAAAGCAGAACCGCCGGTAAATGCAAATCAGCGGCCTCTTGTCGATTTCTTCCATCGAAGCGTATTGTCGAAGGATCGACCTGACGGCGCCAAGGAGAGCACATGGATAATGCAAAGGACGCTGCGTCGATTTCGCGCAGGCGACTGCTCCAGGCAGCGGCATTGGCAGTCCCGGCCGTTGGGGTGATGGGCTGCACGGGATCTCACCGCGACGCGGAAACATCGCAGGCTGTGCGGAGCCTCAATCCCGATTTGATCGAAACGCGCGGCGGACTCGCCGCGGAGGTTCCGATCGAGGCGCTGTTCCTGACGGACGCAGAGCGACGTTTTCTGGATGCCGCGGTCGATCGCTTGATTCCGGGCGACGAGAACAGCCCCGGCGCGCTGCTCGCGGGCGTCACGACCTTTGTCGATCGCCAACTGACCGGTCCATACGGCCAGGCGCAAACCTGGTACATGCACGGACCGTGGAGCAAAGGCACCAAGCAGCAAGGGTATCAATCGAAGCTGACGCCGGCGCAAATGTACCGCGCAGCGATCCATGACATCGACGCCTATTGCCAGAAGAAATACCAGAAGCGCTTCGACCAGCTGCCGGGTGCTTCGCAGGACGAGGTGCTGCATGGCCTCGAAAACGGCGATATCGATCTTGCCGACGCACCGGCCAAGGATTTTTTCGATTTGCTGCTGCAGAACACGCAGGAAGGGTATCTGGCCGATCCGATGTATGGCGGCAACCGTGGCTTCGCCGGCTGGAACCTGATTGGTTTTCCGGGCCCGCGCTACAACTATGTCGAGGAGATCGAGCAGTACGGCAAACGCTACACGTTGCCCACAGTCGGCTTGCTCGGTCGCGGCGACGCGCGCAAGCGGGGAGGTTGATCGATGGCTACCAAACTCCCCTCGGTAGACGTCGTGTTGGTCGGTTTCGGATTGACCGCCTCGATCCTTGCGCAGGAACTCACCGACGCCGGCTTGCAGGTACTGGCGCTTGAGCGTGGCGGCTTCCGCGACACGGTTCCCGATTTCGCGACGACCTCGATCCAGGACGAATTGCGCTACGCGGTTCGCAACGGACTGTTCGAGGAGCCTCGACGGGAAACGCTGACATTCCGCAATTCGATGGATCAGACCGCACTGCCGATGCGCCATCTCGGCTCATTTCGTCCGGCCGCTGGCGTGGGCGGTGCGGCGGTGCACTGGAATGGCCAGCAGTGGCGCTTCCTGCCGACCGATTTCACCATTCGCTCGCATACGGAACAGCGCTACGGGAAGAGCTTTATCCCGGAAAACATGACGATCCAGGACTGGGGCGTCACCTACGCCGATCTCGAGCCGTACTATGACAAGTTCGATTACCTCAACGGCGTTTCCGGGCAGGCCGGCAACATCCAGGGCTTGATCCAACCCGGTGGAAATCCGTTCGAGGGACCGCGTCAGCGCGGCTATCCGAATCCGCCACTCAAGCGCGCTTATGCGTCGGTCCTGTTCGACAAGGCTGCGAAAGAAACCGGATTCCACCCGTTTCCATGCCCGGCATCGAACACCTCGCGACCATACAAGAATATCTACGGCGTGCAGATGGGCGAGTGCACCTATTGCGGATTCTGCGAATGGTTCGGTTGCGGCAACTATTCAAAGTCGAGTCCGCAAACGACGATCCTGCCGGTGCTGCTCAAGAAGGACAGCTTCTCGTACCGCACGCACTGCGAAGTGACGCGCGTGAATCTGGATTCGACCGGCAAGCGCGCAAGAAGCGTGACCTATGTCGATCAGCAGGGACGCGAATTCGAGCAGCCCGGCGATCTGATCATCCTTTGCGCCTATGCGCAGCACAACGTGCATCTCGCGCTGCTTTCGGGCATTGGCAAGCCGTACGATCCGAACAGCGGGCAGGGCGTGACCGGACGAAACTATGCCTATCAGATCACTTCGTCCGTGGACGTGTTCCTCAACGAGAACCTCAATCCGTTCATGGGTGCTGGCGCGTTGGGCCAGGCGATCGACGATTTCAACGGCGACAACTTCGATCATGCTCCCCATGGATTCGTCGGCGGCGGCTACATCGCCCTCTGGAGTACCGGCGGACGCCCGATCCTGCAGAACCATGTTCCGGATGGCACTCCGAAATGGGGTGCCGGCTGGAAGAAGGCGATGGCGGACAATTACCTCAAGGCAACGAGCATCGCCACCCATGGCAGCGTCATGAGTTACCGCGATGCCTATCTCGATCTGGATCCGACCTATCGCGACTCCTACGGCAACCCGCTGTTGCGCATGACATTCGACTTCCACAAGAACGAACATGACATGTCGAATTTCCTCACCGACAAGGCGACCCTCATCGCCAAGGCGATGAAGCCGCGCTCGTATCACGCCAAGCCGCGCAAGGGGCCCTATTCCATCGTGCCGTATCAGACCACGCACAATACCGGCGGGGCGATCATGGGCGACGATCCGAAGACCAGCGTCGTAAACCGGTATCTGCAGTGCTGGGATATCCCGAACGTGTTCATCATGGGCGCGTGCGCGTTTCCGCAGAACGCCGGTTACAACCCCACCGGCACCGTTGGCGCATTGACCTACTGGGCCGCCGATGCGATCAGGAATCAGTATCTGAAGAGTCCAGGCCCGCTGATGCAGGCGTGACGGGAGGACAGCGTTGTGATGGAACACACCCAGTCGAAAAACTATCGCCATCGTCGTCTCACAGCGAAGGTGACCGTGATCAACCGGGTCGAAGTCGACTCCATCCGACGCCGTTCGCGGATTCCCGTCGTGGTCGCGCTGGCGCTGCTCGCGGGATTCGTCGCGATTCGCTCCGCTCATGCCGACAGCGCCTATTCGACGATACAGCGCGGGCTCTATCTGGTCAGGGCAGGGGACTGCGCAGCCTGCCATACCGCCGATGGAGGCAAGCCTTTCGCCGGGGGGCGCGCCGTGCCGACACCATTCGGCATCCTCTATTCGACCAATATCACGCCGGACAAGGACACCGGCATCGGCAATTGGACCGCATCCGATCTGTACCGTGCGATGCATACCGGTATCTCACGGAACGGGACGCATCTTTATCCGGCGTTCCCGTATCCGTGGTACACGCGCGTCACCGCGGCCGATGTCCTTGCGATCAAGGCTTACCTCGATACGCTCGAACCGGTGCGCCAGCCCGATCGGCCCAACCAGTTGCCATGGCCGTTTGACGTGCGGGGCCTGTTGGGTGTCTGGAACTCGATGTATTTTGACCCGGGTACATTCCAATCTGATCCGAAGAAGTCGGAATCGTGGAACCGTGGCGCCTACCTGGTCAATGGACTCGGCCATTGCGGCGCCTGCCACACGAAGAAGAACTTTGCTGGCGCGGCCGATAGCGACAAACCGTTTCGTGGCGGGCATGGCGAAAATGCGTATGCGCCGAACCTGACCGGCGATCTGCGCGATGGCCTCGGCGGCTGGACGGGCGCGGAAATCACCGAATATCTCAAGACCGGGTCGAACGACAAGTCGTCCGCTGCGGGGCCGATGGCCGAAGTCGTCGATCACTCGACGCAATACTTGAGCGACGCCGATCTCGACGCCATTGCAACCTATTTGAAGAGCTTCCAACGCATACGCAAGGACGATGATAAGTCACGCGTAACCGACAATGACGAGACCAGGCACGGCGCGGCCATCTACGCGGATGATTGCAGCGGCTGTCACATGGTGCATGGCGAAGGGCTTGCGCACGTCTTTCCGCCTTTGAAGGGCAGCGCGGCGATTCAGGCACAGCAGCCGGACACGCTCATGCGTGTCGTTCTCGGCGGCGCGAAAGTCCCGGCAACCAATGTCAAACCAACCGGCTTCGCCATGCCGGCATTCGAAGACAAACTCGACGATGCCGATATCGCCGATGTACTGACATACATCCGCACTGCCTGGGGCAATCGCGCGAGCAGCGTCTCCACGGGCGCCGTCGCCGACATGCGCAAGCAGATGAAGCACAAGGGCGGCTGAATGGCAGATCGTCTGTTTGGTCCGGTTTCAGTGTCACTTGATTAGGCTGGTCCATGGAGTAACAGCAAGTTATGCCCGACGAGAAAATTCGGGCTTCAACAAGGAGGATCAATGATGCGTATCAAGATGATGACATTGGCAACGCTGTCCGCGTTGGGTCTCGGAGCGGCGATTGTGGTTTCCGACGCAATCGCGGCGCCGCAGGCCGAGGCCGCGATGGGAGCGAGCAACACGAAAACGCTCGACTGCCAGATGGCTTTCGTGCTTAACGGCTGGTCCGCTGCGTATCTGACTGCGCAAGGACATGGCACGGTAACGTGCAATAACGGAAAAACGCTGCCGGTCACGTTGGATGCCAAAGGCGGAGGGCTGACCGCTGGTGCGTTCAAGATAAACGATGGTCACGCCGACTTCACCAATGTGCACAAGATCACCGACGTGCTGGGCGATTACGGCATGGCGAAAGCACATGCCGGCGCAGCCAAGACCGCCCAAGGCGCGGTGATGACCAAAGGAAACGTCACGGCTTCGCTGGGTGGCACCGGCGACGGCTGGGACATCGGCATCGGTTTCGGAAAATTCTCGATCAAGCGCGCGGGCGGCTGATGTGTTCCTTTCGCGCAGTCAGCATTCCGCGAAGATCGCGGGTAGCTGAGTCAGGCTCGATTCGTGGACTTTGATAGCGGCGGCGCGTCCCTCGCGCCGCCGCTTTGTTATGTTCAACTTCGATCATGCTTCAACACCCGAGGGACGTTTTGCGGAAAGAGCCCGAGTCATCTCCGGGTGCGCTCAAGCTGACTCAGCTGCCGGCTCACTCAACTCCCGGATTTACTCTTGTGCTCGGGTTTCCCCTTGCGCTTGGTTTCCGCGAAATCCTTGAGCTGCTCCTTGCTCATCGAGTCGTACATCGATTTCGAGGCACCCTTCAGGTTCTTGACCTTGGTGTCGCCACGTTTTGCAGCGAGCGCTGCACCAGCGGCCTTCTGCTGTGCTTTCGATTTTGCGGGCATTGCACGTCTCCTTTTTGCGGGCAGGGGAACCAACGATATAACTGCAACCCTGACTGAAAGCTCTATGCGAAATGCAATCCGTGCTCCGGGACGATCGCCATTCAGTTGGCCAAGTGCGGCCAGATGTGCGCGTATGATCGGCGACGGATCGACGCGTCGCATTCGCACTTGGATCACCCGACAAGACTGTGCAGTCTGACGGAACCTGGTGATGCAGATAAGCCAAAAATGGGAGCGCCGAATCGGCTATGCCGCTGTCGGCGTCATCCTCACAATCGTCGCGACGCTCGCGATACTCAATCTTTTGCCGGTCGAGAAGCGGCTGTCGCACAGCATCGGGCCGGTGTGCGCGGTCGATGATCCGCAGTTCCGACTCGAGATTTCGAGTTTGCTTGGGCCAGCGGCCATCGCGGGCAATCAGGTCGACGATCTCGAGAACGGCGATGAATTTTTTCCCGCGATGATCAAGGCCATCAAGGGCGCCCGGAAATCCATTGATCTCGAGACTTACATCTATTGGTCCGGGGATGTGTCGGACCGCTTCGTGGCCGCACTGACCGAACGCGCGCGTGCCGGTGTTGCGGTCCATGTGCTGGTCGACTGGATCGGTGCGCACAAGATGAAGGATTCTGTGCCAGAACGTCTGCGGGCCGCGGGTGTCGAGTTCGAGTATTTCCATCCATTGTCTTGGTACACGATCGATCGACTGAACAATCGTACGCACCGCAAGCTGCTGATCGTGGATGGCCGAGTTGCCTTCACCGGCGGCGCCGACATTGCGGATGCATGGGACGGCAACGCCGACGGCCCGCACCAGTGGCGCGATATCCATTTCCGCGTGCAGGGTCCGGTGGTCGCTCAGATTCAGGCAGTGTTCGAGGACAACTGGATCAGGACGACGGGCAGGGTACTGCTTGGCGAGAGCTACTATCCGATGTTGCAGCCAGCAGGGCCCATGACGGCGCAGATGTTCGCAAGTTCGCCCGAGGGCGGTAGCGAGAACATGCAGCTGATGTATCTCATGGCCATCGATGGTGCGCGCTCGTCGATCGATCTCGAAGCCGCCTATTTTCTGCCCGACGATCTCGTCGCAGCGGCACTCGAACGTGCACGTAAACGCGGAGTGCGCATTCGCATCATCGTTCCGGGTCCATACGGCGATAGCGAAGTCACCAAGGACGCATCACAGGCCATGTGGGGCCAAGTGCTCGAATCCGGTATGCACATTTACCGTTTCCAACCATCCATGTTTCACGTCAAGATGATGATCGTCGATGACTTCCTGACGATCGTGGGTTCGGCGAATTTCGACAATCGCTCCTTGAAGCTCAACGACGAGGCCAACCTCAACGTATTCGACCACGCCTTCGCGCATCACATGCGCGATGTCGTCGACAAGGACATTGCGCAATCGCGTGAGGTGACCCTGCAACAGTGGCGTGAACGGCCGTGGACGCGCAAGGTCGAGGACTGGCTGTCCTCGTTGGGATTTTCGCAGCTTTAGCTGCCCGCCCGGATCAAGATATTACGGCCAAATGCCGCCACGATTAGGAATGCACGATGTCAAACCGCACGCTGAATCTCGACGATGAACTGTATCGGTACCTGCTCGATCACTCATTGCGGGAGCATCCGCAACAGACTGCTCTGCGCGAGGCGACGCGCCTCCATCCACGCGCGCAAATGCAGATCTCTCCCGAACAGGGGCAGCTCATGGCGCTGCTGGTGCGATTGATCAACGCACGTCGCACGATTGAAATTGGTGTATTTACCGGTTACAGCGCATTGAGCGTAGCGCTGGCGTTGCCCCAGGACGGTCGCGTCCTTGCGTGCGACATCAGTGAGGAATACACGAGCATCGGGCGGCCATTCTGGGAACGAGCCGGAGTCACGCACAAGATCGAACTCTGCTTGGGCCCGGCGCTCGAAACGCTCGATGCGCGCCTGGTCGCGGGAGAAACGGGCAATTACGATTTCGCGTTCATCGATGCAGACAAGTGCGGCTACGATGAGTATTACGAACGCTGCCTGCAACTGCTGCGCGCTGGCGGACTGATCGCGATCGACAATGTGCTATGGAGTGGCGACGTGGCCAGGCCGGCGAAAGACCAGGACACGGCCGCTTTGCAGGCGCTCAACGACAAGCTGCACAAAGACGAGCGCATCGACCTGTCGCTGCTGCCGATCGGCGACGGGCTCACGCTTGCGCGCAAGCGTTGACGCGCTGGCCCCGGATCGTCGAGAACCTGCAGTATATAAAAGCCTTTTAAATCAATAGATTTATTGAACTAATTTCTAGTGATTTATCATGATGAGGGTTTAGCCTGCTCGCGCTCGGCGATGAGCGCGTCATCGATTTCACGCGCGCGCACCGCGGCCGGTCGCTCGCTGACGCGCGCCCAGTAGGTGGTGAATGCCGGACGCTTTTCGATCATGTCGAATTGCATGCCGAATCCAATGTGGGATCCGACGTACACATCTGCTGCGCTGAAACGATTTCCGACGAGGAAATCGTCCCTGGAAACGGCTCCCTCGAGTGCATCCATGACCGTGGTGTAATTGCCGTAGCCGATCATCGGCTCGCGATTTTGCGGCACGACGAACCCGAGGGCCTTGTTGCTGGTGGCGGCCTCCAACGGGCCGGCGGCAAAGAAGAGCCAACGGTAGTAAGGCCCCCGTAACCGGTCGCCGGGTGGTGGCGCCAGGTGTGCGTCGGGGAACGCATCGGCAAGGTAGGCGCAGATGGCGGCGGCCTCCGTCACGACCGTGTCGCCATGTTTGATCGCCGGCACCTTTCCCATCGGATTGATCGCCAGATACGACGACGATTTCATCGATCCGCCGTACTCGACGATCTCGGTGCGATAGGGCGTTCCGACTTCCTCGAGCATCCAGCGCACGATGCGCGCACGCGATTGGGGATTGGTGTAGAAGATCAGTTCATCGCTCATTGGAGAGTTCCTCTTGGTCCCGATGCCGTACACAATGAATTATCGGTCGACCGGGGCAAAACCGGGAAATTTCCGGCTCAACGCATGAATTCACTGGAACAGTTTGTTGATATCTGAAACGTTGCATATGCATATTATGTAAAATACAGGTTACCGACGGGGCGGCTTGCTGAGCCTGCCAATGGCTCGTCCCCCGCTAATCCATTCCCTAACGCAGCTACGCACCAACGCGGCTGGACGTCTGCCAAGTCCGACCACCGGTCGTCAGCTATCGCGCACTTGGTCAGCGCTGCGATTCTTGAAACTGACTACGCAGTCGCTCAACGCGTCGGCGATTGACCCCGAAATCGTAGTAGCCGATACGTGAGGCGGACTTTACGTCGATCGTGTGGTCTCGCGGCTGCACGATGAAGCTCACGTCATCCACGAACCCAAGCGCGCTGCGAAACTCCGCGTGGATGAGACGATCCTCCGCCCGTTCGATCGTGGCGCGTCGGTTCGCTTCGAGGACCTTCAACAGCACCGATCGCGCGGTGCCCGCATTTCCGGTGTAGTTGAAAGCAGCGATGTGATGCGAATCATCAGGTGCCGCTTGAGACGACACGCAATGCGGCGCGCTGGAGCACGGCGTGAAACGATCCGGCGATTGCTCCTGGACAAGATGAGACGGCGTTCCCTCTGCACATCCAGCAAGCATCAGCAGCAGCACGGAAACGCCAAATGACCTCAAATCGAATCGCGCCATGACAGGCCCCGTTCGGAAAGTACCCGTCAAACTACACCAGCGTCTGTGCATGCTGCGTGATGTCGTGCATCGCTGCAGTGATGGTCGCTGCAGTTCGCCTTTGTCAGGGCGATGCAGCAAAGCGCTAGCGCAACTGCTTGAATTCCGCCTTGCCACTCTCATTCAATGCATCGAATTCTTCGTCCGACAGTTCGATCCCGGCCGCCGCCACGTTCTCTTCCAGATGCTTGATATTCGACGTTCCGGGGATCGGCAACATCACCGGGCTGCGCTTGAGCATCCAGGCGAGCGCGATTTGCCCAACCGTTGCCTCGTGCGCCTCGGCGACCTGATCAAGGACGTAGCCGCTCTTGGCGAGTTCGCCTCCGGCGAGTGGAAACCACGGGATGAACCCGATGCCGTTTTCTTCGCAGTACTTGAGCACCGCCTCGCTGGTTCGATCCACCAGATTGTAACGGTTCTGGACTGTCGCGACCTTGAACACCTTCTGCGCCGCACGAAGATCCTCGAGCGAAACCTCACTGAGGCCAGCATGCGCAATGATGCCGTCATCGAGCATCGCCTTGATGGCGCCGAACTGCTCATCGCGCGGCACCTTCGGATCGATGCGGTGCAATTGCCACAGGCCGATCTGTTCAAGACCCAGCCAGCCCAGGCTTTTCATTACCTGCTGGCGAAGGTATTCGGGGCGACCGACAGGCTCCCATTGGTCGGGGGCGCTACGCGTCAAACCTCCCTTGGTCGCGATCAGCATGTTCTTGTAAGGGTGCAAGGCCTCCCGGATCAGGGGCTCGGAGACATCGGGGCCATAGGAATCGGCTGTGTCGATGAAATCGACATTGAGGTCCGGCAAGCGCCGCAAGGTAGCGAGGGCATCCGTGGTGCTGGCCGGCGGACCCCAGATGCCCGATCCGGTAATGCGCATGGCGCCGAAACCGAGCCGATTGATCTGGATCTTGCCGCCGATCTTGAACGTGCCCGCTCTGCTTGCGTCTGGAAGTGTCATTGTCCTCGCTCCGAACTGCATTGCCTTCCGCCCAAGGTGCAAATATAGCAATGACTGGCTGAAGCCGCCCCGCTCCCGCGGACTCGCCCGCTACGGCCGATGCTGCCGCGTCGAGTACCTTTGCATGCGGAGTGCGCAACCGGTACAATTCGCCGGCTGAAAACAAGGCTTACGTGCGCGAGGTTGTCCATGAAAGTGCTGTCTTCCCTGAAATCCGCCAAAAAACGCCATCGCGACTGCAAGATCGTGCGTCGGCGCGGCAAGGTGTTCGTGATTTGCAAGACCAATCCGCGCTTCAAGGCACGCCAGCGCTGAATCGGCGCCTCGCCGGAACGAGAGTGAAGGGCCGCCACTGCGGCCCTTTTTCATTTGCGGATTTTACCGCCGCACGCGCCAAACGAGACGCAGGCCGTGGCCAAGACGACGGCCTTCTGCTACAAAGCACCCGGCAGCCTTGGGTTTGCAGGACAGGAGCTTGAATCATGATCTTGAAGTCCGTTCTCGCCGCACTCTGCATCATTTCGACAGCTGCGTGGTTCGCGCCTCAAGCGAGCGCCGATACGTTGGGCATGCGCCACGCCCGCCACCACCATCGGCACGTCCAGGGCAATATGCCGACGCGCGGATTGACCATGGCACAGGTTGAACGCCGCTACGGCGTACCACTCGAAAAATTGCCCACGGCGGGCGGCGATGCGCCAAAGCATCCCCCGATCAATCGTTGGCGCTACGCCGGATATACCGTGTATTTCGAGCGCAACATCGTGATCCACAGCGTGATGAACGAGGATCTCGCCGATCGCCGCTCCGTGCGCTGAGGCGTGAGCGCGGAGCGATTCGCTTTACCGGCCGAGTGGCAACCCCAGGCCGCGATCGTCGTTGCATGGCCGCATGAGGAAACCGACTGGGCCCCGCGGCTGAAGCGGGTCGAGGCGTGCTACGTTGCGCTGATTGCGGCGATCACGCGCTTCGAACCGGCACTCATCTGCGTTGCGAACGAAACGCTGCGCGCTCGCGCAGCGCAACTGCTCACCGTCGCTTCCGTGGATCCGACGCGCCTGCAGTTCGTTGAACTGCCGTACGACGACACGTGGCTGCGCGATACCGGGCCGCTCACCCTCTCCGATGGCGCGGGTTTTCGGGTATGCGATTTCCGGTTCACGGGATGGGGCGGCAAGTTCGGCGCGGAGCAGGACGATGCGCTCGCCGCCACGCTGGTCGAACGAGGCCTCTTTCGCAACAGCGAATACCGACGCATCGACTGGGCGCTCGAGGGCGGTGCTATCGAATCGGACGGAGCCGGCACGCTGCTGACGACATGGCGGTGCATGCACCAGCGCCATCCAGATCAATCGCGTGGGGCGATCGATGAACACCTGCACCAGATGCTCGGAGCCAAGCGGGTGCTATGGCTTGACCACGGTTATCTCGAGGGCGATGACACCGATGCGCACATCGACACGCTCGCGCGATTCGCGCCCGACGATGCGATCGTGTTCCAGGCCTGCAACGATCCATCCGATGCGCATCATCACGAGCTGGCTCATATGCGCGACGAACTCGCGGCTCTGCGAACGCGTGATGGGCGAGCGTACCGCTTGTATCCCCTCCCCTGGCCGCGACCGATCGTCGAAGACGGGCGGCGGCTTGCCGCGTCTTACGCCAACTATCTGGTCGTCAATGGTGGCGTCCTGGTGCCTACCTATGACGATCCAGCGGATGAAGAGGCGCAGCGCATGATCGCTCTCGCCCACCCGAAACGCGAAGTCGTCGGTGTACCGTGCCGATCGCTGATCTGGCAAAACGGCAGTTTGCACTGCCTGACCATGCAGTTGCCGGCTGGCGTGCTCGCAATGGAACGTGCCGATAGCGCGTGACGGAGCTCAAACCGTTGCGGCATGCGTTCACCATGAGCGCGAACACCGCCAAATTCTCGTGCCGCAATCATGCCGAGCACTTTTCAGGCATGAGCCTCGCGAACGCCAAACCAGGCTTTGAACGAGGCGATCACCAGGGGTATCGCGCCGAACAGGATGAATACCAGATCGCCGGGGAGACGCAGCCATTCGATGAGATGCTGACGCGGCGTATCGGTATAGGCGATGCTGCGCGCATGCCAGTATCCGTTCTGAACGACATCCCAGACCTGCAGCACGCCGCTTGGAAACAGGCTCATCAGCAGCATAAGCGCAAGACCGAGGTTGGTGCCCCAGAACGCAACCTTGATGTATCGTTCGACACCGGGCCAGAGTTCCTCGCTACTGGTCTGACGCAGCACGAACACCATGAGTGCGATTGCCAGCATGCCGAACACGCCCATCATTGCGGCGTGACCATGGTTGGGTGTCAACTGCGTGCCGACTTCGTAGTAGCTCACGATCGGCAGGTTGATCAGGAATCCGAACATGCCGGCGCCGACGAAGTTCCAGAAGCCGACCGCCATCAGGAAATAGAACGTCCACTTGTGCGGGATCGGAATCGGCTTGCCCGCGGCCTCGCGTTCGCTGCGCGTGGTGCGCACGAAGTCCCATGCATCCAGCGTCAGCAGGGTCAGCGGTACCACTTCGAGCACCGAGAATAGCGCGGACGCTGCCATGTTGAAACCGGTCTGTCCGGTGAAATACCAATGGTGACCGGTGCCGATCAGCCCGCCGAGGAAATACAGGATCGCGTCGAGGTAAATCACCCGCAATGCGGTGTTGCGCCGCGCGAGGCCGAGCTGGTAGAGCGCCAGTGCAACGACGGTGGTGGCGAAGAATTCGAAGTATCCCTCGACCCATAGATGGATGATCCAGAAGCGCCAGGTGTCGACCACGGTGTAGTTCGTCTTGGCGCCGAAGAACAGCGCGGGCACGTAGAACACCGGAATCGACAACGCGGCCACGAAGAACATGCGCACGATGGGACGCGCCTCGGCGTTCTCGACTCTGGAAGGACGCGCCACCCACCACAACATCGCGAACCACACGAGAAGACCGAGGGCGAGCAGGTACTGCCAGATGCGTCCGAGCTCAAGGTATTCCCAGCCCTGGTCGCCAAGCCAGAACCACCAATTGCCGAGCAGCTGGGACATGCCGAGCCACTCGCCGAGCAGGCTGCCGCCAATCACTGCGACGAACGCGACGAACAGGAAATGCGTCCACATGGCAAGCCCCCGCGGCTCGTCCCGACGCAGCGAGCGTCCCAAAAACAGCGCAGCGGCGACGTACGATGTCGCGATCCACATGATCGCGCTCTGCAGATGCCAGGTGCGCATCAGATTGCTGGGAAAGATGTCTTCCAACTGGAAGCCGTAGAAGCTTCCTGGATCGGCGCGGTAATGCGCGGTGGCGCCGCCGACCAGGGCTTGGAACAGGAACACCAGCGCGACGATCACGAAGAACTTGACCAGGGCGCGTTGCCCCGGACCGGCATCGCCCGGATGGATATGAGGGTGGATGGTGTGGCCGCGGCTGATCCAGCCGAGATAGTCGAATTTTCCGAACGCGAGCAACACCGCCGCGATGCCGGCCAGCAACACCAGCAGGCTGAGCGCGCTCCACAACAGTGCGCCCGGGATCGCGGTGTTGCCGACGCTTGGATCGAAGGGAAAATTGTTCGTGTACGAGAATTTCTCCCCCGGTCGATTGGCCACCGATGCCCACGCCGCCCAGGTCACGAATGCGGTGAACTGGCGCAGCTCAGTCGGATCGGTTATCAAGTTCGGCTTGAGACCGCCGTTCGTGGCGGGGTGCTTGAAATAATCCGTCCAGTAACCGACCTGTTGTTTCCACGCCTGCGTTTCCGCCGGCGTCAGTGTAAGTGTGCCGTTGGCGGGGTCGTAGCGGTTGGTTTTCAGAACCATCGCCACATCCGCTTCCAGCGCCGCGCGTTGCAAGGTGTCCAGCTGCGCGACCGGTGTGCGGAATTGCTGTTGCGCCAACGCCGCAGCGGTGCCCTGCCCCATGCGGTGCAGCGCGTCGGCGGAATAATCCGGACCCAGATACGCGCCATGGCCCCAGATGCTGCCATTGTCCATCAGCCCGTACTTGAGAAATATCGCCTGCCCTTCCCGGATGTCCTCGCCGGTAAACAGCGCGGCGCCCTGGGTGTCGGCCACCTTGGCCGGAATCGGCGGCGCGTTGCGGTATGCGAGTACGGTGATCGCGATCAACACGCCGAAGCCGATCACCATCACGATGCCGATGCTGCGCAGCCACCATGGCGACAATGGGCCGATGTCGGCGGGACTTTCGATCGCGTTGCTCGGCGGCACTCCCGCTGAAGTAGTTGGCATGAAGATTTTCCCTGTTGGTGGTCCCGCAAAGCATTCGGGTTTCGCGCCCGGCGCGCCTTGATTCTGGTCAAATCCGGCCGCTGTCGCGAAGGCCCTGCGGCTTGCGTACGCTTATCAGTGCACCATCTACCTCGATCAAGCCCCGTTGCCTGAGCGTGCGCAATGCGCGCGAGAAGGTTTCCGGTGCGAGACCCAGCTGCGCGGCTATCTGTGCCTTCGGTGACATCAGTTTCAAGTCATCCGTTTCGCATGCCGCAAGTTGGCTCAGCAGGTAGCGCGCGACGCGTTGCACGCTGCCTTGCAGGCTGAGCGCCTCGATCTCGTCCCACTGGGCATGGATGCGCTGTGTCATCTGCGCCATCACCGCCCGGCCGGTATCAAAGGAGGCGCGCAGGAGTTGCAGGTATGCCTCGCGTTCGACGGCCACGAGGACGCTGTCGATCGCGGCTTGAGCGTGGACGGGAAAACTCGGCGGTTCGGCGAAAAGTATGCTTTCGGCGAAACTCTGGCCGGCCCGCACCAGCCGCATGATTTTCTCCGCACCCTGCGGCGAGAGCCGGAACAACTTCATCGTGCCGTTATCCAGCATGAAGAAATTTTCTGCCCGGTCGCCCTGCGCGAAAAGGCGTTTTCCGGCGCGCAACCTGCGCGGATGCAGGTGCGGGGTCAGCGCTCGCCATTGCACATCGTCGAGCGCGGCGAACAGGTAGTGCTGGCGCAGGTTGTCGATGGCCGGCGTCGTCAAGGGCGGCTCCGATGGACCTGCGGAGCTTATCAGGTCACCTGGAGAATTTTCGGCGGCGCGGCAGCGCAATTCCGGCGTTGCCGCCGTCGCTGCATTTTCGTTGCGTACCGCATTGGCGATGCGCGCGCGCAACCCCGGCAGGTTCACGCGTGCGTCGGGACCCGCCGTGCGCGCAGCAACAGCGGTCCTGTCGATCCGAGAAACACCAAGAAGGCAAGCACCCACAGCGACGCGGCCCAGATCCATCCGCTCGGCCCGCATGCCAAGCGCACGATGGCGGCGATACTCGGCAGCACGAATGCGATGACTAATCCCGGGTTGGCATGGATGTTCGCACCGCCGTGTCCCAGGCTCACGCGCGCCATCATCCCGATCGACAAGGTGCCGAGCGCACCAACGGTAAGGCCATGGATGCTCTCGAGTTCCGACATCTGCAACCAACCGATGAGCGCCAGGCCGCGTATCGCCAGCCCCACTGCCAGCCAGAGGTAGCCGACATGCAGTACCCACAGCATCGGTTCGCGCCAAGCGCGCCACCCTCGCCAGCCGATCAGGCGCAGCGCCGCGAGCAGCGCCGCCGCGATCATCGCAACGCCCCGCAGTGGCAAGGGACTATCGAAAAGACCGAGAACGAGCACCAGCGCGCCGCCTGCGTTGACGATCCATTCGAGGTAATGGTTGGTCCACATGACGTGGCCACTCAGCTTGCGGCTCGTGAAGAATGGGATGACCCGTCCCCCCATCGCGAGCATCAACAGCACCAGCAGGTCGGCGGTTCCGATCAGGTCACGGCTCATCAGGTTCATGTCGATGCGTGTCGCATGGAAATAGAACGCGACGTCCAGTCCGGCATAGACCAGTAGGATACCGACGATGAAAGCATTGCGTGTGTTCCGCGACAGCCAGATGACGCGTGCCAGCAACAGCGCCAGCGCCAGCAGATAACCGATGTCGAAGAGCGCGCCAATCCAGCATGGAAGTTGCGTCAGCAGCGCGAGGCGGGCGACGGCCCATGCCGCGACCAGCATCCACAATCCCCGATGCGTGATCGTTGGAATGGCCGTCCAGGTCGCCGCCGCGGTCAACAGAAATCCACCGACCAGGGCTCCGGCAAACCCGTAAAGCATCGCATGGGCATGCCAGGGAATCGGCAGCAGGGATGCCGATGGCAACCAGCCAATGTGCAGGAAGGCGCCCCAGGCGAGCATGCCCAGACTCGCGAAAAGGGCCGCACACAAGAACAACAGGCGATAGGGCTGCGCCGGGAGGAGCGACTCCTCGGGTGCGGCGGATGAGGTTTGGGGCTTCATGCAATCCCTGGGGAACAACGCGTCCGACCATCATGTCGCGATCGTCGCGGCACGACCTTGATCGCCATCAAGGCGGCCATCGGCGCGCGGCGCCGATCGATGCACTGGTACCATAGGACAGATGCTTCCAGACCCTGTCCAATGATTCGCAAGACGCTCAAACTCGCCTTGCTGCAGGAAACCGACCATGGCACGCGCGACGCCAACCTCGACGCGATCGAGACCGGCCTGCGCGAAGCGGCGCGCGCCGGGGCCGAACTCGTGCTGCTGCAGGAACTCCACAACGGACCGTATTTCTGCCAGCACGAAGACGCCGCCGAATTCGAGCGGGCCGAATCGATTCCCGGCCCGAGCAGCGACAGGATCGGGGCGCTCGCCGAAGAGTTGAGGCTGGTGATCGTCGCCTCGCTGTTCGAACGGCGCGCGGCCGGTCTCTACCACAACACGGCGGTCGTATTCGATCGCGCCCGTGCGATTGCCGGTACGTATCGCAAGGCACACATTCCGGATGATCCGGCCTACTACGAAAAATTCTATTTCACGCCGGGCGATAGCGGATTCAATCCGGTCGCGACATCGGTCGGAAAACTCGGCGTGCTCGTGTGCTGGGATCAATGGTATCCGGAGGCCGCTCGACTCATGGCGCTGGCGGGCGCTGACCTTCTGCTGTATCCAACAGCGATCGGCTGGGATCCGGGCGATGAGCAGGACGAAAAGGACCGCCAACGCGATGCCTGGGTCACGGTGCAGCGTGGCCACGCGATTGCGAACGGTTTGCCACTGCTGGCCTGCAATCGAACCGGTTTCGAAGCATCGCCAGAAGGCGGCCGCGGCATTCAATTCTGGGGATCGAGTTTCGTCGCCGGTCCGCAAGGCGAAATCGTCGCACAAGCGGCGAGCGACGCGCGCGAGCTTCTGCTGGCCGATGTCGATCTTGCCCGCAGCGAGGCGGTGCGCCGCATCTGGCCGTTCCTGCGCGACCGGCGCATCGACGCATACGGCGATCTCCAGCGCCGTTTTCGCGATTGAGCGCCGTTCGCAATTCCTCGATGCAGGAGATAACCGCCAGCGCCGCAGCAGCGGCAGCGCCTGACCCACTCGACGGCCAGCCCATCGAGAGGGTCACCCGCGACAACGTGGAATATGTGTTGCTCGGTACCGCGCACGTATCGCGCGTCAGCGCCGACGCGGTGCGCGCGGCTCTCGAGCGTGAAGCATTCGACGCGGTTGCGATCGAACTTTGCGAGCCGCGCTATCGCGCGATGCGTGATCCGGACGCGTTTCGCAATCTCGATCTGTTCCAGATCATCCGTCAGGGCAAAGCCGGCCTCATCGCGGCAAATCTGGCGCTGTCGGCTTTCCAGCGGCGACTTGCCGAACAGTTCGGTATCGAGCCGGGAGCGGAGATGAAAGCCGCGATCGCCGGGGCCGAAGCGCACGATATTCCGGTCTGGCTGATCGATCGAGAGGTCGGCGTGACGCTCAAACGTGCGTATCGCAGCGTCGGATTTCTCGATCGCATTAGCATCATCGGCGGCCTCGGCGCCAGTCTCCTGACGCGAGACGACGTCAGTGAGGATGAGGTCGAAAAACTCAAGCAGGGCGACCTGCTCGGCACGATGTTCAGCGAGTTTGCGCGGGAATCGCCTCCTCTGTACGAGGCACTGATCGCCGAGCGCGATCGCTACATGACGGCCCGTCTGCGCAAGGAAAGTGCGGATCGCCCAGTTCGTCGCGTGCTGGTCGTCATTGGAGCCGGGCATCTCGCCGGCATTACCAAGGAATTGGGCGCACAGCAGGACTTGCCGGCGCCGTTGTGCGCTGAGTTGTCGCTGGTGCCACCGGCCGCGAAATGGCCGAAGTGGCTCGCGATCGGCGTCCTGGTTGCGATCGCGGTCGCGATCGGCATCGCGTTCAGCCGCAACGCCGGTCTCGGCGCCCACGCCTTGCGCGATTGGGTGTTGTTCACCGGCGGTTGCGCCGCGCTCGGCGCACTGGCCGGCGGAGGACATCCACTCAGCATCTTCGGCGCCTTCGTTGCGGCGCCCCTCAAACCGTTTCGCCCCGGGATTCCTTCCGGCGCCGTCAGTGCGGGCATCGAAATATGGCTGCATCGACCGCGCGTCGCCGATTTTGACAGCCTGCGCGATGATGTCGTGCACTGGACCGGCTGGTGGAAGAATCGCGTGTCACGCACGCTGCTGGTTTTTTTGCTGACCAATCTCGGCACGATGGTCGGCGAGTACCTCGCGGGATTCCACATCATCAAGAGTCTGTTGTAGATGCCATGCCATTGAATCGATTTTTGTTCAAGCCACGCTGGCAATCGGCCGATCCCGCATTGCGCCGCGCAGCAGTCGAAAGCGACGACGCCGCGGAGCTGGGCGAAATCCTGCCGCAACTCGCGCGAGCGGATCCAGCTGCCGGCGTGCGCATTGCGGCGTTGCGCCGCCTCGCCGATCCGGCGCTTGCGCAATCATCTTCGCGCGACGATCCGGACCGCGAAGTGCGCTCGGCGGCGCAGACTCTTATGGCTCGAACTCCTCACCGGAAACCATCCGGCCGCGCCACCCCTCGACGAGCGTCTAAGGCTGCTGCGAGGGCAATCCGACCCTCCATCGATCGAGCACGTCGCGACCCATGCGCCGGAATCGGCCATGCGCGCCGCGGCTTTGGGCCGCATAGAACGCGCATCGTTTCTGGCCGAGCGTGCTCTCGACGATCCCGATCCGACGTTGCGCAGCGAGGCGCTCGATCGCATTCACGACGAGGGTTTGCTCGAACGCATCGCCGAGCGCGCGCGCAGGATCGACAAGCAGATCAACCAGCGCGCGCGTGAACGCGTCGCCGCACTGCGCATCGAGCGCAAGGATGAAAGCACAGTCAATGCGCGCGCCCGGGAGTTGTGCGAGCGCATTGAGTTTCTGATTCACTCGCCCGCCAACGAGCCGGAGCTGTTGGCAATTGCAAAGCAATGGTCGCAGGTCGAAAGCTCGGCCTCGCCCGACCTGATCCGCCGTTACGCGGAGGACTGCGCGCTGCTCGCGGCGAGTCGCCGTCGGGCCGCAGCCGAGCCACAGGCTTCGGATAGCGCGGCGCCGCACGAATCGATGATCTCCAGCGACGCCTCGTCATCCGCGGTTCCCGGATTGGCCGACGGGTCGGTAGAGGCGAGCGCACCAGCGTCTCGGGACGATGGAGCCGACGCCGATACCACGCAACAAGAAGCAGAACGCACCGCGTGCGAAGCGCTGGCGGCAAAGACGCGCTTCGATGCCTCGGTCGCGGCCGCAGAGATCGCTGCCGAACGCGAACGCGACCAGCGCAGGCAACTTGTCGAACGCGTCGTGCATGCGCTCGGCGAGTTCGAGCAAGCACTCGACCGCGGCAATGCGGCACCTGCCCATGCCGCGCACCGCCAACTGACCGATTTGCGCGAACAATGCGATGCGCCATTGCCGCGATCCGCGCTGCGTCGACTGGCTGCGGCCGAGCATCGGTACGGCGAGATCAGCCGCTGGCAACGATGGGGCGACAATCAGCGCCGCCATCAGTTGTGCGAGGAAATACGTGCCCTCCCCGGTACAGGCTTGCATCCCGATGCCGTCGCAACTCGTGTACGCGAAGCGCGCGAGGAATGGTCGCAACTGGATCTTCTGGAGGGCGTATCGGCTGCGCAGGGCGCGCGTGGGCTTGGCCAGCGCTTCGCGGCGTTGTGTCGCCGGGCGCTCGAGCCGGCGAGGCCTTATTTCGAGAAGCGACACGCAATTCGTCAGACGCACGCCCAGCAGATAACGGATCTGCTCGACCGTATCGCGACGTTGCCCGCAGACAGCGAAGACTGGCGCGTCATGTCGGACTTGCGGCATCAGGCAGCGGCCGCGTTGTCGGGACTTGGCGACGTGGACCCGCGCAATCGCAAGACGCTCGCAAGAAAGATCAAGACTTCGCTCGATCGCCTGGACGCGGCGCTCGGCGCGCATCACGGCGCGGTCGAGAATGACAAGGCTGCCTTGATTGCCGAGGCCCGCGGCCTTGCCGCTCGCGACAGCCGCAGTCTGGTTACCGCCACGCGTGAACTGCAACGGCGCTGGAAGGCCGCGGGCAGTGGACGGCGTCATCGCGACCAATCGCAATGGAAGAGTTTTCGGGCTGCGCTGGATACGGCATTTGCACAGCTGGACGTCGCTCGTGCCGAAAGCGAGGCACAGGCCAGCGAAGCGCGCAGCGCAGCGCTGGCGCAAGCCGCAGCCGCCGCGGCGGAAGCTGCTGCCATCTGTGCGGAACTCGAATCCTGCGCGGCCGCGGTCGAGGCGCCGCAGCGTGCACAGATCGCGGCACTCGAAACTCGATGGAAAGCCCTCGATCTCCGCGACGAGACGTTGGCTCGTCGCCATCGTGAGGCACAATCGGCATTGCGCGATGCGAGTGCCCGTCGCGCACGCCTCGCGCGTCGCGAACGATTCGTCGCATGGAGCCAGCGCTATCACTTGTGCCGCATGGCCGAATCGGGCGCTTCCGAGGCGGAGTCCCTGCGCACGCGCTGGGCGCAAACTGCTGACAGCGTGGCTGCGGCCCTACTGACGACGCGCTTCGACGCCGCACTCGGCGAGGGTCCGCGACCGCCGCAATCGACAGCTGACGAAACGGCGCGCGATCTGCTGGTGCAACTGGAAACCCTCGCCGGAATCGAGTCGCCGTCCGAGGATCGCGAGCGCCGCCGTGCACGACAACTGGTCCGTTTGTCGGCGCATCTTCGCGGCGAAGACCAGCGCGGCCCCGCGCAGCAACTCGAGGAGCTGCTCGATGCGTGGAGCGATCTGCGTTTGTCCGACGATGCGTCGGAACTCGAGCAACGCCTCGATCGTGCGCTCGACAAGGCGCTCGATACCCTGCCCTGACAGAAATCGCGAAAATTCGATTCAGGTGCCGGACAATGCGCGGCGTCGCACGCGACCCGCGCGCGCATCGCGCACGACGGCACGCGACCAGTTGCTCGCATCGTCGAGCAGCGAATAAATCACCGGCAGCGCCAGCAACGTCATCAAGGTCGAGAACAGGAGGCCCCCCGCGATGGCGCGCGCCATCGGGAAATACGGAGGCCCGTCGCCACCGAGCTGCGTCGTGCCGAGGCACAACGGCACCATGCCGAGAATCGCGGTCCCCATGGTCATCAGGATCGGGCGCAGGCGCTCGCTGCTCCCTTCGCGCAAGGCGTCGCTGCGCGTCATTCCGCCATGGCGCAATTGATTGATGTGCACGATCATGACGATGCCGTTGTTGACCACCACGCCCATCAGGATCAGAACCCCGATGGAAGCCATGATCGAAAACGTCGTACCGGTCAACCAGAACAGCCAGAACACGCCGAATACCGAAAAGACGAACGTGACCATGATCGCTGCGGGAAAGATCAGCGATTCGAACATCGCGCACATGACCACGTACACCAGCACCAGCGCGATCAGCGTATTGAATGCCATGCGCTGGCCCGCATCGTCCGATTCCTGGAAGCTGGTACCGTAAGTCCAGCCATATCCGCCGGGCAACGTGACTGATTTCATCGCCTTGTCGATTCCCTTGCGCGCATCGTCCATCGTCGTACCCGTGGCAAGGTTGGCCTGAATCGGCAACGACGTCTGCCGATTCTCACGTTCGATTACCGAGGCGGCATCGCGCGTATGCAGGTCGACCATCGTCAACAACGGAATCCGTCTGCCGTCCGGCGCGCGCAGGTCGTAACGGCCGATATCGTCGATGCTCTGGGTATCGGCGTTCTGGAATCGCAGCCACACCGGAATCTCGTCGTCGCCATGGCGAAACTCTTTGAGCGCTGCTCCGCGCAGCGCGACGGCGACATATTGCGCGACATCGTCGGCGCTGAATCCGAACTCGCGCGCGCGCGCGCGATCGACATGCACGCCGAGCTCACGGTCGGCGGCCCCTTCGTCGAGACGCACATCACGCAGGCCGGGCACCGTCTTCAGCACCGGAATCACCGAGCGGGCCAAATCGCGCAGCTCCGCTGTGGAATCGCCGATGAGCGAGAGCTTGAGCCCCTCGCCGCTGGCGCCGCTTTTCTGCCGTTCGAATCCGACGCTGCCGATCGCAAGTTTGGGCAAACCCTTGCGGATGTCTTCCATGATCGCGCTGGCCGGCCGCTTGGCGTGCTTGTCGTCGGTCAGTAGAAGATTGGTCTGCGCTTGCCCCTTCTCATCGAAATAGCTGTAGACCATGTCGATTTCGAATGCCTTCTTGTGCGCAATCAGATAACGTTCCACGCGACCGATGGAGTGTTCCAGCTGACTCAGCCGGTAACTGCCGTTGAGGTCGTAGCGCAGCTGCAAATTACGCGTCTCCCCAGCCGGAAACATGTCCTTGGTGGTTGCGCCGATCGGCACGAAACTCAGCAGGAGCAGACCCAATACGCCGAGCATCGTCCAGCCACGATGCACAAGCGTCCAGGCGATCACGCGCCGATAGCGCACTCGCAAGCGGGTGATTGCGGTTTCGCGGCCGATGAAACGTGGTGGCGGCAGCCGCGCCGAGAGCATCGGGATGAGGCTGACCGCGACCAGCCACGAAGCGAGTTGCGCGATCGCCATCGACACGGCGACCTGGGTGAGATAGATGCTGATCGGATTGCGCTCGCCGAATACGTTCGGCAGGAACACGATGATGCTGGTCAGGGTACCCGCCGTAATTGCGGTACCAACCACGCGCGTGCCTTCGATTGCGCTGTACCACGGCTTGTCGGGATGGCGCTCGCGATACTGATAGATGCTTTCGACCACCACGACGGCGTTGTCGACGAGCATGCCGACTGCGAGCAACAGCCCCATCATCGACAGAATGTTGAGCGAAATCCCGAAGAAATACATGCAGCCGAGCGTCATCACGAAACAGATCGGAATAGCCAGCGATACCATCAGGGTGGACGGCCAGTCGCGCAAAAAGAAAAACAGCACCAGCACCGAAAGCAGCGTGCCGATGAGGCCGGCCTTGCCGAGTTCGCCGAGCGAATCGGTGACGCCCTTGGCCTGGTTCTGCAGGAAGAACAGTTTCAGACCATGCATCTCCGGCGCAGTCGATGCGCGCGATACTTCGGCCAGGACCGCTTTGCCGACATCGACCAGGTTGGCACTGCGTTCGCGGTAGATATCCACTGCGACAGCAGGGCGCATGTCCAGGCGCCGCTCGTAATCGAGTCGCGAGGGTTTGAGGCTGACATTCGCGATATCGCCAAGCTTGAGTCCGCTGTCGTCGATGATGAAATTGCGGATGTCATCGAGCGAGGTCCATTCGCCTTTGGGTTGCACGCGATAGCGCATCCGGCCTTGCCCTATCTGGCCGGCAGCAACCGAGAAATTCGCCGCCTGGAGGCGCTTGACCAGGTCGTTGAGGCTGATGCCATGCGCGATGACGCGATCCGACGCGAGTTCGATCTCGACTTCCGGGGGCGCGACACCCTGGATCTCGACCTTGGCGACACCGGGCAGGCGTTCCAGCGGCCGTTTCAACTTGCGGTCGATCAGGTCCCACGAATTGGACAGATCGCGATCGCTGGAGATTCGCAGCTGCAGCACGGGATCATCCGCGGTCGAGAACTTCTGCACGAAATAGCGCTTGAGGTCGGACGGCAGCTCCGCGCGTATCGCATCGATCTTGTCGCGTGCCTCGATCGCCTTGGTCGCGACGTCCTGGCCCCATTTGAACTGCAGGAACAACTGCACGCCATCGGCGCGCGAAGTCGAACTCATGCGCTGGATACCGGACAGCGTCGACAACGCCTCCTCGATCGGCCTTGTCAGCGTGCGTTCGATTTCGGCGGGCGTCGATCCGGGGTACGGTACGTCGACAAGCAGGAACGGCACGTCGATATCCGGGAAGTATTCGAGCGGCAGTCGCACGGCCGCGATCACGCCGACAAGCGTCACCGTGACGAAGAACATGATCGCAGTGACCGGACGCTTGAGACTCAGCTCGGCCAACGACCAGCCTTTTCCCTCCCTGCCCGACTTCATGGCATCGCACCCTGCCCTGCCGTGTCGAGATCGGTCACAGCGTGCTTGCGCTCGGCGCGAGCCTGGTAGACCGCATCGGGTTTGCGATCCAGCCGCTCGTAGAGCACCGGGATCACGATCAAGGTCAACAGCGTCGATACGGCGAGACCGCCGATCACCGTGATCGCCATCGGCGCACGTACTTCGGCGCCATCACCGAGGGCGATCGCGAGCGGCAGGAACCCGAGCAACGTCGCAAGCGTGGTCATGACGATCGGGCGCAATCGGGATTCCGCACCGAGCACGATTGCCTCGCGCTTGGTGTGTCCGGCCTCGCGCAGTCGATTGATGCGATCGACCAGCACGATCGCGTTCTTGACCACGATACCGGCAAGCATGATCAGCCCGATGAAAACCACGATCGAAATCGGCGTTCCGGTGAGTTTCAGCGCCAGTACGGCTCCTACCAGCGCCAGCGGGATCGAAAACATGATCACGAACGGGTGCAGCAGCGATTCGAATTGCGAAGCCATCACCAGGTAGACGAGGAAAATCGCGAGTCCGAGCGCGAACAGCAGCGACTTGACCGAGGCATCGAGTTCCTCGCTCTGCCCTCCGATGTGGACCGATACGCCGGCGGCGAGCGGATGCGTCGCAAGCGTCTGCTGCAATTCACGCACCGCCGTACCGAGATCGCCGTAACGCAGATTGGCCGAGACGATCGCAACCCGTTCCTGATCGACGCGATGAATCTCGCTCGGTCCCTCGGTCCGGGTGACTTCGGCGACCGATGCGAGTCGCACCGGTTTGGCTGCGCTGGGATTCACGATCAGGTTGCGGATGTCGTCGACGCTCGCGCGATCGGTCGGACGTGCGCGCACCAGCACGTCGATCTTCCGATCGCGAAAGTTGTAGCGCGTGGCCACCTGGCCACGCACCTTGTCGACGACGGCGTCGGCGATCTGTCGCGTGCTGAGGCCGAGCGCGGCGGCGCGATCCTGGTCGAAGCGGATCTGGATTTCCGGATAGCCGTCCGCCACGGTCGATTTGACATCGGCGAAGCGTGGCGACGCTGCGACGAGTGCGGACAGCTTGCGGCCCGCACTGGACAGTGCATCGAGATCGTATCCACGGACCTCGATCTCGAGCGGCGTCGACAGGCTGAACAGCGCCGGCCGTGCGAACTTGGCCTCGGCGTCCGGTTTGGTCGCGATGGTGCGGCGAAGGCTGTCCATTTCCGTCGCCTCCGCGCGGCTGCCCGCATTGTTCTTCAAGGCGACCGAAAGACGCGCGATGTTTTCGCCCGATTCGGTGGGATTGGCATCGAGCCGTGTGCCGGTTCCCGATACGCCATAGATCGATTCCACGGCGCCGTCTTTCGCATGACGCTGTTCGATCTGACGCACCAGCGCATCGGTCTCGGTCAGCGATGTTCCCGGGGGCAGCTTGATCGTGGTCTCGAAACGGCCCTGCGCGAGGCTTGGAATCAGGTCCATGCCGAGCGTTGGTACCAGAGCGAGGCTCGCGGCGAAAGCGAGCGTCGCGGTGCCAAGAACCAGCCACGGGCGGTCCAGGAGCGTCGGCAGCAAGCGATGGAATCCGCGTGCCGCGCGTTCGTAACTTCCGCGCACGCGGCGGCCCGCAAATCCCAACGGCACGCCGACGATGCGCCCGATCCAGCGCGCAACGAACGCAATCGCCACGCCGATCGCGCGCGGCAGAATCTGCAACAAGCCTTCTCCAGCCGCGCCGGTCGCACGCCTGATTCCACGAAGGACGCGATTTCGTGGCAGCGCTTTCACTGCCGGTGCCGGCTCGTCGCGATACGCGAGCGGTGCACGCCCCTTGAGTGATGCGAGCATCGGGATCAGCGTCATCGCAACGGCGAGCGAAATCAGCATCGCGAACGTGATCGTCAGCGCCTGGTCGCGAAACAGCTGACCAGCGATGCCCTGCACGAACACCAGCGGGAAGAACACCGCGACCGTGGTCAACGTCGAGGCCGTCACAGCCATGCCGACTTCGCGCGCACCTCGAATCGCTGCCTCGAGGATCGACGCACCGCCCTCGCGCAGGCGTGCGATGTTCTCGAGTACGACGATCGAATCGTCCACCACCATGCCGGTCGCGAGCGCGAGACCGCCGAGCGACATCACGTTGAGACTGAGCCCGAACTCGCCCATGAAGAAAAACGTCGCAATCAGCGACACCGGCAGGGACAGCGCGATAATGAACGTGCTCCAGGCATGGCCGAGAAAGAAAAAGATCATCAGCACCGCGAGCAGACCACCGATGACCGCGTCGGTGCGCACATCGCTCAGTGCGTTCTGGATGAACACCGCCTGATCGTCTATGACCCTGAGCTTGGTGTTGACGGGCAGGCTCGATTTCAGCTTCTCGAGAGCGGCACGCACCCGCGTCGCCACCGCGACGGTGTTCGCATCGCCTTCCTTGTACACCGCGAGTTCCACGGCTTCGTGACCGTCGATGCGCACGATGCCGGTGCGTTCCTTGTAGCCCTGACGGATGGTCGCGACATCCTTGAGCCTTATCGGAACACCCTGGTCGACCTTGATCAGCATTTCGCCCATTTGCCCGAGGTTGGCAAACTGGTTGATGGTACGCACCAGATAACGCTCGCTGCCGCTTTCGATGCGCCCTGCCGAGACGTTGACGTTTTCCTGCTTGAGCCGATCGATGATGTCGCCGACACCGAGGTTGAGACGCACCAGCTTGTGCTGGTCGATATCGACCTGCACTTCGTCCTCGAGACCGCCGCCGACCTTGACCGCGGCGACGCCCGAAATCGGATCGAGTCGTTTCTTCAATTCATCGTCGGCGAATCGACGCAACTGCTTGAGCCGCGCCTCGTCGAACTGTTCTGCACCGACCGTGCTGGTGAGCCCCAGGCGCACTATCGGATCGGTCGACGGATTGAACCGCAGCAGCAGCGGCTTCTTGGCTTCGAGCGGAAGCTGCAGCACATCGAGCTTGTCACGCACCTCCATGCTCGCAAGTTCCATGGGCGTCCCCCACGCGAATTCGAGGATCACGTCCGATTGGCCGGTCCGCGATACCGAATGGATCTTGCGCACGTTCTTGACCACGCCGAGCGCCTCCTCGATCGGCTGGCTGATCAGGTTCTCGATTTCGGTCGGCGCCGCGCCCTCGTACTCGGTGCGCACGGTCAGCGTCGGGTACGACAGGTCCGGCAGCAGATTCACCTTGAGGCCGGACAGCGCGATCAAGCCGAACAACACGAGTGTCAGGGTCGCCATGCCGACCGTGACGCGCCGGCGTGTGGCAAATTCGGCAAGGCTCATCGACGTCGCCTCCCCTCCGTGTCGGGAATCTTCGTGCGTCGGGACGGTTTCATTGCCCGCTTTCCAGCACCTGCACGATCGCGCCGTCGCGCACCGCGTTGCGCCCAACCGTGATCACACGATCGCCGCGCTTGAGTCCATGGCGGATCTCGATGCGATCGCCATCGGCATAACCGGTCTTCACGACGCGCCGGCTCGCAAGCAACGAGGGCATCTGCGCGGGATTCTTGTCAGCCGTATGCGTGGCCGCCGCACCGCGATTCTTGTCACCCGGCGATTTTTCACTCGGCGCCGACTTCGCCGGATTGACCGCGATCACGTACACGCTGGTTTCGCCGTCCTCGTCGATCAGCGCCGAGCGAGGAATGGTCAACGCATCGAGGTGTTCGTCGTAACGGATATCGATGCGACCGAACATGCCCGGACGCAGCACCTCGCTCGCATCGTTGAATTCGCAGGTCACGCGAAACGTTCCGCTCGCGGCGTCGACAACGGGAGCGATGCGCGCAACCTTGCCGGTGAATTCCTTGCCGGGCAACGCGTCCACGCGCATCTGCACCGACTGGCCCTGCTTGAGCGTATTGAGATCGCGTTCCGGTACGTTCAACACGGCGAGCAGCGGATCCATGTCGACGATGTGGAACACACCCTGGTTCGCCTGGACCAGGTTGCCCTGCTTGACCATGCGCTTGGAGATCACTCCGGAAATCGGCGCGACGATGCGCGTGTACGACAACTGCAGCTCCGCGCCCTCGGCCACTGCGTGCTGGGTTTCGAGGTCGAACTTGTCCTGGTCGTATTCGTCCTTCGGAATCAGGTGGGTCTTGATGGCGCGCTCGGCGCGGTCGAACTTGGCCTGATACTTGCGCAAGGTGGCCGACGCCTGCGCCAGCCCGTTTCGCGCACTCGCATCATCGAGCTTCGCGAGCAACTCGCCTTTCCTGACGTGCTGCCCTTCTTCCGCCAGGACTTTCTGGAGGATGCCGCCCGCCTTGGCCACGACATCGGCTTCATCCTGCGCTTCGAGCGTCGAGGTGCCGCTGTAACTCGCCGTAACGGCCTGGCGGGTTGCCGGAGCAACTTCGACCGGAATCGCGCTTGGCGCTTGCGTCTCCTTCGCCTGCGCGTCTCCGTTGCCGGCGCCGCTGCAGCCTCCAAGAAAGGCTGCGACACCCAGCAAGGCGGCGACGATGGCGGTGCCGGCAGCGCGTGAAAGGACGGATGACAAGCGGTGCTGCAACATGGCGTGTGGCCTCGGTGATGTGATGACGTAGTGTTATACTAAACTATATCACCTAACTCCTACAAGTGTCTCAACGCGTCACCCGAACGGAGCTGTCCCCAACTGGATGCTGGACGGCAGGCAATGGTTGCGTGTTCGCCTTCACGCACCTCCACGTTATACTTTCGCCGTTTGTGCCCCCCGATTTGCAATTCCAACCGTCAGCCGGAAAGAAACCGACGATGAGACGAGTTCCGATTCTCGCCAGTGCCCTATTGTTTTCAGTCCTGATGCCGGCAGCATTGGCCGCTCCCGCGAAGGGCGATGCCGCAGCCGGCAGGATCAAGGCCTATACCTGCGGCGGCTGCCACGGAATCACGGGCTGGAACAACGCGTATCCGGATTACCATGTGCCGCGCATTGGCGGGCAGAACTACACCTACCTCGTGCAGGCCCTGACCGAGTACAAGAAGGGCGGACGAACACATCCGACCATGCGCGCACAGGGTGAGAGCCTGTCGGATGAGGACATCCGCGATATCGCGAGCTTCCTTTCGAGTCTTGCCCCATGAACGCACGCCGCAGGATTCGCCACATGAAACAGGTTTCGATTTCCGCGCTGCTCGCATTGGCGGCAATGAGCCTTGCAAGCGTCGCGATGGCCGAAGGCGATGTGAGCGCGGGACAGGCCAAGTCGGCGACGTGCCTCGCCTGTCACGGCAAGGATGGCAATGCCGGCATCGATCCGCAGTACCCGCGCCTGGCTGGCCAGTACGCGAATTACATCGCAACCTCGTTGCACGAGTACAAGGACGGACGCCGCCAGAATGCGATCATGGCCACATTTGCGAACGCATTGACGGATCAGGATATCGAGAACCTGGCGGCCTATTATTCAAGCTTGCCGGGCAAGCTCACCGATCTGCACGGCCATCTGCAAGGCGAATAGTCCGCGCGAAACGCGAACACCTAAACCGAACCGGATCTTCAGCCGTTCGCTCGACGACGCATGTAGGGATTCTGGCCGCTGTCGTGATCGGTCGCGTCACGCACGCCGCTGACTTCCGGAATGCGATCGCGCAAGGTGCGCTCGACACCGTTGCGCAACGTGACATCGACCATGCCGCAGCCATGGCAGCCGCCTCCGAACTGCAGCACGACGACGCCATCGGCGGTGACTTCGCGCAGCCCGACCTTGCCGCCATGTGACGCGAGTTGCGGGTTGATCTCCGACTCGATCACGTAACGCACGCGCTCGATCACGCTCGCGTCCTCAGCGGGCGGCGTTCCGCGCAACGCGGGTGCGCGAATGGTCATCTCGCCACCCGTCGCGCTTTTGACGAAATCGATGTTTGCACCATCGAGGAACGCGACGCTGTCGGCATCGATGAAGAACGAGAAGCCCTCGCATTCGACTTCCCACTCGTCGCCCTTGAGATCGGCTGGCTCGCAGAACTCCATCTGGCAATCGCCCGAGGGCGTGCCTCCATTGACCGCGCGCAGGCGGATGCCGAGGCCGTCGATTCCCTGCTGGGCGATCAATCGGCTGAAGTGTTCGCTTGCCTGCTCGGACAACTTGATCATCACGGGTTTCCGGTGTCGTTGGTGGACTCGTTGGTCTCAGCGCTCAATACTGGACCATTCTAGTCCTGAATCGGGCTCAGGTCATGCGGGCGCCGTATACTTTGCGCTCCGCGGTGAAGGAATCAATCCATGACACTCGATCAATTGCGCCAGCAACACTGCGAACCACGCAAGGGCAAGGAGCATGCGCTGGCGAGCACGGATGTCGAACGCTACTTGTCGATATTGCCGAACTGGAAACGCGCGGCCGACGGGACCGAGATAATCAAGACATTCAAGTTCAAGAATTTCTATCGCACCATGGCCTTCGTCAACGCGGTCGCCTGGATCGCGAACAGCGAAGACCATCATCCGGACATGGAAGTCGGTTATGGCGGGTGCACGGTGCGCTATTCCACCCACGATGTCGGCGGCATTTCGCTCAACGATTTCATCTGCGCGGCCAAGGTAGAGACTCTGCTGAATCGGCATTGATGCGAGTGTGCGGCGATCGAGACCCTGTCCACCCCTGAGACGAAAAGCCCCTTCAATCTGCCGCCGGCTTCCCCGCAAGCGAGGGAAGCAATTTGCAGCGAACGTTGCGGCAAGCGCGTGACCTCGCTTGCTCCGTACCGCGCAGGCATCAAGACCTGCCAAACCCGGAACGCAGAAATCTTTCTCCTGCAAGCGGGGGAAAGTGGCGGCAGCCGAAAGGCGGCAGCGCCGACCAACGAATTTGCACTGCTTTGCATTCAACCATCCAGTGCATCGAGCACCTTTGAAAGCTCCTGGGGCAGCGGCGCGCTGAAACCATACGCTCGTTCGCCGAGCGCGAATTCAAATCGCGCTGCATGCAGGAAAAGGCGCTTCAGCCCTTCCTTGCGCAGGGCACGATTGAAGTCGGCGTCGCCGTATTTTTCATCGCCGGCAACCGGATGGCCGATATGCGCGCAATGCACGCGGATCTGGTGGGTGCGACCGGTCTCCAGCGCGACCTCGATCAGCGTCGCGGCGCCGTGTCGGGACACGGTGCGCAACGTCGAACGTGAAGGCTTGCCATCGGGATCGACGCGCACCATGCGCTCGCCACCCTGCAGCACGGATTTGCGCAGCGGCAGATCGACCGGCATCTTCGCTTGCGCCGGTGCGCCCTGGATTAACGCCAGATAGCGCTTTTCCACCCTGCCCTCGCGAATCGCAGCCTGAAGTGCGGTCAATGCCGAGCGCTTCCGCGACAGAACCAATACACCGCTGGTGTCGCGATCGAGCCGGTGCACCAGTTCGAGCGTCTCGCGCGGTCTCGCCGCGCGCAACAGCTCGATCACCCCGAAATTGATGCCGCTTCCGCCATGGCTCGCAACGCCGGATGGCTTGTCGATCACCAGAAACTCGCGATCCTCATGAATGATCGCCGCCTCGATATCGGCCATGCGTCCGGGCGCGGGAGGCTCGGGCGCATCGCGTTCGGCAACCCGTACCGGCGGAATCCGCACATCGTCGCCCTCGCAGAGGCGTTGATCGGGTTTGGCTCGGCGCCCGTTGACGCGCACCTGCCCGGTGCGCAGCAATCGGTACACCATGCTTTTCGGCACACCCTTGAGGCGTGTCGCGAGGAAATTGTCGATGCGCTGCCCTGCGCGATCGGCCGGGACTTCGGCATGCTGCACCGCAGGGCGCACTTCCGAGACATAATCGCGATTGTTGGCCGAAGTGCGTGTCTTCACTATAAAAATGCCTTGCCTGCTGCTAGACTTCCCGCGCGCATCGCGCCGCAAGGGCTCCGGAATCGGGGTCCCGAATTCTCCAGCGGCGCACTCGTCCGCGACGCCCTTCAGGACCCTGCAGCCGGTTTCACCGGGGCAGGAGGAAACTCCGATGATCGTAGCGGTTCGAGTTGAGAATTGCTTGCCGCCCGAACCGGCGCAGGCGGTTCCGGGCACGCAGACAACCCGATAAAGCGCCGGCGCGAGGATGCGCCGGCTTTTTGACAACAGGCGCTCCTGCTGCCGATGTCCGCCGCAAGCGGACGGCGCACGTGCGATCCAGCCGATCGCGCGCGCCCACGGCGACCGTCGAGCGCCTTACAAGGAAACAACTCAAAATGAAACGCATGCTGATCAACGCAACTCAGCGAGAAGAGTTGCGCGTGGCTATCGTCGAGGGCCAATCGCTTTACGATCTCGACATCGAAATCCCTTCGCGGGAACAGAAAAAGGCCAACATCTACAAGGGCCGGATCACCCGGGTCGAGCCCTCGCTGGAAGCCTGCTTCATCGAATACGGCGGCGACCGCCACGGCTTTCTGCCGCTCAAGGAAGTCTCGAAGATCTACTTCACGCCCGGCGTCGACCCGCACAAGGCCGGTATTCGCGAACTCCTCAAGGAAGGCCAGGAGATCGTGGTCCAGGTCGACAAGGAGGAACGCGGCAACAAGGGCGCCGCGCTGACCACCTTCATTTCGCTCGCGGGAAGATATCTCGTCCTGATGCCGAACAATCCGCGCGCCGGCGGCGTGTCGCGGCGCATCGAGGGCGAAGATCGACAGAATCTCAAGGACGCACTGGATCACCTTGATTTGCCTGAAGATATGGGTCTCATCGTGCGCACGGCCGGCATGGGCCGCGACGCCGAGGAACTGCAGTGGGATCTCGATTACCTGCTGCAGCTGTGGAAGGCGATCGACGAAGCCACGGCAAGCCGCGCCGCGCCGTTCCTGGTCTACCAGGAGTCGCGCCTGATCATCCGTGCGTTGCGCGATTACCTGCGCAGCGACACCGGCGAAATCCTCATCGACAACGAGGAGATCTACAACGACGCGCGCGAATTCATGCAGCAGGTCATGCCCAACAACCTGCGCAAGCTCAAGTTGTACAGCGACACGACGCCGCTGTTCACGCGCTTCCAGATCGAATCGCAGATCGAAAACGCATTCGATCGCCAGGTGCGGCTGCCTTCGGGCGGCTCGATCGTGATCGACCATGGCGAAGCGCTCACCGCGATCGACATCAACTCGGCGCGCGCGACCAAGGGCAGCGACATCGAGGACACCGCCTTCAACACCAACTGCGAAGCGGCGGTCGAGATCGCGCGCCAGTTGCGCATCCGCGATGCCGGCGGCCTGATCGTGATCGATTTCATCGACATGGATTCGCCGCGCCATCAGCGCGAAGTCGAGGA
Organism: uncultured Gammaproteobacteria bacterium; assembly: GCA_963775445.1. GTDB lineage: Bacteria > Pseudomonadota > Gammaproteobacteria > Xanthomonadales > Rhodanobacteraceae > Dokdonella_A. The sequence continues at coordinate 1,795,266 of CAVZIT010000004.1, read as the reverse complement.
CAAATTGCGCGACGCGTTGCAGGTGGACCGCGCGCGCGTACAAATTGGCCGCATCTCGCGATTCGGACTGCTCGAGATGTCGCGCCAACGTCTGCGCCCGAGCCTCGGCGAAGCCACCCAGATCATCTGTCCGCGTTGCGACGGCCACGGCCATATCCGCAGCGTCGAGTCGCTGTCGCTGTCGGCACTGCGCCTCGTCGAAGAGCACGCGATGAAAGACAACACCGGCCAGGTGCTGGTGCAGGCACCGCCGACCGTGGCCAATTTCCTGCTCAACGAAAAGCGCGGCCAACTTACCGAAATCGAATCGCGCCACAAGGTCAGCGTGATCGTGGTCGCCGATGACAAGCTCGAAACGCCGCACCTCGCCATCGAGCGCGTGCGTCGCGCGGATATCGGCGAGGAAGTGAAACCGAGCTACCAGCGCACCACGCCGGTTGAAACCACGCCGCCGCCTCAGATGGCGCAAGCCGACGAACTTCCGGAACCGCCCGCGGTTTCCGGCGTGGTCCGCGCCGCACCGGCGCCACTTCGACCCGAGGGCAGCGAAACCGATGTCAACGCACCGGTTGCGCAAGCTGTGACAACCCGCGGCACGCCGGGTCTTTTGGCCCGCTTCCTCGCCTGGTTCCGCAGCGAACCCGAAGCGGCGAGCGCCAAGCCGTCGAGCAAGGCCGCACCTCGCAGCGCCGAGCGCTCGCGCCCGATGCGCGATCAGCGCGGCACCGGGACGCGCCGTGCAAGTTCTGCGCAGAAACCCTCCCGCACGCGTTCCGAACGCGGAACGTCCTCTTCGTCGCGGCGCGACGCGACTGCCTCATCGCGCAATGGAGCACGCAACGCGCAAGCGCCGAAGCCCGACCGTGCGCGCCGCAGCGCGAATGCCACGACCGAGCGCAAGAAGGAAGAGCCCGCGGCCGGATCACCGCGAACGGCTGCCGCGCCGCCACCCGCGGCGAAGACCGCAACCGAGTCGGCCACCCCGTCGGAGGACGCGCGGATTGCTGCGGCGACCAGCAGCGCAACGCCCGCCAAGGCAACCACTCCTCCCGAACCGGTGGCCGATAGCAAGGCTCCGACCGCAGCCGAGAAAAAGGACAGCGCTTCCGACAAAACGGACGAGACAGCCGACGGGACTCGCGCGCGGCGTCGCGGGCGACGCGGTGGCCGGCGCCGTCGCAAGGGTGCAGCAGCCGACACCGCCGAGAGCACAGCAGTGTCGAAACCGAATGTCATCAGCGATGTCGACGATGAAGATCGCGAGCGCAACGAACGCGGCGGCCGACGTCCCGCCGTGGAACGCGACGCATCACCGCCGGTGGCAAAGGAAATCCCGAGCGAGACCGGAGCCTCCAGCACCGCAGCGCAGGCAGGACCCGATCGCGAGGCGCAGCATATTGCTCAGCCCGCTACATCCGATGGGCGCGACATGCGGGCTGCGGAGCCGTCGGCGCCGGCAAGCGCCTTCATGAAGCCATCGTCCGACTCTGCCTCCGCGTCGACTGACGTTTCGCGCGTCACGCCGCCCGTTTCGACGCCGCCAGTCATCGCGCCAGCGCAGCAGCCCGCCGCGCAAATGGGACCAACGGGTGCTATGCCCGACGCCGGCTCGAAAGGGCAAACCCTGGATTTGCCGCTGAACCGGCCGGCCGCATCGCCGGCCGCCGCCTCCGACGTGCGGGACACGCGCACCACCGAGCAGCCCGCGGGCACTTTCAAGTCAAGCAGGCCGGAACCGGAACTGCCCAAGCCGTCGCCACCGACCCCGATGTCGGCAACGGCACCCGAGAAGCCGATGCCACGGCCCGAACCGCGCACGCCCTCGCCGGGTCCGCAACTCCCGAAACCCGAGGAGCCGAAACCTGCGCCACCTAAACCCGAGGAGCCCAAGCCGACGCCGCCCCGGCCAGAGGAGCCGAAACCTGCCCCGCCGAAACCCGAAGAGCCCAAGCCCGAGCCGCCAAGGTCTGTCGAATCGAGCCTGATGACGCCTAAGCCGACGCCCGCTCCTGGCACGTCCCAGCCGACATCCCCCGTGAACGGACCGGCCGCGGCGCCGGTGCATGCGCCTGCAACGAGCAATCCGCCCAAACCGATTCCTGCCCAACCGTCGCTCGCGGATGCGCCAAGGCCTGCTGCACCCGCTTCGAACCCCGCTTCGAATACACAGCCGGATGGGAACGAAAAGGAGCAGACTGCGGCCGCTTCCTCGAGCTACGGCGCGGACTAGAACCAGTCAGCCACCGAGCCGAGGAGCGCCCCAGAATGTCACTTCACCCGGGAGACGTCGCATGCGTTACCTACTGAAGGTTCGTATTCCAATCAAGGCTGGCAACACCGCGCTCAGCGATTCAGAGTTCGGAGAAAAAATGAAACGGCTGCTTTCGGACATCAAGGCCGAGTCTGCATACTTCACCTCCATGGAGGGCCAGCGCGGTGCCTACATCATCGTCAACATGACGGATGCGTCGCAGATTCCAGCCATCGCCGAACCGTTTTTTTTCTGGCTCAAGGCAGATGTGGAGTTTCTTCCGGTAATGCTGCCGGAGGACCTCGCCAAGGCTGGTCCAGCCATCGCTGCTGCGAAGAAGACCTGGGGCTAGCCGGTACTCGACAAGCGGTTCCTCGCGGGGAGCGCGCTACGCGCGCGCCCCGCGCGCGATCTGCAGCGTTCGTGCACCCATTCGTCGTTGCAACGGCGTCGCCAGGGGCGGCGCCGGATCTCCTCGTTCGGCTCGGTGTCAGGCGCGCTGCGTTAGGCTCCGATCTCGTGAACAGCCACGAGGAGAAATCGCGATGAAACTCACTACCCTTGCTGCGCTGGCGGCCGGCGCCGCCGCCATGTATTACTTCGATCCGGCGCGCGGGCGTCGCCGTCGTGTCATTGCACAGGACAAGATGCTCAGCGCAACGAACGACATGCGCGACTATGCACGCGGGCAGGCGAAACATGCGCTCGACCAGGGCCGCGGCGCAGTCGCCAATCTGCGCTCGCGCCTGCGCAAGGAATTTCCGACCGACGATCAATTGAACGAGCGCATTCGCGCGCGCCTCGGTCACCTGATCGCGCATCCGCATTCCGTGTTGACTTCAGTGGCGGATGGCCGCGTGGTATTGCACGGGAAGATCGCCGCACGCGATCTCAACAAACTGATGTCAACCTTGTGGGCGCTGCGCGGAGTGGTGGCCATCGAGAACCATCTCGAAACCAATGGCCATCCAGTGAACGATCCGTCGCTGCAAGGTGCTGCCTGATCCGTCAGGCGATTGCGCAATCTCAAGCGGACAACCATCCGCGCGGTTCGACGTTGTTGCTCCCTTGGCTGCTGCAACTGCGTAGCGGGCAATACCGAATCGGATTGACGTGCAACGACGGCGTGAGGGCTTTCGCCCAACGTTGCTTGATGCATGCCGCTATCATGCGAGAGTCGCTTTGCTGCGCATGATCGGGACAGCCAATGCATCGCTGGGTATCGAGTGCCCTTGTTCTTTGGGCGCTGGCCGTCGGCATCCCATGTCCAGCTGATGCCGCAACGCAAACCCTGCCGCCACCGTGGCTGCCCAGCGATCCGGGCAAGGCACATTGCGATGTCGGCAAGAACACCGCCGAACTGGCCAATGGCGCGCTGCGTTTCGCGATATCACTCGATCACGGCGCGCTGCGTCCATCGGCATTCGACAACCGGTTCACCAAGTCGAACCATGCGCTGAAAGGTGAGTTGTTCTCGGTGTTGCCACGTGACGGCAAACCGTTGTATTCGAGCCGTTTCAGGCTCGAAGGCGCGCTCGCCTGCGTGCCGGTTGCCGCAAAACCCGATGCCGCGCGCCGCGCCGACCGTCTCGCCGGCCTCGCACTGACGGCCACGCTTTCAGATCCCGCCACCGGCCTGCACGTCGCCTGGCGCGCGTTGCTGCGCGACGGGACAAGCTACGTGCGCGAGGAATTGCGTTTCGAAGTGGACAAGACGATCGACCTCGCCTCGGTGTCGCTGGTCGAACTCGATCTCAATCACGCGTGGGTCGACGGCAGCGCCAGCGGATCGCCGATCGTCGCCGACGAGCGCTACTTCGGCTTCGAATATCCGACGGCCGAAGCGAGCGTCATCGGCAATCACGCGACGATGACACTCAAGCGCGTGCTGCCGCTTCGCGGCAAAGTCGCGACGGACTATTCGGCCGTGTTCGGCGTCGTGCCGCGCGGCCAGTTGCGGCGCGGCTTCCAGGCTTATCTCGAAAACGAGCGCGCGACGCCGTTCCGAACCTTCCTGCATTACAACTCGTGGTACGACATCGGTTACTTCACGCCGTACACCGAAGCCGAAGCGCTCGAGCGCATCAACGCATTCGGACAGAAGCTCGTGCGCGAGCGCGGCGTGACGATGGATTCGTTCCTGTTCGACGACGGCTGGGACGATCACTCGCATCTGTGGCAATTCAGCAAGGACTTCCCGCACGGCTTCACGCCGCTCGAACAGGCCGCCGCCAAGTACGGCGCCGCGCCGGGCGTGTGGCTGTCGCCGTGGGGCGGCTACGGACCGCCGCGCAAGCTGCGCCTCGCAGCCGCGCGCAAGGCCGGCTACACCGTCGACGATCAAGGTATCGCGCTGTCCGGCCCGAAGTACTACCAGCTGTTTCGCGATGTCACGGTGACATTGCTGAAGAAATACGGCATCAACCAGTTCAAGCTCGACGGCACCGGCAGTCCGGACAAGGTCACGCCTGGCAGCGAATTCGACAGCGACTTCGCGGCCGCGATCGCGCTGATTCACGACCTGCGCGCGATCAAGCCCGATCTCTTCATCAACCTCACGACCAACACCTGGCCCTCGCCGTTCTGGCTGCGCATGGCCGATTCGATCTGGCGCGGCGGATGGGATCATGCGTTCACGGGCGTCGGCGACAACCGTCAGCGCTGGATCACCTATCGCGACGCCGACACCTACGGCGGCATCGTGCGCCAGGGTCCGCTGTTCCCGCTCAACTCGCTCATGCTCCACGGCATCATCTACGCACAGCACGCGAAGGGACTCGACACCGATCCCGGCAACGGCTTCGCCGACGAAGTGCGCTCGTACTTCGCGACCGGCACCGGCCTGCAGGAGATGTACATCACGCCGGACCTGCTCACCGACTCGAATTGGAACGACCTCGCCGCCGCCGCGAAATGGGCGCGCGAAAACGCCGCGACCCTGCGCGACAGCCACTGGATCGGCGGCGACCCCGCGCGTCTCGAAGTTTACGGCTGGGCCGCCTGGCGCCCCGGCCACGCGATCATCACGCTGCGTAACCCGAGCGATCAGCCGCAGACGTTCGCGCTGGATGTTGCGAAGGTGCTCGAGTTGCCGGCGGGTGCGGCGCCGGAGTGGACTGCAAGAGCGGTGTACGGCCACGCGGATGCTTCGCGCTCGTTGCATGCCGGCAAAGCTACAACGTTAACGCTGAAGCCGTTCGCAGTGGCGGTGTGGGATTTGGCGCCCGAACACTGACCCTCGTTTAACCGAGCCTCCAACTATTTCGTAGCTCTGATGCTCGTAGAAGCGACCACGTTTCACAAATGGCCGGAAACGACCCCAGTCAGACATTGGCGAACGGCAGGTATCGGGAAGCTCAATTCGCGATACCGGGCAGACGCTGACGACACCGCATCACGACGGCAAGAGAGGAACCCATCACATTGCTAATGGATTATCGAAAACTGGCCGGCGCTGCGCTTCGCGGGCTGGACGAGGCACACCAGCAACTGGCCAAGTCCACGCTGCCCCCGCGCTGCTAGATCTCGTGTACTTGAGGGTATCCCAGATCAACGGCTGCGCTTTACTGCCTGTCCAGCCATGGTCGGGACCTGCTGAAGGCGGGCGTTTCGCTGGGCAAGCTGGTCTTGCTGTCGGCCTGGCGCGAGACCGGAAGCTTGTTTTCCGAAAGCGAGCGTGCCGCGCTGCGATGGGCGGAGTCCCTGACTCGCGTCGCCAGCACCGGCGCGCCCGACGAGGACTACGAAGTGCTGGTGGCGAATTTTAACGACGCAATGCCTAGCATCGGCTTGGGAATCGGTTTCCGACAACCTCCGGTGCCATTGCCGGTCCGTCTGGCCAACCAGACACTTGGTCAGTAGGCGTACTTCGCTACGGGAGAGAACAAGGCCATGGAAAAGAATGTGCAAAGTTTCGGATTACCCTGGGAGCGGGAGTACGGCTACGTCGAGGCAATTCGTGTTCGCGACACAATCTACCTGGCCGGACAGATGGGCCACGACGAGCACGGCAGTTTTGAGGGGTTTACCACCATGGAAGCCCAGATGCGACAGGCCTACCGGAATGCCGCCCGCCTGCTTGAGGCCTATGGCGCGAGCATGGAAAACGTTGTGGACGAGGTGCTGTTCGTTACCGACATGGACTCAGCCTTTGCAGCGCGCGTTGCGTGCCGCAGTGAGGTATACGGCGATCAAGCGCTTGTCGCCAGCACCATCGTTGAAATCAGGCGCCTGGCATTTCCGCAATTGCTCGTCGAAATAAAGTTCATCGCGATGGTTTGAATCTCGATGCCATGTTTCGACTAATTGTGCGTGATTGATACAAGCGCAAATCAGGGTGCACCGTCAAAGTTTCGACCATGGCAGCTCTACAATGAGGGAAATCTCCATGCGTATATTTTCCGTCGCGCTTCTCGCCATGGCGCCATGTACGCCGGTTTTGCCCGGTTCGCGGCGTTCGACCAGGACGCGATCGACGACAAGGGCTTCGCAGATCAGGGCAAGTTGGGTATGCCAATGCTTGCAATAGACGGCGAGAAGTCCTTTGGCCCGACGATGGATGAAGTCATGCGCTTTGTAGCTAGCGATGTGCACTAGCTACATTATCGGCATTGGACCCACCGACACCCAATACCTGCAGTGACCGCACTGGCAGGTCAATCCAACGGAGAACGGAATGAACAATCCCGACCCAACGAAAGACAGCCTGCTTACGCCGCAGAATTGCGCCCTGCTGATCATCGACTTCCAGCCGATCCAGGTTACCTCCATCGCCTCGATGGACCGTCGGGCGCTGGTCGAAAACGTGGTGTCGGTGGCCAGGACGGCGAAGCTCTATGGTCTGCCGGTCGTGCTGACTACCGTCAACGTCAAGTCAGGCTTGAACAAGCCGGTGATCCATCAGTTGCAGGAGATATTCCCAGACGTCGAGCCGATCGATCGCTCCACGCTCAATGCCTGGGAGGACGATGCGTTCCTGGCTGCGGTGAAGGCGACCGGCCGCAGAAAGCTGGTGATGGTGGCGCTGTGGACCGAAGTCTGCCTTACCTTCCCGGCGTTGTCGGCATTGCGGGATGGATACGAAGTGTTCCCGGTGGTCGATGCCGTCGGTGGTACATCCAAGGAAGCGCACCGGGCGGGACTGCAACGCATTGTTCAGGCGGGCGGACAGCCGACCAGTTGGGTACAACTGATTTGCGAACTGCAGCGGGATTGGAGCCGCAAGGAGACCGTGCCAAAGTTCGCCGAGATTCTCTTTGCGGTCGAAGGCAACTGACGACGTTTGGAGAACGATCATGTATCTGTTGAAGGTTCCGGTCGGTCCGCAGGATCACGCGCAAGGACCTGCGGATGCTCCTGTGACATTGGTCGAGTACGGCGACTATCAATGTCCCTACTGCGGCGAGGCCTATTCGGTGGTCCGGGAACTGCAAGAGCAGTTTGGCGATGACCTGCGCTTCGTGTATCGCAATTTCCCATTGGAGCAACTGCATCCGAATGCGATGAGTGCCGCGGCGACCGCCGAGTTCGCCGGGGATCATGGTCAGTTCTGGCAAGTGCATGACGCCCTTTTCGAGCACCAGCGGGAACTTGGGCTTCCGCTCTACGAAAGGATCGTCGTCAGGTACGGCCTTTCGAGTGATGCCTTGCGGGCCGCGCTGGAAAGTGGCGAGTACCTGGCGAGAATCACCGGTGATTCTCGCGGGGGAGTGCGCAGTGGCGTCAACGGCACGCCTTCCTTTTTCATCAACGAACAGCGTTATGACGGGCCCGCCGATCCGGATAGCCTGAGCCGGGCACTGGTGGCGGCCGCACGACGTGGGAGCACGGCATGAGCGCGACAAATCAATCATCGGCAACCAGCGGCGGCGACTTGACCGCTCATGAAGTCCAGCTGATCGAACGGGCCAACGCCAGCAACCGTAATCCGGTGGTGTTCGTGCACGGCCTCTGGTTGCTGCCAAGCAGCTGGCAGCGGTGGGAAAGCCACTTCGAAGACGCCGGCTATGTCGCGCTCAGTCCGGGCTGGCCCGACGACCCTGAGACGGTGGAAGATGCCAACGCCAATCCAGACGTTTTCGCAAACAAAACAGTCGGTCAGGCCGCAGGTCATTTCGACGCCATCATTCGCAAGCTGACCAGAAAGCCCGTGATCATCGGGCATTCGTTCGGCGGCATGCTGGCGCAACTGCTTGCCGGCCGTGGTCTGGCCGCTGTAACTGTCGCGATTGATCCGGCGGCCTTCCGGGGTGTGTTGCCCTTGCCGTTGTCTGCGCTGCGTTCGGCGTGGCCGGTATTGAGCAATCCCGCCAACAGGCACCGGGCGGTGCCACTGACGTTTGAGCAATTCCGTTATGCATTCGCGAACGCGGTCGATGAAGCGGAGGCACGCGAGCTATACCAGGACTTCGCGGTGCCAGCATCCGGCACACCGATATTCCAGGCAGCGGCCGCCAATTTCAATCCGTGGACCGAGGCCAATGTCGAGACGACGAACGCGGAGCGTGGCCCCTTGCTGATCATATCGGGCGAGCTCGACCATACCGTTCCCCACGCGGTCGCGCATGCGGCCTACAAACAGCAGTTGCATAACTCGGCGATCACCGAGTTCGTCGAGATTCCCGGCCGTGGACATGCGCTGACGATCGATAGCGGCTGGCGGGAAGTTGCCGACACCGCGTTGGCGTTCGCACAGCGCTTTGTACCGCCAAGTGGGGAACAGCCATGAGCATGGGGAGGGATTCTGGAAAGAAGTACCAAGCTCCCGCCCGGAAGCGCACTGAGTTGTCCTTGCTTCCAGGCTATCTCAGCGATTGACCGGAATTGGCCGACCTCTGCCAACGTTCATTTGTCGGATTTCCGCTTGCTTCGTAGGCATCACCGGTCAGTCAGCGGCGCGGCCATGATTAGGCGCTCGGTCGGATAACCCAACTGCGTGGCTATTGCCCTGATGCGGTCGAACACCTGCTTCGACATACTCGGCGTGCGCGAGAGGACCCAGAGATATTTGCGGCTTGGGCCACCCACTAGGGCCCACTGGTAGTCGGGATCCAGGGCAACCACCCAGTAGTCGGCCCACACCGCAGGCACCCACGAAAGCCAGCCAGGCGCGAAGCGCACCTTCAACGCGCCGGGTTCGCCCGCGACCGGACGCGCCACGCCGATGGACTCTTCCATGCAGTCGTCGTGTGTGCGGCACGCATTGCGCACCTCGACACTGCCATCCGGCCGCAGCGCATAGGTGGCGGTTATGCGGTCCTTGCACTTGCGCTGGAAAAACATCGGCAGGTGGGCGATCTCGTGCCAGACCCCGCTGTAACGCTGTAGATCGAGCGCAACAACCGGACGGTTCTCCGCGACGGTTGGCGCCATGGCCAGTACGGTCATCAACAATGAGGGATTGGGCATCGCCTGCCTCCATCGAACATCGGGGCACCGAGTATGCAAGGCGGCGGATGAGTGACAGGTAAGTCCATATGGCATGACTGCGACTGGCGGCTTTCAGGCTTCGGGGCGAGCGCAACGAGCGATCGGGACTGGCCGTTAGCAGTCGCCGCCGAAGACGTGTTAGGTTTGAGCTTCACACATCACGCGTGCCGCGACAGGCGGGGTAATTCGGGCAACCCCAGAACTGCTCACCGGTTCGGCGGTTCGCGCGTCGGGACATGGGTGCCGCGCACTTCGGGCATGCGGGAATTCCTGTTTCGCCCGTGATCGTGTGTGCGCTGGTGCTACCGTCAGGCAGAGCCGTGGCCTGAGCTTCGCGCACCATCGCGATCAGCGCCTCGCGGTCGATCAGTTCAATCGGCTTGCCTCGGGCGAATCGTTCGGCTTCGGCGGTGTAGTTGCCGATTGCGACGATCTTCGCGGCTGCAGCGCCGTGGTGCGCCATGAGGCCGTACATCTCGCGCACGACCTTGACGCCGACCTGCCCCGCTCGCCATTGCTTGCATTGCACGAGCGTGGCCGCGCCACCCTTGCGCAGGATCAGGTCGATGCCGCCGTCGGCGCCCCCGAGGCCGGTTTGCTCGACTGCGTAGCCTTGCTGGCGAAACGCTTCGCCTACCAGCATTTCGAATTCGCGCCAGCTCATGGCGCGCAGGCTGTCGAGCCCCGTTTGCGCTGCGAGCAGTCGCTTGCGTTTGACGCCGCCGAGGAAAGAAAGCAGCGCGCCGAACCAGCACAGGCTCAGCGCTATCCAGGCAAGCGGTGCGAGCGCGCTGCCGCCCTGGTATCCGGCGAATGCTTTGCCTATGGTTCCGCCGGATGATGACAGCCAGACGCCGATACCCCAGCGGATGCCCAACCAAGCCGTGACGCCGACGATGATCCCGATCGGCCACGGCACGAAGGCGAAGGTTTCGATGATCCCCTGTTTGCGTCTGGCCATCACTCACCTTCCACTTGACCGCAAAAAACTCTACACGGATCGCGTGCGCGGCGAAATGCCGGGACGCGTCGAGCCACATGCCGAGGCGACCGACGGCCGAAAACCTCGGATCGAACTTCCGATTGATTTCTGAGATCTCGGCTGGTGCACCGGTCTGGGTGCACCCGGCATTGATGGAGCAGGCGCTGTTCAACGTGATCGGGAATGCCGCGGAGCTCTCGCCCGCCGGGGAATCGATACGAATCGACGCGCGGCGGATCGGTGCAGACAGCATTTGCATCGAAATCATCGATCGCGGCCCAGGCCCGAGGCCGATCGTCCACATGTTTTTCGAGAAGCTCCACATCGTTGAGCGGAGCGATCCCGGGCAAAACGGAACCGGATTCGGGCTTGGGATATGCAGCCGCATGGTGGGTGCGCATGGCGGCACGGTCGTGGCACTTGCACCGGCGAGCGGCGATGGCATGATGTTCGCATCACGTTGCCACTGCGGGTTCGCGATTCCGGCGGAGAAGACGCGTGAACGATGAGTCCCGCGTTCCTTCACGGACGCAAGCCGCGCGAATACTCGTCATCGACGACGAGCCGCAGATCCGCAAGTTCCTCGAGATCGGCCTGCGCGCGCAGGGGTATCGCATCGCCATGGCGGAGAGTGGTCGCGCGGGCCTGGATTTGCTCGCGACCGAAGGTGCGGATCTCGTCTTGCTTGATCTTGGCTTGCCCGATTGCAGCGGACATTCGGTGCTGAAGAACTTGCGCGAGTGGTCGCAGGTGCCGGTCATCGTATTGACCGTACGCGCCCACGAAGCGGAAAAGGTCGCCGCGCTCGATGCGGGTGCCAACGATTACGTCACCAAACCGTTTGGTGTGCAGGAGCTGATGGCTCGCGTACGCGCGTTGCTGCGCGCGCACGCCGTTGCGGCGGATGCATCGCCCGTACACGACGACGGGCACCTCCGGGTTGACCTTGCGTCTCGCGAAGTGAGCCTCGATGGCATGACGATCACCCTCTCGCGCAAGGAATATGCGCTGCTTGCACTGCTGGTTCGCCATGCCGGTCGTGTCGTGACGCAGCCGCACCTGTTGCGCGAAATATGGGGCCCGACGCACCAGGACGACACGCATTATCTGCGCATACTGGTCGCAAAACTCCGCCAGAAGCTCGGCGACGATGCAACGGCCCCGCGCTGGATCATCACGGAGCCAGGTGTCGGGCTTCGTCTTGTTGCGCGCTGATCCACGCCGCTGCTCCCCGTTTTCCGCCGTGACGCAGCGACCTGTCATCAGGCGCGGCGGGCGCGACGCTTTCGGTACTCGATCGTGGTGAGTGCGATGATCGCGAGATCGAACACGGTCAGGATTGCCAGACCGAGCGACGGACCTTCGCTCCACATGCGCCAACTCTGGTAGCAGACGAACCCTGCGCTCAGCATGATGAGGCCGGGATAGGCCCACAGACGCCCGCGCAGGATCTCGATCACGACCACGAGTTTCGCGATGCCGTGCGCGAGCAGATAGGTCGCCGCGAACAGGACCGCGCTGTTGTCGAAGGTCGCCGCCCAATGCAGGACATGTGTTGCAATGAAATCGTGCGGGTCTTCCTTGAGTTCCGGCACGAAGATGAGCCACGCCCATTCCTTCAGGCGAGACGGCGTCAGGAACAGGAGCGACGCGCCGCCGACGACTTCGATCAGGCCGTCGAAGGCCTTGATGAAGATGCCGACCGCGAAAATCTTGTCGACGATGGTTTTTGCGTGGAAGTGGGCCATCAGGATCACTGCTCAGCGGGTAACCGCGAACGTGCGGATTGCGAATCGCACATTAATGGAATGCGCCCACGGTCGGCGTGGCACCCGTCCCGCGGCGAAAATTTTCGGTGGTCTCGGCGACGATGACACCCAGCTTGGAAATCACCACGCGGTTGATCACGAGATCGGTGTCGTCGGTGAGGTACATCCAGTGCTTCATATGCACGCGCGTGAGCGGATTGCCGGGCTTGAGTTGCAGCGTGTATTCCCAGCGAAACGTGTTGCCCCAGGCGTAGCCGGTCGCGACGCCGATCACGTCCGACGCGGTTGCGTCATAGCGGTGCGCATCGATTCGCTCCAGGTGCCCGATGCGCTGCTGCGTGTGCCCATCTTCGAACGTGAAATCCTGCGTGATGACGACTCCGTCAGGCACCGGACGCCCGGTCATCGCCGTGCGGAATCTGCTTTTCGGCTCGCCCGATCGATTCTCGATCACGCCCCACGATCGGGTTGGCCCGGTGAAATACGCGACCGGATCGAACGTTGGTGTCGAACCGGCGAATTGCTTTGGCTGCATGCTCAAGCAGCCGTTTACCGCGAGCATGAACATGGCGACCACGATGCACGACGGGATCGCGAGGCATACGGTCGGATGCAGGCGCTGAATGATGGGCTTTGTTTGCTGGTGCATCAGCGCTGGCCGACGAAGCGGAGTGCGCACACTACCTTGCGCATTCTGCATGCAAGCTGTCGCCAGGGCCGGCTCCTTGGTCAGACGTGGCCTGCCGCGCAAACCGCAGCGCAGTCACGCCTGAACCGGGGCTGGCGCTAATTCGCCTGCGAGCGTGATTCGAGTAGACCGTGCATGTGCGCGAGATGCGCCAGCGCGACGGTGTTGTCGATGTTGAGCTTGTCGAACAAGCGGTATTTGTAGGTTGCCACGGTCTTCGGGCTCAGGTTCAGGCGCTTGGCAATGTCCTGCATGTCCTGGCCCTGCGCGAGCATCATCGCAACATCGAGTTCGCGCACCGACAGCGATTCGAAGGGCGAACCCTGGCCGCCATCAAGCGCGCTCAGAGCCAGCAATTCGGCCACGTCAGGCGAAAGGTAGCGTCGCCCGTCTGCAACCTGGCGCACCGCGCGGACCAGTTCCTCTGCCGGGCAGGCCTTGGTCAGATAGCCGCTCGCGCCAGCTTCGAGCAATCGGCGCGGGAACGGTGCTTCGTTCAACATCGACAGAATGATGATGCGCGTCGCGAGCTTGGCCTTGCGCACGCGGTCGGTCAGTTCGATGCCACTCAGCTGCGGCATCTGCACATCAACCAGTGCGACATCGGGCTGTTCCCTGCGGATGAGGGCCAGCCCGGCGGCACCGTTGTTGGCTTCTCCGACGAGTTCGATGCCCGGCTGTTGCGCGAGGATCATGCGAAAGCCGGTGCGGACCAGTTCATGGTCATCGACCAGGACGATACGAATCATGATGTGCTCCCTCTCCCCCGAGAGCCCCAGTTTCCGACCGTCAGCCACAAGTTGCAACAACGCACGGACCCGCATCGATGCAGGACACGTTCGCGCCGTTCCGTAGGAAACTTCGGACGAAGCGATCAGGTGCAGCGCGTGCCAGTCGTCGTCAATGGCCTGTTGGTCGCGCGCGCGGGGGCGGCTGCTTTCGCGCGGTATTCGAGGGCTGCAGCCATTGCCCAGTCAGGCAAGTCGCGTCAACGTAACCACCGATCCGGCGATCCGGTCGCGCATCAGGTTGCGCAGACGCAGTTCGACCGCATCGAGTCCGGTCATGCTGCGCGGACCCGACAAGGTGTATATCCGGTGGCCCGCGCGCCCGACCGACTCAAAGGTCGTGCGACCGACCGCCACGTCCCTGCTGCCACACGCTTCGGACCACAGTCGATGCAGCGCTTTGGGGCCGATCGTGCGGCCGTCGCTGAGCCGCAGGTTGAACAACGATACGCGATCTTTCATGGGGCCAGCCCGCATTGGGTTGACCATTATGCGCGCGTTGCAGATACGAGAAGTAAATGCCGGCTCACCTGGTCTGGCGAAGAAGACCCTACGGGATACCGGCTTGCTGTTGCCGGATGAATCGCTTTCGCGATCGCTTACGGATATGAGCCCCAACCGGCGGCGTTTCGAATGACTTCGAAGTGTGCAGATTTGCGCGACCCGGTCTTCGCAAGTGAACCGCTGTGAGCGGAAGAATCTCCGGGAAATTTCGGGTCATGCGTGCTCCTGAGAGCCACGCAGGAGGCCAACCGCGACCCAGCCTCGCATTGGTGTCCTCACGCGCTGACGCATTACGCGGAAGAAGGATGCGCGAATGATTACCGCGGCAGTCCTACAGCGCAGTCGCCCGGAACTCCGTCGAATCCATCAGAAAAGATGACATCGGTCGTCACCGCAAGGATCGCACTGGCGGAATCGATATTGCTACCCATGTCGGTCTGCAACGCGGCTGCCGGAATGGTGTTCGTGTATGAGCCGGCTGTGTCGGTCGTTACGCAAACCGCGACCGTACACGATCCGTTCGCGGGTATTTGCGCGCCGGCGCCCAACGCGAAGATCGCGAATCCGGCAATCGCACTCACGTTTCCATTCGGACAGGTGGTTGTACCCGCACCGCCGCCTATCTCCACTGGAGAGGGCAGCGCGTCATCCAGCTCCGCGGTGAGCGTCGCGGGAGTGTCATTGGGATTGGTTAACGTGAGGGTGACCAGGCTTACGCCCCCGGGGGCGATACGGACTGGATCGAATGTTTTCGATACGGATGGCGCCGTCCCCAGCATCACGTCGCGGTTTTCGACATCCCGGCTGTGCGCTCCCGACCAGGGGTCGGCCACCAGCGTGAACAACGTAATCCAAGCCGTTCCTTTCGACCAATTTCCGAACGATGCCTGCGACATTTGACTCCCGCCTCCGGAATGCTGGTTATGGGCGTCTGCCAGCTGACGCGGCCGACGAGAGGGCTGGGACTATCCTCCCATTTGGGAGGGCACACCAGTGACACGATCGCCCGCCGCGGAACGGCTTCGCTACGCCCGATGCAAGTACCGGATTCGAGAAGCCTGCCCGCCCCCGGTCCGAAGGCTGACGGCCCTGCGCAGGCGGTGTCTCGCATGGGCCGGTCGTTGGCGGAGAGGGTGGGATTCGAACCCACGGTGGTATTGCTACCACGCCGGTTTTCAAGACCGGTGCCTTAAACCGCTCGGCCACCTCTCCGTTGTGTCCTGCATCCGGGCGCGCTCCGCGCGCCTCCACGCCGGTTTGACTCCGGGCGTCCCGCCCTGCGCCCTTCGGGCCATCGGCTACGCCGATGTTCGCTCCGGCATCCTGCCTTCGCAGTCAAGACCGGTGCCTTAAACCGCTCGGCCACCTCTCCTTTGTGTCCTGCATCCGGGCGCGCTCCGCGCGCCTCCACGCCGGTTTGACTCCGGGCGTCCCGCCCTGCGCCCTTCGGGCCATCGGCTACGCCGATGTTCGCTCCGGCATCCTGCCTTCGCAGTCAAGACCGGTGCCTTAAACCGCTCGGCCACCTCTCCTTTGTGTCCTGCATCCGGGCGCGCTCCGCGCGCCTCCACGCCGGTTTGACTCCGGGCGTCCCTATCCGTTCGCGCTGAGCGTAGCTCGCGCCAGCGAGCGGAGTCGAAGCGCACTCTCGCCGTCTCTTGCTGGACATCCACGCAGCGCGTTCGCATCGCCGGCGACCACTATTCGATCGTCTCCTTTCCTCCCATGTAGGGTCGCAGCACCCCTGGTACCGTAATCGACCCATCAGCTTGCTGGCAGTTTTCCATGACGGCGACGAGTGCGCGGCCGATCGCTACGCCCGAGCCATTCAAGGTGTGCACGAGTTCGGGTTTGCCGGTTTCGGGGTTGCGCCAGCGCGCCTGCATGCGGCGGGCCTGGAAATCGGTGCAGTTCGAGCAGGACGAAATCTCGCGATAGCAATTCTGCGAAGGCAACCAGACTTCGAGATCGTAGGTCTTGGCTGCGGCGAAACCCATGTCGCCCGTGCACAGCAGCATGCGTCGGTACGGCAATTCGAGCGCTTCGAGCACCGCCTCGGCGCAACGCGTCATGCGTTCGTGTTCGTCGGCGCTTTCGGTCGGCCGCACGATGCTGACCAGTTCGACCTTCTCGAACTGATGCTGGCGGATCATGCCGCGCACGTCCTTGCCGTAGCTGCCCGCTTCGGCGCGAAAGCACATCGAATGGGCCGTCAGGCGCATTGGCAATGCGGCGACGTCGACGATCTCGTCGCGCACGAGGTTGGTCAGCGGAACCTCGGCGGTTGGAATCAAGTACCGCTTCGCATCCGCAAGATCGGTTGCAAAAAGATCTTCCTCGAACTTGGGTAACTGCCCGGTCCCGGTTAATGCATCGGCATTTACCAGCAGCGGCACGTTGCATTCGAGGTATCCATGCGATCCGCTGTGCAGATCGAGCATGAATTGCGCGAGCGCCCGATGCAGGCGCGCAAGATCGCCCCGCAGCACGGTGAATCGTGCGCCGGACAGCTTCGCCGCCGCCTCGCTGTCGAGCCAGCCGTGACGCGCACCGAGTTCGACGTGATCCTTCGCCGTAAAGTCGAACTTGCGCGGATCGCCCCAGCGGCTGATCTCGACGTTCTCGCTCTCGTCCTTGCCGACCGGCACCGATTCGTCGGCCAGGTTCGGTATGCGCAAGGCGATATCGGTCAGCTTGCGCTGCACCTCGCCGAGCTTCTGTTCGTTGGATTTCAAGCGCGCCCCGATGTCGGCGACTTCGGCCATGAGCACACTCGTATCTTCGCCCTTGCCCTTGGCGACGCCGATCGCTTTCGAGCGTGTGTTGCGGATGTTCTGCAATTCCTGGGTTTCGCCCTGCACCTGCTTGCGCTCGGCTTCGAGCGATTCGAGCGCAGCGCGATTGAGCGCATAGCCGCGCGCCTGCAATCGTGCAGCGACGACGTCCAGATGTCCGCGCAGCAGTGCGGGATCGAGCATGAGAATGGGTATCCGGGAGGAAAAGCGGTTACGGCACGCAATTATCGCGGTGCCGAAGGAGGTGCGCAAACGAAGGGTGCCGTTCTTGGGCCGTCGCGCGAGACCCGTTTAGCGGCGGATCGGGCCTTGCACCCGCTTCGGCAATCGATCCATGCGATCGACCCGCATCAATCTTCGTGGGATGTTTTCTTCGCAGCCAACGCCGCGCCACGCGCTGCCCGCAACGCATCGAGTCGACTGCGCACGCGCTCCTCGAGGCCGTTCGACGTGGGTTCGTAGTAGATGCGGCCGACCAGTTCGTCGGGCAGGCATTGCTGATCCAGTGCGACGCCGCCTTCGACGTTGGGATCGTATTGATAGCCTTTGCCGTAGCCGAGTTTTTTCATCAAGGAAGTCGGCGCGTTGCGAAGAGGCGCGGGAACTGCAAGCGTTCCGGTTTCGCGAATATCCGCGCGTGCCTGACCGAGGGCGGAGTAAACCGCGGTGCTCTTCGCCGCAACGGCGAGATATACCGCCGCCTCCGCCAGCGCGAGTTCGCCTTCGGGGCTGCCAAGTCGCTCGTACGTATCCCACGCATCGAGTGCGAGCGTCAGCGCACGCGGATCGGCAACGCCGATGTCCTCGATCGCCATGCGCGTGAGACGCCGCGCAAGATAGCTCGGATCGCAGCCACCATCGAGCATGCGCGCGAACCAGTACACCGCCGCATCGGGATCGGACGAGCGCACCGACTTGTGCAGCGCCGAAATCTGGTCGTAGAACGCATCGCCACCTTTGTCGAAGCGGCGTGTGCGATCGGCCAGAACCTGGGTCAGCGTTGTATCGTCAATACGCCCGTCCGTGGCGAGCTCGGCGGCGATTTCAAGCAGGGTCAGCGCGCGACGCACATCTCCGTCGGCGGCGGTCGCTATCGATTCGAGCGCACCGCCATCGACGTTCAGTGCAAGCGATCCGAGGCCGCGCTCGGAATCGCCCAGCGCACGCTCCAGCGCCTTCACGATCGCTTCGGCCGGCACCGCATCCATGACATGCACGCGGCAGCGCGACAGCAGCGCAGAGTTCAGCTCGAACGACGGATTCTCGGTCGTCGCGCCAACGAACAGGATCACGCCTTTCTCGATTGCGGGAAGGAACGCGTCCTGCTGGGCCTTGTTGAAGCGGTGCACCTCGTCGACGAACAGTACGGTGCGCACGCCTTGGGCGAAATTGACTGCGGCGTCGGCGAGCGCGGCGCGCACGTCGGCCAGTCCCGTAAGTACGGCCGAGATCGCCTTGAATTCGGCATCGGCATATTTTGCGAGCAAGAGTGCCAGCGTGGTCTTGCCGCATCCCGGTGGTCCCCACAGCACCATCGAATGCACATGACCCGATTCGATGGCGCGTCGAAGCGGCGTTCCCGGACCGAGCAGACGTGGCTGGCCGACAATCTCGTCGAGCGTCTGCGGGCGAATGCGCTCCGCAAGCGGCTTCAGGGCATCCGGTTCGGGAACCAGATCGGGCGTGGAAAGCGGGCGGCGCGCCATGCGGGGATCATACCGACTTGCAGCGCACTACCCCGCTTCGCTCCCGGCTTTGCAGCCAGCGGCGGAAATCCGATGCCCGTTCGCGGTTGCGGCAGGACGACTCGTCGCCGCGAGCAACTGGCAGGCGGCCGAGCGAATGGAATCGCGTCCGTCCGCGGTATGCGCTAGCGCACTCGACGCGCACCGGTTCGGGCGAGTGGCCGTGCCGCCTCGATGTCCGGATGCCAGGGCCGGCCCGAGCGCTGCTCGATGTACTCGCGGATCAACCGCCGGACCACCTGCGATGGCGTGGCGTCGTCCTCGGCGCATAGACGCTCGAACACCGCTTTCTTGCGCGGGTCGACCAAGACGGTTAGGCGGGCCGTGCGTTTTTCCAGTGACATCTGACCATCGTCCAGCATAAACTGAGGGTGTCTTAAATGATAATACAACTGTCATCCGAACCGCATCATCGATCATGGCGCCCCGCAGCCTCCGCGGGACACTCCCCGGTACACTTAATTGAGCCTTTCGCTGTTCGCGCATCCGCTCCCGGCGTTGCTCGGCCTCGTGGCCGCTTGGCTGGTTCTCGGTGTGGCCGGCTTGGTCCACCCCAATCGCGTCGCGTGGGTGGCTCGCATCCTGTTTCCGCTTGGCGCACTGGTCGCATTGGTTATTGCAGGCACCGCGACCGTGGCACTCGGCAGCAGCTTCACTCCGCAGACGATCGTATTGCCGCTCGGCTTGCCGGACCTGCCGTTCCACTTGCGCCTCGATGCGCTGTCCGGTTTTTTCCTGATTCTGCTCGGGACGGCCGGCGCCGGCATTTCGGTGTTTGCTGCCGGATATTTCCGCGCGGGCGAAGGTGCCTCACCGGGCCTGCTCGGCCTGCAGTACCACGTGTTCCTCGCCAGCATGGCGATCGTGGTGCTTGCCGATGACGCCTACCTGTTCATGGTGTCCTGGGAAACGATGGCAATCGCTTCGTATTTCCTGGTGACAACCCAGCACCGCATTCCCGAGATTCGTCGCGCCGGTTTCCTCTACCTGTTGATGGCGCATGTCGGCGCGCTGGCGCTGCTGTTGTGCTTCGGTGTGTTGCACGGTGGCAGCTGGCTCATGACTTTCGATGCGATGCGCGGCGCAAGCCTCGCACCGGCATGGGCCAGTGCCGCGTTCCTGCTTGCGTTGTTCGGCTTTGGCATCAAGGCCGGCATGGTGCCGTTGCATGTCTGGCTGCCCGAAGCCCATCCGGCGGCGCCAGCGCCGGTGTCGGCGATGATGAGCGGGCTGATGCTCAAGGTGGCGATCTATGGCCTGCTGCGCGTCGCTTTCGACCTGCTCCACCCTGGCCCGTGGTGGTGGGGCATGCTGACCATGACGCTGGGGCTCGGCACGGCGTTGTTCGGTGCGGTGTTCGCCGCGGTGCAGACGGACATGAAGCGGTTGCTCGCGTACTCGTCGATCGAAAATATCGGGCTGATCCTCACAGGCGTGGGTCTCGCATTGTTGAGTCATTCGTTTGGGATGGATCTGCTCGCGGCGCTCGCGCTCACCGCGGCGCTGCTGCACTCGTTCAACCACGCCTTGTTCAAGAGCCTGTTGTTCCTGGCCACCGGATGCGTGTTTCATGCGACGCGCGAGCGCAGCCTTGGCAAGCTCGGCGGCCTGATCCGGTCGATGCCCTGGGTCGCTACGCTCGCGCTGATCGGCAGTCTGGCGCTCGCGGGCCTGCCGCCGCTCAATGGTTTCGTTTCCGAATGGCTGCTGCTGCAGTCTTTCCTTTCCACGCCGACCATCCCGCACGCATTCATCGACATGGTCACACCCTTGGGCGCCGCCGTCGTGGCATTGACGGCGGCGCTGGCCGGGTACGTGATGGTCAAGTTCTACGGCGTGATCTTCCTCGGTCAGCCGCGCGAAGCGTCGCTGCTGCAGGCCCGCGATGCCGGCTGGTTCGAACGCATGGGACTGGCATGGCTGGCCTTGGGCTGCGTTCTGATCGGCGTATTTCCGCAATTTGCCCTGGATGCCACGGCCGCCGTGACGCGCTTGTTGACGGGCAGTGTCATCCAGCGCGGTCGCACAGCGTGGTGGATCGTGCCGGTGGCCGCGTCGCGCGCATCCTACAGCGGTCTGTGGCTGCTCATCGGTATGCTCGGGGTGATTGCGGTGGTCTTCGTGACGGTGCGCGGGATGTATCACGGGCGCGTCTTCCGCACACCGCCCTGGAACTGCGGCTATTCGTGGCTGACTCCGCGCATGCAGGACAGCGCCGAGGGCTTCGGTCAACCGATACGGCACATGTTCGGTCTGCTGTTTCGTATTGATCGCAAACTCCCCGCGCCAACCGACACCGCTCCGAGCTATCGCATCGAAATCGACGACCGGTTCCGACTCTTCCTGTACCGACCTCTCGCGCAATGCATCGACCGGCTGGCCGGCGCCCTCGCCCTGCTGCAGGGCGGTCGCCTGTCGATCTACCTGATGTACAGCTTCCTGACCTTGATTGTCCTGTTGGTGTTCGTCCTGTGAGCGCGTTCGCGTGGACCGGCCAGTTGCTCGGGACCCTGCTGGCAATAGCGCTGGCGCCGTTGCTGGCAGGGTGGGTCGCACAGTGCCGCGCCTGGCTGCAGAACCGCTCTGCCCCGTCGTTGCTGTTGCCGTATCGCAGTCTGCGCAAGTTGTTGCGCAAGGATGCCGCGCTGGCCACCAATGCGTCGCCGCTATTCCGATCTGCACCGTACCTCGTGTTCGGTAGCATGACGATGGCGGCGGCGATCATTCCATCCGTCACCACCGATCTGCCGATGGCGCGCGTCGCGGACGCAATCGCTCTGGTCGGACTGTTTGCGCTGGCGCGGGTGTTCATCGCGCTCGCGGCAATGGATATCGGCACGGTGTTCGGCAGCATGGGCGCCCGGCGCGACATGATGATCGGCTTTCTGGCCGAGCCGGCATTGTTGATGGTGCTGTTCAACGCATTCCTGATGTTCGGCAGCACTGCGCTGCCGAGCGTGGCCGAAGGCGTCCCGCTCGATGGCAACGGTTTGGTGCTGCATCCGAGCCTGGCGTTCGCGGGCGTGGCTTTCGTGATGGTGCTGCTGGCCGAGAACGGCCGCATTCCGATCGACAATCCGACCACGCACCTCGAAGTGACGATGATCCACGAGGCAATGCTGCTCGAGTATTCGGCGCGCCACCTCGCCCTGATGGAGTGGGCCGCCTGGCTCAAGCTCCTGAACTATGCCTGCATCGGTTTCGTGCTGTTCATGCCATGGGGCATCGCGTTGCACGGCGCCGGCATCTGCTGGTTGCTGCTCGCCGTGGCGGTGCTCATCGCCAAGCTGGCGCTGGCCGGCGCCGCGCTGGCGGCGATCGAGACGGTCTCGGCGAAGGTGCGCCTGTTCCGCGCGCCGGAGTTCCTGAGCATGGCGTTCCTGCTGGGCGTGCTCGGCTTGCTGGTCAACCTGCTGCTGCGATCCTGATCATGGCCCCACCCACGCTCGCCACCCAGTTGCTCAACGTACTCGCGGCAGGACTGCTGCTGATCTCGTTTGCGCTGCTGTCGCAGCGTCGCACCCGCCGGCTGGTGGTCCTGCTCGCTTGGCAGGGCGCCGTGCTGAGCGCGTCGACGCTGCTGGTCGCAATAGCCGCGAATCGTCCGCATCTGTACTACTCGGCAGCGCTCACGTTCATGCTCAAAGTTTGCATCGTACCGTGGTTGCTGATACGCCTGATGCGTCGTCTCGACATCGAGCGCGACAGCGATCCGATGGTGAACATTCCGGCGCTCATGCTGGTGGGCCTCAGCTTGGTGATTTTTGCGTTCGGACTGGCGCAGCCGATCAGTTCGCTGGCAGCCACCGTGTCGCGGAATACGCTCGGCATCGCCATGGCCGTGATCCTGCTGGCGTTCTTGATGATGATCGCGCGGCACAAGGCGATTACCCAGGTGGTCGGCTTCCTGGCGATGGAAAACGGACTGTTCTTCGCCGCAACCAGTGCGACCTATGGCATGCCGATGGTGATCGAACTCGGCATCGCGCTCGACCTGCTGGTGGCCGTGTTCATCTTCGGCATTTTCTTCTTTCAGATCCGTTCGCAGTTCGACAGCCTCGATCTGCATCACCTCGAAGCACTCAGGGAGGACTGAAGTGGAACTCCTGTTGCTTCTCGGCATCCCCCTGGTCGGCGCAATCGTGCTGGCGCTGGTCGGCGCGAGGCGCGGCGCGGCTGACCTCAACGTCGCGGTGAGCCTCGCCACACTGATCGCAGCCGGCGCCCTGGTGCGGCGCATCATCGGCAATGGGCCGATGACGGCGGGCCATGAGCAGTTTTTCATCGATCCGTTCAACGTGTTCCTGATTGCACTCACTGCCTTGGTCGGTTTCACGACTGCCTTGTTCTCGCGCCCGTACATGCGCATCGAGCAGGACCACGGTCGCCTCGGCCCCGGTCGCATGCGCCTGTATCACAGCATGTATCAGTTATTCATGGTCGCCATGCTGGTGGCGCTCTCGACCAACAACATGGGGCTGCTGTGGGTTGCGATGGAAGCGGCGACGCTGTCGACCGTGCTGCTGGTGTCGCTGTATCGCACGCGCCGCAGCATCGAGGCCGCATGGAAGTATTTCATCCTGTGCGGCGTCGGCATCGCGCTGGCACTGTTCGGCACCATCGCCTTGTATTTCACAGCCGAACGTCTGCTCGGCGGCGACGGCATGAGCGCCCTGCTGTGGACCCATCTCAACGCGGTGAAGGGACAACTCGATCCCGCCGTGATGGGCCTGGCCTTCGTATTCCTGCTGGTCGGCTACGGCACCAAGGTGGGCCTCGCGCCGCTGCACAACTGGCTACCGGACGCCCACGCCGAGGGTCCGACGCCGGTCTCTGCAGTGCTGTCGGGCCTGCTTCTCAACGTGGCCATGTACGCCGTGGTGCGCTGCAAGATTCTCGCCGTCGGCGCGATGCACTCGGCGCTGCCCGGCCGGATGCTGATGGGCTTCGGCCTGCTATCGACGCTGCTGGCCGCGTTCTTCGTGTGGCGCCAACGCGACATCAAGCGGATGTTCGGGTACTCCTCGATCGAACACATGGGCATCATCACGTTCGCCTTCGGCATGGGCGGGCCGTTGGCCAACTTCGCCGCGCTGCTGCACATGAGCGTGCACTCGTTGACCAAGTCGGCCATCTTCTTCACCGCCGGGCACGCCTCGCAGATCGCAGGCACCCAGCGCATCGACGGCATCCGCGGTCTGCTGACCGTCAGTCCGACCGTCGGCTGGGGACTCATGCTCGGCACACTGGCGATACTCGGCATGCCACCCTTCGCCGTGTTCACCAGCGAATACCTGATCCTGACAACGGCCATGCGCGAGCATGCCTGGGCGACGCCGATCCTGCTGGTCGCGCTTGGCGTTGCCTTCGCCGCGATCTTCGGTCACGTTCAGTCGATGGTGTTCGGTGAGACCGAGGCGCAACGTCTGCCGCATTCGCCCGCGCTGCTGCCGGTATTCCTGCACTTGGCGCTGGTGCTTGCGCTGGGCCTGTGCATTCCGCCGGCGCTGGCCGAGTGGTATCGCCTCGCCGCGCACCTGATCGGATGAAACACATGCAAGCAGACTTCCACGACGCCGAAAGCATGCCGCTTTCGTCCAACGTGACAGCCTCGCGCGTAGTGACCAACGCAGATGGCTGGCGCGATGCGGCGAATGCGATGCATCAGGCGGGCGCCGGGCTGCTGACGCTGTGGGGTAGCGACGATCGCGATCGCGACCAGCGCATGCGTATTCACGCAGCCTACCTGTTGGCCGATGGCGTGACCGTGGTCGAACACGCCCTGCCCGCAGCATCCTCGGCCTACCCTTCGCTGGCGTCGCAGTTCCCGGTCGCCGCCCGGTTGCAGCGTGCGACCTACGACCTGCTTGGCATTCGCGCAGAGGGCGGCGACCACCGGTCATGGCTGCGGCACGACGGCTGGCCCGCGGGGTTCTTCCCACTGCGGCGCGAAGTCGATCCAGTCGGCCCCGGCCCCGTACCCGGCAGCGCCTACCCGTTTGTCCAGGTCAGCGGTGATGGCGTGCACGAGGTCGCGGTGGGGCCGGTGCATGCGGGCATCATCGAACCGGGCCGTTTCGTGGTTTCGCTCGTCGGCGAAAAGGTATTGCGTCTGGAGGAACGGCTCGGCTACACGCACAAGGGTGTCGCCAAACGCTTCGAGGCATTGCCGCAGACCGACGGACATCGCCTGGCGTCCCGGCTGTGCGGAGATTCCGCCGTGGCCTACGCCTGGGCCTGGTGCGCGGCGCTGGAGTCCGTCGCGACCGTGACACCGCCAGCCCGTGGCCTTGCGCTGCGCGCGCTGGCACTCGAACGCGAACGCATCGCCAATCATCTGGGCGATCTCGGTGCCATCGCCAACGATGCCGGGCTTGCCTTCGGGCAAACCCAGTTCTCCGCGCTGAAGGAGCAGTTGCTGCGCAGCAACGCGGCGCTGTTCGGCCAGCGCTACCTGTTCGATTTTGTGCTGCCGGGAGGCGTTGCCTGCGACCTTGCGCAAGACGCGCTGTCCGCCGCGCTCGATGACCTGAGCGCACTCGAGCGCGCTACGCGCGAACTGCGTCGCATCTACGACGATCACGAGGGCCTGCAGGACCGATTTCACGGTACCGGCCGATTGACGCGCGAGCAGGCTGCGCGAATGGGAGCGGTCGGCCTTGCGGCACGCGCATGCGGTATTCGCTGCGACCTTCGCGTTGACCAGCCGTGGGCGCCATACGACCGCCTGGCGCCCGTGGCAATGGTGCATCCGAATGGCGATGTCGCTTCCCGTGTCGAGGTACGCTTCGACGAGACGCTGGAGTCGTTGCGCCTGTGCCGCGAGATACTGCAGACCCTGCCGAGCGGCGCGATCGCCATCGAATGTCCGCCGGCTCCGGCCGGGCGGCTTGGACTCGGCCTGATCGAGGGCTGGCGTGGCCCGGTCGCAATGGTGCTCGAAACCGGTCAGGACAAAGGCATCCGGCGTTGCCACGCGCACGACGCGTCCTGGCAGAACTGGCCACTGATCGAGCTCGCCCTGCTCGGCAACATCCTTCCCGACTTTCCGCTGATCAACAAGTCTTTCAATCTGGCCTACAGCGGCCATGACGGATAGGCAGTGATGTTCAAAATCCTCGCGCGCATCTACCGTACCGGCCGCCTGAGCGAGCGGATACCGCGCGCCGAACTCAGCCCCGCCGCAGGATCGGCAGTGCAGCAGGAACTGTACGCCGTGTTCGGACGCGCGCTGTGCATCCGTCATGTCGACGCGGGATCGTGCAACGGCTGTGAACTCGAAATCCACGCACTCGGCAATCCGTACTACAACATCGAAGGCGCCGGCATCCGCTTCGTGGCGAGCCCGCGTCATGCCGATCTGCTGCTGGTCACCGGACCGGTCTCGATCAACATGGAGCAAGCACTGAAGCTTGCCTACGAGGCCGTTCCGGAGCCGAAATGGGTGATCGCGGTCGGCGACTGCGCCGCCGGCTGCGGGGTATTCGACGCCAATTACGCGTGTCGCGGCCGCGTCGGCGATGTCATCCCGGTCGACGCGATCGTGAGCGGTTGTCCGCCCACGCCGCTGGCCATGCTGCAGGCGATACGCGAAGTCGTGGGTCAGTGCGCCTGAAACGCCCCGCACGCGCGTGCGGGGCGCCGAATCGACCCGTGTCAGCTCCCCCCGCCCTTGAGCGGGTGGATCTCGGCATCCGGAGACATGTCGCCGACGACGTCGACTCCTTTGGGCGGTGTGAACACGAACGTATCCGCCGCGAGTTGCGGATTGCGCTTCCAGTCGGAAAACTTGATCTCGGTCGTATTGCCGAGTTGATCCTTGAACAACATGCGTTCGAGCGCCTGCGCATCGAAGCCGAGTTCCGCATACTCGAATGCCGGATCACTTGCTTTCGACGTCAGCTTGAGCCACATGAGTCCGTCCCGATCGCCCTCTTCGGCCGTGTTGAACTGGCGATCGAGCAACGACAAGTCGGTCAGCACGCTGAGCGGGCTGTGCGCTTCCTCGGCGTCCTGGCGACGTACGGTCACCTGTTCGAGATCGGGATCGTAGACCCACACGTGCGTGCCGTCGGCCACGATCAATTGCTGGTACGGCGCGGTGGTCTGCCAGCGCAACAACCGTGGCGCCTTGAGCGCGAAGCTGCCGCTTGACTGGTCGCCACGGTGTCCGTTGGCATCGGTCACCGACTGGCTGAAATGTGCGCTGACGGTCTTGAGGCCATCCGAGAAAGCCTGCATGCGACCGCGTGCCGAATCCGCAGCGCTTGCCGTTGCAGCAAAAGCAGTCCCGTATAGCAGACAACATCCGGCCAGCAGCAAACGCATGGAGGTTCCTCGTGGCGATCCAGTCGACATTATCGGGCGTGCGGCTGAACTGATGCCATGGGTCCATCGGACAAAAAACCTGCACGCCCGGCAGTCAGCGAAACTCGCTTGCAAGGCGGAGGTAGTGCGCTATCGATCCGGCGGCGGCGGCGCGAGCACCGCGCGGTTGCCGTTGGTTTCGGGCGGCGTGACGATGCCCTGCTGCTCCATCATCTCGATCAGCCGCGCAGCGCGGTTGTAGCCGATCTTCAGCCGGCGCTGCACGCCGGAAATCGAGGCGCGCCGGGTTTCAGTGACGATGCGCACGGCGTAATCGTAGAGCTCGTCGATATCCTCGTCGCCCTCGCCTGGCCGGTCCTCCGGCAGACCGAATTCGCCGATCACGCGGCCATCGCCGAGCGGCTGGGTTTCCTCGAGCACGCCGTCGATGAATTCGGGCTCTCCTTGCGCGCGCAGCCACTCGACCACCTTGTGCACTTCGTGATCGTCGACGAACGCGCCGTGTACGCGTTCGGGTGTCGCCGTACCGGGCGGCAGGTACAACATGTCGCCATGGCCGAGCAACGTCTCGGCGCCGGATTGATCGAGGATCGTGCGTGAATCGATCTTGCTGGACACCTGGAACGCGATGCGGGTGGGAATGTTTGCCTTGATCAACCCCGTGATCACATCGACCGACGGGCGCTGCGTCGCGAGGATCAGGTGCACGCCGGCGGCACGGGCCTTCTGCGCGAGTCGCGCGATGAGCTCCTCGACCTTCTTGCCGACGATCATCATCATGTCGGCGAACTCGTCGATGATCACGACGATGTTCGGCAGCGGTTGCAACTCCTCGGCGGTCAGCTCGGGGTGCGTCGCATCGGGTCGGAACATCGGATCGAGCAGCGGATGTCCCTTTGCCTTCTCTTCCCTGATCTTCTTGTTGAAGCCGGCGAGATTGCGCACGCCGGTCGTCGCCATGAGCTTGTAACGGCGTTCCATCTCGGCGACGCACCAGCGCAGCGCGTTCGCCGCTTCCTTCATGTCGGTCACGACCGGCGCGAGCAGATGCGGAATGTTTTCGTACACCGAGAGCTCGAGCATCTTCGGATCGATCATGATCATGCGCGTGTCGCTCGCGCTGGCCTTGTACAGAAGGCTCAGCACCATCGCGTTCAATGCCACCGATTTGCCCGAACCGGTGGTGCCCGCGACCAGCAGGTGCGGCATCTTGGCCAGGTCGACGACCACGGGCCGTCCGCCGATATCCTTGCCGAGCGCAAGCGCGAGCGGCGACTTGATCGCGTCGTATTCCTTCGAGCGCAGGATTTCCGACAGAAAAACCGTCTCGCGATTGATATTGGGAATCTCGAGGCCGATCACGGATTTCCCCGGGATCACGTCGACCACGCGCACGCTGGTCACCGAGAGTCCGCGCGCGATGTCCTTGTCGAGGCTCGATATCTGGCTGCCCTTGATGCCCGGTGCGGGTTGCATTTCGAAACGCGTGATCACCGGCCCCGGATACACGCCGACGACTTCGGCCTCGATGCGGAAATCCTTTAGCTTGAGTTCCACCTGGCGCGACAGCGCCTCGAGCGTCTCCGCGGAATAACCCTTGGCCTGCACGCGTGGCTCGTCGAGCAGCGACAGCGGCGGCAGCTCGTCGGAACGCGCGCCTGCAAACAGCGGTATCTGGGTTTCACGCCGAGCGCGCTCGCTTTTCTCGATCGGCGCAAGCACCGGCTCAATCCGCACGGGCTCGCGTCTTGACTGACGCAATGCCTCGATCTTGCGGGTCTCGTCGCGTTCGCCCCGCGCCTGGCGCGCGGCACTCCAGTCGCCGGCGCCGCGCAACTTCGAGCCGAGCCAGGAAAGCGCGGCGAGCACTCCGCGGCCGATGCTGTCCATCACCCGGAACCACGAAAGCCCGGTGGCCAGCGTGATCGCGACCAGGAACAATGCGAGCAGGAACAGTGTCGCCCCGAGAAATCCAAAACCCCTCATCAACCCATGCCCGACGAGCTGGCCGAGGATGCCGCCCGAGTGCGCCGGCAATCCCTCCGGGCCGCTGAGGTGCAGGTAGGCCAGGCCGGAACCCGCGATGAGGAATGCGGCAAAGCCGGTCAGGCGCAAGCCGGGTTCGAGTGGAGGCGTCTCGCGCCCGGGACCGCCACGCAGAATCGCGGCTCCGATCCCGAGCAGCAATAGCGGAAACGTGTAGGCCAGCACGCCGCAGAAAGTCAGCGAAAGATCGGCTATCCACGCGCCAAACGCGCCACCGAAATTGCGGATGTGACCCGAAGCGCCGGCATGCGACCAGCTCGGATCGTTCGGGCTGTAGCCGATGAGGCATGCGAACAGGTAAATCGCGAGCGGCAGCAGCAGCAGGAACCCGGCCTCGCGCATCACGCGCTGCATGCGCGCGCCGGGTTGCGCCTGCGGTTTAGCCTTGAGTGCGCGCGCCACCAGGAGAAATTACCTTAGCTACATCCGATAAGATTTTGCAGAATAACAAATAATTCGCGGAATCGGCTGCGCGCGAAATTCTTGATCGGGATGCCTGTAGGTGCAGCAACGCTCACTTGAGTGCCGGATGCGTGATTTCGCCGTTCTCGATATTGATTCCACGCTTGAGTCCTGCGTGTTCGCGCCATTTCGACCCGGCTGCGAGCCGCTGCACGTACGGCAGGATCGCCGCCGAAATGGCCTGCGACGAAGTCCGCGGTACGGCGCCGGGCATGTTGGTCACGCAGAAATGGATCACGTCATCGACCACATAGGTCGGCTCGGCCCACGTGGTTGGCCGCGAGGTCTCGAAGCAACCGCCCTGGTCGATGGAGATATCCGCCATGACCGTGCCGGGCTCCATCGACTTGACCATCTCGGCGGTGATCACATGCGGTGCGCGGGCGCTCGGAATCAGCACCGCCCCAATCACGAGATCGGCCGTTGCGACTTCTTCGGCGACGACGGATTCGTACGAATACAGCGCCGTGACATTGGAGCCGAGTGCCATCATTTCGGCAAGTCGGTCGGGGCGCTTGTCGAACACGACCACATTGGCACCACCTGCCGAGGCCAGGGCCGCCGCATTGCCGCCGGCGGCTCCCGCGCCCAGCACGACCACCTTGCCGCGTTCGGTCGAAGGAAGGCCGCCAAGCAGGATGCCCTTGCCGCCCGCCGGCTGGTGCAAAAGGTGCGTGCCGACCTGGGTCGAGATTCGTCCCGCGATGATCGACATCGGCGCGAGCAACGGCAAGCCGCCATTGTCATCTTCGACGCTTTCGAAGGCCACGCCGGTCAAGCCGATTTCGAGCAGGCGTTTGGTGAGTTCCGGTTCGGCCGCCAAGTGCAGGTAGCAGAACAGGAGGTGGTGCTTGCGCAGGCGGGCCAGATCGCCCGCGATCGGCTCCTTCACCTTGACGATGAGTTCGCCTTTTTCGTACAGCGTATCGGCATCAGGCACCACATGCACACCGACGCGTGTGAACGCATCGTCGCTGAAGCCGCTCTTGCTGCCGGCGCCCGACTGGACGTACACCTCGTGCCCATGGCGCACCAGGTCGGCGCAGGCCGCGGGCACCAGCGCCACCCGCCCTTCCAGGGTCTTGGTTTCGGATGGAATCCCGATACGCATCAGTTACTCCTCGACAGGGGCCAGGACGCGGATGCAACGACAGCACTTGCGGCAAACCCGTATGCATCAAACAATGAAACCGTCGCGCGACTCCAGCAGGTCAACTTGAACATTGCGACTTGAATCGCGCCGATGTTCCCCTCATTCTTCCGACTCCCGCGCAGTCGCACTGTCAAACTCGACGCGCAACCCCGGGCATCGAAGATAGAGTTCGCCGGCAAAGTTCGAGCGCGCCGGCGCGGAACGAAACGCCGCAGAATGGCCGTCAGAAAGCGGCCGGGATTATACATGAGCACCCGCAAGCACTCGCGACTCATCATCCTCGGTTCCGGCCCAGCCGGTTACAGCGCCGCCGTCTATGCGGCGCGCGCAAACCTCAAGCCGACGCTGATAACCGGCCTGGCTCAGGGCGGCCAGCTGATGACCACCACCGATGTTGACAACTGGCCGGGCGATGTCGAGGGTTTGCTCGGACCGGCCTTGATGGAACGCATGCAGAAACACGCCGAACGCTTCGCAACTGAAATCCTGTTCGACCATATTCATACGGCTGATCTGGCGCAGCGCCCGTTCCGCCTGACCGGGGACAGCGGCGACTATCAGTGCGATGCGCTGATCATTACCACCGGCGCGACGGCGAAATATCTCGGCATCGACTCGGAGGATCGGTACAAGGGTCGCGGCGTTTCGGCCTGCGCAACCTGCGACGGATTCTTTTTCCGCGATCAGGATGTCGCCGTGGTCGGCGGCGGAAATACCGCAGTCGAGGAGTCGCTGTACCTCGCCAACATTTGCCGCAAGGTGACGCTGGTGCACCGGCGCGACCAGCTGCGCGCAGAAAAGATGTTGCAGGAAAAACTGTTCGAGAAGGAACATGCCGGAAAGATCGACATACTCTGGAATCACGGTGTCGACGAAGTGCTGGGCGACGACACTGGCGTGACCGGCCTGCGCGTGAAGAGCACCACCGGCAGCGCCCAACGCGATCTCGACGTGACCGGCGTCTTCATTGCAATCGGCCACACCCCGAATACCGGAATCTTCGATGGCCAACTCGAGATGCAGAACGGGTATATCCGCATTCGCGCAGGCCTCGATGGAAATGCCACCGCGACCAGCGTCGCCGGCGTATTCGCGGCGGGCGATGTCGCCGACCAGGTCTACCGGCAGGCGGTCACCTCGGCGGGTTTCGGCTGCATGGCGGCGCTCGATGCGGAAAAGTACCTTGACCAGATCGGCCTTGCCGGCTGAGAAGCGCTTGTCGACAACGGGACTGAAGGCGCGCTTCCATTCGCGCATCGACGACATCGATCCGGTTGCATGGAACGCGTTGCGCGACGATACCAATCCGTTCGTCGATCACGCGTTCCTGTCCGGACTCGAGCGCCACGGTTGCATCCGCGCTGCCAACGGCTGGCGGGCACATCACCTCAGCCTGCATGACGGGGATCGGCTGGTTGCAGTCGCTCCGGTGTATCTCAAGGGCAATTCCCATGGGGAGTATGTGTTCGACTGGTCCTGGGCTGGCGCCTATGCCCGTCACGGACTCGACTACTATCCGAAATTGTTGTGCGCAGTGCCTTACTCGCCCGTTACCGGTCCGAGGTTGCTCGTCGGCTCCGGTTCTGGCGCGGAGGAACATCGGTCCGCACTGATCGCTGCCCTGAGTGCGGAAACACGTCGGCTGCACCTGTCGTCGGCACACGTCAACTTCACCGGTGCGCAAGATACCGAGGCCTTCGCCGGCGGCGACTGGCTGGCGAGGTCGGACTGGCAGTTCCACTGGACCAACCCCGGCTACCGCGATTTCGCGGACTTTCTCGCCGCGCTGTCGCATCGCAAGCGCAAGAACATCCGCCAGGAGCGCGCGCGGGTCGCGACCGCTGGTGTCGTCTGCGAGATTCGCAACGGCGATGAACTCGTCGACGACGACTGGATCGCCCTTTATGGTTTCTATCTGCGCACGTTCGAGGAGCGCGGCAACCTGCCTGCGCTTGAACTCGACTTTTTTCGACACCTGGGTCGCGAGATGCCAAGACAGGTGCTCGGCGTGCTATGCCGGCGCGAGACCGAACTCATCGCGGGCGCGATACTCCTGCGCAGCGACGACACGCTCTACGGGCGCTACTGGGGTACTTCCGAACAGATCCCCGGTCTGCATTTCGAGGCCTGTTACTACCAGGGCATCGAATACTGCCTTCGCGAAGGCTTGCAGCGGTTCGAGCCCGGCGCGCAGGGCGAACACAAGCTCGCGCGAGGTTTCCTGCCGGAAAAGACGCATTCGTTCCACTGGATCGCCGACGCACGATTCCGCAGCGCCATTGCAGCGGCACTGGCCGAGGAGGTGCCGCTGATGGATGGCTATCGCGACGATCTCATGCAGCATTCGCCCTACGCGCAATCGTGAATCGCCTGCCGATCCTGCATCCGGGTCGCCGCGAGCCGTTTCCGCCGGTCGATCGTGCGCTGGCCGAACCCAACGGACTGCTCGCGGCCGGTGGGGATCTGTCGTGCGAACGCTTGCTCGATGCGTACTCGCAGGGAATCTTCCCGTGGTTTTCGCAGGATCAATCCATTCTCTGGTGGTCGCCCGAGCCGCGTACGGTGTTCGATACCGATGGCGTGCATGTGGCCGCGCGACTCGCGCGATGGCTACGCCAATGCCGCTGGCGCCTCAGCGCGGATACCGCGTTCCGGGAGGTGATGATCGCCTGTGCCGCGCCGCGTGCCGATCAAGGCGGAACCTGGATCGGCGAAGACATGCTCGCCGCCTACTGCGACCTGCACCAGCGCGGATTCGCGCACTCGGTCGAAATCCGCGACGGCGAATCGCTCGTCGGCGGCATCTATGGTGTGGCCGTCGGCCGCATGTTCTTCGGGGAATCGATGTTCAGCCGCGCAACCAACGCATCAAAGCTTGCACTGCTCGCACTGTGCCGGGCGCTGCACGGCTGGGACGTACCGCTGCTGGATGCGCAGATGCCCACGTCCCATCTGTCGAGCCTCGGCGCCTACGAGATGCCTCGTGCGATGTTCTGCGAGCGCGTCGCACAGCAAGTCGCGTTGCCGGCCATCGACGACGACTGGAACGCGCGCATCGGATCGATCGCTATCACGGATCTCGCGCGCATGCGCGCCTGACGTCCGATCGCGGCGTCTTCAACCGGATGGCGGCGATCGGTTGGCGATCAGGGCGAACTGTCGAATCCGCTTTCGAAGATCGTATCCGTCGGGATGCACGGTGCCGCATCGGTGACTGTCGCGAGCGCATTTGCAACCGAGGTGATATCACGGCTGTAGCACGATCCGCTGGTGACGCCGATGTGATGGTGACGAGCGCGCGCCTGCAGGTCTTTTTGGGAGATGTTCAGCCCCCTTTCCTTATGCTGAACGAATGAAAGGCGTTGATATTTCGCCGCAGCTGGCGGCGTTCGCGACGCCGCGACGGAGCACCGAGGGTGCTGTTGCGCGCGTCAGGAATACAGTAGTCGGAACGCCGTGGCATGGCAGGCCCGTGGAACAGCGAGCGGCGTCCGTTGGTCGCGGACCGCGCAAGCTGCTCCGCTCACGCAGGAGCCTGTGGACGTGAAGCGAGGCGATTCGGCGCCCGCCCCAAGACCCGCCTCGCGGCGTCGCAAGCGTCCTGCGTCAAAGGTTCAGATCGCTTCGACCGCGACTATCAAACGCGCATCCGACAAGTTGCGCGCTGGTGTGAAATCCGACGGACGCGGTCTGCGCAGCTACTACGTCGATCCATTGCGGGTGGGACCCTTGGCTTCATGGGAACCGATGCTGGCACGTTGCGAGGCGATGGGATTCGATACGCTCTTGATCGGAACGCCGTTCGCGCGCGCGAACTCGCACGATCGATTTTTGGTTACCGACTTTGCGCGTTGCGATTCCAGTCTCGACGCCGATGACGCCGTTGGCGCACTCACCGACCTGGCTGAAGCCTGCACTGCGCGCGGAATCGCGCTGATGCTTGACATCGCCCCCGATCGCTGCGCCGCTTCGAATCCAGACGTGCGCGAGCATCCGCAACACTACGCGTTGCGCGCGCCTCCCGAAGCGCCGCCGCCCGACCCGCGCGCGCCGACGGCAACATTGCACGCCGCCATGGCGCGTTTCGGCCACCGCGATGCGGCTGATGCGCTGACCGAACGCTGGATATCGCGGCTTTCGGCATGGTGCGATGCGGGGGTGCAAGGGTATCGCTGCGTTTTTCCGCAAGGTCTCCCGCCCAACGTCTGGGGCGACATCATCGCGGGAGTACGCTCGTCCGAGCGCATACCCCGATTCGCGGCATGGACGCCCGGACTCACCGCTGACGACCTCGCCGCGCTGGAAGATTGCGGCTTTGATCTGGTTTATTCGTCATTGCCATGGTGGGATTTCCGGGCCGACTGGTTGCTCGAGGAAGACCAGCGCCTGCGGCGCATCGGCAGCGTGATCGCACCGCTTGCGGACCCGTGCGGGTCAAATGAACATCGATCCGATGGGGAGCATTCCCGGCGCCGCGTCGAGCGCCGCTTGAATTTTGCCGCCGCGTTCAATGATGGCGTGCTGGTCCCATTCGATCTTGAATCGACACTTGCCGCGCTGCCGGTGCATGCAACTGATATACATGCGTGTGGCGAGTTGGATGCCGCGTGGCTCGATGCATGCCCCGCGATCCTGCGCGCCAATCAAGCGCTCGCGCGGAAACACGCTGACACAAGCCTTCGTGTCCGCGATCTGATCGGCGCGCAAGCGCCTCTGCTGGGCTGGCTGCTGGAAACGCCAGACGACCACGTCGATGCCGCCCAGCCAAAATTGCTGCTGGTCAACCGCGACCTCGATCGCGTCCTGATCGCCAACAGCGAAAGCCTGTTGCGCAACTCGGCTGAATACGCCCGCTTCGATTCGTCCGAGTTCGCGCCTGAGGCGGACAGCGTCGCGCCGGGGTCGCTGATCACGCTCGAGCCTGGGGAGGTGCGTCTGCTCGAAGGCGTCCCTGCAGTGCCGATAGTGTCGAAGCGGGAGATGGCCGCGCTGGCAGGTCCAGCGCAATTGCGCGCGGCGCGCATCGCGCTGGAAAACCTTTCACCCAGAATCGATGACGGCCGCTTTCCGGTCAAGCGCACAGTCGGCGAAACCGTTCACGTCGAGATCGATGCGTTCTGTGACGGACACGACGCGCTTGCCGTCGAACTGCTGTGGCGAGCGGACGATGGATCCGCCTGGCATCGCACGCGCATGCGCTCGCTCGACAATGATCGCTGGGCGGCCGAGTTTCCCCTTGAGCGCATTGGTCGCTACCGCTTCACGGTCGAGGCGTGGATCGATCACTTCGCGACCCAGCGCAGCGATCTGCAGAAGAAACTCTCGGCTGGCGTTCTCGCTGCGGTCGACGTTGCCGAATGCTGCGAACTCGTCACCGCGGCCTCCCGCGCTGCCGATGGCGAAATCCGCAAGTTGCTTGATCCGTTGATTGATCGATTCGACAAGGCGAACATGACCGAGCGCGTCGATGCATTGCTCTCGGCCGAGGTGAGCGCGGTCATGGCGATGGCGGATGTGCGCGCGTTCCGTTCGAAATGCCCCGCCGAAGTGGTCGTCGATGCGGAACGGCTGGCGGCCCGCTATGCAAGTTGGTACGAGTTGTTTCCGCGCTCGCAGGGAGCCGGCGAAGGACGTCATGGAACCTTCGATGATGTCATCGGCCGCCTTCCCGCAATCCGCGACATGGGGTTTGACGTGCTCTACATGCCGCCGATCCACCCGATCGGGAAAGCGCATCGCAAAGGCCGCAACAATGCGCTCGTTGCGAACGATGATGATCCGGGCAGTCCCTATGCAATCGGCGGCTCCGACGGCGGCCACGATGCGATTCATCCGGAGCTCGGTGGATTCGAGGATTTCGAGCGTCTGCGAGCCGCCGCTGCAGATCTCGGCATCGAGATTGCTCTCGACTTCGCCATCCAGTGTTCGCCGGATCATCCGTGGCTGCGCGAGCATCCCGAGTGGTTCGCGTGGCGCGCCGATGGCAGCGTGCGCCACGCCGAAAATCCGCCGAAGAAGTACGAGGATATCGTCAACGTCGATTTTTATGCCGCGGACGCAGTGCCGGCATTGTGGCGCGCCCTGCGCGATGTCGTCGTGTTCTGGGTCGAGCGGGGCGTAAAGCTGTTCCGCGTCGACAATCCGCATACCAAGCCGTTTCCGTTCTGGGAATGGATGATCGCCGACGTGCGCGGCCGGTATCCGGACGTGGTGTTCCTGGCCGAAGCGTTCACGCGCCCCAAACCGATGTATCGCCTCGCCAAGGCCGGATTTTCCCAGTCCTATACGTATTTCACGTGGCGCAACGGGAAGCGCGAGTTGACCGAGTACTTCAGCGAACTCACCCAGACGGGCGTGCGCGATTATTTTCGTCCGCATCTGTTCGTCAATACGCCGGACATCAATCCGGTGTTTCTGCAACAGTCGGGCCGAGCCGGATTCCTGATACGCGCGGCGCTGGCCGCGACGCTTTCCGGACTGTGGGGAATATACAGCGGCTTCGAACTGTGCGAATCCGAACCCATACCGGGCAAGGAAGAGTATCTCGACTCGGAGAAGTACCAGCTCCGGGCGCGCGACTGGAATGCGCCGGGCAACATCGTTTCCGAAATCTCGCGCCTGAATGCGATACGCCGGGCAAACCCGGCGCTGCAGGATCATCGCAACCTGCGTTTCCACAATGCATTCAACGATCAGATCCTGTACTTCGGCAAAGCGACGCCGGAGCGCGACAATGTCGTGCTGGTCATGGTGAATCTCGATCCGCATGTCACGCAGGCGGCCGATTTCGAGGCACCACTCTGGGAATGGGACCTGCCCGACCACGAGTCGCTCGTCGTCGAAGACCTCATGCGTGGAACGCGCGAAGTCTGGCGCGGCAAGAATCAGCGCGTCGCGCTGGAGCCTTCCCTGCCCTTCGCGATCTGGCGCGTGCGACCCGAGCGTTCCACATGGACGTGAAAACCCGGCATAAGCAGCACGACGTGAGTGTCGCCGGCGATCCGCTCTGGTACAAGGATGCGGTCATCTACCAGCTGCACGTGAAGTCGTTCTTCGATTCGAATGACGACGGTGTCGGCGACTTCCAGGGCCTGATCGCCAAGCTGGATTACATCGTCGACCTTGGCGTTACCGCGATCTGGTTGCTGCCGTTCTATCCATCGCCGCGCCGGGACGACGGCTACGACATCGCGGAATACACCGGCGTGCATTCCGACTATGGAACGCTTGGCGATTTCAAGCGACTGGTCGCCGCGTGCCATGCTCGCGGCCTGCGCGTGATCACGGAACTCGTGATCAATCACACGTCAGACGAACACGCGTGGTTTCAGCGCGCGCGCCGTGCCAAGCCGGGCTCCGCCGCACGGAACTATTACGTCTGGTCGGACGACGACCACAAATATGCCGGAACCCGCATCATCTTCTGCGATACCGAAAAGTCGAACTGGACCTGGGACGAGGTTGCTGGAGCGTATTACTGGCACCGCTTCTACGCGCACCAGCCGGATTTGAATTTCGACAATCCCCAGGTACTCCGCTCGGTCATTTCGGTCATGCGCTTCTGGCTCAATCTCGGCGTTGATGGTTTGCGGCTCGATGCCGTGCCATACCTGGTCGAACGCGAGGGCACGTCCAACGAAAACCTGCCGGAAACCCACGCGATCCTGAAACGCATCCGCAGCGAGCTTGATGCCGCCTACCCTGATCGCATGCTGATTGCCGAAGCCAATCAGTGGCCCGAGGACGCACAGGAGTATTTCGGAGACGGCGACGAGTGCCACGTCGCATTCCACTTTCCGCTGATGCCGCGCATGTACATGGCGATCGCCAAGGAGGATCGCTTTCCGATCACCGACATCATGCGCCAGACGCCATCGATTCATGAGAACTGCCAGTGGGCGATCTTCCTGCGCAACCATGACGAGCTCACGCTGGAAATGGTGACCGACAGCGAGCGCGACTACCTGTGGCAGGTCTATGCAGGCGACCGTCGCGCCCGCATCAATCTCGGCATTCGCCGGCGCCTCGCTCCCCTGCTCGATCGCGACCGTCGCCGCGTGGAACTCATGACCAGCCTGCTGCTGTCGATGCCGGGTACGCCGGTGCTCTATTACGGTGACGAGATCGGCATGGGCGACAATATCCACCTTGGCGATCGCGACGGCGTGCGCACACCGATGCAGTGGTCTTCGGATCGCAATGGCGGATTTTCGCGGACCGATCCCGAACGCCTGGTCCTGCCACCGATCATGGATCCGCTATCCGGCTACGGCGCGGTCAACGTCGAATCGCAGCAGCGCAATCCGCATTCGCTGCTCAACTGGACGCGGCGCATGCTTGGCGTGCGCCACAAGCACCGCCGCACATTCGGACGTGCCGGCGCGCGCTTCCTTCGCCCGCGCAATCGACGGATTCTCGCGTACGTCTATCAGGGCGAAGTCGAAACGGTACTCTG
The DNA here is from genome assembly GCA_963775445.1 of uncultured Gammaproteobacteria bacterium. GTDB lineage: Bacteria > Pseudomonadota > Gammaproteobacteria > Xanthomonadales > Rhodanobacteraceae > Dokdonella_A. The sequence continues at coordinate 1,755,872 of CAVZIT010000004.1, read as the reverse complement.
CGTCGCCAATCTCTCGCATGCCTCGCAGGCCGTGGAGCTGGATCTCGCCGAATTCGACGGATACGTGCCGGTCGAGATGATCGATGGCACGCATTTTCCGCCAATCGGGAAGATGACTTACCTGCTGACCCTTCAGCCATACGGCTTCTACTGGTTCGAGCTTTGCAGCGAGACCGGGACGACCGGAATGCGGGACGAAGCACAAGGCGCGCTGCCCGAGTACGCAACGCTGGTGCTGCGCAACGGATTCGATGACCTGTGGCAGGCGCACCACCAGCGCGTGCTCGAAAGCGAAGTGTTGCCATTCTGGTTGCCGCTGCGCCGCTGGTTCGCGCGCAAGGATCGTGCGATCGACAGGGTGAACATTGCCGCGATGCTGCCGTGGCCGACGCCACAAACCGCGCTCGCCGAAATCGAGGTGTCAAGCGGCGACGCCAACGAGCGGTACCTGTTGCCGCTCGGCATTGCCTGGGATGACGAAAACCCGAGCGCGCTGGTTCAGCAGCTCGCACTCGCACGCGTGCGGCGCGGTTCGCGCGTCGGATTCCTGACAGACGCGTTTGCACTCGAGCGGTTCAGTCGAGGTTTGCTCGATGCGTGCCGTGCCGAGGGATCCGGCGGACACAGAGATGACACCATTGCCTTCGATTGCGCAGCGCTGCCATCCGCGCCGGAAAACGCGACGCCGATCCAGTGGCTCGCGGCCGAGCATTCCAACAGCGCGCTTATTCTCGATGAGAACGTCTTCATCAAACTCTATCGACGCATCGAAGAGGGTCCTCGCGCCGAAGCCGAAATTGCCCGGCATCTCGCCGCGCAGGGATATGCCAACACCCCGGGATATCTTGGTGCTGTCGTGCGCAGGCGCGACGGTAGTTCCAGCACGCTCGCGATGTTGCAGCAGTTCGTGCGCAACCAGGGGGACGGCTGGACCTGGGCACTCGATTATCTCGGCCGCACGGTCTACAACGCCGCGGACCTGCGCACCGAAGATGCGCCGGCGCTGGAAGGCTACGCGGAGTTCTCAGCGACCATCGGCCGCCGGCTAGGAGAACTGCACCTCGCGTTGGCCGCGCATGGCGGTGCGCCCGACTTCCAGCCGGGCACGATGTCCGCAGATGATGCAAAGACGTGGTCGAAGCGGCTGCGAGCCGACGTTGAAGCGGCGATTTCCCTGATTGAAACCACTTCAACCTGGCAGGATGCGCGCACCGAAGCGGACGCGGCGGCGCTGTTGCGATACCGGACTGTTCTTGCCGACGCCCCGTCGCAACTCGCAGAGTCCGTGGCGGGCACGACACGCAGCGTGATCCACGGGGATTTCCACCTGGCGCAGGTGCTGGTGTCGTCCGGTGACGTGATCATCGTCGATCTTGAAGGAGAACCCGCCGTGGCCGCGGATCAGCGCCGTGCCAAGGCCAGTCCACTCAAGGACCTCGCCGGGCTGCTGCGTTCGTTCGACTATGTCAGCATGCGCGTGCAGAGCAGCTTGCCCGACCCGATTGCCGATCCCGAATCGGTGCGAGAGCATTGGTTTGATCGGTTCCGTGCGCGCGCCTGCGAAGCGGCGATCGCCGCATACGCAAAAGCTGTCGGAAGGGAGCCGCAGACTTTCGCTTCGGAAACGGGCGACGGCGCCTTGCTGAAGCTGCTCTTGATCGAGAAGGCCGTATACGAAATTCGCTACGAGGCGGCAAATCGCCCGGCATGGCTCGATGTGCCGTTGCGCGGGCTTCTGCGCCTGGTCGAGGATCTGCCCGGGGGCTTCGCGTGAACGCGGCCGACACCGCCATCAGTGGCAATGCGCACGCCATCGACGCGCTCTTCGAAGGTCGCATCTCGGACCCCTTCGCATTGCTGGGCCCTCACCAAGTATCCGGCCAAGGTGTGCTTCGCGTATTCATGCCGGGGGCCCTCGCAGTGCATGCGGTCGCCATGGACTCGGACACTTCGCCGGTTGCATTGCGCGAGCTGCGCAAGGGCGGTTACTTCGTCGGCACGCGACCCGGCGACGGCGCATACCGCCTGCGCATCGCGTGGCCCGATGGCGATCAGGAAACCGCCGATGCCTATGCGTTCGGACCGTTGCTGGGCGAGCTCGATCTGCATCTGATACGAGAAGGCCGCCATTTCGAACTCGCCAACGCACTTGGCGCGCGCGCGATCAACGTCGACGGCGTGGCGGGCGTGCGATTCGCGGTCTGGGCGCCGAACGCCTCCTGCGTCTCGGTCGTGGGCGATTTCAATGCGTGGGATGCTCGCCGTCACCCAATGCGCCTGAGACACGAGGCGGGAGTGTGGGAGTTGTTCGTGCCGGGCGCGGCGGCCGGCGATCGCTACAAGTACCGTTTGCTGGAAAAGAATGGCGCGCCGCTGCCGCTCAAGTCAGACCCGCTCGCGCGCCAGGCCGAGTTGCCGCCAGCTACCGCATCGGTCGTGGCTTCGTCCGAACCCTTCCCGTGGAACGACGACGTCTGGATGGCCGAACGGCCCGCGCGACAATCCACAACTGCGCCGATCAGCATCTACGAAGTGCACGGCGCATCGTGGATGCACGATGACGACGGCCTGCCGCTGCATTGGGACGAACTCGGCGAGCGCCTGATCGGTTACGTGGCCGAGATGGGCTTCACCCATATTGAACTGCTGCCGATTTCGGAACATCCGTTTTCGGGCTCCTGGGGTTACCAGCCGCTCGGCCTGTTCGCACCGACCGCGCGCCATGGGCCACCCGAAGCCTTTGCGCGCTTCGTCAATCGGTGCCACCAACGCGGCATCGGCGTCATTGTCGACTGGGTGCCGGCGCATTTTCCGACCGATGCGCATGGACTCGCCCGTTTCGACGGCACTGCGCTGTACGAGCACGCCGACCCGCGCGAGGGGTTCCATCACGACTGGCAGACGCTCATCTACAACCACGGTCGCAACGAGGTTGCGGGGTTCCTTGTCGCGAGCGCGCTCGAATGGATCGAGCGCTTCCATGTCGACGGCCTGCGAGTCGACGCGGTCGCCTCGATGCTCTATCGCGACTACAGCCGGCGCGCGGGGGAATGGATTCCGAACGTGCACGGCGGCCGCGAGAACTACGAAGCGATCGAATTCCTGCGCCGGCTCAACCGAAGCGTGGCCGAACGCGCTCGGGGTGCGATCATGATCGCCGAAGAATCGACCGCATGGCCGGGCGTCTCGCGTCGCACGGATCAGGGTGGACTCGGTTTCGACTACAAATGGAACATGGGCTGGATGCACGACACGCTGCGTTATATCGCACGCGATCCCGTGCACAGGCGTCATCATCATTCCGACATGACATTCGGCCTGCTGTACGCGTTCTCCGAGCATTTCGTGCTCCCGATTTCACATGACGAAGTCGTGCATGGAAAGGGCTCGTTGCTCAACCGCATGCCGGGCGACCGATGGCAACGCTTTGCGAATCTTCGCGCATATCTGAGTTTCATGTGGGCGCATCCGGGCAGGAAATTGCTGTTCATGGGTTCGGAATTCGCGCAACCTGACGAATGGAATTCCGACGGCGAACTCGCCTGGAACCTGCTCGACGATCCGATGCATCGGGGCGTCCAGACACTGGTACGGGATCTCAATCGCGTCTATCGCGATCACTCTGCACTGCACTCGGGAGACAGCGTCGCCGACGCGTTCCGGTGGATCGTCGGAGACGATGACGTCAACAGCGTGTTCGCTTTCACACGTCAGGCGCCGACAACGCAGGCGACGATGCTCGCGGTGTTCAACATGACGCCGGTGGCCCGTGCCGGCTATCGTATCGGCGTCGCACGCGGCGCACGCTGGCGCGAAGTGCTCAACTCCGACTCATCCGTGTACGGCGGCTCGAACTTCGGCAACGACGGTATCGTCGCAGCGCAGCCCGAGCCGATGCACGGCGAAAAGAGTTCCCTGTCGCTGCGGCTGCCGCCGCTCGCCGGACTGCTGCTCGAGCCGATCGACTGAGCAGATGCCGAGCGCGCGTTCGATCGAGGTCGGTCGCAACTTCCCGCTCGGCGCGAGCTGGGACGGGCTGGGCGTCAACTTTGCGCTTCATTCCGCAAACGCAACACGCGTCGAGTTGTGCCTGTTCAATGCCGAGGGCCGCCGCGAAATCGCGCGCATCGAACTGCCCGCGCAGACCGACCAGGTCTGGCATGGCTACTTGCCGGATGGCAGCCCGGGACTCGTGTATGGCTATCGGGTCAGCGGGCCGTACGAACCCGCCGCCGGGCAGCGCTTCAATCCACACAAGTTGCTGCTCGACCCGCATGCGAAACAGCTCATCGGCGAGGTGCGCTGGAGCGATGCGCTGTTCGGATACCGAGTCGGCAGTGCGCGCGGCGATCTCTCATTCGACCGCCGCGACAGCTCGGCGTGCATGCCCAAGGCCGTGGTGATCGACGAAGCCGCCGACTGGGGCGACGATCGCCCGCCGCGCATCCCGTGGTCGGACACCGTCATCTACGAAGCGCACCTGCGCGGCCTGACCATGTGCCGCCCGGACATTCCGGAACGTCAGCGCGGCACCTTCGCCGCGCTTGGGCATCCTTCAATCATCGCGCATCTCAAGCGTCTGGGCATCACCGCGGTCGAATTGTTACCGGTGCAGGCCTTCCTGCAGGATCGCTTTCTCGTCAAGCGTGGACTCGGCAACTATTGGGGATACAGCCCGCTCTCCTGGTTCGCCCCGGAGCCGCGTTATCTGGCCACGGGTTCGCTCGCGGAAATCCGCGCGACCGTGCGCCGCCTGCACTCGGCCGGCATCGAGCTCATCATCGATGTGGTCTACAACCACACCAGCGAGGGCAACGAGTTCGGTCCGACGCTCTCCTGGAGAGGCTGCGACAATGCGAGCTACTACCGCCTCGCCGACGACGCCCCGCGCCGCTACGTCGACGACACCGGATGCGGCAACACGGTCGCGGTCGCGCGCGCGCCGGTGCTGCGAACGGTCATGGATAGCCTGCGTTGGTGGGCGAGCGCGTTTCGCGTGGATGGATTTCGCTTCGATCTCGCGTCCACACTCGCACGCGAAGCTCACGGCTTCGATCGCGAATCCGCTCTGTTCAACGCAATCCGACAGGATCCCCAGCTCTCGCATCTCAAGATGATCGCGGAACCATGGGATCTCGGCCCCGGCGGCTATCAGCTCGGCAACTATCCTCCCGGCTTTTCCGAATGGAACGATCGCTTTCGCGACGGCGTTCGCCGCTACTGGCGCGGCGACGAGAATGCGCGCGGAGATCTCGCGGCGCGCCTCGCGGGATCGGCCGACGTGTTCGATCACGATGGTCGCAAGCCCGGTGCATCGATCAACTTCATCACCGCACACGACGGATTCACGCTGGCCGATCTCGTCAGCTACGCCGAGCGCCATAACGAGGCCAACGCAGAAGACAACCACGATGGCCATTCGGACAACCTGAGCGCCAACTGGGGCATCGAAGGCGCAACCGACGACAAGGCCATCATCGATCGTCGCGAGAAAGTTGCGCGTGCGATGCTCGCGACCTTGTTTGTTGCTACTGGCACACCGATGCTGCTCGCGGGAGATGAAGCGCAACGTACGCAACAGGGCAACAACAATGCGTACTGCCAGGACAACACCCTGTCGTGGTACGACTGGGATCTGGCGGCGAGTCCCGCTGCTGCCCGGATGACGCGATTCGTCGAGCGACTGGCCACGTTGCGCCAACGCCTGCCCTTGCTGCGCAGCGCGCGTTACCGCCATGGCACAGCGGTGCAACCGGCCGGGCTGAGCGACATCACCTGGTACGACATCGACGCCAAACCCGTTCCAGGCGAGGCGTGGGGCGATGCGAGCGCACATACGCTGGTCATGCGCAGGGCCGAGGCGCGAGACGACGGCGACACCGATCTCATCGCCGTGTTGTTCAATGGCGACAGCAGAGAAATCGAGTTCCTGCTGCCGCCGCCGGCCGTCGAGTGGACGCGGATTCTCGACAGTGCAGCACCCGAGCGGCCGGAGGCCCCGCTCGCCGGCCCCGCGGTTCGCATCGCCGCGCACAGTGTGATGATCGCGCACGCAAAGCTCGCTGCACCCTCCTCATGAGCGAGGCCAGCCTCGGGTACGCTCGATTCGGTGCCGTCCCCGTAGGCAACGGTCGCACGCGGTTTTGCGTCTGGGCGCCTTCGTCGAGAGAGGCGCAAATCGTCTTCGGCGATCGAGGCGAACTCGCGATGAACCCCGAGCCTGGCGGCTGGTTTTGCGCCGAGAGCGACTGCGCCCCTGGCACGACCTACCAATATCGTTTTGACGGGAACGAGCCGGTACCCGATCCGGCATCGCGTGCGCAGCAAGGTGGCGTCGACGGTCCCAGCATGGTGGTCGATCCCTCAAGTTACTGCTGGGAGCAATCCGGCTGGCGCGGAAGACCATGGAACGAAACCGTGATTTACGAACTTCACGCCGGATGTCTGGGAGGCTACGTCGGGGTGCGCCGTATTCTTGGCCGCCTCGTCGACCTCGGCATCACGGCAATCGAGTTGATGCCGCTCGCGGAAAGCCCGGGCCGACGAAATTGGGGCTATGACGGCGTGCTCCCCTTCGCACCGAATTCCGCATATGGCAGTCTCGATGAACTCAAGGAACTGATCGACGCCGCGCACGGTTGCGGACTCATGGTGTTCCTGGATGTGGTGTACAACCACTTCGGTCCGCAGGGCAACCATTTGGCGAGCTATGCCGATGAATTCTTCCGCGACGACGTAACGACTCCTTGGGGCCGTGCCATCGATTTCCGTCGCGACGAGGTACGCGAGTTCTATATCGCGAATGCGCTGTACTGGCTCGAGGAATACCGATTCGACGGGCTACGCCTTGATGCCGTGCATGCGATTGCACCGAACAACTGGCTACCGGATCTCGCGTCGCGCGTGCGCGCTGGGGTATCACCGGGCCGCCACGTGCATCTCGTCGTCGAGAACGACGCGAACGATGCAGATCTCCTGCAGCACGGTTTCGACGCGCAATGGAACGACGATTTTCATCACGCTCTCCACGTGATGCTTACGGGCGAGCACGAGAGCTACTACCGCGACTACGCCAGAGCGCCGGCCGCCGCATTGGCCCGCTGTCTCGCGGATGGTTTCGCCTACCAGGGCGAGTATTCGATCCATCGCGGCGCTACCCGCGGCCAGCCAAGCCGCGCGCTTGCGCCGGTGCGTTTTGTCTCGTTTCTCCAGAACCACGATCAGGTCGGGAACCGGGCTTGCGGCGAGCGTTTGACGATGCTTGCGAATCCCGACGCGCTTCACGCCGCGACCGCGTTGTTGCTGCTCGCGCCCTCGATTCCACTGCTGTGGATGGGCGAGGAATGGGATTCGCGAACGCCATTTTTCTATTTCACCGACTATTCCGGACCGTTGGCCGAGGCCGTTCGCGAAGGCCGGCGTCGCGAGTTCGCCGCGTTCGCCTTGTTTCGCGACCCTCAACAGCGGCAAGCAATCCCCGATCCGAACGACGAGGAGACCTTCACGCGTTCCATCCCCGACTTCGGCGCCGCAACCCAAGTTGAGGGCGCGTGCGCCCTCGCCCGCTGCCGTGAGTTGCTCGCGATACGCCGGCGGGAAATCATTCCGTTCCTCGATGGCGCGCAATCGATCGGCGCGCGCGTCCTCGAAGATGTCGCCCTGACGGCAGGCTGGCGTCTTGGCGATGCACGCGTGCTGACGATATGGGTCAACCTCGGTCCCGACGACGTTTCTTTCGACCCTGCCGGTCCCAACGATGCGCTGTACCAGACCACGCCAGGAGTCGATGCGGCACTGGCATCCGGGACGTTGCCTGCGCACTCTCTGCTGGCGTCGCTGTCGCCATCGAACCGCGATGTCTGATCAGGCGCTGCGCCAACTCGCCGAATCGCTCGGTATCGAGACCGCATGGACCGGTTTCGACGGTCAGCGGCGCGAAGTATTGCCGGACACGCTGGCCGCGCTGGTCGGCGCGCTCGGTTTCGCAGCCGGCAGTCCGCAGGAGATTTCCGAAAGCAGCGAGCGCTTGGCGCGAAGGCGTGCGGACAGCCATCTGCCAGCGCTTGCGACGGCCACGGTGGGGCGTGCCGTTGCGCTTGACGGATCGCACCGCGCCGGGACGAAATTTCGCATCGACCTGGAGTCGGGTCAGAAACTGGAAGGACAGCTGAATTCGGATTCGTCCAACCGGCTGCCTCCGATCGACAGTGCCGGATATCACCGCCTGACCATCGGCGATGAAGAGACCGAACTGGCGGTGGCGCCGTTACGTTGCTTTTCCCTGCGGGATATCGAGTCCGATGGACCTGCCAAGCGGTGGGGACTGGCAGCGCAGATTCATGCCTTGCGGCGCCCGCAAGACTTCGGTATTGGCGACTTCAGCACACTCGCGCAACTCGCAGAGAAAAGCGCCACCCTCGGGGCAGATGCACTCGCGATGAGCCCGGTCCATGCGATGTTCAGCGCTGCCCCGGAGAAGTACAGCCCGTACTCTCCTTCGAGTCGGCTGTTCCTCAACGCGCTGTTGATCGATCCTGCCGACTGCTTCGATCCTGACGAAATTGCAGCGTCGCTTCAGGGTCTGCGGATGCCGGAGATTCCTTCGGCTCCTTTGTCGCAGCTGATCAACTGGCCCCTCGTCGGCGAGCGCAAACTGAAGATGTTTCGTGCGCTTTACCGTCGTTTTTGCGGACGAGACGACGTGCTGACGGCGGCGTTCGCGGCATTCAAGATAGCTCGCGGTGCCGCGCTTGCGCGCCACTCGCTCTTCGAGGCGCTGCACGAGCAGTATCGCAGCACCGGCGCGGACGATTGGAGAAGCTGGCTGCCTTCCACTGATTCGCAGTCTGACCAGAAAACATCGATCCAAACGTCGGTCGACTTCCACAGTTTCCTGCAATGGCTCGCCGACCGCGGGCTCGAGCGCGCGCAGATCGTCGCCCGCGACAGCGGCATGGCGATCGGCCTGATCGCCGATCTCGCGGTTGGCTCGGATCCCTGCGGAAGCGATGCATGGGTTCTCCGCGATCAGATGCTTGGCGATATCACGATCGGCGCGCCACCCGATTACTTCAATTTGAAAGGACAAGACTGGGGGCTCACCGCATTTTCGCCGGAAGGCTTGCGTCGATTCGGGTTTCGCGGGTTCATCGATACGCTGCGCGCAGCAATGCGACACAGCGGCGGCGTTCGTATCGACCACGTGATGAACCTTCGGCGGCTCTGGGTTGTACCACGCGGCGCATCCGCGCTCGACGGCGCGTACATCCGCTATCCCATGGACGATCTGTTGCGCCTCGTTACGCTCGAATCACAGCGCCATTGCGCGATCGTGATAGGCGAGGATCTCGGTGTCGTACCGCAAGGATTTCGCGAACTCATGCGCAATGCCGGCATCCTCGGAACCGAGGTGCTGTTCTTCGCGCGTGACCGCGAAGGTAGCTTTCTGCCACCCGACGCCTGGCGCCGCGATGCGGTAGCCATGACCTCCACGCATGACCTGCCGACGCTGGCGGGCTGGTGGCAAGGCGGCGACATCACGCTTCGCAAGCAGATCGGCCTGAACGATCCGGAGGAGGCGAGCGCGGAAGTCCGGTCACGCGCGTGCGATCGCAAACAACTGGCAAGCGCGATCCGCGGTGCGCTCGAGGGCAGCGGCCTCGTTGGCAACAGGCTCCAACCCGGCGATCCTGCAACGACCTTCGTGGCAGGCGCCATCGCATTTGTCGGCGCGACTGCGTCACGCCTGGCGCTGTTGCCCCTCGAAGATGCATTCGCTTTAACCGATCAGCCCAACGTGCCCGGCACGGTCGACGAGCATCCGAATTGGCGCCGGCGCATGCCCGAAGATACCGCAATGTCACTCACAACCGCGCCTGTCGCGAAGCGACTGCGCGCGATGGCCGACGCGCGCCGCAAATCATGACGACGCCGCGCGCGACTGTGCGCCTGCAATTCAATCGTGAGTTCACGCTGACCGATGCGCTGGGCGTTGTCGATTACTACGCCGACCTCGGCATCAGCCACTTCTATGCATCGCCGTTGCAGCAGGCCCGCAGCGATTCGACTCACGGGTACGACGTCGTCGACTACCGTCAGATCGATCCGAAACTCGGTGGCATCGACGCACTTCGCGAGCTTGTCGCGAAACTGCGAACGCGCGACATGGGGCTGATACTCGACGTGGTTCCGAACCACATGGCCACGAGCGAGGAAAACGCGTGGTGGTTTGACGTGCTCGAACACGGCCACACAAGCCGGCATGCGCAATGTTTCGATATCGACTGGCACCCACGAGATCCGGCACTGCGGGACAAGGTCTTGCTGCCGTTCCTGGCTGGTCCGCTTGCACAATCGCTTTCCGACATGCGCATTTGTTGTCGCCACGGCGACCGGCGCCTGCTGCTTGCGATCGACAACCGCAGCTATCCGCTCGCGCCGGAGAGCTATCCCCATGTCCTCGACCGCGAAAGCGATGAATGCGCGCGAGACGTCGCGCGATACAACGAGACCATCCGCACCAACCCGCGGCTTTTGATGCAATTGCTCGAACGCCAGCATTGGCTGCTTGCCGATTGGCGCGAGGCATCGCGCCGCATCAATTGGCGCCGCTTCTTCGATATCGCAGATCTGATCGCGCTTCGCATCGATCGCCGCGATGTCTTCGATGCGGTGCACGAACTGGTGTTCAGGCTTTTCGCCGACGGTCTGATCGATGGCGTCCGCATTGATCACGTCGATGGCATCGCCGATCCGCGCATCTATTGCGAGCGCTTGCGCGAAGGGTTCAGACGCGCTGCGCCCGAACGCGAACCTGCGTTCATCGTGGTCGAGAAAATCCTGGCGCACGACGAACGCCTTCCAGCCGACTGGCCGGTGGACGGCACCACGGGCTACGATTTCATGGATCAATGCAGCGCAGTGCTTCACGACAGTGGGGGCGGCGCGGCACTGTCGGCAATGTGGGTGCAAACGGGCGGTGAACCGGATTTCGATGGTTGCCAGCGCGCGGCACGAAGCGAGATCGCGCAAAGCCTTTTTGCCGCCGACATCGACCGGTTGATCGAGGAATGGTGCGCATCGAAGGGCCCTCCGCACAACGCTTCTCTGGCGCCCGGCCGCATGCGCGACGCGGTGATTCGGCTGTTGCGGGCCTTTTCGATTTATCGCACCTATCTCGAACCCGGACGCGGCGACGAACGCGAAACCGGAAGGCTGCGCGCAACGTTCGATCGAGCGCGCATGGACGCGCCGCACGCGACCCGTACGGCACTCGACGATCTCGAGGCACGTGTTCTCGCAGGCAGCGTCGAGGCTGATCACGAACTCACCGGTGCGCGCTTGCTGCGCACATTGCAGCAACTGACACCGCCGATCGCCGCGAAGGCGGTCGAAGACACCGCGTTCTATCGCTATGGTCGTCTGCTTTCCCGCAATGAAGTCGGCTCCGACCCGGCACACCTGGCTCTTTCCCGCACCCGATTCCATGCCGCGTGCGAGGCGCGATACAGGAATCGCCCGGCTGCCCTGCTCGCGACGGCGACCCACGATCACAAGCGCGGCGAAGACATGCGTGCGCGCCTTGCGGTGTTGAGTCAGATCGTCGATGCGTGGGCCTGTCTCGCACGCCGCTGGCGCAACAGCAATGCTGACTTGCGCATCGTGATCGCCGGTGATCCAGCTCCCTCTGCTGAAGACGAGTACATGCTGTTGCAGATGCTGGTCGGTGCGTGGCCTTTCTCCCTCGGCTGCAACGACGCCGTCGGTCTGGCTGCATTGATCACTCGCGTGAGCGCCTGGCAAACAAAAGCACTGCGCGAGAAAAAGCGCGAGACGAGCTGGCTGGCCCCGAATTCCGAATACGAAGCAGCCTGCGAAACCTACCTGCGCAGAGCCGTCGCGCAAGGTCGCCCGATGCTCGACGAACTGATCGAATTCGTCGAACGCATCGCGCCGCTTGGCATGATCAACAGTCTGGCCCAGACAGTCCTGCGGTTGACCACACCCGGCGTTCCCGATCTTTACCAAGGCTGCGATTACTGGGATTTTTCGCTGGTCGATCCGGACAATCGCAAACCAGTCGATTACGCGTCGCGCCGAATAACGCTCACGGCACCCGAACCGGCTTTATCTCCAACAAACTGGCAGCAGGATGCACTCAAGCAACGCGTCCTTGCACGTCTGCTGGGAGTTCGCGCGCGTAATCCGGACCTGTGGCGAGCGGGCGACTATCGACCATTGTCCATCCGCGGCTCCCTGGAACAGAAGGCAATCGCATTTGCGCGCGTTCACGAATCCTGTACGGCGATCGTGATCGCAACGCGTCTTGCCGCCCATCATCTGGACCGCGTACCGCGAATCGTTCCCGCGGCATGGGCCGACACGGAAGTTTGTCTCGACATCGCGGAGCGTGGCTTCGTTGATGTTTTCTCGCGGCGCAAGCATCGGGTCGATGCGGGAAAGCTGAAACTTTGCGAAGTGCTCACAGCACTGCCTGTCGCGGTACTGCTGCAGGCTTGACATTGCGCCGACATCCCTGGCGTATCCTGTGGCGCAACCCGCAGACATCTCTCGAATTTCATCAAGGAGGTCACTTATGCCGTTCCTGAAAGATCTGCAAGGCATCGAATGGAAGACACTTGCCCTGAGCATCGGTGTGAAGGTCGTGGGTGCGATCCTCATCCTGGTGATCGGACTTTTCATCGTCAAATGGATCGCGCGTCTCACGCACAGAGGGCTGACACGGGTCAATGTCGATGCGACGGCAGCGCAATTCCTGCGCAACATGGCTTATGCGGTCATGCTGGTGCTGCTGATCCTGACCGTCCTTACCGTCATCGGTGTGCCGATGACGTCGGCATTCGCGCTGCTCGGCGCGGCCGGCCTGGCCATTGGCCTGGCGCTCAAGGATTCGTTGTCGAACATCGCATCGGGCGTGATGCTGGTGACGTTGAGGCCGTTCAAGGTCGGCGACATCGTCAACATCAACAAGGAAAGTGGCAAGGTCGAATCGGTCAGTATTTTCCAGACCTGCCTGCGCGGGCCGGACAACCAGACCATCGTGTTGCCCAACAGCCTCGTGACCAACAACTCGATCATCAACCTGTCGCCGGACGTCAAGCGCCGAATCGAACTGGTCATCGGCATCGGCTACGGCGACGACATTGCGCTGGCAAGGGCTACCGCCCTCGAGGTCATCCACGCCGACGAGCGCGTGCTGACCGACCCTGCCCCCGATGTGCTGGTGTATTCGCTCGGCGACAACAGCGTGAATCTCGGCATACGCTGCCATGCCGGGAACAGCGATTACTTCGCCACGAAGTGCGCACTTACCGAACGCATCAAGCTCGCGTTCGACGAACACGGCATCGGCATCCCGTATCCGCAGCGCGACGTGCATCTCTATCATCATGCGGTGAAGGATGGCCGCCTGATCGATCCGCGCACTCTCATCGCGGGCGCCCGCGAAGTCGCCACTGCAAGCGCTTCGGAGTAGTTGCCATGACCATTTCTACGATCCGCATTCGTGCGTTGGGCGCCATGATGCTTATGCTCCTGCTTCCGCGCATGGTGCTCGCAGGCGAGCCGGTTACGCTCCACACGAGCGATGGCGTTTCGGTCTTCGGTACGTTGACCAAGGCTCATCCCGGCAATGCCAGAATCATCCTCCTGTTCCACCAGGCGCGGGGAAATCGGCACGAGTACGATCCCGTCATTCCGGCTTTGACCCACCTTGGCTACGACACGCTCGCAACGGACCAGCGCTCCGGCGGAGAGCTGTTCGGGGGCACCAACGATACGGTCAAGACGCTTGGCCACTCCACCGACTACCTCACTGCGCTACCGGATCTGGAAGCTGCGCTGGAGTGGGCACGCGGACACCATTATCGAACCATCGTCATGGTTGGAAGTTCGTATTCGTCTTCGCTGGCGATCCTGCTCGCCGCGCGGCGGCAGTCGGAAATGACTGCGCTCGCGGCGTTTTCCCCCGGCGAATATTTCGAAAACCGGAATCTCGTGAAGGAGGCCGCGGCGAAAATCACGATCCCGTTCTTCATCACGACCGATCCCGACGAAGAAGGCAACGTCACCGAAGTGCTGCGCAACGCGCACGGCAGCAATATCGTCCGTTACAAACCAGCCGCCGGCGTGCACGGCGCATCGACCCTCGTCGCAGCGCGCGATCCAGAAGGCTACAAGGAGAACCTCCAGCACTTCACGGCATTCCTGCGTCGATTGGCCAAGGGAGATCGCGTTTCGGCCAAGTGACCGCGCCGCAAGATCAGGTGGCCGGGCTGGCCTTCGTTGCGGCACAAAACGAGGCAACGCCCCGACAGGAATCGGCGATGACCGGCTCCGCACGAAATGGCGCTCGACATCAGGAACGGCGCCCATGTTGCGTCCGGTGGCACGCCGAGTGGCACCCGGAGTGCTCGTTGAGTTAAGTTGGCGACGTACTGCGGGGTTGAACCGGCAACGCGTAAATCATCGCTGCACGAATCAGCCGCCCTCAATGATGTGCGCCGCGGCTGTAGACCTTTCCGTTTTTCATGACGAACGCGATCTGCGTGGTATTGCGGATATTGTTCGCTGGATCGGCGGTCAGCACGACCAGATCGGCGAGCTTGCCCGGCGCAATCGTGCCGCGGTTGGCGCCCTGCCCCAAGGCGCGTGCGCCAATCTGCGTCGCTGCCTGGATTGCCTCGATCGGCGTGAAGCCGCAGTGCTCTACCAGCAATTCCATTTCCTGGTGCACGGTCGGCGCCGCACGCGTGTCCGGACCTTTGTCGTCGGAAGGTAAACCGGCATCGTCGGTGCCTGCATCGATCGCCACGCCTTGCCGGTGCGCCAACCTGGTCACCGCATACGACCACGGCATGATTCCGGCGCCGACCTTGTCGGGATGCTCCTTTGCCTCGTCCCGGAACACCAGCAGCGTGGCGTCGAGAATGGTGCCGTGGCGTTTCATTGCGTCGAACAGTGCCACCAGCTTCGGTGCGTCTGGAGCGACGTGCTTGAAGTCGCCCATCGCGCGCACGCCATAATCGTCCGGCACGATCGGCGCGCCTTCCCAAACCAGATAAGGGCTGTGCGAAATGGTGTCGGCGCCGGCAGCCACTGCGTCACCGGGTGTCGCGGGAAAGATCGTCGCGTGCGTCCACACGCGTAATCCCTGCTTGTGCGCCTCGGCGGTAATCAGCTTCACCTGCGTCGGCGACAGATTGGCGTACAACTTCAACCCCGTCGCGCCGGTGCCTTTGGCTTCCGCGACAGCCATCGGGATGTCGGTGGTGTTGGAGATCGCCTGCATCCAAGGCGCGAACCCCAATGGCTCGCCTTCCGAGGCGCCCTGGGCGCGCTTGTCCTCCGCAAAGAAACTCGGCCCCGCCATCAGCGCGACATAGAAAATATCCGGGGAGTCGAATGCATCGGAATTGGACTGGCGCGCGAGATACGCGAGCAACCGGTCATCGCCGGCCATGTCGCGGATGCCGGTCACGCCGCCGAGTAGCAGTGCGCGCAGAAAGGTCTGGTAGTGCGCCATGTCGGGTTCGACATCCGTGATATGTACGTGCGCGTCGTTGAGACCCGGAATCACGTAATGGCCACCGAGGTCCTTCACGCGTGCGCCTGCCGGCACCGGCCGGCTGCCATCCGGATACACCGCCGCGATGCGATCGCCGTCAATCGCGATGGTCATCTCCGCCTGCTCCGGCGCACCGGTGCCATCGATCACTGCGACATGCGTCAGCAGCAACGGCGCCGGTGAGTCGGCAAGCACTGGCGTCGAAACAAGAGCGAACAGAAAGGCAATCAGTTTCATCGAGGAACCTCCGGGTACGGGCGGGCCAGAGTCAATCTCTCCCTACGCTGTCCAGATTTCCTTGAATACGCGACTGAAGTTGAGGCCGAGCACCTTGTCCGTGACCCGCGCGCTGTAGCCATGCTTGAGCAATGCGGCGGCGACGGATTCGAGCTTGCGCGGCGTATTGATGTCCGGAATATAGGGCGGTCGATTTTCGCCCGGTGCGTTGACGCCACTCTTGCGCCGCTCCGCTTCATCCTTTTCCATCGCCTTCAGATCACTGTCCGTCACCGTGAAAAACGCCGTGTCGGTGCCGATGCCGACATGATCCTCCCCGCAGACATCGAGCGCATGCAGCATGTGGCTTGTGTAGTCGGCGAGCTGCGGCTGGCGCGTGTCGGGCGTGAGGAACGGCAGCATGTAGATGCCCATGACGCCGCCCTTGTCCGCCAGCGCTTTCATGTCGCGGTCGGTTTTGTTGCGCGGATGGTTGAACACGGCGCGGCATCCCGCGTGCGTGATGACCGGCGGTTTGGCCGTGATCGCGATACCGTCACGCGTGGTCTGCGTGTTCGCGTGGCTGAGATCGAGCGCCACGCCAATCCCATTCATCTTTGCAATGGCCTTGCGTCCCAGATCGGTGACGCCATCGGTTTCGCCGTCCAGGCAGCCGCAACCGAACGGTGTCTTGTGGTTGTAAGTCAACTGCATGACCAGCACGTCGAGCTCGCGGAACAGGTCGATGCGCGCGAGCTTGTCCTCCAGCATCGATGCGGCCTCGAACGAGAAAATGACCGCGATCTTGTTGGCCGGCTTGGCGCGATCGAGGTCGTCGTGCCGAACCACCTTGAGGAACAGATCCGGATTCTTGTCGATCAATGATTGTGCTGCGGCGATATCGGCTACGGTTGCTTCGAACGTGCCGTTGGCTCCGCCAAGCGTGCTCTTCAGCGCGCTGAGGCCCGATTCGCGCAGTGCATCCAGGCTCGCCTTGTCGTCGAATTCCACCCCGATCGACGCGAGCGTGTTGCAATCCAGGACGAAGGCATTGCGATAAACCTCGGCGGCGTTGCCGTTGCTGGCAGCGGCCAATGTGTCGCCGGAGGAAGCGGCGGTTTTGCTCGAACCCGCGCCAGCCGATGTATTGGCAAAAATCCGTGGCAATACCGTGGCCAGCAGCGCACCGCCGGAGAGACGCATCACACGGCGCCGTGTCCAGTTTTCGCTCATGGGGTTTCTCCAGTAAGGTGCTGCAAGCCTACCTCACAGGAGCCGCACGTGGCGGATACCCGCAACACGCTTCGTCTTTACACCGGACCGCTCAGCATGTTCGGCGCCAAAGCATGGATCGCGGCGATCGAGAAACGCCTGGACGTCGAAGTGGTCATGGTCCAGTTCAACCGCGAAACCGGTTACGAGCCCAAGCATCCCGACGTGCTGCGCCTGAATCCCAAGGCGCAGGTGCCGCTGCTGCTCGATGGCGATCTGGTGCTGTTCGACTCGACGCAGATCTTCGAATACTTCGAGGATCTGCAACCGCAACCACCGCTGTGGCCGACCGACATTCGGGAGCGGGCGCGTGCCCGCAACCTCGAACTGCAGTCGGACGAAGTGTTCTTTCCGCACGTGATCAGGCTGATGGGCCTGCAGCATGCACTCGATGAACCCGCGGCGCGCAACGCCTGCGAGGCCATCGCCCGCTATTGTGCCGGCATGGAACGGGAACTTGGTGATCAACCCTACCTGTGCGGCGTGTTCGGTTATGTGGATATCGCCTTCTACATGGCGCAACTGTTCGCCGAGCGCATGGGCGCGCCGATGTCGGATGCCACGCCGAAACTCGAGCAATGGCGCGCGCGCATGACCTCGCGCGAATCGGTGCAAACGGCGCTGGCGCCATTGATTGTGTTCCTGCGCGCCAACGACAGACCGGTTCCGGCTTTTCTGCAAAACCTGTCGGAGACGGTTTGATCCGGAGCTTTCACACCGGGGGCGTGTTACGGCTTCGCATGCGAACAGGGCTGGGGTTGGCAGCGCTGAAAGAGGGTGAGGTTCATTTTCCGCCGCAACGCGGGTGTTCCAGTTGGGCACGCCCGCGCACACCATTATCATGCGCAACATGGAACTGGTCTTTACCAAGGGCGCCGGCAAATTCGACCGCATGGAAGTCGTGCGCGACGACGGTGCGGTCGAGCGCATCGATTGCCCCAAGCAGCGCATCATTCCGCACGACATGGTGCATTACGCAGTCGAAAGCAACCTGGCGAAGCGTGGCTTCCTCGGTCGCGTACGCGCAGGTGAGCGTGCTGATCTCCGTATGGGTGCGCAGGCCGAAAGCGACGGCGTGGAGCGATTGGTCGAAGTGATCCAGGGCGACGCGTGGTCGGGTGGAAATACTCCCGTCGCCGATATGCTTGATCTCTACCGCGTCACTTGCGAAGAGCGCCGATGCCCGATGCTCGACATCGGCGAGAACGACATCGATTCGATCCGCGCGCGCTTCGCCGCAGTTGACCGCACAGTGGGACGCGGTGCTGGTCGGTCGGTCGCTGAAACTGACAATGTGAGCGCGCCGGCGGTTTTCGCTGCTCCGCTGCAATGCGGGTGTGAAGTTTTGGCGCGCTGACTTTTCCGCGGAATCGTATGCGTGGGACGCCTGCCGGTTTCTAGGCTCCGACTTGCCTGCCTGAGAAAAGCCAACCGGTGCCGCAATACGAATCGGCGACGACCCAAGCGGCGGCAGTCAGCGTCCAGGAAACGATGAACTCGCCCCATTGCGAAGCGGTAATGGTGCCGGCCAACATGAGGGGCGGCCACACCAGCAGCGTCAACAGGCCGATCTGCAACGCCGACAGCAAGGCTGCCGGCCTCGCGCACACTCCGACAACCACGGCCACCCCCGCCGCGAGATAAGTGCAACCGGTGAAGTAAGCCCAGCCCACATGCCACGGCAACCAGCCGGGCACCAGCGGCGCCGTCAGGTTGAGATAGAAGAAATGCGACAGGCCGAAGGCGATCAGCGCCAACCCATAGAGCACCCGCGCGGCACGCAGCCCCATTTCGCCGCTGAAGAATCCGAGATGCTTGCGGTCCCAGTCCGCGGCCAGCCAGACATATAGCACCCAGGCGCCTGCCACGATCACGGCGTTCTCCCCGCAACTCTGATAAGGACCTTCGCTCGTCGGCGCAAGAAAGATGAAGCGCACTTTGAACAACAGCATCCAGGCCAGCAGGTAGAAGAACAGCACACGCGACGATGATGCGGCCGTGCGGCGCCATAGCAGCCCCGCGCCACAAGCAAGGGAAATCAGGGCACAGAGATAGATCAACCCGTCGCGCGCGGGCAGCGCCTTGGGCACCGGCTGCCAGATCTGGACAAAGTCGCCTTGGATCAGACCGAGGATCCCGACGACGATCATCGTCAACGCAAAGACTGCATGCCCCACGCTTGCCCTGCGCATGATCCACTCTCCCTCTATGGCGCACAGAGCGAAATCACTCGCCTCGGTGCGGACAACGGTCGAACGTCCCCCCACTCGATGCGCTTCCACACGGCGACCAAGGGGAAGGGTTGTCGCGCTCCCTGCGTGTCAAGGTCGCTTGTAAATCACTCCACTCTTCATCACGAAAGGTACGTGCTCGATCGCGCTGATATCCTGCGTCGGATCGCCTTGCACGGCAATGATGTCTGCGTCGAGGCCTTTGGCCAACTGGCCAAAGTGGTCCTGCTGCCGCAGGATCCTCGCATCCACGGCGGTCGCGGCGAGCAACGCGCGCCCGGGCGACATGCCATCGCGCACCATCCATTCGATTTCCTTGTAGTTGGTGCCGTGCGCGAACACGCCGACATCGCTGCCGCAGCCGATGGTGACGCCGGCGGCCATCGCGAGTTTGAATGCGTTCTGCGATTGTCTCATTTCGTCGGTCGGCGGATCGCCGGGTTTCCAGCCGTGGAAATACCCGGCATAGGCGACCACGGCCTCCAACGTCGGCAGGTAGGCGACGTGGTGCTGCTTCATCATGTCGAACACTTCGCGCGTGCCGCCAAACCCGTGCTCGATGGTATCCGCACCTGCGATGATCGAGCGGCGCATGCCCTCCGCCGTGGTCGAATGCACCGAAACCGGCAGTCCCAACGAGTGCGCGGCTTCGACCCCGGCGTTCAATTCTTCCTGAGTGAAAGTCGGCACAGAACCATGGGATTTCCCGCAATGGTAATCGGCGTAGATCTTGATCCAGTCCGCGCCGTGGCCAGCCTGATCGCGTACCGCATCGATCATCTGCGGCACGCCCGCGACCGGAATGCCGCCCTGCGGGATATCCATGTCGGTACGGAATCCATAAGGGCCCGGTCCATAGCAATGCGCGGCGATGGTGGCGCGGGTGGCGACGAACAGGTGCGGTCCGGGAATCATCCCCTGGTTGATCGCACGCTGAACGTCGACGTCCGCGTAACCCGCACCTTCCGTGCCGAGATCGCGCAACGCGGTGAAACCTGCCATCAGCGTTTCGCGCACATGCAGGACCGCTTCGATGGTGCGATACGGCAGTGGCTCCTTGAGCACCTGATCGCTCCACAGCGTCTCGTTGTACGGATGCAGGAAGATGTGCGAATGCGCATCGATCAGACCGGGAAGCAGCGTGGTGCCGGGGAGGTCGATCACTTTGGCATCCGCCGGCGCGTGAATCTGTGCAACCGGTCCGACGGCGGCGATCTTGTCGCCCTGCACCAGCACTGCCCAGTCCGCATGCGCGGCTTCACCGCGCGCATCAAACACTCGATCGGATTTCAGCAGGTAGCTGGTCGTGACAATTGCCGGCGCTGCGGCAGCCAAAGCGCTGGCGAACGTGAGCCATGCGCACAGGAGAACGTATGGCGGCAGGCGCCACACACACGCCAAGTCTTTTGTCCGGGAGTGCTTCCGCATACCCGGCACTATCGGCGTGCCGCGGGTTTGCCGTCGTCCAGCCACGCGGTCAGTGCATCGGCGTCCGCGCTCCCGATATCGATGAAGCGGAAACCCACCCAGGATTGCCCGGGTATCTGAGCCGCTTCGCTCCAGTGCTCGTGCACTCCGGCCTCGATCATGCGCTGACTGCCTTTGCCGTCGGGCAACGCAAATCGAATCTGGTACAACGCGTTATCCCGAATCGGTCGATCTGCCAGCAACAGCATGCCTTCGACGGACAGGTTTCCGACGCGGCCGATGCTCTCCTCGGTCATCGTGTCCATGACGCGGATCGGCGCGTCGGCGCGTTTGCGCGGAAATCGACGTTGTTCAACCATTCCCCACCCCTTTCCCAGGCGACTCGTCCACACCGCGCCGCGCGCAAGCCTGCGCGATCATTGCGGAACGGCCACAGGCGCGCCGTGCTTGAACTGCCTGAGCGTCCCCATGATCGTCTTCCAGGTGCGATCGATGATCGATTCGTCGTGCGGCGGAACGAACCGCACTTCGCCGCGGACCAGGTCCCGCGCAAGTTGCGACAATTGCTTGTCGTCCACT
The DNA here is from genome assembly GCA_963775445.1 of uncultured Gammaproteobacteria bacterium. Taxonomy (GTDB): domain Bacteria; phylum Pseudomonadota; class Gammaproteobacteria; order Xanthomonadales; family Rhodanobacteraceae; genus Dokdonella_A. The sequence continues at coordinate 1,734,560 of CAVZIT010000004.1, read as the reverse complement.
CGAACACCGCGCTGATTGACGAACAGGCAGCGTCCGCTCATGGTCGAGAACCACGCGAGCTTGCGACGCACGGTATCGCCCTGCTGATTGACGACGAATTCGAACCAGGCGCCGAACGGCAAGCGCTTGATGCGCTCGAGCATGGCGAGTTCCTGATCGTTCAGATCGCGCGCCTCGGCTATCGGCTTGGCCTTCTTTGCGTCGCCGGACACCGGGCTGCCGAGCCGTGCCTTGTTCTTGAGCGCGAGTGCGATCGCGGTCGGGGTCGGAGCGGCATCGTCGGTTTCCGCGTCGGGATCGAGCAGCCGTCGCGCGATCGTTCGCGCTTCATCGCCGTGCATGCCGACCTGCACCAATCCGCTTTCGATTTCACGCTTGAGGTTGGGGTCGACTGGCGCATCGGCCGCCGTGCCGCGCCGCAGAAGCTGATCGGCCACGTCGAGACGATGCTGGTACGGCGCGGATTCCTCGCCGTGCCGCAGAATGGCGAGCGCCAGCACGTCGGTCCACGCCTGCTCGAGCATGGTTTTCATCAGCGGCGCGAGTTTGCCGGCATGGCGTTCGATCAATCCTCCGATCGCGGTCGAAGCACGCTCCCGCGCCGCCGCCAGCTTTTCGCGACCTTTCGCGGCGGCAACATGGCGACGCTCGGCGACTGCTGCGCGGTGCGCGACCAGTTCGAGGTGCTTGTCGAGATCGCTCGCGGTCGATTCGAACAAGCCGAGATCGCCATCGAACTCCGTTGCAAGGCGATTGATCGCCCAGTTCATCTTGTCGATCAGATCCTTGTCGGCATCGAGATCGTCTATCCAGCGCTCGCCTGCCTCCGCAACGGTATTGAGCAACCGCCGCGCCGGATGGTCACGCCGGGCGAAGAAGTCCTTGTCACGCAATGCCACGCGAAGCAACGGGACCTGCAAGCGGTTGAGCAGTGTCCGGCTCGGGCCACGCGCACGCAGATCGCTCGCGATGGACTCGAACAACATGCCGACCAGATCCAGCGTGTCCTCGTCTTCCTCGGCCAGCACCGGCGTCTTGCCGTCCGGATTGCGATCGCGAAGTTGCGCAAGTAGATCCTGACGCAACTGATCCGCCGAGCGCGGCCCTGCGCCACTGTGGATGCCCGCGTTCGCCAGCGGCAGGGCCTGCATCGATCCCAGTGCCGACTGCAAATCGAGTGCGGTCGGTAAATAATCAGTCCGGCTGTACCTCACCTCGGCGCCAAGCGCGCGGCGCTTGTCCGCGAGCAACTGACGCAAGGTGGGAAACAATTCGGGTGCGCCTTGCGATTCATCCGTGGCATGGGCCGGATGCATGCCGCCGGCCGCGCCCATGCCTGCACCCACTGCAGCTCGCCCACTGGTTTCGGTCGCGCTGGGGCTCGCGGGAGCATCCGATGCGGCTGCTTCATTGACGGTGTCGATGGGGGCGGCGTACGGATGGTTCCCGCGGAATCGAAGATTCGGCAGTACGCGTTGCGTCGCGAGATATTCGTTGAGCGTATCGAGAAAGCGCCCGTAGTCGCCCATCGCGATGCGATCGAACAATTGATAGGCCAGCACCCGATAGTCGCGCTGCAACTCAAGATCGGCGAGTACGCGCGCCAGGATCGCCCCCACGCGCGAGGGCCCAAGCGGAAGGGTCTCGTTATCGAAGGCCGGTACCGCAAACATCACGGCGATGCGGTGGCCGAGCAGGTACAGACTCTGACTGTGGCGCACTTCGGACTTGCGCACGAGCTCCTCCAGCGCAAGATCCTCTTCAAGCACCTCATTGTCGACCAGTGCGAGATCGAGACCCAGGCTCGTGGCACGCGCCGGCGTGGGCCTCGCAGCCTTCGGTTCGACCGTCACGAAGAAATCCGATCGGGCCAGCGACGCAAAGTCCGCCGCCAGATCCTCGCGATACCGCTTGATTTCGCGCAAGGCTTCGAAATCCGCCGATTGGCGCTCGTTGCTGGGCGCCTGCTCCGCGCGCTTGAAAAGTTCGCTTTCAAGACCGTCGAGCCAACGTATGACGGAGACATCGAAATGGATTCCCGTGCGCTGGACCGAACCTTCGAGAAGGCTGCGCACGCGCGGCGGTAACCTGCGCGAGTCCATCACGGCGCGCCATGCGTCGCGTCCGCCTTCCGCAGACAACGGCGTTTCGACAGTCGGCTTGATCATGACACCCCGTGCAACCCCTTGGTCCGGCCGGGCTATTCTGGCACGCGTAAGCCGGCGCCGACAGACGCCGTGTGGCGGCGGCACGGAAATCGCAACCATGACCCATTCCGCCAGTCGCCGCGACCGGCTGACGGGCTCCCGCTTTCGTCGCCCCGCGCCCACTTCAGAAGCCGATATCCGTCGCTCGCCGGGTGCACGGGTGCAGCTTCGAGCCGGACCGGGCAATCAAAGCTGCTGCGCAATATCCTCACCGAAAAAGTTGTCCACCACATCGCCGCGCGCAGCGGGTGGATAAGCAAGCTGGGCAGCGTCTTCCGTCCCCTGCGCGGCGCACGCACGTGTCGAACCGCATGCGCGCAACGCATGTCAAAACAGCATTGTGACAATCTTGTCGCTACCCAAACCGGAAGCGTTCCAGAGTTCCCGTCGGTGGTGTCACTCGCACTCGGGCGCGGGCAATGGATTGTGTTCGTCGATGGAACCGGACTCGCCCGCAAGCTCGCCGCTGGTGAACGCATAATCGAGCGTCATCTCGTTGCTCGAGATAAACGTGACGTTCGCCGAGCCCACGATTTCGCGTGTCACGTCGCTTGGCTGATCGAAAACGCCGGCTTCGGTGATATAGATCGGCACATCCGTGAGCGACAAATCGCCCGGCGTGTAATTCGCCTGCAACGCGAACCAGCGATAGGCCGGCGTGTTCGGATCGTTCGGACCGGGCGCGTACGTGTACCAAAGCGCGAAAAACGTCGATTGCGCCGGATCGAGGTCCACCGTCAATCCCTGGCCGGCGGTTTCCGGTTGATACCAGACACCCGAGTGCAACGCGTCGTTGTAATGCGCAGGTGGCGGCGAGGGAGGCGCCGCCGGCACATCCATGCTGCATCCGGTCGGTGCGGTAAGACGCACCAGCGGGATCGTGCCGGACGCGGAGCCGTCAAGCGAGAAATCGAGCGTCGCGTGCGCGCAGTCGTGGAAGGTCAGCGTGGCGTCACCTATTCGCTGCGATTCGGTTTGCGGCGGCGCAGCGAAGTTGCCGACGTCGCTCTCGTAGACGCCGAGCTGCGAATACGCATTGCCGTGCGCCGAGTCGAGCGGCCCCTGCAACGTAAGCCAGTACGGCCCATCGCGATCGGCCAAATAGGTGAACCAGCCGCCATAGAAATAGGCGTTGCCTTCGCTGTCCGGATAGACCACGAACTCGAAACCCTGCCCGTCCGTATATGGGCTGAACCACGAACCGGTCAGGCCCGTCTGCGCGGCGTCGAACGGGAACGGTTCGATGACGTTTTCCTGGACCTCGGTGGACAAGTAGATAGGCAGGGGTCCCATGCCGGAGGTCGCGACAAGGCCATGAACGCCAACGCTTGAGAATGATGCAACGCAATGGAAAATCGCGAATCCCGAAATATAAACGGCATCGACGTTCGCGCATAGGGTTATATCGCCATCGAGGAAATCAGCCGGAGAAATCTCGTTCTGCCCCGGTAGAAGTGAAAAGCGGGCAACCATCTCCACCGCCTGCCCGACTTGGGCTGGGTTTGCCGAAACGCTCAATTGGAAAAGATTTTCGTCTTGAGCAACCGCAAGCGACGAGAACTGGATGATCGACGCCGCAAAGAAAATGATGATCGCGCACACGCGATCACTTAAGACATTGCGATACGCATCGCACCCAAGCTGGTCGGCATCGTCGTTGTTCATGTTGCCTCCGCGGACACAATACCTTTAACCGGCTACGGATTGCCGGGAAGAAAGAAGAGGTCGGTAAATGTGCTGCTTCCTTGAGCGATTCCGCCGGGCTCGGCAAGGAGCGTGTAGTAGCTTTCTTCCCAAAGCTTTCGAACCAGATGGTAAGCAATGGGACTGCTGATGCCGGCCTCGGAAATGGGATGACAAGTGTCGCTCCCTTCGTCTTGTATCCAGCACCCGTTGTAAAAATTCACGTGGTCGAAGTCGGCCAGATATTGGAGTCCAGTAGTGCGCGTCGGCGCCTCGACGATCCATTCGACCGCAGGCCCCGGCTTGGTCGAGCAGTGGCTCGGACACTCGAAGGTGAATGTCAGGCAGTTGTCTGGCGGCGTCGGGTCGGAAAAGTTGCAAACTCCCAACTGCGTACCCATCGTCTCTTCGTCCCACAAGACGACGGACCCCACTTCATCGCCAGGATGGGCGGCTAAACTGTTGATTTTTACTTCGTTACCGGTATCGGCCGCGCCGCCGACGATTTCGTACCAGAAGTAGTAGTGCGCGATATGCATGGCATCAATCTGCTGCGTCGATCCGGCCTGAATCAACGGAAGTGCCGAACCGCCAATTCCCGCCCACGTCGAAGAATCGTATACACCGGTCGGGGAGTAGCGGTGCCCGATGGGCGGATTGACAACCGTCGGAACAGTCCATCCGGACTGGGCGTAACGGGCAGTGTTGGAGATCTGGTAGCCTGAGTAGTTTTGCGTGGCGATGAACGAATTCGGCTGAACGTCGTCGCCATTGTCATCCAATGCTGGCTCCAGAGCATGAACGACGCCGGTGTGCGTGCAGTGCATCGTGGTCGCCCAGGTGGCATGCAGCGCGGCCGCCTTGGCAAAAAACGACGCGGCGGATTGCGGTTCGCTTGCCAATGGATCGGCGAACTGCGTGCCGGGTCGCGGCGTCAGCACCACCGCGCCGTCGCATCCTTCGGTCGGATGGCGAATCGCGTCGCTGAGGGCGGTGAAGCGAGAGCTATCGGTTTGGAACGAAGCGGATTCGCTCGCTTGCGCGCGAACACTTGCTGCTATCAGAAAGACAAACGCCATCGCCGAGACGAGACGAGACGAGACGAGACGAGACGAGACGAGACGAGACGAGACGAGGACTTATCGCCATCGAAAATTTCAGGCTTTCCATGGCATTCCCCTTATCAATATTTCCCGAGAGAACGGTCGATCTTCTTGTGTTATACGCCGAGCCACGCCCCGTGACAAACGGGTCGTGTCAACTACTGTTGTGCTGGCACTGAGGGCGCCAAAGCGTCAGGACGTCGGGGAAGTAAAGCTCGCGGCGATTTCATCGCCGATACTCTGCGGCGTATCGTTCGGCGCATAGCGCTTCTCGACCTTGCCGTTGCGATCGACCAGGAACTTGGTGAAGTTCCACTTGATCGTTGCGCTGCCGAGCACGCCCTTGGCTTCGCTCTTGAGATAGCGGTACAGCGGATGCGCGTTCGCGCCGTTGACCTCGATCTTCGCGAACAGCGGAAACGTCACGTCGTAGTTGAGCGTGCAGAAGTTGCGGATCTCCGTCGCATCGCCGGGTTCCTGGTGACCGAACTGATCGCACGGAAAGCCGAGCACGATGAGCCCCTGTTGCTTGAACCTGCGATACAGGGCTTCGAGTCCTTCGTACTGCGGCGTGAAACCGCATTTCGAGGCGACATTGACGATCAGCAGTGTCTTGCCGCGATATGTTTCGAGCGACTGATCGACGCCATCGAGGGTCTTCGCACTGAAATCGTAGATCGAGGTCATGCCCGGCTCCCATCGGAATATCAGGTCAGTGTATCGCCGTGCGCGCGTCGCACGAAAAGACTTGCCAGGAATCCCCTTTATACGTACATTAGTACGTATGCCAAGCAATGCCCTCACCACCAATCAGCAACGCGTGCTCGCGTGTATCCGGCGCCATCTGGAACGCCACGACTGCGCGCCAAGCCTGCGAGAAATCGCGCAAAATCTTGGGCTTGCGAGCCATAGCTCGGCTCAGGATTATGTCGAGGCGCTGGTCCGCAAGGGCGCGATCGAACGTTTGCCGTATCATCGCGGCCTGCGCCTCGCGCAGCACTCAAGGACTTCGGTGGCAACCCGGCTTCCCCTCGTCGGCCGGGTTGCCGCCGGCAGTCCCATCCTCGCGACCGAAAACATCGAAGCCGATTACCAGGTCGATCCCGACCTGTTCCGTCCGCGCGCGGATTATCTGTTGCGCGTCGTCGGATTCAGCATGCGCGACGCCGGCATCCTCGATGGCGATCTGATCGCCGTCCATCGCACGACCACTGCCGACTCCGGCCGCATCGTCGTTGCGCGCCTCGATGACGAGGTGACCGTCAAGCGTTTCGATCGCCGCAAGAGCCGGATGCGTCTGTTGCCGGCCAATCCGGATTTCGCACCGATCGAGATCGATCCGCGGCGCCACGAATTCGCGATCGAAGGTATTTACACCGGTGTCATCAGACAAGGATGAGTCATGGCTACCCATTCCGCTGCATTCGGTCCGTCGTCTTCCCGCAATCCCGCGTTTTCCGCGCAAGTCGGCGCGAGCCTTGCGTCCGCTTTCGACAAGGTCCAATCCGCTGAGACCCGATCGATCGATCCCGAGACCGCGAGCGGGCTTGCCGAGGTATTGCGTCATCCCGGTGTATGGCGACGGAGCACTGCCTCTGCGATCAGCGCGCTTGCCGTGCCGACCGGGTTCGCCGAACTCGATGCCCTGCTGCCGGGTGGCGGCTGGCCGCGTGGCGCGCTGAGCGAAATCCTGTTCGAGCACGACGGCCTCGGCGAATTCAGCCTGCTGGCACCCGCACTCGCCGCGCTCACGCGTTCGCATCGTCGCGTCGTGCTGGTGGCACCGCCCTATATCCCGTATCCACCGGCTCTGGCCGCAAGCGGTATCGATCTGACCCAGCTGGTGCATATCGGCACGGCCGCAGCCGACACGCACTGGACTGCCGAGCAATGCCTGCGCGCCGGCTGCTGCGGGGCAGTGCTGCACTGGCTGCCCGCGGTCGATTACCGGCATTTGCGTCGCTTGCAACTCGCTGCCGAAACCGGTGATGCACTCGGCTTTGTGTTGCGTCCATTGCAGCATGCCGATCAGGCCAGTCCGGCTGCCTTGAGACTGTCAATACATGTCGATGAATCAGGTACATGTATCAATATTCTCAAGTGTCGCGGCAGGTTTTTGCAGCAGTCTTCCCCGTTGCGATTGCGCGCCTGATGGCGCGGGACGTGCCTCGTGCTGTGGGCCTGTCTGCTGTTTCCGGATCTGCCGACCGAGGCCTTGTCTGGCGGGAATGATTTTGGCGAACTCCGCTGTGCACCTGCCTGCGCGATGCTCGAATCCCTCGCCGCGTGGGCTTATCGATTCAGCAGCCAGGTCGCCATCGCCGCGCCGGATGCGTTGCTGCTCGAAGCCGGTGCGAGCTTTCGCCTGTTCGGGCAATGGCCCGCGTTGCAGCGATGCATGCGCAGCGAACTCCATGCACTCGGTCACTCCCATGCGCTCGCACTGACGCCGACCGCCAGCGGCGCCCGCGTACTGGCCGGTTGCCGCGATGGACTTGCCGTGCACGACCGAGCACACCTCGTCAACGTACTCGGCGATGTTCCCTTGTCGGCCAGCACCTTGAACGAGTCTGTGATTGCCGCCCTTCGCGGCATGGGATTCCGGCGTCTGCGCGAGGTATTCGCGCTGCCGCGCGCCGAACTGATCCGGCGCATCGGTGCGGCCGCGATCGGCCATCTCGATCGCATGCGTGGGCTCGCCGCGGACGTGCCGGTGCTCTATCGACCGCCAGATCGTTTCGAGCGACGCATCGAATTCGACGCCGTGATCGAAAATCAGCAGGCGCTCGCATTTCCGCTGCAGCGCCTGATCCGCGAGCTGTCGGTCTTCCTCGGCGCACGCGACGGTGGCGTGCAGCGTTTCGACATCGTGCTCGAACATGAGGGCCGCGCGACCACGCGCATCAACGTCGGCCTGTTGACACCGCAGTGCGAGGCCGATGCCCTGCTCGAATTCGCACGTCTGCGTCTGGAACGCGTCATGCTGTGCGCCCCGGTCAGCGCACTCGGCCTGGTCGCGAACGACCTGCCGCCACTCGCGCCGTTGCATCGAGATCTGTTCGCCGCCAGCCGCCATGAAACACTGGACTGGCCTCGCCTGGCCGAACGTCTGCGCGCACGGCTCGGTGATGCGGCGCTACGCAGCCTCGCCTGCGTGGGCGATCACCGGCCCGAGTACGCCTGGCGTCACGGCAAGGACACGGCGCCGATCATGGAACGACGAGTGCGTCCATTCTGGCTGCTGCCGCGACCGATTCCGTTACGCCCCCCACCCGCGCGCATCCTGGCCGGACCCGAACGCATCGAAGGCGGTTGGTGGGACGGCGATGACTTGCGGCGCGATTACTACATCGTCGAAACCCGGCTCGGCCAGCGCGCCTGGGCGTTCTGTCCCGTCGGCGCGACCAGCGCGTGGATGCTGCATGGCTGGTTTGCATGAGCGTGCAGGCAACAGCGAAATGCGCGCCGTCATCGCACGCCGCAGCCGACGATCACGCCTACGCCGAACTGCATTGCCTGAGCAATTTCAGTTTCCAGCGCGGTGCGTCGAGCGCGGAGGAATTGTTCGAACGCGCACGCAAGCTCGGTTATGCCGCACTCGCGATCACCGATGAATGCTCCCTGGCCGGCATCGTGCGTGCACGCGATGCGTCGAAGGCGAGCGGCGTGGCGCTCATCGTCGGCAGCGAAATACGGCTCGAGGACGGACCGAAACTCGTGCTGCTCGCCGCCCACCAGAATGGCTACAGCGAGCTGTGCCGGCTGATCACGCTCGCGCGCCGGCGCAGCGTCAAGGGCGAATACCGGTTGACGCGCGAGGATGTCGAGACTATCGGCGATGGCGTGCTGGTGTTGTGGTCAGCCGGCAGTCTTTTTCCGGTTGGACGAAAGACCGCCTTCCCGAGGGAACGCCACCGCCCCGAGGACGTCGTTTCGACCTTCGACGACGAAACAAACGAGCACGGCGCATGGGTGGCACGGCATTTCGCGGGTCGCGCATGGCTCGCGGTCGAGCTGCATAACGGACCCGACGATGCAGCCGAACTCGCCGCGCTGCGTGCGCTCGGCGAACAACATGGCCTGCCGCTGGTCGCAGCAGGCGATGTGCACATGCATGTGCGCCGGCGGCGCGCGCTGCACGATGTGCTGACCGCAATCCGTGTCGGCTGCACGATCGCCGAAGCGGGCCACGCCTTGTTTCCGAATGGCGAGCGGCATCTGCGTCGGCGCAACGTGCTGGCGGGCATCTACCCCCCCGGGCTTCTCGCCGAAAGCCTGCGCATCGCCGCACGCTGCACACTCAACCTCGATGATTTGAATTACGAATACCCGCACGAACTGGTTCCGAAGGATCGCACGCCGATCGAATACCTGCGCGAACTGACTCTGACGGGCGCCGCGCGTCGCTGGCCCGAGGGCATCCCGCCTGCCGTGCACACGCAGATCGAACGCGAACTCTCCCTGATCGCCCAACTCGAATACGAGCATTTCTTCCTGACGGTCGAGGACATCGTTTCGTGGGCGCGCCGCCAGGATCCGCCCATCCTGTGCCAGGGCCGCGGTTCGTCGGCCAACTCCGCGGTGTGCTATTGCCTCGGCATCACCGCAGTCGATCCCGAACACGGCAACCTGTTGTTCGAGCGCTTCCTCTCGATCGAACGCAACGAGCCGCCCGATATAGATGTCGATTTCGAGCACGAGCGGCGCGAGGAAGTCCTCCAGTACGTCTTCGCCAAGTACGGACGCGAACGGGCCGCCCTCGCGGCGACCGTCATCCGTTATCGCAGCAAGAGCGCCGTGCGCGATGTCGGCCGCGCGCTCGGTCTCGACGCGAATCGGCTCGATCGATTGAGCAGCATCTTCTCGCGCGTGCGCACGATGTCCGTCGACGATGCGCTGCGCGAGCGCGGCTTCGATCCGGGCAGCCGCGTGATGCGGCAACTGATCGCGCTGGTCGGTGAATTAAAGGGATTCCCGCGTCATCTGTCGCAGCACGTCGGCGGCTTCGTGATTTCCGAGCATCCCCTGCATACGCTGGTGCCGGTCGAGAACGCCGCGATGGCCGACCGCACGGTGATCCAGTGGGACAAGGACGACCTCGAATCGATGCGCCTGCTCAAGGTCGATTGCCTTGCGCTCGGCATGTTGACTTGCCTGCGCAAGTCCTTCGATCTCCTGCGTGCGCATGGCGGACCGGATCTCGATCTCGCCGCGGTTCCGCAGGACGATCGCGAGACCTACGCGATGATGCGCAAGGCCGACACGGTCGGCGTATTCCAGATCGAATCGCGTGCGCAGATGTCGATGCTGCCGCGACTGAAACCCGCCACGTTCTATGATCTCGTGGTCGAAGTTGCGATCGTGCGGCCCGGGCCGATCCAGGGGCAGATGGTGCATCCGTACCTGCGCCGGAGGCAGGGACTCGAATCGGTCACCTACCCGAAACCGGAAATCGAGAAGGTGCTCGGGCGCACCTATGGCGTGCCGATCTTCCAGGAACAGGTGATGCGTCTGGTCGAGGTCGCGGCCGATTTCACGCCGGGCGAAGCCGACCAGTTGCGCCGCGCGATGGCGGCCTGGAAACGCCGCGGCGGACTCGAACCGTTCCGCGAGCGCATCTTCGCCGGCATGCAAAGGAATGGTTATCCGCCCGCCTTCGCCGAACAGATCTTCGAGCAGATCAAGGGCTTCGGCGACTACGGATTTCCCGAGTCGCATTCGGCCAGTTTTGCACTGCTTGCCTACGCCTCGGCGTGGCTCAAACACCATCATCCGGCGGCCTTCGTCTGCGCGCTGCTGAATTCGCAGCCGATGGGTTTCTATCAACCTTCGCAATTGATCCAGGATGCTGCGCGCCACGGGGTCGAAGTGCGGCCGGCGGATGTTTCGGCCAGCGAATGGGGCTGCACGCTGGAGGAAGCGACACCATCGCTCGCCTTGCGACTCGGTCTTCGACTGGTGCGTGGACTTTCCGAGAGCTGCGCCGCGCGTGTGGTGTCCGCGCGCAAGCTCATGCCGTTTCGCGATGTGGCCGATCTGGTCCGACGCGCCGGACTCGATTCCGGTGAACGCGCGCGTCTGGCCGATGCCGATGCGCTGCGTTCGCTGAGCGGCCATCGGCATCGCGCACGCTGGGACAGCGCCGGCGTCGAACGCACCTCCGCGTTGCTCGTCGGCGCCCAGGTTCGCGAACAACGCGTCGCCTTGCGCGCACCGTCGGTGCGCGAAGACGTGCTGGCCGATTACGCGGCGCAAGGGTTATCGCTCAAGCAGCATCCGCTGGCACTGGTGCGCAACGCGCTCGAGCGACAGCGCATGTTGCGTGCCTGCGATGCAGGCCATCAACGCAATGCCGGCCGACGCCTGCGCTGCGCGGGACTCGTGACCGGACGCCAGCACCCGAGTACGGCCAAGGGCGTCATCTTCGTCACGATCGAAGACGAAACCGGCAACGTGAATGTGATCGTGTGGCGCGCAGTGGCCGAACGGCAGACCCGCGTCCTGCTCGAATCGATGTTGCTCGGCGTCGAGGGTGTGCTCGAAGCGGCCGATGGTGTGCAGCACCTGATCGCGCATCGGCTGTTCGACTTGAGTCACCTGTTGCCGGAACTCGTGTTTGCCTCGAGGGACTTTCGATGATTCGCTTTTCCATGTTGCGTGCTTCCGTCGCCATGCGGTATGGCGTTGCTCGCTCCCCTTTGCCTCGACGTTCGCCGACGCCACTCGTCCAGCGCGCGAGCGACGCGAGAAAGCAGAATGCGGCGCCCACGCCTCAATACGACTGGTAGGACTTTTCTTCCATCAGCGTGGAGCCGAGGCGCTCGTTGATCGAGCGCTTTATCGCCGCACGCTCGTCGTTGCGAATGTACACGGAGCGCGCGAGCTCGATGAATTCGGCGTCGAAAGCCTGCGCCTTTTCCTTGAGGCGGATCCGGTCCTCGATGTCCCACAGTGCCGCGTTGACGGCCTTGAGTTGCTCGCGTTCGACAGCAATATCGACCCGCGCATCCGAGTGACGGGTCCACACCTGATCAAGCAGATCGAGTTCGCGCCGCACATTGGCGAGTTTCGCTGCATCCGGGATGCGCTCGGCCTTGATTTCGAGAATCGTGATCTTGTCGATCAACTCGCCATGCGAAATCGGCACGGATATTTCACTCACGCCACACCCCCAACCCCACCGATTCGCCTGCGATACGGGCCTTGGTCGAAGACATCTTCACGCCTCGGTGTTGCCGTCAAGCCTGGTATGCGACGCTCCACCGAACCTTGCGATCAGGACTTTCTGCTGCTCGATCAATTCGCGCTGCTGGGCGATCGATTCGGCGGTGCTGGCGTTCATCGTGCGCAGTTCATCACGGATCGAGCGCAGCAGCGGCTTGATGCCAAACACGGAAAATGGAAGCACGATCCACAGGATCCCGATGAGCAGGATCACTCCAAGGATCGCAAGGAGGACGGGGGGCGTCAGGTACGGTGCGAGGTAATAGTAGAGATAACGCATTGCTGCGACCTTCGGCGCCGCTGCCCGCGGCCCGACAATCGTACCGTGCGCGACAGGCGGCCGCATCTGTCGATTTGCCCCGCCGCTCTCATGGGGGTCCGGCGCCATGCGGGAAAAGGCGAAAATGAATTGCCGAATCAATATCCCCTGCGCCCGAACGACACGCGCTGCGAGATCACCTCGCGCGTGCAGACGATCGGTTATGAAAGATTCGGCGCGAGGTGACCCTCACGAAGCGACAGGTCGCTTCGCGTTACATGCCGTAATCGGGCAGCTTGAGTTCCTCGGACAAGCTGCGTCCGGCGAACAACTTCACGAGCGGCCCGAGGTTCATGGCGCGCATGGCCTGGTTGCGAAACCAGATACCAAATCGCGTACGCGTCGCAAAGAAGGCGATGTATTTCCTCGCAGCCACCTGCTTGCTTTCGATGAACGGGCGCAGCCGTCTTTCGTAGGCGTCGAATGCCTGGCGGTATTCGCCATTGGCTCGTTTCAGCTCGCCGGCCAGCACATAGGCCTCGGTCATTGCCAGACCTGTTCCCTCGCCACCGAGCAACGAAATGCAGGCGGCGGCATCGCCGATCAAAGCAACACGTCCACGCGACCATTGTTCCATGCGGATCTGACTGACCACGTCAAAGTAGATATCGTCGACCCCATCCAATGCCGCAAGGATCCGCGGGCATTCCCATCCGGCGTCGGCGAATTCGCGTCGCAGGATCGCCCTGCGTTCGGCGGCTGCTTCCGGGATGGCCTTCTTCTCGGAACGGAATACGAACAGGAACATCGAGCGATTGCTGCGCAGTGAAAACCGCGCCACCTGCCGGTTCGGCACGTTGTGCGTCACATAGACAAGTTCATCGCGCGGTCGGTAGCCCTCGATCACGCAGGCGGCGACGCAGCAGCCGAGGTAGCGCTCGAAAAGGGATTCGGGTCCGAAGGCGAGCCGACGCAGGTTGGAATGCAACCCGTCCGCGCCGATCACGAGATCGAAGTCGCGCGCCTCCTGCTTTTCGAGGCGCACCTGAACGCCGTGGGCATGTTCTTCGATCGCGGCAATGCTGTCGCCGAAAATCGTTTCGACTTTTCCCTCGATGCCGGCATAGATTGCAGCAGCCAGATCGCCGCGCGGCAGGCTCGTGAACTGGCCCTTCGTGATGCGCCGGAACACCGCGGTTCCCAGGCTCGCCTGGACCGAACCGTCATGCCCGACCGATCGGATAGCCTGCACGTCATAGCCGGCCGCCTGAATCGCCGCAGCGATACCCATGCGTTGGGCAAGCCGATAGCCCGTTCCCCAGAAATCGATGACGTAGCCGCCAGTGCGAAACCGGGGTGCCTGTTCGATCAACGTCGGGACATGCCCACTGCGATGCAACCAGTATGCGAGTGCCGGACCCGCGACGCCGGCACCGCTGATTGCTATTTTCATGTCGCTGCCTTCCTGTCGATGCGCGTGATGCCGATGGTATTCGAAAGCCTCGCCATGACGCGTGAGCGAATCAATTCCCGGATAGCGGTGACTCTTGCACGCGTGAGTCTGGCCCGCCGCCCTCGAATGGGGCAGTCTGGTAATTCTTGCGCGTCGCGGAATGTCGGAAATGGAGCGAGTCGATTGCGTAGTCGTCGGCGCCGGTGTGATCGGCCTCGCGGTGGCACGCGCCCTCGCCTGCGAGGGCCGAGAGGTGCTGATCCTCGAAGCCGAATCCGCCATCGGCACCGCAACCAGTTCGCGCAACAGCGAGGTGATCCATGCCGGAATCTACTATCCGACCGATTCGCTGAAGGCGCGCCTGTGTATTGCCGGCCGGGACATGCTCTACCGGTTTTGCGACGATCATGGCGTTGCCTACCGACGTTGCGGCAAGTTGATCGTCGCCGCAGACGCGGCGCAGACCCGCGATCTCGATCGTCTCTGGCGCCTGGCGCAAGCCAATGGCGTGAATGACTTGCAACGACTCGACCAAACCGGACTCAGCACGCTGGAACGGGAGATCGCGGGCGTTGCCGCCTTGCTTTCGCCGAGCACGGGCATTGTCGACAGCCATGCGTTGATGCTGTCACTGCTGGGAGAAGCCGAGGTCGGTGGAGCAGTGCTGGCGCTGCGCAGCCCTGTCGAGGGCGTCAACGTGCTCCCGCACGCCATGGATATCCAGGTTGGCACTGATCCGGCGACTACCCTGCGAACATCCACGCTCGTCAATGCAGCCGGCCATGGCGCAATCCCGCTGGCCTCGCGCATCCATGGACTGCCCGCCGAATCGGTACCACGCAGCTATCTCGCGAAGGGCAGTTATTTCAGTCTTGCCCACAGCAGCACGTTCGGGCATCTCGTTTATCCCCTGCCCGGAGCGGATGGTCTTGGCATACACCTCACGCTCGACCTTGCAGGTCGCGCGCGATTCGGCCCGGACGTGCAATGGGTCGATGCGCTGGACTACGATCTCGATCCGACACGGGTCATGGGCTTCTATCCGGCCATTCGAAGGTACTGGCCAAGCCTGAAAGACGACACCTTGCTACCGGCCTATGCCGGAATCCGTCCCAGACTCGGCGCGCCCGGCGCACCCGCGGTCGACTTCCGCATCGACGGGCCATCGTTCCACGGCGTACCCGGTCTGGTAAACCTGTTCGGCATCGAGTCGCCGGGCCTCACGGCTTGCCTGGCCATTGCCGGACATGTCTCCTCGCTGCTGTCCTGACATGGCCAGTTGCCTCGTGCTGATTGATGGACTTACGGCAACCAGCATGAAGATGGAATCGATCGCAATACGCTAGGTCTGGATCGACGAGCCTGCTTGCGTCAGCCAGCCTTGCAGCCTGACCAGTCGCGAATCCAGCCAACGCTGCCTCACGGTAAAGACATGCTCGATCGCCGCGCGTTCCTGCCCGGACAGGCCGGGATGGTGCGCCTCGAATATCAGGACGACCCGATCCGAGGCCGAACGGTTCCACGCTTCATGCTCGAAGCTGTCATCAAACGCGATGATCCTCCCTTCGCGCCAGGGGTGCAGTTCGCGCCCAACCCGAATCTCGCAGTTGTCGGGAACGATCAATGGCAGGTGCACCGTGACGCGGGTGTTGGTAAGGCCGTAATGTGGCGGGATGTGCGCGCCCGGCTTGAGCCGCGAAAAAAACGCTTCCATCGGCGTGCCGTCGATCCTGGCGAGGTCGACCGCGTCGAGTGCTTGCCGGGTCCGCGGAAATTTCGCGAGCATCGGCGTCGCCGCAGAATCATGGTAAAGGTGGATAGCGGACCAATCGAGCGAACCGCGAAGATCTTGCCAGTCGGCCGCATGGGTTTCGGCCGGGACATACGGCCGCACGTCGACGCCTGACTGCATGCCGCTGTCGTACTCGCGACGAATTTCGGCGCATGCCGTCTCCAGTGTCGGCACCCACGCGAATGCGTCATTCGGCTCGACCGGAGCCGCTGGCAATTCGGGCATGTAGAAGATCACCGGCCGCTGCATCGGCGTCCTGAACTCCACTTCGCTCGTGTGGGTCAGTGGCCAAACAGCACGACGCACGCGCTCGACCGTCGCACCTGTCCGGGCCTCGAACGCGTCAACTGCGTCCCGATGCAATCGGGTGAGAAATTCGCATAACCGCGCATCGGCCATTCGGGAACGGCGGCGACCCTCCGCGGGCGCATTCGGATTGTCCTTGATGCGACGAACCATCGCGTTGGCGTCATCGCCGAGCGTCCATGTCGCGACTGCCAAATCAATTTCGCCGGTATCGAGCAGCGCTTCGCCGGCGAGCAACGCCAATCGCGCGTTGCCCGGCTTCGCGAGAAACGCCGAGAGATGGGATGCCGCGGTCGCTCGACTCATTCGGTCGCCTCGACGCTTCGTTTCGACATGCCGACAGTCTTCAACGGGTCTTCTGCGGGGTTCCGCAGCGTGCATCGAAGTGGCAATCTTCCCACACGACCGATCAAGTCAGAACGGCTTGGCGAGCACCAGATAGATCACGCCGAGCAGAAGCAATACCGGCAGCTCGTTGATCCACCGAAGCGTCCTCGATGACGGTAGCGCACTGCCCTTTTCGCCTGCCTTGAGCATGCGGCCACTCCAGATGAAGAACGCAAGCAGGATCGCGACCAGCAGGAGCTTTGCGTCGATCCAGTGCATCGAGGCTGTCACGTTGGGCAGTGCATTCGGAAACACGCGCCAGCCCTGCCATAGCAACAGGCCGAACAGAAACGCCAAACCAAACATCATGTGCCCGAAGCGGTACAGGCGTCGCCCCATCAAATGCAGGCGGGCGATCACGGCAGTCTCTCCGGCCGCCTCGGCCAGATTGACGAGAATTCGCGGCAGGTAGAACACACTGGCCATCCATGCCATAACGAACAGCAGGTGGAAAGTCTTGATCCAGAGGTAGGCCATGGTGCGTCGCTCGAAGGCACGGAGGTTCGATTCTGTTCCGATCCTCGCTCATCCGTACCCGTTGGTACAAGTACGCCGCCTTTCGGGTTGCAAGAGAGCGTCTGAAACCCGGTGGTGCCAATCGCAATTTCGGCACGATCTGATCAATGCCCTGCCCGCACCGCGCAGCGCGCTGCGCGCCTTCGATGCTCGCTGCGCAAGCGGATCAATAAACCCGTATCCGTGGCGCGATCATCGGCAACAGGCGGACTTGTGGTCGCCCGCGCCCTGCACCTTGTCGTTGATGCCCATCTTGGCCTTTCCATGCGCTCTTCCGGTTTGCGCTCGCTGCGCTTCGCATCGCGCAGCACCGATTTGCAACAGGTTCAACTCGACCGCCACCTGCATGACTGCGGAGAGAGTTGACTGAGGCAGTTCTGGGACTGGCGCATGGATCGTCGGAGAGCAACGGCAGCCAACGGCTGCTACGCGGCTCGACCTCGCCACGATTTGCTCTTGCTCCGCTCATCGAGGAAGGCCCTCTCGGTCGATTCGTTTAGCCGCTGTTCCAGCGCGCTCACTTACCTTGACTGGCACGTCATTCTTGGCCAAAGAAGGAGGAACACGTCGATGGATGCGATCAAGCTGCTAAAGGATGATCACGACCTGATGCGCAAACTGCTCAGGGAACTTACGGATACCACCGCGCGTGGCATCAAGACGCGCAAAACGCTGCTGGACAAGATAAAGGCCAATCTCGAAGCGCACACGCAGATAGAGGAAGAGATTTTCTACCCGGCGTTCAAGCGCAACGGCAAGAAGGCCGATGATGACCAGATGTACTTCGAGGCGCTTGAGGAGCATCGCGCGGCCGGCGATCTGGTGCTACCCGATCTCGTGGGCACCGATCCGGCCAGCGAAAAATTCAGCGGGCGAGCGAAAGTCCTCAAGGAGTTGGTGGAGCACCACGCGGATGAAGAAGAGAAAGACATGTTTCCGCGCGCACGGAGAATTTTGAGCAAGGCCGAGCTCGGCAGGCTCGGGGAAAGTATGGAGGCGCGCAAACACGAGTTGCTCGCGCGTCGCTGATTTCGGATTTCGAGGAGAGATGCATGCGAATCCTGATACTTGTCATCGTGTTGCTGTTGATCTTCGGTGCGTTGCCGGCTTGGCCCTACAGTACCGGTTGGGGTTATTACCCGAGCGGTATTGGCTTGCTCGTCTTGATCGTGCTCGCATTCGTCCTGTTGCGGCGAGCCTGACCTCCGGTCGCTCCACCAAAAGATGAGGCCGCTCTTTCGTCTCCGACGTGAGCGGCTTCGCCACGTCTACCAAAAATGGTGAAAACAGCCTCAGGACACCAACGGTGCGCGCGCTATCCAATACGTGCTTCGCGAAAATCCTCTCGTCGTAGTTCAAAGCGCGCAGACCCGACGAAATGCAAGTCGGACTAGGGCCTGCCGGAACTCGCCGCGAGGCGCGTCGCCGCCACCAATGGAATATCGGCACGAAACCGGTAACCGAGGCGTTCGTACAACGCGATCGCGCGAGTGTTTTTGTGACTCACGTGCAGGAATGGACGACGGCCACGATCGAGGACGTCGTTGTTCAACATCGCCGTCAGCCGCTGCGCAAATCCGCGACCGGTATGGTCCGGATGCGTGCAGATCGCGCTGAGTTCCCGGTATTCGCCGAAACCCATGCGCTCGCCCGCCATCGCGACCAGTCTGTCGCCATCGTAGATGCCGAAATAGCGGCCCATCTCGACTGTGCGCGGGCGAAAATAATGCGGGTACACGAGCTTGGTCAGCGCAAGCATGTCGCTAATCTGCGCCGGCGAAGTCAATCGCGTAACCTTCGGCCCATCATTGATCGCGGCGTGCGAATCGCAGGTCATCTGCGCGATCAGGACAGCCGGTTTGGTACTCCAGGACGATGGCGACAACGGCGGCGCAGGTCCGACGAACAACACCGATTCGCCATCGCCAACCAGCATCGCCGCGTCTGACGCAGCGCCTACTTCCGCCATCTTCACACCGATGAAGGGGGCAACCTCGCCTGGGTAGCGTGCCGCGCATCCCGTTTTCAACGCCAGCGCCGAGTGATGGCTGGCGAGGGATTCCCAAACCGGATTGTCGAGCGCATGCATCGCCATGGGCCATTAATTGAAGTCTGCACTTTGTCGGTTCTGGCGACGCCGCAAGCCTCGTCCCCACGGTCATTGCGCCAGCGAACGTGGTGACAATGAAGAAGGCAACTATGATGCCCATGGCGCCCGGGGTTGTGGTCGCAAGGTTAGCAGCCGGCCCAAGCTCGCGGTTCATCTGGAATACAACGGCTCACCCAAACAGGCGCCGCCTGGATCGAGTGCCAAGAAGAAAGTACAGCCATTCTCACTGCAATCCGCATACGCATTCGATATGAAGACATCATCCGAACACACGGCAGGTTCACTGATTCGCGCTGTGGGCATGTTGCAACTAAAGCTGCTGTTGGGAGCACTCCGCGACTTCGCGCTTGTTCCGGTCACGCTCGCCGCCGCCATGCTTGATCTCGCGTTGCTCAGATCGCGCGAGCCACGCTTCTTTCGCATCGCACTTCGCATGGCCGAACATTCTGACAACTGGATCGACATGTGGTCGGGAGCACGCGACGTCGACTCGCCGCAGCGAGAAAACGTCGACACGCTGCTCGCGCGCATCGAAGAAGTCGTGCGCGATCCGCAAACCGGCGCGCGCCGGGCACGCGTGCTCAAACGCTGGGCGGAACGCCAGCTCGCGCGTGCCCGGCAGCGTGCAACGCAGCAACTGGCGGCACGACTCGCTATGGACACGGAGCGAAACCGGCCCCGGGACGAAAAGCCGGACTGACATAGGGCACGTATAAGATCCGGCTTGGCGGCGGGGCTCGATGGTCTCGTGAATTGGGATGAATGGGCGCGTCGTTCATGCGTGGTCGCCTATGCCTCCGTGCCTGGCGCGACGCGCAGGTTCACGTGTGCGCCGCTGCCACAAGTGCCAAAAACATGACGCCGATACGCAATCGCTGCCCGAGACTGCACATCTCATTCACACCGGAATAGACTTGCATCGCGTCAACAAGAGAAGGGCCATGTCCGCATCCGGACGTTCCATAGGCGACAGCCGCCACGATCAGATGTTTCCGACGCTGGAGGTCGGTGAAATCGATCGGCTGCGCAGATTTGGAGAAATTCGCCATTATGCGGCGGGCGAATATCTCGCCAGGACCGGCGAAATCGGTCCGGGCATGTTCGTGGTTCTCGACGGCGAGGTCGAGATCAGCCAACGCGACGGGTTCGGCCCGCAGCGCATGATCGTCACCCACCACCCGGGACAATTTTCCGGCGAACTGTCGCAACTCTCGGGTCGACCCGCGCTGATCGATGCACAAGCCACGAGCACTGTCGAGGTGCTCGTAATCGCACCCGAGAAGCTGCGCGATCTGCTGGTCGCGGAAGCCGAACTCGGCGAGCGGATCATGCGTGCATTGATCCTGCGCCGCGTCGCGCTGCTCGAAACCGGTGGTGGCGGCCCGATCATTATCGGTCGAGCGGACAGTCGCGACGTCCTGCGCCTCGACGGATTCCTCTCGCGTAACGGGCACCCACACCAGAGGCTCGATCCGGACCTCGATGCGGACGCCCATGCCCTGATCGAGCGCTTCCACATCAGGCGCACCGAGCTGCCGATCGTGCTGTGCCCCGCTGGCCAGCTGCTGCGCAATCCTGGCGAGGACGAACTTGCGCGCTGCATCGGCCTGATCGGCGCGCTGGATCCGTCCAAGGTTCGCGACGTGGCCATCGTCGGTGCGGGCCCAGCCGGTCTCGCCGCTGCGGTCTACGCGGCATCGGAAGGCTTGTCCGCGTTGGTTCTGGATTGCCGCGCGTTCGGCGGCCAGGCTGGCGCGTCTGCCCGCATCGAAAACTACCTCGGCTTTCCCACCGGCATCAGCGGCTTGGCCTTGATGGCGCGCGCGTTCAATCAGGCACAGAAATTCGGCGCCGAAATGGCCATCCCCAACGAGGCGGTCCGACTCGAGGAAGTATCGGGCGAAGGCCGCGGCGGATTCGTGCTGCATCTTGCCGACGGCGAATCATTGAAGACGCGCGCGGTGATCGTCGCCAGCGGTGCGCGCTACCGCAGTCTCGATGCGAAAAATGTCACGATGTTCGAAGGCTCCTCGATTCACTATTGGGCCTCGCCGCTCGAAGCCAAACTGTGCGCCGGGCAGGAAGTGGCGCTCGTCGGCGGTGGCAATTCCGCAGGGCAGGCCGCAGTGTATCTGGCGAGCCAGGTCGCCAAGGTCTGGCTTATCGCGCGTCGGCCCGACCTGAGTGCGACCATGTCGCGCTATCTGATCGATCGCATCGCCGCTCAGCCCAACATCGAACTCGTCACCGACGCAGAAATCATCGCCCTCGAAGGTCACGACGATGTGCTCGAATCGGTCTGCTGGCGCCATCGTCCGTCGGGACGCGAAACACGTCTGGCGGTTCGCCATCTGTTTCTGTTCATCGGCGCCGATCCGAACACCGACTGGCTGGCGCAATGTGGTATCGCACTGGACGATAAAGGCTTCGTGCTCACCGGCGCGAAATGTGCTGCCGGCCTGCAGGCGCTGGAAACGAACCGTCCCGGAATCTTCGCCATCGGCGACGTGCGCTCAGGTTCGACCAAGCGGGTTGCCGCGGCTGTCGGCGAAGGCGCGCAAGTCGTGGCCGCGCTGCACGCGTACCTCGCGCAGACCAAAGATCAATCCGTGAACATTGCGAAGGAACCGGTACATGTCTGATCAATGCAAACACATGGCGGGAATCCGTGACGTCACGCCCAGCGCGCTGGGCTGCGAGGAATGCCTCAAGATCGGCTCGGAATGGGTGCACCTGCGACTGTGCCGTACGTGCGGGCACGTTGGCTGCTGCGACGACTCGCCCCATCGCCACGCCACCAGACATTTCCACGCGACCCAACACCCCATCATTGAAGGCTACGATCCACCCGAAGGCTGGGGGTGGTGCTATGTCGATGAAATCGCTTTCGATCTCAGCGACCGCATGACGCCGCACAACGGGCCCATCCCACGCTACGTCTGAGTTTTTCCGCAAGCGTACGACGACCGGAATCTACCTTCGGAATTGCCCATCGCGCCGCCGCGCAAGCCATCCGATTGCGCCCAGACCCGCGGCGAGACTCGCATACAAGGTCGCCATGCGCCACAACAGGAGCGCAGCCGCGATAGCAGTGGCTGGCACCCAGGCGACGAGCGTCGCGGTCAAGCCGATTTCGGCGCCACCACCGCCCGCGGGCATGCCGGTCCACTGCGCGGCATTGAGCACGATCGACTGCAGCAGAAATGCCTTCGCAACCGAAATGGGGTGTCCAAGCACGGCCAGTGCGAGCCAGAGTACGCCGTAGCGCGCCAGCCATTGCACTGCCGTCAGCCCGAACACCGCGCCAAAAAACCACGGGCCAGCCGCCGCGAGCATCCTTGCATGAGCGACCAGGTTCGAGCAGAACCCGCGCAACGCCTGACGGTGCCGCTGCCACCACGGCCAACGCGCGCCGGCGCCGTCCTGACCGAACATCCAAGCCAGGAGACGGCGGCGGGCAAACAGGGCGGCGAATACCAGCGCGAGCACAAGACCGCCGCCGCCGATTGCGACGATTGCCCACCGCGACGGAAGGTGCGCACCGAACAACGTGAACGCCGCGAGCGGCACGGCCAGCAGGAAAAATATGACGTCCAACGCCTGATCAGCCGCGGTGATGGTGGTCGCGCCGCTGACCGAGGCGCCGGCACGATGCAGGTAGTAGACACTCGCTGCGTAACCGCCGACTCCAGCCGGCGTCACCATGAACGCGCAATCGGTCGCGAGTGAAATCGCAAGCAGCTGTGCGAACGGAGCCACTACGCCCAGCCGGTGCAGGAGCGTCCGTATCTTGACTGCGCGGGCGAGCCAGCTCGTCGCGATGACGCCGAGCAGCGCAAGATAACCAGCCACCGGAAACCCGACCACCGCCGCGAGTGCGACGCGACCACCGAGCAGGATCGGCACTGCGAGCGTCGCGCCGAACGCGGCGACTAGAAGAACCACGCCGGCGCGGCGCAAATGGATAGCGCCGGTGCGTCGATTACGAAGCGGTTTCAATTCGGTTCCCCGCCCGCAATGCCCAACTGATTCACGTGCCGCGCTTGCGATCGGCGGCATTGCCAGTTGTTGCGAAGACGAAGAGTACGGCGCGTGGCGACGCCGCATATCGATGCGAGGACACGTCTGGATGGCTCGCCTGGCGGCTCATGAAATTTCCCGTTTGCTGCTCGACATGTAGCGGGTTCCGAGAAGGATGTCCCACAGCGGCGAGGTGACGCCGAAATTTGTGTCGGGATGGAAGTGATGGACATGATGCGCTGCCGCCCAACGCCGAGGCAGCGGATGCCGAAAGCGCACGAAATGAATGGCCAAGTGACCCGATCCATACGCGGCGTAGCCGCTCGCCAGCGCGCCCGCTGACAACAACGCAGTGGTGGTCGGCACGACGCAAGCCAGCGCGGCAGCCAGCGCCAGCATCAGCAAAGGCGCAACAAAGAAAGGCAACGAGTCGTATCCCCTGGGCTCATCATGATGCTTGCGATGACCTTCTTCCATCACACGCACCCGACCGTGGAACAGCCAGCGATGAAACGCGTATTCGACAAAACTGAAAGCCAGCAGGCCACAGAGGATGGCACCCAGCGCGCTCGCCACATGCGAGTCGTAGCGTCGCAGCCCTAGCCAAAGCAGCGCGATGCTCACCGTGACATCGGCAACCAGCCCCGCCCAGCTGTTGGCGCGCGTCGCCGACATGCGGGTAGCGGCCCGTGACGTCGCGTACAACAAGCGCACGATTGCCTGTCCGGTCGAGGCGTGTTGACAACCGGCTGCGTGAATCGATGCTTCGATCTCGGGTCTCGCTCGCACCAATCGGACCTTCCTCGTATGCCTGTGCTCAATTGTCTGCCTGTGATCGTCCCGGAAACGTGCTGCCAGCCGCAAAATCGCGGTCGGTGCGCCCATTTCGGTTCGCTGTTCGGCGCGGGATGATACGCTCCGCCAGGATGACTGGATGATGAGTGTCGGCATCCATCGACGAACTTCGCCTGCCCGCATCAGTGGCCGGTGCATCACGCTTGGCGGCTTGGTGTGCGAGCCGGCTGAAAAGTTCGGTCACATGGCTCGACAAGCCGAAACGGCGGCAGCACTCGAATGGCGGGTCGGCTGACTCTTTGGATCGGCCAATTCCCGTGCAGGAAGCAGGATTGGGAGCGTCCACCCAGACCTCGTTTTCAGTGGCGATCCGGGGACATTGCTCCTATCCTGATTACCGCGGGCATCCGCGAATACGTTCGATCTCGCGCCGCTGCAGGTCGTGGCGCAGGTCAGCGCGGTGGGCCCAACTTCGTGCCAATCACCGGGGAGATGCATCATGAGCGACGAGCAGGTTTATGAAGGCAGCTGCTTTTGCGGCGCGGTCCAATTCACCGTGACCGGCGAGCCTGCCGCCATGGGCTATTGCCATTGCAATTCGTGCCGGCATTGGTCGGCGGGACCGCTCAACGCGTTCACCTTGTGGAAGCCCGAAGCGTTGGACATCACGCACGGGGCCGACAACATCGGCAGCTACAACAAGACCCCGAAAAGCGCGCGCAAATGGTGCAAGACCTGCGGCGGTCATCTGTTTGCGGAGCATCCGCACTGGGATCTGATAGACATCTTTGCAGCCGTCATCCCGGACTTTCCTTACCGGGCCGGCGTGCATGTGCACTATCAGGAAACCATGCTTCCGATCAAGGACGGCTTGCCGAAGATGCAGGACTTGCCGAAGGAAATGGGTGGCTCGGGCGTCAGTACGGCGGAATGACGCCGCGAGGCTTGCATGCGTTCCTGTCCAGTTGCAGGTCATTCCGAGGCGGCGCTGCATCCAATTGTTCGAAACGGAACCTCATGAAATCACAACGCATTGCGCGGGGGATTGAGATGCGCGAACTGCATCCGCGGTATTGGATGATCGCTATCGTTGCAACGGTTCTTGGCGCGGTTTCCTCGCACGCGGGAGCTGGAAACCTGCCGGGACAGCCCTATGCGTCGTATTGGTTTCCCTCTTCGATCCTCGACTGGGATCCGGCTACCGATCCGGATGCACCCTTCAATCGCGGCAGCATTCCGCTCGGCACGCGCTTCGAGAACCCTGATCTCAACGTGAATCCGCATGCGCAGGCGGATGAGGCGCGCGTCGCGACCTTGGTCGCCTTCGCGCCGACCTCGTTCAATCCGTCTCAGGGCACGCCGACATTTGACTACTACGCGCTCAACTACTGGCAATACATCGACCAGCTCGTGTTCTGGGGCGGATCGGCTGGCGAAGGGCTGATCCTCGCGCCGAATCCGACCGTGATCGACGCTGCGCACCGCAACGGCGTGCCGGTCCTCGGCAACGTGTATCTGCCCCCGATTGCGTTCGGTGGGCAGATCCAGTGGGTGGAGGATTTCGTGCAGCGTGATGGCGATACGTTCCCGGTCGCGGACAAGATGATCGAAGCCGCGGACTACTACGGCTTCGATGGCTGGTTCATCAATCAGGAAACCGCCGGTGGCAACGCGCAACTCGCGACCGACATGCGCGACATGCTGGAGTATTTTCATGCCCACTCGAATCTCAAGATCGTCTGGTACGACTCGATGACGGCATCCGGGGCGATCAGCTACCAGAACGCGCTGGACGCGCAAAACCAGATGTTCTTCGAGGACGGCACGACGCTGGTCTCGGACGACATGTTCCTCAATTTCAACTGGACCGCGAGCGGGCTTGCGAATTCGGCAGCGCTCGCGACCAGCCTCGGACGCAGCCCGTACGACCTTTACGCTGGCATCGATGTCGAATCGAACGGATACAACTCGCCGGTCAACTGGAACGCGGTTTTTCCGGAAGGACAGCCACACGTGACCTCGATCGGATTCTATCGACCGGAATGGACTTACAACTCCTCGTCGAGCCCGAACGATTTCTACACCCGCGACAACCACTTCTGGGTCGGGCCGAATCATGACCCGAGCAACACGCAGACGAGCGCCGCGTGGAAGGGCGTCGCGAACTACCTTCCGGCGACATCGCCGATTGCAGCGCTGCCGTTCGTGACGAACTTCAACACGGGTCAGGGCGATCTCCATGCAATCGATGGCGAGGTCGTGTCGAACGCCGAATGGAACAATCTGAGCCTTCAGGACGTGCTGCCAACGTGGCGCTGGATCGTGCGCAGCGATGGCTCGCTGCTGGTGCCGACGCTGGACTGGAGCGATGCGTATTGGGGAGGTACGTCTCTGCTGCTTTCGGGCACGCTCGATGCCGTCAATGACATTCCGCTGTACGAGACACATCTCGATGTCGATACGAATACCGCTCTGGTGATCGCGTTCAAGACCGGAGCCGCGGCGGCGCCGACCCACCTCTCGATCGGTCTTGCGTTTGAAGATGAGCCGAGCCTGTTCGACTACTTCGATGTCGGCGACGCGACAAGCAATGGCTGGGATTCACTGACGTTCAATCTCGGCGCGTTCGCGGGCCGAACCATCGCGGTTGTCGCATTGCGCGTCACGCCCGGCTCAAGTGCGGAACCGTATTCGATCCGCATTGGGCGGCTCGGGATCTACGACTTGCCGGCCCCTGCACCGCAGCCGCCGTCCGATGTACAGGTGACCGCAACCTACCCGATCGGACCCGACAGCGAAACGGTACGTCTCACATGGTCGCCATCTCCTGATCCGGTGAATTCCTATGCGGTGCTGCAGCGCCATGCCGATGGCAGCGAAAGCTGGCTCGGCGGCACGCCGAACACCGCGTATTTCGCAAGCGCGCTGATGCGCGAGGGCAACGAGGCGACAACCACGATCGAGGTCGAGGCGATCGGCCCGGAGTTCCTCCGCTCTGCAGCGGCAACCGCGACCGTCACATGGGACAGCATTTTCGCTGACGGCTTTGACAGCGGTGTGGCAGACATTCCACAGCACTGATAGCAAATCGCTCTCGCTGAGTATGCCCGAGCTACCTCGCCTTGCTCCGGAGATTGGCTGTTTGATCCGGATTTGTGTTGGGCGAGCAAGTGCCTGGAACCCACAGTGCAAAATTCCAACAAGATCAACTGCCCGTATTTTCTCCTTCAATCAAACCCGTTCAAGAACTGCACTTCCGGCCGGGTTTCGTAGGCTCCCATGTCGACGATGGCTGCGCCGTCGCCATTGCCGTCGCTGATCCTCGGCGCGCCAAGAAGATCGAGTGGTTCGGTAACCGCGTCATTGTCGCCGGCGTCGACGCCCGGCGAACCTCCCGCCAGTCGGTAATTCGCGCGGCTGAAAAAGACGGGTTGCGCGGAAATGTTGCCATCGCTGCCGACGGCATCTGCGCACAAGCCCGCATAGGGTGGGGCATCTGCGACAAACACATCATTGTTGCGAATCATCGGCGGGAATGGATCGTTGAATGTGCCGCACTCGACGGCTGAGTAGCCCGAGGTCCCGACCACCATGTTGTTGACGATCATTGCGGCCATGTCGTAGCCATCCGCAAAAACCGCGGAACCTCTGGCAGCTTGATTGTCCATGAAGGTGTTTCCGATCAGATACGTCCCTCGCGTCCCCGAAGGCGTCAGCCAATAGAGCCCTCCGCCCTCGCCCACTTGCCCTTGCAATACGTGATTGTCGAGGAACAGGTTGTTTTCGATGCGTGCGTTCACGCGATTGACAATGGCAATACCCCCGCCTTCCATCGGCGCCGAATTGCCGCGGATGACATTGTTCGTCACGGCGATGTAGCCGGCCGCATTCAAAAAGATTCCGCCACCGGAAGTGAAGCTGTCCGTGCTGTTGCCCTCGATGAGATTGCCGCGAATCTCCGTACCGCAGTCTTCATCGGGACACGGGTCGCCGCCCACCGTGATTCCTCCGCCACCGCCACCGCCCGTGCTGCCCGACCCATTGCGGTTGTTGATGATCTGATTGTCGCGAATCGATGCCGATGATCCGGACAAGGTAATGCCGTTACCCAATCCGCCGCCGAGATTGTCCGAAATGATATTCCCGACAATCGACGGCGATCCGCCATTGGCGACGATGCCGCCAGCGAAGAGATCGTTCTGACCGTGCGTGATGGTGAACCCTTCCAGCACGGTCGCTCGCGTCGCCTGCGCATTCATTTGCACAACCGGCCCCTGGAAACCGCCATCGATGACCGTGATCGCTGCCCCACCTGAACTGTGAACCGTGATCTGGCGATCAAGAAAATCGATTTGTTCGAAATAGGTACCGGGTGCGACCACCACCGTATCGCCATCTGCAGAGGCGACGATCGCGGCCTGGATTGTCGGAAAGTCTCCTGGCACCTGGTGAATGGTGCCGGCCTGTGCCGCAGACGTCGCGAAAGCGAGTGCTGCAACCCTTGCGGTATGCAATTTCACGGTCCCCTCCTCACGATGCGTCGCTTTCGCACCGGAATGTGCTGCGCCCCGTTTGACCGTTTCCCGCTCGGTCGGCTGCCCGGGAATCACGGGCGGCGATCCACTATACCCCCGGTGGGCGGTGACGACCGCTATCCGGCCCTCGACCAGACTGCGCTGCCATTTCCGATGGATTCGAGACTCTCTCGTCCTCGACGCGTGAGGCAAGCAAGGCTTTGACGCTGCCGGCCAGCAAGGCAGTCAGGGCCGTCGTCGAAATCACGATCGCCCCGGACAGCCACGCTGCGATGATCCCGAGCAGCAGCTCCGCAATCACAACCGAAAGCAGGGTTATTCGTGCCTCCGACTCGCCGCGCGAACGCAGCCGTCGCGCAAGCACGCCGGTGAGTACACGCGCCATCGCACGCCTCGACGATTCGCGCCTGGTCACCTGCGAATTTCTGCGATGGTTCCAGAAATGCTCCAACGCCAGTCGCAGTTCGGTCTTGTCGATCTTGTCATCCACAAGCGTCGCGAGCGGTTCGAACGGTCTGTGAATCGTCTTCAGCAGCAAGTCTTCCTTGCCTCGGAAGTGTTCGTAAAACGTCGAGCGTCCCACGCCCGCGCGCCGCGCAACGTCAGTCGTCGAAATCTCGTCGTAGCCGCGTTCGAAAAACAACGCAACGAATGCCTCGCGAACGGCGGCACGCGTGCATTCGGCGCGGCGATTGGTCCGCGTCATGCGAGATCCTGGACAATCGCGATCCGGACAATCGCTATTCGGTGTCCGGAATCATGCCGCCTGCCCCACCGGATGGACTGGACGCCGTTAGGCTCTGTGACTGCCCCGCCACCTGGATTCCACATGACGAATTCCCACGCGCCCATGCAATCGCAACCCCTCGTCTGCAGCGCCCGCACTACCGGCCTCGTCATCGGCATCGCCTCGATGCTGGCACTCCTCATCATGGCACATCATCCGAGCATGACTGCGAGCACCATCGGCGATCTCATGGTCGAGATCAGCGACAAGGCCACGATCAATCGGGTTGTGCACGGGAGTCTGATCGCCTTGCTCGGCTTACTGCTGTTCGGCTTTGCCGAGTTGTCGTTGCGGCCGACGCTGGATCCCCGGCTGGCTCGCGCGGCGTGGCTTGCCTACGCGCTCGGTACCGCGGGCATGATTGGCGCGGCATTGATCAACGGCTTCATTACCACGAATCTCGCTGTGCGCTATGCCGGCGCAGATGCAGCAACGCTGGAGACCGTGCGACATGTTCTGAGGTTTGGCTGGACCGCCAATCAGACTGCTGCCGACTTCGGCTCGATCGCATGGTCGATATCGATCATGTTGTGGTCGGCCATATTCATGCGCGCGCGGGCGAACTACGTGCTGGGCATCGCCGGAATCGCAATCGGAATGATTGGCGTGGCCACGCTGCTGACGGGGACTCTCCAGCTTGACGTACACGGCGCGATGCTTGTTCTGCTCGCAACAGTCCTCTGGAACCTTGGGGTCGCACTACAGCTGCTTCGCGGCAAGCTTTGATCTTTCGCGATACGGAGGGATTGCTGACGAGGCATACAACTCCATCGCGGTACTTCGCCACCGAGCGATGGCAATCGACAACGAGATACGGCATCGCCGTAGGTGCATGGACGATGCCGCGGCGACCGCGAGTCAATCCTGCAAGCATGCCGCGGGTGACCCTGTGTTGCCGGCCTTCAACATGCGAACCCGCAACCAGCGCTCGCACGGAACCGACACGAAACGTGCCACGAGTGCGCCCAGCAGCCAGCACGCTGGCAGTGCGAACAGGTACCACAACCAGCCGTTCCCGAAGTCACCGCCAGCCATCCGGAACAAGCGTACTACGGCGAATACCACGAACATGTGGGTGAGATAGATCTCGTAACTCAAGCGTCCCCACGACCGAATCCAGTCCAGTGTGCGCGAAGGGCGCCAGTTACCTGACGAAGCGCGCCAGTGAAACGCCAGCAGCAGGCACAGCGTGCAGCCACTCAGCACCAGCAGATAACCGTCGTGCAGAAGGTGCCAAAGAGCCGCGCCATCGAACACGATGGTCAGCAATCCGAGCGACCCGAGCGTGCCGAGGAGCAACCACGTACGTCGTGGCGGTGCGCGCCGGCGCGCCGCGAGCAATGCGCCGAGCACGCCGGCGGCGATGGCCGCCATGCCCGGCAGGTAAGCCTTTTCCTGCCAGATCTCGTTGCCGCGAAGCGCCGCGTGGGTCCACGGACTCGACAACGCAAGCACGACCAGCAGCGGCGAAAGCCACAGCGCGCGTCGTGTGAGGAGGCATAGCAGCGGAAATCCGACATAGAACGCCTCCTCGATCGACAACGACCACAATACGTCCCAGTTTCCGGGCAGATAACCGAGATGCCCTTCGTACCAGTTCAGATGCAGTGCCAGCGCCGCGAAGAGGGCGCCGGCCAACGATTGTCCCGGGCGATGGATCACATAGTCGGGCGCACCGAGAAGGTGCAGGGTGCCGAGCACGACCAAAAGCATCAGCAGCAACGGCATGATGCGCGAAAAACGCAAGGCGTAGAACGCGCGCAGATCGATCCCGGCCAATCGTCCCCAACGGCGCAGCGCATTTCCCGCGATCAGGAAACCGGAGATCACAAAGAACACGAACACCGCCTCGTAGCCGTTGTAGTTCAACGCCACGAGAACATGGCGCGGAAGCCATTCCGCCAGAACCGTATCCTTGAGCGGAATGCGCAGGCCGAGGTGATTGAGCACGACCAGCACAATGGCCAGTCCGCGCATCAGGTCGATACCCGGATTGCGCCGCGATGCGTGCGCCAGATCAGCCTCTGAGAGAGGGCTTCGATGGCGCGCACCAATGGCGTTCATGCCTCTTCCGATGCTCTATCGAAGGCGAATACCCGGATACCAGCCGCTTTTTGCGAGGAATGCTTTCGGATCGGTCATCTCCAGAATGTCGCGAAATGCGTGTCGCTTGTCGGCGGCGTGCTGGTAATACGACTTGACGATGCGATAACCCACCCAATAGCCGAGATCGCCGGGCTTCTTCATCGTCCCGTTGTAGAGCCAGTCCGAAAGATCGGTCTTGTCTTCGTCCCTGACGAACGCCGTCTCGATTTCCTTTTCCCGCCCCTTGGTCGAGGTCTTGAACTGCGCATACGCGACCTGTCCGGAAATCATTTCGCCGGCGAATTCGGCCGCACCTTCGATCAGCGATTCCTCGAGCACCGTGGGCTTCTTGTCGTTGTAGATGGCTGGAGCCTTGCGTGCCTGCTGCACATGGGCGTATTCGTGCGCGATCACGTGCACGAATCGGTCCTCGACGTTCGGGTCCAGCCACGTGACCGCACAAAGTGCCTCAAGACCAATCATGACGCCGGATGCATCCGTCACCCCGACCGGTTTGCCGCGGCCGACCGCAATCGTGACCGGTGCAATGCCCGCCTCGGGATAGAGCCGGCGAAACGTCTCGATCGCCATCTGCAAACGCCTGCGCACCCGCGGCAGCACCGCCATGCAGCGCTTGGCGCCCGAATAGATCGCGGGCGACTTGGCGATTGCCTTCGCAATCGATGCGCCCGTCACGTTGCGCAACTTCGCGAGCCGGTGAAGCCCGTCCGACCCCGGATCGAGATAATCCGCCTGGAGTTGCTCGGCGCTCGGATGTCCACCTGCCGCGTCATAGACCTTGTAGAAGCGAGCGACATCCGCGATGTCGATCGGCGGCTCCGCCGACGGCACTTCCCTCGGGGCAGCCTGGTGAGCAACTGCGGTACTTGTCATGCAGACCAGCACCAGCGCTACGAGCGCAACAGGAATCCGGATCATGTTTGCCTCGCGGGAAAGACGATGGAGGCCAGTCATCTTATCGACAGGTTCGCTCTGTGTCCTGCGGCCGCGACGTGGTGGGCGCTCCTACGAAATCGAAACCAGCGCTCGCATTTCCTTTCGGCGTCTACGGCGAAAATGGAAATACACCAGCACGCTGACGACTGCTGCGTACGCGCACCATACCGACGTGAAAGCGTATTGCTTGAGCAGGATCACCAGCAGCACGCCGAAGAGGTTTACCGCGCCGAGGGCAACGACATAGCGGTAACCGGAAAAGAACAGCGCGCCACAGGTTGCGATCACGTACAGCGCCGCAATCGTCAGATGGCTGGTGCCCGGATTCTTGTACACGACGCTGTGTCCCTCGACGTAGATCGCGGTGGGATAAGCCAGCAGCGCCCAGAGCAGGTAAGCCGTGAGGCCTGCGCCAAGTGCGAGAAACGGCAACACCATCATCCGGCGTTTAGGACCCGGCTCGATCAGCCACACACTCAACGGGATCAGCAAAGTCAAAATCCCTTGCGCATACAGCACATACATGAATCCCCACGCCCGCACCCCGCCGAGTTGCCCGTTGCCCTCCAGTCCGAGCCAGACTGCGCCCTCGGAAAACTGGTGAAACGCAAACAACATCGGGATGGAGGCGAACAACCATTCCCTGCGGCCCTGGCTGCGCGCGAGAGTCGCTGCGCCGACCATGCCGATGACCGCGCTGCTGGTAAAACTGGCCGTGGCGGAGAAGCACATGCTGGTGATCCGTTGAATTTGATCTGAGCGGATTGCCGATGCAGCCAAAAGCCGCCTCAGGCGTACGGCCTTCGCATCGGCCCGGCAATCGATCCAAGCTCGTTGCTACACGCCACTGCAAGATCGGTGACCTGCAAAGCAGTTAAATCGACGCGAGGCGTTGCGGGAGACGTTCCTGATTTCTCGCCGGGATTTGATCAGGGTTTGCGGGTCGATGGAAAGCGCGAAAACAGCGAGGCGATCTGCGAGTCGATGGAGGCGATTGCTTCCTCTTCGGAGTTCGGCGCAGCTCCGCTGACCGTCCCGCGCCAGACTCGTTGATGGGTTTTTGCATCCACGATGTCGACTTCCAACGATGCGACTTTGGCCATATGCACGGTCGTTTTCGGGGTGCTCAGCCTGACCCGGCCGCCCATTTCGCCGCGATGATCAAGGCCGGCGCGCAACCCCCAGCCCCGATCCACTCCCCC
The DNA here is from genome assembly GCA_963775445.1 of uncultured Gammaproteobacteria bacterium. Taxonomy (GTDB): domain Bacteria; phylum Pseudomonadota; class Gammaproteobacteria; order Xanthomonadales; family Rhodanobacteraceae; genus Dokdonella_A. The sequence continues at coordinate 1,701,139 of CAVZIT010000004.1, read as the reverse complement.
GACAGTACTGCTCGTTCGCTTCTCGCTCGTGGTGGAGTTGGCGACCACAACGATATCGGCATCCCTGGATTCCACCCAGCCGCTCGCGCGCAATTGTTCGTCGACAGCCCCGACGATGTGTTCCTGCAAAGACGGGTAATCGGCCTCGGGCTTGCGAAGCCACATGTATGAGTGATAGGCCGACAACCGAGCGCCGGGCGCCGTTTCGGTTGTTACCTGCGGCGCGCTGGCGCAAGCGCCCAGTGCTGCGATCAAGAGCAGCAAGCAAGCAAATTTCATGGATATACGCTCCCACATCAGGAACCACCGCGGAAAATCAGGCCTTGTTGTCGTATCAGCCGCGCCTCGCGCCGCGTCATGTCCGATCGACGCGCCACCCCCCGTGTAGTGTTGTGCAAGACGTCGACCCTGGTCAATCACTCGCCGACCCCACCTGCGCGCAACGTCAGCGAAGTGGCCACCAGGCAACTCGTGCATGAATCCGGAACGTTCACGGCAGGAAACCTGTCAATGCGGCTTAAACCCGCCGGCTTTCGCGATCGGATGATTCTTGTCACTGGCCGTCTTTCGCATGGCCCCGCCGTGCATCGTTTGACGTGTACCGGATTGACGGGTGTTGCGTGGACTGGCCACTCGTTGCCTGCCGCGCGTCGGGGAAATGCCGCAGCGCAGAAACGACGCCGACACCTGCACTGCGTGGCGGCGATTCCGATTCACATGCATGACGGGAGACACCATGAAAACTCGAACCGGATTTCGGTCCGCCAGCCTTGTCTTGCTCGCGTTGCTCGGCACCGCCTGCACTTCCTCCGCGACGTCGCCGGAAAAAACGGAAGTGTTGCCCGCCGACGGCGGCGATCTCGGAAAGGCCTACACCGATCTGGTCGCCGCATTCAAGGCTGGCGACAAGGCGCGCGCAGCCAAGTTGCTGGATCCAGCAGCGTGGCACCTCGATGACAAGCAAGCAAGCTGGTTTGCCCAGTTCGCCAGCCGCATGGATGGCAGCCATCCTGTCGGCGGTCGGCGCCAAGGCAACCGTGCGACGTTGTTCGTCGTCGACTCGCAACCGTATTACGCAATGATGAACGCAACGCACTCTGCCGATGGCTGGATGTTCGACAGCCCGCTGGCCACCGGCAGCAGTTTCAGCGAGCAACCACGCGACTGCAAAACAGATCCCAAGCGTTTTCCATGCAGCGCCGCAAGCGCACCGGATGCGCAGGTTTCCGGCCATGTGCTCTCGCACGAAGCCGATCCGCTTGACCAGGCGCCCGCGCTCCCGGTGACGATATTCGATGGCGTTGCAGTGCGCATGCTCGACGCCCAGACCAAGCACTTGAAGTTCACCCGGCTATTGCTCTCGGCCAAGGGGATCAATCCGAAAATGCTGGCGCTGAGCCACAACGTCGATATCGTCAAGGGCTGGCTGAACTATCCGATCCTCGCGCTTGATGTCGCGCCCGATGGCAAGACTGCAAAGCTCGAGTATTACAACGGTTTCGCGCGCAAGACACTCGATGTCGCCGACGGGCTGAGCATCGATGCGAATACGCCCGGTCGCATGCGCGGGCGCTTGCAAACTGATGTTAGCGCAGTGGCGAATTTCGATGTCTCCTTCGACATGTCGACGATGAGCGAATGCGACGAGGGCGCCTACACCTGCGGGGGCTGACATTGCACTGCCAGCATGAGAATGCATCTGTCGCCCGCGCAGATGCGCGTTACGCAAAAGAGGTAAACGCGGTTCAAGGGCTCGTGATTGAAGGGGATCGCGCGCGCTGCTCGCGGCGCGCACGATCCCGGCATGCGCATGGACGTGAGAGTCGAGGCTTGCCATGCAATCGACAGTTTTTCGCACTCACAGGATCGGAGCGCAACCGGCCGCTGATGTCGGATTTACGGGCTGCGCAATCACGGGGCGACGACGTACCATTTGATTCGAATCGTGCCTGCCAGCGGCAGTATCAGTGGCACGGCGACAAGGAAAGCCAGGACTGCGCAGCGAGTTCGGCTGGTCGATGCGCCAACGAGCAGGTGAAATGATCTGCGTTCGTTGAGCGCTTTTGGTGCGACCCTTTCCCGATCGCGGTGTGCCATCGTTGACCGGATGCAACTTCTCGAACCACGCCGCAGCGATGGCATCGATGGAGGACGCACGCGCCTGCATGATCGTCGACGCATCGCGCAAGGACCTGATAGATTCCATATGCTCGATGGATTGGCGGTGCCATCCAAGTGTCGCGAATACAATCAACGCGACTGTAAAGAAGAGCGGGGAGACATGTCGTTGCCTTCGGGCTTTTGCACATGTCGCTGAATTCGCGCTATCGCAAGGAAATCACAATGCCTGGTTTGCCCGGCAAGTCGCTCGTCGCTCCGCTGCTGGTCCTCGTGCTGCTGGGCAGCAGCATCACGTCGCCAGCCGCGCCGTCGTCGGAACACAGGGCGAACGCCGATCGCCCGGCAACGGCAGCCGACGTTTTCAAGCACACCGTGGCAATGGATGGCCTGCTGCCGGTGCATGTGGACACAAAGGCGGGCAAGATCCTTATCACCCTGCCAGCCGCGCAAGCCGACGGCATTTCGGCGCGCTATCTCTACACCACGGCCCTGCGCACGGGTCTCGGTGCTGCGCCGACGTTTCTCGACCGCGGCCGCATCGGCAACACACAGCTCATCGCATTTCGACGCTACGGCAACAAGGTGGCCGCGCTGTTCGAGAACCCGCGTTTCCGCGCCGCGGGTAGCGCCGACTCGGCGAGCCGCGATTTCGTCACGTCGGTCGTCTGGATGGGGGACATCGCCACGACCTTGCCCGATGGCCGCATGGTGGTGGATCTCTCCGGCTTTCTAACCGCCGATACGCTGGGCATTGCCCAATCGCTCGACCAGAGCGCCGACACGTTCGGCGTCGGCGCGGGAACCGGAGCGGGTAAAGGGTTCAAGCTCGATGACAAACTGAGCGCAGCCGATGCCGCGTCGGTGAAGTTGTTTCCGGATAATCTCGAAATCGACGCGGTGCAAACCTACACGTCGAAAGTGCCGGGCGACGAAGTCGCCAACATCGCGCCCGACGCCAACCAGATCAGCTTCACCGTGCATCACAGTTTCGTGCGTCTTCCCGGCCCGGGTTTCCATCCGCGCCGCTTCGATCCGCGCATCGGCGGCTTCTCCACGCAGGTGGTGGACTTCGGCGAGCCGCTCGGCAGTGACGTCGTGCGTGATTACGCCAACCGCTTCCGACTCGAAAAAATCGATCCCGCCGCCCCGCGCTCGGAAGTGCGCAAGCCGATCGTCTATTACGTCGATCGCAACGCGCCCGAACCGATCCGCTCCGCACTGATGCAGGGTATCAGCTGGTGGAGCAAAGCCTTCGATGCGGCCGGCTACATCGACGCATTCCAGGTCAAGCTGCTGCCGGTCGGCATCGATCCGATGGACGTACGCTACAACATCGTCAACTGGGTGGATCGGGCGACACGAGGCTGGTCGTATGGCCAGGAGATCGTCGATCCGCGCACCGGCGAGATCGTCAAGGGCATGGTCGTGATCGGATCGCTGCGCGTGCGCCAGGACATCCAGATCTTCGACGGACTGGTCGGCGCCGACAAGATCGGCACGGGTGGACCCAACGATCCGGTGCAAGTGGCACTCGAACGCCTTCGCCAACTTGGCGCACACGAAGTCGGGCACACGCTCGGCTTCGCGCACAACTTTGCCGCGAGCACGCAGGGACGCGCTTCGGTGATGGATTATCCGCCGCCGCGCATCAGCCTCGTCAATGGTCGTCCCGATCTCACCGAGGCGTACGCGGGCGGCGTCGGCCGTTGGGACATGGCGACGGTCGACTGGCTTTATGGCGAACCGCCGCCCGGCCAGGATCGGCAGCGGTTTGCCGATGCCAAGGCACAAGCCGTGGTCGCATCCGGGCAGCGCTACATCGAGGATGAAAATGCCCGCTCCGCCGACACGGCGCAACCTTGGGCGTCCCTGTGGGACGACGGCGCCGATCCGACCGCCGAACTGACCCGACTGATGGGCGTGCGACGCGCCGCAATCGACCACTTCGGGCTCAACGCGCTTGCGGCGGGCGAACCCGTTGCCAACCTGCGCCGGCGATTCGTACCGATCTGGTTGCTGCACCGTTATCAGGTGGTCGCTGCGGCCAAGGCCGTAGGTGGAGTGGATTTTAGTTATGCAGTCAACGGCGGCGGCCACGAATCCTCGGCAACGGTACCGCCGGACGCACAACGCGCGGCGCTGGATGCCGTTCTCGCCACCCTTGCGCCGGACCAGTTGCGCGTTCCCGAGCGACTCGTGCCGCTGTTGTCGGCGGCGCGCAACGCGAGCCCGAATCGGCAGTATCAAATCGAATTGTTCGCCGACTCCGACGGAACGCCGTTCGATCCGCTGGTCGCTGCCGATGCCGCTGCCGAAATCACGCTGGATGCGTTGCTTGCGCCGGCGCGGCTGGCCCGGCTCGATGCGCAGCATGCAGCGAATCCCAAAGCGCTCGGCGTCGACGAACTGCTCGACCGCCTGCTTGCGGTGACGCTACCCGACGACACCGACGCGCTATCGCGACGCATCGCCTACCGGACCCTCATCACGCTCGCACAGGTGGCACACAATCCGAAGACCACGCCGGGCGTGGCAACCCGGCTCGACCAGCGCGTGCATGACGTCGCCGTCACGCTCGGAAAACGTCACGGCGATCCCGACGATCGCGCCTGGAGTGCAAGTCTGTCGCGCCAGTTGCTCGATCCGCGGCAACTGGAAACTTTGTTGGCCAAGCGGCCGCGCAACGTCGACATCCCGCCCGGCTCGCCGATCGACAGCGAAGGCGACTGGCTGGGGACGCCGGGCGAGGATTGACGTGGCGTCAGGCGGGACACTGCCTCGCACGCGATCGTCGGAGCACAACACAGGCATCTGATCGCAATTCTTGCGCGGGGCGATCCGGATCAGTCGACTTTGCCCGGTCCTGGCTCAGGGCCCTGACCACCTTTCCTGACATTACCGGTGTCATGTCCCCGCGCGTCGCAAGAGTTCGCCACGATGAAGGCGCGATATCTGGTAGCGTTTGACTTGAAGAATACGATCGGCACCGGACATGACCGACAACAACCTGTTCGACCTTGCCGGCAAGACCGCGCTCATCACGGGTGGTTCGCGTGGCCTCGGATTGCAGATGGCCGAGGCCTTGGGAAGCTACGGCGCACGGTTGGTGTTGTCGGCGCGCAAGGCCGATGAACTGCAGCAGGCTCAAGATCATCTGCAGCGGCTCGGCATCGACGCGGACTGGGTCGCTGCCGATGGCGCGAAGGAGGCCGACGTCACGTCGCTGTCCGATGCAGCAATGGAGAAACTCGGACGGGTCGACATCCTCGTGAACAACGCCGGCGCCAGTTGGGGCGCGCCGGCGGAAGAATATCCAGTCGAGGCATGGGACAAGGTATTCGACCTCAACATTCGCGGGCTGTTCCTGCTGACCCAGCAGATCGGCAGGCGTTCGATGATCCCGAACCACTACGGACGCATCATCAACATCGCATCAATCGCGGGGCTGCGCGGCAACCCGCCGGGTGCAATGCAGACGATTGCCTACAACAGCAGCAAAGGCGCCGTGGTCAATTTCACGCGTACCTTGGCAGGAGAGTGGGGCCGATATGGCATTACCGTCAATGCGCTGGCGCCGGGGTTCTTCCCGTCGAAGATGTCGCAGGGCTTGATCAAGGCGCTCGGCGAAGATGTGCTGATCGGAGACTCGCCGCTGCAGCGACTCGGCGACGACCAGGACCTCAAGGGCGCGATTCTGCTGTTCGCGTCCGACGCAGGCAAACACATCACTGGCCAGGTGCTGGCGGTCGATGGCGGCTACAGCGCTGTTTGATCGTGGCAGCGAATCGGGGGCCGGAACGGAGCGACCTCGATTTTTACTGAAGCAACACGTCAACCGCGGTTGCCCGCAGATGGATTGCCGGCTTTGCAAGTGTGCTGCGACTCTGCTCCGCCTGCTACGCTGTGAATTGCCATGATTCACGCCGATCCACTGGGGATACTCACCCTCATCACTGTAGGGATGTGCTGGTCGTTTTCCGTCGTGTTGTTCCGTGCGGGAACTCGGGGCAGCGTTGCGCGCAGGCTTGCGGTGTTGCTGATCGTCGAAGGGGTCGCGCTGGCAACGAGTGGCTCGATTGAATCCCTGTTCGGATCGCTGGACGGTCTCTATCGCCGCGCACCGTGGTTTGTCTCGGCCGAGACGATGTTACATGCGCTGGGCGACTGCGGCATGCTCGTCCTGTACCCGCCGTTTCTTGCGGCCGCGTTGCGAACCCGGTTGACACGTCCATTCGCTGACAAACGTGTACGAACCGGAATCGTGGCGGGCGCACTGTTGCTGTATGCCTCTCTGTTTTGGCCGCTGGCAGTGTCCTTGCTTACGTCGGAGCCGGTCGATTTTCGGGCGCTTGCGTTGCCCACCGGCATTCTTTATGTCGCGCTCGTGGTGTTGTTCGTGTTCGCTTTCATTGCTGCGATGCGCGTGTGGCATGCGTCGACCGGTGCAGCGCGAAAGCGGGCGCGCATTTTTGCTGGGGCGTTCGGTATCCGCGATCTGTGCTGGGGCTTCATCTACGCAACTCAGGTCTGGGCTTTGTGGAAGGGCAACTTCCTTGCCGTGTTCCTGGAGAATCCATCCTGGTTCATTGTCTACATGTTGGGGACGTTCATTGCGGTTCCGTTGATTGCTTACGGCATCCTGCGCACGCAACTGTTCTACATCAACTTGCGCATTCGCTGGACGATCAAGCAATCGACGCTGGCCGCCGCCGTGATTGCGATTGTCTATGTCTTGTCGGAAGGCGCCAGTCGCCTGCTCTCGAACGAACTCGGGAACATCGCGGGATTGCTTGCCGCCGCGGACGTCAATCGCCGGACCATCAGCGCCGCTGGCATGGGCCGGTGTCAGCCCGCCGTTGTTTTGCAATGGGCGGAGCAGCGGATTGTCGAATAGCGTATCTGGCATCATCGAAGCGCACTCCCCAACCGGCTCTGTTCCCTGTTTTGGACGAAATCCGCGTCCGGAGACCGTCCCGGATGTCGCCGACCTTCAGACGCTTTCTTGGCACGCAAATAGCTCTCCTTTTCCCTGGAAATCAGGAGTAGAGTCTGCGCCGCTCGTCAGCGACGCGCCCGTGGGTGTGCCAGGAACAAGTTGCATGCCGTTCTTCGCCTATGCCCCCTACTCGTCGCAACAGCCTCCCGGCGGGACCGGCAGCAGCTTCAAGTCGTTGGCAGTCGTCATCAGACGGAGTGCCGCAGCAATAGCCGTGCGCTCCGACCTTCAACACACAAGCAAGAGGTAGAACCGCAATGAGTCACTTCGCAAGGCAAGTCGGCAAGTCAATGATCATCGCGCTCGCAGTCATCGCGTTCTGCAGCGTCGCTGGACTCGCGAGCGCAGCCAAGGCCAAGGCCAAAAGCGACCACGGCTCCGCGGCGCAAGCCAAGGCGCTTTTGCATCGAGCGGTCGCCGCACTCAAGGCGAACAAGGAAGAAGCGCTCGCGAAATTCAATAGCGGTGCCGACGGATTCAAGGATCGCGATCTGTATGTGTTCTGCGCCGGACCCGACTGGATCCAGACCGCCGGTCCGATGAAGGGCCAGAACATCAAGGACCTCAAGGACAAGAACGGAAAGATGATCGCGCAGGAACAGGAACGCGTCGCACGCGAAGGCAAGATCTCCAAGATGCACTACATGTTCCCGCGACCCGGCACGACCGAACCGGTTGAGAAAACCAGTTACTTCACCAAGGTCGGTGATCAGATCTGCGGCGTGGGCTACTACAAATAGTTAATGGATCGGGCGCGCAGGGAAAGACGCGGGAACCGTGTCGGCAAGCCTGCGCGCCAATTCGGCGGCCCGCTCACTAACGGACCAGGTTCACCTTCTCGACGATCGCGAGACTGGTGACCTGGTCCGTTTTCTTGCATCAGGGATCGGCAAAAAAGCGCAATTTCCATGGAAAGCTCCCGGCGCTGCGCGTCTTGAGAAGCCGCTCCGCGATTCTGCTTCGAACGGACGGAAGGCAAGGGATTCACGGCCGAAGCAAGAATGAACTCAGTGTCGACCTACCGGATCGCCACATGCCAGGAAAGTTCGCTCCGACTCGTGATTTGATTCTTCCTGTAATCCCCTGCGCGAATTGCGCAATCTAAGACACAGCGCCGTAGAGACCAGCGGGTCCAAAGCGGCGCTTTTTTTGGGTCAACCCAAGGAGATCATCATGCGTTATTCCATCGCAATCGTTGCCAGTGTGATCGCGCTCGCCGCCCTCCCCGCATTCGCTGTTGATCATATGGTCACTGTCGGTGGCAGGGCAGGTCCGGTCTTCACGCCACCCTCGTTGACGATCAATGTGGGCGATACCGTCACCTTCCATAATTCCGGCGGCTTGCACAACGTCCGCTCCGACCCGGACGCGGTAACCAGTTTCCGTTGTTCGGACGACTGCTCCAACGGCGCTTCGAGTGCCAATTTATGGACCGATACCATTACTTTCCGGACTGCCGGTACGGTCGGCTATTACTGTGAGGAGCACGGTTCGCCTCGCCAGGGCATGTACGGCACGATTACGGTGCAAGATGCAGCTGCACCGCCGCCCCCGCCGCCATCATCGTTCACCGTTGGCGGATATATCAGTGGCAACTGGTACAACACCGCACAAAGCGGTCAAGGATTCCAGATCGAAGCGGCGACAAACAACACCATGGTCGCCATCTGGTTCGTGTTCGCGCCCGATGGCAGCGCCCAGAACTGGATATACGCACAAGGCAATTACGACACATCCAGCAATACGGCGACGTTGCAAGCGGTGTTGCTGACCGGAGCAGCGTTCCCGCCGAATTTCGATTCTTCGGACCTGACAAACACACCTTGGGGCACGCTCACATTCACGTTCAGCGACTGCAACAACGGCACAGCGAGCTGGAATTCGCCGTTGCCCGGTTACGGCATCGGCAGCCTGCCGATTACGCGCCTGACCCAGATTGACGGAACGAGCTGCCCGCAATGAATGGAGTTGCAACATCAAGCGAACGTGCGCCGCTGATCTGACCATCGCGCCGCCATGGCCACAACCAACCGCGATCTTGCGCCTTCGTCGGCGCGATCGCGGTTGGCTTGGGGTCGTTCGTTGACTGAAACAGATCGCCTTCAACCGCGCGCCCGGCCAATGGCGCAGCGATGATGCGTGTGACCGACGAATCCGGTTTTTGTTCTCATTCCTTTCAATCGGCCGAGGAGAACAGATCCTATGGGCAGGAACCGGTGCGATCGCTCACCCAGTGAATGTGCTCAAAGATCGGACCCATCGGCGACGACGCCACGTTCAGGTCCGCGCTGACATCCGCGTGCGTGGCCGTGTAGGTTCCGCTAACGCTGAGCGTGCCGGAAGTTCCGCTGTCGTCCCGGCAATTTGCGAGGCCACGGATGTTGCCACCTGAAGCCGAGCCATGATCCTGAGAACAGGTCATGCCGGAACCTGCCGTCATCGAATCCTGGATCACGGTGTCAATGTCGCCGGTTTCCAGACATCCGTCCGTGGTCTGTGGGCGCGACATCATGTTCTGCGCCATCGCCGGCGGCAAACCTCGCACATTCGAATACGTAATCGTGGTGTGATACTCGCCGGGCTGCATCGCGCCCGGCGGCGCAGCCGACGCTTCGGGTACGGACCATGACATAACGCACAAGCCAATCATTCCCAAAGACAGACGACGACACGACGCCATTCGATTTCTCCTCAGGCTGTTTCCCGGCGCGTAAAGATTATTCCACGGCAAGCACTTTGCCAACTTGAAAATCGCGGCTACGGCGCGATGCCAAACCTGCCACGCCGTACGGCACTTCCCGCAGGTTTCAGCGCCGCTTTCGGATGCACGCATGCGTCGATCGCAAGCAGCTCGGAACGAAATCCGGCTCGTGCAACGATCGCACTTCGCACGTCAGTTCCCAGCCGTCAACCACGTGCAGTTCGACGGCGCGCCTGGCTTCCTTGGCTTCGGTGAACCGATCGTCGACCAGCCTGATCCGGCGGCCGCGCAAAGGTGTCGACCAACTCCGCGCCAGCTCGCTGCCTCCTCTTCGGGCACGCACCCCCTCTTGGGCACCCTTGAACTTGTCCTTCGTGTAATCGCCGATGCGGAATTGGTAATCCCCAAGTGGGCGCGTTTCGCGTCCACACGGCCCGAAAAACCCATCATGAGGACATCGTTATGAATACCCGTTTGCACACAGCCATCACGTTGGTCGCGCTTGGCCTCGCCAGCACTGCCGTCAGCCGCAATGCCGGGGCCTGCGGAATCGGCGACATCTCGCAACCCGCCGATGCGCAGTGGTCCATGCCGGTTCTATCCTCTGGCGCCGTACCCGGCAGCGGCGCGAAAGACACGCAGCCGCAGCCATCTCCCAACGATCTTGCGTTCCTGAGGGATCCGATCACCGGCCTCTACGAGTTCAGCTTCGTCTCGGAAGGCAGCGACGGGATACCCGATGGCACCGTGGTCGACCACGGCTTCGTCACCTGGCACGACGATGGTACGGAGATAATGAATTCCGGCAAGCCGCCAATAACTTCGAGTTTTTGCATGGGTGTCTGGCGGCACACCGGCTTGCGATCCTACAAGCTCAATCACGAAGCGCTGAGCTGGAACGACAGCGGTACGGCTTTTGTCGGACCCGCCAATATCCGAGAAAACATCCAGCTCAGCCACAACGGCAGTTCGTACTCCGGCAATTTCCTGCTGACCCAGTATTCGACGGACGGCACGACGATTCTGGCGCAAGTGCAGGGCACCGTTTCGGGAACACGTATAACGCCCGATTCGAATTGAACACAATGGGGTCGGGCGCAGCTGCGGTCGTCAAACCAATGTGCCCGACCCCTTGTTTCGCAACCACCGCCTTCCCGTCATGAATTGCCCCTGACAAAAAAGAGCCGGGTCACTTCACGCTGCCCCGTTTCGCCGATCACCGAAGACTCGCGTGACGTCTCCGCGATTTGTCCGCTCTCACGAGAAGACCAAAAAAGACTGCCGAACTGGGTACGATGAACCCTATCTGCGACGAGCGGGACGGAGCCTGTGGCCTTGTTGACAGAGACGACGAAGTGGTGACCCTTTCACTTGCTTTGCCCGACGATGCCTTTGCGCCGGATGTCTGAACCAGGCTTTCCGCGATCGATGCGGCGTGCCGATTGATCTTCGTCCACCAGCGAGGACAGCGGGGTCAATCGAAACCGTTGGTGAAAATCGCGTCGGCCGGAGCCGCCTCGAACGCACCAATATCGGCTCCGGCGCCGACCACGCGCGCGAATCCCGCGCCGCGTTGATCGTTTACGAGCGCATCCGGATTGGAACCCGCATCGAGCGCTACGCTGGACGGGTCGAGCGCGTGCGTCAGCGTCGGCCCTCCGTTGTCGGCAAGCGGCAGCAGCAGCGGATCATCGACGATCGTGTCGGGCGGGAGCGCGATGTTCGAGGTCATGATCGCATCGTGGTCGCCCGTGACCGTCGCGCTGCTGAAAAACACATCGAAGTCCGCCGCGGTGTAATAGCCGAAGTAGTTGTAGGAAAAAACCGACGTGTTGGCGGCGATGATCGAGCTCTTGATGTCGGCGACGCCGTAGTAGACATACATCCCGCCGCAATATGGCGCCGAGTTGTCGGTGACGGTGCTGTTGTGCAAGGTCGTGTAGGCCAGACGATATGAATTGAATCCTCCGCTGCTTATCGCCGCGCTGTTGCCGGAAATCGTGCTGTTGGTGATGCTCAGGCCAGTAGTTTCGCCGCCAGAGTGACCGAGTATCTCGAAGCCTCCACCGAGCCAGGCGTAATTGTTGTCGATGGTCGAGCCGGTGATGACGTGCCCGCCGCTGCGGCTCGCGAATCCACCGCCGATTGATCCGCGGTTGTTGTACAACGCCGAATTGTGGGTAACCGTGCTGTTGGTGATGGTGAAGCGTCCACCCGCGTAGGCGCCTCCGCCGCGCGAAGTGCCGTTGATCAGGTAAGGGTTTGGATAACCCGGGTAATAGTAATAGTAGAAATGGCCCTTCGTCGTGTTGCCGCTGAGCCTGCTGCGATTGAGCGTGATGTCCTGCGACGCGCAAATCGCGCCGCCGTAGGCATGGGCGGTGTATGCGTAGCAATTGGATATGGTCGTGTCATTGATGGTGACGCTGCCGGACGACAGCACACACGCGCCGCCATGGTACTCATAGCCTTCCATGCGGCCATTCGTGATCGTGACGCCTTCGATCGTAAGCGTGCCGGTACCGTAGTGCTCGATGACGCCAGACGCAGCGCCGGCATCGATCACAAGCGAAGCCGCGCCCGGACCGCGGATGGTGAGGTCGACAGCGACGGTGCTGAGTGCGCCGGTGGTAACGGAAATCGTGCTGCAGGTCAGTCCGGTCAGGTCGATGACATCGCCGCTGACTGCGTTGGTCATCGCGTCGCGCAACGTACCCGGACCATCATCGTCGCAACTTGTAACGGGCACGATGCCCGCGGGATGATCCGGCGGATCGCGTTGTGCGGCGGCGTGGCGCGCATTCGCGGCCGCTTGGTCGAGGACCTGTTCGAGCGATTGCCCTTTCTTCGTCAGGCCAGGATTCGTCGCCAGCCACTGCGCCACGTACGACCGACCGGTCGCATGTGGCGGCAACGGATGGGCAAGCGGATGCGTCGGATCGGCCAGCAGGACACCTGCAGGAACGACCGCGAGCGCTGCCGCAAGACAGGCGGCGAGCGGCTTGAGGGACAAGGATGACGGCACTTTCATGGACGATCCTGCGTGGACGAGGAATCGGGTGTCGGCGTCTCAGGGCCCGATCCGATGCGAGTATCCGCAGGAGGTGCATGGCAGTTCAATGGATTTTACTGAGCGATCTCAGTCATGACACACATATGTCACGACTGCTCAGTGCCCGCCTCCCGATCGAGCGACAGCCATTGCGCCGCCAGGAGACCGAGCTGAAAACGCGTGCGCGCATCGACGCTGCGCATGAGTTCGGTGATGCGACGGTTGAGGGTGCTCGCCGAAATGCCGAGTTCGTAAGCGATGGCCTTGTCGTTGAGCCCCGCAGCCAGCAACGGCAGCAGGCACTCGACTTCCGGCGCAAGGCCTTGCACGCGCTGCTCCATGCCCGGCATGCCGGACGGGCTGAAGGCAATTGGCGTCGCCTGTTTCCATAGAAGCTCGAACATTGCATACAGGGCGTCAATCAGCGCCGACGATCGCACCAGCATCGTTGGACTGCCGGGTCGTTCCAGGTTCAGCGGAATCAGCGCGATGCTGCGATCGGCCATGACCATCTTGAATGGCAACTGCGACACCACGCGAATCACCTCTCCGGCCTGCATGTCTGCACGCATGCGTGTCAGGACTCCCGGCAACGCGAGAAATGCCCGATCGGCGATGCTGCGATACCGCACGCCCCGGGCCAGTGCTTTCGTTTCGGTCTCGCTGGTCTGGTCCGGCCCGGCAATCAGAATCGGCGGACGTTCCAGAAAGATGAGCTCACTCTGGGCCGCTTGCTGCATCTGCTCGAATACGTGGCATTCGGCCTCGTGCGTGGTGACCAGTTCGATCATCTGTCGCTGCTCGCCGGCGCTGTCGGCTACGCGCTCCTGCAGGCGCTGGATTTCCGCGCGCGCGCGGCGCAGTTCGTCCTGGCGTTGCAAAACCAAAGCTTCCACCGCGATGTCCGGCGAGGCTGGCATGTGCCGCGGCATGCGTCCGGAGGTACGCGTGACCAGACCCTTGCGCTCCAGCGCGTCGATCAGCTGGCGCAACGTGCGAGCGGACAGCGGCAGCCGGCGTTGGAGTTCGGGGAGCGTGACGTTGGGCCGATCGAGCAGAGCCTCGTAGACACGCTCCTCGCGTTCGCTGATGCCCAGCGCCTCGAGCGGCCTGCCACCACCTGACTTGCTGGACAAGGGATTCATCGGCCAACCCCGGATATCAACATCATGTTAACGCGCGATTCCATCCAGCGGTGTCTTCCGGCCGCAATTTGGGGCCTCGTCTTTCGCCGGGTGAGCCGGCACATCAGATCGCACGCTCCCTATCAACGCGACTTGCGCGGCGCAATGCCCAACACGGTTTCAATCACGGCGGGATCGTAGCCTTCCCGCCCGTGGCGGCGGAGCCTTGGTCGCTCGGTAATACATCGATCGCCTTGGCACCTTGAACCAACGGCGCAGCCGCGCCATCGACACCACCACGCCGTCTTCTCGAAGTCCTGCTCGATCGTGACCATCAGGTCTCGTCCTTGCCCCACAAGGGACTCCACAATTTTCGGGCAGGAAGCTCCAACATCGCTTCGCCGAAGGCTTCCTGAAGGTCCTTCAACCGGCGCGCGTATTTCTCGCGCACGTCTTGAGGTTTGGCGCGAAACCGTTCTCCATCCCCGCCTTGCCTTGCTCGATCCAGCCCTCGATCTGTGACGGCATGATGTCGAGTGCCCGGCTGGTCTCCCCAACGGTTGTCTTGCCCTGGATGATTTCCGTACCTACGCGGACTTGCGCCGCGCCGTCCAACGCTTGATCTGTTCTTCCATCACTGCACTCTCATGGGAGTCTCCTCTTGGAAGAGTAATACCTGAGCTGGGTTTCGCCGGGCCATTACATTCCTCCAAAATGGCGCCCTCTTCGCTGCAGGATGAAGCCGGTCATCAGGCATTCGTCACGCATTCGGCTGCATCCATTGCAGTCTTCAACTTCATTCGCCTTGGAGTACGTCATGCAAATCAACTTCCGTTCCGCAACGCTCCCGCTTCTTGCGGCATTTGCATCAGCAGGATGGATGATCGCCGCGCCGGTGCACGCTGCTGGTTCGTCGTGCGACGCCGTCTACGACGCCGGCATCAAGCAGGTGCAGACTCCCCACCATTCGCATACGACCATGAAGGCGGCCAACACAGGCAAAGTAACCACCAGCGAAACTCTTTTCGTTGGTGGCGTGGAGTACTTGCGGGTTGGCGATGGCGCATGGCGACGAAGCCGCATGACCCCGCAGGACAGCCTGGAGAGCGCGCAAGCCAAGCGCGGGCAATCGTCCGCCGACACCTGCCGCAATCTCGGCAACGATGCTGGAGCCGGTACGGCAGCGGTGCTCTACAGCGTGCACAGCGACGAGGCTGGCACGGATTCCAAGGTGTGGCTGTCCGCAAACGGATTGATCTTGCGCCAAACCTTTACCCTGCCCAACGGCAACAGCTACGACACTCGCACCGCTTACGAAAATGTGCAGGCCCCGTCAGGCGTCAAATGATGGGAAACCGGTGATTAAATCCGAAGGTGCTTGCCGACCGCAGCATACGATCGTATGCAACTTGCACCCACCCCGTGCCGCTCTGCGCGACCCAGCCGCTATCTGGACAATGAGTTGGCCTCAATCTCGTTCGATGTTTTCGAGTGGTGCATGAAAATTGTCCCTGACATTTTTTTTAACCCGACGCTGACCGCGCCACCGCCAAGCGCGCGTTCGACGCGATGATGGAGATGACGAACATCGACATCGCCACGATCGAGGCCGCCCGACGCGACTGACGATCAGCTTGTATGCCACCACGGTAACGCAACAGTCAGAGTCGCGTGTTCGAAAGTGCACTCTCGCTCTGTTTTGGCCTTCGCCATCCATTACCTGAAGCACGATGGCGTCATGCAATGACCTGGAGCCTTCCAATGATTCCGACCATCACCGCCTTTGAACAGTCGCCCGATCGCGGCAAAGGACTCGCGCGCGACATGCGCGTTCGCTGGGCGCTTGAAGAAGTGGGCCAAACGTACGAGGTTCGCCTTGTTTCGTTCAGTGCGATGAAGGAAGCCGCGCATCGGGCACTGCATCCGTTCGGGCAGATTCCAACCTATGAAGAAGGCGATCTCGCCTTGTTCGAGTCGGGGGCCATCGTGCTCCATATCGCGCAGAGCCATGCGGGCCTGCTGCCAAACGATGCGAATGCCCGGGCGCGCGCGATCACATGGATGTTCGCCGCGCTCAACACGGTGGAGCCGCCGCTCGTCGAGCGCGGAATGGCCATGCTGATGGAGCGCGACAAGCCCTGGTACGAGCAGCGCATGCCTCTCCTCGAGGGTCGCGCGCGTAAAACGCTGGGCCAACTTTCCAGCCGCCTTGGCGATGCCGACTGGCTCGAGGGTGCGTTCAGCGCGGGCGATCTTCTGATGGTGGGCGTGCTGTTCAGGTCGAAGGCTTCGGGAATACTGGACGAGTATCCGAACCTCTGCGCCTATGTCGCCCGCGGCGAAGTGCGGCCCGCTTTCAAGCGCGCGTTCGCCGCTCAATTGGCGGTGTTCACTGGCAAGTCTCCGGCCGGCTGACGAGGGTCCGCTGGGTCGAGAAACCGATGGCAGAGTCGATTCCCCAAGCGTCGGCCTCGTGATAAGTGCACTCCGAGCCCTGTTTTTCTTTTTCTGTTTTACATCCCGACCTGTGAAATAGTACGAGTACCCGATCGCACAGCCGCCTTTCCCACTTGTTCACGCTGCCGCCGGAGCACTGCTGCCGACAGCGCAGCGCGTGCCGTCCATCGCCGCCCGCCCATGTTGCCAAGTATCCGCTCCTCTACACCGCTGTTGCTGAGCACCGTATTCCTGTTGATGGGGGTCGGCTTGCTGCACACGCATATTGCGTTGCAGGGACAGGCGCTGGGTTTTTCAGTCGCCCTGATCGGGGTACTGACTTCGGCCTACTACACGGGATTTCTTGTCGGCACCTATACGGTCCCCCGGCTGGCGCATCGCATCGGACACATCCGTACGTTTGCGTTCTGCACGGCAATGCTGGCGGTGGTGGTTCTGGTTCAGGCACTCGATCCGGCGTACGGCGTGTGGGTGGTCATGCGCATTCTCCAGGGACTGTTGCTGGTCGGGTTGTACGCCATCATCGAAAGCTGGCTTAACGCTGCCGCCGATCCGGCACATCGCAGCTCGCTGTTCGCGCTCTACATGATGGTGAACCTCGGGGCCACCGCTGTTGCACAGCAGTTCCTGCGTATTCACGGACAGGGATTCGTGCTGTTCTGTGTCGTCGCGATCCTGTTTTGCGCCGCCAGTCTGCCGGTGATCGCGACCCGTCAGCCGGAACCACGTATTCACGCGGTACCCCAGGTACAAATCAGGCGCCTGTTCCAGCTGGCGCCGACCGCGCTAGCCACCGCGTTCATCTCCGGACTGGCGCTGGGCGCGTTCTGGGGACTGCTGCCGCTGTACGCGGCTGCCCGAGGTCTCGGCGCCGATGGCATCGGCACCTACATGAGCGTTGCCATCGGTGGCGGTGTCGCGCTGCAATGGCCGTTGGGTCGCTTTTCCGACCGTATCGACCGCCGGCTTGCGCTTTCGCTGATCAGCGCAGTCGCGGCGTTGGCGGCGCTGGTCAATCTGCTTCTGCCGACGGCCCGCGGCATCGTTCCGATTGTCGTGATATTCGCATTCGGCGGCATGAGCTTTACGTTGTACCCGATTGCCGTGGCGCACTTGGTCGATTACTTGCGCCGCGACGAACTGTTGTCGGCATCCAGCACGGTGTTACTGGTCAACGGCATCGGCTCGGCAGTGGGCCCGCTGTTGGCTGGGGTCCTCATGAACCTGGTGCGGCCGCAACAGCTGTTCGCCTGGTTCGCGGTGCTCTACGGAATACTTGCCAGTTACGCGTTGTACCGTTTCGCCCGCCGCAAACGTGAAGTGACGCCGAACGACAACTTCGTGCCGTTGGTGAACACGACTCCAGAGTCCCTGGAGGTCCGCGCAACCTTCGATGTCCAGGATTGACTCCTTCACAGTAAACAGTGCCATCCGGGAGGAAGCGGCAATCTTGGGATCGGGCATAGCGGCGAGCCTGCTCCTTGCCCACCAACGGAAAGGCGCGGGTGTCCAGTAGGAGAAAGTCAATCAAACCTTTGTTGGTTCGCTCGAAATCGTCGCGGAAGGCATCGAGATCTGTCTGCTTTATCATCGCGCCCGATTCCACACGGATATCGGCTGGACCATTCCCATCGTCGAAGAAGCGCTAGCTGGCCGCTTCGAGCAGCCGATTGATCTTGATTCGAGCAGTCGCTTCTTTCACCCCGTCCCTGCGACGCCCGCCAGCACCGCTTATTGCGCGCTTTGGCCGCCCCTGAATGCTGTACTCCGCGATCACCACTTGACCAGCCAGTTCCACGACAAAAGGCCCTTCTAGCTTTTGGTTCGTTTGCCCGCAGCCCGGTAAACGTCGTTCTTGTCGCGCTTGCCGACGGCAATCACCGTGACCAGCACGACCTTGTCATCGACTTGATAGACGAGCCGATAACCGATCGTGCGTAGCTTGATCTTGAAGCAATCCGGCAGATTGTGCAGCCGGGCCGCCGCCACTCGCGGATGATCGAGTCGCTCGGCCAACTTCTTCTTGAACTGCTCACGGATCGGCGGTGCCAGCTTGCGCCACTCCTTCAGCGCCGACTCGACGAACGCCAGGCTATAGCTCATCGAGCGTGACCTTGATCCGGCGCTCTTTGGCTCGCGCGCGTACCAGTTCGGCCAGTTCGAGGTCTTCGAGTCTGTCGAGCAGACGCTTGTAGGTCTCCGCGGGAACCAGATAGGCGCTGGGCTTGTTGTGCACGAGCACAGCCACGGACTCACCATCGGCCGCCTCGATCACCGCACTGGGGTTGCGCTTGAGTTCCGTAATGCTAATGCTCGCGTCGGCGAGGATGGTTTCCATATTCATCTCCAAATCAGGAGACGAATAATGTCCTAAATTATCGACAGCTTCAACTTCTGCTCACCATCCGCCAGCACATCGCGTCGTCGCGCCAAATCAACGGCTGGCGACAAGTCGACCTGACTCACTCTTTCACTCCGCTTTCCCTCTCCCGACCGCAACGCTGATCAAGCTGCCGTCGATCCATCCTGGCCGCCGCGCGACTTCACCATGCCGTGCTTGCGCAGCAACGCACGCAGTTGGTGATAGCTGAGTCCGAGCAACGGCGCGGCCTCGGTCTGGTTGTAGCGGGCTTCGGCGAGCGCACGTTCGATCAGATCGACTTCGAGGCGGGTCGTTTCCGATTTGATGTCGCATGGAAGATGGATCGACCTTTCAGAGGATGGCACCGTGACCTCTTCGGCTTCGACATCTGCTTCGGCTTCGGCATCGACCGCTGGCCGGAAGACGGAAACAAAGGGATCGAAAACGATCGCGTCGACCGGTTCGCCTGCAGGCGCGCGATGAACCGATCGCTCGATCACGTTCTTCAATTCACGCACATTGCCCGGCCATGGGTAATGGATCAGCGCGACATGGGCAGACTCGGTGAAACCGGCGAACAGTTTCCGATCCAGCTCGCGACTCATGTTGACGGCAAAGTGCTCAGCCAATCGCATGATGTCTCCGCTGCGCGCGCGCAGCGGCGGAACCGTCAACACGTCGAACGCCAGCCGGTCGAGCAGGTCAGCGCGAAATTCTCCGGCACGTACCGCTGCCGGCATGTCGGTGTTGGTGGCGCCGACTATGCGCACGTTCACCGTCAATGTCTCGCTGCCGCCGACGCGCTCGAACTGGCCGTACTCGACCGCGCGCAGGATCTTTTCCTGCACGCGCAGCGAGACCGCGGCCAATTCGTCGAGAAACAGCGTGCCGCCGTGGGCCTGCTCGAAGCGACCGACGTGGCGGCGGGTGGCGCCGGTGAAGGCACCCGCCTCGTGGCCGAACAACTCGGTTTCGAGCAAGGCTTCGGTCAAGGTCGCGCAGTTGAGCTTGACCAGCGGAGCCTGCCAGCGCGGCGACAGGTAATGGAGTCGCGCGGCAATCAGCTCCTTGCCGGTGCCGCGCTCGCCGATGACCAGCACCGGCTTGTTCACTGCGGCTACCCGCGAGGCATGTTCCAGCAGATCCAGAAAGGCCGGCGACTCACCCAGCATGGCCGTGGATTCAGTGTCGAATGAGAGTGGATCGGGCATCGGTTTCACGCGGTTTCGGCGCAGAGGTCGGGATGACGGGTGCTGCCCTGCACTATCCATATTGACTTATATTTAGTCAACTTGCCTATATAAAAGCTAGATTGACCTTTCGGAAGAAGGCCCGCCGTCGATGATCTGAAAATACATTGTTATCTTTCAATGCGTTATCTACGAACACGGACTTGGCACGACACCTGCTCCATGAACCTCGTGGCCCTTCACCCCGCGAGGCAAGCAAACATGGGCGTTTTTTCGAGAATGAGCGACATCATCAACTCCAACATCAACGCGATGCTGGACAAGGCCGAAGAACCGGAAAAAGTAGTGCGGCTGATCATCCAGGAAATGGAGGACACCCTGGTGGAAGTGCGCTCCGCTGCGGCACGCGCGATAGCCGACCGCAAGGAACTGGAGCGCCGCATGGCCTACGCCACGCGCGAAGCCGACGAGTGGCAACGGCGGGCGGAGCTGGCCATCACCAAGGGGCGGGACGACCTGGCCAAGGCGGCGCTGGTCGAAAAGAAGCGCATGGATGGCGCGCAGGCGTCGCTCAAGGAGCAATACGATCAGGTCGAACTGGGCCTGGCCAAACTCAACGACGACATCGCCGCGCTGCAGGTCAAGTTGTCCGATGCCAAGCGTCGCCAGAAGACCTTCGAATCCCGTCACCATACGGCGGCCCATCGGCTGAAGGCGCGCAGCCGGATCCACGACGAGCGCATCAACCATGCGTTGGGCCGGTTCGAGCACTACGAGCGCAAGCTGGAGCACATGGAAGGCAAGGTCGAAGCGTACGACCTGGGCAAACCGAACGATCTCGACCGCGAATTCGCGGACCTGGAGACCAACGACCACGTCGAGGCCGAGCTGGCTGCGTTGAAGGAACGCATGGGTTCGGCAAAAGCCGCTGACGCGAAGTAGGAGACCACCGGGATTTGGCGGGCGTGTTCGCCATCTCCCATTTCTTCATCGCTCCTGCCGTGGCTGATCCTCCACTGGATGACCGAACGCCGGTACGCGCAAGGCACGACGCGCGATGACGAAAAAAAAGCTGTCGGATTTATGGCACATGGCCAACGGGATGGAGGCCGCATGAAGGCGCTGGAATCCATTCCGCGTACACAGAGCACCCACCGGAGGAACAAGGCATGAACCATTCACGGGACGAACACCGCTCGCGCCCGTTCTTTCGCAACCCGGAACGCGGTGTGATCCTGGGCGTATGCGCGGGTATCGCCGAACGTTTCGAATGGCCGCTGTGGATGACGCGCATCGGAGCGCTGGCAGTGGGCTGGTTTTTCCCGGTAACCGCCGTGATCGCCTATGTCGTCGCTGCCCTGATCCTGCCTGAGCGACCGCTGCGCTATTGCGGCGATGGCGATGAACGCAGCTTCTGGCAATCACGCCGCGACGGAGTCGGGTCATGAGATACCACGGCAAGTGGCGCGCATCGCGCCTTTACCGGGATCCAGGCCAGGGCAAGCTGATGGGTGTGTGCGCGGGGCTGGCCGACTATTCCGGCTGCAACGTCACCTTCATCCGCATCCTTGCGATCATTGCGCTGTTCTGGTTCCACGCGCTGACGCTGATTGCGTACCTCGTAGTTGGTTTCATGCTTCCGACCCGACCGGACACGCTGCACGATGGCGATAGCGATGAGGAATACTGGCGCGGCGCGAGGCGTTCAGCGGCTGAGGCCTGTCGCGATATCCGCGATCGCTTTCGCGAGCTCGACATCAGGTTGCAGCGCATGGAAGGCTACGTCACTTCGCGTCGATACGACCTCGACCGCCAATTTCGCGATCTGGAAAACTAGGAATCAATGATGGAACACGGCCAGCTCTTCGTCCTCGGCATCATCGTCATCGTCTTAGGGGCTCGCATCGTTCGTGATCACCTGCGCATGAAACACATGCAGCCACGTGAAAATCCGCAATATCAGGCCCGCATCGACGCACTTGAGCAGCGCGTGAAGACGCTCGAGCTCATCATCACCGACAAGGGCTACGACCTCAAACGGGAATTCGAAAAGCTGTGAAGCTGCCGGGATCGTCCACAGCGCGATTCAACTACAATCTCGTCGGAGTTCGGCTCACTGCTCATGCAAACCATGCTTCGACGAACTGAACCTGATCCCCTTTTTTACGTCAGCGGCATCTTGCTGCGTCTTTGCGAGTGGAAGGGTTGAACCCTTTGACGGCGACTGGCGGCGCTCTTCGCGGGCGCAATGGCCGGCCCCTGCGCCCAGCCCGACATGGTCGCGGACAAGATTCGGGAGATCGTGGAGTCCCAGACCATCCAGTTGCGGCATCCAGCAAGTCCAGACGCGGCGCCATTTCTGACCTGGCGCGCCGCCATGAGCGATGAGCGGTGGACGGAGTGGAACTCCCAGAGCGATGCCGACTGGCTGAAGGCGGTAAAGTCCGACTTGGGCATGGAGCTGAAACTCGACTAGCAATGTCAAAACGCGGTCGGCTCCACTTCTCGATCGGGGGGCAAAGGGAATTGAACGAAGCAAATCCTGTCCATCCCCTTTCGCGCCGAGCCATCCAGCGCCACAACGGAGGAACAGCACCATGTTGACTATCATCGATGGACTTCCGGATCACGTGATCGGCATCAGGATCAACGACAAGTTGCGCGCCGAGGATTACGAGAAACAGCTCGTCCCACTGGTCAATGAGAAGCTGAAAGATCACCGCAAGCTCGACTTGCTGTGCTGCATCGATGGTGAATGGAAAGGCATGGAGGCCGGCGCGGTGTGGCAGGACCTGCGGCTGGGGCTGGGAAGGATCGGCCACTGGGCGCGCATGGCGATCGTCAGCGACATCAAATGGCTGGAGAACGCCGTCAAGTTGTTCAGGGTGTTTTCGCCCGGAGAACTGCGGCACTTCGACAGCAACGATTACGCGGCTGCAAGAGAATGGGTTTGCGAACGGGACCGCGCGCGCATCAGCGTCACGCTCGATGGCGATGCCGGGATCCTGGTGCTGGCTCCAGTCGCGGACGAGGCGCTGAGCGAAGACGATTTCGAAGCTGTCGGCAAGGCGATCGACGATTATCTCAAGGACCATGACCGACTTCGCGGCATCCTGATACACAGCCGGAAATTTCCCGGCTGGCAGAGCGTCGGCGCGTTGTTCGCACACCTGAAGTTCGTCACCAGCGTGCACGACAAGATCAACAAGATTGCCCTGGTTACCGACAGCCCAATGGGAACGTTCGCCGACCGCGTGCTTGATCCGTTGATGCTGGCCAAGATCCGCAAATTCGGCTACGACGAGCGCGACGAGGCCATGAGCTGGTTGCAAGGCTGAGCGCCAACGTCAGTAGCCGACGAACGCACCGCGGCCATGAAAATGGCCCTGCCATCTCAGCCGCGGCTTCACTGACCCGCACTCCATCACATGACCGAAACACTCGCCACGTTGGCTGCTCCCTGCTCGCATGCGGTCGAAATCAGGAAGAGCCGCTTCCTCGCGCAAGCGGTGCCAGCAGACTCGCCCGAAGTCGCCATGGCATTTGTCGACAGCCTGCGCGACAACGGCGGCGGTCATCATTGCTGGGCCTACCGCATCGGTCAGGCCTACCGCTTCAATGACGACGGCGAACCATCGAGCAGTGCGGGCAAACCCATCCTGGCCGCCATCGATGGGCAAGGTTTCGACCATGCGGTCGTCCTGGTTACACGATGGTTCGGCGGCATCAAACTTGGCATCGGCGGCCTCATCCGCGCCTACGGCGGTACCGCCGCGCAGTGCCTGCAACTGGCCGCCAGACAGCCCATCGCCTACATTACGCGCATGACCCTCCGCTGCGATTTTGCCCAATGGTCGCTGCTGGAGGGACGTATCCGCGAGCGGGACATCGCCATCGAAAACGCAACCTATGGGGCACTCGCGGTGGAGGCCATCCTCGCCGTGCCGTCAGGCGATGAGTCTGCCCTTGCGCACTTGGTAGCCGATGCTACCCATGGCCGAGGGAGCCTTGCCCCATTACCCGAAAATTGTCCCTGACACCTTTTTCCCGCGGTCCATCCTTGACTTGCGCGATATGGTCTCCCGCAAATGTGCCACCGGAATACCGAGCAAGGTGATCCGACCGACGTGTCGATCGAGCCGTCAGGCAAGAGTTCAAGCGCCTGGCGCATCACCAGCGGACCCTTCAGCAGGTATCGCAGCATCAAGCGGCTGCAGACGGTGCTGCCGGTTACCCTGCCCGCCGCACCGCTGAGGGTGCCGGTGTGCCCCAATTGCGTCATGGTGGACGAAATCCAGTGACGCCGCTCCGGTGGTTTCCTTCAAACCGCATCGTCTGCTCGAGCTTGCCTGTTAATCCGGTACATTTCTGATCGCTGGATCGCAATCGAGCGTGGTGCCGGCAGTCGTATCCATGATGGTTATCTTGTAATTCGCAGTGGTCGCCTGGGTGCATTCGTTCTTGATTGTCCGCCTTCTCGAGTCTGTGCCTTGCCACTTCAGTTGGCTTTGGTGATTTCCATCGAAGGATGTTTGGTTGAACACGTAACGCGGGTCGCATTGCAACTGTATTTCAATGGTGGCGGTACCATGGCCGACGAGGTGCTTTATGTGGCCGTGAGGATGACCGTGCGGACTATCTTGGTCGCGGTCGTTGCCGCCGGAATATTGATAGCTGTAGGGACTGCCGTTAGCGGCGCTAATATTGGTCCAATGGCCGTCGTTGTTGTGGAAGTTGCAAACATTGAGCACCACGCTGATATTGCTGTTTGACATTGCCATTGCTCCGGCTTCAGGTTCGGCCGCTCCGGGCCCAAACGATGGACGCGCGGTCCACCGGTCCATGGATATAAGGTTGACTGTCTCTGCATTGGATCGCGCAGGTCATCGCGATTCAGCCATTATCTGGCTGCCAGCCCCCTCCTGCCACGGGTACAGCGGGATGTACCCGCTTGCCTTCAGCCTTGCCAGAAAGGGCGAAGCCGCAGCGGCGCGCTGCTGCGCCAACAAGATTCGCACTAGCAGATCGAGGTGATCGAACGTCGGCGGATTTGTACCTTCGCGCAGCTGCTGTTCGGCAACAGACCAGGCAGCATGTGCGGCTGCGCCATCGCCGCGTTGCGCCGCAATGTCGCCCAAGAACAGGTGCAATTCTGGCGACAACAACCGGTAGGCGTCCTTGTTTTGTTGGGTGGCGGCGGCCGGCGCCAGCTCAGCGTCGGCGCGAGACAGCCAAGTCGTTGCTTCGGCGCTCTCACCATGTCGCCACGCCAGTTCGCCCAGTAGTATCTGCGATTTCGCCAACCAGTGCAGGGTGAGGCTGTCCTTCAGTTCGGCCGTATGGGTGGCGACGAAGATGCGTTCCGCGCTGAGCGCTTCACGCCCGGCCTCATCCGGTGCCGCACGTGAATCGATGCGGGCAAGCCACCAGTAGTCTTTGCCTAGCTGCAGCTGCCATGTCTTGTTGGTTGGGTCTTGCCTGGCCAGCATTTCGCCCAAGGCTGTGGCGTCTGCAGCACCGCGACGAGCGTCGGCAACATCGCCTGTTTCCGCTTGTACCTCCACCAGGAACAGACGCGCATCCGGCCACTCCGACTTCCATTGAGCGTTGTCGGGCTCGGCAGCGCGATTGGCGGTCAGATCATCCACCTGTTCCGTGTAGCGGGCGCGCGCCTCCGCAAGCTGGCCGTCCTGCATCGCCAGACTGCCAAGATACGAGGCAATATTGGCCGCCTCGTCACGCAACGCAGTGTCGTGCGGGTGCGTTTTCATCCAACCAAGATAGAGCTCATATGCGGCGCGGAAAACGCGCTTGGCCTGCTTGTCGCGGCCGCGGGCCAGATCGAGTGTGGCCAGGTTTTCCTGGCCGTAAGCAACCTCACGCTGCCAGGCGAAATTCGTTCGATCCATCGCAGCGAGCTCTACCGCACTGTCGCGATAACGTCGTAGCCACGCTTGCGCATTATCCAGTTGCCCTTGGCGCCAGAAGGCGAACCCAATCCAGTATTCGGCCTGTGCCTTGTCGAACAACCGTTGGCCGTTTCCAGGCTGACGTCTGAGCAGTTCGCTGCTGCGCGCATAGGAGTCGCGGAACGCCAGCATTGCTTGATCGCCGTGGCCTTGGTCCAATCGCACCTGGCCGATGCCGGTCAGCAAACGCGCTTGTTGCTCCAGCGCGTGCTGGTTGAGATCACGCGGCTGCAGCGTGCCAAAGTAAGCGGTGGCCTTGTCGTCGACCGCCACCATCAGGTCGAGCCGTCCGACCGTAGCGAGCTTGCCGCGCAAATCGCCGAGCATGAAACCCAGGATGCCTTCGGCCTGGGCTTGGCGTCGCTGAGCGTCGTGACGCGAGACCAGCGCGAAAATGGCCAGAATGGAGGTGATTGCCATCACAATCACCGACAGCGCCGCAATCGCTGTCAGGCGCCGCGCACGCCGCTGCAGCTCGCGTTGCTTGAGGCGGTCGAAGCCCACCGCAAGCATCCCTGCGATCAGTTTCAGCTTGGCGTTGCCCTTGCCATCCTTGCCCGCGCGCGCGTCAGCTGCGATCGGCTCGGCCAGCCGTGCGGTGAGTTGGCCGTCGAGATCAAGCTGGAAGCGCAGCGCGGGCGCGAAGCATTCCTCGCCCGCGCGGCCGGGCTGGTCGCCAGCGTTGGGTTCGCCGTCAACGATCAGGCAGAAGATGCGCTCGACACGGCCGAGCCGTTTGTAGTCGAGGACTTCTTCCTGCACCCAATGCGACGTCGCCGAGCGCGGCGAGCAGATCACGATCAGGTTGGCCGACTGCGCCAGCGCGGCGTTGACCTTGCCACCGAGGTCGTGCGCGCTGGCCAGCTCTTCACGGTCGCGGAAGATCGGCGTCAGACGCGCCGGGATGACGCCAGCGTCGGTAGTCTGGCCGACCAGCCGTTTCGGCACCGCATAAGTCTCCAACGCCTTGTGCAGCCAGTCGGCCCAGGCCTTGTCCTGGTGGCTATAGCTGATGAAGGCGTAATAGTGGAACGGTGCTGCTTTGGAGTTCTGCGTCAACAATGGCGATACTCTTTTCCTGACCAGAGAAACAGGGGTCAGAGCGCATTCTTCAAGCCATCAAGCTCAAAGAAAGCGCACTCAGACCCGGTTCTCAGCTTGGCGGATCGTGGCATGGCTCCGAAAGCCATCGTTGATGCAAGTATGCGAACACTTGTCCGTCTGATCCATGGCGTCGTCAGATTCCGGCAAGCCTTTCAATCTGCAAATACCCTTACGGCAGCTTGCTCTCCAAGACGCATATTTGTCTCCAAATCAGGAGACGAATAATGCGCTAAACCATTGGCAACTTCAACTCCTGCTCGCGCGCACATGTCCTCGCAACCTCATATCCCGCATCGGCGTGGCGCATCACGCCGGTTGCCGGATCATTCCACAGCACGCGCGCGATGCGCTTGTCGGCTTCGGGCGTGCCGTCGCACACGATGACGAGGCCGGCGTGCTGCGAGTAGCCCATCCCTACTCCGCCGCCGTGATGGAAGCTGACCCAGGTCGCGCCGCTCGCGGTGTTGAGCAGCGCGTTGAGTATCGGCCAGTCGGAGACTGCGTCGCTGCCGTCGCGCATGGATTCGGTTTCGCGGTTCGGTGACGCGACCGAACCCGAATCGAGATGATCGCGGCC
Source organism: uncultured Gammaproteobacteria bacterium (assembly GCA_963775445.1). Taxonomy (GTDB): domain Bacteria; phylum Pseudomonadota; class Gammaproteobacteria; order Xanthomonadales; family Rhodanobacteraceae; genus Dokdonella_A. The sequence continues at coordinate 1,673,486 of CAVZIT010000004.1, read as the reverse complement.
GATCGCGATCGGCGCCTTGAGTTCTCCGTTGCGCACCATCTCGTTGAACGCGAGGCCGAGCTTGTCGCGCTGGCCGAGGCCGACCCAGCAGATGCGTGACGGCAGGCCCTGGAAGCTGATGCGCTTCGCGGCCATGTCGAGCCAGTTGTGCAGATGCGCATCGTCGGGGATCAGTTCCTTGACCTTCGCGTCGGTCCTTGCGATGTCTTCGGGATCGCCGGACAGCGCGACCCAACGGAACGGCCCGATGCCGCGACAGAACAGCGGGCGCACATAGGCCGGCACGAATCCCGGGAAGTCGAACGCGTTCGTGCAGCCTTCGTCGAACGCCATCTGGCGGATGTTGTTGCCGTAGTCGAAGGTCGGTATGCCCTGCGCGTGAAACGCAAGCATCGCCTCGACATGCGTTTTCATCGAACGCTTGGCCGCATCGCGCGTGCCGTCGGGATCGGACTTGCGCCGCTCGAACCATTGCTCGACGCTCCAGCCACTCGGCAGGTAGCCGTTGACCGGATCGTGCGCGCTGGTCTGGTCGGTCACGGCATCGGGCTTGACGCCGCGCTTCACGAGTTCTGGCAGGACATCGGCCGCGTTGCCGAGCAGCGCGATCGACTTCGCCTCACCTTCTGCCGTGTACTTTTCGATGCGCGCGAGCGCGTCGTCGAGATCGTCGGCCTGCTCATCGACGTAGCGCGTCTTCAGGCGAAAATCGATGCGGCTCTGCTGGCATTCGATATTGAGCGAGCACGCGCCGGCGAGACTCGCCGCAAGCGGTTGCGCGCCGCCCATGCCGCCGAGGCCGGCCGTCAGTATCCATTTTCCTTTGAGATCGCCGTCGTAACTCTGGCGCCCCATCTCGACAAAAGTTTCGTAAGTCCCCTGCACGATGCCCTGTGAGCCAATGTAGATCCACGAGCCAGCCGTCATCTGGCCGTACATCATGAGGCCCTTGCGATCGAGTTCGTGGAAGTGTTCCCACGTCGCCCAGTGCGGTACAAGATTCGAATTGGCGATCAGCACGCGCGGCGCATCGGCGTGCGTCCGGAACACGCCGACCGGTTTGCCGGACTGGACCAGCAGCGTCTCGTCCTCGTTCAGCTCGCGCAGCGACTTCAGGATCGCATCGAAGCATTCCCAGTTGCGCGCAGCACGGCCGATACCGCCATACACGACGAGTTCTGCCGGATTCTCGGCGACCTCGGGATCGAGGTTGTGCTGGATCATGCGGTAGGCCGCTTCGATCAGCCAGTTCTTGCAGCTGAGTTCGGTGCCGCGCGGCGGATGGATCACGCGGGCGATATCGACTCGGGTCGGCGCGTTCATGGCGGGCTCCGCAAAGACAGGCACGGATTATAGAGCGCACCGCGCAATGACTTCTGGGAGGCGCGCAGCCTGCACGCGCATGACTATGCTGCGGATTGCCCAAGGCGTATCACGACTTTTTTTCGAGGACATTTTTCATGCGCAGACTTTCTTTCGTTGCGGCACTCGTCGCGATCCTGATCAACACCACCGCGCTTGCCGCTGCCGACAAGAAGGACATGAAGGCCGACAAGATCGAGAAACCCGATGCCGCGCTGCTGCAACCGCAATCCTCGGACAGCCAAGGCTCGGTATCGGTCGAGGGCGCCCGCGTCGACTACAAGGCCGTCGCCGGCACACTGGTGTTGCACGGCGATGGCGACAAGGAGAGCGAGCCCGAAGTCAGCATGTTCTACGTCGCCTACTTCAAGAAGGGCGTCGATGCGAGCAAGCGGCCGATCACGTTCGTCTACAACGGCGGCCCCGGATCGGCGACCGTGTGGTTGCACATGGGTGCCTTCGGCCCGAAGCGCGTGGTGACGTCCGATGACAGCCACACGCCGGCCGCGCCGTATGGTCTGGTCAACAACGATTACAGCCTTCTCGATGTTTCCGACCTCGTGTTCATCGATGCGCCCGGCGCGGGTTTCAGCCGCCTGATCGCCGACGACAAGGACAAGGGCAAACGCGCCGAGCAGATGAAGGAACGGCGCAAGCAAATCTACGGCGTCGATGGCGACGGCCACGCGTTCGCCAAGTTCATCACGCGCTTCATGTCCGTCTACAACCGCTGGAACTCGCCGAAGTACCTGTTCGGCGAAAGTTACGGCACCACGCGTTCCGCCGTCGTCGCGAACATCCTCGAGAACGAGGACAGCGTCGATCTCAACGGTGTGATCCTGCTTTCGCAGATCCTGAGTTTCGACACCAGCATCGATGGTCCCGAATTCAATCCGGGCGTCGACATGCCCTACGCGCTCGCGCTGCCGACGTTTGCGGCGACCGCGGCCTATCATCACAAGCTGCCGCAACAGCCTGCCGCGCTGGAGCCGTTCCTCACCGAAGTCGAGAAGTACGCAATGGGCGATTACGCGGAGGCGTTGATGGCCGGGTCGCGACTCGACGAGGCCAGGAAACAGGCCGTCGCCGAGAAACTGCACGAATACACCGGGCTGCCGGTCGCGTATCTCGTCCGGGCGAACCTGCGCGTGACCGGCGGCATGTTCGAGCACGAACTGCAGCTTGACGACGACATGACGACCGGTCGTCTGGATACCCGCTTCTCCGGCCCGTCGATCGATCCGATGGCCAAGACGTCGGAATACGACCCGCAGTCCTCGGCGATCAGTTCGGCCTACGTCGCCGCGTTCAACGACTATGTCCGCCGCGACCTCAAGTTCGGCGAGGATCGTCACTACCGCCTGTTCGCCGATATCCAGCATTGGGATTTCACGCACAAGGCGCCCGGCACGCATGGCTTTGCCCTGCAATCCTCGACCAATGTGATGACGGATCTCGCGATGGCGATGAAGACCAATCCGAATCTCAAGGTGTTCGTCAACGGTGGCTACTACGATCTCGCGACGCCCTACTTCGCCGCCGATTACGAGGATCACCATCTGCCGATTCCGGCGCGCCTCGACGCCAACATCAGCTATTCATGGTATCCGTCGGGCCACATGGTCTACGCGCACGAAGCCTCGCTGAAAGCGTTGCACGACAACGTCGCGCGCTTCATCGGCGAGACCGACAACCTGCACCACTGAAGCGATGATCTGCGCGGGCTTAGGCCCGCGCCGGATCGGAAGCGGGCGTCCGGACGCTTTCTGGATCGCCCGCCGACTGTGTAAACTTGGCGCTGGATTCCAGCTTGTCGCGCCCGGCGACGCGGAATCCCACGCGCGCGCCGGAACCTGCGCGCGGACAAACCTCACCAAGGGACAACGTTGCGCAAGGGTATCGTCACGCGTCAATACAGCCTGCTCGCGCAGGCCGCGATGGAAATCGGCACGAACTCGATGGCCGTCGCCATCGGCATCGTCGCGGGTGTCGGCGCCGCGATCTTCCGAAAGCTCATTGCGCTGTTCCACAATCTGTTCTTCGACGGACGCATCGACACGGTATTCCATACGCTGACGCATGCCGCACCGAGCCGGTGGGGCGCGGGCATCATCGCGGTGCCGGTAGTCGGCGCGCTTGTCGTGACGTTCCTGGTGCGCACGTTCGCCCCCGAAGCCAAGGGCCACGGCGTCCCTGAAGTCATCGATGCGGTGCATTTCAAGCGCGGCGTGATTCGCGCGCCGGTCGCGCTGATCAAGGCGCTTGCGTCATCCATCTCGATCGGCTCCGGCGGCGCCGTCGGGCGCGAAGGCCCGATCATCCAGATCGGCGCGACGTTCGGTTCGATTCTCGGCCAGTGGGCGCGCATACCGGAATGGCAACGTTTCGTGCTGATCGGGTGCGGCGGCGCAGCCGGTATCGCGGCCACGTTCAATACGCCGCTCGGCGGGGTGCTTTTCGCAGTCGAAATCCTGCTGGTCGAGATCAGTGCGCGCACGCTGATTCCGGTGATGATCTCGACCGGCATCGCCAGCCTGGTCGGCCGCGCATTCTTCGGCGATCATCCTTCGTTCGTGGTCCCACCGGCGTTGAACTCGATTCATCCGGCTCTCGGACCGTGGCTCGCAATCTCGACCTATATCGTGCTCGGCCTCGTCGTCGGCGCTGCCGCGATGATCTATACGCGCTCGATCTACTGGTTCGAGGATCTGTTCCAGCGCGTGCCCGGCAACGATTACGTGCGCCATTCGCTGGGCATGCTGCTGGTCGGCGTGCTCATGTACCTGCTGCTGCGCAACGCCGGCCACTACTACATCGAGGGCGTCGGCTACGCGACGGTGCAGGATGTGCTCAACGGCAGCCTCACCGCGGGCGGCCTGCTGCTGTTGCTCGCGCTGCTGAAACTGCTCGCGACGTCGCTGACTCTCGGTTCGGGCGCCTCCGGCGGCGTGTTCTCGCCTGCCCTGTTCATCGGCGCCACGCTCGGCGCGGGGTTCGCCGTCGGCGTGCATGGCCTGCTGCCCGGCGTCGATTTCAATCCGGTCAACGCGGCCGTGGTCGGCATGGCGTGCATGGTCGGCGCGAGCACCGGCGCCGCCGTGACGGCGGTCGTGATGATCTTCGAGATGACCGGCGATTACCATCTGATCATCCCGCTGATCATCGGCGTGTCCGTCGCCTATTCGATGCGCCGGCTGCTGCTCGGCGACACCATCTACACGCTCAAGCTCAGCCGCCGCGGCAAGCACATTCCGATCGCAATCCAGAGCCAGTTGTATCTGGCGCGCTCGGCACTCGAATTCATCGGCGCGCCATTCCTGTGCCTGCCCGCGGATGCAACGCTGCAAACCGTGTTCGGCGACCATCGCCGACCGTTCCGGAAGATGCCCCGCGTGGTGCTGTTGGAAGACGGCAAGGTGCTGGGAGTGGTACCCGCGCGCACGCTGCGCGCCGCGCGCCACGGCATCGCATCGATGCCGCTGCGCGATCTGGCCGACACGCATGTGGTGGTCGTGGAATCCTCGATCCAGGTCTTCGACCTGATCGCGGAGTTGCGCCGCGAACGCTGTCGCAACGCGCTCATGACCAAGGACGGCAGCTTCACCGACGCCGGCAGCGTGCTCGGCGTCGTGACCTGGGAGGACCTGGTGGTTAACACCAATCTGTCGCGCCATCTCGACCATGGCGGCGCATCGGCACGATGAAATCCGCGTCGATCGATTCAGGAGCCTTTCCCGGTGGCGAAGTCAACGCAGTTCGCAGGTTGCATTTTGGCCGGCCGGGAGCCTAAGCGCCCACTAAGCCTCGATGGGCAGCGTTCCGGCCATGCGTTTACCCCATCTCCGCTGGCTCGCCGCGGTCCTGTGTCTGATCGGCCTGTCGACGGGCTGCGCGACCTTTCACGCGCTGCCGCTGGATAGCCGCCGCGCAGGTCCGCAGCGCATCGACGATATCGTGGTGGCGGCATCCTCGATGCCGGTGCCTGAGCTTCGTGCGCATCGCTTTGATCCGTCCGACGGCCTCGACGTCACCGAGGTCGCGATGCTGGCCGTGGCCAACAATCCCGACCTCAGAGTTCAACGCGATGACGAGCGCATCGCTCGTGCGCAGGCGTTCGCGGCCGGATTGCTGCCGGATCCGCAACTGAGCTACGAGCACGATCATCCGACCAGTTCCCAGGCGGACCTGACCAGCGCTTTCAATCTCGGGCTGACCTATGATCTCGGAAATCTGTTGACGCGTTCGGCGCGCGTTGCATCCGCGCAGGGCAACGAGCGCGAGGTGCATCTGAAACTGTTGTGGAGCGAGTGGCAGACGGTCGCCAAGGCGCGCACGTTGTTCGACGATATCCTCGCGTTGCATGCGATCGAAGAACGCCTGCGTACGGAGAAGGCTGCACTCGCGCCGTTGCAGCAAACCATCCAGCGCGCGCTCGCCGCAGGCGACCTGACTTACGACGCCGCCAGCGCGGGCTTGAACGCAGCCGCGGATGTCGACAGCAGCCTGGCCGACAAGCGACGCCAGCTCGACCAGGCCAGACACGATCTGCATACCCTGCTCGGCCTCGACGAGCATGTTGCGCTGCATCTGGTCGGGCCGCCTTACATGGCGCGCAGCGATGCTCACGATGTGAGCATCGCACTGGCCAACATGTCGCTGCGGCGCCCGGACCTGCGTGCGTTACGGGCCGGCTACGAATCGCAACAGCAAAAATTGCGCGCGGCAATACTCGCGCAATTTCCCGCGATCAGCGTGGGGTTCGTGCGTGCACGCGATACCGGAAATGTCTACACCTCGGGATTCTCGGTGGCGCTGTCGCTGCCGCTGTTCGATGGCAACCGCGGCAATATCGCCATCGAGCGCGCTACACGCGTGAAACTGCGCGATGCCTACGGCGCGCGAGTGCTGAGCGACCGCAACGATATTGACCGTCTGCTTGCCGATCTGCGCAGCTTCCGCGCACAACGCGATGCGCTGATGGCGCATGCGGCGCAACTCGCACGCGCACGCCAAGGCGCACAGCGAAGCTACGCTGAAGGATTGCTCGATTGGCCGACTTACCTCTCGATTCGCGCCAGCTCGCTCGCCGCCGACAGCGCGCTGGCCGCGCTGGAGCAGAATTATCACACGCAGGCGATCGCGCTGAATGCGCTTGTTGGCGGAGACTGGCCGCAGCCCACTGATATTTCCACGGAATGAAAGTACCCATGCGCTCCTTCGATTCGATCGGCCTCGTTCTGGCCTCGGCCTTGCTGGTCGCGCTGACTGCCTGCTCGTCATCCGGCGATTCAAGCGGGAATCAGGCAACGACTGCACCACCTGTCGAGGTCTCAACAGCGACAACCAGGCAGCGCATCTTCCATACCCTCGTCGACGGCTTCGGCACATTCACCGGCGATGCACGGCGCACCAAGACGCTTACGCTGCCCCAGGCCGGACAAGTTGTCGACACCCCCATCACGCCGGGCCGGCGGGTGCACAAAGGCCAGACTCTGCTGCGCCTGGCAACCGATCCAACTGCCCGCAGCACCTACGCGCAGGCGGTGAGTGCACTTAAGCAGGCGCGCGACGCGCTGACGCGGACGCAACGCCTGCACGCCGAGAGACTCGCCACCAACTCGCAACTCGACAGTGCAGGCAAAGCAGTTTCCGATGCCACGGCCGCGCTCGACGCACAAGCCAGACTCGGCGGCGCGCAGGCGGTCGCGAGCCTGAGCGCACCCGCTGACGGGGTGATCATGGCGCTGGATGTGAAACTCGGCGAGCGTGTCGCCGCTGGCGCGAAGCTGATCGAGTTCACGCCGCAACTCGCGTTCGCAGCACAGGTTGGCGTCCAGCCGATGGACGCCCGGCGCATACACGCCGACATGCCGGCAACTGTCACGCCCGTATACGCGACAGGCTCGGCGTCGTTCAAAGGCAAGGTCGCGCTGGTCGCGGACGCAATCAATCCGCAGACCCAGCTCATCGATGTGCTGATCGATCCCGACCCTGGCGAAGAAATCGGACTGGCTGCCGGTGCGGCGCTGTCCGCGCAAATAGACGTCGCGCAGTACACCGCCTGGGCGGTCCCGCGCAATGCCCTGCTCGACGATGACAAGGGGCACTACCTCTTCCAGATCGAACAAGGCCGGGCGCACCGTGTCGATGTGCGCTTGCGTTCGCCCGATGGCGACCCGGTCGGCGTCGAAGGCAAGCTCGATGCGCATGCGCCGGTCATCACGCTCGGCGCCTACGAATTGTCCGATGGTGCCGCGGTACGCGCATCATCTTCATCGCCGACACCGCGAGCGGCCAGCGCCGGCGATGCCAACTCATGAATCCGACGCTGTGGATGCATGCGCATCGGCGCTCATTGTTGTTTCTTTGCGCGATTCTGGCGCTGGGCGGACTCGCAGCGGCATTCAACCTGCCGGTATCTCTGTTTCCGGACGTTTCGTTTCCGCGCGTACGGGTGTCGCTCGATGCCGGGGACAGGCCAGCCGATCAGATGGTCTTGCAGGTGACGACGCCGGTCGAGGAGGCCATTCGCCGTGTGCGCGGCGTACGCGATGTGCGTTCGACCACCAGTCGCGGCAGCGCCGAAGTCAACGTGAGTTTCGACTGGGGCGCGGACATGGGCCGCGCGTTCCTCGATGTGAATGCTGCGGTCGGACAGATATTGCCGGAACTGCCAAGTGAAACCAGGATCACCGCGCGGCGCATGGATCCGACCGTGTTTCCGATTCTCGCCTACAGCCTGCGCTCGAAATCCCTGTCGTCGACGCAACTGTACGACCTTGCGCAATACCAGCTGCGCCCGCTCCTCAGCGGTGTCGAAGGCGTCGCCCGGGTCGGCGTGCAGGGTGGCGCGATCGGCGAATTCCACGTCGATGTCGATCCGGTCAGGTTGCGCGCGCTGAAGCTGACCATCGATGACGTGGTGCGCGCAGTGAGCCACGCCGCGAACATCAATGCGCTGGGCCGATTGTCCGATCATTACAAACTCTATCTGCTGCTGGCCAACAACCAGCCCGCCGATGTCGCTGCGTTGCGCAAGATCGTGGTCCGCAGCAGCCCGACAGGAATTGTGCGCATCGGAGATGTGGCCGAGGTGACGCGCGCCGCTCAACCGCAATGGATCCGGGTCACCGCCGACGGGCAGAACGCCGTCCTCATGCAAATCTATCAGCAGCCCGCCGCCAACAGCGTGCAGATGGTTGCCGACGTCAAGGCCGCGCTGGAGCACAACAAGGCGCAGATTCCGGCGGGGGTGAAGCTCGCCACATGGTACGACCAGACGCAATTGGTCAAGGGCGCGGCCTCGAGCGTGCGCGATGCAATCCTGATCGGCATCGCACTGGCCGGCCTGGTGCTGTTCGTGTTCCTGCGCAATGTACGCGTGATCCTGGTCGCGATGATTATCGTGCCAGCGGTACTGGCGATCACGATATTGCTGCTGTCGCTGCTCGGCATGAGTTTCAACATGATGACGCTCGGCGGCATGGCGGCAGCAGTCGGATTGATCATCGATGATGTGATCGTGATGATCGAGCACATCATGCGTCGGCTGCACAGCGAAAGCGGCAACGCGCACGAACGCATCGCAAGTGCGGCGTGGGAGTTCAGCCGGCCGCTGACCGGGTCGTCAGCGGCGACGATCATCATCTTCCTGCCGCTGGCATTCCTGAGCGGCGTGACCGGGGCATTTTTCAAGGCGCTTTCGCTGACTATGGCCAGCGCGCTGATCATTTCCTGGTTGCTGACCTGGGTCGCGGTCCCGCTCGTCTCCGCGCGCTTGATCGACGAGCGTCACGCGGTCGAGCGCCCACCAGGAAAGCTGGCGCGGCGCACCAGACGTGCGTATGAACGGAATCTCAAGCACCTGCTCGAACATCCACTGTTGCTGCTGATCGGCGTGATCCCGCTGTTGTTGCTGGGCGTTCTCGCCTATCGTTCGGTGGGTACCGGTTTCATGCCGCACATGGACGAAGGGGGCTTCATACTCGATTACGTCTCCGCACCCGGCACGTCGCTGGCGGAAACCGATCGCCTGCTCAACAAGGTCGAGGCGATCATCCGCGCCAATCCGCATGTGGATACCTATTCGCGGCGCACGGGATTGCAACTCGGCGGCGGCCTGACCGAGGCCAACACGGGCGATTTCTTCATACGCCTGAAGGACGGATCGCGACCGCCGATTGCCACCGTGATGGATCAGATTCGAAGCAAGGTGGAGGAGCAGGTGCCGGGCCTTGATATCGATCTGGCGCAATTGATGGAGGACCTGATCGGCGACCTGGTATCGGTGCCGCAGCCGATCGAGATCAAGCTGTATTCCGACAACTCGGCCGCGCTCGACGATGCCGCGAAAAAAATTGCCGCACAGATCGCCAAGGTCAACGGCGTGGTCGGCGTGCTCGACGGGGTGGTCCCCGCAGGTGACGCTCTCGAGGTGCTGGTCGATCCGGTCAAGGCCGCCCTGGCCGGCGTCGATCCGCAAAGCGTCGCGGATCAGGTTGCCGCCAACGCCGCCGGTACGATCGCCGCCCGACTGCCGCAGGGACCCAAGATGGTCGGCGTGCGCGTGTGGCTGCCGCCCGGCGCGCGCGCCCGTGTCGAGCAACTCGCCGCGCTGCAAATCCACGGCAGCAACGGACAAGTTTTTCCGTTGTCGCGGGTGGCGACGCTGCATGAGCAACTTGGCCAGCCGGAAATCACGCGCGAGAATCTCAAGCGCATGGTCGCGGTCACCGGACGCATCAGCGGCCGCGATCTTGGCTCCACAGTCGCCGACGTCAAGAAGATTCTGGACAAGCCGGGTGAATTGCCGAGCAGCATGCACTACGAGCTCGGCGGCCTGTATCAGCAACAACAGCAGGCATTCAAGGGCCTCACCATCGTGCTGGTTGCGGCGATCGCGCTGGTATTCACTCTGCTGGTTTTCCTGTACGAAAGTTTTCGCGTTGCGTTGGTGGTGATGGCAATGCCGCTGCTGGCCATCTGTGCGGTCTTCATCGGACTCTGGATTACGGGGACCGAGCTGAATATCTCGGCGATGATGGGCATGACCATGATCGTCGGCATTGTGACCGAGATCGCCATCTTCTATTTCTCCGAATTCGACGATCTGCGCGATGACGAATCCCAGCACGGCGCGTTGCTCGCAGCCGGCCATAACCGCATGCGTCCGATTCTGATGTCCACGATCGCCGCAATCCTGACTTTGACGCCACTCGCGCTGGCGATCGGACGCGGCTCGCAGATGCAGCAGCCACTCGCCATTGCGATCATCGCCGGCATGCTGGTACAGGTGCCGTTGGTGCTGCTTGTCATGCCGGCGCTGTATGCATTGGTGGTACGTGACGCGCGCGCAGACCGTACGGCGAAAGCGTAGAAATCACCGCTCGACCTCCGAAACTAAGACGTCCATAAGGTCGCGAATACATGATGCGGCCAGTTCCTTCCAGTTGATTTTTCATGGACATCGCTGTTCACGTCGACCGCATCGAGCAGCAAAGATGGGCGGGAACTCACCCACTGAGACGACGCATCGTGCGCGCCGCACTCGGCAACTTTTTCGGATCCGCGGACGAGCAGCTTTGCGAACCCGGCAAACTGCCGCGCGAGGGCATCTTCAGGGTGTTGGTCTGCAGGCCCAATCACAGGCTGGGCAACGCGTTGCTGATCAGCCCGCTGCTCAAGGAACTGGAGGCAATATATCCGGGCGCGGAGATCGACATCGTCAGCGGTGGTATCGCGGCCGCCCAGTTGTTCGAATCGCGCTTTCAGGTTCGCCGTGTCATGAGTCTGCCGCAGCACATCGCCCGCCATCCGTGGCAAGCCGGACAACGCTTTCGAAGCCTTCGGCGTGATCGATACGATCTCGCCGTCGATCCGGGCCTGCACTCCAACTCCGGCCGCTTACTGCTTTCCTTTTCCCGATCACGATATAAAGTCGGCTTCCCGGTTCACGCACACGGCCGCGCGGCGGACTACTTGGAGGATGTGCCGCCACATCACGCGCGACACGGCGTTCACCTGATGCGCGTGGCGTTGGGAGAACGCAGCAATCGGCCCTGGCCGACGCTGAATATCAATTTGTCGCCAGCAGAGATCGACCGCGGACGCCAAGCGCTGCTGGCCATACTGGGAGCAACCGGGAGAACGACCCAGCCCATCGTCGGCGTGTTCACCAACGCCACTCAAGCCAAACGCCTGCCGCCTGAATTGTGGCGCGATGTCGTCCACCAGTTATACCGGTTGCGACCGCGGCTTAGGGTTGTCGATGTGCTGCCGGAGCATGGCGCTTCGCAGTTGGGCACGATGGATCGTTGCTTCTATTCTCGCAATTTACGTAAATTGGCAGCCGTGATAGCGAGCATGGACGCGTTCATCAGCGCCGATTGCGGAATCATGCATTTGGCCAGTGCGGTGTCATGTCCGACTCTTGGATTGTTCACGCGGGATAATCGCGAACATTACGAGCCGTACGGCAATGGCAGCTCCAGCCTGGACCTGTCGACGAGAGGCAATGCAGACGCGCTGGCTCGCCGCATCGACCATTGGCTGCTTACATTGCAATAGAACAGCCGCGTACCGCAGCGCCGCTCGCTAACGCGCGGCGATCGCAACGGCTCATGTCGTCATGAGTCGCTGCATTAGTCCGCGTTGGGGCCTTCGATCGAGTTCTCCAGAATCTTGCCGGTTGCGGCATCGACACCCACCTCGTGTATTTCCTTGCCGTGCTTGATGTCGAACGAGTAGCGCAAGCCGCTACCGCCTTTCTCGCGCTCCAATTCCTCGGCAGTGATGGTGCCCGGCAAGGCTTTGAGCGCAAGCACGCGCGCCTCGGCAAGCTTGATCCTGGCTTGCGGCAAGTACTGGGCTCCATCCAGGGCCTTTGCGCCAGCTGTCCCGGTCGCGACGCACAAGGCGAAACCCGCTGACGCGATCCGAAGCCGCATGGTCTTCTGCATTTTCATATCGCTGCTCCTGCATTTTCGGAAATCGGCCTGCGTGGTTAACACAGGCGCCGACTGGATGCTCCGCTTGCAAACTCAAGCAACGCTTAGCCCACTGCAAGCGACCCGCCGAGTCGGCCACCACGGGGCAATCTCTAAGCGTATGCAAAGCATGGTGATCCACCATATCGATTTGGCGCCACACGAAACTCCCGTGTGGCAATACGGTGTGGATAGCGACATGCGATCGATCGTCATTGCGTTGGCACTGACTTTGATGCTGTTTCCGCCGATCGCTGCGGCTGGTGGCGGCCCGTTCGGAATCGATCATGTCGTGCGTTACGACAACAGCGGCATCTGGAAGCGCAGCACCCAGAAGGACCTCATCTACGCGACTTTGGCCACCGTGATCGGTGGTTCGCTGGCACTCGGCGACAACGACCGGATCGGCGATACCTTCTGGCGATCGCTCGATGCGGTGGCGGCCGCGGGCGCCGGAGCGCAGCTCATGAAATGGACGTTTCAACGTGAGCGGCCGTCGCAGACAAGCGATCCCGGCAAGTTTTTCAGCGGCATCCACAACGCCAGCTTTCCGAGCGGCGAAGTGGCTGCCATCACCGGCGCGGTAACGCCATTCATTGCCACCTATGGTCGCGAGCATCCGGCGGTATGGCTGCTCGCGTTGTTGCCGACCTACGACGCCATCGCGCGCGTAAAGGTGCATGGCCACTGGCAGAGCGATGTGCTCGTCGGCGCCGCCGTGGGTGCCGGAGCTGGCCTCTGGGCTTCGCATCGAGACAGTCCTCTGATCGTAAGTTTGCTGCCGGGGGGATTCAGCGTCGGCTTTGTGCATCGGTTCTGATTGGCCGATCTGCGCATAGCGACTCCTGAAATTGCTTGCACCTTTGAATCGCATCGGCACGCGTGGAAGTCGATTCCGATCGCGCGTCAACTTCAGGGCGAAGTTCACGACGTTGCAGCGCTTTACTGGCTTGTCGAGCGTGATTCACGTTGGGCAGTCCCGGTTCCCGCGACCCGTTCGCCGGGCGCGCCATGGATCATCCGCCCCTCTCTCTCCTTAAACCGGATGCCGCGCTGCCCGTGGAATCGAGCGGGATTCTCCTTGGGTTCGCTCCAGGGAGACCTCTCAGGAATTCCAGCACGCGCTGTGCTGCCTGCTCAGGGGCGAGATTCTGCGCGTCGATTGCACAGCTCGAGGGTCCGTACGGTCCCCATTCATTCACGTCAGTCACCGCGAATATTCCCGCTGTAGGGGTTCCCGCCGCGCAGGCCAGGTGCATGACCCCGCAATCCGCGCTGACGAAAATATCGAGCGCCCCAATCACGCACGCCAGCTTGCGAACTTCACTCGAGAAGTAAGCGGGATAGCGCGAGTCCAGCAAGGACTGGCCGAAGGCTGGCAGGATTTCGACCAGATCGTAATCCGCAACCCCTGGCTCGAATGCGTGCAGAAACCTGGCCCACCAGGCATGTCCGAACCGCTTGGCGCCGGTCGCATTCGCGAATAGGCCGATGCAAGGGCGTCGCTCCAACGAAGCGGGATGGCCCGCCGCCAGGTGGGCAAGCGCGGCTCGGCCCTGGTGGCGCTCGATTGCGGACAGACGAATATCGAGAGGTGGGTATGGTTCATTCCGAATTCCGTCGCCTATCGCGTTGCGCACCAGGGCGACGGGTATCTTGGCGTGATGTCGCAACTCATCCGGCAGAACAATTCCATGCGTTAGCGTTCCGCTCTTCTTCGGACCGACAAACCCGAGAGACCAGGTTGCGTTGGCGCGAAGCGCGAGCAATCGACCGCTTTGCGAGTCCGGATCGGGATCGATCACGAGATCGTAATGCTTGCGTTTCATCTCGCGTAGTGCGCGAAACGTTTGCAGAGGATGACGCAATGGAGCCCTCGGCAACTGGATGATCCTCGATACGGAGAAATACGCGCCGTAGATGTCCTGCGCAATCGGCGATCGAGCAACCAGATCGATCTCAGCGCCCGGGTAGAATTTGCCAAGCTCCTGCAAAAGCGGCGTGAGCAGCAGCGAATTGCCGAGACTCTTGATGCTCCGGCAAATCAGGATGCGGTGAATTCCCGTACGCGGCAGATGCGAAGCGATCTGCGCAAGGTCGCCGCGATTTCGGAAAGCCAGGCGCATCGCGCGTCGTGCAAACGATCGACGTACGGAGTCGAGTCTCACCGGAGAGTTCCTGTCCCATGGCTTGCCAACATTGCTCGCGATCTCGGTGCGATCAGCGCGGCGAGACGGTACATTGCGCCACCTCGCTTAGGCCGTGCTTAAGATATGTTTCGATTGCAGCGTCCGGCGCAACGTGGCGTGCAGCCGACGCTCGCGGTCGAGCGCAAATGCAAACTCCAGATCCGTCGCGAACGCGGCTGCGCCGGCAAGACTCAGACCAAGGCCCATGTGGCCCCCATCATCGCGATGCGTGCTCCAGAAGCGCTCGCCGAAATGCGCAACGTCCTTGGCGTCCACGTCGGGCGCCGCGTTGCTGATTGTGATCGACCCCTGCGAGATGAGGACTTCGATGGAGCTGCCTTCCGGTGCGTGGCTCGCGGCATTTCCCAGCAGGTTGGCGATGATGATATCCAGCAGTTGTGGGTCCGCCAGCAGCGTTGAACTCGTGCCCCGCTGTTCGATCGAAACGCGCAATCCACGGCTTTGCAACGCTGCAGACATGCGCGCGACGTGGCGCTCGACCAATTCGTCGAGATCGATCGATCGAGGCGCAATCGTTTCGATTCCCGCTTCGAGGCGAGTCAGCAACAACAGGCCGGATACCGTTTCCTCGAGATCACCGCCGATCGCCGCGATTTCGTCGAGAACCGCCTCGCTCGGGCGACCGCTCGGGTAGCGCCGCTCGACGTCCACCAGTGCGCGGAGCTCCGCGAGCCGTGTCCGCGTTTCATGTGCGACTGCGCTCGCGAACTGGCGCTCGCGCGCCAAGCCCGCGTCCATGCGCGCAAGCACTTCGTTGAAGCGTGCCTGCAACGGAACCAGTTCCGGCGTCGGCGGTATGTCGAGTCGCTGGCCCGGCGCATGCGGACCGATGTTGCGCATCGCGTCGCTCAATTCGCGTAGAGGCAGCAGCCCGGCACGAACCAGCGGCGGGGTCAGCACAAGGACGGTGATGAGTGCGACGAGTATCGAGCCGACGAGGATCGCATCGACCGCATCCAGTGTCACGTCGAGCCGCCGCCGCTCCTGCGCGAGTATCACGATGCAAGTCGAGCTTGCGGCTCGTGAAGAGGACGAACCCGGCGGCCATCCATCGCCGAGCTCGGGATGGAACGAAAGCGTGGCCTGTCGCGCAAGTCCGAGGCCACGGATTTGGGCGTCTTCGATGGCAGGCGAATCCGCCGTGGATGGAATCGTCGGCAGCAATGTTGCCGCGCTTTTCGGTGACGCACTGATGACATGCCCGTCGCAACTCAAGGTATACCAGATTGAGACGCGCGGATCATGCACCACGCGCGGCGCATCGGCCACATCGAATTCGATGCCGTGTGGTTCGCGGTGAGTCATCGTTGCCAGTGCCTGGACGCGCGCCGCAAGCGTTGTATCGAAGCGCTTTTCGAGTTCGCTGTCGACACGCGCATCGATCACCCACGCGGCGACACTGAGCACACCGATGATCGCGGCGGCAACGAGGATGCTGACCCTGGCCCGCAGTGACAGCGATGCGAGCGTCATCACGGAATCAGATAACCGGAGCCACGACGGGTTTCGATCACTTCCGGACAGCCGGCCTCCTCGAGCTTGCGACGCAATCCGAACACCAGTACTTCGATGCTGCGGTCCGACACCGAGGCATCGCTGCCGACGATGCGTTCAAGGATGGCGCTTCGCGCAAAGGCACGCCCGCGATTGCGCAGCAACAATTCGAGCAAGGCGAATTCGCGCGGTGTCAGTTTCAGCGGTCGCCCGTGGACCGTGACGCTGAGCGCCCTGGGATCGAGCACGAGGCCTTCACGCTCGAGTCTGGGCTGATTGACTTGCTCGGGTCGCCGGGACAATGCGTGCAACCGCGCGAGCAGCTCGTCGAACGCAAACGGTTTGACCAGATAATCGTCCGCACCCGCATCAAGCGCCTGGACGCGGTCGGCCACCTGATCGCGCGCCGACAGAACGAGCACGCGCGGACGGTTATCGCGCGCGGGCAATGCGCGGAGTACCCCGAAGCCATCGAGACGTGGCAGCATCAAATCGAGAATGACGAGATCATAGGCGAAGCTCCCAAGGAAGCCGCATGCCTGGACGCCGTCTGCGGCCGCGTCCACGACGAACCCGGCGTGGCGCAGGCCACGCTGCAAGGTGGCGCGCAAGCGTTCGGAATCCTCGACCAGCAGCAACCGCATGGCGTCCTCTCGGCAATGATGCACTCGGCTGTTCCACATCGAGATTGTGTCCCAACCTCTTAGTGCACGCTTAGGGTATTGCACGCGTCGCCGGGACCGCCAGGGTGACGGGCAGGTGGCGGAGCGGTGTTTGAATTCTGCGAGCCCGCCGCTGCGCTGTTTCGCACATGCCCTCGAGATCGCCGCAAAAGCATATGTTGCCAGGAGCGTGGTCCGTGCCCTCCCAACCCCGAATCAGTAACCTATTACCTCGCCGTCCTTGCGCATTTCCGTTGCGCCCCAGTAAACGTGCTGTTTCGCATCGTAGCGAATCGCCTCGTAGCCTCCGAACGCACCGGTGCCGGGAACGATCTTGTAGCCGCGCTTGGCCAGGTCGGCTTTCACCGCCGGGGCGAAGCCCGATTCCATCTCGACCGTGCCGATGCCCTGCGAGGGTTCGCCTGTCGGTTCGGCATTGCCATAGTGGCGCCAGCGCGCCGCATCGCCGGCCTCCTGCACGTTCATGCCGAAGTCGATCAGGTTGACCAGCACCTGCACGTGGCCTTGCGGCTGCATGTCGCCACCCATCAGTCCGAACGACATCCATGGCGCGCCGTCCTTCATCACGAACGCGGGGATGATCGTATGGAATGGCCGCTTGCCGGGCGCGTAGACATTGGCGTCCTCGGGATTCAGCGAAAACAGCTCGCCGCGATCCTGGAACATGAAACCGAGTCCGTCAGCGACCAGTCCCGATCCCATGCCGCGATAGTTCGACTGGATGATCGAAACCATCATGCCGTCCTTGTCGGCCATCGTGAAATAGGTCGTGTCGCCATTGAACAGTTTCGGATCCCCTGGCCCGATATCGGGATTGGCTTTTCCGACCCGGATCAGCTTGCGCCGCTGATCGGCATAACCTTCCGACAGCAGCCCCTTCATCGGCACGTCCACGAACCGCGGATCGGCGTAGTACTTTGCGAGGTCTTCGTAAGCAAGGCGCTTGGCTTCGAGCATCACGCCGATCGCATCCGCGCTGCCGACACCCATTTTCGCAATGTCGAATCCCTTGATCAGGTTCAGCATTTCCAGCGTCGCGAATCCCTGCCCGTTCGGCGGCAGTTCGTAGACGTCGTAACCGCGGTAATCGACCGATTGGGGCGTCACCCACTCGCCGTGATAGCCGGCGAAATCCGCGTAGCGAAGGTCGCCGCCGATGCGCTGGAAGTACGCATCGATCGTGTGCGCGATCGATCCCCTGTAGAACGCATCGCGACCGCCCTTGGCGATGAGCGAGAGAGTATTGGCAAGATCGGGATTGCGAAACACTTCGCCTTCGGCCGGCGTGTGCCCGTCGATCAGATAGGTCTTGCGCGCGTTTGCGCTTTCTTCGATCAGCCCTTTGCGCCGGGTGAAGGAGGCGAAGTTGCCCTTCCAGTATTTCGCGACAAGCTGGGTGACCGGAAACCCGTGCGTCGCATACGAGATTGCCGGCGCGAGGTCGTCGGCGATCGGCAGCTTGCCGAATTTGTCGTGCAGCGCGAACCACGCATCGACCGTGCCCGGCACCGTTACCGGCAGCGATCCTACCGGCGGAATGTGATCCGTTTGCGCCATGCCGGCCTTCGCATAGGCGGTCCTGACCTCGGCCTTCATCCTGGCGAGATCGCGCCCTTTCGCCGCGGGCCCCGAACCGTTGTAGCCGTAGAGCTTGTGCGTCTTCGGATCCCACACGATCGCGAAACAATCGCCGCCGATCCCGTTGAGTACCGGCTCCATCAGGCCGAGCGCGGCATTCGCCGCAATCGCCGCATCGACTGCGCTGCCACCCTTTTTCAGGATATCGACCGCGATTTCGGATGCGAGCGGTTGCTCGGTCGCTGCCATGCCGTGTTGCGCGAGTACCGGTGAGCGCGAAGCCCAGGTCGCCCCTGAATAGCGATCGCCGCGGCTGATGCCGGTGATGTCCTGCGTCGCTACGGCCGCCATCGCAGATGATGCAACGAGCGTTGCCGCCAGCACGATGTCGCATGCAATCCGGAGGGTCCTGCGCGGTATGCGGTATCTCGATTGCGCTCGTTTCATGCGGAGTTCCTCTCGATTTTGCTTGCTGGGTAGATCCGGGACGTGCTCCGGTTCGGCCACGCACTGCGTGAAGAATTTCGCAGCATGGGCAAACGAGGGCAAGCGGCGGTCACTGTTCTCCTACCATACAAGACAGCGCGCGCTTCGTGTGCGTCTGGCGTGAATGCCCTGCGCAGCGTCAACCCGAAAGGAGAAGGAGAGTTTGAACTTGACCATCCTCAAAACCGGCATGGCACTCATCGCTTGCGTTGGCGCAACTGCCTTGGCCGCTGGCGATGCCTTCGGCGACATGCCCTCGGCTCGTCCGGCCGGACTCGCCGCCAAATCCTGCGCGAGGGAGTCTTCCGCTCCAAACGGTAGCTGGATCGAGCAGAAGGTCAACGCCAGTGGCGGCGCGGGCAGCGACAACTTCAGTATTCGATCGCGATTTCGGGCAACACGGCGCTGATCGGTACGTTGAAGGCAGTGGTCGACGGCCATCAGTTCCAGGGTGGGCGCATGTGTTCACCCAACCCAGTGGCATCTGGACCCAGCAACAGAAGCTGACAGCCGATGATGGCGCGATGTTCGGCTTGTTTGGCAAGAACGTCGCGCTGGACAGTTGCGCCGCAATTGTCGGTGCGGACGACGCGACGGTCGCGCAAGACGGCGCTACGGCCCTGGTCGGTGCGCGAGGCGCGACGATTAACGACAATGACGGACAAGGCAGCAGATCTTTGGCGTCGCCGATTGTTCCTTGCTCGGTGGGTCGCGAAAAAAATCATCGTGCGACGCGGAGAAGTTTCCCTTCCTCCGCACAGCGGGGGAAGGTGCCCGAAGGGCGGAAGGGAGCGGGCGCCGCAGGCGCTCAAGGTACAAGGGAATAGCCCTTCGGGATGTCGAAGAACATTACACGTGGAGCGAAGCACTACACTAGCCGCGTTCCACCACCACGGAGATTCGTGCATGCCCACGAGCACCACGTCGAGAACGCTGTTCGCCGAACGGGCATGGATGCCGCGCGGCTTCGTGTGCAACGCCCGCATCGAGGTTGACGGTGGCTACGTCACGGGTGTCGCGCGCGATGCCGCGCGCGGCGATACCGAATTTCTCGGGCGCTGGGTCGTGCCCGGCATGCCGAACCTGCACTCGCACGCATTCCAGCGCGCAATGGCGGGGCTGACCGAGCGGCGCGGCAACCCGGAGGACAGCTTCTGGACCTGGCGCGAAGTCATGTATGCATTCGCCGGCCGCATCGGGCCCGACGAACTGCGCGCAATCGCCTCGCAGCTTTATGTCGAAATGCTGAAAGCCGGCTACACGCGCGTGTGTGAGTTCCACTACCTGCATCGGCAACCGGATGGAACGGCCTACGACGACCCGGCAGCGATGTCGCTCGCGTTGATCGAGGCAGCGCAGGAAACCGGTATTGGCCTGACCTTGCTGCCGACGCTTTACATGACGGGCGGATTCGACGGCCGCGCCTTGTCCGAACGCCAGCGCCGTTTCGGCCTCGATGTCGACACCTATACGAAGCTGCTCGAACGCCTTGGCGGCATTGACTCGCCCGGCCTTCGCCTCGGCATTGCGCTCCATTCGCTGCGCGCCGTGCCGGAAGACGCGATGCGCAAGGTGCTCGACTGCGAACTTGCGCGCAGTGGTCCGATCCACATCCATGTGGCCGAGCAGATCGGCGAGGTTCAGGACTGTCTCGCAATCCGCAACGCGCGGCCGGTCGAGTGGTTGCTCGACCACATGCCGGTCGATCGGCGCTGGTGCCTGGTGCATGCCACCCATGTGGATGCCGGCGAGATCCAGCGCCTCGCCGCCAGCGGCGCGATCGTCGGTCTTTGCCCGACGACCGAGGCCAATCTTGGCGACGGAATTTTCCCGCTCCCCGCGTGGCTCGAAGCGGGTGGCGCCATCGGCGTCGGTTCGGACAGCCAGATTTCGGTGTCGCCGATCGAGGAATTGCGTTGGCTCGAATACGGCCAGCGTCTGCGTCTTTGCCATCGCAATATCGCGGCCACCGGGACGGGTTCGAGCGTCGGCGAAACGCTGTGGTCCAAGGCGATCGAAGGCGGCTCCCGGGCCGCCGGCTGCGCAACCGGCGTCTATGCATCCGACGCCGGACAGGATGCGTCGCCCGCCTCGGCCGACTTGCTCGTGCTCGACGACGCCTCGCCACAGCTCGCCGCGCGCGGTGCCGGCAATGTGCTGGACACGTTGGTATTCGCCGGAAACGTGCCACTGATCAAGCACGTCATGGTGGCGGGCGAGTGGCGCGTGCGCGATTTCCATCACGACCAGGAAGAATCCATTGCCGCACGCTACCGCGAAACATTGAAATCACTGGTCAAGGACGATCATTGATCGCAAGTCGCCTTCGACCAGCCTGATCGGCAAAAAAAAGGCAGTCGCCAGACCGGCGACCGCCAATTGCATCGCGCGTATCCGCTGGTCTTGCGGATTATTGCGAGGACTGATCCGGAGCTGCCTCGTGACGCGCCTTGCGTTGCTGCATTTTCGCCAGATGCGCGGCCTTGAGGCTTGCGAGCTTGGTGCGCTGCGTGTCGGTCAGAAGACCATAGACCTGACTGCGCAAGGTTGCCTGCTGCATCACGCGATCGCGCGCCGCATTGGCTTCCGCCTGCGCGAGGCTCGTCGCAGCGCTCTGGTATCCCGCCGCGTCCGGCGTCATCGCCTCGAAGTCCATGCGTTGCTGTTGCAGCGCCTGGCGAGCCGTCTTGTGATCGGCAAAGCTCTGCTGGACCATCTGCCGGATACTGCCTTTCTGGGCATCGGTCAGATCGAGCTGGTGCAATTCGCGAAAGCCCATGCCCATGCCCATGCCACGATGGGGCCGGTGACCGTGGCCGTATCCGCCGTCCCCTGGTCCCGCGTATGCGAGCGACGCGCAACCGACGGCGGTCGCGAGAATCATGGAAAGTGTCATTGCCTTGTACATGGTGCTGCTCCTTTTGGTGAGTTGAGGGACTTGCACGATATTGGACTCGCTCGCCGCGTATAGGTGCATGTCCGCTCGGTAAAGATGGGTAAAGTCCGTGCCGCGATATGGCGGCGGGTCAGCACGCGGGGCACAGTATCCAGCCACCATGTCCCGAATCCTCATTGCCGACGACGATCGCGAACTGTGCGCGCTGCTCGCTGAATATCTTCGCTGCGAAGGTTTCGACGTCGCCGTCGTCCACGATGGTGCGGGCGCGCTGGCGCAGCTTTCCGATCAGGCGACGCGACCGGACCTGCTGATACTCGATGTCATGATGCCGGGACAAAACGGCCTGGACACGTTGCGCGACCTGCGCCTGCAGCACCGCTTGCCGGTCATCATGCTGTCGGCGCGCGGCGAGCCGGTCGATCGCGTGGTCGGCCTCGAACTCGGCGCTGACGATTACCTCTCCAAGCCTTGCCTGCCGCGCGAATTGCTCGCACGCGTGCGCGCACAGCTTCGTCGCGTCACGGTCGGCGGCGCCGGCAACCTCGAAGTCGGCGTACTGCGCCTTGCGCCTGGCGAGCGGCGCGCGTTCGCTGCCGAGCAGGAACTGTCGCTGACCGGCGCGGAGTTCCTGCTGTTGTTCGCGCTTGCGCAGCGCGCCGGCGAGGTGATCGACAAGGCCGCATTGACCCGGGCGGCACTCGGGCGCGAACTCGAGCGCCATGATCGCAGCATCGACGTGCATGTGAGTCGCCTGCGGCGCAAGCTCGCCGAAGCGTCCGATGCCGCGCCGCGGATCGATTCGGTTCGCGGCGCGGGCTACGTCATGGTGGCGAGCGCATCGTGAGTCCGTTCCGAAGTCCGCTGTACCTTCGCCTGCTCGTCTGGTTCTGCGCGGCGAGCTTGCTGGTACTGGTGCTCGGCGGTTTCCTGACGCGTCGATTCATCCAGTATTCGACGTCCGACACGATCGACTGGGCAGCACTGGCCGAGGCGGCGGACGCGGCGTACCAGAGCGGAGGCAGCGACGGGCTCGCCGCGTGGGCCGCCGAACAGCGTCATGACGGAATCGACGCGACGCTCTACGAGGATGGCAAGCCATTGACGCGCGTGCGACTGCCGCGACCGTTGAGACAATCGTTGCCGATGTGGCTCGATGCCGGACACGACGTGCTGCTGCAACCCCGGCCCGGCGATTACATCGCGGTGCAGCAGGTAACCGGCGCCGATGGTCACGCGCGCCAGCTCGTCGCGTTCAGCCGCGTGCGCGCGCGGTTTCCGCCCCACGCCCGCCAACGGATATTCCTCGCAGTCCAGGTGGTGCTTTCGCTGGTGCTGATCGCACTGGCCGGCTGGTGGGTCGCACGCAGCGTTGCGCGACCGGTGGAGGCACTGCGCGACGCGACGCGACGCATGACGCGCGGCGATCTGTCGGCGCGGGTCGGTCAGCGCTGGGAAGGCGCCCGTGACGAACTCGGCCAACTGGCGCGCGATTTCAATGCCATGGCCGTGCGCATCGATGCGCTGGTCGCGCACGATCGAAGCGTTCTTCAGGACCTGTCGCATGAGCTGCGCTCGCCGCTCGCTCGGCTGCATCTGATTCTCGATCTCGCCAGGCGCGCCGCGGAGCGGCAGGACCCCGCCGAAGCGGAACGGCACTTCGGTCAGGCCGAACGCGAAATCGTCCGGCTCGATCGCATGACTGGCGAAATGCTCGCGCTCTCGCGCCTCCGCAGCGACCTGCCCGACATGCAGCGCGAGCGCATCGACCTCGGCGCACTGGTCGACGAGCGCATCCGCCACGCCGGAATCGAGGCGCACGCGCGCAATGTGGATTTGCGTGCGACTCGTGCGCAAGCGGCCGTCGTCGTCGGCAGTTCGATGCTGCTGCAACGCGCGATCGACAACCTGGTTTCCAATGCAATCAAGTTCAGCCCCGAGGACGCAATCGTGGAAATCGACGTGCGCGCGATCGAGGGCATGGCACAATTGCGCATCACCGATCATGGTCCCGGCGTTCCCGAGGGCGAACTGAAGCACCTTTTCCGTCCGTTCTTTCGCGGCAGCAACGCCGCGCGTGCCGATGGCCACGGCCTCGGCTTGAGCATTGTGCAGAGCATCGTTCAGGCACACGGCGGCACGATCGAAGCGATGAATGCGGAGACGGGTGGACTGTGCATTTGCCTGCGCCTGCCACTCGCGCCCCGTGATGCGCAGGCGGAAGAGGCGCTTGCCTGATCCGCATATGAAAGGCCCTGGGCCGCACACATCGAACGCAGGAGAACATCGATGAAACGACGCACGCTCGGCCCCAAGGGCCCTGAAGTATCGGCGCTCGGCCTCGGCTGCATGGGAATGAGCGAATTCTATGGCGCGCACGACGATGCCGAATCGATTGCACTGATCCATCATGCCTTCGATGCCGGGCTCGACTTCCTCGATACCGCCGACATCTATGGTCCGCACACCAACGAGCTGCTGGTAGGCAAGGCGATCCGCGCCCGCCGCCACGAGGTGTTCCTCGCCACGAAATTCGGCATTGTGCGCGACCCAAACGATTCGACCAGGCGCGGTGTCAGCGGGCGTCCCGAATATGTTCGCGCGGCCTGCGATGCCAGCCTCAAACGCCTCGGCGTCGACCACATCGATCTGTACTACCAGCATCGAGTCGATCGTTCGACGCCGATCGAGGACACGGTCGGCGCGATGGCCGATCTCGTCGCGGCCGGCAAGGTCCGCTTTCTCGGCTTGTCCGAACCTTCGGCGGCAACCCTGGAACGCGCGCACGCGATCCATCCGATCACTGCCGTGCAGAGCGAGTACTCGTTGTGGACGCGCGATCCCGAAGACGGCTTTCTCGATGTATGCCGGCGCCTCGGCATCGGCTTCGTGCCGTACAGTCCGCTCGGCCGCGGTTTCCTGACCGGCGCGATCACCAGCCCGGACGATTTCGGCGAGGACGACTACCGCCGCGAAAATCCGCGCTTCCAGGGCGAAAACTTCGCGAAGAATCTCGCGCTCGTCGAGCGCGTCAGGGAACTCGCGAACGACAAGGGCTGCACGTCGGCGCAACTCGCGCTCGCGTGGGTGCTCGCGCAGGATGCGCACATCGTGCCGATACCCGGAACCAAGCGCCGCAAATACTTCGACGAAAACCTCGGTGCGCTCGATGTCACGCTGACGCCTGCGGATGCCGCCGCCATCGACTCGGTTTTTCCACCCGATGCCGCAGCCGGCTCGCGCTACACCGAATCGATGATGTCGCTGCTGCGCGGCTGAGCCGCGCAGCAGCCCGTCAGGGCGACTGGCCGGCAGGCGCTCGTTCGCGCGCGAGGTGCAGGTCGTTGAATTTGCGCCGCTCGATCAACTCGTCGACTCGTCCCAGGTGATCGCGCCGGAATACGAGCAGATTGCGCTCGTCGTCGCTGCCCATGAATACATCTTTCGCGATCGGTTCGACGGGCTGGAATGGGCGGCCCTGTTTGGTCACGTAGCCGAGCACGCCGCGTTCGACGCTGAAGGTCCACGCGCGCCCGGGCCCGTAGCGATAGATGCCTGCGTAATCCCTCGGATCGAGGCCCGGCACGTCGAGTTTCGGCGGCGCCGTCGGCAGCGTCACGTCCGCATACGCCACGAGTTTCCATGCATCGGCGCGCTTCACGAACGTGCAGGTCATGATGTAACGCACAACGAGCTTCTGCTCGAACACGCTCTCGCGCTCGTACGCCTCGCCCTGCAGCACCGCGGTATCGCCGTAGAGATTCACCTGTGGGTTGCGCACCTCGATGCTGCCCGAAAATCCTTGCGGAAGCGCGCGCAGCGAATCGACCATTTCCTTGCCGCTCTGGATGCGCCCGAATTCGTCGATGACCACCGCATCGTCGGTCATCGTGTTGCGCCAGATCGCCTTGTCGCCCGTGCCAACCGCATCCATCAGCCGTTGCGCGATCGAGACAATTTCGCCAGCGACCTTCGGCGGCGCCGGTACGGCGAAGACCGCCGCTGGCGCAACGCCCAGCATCAAGATCAGAACAGCCGCAAAGGATCTTCGCATGATCGCCTCCTCGTCGCGCCCGCGAGTGTGATGCCGACTCGCATCGCGTGCCTGTGCGCGAAGTCATGGACCTTGCATCCGTGCGCGTGGCGATTCGCGCGATGGCAAACCTGCGATGGCGGCGAACGCGCGAAAGTCGCGCCGTCCTATTTGCGCAGCACGACCATGCCGCCGCGCCGGCGCCTTGCGATGAGGCCGAGCCAACCCGCGCCGCACCAGCGCGCAAGGTCGGATAACCAGGCGGGCCAGCGCTCGAGTCGCGGCAGCTGGTACTGGATGCTCGCGAGCGATTTCGGCATGGGGTGTACGCGTGCCGAGCGGAACCCGACCTCGCGCGCCAGTGCAACGACCGTACGCGGCGGCATGTCGCGTTCGGTCACGTCGTATTGCGACACCGCATGCTTTGCGGCCTCGGTATGCGCGTGGCCCGATCCCGGTTCGAGCGTCACCAGCATGCCACCGGGTTTCAGCGCGCGATAGGCGCCGGCCAGCGCTGCGAGTGGATCCTGCGCGTGGTGCAATGCGTCGTAGAACAGCGCGGCGTCGAACTCGTCGCGAAACGTCAACGATTCGTAGTCGGAAACGACGAATTCGAGCGAACCGGCACCGACTGCGGCGCGATTGCCTCGGGCCAGCGCGATCATGTCCGGCGCGATGTCCTGACCCACGACCTGATACCCGCGACGTGCCAGCAGTGCGCTGGTCCAGCCACTGCCGCAGCCAAGATCGAGTACGCGCGCCGGAGGCGCCGGCAGGACCATGAACAGGCTGCCGATGTCGACCAGCATGCCGCCGCAGCCGGGATCCGAAAACGGCTTGCCCTGCGCGTGCGCGGCGCCGCCCGGTCCGATCTTCGCGATGTAGTCGATTTCGCCCTGCTTGGCCATCCGCACCAACTATCCGCCACGCGCCGCGTATTTCTGCGCGACGTAATCCTCGACGATCGCGACGAATTCCTGCGCGATATGTTCGCCACGCAGCGTCATGCGTTTCTTGCCGTCGATGAACACCGGCGCAACCGGCGTTTCGCCCGTGCCCGGCAGCGAGATGCCGATATCGGCATGCTTGGACTCGCCGGGTCCGTTGACCACGCAGCCCATCACCGCAAGCGTCAGGTTCTCGACGCCGTCATAACGGATGCGCCATTCGGGCATCTTTTCGCGCACATGCTCCTGCACGGTCTTGGCGAGCTCCTGGAAATATTCCGAGGTCGTGCGACCGCAACCCGGACATGCCGTGACCAGCGGCGTGAACGCGCGCAAGCCCATGGTCTGCAGCAGTTCCTGCGCGACGATGATTTCGCGCGTGCGCGACTCGCCAGGCTCGGGCGTCAACGAGATGCGGATCGTGTCGCCGATGCCTTCCTGCAGCAGCACCGAAAGCGCCGCGGTCGATGCGACGATGCCTTTCGATCCCATGCCGGCCTCGGTCAGTCCGAGATGCAGCGCGTAGTCGCAGCGCACGGCCAGGTCGCGGTAGACCGCGATGAGTTCCTGCACGCCGGAAACCTTGCAAGACAACAAGATACGATCATGTTTTAACCCCAATTCTTCAGCGCGTGCCGCCGAGTCGAGCGCCGAAAGAATCAATGCCTCGCGCGCGACATGCGCCGCCTCCCAAGGTTCGGCGCGCGTGTGGTTCTCGTCCATCAGCCGCGTCACCAGCGATTGATCGAGCGATCCCCAGTTGGCGCCGATGCGCACCGGTTTGTCGTGGCGCAAGGCAATCTCGATGATCGACGCGAACTGCGTATCGCGCTTGCGCCCGAAGCCGACATTGCCGGGATTGATGCGGTATTTGGCGAGCGCCACCGCAGCCGCCGGCTCATCGGTGAGCAACTGATGGCCGTTGTAATGGAAGTCGCCGATCAGCGGCACGTCGACGCCCATCATGTCGAGGCGCTCGCGAATCCGCGGCACCGCCGCGGCGGCTTCTGCCGTGTTGACCGTGATGCGCACGAGTTCGGAACCGGCCCGCGCAAGTTCGGCGACCTGTTTCGTGGTCGAGGCCACATCGGCCGTGTCGGTATTGGTCATCGACTGCACCACGACCGGCGCGCTGCCACCAACGGACACGTGGCCGATCAAGACGCCGACGCTCGCGCGTCGCACGCCCGGCTCGGGTTGCATTGGGCCGATTCGGTTCACCAGGATCTATCCGCTCATGAAGACGGCAACGCAAAAGCGCGCGCTGCCAGCATCGATTATAGAGGATCGCATCGCGCGCCCTTGGCCTCGCAGGCGCCGCCGGAGCGCTGGGGCGGCGGTCAGCGCGAGGGGAAGGTAGACTGGGGCATGACCCCAGCACAGCCGCTGCCCACGGCCGAAGCCTGCAGCCAGCCGCTGCGCCTGCTTGCCGAGCAGGCGTTCAGCCGCGCGGCCGGTGCGCCGCTGATCGGTGGCAACAAAGTGGACCTCCTGATCGATGGCCGCGCGAATTTCGATGCGTGGCTCGCGGCAATCCGCGCCGCGAGCAAGACGATCCTGTTCGAGAACTACATCTTTCGCAACGACAGCCTCGCGCGCGAATTCCGCGAGGCGCTGATCGAACGCGCCTGCGCCGGCGTGCGCGTGTGCGTCATGCGCGACTGGCTCGGCTGCCTCGGCCAATCGAATGCGCGCTTCTGGCAACCGCTGCTCGATGTGGGCGGCGAGGTGCGCGTCTACAACCCTCCACGTCTCATGAGCCCGTTCGGATGGCTCACACGCGACCATCGCAAGCTGCTGGCAGTCGACGGGACCGTCGGATTCCTCGGCGGCATCTGCGTCAGCGCGCGCTGGCTCGGCGACCCGGCGCGCAGCATCGAACCGTGGCGCGATACCGGGGTCGCCGTGCGCGGTCCCGCCGTGCGCGACCTGGTGGCCGCGTTCGCCGATGTGTGGAAGGAGCGCGGCGCTCCGCTGGCACCGTACATTCTGGAAGCGGGAGACGAGACGCCCGCGGGCGATGTCGATCTGCGCGTCGTCGCAACCGTGCCGAACGTCGCAACGCTGTATCGCATGGAGCATCTCATCGCCGCGATGGCGCGGCGAACCTTGTGGATGACCGATGCGTATTTCGTCGGCATCGCGCCGTATGTGCAGGCGCTGGCCGCAGCCGCGCGCGACGGTGTCGATGTGCGCCTGCTGGTTCCCGGCAGCAGCGACATTCCTGCGGTCGGTTCGCTGTCTCGCGCAGGTTACCGCCCGCTGCTCGAAGCCGGCGTGCGCGTGTTCGAATGGCAAGGCTCGATGCTGCACGCGAAGACAGCCGTCGCCGATGGGCGCTGGGCACGCGTCGGCTCGAGCAATCTCAACGTCGCGAGCTGGATCGGCAACTTCGAACTCGATGTGACGATCGAGAACGAGACAATCGCCGGGGCCATGCAGGCGCAATACGAGACGGATCTCGGCAACGCCACGGAAATCGTGCTGCACGCGCGCCACCGGGTGCGCCGCCAGATTCCTCGCGGCATCCGGCGGCGCAGGGTGCATGGCGGCAGTTCGAGCCGCGCCGCGGCAGGCGCGCTGCGTCTCGCACACACGGTCGGCGCCGCCGTGTCCAAGCGACGCGTGCTCGGCAAGACCGAGTCCGGCATGTTGCTCGTCGGCGCGATCATCCTCATTGCTCTTGCGGTTGTCGCGGCGTTGTGGCCGCGCATCGTCGCGTGGCCGTGCGCGGTCATCGCGCTGTGGATCGGGCTCAGCCTGCTGCTGCGCTACGTGCAGGCGCGCCGGCAACGCGCGGCATCCTGAGCGCACGGCACCCATGTCCGATCCGACCTTCATGCCGCCACAACGCGAGACGCTGACGCCATCGGCATTGACACGCATCGTGCGTGATCTCCTCGAGGACGCGTTGCCGCTGATCTGGATCGAGGGCGAGATCTCCAATTTTTCGCGGCCCGCATCGGGGCATCTCTACTTCACGCTCAAGGATTCCGCGGCACAAGTGCGCTGCGCGATGTTTCGGCCGAAAAGCACATGGTTGCGCTTCACGCCCGCCAACGGCATGCAGGTGCTCGCGCGTGCCCGCGTCAGCCTGTATGAGGCGCGAGGCGAATTCCAGTTGATCGTCGAGCATCTCGAGGAAGCCGGCGAAGGCGCGCTGCGTCGCGAGTTCGAGCGCTTGAAGAACGCGCTCGCTGTCGAGGGTCTGTTCGACGCCGTGCACAAGCGCGCACTGCCGCGAATCGCTCGGCGAATCGGCGTGATCACGTCGCCGACCGGCGCGGCGATCCGCGATGTGCTGAGCGTCGTGCGGCGACGTTTCGCCCTCGCCCATATCGAGATCCTGCCGGTGCCCGTGCAAGGCCGCGATGCGCCGGCCGCGATCATCGCCATGCTCGGCGCGGCGTCCGCCGCCGGCCGCCATGATGTATTGCTGCTGACACGCGGCGGCGGCTCGCTGGAAGACCTCTGGGCTTTCAACGACGAGACGCTCGCGCGCGCGATTCGTGCGAGCGCGATCCCGGTGATCAGCGCGATCGGCCACGAGATCGACTTCACCATCGCGGATTTCGTCGCCGATCTGCGTGCGGCGACGCCTTCGGCTGCGGCCGAGTTGCTGGTGCCCGATGCACTGGACCTTTCGCGCGCACTCGCACGCCAACGCGAGCGCATCGCGCTGTTGATGCAAAGACGCATCGAGAATCTCGGCCAGCGCCTCGATCAGTGGCTGGCGCGACTCAATGCGCGACGACCGCAGGCGTTGCTGATGCAATCGCGCGAACGGCTGGGCGTACTGCAACGACGCCTGCGCTTGCATCCCTCGGCGCACATCGATCGGCACCGGATGCGGCTCTCCGCGCTGCATGTCCGCCTTCTGCGGCGTCACCCGGCCGCGACGCTGCGCGCACGCGGCGAAAGTCTTACACGCCTGATCGGACGGCTGCGAACGGCAGGCCAGCGCGATATGCAACGACGCCGCTTGCAACTGGCCGAGCGCCTGCGCACCTTGAATGCGGTCAGTCCGCAGGCCACGCTGGAGCGCGGCTACGCGATTCTGCTCGAAGCGGAATCGGGTCGCGTCGTGCGATCGGTCACCGCGGTCCGGCCAGGCGCTGCGTTGCGCGCGCGTCTGGCCGATGGTGAATTGCCACTGCATGTGGACGCCGAAGGCGAGCGGCGGCCGGGGTAATCGCACGCACCCAACGCCCGACTCGAAGCGCCGATCGCAGGCTTTTCATCTTCGCTGGATGGGCGAGCGCAGCGGTCCGGCTCCGTCAGCGCACCAAGGAACCTGCTTTTTGTTGGCGCACGTCCCCGGCATCGATAGACTCCGCGCATGAGCGATGCCTCCGACGACGCAACCAGCAGCCAAGTCCGCGCAGAGAGCGCACTGAAGAGCTCGCGCATGGCCCAGTGGGGCAGTCTGTTGGCGTTGACGGTAAGCGCGATGGCGCTGGCGGTCGGCAGCTACCAGACCTTTCTGATGCAGCGCCAGACGCGCCTCATGCAGGTGCAGGCGCGCGCCAGC
Source organism: uncultured Gammaproteobacteria bacterium (assembly GCA_963775445.1). Lineage (GTDB taxonomy): Bacteria > Pseudomonadota > Gammaproteobacteria > Xanthomonadales > Rhodanobacteraceae > Dokdonella_A. The sequence goes on along the minus strand of CAVZIT010000004.1, from coordinate 1,642,281 downwards.
GTATGGCCGCGCGTCGACATCAGCTATGCGTATGACGACAGCGGCAGCAACGCGGGTTTCCGGCTCCGTCTCGAGAACAACGGCGTCGGTCCGGCGATCGTGCGCTGGGTCCGGGTAACGATGGATGGCAAGGCGATACACCACTGGACGCAAGTGTTGTCGGCCGTGATCGACGCCAAGGGAACAGCCCATGCAGAGTTCTCCGGCGTGCGCAACGTGGTCATCCCACCGAGCACCAATCGCGACACGCTGATCACAGCGCTGTCCGTGCACGACGCCGATATCGCCAAGAAGATCTACGACGCCCGCGATCGACTGGACATGGAAGTTTGCTACTGCTCCGTCTACGAGGACTGCTGGACCTCAAGCTGGAAGGACTCGCAGAAGCAACCGACCGCGGTCTGCCGCTCCTCGGGTGGCGACTTTGACTACTGAGCGCCGGATCCGACGCCCTCGCAGGATCGACTGAGTCCGGCGAAATCCATCGCTTCGCAATGGCGTTCGCAGGGGCTTGCCGACCACGAAGCGATCGCGCGCGAGGCAGGAAAGCGCGGCTGTATACTCGGCCCGCGTTCTCCGGGGAGACCAGAATGGGGCCTGTGGTGGCAAATCCAGCGCAACCAGCGCGTCGCTGTTTGCGCGCACGCAATGGGAAAGCGCGCAGCGTGCTCGCCACGCTGCTGGCCGCGTGCCTGCTTGCGCTCGGTGCGTGCCAGCGAACGCCAAGCGGCGTGCCGGATGTGCAAGGCGAGAAATCGGCTGCGCCCGCAACTCCCGTCCAAGCCGAAAGAGTCCCGGCACCCAAGGGCTTCACGATAGTCGCTGCGCGATCGGAGCAGTATCAGGGCCAGCTCTCGCTGACGCTCGACTTTTCCGCGCGCGCGGCCGGCGGCCAGGACTTCGACAAGCTCATCGCCGTGACCGACGCCAAGGGCGCAACAGTCAGCGGGAGCTGGGCGCTCGCGGACGACGGGCGCACGTTGCGCTACCCGTACGTCAAGGCAAACGCAAACTACACGGTGAAGATCAAGGCCGCACTTGCGGCGGCCGACGGCAAGACGCTCGGTAGCGATATCGAAAAGGACATCTATACCGGGCCTCTCGAACCGGCGCTCGGTTTCGCCTCGCAGGGCAGCGTGCTGCCCGCGCGCCAAACGCGCGGCTTGCCGGTGGTGTCGGTCAACGTCAAGGAAGCCGACGTCGAATTCCTGCGCGTTCGCGACGAGGAGCTGTCCAACTTCTTCGCCGCCTACCAGAAGAACGGCAAGCGCTCGGGCTGGGATCTCGATCCGCAGGGAGGCTGGTACGGACGCAAGGGCAAGCCGCTCGCGGACATTGCCGACTCGGTCTATTCCAACCGTTTCGTGCTCGGCGGCAAGGAAAACGAGCGCACGCTCGATTACCTGCCGATCCAGAACATCAACGAACTCGCGCAACCGGGTTTGTACTTCGCGGTGATGAAGCGCGCCGGCAGTTTCCGCGACGACTACGCGACCAGTTTCTTCTTCGTCAGCGACATCGGCGTGCACACGCGCGCCTACAAGGACAAGCTGTTCGTGCACACCGCGTCGCTCAAGAGCGGCGAGCCGCTGATCAATGTCGCGCTGTCGATCATCGATGCGAAGGGCGAAACCGTGGTCAGCGCGACCACCGGCGCCGATGGCAATGCGCTGATCGATTACACGCTGCATGCCGATCAGGTGCTGATCGCGCGCAACGGCAAGGATGTCTCGCTGCTGCCGTTCAACCAGCCCGCGCTCGATCTTTCCGATTTCGACGTCGCGGGCCGCAAGCAGGCCTGGTTCGATGTGTTCGCATGGTCCGGGCGCGATCTCTACCGCCCGGGCGAAACCGTGCATCTGTCGGCGCTGCTGCGCGATTACGATGGCCGATCGATCAAGCCGCAGGCGCTGTTCGTCACGCTCAAGCAGCCCGACGGCCGGCCGTGGACCCAGGCGAGACTCGAACCGAAGGATCTCGGCTATTACGATTTCTCGCGGGCAATTCCGGCCGACGCGCCGACCGGACGCTGGCAGGTCGAGTTCCGGCTCGATCCGGCCAGCAAGGAAGCGACCGAGGGCACGAGTTTCCGCATCGAGGAATTCCTGCCCGAACGGCTCAAGCTCGATCTCGACAGCGCCGAGAAGCAACTCGCTCCGGGCAAACCGCTCAAGTTGAGCGTCGCAGCCGATTACCTGTACGGCGCGCCGGCCGCGGGCAACCGGTTCACGGCGCGCCTGACCCTCACCGCAGACCAGCACCCGGTCGATGCGCACAAGGATTTCTTCTTCGGCGATCCGACCATCGAGTTGCCGAAGGAAGCCAGGGACGTGATCGACACGCCGCTCGACGCACACGGCAAGCTTGCCAGCGACATCGACGTGCTCGGCGACATCAAGCCGACCGCGCCGATCGCCGCGATCGTATCGGGCTCGGTGTACGAAAGCGGCGGGCGCACGGTGACGCGCACGCTCAAGCGCACGGTGTGGCCGGCAAGGGACATCATCGGCGTGCGCCCGTTGTTCGACGCGGACGACGGCGCCAACGCGAACGCCAACGCCGGCTTCGAGCTGATCCGCAGCAACGCGGCGGGCGATCTTCTCGCTGCGCCCAAGCCGCTCAAGCTGACGCTGGTGCGCGAGCGGCGCGATTACCACTGGACGTTCGACGGTGACAGCGGCTGGCATTTCGATTACACCCAGCATTTCGAGGAGGTCGAGTCGCGCGATCTCGACCTCGCGGTCGGCCAGACGCTCAAGTTCGATGTCCCGGTCGAATGGGGCGACTACCGCATCGACGTGCTCGATCCCGCGACCGGCCTGACGATGCGCTATCCGTTCGTCGCCGGCTGGAGCTGGAACGACGAGAACCGCGGCAAGGAAGCGCGGCCGGACAAGGTGAAGCTGTCGCTGGACAAGCAGAGCTATCACGCGGGCGATACGCTCGCCGTCACGGTCACGCCGCCGCACGCGGGGCCGGGCGTGCTGATCGTCGAATCCGATCACCTCCTCTACACGCAGAACATCGATGCGAGACCCGGTGCGGTTTTCAAGATCCCGGTAACGAACGACTGGGAACGCCACGATGTGTATCTCACGGCGCTGGTGTTCCGCGGCGGTTCCGCGGTCGAGAAGATCACACCGGCACGCGCGGTCGGCGAAGCATGGGTGCCGATCGATCGGAGCAGCCGCAAGGTCGATGTCGCGCTCGATGCGCCCAGGCAGATGAAGCCGGAAAATGCGTTGCCCGTGACGATCAAGGCCCCTGCCCTTGCCGGCAAGAAAGCCTACGTCACCGTTTCCGCAGTCGATGTCGGCATCCTCAACATCACCCGCTTTGCAGTGCCGGACGCCAACGCGTGGTTCTTCGCGCAACGCGCGCTCGGCGTCGATGCCTACGATCTTTATGGCCGCGTGATCGAAAGCTTCGAGGGCGGCACGGCGAAACTGCGCTATGGCGGCGACATGGCGCTGGCCGCGCTGCCGCAGGCGCGCCGGCCGACCGCGCACGTGCAGACGGTGGATCTCTTCGCCGGTCCGGTCGAGCTCGATGCCAAAGGCAACGCGAAGGTCAACCTGCATGTGCCCGATTTCAACGGCACGCTGCGCGTCAGCGCGCTGGTGTATGGCGAGGAGCGTTACGGCAACGCCGACAGCGAAACCATCGTGCGCGCGCCGCTGGTCGCCGAAGTGTCGACGCCGCGTGTCATGGCTCCGGGCGACGCCGCCGAACTCACGCTGGACCTTCAGAATTTCTCGGGCGGCGAACGCCAATTCGATGTCCACGTGACGGCGCAACAACCGCTCGGTATCGCGAAAGCCGAACGCAAGGTCAAGCTGGCCGATCAGGCCAAGGCCACGCTGAACTTCCCGCTCAGCGCACTCGAAGGCTATGGCGTCGGACACATCGCGCTCGTCGCCGATTCGATCGATGCGCATGGATCGGGCGCAGCGCCGATCCACATCGAGCGCCATTTCGAACTCGCGGTGCGCCCGGCGTGGCCGGCCATCTTGCGCTCGAAACCGCGTGTGCTCGACAAGCTCGCGCCGATCACGCTCGGCAACGATGCGATGAACGGCCTGTTGCCCGAATCCGTCACCGCGCGCCTCACCTTGTCGAGCCTGCCGCCGTTGCCGTTCGCGGCGGCGCTCACCGGTTTGCTGAAATATCCGTATGGCTGCATCGAGCAGACCACGAGCAAGGCCTGGGGCGCGATGCTGCTCGACGACAAGACCGCCGCGACCCTGCACGTCGACTCGCTGGATGCCGCCGCGCGCACGCAGCTGGTCAACAACTCGATCGGGCGCATCGGCGCGATGCAACTCGGCTCGGGTCAGTTCTCGATGTGGGGCGGCGAATCGAGCGCCGACACGCTCATCACGCCGTATGTGGTGGACTTCCTGCTGAGTGCGCGCGATGCGGGTTTCGCGGTGCCGGACGATGTGCTGCAGAAAGCGCTCAAGCGCATCAACGAGGATCTCCTGACCGGCGGCCATCCGTATTACGCCTACGAGCACAGCGATCACCTGCGGTTCGCCGACGAGGCGTATTCGGGCTTCGTGCTCGCGCGCGTCAATCGCGCACCGCTCGGCACCTTGCGCACCCTGTTCGACAATGAACGCACCAAGTCGCTGACCGCATTGCCGCTGGTGCATCTCGGCATCGCGCTCAAGCTCATGGGCGATCAGCCACGTGCCGAAAAAGCCATTGCCGAAGCCTTCTCGAAAACGTTCGAGCGTCCGGCGTGGCTCGGCGATTACGGGTCGGACCTTCGCGACACGGCGCTCATGATCACGCTGGTGCACGCCTACGGGCTGGACAAACCCGAGTACGACGCGCGCGTGATCGATCTTGCGCGCGAACTCACCAACGCCCGGCACACCAGCGACACCGCGCACGATTCGGGTTACCAGCGCCTGTATCTCAGCACGCAGGAGCAGATCGCCATCGCACGCCTCGGCAAGACGTTGATCAAGGACAGCGACGCAACCGTGCAAGGCACGCTTTCGATCGGCGCCAGCAAGACGCCGATCACGCCCGACGTGTTGTGGAGCCGCGACTTCGACGCCGCCGCACTGCGCGCAGGCGTGCGCGTGACGCCCGAAGGCGCGCCGCCGATGTATGTCCTGAGCGATATCGCGGGCGTTCCGAAAACCGCGCCGGTAGCGGACGATCACTACGTCGCGATCAAGCGCACGTTCTACACGCTGGACGGCAAGCCGTGGACGCCGGGACCGCTCAAGGAAGGCGACGCGCTGATCGTCGGGCTGAGTCTCGAAGCGCGCGAAGCGATGCCGAACGCGCTGCTGACCGATCTCCTCCCGGGCGGCGTCGAAATCGAGAACTTCAACCTGACCGACGCCAAACAATGGACCAACGTCGTCGTCAACGGCATCACGTTGTCCGATCGCAGCCAGGCCGCCGATGTCGTGCACGAGGAATTCCGCGACGATCGCTACGTCGCCGCGCTCAAGCTCGACAAGGGCCAGACCGCGAACGTGTTCTACCTCGTGCGCGCGGTGTCGCCCGGCACCTACCTGGTGCCGCCGCCGCTGGTCGAGGACATGTACCGGCCCGAAGTGCGCGGCATCGGCAGCAGCACGCCGGGGACCATCGAGGTCGTGGAACCCTGATCCGAACACGCCGCAGCCATCGCACGTGATTTGCGATTAGCGATCGAGCGGACTCAACGCGCCGCTCGCCCCGCGATTGAGTACATGCGTATAGATCTGCGTGGTGCTGACATCCGCATGACCGAGCAATTCCTGGACGGTGCGGATATCCGAACCGGCTTCGAGCAGATGGGTCGCAAACGAATGCCGCAGCGTGTGACAGGTAGCCGGCTTGGTGATGCCGCTTCGCCGCACCGCGTTCTTCACTGCACGCTGCAGCACGGTCTCATCCAGATGATGCCGGCGTTGCGCGCCGCTACGCGGATCGATGCTGCGTACACGCGCCGGAAATACGTACTGCCACGCCCATTCGCGCGCGGCATTCCGATATTTGCGGTCCAGCGCATGCGGCAACCACACCGCCCCGAATCCCGCCGCCAGATCACGTTCGTGCAAGCGACGCGCTTCGGCCAACTGTCCCTGCAGCGCATCGACGACCATCGCCGGCAACATCGTGCGCCGATCTTTGCCACCCTTGCCCTGGCGCACCGTGATCTCGCGCCGCACGAAGTCGATGTCCTGAACGCGCAAACGCACGCACTCCATCAGGCGCAGACCCGCGCCATACAGAAGGCCCGCCATCAACCAGGTCACGCCACTCATCTGCGCAAGTACCGACGCAACTTCTTCGCGCGTCATCACCGTCGGTAACCGCTCCGGCTTCTTTGCACGCCGAATGTTCTCCAGCCACGGCAGTTCCACGCCGAGCACCTCGCGATACAGAAACAGCAACGCCGACAAGGCCTGATTCTGCGTGGATGCCGCCACGTTCCCGTGCGTCGCCAAGCCGGTCAGAAACGCTTCGACCTCACGCGCGCCCAGCTCTCGTGGATGCCGTTTGCCATTGGCGAGAATGAAACGGCGCACCCATCCCGCATACGCTTGCTCTGTGCGGATCGACAGTCCGAGCCGGCGCATCCGCGCACGCAACTGATCGAGCAATTTCGGCCGGGCCGGCATCACGGCCTCGCTTGCGGCTACCGACCTTGAGTGAGAGGATCGATTGAACGCCATCGCCATCTCCGCCAAAGCCTGCAATATTAGGCTGCGGGAATAGGACGGCACGATGGGTGGAAGCCGTTGATTCGTGTAGGACGTTTCCGACTTCCACCAAGTCGCGGCACCGGGTTAGGCTGCGGGAATAGACTTCGTTTCACAACCGAATTGTAGTTATGCTGCACAACATACCGCCTGCCCTTTATCGCACGATCCTGAAGGCACAGCCGCGATGCCCGCTGCGGCTCAAAATCGCCGTACAGCACGCGCCATCGGTCCACGTTTTCAGCTTACACCCTCAAGCACAAAGACTTTTCCACGCATGCCATCCGCTGGATGCTGGATCGTATCGCCTTCGTGTATCGGGTGGCCGGCATAATCAGGCCAAGGTGCCAATCTTTTTTGTTCGCTCACAATCATGTCCTCGTGGCGGTGCCGCATAACCACATCCTTCAGCTGACCGCTGCGTTGCAGCGGCAGCTCAAGACAAGGGTTAGCCATCGGTCGCTCAGCACATGGGCACGCCACAAATGCCGCGCCATACCCAGCCGCTGCCGTTGAAATCTATCCAGTACGCCTTGCACACCTGTCGCCAGTCTGCGCGGTCACGTTCGCTGGCATATTTCCAATCATGTGCCTGAACAAAATCTCTATCTCCGTGCCGTCTTTCGGCGCGGAGTCATCGGAGCGAAACCGCTGGCTAACCATTCCGTAAGAGACTTCCCGTCAATATCGCCCGCTTGATGCTCTTGCCTTGAGCTTTGAGGCGTTTGCTGATCATCGTATTGTCCTCGTTGGTGCGTCGTACGTGTCAGTGCGGTGCAGTGTTCAACGATTGTCAGACTGCATTTCCGTAAACGGTCTTGTTGCATCGGTGGTGCTGATGCGGACCAGGGTATAAACCGCGCCCGGAGACCTCTCTCGTTCATCGGTGTCGTCGGTGTCCGGGGATCGGCCGAACACGTTTGGACGTCCGTCTGGTTAGTCAGGTTCTCCCCGGGTGGGTCTGACCCGTTGCTACTGCTGCGCGCTGACGGGGAACCGATTCACGCCATGGCGACTGTCCTGGCGTGTTTACCAACTGGGCGTTGCACCATCGGATGCTTCAGCCACGCATCGGGATCGCAGGGTTCCTCGTGGGCGAGCATCGCCCATACTTGCCGCGCGTGTTTATTGGCGATGGCCACCAGCACTTTGCCGAACGGCATCCGGCAGGCCAGCTGCCGGATCCATGTCTGCTCGGGCGTGGACTGCTCCACGCGGACGGCCTTGGCGCGTTGCAGACTGCTGCGTGCACCCTGGATCAGCAAGGTGCGCAGGTACGCATCGCCGCGACAACTGATCGTGCCCAAGCGTGTACGCCCGCCGCTGGAGTGCTGCGTGGGCACCAAGCCGAGCCATGCCGCCAGCTGCCGGCCGTTCTTGAAATCCCTGGCCGAACCTACGCTGGCCACCACGGCATCGGCCGTGAGCGGGCCGATGCCGATGAGGGATCGCAGTCGCACACAGCGCTCGTCGGCGTTCGCATGCGCCTCGATGCGCGCATCGCACACGGCGATGCGTTCGCGCACCTGTTGCCAGTGGTCATTCAACTCACCGATCAGCTCCACCAGTTCCGAGGGCAACGCGGCGATGGTGTCCAGGTCCGCCAGCGCAACGCGCAAGGCGCGATCGCTCTGCGCCACCACCCGACCGAACTCGGCCAATAATCCGCGCAAACGGTTGCCGATCGCCAGGCTTTCCACCTTGTAGCCTTCGCGCACCCGATGCCAGGCCAGCCGCGCTTGCTGATCGAGCGTCTTGATCGGCACGAAACGCATGTTGCCCTGGCGTGCCGCAGTCGCGATCGCTTCGGCGTCGTTGCGATCGTTCTTGGCCGTACGGCTCTTGCGAAACGGTGTGACGAACTGCGCCGCCATCAGGCGCGGGCGCAGGCCGACCTCCAAACAGCGCCGCGCCCAATGGTGCGCACCGCTGCACGCCTCCATCGCCACCACACTACCCACCGGCAACTGCGCCAGCCACAGCGCAAACGCCTCGCGGCCCAGATCGCGTCGCGCCAGCACATGGCCCGCGGCATCGACCTCACACACCGAAAACACGCGCTTCGCCAAGTCCACGCCAATCGTTATAGTGTTCATGGAGACTTCCTCTTCTGCTGACGGTTGTGAACACCATCATGGCCTTTGAGGCCGTAAGGGGAGGAAGTCTCTTTGTACTCGTTCAAGCCGATGCCTTCGTCGCTGCGCTCCTCAGTCACGGCTTACCTCCGGCGTTATCCGCTCTGCGCCATAGCCAAGCGCCGGCCGCCGCCAGCAAGACGCCGAGTGCGAACAGCCACCAAAACGCAACCAGTAGCTCTCCCTCGGTCATGTGAATGCCGGCAATTCGGGCGCCTACGATGCAGGCACCCCCGGCGACCATCAATATCCCGGCGAGTAGCGTTTTCATTCCAATCTCCTCGGCTAACTGCTCAATCCAGCGGACCGCTTTCAGCGTCCGCTGATTTCGGGTGTTAGGCTCTCCCCAGTGACGGAACCAACGGCGATTCATCAGCTAGGCCTGTTCATCGTCAAGTTCCAGGCGCTCGAAGCTCTGCTGAACGAAACGGTGTCGCTCATCGCAGACTCCGATCAAGAGTCCATTGCGATCTTGACGAACGACTTGGAGTTCAACCAACGGCTGAAGGCGGCCGACGTCCTGTTCACACGCTTCATCGGGCTTCGCCGTGGTGATGACAAAACCCGGACGTCTTCGTTCCACGAGGTCATGGTGGAGCTCGGCAAATTGGCGGAGCGACGAAACGAGCTAGTTCACTCGCAGTACTACCAGTGGTACGACATTGGAGGCTCGCTCGGTCTACTTCGAAAGCACTCGAAGCTACAGGGCAAGGCCGGGAAACGCGTCGAGTCCGAGGAAGAGCTTCAGCCTGCGGCGTTCAATGCAGACTTGGAACGCCTGGATGCTGCGCTAAAGGCACTTGAGGCTCAGAGATTGTTTGCGATCGAAGTGCTATGTCCGGGGGGCACGGCCTAACCATGGGTTGCAGCCGACCGCGCGGATGGGGCGGTGTCGCAGTAGCATGTGATGCCGCACGCGGCGGGTGAACTTCAACGTTAGACCCCACGGAAATGGACTCGCTCATGGGAAAGGACGTGACCGTAAAACTTACAGGACAGCGCATGGAGCTAAAGGCTGGCCGCATCTCCTGGACTAAGGTCCGAGAGTATTGGGAGAATCGTCCGTGGCCCTTCTTCCTCATGGTCTTGCTTACGCTGGGCTCCCCGTTCCTCGGTCTTTTTCTGGCTGGCTGGATCGGCGTTGTCCTTGGCCTCACCTTCGGCATTCTCGCAACCGCTGTTGGTCTTTTCGCCGTCACTCGCGTTCGCGAGATCGAGCGCGGCGGATGAGGTCTAACTTTTCATTCGAGGTGGACGGCTTCGCCGCCGCTCAATTCCAGCGTTAGGCTTGCTCCTGAGCCATCACGGTAATCGAGAGATAAATCATGGATCGAGTGCGCATTGTGCTGTTCAAGGATAGCGAGAAGTCCTTCACCGACTCACTTGCCTCAGCCGACATCAAGTTCAGCCGAATCGTTCAGCTATCAGAAGCTCCAATGGCAGCGGGCTTCGCTATTGAAGTCCTAAACACCCTCCATTCAGCGTCACCTTGGGCAGCGTTCGCTGCCGTGTGCATTCAATGGATTCGCTCTAAACACGGCCGAGAGATTCAAGTCACTACACAAGACAATCAGATTTTTCACGGCAAGAATTTGACCGAAGAGGAATTCGAGAAGGTTCTTTCAAAAGCTAAGTTTGGCGTTGTCGTCGATAGCAAACCCGATGCGCAAGCCTAACCCGTCGTTCGAGGCGGACGGCTACGCCGCCGCTCAACTCAAGCGTTAGGCGTCACAAACGAGACCGCTGCTTGCCCTGCAGCCCTGAACTCCGGTCGCCAACAAATTGCTCCGAGCATGAAACCGTCGCCAGCCATAGAAATGCCCTACACACGAGCTTCGTTCGTACGATTGCTGGAGCATGGCTGCAAGCCGGCAACCTCGCCGTTCACACACAAGCAGATTGCAGAGTGGTGTGATCGGTTCTGGTGTCAATACCTTGATGTGGATGCGCCTGCGGATATAGAGCCTCTGCTTCCGCTTCTAACCGAGGTGGAAACACAATGGGATCTGTACTTGGCCAACACCTATGATCTCAATCAACTCCGGACTGACACCTTCGAGAAAGTGTCTTTACCAACTGAGTGGTTTCAAGATTGGCTCAACAGGGTTCAAGTTGGCATCCCGAGGCCCAGTGACGCCTAACCCCTCCGTAAGAGACTTCCCGTCCGTAAGAGACTTCCCGTCAATATCGCCCGCTTGATGCTCTTGCCTTGAGCTTTGAGGCGTTTGCTGGTGATGGTGTTGTCCTCGTGGTGCGTCGTACGTGTCAGTGCGGTGCAGTGTTCAACGATTGTCAGACTGCATTTCCGTAAACGGTCTTGTTGCATCGGTGGTGCTGATGCGGACCAGGGTATAAACCGCGCCCGGAGACCTCTCTCGTTCATCGGTGTCGTCGGTGTCCGGGGATCGGCCGAACACGTTTGGACGTCCGTCTGGTTAGTCAGGTTCTCCCCGGGTGGGTCTGACCCGTTGCTACTGCTGCGCGCTGACGGGGAACCGATTCACGCCATGGCGACTGTCCTGGCGTGTTTACCAACTGGGCGTTGCACCATCGGATGCTTCAGCCACGCATCGGGATCGCAGGTTTCCTCGTGGGCGAGCATCGCCCATACCTGCCGTGCGTGTTTGTTGGCAATCGCCACCAGCACCTTGCCGAACGGCATCCGGCAGGCCAGCTGTCGGATCCATGTCTGCTCGGGCGTGGACTGCTCCACGCGGACGGCCTTGGCGCGTTGCAGGCTGCTGCGTGCGCCCTGGATCAGCAACGTGCGCAGGTACGCATCGCCGCGACAACTGATCGTGCCCAAGCGTGTACGCCCGCCGCTGGAGTGCTGCGTGGGCACCAAGCCGAGCCATGCCGCCAGCTGCCGGCCGTTCTTGAAATCCCTGGCCGAACCTACGCTGGCCACCACGGCATCGGCCGTGAGCGGGCCGATGCCGATGAGGGATCGCAGTCGCACACAGCGCTCGTCGGCGTTCGCATGCGCCTCGATGCGCGCATCGCACACGGCGATGCGTTCGCGCACCTGTTGCCAGTGGTCATTCAACTCACCGATCAGCTCCACCAGTTCCGAGGGCAACGCGGCGATGGTGTCCAGGTCCGCCAGCGCAACGCGCAAGGCGCGATCGCTCTGCGCCACCACCCGACCGAACTCGGCCAATAATCCGCGCAAACGGTTGCCGATCGCCAGGCTTTCCACCTTGTAGCCTTCGCGCACCCGATGCCAGGCCAGCCGCGCTTGCTGATCGAGCGTCTTGATCGGCACGAAACGCATGTTGCCCTGGCGTGCCGCAGTCGCGATCGCTTCGGCGTCGTTGCGGTCGTTCTTGGACGTGCGGCTCTTGCGAAACGGTGTGACGAACTGCGCCGCCATCAGGCGCGGGCGCAGGCCGACCTCCAAACAGCGCCGCGCCCAATGGTGCGCACCGCTGCACGCCTCCATCGCCACCACACTACCCACCGGCACCTGCGCCAGCCACAGCGCAAACGCCTCGCGGCCCAGATCGCGTCGCGCCAGCACATGGCCCGCGGCATCGACCTCACACACCGAAAACACACGCTTCGCCAAGTCCACGCCAATCGTTATAGTGTTCATGGAGACTTCCTCTTCTGCTGACGGTTGTGAACACCATCATGGCCTTCGAGGCCGTAAGGGGAGGAAGTCTCTTTGTACTCATTCAAGCCGAAGCGATAGTTGCTACGCTTTAGTGGACACCCTGAGCTAACTTTCAGGAGTGCCCCATGCCCAAACCAGGTCCGCGAACAATCAGCCGCTACAGCGAGCATTTCAAGGCGACGGCCGTGCGCCTGAGCGAGCTTCCAGGCGTCCACGTGCAGGACGTCGCCGCCTCGCTTTACATTCATCCCTTCATGCTGTCTCGTTGGCGCAAAAAGGCGCGCGAGGGTACGATCATGAGCAAGGGTGTGGACGTTGATCCGGCCGTCTCGGCGGAGCTGAAAGAGCTGCGTCGGGTGAAGAAGGCCTACGAGCAGCTGAAGGTCGAGCATGACCTTTTAAAAAAAGCGATCGCGTTCACTTCCGCTCGAAAAGCGAACGCTTCGCCTTCATCGAGCAGCAGCAAGAAACCTACCCGGTGAGGCGCCTATGCCGTCTGTTCGGTGTCAGCGCCAGCGGGTTTTATGCTTGGCGCGACCGCCCGCTCAGCGAACGAGCGCAGGACGATGCTCGATTGATCGACCGCGTGAAGCAGGTACACCGAGCGAGTCGCGAAACCTACGGCAGTCCGCGAGTGCATGCCGAGCTGTGCAAGCATGGCGAGTCGGTCGGCCGCCGCCGGGTCGAACGGTTGATGCGGGAGCACGCCATCCGGGCCTGTTCGGCGACACTGTATCGGCGCCTGCCCGGACTGGGCCGATTCTTCGTCAGTGTCGGCAATCAGGTCCATGCGACAACGGTGGAGCGTATCGACCAAGTGTGGGTCACCGATGTGACGTACCTGAAAGTGGCCGGCACCTGGCGCTATCTGGCAACGGTCATGGATCGTTATTCACGCCGCCTGCTGGGCTGGTCGCTGGGCACGGAGAAGACAGCGAACCTGACCCGCCGCGCACTGGACGCGGCCGTGCGCCATCGGCGACCCGACCCCGGTACGCTGGTACACAGTGATCGCGGCGTCGAGTTTCTTGCCAGCACGTTCAAGCATGCCCTAGCCAAAGCCGGAATGGTGCAGAGCGTGAACCGACCGCGACGCATGACCGATAACGCGCACATGGAGTCGTGGAACAAATCGATGAAGTCGGACATGTATCACCGACAGCGTTTCACCAACGATCGGACACTGCGCGCAGCCCTTCGCAGCTACATCGATTTCTACAACCAGCACCGCTTACACTCAGCCCTGGGGTATCGTTCGCCGAACGAGTTCGAGGCCCAGTGTGTCTGACCGATGGTGTCTACTTTTTCGTAGGAACTCTCGCCCGCGAAAAGCCGCGCGCCGCTTATCTCAAGCGTTAGGTGCCAAGAATCGATGCTGCAATATGCAATCAAGGTTCTTATAACCGCGGTCGTCGTTGTGGCCGTTTCAGAGCTCGGCAAGCGCAGTTCGTTGTGGGGCGCAGTGCTGGCCTCGTTGCCGCTCACGTCCTTGCTTGCGTTCGTTTGGCTCTACCGCGGTACTGGCAACATCGAGGCCATTGCGTCGCTGTCGCACGGCATCTTTTGGCTCGTCCTGGCCTCGTTGCCGCTGTTTCTCATCCTGCCGGCCTTGCTCAAGAGCGGTGTGGGGTTCTGGCCGGCGTTCGCTGCATCGTGCGTTGTCACGGTCGGTCTGTACTTCGGTCTGGTCTGGGTGCTTGGGCGGTTCGGCGTTCGGTTGTAGCCTTGGCACCTGACTATTCGTCCAAGCGGACGCGCAAAAAAAAGCGCGCCGCTTAACTCAGGCGTCAGGCGCTCGAACGAAGGACACCATGGGACTTTTGACTTTCAGTATCAACGTCACCCTGGACGGCTGCGTTGACCACCAGGAAGGAATCGCCGACGACGAGACACACGCCTTCTTCACCCGCCTCATGGACGAGGGCGGGGCGATGCTGTGGGGCCGTGTCACCTACGAGATGATGGAGAGCTACTGGCCCGCGGTCGCCCGCGGCGACGCGGAGGCACCGCCGGCGATGCGCGAGTGGGCGGTCAAGCTGGAGGCCAAGCCCAAGTACGTGGTGTCCTCGACGCGAAAGGACTTCCCGTGGACCAACAGCCACCACATCGCCGACGACCTGCGCACGGGCGTACAGAAGCTCAAGGACGCAACCCCAGACGGCGTACTCCTCGGTAGCGGCAAGCTCGCGACCGCTCTGGACCGGCTGGATCTGATCGACGAGTACAAATTGCTCGTCCACCCCAGGATCGCCGGCCACGGCCCGACCCTTTACGAGAGCGGCCTGCCCAGCACGCGACGGCTCGAGTTGATCTCGGCGAAGCCGCTCCGCAGCGGCGCGGTCGCCATGCACTACCGGTGCGCGCGCTGACTCGGAGATGGGTCATGTCGCCTAACAACGCGCTGCACTCGAACGGGCCTCGCGTTGCTCGGCCCGCCGGTGAGCGCGGGCGTTAGGCGGCAAGTTCCCAATTCGCACATCTCGAACCAACCGGAATCGCGCATGATCCCGATACACATTCTCTTCGTTCAGGGTGGAGGCAAAGGCGCTCATGAAGAAGACGCGCCCCTCGCAGCCTCCTTGAAGCGAGCGCTTGGGCCTGGCTACGATGTGCGCTACCCCCAAATGCCCCAAGAGGGCGATCCCAACGTCAAGTCTTGGAAGCAGAAGATTGCCTCGGAACTTTCGCAACTTTCTGGGAAAGTGGTCTTGGTGGCTCATTCCGTCGGCGGATCGATTCTGTTGAGACTCCTTTCAGAGGAAGGTACAGAGACACCCATTGCAGGCATTTTCTTGCTTGCAGTGCCTTCTTGGGACCAAGACCGCTGGAACTACGACGACCTGAAACTATCAAGCAACGTCGCCGACAAACTTTCAAATATCCGGAACATCTTCTTTTACCACTGTCGCGACGACGCGATTGTTCCCTTCGAGCACCTAGCACTTCATAGCGCCCGAGTGCCTGAGGCAACTTTTCGATCCTTTGACGAGGGTGGGCATCAGTTTGCCAGCAACCTGGCAAGCGTTGCAGCAGACATTCGTCTCAGCGTTGCCGCCTGACCCTCCCTCAAGCGGAGCGCCAACGGCAGGCCGCTTAGCTCGAACGTTAGCCTTTTTTCGGGGACCTCGGGCGATGCGGGGATGGGTTGTGGACTGGAAGGATGACCGAGGCTTCGGTTTCATTGAGCCGGATTCGGGTGGTGAGCGTGTCTTTTTTCACATCAGCGGTGTGGCGCGTGGCGCACCACGGCCTTCGGTCGGTGACACGGTTTCGTTTGAGTTTGGCCGCTCTCCGGATGGCAAGGTACGTGCTGTGCGTATAAAACCGGCAGGCCTCGCTGCAGTGTCGAACGTGTTGACCTCAAAGCGCGTCGGGTTGTCGGTAGCTGCGCTCCTCGTCTTTCCGCTTCTTTGGTGGCTTGTAACTCTTGGCCGGTTTCCGCATTTGCTGTTTTGGGGCGCTGTTGGCATGAGTTCCGTTACATTCATCATGTACGGCTTGGACAAGTTGGCTGCAAAGCGAGATGCGCAACGCACCCCTGAAAATATCTTGCAGTTCTGGGCGCTCCTGGGAGGTTGGCCTGGTGCACTTCTCGGTCAGCAGATATTCCGGCACAAATCGAGTAAGCGTTCTTTCCAAATTGCGTTTTGGTTTATGGTCGTGCTCAATTGTAGTTTGCTCGGCTTCGTGCTTTCGCCAAGAGGCACTGCACTAATCCGCCAACTCTTGGAGCTGTGGTGAAGAAGGCTCACTATATGTTCAAGTCGACGGCGGAACTGACTCTTCGCTTGCTCTGGCTCGGTGGCCGGCGCGGCCCAACATGGCGTTAGGCGGCGGAGAGCGAAGGTCATCACGATGTCCGAGCGGAGGCCATCATTCTGCCCGTCTTGCAGCGCCGGGCAGGTCGCGCGCATCCAGTACGGTATGCCCTCGTTCGACAGGAAGCTCCGCCGTAAGCTCGATGCCGGTGAGGTCGTCCTGGGCGGCTGCGTCATCCTCGACCGCAACCCTCAGTGGCAATGTGTAGCCTGCGGGCATCGGTGGGGTGGCCGGCCAGCCGGCGGCACGGGCACCGCCTAACCCGTCATTGCAGCGAACGGCCTATGGCTGCGGCTGAATTCCTGCGTCAGGCAGCACAACACCGGGAGTCCATATGCTCGTCAAGGATGCACAAGACGAAGTACGCCGCGTTTATCTCGGCGGTCTCATCGGCCAAGCAGTATCTGGCGTTCTTTGGCTTGCCTCGGCAGCCCTTGCAGTTTGGCAAACGCCAAAGGCGGCCATACTTCTCCTTGTGTTGGGCGGGTTCGCCATCTACCCGCTTGTCTCAATACTGCTTCGCATCCTTGGTAAACCCGCGTCACTCAAACCGGAAAACCCCTTTCGGTATTTGGCAATTCAAGTAGCATTCGTACTTCCACTTTCCATGCTTCTCGTCGCCCCGGTCGTGGCATATCGCATTGACTGGTTCTTTCCAGCCATGATGGTTTTACTTGGAGCGCACTATCTCCCCTTCGCTACGCTCTACGGCATGCGTAGCTTCCTCGCCCTCGCAGCAATTCTCATTGCTTCAGGCACGGCAATAGCTCTATACGTACCGGGCAGTTTCAGTCTTGGTGGGTGGGTCACAGGCGGTGTGCTCCTTGTGTTCGCGGTGCTCGGGCACATCGAGGCTCGCCATGCTGCCTGACAAATCGTTCAAGACGGACGGCTTCGCCGCCGCTTAACTAATGCGTTGGGCCTCGCAGTCAACCAGGGCGGTGTGCACAGGTCTCATCCGTCCAGCCACTTCCTTCGCAAGGAGCCGAGGAAACCATGCCGAAGATCGATGTGTCCGCTGTCCCCGTGCGTATTGGCACGGGATACCCTGAGCCATTCAATGCCGCATGCGCCGACCGTACGCGCCGAAGGTTGGGAGATGCAGGAGGACTTCAAGACTTCGGAGTCAACCTGATGACGCTGCCGCCTGGACGATGGTCAAGTC
Organism: uncultured Gammaproteobacteria bacterium; assembly: GCA_963775445.1. Lineage (GTDB taxonomy): Bacteria > Pseudomonadota > Gammaproteobacteria > Xanthomonadales > Rhodanobacteraceae > Dokdonella_A. The sequence continues at coordinate 1,624,833 of CAVZIT010000004.1, read as the reverse complement.
AACGGCACTCGCATAGTCATGAAGACGAGTTCGTCTATGTTCTGGAAGGTGAGCTCACTCTCGTCGAAGACGGTGGACCGACCCTGCTGAATCCGGGAGACTGCGCTGCATTCGCCAAGGGCACGGGGAACGGTCACCACCTGAAGAACCTTGGTTCCAAGGTGGCGGTCTACCTGGAAGTCGGGTCACGCCAACCCGACGACCTCACCACATGCTCGGACATCGACTTGATGAGCCACAACCGGGACGGAAGGTTTGTGCGCAAGGACGGCACGCCGTATCCATGAGGTCCCGAGCGGAAACAGGCCCAATCGGGCGCGGCCAGGCGAGGCCTGACCCCTCGGTCGAGGCGAGTACATCCATTTTGGTGGTTCGCCGCGGCTTTGCTCTGCGTTAGGCAACACAAACAGCACCATCTCTTTCGGGGCTAGAGAAATGAGCGATACCCGCTTTCGAACATTTGGTGAGTTCTATCCCTTCTACCTGAGCGAGCACGAGAACCGAGTGTCACGCCGCCTGCACTTCGTTGGCACCAGCATTGCTCTCATCCTGATCGTCGCAGCAGTCGCCACCCAAATCTGGTGGCTGGTCGCGGTTGCTCTCTTCCAAGGCTATGCCTTCGCATGGGTGGGACATTTCTTTTTCGAGCACAACAGACCGGCTACGTTCAAGTACCCTGGCTTCAGCCTCATGGGCGACTGGCGCCTGTGGTGGGAAGTTCTCTCGGGCAAGTTGCGCTTCTAGCCGAGGCCCGGAATGCTGCGAAGGTCCAAGACGTCATGGGAGCCAGGTAAGCGGAGCTGCAGATGGCATTTTCGGACTATCACTGCACGCGTTCACAAGATCTGCTGTCCCGGCACGGAGGAAAGATCGTGATCAAGCCTGTCCTCGCCATGATTCTCGCCATCTCTGCGCTTCTCTGCGCGCCCGCAATCGCACAACAGTCCGAGTCCGCGGCTGTCGCCAGCGCAAAGGCATCCGCAACCCGGTGGCTCGGGCTGGTCGATGCGGGCAAATACCGCGAGAGTTGGCAGCAGGCAGCCAGCTTTTTTCAGTCGTCCGTCAGCGAAACGTCGTGGCAAGATGCCGTGGAAAAGGTCCGCTCACCGTTGGGCAAGGTAAATCACCGTACTTTCAAGTCCGCCGTTTTTACACACACCCTGCCAGGTGTTCCGGACGGCAACTACGTCGTCATTCAATTTGCCACCGAGTTCGAGCACAAGGCGAGTGCGACGGAAACCCTCACTCCGATGCAGGAGAAGGATGGATCGTGGAGAGTATCTGGTTACTTCGTGCGGTGATTGCGGCTCTCAGCGCGCGCATTCCTGCAGGTGACCGGGCAGATGGCTGTTGAACAGCGAGGCCGCGCGGCGGTTTCCAGATCGACATGAGTCCTTTTGAATTTGTCTGTGCCTTTTATTCGGTCGTGCTCGGCGTGGCGGTGGCCCAGCTCATGAGCCCGAAACAGGGCGGAGCAAACCTGCCCCGTGTTGCGGGCGCTCCCTCCGAAATGGGCAATCTGCTGGAGATCCCCGGTTATCTGATCCCGGTTTTCCAACCGGGTTTCGCAACATTTCGCAGTCAACCCGTGTCTACAATTCGCTTGCAGCAGGCCATCGAATACTCGCCAAGCGGATACAGGCCCGCTGCGCAGGCGAAGGTGATATTTGATTCCGATCAGCGACGAAATTCAGCTGACCAACCCGCCGTTCGCCCTGAGCGTAGGCCCGTAGGGCCGAAGTCGAAGGGCCGCGTCGATCAGTGCTTCGACTTCGCTTGCTTGCGCAAGCTACGCCTGTCCTGAGTGTGTCCAAGGGCTCAGCACAAACGGAATTTCATTTGCTGTGCATCGTCGCCAATCAGGTATCTGATTGCCCATTTGGTGAAGCCGAGATCCTCTTGCGGAGAATTCATGAAGACTTGTCTACATTGCGCAATCCTCCTGATCGCCCTTGCGGGGCTGACCATCCATTCGGTGCGGGCGGAGGTGACACATCCGAACGCAAATGTGTCGGACGTTATCGACCATGGTCAGTCCGAGGTGCCCGCAATCGCCTCCCCGAGCGGAACGATCGGGCCGGGCACGGCGATGCGCGTCCAGATTGGGCAGGCGTCCCATTTGCTGACCGGGCCATGGCGATTCCGCCTTGGCGACGACCCGCGCTGGGCAGCACCGGGATTCGACGCTTCAGGCTGGGAAATCGTCGACCTCACGCCCGCTCCCGGCGCGCACGATGGCGACGTCGGTCTCACGAACTACGTGCCCGGCTGGTCGGCGCGCGGCCACAAAGGCTATTCGGGATACGCGTGGTACCGCATGCGCGTCGTCGCAAACGCCCCCGCCGGCACCGACATTGCGCTGCTCGCACCGGCGAATGTCGAAGATGTCTACCAGTTGTACTGGAACGGTACCCTGATCGGCGGATCAGGTGACTTTTCAGGCAACACACCCGTCATCTACAGCAGCAGGCCGCAGGTGTTCCATGTGCCACTTCAGGCCAACGGCATGCATGACGCAGTCATCGCGATACGGGTCTGGATGCGCCCCGGGATGGGGCGCGGTCCGGACGCGGGTGGCATCCACATCCCTCCCATGCTCGGCACGAGTGAGGGAATCCACGCACAGTACCAATCGGACTGGCTGGAAACGTTCAACGGTTATGTGGTCGAAGTCGCCGAGCCATTGGCTTTCGTGTTGCTGGCGCTGCTGGCATGGTGCTTCCGCTCGGCGATTTCGCCGGGACGTTTCGTACCGTGGTTGTGCGCGGCGCTGCTGCTGACCGCAGCGTACCGACTCAACCAGGCGGTTTACGCCTGGATGCCGTACGAGAGTCTGTCGGTGTATATCGTCGTGCATTACAGCCTGATCCCGCTGGGACTGGCCGCATGGATCATGGCGTGGCGCCACTTTTACCAACTCGAACGTTGGCGATGGCTGAGCTGGACCATCGGCGCCATTGCCTTGCTCAGCGTGGCGCTGGTGCTCACCACGCCGCATACGTATGTCGTGATGCGACCGGTATGGCGTATTCCGCTGGCCATTTTTCTGTTCGCGATTGCCATCATCGGGCTGCGCAAACCGCAGCCAGACCGCCTGCTCACTTTCATCGTGGTGTTGCTGGTTGCGGCCAGTCAATTCAGTGTGCTGGAGGCGCTGGGTGTGCCTGGCATCTGGTTTCCGTTTGGCGTCGGAGTGTCGCTCACACAGTACGTGTACGCCGCGCTCATCGTGAGTTTGGCCGTCATGTTGATTCGCAGGGTGCAACGCGAGGTGGCAAACCAACACGCCCGCATCGATGCCGTTGGCGAAGCAGTAGCGTGAGCTCCGAAGTGGAGCCGATTGACACGTGCTTGCGACCCTCGAAGCCACCTCGATTTCCACCTGTTCGCACGGAGGGTCTGTGATCCCTTCTCGGAACGGATGCTGCTGGTAGAGAAGTTGGACTCAGTGTAGGTCAGTGCCGGGTTTTGCCGACCGTGGCCGAAAGCGCAACCTGACCGTTGTTTGATGCCATGACCGCGACGCACTCCCACATGGTGATCATTGGCGGCACGGGCATGCTCGCGGCGGTGAGCAGGGCCTTGGCCGATCGATGCAAGGTTCTCACTTCGGTCGCGAGAACAGAGGAATCGCTTCGGAAACTGGACAAGGCAATCGCAAACGCAAACTGCGAGCACTGCCTGCTCGCGCTCGATTGGTCCGACCCGGATGGCTTTGTGGACGCCCTCGCCGAGCACGTCCACCGTATCGGACCTCCCGCATTGGTGCTGGCGTGGCTTCACGACGATGAACTGGGTCCAGGACTCGCCAAATCACTGGCGCCCACGGATATCCCATGCGATTTTTTTCAGGTGCGTGGCAGTGCGTCGGCCAATCCTGCGCAACGTGCCGCTTCGTTCCTGCTGGATCGCGACATTCCCGGAACCATCAACTACCACCAGATCATCCTCGGCTTCCATCTTTGCGGCGACGGTTCCCGGTGGCTTCACGATTCGGAAATTTCGGCTGGCGTGCTGCGCGCCATCGACAACCCGAGGAGCGTTACGATCGTGGGCAGCGTGGCTCCGTGGTCCAGCCGCCCATGATCAGCCTTGAGATCATTGCGCTTGAGACGTGTATGGCCTCGCCGGGTCGGCGCTCGCCTGTGCGAAAGTCACACTGTGCGGCCCGCAGGAGAGATAGCTGTGTCTGACGAGAAAGCGATTCGCGGAGTCCTGGCCAGGATTGACGCCGCCTGGCGGAACAAGGAGTTTGACGGGTTGGAGCCGTGCTTTCACGAACACGCTGTGATCTTGGGACTTGGCTACGTCGAGTACGCCAGCGGCCGTAGCAAGTGTGCCGAGAGCTATCGGGAGTTCGCGACAAATGCCGACGTTCTGGCCTACTCGGAGGAGTCACACGAGCTGCGCATCTGGGAGACAGTTGCGGTGTACACGTTTCAATGGAGCATGACATATCGCCGAGACGCTGGGCCAAGGAAAGAGCTGGGTACTGATCAGCTTGTGTTGCAAAAAGGGGCGGAGGGCCGGCAAGTCGTATGGCGGTATATCCACTTCCAGCCAGCCGGCGACGCGGCCCGCGCGCAACCAGAAGCCTGACTCCAGTTTCGACCACCTGATTCAGAGGGCGAGTGCTGGCACCAACCTGGAGAACGAAATGAGTGAGATTGATCGCGGACAGCTCCTGTGCGTGCAATGCGATGATCTACCCTGGAAGCCATCGACATTCGCTACCGGCGTCTTCGTCAAGGACGTTGCCGTTACTGATGGACTGGAGATGCAGATTCTCCGATTCGAGCCCGGCGCGCGACTGCCTCTCCATGAGCATGAGTGCCCGGAGTTCATATACGTGCTTGATGGCGACCTCACAGTGGGCGGCCAACGTCTATGCTCCGGATGGGCCAGCGTGGCGGGTGTCGGGTCGGTACATTCCGACGTTCATTCCGAAACGGGTTGCGTACTTGTGCTCGTCGACCGACCCCTCTGAGAGAAGGCCTTCCAATGGAGCTCATACGGGTAACCAAACGAAACGCCGGACGCCGCGGCCACACGTACCGCACGCCGACTCATTCGTTTGGCCTCTGGACGCGAATCGATGGCAGGAGAGCAGGAACGTGAATTCGATCGGCGACTACAGCGACTCGCAACGCCGCGCCGCAAGAATTGCGGGATTAGCTTTCCTGTTCGCGATCGTGATCGTGATCCTTGCGAACTATGGCATCAACTTTCGCCTCATCGTCCCGGACAATGCCGTGGATACGGCCCGGAACGTGATGACGCACGCGACTCTGATTCGTCTCAACGTCGCCTGCAATCTGATCTACGTCGTGACCATCGTAATTCTGCTCACGGCGCTATATGTGATTCTCCAGCCGGTCAACCGGTCCCTGGCCCTGCTCGCGACATTCTGCAGATTGCTCTTCGCCTTGATGTGGACCGTGACCGCGATCAACATGCTGGGCGCGCTCCGTCTCCTGGGTGATGCTGCGTATCTGCCGGTGTTCCAGGCCGACCAGTTGCAGACCCTTGCGAGGCTGAACATCGCCTCAAACCATGATGCGTACTACGTGGGTCTGCCGTACTGGGGATTGGCGTCGACGATTTGCAGCTACCTGTGGTTCAAGTCGAGGTATATCCCGATCGCATTGGCGTTGTTCGGCGTGATCTCGTCCGCGTGGTGCGTCATCTGTGCTTTCGCTTTCATCGTGTTTCCACATTTCGATACCCAGGTCAACGCGTACTGGTTCGATTCGCCGATGGTTCTCTTCGAAATGGCGCTGGGCCTCTGGCTTGTGTTCAAGGGCCTGAGTCCATCCGGAAGGATCCAGTCCAACTAGACGAGTGCGACGAGTGCGAGTGCGCGATGCCTGTCGTAACAAGAGCAGAGTGGACTTCGCTGTTTCAGCGGATTTCGCTGATCGCCGGATTTCCCGGAGTTTCGCAACGGGCCAAGTCTACTTTTCCAGCACCGCTCGTGCGGAACGCTCCATGCTAGGAGATAAGTAATGCGAACCGACAAATTCAATGCGGTCCTGCTCAGCGGCCACAAAGGCAATGCCGCGGAAGTCCCGTTTGATCCAGCCGTGCGCTGGTCGGTTGCAGCGAAACCACTTTGGCCCGGCCGACGGGGATTTCCGGTCCGCGCCACGCTCAACGGCAAGCCTTTTGAGAGCGCCATCGTGTCTCGCTCGCGCAAGTTCTGGCTGCTCGTGCCGACCGGGATTTCCGAGGCAGCTTCAGTCTCGGTGGGTCAATCGGGCTCGTTCACGGTGGCGCACGACATATCCGCCACAGGCTTCCCGTCACCGCCTCGCTCGTGACGTTCGCCCTGCGCGAGCAGCGCCGGCGGCTTCTGCGGCACAGCTCGGGGATTCCCGAGCGACCAGTCCCGTGCAATCATGCGTTGCGGCGAACGCGTGACTTACGCATCGGCCGTCACAGTTGCCGCGCCCGAGTTCGCGAGACTCAACGATCAAGCGGGTCCAATCGATGCTTGCAGGAACCTGTCACTGCGGAGCCATCACGATCGAGCTGCCTTCCGTCCCGGAGAAGGCCACTAGCTGCAACTGCTCCCTGTGCAGGCGGCTCGGCGGACTCTGGGCCTACTATGAGTTCGGCATGGTGAAAGTCACAGGACACCCGGAGCACACGCAGGAGTACATCCAGGGCGACCGGACTCTGCGAACGATTCGCTGTGCGACGTGCGGTTGCGTCACGCATTGGGAGCCATTGAATCCAAAGCCCGGCGCGCGTCATGGCGTGAACCTGAGAAACTTCGATCCCAAATTGCTCGAGTCGGTACCGGTGCGCCACTTCGACGGCGCGGATACTTGGGAATTCCTGGACTGAAACGTGCCGCCTGACGCTGGCTTCGAGCGGACGCGCGCCGGCATGGCGCTACAGGGCCTCATTTCAGTCCGGACCTTGCGCGCCTCGATAGCGCGCTCTGTTGCTGTCAAACTTCGTGCGACGCCGGCAGGTGGAACATGAGGGCCTTGTTTCGATTTGATGACGCGGCCGAGCGCAACCCGTCCGTGAATCATTGGCTGGACGATCATAAGGGTCAGCTCGGCGCCATTGCGCGACGCTGGTTCGAAGCAATACGCCGTTGCGGAAACGACGTCACCGAGGTTCTGCACGATGGTCAGCCCACCGCCTGCGTGGGCGGCGCCGCGTTTGCCTACGTCGATGCATTCACCTCCCATGTCAACGTCGGCTTCTTCCAGGGAGCCGACCTCCCGGATCCGCAAAGTTTGCTTGAAGGCAACGGCAGATTCATGCGCCACGTGAAGCTCAGGCCCGGAGTGGAATTGAATAGGGTGGCGCTATCGGCTCTGATAGATGCGGCTTACGCGGACGTCAAGACGCGTCTCGCAGCGGAGCAATGATGCGTCCACAACCTCTCATCTGCGTCAAGGATGTCGAGGCGAGCAGTCGCTGGTATCAGCGGTTGCTCGGTTGCGACAGCGCGCATGGCGGCCCGAACTACGAGCGTCTCGAAACATCCGGCCGGCTTGTGCTGCAGCTGCATCGGTGGGAAATCGAGCATCATCACGGGCGCATCGGCGACCCGGACGACATGCCGCCCGGGAACGGACTGCTGCTGTGGTTCGAAGTCGATGACATCGATGCGGCCATTGCCCGGGCCGAAGCGATGGGGGCGGAAGTCATCATGCGTCGCCATCGGAATCCGCCCGACGGCGTTGGCGGACCCAATCATTGGGAAATCTGGTTGCGCGATCCCGATGGTTACAAGGTCGTGCTCGCAAGCCCGGACGGTACGGCGGACGGCGATTGGCGGCCGTAGCGGACACCCCTGTTCCACGTCCTACGTTGCGAAGTCGGGTCAGCGGCCATCAGCGGCACGCGCAATCGCCGCTGATTCCGGCGGGGCCGGCGAAGACAAGAGGTGAACGGGCTCCGACCGATCGAGGACGCGAGCTTTTCATCCGGTGCGTCAAGTGGCAGCTAGGCTAGCGCGCCCGGGTAGTCGCGCGAAGGTCGCGATCGGTCAGCGTGCCGAGAAACGCAATGACGTCGTCGATGTCGTGCGGGCTCAATGCCGGCGACTCGCCGGGATGACGGTCGAACGGCGCATCGGTCGTATCAACGTTGCCACGATACGGCTTCGGCAAATCATCGTACTTGACGACATGGCCAACCGCGTCGCGCGGGTAAAACCGCTCCGGATGCAGATCCCGATTGACGTACCAGTCCAGCACCTGCTTCAGCGAATGGAAAACGCCGTTGTGGAAGAAAACGCGGCGCAGCGCAACATTGCGCAGGCTGGGTGTCAGGAACATGCCGCAATACTTCGTTTCGCTTCGCATGTCCGAGCGAAATGGCCCGCAGACGCCGAGATCGTGGTATCGCGAATCGCGGTTTGCGGGAATGGCCTTGTTGCGCGGCACGCCCAGGGCTTCGTACTGATAGTCCGTGAACAAAGGCGGCAGACCGTCGGGGGTCGGCTTGTCGAGATGGCAGGCTGCGCAGTTTCCTTTTTTCGGATTGTTGAATGCGCGATAGCCGCGCAGTTCCGCGGGTGTCAACCGAGCTTTGCCTTCCAGCCATGCATCGTATTTGCTCGTGAACGGATGGAAGCTCGGATCCTCGATCTGGTAGCGCGCGATGGCGAACAGCGCTTCGGCCAGCGCCTGGCGCCGATCGTCGAAGATATGCGTGCCGAACAGCAGTCGAAAATCACCCGCGTAGCGGGCTTTTTCGAGCTTCGCCACCACACGGTCCGGCGAGCCGGCATCCATCTCCACTGCATTGAACATCGGACCGTTCACCTGCTGCTGCAAGGTGTCGGCGCGGCCGTCCCAGAAGAGTCCGCCTTGCGGCACGAGGTTGCTCGCTGCCGCCAGCGGATCAAGCGCCGTCTTCACCACGCGAACATGATCGTTGGCGCGTTGAACCTGCTGCTGCAGCGTGGCGACGCTGTCGTTGTCGCCGGAACTGTCCGGTCCGATGCTGAAGGCCGGTTGCCGGTAGAGGTAACGCAGCGATGGGACGGCGCGAAAGCCTGCCGCATGCTGGTGCGGGCCGCCCATGACAACTGATTCCTTTCCCGCAGGGCCGTAGCCATGCGAAGGGGCGTGGCAACTGACGCACGACATCCGGCTTGACCCGGACAACGTGCGGTCATGGAAAAGCTTTCGACCGAGTTTGGCCATCACCGACAACGGCCGGACCGGCGGACGCACCAACGTGACGGGATGCGGGTTGCTGCCGCTTTCAAGGTTTTGTCCGTCTGCTGGCCGGTTTTTCGACGCGGGCGGTGCGCTCTGTGCAGTAACGCTGACGCTGATCGTCAGTCCGAACGTGGCGGCCAGGAGCGCAACTGCGATGACGCGCGGTCGACGCGGAAGATCAGAAGCTTCGAAGCGATGTGTCGTTCGCTTGTCGCCGACATTTTCAACTCGCATGGACACACGGAGAACTCCTTGAAACGCCGACACTGGCATGACCGGTGAGATAGCGTCTCGAACCAATGCATCCGGTTCGGCGCAGTCGTTGCCTGATTTGAGGCGCATGCATCGGAAGGCAGTGTTCCCTTCTTTCCCGGCCCCGGCGCCATCCCTGGCGAAGGCCATTGTCTGGCGGGTCCTTATTCCGCTGACGAGGAAAGTGATTGTTGGGTTACTTCGGTGCCCTGCTCTGGATCCAGATACAGCGGCTTCGAGTTGCCACCGTGGCCGAAGTCGAACATGTCCATGATGCTTCCGGAGGCCGCGTCGAACGAACCGCCACCCAGGCGCTCACCGCCGAGCCAGTTGTCCTCGATGAAACGCACGATGGATGCCTGCGAGATCAGCCCATGGCTGACATAGTTGAACTTCGCGTAAGGCGAGATCACGAAAAATGGAATCCGGGTACCGGGACCGCAACGGCCATTGACCGGCAAACCGCCAACTCCGTTCAAAGGCGTTCCGGTACCACAGGTGCCCGGCCCGTCGAGTTGGTCCGCGGTCGAATCGAACGATGGGCTGGTGGTGGTTGCGAAGGCATGGTCATACCAGCCGTCGGAGTCGTCCCAGGTCACGACGATCGCGGTGCTTTCCCACTCCGGCTGTCGCTGGATGAAGTTGATCACATGGGTAAGGAACGCCTGCTCATCCAGTGGATCGGAATAGCCTGCATGACCATCCTGGTACGCCGCCGCCTTCAGGTAGGAGACCGCCGGGAAATTCCCTGCATTGACCGCAGCGCGAAACGACGTGATGTCGTATTCGTGATTGGCCGGATCGACGCCCGTTCCATTGCCCGACTGCGTGTGGCCGATCGCCGAAACCGAACTTGGCGGCGCATGCGTCGGATTGGCGGTCGACTCGAAATACTGGAACCAGGCGTGGTGAGGAATGTAGTCGCCCACCGTCTCGTTGACCGTCTCGGAGTACGTGCTGCGCCCGCAGCCTCCGGTCCCGTTGTCGTTGATATGGTTGAGGTCGAACCCGCCCATGAAGCTGCCCCAGGAAATGTTGCGCGCGTTGAGCAGGTCGCCGATATTGGGCCCGGTCATCACTGCCTGGTCGGTTGCGCTTGAACACACGTCGTTGGCGGGGTCGACATCGTTGATCATGGTGTATCCGCCCTGCCCGTCCGGAACGTAATAGTTGTCCCTGGAGCTCAGCACGATCTGCATGCCGTTGGTTTGTCCGGATACCGCTTCGAGCGCACCAGGGGTCGACGGGCCGTACGTGTCAGAGTACGCGTTGTCGTTCATCGAGAAGCGCTGGGCGTATCGCCACAATGCCGTCACGGTGTTGCCATCGTAATAACCCATGACCTGGCCGGTCGTCCCGAAGGCGCCGACGCCACCCGGCGTGCCGCGGCCGGTGTAAAGCGGGAACAAGTCGGCCACGCCGTCGTCATAGGCCTGCTGCTCGGCGGTGTATGCGTGATTCTGGTCTGCCGTGGCAGCCTGGCTGCGGTCCAGTCGGAAGGGATTGGCTGCTCCATCGCCATTCGCCGGATTCGTGAAGTTTGGATTGTTGACCAGCAGGTTCGCGGTCACCAGATTGTTGACCAGCGGCGTACCGCGCAAGGCATGGAAATGCGGCTCACCGGGCGGGTTCGTCGCGATCGGATAGGTGCCGAAGTAATGATCGAACGAAACGTTCTCTTGATAGATCACCACCAGATGCTTGATGGGTGTCGCGGTTGGATGTTGGTTGTAGCCGAACAGCGTGCGCGTCTGGGCCAGCGCGTGCCCGCCGGCGCATAGGGTCAAGAACGCAGCGCCGATGGATATCGGCAAACTCCTCGAAAGATTCATGGTGGCCAGTTCCTCGGATGTGATCGCAAACGGATGACTGTCGATTGCCACGGCGCCCGGCGCATTCCGGTTCTCGATGGCAAGCGAAGACTGGGCATTCGCGTTGACAGCGTCGTGACATCGGCATTGCAGTTGGTCGAAACTGGGGCCCGAGCGACGGCGAGAGCATTACGCGCCCAACCGTCCGTTCGTCATGCGGCTCATGCCTGCTTTGCGAGCGCAGCGACTGCAGCAGCCGGCTTCTCAAACGACACGCATCACTGGCGCCGCCAATTGGCGAATTCCAGAGCGCATCAATCCGCCCGCTTGCCTTTGCAGCTGCGCTTGTACCCGCTCAACCCTGCAACATGTGTATGGCTTGCAACCGGCGGCTGGCCATGTGCAGGCGCTCTTTGGTCCGGCGCGGGTTTCCGATGCGATGTCCGGCGCAAAGCCGGTGGCCGTCGGCAGCAAAAGGCCGAGGGTCACTCACGTCAGCCAGCCGACGAGGTATCCACCCAAGTGAACGGCCTGTACTTCAGCTGTCGATGATTGAATGCGCGCATTCGCATTGCAAAGGCCTGTCGGGGCAGGTCCCGGACGGATTCGACCGGGCCGTGGAAGCGGCAGCGGATTTGGGCGTAGCATCCACCGCGTTCTGCCTCATGATCCCGCGTCCCCATGGTAAGACCAGTCTGGCCCATCGAAGGTGTGTGGCGAAACGGCGCGGCGCGATGCGATCACCGGGGTGAGTTCCCCCGGCAGGCATCGTCGGCTTGCGGTCGCATCGCTGCCAAAGCATCGGGCGCAGCGCGATGATCCGCGTACTTGGAAGGCTCGACCGGCATCTGGCTCGCCTTGGTCGCGTGGCGCTGCTGGCGCTCACGGTATGTTGTGTCCTCATTGTAGGAGGAATGGATTACTTCACCGGATACGAAGTGTCCCTTTCTGTGTTCTACCTGATGCCTGTTGCGCTGGCGGCCTGGTATGCCGGCAGATGGACGGGGATTGCGATCGCCCTCCTCTCTTGCCTGAGCTGGTTCATCGCGGACCTGGCTTCGGGCCACCTGTATTCGAATTCTCTGATTCCCGTCTGGAACATGCTCGTCCGATTTGCATTTTTCGTCATCACGGCTTTGCTGTTGACAATTCTTCGCAAGAGCCTGCGCAGTCAACAGCATCTCGCTCGTACGGACAGTCTCACCGGACTCTACGGTCGGCGGGCCTTTGACGAACGTCTCGAGCATGACCTCGCCTTGGCGCACCGCAAGAAGGAACCGCTGACTCTCGCCTACGTGGACGTGGACGATTTCAAGTCCGTGAACGACACGCACGGTCACTCCGGCGGAGATCAGGTATTGCAGACGATCGGGCGGGTCCTCAAGGGATTGCTGCGCGACACCGATACCGCCGCACGGTTGGGAGGTGATGAGTTCGCGCTGGTGCTGCCCGATACCGACAGCCGCGGGGCTCAACAGATCATCGAGAAATTCGTGCAAGAGCTTCGGGAGACGCTCGCGGAGGGAAACTGGAGGGTGACTTGCAGCGTCGGCGTGGTCACGGTTGTGGACCCGACCGTATCCATTCAACGCGCAATCGCGGCGGCCGACCAAACCATGTTCCGAGTCAAGCGCGGAGACAAAGGCGCGATCGAATACAGCCTGCTCGGCGAAGCAGTCCAGACCGGCGCAGCGGCGGACGCGAGAGTTCCCTCGGCTTCGCCGGCTCCCTGAGCTAAGCTTCTAGGGAAACTGTGATTTTGCTCGTCATTCCGGCCCCTTCGACAGGCTCAGGATAGACCGGGCTTCGCCCCAGCCGGAATCCAGTAAAAAGGAATCCCGGCCTGTGGTCGGGATACAAAGTCTGACTGGAACCCGGCCTTCGCCGGGGTGACGATGAACGCAATTGATCAAACGCTCCTTGGCAATGCGTCGTCACAAAAGCTTCGCGAAGCAGCGCATGAAAGCGCCACGATTTCAAGGCGACGCGTGACGCGACCCTCGCGCACGATGGAACGCGTCCAAGCAGTCCTGCCGACCGAGTCTCTCCGGCGGAAACTCGGTCAACGACGGTAGCTCGCTTGAACATTGCCCCGCCGCTCCACCATCGCGCGGCTTGCAGTCGCGCACTTTGCAGCGGCGGGTCGACTTCCACGACCGGTACAATCGCCGGCATTGCATCGAAGGACGGAGAACACCCATGCTGACCTGCAAACAGATTGCCGGCACCAATATCCTCGAGATCACGCTCGATGGCGCGATGGACGGCGCGGCGTTCGACCAGGTTGCCGCCACCATCGAACGCATGATTGCCGAGCACGGCAAGATTCGCATTCTCGAAGTGGTGCGCAACATCGGTGCGATCGAGCCCGCAGCGCTATGGCGCGACCTCAAGTTCAGCCCCGCTCACCTCAAGGATTTTTCGCATGCGGCGATAGTGACCGACAAGAAATGGATCGAATGGATGACCGCGCTGGTTTCTCCATTCATTCCCGCTGAAGTGCGTTTTTTCGAGATGGCTCAACTCGATGAGGCACGCGCCTGGCTGCGTGATGCACCCCGGGCCACGCGATAAATTCATGCCCGCCCCAACTGACAGGTACCCATCGCATCGAAGCGGTTTTCCGGGACGACCGGCATGCAGCTGAGCATCGATCAGATCGAGATGTTCCTGCTCATCGCGGCGGTCGTCGCGATGATCGCGCGCAGGCTGCATCTGCCCTATACGGTCGGGTTGACGCTGGCAGGCGTGATACTCGCAATCGCGCCGGTCAGCTTCGATGTCAGGTTGACCAAGTCGCTCATCTTCGGCGCGTTCCTGCCACCGCTGATCTTCGAGGCGGCATTCCATATCCACTGGCGTGCGCTGCGCGAGGACGCGATCGTGGTGCTGACGCTCGCGATTCCCGGCGTGCTGCTGGCAAGCGCAATCACCGCCGCAGGCCTCGTCTGGCTGGCTGGCTGGCCGCTCAGCGCCGCCGTCCTGCTCGGCGTGCTGATTTCCGCGACTGACCCGGTATCGGTCATCGCGACGTTCAAGGAAGCCGGCGTCAGCGGTCGCCTGCGTCTGCTGGTGGAAACCGAAAGCCTGCTCAACGACGGCACTGTCGCGGTGCTCTACAGCGTCGCGATCGCCGCGACGGCCGGCGGCGCGTTGAGCGCCGGCGGCATCGCCGGGAATTTCCTGATCACCTTTGTCGGCGGCGTCGCCTGTGGCGCCATTGTCGGCGGAGGAATACTGCTGCTGGCCGGACGCACAGAAGATCACCTGGTTGAGATCACGCTCTCGACCGTCGCAGCCTACGGATCGTTTTATGTCGCGGAACATTTTCATTTCTCGGGCGTGCTGGCGACTCTGGCCGCCGGCATACTGATCGGCAACACCGGTTCGCTGCGTGCGTTTTCCGAACGCGGTCGCAACGCCGTTGCCGCGTTCTGGGAATACGCCGGGTTTGTCGCGAACTCCCTCGTGTTCGTGCTGATCGGCATGCGGCTCGCCGCGCAGAATATCGGGAGCGTGCTCGGCATCGCCGCCCTCGTGGTGGCGCTTTCGACGGTGGGTCGTGCAGTCGTGGTCTATGGATGCTGTGCGTTGTTTTCGCGATCGGCGCGACGCGTCACGATGAACCATCAACACGCGTTGTTCTGGGGCGGCCTGCGCGGAGCGCTGGCGCTGGCGCTGGCGCTCGGCTTGCCGGATCGGGTGCCCGATCACGATGCGATCATCACGGTCGCGTTCACGGTCGTCGCGTTCTCGGTGTTCGTCCAGGGCATGACCATGACGCCGTTGTTGCGCTGGCTCGGCGAACTGCCAAAGTCGGGCCGGAGCACGGGTGAATCGTGAGGAGAGGTCTTCTTGCTGGAGGGGCCGGGTGGCAAAAGCGGTGCAATTGTCCCGGGGCCGTGCGCGCACCGCGCCATCGTGACGGGACGCGCCGGACGACGGTGCGCCCGGTGGCGTTGCCGGAAGCGGAAGAGAAAGCATGAAGGAACCCGACGAGGAGCGCATCGTGCAATCGTGGTGCCGCAATGCGGCGCCGTGGACCGCAGCGGTGCGCGACAAGATGATCCGCAGCCGGTCGCTGGTTACCGATCGCGCGATAGTGGATGCGGTGGTGTCGCGATCACCTCGCTCTGTCCTGGATGTCGGTTGTGGCGAAGGATGGTTGTCCCGCGAACTCTCGGCGCGGCAGATCCAGGTGACCGGAATTGACGCAGTCGCCGGGCTCGTCGAGTGTGCGCGAGTCGCGGGTGGCGGGGACTTCCGGGTGATGTCGTATGAATCCCTTGCCTCGGGTCAGCTCGACCTCGAAGTCGACGCAATCGTCTGCAACTTCGCGCTGATCGGAAAAACGTCGGTGGAAGGACTGCTCGCGGCGGTTCCATCGCTGCTGGGCCGCGCTGGCTCGATCGTGATCCAAACGCTGCATCCGTTGGTGGCGTGCGACGATGCGCCTTATCGCGATGGCTGGCGTGACGGCTCATGGAACGGATTCGACGGCGGTTTCACTGATCCGGCGCCGTGGTATTTCAGGACGCTGGCGAGCTGGTTCGACTTGCTTGGGGACAGCGGACTTCGCCTGATCGAACTTCGCGAACCATTGCATCCGGACACGGGCATGCCCGCTTCGTTGATTTTCATTGCCGATGTAGCGACCTGACCCAATCAGTCCCGCCCACTGGCTCCGCTCGGGGCTTCGTCGAAACGCAGCGACCCACGTTACCGATCAAGGATGCGGGTGCGGAAAAATTGCCGGTTCCGAGGCGCGCGCGCCCCCGCTTCGGGCAGCGCGGCGCAGACACGTGACCGTGCGTCGGCGATAATCGCCACAACCTCCCGTCGACACATATCCCGATGATTCCAGCACAAGAGGCACTCGAACGCCTGCGCGAGGGCAATCGCGAATTCGTTGCAGGCGCCCGCAATCCGGATACCCACGACCACGCGCGTGCTGCCGTACCGAGTGCCGAACAGGATCCGTTCGCGATCATCCTCGGATGCTCGGACGCGCGCGTTCCGGCCGAGATCGTGTTCAATCAGGGGCTCGGCGACCTGTTCGTGATCCGCGTCGCCGGCAACATCGTCGCGCCCTCGCAAATCGGCAGTGTCGAGTTCGCGGCGGTCCAGTTCGGCATCCGACTGGTCGTGGTGATCGGACATACGCGCTGCGGCGCGATCCAAGCCACGATCGACGAATTGACGCGACCATCCGAAAACCAATCGCGCAATCTTCGCTCGATAGTGGATCGCGTGAGGCCGAGCGTCGAAACACTGCTCAAGACCGAGTTGCGGCACGACCTGGACGCGCTCGCGCGACACGCCGTGCGCGCCAACGTCGCCGCGTCCGTGAATCATCTGAGCCATGGATCGGAGTTGCTGGAACACCTGATCCAGAGCGACGGCCTGCGCGTGGTCGGCGCCGAGTACGCAGTCGAGACTGGCGTCGTCGAATTTCTCGACGGCGCGCGCGCCACATGAGGAGTCCGCCCGCATCGATGCGCGATGCCCTGGTTTTGCCGCAACGACGAAGCCCTTGCCATGCACGCTGAATACAAGGTGCCCGGCGGCAAGCTCGTGGTCGTGGATTGCGACGTCGATGCGGGACATCTGGCTGCCGTGCAGGTCAGCGGCGATTTTTTCCTCGAGCCGGACAGCGCGCTCGACATGATCAACGCGGCGCTGGATGGCATGTCGGCAAGCGCGGCTGAGGCACAAATCGCCGCGACCATCCGCGCGGCGCTCCACGTTGGCGTCAGCCTCTACGGGATTACGCCGGAAGGCATCGCGATTGCCGTTCGACGCGCGCTCGGGCACGGGGATGCGGCATGAGCCGCACGGGCTGGGGCGATCACCAGTGGCAGTTGATCCATACGACGGCGCAGGAGCCGGCATTGCACATGGCGCTCGACGATACGCTGCTCGACGAAGTCGCCAGCGGTCGGCGCGCGCCGACCTTGCGCATCTGGGAATGGGCGCAGCCGGCGATCGTGATCGGCCGGTTCCAGTCGCTGCGCAATGAAGTCGATGCGGATTCGGCGCGACGGCACGGTATCGAAGTCGTGCGCCGGATCAGCGGCGGCGGCGCGATGTTCATCGAGCCAGGCAACACGATCACCTATTCGATCTACGCGCCGCTGTCGATGGTCGCGGGTCTTTCGTTCCAGGCCGCCTACGCCTTCATGGACACGTGGGTCATCGATGCGCTTTCCGATCTCGGCATCCGTGCGTGGTACCAGCCGCTCAACGACATCGTCTCGGCGAGCGGCAAGATCGCCGGCGCAGCGCAGGCGCGGCGCGGCACAGCCGTGTTGCATCACGTCACGATGGCCTACGACATCGATGCGACAAAAATGATCGAGGTGCTGCGCATCGGCCGCGAAAAATTGTCTGACAAGGGAACCGTCAGCGCGCAGAAGCGCGTCGATCCATTGCGCAGCCAGACCGGCCTGCCTCGCCAGGCCGTGATTGCACGCATGATCGATACGTTCCGGCGGCATCACGGCCTTGGCGACGATACGTTGCGCCCGCACGAACTTGCGCGCGCCGAGGCACTCGTGAACGAGAAGTTTGCCGATCCGACATGGACCGGGTTGGTGTCCTGAGTCTCGTGCGACCGTGGGCGCAGTATGATCGACGTATCTGATCCTGCTGGAACCACCATGGCCAACGACCCTGCTTTGAAACTTGCCGTCCTGATCGACGCCGACAACGCCCAGCCGGCCATCGCCGAGGGCCTGCTGGCCGAAGTCGCAAAATACGGCAGTGCGCAGGTCAAGCGCGCCTACGGAGACTGGACCGGCACGCGACTCGCAGGGTGGAAGAACACCTTGCTGGTGCATTCGATCCAGCCGATGCAACAGTTCGGCTACACCCGCGGCAAGAACGCAACCGACTCGGCGATGATCATTGACGCGATGGACCTCCTGTACTCCGGACGGTTCGGCGGCTTCTGCATCGTATCGAGCGACAGCGACTTCACACGGCTTGCGGCGCGCATCCGCGAGTCCGGACTCATCGTCTACGGCTTCGGCGAGAAGAAGACACCCGAGCCGTTCGTTGCCGCCTGCGACAAGTTCATCTACAGCGAAATCCTGACCGGCAAACCGGACGAGGCCCAGCCGCTCAAACCGCGCGCCGCCGCCGTACTCAAACAGGACACCGGCTTGGTCAACCTGTTGCGCAATGCGATCGACGCGGCATCGGACGAGGACGGCTGGGCCGGGCTCGGCGGTGTCGGCTCGATCATTACCAAGCAACGTCCCAACTTCGATTCGCGCAGTTATGGCTATGGCAAGCTCAGCGATCTGATTGCCGCAAGCACGCTGTTCGACGTCGAGCGGCGCAGCCAGGGCGCGGGCCGGCCCGAGGTGATCTATGTGCGCAACAAGTGATACAGGGCGCGAGCCGCCGCGCTGTCGCAGCGATTGGCGGCGCCTGGTGAGGTGAACCTGCATTACACCGCGTTGCCGCGATGGATGCGTCGACTTCGACGCGTCGCGAGTGCGCTGCTCATCGCGCTGGCTATCGCGTTCGTCCTCGATCGCCTGTTTCCACTGCCGCTGCCGGATGCGGGCGGCAGCACCGTCGTGTTGGCGGCCGACGGGACGCCGCTGCGCGCGTTCCCCGATCGCGACGGCGTCTGGCGCTATCCGGTCCAACCCAGGCAGGTGTCGCCACTTTATCTGCAAGCGCTGCTCGGTTACGAGGATCGATGGTTCCTGTGGCACCCGGGCGTGAATCCGCTCGCGCTCGCGCGCGCGTTCGGCCAGATGATCTTGCATGGTCACATCGTGTCGGGCGGCTCGACGCTTACGATGCAGGTGGCGAGCCTCCTCGAACCGCACTCGCGCAGCATCGGCGGCAAGCTGCGCCAGATCCTGCGCGCGTTGCAGCTCGAAGCCCATCTCTCGAAGCGAGAAATCCTGGCGCTTTATCTCGATCGCGCACCCTTCGGCGGCACGCTGGAGGGCGTCGAAGCCGCCTCGTGGGCCTATCTCGGCAAGTCCGCGACGCAGTTGTCGCACGCCGAAGCAGCGCTCCTCACTGTGCTGCCGCAAGCGCCGAGCCTTCTGCGGCCCGATCGCCACGCAGCCGCAGCACGCATTGCGCGCGACAAGGTGCTCGAACGCATGACAGCTCTCGGCATCTGGAGCAAGGCCCAGGTGCGCGACGCCGAAATCGAACCGGTGGCAACGCGCAGCCTGCGGCCGCCGCTATCGGCTGCGCTGCTGGCGCGCCGGCTGCACGGGTTGCTTCCCGGTGTCCGCCGTATCACCACCACCATCGACGCCGCCTTGCAGCGCGCGATCGAGGGTCGCGTCAGCGCATATCTTGCGCGTCTTCCCGCGCGCACGTCGGCTGCCCTGCTGGTCGTCGACAACCGCACCATGGCGACGCGCGTCTATATCGGTTCGGGCGCATTCGGCGACGAGGCACGGCTGGGTCACGTCGACATGGTGCGTGCGTGGCGTTCGCCAGGATCGACGCTCAAACCGTTCCTTTACGGACTCGCGCTCGATGACGGCCTGATCGATTCGGAGAGCCTGCTGCTGGATGCGCCGCAGTCGTTCGGCACCTATCGACCGGGCGATTTCGGCAGCGCATTCCAGGGACCGGTCGGTGCAGCCGAAGCCTTGCGCTTATCCCTCAATGTGCCGGCGGTCGATCTGCTCGATCGCGTCGGTCCTGCGCGGTTCGCGGCACGTCTGGGCAACGCCGGCGTCGCTCTGCGCATGCCGCGCGGCGTTGCGCCGAATCTGACGATCATCCTCGGCGGGGTTGGCGCGCGGCTCGAGGATCTGGTCGGGGCCTATGCGGCTCTCAATCGTGGCGGACTCGCGGGGCGCATGCGCTTCACCGAGGATGATGCTGCTGTCGATCGCCGCGTGCTGTCACCCGGCGCTGCGTGGATCGTGCGCACGATACTGCAAGCGCACCCTCGCCCCGGTTACGCTGTCGATACATTCGATCCGGGGACGCATCCGCGCGTCGCCTGGAAAACCGGCACGAGCTACGGCTATCGCGATGCGTGGGCCATCGGCAGCACGCGCCGCTACACCGTCGGTGTCTGGATCGGTCGCCCGGACGGCACGCCTTTGCCGGGACAGTACGGCGCAGTCACCGCGTTGCCGCTGATGTTCCAGGCCATCGACAGCTTGCCGCATGCGTCCGTCTCGATTGCCCCGCAGCCGCCGCCCGCGAGCGTCAGCGAGGCCGAGGTTTGCTGGCCACTCGGTCTCGCCTTCGATCCACTGCGTCCAGATTTATGCGCGCAGAAGCGCAAGGCATGGATCCTCGACGGCGTGATCCCGCCGACGCCCGCTCAACGCGATGCGCGCGTCTGGAGCGCGGGTATCGTGCGGATACGCGTGGATGCGACCAGTGGCCTGCGGGTCAGCGCCGGATGCAACAAGGAGCCGGTCCGCGAGATTGACATCGCGCGCTGGCCGGCGATGGCCTATCCCTGGCTCTCGCGCGAGATGCGGCGTCGTGCAAGTTTGCCCGCGCTTGCGCCCGGTTGCGCAGATGATGGCCTCGGCGCAACCGAATCCCTGCGCATTGCCGGCATCGCCGATTCGGCCGCGATCGCGCGCGCTCCGAACGGCGACAAACCGGCCTCCGTGAGACTGCTCGCACTCGGAACCAGTGGACGCGTGCAGTGGCTGATCAATGGCCGGCTCGAAGGCGAAACGACCGGCGGCCAATCGTTCGACCATGCATTCGCCGACACCGGCGAGCAAACGATTACCGCCCTCGCGCAAACCGGAGACTATGTGCAAATCACGGTGCACGTGCTGCGTTGAACGATGCGCCGCACCGTACGCTCAATGGAACAAGGAGCCATGCGAGGGATTCGGGGCTTGCGTTTGCGCAACCCGCAGTCGACCATGACGCCTCTTGCAGGATTCGTCCCAGGGAAAAACCGATGATCGAACACAGCGTGGTACTTGGCATCGACGATGCGAGGCGAAGGGTGCTGGTTCGTACTCCCTGGGGATGCATTGTCGCGGCTCTGCACAGCGGCACGATCGCCGTCGGAGCCGAAATCGACGGCGCCCGTCACGATCTCGGCGCGCAGACCTGGCGCGACGTCGCAGGTGGCAACGTGGTGGAGGTCGATGTTCTCATGCCCCCGTCCGAGGAAGCGGTAGCGGAAAAAATGTTCATCGGCAACTAGGGTGCGTCAGCGTGCCGTTGGCAGATTGCAACGCCGCATGACATCCCGATAGAACGTTGCGGGGAGTTCGGCGCGCACTGGAACGCTCCACCAGTTGGCGGCAGCGAAGGCGCTGCATTTGATGGCGTCCTTTTCCGTCATCAGGACCGGAAGGTCCTCCTCGAAAACCAGATCGTCCGGTCGAAATCGATGATGGTCGTCGAACGCGTGCGGCACGATATCGATGCCGGACCGTCGTAATGAATCGAAGAATCGCTCGGGGTCGCCGATGCCGGCGACCGCGTGCACGCGTTGCCCGGCGAACGTGTCGACGGAGTTCGCAGAGGATGCATCGTTCAGCGCGATGGCGATCGAACCGACCAGCTGCATCGCGACTTCGTCGCCCTGCGGCGAGCCGCCATTGCACACACGGAAATCGACCGTTTTGAGGCGATCGACGGGCTCGCGCAACGGTCCCGCCGGCAACAGACGCCCGTTTCCGAAGCGATGCTCGCCGTCGATCACACAGATCTCGACATCGCGCCCGAGCGCCACATGTTGCAAGCCATCGTCGGCGACGATGACATCGACACCGCTGGCGGCCAGCAAACGTGCCGCGGCAACCCGGTCGCGGCCGATCACGACGGCAGATCCGGTGCGTCGACGGATCAGGCAGGGTTCGTCACCGGACAAGGCAGGATCGCAGCGATCATCGAGCGCGACCGGCCCAGGTTCGCTGCCACCGTACCCACGGCTGACGACGCCGGGAACGCAACCGCGCGCGCGCAAGGCTTCGACCAGTGCGATCACGAGCGGCGTCTTGCCGCTGCCACCCGCTGTCAGATTGCCGACCACGATCACGGGCACGCCAATGCGCGCGGGCGTGCGCAAACCGAGTTTCCACGGGGTCAGATTCAACGCGCGCAGGAATCGATAGACCGGCACCAGCGCAGACAGCCACAACGGAATGGCCGAACCGCCGTACCAGATCCGTCGCAGGCGCGCAGCGAAAGCCACGTCACACAGTCGCGAAGCGGGAACGCGACTGCTGCGCGCTGGATCCGTCGCGAAATTGCATGTGGTGCAGCGCCGCATAGTGCCCGTTGCGCGCGAGGAGTTCGGCGTGGCTGCCCTGCTCGACGACTCGCCCCTTGTCCAGCACGACAATCTGGTCGGCATGTTCGACCGTGGACAGGCGATGCGCAATCACCAGCACAGTGCGATCGCGCATGAGGCGCTTGAGTGCATCTTGAATCAGCCGTTCCGATTCGGTGTCGAGCGCACTGGTGGCTTCGTCGAGTATCAGGATCGGCGCGTTTTTCAGCAGAGCGCGCGCGATCGCGATACGCTGACGCTCCCCTCCGGACAGCAGCGCGCCGCCCTCTCCCACCGGATTGTCGAGTCCCTGCGGCAGGCGTTCGATGAACTCCATGGCATTGGCGGCGCGCGCAGCGTGCTCCACCTCAGCCTCGGTCGCATCGCCCATCGAGCCATAGGCGATGTTGCGCCGGATGCTGTCGTTGAACAGCACCACTTCCTGGCCGACCCACGCGATCTGGGCGCGCAGGCTGGCCAGTGTGTAGTCGGACAGCACGCGACCATCGAGCCATACCGCGCCGCGGCTCGGTTCATAGAAGCGCGGAATCAGATTGACCAGACTGGATTTGCCGCTGCCGGATCGACCGACCAGCGCGGTAACCGTTCCGGCCGCGCAACGCACATTGACGTCGCGCAGCGCAGCACCTGCCGATCGCTCGTAGTTCAACTCCACATCGCGCAACTCGATATCGCCACGGCAACGATCGAGCACGACCGTACCGCCATCGGTTTCGCCCGGCGCATCGAGTATCGCGAAAAGATCCTGCGCGGCGGCGAGACCGCGTTGCAGATTGGCCTGCACCGTAGTCAGGCGTTTGAGCGAAGGCAGGATGCCCCCCATCGCGAGGATCAATGCCGTGAAGGTACCCGGCGAAATCTGCGATAGCATGTGCGGACGCGTCGCGAAAAAGATGATCATCGCCATCGCCAGCGCGGCAAACACCTGCACCAGCGCCGTCGCAATGCCGTTGGTCGCGGCAACCTTCATGTTGAGGCGGCGATTGTGTTCGCTGACTTCCTCGAATCGCGTGTTTTCGTAATGCTGGCCGCCGTAGACCTTGACCTCGCGGTTCGCGCCGACCACCTCCTCGACGAGGCCGGTCACCGAGCCCATCGACCCCTGGATGCGTCGGCCGATGCGCCGATAGCGCCGGCTCACCGAGATCACGAGCACCGCCACGAGCGGCACCATGACCAGCAACGCGAGCGTGAGCCTCCAGCTGTAATAAAGCATCACGGCGGTGAGTCCGACGACGGTAAGCCCATCGACCACGGCCACCTTCACGGCGTCCGTCGATGCCTGCGCGACAAGTTCTGCGGTGTAGCTTATGCGGGAAATCTGATGGCCCGAGGATTCGCGATCGAAGAAGGCCGAGCGCATCCTCAGGTATTGCGCGAACACCGCCTGGCGCAGGCGCTGCACGACTCCGCGACCGATGTAGGCGGTGCCGTAGTCCGTCACGTACGAGGCGATGCCGCGTATCGCGAAGATCGACACGATGATGATCGGCATCCACAGGATTGCCGCCGGATCGCGCTCGATGAACAGATCGTCGAGCATCGGCTTGATTTCACGCGCAAACAGCGTCAGGCATCCGGCATCGACGATCATCGCGATGACAGCGATCACCGCCACTCCCCAGTAGCGCCGCGTATGGCCGAGCAGCCTGCGCCAGATTGCCCAAGCGGAGGCCTCGGGAACCTTCGTTTTCGGCGCGCTCACCGCGTCGACCGCGTCGTGCCCGGCGTCGTCGCAATACTCAAGTGCGTGAAACCAAGTTCACCGAGCGCGTCCATGGCGGTGACGACGGACTGGTGCGGGGTCATCGCGTCGGCGCGCAACGTCACCGACGCGTCGCGCTTGTCACCGGCGACTTGCGAGATGGCCGCCTTGAGCGCATCGAGCGTCGTGTTCACGACCTCGTTGTTGCCGATCGAATAATGCCCTTGGCGATCGATCACGATGGTAAGCGCGTCTGGCGTTTCGGTGCGCTGGGCCGAATCGGCCTGCGGCAGCGTCACCTTCATGCGCGCGTTCTGCACGAAGGTCGTGGTCAGCACGAAGAACATGAGCAAGGTCAGCAGCACGTCGATCAACGAGATCACGTTGATCTCGAAATCGTCTTCGCGCCGGGCCGCCGTGATGCGCATCGGCAATCCTCAGCGGACCGCACGCACCGGCTGGACCGGTGCTGCGCCTGGCGCACCGACCGGCAATGCAAGCTCATCGGTCAATAGATTGACCTCGCGTTCCATTTCCATCGCCAGATCATCGACGCGCCCACGGAAGTAGCGGTGGAAGGCATAGGCCGGGATCGCCACGCACAGGCCACTGGCCGTGCACACCAGCGCTTCGCCGATGCCTCCGGCCATCTTGAGCGGATCGCCGACGCCGCTGATCATCACTGCAAAGAACATCGTGATGAGCCCGAACACGGTACCGAGAAGACCGAGCAGGGGTGAGATCAGCGCGATGGTGCCAAGCGTGTTGAGAAAACGCGACAGACGATGCACGACATGCCGACCGGCGTCCTCGACGCGTTCCTTGATGATTTCGCGCGGCCGGTTGCGCACCACCAGCGCCGCAGCCAGCAATTCGCCGAGCGGCGAATTGCCGCGTAGCGCCTCGATATGCTCCGGATCAAGTTTGCGTCCTCGCGCCCAGTCGCGCACTTCCGGACCGAGCCCGGGTGGGATGACGGCCGCGCGCCGCAGCGACCAGAATCGCTCCAGGATAATGGCCAGCGCCAGCGCCGAGCACAACAGGATCGGCAACATGGCCCAACCGCCTGCGGTCAGGATTTCGAACACTGCACGCAACTCCTCGATGACCAATCCGCGACGCGCACCGGTAGCGACGCGCCGGGAGCGATCATACCAGCGCCCCGACTTGGCCTGCGTGCGGCCGGTCACGCTCGGCGGGCCGCGCTCAGCCGGGTCTCAAGGTTCGCGCCACCAGAATCGATCGATGAGACGCCAGCGCGCCGGAACCAGCGGGCCTTTCCCAACGCGCACGTCGATCGCGCCGGATCGCGCGGTGCCGAACAATGGAATCCCGCGCGAGCCGTAACGCGCGACAACTTCAGCGCGCGGGTGGCCGAAGCGGTTGCGATAACCGGCCGACACCAGCGCCAGATCCGGCCGCACGTCGTCGAGGAATGCGGCGCTGGAGGACGTACTGCTCCCATGATGCGGGACGATCAGCACCAGCGGATGCCGGATCGTATCCAGCGTGCGCGGCAGCGCGGCCTCGATGCGCCAGGAAATGTCGCCCGGCAGCAACGCGCTGCCGTGATGGCCGCTGACGAGCAGCACGCATGAACGATCGTTGTTGCGCGACGGCAGCTCGCGAGGCGGCGATACCAATCGAAAGTCCACACCGTCCCAGGGCCAGCGTTCGCCTTCCACGCATTGACTCGCCGGTATCGCGAGGCGCAAAGGTTCACCGCTCTCCACGCTGCCTGGCCGCAACGCCAACGCGACGCTGCGCGCACCGCCTGCATGATCGTTGTCGCCATGACTGATGATGAGACGGTCCAGCCGTTCAACGCCAAGAGCGCGCAATGCCGGAATCACCGCTGCCTCGCCCAGATCGAAACCGGAGGGATAGCGCGCGCCAGCATCGAACAACAACGCATGGTCGGTGGTGCGCACCAACACGGACAAACCCTGGCCGACGTCCAGGACGGTAATCTCGAATTCGCCAGCGGGCAGCACCTCACGCTGCGCGAACAACAACGGCAGCAACAGCGCGGCACCGAGCCAGCGCAGCGGCACGCCTCGAGGCGCCATGCACCAGATCACGCCTGCAAATGCCAGCAGCAGGCTCCAGCCCGGCGCATGCGAAAAATGCAATTGCGCCTGTGGCATGGCAGCGAGGTGCGCGAGCAGCCACCAAAGCGGTTTCAAGGCCGCAGCCGCCAGATCGATCAACGGTGCGCCGAGCACCGGCGCGTGCGGCAACAGCAAGCCGCCCGCGACCGCCAACGGCGTGACGACGAAGCTTACCCACGGCACGGCGATCAGATTGGCCAGCGGCCCGATCAGCGACACCTGGCCGAAAAACCACACCGTCAGCGGAAGCAGCGCAATGCTCAGCGCGAGTTGCATGGGCGGCAAGCGACGCCACCACGCACGCGATCGCTTGCGTATGGTCAGCAGCAACAACGCGGCCACCCCCGCGAAGGAAAGCCAGAACCCGCTCGCCAGCATGGCCAGCGGATCCCACAGCAACACTGCAAGCGCCGCGAGCGCCAACGTTCGCGGCAGCGACTGACCACGTCGCACATAGCGCGCCAGCAGCACGGTCGCAATCATCAGGAGACTTCGCAGCGTCGGGACGCCGAGGCCAGCCAGCACACCATAAGTACAGGCGAACGCGAGCGCGACAGGCGCTTCGATCAATGGTCCCGGCAACTTCAAGGTGCTGCGCGCGCAGAGTTTCCAGATTGTCCGCGCGAGCAATGCGCCGAGCGCCGCGAACAGGCCGACGTGCAGACCGGAGATCGCCACAAGATGGCTGGTGCCGGTCGCGCGCAGGACCTGCCAGTCGTCTTCGTCCAGGGCACGCCGGTCGCCGACTGCGAGCGATTGCAGGATCGCAGCAACCGGGCCGGCTGCAAGATGTCGCGCTATCGAGTCGCCGATTTGCAGGCGCAGGGCATCGACGCACAGGCCACGTCCGCTCGCCAGTGCGTGGCTTTGCGCATCATCACGCACGTAACCGACCGCGACGATGCCACGCTGCGCCGCGTACCGCTCGAAATCGAAGCCACCCGGATTGATGAGTCCGCGCGGACGCTTCAGCCTGACCGTCAGCGCCCATTCGGAGCATGGAGGCAACGCCGGCGCGCTGTCGTACCAGCTGAGACGAACGTGTCCGATCAAGTCGATCGGCACGCCACCGCGACGCGCCCCGCTCACCTTGAAATCGAAGCGACTGCTGCGCGGCCCAGCCTGTGGCAAACCGAGAATGTGTCCAACCACCTGGATATCCTGCCCTTCCAGATGTCTCGCAAGACGCGCAGACAACGCAAGATCTGCATGCAGCGCAGACCAACCGAAACCGAGCAAGAGCCAAGGGAGCGCCAACGGCGCGCGTCGCACGAACAGAAGCGCCAGCGCCAAGGCGATCAGGACGCCATCGGTCCCCGTTGCCGGCAACCGCGACAACAGCTGCACCGAGAACACGCCTGCAAAAGCCGCAAACAAGGCGGCACCGGTCAAACCGGGCACCCGAAACCACTCGCGCCGCCGGTCCATGATCCAGCCGCCAAACCGCGAACGCGGGCGGCGCGAAGGGTTGGACCGGCCGGGAGACAAGAGCATCGCTGATCGACTCCTCGTCGATCGACCGTGATGAGGGAGTTCGACAGCCAATCGGACTATCGCGCGCTTGCAGCGAGCGCATCGCTCGCTGAAACCGGGTCTCAAGCTTGCCGTTCAGCGCGCACCACGCGAAGCGGATATTCGCCCCGGAAGATGTAGGAAATCGCCGCTGGTCGGGAAAGATGCGAGCCGTTAATGCCGGCGCCCGCAACTCCGGTTCACGCTTGCATCGCCGCTGCGCCGTGCAGGCGCCCTCCGGAAAGTTCCAGCACACGGTCCGCGCGTGCGGCCAGGGCATGATCGTGCGTTACCAGCACCAGCGCGGTGCCGATTTCGCGATTCAACTCGAGCATCAGCTCGTAAACCTGGCTCGCATTTTTCTCATCGAGATTGCCGGTCGGCTCGTCGCCGAGGACGCAAGCCGGTCGCGTCACCAGCGCTCGCGCCACGGCCGCGCGCTGGCGCTCGCCACCGGACAATTCGCCTGGTTTGTGCTCGAGACGCGCGCCCAGCCCGACGCGATCGAGCAGCGCAGCCGCCGTCTCGCGCGCATCACCTACACCGACTCCGCGGATCAGGAGCGGCATGCACACGTTTTCAAGCGCACTGAATTCCGGCAGCAGGTGGTGGAACTGATAGACGAAGCCAAGCGAGCGATTGCGCAACTCGCCGCGCTCGCGATCGGACAAGCGCGACATCACCTTGCCCTCGACTTCGACGCTGCCCGATGTGGGTGTGTCGAGTCCGCCGAGGATGTGCAGGAGCGTGCTCTTGCCGGTGCCGGACGCCCCGACGATGGCCATCGTCCCGCCACGTTCGAGCTCGAAACTCGCGTCGGCCAGCACGTCGGTATGCAACGATCCTTCGTCGAACACCTTGGCGATATGGATGGCACGCAGCACGATGTCGCTCATGAATCGACCCTATTCGTAACGAAGCGCGGCGGCGGGTTCCGTGCGCGCGGCACGCCATGCGGGATACAGCGTCGCGAAAGTGCAGAACACGAATGCGATCAGCGTGATCCAGCCGACATCGGACCAGTGCAGGTCGGACGGCAGTTCGCTGATGTAATAGACATCCGGTGACAGGAACACGATGCCGAAGGTCTGCTCGATCCAGTGCACCAACGCGGCGACATTGAGCGCGAGCGCGACGCCGAATATCGCACCGAGCGCAATGCCGAGCGTGCCGACGAGCACACCCTGCACCATGAATACCCCCATCACGCTTTTCGGGCTCTGCCCGAGCGTGCGCAGGATGGCGATGTCGGCCTGTTTGTCGGTCACCAGCATGACCAGGGTCGAAACCAGATTGAACGCTGCCACCGCGACGATCAGGGACAGGATCAGGAACATCACCTTCTTCTCCATCGCAACCGCCTTGAAGAAATTGCTGTGACCCTGCATCCAGTCGCTGACCTGGTAGGACTGGCCGAGCTCGCGTGCCAGTTCGTGCCCGATCGGATACGCGCGAAACAGGTCATCGAGCCGCAGCCGGATGCCGGTCGGCCCGTCGAGCTGGTAGAGCTTTTCGGCGTCATCCATGTGCATGACGGCAAGACCGGCGTCGTACTCCTGCATGCCGACCTCGAAAACGCCGACCACGGTGAAGCGTTTCAGGCGTGGTAGCGCGCCGATCGGCGAAGCGCGGAATTGCGGTGCGAAGACGGTGACGTGGTCGCCGACATCGACGCCGAGCGACATCGCCAGTTCCTTGCCGAGGATGATGCCGAATCCGCCGGGTTTAAGATCCGACAATTTCCCCTCGACCATCTTGCGGTCGATGTCGGAGACGCGAGGTTCCATTTCCGGCAGCACGCCGCGGATCAGCGCCCCGGTAACGCGCGAACCCTGCAGCATTGCCTCGCGCTCGACATAGGGCGCTGCGCCTTCGACATGCGGATTGGCGCGTGCGAGTTTCAAGGCAGCCGGCCAGTCGCGTACGGTTTCGTCGATGCCCGAGATGGTCGCCTGAGCGACCATTCCGAGGATGCGATCCTTCAATTCCTTGTCGAACCCGTTCATCACCGAGATCACGGTGATCAGCGCGGTCACGCCGACTGCGATGCCGAGGATCGAAACCAGCGAAATGAACGAGATGAAGTGATTGCGACGCTTGGCACGCGTGTAGCGCAGGCCGATGAACAGTTCGAGGGGGCGAAACATCAGGGCTCGGATCCTTGGGCGAATCGCTCGCGGCGCACACAGTGATGCGGCGGCCGGTCAGGCATCCTGCGACAGCGCCGGGCGGGCAGAGTGCCGCAAGCCGGCCGACGGGGCAAGCTGCCGGCGGCTAGCGCATGGCAATGCTGTCGCTGCGTTCGAGGATCAGGCGCAGACGCCGGAACGTTTCGCTGTCCGTATTGTCGGGCGTCAGCACGATGCGCAGACGCCGTCGGTCTTCGCAGGAAAAGTCCAGAGTCTGCATCGGTCCTGCCTGCGAATGGCCGCAAAGAATCGCCGGTTCTTCGCGATCGCCATCGACGCGCAGTATCCAGCCGGCATCGCCATGCGCCACGCCACGCAGAATCGGATGGGTGAACCGCCATAACGCGTACGCACTCGTCAAAATCGCGAACAACGCGAAACCTGCTCGCAACGGCATGCCCAGGCCACTCGCGAGTATTGCAGCAACCGCGAGCAGCGTGATCGCGACGCTGGCTCCCAGGACCAGACGCGACGGCTGATATTCAAACGCGATGGTGGGCGCGGATTTCATCAACGATACCGCCGAAGCGGGCATCCGCCGGCACTTGATGTCCGATCAACCAATCCCAAAGATCGGGGTCCTGGACATCCAGCAACGCATCGAAGTCCGCGCGTTGCGTTTCCGGAGCAGTGGCATAGCGCTCGTCGAGCCACCAGCCGAGCAGCACGTCGAGTTCGCGCGTTCCCCGGCGACAGCGCCAGCGCAGTCGCTTGGCGTCAGGCATTCCCTTCGCGGCGCGCAACACAGCAATTCTTGGCCGTCGCCATGGGCTAAGCGCCGCGGCGCTCGGCGATCAGCTTCTTGGTCTCGGCGATCGCCTTGGCGGGGTTGAGACTCTTCGGACAGGTGCGCGTGCAATTCATGATCGTGTGGCAACGGTACAGGCGGAACGGATCCTCGAGCTGATCGAGTCGTGCGCCGGTGTCTTCGTCGCGGCTGTCGGCAATCCAGCGATAGGCTTGCAGGAGAACCGCCGGGCCAAGATAGCGATCGGCGTTCCACCAGTAACTCGGGCAGCTGGTCGAGCAGCATGCGCACAGAATGCATTCGTAAAGGCCATCAAGCTTGGCGCGGTCCTCTTTCGATTGCAGGCGCTCGCGGTCGGGCGGCGCCGGACTTTCGGTCCGGATCCACGGTTTGACCGATGCGTATTGCGCATAGAACTGTGTCAGATCCGGTACCAGGTCCTTGACCACCGGCATGTGCGGCAGAGGGTAAATCTTGACATCGCCACCTGCGCAATCGTCGATCGCGCGCGTGCACGCCAAGGTATTGGTGCCGTCGATGTTCATCGCGCACGAGCCACAGATGCCTTCGCGGCAGGATCGGCGAAAGGTCAGCGTGGTATCGATTTCGTCCTTGATCTTGATCAACGCATCCAGAACCATCGGACCACACTTGGACAGATCGACCTCGTAGCTGTCGACTCGCGGATTCTCGGCGTCGTCAGGACTCCAGCGATACACGCGAAACGTGCGGACATCCTTGGCTCCGGCCTTGGCCGCATGGTGCTTGCCGCCCTTGATGCGGGAATTCTTCGGAAGCCTGAACTCTGCCATGGTCGCCTCGTTCTCTCGTTCTGTCGCACCGCTCACGCATGTCGCGCGTCAACGGCTAAGTGTCCGTATCACCCGTTCAGTACACCCGCTTTGCCGGCGGCACCGGGTCGACGTCCCGGGTCAAGGTGTTCAGATGCACCGGCCGGTAATCGAAGCTGCATTTGCCGTTCGCATCCACCGCGACCTGGGTGTGCTTCATCCAGTTCACGTCGTCGCGATCGGGGTAATCCTCGCGTGCATGCGCGCCACGGCTCTCGTGGCGTTGCTCCGCGGAATTGATCGTCGCGATGGCGTTGTACAGGAGATTCTGCAATTCGAGGGTTTCGATCAGGTCCGAGTTCCAGATCATCGATCGGTCGGTCACGCGCACGTCCTCGAACGACGCGAACACTTCGGCCATCTTCGAGCACCCTTCCTGCAAGGATTCCTCGGTGCGGAACACCGCCGCGTCGGTCTGCATGGTGCGCTGCATGTTGCGGCGGATCTGGGCAGTAGGTGTCGATCCGTTTGCGTTGCGCAGCCGGTCCAGATTCGCCAATGCCGCATCGCAAGCACTCGCTGGCAGCTTCTTGTGGCTCGTCGCCGGTTTGATGATCTCGGCACAGCGGGTCGCAACCGCGCGGCCGAACACGACCAGATCGAGCAGCGAGTTGGATCCGAGGCGGTTGCCACCGTGCACCGAAACGCATGCTGCCTCGCCGATTGCATAAAGTCCCGGCACCACGGCATCAGGATCGTCGCCCTGGCGGCGCACGACTTCGCCATGCATCGTGGTTGGTATACCGCCCATCGTGTAATGCACGGTCGGCAGCACGGGAATCGGCGATTTGGTCACGTCGACGCCCGCGAATATGCGCGCGCTCTCGGCGATGCCCGGCAATTTCTCGTGGATCACATCCGCGCCGAGCTGCATCAGGTTGAGATAGACGTGATCGTTCTCCTCGCCGACACCGCGGCCTTCGCGAACTTCCAGCGTCATCGCGCGGCTGACGACATCGCGCGAAGCGAGATCCTTCGCGTTCGGGGCATAGCGTTCCATGAAACGCTCGCCCTTGGAATTGGTCAGGTAACCGCCTTCGCCACGCACGCCTTCGGTGATCAGGCAACCCGCTCCGTAGATGCCGGTCGGGTGAAACTGCACGAATTCCATATCCTGCAGGGGCAGACCGGCGCGCAGCACGAGACCGCCGCCATCGCCGGTGCAGGTGTGGGCCGACGTGCAGGTCAAATAGGTGCGCCCGTAGCCGCCGGTTGCGAGGACCACGCCGTGTGCGCGATACAGGTGCAACGTGCCTTCGCTCATGTCGAGCGCAAGCACGCCACAACACGCGCCTTCATCGTCGAAGATCAGATCCAGCGCGAAAAATTCGATCGCGAAACGCGCGTCGTGCGCGAGCGACTGCTGGTAGAGCGCATGCAGAATGGCATGTCCGGTACGATCGGCCGCCGCGCAGGTGCGTTGCGCGGTGCCCTTGCCGTAGTGCGTCGTCATGCCGCCGAAAGGGCGCTGATAGATCTTGCCCTCGTCGGTGCGCGAGAATGGCACGCCATAATGTTCGAGTTCGATGACGGCCGGGATTCCCTCGCGGCACATGAATTCGATCGCGTCCTGATCGCCGAGCCAGTCGCCGCCCTTGACGGTGTCGTAGAAGTGGAAGCGCCAATCGTCCTCGCCCATGTTGCCGAGTGCCGCGGAAATCCCGCCCTGCGCCGCGACCGTGTGCGAGCGCGTCGGAAACACCTTGGTCAGGCAAATGGTCTCAAGGCCCTTGGCGGCAAGACCCAGCGTCGCGCGCAGTCCGGCGCCACCGGCTCCGACCACGACGATGTCGGCTTCGTGCTGCTGGATCTTGTAGCTCTGCATGATGCCGTCAGCCTCCAAAGGCTATGCGCGCAATGGCGAATACGCTCGCCAAAGCACCGAGGAAACAAAGGAACTTGATCGCAATCTGCAACGCAACCTCA
Source organism: uncultured Gammaproteobacteria bacterium (assembly GCA_963775445.1). Classification (GTDB taxonomy): domain Bacteria; phylum Pseudomonadota; class Gammaproteobacteria; order Xanthomonadales; family Rhodanobacteraceae; genus Dokdonella_A. The sequence continues at coordinate 1,591,262 of CAVZIT010000004.1, read as the reverse complement.
CTCGCACGCGTATGCACGTAGTCCTCGACGACCACCTGCAAGCCGAGCTGCGCGTGCCAGAACAACGCAATGACGAATGCAATCATGAGAACGGCGTTGAGCGGCGACGCGAACGTGGCGCGCGCAGTCGCGTAGTCGGCATGCAGCAGGATCAGGACGAGGTACACGAACCAAAGGCCAAGCCCGATCAATGCGACCGCCGTCAGGCGCTGGGCCATGAAGTGATGCACGCCGGCGTGCGCCGAACCAAGTCCACGTACATCCTTGAGCGGCGTGCGCAACCCGGATTGGTTCACGACACACCTCCCATGCCCAGTACCCATATCCAGACCAGCGCCGTGATCACGATAGAGCCTATGGTCGCCATCCAGCCGTTGCGCACGAACTGCTCGATGCGGTAACCCCAGCCGATGTCCTGCAGCAAATGGCGAATGCCATTCAACAGATGAAAGCTGAAGCACCAGGTCCAGCCGATCAGCAGCAGGATTCCAATCCAGGAGGCGCAGAAAGCGTGCAGCGACGCGAATGCCTGTGGGCCGCTGGCGAGCGCCAGTAGACCGATGCAGACCAGCACGGCACCGAACGCGAGAAAAACGCCCGTGGCGCGGTGCAGGATCGAGGTGACCATCTGGATCTGCCAACGGTAGATCGAGAGGTGTGGAGACAGCGGTCGGACGGTCTGTACCATGGTCGGCCTTGTGCGTGTTTAATATAGCGATGACCCGTTACCGCGCCAGGACGACATCGGCTCCGTCGGCGACGGCGAGAGCGGCGCCGGTCACGTTGCCGAGGCATCTCCATGCGCGAATTACGCTACTCGATATCGCCCCACTCCAGTCCAACTGCCAATCGGCGAGCGTCGTCGAGTCCCCTTGCAAACCGAAGAACCGAGGTCATCAAGGTTAAACCCAGCACGAAGCCGACACAAGCGAAGCGCGGTTCTGCGCTTCTGTCGTGTAATGCTCGCCTGCCCTTGCAGGTGCGTCGCGCGACCTCAGATTGAATTGCCAATGGCACACCCACCAACGGCAACAGCCAAGAGACTTCGCAATGATGCACATGCCGGCGCCTGACGAATTGGTTGCGATAGAGGGGCCGGATGCGATCGCGTTCGCCCACGCTCAATTCAGCAGCGATGTGCGGTCGCTGGCGCCGGGCTGCTGGCATTGGAGTGCCTGGCTCAATGCGCGCGGTCGCGTGCAGAATTTCTTTGCGCTGCTGCGCACCGAGCCGATGCAACTTATGCTCTGGCTCCCGCTCGGCGGCGCGTATGTCATGGCACAGTCGCTGCAACGCTTCAAGATCCGAGCGAAGCTCGAGATTCGCGTACTCGATGGATGGGGATCGCGCAGTGTGCCGCTGGCCGGCATCGATCCGATATCCGAGCGCTACGCAGTGCGTCGGCTGGGAAAAGGCTATGCATTGGTGCTGCCCGGGAGTTCCTTGTGCATGACTACGCTCGCCCCGATTCACGCCGAAGTCCAGGCGCCGCGAGCGGCGGTTATCGGGGACGTGTTCGCCGGCCTGCCGTTCCTCTCGCCATCATTGGCTGGAGAGTTGCTGCCGCAAGCGCTCGATCTCGAACGGCTAGGTGCAATACGCTTCGACAAGGGATGTTACCCCGGCCAGGAAATCGCAGCGCGCCTGCACTTTCGCGGCGGCGACAAGAGCCTCTTGTACCGGCTTGCGCTTCCGGCTTGCACGGAGCCGCCCGAACCCGGCACACCGGTCATGCACGAAGATCAGCCCGTCGGGCGCGTGCTGTACGGCGTGCGCGATGCTGACGCGGACTACGTCCGGCTTCTCGCCGCGCTTCCCGTATCGCTCGACGAGGCAACACGACTCGTGGTGCCACCTGACCATGAAGTCGCCGATCTTTCACACGAATTTGCCACACCGCATACGGCATGAGCTGCAACATCGAAAGATGCAGAGCGGTCGATGAAATTATTTTTTACTTTGTATTTTTATTGCTTTAATACACTTTTCTCAATCGCATCGCATTCGTCTGCGGCTTCCGGGCACCTGAACAATTCCTGTCCATGGAGGGATGCACGGGTGACAAGCGCCGGGTAATCACGTACCCTTCGCGCGCCTTCGGTCATGCCGAAGCCGATTTCGGAACTTCTGTTGGCGATAGTGATCACTTGGTTGCCATCGACAATATCGTTGTTGAAGCGCGAAATTCTCCGGTTCGACCGCCGCGACAGGCAGACGATTCCGGAAGTGTCGGGCAGCAGATCAATCTGCGCTGACGCTTGACGGTTACATGGGGTGCGACAGCCGACTGTCGTGCGGGCGCCGACCAAATCACCGCACGCTCCCTGCCCTTGGTGGGCCTTGGAGTCATCTCATATTCCTGCGGCATTGCCGTCCCACCCGATCGTCCAGCTGCGTTGGCGAGTGCGCTCGCCGAAACATTCCTTCAGGAGAAGCCACTGATGACTTTGGCCTGGCTGCTGTGGTTCACAACCTTGTTGCCCCAACCGATTGCGGACCAGACGTGCCTGGCTGCAACCGTGTACCTCGAAGCACGCAGCGAATCGTCGATCGGCCAGACGGCTGTCGCCGAAGTCGCGATGCGCCGACGCGAAAGCGGCCACTGGGGCAGGAGCGTCTGCGACGTGGTGCAGGCGCACGGTCAATTCGCGTTGTCCATGACCAACAAGCACTTCGAATTCCGCAACCCGAAGGCGTGGCGGGAAGCGTGGAAGATCGCCGGACACACGATGGCGACGTGGACGCTACCGCGTGCCGACCGCAAGGTCGTCGTGCCGCATGCCGATCATTTCGTTGTCGCCAATTCGGTTTCGCCCGACTGGATAACAGGCCCGCCACTCGCGACGATCGGCGCGCATAGCTTCTATCGGGTCAACTGACATCGCACGAAAAAGAAACGCCGGCCACACGCCGGCGTTTCTTTTTGGCACCGAAGTGCCCGGATGCAAGGGTCAAAAAAACCGCGTCGGTCAATAGCGTCCTTGCCGTAATTCGACGTGATTCCCGCGTATCACCACCGGATCGCCGCGATGAAGGTCGCGCCGATCAAGCTGCGTCACCGTCGCCCAACGTCCGTCCTCGAGGTGGACGTCGAAGCGCCAGGCGGGTTCGCCACCGCGCTCGTTGTGGTTCTCGACCGCGTTACCCGCAAATCCACCCGCGACTGCGCCACCGACCGTCGCGGCAGTGCGTCCGTTTCCCTTGCCTATGGTGCTGCCGAGCACGCCGCCAGCGATTGCCCCGATAACCGCGCCGAGGCCGGTGTTCCGATCGCGCAAATACACCTGCTGGATATCGGTAATGGTTCCGCAATTGCCACAGATGTGATGGCGCGGACCGTCGTAGCCGGAATCGTCGTATCGAGCGTACCCGCGGTTGTAGCCGTGATCGTAATAGCCGGAATTCGGATAGGCGACGCAGCCTGAAAGTCCGCCAACCAAGCCGGCTGCAACCACGAGGGGAATGAGTCTTCGATTCATCACGGGATCTCCGTTCGTACCGGACGAAAATTCTGGCAGGCCGCGATGAACTGCGCCTGACGGCCTATGCTGCTCCCTGTTTGATAGGGATCTTTCGCTGCGCCGTGATCCGCTCTGTTCATGTTGAGTCGATGCGGTGATGCGGTCCGCTTCGCACCAACTTTCCCTGCTAGCATTTGCGCCCCACCAAATGACTTGATGGATATGGATCAGCCCCCGATCTGTGTCGACGAGCTGCGCACACTGGACGTCACCGGAGCCGCCGAAAAGCTGGCCGAACAACCCGATTCACGCATCATCGAGGCGCTGGTCGCACTGGGCAACGCGCGCGCGATCCCGATCCTCGACCGGTTCAGCCCGCAACAACGAAACCGCCTCATCGCGATCGCGGGAGGCGAAGGCCGGCAATGGCTGATCGACCGCGATTGGCCCCGTGACGCGGTCGGCCGTTTGATCGAGGCGACCCATGCCTTCGATGTCCAGGCAAGCGTGCGCGATGTGATCAGCGCATTGCGACCAATCGTGTCGCATACGCTTGTCAGCTACGTCTACGCAGTGGATGCCGACCAGCACCTTCTCGGGGTGGTGGCTTTTCGCGAACTCGCATTCGCCGACGCGGATCAGACGCTCGCTGAAATCATGCTGCGTGAGCCGTTCGCACTGCATCCGGAAACCAAGGTCATCGATGCGATGCGCGAAGTCGTTTCGCGACACTATCCGGTGTATCCGGTGTGCGATCGCGAAGGACGCCTGCTCGGCGTGGTGCGCGGGTCGGCGTTGTTCGAGGAGCAGGCTTTCGAGATCAGCACGCAGGCCGGCTCGATGGTCGGCGTGGAAAAAGAGGAACGCCTGACCACACCGTGGGCGCGCAGTTTGCGATTCCGCCATCCGTGGTTGCAGCTCAATCTGCTTACCGCCTTCACCGCTGCGGCGGTGGTCGGCCTGTTCCAGGGAACTATCAATCGTATCGTGCTGCTCGCGGTGTTCCTGCCGGTGCTTTCCGGCCAGTGCAGCAATACCGGTTGCCAGGCGCTTGCCGTCACGTTGCGCGGCATGACGCTCGGAGAACTCGCGGCCCGATCGCGCGCATCGCTTCTGCGGAAAGAGGCGTGGCTCGGCTTCGTCAACGGCGCGTTGACCGGGTTCCTTGCCGCGATCGGCATGTTTGCGCTGGCAATCCATCAGCACCAATCCGACGCGATATGGCTGGCCCTCGTGACCTTCCTCGCGATGACCGGGAGCTGTGCGCTATCGGGTTTCGCGGGTGCGGGCGTACCACTCGCGCTAAAGAGTCTCGGCGCCGATCCCGCGACGGCATCGAGCATCTTCCTGACGACCGCGACCGATGTCGTGAGCATGGGCTTGTTTCTGGGCCTCGCGGCATGGCTCGTGTCCGCCTGAGCCGTCGCGGTCATCGAGCCATGACGCTGAATGCGTGTCAGCCATGGCGCTGAACGTTTTCTCCAAGTCCATGCCCCCGACGCGCCCGCACGAGGATTACACTAAAGGGCTTGGGCCGGGGCGCAGCGAGGGATTCGAACGCTCCAGCACTGCCCTGTCCCGGAGGAACCGCGTCATGTACAAATTCGCCCTGCGCCTCGCATCAACCTTCAGCATGTTCGCGGTCTTCGCCGTCGCACCGGCCTTCGCCCAATGGTCCAGCGATCCGGCGAACAACCTCACGATCGCCGACCGCAGCGGCGAACAGGCACAACCCAAGATCGTGCCGACTCCGGATGGCGGGTTCTACATCAGCTGGTTCGACAACAGCGCGGGTGGCTACGATGTCTATCTGCAACGACTCGATGCGCAAGGCAACGAGCAGTTCCCGCATAATGGCATCCTCGTGGCCGATCGCGATTTCAGCTCGACCCAGGATTACGGGCTCGACGTCGATGCGGATGGCAACGCACTGCTCGCGTACCGATTGGACCAAAGCAGCCCACAGATCGTCGCGCAGAAAGTCGCGCCGGACGGGAGCCTGCTGTGGACACCCGGCGGCATCGTCGTGTCCAACGATGCGGGCGGCGCCAATTCGCCGAAGATTTCGGCGACGGGCGACGGCACGGTCGGAGTCGCATGGTCCGGTTCAGACGGCTCGATTGTCGTGCAGAAATTGTCCGGCGCAGGGTCCGTGTTGTGGGGACCGAACGGGGTCTCCATCCTTCCGCCCAGCGGCTTCTTCTTTCTCGCCGATCTGCACGGCGATGCCGACGGCGACCTCATCGCGTCATGGGGTGCGCAACTTTCCACCTTCGATCGGGAACTGTGGGCGCAGAAGCTTGCTGCCGCCGACGGCAGCGCATTGTGGGGAAGCGATCCGGTGGAAGTGTTCAGCGGCACCAACGGCGCGCTGCAATTCGGCTATTTCCCGCCGTTCATCGCAGATGGCGCCGGCGGCGCCGTGTTCGTCTGGTACACCGTGGGTTCCAACGAGGGCATCGTGCGCGTACAACACGTGATGGCCGACGGCAGCCAGGCCTTTACGCAGAATGGCGTCTTCGCATCGACCGACGCAACGCAGAATCACTTCGAACCCAGCGGTGCCTATGATGCGAACAGCGGCGACATCTACGCCGTGTGGCGCGAAACCGATCTGATGACTCAGAGCCAGATCGGCATCTACGCACAACGCATCGACGGCGCGGGCGACCGTCAGTGGGGCGATGGCGGTCAGGTGCTGGTGCCGCTCGGCTCAACCGACCAGACACAGGTTCGCGCCCTGCCGCTAGCGGGCGGCTTTCTCGCCGCCTGGGTCAGCAATGATTCGCCGAGCCCGATGCCGATCCACGTCGCCAGCGTCAATGCCGACGGCAGTTACGCATTCCCGGGCGATGTCGTCGACATCAAGACCGCGCCAACGGATACCTCGCGCCTGTTCGGCGCGATCAGCGCCAATGGCTATGCCGCCTACACCTGGACCGACAACGACGCCAACTTCAACGGCGACATCAAGGCGCAGAACATCAACTTCGACGGTTCACTCGGCAATCCGGACAATACCGACACGATCTTCGCCAACGGGTTCGATTGAGCGTCGGCCAACAACAGACGACGCTCGACCGTTCCACGTCGCGACAATCGGGAGACTTGGTTGCACAAGTCGCGGCGACGATGCTTGAAGTTTAGATCCAGCCCCTAACGATAACCCTGACCACTGGCGATCAGGACGTCTGCAACGATTGCGCACTCAGGTCTCGCAGCGCGGACACGCGCTGCGGGATTCGGGTGGTCTTGCGAGCGCAGGGAGCTTGCGTAACAAACGTGCGTCGCAGTGACAGGGTGCGGCTGCGATAAGTTGGCCGTGCGTGGCTTGTACTACACCACCCCTTGCGCAATCATCGCATCGGCAACCTTGACGAAGCCGCCGACGTTGGCGCCCTTGACATAGTCGATGTATCTCGTCTCTCCGGTGACGCCACCGTAGTGCTGACAGCGGTCGTGGATCTCCTGCATGATGTCGCGCAGAAGCCTTTGCAGCTCGGCCTCCTTCCAGGTGATACGCGCCGAGTTCTGGCTCATTTCCAGACCGGACACGGCAACGCCACCGGCGTTCGCCGCCTTGCCGGGCGCGAACAGGATTTTGGCCTTCTGAAACAGCTTTACCGCGGCCAGCGTGGAGGGCATGTTCGCGCCTTCGGCCACGGCGACAACTCCGTTCTTCAACATGACCGTGGCATCGTCCGCGCTGATTTCATTCTGGGTCGCGCAGGGGAATGCCAGTTCGCCCGGCACCGACCACGGTCGCTTCCCCGCGTGGTATTCGGCGCCGAATTTCGTGGCGTATTCCTCGATCCGGCCTCGGCGCTTGTTCTTCAGTTCCTTGATGAACGTGAGCTTCTCAGTGGTGATTCCATCCTTGTCGTGGATGAAGCCGTCGGAGTCGCTGAGAGTGACCGGCTTGCCGCCGAGAGCGAGGATCTTTTCCACCGCATGCTGCGCAACGTTGCCGGAACCGGAGACAAGGCAAACGCGCCCGTCGATCGCTTCGTCGACACGCTTGAGCATGTTCTCCATGAAATACACCGCGCCGTACCCGGTGGCTTCGACACGGATCGGGCTGCCGCCGAACTCGAGGCCCTTGCCGGTGAGGACGCCGACATAGCGGTTTGTGATGCGCTTGTACTGCCCGAACATGTAGCCGATTTCGCGGCCGCCGACCCCGATATCGCCCGCCGGGATGTCGGTGTCTTCGCCGAGATGGCGGTAGAGTTCGGACATGAACGACTGACAGAAGCGCATGATCTCGGCATCGGATTTGCCCTTTGGATCGAGATTGGCACCGCCCTTGGCACCGCCCATCGGCAGGCCGGTGAGCGCGTTCTTGAACGTCTGCTCGAAGGCCAGGAACTTCAGCACACTCTGATTGACGGTCGGGTGGAAGCGGATGCCGCCCTTGTACGGGCCGATCGCATTGTTGTTCTGAATTCGGTAGCCGCGGTTGACGCGGATATTGCCTTCGTCGTCATGCCAGCAAACCCGAAAGGAAATCACGCGGTCCGGTTCGGCCATGCGTTCAAGGATCTGGTGCTCGTTGTATTTCGGATGTTCGCGAATATGCTCGAGGACGCCCTCGGCGACTTCCTTCACCGCCTGGATGAACTCCGGTTGCCCCGGATTGCGTTTCTCCAGTCCCTCGACGAATTCCTGCAACGTGGGTACGTGATCGCGAGCCATGATGTGCCTCCCCGGCGCAATGCCGCTCGCCAAGGCTGGCGAACGGTCTTCAAAGGTTGATTTGACGGGCGCCGAACCTCAGCCAGCTGTCGCATGATCTGGGCCGGGCGCGAGCGATGGTACACCTACCCTCGTGCGCGGGTGGATGATTGTGTGGACTCAAGCGTTGTTCCAATAGGGCTGGTCGACACATCCAAGGTCTGGACTTGCTGCATCCGCGCCGTCGACTCGCGATCAATCCCAGGTATTTGCATGGGGTCCGATCGCGCCGCGCTGCGGCCGGATGACGCAAAAACGTTGACCGCTCGGCGCCTGCATCACAACCCAGGTCTTGATCGCCTCGATTCGCTTCGCGCCGAGCGCCTCGAGTCGCCGCACTTCGGCTTCGATGTCGTCGCTCTCGATATCGAGATGCACGCGGCTTTCGTGATTGACGCACTGCAACTCGATCACGGGTTCGTCATCATGAGTGTCCAGCGGAACGTATTTGGCCGTGACGGGATCGACGCCTTGCCTGATCGGTCGGCCGAATGCCTGCGACCAGAAGCGTGCCGCGTCGGTCAGCTCATTGCCCTGGCAATCGATGATCAGGCTGCAAAAGCGGCTCTTGTGCATGACACGGGATCCTCGCAAAGAGTAATGATGAAGCGACAGCGTACCAGCCGAGTGGCGCGCGACTGAAAATTTGCGTCAGGCGCAGCGCGCACTCGACGCCGCATCGATCACGCGTTAGCGTTGCAGGGATGCCGCAACTCATCGACAGCCACAGCCATTTCGACGTCGCCGAGTTCGACGCCGATCGAAGCGCCGTGCTCGAGCGCGCACGCGTGGCCGGCGTGACCCGGCAGATCGTGCCGGCGATTGCGCTGTCCGGCTTCGATAAACTGCGCGCGCTTTGCGCAGGTGCATCCGGATTGTTCCCGGCCTACGGATTGCACCCGATGTTCATGGCGCAGCATCGCCCCGCGCATATCGACGAACTTGCGACATGGATCGAGCGCGAACGTCCCGTCGCCATTGGCGAATGTGGACTGGATTTCCATATCGACGATCCGGATCGAGAGCGGCAACGGACGTTCATGCGTCGCCAGGTGCAACTCGCACGCGATTTTGACCTGCCGCTCATTCTGCATGCGCGGCGGGCTCTCGATGACGTAACGGCGGAATTGCGTCGGGTCGGCGGCCTTCGTGGCGTCGTGCACAGCTTTTCCGGCAGCATCGAGCAAGCCCGCGAATTATGGAAACTCGGTTTCTGTGTCGGCATCGGCGGTCCGGTGACCTATGATCGCGCCCGGCGGCTGCGGCGCATCGTCGCCGGCATGCCGCTTGAGTTCCTGCTGCTCGAAACCGATTCGCCGGACCAGCCCTTGAGCGGCCATCGCGGCGAGCGAAACGAACCTGCCCTGCTCGTCGATGTGCTGGCGACTATCGCCGCTTTGCGCGAACAGGACGCCAGTCTGGTCGCCGCAACGACCACCGAAAACGCCGAACGCCTCTTCGCATTGCCTCGCGTATCGCCCAGCCATCCGGCTGCATCATGAGTTTGAGGCGAGCAACCGCTGCAACGCGCGCCCGACAGCGGCGCAGGCAAACGCCGCAGTCACGTGCGTCGCCGTGCCGAGTCCATTGCCGCAATCGAGCTTGAGCGCCGCATCGCCGGCGAGTTTCGGGCGCGTGCCGGACACGCTTCCGTCAGGTTGCGGGTATCTGACATTCTCGAGCGAGTAAACCGCGGGCACGCCGAAATAACGCTTCGCTCCGCGCGGAAATCCAAACTCCTCACGCAATTTCTTGCGCATCAACGCGAGCAACGCATCGTGCTCAGTCTTCGCAAGGTCGCGCACCATGATCCGCGTCGGATCCGTTCGCCCGCCAGCGGAACCACACACGATCAGCGGCAATTTCCGCCGGCGGCACCACGCGATCATCTCCACCTTGACACGGAATGCGTCGCAACAATCGAGCACCAGATCGTAGCCGCGACCGAGCAGGGTCGGCAGGTTCGATGGCGTCAGGAAATCCGCAATCGACACGACATCCACCGACGGATTGATCGCACGCAGCCTCTGTGCGATCACGTCGACTTTCGCACGCCCGTACGCGCCATCGAGCGCATGCAACTGGCGCGACGTGTTGCCGATGCAGACCTCATCGCCATCGATCAGCGTGATGGCACCCACGCCGCTTCGCCCAAGCGCTTCGGCAGCCCATGAACCTACGCCGCCGATGCCGACCACGACCACGTGGGTTGCTGCCAGACGACCGACGCTGCCTGTGCCGTACAGGCGGTCGATACTCCGGAAGCGTTCGTACGTCGTATCCATGTCGGCGCGCGAGGGTAACATGGCTAAACGCTCGTCCTGGATTCGACCTGCATGCGTTATCTGATGTGCCTGATCATCGGCCTGTTCATCGGCGCGCTTGCGGCGGCAACGATCGAAAGCGCATTGCGCGAGAGCGACGTGTGGCCACGCTCGATCATGCACGTGATGCAACATGCGCTGTCGAGTGCGAATCGAAGCGTGCACCAAGGTCACTGCAGCGACGCCGATCTAAACCCCTCATTGCGCCATCTCGCACTGCTGGCCGGAGATATCGAGCCGGCACTGCAGCCGGGCCGCGCCCCCGAACCTGGCTTCGTACTCGACGCGCATCAGTTGCGTGCTGCAATCGCGGCGATTGCCGCGAATGGGAGTGACTGCGCTCATCGACGCAAGCAACTGGCGACAATCGGCAACGCTTGCGACACCTGCCATCGCGAGTTTCGCTGAGTCCCGTTGATCGTCAGTTCCGAGCACTTGCAGCCAATTACAGAACTGATTAGTATCGTTATAGTTGCCTGCTGAATCAAATGCCCTTGCGCCACATCCCTGCCCGTCCATCGAGCTTCGCCCCGATCGAATCCGGAATCGACCGCATCGCGTCCCAGTTGCGCGATATGCCGACCCGCGAGATCGTGCTGATTCGATTGATCAAGCACCTCTCGACGGTATTCAGCGGGATGCTCAACCAGCGACTGCGACCACTCGGCTTCCACGAAGTCAGTTTCCGCACCCTGCTGATGCTTTATGCAAGCAGCGATCACACGGTGCATCCTTCAGAACTTTGCACCGCGACTGGCGAGAGCCGCGCGAACATGACGCGCCTGTGTGATGACCTGTGCCGCAAGGGGCTGGTACGCCGCCGGCCGAGCACGTCCGACAGGCGCCGCATCCGTCTGGAGCTGACCGCCCGTGGCGTCGACACCGTCGAGGACATGCTGCCGATCGCCTGGCGCGCCGTCCACTGCGTCAACAGCGCACTCGATGCCGATGAGAGAACGCAGCTCGAAGGCCTGCTGAAACGCCTGCTCGCCAGCGCCGAGATGGACCGGTGAAAAGCGCGAGTTCACTTATCGGCATGGTGCTTGCGGCAGTCCTCGCGGGTTGCGCGGTGCCGCCGAAACCAGAATTGCCGCCATTGCGCGGCAGCGCTCCACTCGCCGGCATTCCGACAGCCGCCGATGCGGCCTGGCCGGCAGCCGACTGGTGGTCGCACTACGGCGATGCCGGACTTGACGCGCTGGAACAGAAGGCATTGTCCAATTCGCCGAATCTCGCCGAAGCGCGCGCACGACTCGAGACCGCTCTGCGCGCGGTCGATGCGGCGCGTGCGGCCGCGGGCGCGACGCTCGACGGCAACATCCAATACCAGCGCCAGCGTCTCAGCGAGAACGGGCTGATTCCTTCGGAATTTCTCGGCTTCAATTGGTACAGCCAGGGCGACATCGGTCTGTCCTTCAAATACGACTTTGATTTCTGGGGCAAGCAACGCGCGACCATCGAAGCCGCGCTGGACAGTGCCCGCGCCGCCATCGCCGAGCGCAACGCGGCCATGCTGATGCTCTCGAGCGCGATCGCCGACACCTGGTTCGCGTGGCAGGCCGACCACGCGCGACTCGCGCTGGCCCGCAAACTGGTCGATGCGCGTATCAGGTTTCGCCAAATCGTTGACGCTCGCGTCCGGGCTGGAATCGAGCCTCCCGATTCGTTGCGCGAGGCCGATGCAAACCTTGCCGATGCGCGCGAGCAGCAGGCGGCCCTCAAAGGATCCGCTCGCATCCGCCGAGCCGCGCTGGCCGCGTTGCTCGGGGTTGCGCCCGCCGATCTGCCTCCACTCGTGGCCAAGCCGTTGCCGTCTGTTTCCGCCGGGCTGCCGCAAAAGGCGAGGCTCGATCTGATTGCGCGCCGACCCGATATCGTGGCCAGCCGCTGGCGCGTCGAAGCCGCGCTGCAAAAGGCCACCGCCGCGCGCGCGGCGTTCTATCCGGATCTCAGCCTCAGCGCGATGATCGGCTTGTCATCGATCGATCTTGGCAAGCTGCTGACGGCGGGCAGTCGGGTCGCCGACATCTCGCCAGCGTTGCATCTTCCGATTTTCGAGGGAGGTCGTCTGCGCGCGCGCTATGGCCAGACCCAAGCAGGCCTCGCGGCTGCAGCTGCGGCGTACGACTCGGCTGTGGTCAACGCCGCGCGCGATGTCGCAACGCAGGCACTCAAGCTCGAGCAGATCGACGCGCGCCGACGCCAGAGCGAAGCTCGCCTCGATGCTACCCAGGCGATGCAGGATGCGATAAAGGCGCGAGTCGACCGGGGTCTCGTCGACGACCGTGAGCTGCTCGCGGCCGGAGCCAAGGTCATCGCCGCAAGGGATGCCGAACTCGTACTCGACGGCGCCGCAATCGATGCCGATATCGCGCTGATCAAGGCGCTCGGCGGCGGTTACCGCGAGCCCTCCTCATCCAAGGCGTCATTACCCGGCATTCCTGAAGTTCCCACCGGAAAATCCCGATGAGTGAAAACCAAACATCCGAAAGCAAGAAGGACTCAGGCGAAAACGCCGAAAGCGACAAGGCCGACCCGCGGGAAGAGCGCAATCGCAAGCGCAAGCGTCGCCTGATCCTGATCGGTCTCGCCATCTTGTTCGTCCTTGTCGCAGTCGTCTGGTTGCTGCTGAACCATTTCGTTTTTTCGCAGCGCGAAACCACCGACGATGCCTACGTCGGCGGCGATCAGGTCGTGATTTCCTCGCGCGTGTCCGGGACCGTGATCGCGGTGCTCGCTGACGACACCCAGCGCGTCACGCCCGGCCAGGTGTTGGTCAGGCTCGACCCGACCGATGCGGAGGTCGCCCTGGCCAAGGCATCGAGTGCGCTCGCACAAGCGGTACGCCAGACACGCCAACAGACCGAGAGGGCCTCACAGGATGACGCGGCAGTCGCGAGCCGTCGACTTGAATTGTCCAAGGCCCTCAAGGACTTGAAACGACGCGAGCCATTGCTGGCCGAACACGCAATCGCCCGCGAACAAGTCGCGCATGCGCAAGATACCGTGGCGACTGCGCGCGAAGCGCTCAACCTCGCCATGCGCCAGGCGGCGGCAGAGCATTCCCTGATCGACGGCACATCGATCGCCGACAACCCGATGGTGTTGCAGGCCAAGGCAGCCTTCCGGGCGGCGTGGGTGAACAAGGAGCGCGACGCGATCGTTTCGCCCATCGGCGGTTACGTGGCGCAGCGCAGCGTCCAGGTCGGCAGCCGTGTCCAGCCGGGCCAGGCCCTGCTGATGGTCGTCCCGCTCAACCATCTGTGGGTCGAGGCAAACTTCAAGGAAGGCCAGCTCGCGCATATCCGACTCGGTCAACCGGTCGAGGTCGACGCGGATATGTACGACGACGTGCACTTTCACGGCCGCGTGGAGGGTCTCGCCGCGGGGACCGGATCGGCCTTTTCCCTGCTGCCGGCACAGAACGCTTCGGGAAACTGGATCAAGGTCGTGCAGCGCGTGCCGGTGCGCATTGCGCTGGATCCGAACGAGCTCGCGAAACACCCACTGCGCGTCGGTCTTTCCGCCGACGTCAATGTCGATACGTCCGATCGCTCCGGCGATGTCCTGGCCGACGTGACATCGTCTGCGCCGGCAGGCAGCCATACAGACGTCTATGCACACGATATGGCAAAGGCCGAATCCGCGGCCGATGCAGTCATCGCGGCCAACATGGGCAGCCTCGATTGATCCGCGACACGACGCTGCATTGTGACTTCGCGATGCATGTATCCCCGGGCCCGTCCAGCGCATGAACTGGCGCACCGAAAAGCATCGCGCGGCGCCCCTGCACGGCGCGCCGCTCGCGCTCCTGACGGTCGCGGTTGCGTTTTCCACGTTCATGGAAGTGCTCGACCTGACCATCGTCAACGTGTCGGTGCCGCACATCGCCGGCAGCCTTGGCGTGAGTCCGCAGGAAGGTACCTGGGCAATCAGTTCGTATTCGCTTGCGAGCGCGATCATGCAGCCGCTGACCGGCTCGATCGCACGCCGCTTCGGCGAAGTGCGCAGTTTTTGCGCGTCGGTCTTGTTGTTCGTCGCTATGTCGATGCTGTGCGGTGCGGCGCAGAGCATGCCGATGCTGGTGGTCTCACGCCTGCTCCAGGGTGCCGGTTCCGGTCCGATGGTGGCGCTTTCGCTGAGCCTGCTGCTGGCCAACTATCCCGACGAGAAGAAGGGCCTGGCACTCGCGCTGTGGGCCATGACCGTCGTCGTGGCGCCGATTTTCGGACCAATTCTTGGCGGTTGGCTTACCGACAATTATTCATGGCCGTGGATCTTCTACATCAACGTGCCGGTCGGCGCGTTGGCGGCCGTCGTGACCTGGACACTGTTGCGCAATCGCGAATCGGAAACGATCAAGGTACCGATCGACGTCATCGGCCTGATATTGCTGATCCTCGGCATTGGCTGCCTTCAGTTCATGCTCGACAACGGCAACGACAAGGACTGGTTCGCCTCGTCGCTGGTCGTGACGCTCGCATCGATCGCCGCGGTATCGCTGGTCTTCTTCGTAGCCTGGGAACTCACGGAACGTCATCCGATCGTCAATCTCAACCTGTTCCGGAAGCGCAACTTCACTGTCGGGGTGCTGGCGCTGTCGCTCGGGATGGTCGGGTTCTTCGGCATCAACGTGGTGTTTCCGCTGTGGTTGCAGACCACGCTCGGTTACACGGCAACCTGGGCCGGTCTGGCAACTGCGCCTGTCGGCATCCTCGCGTTCATCCTGTCGCCTTTCATCGGCCGCAACATCCAGCGGCTCGAATTGCGCAGCGTGACGACCTTCGCATTCGTCATGTTCGCGTTCACGTCGTTCTGGTTCGCCGGTTTCTCGAGCGACGCATCGTTCGGGAAACTCGCGCTGCCCCGCTTCGTCATGGGCATCGGCATCGCCTGCTTCTTCGTCCCGCTCAACCAGATCATCCTGTCCGGTCTCAAACCGAATGAAATCGCGGCAGCTTCGGGGCTCGCCAATTTTTTCCGCACCATCGCCGCGAGTTTTTCGACCGCAGTGACCGTGACCATCTGGCAGAACCGCGGCGATTACCATCACGCGCGGCTGGTCGAACACATCGACAACGCGAGCGCCGCTGCAACCCGCTATCTCGATACGCTGCACACGATGGGGCTGACCGCGACGCGCAGCTGGGCCGTGGTCAACAGGATCATCAATCGCGAAGCGCTGACGCTTGCGGTCAACGACGTGTTCTGGTTGTGCGCCTTCCTGTTTCTCGCGATGATTCCACTGGTGTGGCTCGCGCGACCGCCTTTCGGCAACGCCGGCGCCGAGGCTGTGCACTGATCGCCGCGACCGCTCCCGCGACGTTATTTCAGTCCATGGTTTTTCAGGTGTTGCGAAAGCGGGGCGAAGAATTTCGCCCCGCTTTCGTGAACTGCGCCCGAGTGACGCAGCTCATCTTTCTCAGTCGCGCTCCAAAGATGCGCGCACGCGCTCCTGGCCGCCCTGAGCGCCACCCGCTGGAGCACCGGGAGCGGCTTCAGGTACTGCAATCTCCTTGAGTCCCTTTGCCTTGAGCGCCGCATTGGTCTTCGCCAGATCCCCTGCCTGGAAGTCCGAGAATGCCTTCTTGACGTCGCCGAGTTCGCGCGTGAGCGTATCGATGGCGGTCATCTGGTAATCCGCCGGTCGACCCTCGTAGGACATGATCGCGCCATACAACTGGTCGGTATGCTCGCGCAGGCGCTCCTCGCCGGTGATCGCGCCGCCTTCGGTCGTGGCGACGATCTTCTTGCGGATTGCGTTGGCCTTGTCGCCGAGGTCGACCAGTTGCTTGTGCGTGGCTTCGTTCGGCGGGACCTTCGCTGCATCGGCAGCGGCTTGGGCGCGCACGGCATTGATCTTCGCGACCAGATCGGTCATGTCGGCGAATAGATGCTTGACGCGAGTCACCGCATCGAACTGCGCCTGACGATCGGCAACCGTGAACTTGACGCGGCGATCGAGACCGACGTTCAGCTTGGTCTCGAACGTGTCGCTGCCCTTGATCATGCGCACCGTGTAGGTGCCCGGCACAACGCGCGGACCCTGAATTGAATTGAAGGCGACCTGGGCGGCCGGCGGTACGCGCGGCGGCTTGGTGCGCATCGACCAGTCGACTCGATTGATACCGCGGCGCACGCTCGCCGGGATCGTATCCATTACCTGTCCGCTCGCGTCGAGAATCTCGATCTTTATCTTGCCGAACAAATGACGGCTGCGCTGGTAATAGCTGATGACCGCCGCTTCCGGCGGATTGGCCCCCGTAAACGTCGCGTCTCCGTCGGACCAGCCGCCGAACGCGTCGATACGCTGCTGCACCGGACGCGATGGCAGGAAGGTGGCTTCGCTGTTCAACATCGACTGCGTCAACGCGCGCAACGGCGTGATGTCATCGATGATCCAGATTCCGCGCCCGTGCGTCGCGAGCACCAGATCGTCGTCGCGCTCCTGGATCGCGAGATCGCGCACCGCGACCGCGGGAAAATCGCCGCCCTTGAACTGCGCCCAGTTGCTGCCGCCGTCGATTGATATCCATAGGCCGAATTCGGTCCCCGCGAACAGCAGCGAAGGTTTGACCGTGTCTTCCTTGATCACATGAACCCATCCGCGCAACCCTTTGTTTTGTTTTGGCGTGACGATCGGCGTCCACGATTTTCCATAGTCCGTGGTCTTGTAGATGTAGGGCCCCATATCGCCCCAGGTGTGGCGATCGAACGCCGCATACGCGGTGCCGGCATCGAAGTTGCCCGCCTGCACCCAAGATACCCACACGTTCTTCGGCAGGCCGTTGACATTCTTGACGACGTTGGTCCAGCTCTTGCCGTCGTCGCGCGTGATCTGCACGTTGCCATCGTCGGTACCGACCCAGATCAGGCCAGCCTGTTTGGGGGACTCACTGATCGAATAAATCGTGGTGTAGGTTTCGGCCGCGGAATTGTCGATGGTGATACCGCCGGACTTTTCCTGCTTCTGCTTTTCCGGATCGTTGGTGGTCAGGTCCGGAGAAATGCGATCCCAGCTCTGGCCGTGATCGCGCGTGCGAAACAGGAATTGCGCACCCATGTACACCGTGCCCTTCTCGTTCGGGCTCGGCACCATCGGTGTGTTCCAGTTCCAGCGAAGCTTTTCGTTGTAGCCGGGCTTGGGCTGGATGTCGCGCGAAGCATGCGTGTAGCGATTCGTCCGTTGCACGCTGCCGCCCTGCGTCTCCATATAGATGTAATCCGGATCCGAGGGATCCGTGAACATGAAGAAACCATCGCCGCCGCAGAAGTTTTCCCATTGCGCGTTGGTGATGCCGCCCGGGTAGGCCGAGTCGCCCATCCAGCAGGCGTTGTCCTGAAGGCCGCCGTACACGTGGAACGGATCGGCGTTGTCGACGCTGACATGATAGAACTGAGACACCGGCAGGTTGTTCGCCTTCCACCACTTGTTGCCGCCGTCCTTGGAATACCAGACGCCGCCATCATCGCCGGCGATGATGTTCTTCGGGTCGCGCGGATCGATCCATACGGTATGCGAATCGCCGTGGGACGAGCCACCGACATTGGCGAAGCTCTTGCCGCCGTCGACGCTCTGGATAAGGCTCAGATCAGGCTTGAACAAGCGATCCGGATTGGTCGGATCGACAATCAGATTGGCGAAGTAGAACGGCCTCCAAACCATGAGCTGGCTTTGATCACGCTTGTCCCAGGTGTTGCCGCCGTCGTCGGAGCGATACAGCGCCGAATCGGTTGATTCGACCAGCGCGTAGACAATCGACGGATTGGACGGTGCGACCGCAACGGCAATGCGGCCAAACGGTTTGGTGGGGAAGCCCTTGTTCGCAGACGCTGTGACCTCGGTCCAGGTGGCGCCCCCGTCGGCCGTCCGATAGAGGCCGCTGCCGGACTTCGCCGTTGCCGATTCACCGCCGGAACGGAAGGTCCAGCCTTTGCGGCGGAAATCCCAGAGACCGGCGAAGATCACATTCGGATTCTTCGCGTCCATCGAGATCGAAGCGCAACCGGTGGACAGATTGGCCCCCTTCAGGATCAGCTTCCAGTTCTTGCCGCCATCGCTGGTCTTGTAGAGTCCGCGATCGGGCGAGTCGCTCCACAGCTTGCCCAGTGCACACGCGTAGACCGTGTTGCCATCCCGGGGATCGACCAGGATCCGCGCAATGCGCTCGGAATCCTTGAGGCCCATGTTGGTCCAGCTGTCGCCACCGTCGGTCGACTTGTAGATGCCGTCGCCGATCGAAACGGTGTTGCGCGTCCACGGCTCGCCGGTGCCGACCCACACCGTCTTGTGGTTGGTCGGGTCGATCTCGACCGCGCCGATCGACTGCACCGGTTGCTTGTCGAAGACCGGCTTGTAGGTCGTGCCGCCGTCGGGCGATTTCCACAAGCCACCGCTGGCGGAAGCGACATATATCGTCAGCTTGCCGTCCTTCTCGGGCATCGCGGTAACGGCATCGATACGCCCGCTCATGGCAGCCGACCCGATGTTGCGCGCTCCGAGTCCCGATATCACGCCGGCATCGAACGTCGCCGGTCCCTGAGGTGCGACAGGCGGAGCGGCGTTGGCCACTCCCAGCGCGCCGGCCAGCGCGGCCACCAGCACCGACGCTGCGAAATACCTGCAATTGGAATGCTTCATGGTTTCGCTCCTCGCGCTCAGTGGCCGGTACCGGCGGCTGCCGGGAAGGCGAACATGGCATCGTCCATCGGCACATTTGCTTCTGCCTTCTCGATGGTGATCTGCTGTTTCCCGAAGGGTCCCGAGCCCTTGGTTTGCGAGGAAACCGAGAACGGGAAATACACTCCGTCAACCTGCTCGTAATCCCCAAAATCGCTCACCGACTCGACCTGTGTTCCGCGGACGGTCTGGGTGGATACGGTGCGGATTTCGAGGAAATAATCCGGATCCAGATACACGGTCTCGACATCACCGTTCTTCAGTGTCACCTGGATCTTGTGCGCATTGGTTCCGTCGATATCTTCGGTTCCGAGGTAATCGAGCTTGTTCCCTTGTGCCTGCCAGTCGACCAGCGGGCCCTCGATCGCTGCATCGTCCGCCAATCCCTTGGCGTCGTCGGCCGACATGCGCTCGGGTGTCTTGCGACCCTGGAACGGTGATATCTGCCAGGCGTAGCTGCCGTTCCACGCCTGGACCTGGGTAAGCCCCTGCAGCGTGGCCTCGTCGCGCAGCAGATCAGGCGCCTTCTTGAATTGCGCAAAAGCAAGTTCGAACTGTCCACCGATGAGCAGCTTGCCTTCAAACTTGAGGGTCTTGATCGCATGGATCTTGTCGATACCTCCGCGCGCCTGGATGTTTTTTGCAACCAGATCGTTGGCAGTGAGCGCATGCGCGCCCGGGGCGGCAAACGACAGGATGCCGAGACACAAAAGTGAATGGATGCGCATGGATTTCCTCCCTGGCACATGGCGGCCCTGGCAAGGCCGTGTCCGGGCGCGCTTGCCCGACAGACGCGGCCGGCAGTCGCACCGGCGCGATGTTCAAGAGACTAGCCTGTCCGCACTGCCCCAGCATGGGACGGAAGTCATGCGCGCGGCGCATATCCTTCCACCTCGCGACTGGCAGCAGCTCGTAAAAGATTTGAAGGCGATCAGCGCATGCGCCTGTCGCAGCAACCCTCAGCGACGGCCGCGATGCGGGCGATCGCTCGCCAGCCCGACCCGCAACGATGCGCCGTCCTGGGTCGAGCCATCGAGGCCGGCAATCGCCGCACGCGCCTCATGTCCCTCCATGGCCAACTCGGCGAATCCGCGGCATTCGCCCTTGAAGGGATCCATAGCGAGTTTCATCTTGTGCACCCGGCCGTACCGGGAAAACAACTCATCAAGAGCGTGCTCGGTCATGCTGCGGGGCAGGCCGCGCACATTGAGGACCAGCATGGAAGATACCTCCTGGAAAAGCGGGCCCGTCAATTGACGCGGACCCTCGGCGATGAAGCGGAAGCATTGCAACAAGCAGCTCGCCCGATATATCGGGATGGCCGAAGTGGGTGGCTGGGGCCGAGCCAACGCGAGGGCGGTTCGACGAGCGCCGTTGCCGGTTCATTGCGCGATGAACGGCGCGCGGGCAGCGCAGGCATTGTAGCCGAGTGGCACGCAGCACGCGACTGCGCGTCCGTTCTCCGTTTTCCGGGCGCAGCGAATGCGGATTGCTAGAGAAGCCCTTCGATCGGCAACAAGCCGTAAAGCGAAGATTGCAAACGTCTCCAGAGGCTCACGTCGGGATCGTGCTTGTACGTTACGCGATGACCGTCTTTTTTTGTGATCCAGAGCATGCGCCGTGAAACGCCGGTTTTCCCGTCCGCCGGCGAAAGAACAACGTGATAGCTGTTGTCCGGTGCGGAAACCTTGTCGAAGAAATCGGCGACCGCGCCCGCCAGGCCCGGACTCTCGACCACCACCCCCATTTCGGTATTGAGCAGCGCCGAACGCGGATCGATATTGAGCGAGCCGATGAACGTCAGGTGATGATCGACGACCATGGCCTTCGCGTGGAGGCTGACCCCGGAGGACTTGCCGAAGTTCGTCGTGTGGTGCGTGATACCACCCTTGCTCGGTCGCAGTTCGTACAGATCTACCCCGGCATCGAGCAGCGCGCGGCGATAATGTGCGTAGCCCGAATGCACGACCGCTTCGTCATTGGAGGCGAGCGAATTGGTCAGCACTTTCACGCTGACACCGTGTTGTTCGAGGCCGGCGAGAAACCGGGTGCCGCGATCGCCCGGTATGAAATACGGCGAGATCAGAAGCAGTTGTTTCTGCGCCGCCTCGAGGATGATCTTCAGCTGAGGGCCAATGCGGAAAGAGGGATTGTCCTTGCCGACATCGATCTTCTCAGGCTGATCGGCCAACAGATGAGCCCCGCCCCAGAACCATTCACCGCGGCGCGCAGCGCTGGCGCCGCCGGGCAGGACATTGAACAGATTGCCCGCATAATCGGTCTGCGCAAATGCCCGCGCGTCGGTCCGGAGAACGCGCCTGAGGCGATCGAGATCCCGCGTGCTGGCGTGAGTCGTGCGGAATGCAGTCACCGGATACGCGGCGTTGGAGTTCCAATAGGCGTCGAAACTGCGCGAAATTGCGGGGACGACCGGTCCGATCGCAACGACATCGAGATCGCGAAACTGCGGCGCGTCGCCAACGCTGAAATATTCATCACCGATATTGCGGCCACCGACAATTGCGACATCGTTGTCCACGATGAACGACTTGTTGTGCATGCGGCGATTCAATCTGCGTCCGTCCAGCAGAATCTGAAGGCCCTGGGACAACCAGGAACGGTCGCGTGAATAGAACGGATTGAACAGCCGCACCTCGATGTTGCGGTGGGCATCAAGCGCGGCAAGCTCGCGGTCCTTGCCTGCAACATTGATGTCGTCGAGCAGGATGCGCACGCGCACGCCGCGATCGGCAGCGGTGAGCAATCGTTGCGCCATCAGCCGGCCGGTCGCGTCGTTGTGGAAAATGTAGTACTGGACGTCGATCGAGTGCGCCGCATGATCAGCCAGCGCAATCCGGCTGAGCAGCGCATTGCTGTTCAGTGTCAGCAGGCGGAACCCCGACTCCCCCGGATGCGCTGAGGTCTCGGCATTGACATAGCGCGCAGTGGCGGTGTCGGTCGCCGGCGCCATCGCGCGCGAAGCCGACTTGACGAAATCCGGACGCACAGACGAGCAGGCGCCGAGTACCAGAACGAAAATGGCTGCAACTGCCCAGCGCAGCAATCCACCCGTGCTCATCTCGAAGGCATCTCCTACCCGTCCGCTTCCTTGTCAATCCGCATTCTCGATGCAAGACGCTGCTGCGTCCAGTTTGACCGGTGTGTCGTCACCCATTTCGCTGAGGTTAAGCTGTTGCGACTAACGTTCGCTGGTCGCCGGTTTTCAATTCGCCAAGGAGAAACGCCATGAGAATTCGCACTCTAGCCGTCTGCGCCGGACTGGCCCTGATCGGTTCCAGCCTCGCGCATGCGCAAGCCGATTCGATGCAATCTGGCAGCGATGCAACCCATACCACGACTTATCAGACCGACAAGGGCACGCTCACCGTCAATTGGGGTCAACCGGCCGCCCAGCCCGCCGGCCCTGCACCGGCGTTTGCGCAGCTCGATCGCGACGGCAACGGGAGCATCAGCCGCGACGAAGCGGTTGCTTACCCGCTGCTGTCGAACGACTTCATCCATGCCGATTCGAATCGGAACGGAGCGATCTCCAAGCGCGAATATTCCCGCTGGAGCAAGGAGCAATAAGCAACGTCCATCGTCCCTGCCCGGTTCTTTCAGCATATTCACTGATTGCCGGCATCGGTTAAGCTCCCGCGTCGTCCTGACGTGTGAGGGAGCTTCCGATGTCCACAATTGGCTCGCGTACCGGGTCCGCATTGCTCGCCGCTCTGCTCGCCGCATCGACAGGCGCCACGGCGTCTGCTGATCCCGAATGGCGCCGGGATTTACGGGTTCAGCGAGCAGGACGCCGCCGCCGAGCATGCGCTCGAGCAACGATTCGACGCGCAGTTGCATGCCACGGACCAGCGCGATTGGCTCAAGACCATGTCGTCGGCACCGAACCAGGTCGGTTCGCCGCACGACAAGGCCAACGCCGAGTTCATGCTGAAGAAGTTCCAGGAATGGGGGTGGAACGCCCACATCGAAACCTTCGATGTGCTGTATCCAACGCTCAAGTCGCACTCGCTGGAACTCGTCGCGCCGACGCATTTTCGCGCGACGTTGAACGAACCGCCGATCGCCGGCGACTCGACCTCGAGTAATTCCGCCGGGGCGGTCCCGCCCTACACCGCCTACGGTGCTGACGGCAACGTCACAGCCGATCTGGTCTATGTCAACTATGGCATGCCGGATGATTACAAGATGCTCGATCGCAACGGCATCAGCGTGAAAGGCAAGATCGTCATCGCCCGTTACGGAGCCGGCTGGCGCGGACTCAAGCCCAAGCTCGCCTGGCAACACGGCGCGGTTGGTTGCATCATTTATTCGGATCCTCACGAGGATGGATACCGCGTCGGCGATGTCTACCCGAAAGGTGGCACGCGACCGGCAGAAAGCGTGCAGCGCGGTTCGGTCGCGGACATGCCGATCTATCCGGGCGATCCGCTGACGCCCGGTGTCGGCGCGACCAAGGACGCAAAGCGTCTTTCACTCGCCGATGCGAAAACCGTTCTCAAGATCCCGGTCATGCCGATTTCTTACGGCGACGCCACGCCATTGCTCCGTGCGCTTGGTGGCGAAGTGGTTCCACGCGAATGGCAGGGTGCATTGCCGATCACGTATCACTTCGGGCCAGGGCCGGCCAAGGTGCATCTGGCGGTCGAGTCCAACTGGACGCGCAAGCCGGTTTACGACGTCATCGCGATGCTGCGCGGAAGCACGATGCCGGAGCAGTGGGTCGTTCGCGGCAATCATCATGACGGTTGGGTGTTCGGGGCATGGGATCCGCTCGCCGGGAATGTCGCGTTGCTGGCCGAGGCCAAGTCGATCGGCGCTCTGGTCAAGCAGGGCTGGAAGCCCAAGCGCACGCTGGTCTACGCAAGCTGGGACGGCGAAGAGCCTGGGCTGCTTGGATCCACCGAATGGGCGGAAACGCATGCCGCCGAACTGGCCAGCAAAGCCGTGGTGTACGTCAACTCTGATACCAATTCGCGGGGATTCCTGTTCGTCGAAGGCAGTCACTCGCTGCAACACATGATCAATCAAGCCGCCAACAGCGTGACCGATCCCGAAACCGGTGTAAGCGTGCGCGAAAGGCTGCGCGCGGCGACCGAAGTGGCGGGCGTCGCAAAGGATTCCAATTCACGACAAAAGCGACTCGCAAGTATCGCAGCGAAAGACGGCGATCTGGCAATCGGCGCGCTTGGATCGGGGTCGGATTACAGCGCCTTCCTGCAACACCTCGGCATCGCGTCGATCAATCTCGGCTTCGCAGGCGAAGACCAACAGGGCGGTGTCTATCACTCGCTCTATGATTCCTTCGATCACTACGCGCGTTTTGGCGATCCGGACTTCAAGTACGGCGTCGCGTTGTCCGAAACAGCTGGCCACGTGGTTCTGCGCATGGCCGATGCAGAATTGCTGCCGTTTCGGTTCAGCGATTTTGCCGACACCGTCGGCGAGTATGTCGGGGAGCTCCACAAACTCGCTGCCAGCGAACGCGAGCACAGCAAGGAAATTGACCGCCTCCTCGATCAGCATGCGTTCAAGCTGACCGCCGATCCAACCAGGACGCTGCTGCCTCCTGCGCGCGAGACACCGGTTCCGTTTCTCGATCTCGCGCCGCTGGATAACGCGATTTCGCGGCTCAAGGAGAGCGCCACAAATTATGACAAGGCCTACACCGCGGCAATCGCTGGCGGAGGCGCTCGAGACTCACGGGCCAGCCAAAAAGTCGATGAGCTGCTGCAGTCGATGGAGCAGTCGCTGCTCGATCCCGATGGCCTGCCGGGGCGAGCCTGGTACCGTCACATGATCTACGCGCCAGGACTGCTGACCGGCTACGGCGTCAAGACCCTTCCGGGCGTGCGCGAAGCCATCGAGGCGCATCATTTCGATGAAGCGAACCATTACGCTGCAGTCACCGCGAAAGTGCTGGATGGATACAGCGGGAAACTCGATCAGGCAAGCGCGATGCTGAATCACTCGAACAATTGATCGAGCACGCTCCCGACGAGATCGATCGAGGCGCGGGATGTCATCAACCGTGATTCCCGCGCCGCGGCTTACTCAGCACCTGCTGCGGACGAGGTAGTAAACGGCGAACTGTTGCTCCTCATCAACCCAGACGCGCGCGACCTGCAGGTTGGCGCGCGTCGCGAGATGCGAGAAATTGTCGATCGAATACTTGCAACTGTATTCAACCAGGATCGTCTCGCCAGCGGCGAACTCGAATGCTTCGTCTCCGATATGCGCAGTCTGCGCGCGCCGGCTGACGATATGCGTCTCGATGCGCCCCGCCATCGGGTTGTAACGCGCGCGGTGGCGGAATGAAGCGAGATCGAAATCCGCATCGAGTTCGCGATTGAAACGGGCCAACATGTTCAGCGTGAAGTCTGCCGTAACGCCTGCCGCGTCGTTATAGGCCGCTTCCATCACCGTCACGTCCTTGCGAAGATCCGCCCCTATCAGCGCCGCGCCATTCGCGCCCATTTCGCCGCGCATCTGCCGCAACAACGCGAGCGCCTCGCGCGTATCGAAATTGCCGATCGTCGAACCGGGGAAATACAACAGGGTCCGCCGCGCCTCCCGCCGAGGCTCCGGAAGCATGATACGTTCGGTGAAGTCCGCGCAGACCGGCAACATCTCGATGGCAGGAAATTCCGGCGCAAGCCTGTTGACGCTGTCGGTCAGGGCTGCGCGCGAGATTTCGACGGGGACATATGCCACCGGCGCGGCGAGGCTATCCAGCAATAATCGGGTTTTCTGTCCGCTTCCGCTGCCATATTCGACCACCAACGCGCCCGGACCCACGGCGTCGGCGATATCCCTCGCATGCCGGGTCATGAGGTCGAGTTCCGCACGCGTCAGGTAATACTCGGGTTGCTCGCAGATGCGCTCGAACAAGGCAGAGCCGCGCGCGTCATAGAAGTAGCGCGATGAAAGTCGCTTCGGCGTGCGCCGCAACCCGGCCTTTACATCACTGAGTATGTCGACTTCGCTCGGATGGCGATCGTGCAGCGCCAAGGCGCGGACGGGTCTGCTCATGAGTCTCTCCCGAGGCGCAGCCCGGTGAACTGCCAACGATCAGCCGGGTTGAAGAAGTTGCGGTAGCTCGCGCGGATGTGATCCGCCGGCGTCGCGCACGAACCGCCGCGCAACACCCACTGACCGCACATGAATTTTCCATTGTATTCGCCCAGCGAACCCGGCAGCCGGCGAAAGCGCGGGTAATTCACATATGGACTGGCTGTCCATTCCCAGACGTCACCGAACATCTGCCGCGGCCGGTTCTCATCGTTCTCGCCTGAGGTAACCGCCGATTGCGGCCTGAGCAAACCGGAATCGAGGAAATTTCCCGCCAAGCGGGACCGTGCCGCGGCCATCGACTCCCACTCGGCCTCGGTCGGCAAGCGCACGCCAGCCCAACGCGCGAAGGCATCCGCTTCGTAGAAACTGACATGCGCAACCGGGGCGTGCGCAATGATCTCGCGACGGCCCGACAGCGTAAATTCGCTGTTGCGATCCGCAGACCAGTAAAGAGGCGCATTCCAGTTGTTTTCCTTCACCACATTCCACCCGTCCGCCATCCACAGCGACGGTGTCGAATAGCCGCCGTCGGCGATGAATTCGGCAAATTCGGAATTGGTGACCGGCCGCGTCGCGACGGCATGTGGCTGCAGCAGCGTTTGATGTCTCGGACGCTCGTTGTCGAATGAAAACTCAGCGCCAGCCGATCCGATTTCGACGATACCCTGCGCTCCATCGATGAACCGAAGCGGGCTGTCGCTGTCTTCCGGGGAAATCGTGGGCTCAAGATATACCGGCTCCAATGGATTGACCGAGAACACGTGTTTGATATCCGCGAGAATCAGCTCCTGATGTTGCTGCTCGTGATTCAGCCCGAGCGTCACCAGGTTCGTGAACGCCGGATCGCGCTCCACATTGAACTGATGTTGCATGCGCTCGTCCACGCGACGCCGGTAATCGAGTACCTCGTCAAGAGTCGGGCGCGAAAGAAGGCCACGCTGCGGGCGTGCATGCATTGGCCCGACACTCTGGTAATAGGAATTGAACAGGTACAGCCACTCTGGATGCACCGGTCGATAACCCTGACGGCCAGCGAGAACGAACTGCTCGAAGAACCAAGTGGTGTGGGCCAGATGCCACTTGGTCGGACTGACCTCGGGCATTGATTGCACCACCGTGTCCTCGGCCAAGAGACCCTTGCACAAGTCGAGGGTTACGCAGCGCACGCGAGCGTAAAAAACATCCAGCGCCTCGGTCGAAGGCAAGGCCGGGGATGGCTGCGCATCCAAGTTCATGCGTTTGCGTTGCCGCCCTCATCGAGAGGACCTTATCTTCGCCGTCCGCGCCTGAACACGACCCGGACGCCATTCGCTACAGCCGAAATCAAGCGACTGCCCAAAAAAAGACCCGGGCGTTGGCGCCCGGGTCTTCTTTTCAACGGATCGAGCTGTATTACAGCGGCTGAACCTGATCAGCCTGAAGCCCCTTCTGACCCTTGACGACAACGAAGCTGACGCGCTGGCCTTCCTGCAGCGACTTGAAGCCACTGCCCTGGATGGCGCGGAAGTGGACGAACAAATCGTCGCCGCTTTCCGGGGTGATGAACCCAAAACCCTTGGCGTCGTTGAACCACTTCACGGTGCCGTTCTGACGTTCCGACATATCTAAACTCCTTGAAACAGACAAGAAAAACCACGACCACGGGACATCCGGGCCGCGACTGAAGTTGCAGGGAGCAAGCGAGACGGAACGATGCAGTGGATCAATGGATCGACCTCATCGGGCCACGATTCACAGTGACCCTGGCAACACAGTGGCTGCACGCTACACCGTTTCCAGGCTGAAATCCAGTGTTTTCAATGGGGTGCCGCGCTGGCCATTCGAGCATCCTGTTAGACTGCGAGGTCACTGTCAGGAGCCAACATGGCCAAACCCAATTATCAATTCGAAAAACGGCAGCGCGATTTGGCCAAGAAGAAAAAAAAGGAAGAAAAACGCCTGAAAAAACAACATTCAAAAGGCGATTCCAGCGAAGAGTCCTCAACTGAAGGACCCGACTCGACCTCGACGTCGGACGAGTAAGACAACCCCGGGCGCGCCTCGGGGAGCCCCAATCCGGTGGATCGGCGCAAAGGACTGCCTGGCAGTCTTCTATGCCTTCGACGCGCTTGGAAACAACTCCCCAGCGCAGGCTACCTCTCGGGCATCTTCACGGACGATTGATCCGCTCGTGTGAATTGAGGTATCCCGGCGCTGCATCCGCCGGCGCTTCGTTTGAATGGAACTCGTCGGCCTGTCCACTCTCCATGGCATCCGGCCCGCCTGCATGCGGCCCGGAATGCGGCCATGGTGGTGCGGCACGAGCGCGGCGCTTCTTGGCTTCGACCAGCGCCCACATGTTGGCGATTGCCTTTTTCTTCGTGATCCTGCCTCGACGTGGCAACGATTTTCTCGCCGAAGTCGCTGACCCTTTCTTCTTTGCGCCCGAATTCGCCGCCGCCTTTTTTGCTTTCGCTCGCGGCGCCGACTGAGGGGAAGAGCCTTTCCTCGCAGTCGAACGCTTCTTCGCAGATGCCGATGTCGCGTTCGACTTGCTCACTGGATTCCTGGTTGCAGCCGGTTTGGCCGCGGAGCGCTTCATTGCAGGCCTTTTCGTTGCGGATCGCTTGCTCTTCGCACGAGTGGTCGCTTTCGTGGCCACCTTCCTGGTGCGGGCAGAGTCAATGTGTTTGCCTTTGGTCTTCTTCGCGACTGAGCTTCGGGACGCCTTGGCGCGTTTCGCCGCAGACTTTTTGACCCCAGTAGCGTTGCGTGCAGACTCTTTCGACGATGGGCGCGCGGCGGCGGATTTGGCTGCGGTCGGCCGGGCTTTCTTGCGGTTCGTCAGTGACGCAGTCTTGCGAGTGCTCTTCGTTGCCATGGGTCGCTCCAGGTTCATGTCATTGCCAGTCAGGTCGAGAGTGGCGCCCTGCCGGTTCCCGAACTTGCGTTCCGCACGCGGAGCGCGAGCACCCGTTTCATATCATGCGCAATCTTTACGGCAGCCAACGGATTACAGGCGACCGACGCGCAAAAGTCATCTCTTCCGCGTCACATGCCCAGATGCGGATGCATCAGACGGTCGAGAAAAAATCCCGGGACACGCGGTTCCATGCATATCGTGAATACGATGCCGTACACCGCTCCCCAAAGGTGCGCACTGTGGTTTATGCGGCCGGCACTGCGAAGATCCATCGTGATCGTGTAGGCGAGATACACCACGGCGAAGATGATCGCGGGAACCGGCAACACGAAGACGTAAATCGTCGCCCATGGCTGCAGCAGGATGAACGCAAACAACACGGCCGAGACGGCACCTGATGCCCCGAGGCTGCGATATTCGGGATTGCGCCGGTTTCGTGCATACGTCGGGAGTATCGACGCGAGCAGGCCACCCAGATAAAACAGTGCGAATCCGAGTGAACCGATGTACGCGCTGAAAAAACGCTCCATCGCACCGCCAAAGAAGTACAAGGTGAACATGTTGAACAAGCAGGTGCTGGCCGTCGGCGTGCACGAATCCGTAGGTGAACAGGCGGTAGACTTCACCGTTGTTCGCTATGGCCGGCGGCCAGAGCATCAATCGATCAAGCAAGGCGCGATTGCTGAACGCGGCGAACGATACGAGACAGGTAACGGCGATGATGCCAAGCGTGACGAACATGTCGATTCCAGGTTCAACGAGCCATTGACGAACGCGATCGATGCTGCTGCGGCCGATCGTGCGATTTCGTGGTGATCGGTGCGTCGCACCGCCACTTTGCGAACCAACGAACGAACCCATTTCTCACAAAGTCATCACCGCGCCGTGCTAATGTCGCGCGGAAATTTTCGGCGGTCGCCCACACGGCCGTCGAAACGTCACAGCGCATCCGCGAAGAGGTCGCGAAATGTCCAGATACACTCACTCGATAATCCTTGCGAACCGTTTCGTGACGGTCGCATTGTTCCTGCTCGTCGCGGGATCGGCAATGGCCCAAGGTACACCGCGTGTCGACGGCGTGTGGCAGACGAACGCGAAAAGCTCGCCGGTCGTTGCGCTCAAGCGAGCCGACTATCCTGAGGGCTCCGTCGCGAAGGTCCAGTTTGCGCCGATCGACGCAAGCCGCGTGCAGCGAGTGCTGAACAAGCAGCACCAATCGTCGGGGCCGCTCCAGATCGGTATTGCCCGTGACATGGCTACCGAATCGGACAGTCCGGCCGTGCCGGATCTGCACTGGATGCCTGCGGCGGACGGTGGCAGCGTTGCGCGCATGGATGTCACTTCCCCGGATGCGCGTGCGCTTCGGATCGGCATCGGGATGGATGCAATCGCCAATGGCATCGAACTGCGGGTCGTCGGCTCGGCCGACCCGGATCGCATCGTGGGCGTCGTGACCGCGGCGCAAATCCGCGCTGCCCTGGTTGGCAACGCCGAATACTGGACACCGCATACCGACGGGGAGACGCAGACCCTCGAATGGTATGTACCGCCGGGGCATGCGACGAGCGGATTGCGCATCCACCTCATCGGCGTATCGCACATGCTCGCGGCGGCCAACACCGGCTTCCAGATGCCCGAAGCGGCGTGCACCGGTGGCACCGGACCCAATTGCGCGGCAGCATGCGAAGTCGACGCGGTTTGCCAGGACGATCTCGGCGCAGGCTATCGCGCAAGCGTCAGCGCCGTGCCGCTGATGCAGTTCATGATTGACGGCACCGGATATCTTTGCACAGGCACTTTGCTCAACGACACAACCAGCTCACGCACGCCGTACGTCTATTCGGCCGCCCACTGCATCGGCGACCAGGCCAGCGCCAGCACACTCAACACCATCTGGTTCGCGCAAAACACGAATTGTGGCGGCACGATCGTTCCCCCTCTCAACGTAACGGAGCTGACCAACGGAGCGGACCTGCTCTACGCAGACGCCGGTTCCGATGTGACCCTGGTTCGCCTTCGTGATACCCCGCCGAGCGGCGCGTTCTTCGCCGGTTGGGATGCGAGCCAGCTTGCGCTGAACACCGGCATCGACATCCTCCATCATCCGTTGGGAGACGGTACCAAGATCAGTCAGGGAACTGCTGCGCAATATATCGGCAGCCTGACCGTGCAGGGTGACGGCTCGACGATCCATGACCTCATCGGCGTCGGGTTCACGAGTGGCATCGTCGAGGGAGGCAGCAGCGGCTCGGGCTTGCTGACCCGAGCTGCAGACGGCCATTACCTGCTGCGGGGTGCCTTGTCAGTCAAGGCCACGGATCTCGATTGCACGGTGGTCGGACAACCATACGGCGGCGCCAATGCGGCGGCATTCTCGCGCTTCGACGTCGCGTTTCCCCACGTCGAGCAATGGCTCGCACCAAACGGTGAGACGTTCCAGATTTCACCCGGCATCACGGGCAACTGGTACGACCCCAGTCAAACCGGCCAGGGATTCAGCCTCGAGGTCCTGCCCGGCAATGTGATGCTGCTCGATTGGTATGTATTCGCGCCGAATGGCGGCCAGGCCTGGATTACATCGATCGGCCCCATCAACGGCAATACGGCGGTGCTGGACGCATCGATGGGCCAGGGCAGCGGTGGACGATTCCCGCCGAATTTCAACGCTGCCACGGTACATAATCAGCCGTGGGGAACGATCACGCTCCGCTTCGACGACTGCAGCCACGGCGAAGCAAGCTGGCAACCGACTGCTGCAGGTTATACGGCCGGTTCGATGCCGATCGTCAGACTGTCCCAACCGGCCGGACTTTCCTGCCCATAGCGGCCTGCCGAAAGCGCACTCCCGAAAGCTGGACCGCGGATCGAGCCGATGCGCGACTACGCATCGACACGACCGTGCTCAATCTTGGGTGAATCGGCCAGCCAGTCGTCTGCCTCGCGCTCGAACCAGGCCAGAGGTCCCTGACCGACGTACGCAGGATGAGCGAAGCTGCGCTCACCGTCGCGACGCAGGCCGCACTTTTCGAGCACGCGTTGCGATGCGGTGTTTGGCAGATCGGTAATGCCCGCAACCCGCGGCAACCCGAGTTCGACAAAACCATAGCGCAAGATCGCGATGCCCATCTCCGTGGCATATCCTCGGCCCCAGAACTGCGGAAACAACACATAGCCGAGCTGGATGATCGATTCGCCCTGAATGTGGTTGAGCAGATGCAGGCCGATGCATTCGCCGCTGGCTCTCTCGAGCGTCGCCCAGACGCCGAGACCGGGATGCTCATCGTAATATCCGAGGACGCGATCCGCGAACATCCGCTCCGATTCTTCGCGCGTTTTTGGTCCGCTGATGTATTGCATGACGCGTGGGTCGGCATTGAGCCGAACGACCGTTTCCACATCCGCAGGTACGAAGCGCCGCAGCCGAAGCCGTTCTGTCACGAGTTCATCGTTGGCGTTACGCATCAATCCCCTCGCAACTCGTGGCCAAGTGTTTCGTCACGCATATCGGCGCGACTTGGCCGACTTTGCCGTCGGTTTTTGATCGGACGATTTGGTCGTCCCGGATCCGCGCGCGCCCAGCCACGCCGCGTAGTCGTCCAGATCACCGTCGAATGCTTCCACGCGCGCTTCGGCAGCGCGCCAGAACGTGTCGCATACCAGGCCGGTCAGATGGCGATCGTGCGATACCAGCACGATCGCGCCGGAGAAATCGCTCAAAGCTTCGGCCAGCGCTTCGCGCATATCGAGATCGAGGTGATTGGTCGGCTCATCGAGCAGCAGCACATTCGGGCGGCGCCACGCAATCAGCGCAAGTGCAAGGCGCGCGCGTTCGCCGCCGGAAAATGAATCGACCACCTCGAAAGCACGGTCACCGACGAAGTTCCAGCGGCCGAGAAAATCGCGAAATTCCTGCGTGCTGGCGTCGGGCGCGAGATCGCGCAGGTGCTCCATGGGCGTCTGCCCCGCGTGCAGCGATTCCACCGTGTGCTGGGCAAAATAGCCCAGCTGGAGATCCGGGTGCGCCGTGCGCTCGCCTGCCAGGAGCGGTAATTCGCCGACCAGAGTCTTGACCAGCGTGGATTTGCCCGCGCCGTTCGGCCCCAGCAATCCGATCCGGTCGCCAGCCTCGAGACCGAATTCGACCTTGCGCAACACGATCACGTTTTCACCGGATTCGTGCGGCAACGCGTCACCGACATCCGCACCATCCGATCCGGTGTAACCTGCATCCACGCGATGCAGTCGAAGCAGCGAATGCGGCAACTTGACCGGTTCGGGAAACGTGATCCGGAATTGACGTTCGACGCGCACCGCCTCGGTGCCGCTGAGCTTGGCCAGACGTTTCACGCGTGATTGCGCTTGTCTGGCCTTGCTGGCCTTGGCCTTGAAGCGATCGATGAACGCCTGCAAATGTGCGCGCTCGATTTGTTCCTTTTCGAACGCGATCTGCTGCTGGTGCAACTGTTCGGCACGCTGATGCTCGAAGCTCGTGTAGTCACCGCTGTAAAGCTTCGCGCGCCCTTCATGCAGATGCAGGATATGTGTGCTGACGCCGTCGAGGAATTCGCGATCGTGCGAGATGATCAGCAGCGTGCCCGGGTATTTCAGCAGCCACTGCTCGAGCCACAGGACGGCATCGAGGTCCAGGTGATTGGTCGGCTCATCGAGCAGCAGCAGGTCTGACGGCGTCATCAAGGCGCGCGCGAGATTCAAGCGCACACGCCAGCCGCCGGAAAACGCCGACACCGCCTGATCGTGCGTTTCGGATCGAAAACCCAAACCGTGCAGGAGGCGCCCCGCGCGCGCGGTGGCGTCATAACCCTTGATTTCGGCGAGCTTCTGATGCGCGGTCGCAACCGCGTCCCAATCCTCGGCTGCCATGGCGGCCGCTTCGGCCAGCATGATCGCATGAACCTCGGCATCACCCGAGACGACGAAGTCGATCGCGGCCTCGGGCAATGACGGTGTCTCCTGCGCAACGCTCGCAATGCGCAAGCGCGCCGGCAGATCGAGATTGCCGCGATCGGGTTCGATGCTTCCTTCGATCGCCGCGAACAGACTCGACTTCCCGCATCCGTTGCGACCCACCACGCCGACGCGCGCACCAGCATGCAGCGCGAGATCGACGTCGGCCAGCAGCAGGCGCGCGCCGCGGCGCAGCGCGAAATTTCGAAAGGCAATCAAGGGGGCGTCAACCGGATACGGTTCGGCCGCGCATTATCGCGTGCGGGCGCGGAGCGAGGCAAACCACATACGTCCCTACAGGACTTGCGCCGTCTACGCCCGGAAGGTACGGGTTTCGCGTCTGGATCTACATTTCAATCGCAACATCCTCACCGCTCGCGCTTATCCGTTCGCGCTGAGCGTAGTTCTCGCATGCGAGCGAAGTCGAAGCGTTCGCGCGGCCGGCTCTTCGACTTCGGCTCTTCGAGCCTACGCTCAGAGTGAACGGGGGATTTGTGGCGTACTCTCAGACTTGGAATCCCGGACTGAGTCCATAGCAGAGCTTGGGCCTGCGCGCATCTTGAATGCAAACGACTCACGGCTTCTCGTGCTTTGCGTCCAGTCGGTCGTGGTTGACGATCGCATTCAGCACCAACGGATAACTGCCAATGGTCTCGCCGCGCCAGATCGGGTTGCTCGCAAACAACAGGACGTGCCCGCTGCCATAGCGCGCATCGACCACGGCCGCGCGCTCGGCCATCTCTGAGCCGTTCTCGAGCAAACCCGAAACCAGAAGATGTTTCGCATCGGCGAAGCGCAGGATGACGCGCGGGCGTTGATCGGGCGGAATCACGAACGGGTTGTTGCGTTCCTGCTCCGCATTCAGCGGCAATG
Organism: uncultured Gammaproteobacteria bacterium; assembly: GCA_963775445.1. GTDB lineage: Bacteria > Pseudomonadota > Gammaproteobacteria > Xanthomonadales > Rhodanobacteraceae > Dokdonella_A. The sequence goes on along the minus strand of CAVZIT010000004.1, from coordinate 1,556,231 downwards.
CCTGCCACGGTTTGGCCTCCGGCAGCGCCGGCGGCTTCGCGAACGCGCGCCCCTGCGGAATATCCTCATCGTCCGGACCACCTCGCCCCGTCGGGCGTTCGAAATCCTTCTTGTTCGGCAGATGGTCGTCGCCGATCGAAAGATTGGAGATCTCGAATGATTGGCCATTGGCGCTGTAGAGCGCCAACCGCTTGCCGTAGCCGCTGGCAATCGGACTTGCGCGGTCCACGAAACGTGCTTCAAGCACGCTGCCGACGACCTTGAGTTTCTTGCGCGGCGTCACGAACACGCCGGGCGCAAGGCCTTCTTCGATCGCAAATTGCGCGGTGTCTTCCGATGTGACCAGCAACCCGCCGGCGCGCACGAATTGCTTGAGATGATCGACGCCGTCAGCCCCGAGCCCGGGGCGGATATCCGCCGTCGAATCGATACGGCCGATGTTAGGCGTCAGCTCCGTCGTCATCCACGGCAGCGGATTGCCCCACATCGGCAACCCTTCGACGATGAGCCGGGTCCTGCCGCGACCGACCGGGCCGAACAGGATCACATCGTATTTCGCGCGAAGGTCCGGCGTGCGCGCGACATCCTGCGTGCTGATGTAGTCGTAATGCACTCCCAGCTTGTCGAGCGCCATGCGCCACCAGCCTTCGGTCTGCGTACTGAGCCAGGTGTGCATGACCGCAACGCGCGGCATCTTCGCGGTCGGAACATCAATGCCCGGCATTCCTTGCGGCACGGCAATCGGCTTGTCGATGACTTTCATCGGTGCCTTGAGGATCGACGCATCGGTTACGCGCACCACATCGACATCGAACAGGTCGCCCATCGACCAGCCGGTGTCGTCGTACGGATGCTTCTGCGGGTCTTCGGGCGACCAGTACTGGCGATCCAGCAACGCGTCGGCGATGCGCGAATACGGCTGATCCATGCGCACCACGTAGCTGCCCGCCGCGAACGTGCGGGACTCGGTTTTCTTCTTTTTTCCGGAGTCTTCCTCGTCGGCGTCCTTGCGGTCCTCGTCGTCCTTTTCATCCGCATGCCCTGCTTCATCTGCATGCCCTTCGTCCTCTTCCGTCGGGACGTTTACCGTAAACGCGGCGGTCGTGCGGCTGATTTCAGCATGCTGTTGTTGCAACAGACGCAGAAGTCTCGCCTGCGCGCCCTTGCGCGGTTCGTCCGCGGCGAAGACATACGCTGCGGGTCCGCTGTCCTGCGGCTTCTCGATCGAGCGCTTGCTCTTCAGGTAGAAGTTGTGCAGGAACAACTGCGCGTTGTCGGCGAAATAATTGAGCGCGGTCAACAAGCCCGTTTCCTCATAATTGTTGTTGTCGCGCTGCGACCAGGTGACTTCGGGCAATGGCGGATTGGGCTTGTACCAGGTGCGCTCGTACTCGTCCGGATCGAGGATGCGCTTCTCGGTGTCCGCACCGCCGTTGCCGAAAGTTTCGTACAGCCGGCTGATTCCGTTGTGCATGGCCGCAATGAACATCAGATACCCCGGACTCCAGGTATCGAAATCGCCATGCGTGAACACGCCGGGCATGCCGAACTTGGTCATCTCCTGCACGTTGTTCCAGCCGAGCTGTTGCCACTCGCCGGTCAGGATCGGGTCGATCCACGCGTTGTAGGGACCATCTCCGATGGTGTTGTCGTAGAGAAACGGCACCGATTCGTGCAGATCGTGCAGCACCTGTGCGTGCCAGCCGACATAGGTTTCGAGCACGTTGCGAGTCAGATCCAGCGTCAGCGTCATCGCATCGCGGTTGTTGTCGTGCGCAACGTAATGCCCCCAATACATCAATGGCGGATAGTTCCGATCGGGATGCGCGCGATGCCAGTTGTACAGATCGACCATGCGATCGCGGCCATCCACTTCGACGATCGGCGTGATCAGCGTGATGACGTGCGAGCGGATATTCCGGATGTACGGCGCGTCGTCTACGGCGAGACGATAGGCCAGTTCCATCAGCGCGGTCGGTGCACCGGTCTCGATCGAATGAATGGTGCCGGTGATGTAGTAGATCGGCGTCGACCGGGCAACAAGCGTCTGCGCTGTCGCATCGTCCATGCCGATCGTGCGCGGATCGGCGAGCTTGGCGAGGCGCGCCTTGTTCGCATCGAGATCGGCCAGCAAGCTTCTCGTCCGCCACAGCGACCGCGATCATCTCGCGGCCTTCCTCGGTGCGGCCGATCGAGAACACCTTCACGCGCGGGCTCGCTTTTTCGAGCTCGCGGAAATAGCGATACACATCGGCCGAGTACGGCAGATGGTTCGGCGCGCCGGCGACGTATCCGAGTATCTTTTCCGGTGTCGGCACGGTGGTCGACGCCGGCAGATAGTCGGTGAGCGGCGAGTTGAACGTCGGCGCGGTGGTGTACTCGGCGATCTTGTCGGTGTATGCCTGATCGATCGACTGGCTCGCACTTCGCTCGTAGGTGCCGGCCGAAACGGTGGTCGCCGCCGATGGTGCGGCGCCGGCCGAACACGCGACAGGCGTAACGAGCAACGCGAACATGACCCATGTCGTTCGACGGCACATGAAGGTGATTTCCCTGATGACGGCACAAGCGCCGAACTGTGCCAGAACTGCGCTGCGAAAGCAGCGTTTGCCCACGAAGGTCACGCTTGCCACTGGCGCGGGCAAGCGATGGTTGACTTCAGTGCGCCGCATGTCGCCGAAAATGCCGAGCGGGCGACGTTGCTTTCGCTTCCCCCGCACAGCGGGGGAAGCTGCCCGGAGGGCTGATGGGGGCGAGCGCTATGCAGGCGCTCGGGGCGGATGGGCGCACCTCTTGTCGTACCCGATACAAGAGCAAGAGCGCCCCCTTTCGCCTTCGGCAACTCTCGCGCATCCTGCGCTCGCCAGCCCGGTCCGCACATCCGTGTGCAGCCGCTCACCGGCACGCGGCAGCGCCGCGTGACTGCGCCCGCAGGAGCGGGCGCGAACAGCGAAGCTGGCAGCAGCGCGAGCGCCATGGATGACGCGAGTCAATCCCGTCTCACCCCCCCGCTGTGCGGCGAAAGGGGAGCGATCTCCTCGCCAACCGTTGAATCCATGGAAAGCATTTCCAGCTTCAGCTGGCCGGACCAATACATCGAGAAAGACTCCGTTCGCCCTGAGCGTAGCTCGCGTCAGCGAGCGAAGTCGAAGGGGCAAGCCGCGAGGACGAACGGTGGGACGGCTGAGGTTCACCGATCGTGCAACGCAGCATGCAGGGCCGCTTTTCCACGAGTAGGGTCTTGCTTCGACGATTCCGAGTCCCGCCGCGGCATGTCCAGGTAATGGCCGCCGAAAAGGGGGCCGGAGTCGGCGAAAGGGGGACATCACCATGAACACCATCGAATCACCAGCGTCTTGCGAGAGCAAGATTCGGGATCACTTGCAACGCGCGTTGCGGGCCACTTGCATCCTGGCGTTGCTGGCGGGCCTGACGACCACAATCACCGCGCAGGCCGCGATTCCGCAGTCGGAACGCGATGCGCTGATTGCGATCTACGACAGCACCAGCGGCGCGGGCTGGATCGACAACAGCGGATGGAATGGCGCGCCGGGCACGGAATGCAGTTGGCATGGGATCGTCTGCGACGGGACTCAATCGCACGTGACGCAGATCACTTTGTCAAATAACAACCTCACCGGGTCTCTTCCATCGCTCGCAAGTCTGACCGAACTGCAAGTCTTCCAAGCCGACGGCAACACGGGTGCCGGCCAGTTGACCGGCACCATCCCGCCGCTTGCCAGCATGGCGAATCTTCAGGACTTTGAAGTCCACGGCAACCAGTTGACCGGCTCGATTCCGCCGCTCGCGGGCTTGACGAATTTGCACTACTTCGATACCGGATTCAATGAGCTCACCGGTTCGATTCCCCCACTCGCGGGCTTGACGAATCTGCAGTACTTCCATGTGGACTTCAACCAGTTGGCCGGTTCGATTCCCTCGCTCATGGGTCTGACAAATCTGATGGGCTTCTATGCGGGTGCCAACCAGTTGACCGGTTCGATCCCGTCGCTCGCGGGCCTGACGAATCTTGAAACCGTGAGCGCAAGTTACAATTCGCTTACCGGTTCAATTCCGTCACTCGCGGGCCTTACAAACCTTCAAGACTTCGGCGCCTCCTACAACCAGTTGACCGGCTCGATTCCGTCGCTCGCAGATCTCTCGGATCTGCAGGATTTCGAAGTCTCCGGTAATAATTTGACCGGCTCGATTCCCTCGCTTGCGGGCCTGACGAATCTCTCGGCTTTCGGCGTCGTAGGCAACCAGTTAACCGGCTCGATTCCCTCGCTCGGCGGCTTGACAAACCTGCAGGCCTTCTTCGTCTCAAGCAACCAGCTGAGCGGAACGATACCGCCGCTCGCCGGGCTGACGAATCTGCAGATCTTCCAAGTCGAATACAACCAGTTGAGGGGCGACATCCCCGATCTGCCGAATCCCGACAGTTTGCTTGATGGGCTATCGACGCTCTGCCCCAATGCCCTGAATCAAACACCCAATGCCGACTGGGATCGCGCAACCGGCGAGACGCCGTGGTACCAGAATTGCGCGCCGCTGCCCGACCCGATATTCACGAACGGGTTTGATTTGTGAAGTCGTCGAGAGCACGCGGGGAATAAGCGTGTATTGCGGCTGACGGTCATACAATATCGCGCATGCGTCCGTCACCGCGCCCGCTCACTCCCTCCGCGAAGCAGGCCGAACCAGTGCTCGCCGAGGCAGCAACGCCCGACGATCCGCCTCCGAAGCCCCCTCAGGAACCCGACCCAGCCGATTGTTGCGGCGAAGGTTGCGTCAACTGCGTGTTCGACGTGTATGAAGCCGCGGTGGAACGTTATGAGGTGGCCTTGGCAGCGTGGCGCCAAAGACATGTCGGCCAGAACGGATAACTGATTTAACCCCGTTTGCCGCGCAGCTGCGTTCAATGCCATGACTTCCCACGAGGCCATGCCCGATGAACGCCAAAGCACTCCTTCGTTGCATCCTGATTGCCCTTCTCGTCGCCGCTGCGGGTTGTACCCCGGCACCGATTCCGCCTGCTTCGCCCGGCGCACATCCCGCGGACGAGACCGGCGCACTGATCGCCCCACCACCCGCTCAACCTCCAACCGCCGTCAAGCCGGCTGCCAAGGCTCCGAATGCAACGACAGAGCCGACCAACCTTGCAGCGCCCAACGCGTCCGATGCGCTGCGCACTCGTGAGGCCAAGGCCGCTCTAGAAACGAGCGGGCAGGGTTTCGTCATGATGGTGCCACCGCAGCCGATGCCGGGCACCATCGATCGCGAGAACTACACGCATTACGACGACAACCCGGTGCACCTGGTCGCCGAACAACCGGTATCGACCTTCAGCATCGATGTCGATACCGGCTCGTATACGAACGTGCGCCGCATGCTCGAGGAAGGCCGGCTGCCGCCCGCCGATGCGGTGCGCGCCGAGGAATTCATCAACTATTTCGATTACGCCTACAAGCCGCCGGCCGATCGGCATACGCCGTTCAGCGTCACCACCGAACTCGCCGCCGCGCCGTGGAACGGCAAACGTCAATTGCTGCTGGTCGGCATCCAGGGCTATCGCGTGCCGATCGAGGATATTCCGGCTGTGAACCTGGTGTTCCTGGTGGACACCTCGGGATCGATGGACGAGCCGGACAAACTGCCGTTGCTCAAGGCGTCGCTCAAGCAGCTCGTCCCGAAGTTGCGCGAGCGCGACCGCATTGCAATCGTGACGTACGCCGGCAGCGCCGGGCTTGCGTTGCCATCGACGCCGGGAGACCGGCACGCGCTCATCTCAGCGGCGATCGACGCGATGCAACCGGGTGGCTCGACCAACGGACAGGCCGGGATCGAACTGGCGTATTCCGAAGCGCAGCAGGGCTTCATCCGCGGCGGCGTCAATCGCGTGATACTCGCGACCGACGGCGATTTCAACGTGGGCCAGGTCGGCATCGACGCGCTCAAGAGCGAGATCGCCGAAAAGCGCAGGAGCGGCATCGCCCTCTCGACGCTTGGCTTCGGCGAAGGCAACTACAACGATGCAATGGCCGTGGCCCTCGCCGATGTCGGCAATGGCAGCCATCACTACATCGATTCGCTCGGCGAAGCGCGCAAGGTGCTCGTCGACGAGATGTCTTCGACCCTGCTGACGATCGCCAAGGACGTCAAGATCCAGGTCGAATTCAATCCGGCGCGCGTCAGCGAATACCGTCTGATCGGTTACGTCAAACGCATGCTGCGTCGCGAGGACTTCAACAACGATGCGATCGATGCCGGCGAAATCGGTGCGGGCGCCAATGTCACGGCGCTCTACGAAATCACGCCAGCAGGTTCCGACGCGGCGCGCATCGATCCGCTGCGCTACGGCGAGCATCCCGTGGTCGAAAGCAACCGCAACGAACTGGCATGGTTGCGACTGCGCTACAAATTGCCGGGCGCGGACAAGAGCCGACTGATCGAGCGGGCGGTGAACAGCACAAGTGATGAAACGTCGCCGAGCGAGCGCCTTCGTTTTGCCGCGGCAGTCGCTGCGTTCGCCGAAAGCCTGCGCGGCGGAAAATATCTCGACAACTACACGCTGCCGCAGATTGCCGACCTCGCCCGCGGCGCGCGAGGCGACGATGCGCATGGTTACCGTGCAGGCTTCGTGCGTCTGGTGGAACTGACCGAGGGGTTGCGCACGCCGCAACCCGGTCAGCCATCGAAAGCCGTCACGCAGCGCTGAAGTAGCGACGCCCGCATCGAAGCGTATGCGATGGCTTACTGCACAAGCGCGGATGCCGTAATCTTCCCGGCCATGGACGGCTCGGGGGACGACGATGCGGCGCTGATGCTCGCGTATGCGGCGGGCGACATCGACGCATTCCGCACGCTTTATACCCGCCATCGCGGGCCCCTGTACCGTTTTATCCTGCTGCGCGTCACGCAGCGCGCGCAGGCCGACGACCTGTTCCAGGAAACCTGGAGTCGCGTCATCGCCGCGCGCGGGCGCTATCGCCCCACCGCGAAATTTTCGACCTGGTTGCTGGGAGTTGCGCATAACCTGGTCATCGACAGCTATCGACGCGCGCGACCACAGACCGATGAGGAGCAAAGCGAGCGCGTGATCGCAAGCGAAGCTCTCTCCGAAACCGGGCAGCCCGAGCACGCCCTGTCGAACTTCGAACAACGCCGGCGCCTGCAGATTGAATTGGAGAAGCTCCCGGACGAGCAACGCACGGTCTTCGCCTTGCGCATGGAGCACGAACTGAGCCTCGACGAGATCGCCGAGATCACCGGCGTCGGTCGCGAAACCGTGAAGTCGCGTCTGCGCTACGCTCTGGACCGTATTCGAAAACGACTGGCCGAATGAATCACGAACCGCCAACAAACGAGGGGCCGGACCGCGACGAGCGCGAAATCGCCGCGTTGTATCGACGCCTGGCGAAAGCCGAGCCTGATGCGGCGCTCGATGCGCGTGTACTCGCCGAAGCCCGGCGCGTGTCAACCTCATCGCGGCCTTCCCGTTCGCCACGCTGGTTGGTCGGGCTCGGTACCGCCGCCGTGCTGGTGCTGGCCGCCGGTGTCACCTGGCATCTCAACCCGCTGCGCGAGGCAGCCCACCAGCAGAAGTCGCGGATGTCGGCGCCGAGCGAAGAAATGCGCACGCAGTCCGATTCGCTCGATGAACCCGCGCCGTCACCTTCGGGCGCCGCAACAATGGAGCGCAAGCGCGTGGCGCATTCCGACATTTCGACAGCCGCCGAAAATCGCGCGCCACGGGCGGACACTGCATCGCCCACCGCAGCGTCTGCCGCTCGCGACGAGAAGAAACCCGAAGTTCGTGAGGCCCTCGCGGCGCCAGCAGCGGGAAACGCGGAGCGCGCAGCGGATAGCATGACTGCGGCCAAAGCAAAGACCGACCATGCGTCGCCGGTTGCGCCGGCGGCGTTGACGCAGCCGGCGCCGCCTCCCGCTTCGCCTCCCCCGCAAACATTGAAGCAAAGCGCAGCATCCGGCATGACCGACTCAGCCGGGCGGATCGCTGGCCCCAAACCAACCGCGCAAGCGCTGGTTGACGCGGCACGCAAGGCGCTGGCAACCGGCGATAGAGGCACGGCGCGCAAGCTCGTGCACACGTTGAGGCGCGACTACCCGAAGTTCGCGCTGCCCGCCGATCTCACGCCGCTGGCGCCAGCCGCGGACAAGAAGGGGCATCATCGGTAAACGCGGGAGACAAAGGCGAACCTCTGCAACTTCGAGTCTCTCCCCGCTTGCGGGGTGTGAGGGGGCTTTTGCGCAGCGCTGCCGCACGCCGGCGAACGGCTGCACAAGAATGTACAGACCGGGCCTGCGAGCACAGGATGCGCGAGAAGCCGAAACGGGGGGCGCCGTGTGGCATCGTCTACGCACTCGTTCCGGGCAGCCCCATCCGCCCCGAGCGCCTGCGGCGCTCGCCCCCTTCCGCCCTCCGGGCACCTTCCCCCGCTTCGCGGAGGAAGGAAAGAGCCGAGTGCCTTACGCGCGAGTTCTTTCCCCCGCAAAGCGGGGGAAAGTGGCGGCAACCGAAAGGGGGCGCTGAAGAGCCTGTTTCAGCACTTCATGTATTTCCAGTTGCGCGGCTTGCCTTGCGCGAGCCATTCGAGCGCTTGGGCGAGACGGCGCTCGCGCGTCTCGTTGCGTTTCGCTTCGCTGATCCAGTCGACGTATTCGCGTTGTTGACTCGGCGGAAACGCCTCGAACGTCGCGCGTGCCTTGCGGTTGCGAGCGAGGGCGGCGGCGAGGTCCGGCGGCGCTTTCGGGGGCGGCTTCGGTGACGTCGTCTTGCGCGGTCCGGTCGTCGTCACGCCTTCCTCGTTCACGCGCATGGCCTTGCGGATCCACGTGGCCAGGTTCCGGCGCGATGGCAGGTCGCGCAGCGAGGAGAGCCGACCAAAGCTGCCCATTCCGTCACGCGGTGCGTCCTCGCCCATCACCAAGGCATGTTTCCAGAATCCAAACGACACGTGCTGCTTGAACGCGGCCATGCCGGCGAGGATGGCGCCGGCATATACGAACGATGGCGCGCTCCATTTCATCGTTTCCTCGACCTCCGGGCAGGCCTCGTGCACTCGCGCGCGCAATTCGGTCAGGATCGGTCGCGCGAACGGCGCCGCGTTGGCGATGTAGGCGTCGATGCGTGGATCACCTTGCTTCATGGCGAGCACCTCGTTGAAGAAGTCGGATTGCCTCGTTCCGAAAAACCCGATCGCACATGAGTGCGCCTCTTCGTGCGTTCATCGCCAATAACGGGCGTTTGACTTGCCGGGTTTGCGCCCTGAAATCACCGGCACATGCCAAACCGCATAGTGGGGCGGCGTTTCGACCGCAGCGATCATCTTGTCGAAATCCGCGACGACCTCCTCCAGTGGACGGCGCGTCACCGCAGCCAGTGGTTTCGCGTAACCGTCGCGCCACGCGTGCAGAATGCCGGCGAATACCGGGCGTGGAACCCGTAGCGTGTCGACCGTCACATAATCCACTGTGATGTCGAGAAAACCGGTCGCATCGAGCAATGCCGGCGAGTGCCGTCCAATGCGTCCATCGCAGCCGATGCTGCGCAGAAACGCAATTGCATTTTGATTCCAGAACCGGTCCGGATCGAATGCCGAAGGATCGCCGCTCACCGCGGGAAAGTGCAGCATGCCGTAATCCTCCGACAGCAGGTGCAGCCAGCCGCCAGGCTTGAGCACGCGGCTGAACTCGTTCAGCACGTCGGCAAAATCGGGCACGGCTTGCGACATGTGGCGACACACCACCAGATCGACACTTTCCGTCGCGACAGCGAGCGCGAACGCATCGCCCTGCTCATAGCGCAATCGCGCGCGCGCCGACGCACTCTCACGACGCGCGATGACCAGATTGGATTCGAGAATGTCGATGCCGAGAAGCGTGGCCTCGGGGTAACGCTCGGCCAACCGACGCGTGATTTCGCCGGTGCCGCAGCCCACGTCGAGGATCGAAATCGCTCCCGACAGCCTGTAGCGATCGAATGCGGATTTTTCCTGAGGCCAGATTGCCTGCGCTTGCCATGCGAGCGTGCGCGCCATCGCCTCGTCGCCCATCTGTTCGGCTTGCGGATTGCGGTTCGCGTTCATGCGACTATTGTCCTGCGAGTTCGTTGCGCAAACACGAAAACCACAATCGGCTCACGGCTACCGGAGCGGATTGTATCGATCTTGTGGATTTCAGTGGATGCCCCCGAACATGAGCACGGAGCCGTGTTTCATTAGCCGTTCGCCCTGAGCGTAGCGCAGCGAAGTCGAAGTGCTGCGCTTCGACTCTGGCCCTGCGGGTCTGCGCTCACGGGAACCGTGGATCGGTACTGATCAATCGCTGGGATACGACGTGAATCAGAAAAACACATCAGACTCGGACGTCACGATGACAGCAAACTCCGATTCCGCTTCAACCACATCGATACAAGCCGCACAGATTGTACTGCCGTGTCTCGATCTGGCTGCGACGCTGGCGTTCTTTGTTGAACGTTTGGGATTCCGGCTCGACATGATCATGCCGGCCGATGCGCCGTCCACCGCCGTCGTCTCCGGTTACGGCACGACGCTGCGGCTGGAAGCAAGCCTCCGGCCGGCAAATCTGACGTTGCGCCTTTCCTTCGATCCGGCGGCGATTCCGCCGACAGCGCGCCCGGCGCACGGGCCGGAGGGCCTGCTCCTGGAGTGGATCGAAGCCGACCCGGCGCTGGTGATCCCGCCCGTGATCCAGGCCTTCGTCGTCAGCCGACGTGGCGACTCCGATGCGTGGAATGCCGGCCGTGCCGACATGCACTACCGCGACCTGATCCCGGGACGCCTCGGCGGCGCATTTGTCGCGTCGCATATCCGCATCCCCAACGGCGGTCCTGTGCCGGACTACGTGCACTACCACAACATTCGCTTCCAGCTGATCTTCTGCCGTGCCGGCTGGGTGCGCGTCGTATACGAGGACCAGGGGCCGCCCTTCGTATTGAACCCGGGCGATTGCGTGCTGCAGCCTCCCGGTATCCGCCATCGCGTGCTCGACGCTTCGGCCGGCCTTGAAGTGATCGAGATCGGATGTCCTGCGCTGCACGAAACGCGTGCCGATCACGAAATGACGCTGCCGACTTCGCACCATTCGCCACAACGTTTGTTCGGATCGCAGCGTTTCGTGCGTCACATTGCAGCCGAGGCGACCTGGGAGCCGTGGCGCCTCGCGGGATTTGAAGCTCGCGACACCGGCATTGCCGAAGCCACCGGACGCCTCGCGAGCGTGTGCGTCGTACGCCGTACCGAATCCCCGATTTCGGCAGCGACCGTATCACCTTCGCGCGATATCCATTCCGGCGAGCTGCTATTTCTGTATGTCCTGCACGGCGAACTCGACGTGACGAGCGACGTGTTTGGTCGCCATCAATTGCAATTCGACGACAGTTGCGTCATCCCGGCAGGCGTCGGGTACGACCTGCGCGTATCGGCGGATGCCGAATTACTCGAGGTGAAGCTGCCTGCTTGATGCTATCGGCAACACCAAGCGGCTTTGCCCGGACCTGATTGGCGACGAAATTCAGCCGACCAACCCGCCGTTCGCCCTGAGCGCAGGCCCGTAGGGCCAAAGTCGAAGGGCCGTCTCGGTCGGTGCTTCGACTTCGCTTGCTTACGCAAGCTACGCCTGTCCTGAGCTTGTCGAAGGGCTCAGCACGAACGGATTTCATTAGCTGAGCGTCATCGCTAATCAGGTGCCCGGAACGATTCACCGAATGTCGCAAGGATGGCCGATCCCACGCCAGCGCGCCTTGCCGAACTGGAACACGCCGTAGGCGATCAAGCCCGCAGCGATGATTGCCAGAAGCCAGTGCCCGAACGGCTGATTGCGTATCGCTTGGAGTGCACGCGGCAACCCTTGCGAACCGGCGTGATAGCGCCACGCGGCATCGACCAGCAACCCGCCGACTATCGCGAACACCACCGCGCGCGCGATCACGCCGAATTCGCCGACCACGATCACGATCCACATCGCGAGTGACCGGCCGTCCATTGGCACACCGGGTTGCAGACGCTTGACCACGCGCACCCGCGCCGCACGGTAGAACTGCCACGCGGCGAAAACGAGAATACCGATGCCGATTGCTGTGATGGTGACGCGACCGAGGGGTTGGCCCATGACCCATTGCGTCCAGTGTCCGAGATTGCGGCCATGATTGCTGCCCTGTCGATCGCCAAACACGGGCCGCATGACGACGAAGATCAGCCAGGCGTAGAAAATCGCGACGCACAGGCAGTTGAAGCGCAACGCGAGTTGCGCCCAGCGTGAACGCGCGTCGAGATCGAAACCAAACAGCACCTGGGTAACGCGCCACAGCACGCAGCAACAAAGACCCGCGGCGAGCGCGATCAGCAACACCGAGCCCGCCGCATGCGCGCCGAGATCGGCAAACACATCGCTTGATCCCGGTGGCGATGCAATACCGAAAGCCGCCCCCAGTGTGACCAGACCGATCAGCGCATAGACAAGTCCCCTCGCGAGAAACCCGATCCTCGCCAGCCAGATCACCCAGGGCGCGAGTTCGCCGGCGAGTTTGCGATCGCCGCCACTCGCATCGGTCGTCGTGTCGTTGTTCATGCCAATGCGGTGTCCAGGTGCACTACGAATCCTTCAATTCCCGACGGCCGAGAATGCGATAGTCGCCTCGGTCGACGAGACTGTGGACCAACACGAACTCGCGCACGCGCCAGCCGATTTGTTCGACCGACCGCGAGGCGATCGTTTTTTCATCGTAGAGCATGGTGAGATGCGGCGTGAATGGCCGATCTTCCACGCGCGCGATTCCGGCCAGTTCGAGTTGTCCGACAAGCGCTTGTTCGAGTTCGCCGAATGCAGTCACCTCCGCAATGTCCCGCAATACCAGCGGCCGATTGCGCCTGCCGGGAAAACTGCCCACGCGATCGAACGCGACATCGAATGCGGGATACTCGACTCGCCGGGCCGCCGCAATCGCAGATGTGACCAGATCCGGCGGCAACCCGGCGTAATTGCCAAGGAAATGCAACGTGGCGTGCAGACGTTCGGCGCGTATCGGTTTGCCTTTCAATCCGAGGCGATCTCGCAGCGAACTCGCCAGGTGGACAATCCGCGCCGCGGTATCCCCATCGGGGAAAACCGCGAAGAAAAGCCGATCAATCGCCCGCGATCCGCCAGGTCCTCGCGATGCAATGTCTGGTCGGATAGCCATGCAGCGTGTCATCGCATTCCTGTTCGCCGGCAAGCGCGAAAGCAGTAGTCCACTGCTTTTCGAAATGGGTGAGAAACGCGCGATTTTCTTCCACTCGCAACGCAGGCGCCATCAACCGCGTCCATCTGCGTTCCACTTTGTCATCTCACCAATCATGGGCAGTAGCCACGATCCCGCCATCAAGCTTGACCCGCCACGGGCCCAAGCGTAGCGTCCGCATCAACCGCGGGAGGAGCGGAGACAACGAGCCCGTGGGCGATACGGCGTCAAGCGTGTTTGCGACGAACCATTCCCCGACAGCGACGCATGTTGCGGGAGCGAAATGCGGCTGCGACCGCAACTCCAATCCGAATTGCGTTGCGTTGCTGCTGCGAGGCATCGCCCTTCTCGAGCCGACTTGATCAGATCCCATCCAGCAGACGTGGGCAAACCCAATCATGCAAGGGAGACCAGCGTGAAACTCGCAATTCGCTATTTTGCAGCACATCGTCCGATCAGCGACATCTCGTCCGAGGGTCGCGTCAATCCTGTGATCTTGCACAAGACCCTTCACCGTATCGTCTTCGTCGCAGTTGCGTTCATCGGAGTGATCGCCGCTTCGCTCGGCAGCAATGCACACGCGAAAGGCACGCCCCCAACCAAGAGTCTTGCCGAAGCCCCCACGGTTACCTCGATCAACGGCAATCCGCTGACGGTGCGGGTCGGGAGCGACTTTTCATTCGAGGTACTCAACTCCCAGGTGCCCGGATTCGGCCAATTCTTTCCAACAAATACTACCGATACTGCCGACTACGGCTGGTTCGTCTATGCAGGGAACACCTTGTACGGCCCGGATTTCCAGGCCCATCCCGGTGGTTCTGCTGCGACCAATGTCGGAGACACTCCGATCTCGCCGATATCCATCAGCCCGGTGTCCGGCCGCGGAACCACGAGCGATCCCTTCCAGGTAACCGTCGTCGGCGCCCTCGGGAATACCGGGCTTCAGGCCCAACTGACCGTTGACTACGTAAACGGCACCAACTATTTCGCCAAGCGCCTGACGATCGACAACAACGGCTCCGCGAGCCAGACCGTACGCGTATTTCTGGCCGGCGACCTTTATCTCGCCGACAACGACTTCGGCATTCCGGTCGCGGAATTCAACTCCGGCAGCCCCGGCGGCAGCGATTGCGGCACGCCGCCGACTTACTTCATTCTGCTCGTCCCACTGACGGCGGCGGACCACGGCACGGCGACGACATGGCCAACCATCTGGTCGCAGGTGAGTGCGTTGCAGCTCGACGACACCGTCGCCGATGTCGGCTGCGCAGACAACGCAGCGGGACTGCAATGGAATCGCACGGTGGCGGCACGAAGCAGCACCGATATTCTCGCGGCTACTTCGTTTGGCGACGTTCCCGAGATCACGCAGTTCACTCTGGCCGAGGTCACCCCCGACAGCGGATTTGCGGGCTCATCGGTTCCCGTGACGCTTTCCGGCATCGGCTTCGAGTCCAGCACGACGTTTGACTTCGGTTCCGACATCGACGTCAGTGGATTGACCGTCGTCGATTCGACTACTGCGACCGCCACCTTGACGATCTCGCCAAACGCGATGCCGGGGTCACGCACCGTCACTGCATTGCAAAGTTCGGGGGGTCTGACGGCGAGCCTGCAGGACGGGTTCGCGGTACTTCAAGCCACCGCACCCGGCGGTGTGATGCTCCATGCACGAGCCATCAACCCCGGGCCCTATGGCGTCAACGACTCCGTGACCTACGCGCTCGGTATCACCAACGGCAGCGCCAGCGCGCTTGGCGGGCTGACGGTAACCGCGAGAGTGCCCTCGCAGTTGTCGATCGGTTCGGTGCAGTGCGATGCGAGCGTGTCCAACGGCACGCTGACCTGGCCGATCGGCACGTTGGGCGCCGGCGCGAGCGCGAACTGCACATTCAATGCCGAGGTTGCCGCACTCGACCTTGCGTGCCAGAGCAACTGTCAGATCACCGTGAACGTGACCGCTCAATACGATGGCGGCCAAACTTCGACTCAGGCCGTGGTCGGTACGCTGGTGCCACCGCAGCCCGAGTCGATGACGGTCAGCGGCGCACCGACGACCGAACCCTCCTCGCAACCGGGCTTGTCGGCGGACGGCTCGCTGGTGATCTTCCAGTCTCTCGAAAAGGACCTGGTCAGTGGCACCAACACCAATCCGGGCGGAGCGGATATCTATCTGCACGACCGGCGCAACGGGCAAACGACTCTGATCAGCCGCGATGCGGCAGGCTCGCAGATGACCGGCAACCTGCACGATGCGCAGGTTTCGCTCAACGGCCAGGCGGCCGTGTTCGTGCGCGATCCAACCGGTGCGGCTGCGGCCAAGGACGCCAGCATGTCCCAGGTGTGCTACTCCAACCCCAACGGCTTGTTCCGATTCCTGTGCCCCTCGACCGGCATGAACGGCACGCCGATGGATGGCGAGAGCGAATCGCCCTCGATGAGTGCGGATGGCAAGCTCCTGGCGTTCTGCTCGGCTGCGACGAACCTCGTTGCGGACGACACCAACAATGCCAAGGATGTGTTCGTGCGAACCGTCGCGACGGGTCAGGTCACCCGCGTCAGCGTGACGGCCGATGGCACCCAGGGCGATGGCGACAGTTGCGCGCCGATGATCTCGGGCGATGGCCAGTACGTCGTGTTCACGACGACGGCGGAGAATCTCGGAGGAACCAGTGTGGCGCAGGTGGTACGCAAGGATCTCGACACCGGTGCCATTTTGCCGATTTCGCAAAGTGCGGGTGGAACGCCCGGCGATGCCGATGCCGGTCCGCCGAGTATCTCCTCGGACGGCCAGCGCATCGCGTTCGCCTCGACTTCGTCCAACCTCGTGCCCGGCACCAGTGGCGGGCGCCGCAACGTGTTCGTCTTCGACGGACGCCCCGGCAACGGCCAGGCCGATGCCAAGCACCTGCGCAAGAACACGACGGTCAATGGCGGGCTCGGCGTGCTCCTCGGCCAGGGTGGCCAGCAACCGAACCAGGACATGGGCGATCCGAAGGTCGCCTGCGGCGGTGGCGCGATCAGTGTGACCTCGGGCGCGAGCAACCTCGTCAGCGGCGATACCAATGGCGTGAGCGATTACTACGTCTACGGCATGGATGGCGGCGCGCTGGTGCGTCCGGCTCCGCTCGCGACCGGAACTCAACCCAATGGGCCAAGCCAGAATGCCGCGCTCGACTGCGAGGCGACGACGGGTGGCTACGACAGCAACGCCACCGGACCAGGCAACCCCAACACCAACGCCGATGTGATCGGTCAGAACGATCCGCTGCGCAGTGATGCGAGTGCGATCACGCTCGACAGCTCCTACAGCGGCAACTGGTTCGATCCGGGCCAGAGCGGCCATGGCTTCCTGCTCGAGGCGCTGCCGGTCGAGCATGTGTTCTACGCGACCTGGTACGTGTTCCAGAATGGCCAGCCGTTGTTCCTGCAGGGCGTGGGCACCTCGCAAGGCAACTCCCTCGTCGTCGACATGACCAGCACGACCTCGTCGGGCTTTCCGGTAGGGGCGGCTGGTCCGACCAATACGCCGTGGGGCCGCGTGACGTTCACCTTCACCAGCTCCGATGACGGCATGGTGAGCTGGCAGCCGGTGGCGCCGGGCTTCACGGCGGGCACGATGAACCTGCGCCGCCTGAGCCATGCCGCGCTCATCGAGAGCAACCGCACCGGCACGACCGATGCGTGCCTGAGCGGCATCTGGTTCGATCCGACCCACTCGGGCTACGGCTTTGATCTCGAGTTCAACGACGTGAACGGCCAACGGTTCCTTGAGGTGTTCTGGTACACCTTCCAGCCCGATGGCTCGCCGTTGTGGTTGACCGGGCTTGGCTTCGGCTCGGGCAACACGATCGACGTGGACCTGGTGCAGCTGGGCGGAAGTGGTGCCAACTTCCCGCCGGCGTTCGTCGCCGACAGCATCGGCACCTCGCCCTGGGGTCATATCACGTTGCGCTTCAACGGCACCTCCCGGCTCAGTGTCGATTACAACTCCACCCTGCCCGGCTACGGCGGCGGCACGCTCAACCTGCAACGTCTCAGCGTCCTCGCCGGTCGGCAATGTAGCGGATGAAGTCAACCGCGCAACCACCCGATTTCGGCCTTTCCGAAATCGGGTGGTTGATTCAACGGCCTTGAACTACCAATAAGGCGGGCGTAGGGTCGAAGTCGGTCGTCAATCCAGACCAAAGCTCGCAGTAGCGCTTTGCGAGGCCTGCAAGATGACCCGCGACTCATCGAGCGCCTTCGTATTCGCGCGCCGGCGCGACGCTCCATGTCGCAGCGCCGTCAGTATAGATCCCGGCCCGGCGACGCAGAGCAGTCTTGCCGACCAAACCCGAATCGGTACATAGCCAAAAACCTTTTTCATCAGGTGAGACGGGCGATCAGGGAGGAGACGCGATGACCCGCTTCGAGCGGTGGAATTTACAACCAGTCCATGCGTGGCGCTTCGATCGATGGCTGCTGTTCGCATCAAACACGCTGGCATGGCTCGCCGGTCTGGCGCTGGCGCTGCCAGCCCACGCAGCGATTCCCGCGTCGGAGCGCCAGGTCCTCCTCGATCTCTACACCAGCACCAACGGGCAGGAATGGACCATCAACAGGCGGTGGAACGGCGCGCCCGGGACCGAGTGCTCATGGTATGGCATCACTTGCGATGAGTCGGATACGCATGTGACAGAAATCCACCTCGAAATAGACAACCTCAGCGGTTCGCTCCCATCGCTCGGCGGACTCACAAACCTGCAAATTCTCCGTGTCGACCGCAACAGCCTGACCGGCTCGATCCCGCCGCTCGCCGGACTGACGAACCTGACAGACTTCGACGTCGACGGCAACCAGCTCAGCGGCGCAATTCCACCACTCGCCGGGCTGACGAATCTGCAGAACTTCCACGCCGATGGCAACCAGCTCAGCGGCGCGATCCCGGCGCTCACCGGACTGACGAACCTGCAGTACTTCTACGTCGCCGCCAACCAGCTCAGCGGCTCGATCCCGTCGCTCGGAGGGCTGACGAACCTGCAGTACTTCTACGTCGCCGACAACCAGCTCAGCGGGTCGATCCCGTCGCTCGCAGGACTGACCAACCTGGAGTTCTTCGAAGTCGGTGGCAACCAGCTCACCGGGTCGATCCCGTCGCTCACAGGACTGACGAGCCTGAATTATTTCCAGATCACTGGCAATCGGCTCAGCGGCCCTGTCCCATCACTGGCGGGACTAGCGAGTCTGCAGTACTTCTATATCGATTTGAACCAGCTTAGCGGCGATATCCCGGACGTTCCGAATCCAGACAATCTTGTCAATCATGGTTCGGTTGTCTGTCCCAACGCATTCAATCACACGCCAAACGCAGGATGGGATGCAGCAACCGGCTATACGCCTTGGTACCGGGACTGTTCACCACCGTCGCTGACGCTGGGAGTAACCAGCGTTTCGCCATCGAGTGCTGCGCAGGGCACCATCGTTCAGGTGACTCTAATCGGAACAGGTCTCGATTCGACGACGAGGTTCGATTTCGGGAGCGGCGTCACGGTCGGCGGCTACCTGATCGCGGACGAGGAAACCGCACGGCTGATGCTCACGATTGCCCCGTCGGCGACGCCGGGCGCACGCACGGTGACGGCGACCCGCAACCAGGACGGAGCCACGGCGTCCTTGCTCGACGGCTTTGCGGTCAACGCTGCGAACGACGGCCAGGTGCTCTTGCACGCAATAGCGTCCAGTCCTGGACCATACGGCATTGGCGACAACGTCACCTACACGCTCGGTGTCACCAACAGCAGCGACAGCGACGTGGGCGGATTGACCGTGACGGCCGATGTGCCTTCGCAGTTGTCGATCAGTTCGGTGCAGTGCGACGCGAGTGCGTCGAACGGCGCGCTGACATGGCCGATCGGCACGCTAGGGGCCGGGGCAAACGCCACGTGCACCTTCGAGGCGAGCGTGGTCGCGCTCGACCCTGTTTGCCAGAGCAATTGTCAGATCGCAGTCAATGTCACGGCCCATTACGATGGCGGGCAGTCGCGGACGCAGGCCGTGGTCGGCACGCTGGTTCCGCCGCAGCCCGAATCGACGACGGTCAGCGGCGTACCAACCACCGAACCTTCCGAGAAGCCCAGCCTGTCGGCGGACGGCTCGCTGGTGATCTTTCAGTCTCTCGAGAAGGATCTGGTTAGCGGCAGCAACACCAATCCTGGCGGAGCGGATATCTATCTGCACGACCGGCGCAACGGGCAAACGACTCTGATCAGCCGCGACGCATCAGGCTCGCAGATGACCGGCAACCTGCACGATGCGCAGGTTTCGCTCAACGGCCAGGCGGCTGTGTTCGTGCGCGATCCAGCCGGCGCAGCCGCGGCCAAGGACGCGGGCATGTCCTCCGTGTGCTACTCCAATCCCAACGGCCTGTTCCAGTTCGTGTGTCCGACCACCGGCATGAACGGCGCGCCGATCGATGGCGAGAGCGAATCGCCCTCGATGAGTGCGGATGGCAAGCTCATGGCGTTTTGTTCGGCCGCGACGAACCTCGTTGCGGGCGACACCAACAATGCCAGGGATGTGTTTGTGCGCACCGTCGCGACGGGTCAGGTCAGCCGCGTGAGCGTGACCGCCGACGGCACCCAGGGCAATGGCGACAGTTGTGCGCCGATGATCTCAGGCGACGGCCAGTACGTCGTGTTCACGACGACCGCCGAAAATCTCGGCGGTGCGAGCACCGCGCAGGTGGTGCGCAAGGACCTCATGACCGGCGCGATACTGCAGATCTCGCAAAGCGCCAGTGGTACACCCGGCGATGCCGACGCCGGACCGCCGAGCATCTCCGCGGATGGCCAGCGCATCGCATTCGCCTCACGCGCGTCCAACCTCGTGCCGGGCGTGGGCGGCGGGCGGCGTAATGCATTCATCTACGACGGTCGGCCGGGCAGCGGCCAGTCCAGCGCCAAGCACCTACGCAAGAGCGGCGCGGTCTCCAATGCCGGACTCGGCGTGATACTCGCTGACGGCGGCCAGCAACCCAACGAGGACATGGACGATCCGAAGATCGCCTGCGGCGGTGGTGCGGTCAGCCTGACCTCGGCCGCGAGCAACCTGGTCGAGGGCGATACCAATGGCGTCAGCGATTACTTCGTCTATGGCCTCGATAGCGCCACCATCGTGCGGCCGGCACCGCTTGCGACCGGTGACCAGCCGAACGGGCCGAGCCAGAATGCCGCGCTCGATTGCGAAGCAACGGCTGGCGGCTACGACAGCAACGCCACCGGACCCGGTAACCCGAACACCAATACCGATGTCATCGGCCAGAACGATCCGCTGCGCAGTGATGCGAGTGCGATCACGCTCGACAGCTCCTACAGCGGAAACTGGTTCGATCCGGGCCAGAACGGCCATGGCTTCCTGCTCGAGGCGCTACCGGTCGAGCATGGTTTCTACGCAACCTGGTACGTGTTCCAGAATGGCCAGCCGTTGTTCCTGCAGGGCGTGGGCACCTCGCAAGGCAACACCCTCGTCGTCGACATGGACAGCACGACCTCGTCGGGCTTCCCGGTCGGCGCCGACGGTCCGGTCCACCTTCCGTGGGGGCGCGTGACGTTCACGTTCACCAGCTCCGATGACGGCACGGTGAGCTGGCAGCCGGTGGCGCCGGGCTTCACGGCGGGCACGATGAACCTGCGCCGTTTGAGCCATGCCGCGCTCGTCGAGAGCAACCGCGCCGGCGCCACGGATGCCTGCCTGAGCGGCATCTGGTACGACCCGAACAATTCGGGCTACGGATTCGATCTCGAATTCAACGACGCCGACAACGGCCAGCGCATCGTGCAGACCTTCTGGTATACCTACCAACCCGATGGCGCGCCGTTGTGGTTGAGCGGGCTTGGCTTCGGCTCGGGCAATACGATCGACATGGATCTGGTCCAGCTCGGCGGCAGCGGGGCTAATTTCCCGCCGGCCTTCGTGGCGGACAGCGTCAGCGCGACACCTTGGGGCCACGTCACGCTGCGCTTCGACGGCACCTCCCGGCTCAGTGTCGATTACAACTCCACCCTGCCCGGCTACGGCAGCGGCACGCTCGACCTGCAACGTCTCAGCGTCCTCGCCGGTCGACAATGTAGCGGATGAAATCGATATGGATTGCATAGTTCAACGGCTTGAGGCAATGTCGCCACCTGCGGCGGGGACCGTCATCGCGGCCGCCGGATAATTCCGTTCGTGACGAGGGGATTCGAGATGAACCAGACGCTGAGATTCGCCATTTGCGCCGCACTTGCATTGACGGCTGTACCGGCATTCGCGCTGACCGATTCAGAGACCAACGCGAGTATCCCGTTCAGCTTTTCGAGTCCTGGCGCGCGCAGTCTTGGCATGGGCGGCGCCTTTATTGGTTTGGCCGACGATGCGACCGCTGCATATACCAATCCAGCAGGTCTGACCCAACCGCGGCAGACCGAGATCTCCGCCGAGGTACGCCATTCGAGTTACAGCCTGCCATTCGTCGATGGCGGAACCGCAGTTATCGATTCGAACGGCTTCGATGCCAGCGGCTTGCATCATAGCGACGCCAACAGTTCGAAAAACAACCTCTCGTTCCTGTCCGTGTTGTTCCCGCACGATCGCTGGGCAGTCGCATTTTATCGACACGAAGTACTCAATTATGAGTCAAATTTCGCGTCAACGGGCGCCATCGCCTCGTTTCCTGAACTGACCCTCAATGACGGCAATGGCAATCCCATCTGCAGTCCCGACGTGGGCACGTGCCAGTTCGCGCTTTTTCCGTTTGCGGCTCACTCCTCGCTGCGGATCGTCAACTACGGTGCATCGGCGGCGTGGAAAATCAACGATCAGCTTTCGTTAGGCGCAGGCTTGTCCTATTACGATTTCAGCATCAGTACCACCGATACGCGCTTGAACGTCGACTCGTCTACCGGCGTTTCAAACGGAAATCCGATCAACATGCAGGTGCAACACGGCAACGACAGCGGCATCGGCGCAAGTGTCGGGCTGCGCTATCAGTTGACCGATCAGTGGAGCCTTGGCCTGGTTTATCGGCACGCGCCCTCGTTTTCTTACAAGGCAACGAATACGGGGTTCAACGACGACGGGACTACGGTACCCGTCGCCAGCCTCTCCAGCGTCGACTTCAACGTCCCCGATTCATATGGACTGGGTCTGAGCTATCGGCCCGCGGAAGCGCTGCTTGTCAACCTTGATGTGGACCGGGTGCGTTATTCCGAATTGAGCAGCGGAATTCAGTCGCTGTTCCGCTATACCGACGCCAATGGCAATGCCTTGCCGAATGATGCTTCGAACCTGCGCGTTTCCGATGGTACGGAAGTGCACCTCGGCGCCGAATACACGTTCCTGACGGCACATCCGGTCAATCTGCGCGCGGGCATCTGGCACGATCCGGCGCACTCGCTCCAGTATCGGGGAGCGAGCGGAGACGGTTCGACCAACCAATCCCAAGGGCAAGTCGCACTCGCGACCCTGTTCTCCCAGGGCCGCGGCAGCCAGACCCACTACGCCGGCGGTTTGGGCGTCGCGTTCTCGAAGTTTCAGGTCGATTTCGGCTTCGACCTGTCCGCTGACGTCGACATCTATTCGCTGTCGGGGGTATTTCGCTTCTGAGCGGCATACTTCGCGCCTCCCGGGCTCGGACTATGCCCTTGCCCGAGATGCGGCCATCCGCGGCCGATTTGCCTTCGCGATATTCCGAAGGTGGGACTCATGGCAGCCTTGTCGCGCTCTTGATTGCGTGTTGAAAACACGTAGTCCGCAACGCGCGGCGCGTGTATACCCTCTGCTATCATCACTGAACAAAGCGAGTCGCCGCACAAAGCGAGGGGGCGATGTCGAGTCTGCCGCAACAAGTACCGGGATATGAGCTGATCCGAGAACTGGGTGTCGGCGGCATGGCCACCGTCTACCTGGCGCTGCAGCATTCGCTCGATCGTCAGGTTGCGATCAAGGTCATGCGCCGCGATGCCCGGGGCGTCGACATCTCGGATTTCGAGCGCCGCTTCCTGCTCGAAGGCCGCACGATGGCCAAGCTGCCGCACCGCAATATCGTCGCGGTGTACGACATCGTTACGCAGCCGGATATTTCCTACATCGCGATGGAGTACCTGTCGGCCGGTACTTTATCCGAGAGGCTGCGCCGCGGGCTCGAACTCAGCGAAGCAATTGCAATCGTCGTGCAGCTCGCCAACGCGCTGGATCTTGCGCACACCCTAGGCGTGATCCATCGCGACCTGAAGCCCGCGAACGTGCTGTTTCGCGACGAGGCAACGCCGGTCCTGACCGATTTCGGTATCGCCAAAAGCTCCGAAGGATCGACGACCCGGATCACGTTGACCGGCATGGTGCTCGGCACGCCGACCTACATGAGCCCGGAACAGGCCAATGGCCAGGAAATCGACGGGCGTTCCGATCAATACAGTCTCGGCATCCTGTTCTACGAAATGCTGACCGGCCATGTGCCGTTCGCCGGCGACACGCCGATGTCGGTGCTGATGGCGCATGCCTTGACGCCGCCGCCGCCGCTACCGGTTGAGTTGGCGATGTTCCAGCCACTTATCGACCGACTGCTGGCCAAAAAGCGCGAAGATCGATATGCGAGCTTGCGCCAGTTCACCGAGGCGCTGCGCAGCCTGATCCTGAGCAACGAGACGCTCGGCATGCGCCTTCAGGCCGGGAGCGCGCGCTCCTCGTCGAGTCAACTGCGCAAGCTGGGCTTTTCAGGAAATTCGCCCAAGAGCGGGCAGCACACCGGACCGACGTTTGCCCGCCAAGGCAAGACGACCGCGTTGGTCGATCGCCTCGATCCAACCCGCTTGGCTCCCGCGTTGCGATCGCGGCGCGGCATCGCAGTGGCGGTGGCTCTTGTTGTCGTCATCGCGACGGGTGCCTTGCTGTGGAACGTCTTCGGCCCGAACTCCGCGTCAACCGCGAGCCGCACCGTGACACGGTTGGAATTGAACGAGGCGCACAAGCTGATCGACCAGGGCAAGAAGCTGGTCACGCCACCCGGCGACAACGCCTTCGAATATCTCCAGAATGTACTGCAGCGCGATCCGGGCAACCGGACGGCCACGGACCTGCTCGATGCGCTTGCCGCAAAAATGCGCGGGCAAGCCGAGCAGGCGCTGGCCGCGCATGACGACAAGGCTGCCAGCGACCTGATCAACCAGACGCTGCTGGTCAAGCCCAAGGACCCTGCTTCTGAAAAGCTTGCCGCGCGTATCGCGGGGCAACGCGCGTCACGCGAGCGTACGCAGCGCGTCGATGAGCTGCTGACCAAGGCGGCGGCCGCAGCAAGTTATCCCGGGTCGCAGGCTGACGACGTGTACACCTTGCTCGCGTCGGCGCGCAAGATCGATCCGGGAAATCCCAAGGTACGCCTTCGCATCGCACAACTGACCAAGGAGGAATTCGATCGTGTGCGCGCACAGGCGAGCGCGGGACGCCTGCAGGAAGCCAAATCAATGCTCGATGCGCTGAGGCCCAATTTCGGTGACCATGTCGCGTTCGATCCACTGGTGCGAGCAGTCGAGCACGCCAAGGACATGGAAGCGCGCGCACAAAAGGCAACCGATCTGCTCGCCAGGGCGCAGCAGGCTCTGCAGCACGATCGTCTCGATCAGCCGCCGGGCGACAGCGCCTTTGACCTGTTTACGCAGGCTCGCGCGATGGATGCGCGTTTGCCGGCCGTTGCCGAATTCGAACAAGGATTGCTGCAACGCTTGATGAGCGACGCAAGCGCGGCTCAGCACGGAAAACATTTCGAGCGCGCGCTCACGCTTGCAGAAGTCGCGCTGCGTCTTGCTCCGGGAAACCAGTCCGCGTCGGATCTGCTTGCAGCCGCGCAGGGCAAACTCGGCGCGCATCGCAGTGCCATTGCCTCGCAACTGAATCTCGCGCGCCAATCGTTGGCCAACGGTAATTTGCTGCCGCCCGGCAAGGACAACGCCAAGGACGTCCTCGACGGCCTTCTCAAGAACGATCCTGGCAACAAGGATGCGCGGGCATTGCTTGAGTCGCTACCCAAAGCGATCGCCGACACGGCGAAGGCAGCACTTCGACGCGACGACCCGGACGCCGCTTCCGCACTGCTGCATGCCGCTAACAGCTACTATCCGGCCAACCCGGAGTTCAACCAGATCACCGCCGACATCGCGAGTGCGCGTCAGCAACAGCAGGCCGAAGCCGACGCGAGCGAGCGCCTTCAGCGTATTGCCGATCTGATCGGACAGCGGCCGATCACCTTGGAGCACGCAACGCTGATCGCCAACGAGTTGGCCGCCGCCAAGCAACACAAGCAAGACACCGCGGCGCTCGAAAAGCATTTGCTGGACGCTCTGGCCGCGGACGTGCGCGAAGCGGACAGCGTCGAGGGTGTCAATGCGGCGCTGGCGTCGGCGCAGGCAGTCAGCCGCACTCTCGGGGCGCAACCCGCCCTCGATGCAATCGCACAGGAAGGCGGGCAACGCTGGGCGCTTCTGCAGGAGCAGCGCAAGGAGCAAGTGGAGGCGCAGAAGGGCGAACTCGTCATCAACGCGCTGCCGTGGGGTACCGTCGACAAGGTACTTGACGCCGATCGCAACCCGATTCCACTCCCCAGCGAGCGCGATACGCCGCTGCAACTGAAAGTACCGGCCGGCAGTTACTACATCACGTTGACTCATCCGGGCATCAACAAGGGTGTATCGGTTTTTGCGCGAGTCAAGCCGCGCGAAACAACCCAGACCGTGGCGCGTTTCCAGACCCTGACCGCGGACGCCTATCTGCGCCATGCCGGTTTCTAGCGCGAATTCACCGGAGCTCCAAAGCCCGCACTGCAGACCGCGGCGCGGAGGCGCCTTCACGGCTCTGTTGCGCGCCACGTTGATCATGCTCGCGTGCGCGCAGTATTCGATCGCGATGGCGGATTGGCGAGACGACTACGCGCGCGGCCTCGAAGCGGTCCATGACGGAAAATGGTCCGAGGCAAAGCGCTATATGCAGAGCGCAATCTCGGGCAATGCCACGCCAGCCAGCCGCGTGCGCCTTTACGGTCAACGCTACGAGACCTACGTACCGCAACTTTACGCCGGCCTCGCCGCGTACAAGCTGGGCGACTGCGGCGCCGCACTGCGCTACTGGAACGCGCCGGCGGCAAAATCGTTTTCCGGCGGCGGGGATCTCGTCGCAGCCGAGAATCGCGGGCGCAACGATTGTGCGAGCCGCAGCATCGCCAGCACACAGCCTGCCGCTCCGCCACCCGCAGAGGTGCCATCAACCGAATCGGAATCTTCCACGCCCTCGCAAGCGCACACACCCACGGCCAGGACAGTCGTCGCCAGCGTTACGCCGCGCAAGCGGCCCGCAAAACCCATACCGAAACCGCCTGCGGAAGAGCCACGTCCGCCGAACCCAGCCGATACGCTGCGCCCCCTGCTCGATGCCTACCTCGCCGGCAAATACAGCGAAGTGATCCGCCTGTCGAGCCACATCAAGGCCGATGGAAAGGTGCGCTGGCACGTCCAGGTTCTGCGTGCCGCCGCCGCCTATCGCGAAGCATCGCTCGGCGATAATGACGCGCTTTCGATCGCACGTACCGCAGTTGCCGAAGCGCACCAGTCCGACCCGAACCAGCGTCCCGATCCGGCCTTCTTCTCGCCGCACTTCCTTGCTTTCTTCCAAAAAAAGTGACCGCGCGGCGCACCGCGCATCAATCGACACGCGCGAAGCGAATCGCCTCGTCGATCCGTTTCGCAACGGCGATCGTCGCTGGCTGTTCGGCTACGGATCGCTGATCTACAAGACCGATTTTGACTGGATCGCGCGGCGCCCCGCGAAAGTTCGCGGCTGGGTACGCCGCCTCTGGCAAGGTTCCCACGATCATCGAGGGACGCCCGACGCACCGGGCCGCGTCGCCACGCTGATTCGTGCGCCGGACAAGGAGTGCGTCGGCATGGCGTATCTGATCACGCGGGACGTGCTGGAACATCTCGACCATCGCGAAAAGAACGGCTATATGCGTCTCGCGCTGGAGCTGCGCTTCGACGACGCAACCTCGGTCGAAGGAATCGCCTATATCGCCGCCGCGGACAATGGCGCATTCCTCGGTGCGGCGTCGGAATGCGAAATCGCACGGCATATCGCGCGCTCATCCGGTCCGAGCGGAAGTAACCGCGACTATGTGCTGCACCTCGCGGATTCGCTGCGACAGTTGCATGCTGACGATCCACATGTTTTCGCGATCGAACGTGAGCTGCTGAAGCTCACGTGAGAGGCGTCACCGGACCGGGCGACGCCATGCGCTTTGCGCACGTCGAGTGAATTTGCCCGTCGCGAGCCGTCGCGCAAATTCAGGCAGCCGCGTACTGGTTTCGCCCCGCCAATTTGGCGCGGTACAGCGCAACATCCGCCTCGTGAATCCAGGCGCGCGCGTCGGCCGTGTCGCGACGGAACTGCGCGACGCCGATACTGAGCGTGCACCTGAGCGCCGGAGCACTTGCGAAACGGATGGCCGCGACACTGGCACGCACGCGTTCGGCCACTCCAAGCGCAATCTCCTCTTCGCCACTGCCGAGGACGATGCCGAACTCGTCACCACCATAGCGGCCGCCGGCATCGCATTCACGAATGCACTGTCGGATCACGGCGCCGACGCCGCCGATGACCTCGTCGCCTACCGCGTGTCCATAGCGATCGTTGATGCTCTTGAAGTGGTCGATATCGACCATGAGCAGCGAGGCGGGATTATCGGTCTCAAGCGAAGCGTCGAGCACGCGTTGCACTGCCGCTTCCCAATAGGTGCGCGTGAGCAGATCGCTGAGTGGATCGACGCTGTTGATGCGGCAAAGCAGTCGGTTCTGTCGACGCACCACATCGCCCAGCTGGTACATCATGGCGCTGACCGCCGCCGGATAGAACAGCAGTAATGGCGTGGCCGCCAGAATCTGCGCCACGCTCGTCTCCGGCGAAAACGCGAATCCGTTGATCGCGGCAATCATGGCGCACGCCGCTACCTGGAGTACCAGGCCACGCAACAGCATGCGGTGGCCGCCAACTGCAATCTCGCACATCGCCATTACCGTCATCAGGGCGACCGAAGGAAGCAGATTGAATCGCATCAAGGCGATCCATATGCCGCACGACACCGAATCGACCAGCAGATTGTTGACTTCGGCATGTGCCGGGTCCGCACTGTGTTCCGCCGCGAGGCGCGCGAGCTGCGGCCAGACGAAACCGTTCAATAAAAGGAACGTCCACGTCGAAAGGTTTGCGCCGTTCGCATAGAGCACCGACGCGATGACGAGGAACGCGAGAGCCAGTCCGATCGTGCGCAACAAGTAGGCCCGCGTTACAAAACGCAATGCATGTTCCGTTGAAATCGGTGAAATGGACTTCGCTGCGTACATGTCGGATAACGCCTGCGACCGCTGTTTCCAGTGGGTAGCAATATCGGTGCCAGTGAACAACCTCATGAAAAGGCTCGAAAAGCGCGGTGTTGCCTTGCCAACCGCGTCGAGCTTGAGATCGACGCTCCCCCAAGGGATAGGAAGTGTCATCCCTTGACGCAAGGTGACCGAACGGCGGATACAAAAGCGTCGTCTCTCGCCCGATCGGCCGTTTACCCCTCGATGGGAAACTGTGCTGCGGAGCACGCCGATCCGCGCTTTCCCGCTCACCCCCAGCGCGCAAGCACATGCCGTACCGCCGCAAGATACGCAGGGCCGAACAGATTCAGATGATTGAGCAGGTGGTAGAGATTCAGGATCGGCGCACGTGAGCGCCAATCGTCCTCGATTCCGGCTGCAGCTTCATAGGAACGAAACAGCGCGCGGTCCGGCTCGCCGAAAAGAACGAGCATCGCGAGGTCGCATTCGGCCCAGCCGTAATGCACCGCCGCGCCATCGATCAATGCGAGACCGCCATCTGCGCACGCATGCAGGTTACCGCTCCACAAGTCGCCGTGTATCAGCGCGCACGTGCGATCCGGAAGCAACGACGGCAACCGTTGACAGAGCGCTTCAAGACGAACCACATCCCGCGATTCCAGATATCCACCGTCGCGCGCCAGACGCCCTTGCGCCAACAGGCGGCGCTCGGCGAAGAATCGAAATCCATCGACTTCCCACGAATTATCCTGCGCGCCATCACCACACCATCCCGGCGCGTGGAAACCAAACCGTGCGGCCGTGTTTCGATGAAGAACGGCAAGATCGGCACCCGCCCTTTCCCAGCCGCGCGCAGCGGCGCGTCCTTCGCCGAGATCCTCAAGTGCGATGGCGCCCTCGCCTTGCGCGAGCACCTTCGGCACGCGCAAGGCGCGAGCGGCCGCCAACGCCCCGAGCCCCCGGGCCTCGGCTGCGAAAAAGCCAGGTGGCGCGTCATGCCGGACCTTCACGAACACCCGCGTTCCGTCACCCAGCTCCCGGCGATGGATGCCGTTGGGCAATCGCAGCATGTCGTCTGCGTTTTTCAGTCTGGTGCCCTCCCGTCGCCGCTTGCTCGGCGCAAGCATCGACCGTCCGAGTGAAGATGCGCTGGCGTGTGGCTGATACCCTGTGAACACGGGCCGTCCAGAAGTCCGATTCGGGCCCTGAATAACCTGGTTTCCTTCACTTGCCGGACGACGCCATGACAAAACTTCCGCCGTTTCACCTCGCCTTCCCGGTCACTTCGCTGCCTGCCACACGCGCTTTCTATTGCGACCTGCTCGGTTGTACCGCAGGCCGATCCAGCGAACACTGGATCGACTTCAACTTCTTCGGCCATCAGATCGTCGCGCACCTCGTCGAGGACATGGCCCATCGCGTCTCGAGTCCGGTCGATGGCGACGATGTGCCGATCCCGCATTTCGGCGTCGTGTTGTCGATGCCCGACTGGCAGGCGCTCGCTGACCGTCTCAGTGCCGCGCACGTCGATTTCGTCATCGAGCCGCACGTACGATTTAGGGGTCAAACGGGCGAGCAGGCAACCCTGTTCGTACGCGACCCTTCCGGCAACGCATTGGAGCTGAAGGCATTCGCTGATCCGAGCCGACTCTTCGCAAGTTGAGCGAGTTCGTCACATCCGGTAACCGAGCCGGGGCGGTACTCGGTTGAGGGATCTTGTGGCGGGCGTCGAATCTATGTCGACGCCATGCCGAAAAGCCAACCCACTCCGGCCGTCGCCGCCATCGCCAGCGTTCCCCAGAAACTTATGCGCAAGGCGCCGGCCTTCAGGCTGGCGCCACCAGCGTGGGCGGCGACTGCACCCAACAGCGCGAGCAGCAGCAGCGACGCCGTAAAAACGATGGTCTTGAGCCATGCCATCGGCGACACGATGACAACGAGCAACGGAACGACGGCGCCGACGGCAAATGAAAGCGCGGACGCAATGGCCGCCTGCAGCGGTCGTGCACGCAGCGTCTCGGTGATTCCCAACTCATCACGTGCATGCGCGTCGAGCGCATCGTAGGCCATCAACTGGTCCGCCACTTCCTTGGCCAGGTCCGCATCGAGTCCGCGAGCCATGTAGATGCCGGCAAGCTCCTTGTGCTCGGACTCGAGATCGGTCGCCAGCTCGTGCCGCTCGCGCTGCAATTCCGCGTTCTCGCTGTCCATCTGCGAATGCACCGAGACGTATTCGCCCGCTGCCATCGACATCGCACCCGCCACCAAGCCCGCGACACCGGCGATCACGACGCCGTGACGAGTGCCGTCGGCCGCAGCGACACCCAGGACGAGACTCGCCGTGGAAACGATACCGTCGTTTGCACCGAGCACGGCCGCGCGCAGCCATCCGATGCGACTGGTTACATGGCGTTCGCGATGGCGTCTGAACATCAACGCAGCCTGTCGCGAACCGTCAAACCCAGCGGCGAATATTTCATGTGTGTCTCCGGTGCGACGCAGCTCATCATGTCGAGGCCATGCTGCTCATCGTTGCGCGCTATCGATCAACGATCCGCCCGCAGCGATTACCGCGTACGCGGCAGCACCGAGCAGACCCGCGTCGGTGTCGAGCACGGCGCTCAATGGGACCTCGCGCATTCTCGAGGCGAAACGGCCCTTGGCCTCGAAGCATACCCGCAAATGGCCGCGCTCGATCCACGGCAGCAGCAGCGGCGTCAATCCGCCTGCGAGGTAAACGCCATCCCAGGCGCCGAATGCGAGCACCAAATCTCCCGCGACGGCACCGAGCACGTCACAGAAAATCTCGATGGCGCGCACGCACAGCCGGTCTGGCTGGCCATCTGACTCCGCGCGACTTGTCACATCTTCCGGCTCCAGGCGTTCGGGCGCGACGCCCGCGATGTCCGCCAATGCTTCATACAGATTGACCAAACCGCCGCCGCTCAGCAGGCGTTCGTTGGACACGTGACCGAATCGCGCGGACAAAATGCGCAGGATTTCGACCTGTTCGTCGTCGCGCGGCGCAAAACCCATGTGGCCGCCTTCGGTTTGCAATACCTGCACGTCCTTGCCACGCAGCAGCAGCGCCCCCACTCCCAGCCCGGTACCGGCCCCGGCCACCGCGAATGTCTGGTCATCCTCAGCGCCAAAGCGAGTCCGGGCCGGGCCGCCGATCGCGCGTACATCGGAGTCGGCAAGCAGCGAAACCCCAAAACTCATCGCCGCGAAATCGTTGACCAGGCGCAACGAATCCAGGCCGAGCGACTTGCCGACGCTCTTGCTGTCGATGATCCACGACGAATTGGTGAACTTCACGCAACCGTTGGCAACCGGGCCTGCGACCGAAAACGCAGCATGCGAAATCGTCGCGTCGACGTCTTCGAGATACTGCCGCGCAGCAGCGACGCAATCGGGAAAGTCGGCGACCCGAAATTCGCGAATGCTGTCGCGCACCAGGGGCATCGCTGCGACAGCATCGGCGATCGCGAAACGTGCATTGGTTCCGCCGATATCGGCAACCAGAATCGTGGAATCGCTCACGCGGGTGCCTCCCGGCATCGCACCGTGCCATCCGCCGCCAGTTCGGCAATCCGGATCAGACAGTCCGCTATTGTCGCGTCCATGACCATGACGGTCATTCTAATATCGTGCGTCGCAAATATTGGTGGTTGTGGTCCTCGGCTGAAAGGGTGCTTTTCATGCCCCGTGCAATGGCTGCCTGAACGGTGCGCCTTTCGGCACATCCTCGCAACCGCAACTTGTTGCATGCTTGGACGATGAAACTCGTGACCATTGCGATGGCGGCACTCGTCACCGCCCTGAGCCCCACAGCTTGGGCTACCTGGTCGGTGGCCGTGCTCAATCCTGCAACCGGCACGATTGCCGTCGCTGGCGCATCGTGTTCGTTCATGGTGTACGGCATCACCAGTGTGCTGCCGGGCAAGGGCGTGGTGATCGTGCAGGCCGCGAGCAATGCAAAGGCACGCGCCGATGCAACTGCCTGGCTTGAGGCGGGCGAATCGCTGGACGGCATCATGGCGAAGCTGATCGATCCGGCTTCGGGGTACGAGCCGGCCGAGCAGCAATATGCCCTGCTCGGCGTTGGAGCCGATGCCAGACCGCGGACCTATACGGGAACCCGGGTGGAAGGCGCAAAAGGTGCCGTAGCCGCCGACCATGTCACCGTGCAAGCCAATACGATGGTGTCCGACAATGTGGTCAAGCGCACATCTGCGGCGCTCGGCAAGGCGAATTGGGCCGACGATGAAGCGATGGCGCGTGCCGTGATGCGCGCGATGGACGCGGGCGCGGCTGCCGGTGGCGACAAACGCTGTGGTGCAGCCAACAGTGCATCGGC
Source organism: uncultured Gammaproteobacteria bacterium (assembly GCA_963775445.1). Taxonomy (GTDB): domain Bacteria; phylum Pseudomonadota; class Gammaproteobacteria; order Xanthomonadales; family Rhodanobacteraceae; genus Dokdonella_A. The sequence goes on along the minus strand of CAVZIT010000004.1, from coordinate 1,523,230 downwards.
TTTCGTTGGCCTTTACCGCAAGGATGATTCAAAACAGCAACCGTGGATGGAACTAGTCGTGTATGGGATCGAACCCGGAACCGCGAGCGCCATGACGCGATTGGACCGGGTTTTCGACACCTCGATCGATGCGGCAATGCGCAGTCGAAGCACGCGTCTGTTCATCGTACCCGCCACGATCGCGCCCGATGGACCGCACTGATGTTGTCGGCCCCCGGGCATCAGGAACCTTCTGACTAACCTGACGCAGTCGTCAGCGCAACTGGCTGTCCTTGCTGCCGCGGCGGTTGTAGCCGCCGCCTTCTGACTTCTCCCGGTCGCGTGATTCCTGGCAGGCGACACACAGACGCACACCCGGCACCGCCTTGCGCCGTGCCGGCGGGATTTTCTCGTCGCATTCCTCGCAACGCGCTCGACCCGGACCGCCTCGCATTTCGCTGCGAGCGCGCTCGATCGCGTCCTTGACGGTTGCGTCGATCTGATCCTGTACGGCGCCGTCGCCAGCCCAGCCGGTTGCCATGTCCATCTCCGCGAATTTTGATCAGGCTCTGCCTAAGCGCATACGCCTGCTGCATCCCCTCCAGATGTGGTCGAGCCTCGGCCAATCAACCCGACATCTGCATACGGATCACGTCATGATGCCGGCCCAGGGGCCATCACGGACGGCCTGATGCGACCGTCGTCGCATGTCGGCGACTGGCCGGGTCATGCGTGGACTCGCGTGGGAAAGAGTGTTAGTAGACAAGTTCGTAGATGCCTTGGGGAAGCTCTATGACCCTCCACCGTTTGCATTACCTGCGCTGGTCGGGAGTGGCGTTCGCCGCTCTCCTCGTCCCAAGCCTTGGCCACCCGGCCCTGCTCGGCCCGGAACAGCGCATTACCGCGATGGATGCCGACAATTCGGATGGCTTCGGCCACACGGTGGACATTGACGGTGACATTGCCGTGACCGGTGTCCCCGGCGACGACGCGGAGGCGACCAACGCCGGTGCGGCCTACGTGTTCCGGCGCATCGGCGATACCTGGGTTCAGGAGCAAAAGCTCACTGCCGCAGACGACGCGAATCCGTTCGACGGATTCGGTTCGGATGTCGCCGTCGACCGCAACCTGATCGTCGTCGGCTCGCCCGATGACGACGAGGCAGGCAACAATGCCGGTGCGGCCTACGTCTTCGAGCGGAACGGCAGCAGCTGGGTGCGGAATGCGAAACTCCTGCCGAACGATCCGTCCAATAGCAATGACGAATTCGGCACGGCGGTCGATATCTCGACCGATGTGCGGATGAGGATCCTCCCAATGAGGTAACCACGATCGCCGTTGGCGCGCCCAGAGCCGACGTCTTCCAGGGCGTCGTCTTCCTGTTCTTGCGCAATAGCATAGGGACATGGGATCTGATCGGCCGTCTGTCCGACAGCGACTCGATCGTCGGGGGCAACGAAGCCGGCGAAACCGGCACCGCGCTGGCCATTCGCAGTGACCGTCTGGTCATGGGTGCCCCACTCGATGACCAGTTCGGCAACAACGCCGGCGCGGTGTATGTCTTTGGCCGCTCGCAAATCGTCAGCAGTTGGACCGAGTCGAGCAAGTCCTATCCCACCGACCCGGTTCCGGGTGATATGTGCGGCGCCGCTGTGACGTCGATCGTCTGTTCGGTCTGTATACCGTTGTCATTGGAGCGCCGTCGCCCCAGAGCACCGGCACTCCGGGGCGCGTGTTCATCTTCGACGACACCGGCAACGCCGATCCCATCATCTTCACCGCCGGTGCCGACACGGTCGGATTCGGCAGCGCGGTGGCGATCGATGGCGATCATATTGTCGTCGCCGCGCCCGGCGACGATCAGGCAGGAGAAAATTCCGGAGCCGTGTACTTTTTTCTGCGGGACATGCCGGGCCACTGGCTGCCGGACGGCCAACTCATCGCCTCCGACGCTGGGGTCCAGAAGGCCTACGGCACATCGGTCGCTTTCCGCGATACCGTCATCGTCGGCGGTCCCGAAGACGCAGCCCTTCACGCCTGGCGCCGCCTATGTCCAGGGTTACCTCGGCGACCCGGTTTTCAGCAACGGCTTCGATCACGGCAACCGGGTGACCGAGGACACCCTCGAGCTGTAGCGGCGACCGCAATCTGCCACTGGTCAAATACGAACGCGGGCGTGGTCGAAACACGAAAGGATCGTCGCGTCGAAGCTCAGCTCATGATCGCATCGAAAATGCGCGTCTTTTGGAAAGGTCGAGGTTGTAGCTTTCTCCGCCCTGGGAATCGGTGTGTCCGTCGACATACAGGCTGATGTCCGGGTTGCTGGTCAGCATGTGCGCGATTTCGTCCAGCACCGGTTTTGAATCGGGGCGCACGCGATCCTTGTCTAGGTCGAAATAGATGCCGTACACACGCACCACGCCATCGCTGCGCAGCTTCTTGGCCATGCTCTCGGCCGATACCTTGATCAAACCCAGCGCCAGCGGTTTGGCCACGACGCGCAACGCGCGCACGGCGTCGTAGCCGTTGGGTTGCGTGTACGCCCAGATCGCCATGTGCACGGCCCCTTCGGCCGATTCGCGGCGCATCAGCAGGTAGAATTGCGAATCCTCGATCCAGTGATCCCCATTGGGCGTAATGCTGCGGCCGAGTTCCAGCGAATCGCGCATGAAGCTGTCGCCACAATCGTGGCGCCAGCAAAAGAACAGGTGTTCGTAGCCTGCGGCTTGCAGCGCCCGGCGATAGCTGTGGATGACTTCGATTGCAGCAACACTGCGGCGCAGGACGTACACCTTCCAGGACAGTTCGCCTTCCAGCGACAACACGCTGCCCAGTTTGCCGTTGCTGGCGCCAGCCGCGGGAACCTTGACGGAATCGTACTTGCGATACTTCCCGCCAAACTGCTTGGCGCCCACGAAATTGGTTCCGAAAGGAGTCGCCAAAGCCACCGTGCGCGCCACTTGCGGCTCCACGATTTCCTCGCGTATCGCCACCGTGCCGTTGGTGTCGCGCTCGTGCACCAGGATCGATACCCAGGTCTTGTCGCCATCTGCGTCCGATTTACTGGCGGCGATGTAACGACCGGAGCCCGGCATCCAGCCTTCCGAGCCGCCCACCATCCGGCCCATGGATTCGAGCGAGTTTTTGATGAAGTGGCGGCCACAGGCTTCGAGTTCGCATGCGTATGCCACATCGAAGCCGGCATCGGCCAAGGCGACCTGATAGTTGCGATAAACCTGCAGGGTCGAGTTATCGGCCGACACCTGGTAGACGATCCAGGTGGTCTTTCCGTATACCCACTGGCGCTTCTTGCTGCCCTCTATCGCGACGGCATCGTATTCCTTGGCGTCATAGGCAATGATCTTGGATCCCGGATAGCGCGACAGCAGCGGATGATCGTGGCTGCCGGCGCTATCGGCGAAAGCATTCCCCGGCACCCAGCAAGTCAGCACGACAAGAGTCGGCATCAGTCCGGTCAGTAAGCGAAAAACGGCCGTGATGTTCATGGCAGTTGCCTCTCTTTGCGGTAAGGGCCGACCGTGCATGCTGGTACACGAGTCACAGGCGTGAATGAGTCGATCATTGCGTTGCGAGTCCCCGCGGTGCGTACCCCTACAACGCCCCGAGAAATGTGACGAGATCGCTCTTCTGCTGATCGCTCATGCCGATATTGAAACGCGTGTCGTAGAAGTCGACGACATCGGTGAGCGTACCGGCCGAACCGTTGTGGAAGTACGGCGCGTGCGCGGCCACACCGCGGAGGATCGGCCCCTTGAACTTGCCGATATCGGCCCAGCGGCCCGTGAGCAGCGCGATGCCCGGATCGGTGGTTTCGACGACATCGCCGGTGGTGGTGTTGGTCAGCGTGTACAGCGGCATGTCCGGCGTGCGCCGGCTTGCGTCGGCAATGCCGATATTGAGCGGCAGTGCCACGGTGTGATCGCCAATGTTCGGGGCGTTGTGACAGGTTGTGCAGGTACCTTCGATCGGATCGATGCCGAGTACATCGTTGAGGCCGCCGACGCCGCTGATCGGGAACGTCAGCGCGTTGAACAGCGCCTGCCCGCGTATGATCGCCGCGCGCATCTGGCGCGCACGGCCGGACGCGGTCGGCAGGCTCCAGGCGTCGAACAGGGTCATCGCGCGCGGATTGAACGTATCGCCGGTCGGATCGGCGCCGAGCGTATCGTTCAAGCCGACCCAGAAACGCTCATTGGCCAGTATGCGTGGTCCGCCGATCGCGCCGTCAGCATTGAGCCAGCCGGCCTGGTTGTCGCGGACCTGTGCCGTGGACAGGCTCGACTCGAAGCGCACGATCTGATCGAGCTCATCGTCGCTCGGGGGCACCGCCGCCTGGGCGTGACCGAGCGTGGCATCAAGCGCCTGATGGCGCAGGCTCGCGACCAGATCGGCCCGGTTGACCCCGGCATCCATCGGCGGCAGGAACGGTGCGGCGGTTTCACGGCCATCCCACATCACACCGGTCAGGTAAGCCAGATTGGTGGTCGGCAGCGGCCGGCGGAACAGCGACAATTCACTCGCGCTCGCGTAGCCGTACGGATCATCGACTGAGGTCAGCGTGAACTCGGCATTGTCCGGGATCGGCAGGCCGATGCGGATGACGCCGCGATTGAGCAGCATGCTGTAGGCGCTGCGGCGTGCTTCTACGGTGGACACATCGTCCAGCGGCGAGTTGGCGCCATCGACCGGGCGGAAGATCGGATCGAGCCCGCCGGTGGCATCGAAGCGTTGGCGCACGTCCTCGGCCGACACGGTCCAGTCCTCGGCCTGACGGTGGCACGAGTTGCAGGTGCGCCCGTTGCTGCCGAGATCCTGAAAGAACGGATTATCGGTATCGATGCGTCCACTCAACGTGTAGGTGCGCAGCGCACCGCTCGGATCGGGTGTGGTCAGCGTATCGGGGGGCGGCGCGTTGGCCGCGGTTGCCACTTGGGCGCGGGCCGTAGTCGCAACAGCGAACGTGCCCGCAAGCATGGCACCGAACAGCGCGCAGGTAACTGACGATCGATAAACCTTGCTCATGACTTCTTCCGTATCGATTGTCCGGATCGATTGTTCGCCCTCGCTCGACACATCGCCTCCGCCCACCTCTGCGATCGCTCTGCCGAGACTTGCGCAAAATGTTTCAGTTGCGGATCAATCGGCGCCGGCCTTCACGCAACGGGCCGGCGCCTGCCCTGATCAAGGTAGCTGCCTGCCGCTCAACTCGCCGGATCGTAGTAGTCGCAGGTCACGCGCGGATTGAAGTTCGCGAACGAACCGGCCGGGTTGTCCTTCCACGCCCACACGTGAATTTCATACAGCGCCGGGAGCTGGAAGCGATTCGGAAAGCCGATGAAATTGGCCGACTGTCCGAGCCACTGCGGCGGCACGCCCGCGTTCTGGGGATGCGCCTCGTTCCCGTCCCACACGTCGGCAAGAATGATGTATTCGGCGGCCACCAGCCGCTGTGATCCGTAGCGGGTCGGCTCGTACACCAGCACCTCCGGTTCGGCCGGATCGGAAACACCGTCGCCCAATCGATCGAGGCGCGCGTAGTGGACACCCATGGCGCCGTCTGAAGGACTGCTGACGCAGCCTGTGGTCTGCACGTAGCCATCGGCTTCGGCGTTGGCTACGGAGAGATAGCGGGCCGTCGCATCGCGTGTCGCCTGAATCAGACCGACCGCGTGATGCAGTGGCTCCGGCGCGTCCTTGGCGTTGTCGCCAGCCGCCAGCACAGTCGGCGACCACAGCGCGGCCACGCCAAAAACGGTGGCGGCGACGGTCCCGATCAAGGTCTTCCTGATCGCTCGTCCCAGGTCATGCTCGGCGAGCAATGCATTGTTCGTGGAATGTTCGTGATGATTGTGACTTGCATGGATATTCATGGTTGTCTCCTCGACGTTGGTACTGGGTCACCGTTGCGCCCTGCGGGCGTAACGGCGCTTCCCTGACCCCTGGCCGCCTGTTATTTGTCGTGCGCCGAGGCAGATATCGCGCGTCCGGCGTGTATGCACGCAACAGGGATTCGGGTGCGTCGAGCTTGCCTGCGGGCGTCGTTGGAGTAACGATAGAAGCGGCAGGAAAGCATCAAGTAGGCATCAAAGAGTCACGAAATTTCGGCGAAACCGCAGTTCTGACCGCAGGAACGACGCATGTCGACCCTGGGCGCAGCCCATCACATTTACCGGTTTGGTGAGTTCACGCTCGACGTCGAGCGCGGCGCGCTGATGAACGACGGCGCGGACGTGCCGCTGCGGCCGAAGTCGTTTGAGGTGCTGCGGTTCCTGGTCGAGCGCCACGGCGAGTTGGTCAGCAAGGATGAGTTGTTGACTGCGGTGTGGAGCCCCGCAGTCGTCACCGAAGACTCGGTTACCCAATGCCTGATGGAGATCCGCCGCGCGATCGACGACCACAACCAGGTTGCGATCCGCACGTTGCCGCGGCGCGGCTATCTATTCGATGCACCGGTCATCGGCCCCGATAGCGCCGTGCCCGAAAACGAAACGATCGCGCGATCTTCTGCTCCGGTACGTACGCAACCGGGCCGATCGCACCGCCCGACCTACCTTGCGACGCTTGCACTGCTGTTGCTGGCGGCCTGGTGGGCCATCGCCCAGCACCGCGACGAGCCCAAATCCGCGCCGGCCAGCACACCACCAGCGATCGCACCACCGGTCGCCGCGGCGAAACCATCGATCGCGGTGCTGCCGTTCGTCGACATGAGTCCCGGTGGCAATCAGGCGTACTTTGCCGATGGCATGGCTGAGGAAATCATCGACCGCCTGGTGCGCATTCCCGGCTTGCGCGTGATCGCACGCACCTCGTCGTTCGCGTTCAAGGGGCAAGCAGCGGATATCGGCAAGATCGCCGCGCGCCTGAATGTCTCCAACGTGGTCGAAGGCAGCGTGCGCAAATCGGGCGATCGCTTGCGCATTACGGCCCAGCTCATCCGGACATCGGACAGCTCGCATCTGTGGTCGCACACGTACGATCGTGGCGCGGGAGACGCACTCGCGATTCAGGACGAAATCGCGACCGCAATCGCCCACGAGCTCAAGCTCCAACTGGGCAAGCCCGGTGCAGCACGCTCAAACGAAACCACCAACACGATAGCCTACGAGCATTTCCTGCAGGCGCGGTTTTTCTTCGGCCGGCGGGGCGATGGAGACCTCGACCGCGCCCTGGAGCAGTACCAGTTGGCACTGCACGACGATCCGGATTACGCGCGCGCCTGGGCCGGTGTGGCCGGCGTGCATCGGGTGCGGCTGGACGACAAAGGCCGCAATCGAAGCGATGAGCTGGCCGCGATGAAACACGCGGTCGACCGTGCGCTCGCGCTCGATCCGCAACTGCCTGAAGCACAACTGAGAGCCGCAAACTATTACGCGGCCGAACGCCACTACGACAAAGCCTGGAAGTATTACTACAAGGCCAAGGCACTCGACCCGAACGCGCCATTGGTACTCGGCTTCGATGCAGACGATGCGACGTGGCGCGGCCAAAATGACGAAGCGGCGGCGCTATGGCAACGCATCGTCGAACAGGATCCACTCAACGTCGGGTACATCGAGAACTTCGCCGTTTATCTGGTATACGCCGGCCGCTACGAGCAGGCCAAAGCACAGTTTCAGCGCGTCGCCGCGCTCGATCCGCGCAGGCGTGGCGCGATGGACGCACAGATCGGACTGGTGCTGTTGCTTCAGGGCAAGCCGGACGACGCGTTGGCCCGAATCGACAACCTGCCCGAGAGCCCGGAACGCGACGCGGTGCTGGCAATGGCCGGTCCCGCCGCGGGACGCTCTGCCGAAGCCAAGGCCGCCAGCGAACGACTGGCCACTACGCTCAGCATCGCCAACGCAGTGCGGCTGGCCGAAGTGCATGCCTACCTGGGACAGAAAGACGCCGCGTTCGATTCGCTGCAACGGGCTCGCGCCCAGTTCGGTCCCGACGAGTCGTCGGGCGCAGGCGGGTCGTGGCTGCAAGACGCCTACGCCTCACCGTTCCTGCACTCGCTGCACGCCGATCCGCGCTGGAAAAAATGGGTTGCCAACCTCCCCTCAAGCATCCGGGCTACCAGACCCGACAGCGCTTCTCGGCCACCATCGGCTGACCTTCCTTGCACGAGAACGCGGACTGGAACTCCGGCATATTCCCCATGAGGCCGTTGACGCGGTATTTGGGTAGTGAATGCGGATTCACCAGCGCGCTTGCGCGCAACTGTTCGGGCCGCTCGTCCGCGCACGCCCATTGCGCATATCCGATGAAGAAACGCTGCGCGGGCTTCAGTCCATCGATCGATTGCAGCGGTTGATCGGCGGTGTCCGCCCGCCATGCCATCCACGCGAGCACCAGACCGCCGAGATCGGCGATGTCTTCGCCTTCAGTCAGCTTGCTGTTGATCTTGATGTCGTCGACGATCGTGTATTTCGCGTATTGATCGACAATGCATTGCGCGCGCTCGGTGAATGCCTTGGCATCCGCGGGCGTCCACCAGTCCTTCAGATTCCCCTTCGCGTCGAACTGACGCCCCTCGTCGTCGAAGGCATGCGTCAACTCGTGGCCGATGGTGCCGCCGGTGTCGCCGTAGTTCGGTGCGGCATCCATCTTCGCGTCGTACAGCGGCGGCTGCAGCACGCCGGCCGGGAAATTGATGTCGTTCATCTGCGGATCGTAATAAGCGTTGACGGTCGGTGGCGACATGCCCCACTCGCCGCGATCGACCGGTTTGCCGATCTTGTCGAGTTCGCGACGCGCTTCGAATTCGTTACCGCGTTCGACGTTCCCGGCGAAATCGTCGCGCGCCACAGCGAGCTTGCCGTAATCGCGCCATTTGTCCGGATAGCCGATCTTGTTGACGATCGCATCGAGCTTAGCGATTGCTTTCGCGCGCGTTCCCGAACTCATCCAGTCGAGCTGTTCAAGGTCGGTGCGCATCGCCTGCTCGATGCGTTTGGTCATCTGCAACGTGCTCTGTTTCAGCGCGGGACTGAACGCGCGTTCGACAAACTCGCGCCCGAGCGCCTCACCGAGCTGATCGTCCACCAATGCAACGCAGCGCTTCCAGCGAGGCTGCTGCTTCGGCACACCGCGCAGCGTCTTGCGATAGAAATCAAAATCCGCATCGACGAACGCCGAAGACAGATAAGGCGCCTCGGCGTGCACCAGATGCCAGCGCAGATAGGTCTTGATGTCAGCGAGCTTCGTCTGGTCGATCTCGCCCGCCAGCGCCTTGAAGAAGGCGGGTTCGGCGACATTGAAATCGTCAACACCCGACAGGCCGCGCCGCGCGAGGTACGCGCTCCAGTCGAAATCCGGGGTCAGCGCCTGCAAGCCTTTCGCATCGACCTTGTGATAGACCTTGTACGGATCACGCCGGGCAACGCGACTCAGCGATGCCTTCGCCAGCGCGGTCTCGATCGTCATGACCCTCGCGGCTTCGCGCTTTGCGGTTTCCGTCGGATCGCCAAGCAGCACGAACATGCGCTGCACGTGATCGAGATACTGCTGGCGAAGCCGCTTTGATTTGGCGTCCTGCTTGAGGTAGTAATCGCGATCCGGCAGTCCGAGGCCACCGCGATCTGCCTGTCCGATGACCTTGGTTGCATCGCCGAAATCCTGGCCCGAACCGAACGAGAAAAAGAACCCGCGACTCGCCGTGGCGGGCTGCAGCGTCGCGAGCACGGCCGGCAACTCGGCCTTGGATTGCATCGCCGCAATGCGCGTCAGCGACGCGCGCAGTGGCGTTGCGCCACGCTGGTCGACCGTCGATTCATCCATGCAAGCGGCAAAGTAATCGCCGAGCTTGTGGCGCACCGGATTGCCGTCGTCGGGTTTGTTCGCGAGCGCATCGAGGATGCCCCAGAGGAAGCGCTGGTTGTCCTGATAAAGCTTGCCGTACACGCTCCAGCTCGACTGGTCTTCCGGAATCGGATTGTTGCGTATCCAGCCGCCGCAGGCGTACTGGTAGAAATCGACGCAAGGATTGGCCGAGCGGTCCATCGACTGCAAATTGAGGCTCGGCGTGTACGGCAAAGCGCTGGTCGGCGTATCGGGTGCATTGCCTGCGGTGGCCACGGTGGCACAGAAGAACAGCGTGCCGGCCGCGGCGCGCGCAACGAATCGGGTCTGCATCGGATTTTCTCCCTCTGGGCAAGCGGCGAAGATAAACGTCCTCGCGACTGTATGCCACATGCCCAAAGTCCCGTTCGAGAGCTTTGGGGCGATTGGCACGTGAGACGATAAAATTGCATTAAACAGATGGCGGTGTATTCCAGTCCACCGGCCTTAGCGCCTCAAAAATCTCTTCTCGTCGCGTCCAGTAAAAATGACTACTTCGACATGAAGGGGTCTCGTGCCGTCGCCAAACTTCAAGCTCGGACTCCAAAGCATTCGTATCGCTTTTTATCGTGATGCCCAATATCAGCCAACCAATTGCTAGACAGATACCGAAGGCTGCCGCAGATTTGTCAGGCCAAGCGCAAGCCAACCCGACAACACTGGACGCGAGATAGAATGCGGATCCAGAGAGCATCGCCGCACGCGCCCTTAGCGTGATAGCGATCTCGTCATACATTGCCGCCAATGCGATCGCAACGAACGCCAGTTCCACTAACACGTTAGTTCCAACAGCCGACAGCAAGATCCACTTGTACGCGCTGCTACCAACAGCTTCGGCAAGAAAACAAGATACGCCCGCGAGACCAACGAGCGGCGGAGAAAGAAGAACGATAGCGTATGCGAGCGCTTCGTGTGGTTGGAACCTTTTTAAATCTTTGAGAAGGCCCATATCGCGCACGCCCTGCTCCGTCGTATTCAGTTCTGACAACATCAAGTCCGGATTCCGTCCGCCGAATTCGATCCTTCCCGGTGTGCCATTTTTACCAGCCGAATTGCAGTGAATCTCCGCGCAGGCAGACTGCGCGCCGGCTGAAAACTCGCTGGACAAACCCATGGCACGACTTCGGCTCGCGCATGAGCCGTACCGCTGCAATTAGCCTGAGTGGTGTAATGGTGAAAGAAAAGCGAGCGGATTAACGTGCCGATTTCGGCTCGTTGGTCCAGCTGACCTGCCCCGAGCTAGACCCAAAGTCGCAAACCTCCCTGCTCCGAGATGTCAAAGGGATTTCAAGATTTCCGCCTTCTTTCTTTCGTAATCCTCGTTTGTTATGAGCCCCTGATCACGCATGACTTTCAACGCAGCGAGCCGCTTGGCAGCATCTCCTTTAACGTCGGCCCCTGCGGCGCTGGAAACGCGTTCGCCAGAAACTTTCAGCGTCGCGGCAGTTTCACGATCCTTCAGGAACGCGGACAACTTATCCTTGTACTCCACGTCGAGGACTGCCGCGTACGAATACGATTTCCCCTGAGCCTTGCCTGCGTGGAATATCGCACGCTGAAAATCCACATCCTCGCCATGATACCGTTTAGTAGAAAGCCTCTTGCCTCCTGGGCCGATAACCACGACTTCATAATCGAAAAAATAAGACCAGCGAAAGCCGCCTGCATCGACGCGCGAATCCTTCACATCAATGATCAGTCCGCGGTCGAAAGAGTTTTTGCGCATTCCCTCTATTGCGGCCGAAATCGTTGACCCTTTCGGAGCGGGAAGAACTATTACCTTGCTTCCCGAATCGTAAAAAGCTTTGGACACGACCTCAGAAATGCGCGCCGTGTATGCCATGTCCGACTTGTCACGCATCTTTTCGAACTGATGCGGGATACCGTAACCGTCACGAAAGATACCTTCGACGCTCTGCGGTTTTTCCCCATTGATAACGAAAGGCCGGTCGTCGATGACCGTCAGAGCTAGAGTTCCTTTTGTAGGATACTCAAGTTCTGGAGTGCGTTCCTCCATTGTGGCCTTGCTTAGGACACACCCCGAGAGAACGCATATCGCGACCGAAATGGCCAGCCCCTGCACACACTTTGTCATCTCAATCCCCGTTGCCCGCAATTCGGCTACCAGGTTCCGATGCACGATATTCATTGCCAATTCCCCTCTAGCGTTGATCGGAGACCAACATTGTGCCGATGGATACCGAACGATGCAATTTGGGCAACGACGATTCCGACAATGTGAATGCCTGGATCTGAAAGTCGGAGCGGTCGGAACCGCCAGCCAAGCTCCGATCGACTTTTCTTGCGACCACGCCGGAGTGCTTCTGACAGTCGATCGGGCTGGCGGCCGACACTATCGCTCGTATCGCCTCGACCGGCGTCGGCAGTGCAGCCAACGAACCAGAGTCATTCGTCATTTGGTCCGATCACTTCGCTCCGTCAAACCCGTCGATGAAGATCTCCTCCGGCGATTGCGGCTGTTGCACTTCGTAGGCGCCGATGTCCGCGGCGGACCCGATAACGCGTTCGAAGCGCGACCCGCGCTGGTCGTATGTCGATCCGGCCAGATTGTTGCCTGCATCAATCGCAGGACTGCCGGGCATGAGCGCGAGATTGAACGTCGGCCCGCCGTTGTCGGTGAGCGCACCAAGCATCGGATCGCTGCTGATCGTGTCCGGCGGCACGACGGCATTCGACGACATGATCAAGTTGCCGGCGCCAATGATGGTCTGGCCCGGACCGTTCAGGCTTAGGTCGTCGCTGGCACCACCCCCCACGTTGTTCGCGATGATGGAACTTCGCAGACTCAGGTATTCCTGGAAGCCGAGAACCAGCACTCCACCACCCTAGGCGTAGGGACCTGCCGGAAGCGTGGCCGTATTGAATGCGATGGTGCTGTTCCAGATCTCCAGCAGGCTCTGGCCGTAAGCCCGGTTCTGGTCGAAGATGGCGCCTTCCGCAAAAAGAATGCCGGTGGCGGAGAGCGTTCCGTCGCCATAGTGCGCGATGACGCGGCTGTTGCCGACAGCGGATATCGTCTGCCCGCTGCCGTTCAGTGTCACGGTATCGAGCGACGTGGCCAGCTGCCCGGATGTCAGCGTGATGACGCTGCATGTCAGTTGCGTCAGATCGATCGAATCGAAGTTCGCCGGGCTCGCAAGGGCTACCCTCAGGCTTCCCGGACCGTCGTCGTCGCAATTCGTGACGGTCAGGGCGTTTGGGGTCGGCACCCGCGATGCCCGATTTTCCAGCGCATGCCCGGAACCGGCATCGGCGACCAGGACCGCCGAAATGCCCGAGGCAAGCGCGCGTCTGCGAATGCTTGGGACTAGCAACTTCACGGCGTGCAAAAGGCTGGGCCCAGCATCCATGTTCGCCTCATCTCTTGCGGAAACCACCGCGCGGCGCGTACAAGACACGCCTGAAGGAAGGCCATACGGTGCCGCGATGCACGCGGCGCGATCACATGTGCAAGAACAAATCATCGTGCTCGCACCGCAGCCGGGAGTACAACAAGGCCTGGACGCAGGGTGATCATGATCCAAACCGCATATGTCGTTCGGCCTGTCGGACATTTCGATGATGCCAATGCTCGGGCAGCGAGGCCATCCGGACATCGGTTTTTTTCCGGACAGAAGGTGTCCGGATGCGAACGCAGGTGCGTTCGGCGGCGCTCGATTTGGCGCAATCACTTGGGCGGCGCCGAAGTCGACGCGTGGCACATGGATTGCTTAGCTGACCTCTGAAAAAGCCGATTGCAGGCGACGTGGAGAACCGCACATGCTGCTTTCCGAACTCAGGCAAGCGATTCGCACGCTCATGAGCCGCCAGAACCGCGGCTTCAGCATCGCATCCATCCTGATGTTCGCCTTCGGAATTGCCGCGGTCACCACCATCTTCAGCATCCTCTATGCGGTGCTGCTCGCTCCGCTGCCCTATCGCAATGCCGACCGGCTGTACTCGATTGCCGAGTCGCGGCCGACCAGCGGGATCGACTTTTTTTCGGTTTCCGGCCCGAACTATCTGTCGTGGACCGAGCGCGTCCACGGTTATTCCGATCTCGCCGCGTACCAAAGCGACAATGTGAACCTTGGGGCTGGCGACGGCGTCGCGCGGCTCGCGAGCGTCTCGGTTACGCCGAACATCTGGAACGTCCTTGGTACGCCGCTCATCGCCGGGCGCAGCTTCACGCCGCAAGAGGACAGCGCACATGCGGGAACCGTGATCATCGGTGAAGACTTGTGGCACCAGCGCTTCGCGAGCGACCGGACCGTGATAGGACGCTCGTTGCAAATCGATGGCAGCCCGCACGTGGTGATTGGAATCGCGCCGCACGAATCGGCCTTGAGCAACGATGCACAAGTCTGGCTGCCGCTCGCGCTGCGCGATGCCACGCAAGGACGTGGCGACAAGCGCTTGAATGTGGTGGCACGGCTGGCACCGGGCGTTTCACGCGCTGCTGCCGATGCAGAGTTGCGCACAGTCGCGGCGCAATTGGCTGCGCAGTTTCCTGATGCCAATCGCGACTGGACGGTCAGGTCGATGCCCGTGCGTGACTGGATTGTCGGTGCGCCGTTGCGCGCACGCGTGCTTACCCTGATCGGCGCCGTCCTGCTTTTGTTGCTGGTCGCATGCATCAATATCGCCAATCTGCAGATCGCCCGCGCGGCGCAGCGTACACGCGAGATCGGCGTGCGCCTGGCACTCGGCGCAACGCAAGCGCGTCTGATACGACAGGTCGTGGGCGAAGGTCTGTTGCTCGCGGGCATCGGAGGCGCGCTCGGCGTAACCATGGGTGCGCTCGCGATCCGCGTCGTCGCGAATCAATTCGCCGCCCAGGTGCCACGCCTGCATGCACTGGCGCTCGATGCGCCCATCGCACTGGCTGCAGTGGCAATTACCGGCTTCACTGCATTGATGTGCGGACTCGCGCCGGCAATCGCCGCGGCGCATTCAAATGCATCCGTCGTGCTGCACCATGCGGGACGCTCGGCCACCGATGCGCGGCAAGGTCCTCTGCGCGAAGGGTTGATTGTCGCGCAGTTCGCGCTCGCGACGGTGCTGGTCCTCGCATCGGCGTTATTGGTGCAGCAGTTTCGCGATATCCAGGCTCGCGCGCTGGGTTTCACGCCGCAGCACGTGCTTACCGCACGCATCACGCTGCCGGACGATGACAACGGCACCAATTACCTGCGCAATCGCGAATCCTATGCACGACTGCTCGGCGAGCTGCGCAGCGTTCCCGGTGTCGAACGTGTCGGCCTCGGCAGCGAGATACCGCTGGGCCAGTTCAACACCACTTCAATGGCAATTGCAGTTGGCGACAGCGCAGCCGACGCGCGCACGCATGGCATGCAGACCGCCTGGCGCGTAGCCACGACTGATTTCCTCGATGCGCTCGGCGTGCCGTTGCTTCGCGGTCGCACGTTCGCGCAGAGCGGAGAACCGAGCCACTCGATACTGATGAGCGCTGGCCTCGCGAAACGTCTGTGGCCGAATGGCAAGGACCCCATTGACCGCCACGTCACCCTCAGCAATGGCCAGACCTGGACCGTCGTCGGTGTCGTCGGCAACGTGCGCCAGAACGATCGTGCGGGCGACATCACACCGACTGTTTACATGCCGACCACCTGGATCACGCTTTCGACCATGTCGCTCGCATTGCGCACGCACGGCGATCCAGCGGCGCTGATCGGCGCGGTACGCGAGGCCGCGCGCCGCGCAATACCCGATCACCCGCTGTTCGATATCGATACCTTGACCCATGTGGCGTCGGTGAATGTCGCGGAGCCGCGCGCGCAGATGGCGGTGGTCTCATTGTTCGGAGGCGTGAGCTTGCTGCTCGCCGCGATCGGTGTCGCCGGCGTCATTGCATTCCTGGTCGCGCGACGCACACCGGAACTCGCCGTGCGCATGGCGCTTGGCGCATCGAGCCCACGCATCGTGCGGCATGTCATGGCACGCGGTGGCGCCTTGTGCGCGATCGGCATCGCGATCGGCGGCGTTCTCGCGATCGCGCTGGCGAAGGGTGCGGGCAATATGGTCGTTACGCCAGATACGACCCTCTGGCCGGGCCTTCTCGGCGCCGCCGCATGCCTCGGGGCCGTCGGCCTCATCGCCTGCTGGATACCCGCACGGCGGGCAACCTCGATCAGTCCGAGTCTTGCGTTGCGCGAAGAGTAGATCGAACACCCGACGGCCCTTCGGCGCGTGTCTAACCCAGGTATTCGACACTCGCCGGCGTGGCGACTGCGTCGGCTTGCAATGCAGCGAGCAACGACGGCGGCCGATAATCGGACACGGCACGCCAGCGCCGCCACACCGACTCATCGATGGTCTCGTTGACGCCACCGCCGATGTGACGTGCAAAGGGTCGCTTGACGAGCTTGTACAGGCCATACATGAATGTCGTGTATGAGTCGTTGGGCGTGGCCGAGAACGCGTCCGGCGCCGGCACGAACGGTTCGTTGAATGCGAGGCCCGCTCCGATCGCCTTTTCCTGCAACCACGCGAGCGCGATGTCGGGCAACGGGTCGGGACGATGCCCGGCGCCATCGCTCATCTCGCCGCCACCCACATCGGCGTGGCAGCCGACGAACCAGCGTTGCTCGACATCGACCTGCGATGCTTTTTTCGAGGTCATGGATTCCCCTGCGGCGAGCGTGGCCGGGAGTCGCGTCCACTTGGTGGGCGCGAAGTCGGCGCGATGCTCGTCCAGCGCGAGAGCGTGGTAAGCGAAGCGCACGATGCCGCTGAGTTCGGTATCGTGGAAACGATATCGACCGCGCGCGAATGGAAACCATGAGGCGACGGCGGGGATGCCCAGTGCACCGACCGTTTCCCAGACGCCGACGAACTGGATGGCGATCTCGCGCGAGAACCTGTGTCGGAAAGCAACGGCTTGCGTATCGTCCGCTTTCACCTCGTTGCGATAGAAATCGTAAGCGGTTCCGACGGCGTTCCGGGTCACTTCGCCGTTCGTACCCGGCCGCAGCAGCCCGCACTTGCGGATCATTCCGCCGAGACTGCGCGCGCTGTAGGCGCCACGGCTGAAACCGAACAGGAACAAGTCGTCCCCGTCGATCCACTCCTGGCACAACCAGCGGTAGCCATCCTCGATATTTCCCGAAAGACCCAAGCCGAACGCGCCGCCAAGCAGATGACCAAGGCCCGGTTCGACCCCTACACCTGCAATGTATTTCTGGATCTGCGGGCGCCCCGAGGGGTCCGAAGGCGCAATCATCTTCGCGATGCGCGCAACATTCGTGTGCGTCTGCACCTTGCTCCAGGTGCCATCGAACAACACGATGAGTCGACGTTGCGGCACCTGGATTCTTCCCGCGCCCGGGACAGATGACGACCGCGGTGTCACGCCGGTGCCTTGCTCTCCCCGAAGTACGCTTCTGCTGCGCCCGCTGCGACGGCGGCACCAAAATGGTGGCCCTGCAACTCGTCGCAACCGATACCGTTGAGGAAGGCCGCCTGCGCCTGGTTTTCGACGCCCTCCGCCGCAACCACCATGCGCAACTGGTGGGCCATCGCAACGATGGTGCGCGCGATCGCCGCGTCATCCGGATCGTCGGGCAATCCATGCACGAAACTTTGGTCGATCTTGAGTTTGTCGATCGGGAAATGCTTGAGATACGCCAGGCTCGAATACCCGGTCCCGAAGTCGTCCAGCGCGAGCGTCGTCCCGAGCGCCTTGAGGCCGGCCAGGGTGCCGCGTACCCGGTCGACGTTCTCCATCAGGGAACTTTCGGTCATTTCGATGCTGAGGATTTCCGGCGAAAGGTCATGTCGACGCAGGGCTTCCTGCACATGTTCCACAAGTCCCGGCCGTTGCAGTTCCTGTACCGAAATATTGACCGCGATGGTGAAGTTCCGGTGGCCCCGATCGATCCAGACGCGCGTCTGGCGACAGGCTTCGTTCACCAGCCACAAGCCGAGTTCCGGCATCAAGCCGAGCGTTTCCGCGATTGGGATGAAGCTGACAGGGGAAATCCAGCCATGCTCCGAATCGTTCCAGCGAAGCAGCGCTTCGAAGCCGGTCAAGACGCCATCGCGGGTTCGATGCTGCGGCTGGTAATAGAGCTCCATCTCGCCGCGTTCCACGGCACCGCGCAAGCGATGGCTCAGAACGAGGCGCTCCTCGATGTCGCGCATCTGCCGTACCGAGAACGTGCATACGCTATCGCGGCCCTGCAACTTTGCGCGCGTCATCGCCGCCTCCGCACGACGCAGCAGATCCGGGGTCGACAGGCCATGATCAGGCGAGTGGCTGATGCCGATGCTGGCGGTCAGCACCAGTCGGTAGTCGTCGCTGTCAATCGGGCGCATCACGGCTTCGCGCAAACGCTGGGCAAGTTCCTGCACCGAGGCTTCGGTCAAATTGGCAACCGCGATGACGAACTCATCCCCGGCGAAACGCGCGATGCGACCCGCGTCGCCGAGGCAATCGCGAAGACGACCCGCGACGCGCTTGAGCACATCGTCGCCGATGACGTGGCCCATGGACTCGTTGATGCTGTGGAAGCGGTCCAATCCGAGGACCAGTACCCACACCGATTCCGATGCAGCGAGCATCGACGTTACCGCGTCCTCGAGTATCGAACGCTGCGGCAAATGCGTCACCGCATCGTGGGTGTCGGCGTAGGCGAGCGCCGCTTCGGCCTCGCGCTGCTCGGTCACGTCGTGCGCTACCGCGAACGCGCGACGATTCGGCCCGACGATCGAATCCCATGCCAGCCAGCGGTAGTTGCCGTTCTTGCACTCAAAGCGATAGATGACCTTGTCCACCCTCATGCCCGCGCCGCTCAGGGCCGTCACCGCATTTATTGCTATCGCCCGGTCGTCCGGATGCACGAAATCGAGGTAATGCCGCGACGACAGTTCCACCGGGTTGTAGCCCGTCAACTCGGTGAACGTCGAGTTGGCGAGGACGATGCGCTCGGTCACCGTGTCGAAGATGCAGTAGATCTCGACAGACATGTCGAAGAAGTAGTCGCGCTCGCGAAGGCGCTGGATCAGCTGATCGGTTTCGATCGCGATCGCCGCGATCGACAGCAGCTCGTCCACGCTGCGCATCTCGTCCTCATCCGGCACGCGCGGCTCGCGGTAATAGATCGCAAACGTCCCGAGCACCTGCTCATAACTACCGAATATCGGAGTCGACCAGCACGCGCGCAGCCGGTAGGCGAGCGCGAGATCGCGGTAGTCCTTCCAGAACGGATGGCTCGATATGTCTTCGACAACGACGCGCTCGCGACTCCATGCAGACGTTCCACACGAACCTTTGCCCTCGCCGATCTCCATACCATTGATGGATTCGTTGTAGGCGTCCGGCAGGCTCGGCGCAGCGCCGTGCAATACATGCTTGCGGGCGCCATCGAGCAGCAGCAGCGAACACAACGAGCCGTGATACTGCTGTTCATGGAGGCGGGCGATCTGGGTGAGCACTTCCACCAGAGGCGACTGGGCCGCGATGCTGCCGAGGATGGCGTGACGCCCAGCCTCCATTTGCTCCGCGCGCTTGCGCGCGGTCGCATCGAGGAAGTAGATCGTCAAGCCATCCGGGGACGGATGGATGCGATTCTCGTACCACCGATCGAGCGGCGCGAAATAGTCGTCGAGGATGACCGACTGCTGGCTTTCCATCGCCTTTTCGCAGGCGACACGAAACGGATCGTCGGCGGCCTTCGGAAACTCGCTCCAGATGCGCTTGCCGATGAGATCCTGTGGATCGCGCTTGAGCAGTTGGCCGGCGCGGGCATTGGCAAAGGTATAGCGCCAGTCCGCATCGAGCGCCACGCACGCGTCGGTCACGCGCCGATACGCGCGGTGAATCTCCAATGCTTCCGGGGGACGTTTCACAATCCGGCCACTTTTCCCGTATCGCAGCGCGGCAACCGGATGGCCCGCGCATCAACCCACGTTTGCCTGACCGGCAATTTATACCCAAACAGCCTCGAATATCTCAAACCCTTGAATATCGTGGCCGCGATGTCACTCGTCCCGCTTCAGCCGGTATTCTGGAGCGCCAGTGCAACGCCATGCACACTCGAGGCGAGCGCGCCGAATATCGCGTCATCCGGACGACCGGATGCACGCCAGCGTTGCAGCAGATCGACCTGCACGAGGCTCATCGGATCCGCATAGGGATTGCGCAGCCGAATCGACTGCGCGAGGCGCGGATCGCCTGCCAGCAGATCGCGATTCCCGCGCAAGCGCAGGACCCAATGGACCGTGCGCCCGAATTCCTCGGCCAGGATCGGGAAATACGCACCATGCAACGGCCCTGCGAGTTGCGAGAACCGCTCGGCGATATCGGGATCGCTCTTGGCCAGAACCATCTCGAGATCCTCGATCAGCGTGCGGAAGAACGGCCAGTCCCGCGCCATTTCGAGCAACGCATTTTCATCTCCGCGTTCAGCGGCCTTTTCCATCGCGCCGCCAACGCCGTACCAGCTAGGCAGGTTCGAGCGGCACTGCGTCCACGCAAACACCCACGGAATTGCGCGCAGGCTGGTTACGCCACCGCCCTTGCCGCGGTGCGGTGGGCGCGACCCGAGGGTCATGCGCTCGATCACATCGATCGGTGTTGCGGCGTGGAAATACTCGACGAAGCCAGGCGATTCGACGACCAGCTTGCGATACACAGCCTCGCCATCGGCCGCCAGGCGCGTCATGACTTCACGCCAGTTTGCCTCCCGTGCATCGGGCGGACGCGGCCGCAGTGTCGCGCTGAGTACGGCGCCAACCGTCTGCTCGAACGTGCGCAGCGCAAGCGCACGCATGCCGTACTTGCGATGGATGACTTCGCCCTGTTCGGTCACTCGCAGATGAGCATCGATGGCACCGCGCGGCGCGGCCATCACCGCGCGCGAGGTCTTGCCGCCGCCACGGCCGATCGAGCCACCGCGCCCATGAAAGAAAACGATGTCGACGTGTTCCTCGCGCGCTACCGCCAGCAGTTCCACCTGGCTACGCTGCAAAGTCCAGCGCGCGGCGAGAATGCCGCCATCCTTGGCGCTGTCGGAATAGCCGAGCATGATCGTCTGGCGATTGCCACGTGCCCCAAGATGCGCGCGATAAGTCGGGTCGCCGAGCAGCGCGGCAAACGTATGCGGAGCCTGATCGAGATCCGCGATGGTTTCGAACAACGGCGCGATATCGAGCGGAACGTTGCCATCTTCGCCCACGAGACCACCTGCTCGCGCCAGCGCAAGAACGCCGAGCACATCGGCAACCGAACCGGCCATGCTGATCACATAGACACCGAGCGCGGCGTCGCCGAAGCGATTCCGCGCGCGGGCGATTTCGCGGAATACGGCGATGACCCGCGTGAACGGAGCATCTGGTTGGAGTGCCGCGGCGCTACGCTGGCCGGGACCGTTGTTGGCAAGGAGTTCCTGCGTTGGTTTCGGCGAATTCCCGCCGCCTGCGTCGTCGATGATTTTTCGGGTGGGGTCGCCCGACTGGTGCGGCAACGGCATATCGCCGCCCGCATACGGAACGAGCATGCGGGCACGCGCACCGTCGTCTGCCGGAAGTTCTCCGAGCACGTCGACGAGCGCCGCGGAATGGACGCGCGAATCCTGGCGCTGGTCCAGGCGTGCAAGGTGAAACCCGAATGCCGCGATGCGCCGTTGCAACCGCCGAACGGCAAACCATCCGGCGTGCATTCCCTTGTGCAAGCGCAGGCTTTCGGCAATCAAGCCGATGTCGGCGGTGAAGACCGATACATCGGCATAGCCCGACGGTGAATCGTTGCCGGTCGCTTCGAGGCGGGCCGCGATCAATCGCAACAAGGCGCGATACGGCATGTTGGCATGTCGCGGACGAATGCTAGCCGCCGCGTCGGGCAGCATCTCGCGATACTCGGCCAGGCGCTGCAGCACTGCCGGTGCGACGTCCACGCAGTCGAGCGTCTGGCTGAGACGACGCGCCAGACGCTGGCACTCGCTGCGATAGCGCGCAAGAACGCGTTTTCGCTGCATGCGTAGTGTGACCGCAATGGTACGAGCGCCGACATTCGGATTGCCATCCATGTCGCCGCCGACCCACGAGGCAAATCGCAGGACGCGGGGCGCCTCGGCATCGACGCCGTAGACGGAACGTATCGCATCCGTCAATGCTTCCTCGAACGCGGGCAGCACGCGATAGATCGGGTCGGCGAGATAAAACATCACGTGTTCAACTTCATCGGCAACGGTCGGTTGCAATCGCGAGATATCCGCTGTCTGCCAGCTTGTGGTCAACGCCATGCGCAGGCGCGCCCAGTCTGCAGCACGCTCATGCGGCGTATGCGGGCCGCTGAGATCGGCAATCAGCGCGCGCACGATGTCCTGTTCCTTTTCCAGCAGCACGCGCCGCGAGGATTCAGTCGGATGCGCCGTGAACACCGGTTCGACATCGAGCCGCGCAAGTGCGCCGAGGAGTTCTTCGATGCCGACGCCTGCCGCATGCAACTTGAGCAGCACGTCGTGGAGCCCCTCGGGTTGCGGCGCCGCGCTGGCGATTTCGTAGTCACGCCGGCGCCGTACGCGATGCACCCGCTCGGCGATGTTGACGACCTGGAAATAGGTCGCGAATGCACGGCTCATCGCATCCGCCGTTGCGGCATCAAGTCCTTGCAAGGTTCTCGCGAGCGGCTCCAGCGAGTCGCCGCGTTCGCGGCGTGCGATCGAGGCCGTTCGCGCAGCCTCCACGCGCGCAAAAAACGCTTCGCCCTCCTGCTCGACCAGCAATTGCCCGACCAGTCGGCCCAGCCGGCCGACATCGTCGCGCAAACCCTGGTCGGTCGGTCCGAACACGACCGCACGCAATGGCTGCACAACAAAACCCTCGCTTCCGATGAAAGCATCGAGCTTAACAGTCAGGCGTCGACCGGGATCGAGTCGAGGCGCGGTTGCGCCATTTGCGAATCAGGCGTGCTTGAACGAAAAGCGCCCTCAGGTACGATGCCAAGGCCACTGCATAGCATGGCCTCCGGCCGGCTGGGCGCTGTTGCGGCTATTGCAAGACCGGAATCGCGAGGTTGCGTTCGCTGTCCGCGATAGTCCCCGTCTGCATGTTCGGCGGAATATGGCCGACATCGCCGACCGAGATGACCCTGATGCGACCGTTCGCTTCGATCCGGATTTTGGTGATGCTCGCGTGCCCGATCGACATCGTGAGCCACGCCATCGTTTCGACGCCAAGCGCACGCGTGACAAGGTAACGGATCACGTTGCCATGGCACACGAACAGGTCGGTGCGTTCGGCGCCCGCGGCAGGCTTGAAGTATGCGGCAAACACCCGATCGAGTTGCGCCTTGCACGCGGCGAGATCTTCGGGTTTCTCGTGTTTCATGATGTCGGCGCGACTTGTCGGCGGCGTGCACTCGGCAAGATCGTCGAGTACCGTGAAATGCCGACCCGGAAAATTCGCGCTGATGACCGCAGCGGTATCGCGCGCACGCTGCAACGGGCTCACGTACATGTCGTCGAATCGCGTCGGCAAGCCCGCCAGGCGCGCGCCGACCAGATGCGCCTGCGCGACGCCGATCGGCGAAAGCCCGGGTCCGAGTTTCGGGTCCGCCGATGCGTCCTCCACGTAATTCCCATGGCGAACCAGAATAATGGTACGCGCCGCAGGCGCGCCAGTGTCGGCGGCTTGCACGGCACCGGTGATGATGCAACCCGTCGCCAGCAGGG
Organism: uncultured Gammaproteobacteria bacterium; assembly: GCA_963775445.1. Taxonomy (GTDB): domain Bacteria; phylum Pseudomonadota; class Gammaproteobacteria; order Xanthomonadales; family Rhodanobacteraceae; genus Dokdonella_A. The sequence continues at coordinate 1,499,714 of CAVZIT010000004.1, read as the reverse complement.
AAAACAGGCCAATAAGCAGTCTGGTCATGCGCGAAGTATGACGCGCGAATACGAAGTTGACCACGACGTCGCCCATTCGCCGCATTTGCGACTCGTTGACGATTGCGCGTATTCACGAAACTCCGGCGTCGCGGTGATCGGTTTGCCGGCTGCCTGGATTCAGCTGTTGGTTCCGATGTATCGATCAGGATCCTTGTCGTCTGCCTCGACACCGGCAAAGTGCCTGGCTTCAAAGGTCGCAAATGCCACCGCAAGATCGTGGCTGCGTTGCAACCCGGCATGTCGACGAAAATCGGCGAGGCTCTCTCTCTCCTCCTCACCCATGTGATCACTGTTTGCCCTGCGGGCATCCGCAATGGCCGCGAACCACTTATCGGTGCCGACTTCCTCACAACCCACCTTGGTTACGGCGCTGCGAATGTCGTTGTGATCGCAGATTGCGTCCTTGGTTTCGGCCGCCGCTGTCGCCTTGCTGCCGGCGCCATGGCCGATCTTCAGCAACTCGGGATAGAAAAATCTTTCTTCCGCGGCAGCGTGCACTTCCAGGAACACGGCCAATCTCCGCCATACCGCTTCCAATGCTGCGTGGTCGGATCGTTCCATCCCGTCCATCAACGCGAAGCGCCGACGCTGCTCTCGATGATCGTCGAGGATCAGCTGCGTGATATCCATGAATTCGCTCCGTCTGCGATTGCGTGCGGTTACCGAGGATTACCCCACCGGTATCGAGGGCTCCGGCGATTCGAGCACGAACGAATGCGGCCGTTCGCCGCACTCGACATCGTGACCTTATTCCTTTCTTGGTAACCTACTCTGCGGCGCATGAACGCGCTGTGAGGCCTTCGGGGAGCGACAATTTTCCGGCAGCCGGTGAATTCACGTTGGTTTGCTGCTGTCCTGGATACAAGGGACAGTTCCCTCGACGATGCGTCGCACGCCGCAGTCGAACGGAAATTGGATTCGCGCTCGCTCGCTCGTTGGAGGCACAAGCCAAGATGGCGCAATTGAAGAAGTCCGGCAAAGGACGCAACGCCTCACTCAAGGCGCTGCGGTTCTCGTTTGCGTCCGAGGGGCAGGATCAACCGGGAGCCGGCGTCGCACTCGCCGTGCTCGGCGTGGTCTACGGCGACATCGGCACGAGTCCGATCTATGCGTTGCAACAGTGCTTCGTCGGTGCCGGATCGCTGACGGCGACAAACGCAGACATCCTCGGCATCCTGTCGCTGATCTTCTGGACACTGGTGCTGGTCATCTCGCTCAAGTACATGACCTTCATCCTGCGCGCGGACAATCGTGGAGAGGGCGGCATTTTCGCGTTGCTCGCCCTGTTGCGTCCGAACCCCGACAAGGACAAACGGCCACGGCGCGCGCTGATCCTGCTGGCGCTGGCCGGCGCGGCGATGCTGTATGGCGGCACCATGATCACGCCGGCCATCTCCGTCCTGAGCGCGGTCGAAGGACTGCAGGTCGCTGCTTCTTCCCTCCACGGATTCGTGATCCCGATCACCGTTGTCATTCTCATCGCGCTGTTCGCCGTGCAACGCCACGGTACGGCCGTCGTCGGCAGGGTGTTCGGACCGATCATGCTGCTATGGTTCCTGGTTCTTGCGGCACTCGGCATCCACGGCATCATGCAGGCGCCCGAAGTGCTGCTGGCCGTGAATCCATGGTACGCGGTGCAGTTTTTCCTCAACAACGGCTTCGCCGGTTTCGTGATTCTGTATGCCGTGTTCCTGGTCGCGACCGGCGGTGAGGCGCTCTATGCCGATCTCGGACACTTTGGACGAAGTCCCATCCGCAAGGTCTGGTTCGCGTTTGTGTTGCCGGCTCTGTTGCTCAATTATTTCGGCCAGGGCGCGATGCTGATCGCCGAACCGCACACGATCGAGCATCCGTTTTTCCACCTCGCCCCGGACTGGGCGCTCTATCCGCTCGTGATCCTCGCGACGGCGGCCACCTGTATCGCATCGCAGGCCGTCATTACGGGCGCATATTCGCTCACGCGCCAAGCCATCCAATTGAACAACCTGCCGCGCTTCCACGTCCAGCAGACCTCAGCCGAATCGCGCGGGCAGATCTACATGCCGCTGGTGAACTGGATGCTCATGATCGCGGCGATCGGCCTCGTACTGGTGTTCCAGACATCCACCAACCTGGCGGTTGCGTATGGCGTCGCAGTGAACTCGACCATGGCCATCACCACTGTGCTCGCCTTCAATGTCGCGCGCGAACGCGGTGGCTGGAGCCTTGCGGCGGCATCGGCCTTCCTCGTCGGTTTTCTCGCCATCGATCTTGCGTTCCTCGGGTCGAACGCGCTCAAGATTCCCGACGGCGGCTGGCTGCCACTCGTGATCGGCCTCGGATTGTTCATCGTGATGACGACATGGACGCGCGGTTCGCAACTGCTGGCGGAGCGCATCGAGGAAAGCACGATGGCGCTCGACACGTTCATCGGCCGCATCAAGAGCGAGGCCATTTCACGAATTTCCGGCGCTGGCGTGTTTTTCACCGGCCGACTGATCCAGGCTCCGCCTGCGCTGCAGAAACTGGTGCAGCATACCCGGGTGCTTTACGAAACCGTGATTCTGGTTACCGTGATCGTTGAGCAGATCCCAAAAGTCGGTGCCAACGAGCGCATGGAGTTTAGCGAAGTCTCGGACGGTTTTCACCGTCTCGTGCTGCACTACGGATTCATGCAGGGTCCCAATATCCCCTCGGAACTCGTGCGCCTGAAGGAGCACGGACTTGCGCTCGATCTCGAGCAAATCCATTACATCGTCGGCCAGGTCGACATGCTCGCCGGTCGCAAACAGAAAGGCATGGCGCACTGGCGCGACCGCTTGTTCGTCTGGATGGCGCGCAACACGCACGACACGACGGCGTCGTATCACATTCCCACGGGTCAATCGATGACCGTGGGCATGCAGGTGGCGATCTAGGCCGTCGAGAGGGCGGTTTCGAAGGGCCTTGTTCCCGGACGTGTCGATTCAGCGCTTGCGTGATCGTCGTTGAGCAGCAAGGCCATCATGCCACCTGCTTCAATGCGACTTTTTATGCCAAGGTGATGTTCCATGACCCTGAAACTCTATGCCCATCCATTCTCGTCCTATTCCCAGAAGGCGCTCATCGCGCTTTACGAAAACGACACGCCGTTCGAGTTCATGATGCTCGATCCGGAGCATCCCGAGATTCTTGCGGAGTTCGCTTCGCTGTGGCCGCTCAAGCATTTCCCGCTGCTCAGGGACGGCGAGCGCACCGTGGCCGAAGCCACAATGATCATCGAATACCTTGGCTTGCACTTCCCAGGGCCGGTGCAGCTGATTCCGGCCAATGAAGAGACTGCGCTCGAGGTGCGCTTCATGGATCGGTTCTTCGACAATTACATCTCCACGCCACAGCAGAGGATCGTTCACGACAGCCTTCGCCCAGCGGAGAATCGCGATCCGACGGGCGTTGCCGATGCGCGCGCCGCACTCGACCATGCCTATGGTTGGCTCGACACCATCATGGCAACTCGCCACTGGGCGGCAGGCGACGAGTTCAGTCTGGCCGATTGCGGCGCTGCACCGTTCCTGTTCTACGCCGACTGGACCCACCGAATCGATGAGCGCCATCGCAACGTGCTTGCGTATCGCCGCCGCCTGCTCGATCGACCCTCCTTCGCGCGAGCCGTCGACGAGGCGCGACCCTACCGACCGCTGTTTCCGCTCGGCGCACCGGATCGCGACTGATGCGCTTGGAGAATGCGAAATTTACTCGCCATGCAGCGATGTATTGATGCGTTACGCGAGGGCTAACTGAATTCCGTCTATCCGCATGTCTATTGTGCGGGTCAATTCTTGTCGTCATCGAGGACGGCTGAGAACCCGTGCCACTCTTCCCGTCTGTTGCTTCGTTCGCAAATCACCTCAGGTCCCAAATGACCCACGTCCCGGTCGGCGAAGAGAACATCGCCGCGGTGCATGCAAGCGCCATCGGTCGCGCGTTTCGCGAAGCGGTGGTAACCATGCTCGCCGCGTTGGCGACGCTCGCTTGCGTGATCGCGATCGATCCGGAGCCGGGGCCGGGCATCCTGGCCGTCGTGCTCTGCCTTTCGCTGTCACGCAGCCATCCCGAGCGGGACCGGCGCGGCCGCATCGAAGCCGCCATTGCGCTCCCCCTCGTGGGCTTGGCCGCGATCGGCATTGGATCGCTGTTGCTGCGGATGCCCTGGGTCGGCGCAGCCATTTTCGTCGCGGGCATGAGCGCTTCGATCTGGCTTCGCCGGTTTGGCCTCGCGGCGCGGCGTGCCGGCTCGCTCATTGCGCTTCCGTTGGTAGCGTTGCTGGTCACGCCGTACGTGCCGACACGACAGCTCCCGATGTGGGTTGCGTTCTTCATGCCGGTGGTTATTGCGTTGCTGGCACTCGCGTGGGTGACGGCATTTCAATTTGCAGCTCGGCGCGTGCAATTTCTTGCGCCGTCGCAGCCGGGGCCGGCTTCCACCAATATACCTTCTGCAGCAAGTTCGCTGCGCCCGGTTGCAACCACGCGCCTGGCACTGCAGATGGCGGTCGCGCTCGGCGCGTCGTTCTGCATTGGCTACCTTTTTTTTGACGAACGCTGGGCCTGGATCGTGTTGACCGCATTCATTGTCAACAGCGGGAATCGTGGCCGACTCGATGTCGCCTACAAGAGCGTTCTGCGAGTGCTCGGCGCAGCAGCCGGCACGGTGCTGGCACTGACACTCACCGTGCATGTCGGTGCCCACAGCGTCGCAACCGTCGGGTTGATCCTCGCGGCGGTTTTTCTTGGCATGTGGCTGCGCCCGCTCGGGTACGCGTGGTGGGCATTGTTCGTGACTCTCGCGCTGGCCCTGCTGCAGGGGTTCGAGGGCATTTCCGCCCAACAAATGCTCAGTCTGCGCCTCGAGGAAATCGTGATAGGCGCAATCGTGGGAGTCGTCTCCGCATGGTTCGTCTATCCGGTGCGCTCCATCGCGGTACTGCGGCGACGCATCGCGGACGCGCTGGCAATTTTCGCCGATGCGCTGGATCCCGCGACGCCAACGCGAACCGCCCGGGAATTCGAAGATGCGCTCGCACGAGTCAGCGAGGTCGCGCCGGCCTTCCGCGCAAGCCGCCTTGCAACTCGACGCGTGCGCCTCGTACAGCCCGCAGACTGGATCGACGCGCTGCTCGCGTGCCGGGGATCCGCCATTGTGCTGATCGACAACGGCGATGCGCCGGGCGATGTGCGAAAGGCGATTTCCAAAGCGCGCGCCGCGTTGCGCGAACCCGCAGAGTTGCGTAGCGCATTGACGAATCTACGCATCGCGCTCGACCGGGTTGGAGAAGCTCAGGCCAGCGACCGCAACATCGAAACGGGCAGTGCACCAGCAGATCCTGTGCCACGCGCGATCGAGTGAGGCTGGCGCTCCTCGATTCCCGCCGACCGATTACGGTGCAATCACGATCTCTTTCGCTTGGGTCCCCGATGGAACCCGGCAATCGTGTAATAGGCGCGCAGGCATCGATCCCTTGATCCGGATCAAGGGCGCGAGCGATTGCGTCTGTTCCCTCGCGCGAGCATCCTTCGACCAGACTCAGCGTCGCCCCTCGCCACCCGTTTCCAGAGTACCGATATTCATGTCTCAATTGGACCGCCGGGAGAATGGATGACGAGGCATTGGCAGGCCGTCGAAAGGAGTTCCCAGCAGCGCCGGTCCGCTCGACAGCACATTCACGTTCTTTTCGTTATATAACCGTCCTTTCCCGAATGGATTGCTCCTCATGAACCGTCAGATCAAGCACGCCGCCTTCGCCATTGCAGCGACAGTCGCACTCTCGGCACCTGCCTTTGCCGCATTGGAGGTTGGCACACGCGCCCCTGATTTCACATTGCCGGCTTACCTCGCGGGCAAACCGTTCACCTTCAAGCTTGACGACGCTTTGAAGAACGGTCCCGTGGTGGTCTACTTTTTCCCGGCCGCGCACACGCCCGGATGCAATGTCGAGGCGCACCTGTTCTCCGAAGCGATCGACAAGTTCAAGGCGCAACACGCAAGCGTAATCGGCGTGACAGCGGGCAATACCGACCAGCTGGCCGATTTCTCGAAGGAAACCGAGCACTGCGGTGGCAAGTTCCCGGTCGCTGCCGATGCGGGCGCCAAGGTCGCGAAGGAATACGACGCGCTGCTGGCCATGAAGCCGGGCTGGTCCGACCGCACCTCGTACGTGATCGCACCCTCTGGTGTCATCACGCACGTGTATTCCGCCCTGAGTCCGAACCAGCACGTCAAGGAAACACTGGATGCGGTGAAGGCGATCGAAAGCAAGCACGGGGACTGAGAGTGGGACCCTGCCCCGCGGGAAAGCTGCGCAGAAATCCACCAGCAACGGCGAGGTCCGATGCGAACGCAGACCTATCTTGCCAGTGCCTTGCGCCGCCGGCTTTCGTGATCACCAACGCGATGCCGCCGCGCACGTCGACTACCGGTCGCCTCAGACGCAAGGCGAACGGCTCGGCAAGCAGCGCGATGCCACCGAGCGCGGCGGCCAGCGAAACGCAAAGCTGAAGGCATTGCGAGACCTTTCGACTTCCGGTCCACCGGCAATCGGGTACTACGGTTTCTCCCCGGACGCCAGAGCAAAATCGAGCGCCGCGCAAACCGCTGCAACCTGCGCGGCGTTGCATTGCGCGGCGCTCGCGCGCGAGCTGTCGGGATAAACCTCAGTCGTTGTCCTGAACTGCGCACTCGTGATGCCGGCGCACAGGCCGAGCTGCTCGAGCGGATAGCGGATCACGCCCGGTGCGACCACGGTCGAACCGATGATCTCGCCATTGCGATCGGCCGGCGCGATATGCGTGACTTCTTCCACCGCCGCAATGATCGCTTGCTGGAACGCCGCTTGCGGATGCTCGCTGTCATCGACGAGATAGAAACCATCCGGGATTTCACCCGGTACATGCGGCACGCCATCGCGAGCGGCCAGGGCCGGTCGGAACTCGGATTCGTCGGTGTCCGTGGTTTCATGCAGATCCACATGCACGAGCACACGATCGCGAATCGGCGCGATCAGGCGCATCAGACTCGCCGACTCCTGCGCCGGGCTGTCCTTGCGGAACGAGCGGTTCGGATCGAGCGCATCCGCGTTCCAGCGATGGATCCTTTCGTAACCCCAGGGACTCACGCAGGGCACGATGACGAGATTGAGGCGATCGCCATAGCGCGCCGCGTGCTCGTCGGCAAATTGCAATGCGCCGTGGACCCCACTCGTTTCGTATCCATGCACGCCGCCGGTCACAAGCGCACACGAACGCCCGTCCTCCCACCCGCGGCTCTTGATCGCGAATAACGGATAGTTATCCGCGCCGTAATTCAGAAGGCCGTACTCCACGATGTCGAAGCGCAGGCGCAACTGCTCTATCGCACTCAGCACGTCCGCTTGATAGCTGCGCTTGCGATTCTGGCGCGATCGCCACTGGGCGATTTCCACCTGCGTCCAAGGGCTCCCCGGTGTGCCAATCGGATAGTGCGCCTGCATCGTCATCGTTTCCCGTCCCGTCGTTGCGTCGGTCAAGACGCGGGACTTTAGCATCGGGCGAAACCCTGCCGGAATTCTCCATGGATCGGACTCAGCGTCTTGCTCGCCCCGCCCGGCAGCTTTACCTAACTCGCCGAATCGACTCGGCTTTCCCATTTTGCGCTGCTGAACAGCGCCTGTGCGCGGGGCCCGGTTGTTCAGGGCGTGGCCATCCCCTTTGGCGAAGATGACGCGTCAACCTCGTGCCAGGAGATTGCAATGGCCACACCGAAGGAAATCGAAGAGAAGTTCTGGAAGGCACTCGAATCGGATCGCACCATGATGTTGGGCGTCGATGGCGCCGAAGACGGCCACGCGCGGCCGATGACCGCCCAAACCGAAGATCGTCATGGACCGATCTGGTTCTTCACGTCGAACGAAAATGCGATGGTGCAACTGCTCAAACAACGCCGGCGGGCCACGGCAACCTTAAGCAGCAAAGGCCACGACGTATTCGCGAGCGTGCGCGGCACGCTTGGCGTGGACAACGACCGCGCCGCCATCGATCGTCTCTGGAATGCGTTTGTCGCGGCGTGGTTCGAGGGCGGCAAGGACGATCCGCGGGTCACGCTGCTGCGCCTGGATGCCGAGGATGCGGAAGTCTGGCTGAGCGGTTCGAGCTTGCTTGCGGGCGCGAAGCTGCTGCTAGGCTCGGATCCTAAGCAGGATTACAAGGACAAGGTCGCGCAAGTCGACTTGCGCTGATCGTCGCCATTGAACGAATCGATCAGGGAATCCATCGCCCGATCGGTTCGAGGCGCAATGCAGACTGCACCTCACCGCGCGACCCTCGCGCGGCGAGGTCGCTATCGATTGAACGCACGTCTCAGGTTTTCAATTCGACGCGGCCACGGTGCATGGACCAGTCTTTTCCATCCGAGGCAAACGACACCAGGATGCCGGTAGCAAGATTGAATGCGCTGGTCAGCGTATGGCCCTTGGCGCCCAGATACGAGGCCACATAGCAATTCTCATCGATTTTCTCGATCCCCGCGTGCTCCGTCCTGGTCGCCTTGCCGTCTGCCGGACCCCACGATGCAGTGCCGTCCTTGTTGAATACATGATCGAAGGCCTGTCCCTTCATCGGGCCATCGACGAACCGGAAGCGCAACGTCTTGCCGTACAAGTCCCCTGATGCGATCTTGGCGTTCATGACAATCCCCGTCAGCAAGGCCATGATTTTTCACGCACAAAGGTGACGAGCGCATGAACGGCCCGGAGTCGCGGATGGCTGTCCTATTTCACCTTGCGGGCGAGCGTATCCTGGCCGCCTTGATGCACCACCAGACTGGTTACGGCGCCCGAACTCGGATCACGCACGAAACTCAGCTGCACATCCACGGCGCGCATGAAAAAGTCGGTCTCGTTCGACGGAAGGATTTCCTCGCGCGCCTGGCCAGTCACTTGTTCGAACAGGTGCGTGCCCTCGCGAGTCACGCTGATCCGGATTGTCGGCGCGAGTTCATAGATGCCGACGTATCGATCGTAGATCACCGGATCGACCTTGGCCGGTTCGCGTTCCTTCGGGAGTTCGCTGCTGATCTTCAATGCGCGCTCGTCTCCACCGTAATGGCGATCCATCACCATCGCCACGGCCCTGCCATTCGCATCGACTTCAAAATGGATATGGGCAGGGGTCTCCTTGTAGAAAAATTCGGTCGGCGAGAGTGGCCACGCAGCATTGCGCGCACCGCCCGTCCGCTGAGTAACCAGGTGATCTCCCTCGCGCCGGACCACGCGCGTCGAATCTGCGTCGATCCGGTAAACGCCGACATAGCGCTGGAGCGTCTCGTCGGGGAGTTTGATCGCGACAGGTTCCGTCTCCGGTTCGCCTATCGCCAGCGCGGCCAGTTTCATCGCGAGTTCGTCGGGCCCGGGCATGAGTCCCGGGCAATTGGACAGCACCGCGACATACACGTGGTCGTCCGGCATGCGAATGCCGGCCGTCGAAAAGCCATTGATGCCGCCTTCGTGCTCGATCACCCGATGACCTTTGTAGTTCCAGATTACCCAGCCATAGCCGTATCCGGTCGAGCTGCCGTTCTTCAGTGCGTAGGGCGTCCATGCCTTGCGCAGCAGCGCCTGCGGAACCAGCTTGTCCGTATAAAGCGCCGCGTCCCACAACGCGAGATCGTCCACCGACGACAGCAACGATCCAGCCGCGTACGGCTGAGTCATGCTGAGATACGCGGTATTCACGAAACCGTCGCCACGCACTTCGTAACCCGACACGCGCCCCGGAATGATGGTCTCGTAATCGCCATAATAGGAATGCTTCATGCCCAGCGGTTCGAAGATGCGCTGGCGGATGAAATCGGCGTAGCTTTGACCCGAAACCTTTTCGATGATCGCACCAAGCACAATGTAGCCCGAGTTGCTGTATTCCCACTTCTCGCCGGGCTTGAATTGCATCGGTTCGTTCTTGAACAGGTCGATCAGCTCCGCGACCGTGAAGTCCTTGCGCCAGAGCTTGAGCCACGAAGGCATGTCGGTGTAGTTCTTGATTCCCGACGTATGCGTGAGGAGATTCTCGACCGTGATCTTGTCGCCATGCGTCGGATAGCCCGGCAAGAATTTGGTGATGTCGTCATCGAGTGCGATCTTGCGTTCTTGCACCAGCATCAGAATGCCAACGGCGGTGAACTGCTTGGTCATCGAACCCAGGCGGAAGACCATATCCGGCCGGATCGGCACCCTGAGTTCGAGGTTAGCAAGGCCAAATCCCTTGCGCAGGATCGTCTTGCCGTCCTTCATCACGATCACCGCTGCGCCCGGCGCATCTGCCTTGTAAGTACGGCTGAGCAGCGCGTCCATCTGTTGTGCGGCACCCGACAGAACCAGCCCGGTTGCGTTCGCCGTCAGAGAAACGACAAGGCTCAATAAAACGGCACAGCAGTTCGCGATGCGGTACATCAGGTTCTCCCGTTGCATCAAAATCCGATTATCGCTTCAGCTCGCCAGGCCGGGATTGCTCCGCGCCTTCTTCTGGTTCCGTACCTTGCTGTCGCGGCGCACGCCGTTTCTTGGAAAAATGCCGTCCAGACCCAAATATGGCTACGATACCCTGCCCCGTCTGTGCGTGCCGCCCGATGTGTTATTCCGCCCAGATTCTCCAAAACTACAACAAGTATGTCCGCCTGTGGGGCGCCGACGTCGACCTCGACGAGTTCATGCGCCTCTACTGGGATCGCTCGCAGGGAGAAAAGCTTCGCATCCCGAAAGGCATGGATGCGGCTTTCGCCGACCCGCACAATGAAATAGAACGAAGGATAAGCTCCCTGATCGAATCGTTCGACGCAGCGCAAGCTGGAGCGCTCGAGCAGGAAATTTTCAAGCAGCGCAAGCGCCTCGCTGACGCCGAGCGCAAACTTGCGGTCAAATCCACAAAAGCCGCGAACGAGAGCAAACGCATCGCGACCGACAAGGTTGCCTGGGCGCTGGGCAAACTGGCTGACCTGCGCCGTACGGAACCTGCAGCGCGCGACTCGCGCATTTACCCCGGCTGGTACGCGCCAGTGATGATCTCCGAGAACGGCCGGCGCGTTATCAAGCCGATGCGCTACCAGTGCCGGCCGGCCGGCAAGCCCGCGTTCTACGATACAAAGTATCCGGGCTGCTACAACGCGCGGCGCGACAGCCTCGAGAAGTTCTGGAAAGGCCAGTACGGCATCAGTCACGGCCTCGTCGTCATGAATGCGTTCTACGAGAACGTAAGCCGGCACCGTATTGAAGGCCGTGAACTGCAATCCGGCGAAGCGGATGAAAACGTCGTGCTCGAATTCAGGCCGCTGCACGGACAGGACATGCTCGTCGCGTGCCTGTGGTCGCACTGGCAGGGGAACGGTCAATCGGACCTGCTGTCTTTTGCCGCAATCACCGACCAACCCCCGCCGGAAGTCGCGGCAGCGGGGCACGATCGCTGCATTATTCCGATCAAGCCTCAAAACATCGATGCGTGGTTGAATCCACAAGCGGACGATCTCGCGACTCAGTCGGCGATTCTTGACGACCGCGAGCGGCCGTTTTACGAACATCGCATGGCCGCCTGAATTCGCGCAGCCGTGGCAATCGTTGCCTGCCTTGAGTCACGAGCCGCCGCACGCAACGACGGGTGAGCAGAAACCGCCCAATGTCTTCTGTGTCGAATCCAGCGCTCATGTAATAGATGCCGACGAGCAGTGGAATGAAGAAGAGGATCAGCTTGCGGTGATCCTGTTGTTCAACGGCTACATGCTGGATCTGGTGCTTGCGGGAGACTTGTCGCCGGTTTCGCTCGCCGTGTTCGCGATCCTCGACATCATCGCCCTGAGCGCCATCGGCAACCTCGCCGTGCTCGCGATTCCAGTGGCGTCGAGGGTCGGAAATCCGATGAACGATCAGCCGCTGAAGAAGATTGCGATGATTAGCTCGCCGCGGTTCTCGACGGCTTCGGGAAGCACTCCCGTATGGCTCGCGTTTCAGCGATATTGCCTGGCGTGCCCGGCATGACTTTTGTCTTCTCCGCTCAACTGGGTTAGCAGAGGAACGCAAAACGGCGGACGGAGCGGCCCTTTTTCGAACACCGGGGCATGGATGTTTGTCGAAAAGGGACTGAAACGACGTCGGTCCTGACATGCCAGCGGACCAAGGCAAGATTGGTGCAGCACTCGCTAAACCCCCGGGCCAAAAACGGCATCGAAATACTCGCCTAACGACAGGTCGGGGAGATCGACATGAAAGCAATTGCGGGTTCGCTGGCCCTGCTGCTGGCGCTGTCGGCGCATGCCGCGCCACGCACATTCGCATTGAGAGTAACCGACGGAAAGCTCGCTGGCCCGGGCGCCGACGTCATCCGCGCACAGCTGCCGAACGCACAGTTCGTCCTGTTCGGTGAAGATCACGGATTTGCCGACTCACCCATCGTGCTGCGCGCAATCGCACGGGAAGCGCGACCGCTTGGGTTCCGATACCTTGTTGTCGAGGTCGGCCCTCTGTCGGCACGCATGATTGGCGAAACGCTGCAAAAGGATGGCCTCGGTGGCGTCCACAAGCTGGTCGACGAGGTGCCCTTGGGAATCCCGTTTCTGTCGCTCAAGGACGATGCAGTGCTCGCTTCGGACTACCTTGGCAAGGACGCCAACGGCATGCCCTTCCTCTGGGGTGTCGACCAGGAGTTCATCGGCTCGCCCGTGTTTCATCTCGAGCGCCTCGTCGCGATCGCGGCGGACAAACCTGCGCGCGCTGCCGCGCAAAAACTCCTTGCTGAGGAACGATCCGCCGCCGCGAAGGCGGCGCAGAAGGACTTCCTGCTCGTGCGCTTTGGCGACAAGGATTTCGATGCGTTCGCAGCGCACTTCGAGGGCAATGCGGAAGCGCAGCGCATCATCGCTCAGCTGAAGGAAAGCGCGGCCATTTACCAGCTCTGGATGAACGGCCACAACTACGAGAACAATGCGCGCCGCGCGCGACTTCTGGCAAGGAACTTCCTTGCCGCATTCCGATCCGCGGGAGAGGCGCAACCGAAGGTGGTCTTCAAGATGGGCATCGAGCACCTGAGCCTCGGCACGACTTCGATCAACACGATCGATCTCGGCACGCTCGTGTCCGAAATCGCGCGCTTTCACGACAAGACTGCGCTGCGCATCGCCTTCCTGCCGACCGGCGGTCGCAACGTCTCCTTTCAACCGAAACCCGGCAATCCGGCTACCGTGCACGACTACAAGGGCGAAGAAGCCGCCGCATTCTTTCCCGCGATCGGCATCGACCCGGCAACGCTTGCCAAAGACAGCTGGACCCTGGTGCCACTCGATCCGATCCGCCAGTCACTCGACACGAAAGGCATCGAAGCATTGAAGCCCTTGGCGCGCGTGATTCTGCTCGGGTACGACTACGTCATCACCACGCCTGACGCGACGGCGGGCGTTTCGCTCTATTGAATGGAACAGCCCGGCCAAATTAGCTCGATAGGGAGTGTCGGACATGGCTCGGCACGTCCGCACCATGGATCACAGGAACCACAGACCCAAAACCTTCCTGTTCGATCTTCGGTCGGTCTGCGCAAAGCCTTGAACAGGCCGTCGCGCGCAAATCCGGCGACGATCAGCGTCGATGAAATTGCGCGTAGGGACATCCGGACCACGCAAGCGGCGCATCTGTCAGCGACTCCGCCAAAAAACGAGCATGGCAAATTCGGCAATGATTGATGGTTTGTGCACCCGGCACCCTCTCCATGACCTTTTCCCAGCGGCAAAGCTCGTAGCCTGTCCGGCGAGTTTCGGAAAGTGGCCGCAGCGAAGATTCCTTCTGCGATTCCTTCACCAGCGACGAATAGATTCTTGCCTTCAAACGGGCCGGCGCACGCACGGCGGGGTCTTCACGGTCAGCCAGGTTCTGGAAGAACTGGTCATTCGCAGTTGCAATTGGCTTATTCACGGTTCCACCTCCGCGCGAAGTCGGCGCGCGATCGCGCCAACAATCGTTCCACCGCTTTTTCAGTCTGTCCGGTCATCTTGGCGATTTCCGCCAGAGATCGATGGTTCCAGTATCGCCACCGGATGACTACTCGGTAGCGTTCGGGCATTCGCAACAATATGTCCTGGATTTTCGCGTCCATCCTCCGACGATCGACCGACCCCTCGAAGTCAATGACCAGCGCGGGCTCAAAAAGTGCCCCGCCATCCTTTTCGTCCGTGTCGTCCCACGTTGCTTCCCGGAGCCGCCGCGCGTAGAAATCTGAAACCTTGTGGCGGGCAATCGCACAGAGCCAGGTCGTCAGGCTTGCTTCCTTCCGGAATCGTCCAAGTTGGGGCCAGGCGGCAAGAAACACTTCCTGGCAGAGCTCTTCGACGATTTCCTGTTGATCAATTCGTCGGGACAGAAAACTGTAGACCGCATCGGTCGAAGTCTCCACCAGGACCGCGATCGCCTTGCGGTCTCCCGCCAAGACATTGGCGATCAGTTCGTCCTGATCCGGCGAGTCGCCTGCGCTCGACCTGGCGCTCGCCTCCGACCGATCCACGCCAGCTGTCGATCCTCTGAGCATCTTTTCAGTGGGCGCCGAAGGAGGATCGCCGTCGATGATGCTCTCCGCTGTCTGCCGCGGAAGTCGGCTTGGGGTCGCGTGTGTGCATCTCCATTGCATGATAGTCGCAACAAGCGGAGGTTTCCCCCTCAATCGCGTTGTTCGGGTCCAACACGATCGCAGAATCTCCACCGATACGGTGGCCGTCGCCCAATGCCTATTGCCAGATTCCAGCGAGCAGCGCGACGCAGCAACGGCGCGCAGAAGGAGCATCCAACCGGCGTCCGCCCTCCACTCTTCACGTCCCATCCCCGTCCGAACTCCCCGTAAGCCTCTTGCCCACGCCGTATGCAAGCGCTGCCTGAGCTGGAGGATCAGCGTCCCATCACTGCCTCCGCAGCTGATCGGATTTTGCGAAAAAGTCCGATCACGACATCGCTTGCACTCGGATTTTCCGACCCGAAAGGCGCTACCTGAAGTTCCACGCACCGATGCCGTACATATGGACACCCATGCTTATGTTGTTGTCGGGCGTTCTCTGCGCAATTTCATGAAGGACGCCAAACGAAACCAATCGATATCCGAGAACGTTGGCGCTGAAAAGATAGCGGCAGTTATCGTCAGATCGATGCACCGCGCAAAAACCATTCACGTCGGCGATCGCATCCGAAAAATTCGCCTGTGTGATGTGCATCCGGAAAAATTTCAGTCCGCTCCATTTTCTCCCGTCGAAAACGGCAGAGTACGGGGACAACGTGGCATACCGAGGATTCGAGTTGATCGGTCGACTTACAAACGGCACAGATCCGTCATGCCGAATGGTTGGCTGATACGGACTTGACGTATCGGGATACCTGTTGTCGTAGATCAACAATATGTATGCAAACAACTGTCGCGATGCCGTGTCCTCGAAATATGCATAAAGGCTCACCTGCCCTACCGGAGTAACGGGAGGATCCTGGCTGGTATCACTCCGGGTCGAAATCCAAGGCACCGCAAAGGAGCCCTGCAGTCCGAAATCAGTCGCGGGGTTGCTGTCGAAAACAGCTGGCGGATCGCTGAACCTGTACCCCAAAAGCGCGTGTACACCGCCATTGACAACATCTTCGTAGGGATATGTCCACGAATTGATGAATGATCCGACGTCGTAACAGTGGGCCTGAAATGCAGAGGACGTATCCACCGTCGCGCTGCTGATTCTTGCGCGCTGCCATGTCGATTTCGGATCCGGGACGGTCAATCCCGTGACTGGTAGTCCACGATAGGGCGGATATGGGTAATCGTCATCGAACGTTCCAAAATCATAGGCCGGCAGGCTCGATACCGAATTCACTCCCATGTGACGGGCGACCAGAAAAAACCGATCCTGCGGAAGCGGCGGATAGTACATTGCTGCTGCGTCCCACGCGTAGAAGAAATGCTGCATGTCGGACGCTTGCAGACAATCGGGCGCTTTGATCGCCGTGGGTGTGTTGTGGTACAGATCGGCGGCAAGAACAGGCGCAACAGGAATACCCAGGCCCGCGATCGCGATGGCCAGAAGCTTTGTTGGCGATATGAACATAAGGAGGCTTCCCGGCGTATGTCGAAAGAATACGCCCCTCGCGCCTGCTGATAAACCCGGGTTTTATGCGGCATCGACCGCGCCTGCCGGAAACCGCGGTTGTGCAATGACTGAAGCGGCAGACCAGCGGACTGAGGCAGTTGAAGAGCACCATGTCGCCGTCACAACGTCGATCATCTACCAATCGTATTCCTGATTAGAGACGAAATTCAGCCGCCCAACCCCCGTTCGCCCTGAGCGTAGGCCCGTAGGGCCGAAGTCGAAGGGCCGCGTCGATCTGTGCTTCGACTTCGCTTGCTTACGCAAGCTACGCTCAGCACGAACGGAATTTCATTGACTGAGCATCGTCGCCAATCAGAAACGTGTGTGCAATGACGCCGGTCGATCGGATGGATATGACGCCGGACGAGCTCCCGCGAGCGACAGAAAACCGGGAGCAGCAACGCGCACGACTACACCAATCACGACGGGATCGATGAGTCGGCGTGTCAACCCCTCTAAGCGACGTCAATCACCCGATTTGGCCACCACGCTGCCGTCATCCGGATCGACCAGCACAGTGAGGTCCTTGCCGCTGCTGCTTTTGGCGTCGGCACTCCAAAGGCCGTCGTCGAACTCGACATCGTCGATGTTCTCGTAGCCCTGCGCAGTCAACTTGGCCTTGACCTCGTCCTTGTTGAGCTTCGACGGTGCATCTTCCGGATACACCTTGCCGGTGATCGGTCCAACCTTGAGCTCGACCCAGTCGTCGTTGCCGCCGCGGGCCTTGGTTTGCCACACGCCATCCTTGAATTCGAGCCCTTTCACTTCCTTGTAGCCCGCACTGGCGATGTCGGATTTGATCTGCTCTTCGCTCAACGCACCAGTCGGCCTGAGGAAAGTGGTCGTCGTCGTAGTGGTCTGTCGTACCGTCGTATCGGTGGTCGCGGCGGGTTGCTGCCCGAACAAAAGCGGTGTTGCGGATATTGCCATCGCCGCGCCGATCGTCATGGAAAGAATGCGTTTGCGCATGATCGTCTCCTCATTGGAATACGCGACGCAGAGTGCAGCGGCCATTCTCAATAGACGATGAACCGGTCGATTAGCCTCAGCATCCGTTCATCGCCACGACCACACGTCGTTGCTGGCGACTTGGCCCTGCGTCCCCGAAAGCCGGAGGCTGATCGGGTATTTTCGGCTGACGCCGGGGCGCTTCAACAGCCGAATCGCGCGCGGATTCAACCACGACCAGACGCATATCGTCAGCGATGTATCGCTACGCTGGCCACGGCTCCTTCCATGCCGGAACACGCATCAGACCGTCCAGCCATCGCACGATATTCGGATATCCCTCCAGCGGCATTTCGGCTTCGCGCCAATCGGTCGCCATCGCCGCCAGACGAAAATCGGCGATAGTCAATCTTCCGCAAGCCACGAAATCACGGCCATGAAGATGGCCATCCAGAATCTTCGCGCAGGCCAGGAGATCCGAAACCTCCGGCTTCAACGCTTCGCGGTCGGGCGCGCCTAAGTTGAACGTCTTCTTGACGATGTGTTCGAAATAAAACGGACCGACCACGCGCGACCAATGGCAATCGTTCCAAGCGAGCCAGCGCAGCACGTCGACCTGCTCGACAGGCGCGTTGGCGGGCCACATGTCGGAACCGGCATTGATGCACAAATACGCCATGATCGCGGAGGCTTCCCACAGCACAGTCGCACCGTCGACCAGCACCGGTGCCTTCATGTTGGGATTGAGCGCCGCGTATTCCGGCGTCTTCATCTTCCCGGCGGCCTGCTCGTACTCCGCCTTGATGCCGAGATGTTTCGCCAGTGCCAGTACCTGCCGTGGCGCCTGCGCCTTGATCCAGTAGATCTTCATACCTTCTCCTCGGTTGGACTTGGCGAAAAATTGTCGTCGATTTGCCGGACCTCGCATTCGATTTCCCATTCATCGCCGTGTACGTCCAGAAAGCGCGATGTCCACTTCATTGCTTCGTCCATCGAATCGGCTTGCATGAGTGCGTAACCGCCGATGACCTCCTTGGATTCGGTGAACGGGCCGTCCAGCACACGCTGCTTGCCATGCGACAGGCGAATGCGCTTGCCTTCCGTTGTCGGTCGCAACCCGGCGGTATCCAGCAATACGCCGGCCGCGCGCATCTCTTCTATAAGCGTGCCCATTTCCGCCATCAATTTGCCGCTCGGCTTTTGCCCGGCACTCTCGTTGATCCGGATCATCGACAGGAATCGCATCGTTGTAGGTCCTTGACGTTTCAGCCGCGACTGCGCGGCTGGCCAAGTCCAGCACGCGACCGCGCCCTTGTCCTGACGACGATTGGCCGAGGGGAATATCGACATCGCGCAAATTCCAGGAAAGGTGGGGCAGGAAAAAGAATGAACCTCAGGCCGCTTCATGGGGTTTCATGGCGATCCGTAGAGCTCCAGAGCGCGCGTCGGATGCCGCGATGCGGGATCCGGCAGAACGCTGCGCGATTGACATGCGACCGTTTGCCTCCACATCGAGCAGACCCATACGCGAGTTGGCTTTACCCATGACTCCACCCGTTCGACTTCGCATCGACTTCGTTTCCGACATTGCCTGTCCGTGGTGCGCGGTAGGCCTCGCCAGCCTGCAACAGGCATTGGCGACCCTGGGTGGCGAGGTCCAGGCAGAAATTCACCTGCAGCCTTTCGAACTCAACCCGCACCTCGCGCCCGAAGGCGAGGACGCAAGCGAACACATCATGCGCAAGTACCGCATCGACGAAGCCCAGTTGGAGACCAATCGCGCGGCCATCCGCGAGCGAGCCGTGGCGCTCGGCATCGCCTACAACGTCGGTCGCGGCAGCCGCATTCGGAACACGTTCGACGCGCACCGGTTGTTGCACTGGTCCGGGTTGCAGGATCGCGACCGGGCTTTGGCTTTGAAGCAGGCATTGCTGCGCGCATATTTCACCGAAGGCGAGAACGTCGCCGACCACGAAATCCTGATACGCATTGCCTCGGAAGCTGGACTCGATGCTGCGCAAGCACGGCGCGTTCTGGAAACTGACGCCTACGCCGACGAGGTGCGCGCGCAGGAACGCCACTTTCAGCAAGCCGGCATCCATTCCGTACCCGCGACCATCGTCAATGGAACGTACCTGATTTCCGGAGGACAACCGCCGGACGTCTTCGAACGCGCGCTACGCCAGATTGCTCACGAGGCTCGTTCCGGCTGATCACGGCCACTTCTTTTTGCGATCTCCTGTCGGCCCCTGCCCTCGGCACTCATCTCCTCCTGGGCGCGCCCTTCGTCGATCAGCCCTTCCGTTGCTTCGACCGAAAGCGTCCTGGACTGATCCAGCACTGCGCTGTATGTCAATGCCTTGATCGACGTTCCTTCGCCTACTCGACCCGCTCGGCAATGACCTCATCCTCGTCGCGAAAGCGCGCGGCGATTTGCATGACTTCCGCTTCGATCTCGAAGAAGGCATCGAGCACCACCGGATCGAAGGTCGTTTCGCGCAGGTTTTGCATCAACGCCTTCGCACGCTCATGGGTGAATGGATCCTTGTAACAGCGTCGGCTGATCAACGCATCGTAGATGTCGGCAACCGCCATGATGCGGCCTGAGAGCGGGATGTCCTGACCACGCAATCCGCCTGGATAACCCGTCCCGTCCCATTTTTCGTGATGCGTGGCAGCGATCTCGCCGGCGATCAGGAGAAAATTGTCGCCTTCGATCTGTTCGGCCGTGCTGAAGATGATCTTGCGACCGAATTCCGCGTGCAGCCTCATGATTTTCAGCTCTTCGGCCGTCAGCGGGCCGCGCTTGAGCAGAATGTGATCCGGCACCCCGACCTTGCCGATGTCGTGGAGTGGTGCCGAGAGAAACAAGAGGTGGATGTAATCCTCGGTCAGTATTCCGGCGTGGTGGCCGGTGCGCTGCAGTCGCTTGGCAATGGCGCGCACGTAGTGTTGGGTGCGCTTGATATGCCCACCCGTGTCAGGATCGCGGGTTTCGGCGACCGCAGCCATCGATTCGATGGTGACCTGGCGCGCGTTCTCCAGTTGTCTGCGCCAACGTCGTGCACGACGCTGGTTGACGGCAAAGCGCACCACGAACGACAAGACCAGCAGCGCGCCCAGGACCAGCAACGGCACGCCCAGCGGAATGAACAGGCCGGTGCGCACAAAGACCGCCGCAACCACTGCAACCAGTGCCGCACCGGACACCACGCAAAACGTGGCCAGGCTCAGCAGGCCACGGCCCGCAACGAACAAGATGCAAAACACGAGGGCCATGAGCAGGCTGAGAAACAACGCGGCCTTGCCGCCCCACGCCGGGATGCGCACCGAGTTGTCGTCGAGGATGTTCTGCGCCATCACCGACTGGATTTTCAAACCGGAAAAATCCGGGTCCACCGCGGTTGGATGCACATCGTGCAGACCGACTGCCGACGTGCCGATGAATACGATCTTGCCGCGCAGATCCGCCGGTCGCACATGACCAGCGAGTACATCCACGGCAGACAGGCCGTCATAGCGTTGCGACGGACCGTTGAAGCGCAGCAGCGCGTAGCCCTCGCGGTCCACCGGAACCCGGTGCGATCCGATCTGGATCGAGAATCCGTCGACGCCTGATTCCACTCGACCCGATTCCACGCCGAGCGAACGCATGGTGGCGGCCAGCGCGAGACTGGCATGGACGACGCCACGATATTCGATCAGCAAGGGCAGTCGTCGCAGCACGTCGTCGGCATCGAGACGACTGTTGACGAAGCCGCCGATGCGGGTCTGCGAGGCAATCGCGTCGACGCTGTTCAAGACCCCGGTTGCCTGGTCGAGCGATAGCTGGTCGATCCCGCCGACGAAGCCCACCCCCGGGCGCACCGGACCGTCGGCGCGGGTCACATGGTCGAAGTAGAAATACTGCGCGCCGACGACATCGGCCTGCCCCATTACCTGGCCAAGATAACCGTCGTTGTCCAACAATCCCGCTGGCACGCCGTTGAACGAGACATCGATGCCGAAGTCGTGCTTGAAAGTCCGCTGGATGTCTGCCAGCGAAGTGCGATCGGCTTCGGGAAACACGATGTCCATCGCGATGGCCGACGGATGCGCGGCTGCGATTCGCTCGATCAGTTGCGCCACGCGATAGCGTGGCCAAGGCCACTGGCCGAGCGCGGAAAGGCTGACCTCGTCGATATCCACCACAACGGTACCGTGCGCCGGAGCGCCCGAAGCGGTTTGCACCAGCAAGGTGTCCAGCCCGAAGCGATCCAGACTCGCGATCGATGGGAAATTGAAAACTCCGCCGAGTCCGATGGCCAGGGCAATCGCCAGGCCGCCCAGCAGGACGAAAATGGCCTGGCGTCGCGGCAGCCGAACGGATGAGGTGGCGGGCGTCATGGCCGACCGCGTCAGAGAATGACGATTTCGGCCCGCCGGTTTCGCGGTTCGGGAACGCCGGGCGGCGACGGCACCAGCGGATTCTTGTCGCCGAAGTACCGCACAGTGATCGGCAAGTTCGGATCGATCTGCTTCAGCATGCCGGCCACGGCCTCGGCGCGCTGTGCCGACAACGCCAGATTGTATTGATCGGTCCCCACCGAGTCCGTGTAGCCAAACACGGTGATCTCGGTCGGAAGCCGCGCGCGTACAACCCTCAGGACTTCGGGCAGCATTTTCCTGGATTCCGGAGTCAGTTCCATGCTGTCAAACAGGAAGTTCAGCATGAAGGTCCGAGGCGGCGTCGGTTGCGCATCAAGCAGTGCGCGATGGGCCTTTTCGAAGGCCTTCCGGTTCACCGCTTCGGGTGCACCCGGCGCCGACGATTTCCCGACGGAGACGGTGTTGTATGCCTGATCGATGCGTTGCTGACCCTGCGCATCGGACACCGTCACCGCGCCCACGTGACCGCTGTGGTCAGGAAGCAACGTGACGCGGGTCGTGGCACAGCCGGAAAGCAATCCTCCGACGGCCAGCAGCACAAGCGTGAACAGCCGGAGGTTCATGACTGAAATCGTCGGACCAGATCAGTTGGCTTCTATCAGAAAACGCGTACCGCGCACGCCGACCGTCGCCTTGGGCGTCTCGACCTTCACCGATTGCGGGGACAGCTTGCCGATCTTGCCGGATTCGTAGATCGCCGATCCCTTGGCGAGATAGACCTCGAAAGCGAACTTGTCATTCTTCGGTTCGAACACGTAGTCACGCACCAGAATGTCAGCTCCCGAGCCCAAGGTCAGCAGAGTGCCGTCCCGGAACACGATGGCGGCCGATGCGCCGGGCGCCGTGACCACGCGATCGGAAACGCGCAGGGTCGTGCCGCTGGCCGCTTCGAACGTGTCGTGCTGGCGAGTGACCTTGACGTCGCCATTCACGTTCTTGACCAGTGCGGCATGATCCTCGGCGGCAAATACAGGCACCGCCAAGCATGCGACCCACGCCAAAACCAGCACACACAGATATCGGTTCATCGGACCCTCCTGTTTGGCCTGGCCGAGGTGCCAAGCCTCCGTCACACCGTTGCACGACGCCGATGCGATGCTCCCCGCGCAGCGTCTGCATCGAGAACTTCTGCACAATTACGCCCAGCCGTCTTAAGCCATCATGAATACGAGCAGGCCCCGCGCCATCCGGACATTCATGTTCCAGGATCCGAAAACGAGGTGACGCGCTCCACCACAAGCGGCTTTGGAAAATGGTCGGAGGTGGCCAGTCCGGAAGACATTTTCCAGCCTTACACCGAGGCGCTTTCCAAGGTGCCGTTCAAAGCTGAGCCAGCTCCGCACGGCTCCATCACGCACCTGGATCGCGGTGCCGGTGACGATGACGGTCAAAGCAGTGAAACCGTGCAGCGTCTGCAGCACGCCACAACAATGACGATGACTGCACGCATCGCCGAACGAAAATGATGTCAGGGACAGTCTTGACGACCTGATGGACAGCCGATCGGGCGCGCCGCGGCAAACCGGCGCGCCCCCCTCGCGTATTTTTGCTGACACCTTTTTGCACTGCTGCGATGTACCCGCAGTGCGACAAGGCGTGCCCGGCGAATATCAGCCGATCCCGAGTGCGGTAGATTCCCGCAGACAGGATGGACGAGCCTGACGGGAGTGCCTCGGGTTTCAACCCCGTTTCACGGGTGAACTTTGTTGCTGGCCGAGCGGCTTAGCTTGAAGACGATACCGCAGCCGTTGGTGCTCGACAGGCAGAAGCCGCCATATCCAGTCGTTCCGTAAAGATTGCCGTGCGCGTCGAGGAACACGGGAGCCGATGGGCTCCAACCGTCGTCGCCTCCGCTGAAGTCGTGCAGCACGGTTTCGGTGCCGTTCGGCTCGATCTTGAAGACAGTTCCCTTGTCGAAGGCGCCTCCGAGGTATGTCGCTCCGTATAGATTGCCGGCCGCATCGCGCACCACGCCATCCTGCAGCCCTGCACCATCACTGCCTCCGGCGAAGCTGTGGAGGACGGTCTCCTGGCCTGCGGGCGTGAGCAGGAAGACAGTGCCTCTGTTACCGGCGCCCCCTTCGAGCGTGGTTCCGTAGAGATTGCCGTCGTCATCCCTGATCAGCGTTCCCCAAGGCAGGCGGCCGTCGGCGCCGTCGAAATCATGAAGCACCGTTTCCTGGCCTCGGGGCGTGAGCTTGAAAACGTTGCCCGCATCCTGGGCACCGCCTTGGGTGGCGCCGTAGAGATTGCCGTATTCGTCCATCACCAGGCCGGCGACGGGATTCAGGCCGTCGTCGCCGCCGGTGAATGTGTAAAGGACGGTCTCGGCACCATTCGCCTCCACCTCGAAAACGGTACCGGCGTTGTAAGCGCCACCGCGATTGGTCGTGCCGTAAAGATTTCCCGCCGGGTCCATGATGAGTTCCGAGGTGGGACTTGCGCCATCGTTGCCGTCAGCAAAGGAGTGAAGGATGGTGTAGCTGCCGTCAGGCGCGAGTCGGAACACGGCACCGTGATGGTAAGCCCCGCCAGCGGTGGTCGTGCCGTAAAGAATGCCGCTGTCGTCGATCATCAGGCCGTTGGGAGCTCCCAGGTTCTGGACGAATGTATGCAGTACCTCCAGCACGCCCTCTGCCGTGAGTTCGAACACGTCGGTGTAGGTCGTGCCGTAAAGGTTGCCGAATTTGTCCGTGACCAGGCGCCCGGTAGGGTATTGCCCATCGTCGCCCGCGAACGTGTGAAGGACTTGCTCGGGGTAGGGCCCATCGCCGGCCGGAGGCGCGCGAAGGATGCGCTCGTTGTCTGGAATCTGTGCACTACTGATCGGAACAAGCAGCGACAGCACCGCACCACCAGCCCACAGCACCCAAGATTCATGAATCCGAGACATGGCTTTCCTCCTGATCATGCGCGGCGCGCCTTGCAGGCCGGAATCCAGCGCCGCAGCGTCGGGTTTTTGGATTTCGACATCTGTTAGTCGCTACCGGGGATAAAAGTCCCCTCGGAAGACGCAAGTTCCATCCAGAACGGATGCGAAATCCAGGCCCGAAACCGAAACCGTGATAAGCGTCTGACTTTTCAAGAACGTGCTCTGCGCTCGCTGTCGTGCCCACCGATTGTCATGAATTGTCCGTGACATTTTTGAAACCTTTTTTACTTTTTTAATTTTCCTTTGGCGGCACGCGAATCAGCGTATGCTGCAAATGGGGAGCGCGGCGTCAGCCGTGCCAATTCCGCACTTCAGGGAATCGCGGATAATCGAGGAGTCAGCAATGATCAAACGTATCGCATCAATGGCTACCGTGGGACTGGCGCTGTGTGCGTTCAGTGGAGCCGCTCTGGCAGAGACCTGGAACACGCAGCAGCAGCAGATATGGAACTTCGAGCAGCAGCAATGGAAGGCGTCCGCCGCAAAGGACCAGACCTGGATCGACACGATGGTGCACCCGAATTTGCGCTACTGGGACACCGGAATGACGATGCCGCGCGACCAGGCGTCGCTGAAGCACTGGGCCCGGTTCGACTCGGAAAACAACACCGTGCTCGAGCAGGAACTGTTTCCGATCTCGATAACGATCACCGGCAACGTGGCCGTGGTCCAGTATGGCTATACGGTGGCACGAGAGAACTACAAGAAGGAGCGCGAAACCGTCAATGGCCACTACACCGATGTGCTGATCAAGGATGGCAAAGACTGGAAATTCATCGCCTGGGCCGGCGGCGACGATCCGAAGAAATGAAGAGTTGAAGATCTGCTCAACGGCGCGATGTTGCGCACGACCGGGTCCTGTACCGAGCGGCGTCGTTGATTGATTCAAGGTGAAACAAGTCGGTGGAGTGAATGCCACCGGCTTTTTATTTGCGCAAAGAAAACTGCAAGGTAGCCGAAAGGGGGCGGATTGGCTCGATCCCGCCTGGCACATATTTTCGACACTTTTTTCTGTGCCCGAATGCTTGTGATAGCTTTCGTTCGCGTAAGCGCACTCGGCGCCCTTGCAGCGAATTGTCCATGTTGCAAAATCTCCTACGCGTCACGTTCGAGCTGGGGCTGCCCGTTGCCGCCTTGAGCTGGCTGTTGTTCTATCGGCTGTACAGCCGCGGCGAGCTCGCGCGCGACGCAGATCACAAGGCGATCCGTTCCAATCTCAAAGAGATCAAACGGGCGACGAAAGAATCCGACTCGCACGCGGACAGCCTGCTGCACACAAAATGGATGAAGTTCGGTGGCGGGTTCTACGGCATCGCGGCGCTGTGGACGCTAATCGTCATCGAAGTCGGCGGCGTGCTGAGCACGATCGTGCACCCTTCGAGCATCGAGCAGATGTTCCACGGCGGCCCGATCGATTTCATCGTCAACCTGCTGGTCAACCAGTTCACGACGTTCATTCAGGCGATCACGTGGATTACGTGGTGGCCGAGTGAGCAACATGGTCGCGTCGGATGGATGGCCATCGTCGTCGCCTACGTCGGCTACCTCGCCGGACTCAATCTCGCGCGCCACGAAACCGAGCTCGGCAGCCGGCTGACCGGGTGGGACTGGCGCGCGCAGGTGCGGTCCTGGTTCGCAGGTGACAAGGACGCCTGAACGTCGGGGACACACATGCGAACCTTTGTACTGAGAGCGCGGGCGGCTCCCACGGATAGTCAAAAAACAAGAATCGGTCTCAGGGACAATTTTCGGATCCCCTCTTGCCCTCCGTGCTCTTCTTCCCGAAAGAATCTCTCATGAGCACGCCCGCACCCCCCGCCGATCCAACCGTCGCTGAGCACCCGCTGCGCAACTCCAACTTCCGTCGCTGGCTGCTCGGCGGAACCATCTCGTTGCTCGGCGACCAATTCCATTTGGTCGCCTTGCCGTGGTGCTCGGGTTGACCGGTTCTGCACTGGCTCGCGCCACCTGTGCCGGCTCGATGCAATTCGGAAATTGTCCCTGACATCATTTTTCATTTTTGAGTGACCCGGCTGCCTCGGGCTTTCGGGGCCCGACTGGTGCCCGCTGGAACTGCGTGGCCCCTGCGCACGCGACACTGCGTGGACATGAATGCGCGACTGCGCGCCCACACAGGGACCTTGCATGAACATCTCGGCCATCCGATTGTTTCCGCTGTTCGCGGCCACGGCCATGTTGCTGATGGTCCCACCTCCGATCCAGGGCGCTGACGTCAACACGGCCAGCGGTACGCTGACCATTCAGAGTGCGCACAAACCATTCAAGATCCACTTGACGCATGCGTACTACATCATCCGTCCGGACACCTACAACATCGACAAGACGATCCGCAGCCTCGTGTTCACCGCTGCGGACCACAGAGCCGCCATCGAGGCTTGCGAGGACACCCGATGCGTCGAGCTGCTGACCATTGATTTCCTGCGGCTCGACCTCGACGACGATCCACGTCTTGTCTCCTGGGCGGCGCGCATCGAACCTGCGAGTTTCAGCGGTGGAGTGGCCGGCAGCGCACTCAAGCTCGGCACGGACAGCGCGAATCGCCTGGCTGGAACCCTGACCATGGACGCAGCCGACACCAAGACGGCGGGCACGATCCAGTTCGATGCATCGCTGGTCAAGACTATCGTGAATCCGCAATAGGAACGGACTCGTGCCGTATGGCTGCCCGGAGTGCATGCGCGCATCGCGCGTGGGAACGTTGCCATGAAACGATTCATGTCCACGCTGGCATTTGCCGCCATGTGGCTTGCGCTGGCAGGTTGCCACACGATGGTGAGCGGCTCGGTCGATCCCGTCCGGATGCGCGTCGCGTCGATCCTGCGGGACACGCCGCTGGTCGACGGCCACAACGATCTCCACATTCACTACCACGCCTGCCGCGAGGGTTGTCCGCGCGGTTTCGATGCTTACGATATCGGTGGCCACGTCAGCGGACAGACGGATATACCGCGCTGGCAGCAGGGAATGGTCGGAGCGCAACTTCTCAATTCGGGTTGGCTCGATTCCGAGCCCGATCTCGCCGGCACGCTGAAAGGTTTCGCGTTCACGCGCGCCATGGCTGCGCGATATTCCGACCGTCTGGCGATGGCCAGGACATCGGCCGATGTGCGCGCCGTGCATGCGACCGGCAAGATCGCCATTTTGCTGGCGCTGGAAGATCCCGACCGCCTCGGTACCGATGAGGCGATCATCAAGCGCCTCGCAGCCGAAGGCCTGCGTTCGGACATCCTCGCCTACGAAGAACCGAGCAAACTGGCCGACGGGCATGCCGGACCGATGAAATTCGGTGGGCTGTCGCCGCAGGGCGGCAAGGTCGTGCGCTGGATGCAGGAAAACGGAATCCTCGTCGATCTCTCGCACGCGTCGGCCGATACCGCGCGCGATGTACTCGACCAGGCGATCGCACCGGTGATCTTCAGTCACTCGTCGGCGGCGGCGCTATGCGATGTGTCGCGAAACGTGCCGGATGATGTACTGCGCCGAATGCGCGCCAATGGCGGCATCGTCATGGTGTCTTTCGTACCGGAGTTCACCCGCAAGGTGTATTCCGACTGGTACGACGCTGGCGACACCTACTGGAAGCAATTACTGAAAGATCATGGCGGTGATCGCACAACTGCAGGGCCGTTGATGGACGCCTGGGAAACTGCGCACCCAGCCCCGCCGGTGACGGTCGCCGATGTCGCTGATCACGTCGAACACGTGCGCGATATCGCCGGAATCGACCACGTTGGCATCGGCAGCGATTTCGACGGTATCGACTTCACGATCAGCGGTCTCGAAGACGTGTCGAAATTCCCGAGCCTGCTCGAAGAGCTCGCCCGCCGCGGGTGGAGCGATGCGGATCTGCGCAAGGTAGCGGGCGAGAATTTCCTGCGCGTACTCGATGTCGCCGACGCCGTGCGTGATGCTTCCCGGCAAACATCGCAGCTCTCCGATTCGGTACTAGAGCCGGGAACCAGTGAGACGAACCATCGATGAACGCATCCCCTTTTCCAGCTGCGCCGCGCAGCCGGCCCATCATCGGGTTCTCGTTGCTGCTGCTTCTGGTCGCGCTGTGCGTGCTGCGCTCATGGATCGGCACCCGCCTGGACAGCCTCACGGTCGACGAACCCTGGCACATCGTGGCCGGGACGGCGTACGCGCGAACAGGCGACTTCCACCTCAATCCCGAGCACCCACCGCTGGTGAAAACCTGGGTGGGTCACGCGATGCCCGACGACTTCACGCTGCGGCCGGCAAAGGTCTTGAATGAGAAAGCCCAGGAACGCACCTGGGTCGAGGAAACGATGTTCAAGGACAACGATGCGCTGCGTGCACAGCAGTACTCGCGCGCGGCGATGTGGACATTGAATGGTCTGCTGTTGCTCGCGCTCGGGTTGCTGCTGTGGTGCGCCTGCGGCTGGGTCTGGGCGGCCGGGACACTGGCCTTTCTCGCCATCGAACCGACCATAGGCGCTCACTTGCCCGTGGTGATGACCGACCTGCCGCTGGGTCTGACCCTGATCATCGCCGTGATTGCAGCCGGCCTGCTCGCAGCCCGCTGGGAATGGCGCTGGGTGGCTGGCTGTGGCGTCGCGATCGGACTTGCGCTCGGCGCGAAACACTCCGCGCTGGCCGGTCTGTGCGGCGTGTTCGGTGTGCTGCTGTGCGCCTGTGCGTTGGGCTGGCGCGAAGGGCGCTGGCCCGGTGTACTCGGCCGCATCGGCAAGCTGGCCACGGTCACACTGATCGCGGTGGCCCTGTTATGGGCGCTGTACGGATTTCACTTCCATGCGGCGCCGGACGGCGTCGATGCCTTCAACCGCACGATGCCGGACAAGCTCGCCGAGTTGCACCTGGACGGCTGGCGCAACGGCATCGCACTCGCAGATCGCTGGCATCTGCTTCCACGCGCCTATCTGTGGGGACTTGCCGATACCGTGCGCACCGGCGTCGAGGGCCGCGGCATCAGCGAGCACTTCATCTGGGGCGGTCACTATGTCGGCAAGGCGCCGTGGTTCGCGTGGCCCGCGATCATCATTTCCAAACTGCCGCTGGCACTGTGGTTGCTCATCGGGTTCGGCGCCGTGTTGTTGTGGCGCGCGCGCCCGGCGCCCGCCGCGCGCTGGATGCTGTGGATACTGCTGGGCGCCTGCGTCTGCCATCTGCTCGCGTTGGCGGGTTCCGGTGGCGTCTGGGGCGGCATTCGCCACGCTACACCGTTGCTCGTGGCGGTCTCGATCCTCGGCGGCGCCGCCGTTGCTCAGGCGTGGGCGCGTCGATCACGGTTGCTCGGTTCCGTTGTTGCCGCGCTGTTCGTGCTTGCCTTCGCAATGACGATCCGCGAACCACGGCTGTGGGAGTATCACAACGAACTGGTCGGCGGCAGTGCGAATGCCTATCGTTACTTCGGCAACGAAGGACTGGATCTGGGTCAGCGTTTTGCGGAGATCCGTGCGTTCCATGATCGCGTGATCGCACCCAGCGGACTGCCGATGTACTCGGATTACTGGATGGGCGAGGAACAGATACGCGCCGCCGGGCTCAACTACCACCGTCGCGTCGAAAGTCTCGATGACACGAATGTCGAAGGCCGCTACAACGGCTATTTCGTTTATACGATGCCCGACACCCTGCCGTGGCCGAGCTGGGACTGGGATCCGAAGGACGTATTCAAGGACCTCACGCTGGTCGCACGCTTTGGTTATGTCGGTATCTGGAAGGGACGGCAGATTCGGCCGCAAACGCGCGCGAGCAGCCTGTCCGAGAAAGTGGTTGACTACATCTACAAGGAAAACGGCAGCGACTGGGCTCTGGTCGCGCGTCGGCTGGAGGAAGTCGCCGCGCTGATGCCGCAGAAGCTCGACACCGGCGTCGAACTCGGCAATGCCTATCTGCGCCTCGGCGATGGTGCGCATGCCATTCAGGCCTATCGACGCCTGCTCGATCAGAGCAAGGTGCCGCTGGATGCCACCCTGCGCCAGCAACTCGAACAACAGGTGGCTGCAATCGCAACCAGCGCCGATCCGTCGAAGCTCAAGCTGCTCCGCAATCCATGGCTGGAATAGGGGAAAAGAAAACGGTGTCAGGTTCACTTCCGAAACACGCGCGCGGCCTGTACCCGCAGGAGATCGGGATCCGAAGTGCTACCGCTTCCCAAGACTTGGCCAGATCCTCGAAGCATGTCCAGACAACCCCGACTCGACTTGCCGGGCATTTCGCAACATGTCGTCCAGCGCGGTAACAATCGCCTGCCCTGCTTCCTTGATGATGCCGATCGGAGATGCTATCTGCATCTGCCGAACAGAGCCCGATCGAGACCCGTTGCGCATTGCATGCTTACGTCCTGATGGACAATCACGTCCATCTATTGCCTACTCCGCCTGAAACAGTCGCCATCGCACGCATGATGCACAAACTCGGCGCAGCCACGTCGTCCAATTCAATGCCCGCCTCCAGCGCACACGCACGTTGTGAGAAGGCCGCTACAAGGCCTGTCTGGTCGACAGCGGAATCCACCTGCTGCGCTGCTGCCGCTACATCGATCTCAATCCGGTTCGCACCCGCATGATCGACGAGCCGACTGCCCATCGGTGGTCAAGCTGCGCCAGCCACTGTGGCCTGCGCACCGATACTCTGCTCACGCCGCACACCGCATATGCCGCCCTCGCATCCACGCCCGAAGCACGCGTCGCGGCCTACCGCCACCAGCTGCGCGAAGCCCGGTCCGAAGACGACCTCGCCTCCATCTGCACGTATCTTCAACAACAGCATGCACTGGGCCGCGACGACTTCCGCGCGATGTTCGCGGCCAAGACCATCGCTTCGCCGATGTACGCCCCGCTCATCGCCCGCCGCGCGTGAGCGATCGGATCGGGAAGTGAACCTGACCGCGTTCTTGCCCATGCGAACCTTTGTACTCAGAGCGCGGGCGGCGCCCACGGAAAGCCAGAAACTGCTGTCTTCAGTTGGCAAGGAGGCCCATCCCGAAATCCTGGCGCATACGCTGATGAATGCTGTGTTCGTGGCCCAGTCGCATCGCCCGGATGTCACGGTCTACCTGGTGTTGGAAAGCACCCAGGATTTCTCCCGCACGATCCGATTCGAGGTCAACGCCATGCATGACATCGGCGGCTTCGACGAGCGCGCCTTACTTGGCAAGATCGCGCAAGCGCTGGATGCTTCAAGGGGATTGGGCAAGGAAGAGGTGCGACCGGCGGAAGCGGGCGTGACCGTGCGCACGACGAGCTTCGAGCGGCTGGTGCAGGAGTTGTCCGACGATCACCAGCTGTTCGTGATGGACCGAAAAGGCACGCCGATGCGCGAGCAGGTCTTCGAGCGCAATCCCTGCTTCCTGCTGACCGACCACATCCCGATGCCGAAGAAGACGTTCCACAGCCTCGAACGCCTGGGCGCGAAAAAGATTTCGCTGGGATCGACGATGCTGTTCGCATCGCAATGCGTGGTGTTGATCCATCACGAGCTGGATCAGCTCGAGCAGCGGAACAGCCGACGATGAGGCCAGGCGGCGTACGGCCGGCTGAACTGGTCGGCGCTTGATCGCCCTTGTTCCTTCACGGAGCGATCGCCACCACACCGCTGCCGCGCTTTCGGCGCATCCACGACCAGCGCATCATCCTTGACCCCTGCCGTCAGGAATTGTCCCTGATACCCTTCCGGCACTCCGCCCTCTGCTTTCGTTTTCCGCAGTTCGGCTGGCGGGCCGGTCCGGCATGCCGCGCTGTTGCCAGAACACGAAAAGCAGTTCGAGCCCGCACTTGATCGCGAGGTAGACCCCGCACCAGACCAAAGCGGCACGGGGAGGCTCATGAACGCTGTCGGAAGCCAGCAGCGCCACGAACGGCGCGATGATCGCCGTGAGGAACTTGGGCGAGGCGCTGAGCGCCAGTCCGTTGACGAACGGTTTGCCGCTGCCGCGCCAGCGCAGCCAGTCGCCAATCGAACCGAACACGGCCAACACCACCGTGAGCGCCAGCGGGCGCAGGATGTTCAAACCGGTCAGCGCAGCCAGCGGACCGGGCGCAGTGCGCAGCAATCTCAGGTGTTCGGCATCCCCGTGTACGCCGAGCCATGCAATGCCAACAAGCATCCCGCCGATGACCACGATCGCCAGAATCCGCTTCGGCAACGGCATATCCGGGCTGCCTACGCGCAGAGCCTTCGGCACCGCGAGCATCGCCGTGTTGGCGATCAGGCTGTAGGCGATGAGTTCGAGCACGGCATACAGCGCGATCCCTACCGGCGATGTCTCGCCGGCGGTCACGAGGTAGAACAAATAGGCATTGGTGGTGATCGCCGCAAAAGCCATATAGACGGCCATACCGCGTGTCAATTTCCCGAAGCGCTGGCGCAACGCCTGCACTTCTTGTGCATCGGACAAACTCATATTCTCTGTCTCCCCCTTTCCGTTGACTTGTTGGCATGAAACGCCGGGATCACTCCGTGATGTACCCAACCCCTCCCCGCCCAACCTCGCGCACATCGGGAAGAAAGTCAGGGACAACTCCTGGAGCCGTGCGTCCGAACATCGTCGTCACGCGGCCCCCAACATCCTCGCATCCCCCACCAACGCATCAATCCTTCGACGCCAACCTTCCGTCGAAAATTGCCCCTGACACCTTTTTTGTATTCGCTGCCGGAGTTCAGAACGCTTTTGAAAACCGGCGTCACCCGCGACCACGGCTGATGGCTTGCCGGATGTCTTCAGCAGCCGAATCGCCTCGTGTTTGAACTCGGCCGTGAACCTGCGTCGCTCTTCCATCGAACACCTCCCTGCGAAGATTCTCCTCGCTTTGTGGTGTCCGAAAAATCAGGAATAGTCCAACCTGACCCCGTTTTGCACCCGACGGATCTCCCGACCCGCTTCGGCGTCGGCGGTGACGTCGCGTGCGATGGCCGCGTGGCGGCAGTGCGGCTGCGCGGACGGCGCGCCCAACAGGACCTTCGGCGTGTTCGGCAAGAGGATCTTCAACTTCCCCTGACCGAACGATCGTTTCACCGGCGTCGCGCTGCACGGACGCCAATCATCGCGGGCGGCCCGACGACGTCGAGTGCCGGCACCAACAACGTCGACGCGCGGGTCCAGCTCGACATCATTTTCGCAAACGGGTTCGCGTAGTACGCTCGGAGGATTGGCGCACCACGCGACACCGCATGCAAGACAGTAGCTGCCCTATCCCGCCCTTCAGGGCACATCGAACCCGTCGACAAAGATCGCATCGTCGCCGACCTCGACGATTCCCGAGCCAAGATTCGAGTCGGTGTCGCCGTCCCACGCTGCGTAAGTGAACGTATCGGTGCCGGTGAAGCCCTGCTCGGGAAAATAGGTCGCCGTGGTGGCGGACAAGGCTACCGTGCCGTGGGCCGGCTGCGAGACGATGCGAAGGGTCAATGCGTCGCCGTCGGCGTCGGTCGCGCTGAGCGCGATCGCGACCGGCGTGCCGTCCGACGACGCGGACGTATCGCTGACGACGGCCGGGTGATTCGGGTTGCCGTGGTCGCTTGACGGACCGTTGTGGCACGCGTAGCAGCTGATGCGGAAACCAGTCCAGAAAGTGCGCGTGCCAAACTCGGTATTGAGGACGCGATCGGCCTTGCTATACGAGAGCACGGTTCCGCGATAGTCACCGCCATGGCAGGCGCCGCAGGCCTGCGTGCCACCGCCTTCCACTGCGTCGGCATGATCCTGCACCCAGCTCTGGCCGACGGGATGCATGCCGTGCGGCCCGCCATCGATCGTACGCGGCGACGTCCCGTGACAGGCCGCGCACTCGACCAGCGCCCCCGAGTGTCCCTGCAGCTCGATGCTCTGCAGGTTGTCGTTGAGATGCGAACTCGGAAATACCGCATGCGTCGAGCCGTGGCACGCCTCGCACTTGACGCCACCGTGCCCGGCCGAATACCGATACAGCGAGAATCCCGGTGCCGGAACGTCGGGCGTCGTCGCGAAGGTTGTGTTGACGGCGATCCGCGGCTCACCGTTGAGATCGTACACAGTGGTATAGCGGATCTCGCCGTTGTTGTTCGTTGCGGTACCAGTGTGACAATTCTGGCACGAGGGTTCATCCAGCCATCCTTCGCGGCCGGTCGAACCTACCTTGCTCATCGAGCCGTGACAACTCTGGCACTGCATCGCCATGCTGCCGTCAGCGGCGACCGCATTCCCCATTACTCCGCGCAGACACTTCGTCGCTGATCCGGGATGGCAGCTGTAGCACGCCGAGCGATTGGTCTCGTCATCGAGGATGAGGCCCGTCGCCGGATCCGTGACCCCGGCGTGCAACGCATGTACAGCGCGCGTCAGCGGTCGCACGCCTGGTAGCCCGACCGTGCCGAGTGCATTGGACGCATGGC
Source organism: uncultured Gammaproteobacteria bacterium (assembly GCA_963775445.1). Taxonomy (GTDB): domain Bacteria; phylum Pseudomonadota; class Gammaproteobacteria; order Xanthomonadales; family Rhodanobacteraceae; genus Dokdonella_A. The sequence goes on along the minus strand of CAVZIT010000004.1, from coordinate 1,464,858 downwards.
ATGTTGCACAGAGGATCGGCTTGCCGTCCTGCGTGACCGTCGGATACAGACCTTCGGGGTTGTATCCGACGGCCGACAACTGACCTGCATATTCCGGATTGGCGCGTTGGCGATCGTCGTGCAGGAGTACCGCATTGAGGCGGTAATCGCGCTCCGGGTTCGCATCGTCGACCCAGCCTTCGTCAGGCCGCGCGGCGGGACCGCTGTTGGATGCATGGCAAGACTTGCAGGTCATCTCGTCCGAGACCGGAGCGACGATGTCCGCGGAACACAGCAGCGTGCCCGCGTTGTCGCGTGCACTGATGCGGAACAGTGGATAGGTGTTCTTGGCATACGCGTCGTCGTACGGCGTCAGCGGCACGCCTTCGGCGATCCACCACCCATTGACTGCATCGAACGAGAGTGGCTGCGGAGTGTTCGCGGCCCCCGGCATCTCGACGCCGGTCAGCCCGGTGTCCAGCGGCAGTGGATCGAGAAGTCCGAACAGCGACTGCGCGTAAAGCCAGAAGTCGGTCTTGCCAATGGAGGTTGTGTTGATCGAACCGGCCGGATCGGCAATCGCTTCGAACGTGATCTCATACGCACCTGCCGATGTGATCAGGTGTCCCGAAGGATCGATCAACTGCACTTGGATTACGTTGTAGGGCGGGAGGATCGAGAACACCGAATAGTCGGAATCCATGCAGTGCATGCCGAGATTGTTCCAACCGATGACGGTCCAGCCGCCGTTGGCGTCCGGCCCTGGATATGCCACCGGCGTATACGCAAGGAGGAACACCATCGCCCATCCGCGTGCGTTCATATCCGAATCCTCAGCGAATCAGCGCGACTCCTGCGGCGAAGGACGCTAGCAGTCGCATCGTTGCCGCACTTGATCGATATGAAGTTGACAACCAGCAAACGCGCCAGTTGGGGCGATTCCGCTCGCGATCGGCAGTCATTCACAGGCAACGCACCGCTTTCCATATGGGCCTCCGTTGGATGTTGCCATCGACCATCGTTCTGCGCCCGCGCCAGCGTGATGGTCTTCACGACCCTATGTGCAGTGCCACCTGGAATCCAATGTAGTCCCTGCATGCTTTACCAGTGCTTTACCAACTAGGCGGAAAGCCGAGGTTGCGCTGAACGTGGAAAATGGAAAATGGTGGTCAGGGACAATTTTCCTCGCCATCCGCACCCACCTGCAGCGCCGACACGCCCTCGGCCCCGACCACTTCCGTCTGGCCATCGAAGCCCAACTATCCTGCCGCGCCGCCGCCCAAAGATCGGCCGTCCGCCCAACAACGATAGGTCCAAGCACGACACGTCTGGAGAAAGCGCACTCTGACCCCTTGTTTTCCGGCGCACTCCAGCCGCCTAAGGTTTGGGGCGCGACGTTTCGGTAATGCTGGGCGGGAGGATCGGCAGCGTGACCTTCGGTTGCTCGCCGCTGAGTGAGCCCAGAAACTGCGTTATCTTGTCGATCTCGTCATCGGTGAGCTGGGCGCCTAGTTGGCTGGTGCCCATGATTGCGACAGCCTGGCGCAGGTCCCAGACCTTGCCGGTATGGAAGTAGGGAGCGGTCAGCGCGACGTTGCGCAACGACGGTACGCGAAACACGTACTCGTCGCTCACCGTTTTGGTGACGGCGAATCGACCCTTGTCCCCAGGTGGCAGGATATCCGCGCCGGGGCGTTCGACCACGCCGAATGGGGCATACATGCCGCCGCCGATGTTGATGCCATTGTGGCAAGCGATACAACCTTTGTTGACGAACAGGGAAAGGCCCTGCAACTGACCGCTGTCGAGTGCCTTGGCGTTGCTGTTGAGATAGCGGTCGAACGGCGCGTTCGGTGTGATAAGCGTCGCCTCGAACACAGCGATTGCCTTGCGCACGTTGGCGAAGGTGATGGGATCAGCTTCTCCCGGAAACGCCTTTGAAAATACCGGTGCGTAACCGGGGATGCCCTTGAGTTGCTCCACGACGTGCGCCTCGGTCGTGTCCATCTCGACCGGATTGACGAGCGGCCCGCCGGCCTGCTGCTCGAGATCCTTTGCCCGCCCGTCCCAGAACTGAGCGACATCGAACACCGCGTTGTAGACCGTCGGTGCATTGCGCCCGCCATGTTGCCAGCGATGGCCCAGCGACGTCTCCTGCAGATCGACGCCACCCATCCCGATCATGTGGCAGGAGTTGCAGCTGATCGAATGGCTCTCGGACAAGCGCGGCTCGAAATACAACATTTTCCCGAGAGCCACCTTGGCGGGCGTTGCGGTATTGCCCGGTAACGTCGGTGGCTGGGCGGGTATTGGCTTGAACAGAGCCTGAGCCTGCTTGAGCAACGCGGATTGCGACCATGCCTGAGCGGTTGCCAGGCAACCCAGAGCGATCAATGGGACGGCTATGAGCGGACGCATGAGGATCCCTCCTGATTGAACACGAATTGGACCGCTGTTGCATGTCACGGTAGCGGGAGCGCCGGGCAAGAGGCGTTCCGATCCACCTCGTCGCCGATGCGCCGCAGCGCACCCGGCTGACCCGCACATGCTGCTCCTCACGCAAAACAATCGCTTGATCCAGATCAATAACTCGCCGGGTATTCGGATCAACGCGTGCGGATGGAACTCAGAGCCGCCAATCGGCGTTTTTGCCGCTTACGCGAACTGCGGGCGGTAGCGTCATCCATGTCACACGGCGAGTGCAACATCAAAGCGCCGTTTGCCAATCGGACGAGGCTCATCCGCGCATTGAACCTGCATCCCGCGGACTGAACGGGATAATCCAGCAACCAGATTTGGTCCGGGATAAATTCTGTCAACTGCATTGGGAGTCGCTAATCATCACGATGGGCTACGGACATGGCGATCTCCTTCAAGCGCGTCGTCGATCGGATGCCACAACACGTCACTTACTGCGCACACGAGGCGGCCAAAGCATACGCTTGGACTCCGTCAGCAACGAGGAAATCGGCAGGCTGCCAAAGACGCAAGGCGTCCTGTGTGCGTCCCCCGGATCATCAGGGTAGGCTACAAACTGCGGCACCCACCTATGCGAGGACACGTTATGGATGAGCAATTGACCCGGCATCAGAAGATCGCGCTTGCATTGACGCAAGGGGCCACTCCTAACGTCGTGACCACGAATATGGGGCTCCCGCTCATGTGCGAGCGGACTGTCGAGCTGTTCGAGGGGATGCTTGCAGAAGTACGCAAGAAATTTCCCGAGGAGACGCCGATCTGATGGGTGGAACCGGAATCCGGGGTCAGAGTCGACTTTTCAAGAAAGTGCACTCTGACCCCGGTTTTTCGCGCTGGGCGCGCAACAGAGCGCGGATTCGGTGTTGAGCGGAATCCGCATGCCGGGCGCCTGGGTACGTATCGCCGGTCTGCGCAAACGGGGTTGAAATGCGCAGATGGATTCACTCTTCGTGCAAGGCGTTCTGGATGTCTTCCAGGGGTGCGTTGGTAAAGGTTTTGGCGACTTCCCTGATGATGCGCCGCTCGGTTTCCTTGTGCAGCTGCGGTCGCATCTGGCCCAGTGTCTGCGGATCGGCCATGAGTACGAGATGTTGGTACTTGTTCTGCAGGGCAGCGGCGTTCAGCCGGTGCGCCAGCTGTTTGGCGAAGGTGGCCTCATCGATGGACTGCTCGTCGGACTCCGGCGGCCGGTGACCCGAAGGGCCATCATTGAGCAGGTCACGAGGCCTGAGCAGCTCCACCTGTTCCAGCGACGTCTTGTAGTCGGTGCCAGCGTTGCGGAACAGGCGCGCCTCCTCGCCGTCGGCGACCAGGATCCATGTACCCGCGGGTATGTTTTTCATTTGGGTCTCCCTTGCAAGGCTGTCGATGCGGTTGTGCTGGCAGCAGAACACACGCGGGCTTTACCTGCGGCAACTCAGCGCGCGAGATGGACGTGAGGTTCAGGCATGAGCACGCACGGCCGGTCGAAAACAGGGCTCGGAAGAACAAGACCAGTCACAGGTCCCGTTTTGCCGCGTTCAAGAAAGCCGGGCCACCTGAGGATCGGTTGGTGCCACGTCGCAAATGGACGAGTGAAGCGTAACCCATATCCGTTCGAGAGAATCCCACTTCTGCGGTCAGCCAATCGGCGAGGATGACCGAGGAACCTGACGGCAATCGCCTGTGCAGCAGTCGGCGAACGATCGGGCAAGGTGACGCCTGGCCGTTGATTCAAGCCGACGCGCCGGTTCCAGCGCCTTTCCACAGTTCGCATGAGTTCACGTTGGTCGCCGCAAGCTGTCTTTCGAGCGTCGACGATTGAGCCAGACTGCGGATGCCTGGAAATTCCGGCATCCAACCGAAGTACCGCGCCCAGGCCATGAATCGGAGAACGTCATTGCCAAATCCATCGCCAGCGGCCAAGGGAGCGGAGCCGGACCGAACCAGCCAGCGATCGCAGTGGAAGCGCAGCTGCGCCAACGAACCGTCGAGCTGGATACTGCCCTGCGTGAAGCGGAACGGGTCAATGAATCGTTACGCGAGTCCGACGCGAAATTTCGCAGCTTGGCGCAAAACTCGCTGCTCGGCATTTCGATCATCGTCGACGGCAAGTACACCTATGTGAATCCCGCATATGTCGAAACATTCGGCTACGGCGCAGATGAGATGCTTTTGCTCGATCCACTTGCACGCATCGCACCGAGCGATCGCGCCTTCGCTGCCGAAAAACTGCGTCAAGCGCTTGCTTCCGAGATAGAACGCGCCGAATTCGCGCTGTGCGTGCAACGAAAGGACGGGACGCTTCTGAACATCGAGCTCTCCGGCAGCGCCATGCTGGTGAACGGCAAGCGGTCGCTCATCCTGCTGACAAAAGACATCACCGCACGCACCACCGCCGAACGACGTTTGCGCGAAAGTGAGGAAACCCTGAGGACAGTTGCAGCCTCTGCGCACGACGCCATTCTGATGATAAACAACGACGGCCAGATCACTTTCTGGAACGATGCCGCCGAAAACATCTTCGGTCACACCGGCAGCGAGGCCATCGGCCAGGATCTTCACGCACTGCTGGCCGCACCGCCATACCGGCAAACCTACAGGGAACCATTCGCGCATTTCCGGAAAACCGGCAAGGGTGAGGCGATTGGCGCGCTGCGCGAGCTCAGCGCCGTAAGAAAGGACGGCACGGAGTTCCCGATCGAATTATCCCTCTCGGCCGTCAAACTCGAGGAAAAGTGGAATGCCGTCGGCATAGTTCGTGACATCACCGAGCGCAAGCGGCTGGAACGAACGCGACGCGAGCACTCGGAACGGATGATCGCGCAGGCGACCGCGCTTGACGCAATCACGCGTGCCGAAAAGGAATTCAACAACGACATTGACGCATTGTTTCGCGCGGTCACCGAGCAGGTTGCCCTTGGGACCGGCGTGGCACGTGCCAGCATCTGGCTGTTCAACGCGGAAGAAACGCAGCTTCATTGCAGCGATGTCTACGAGTCCGACGCTGCCCACCATTCCGATGGCGCCCTGCTGGTGGAGAATCATTTCGCTTCCGAGTTCCGGGCCTTGAAAAGCGCCGGTTACGTTGCCGCGGACGACGCGTTGACCGATACGCGGACAAGCGGCTACGCCGAAACCTATCTGAAACCGTTCGCCATCTCGGCGCTACTGGACTCGATGATCGAGGTATCCGGGAAGTATCTTGGCATGCTGCGTCTGGAGCATGTGCGCCGGTCCCATCACTGGGAAGACGATGAAATTGCATTCGCTTCGCAGGTGACGGCCCGGATCGGATTGTTGCTGCTCGCCCGCTCGCGACTGCAGGCCGAGCGCGCACAGCACGAAAGCGAGCGGCGCCTGAGCGGAATACTCGACAACGTCGAGCTGATTTCCATCATGCTGGACCGGGAAGCCCGGCTGACGTATTGCAACGACTATCTGTTGCGCATCTCGGGATGGCGACGCGAAGAGATCATCGGGCGCCGCTGGGAAGACGTGTTCCGGTCTCCACGGACCGTGTCACAGATGCACACCCTCCTTGCGGACCTCCTTGCGGATCGACCTTCTGCCTGGCACCACGAAAGCGAGATAGTGATGCGCAACGGCGAGAGCCGGACCATTTTCTGGAACAACACCGCGCTGCGCTCGCCGGACGGCGACATAATCGGCGCGGCAAGCGTCGGCCAGGACATCACCGAGCGCGATGCTGCCGAGAAAAAGCTCAGCCTGTTCCGTGCGCTGATCGATCACTCCAATGATGCCATCGAAGTCGTCGACGTACAGACGCGGCGTCTGATCGATGTCAACGTCAGGGCATGCAAGGATCTCGGCTACAGCCGTGAAGAGCTCTTGTCCCTTTCGGTATCCGATATCGACGCCGTCGACGACCCGGTAAGGATCAGCGACATCGGGAAACGCCTTGAGGAGGTTGGCTTTGTCGTGATCGAGTCGCTGCACCGGCGCAAAGACCGATCGGTATTTCCGGTGGAACTGAGTCTGAGGATGATTGTCCTGGACAAGCCGTACGTCGTGTCCGTTGCGCGGGACATCACCGAGCGCAAGCTAGCGGAGCAGAAGTTGCAGGCGCTGCAGCAACTCCTGCTCGAACAGGCCATCCATGATCCGCTGACTGGCCTCTATAACCGGCGCTATCTGGAGGAAGTGCTGGCCCGGGAGCTGATCATCGCCGAACGCAAGGGCCACAGCGTCAGCGCCATCATGGGCGACCTGGATCATTTCAAACTCGTCAACGATCACTATGGGCACCGCGCCGGCGACCAAGTGCTGCGGACATTCGGAAAGTTGCTGAAGTCATGCTCCCGCGGCAGCGACGTCGACTGCCGCTACGGTGGCGAAGAGTTTCTGCTGCTGTTGCCGGACATAAAAGAGCAACCCGCCCGCGAGCGCGCCGAGACTCTGCGCGTGGCGCTGGCATCCACGCCCGTGCAGTTCGAAGGGTCTGTCATCCCCGTAACCGGGTCATTCGGCGTTGCCTGCTTTCCCGAGCATGCCCGAACGGGCGACAGCCTGATCGCCGCGGCGGACAAGGCGCTGTACGCGGCGAAGGAAGCCGGGCGCAATCGTGTCATGAGCTACTCTGACCTTGGGGCAGGCGCCTAGCCAGGAAACAAGCCCTGTCCAGCCGATGCAAGCCACCATCGCGGGACATTTGACTTCATGCGTCCCGGCTTCAATGCCTCGTTCCTTCGATCCGTCCGGGCTCTCTTTTGGCAACGTCGCCAGCCAGTGCAGCACTGCCCTGGACAGTTCAATGCGCCTGTCGGAATAGGCGTGGTCGGCGGCAAGGCGCAAGGTGGTGACATGGCGATCGCGGCCTTGCGCAGCGCGGCGGCAAAGGCCTCGTTGTCGGGAGCCAGTCCGGCAAGGGACCTGGCCCCGTCTTGCCCCTCAGATGTTGCTGCTTTCCGGCGGCGCGTCGCTGGCAATGGACGCGGCGCCGCCCACCTGCGCACCCCGCCCGGCGGGCGCACCGCCCAGCGTGTAGGCGGTCATCGACAGGGAGCCGTACGTGTATCCATCGATGAGGACGTCCGTGGTCTCGTTCGCTGCGGCCGCCATGCCGGCGAGGTAGAGCACGGGCAGGAAATGCTCCGGCGTGGGAACCGCCGCAGCGTAGTCGGAATGCGTGGCCATCGCGGCGATGTCGCCCGGACGTTCGGTCATCAGCCGGCATGCGTCATCGTCGAAACGACGCGTCCAGTCGAAGCCGCCGTCGGGCTGGTTCCAGTCGATCTGCCGCAGGTTGTGCACCACGTTGCCGCTGCCGAGCACCAGCACGCCGCACGCGCGCAGTTGGGCGAGTTTCGCGCCCATCGCCACGTGCCACTCGGCCGGCTTGCGTGCATTGATCGACAACTGCACGACGGGGATATCGGCCTCGGGGAACGCATGCACCAGCACCGACCACGTGCCGTGGTCGATGCCCCAGCCGTCGCGGTCTGCGCCGACATACTCCGGCTGCACCGCATCGGCAACTTCTTCGACGAGCTCCGGCAGACCGGGCGCCGGATACTGCACGTCGAACAGGGCCTGCGGAAAGCCGAAGAAGTCGTGGATGGTCTTCGGCCGTGCCATTGCCGTCACTGCGGTCGCATTGACATACCAGTGGGCCGATACGGCAAGGATGGCTCGGGGCCTCGGCACCGAGGCGCCGAACGCTCGCCAGGCGTCGGTGTAGCGATTGCGCTCCAGCGCGTTCATCGGGCTGCCGTGACCCAGGAACGCGGCGGGCATGGACGAGCGGATCATGGCGGCTCCGGGCAGTGGCAGGGTGAAAGCGCTGTGACCCGCATTATCGGCGAAGGAGACGTCAGCGAGCCGGGATACGGACTCTGATGCGCCCGGCGCCCGCGCCGGGATCGATCGGCTTTCGAGTCATTCGGACTGCACCGCGTTGTGGCTCGCCACCGCGATCCAGTCCACCGCCAGCGCAAGAAAAAAAGGTGTCAGGGACAGTTTTGATGATGATGGACATGGTCTCGCGGTACTTCACGTGCACCCCGATGAACACGAGACTCTCAATCGCCAGAACCGTCGCAGCGACCACCGTCAGCGCGGGGTGCCAGTGGAAGGCGACAGGGGCGACGAGCCCAAGCGCGCAGACGAGTTCGACAATGCCGAGGGCCATCCAGGCTTGCCTTGGTAACGCACCAAAAGAGGAGACGTCTTTGCTCACCTTGTCGAACAGGAAGACTTTCATCACGCCCGACGCTCCGTACAGGAGCGCAGATGACAATCTGCAGGACCCACAACAGACTATTCATCGCATACCTCCCCTGCCTTCAGAAGCAGCTAAGGGAGTCACCCTTTTCGCCGACGCTCGGGTCGGACAACAGACCACCCCGTGTCGAGGGGCACGATGATATCGTCCTGACACGATACAAGACACGGTGCGCGAATCCGGGCAGGTAGCCCGTCTAATGCAACGGTTGGGGCGACAGTACGTCGGCCAATTGAACGGGTCACGTTGCGCTATTGAACCCGCTCGCGGATTGGGGATACTCGGAATCACCGTCGTCATTCCGATCCGGTGGCGGCTTCAGCATTCCGGTCCCGCTCGCTGAAGAAATCCAGCGGCGATTCCCGGGTATTCCGTAGTTTCGTGTCACCACGAGGGCAAGATCAGTTATGAACCACTTCGCTTCCGCTTCACGTGCGCGCATCTTGGGCGTTCTTTCGTTTTTGGCCTGCTTGATCCTTCTGGCCCCCGCGATTCCTCTGCACGCCGCCTCTGAGGCGAGATCTCCCGGGGTTGCGGCCGGGTTGCGCAACGCGATCGATCGGACGCTCGCGGACAATGAATGGTCCCAGATGCAGGAAGTCACCGAGGCCGACCCCGCCTTCGATCCGGAGTTCGGCGCCTCGGTTGCGCTGCACGGCACGACCGCGATGATCGGCGCGCAGCAGGCCCAGATCGGTGGCAACGAAGCGCAGGGCGCAGTGTACGTATTCCAGGAATCCGACGGCGTGTGGACGCGAACGCAAAAGCTCGTCGCCGACGACGGCCAGGCCTTCGACACGTTCGGCGATGCGGTCGTGTTCAACGGCACGACGGCGCTCATCGGCGCGTATGGGGAAATGATCAACGGCAACTTTTCGCAGGGTGCGGTCTACGTGTTCACGCTCTCGGACGGGAGCTGGAGCCAGACGCAGAAGATCACCGCCGACGACGGACAGATGTTCGACAACTTCGGCTATTCGCTCGGATTGAGCGGCACGACAGCGCTCATCGGCGCAGACGGAGCCGCAGTCGGCGACAACGCCTCTCAAGGCAAGGTATACGTCTTCAACGAATCGGGCGGCACGTGGACGGAAGTGCAAACACTCGTCGCGGACGACGGCGGCATCGGCGACATCTTCGGCTACTCGATCGCATTCGACGGCACGACGGCGGTGATCGGCGCCTACGGGAACAATGGCTACCAGGGCGCAGCGTATCTGTTCGGCGAAACGGGCGGGACATGGAGTCAGAGCCAGAAGCTCGTCGCGGACGATGGCGCGAGCAACACCTACTTCGGATACGCGACCGCGCTGTCGGGCTCGACCATCCTGATCGGTTCATGGGGCGCGAATCCCGGCGGCAACGACACACAAGGCGCGGCATACATCTTCACAGACACGGGCGGCACCTGGAGCCAGACCCAGGAACTCCTCGCCGACGACGGCGCAGCGGGCGACAAATTCGGCCACTCGGTCGCGCTCGAGGGCACGACCGCACTGATCGGCGCGGACGGCTGGAGCAACAGCAGCGCGCAAGGCGCCGTCTATGATTTCGACGCATCCGGTGGCGTGTTCGTCCAGTCGCAAACGCTGGTGGCGGAGGACGGCGCTCCGGCCGACCAGTTCGGTCTCCCGGTGACACTCGATGGAGATACCGCGCTGATCGGATCGTGGCTGTGGAGATCGCCGGAGGACACGATTCCAGGCTCGGCGTATTTTTTTACCAGAGGCCCCGGCGACACAGTTTTCGCGGACGGGTTCGACGGAGCGGCACCGTGACCCATATCGGGCTGTCACGGTATCAGGAGGTCACGACGTCGCTGGTCCGGAAACCAACAGCAATTGTCCCTGGAGCAATCTTTTCCACTCGCCCCGCGCTCTGTGGTCGAACACATCGATGTGGAAAGTGAGAGCCGGTGGCCACTCCGGTTGCCGAAAATGCCGTGAACCGGTTTTTCTTCCGCAGTGAATCCGACTCCCAGGCGGTGCTTTTCGACGCCGGGGCGTCGCAGCGACACCTCCCTGCGCTCCGCAATCATGGAAGCCAACGACAAACAATCGGTCCCTGAAGAAACCGACTAAGCCGGACTACCTCAACCTGCCCCATTTTCGCGGTCAATGTATAGTTTGCCGCGCATGGTGGGTACAGTACCCGGCCACGAATCGCGGAGAGATGTGATGGGTCTTGTTCAAGCAGTGTCGGGCTCTGTCGGCGGGGTGCTCGCCGACCAGTGGAAGGACTTCTACACGGTTCCGGACGCCTTGCCGGCAACGGCGGCGCTGTTCGCTGCAGTCCCGCACGGAACCAATGCCGGACGAGGTTCAAATTCAAAGGCTTCCTCCAACATCATCACCAATGGCTCGAAGATCGTCGTTCCCGAAGGTTACGGGTTGCTGCTGTTCCAGGATGGCGCAATCACCGGCTTCGCCGCCGAGACGGGCGGTTACATCTGGAAATCGGACGACATCAACTCGAAGTCGATGTTTTCGGGCGATGGCCTCGTCGATTCGCTGATCAAGCAGAGCTGGGAGCGTTTCAAGTTCGGTGGCCAACCGGGTTCGCAGCAGGCCGCGTTCTTCGTTTCGCTGAAGGAACTGCCGGACAACCGCTTCGGTACGCAATCGGAAATCTATTGGGACGACGCGTTCCTCAACACGCAGGTCGGTGCAGTCACGCGCGGCTCCTACACGCTGAAGATCGTCGATCCGATCTTGTTCGTGAAGAACTTCGTGCCGGCCTCCTATCTACAGCCCGAACAGGTCTTCGATTTCACCGACATCGACAATGCCGCCGCAAGCCAGCTCTTCAACGAAGTGGTGGGTTCGCTCGCGCCGGCCTTCAGCCTGTACTCGAACGACTCGGACAAGAACCATCGCATCACCAGGCTGCAGCAGGATTCGATCGGTTTCGCCAAGAGCCTGTCCGCTGCGGTGGAGAACGGCTATCAGTGGAAATCCGATCGCGGCCTGGCCATCGTCAAGACCGCCATCGTTTCGATCGAATACGACGCGAATACGCGCGAACTGCTCAAGACCGTGCAGCGCGCCGACGCACTGACCGGTTCGCGCGGCAACTCCAATTTGCAGGCCAGCGTCGCGGCGGGCATGCAGTCGGCGGGCGAACACGGCGGCCCGGCGGGCATCGTCGGCCTCGGCATGGCGTCGGGCATGATGGGTGGCATGGGCAGCCTGCAGCAACCGGTTGCGCCGGCCGCGCCGACGGCCGACGACCCGATCGCAAAATTGAAGAAGGCAAAGGAGATGCTCGATCTCGGCCTGATCACGCAGGCCGATTACGACGCGGCAAAAACCAAGGCGCTCGGCCTGTAGATCGCGAACCGCGCACCCACCATGTCGAACGCCAACAATCCGCCACCGCCGGAGCCGCCGCCGGTACCTCCGTACACTGGCCCGGGGTCGCCCCAGGACGTGCCGCCGCCACACGGCAGTTTGCCGATCGACCCGGCGACGGTGCCAAAGCCCATTCGCGACGAATTGGAGGCGCCCGATCCGGTTGCCATCGACACCTCCGCCACCGAACTCAAGGACGGCATCAACCGCTGCCCGAAATGCGGCTCGACCGACATCCGCCAGAAGCCCGGCAGCGACGAGCTCATCTGCCTGTACTGCCGCAACCAATGGCACGCCGAGCGGGTCGAGGAGGAATTCGGGCTCGGCGAAGGCATCGACCGACTCGAGGGCACCGTCATCGCTTCAGGCGCGCGGGACATTGCGGCCGACGCCGCCAACCTGATGACCTTCAAGTGCGGCGGCTGCGGCGCCGAGGTGACGGTCAACACCGAAAACGCAATGACGGCGCGTTGTCACTGGTGCCGCCACGTCCTCGGAGTCAACGAACAGATCGCGAACGGCGCAGTGCCCGACGCGGTATTGCCGTTCCACATCAAGAAGGACGACGCCGTCGCTCGCATCCGCCAGTTCGTGGACAAGCGGCGATTGTTTGCGCTCAAGGCATTCAAGGAGGAGTTCACACCCGAGAACGTCCTCGGCGTCTACCTGCCGTACATGATCGTCGATGGCAATGCGAGCGCCGATGTCACTGGGCAGGGCGAGGTCCAGACGCGCCGTTACACGAGGGGCAGCGGCGACAAAGAGACGACCTACTACGACGCCGACGTGTACCAGCTCGGTCGGCACGTGGATTTCACCGTGGACGATCTGCCGCTGGAATCGTCCATCGAACGCGGCAACCTGGACACGCGCAGCAACACCAACAACATCATCAATACGATCCTGCCGTTCGATACCAAGAACGCGTTGAAGTGGAACGCTTCCTACCTCGAGGGCTTCAGCTCGGAGAAGCGCGACCGGGACGTCGAGCAACTGCGCCCGCACCTGGAGGACGAGTTGCTGTCGATCGCCCGCGCCCAGGTTGAAGAATCGGTGGACCGTTACGATCGCGGCGTGCGCTGGGAGCACGAACGCCTCAGCGTGCACGGCACGCGCTGGGTATCGATGTACCTGCCGATCTGGCTCTACTCGTACCACCAGCCGGGCCCCAACGGCGGCGTGCTCCACTACATTGCCGTGAACGGGCGCACCGGCGAAACCATGGGCAGCGTGCCGGTGCAGCAGTGGAAGCTGCTCATGGCCGCACTCACCGTCGGCACCTTTCTCGAAGGCATCGCACTCTTCTTGCTGGGGAACTCGACATGAGCGGCCATGGCAGCATCGCACTCCTCCTGCTCGGCCCGGCAGGCGCAACCGGGCTGTATTGGGCCCTGTACCGGTATTACCGCAACACCGACAAATCGCACGACTTCGAACACGAGACATCCGTCGTGGCCGAGCCGGTGACCGGCTCGGCCAACGATCGAAAGGTCGACGAGGTCAAGGGCACGCAGAAGACGCGCATACCTGGCGACAACGTGCATGCATACCGCAATCGCGTGCAGCGCATGCAGGACGACACCACATAGGAAAAGACGACAAGGGTCCGGAACGAGCTGACGACCGTTCCGGTTTCGATTGCGCGAGACTCGCGGCCTGCCCTCCCGGTCGCCCGCGACTTGAACTTCCGTCTGGCGGCATCCTCCAAGCTGCTGCCAGCCCATACCCTGCTGGCCGCAAGGAGCCGGTATGTGGATCAAGCATTCTGTTGTAGCGGGCATCGCCTGCGTGTTGGCCTTTTCGGCTTTTGCGTGAGCGGCGCCGCCAGGGCCACTGACCCTTACGTTGCCGGCGCAAAGCAGACTGGCCGCCACTGCCGCTCCGGCGAAGGAGGCCACCGTGGTGTCTCCCGCGGGCTCCGCCCCGGCAGCCACGGCGCCTCGGTCATCCGGATCACCCGCCTTGCAGCCTGGCGTGTATTACGGCGACACCAGCGACACTGCCGGCCGTGATGAGGTTGCCGACGTCCGGCGCTGCGACGACTCGACCTACAACCAGCCCCAGGTCCACGGCAGCGTCGGCGCAGGTGTGGTCGCGGGCAACCACGTCAGCGGCAATTATCAGACAGGCACGATCAACTGGAGCAAGGCGCTCGGCAGCTGCGAACATCCCACGGGCAGCGTGGACATTTCCATCCGCGTCGGCCGCGGACACTTCGACGGCAGTCGTCGCTTGAGGCATTGATCGGCGACCGGCGGATAGCAGCGTCGAAGCGAACCGGAATCTGCCTTGCGCTTGTTTACTTGCTGCAGGTCATTCCGGACGCCGCCTCTTTTTCGGGCAGCTTCACGTCGAAGTCGAAAATCCACGTGGTCTTTCCCGTTCCGCCGACGATTCTGCCGGTCAGCATGGACCCCGGCTTGATCTCGCCAGTCATTTTTTCGACCTTGAAATCCCCGGGTGCTTCAGCGACCCGCTGCAGGCCCGCCAGCGGCGATCGTGCGTTATTGGTATTGACGTCGATCGACTTCACCGCTGCGGGCGAAGAGGTGTCCGAGCCGCCGCCCGGACAGAACATGATCTGTACCATCGTTCGCGGTTTGCCGCCTTCGCTGTCGTTGGCGTAGGAGGAAAGCCGGAAATTGTCCGCCTCCTCCGGCGGGATTGGATCTTCATTGAACCAGATGGCCACGCTGTGCTGGTCACCGTACAGCGAAACGACGCAATGGTTCGCCGTGAATCTTTCGCCTTCCATACTTCCGCTGGCCGAGCATCTGTCCGGCCTCGACGCGGAGGCCGCGGCGGTCGAGACGCCTTGCCCGTTCGCCGAGGCGATCGAACCGGGGGTCGGTTGGCCCAGCTGCCAGTTGTCCGCAAGCGTCCTGGCCTCGCGAAGTTTCGCCGGGGGAAGCTTCCTGCCCATGGCGTCGCGGAACGCCACGGAATCCGCATCGCCGCTGCGTGCGGCGATCGCATAATTGGCGTAGGCGAGAACGTCGTCCTGGGCGATGCCCGCACCCTTCTCGTAGTGCAAGCCCATCTTGAACTGCGCGTCGACTATTCCCTGGTCGGCCGCCTTGCGGTACCACGTGACCGCCCTTGCGTAGTCCGTGGTCACGCCCTGGCCCTTGGCGTACATGGCCCCGAGGTTGTACTCGGCCGTCGCGTTGCCCTGGTTGGCGCCTTTTCGCAGCCACGCGACAGCCTGGGCGTCGTCCCGCGAGACGCCGCCATCGCCGGTCGCGTAGATGATCCCGAGTTCGGTCTGCGCGAACGCGTTCCCTTGCTCGGCCGATTTGCGCAGCCAGATCATGGCCTGAGGCATGTCCGCCGCGACTCCCTCGCCGAATTCATACATCCGCCCCAGGCGGTATTGAGCTTCGGCATCGCCACGCGCAGCCAGCGGTCGAAATTCCTCGAGGGCCGTGGCGTAGTCCTTTTTCAGCAAGGCCGCCTCGCCTTCCTTGACACCGGCGAGACTCGAGCCGCAGCTCGCCATCGCGATTACGCATACCAACAACCTGCAGCGAATCACGAGTCGCATGGTGCTCCCTCCCCGCAAATGGCCAAAACGATACACCAAACGACTGTCCTGAAAGTGCGACCTCACCCCTGCTTTCTTGTCGGGCCCCGAACTTTCCTGGGGCGCGCTGTAGTGCCGTTCGATGGCGCTTGCGCGGGCCTCCAGCACGCCGAAGCCACTTGAAATTGCGGGCTTCGCGCCCTTGGTCAAGATGCGCGTGTTCAGATCCATCTCGTCGACGATGCCACCCAGAAACTCGAGGATCGCCCATCGACCGCCACGTGCCGACCGACACCGCACCCAGTGGACCTGAACCCATTTAGCCCCTTAAGCCTCTCAATCGGCAGGCAGCAGCCAGCTACGCTGTCCCTGGGGATCGAGAACAAGCGTGAGATTTTTCAGAACTTGAAACCCGACATTGCCGATGGACGGGATGCCCTCGACAAAGAGGACTTGCGGGTCGGTGAGCGCCAGCGGACCGACATGCACAACGCCATTCAAGGTTGCGGTGAAGGCGGCGTGCTCCCCACCGATCATGCGCACAGGATCGGTGGGGACGAGCGGACCCTTGAGTGGAACACGCTTCGCATATTCGAGTGGGATGCTCAGCCCGTTCTTTGAGCCGGAATCGAGGTGACAACCGAGCTTCACCCCGGCGAAATCAACCTCCGCGTAAGGCAGCGGGTGGCCGCTTTCCCCGCCGTAAGGAAGCGACATCCCGCTCGGTACCGATGTCGGCCCCTTGTCCGTTACGATCGCTCTGCTCTTGGCGAATTCAAAACGCACGATACGGCCCGAAAACGCATTCGGGCTGACAATCCCGCCATACTCCGAAAGCCGATCCGGCAAATTCAGCGCCACAGCGCGGCCGCTTTCGATATCGGCCTCTCCCAAATGCGCAGCGGAGATCGATGTCACCATGCCCGTCTGCGCGCTGGTCGCGCCCGGACTGCCAACCTGCACGTCGCCGTCATTCGGCAAATTGAGTTCGGTCGCCACAGTCTTGGGGATGACAGTCGTGCCTGCGCCGGTATCGAAAATGACCTTGGCTAACCGATGCGCCCCGATCCGAAGCACGGCTGTCGGGCGCAGCCCGGTAACATCCAAAGCAATGACTTGATCCGGCTTCGAAGGGGCGGCGCAACTCGCGGCCGCAACCAGCGACAAGATTCCGACAACAAGGGCGGAATGAATCATTGTGATTCGACTGCCTGTCACTGCTTTTCCCCTGGTTGCACCAGCTGCACTTGGACCTGGCCCGAAGCACCCCGCTGATCGGGTCAATGCCTCCGATAACGCCCGCCGTTGAAATTCCCCTTGCCGACGCGGATCGAAATATCTATGCCACCGGTGGGATGTTCGCAGCTGCCCAGCGCCTTGCTCCAGTCGATCGTGCCTGTCTGGTAATTGCCGCTGATGTGGTTGCCCGCGACCACGCCCACGCCCACGCTGCCGTGAACCTGGGGTTGGTTGTAGATGGAGTCGTCGCAGCCTCGGGCGTCGGCGCGATCGGCACGGACAGGGCGGGCGCTCGTGTCGCCGTAGTACACGCCCGGCTGCAAGGCGGGCGATCCGGATGACGCAGACGCTGTGGCCACGGTGGCTGCCGCTGCTGTGGCTTTGGCAACCGGGGCGGACTCCACACTGGCGTCATGCGCGGGAGCGGGATCGGCGATCGGCCTGCTTTCCGAGGGAAGTGTCAGGGTCAGCGGTTTCGGCGGCGCCGTCTGCGCCCACGCCGAAGAAGCCAGCACGCAGGCAATGCCCGCGACAACGGAACGCTTGATCTTCATACCGGCTCCTGGCTGCCAGCAGGGAACGCACTGGCGGCAGATTGGAGTGTACCGCCGGACGGAAGTTCAAGTCGTTGGCAACCAGAAAGACAGACCGCAAGGCACGCTTCCTCCGCAGCCCCGCGCAGACGCAGGTCGCGCACGAATCCGCGCGGGCCTGCGGATACCCAATCGCAAGTCCAGATGGTCAGCGTTTCAGCCACGGCCGGGCATCCTTCGACAAGTCGGTTTGTCATTACTTCCCCTACCGAACTGGCGCAAATGGCGGCTTGCCTGCAGGTGCCAGAAACGGGGGTAGATTGAGCGGCTTCCCGACTTCCGGCACGTTCGCCGACGCGCGATCGGGCCTAGCGTTGCGGTGCGCCAACCACCGCATCCGCCGCTGCAGGGAACCGACATGCCTACACTCGACCGCCGCCAATTCCTGAAACTCGCCGCTGCACTGGGCGCGACCCTGGCTTCGGGCTGCGCAACCATGCGCCCTTCTTCGAGCGGATGGCGCGAGCGTCGCGACCTGTATCCGCAGGGCGTCGCATCGGGCGATCCCGACGAGAACAGCGTCCTGCTCTGGACGCGACGTCCCTATGCGGACGGGCGCAAGGATGCCACCTTGCTGCTCGAAGTGGCGGACGATCCGGCGTTCACGCGCGTGATCGCAACGGCCATGACGCGGGTGCTGCCCCAGGCCGACTGGACCTGCCGCGTGCTCGTCGGCGATCTGCATCCTGCGAGCGAATACTGGTATCGCTTCGTCGATGAGGACGGCAACGGCAGCCGCGTCGGCCGCACACTGACCGCGCCCACGCACGACGATCCGCGACCATCGCGCTTCGCGTTCGTCAGTTGCCAGGACGTGTGCGAAGGCGCGTTGAACGCCTATCGCAGGATGATCTGGGAGGACGAACGCGCCGCGCCGGAAGACCGACTCGGCTTCGTGCTGCACCTGGGCGACTTCATCTACGAGGTCGTCCAGTACCCGGACCAGGTCAAGGACGGCCACCGCTACGACCGCGTCATCAAGTTCCCGGTGAAATTTCCGCAGGGCAAGACGGTCGCCAAAAACCGTTTCCATGTGCCCGCATCGCTCGACGACTATCGCGTGCTCTACCACGCGTATTTGCAGGATCCCGATCTGCAGGATGCGCGCGCGCGGTTTCCGTTCGTGGCGATGTGGGACAACCACGAATTCTCGTGGCAAGGCTGGCAGTCGATCCAGGAATTCGGCGAGGGCCTGGTGCCCGCGCAGACGCTCAAGGTCGCGGCAAACCAGGCATGGTTCGAATTCCAGCCGGCGCGCGTGTCGCCGCCAAGCCGCAGCCTGGAAAGCTTCGATCCACCGCACGTGGTGGACACGCCGGTGACCGATTTCGACGAGCACGGCCTCGGACGCGAAGCCAACAACCTCGCCGCGATCGACAGCCTGATCGCGTATCGCTCGCTGCGCTGGGGCCGCCACATCGACCTGATCCTCACCGACCAGCACAGCTTCCGCGGGCCGGACCCGTCGAATCGCAAGGAGCTCGGTCCGCTGTTCGAGGGCGTGTCCTTCCCCTTCTTTCCCGAGGCGCTGTCGATGCAGGTCGACAGCGGCCGCGCGTTCGCGAATGGCCATCCGCCGGAGAAGCTCGTGTTCGGCGAGAAGTCCATTCCCAACTACCGCGCCAATGAGCCGCCTCAATCGATGCTGGGCGCGAAGCAGAAAACATGGTTCCTCGATCGACTGCGCAACGCCACCGCGACCTGGAAGATCTGGGGCAATTCGCTCGGCACACCCGACTGGCGCATCGATCCGCAGAACCTGCCGGCCGCGATGCTGCCGTCATCGACGAAGCCATGGACCGATGGCTATGCCGTGCTGTCGAATGGCGACTGGGGCGGCATCTACCACGAGCGCGGCGAGATCTTCGACGCCGTGCGCGACGCCGGCATTACCGGTTTCGCGATCGTGTCCGGCGATCGCCACAGCTTCTGGGCGGGCTACGCCGCGAAGGCATTGCCGCCCGCCGCGTTCGAGCCGGTGGGCGTCACCTTCGTCGGCGGCTCGATCTCGTCGCCGGGCATGCAGGAAGCCTACGAGCACGGAAAAAAGGACGATCCCTTGCGTCCGATGTTCATCGCCGACCGCGACGACGGATCGATGGCGCCTACGATGAACCTGCTGCTGCATCACGGCGTGCGTTCCGCGCTGGAGTTCGCACGCAGCGGCGACCTGGCGAAGGCGCATGCCGTGAGCAATCCGGAGATGGCGCCGCACCTGACCTTCGTCGACATGGGCGGACACGGCTACGCAATCGTCCGCGTCGACGCCGACACGATGACGACCGACTTCGTCTGCATCCCGCGGCCCATCGAGCGCAGCCCGCGCGAAGACGGCGGGCCGCTGCGCTATCGCGTTCGGCTCGAGGTGCCGCTCTGGCGCGCCGGCGAACCACCACAAATGCGCCAGACGGTATTGGAAGGCGATGCGGGACTGTCGGTCTGAGATGGTGTCAGGGACAATTTTTCTGGCGATCCTCGTCGTCCAGGAAACACGGCAGCCGGTTGTTGCCCCGCTGCACCACATGCTGCGGAATGCCGGGAAGATCCAAGCGCGGAAGTCGGGCCATGCGCCACAGCATCGTCGCCGCATGCATCGAGCACCATCAGCACACCCGCCGAATCCCGGTCGGACCACGCCTCATCCCGACGTCAGAAATTGTCCCTGACACCTTTTTTCTTGGGCTCAAGGAAAGCGCGCGACTGCGCGACGCGGGCCGTGGTGGCCTTCAGCTCCTGGTTGGCTCACCGGCTCACGGGACCTCGAAGCTGTTCGCGAAGATCGCGTCCGGCACCGCTACGTTGATCGTGCCCGTCCCGAGGTTCGAATTCGTTTCGCCGTCCCACGCTGCGAACGTGAAGGTATCCCCCCCGTCGAATCCCGCGTCCGGGTAGTACGTCGCGATGGTACCCGAGAGTCCGACGGTGCCGTGCGCGGGCTGCGAGACGATGCGTAGCGTCAGCGGATCGCCGTCGACGTCTGTCGCCACGAGCGCCATCGATACCGGCGTCCCATTCGACGCCGCCATCACATCGCTCACGACGGCCGCGTGATTCGAATTGCCGTCATCGCTGTTCGGGCCATTGTGGCAGGCGTAGCAGCCAATCTGGAAGCCTGCCCAGAACGTGCGTGATCCAAATCCGGTGTTGAGCGTGCGATCCGCTTGACTGTACGAAAGCACGGTGCCCCTATAGTCGCTGCCATGACACGCGCGACACGCCAGGCGACCGTTGCCCTCGGCGGCGTCACCGTGGCGGCTCACCCAGCTTTGCCCGACCGGATGCATGCCGTGCGGGCCTCCGGCGACCGTGTTCGGCGTCGTCCCATGGCAGGTCGCGCACTCGACGAGTGTGCCGGTATGGCCCTGCAGCGCGATGCTTTGCAGATTGTCGTTGACGTGCGAGCTTGGGAACTCGGCATGGGTAGAGCCGTGGCAAGCCTCGCACTGCAGGCCGCCATGACCAGCAGAGAATCGGTAAAGCGAGAAGCCTTGCTCCGGCACGTCGGGCGTCGTCGCGAACGTCGTATCGACCGCGACGCGTCGCTCGCCGTTCGTGTCGTAGACGTTCGTGTAGCGGATCTCGCCATTGTTGTTCAGCGCCGTACCGGTATGGCAGTTCTGACACGTCGGCTCGTCGAGCCAGCCGGTGCGGCCCTGTGTGCCGACGCGACTCATCCGGCCATGGCAGCTCTGGCACTGCATCTGGAGCGTGCCATCGGCCGCGACCGCGTTGCCCATGGTGCCGCGCAGGAATTTGGTAGTCGGACCTGCATGGCAGTTATAGCAGGCCGACCGGTTGTTCTCGTTGTCGAGCGAGATGCCGGTCGCTGGATCGATCACGTTCGCGTGCAGACGGTGCATCGACGTCGTCAGCGGCGCGACGCCGGCGACGCCCATGGTGCCGGTGCCGAGCGCATTTGACGCATGACAGACCGCGCAGAGGACCGGTTTGCCCAGCTGCGTGACCGTCGCGTAGAGGCCGGCCGGGTCGTAGCCGGCTGCGACAAGCTCGCCAGCGTAGTCCGGATTGCCGCCCTCCCGGTCGTCGTGCCGCAGGATCGCGTTGAGCCGGTAATCACGCTCGGGGTCGGGGTCGTTTACCCAGCCTTCCACCGGTTCCGCAGCGGGCCCGCTGTTCGATGCGTGGCAGGTCTTGCAGGTGATCTCGTCCGAGACCGGCAGCACGACGTCGCTGATCGCGAGCACCGCGCCGTTGGCGTCGTGTGCGGTGACGCGAAACAGGGGATACGTGTTCTTGTGGCCGGCGTCGTCGTACGGCGTCGCCGGAATTCCCTCACCAATCCACGCGCCGGTGGTCGCGTCGAACGTCAGCGGCTGCGGTGCGTTGGCAATACCCGGCATCGAGATGCCCGTGAGGCCAGTATCGGGCGGCAGCGGTTCGACGAGGCCGAACAGCGACTGCGCATAGTTCCAGAAGTCGGTCTTGCCGATGGACGTCGAATTGATCGATCCGGTCGGGTCGGCGACCGCCTCGAACGTTACGATGACGCCGGACGCGGGCGTTATCAATTGACCGGTCGAATCCATGACCTGCGCCTCGAGCGTGTTGTACGGCGGCAGGATCGACATGACCGAATAGTCCGAATCCATCCATTGCACGCCGAGATTGTTCCAGCCGACGACGGTCCAGTCGCCGTTCGCGGCGTGCGCGCCAGTAGCCGCTGCAATACCGATGCAGGCAAGCAGCACGGCACGCTTAGCTGGCAGCGCCATGTCGGTTCCTCCCGTCTACGGACGTCTCGCGTATCTTAGCAGCGTGGAATCAGCCGAATGTGATCTGGATCTCGTCTCCGGCTCCGACTTCATGAATGCCTTTGCGAGTCGAAGCACGGCTGAGCATCATGCGCGGACGAGTCTCCCACACGAGCGCGCAGCGTGACTACCTTCACGACATCGGCGCCGAAAAACAAGTATGCTCATGGAGGAGTTCGTTGGTGTACTTTCGGGGCGGAGGAGCCATGATCACACTGACCGTTAACGGCGTCGACCATCAGGTCGACGTTGATTTCTCCACCCCGCTGCTCTGGGTCCTCCGTGACCACCTCGGGCTGACCGGTACGAAATACGGGTGTGGCATCGAGGTCTGCGGCGCGTGCACGGTGCTCGTCGACAACGAGTACGAGCGCTCGTGCGACATGGACGTCGGAGAAGCACAGGGCCGCCAGATCACGACCGTCGAAGGGCTGGCTGCGATCATGCCGCAACTCCAGCAGGCCTGGATCGCGCACCAAGTGCCGCAATGCGGCTACTGCCAGTCGGGCATGCTGATGGCCGCCGCCGCGCTGTTGCGCCAGAACAGCAGTCCGAGCGACGCCGACATCGACCAGTCGATGGACAACATCTGCGCGTGCGGCACGTACCAGCGCATTCGGGCCGCCATCCATGCTGCCGCAGCTGCGTTGAGGAGCGCGCCATGACCCGGCCCGAGCGCGAGCTGGTCTCGAGCGGAGTCTCGCGGCGGCGTTTTCTCGTGTCCAGCGCCGCCGCAGGCGGCATGATGATCGGCTTCTCGCTCCCGTTGGTAGGTCGCCTCGCACGCGCCGCCGGGGTGGCACCGCAACCGCAGGACGCGGTCGTCAATTCGTGGATTCTGATCGGCAGCGACAACAGCATCACGATCTACGTCGGCAGCCAGGAGATGGGGCAGGGCGTGATCTCGGCCTTGCCGCAGATCGTCGCCGAGGATCTGATGGTCGACTGGACCCAAGTCACCGGCGTGGTCGCACCGCCCGATCCGGCGTTCGTCAATCCCGGCAGCGGCTCACAGCTGACCGGCGGCAGCATGAGCGTGCGCGGCTTCTACGACGCGCTGCGCACGGCCGGCGCCGCGGCGCGCGACATGCTGATCGCGGAGGCCGCGAGCGTCTGGGGCGTCGACCCCAGCGTCTGCAGCGCGATCGGCAACGGCACCGTCGTCAACACGCAGAATAACGCAGTGCTCACCTATGGTGAGCTCGCCGCGGGCGCCGCGCTCCGCACGCCGCCCACCAATCCGGCGTTGACGCCGGACTCCGATCTGCGCCTGATCGGCACGCCGGTGGCGCGCCCCGACATTCCGTCGAAATGCGACGGCACGGCGATCTTCGGAATCGACGTGACCGTTCCAGGCATGGTGTATGCGGTGATCAAGCACTGCCCGACACTCGGCGGAACCGTCGCCAGCCCTCCGTCGACGCCGCCGGGCGCAATTGCCGTGGTCGCGCTCGACAACGCGGTCGCGGTCGTCGCGAGCGACACGTACGCGGCTATGCAGATTGCGCAGGATCTCAACGTCGACTGGTCGATTCCGGCGTCGTCGGCCGACCTCGACAACGCGGTGATCGCAGCGCAGGCGCGTCAACTGATCTTCTCGTCGACGACCGCAGTCGCAGAGACCGATGGCGACGTCGCCGCGGCGCTCGCCGGCGCGGCGCAGCAGGTCGATCTCTACTACGACGTGCCGTACCTCGCGCACGCGACGCTGGAATCGATGAACTGCACCGCATCGGTGACCACGGCCGGTTGCGAGATCTGGGCGCCGACGCAGGCTCCGGGCTTCGTGCAGGCCGCGGCCGCGGCGCTGACCGGGCTCCCGCTCGAACAGATCAGCGTGCATTGCACGTTCATGGGCGGCGGTCTCGGCCGCAAGTTCGAGCTCGACTACGTCACGCAGGCGGTGCGCGTATCGATGGCGATCGGGCAGCCGGTCAAGCTGACCTGGCCGCGCGAGCAGGATTTCACAAACGACCAGTACCGTCCGATGGCGCTGGTGCGCGTGCGCGCGGGTCTGGACGCCGCCGGCAGCGTCGTCGCCTGGTGGTATCGCAACGTCTCGCCGTCGATCCTGTTCCAGCGCGGCTGGATCGGTCCGAACGACGTCGACTCGCAGGCGGTCGACGGCGCAATCGAGCAGGCCTACGCGTTCGGCACGCGGCAGGTGGAGTACACGCGTCACACGGCCGGCGTGCCGGTCGGCTTCTGGCGCTCGGTCGGGAATTCGATCAACGCATTCATGGTGGAGAGCGCGCTCGACGAGCTCGCGCTGCTGGCCGGCGCCGATCCGGTCGATTTCCGTCGCCAGCTGCTCGCCAACGACGCGCGCTCACTCGCGGTGCTGAACGCGGCGGCGGCACTCGGCGGCTGGGGCACGGCGCTGCCGAGCGGCCACGCGCGCGGCATCGCATTCCACGCCGCCTTCGGCAGCATCGTCGCGCAGGTCGTCGAGATCTCCGGCGCGACGCCGCTGCAGATCAAGGTGCACAGCGTCGCTTGCGTGATCGACTGCGGCCGCGTCATCAATCCGGACACGGTCGAGGCGCAGATGCAAGGCGCTATCGCGCAGGGCATGTCGGCGGCGCTCTGGGGTCAGATGAATTTCGCGGCCGGCGCGGTATCGCCGCGCAATTACAATCATTACAAGATGCTGCGCATGCGCGACATGCCCGTCGTCACCGTGCAGGTGATCCAGGGCGGACCGCCGATCGGCGGTGTCGGCGAGCCTGGCTTGCCGCCGATCGCGCCAGCGATCGCGAACGCGTATGCGGCGCTGACCGGATCGCGGCTGCGCACGCTACCATTGACCGGACCGCAGTCGACGCCACCGACGCCGCCGAACGACGACATCTTCGCGGACGGATTCGACTAATCGCAGCGTTGCGCGCCGCAGTACTTGGTGTCAGGGACAATTTTTGGAACCCTGCACCCAGCATCGCCAACACGCGGCCGCGTACGTCAGCGCGTTCCCACCCAACGTGTCATTCTTCGCCCAATCTTTCCTCAGAAATTGTCCCTGACACCTTTTCGGTGGACCGGACCGCTGCAACTCGTTGATGCACCCGGCCGGATTCAGTCGCAGGCTGTCCGACAGACTATCATCATGCGAATCCGGCGGACGATCATGACCCATGGCAGCAGCAAAAACTGAAGCGGCTCGCAGGACCTGGACAAAGCGTTTCCTCGACCTGTTTCGTCGGCGTTGGCGTTTTGACATCAGCGCCGTGATTTTTCTGGTGCTTGCGGTCAGTGCATTGCTGAGCGACATGCACCCTGCGTTGGCGGTGTTGCTCGCATTTGATATCGCCACGCTGATTTTTCTGTGCGCCACCACGCTCATGTTCGCCACTTCCCGAGTTGCCTCGATGCGCCAGCGCGCCCGCACGCAGGACGAAGGCTATTGGGGATTCCTGCTAAGCAGCGCGCTGGTGTCGGTCGTGGCTCTTGTGGCGCTGGTCATGGAACTGCATGCAAGCAAAGGTGGCGGCGTCGTGGAAATTGTCCTGGCGATATGCAGTTTGTTGCTCGCCTGGTTGTTCGTGAATACGGTTTTCGCCGTGCACTATGCGCACGAATACTACGGTGATGGCGGCGGCAAACGCAGCGGACTCGAATTCCCCGGCACAAAACAGCCCGACTACTGGGATTTCGTGTATTTCGCGTTCGTCATCGGCATGACATTCCAGGTTTCGGATGTGCAGATCAGCGAGCGCGAGATCCGTCGAGTCGCCCTGGTGCATGCGCTCGTCGCATTCTTCTTCAATGTGATCGTGATAGCGCTGAGCGTCAATATTGTTGCGGGACGCGCCTGAATCATCCGCAGTCCGAAGCGCAAAGGCCGATAACTTGCGCGGTCGGCCGGATAGGTTGAGCACAGCGATGCCTCCCAAAATGGTGTCAGGGACAATTTTGCTTGCAGCGTGGGCGCCCCGCGCTGCGCAAGCCGGCGAATCGATCGGTGCGCGCCTCGACCCATGCACGAAAGCGATCGGTGCCCAGCGCCTTCTGCTGTCGCAAATAGCGGCGGATGTCGTCCACCACTTCGTCCGGCAGCGCTTCGTCGAACAGGGCCCTGTACGCCGACGCCCTCGCGTCGGACCAGTCCTCGGCCGGCCTGAAGTGGCATGGGTTCATCGGTGCAAATCAGGCGTTGGGTATCGATGTGCTGCTGGCGCGCGACTACCGCGCCGACGTGCTCGGCGTCGCGCTGGGCGGCGCGATCGGCGGCGCAAGCTGGAACGCGGAAGTCGTGCCGACGCGCAGCGAAGACGGCACAACGCGCACGGCGTTGCTCGGCAATCTGCATTACGCGTGGACCTGGGGCACCCGCAACATCGACGGCTACGTCGAATATTTCCGCAACGGCTTCGGCGTCGGCGGCCGCGATAATGCATTGTCGACGCTGCCTGCAGCATTGAGCGTGCGTCTGGCTCGCGGTCAACTGTTCACTGTTTCGCGTAACTACCTCGCCGCGGGCATGGATCTGCAGTGGACGCCGCTGTTGGACATCAAACCCCTGGTCATCGCCAACCTCGACGACCACAGCGCGTTGTGGGTCGGTCAGGCCGTCTACAGCCTGAGTCAGAACGTGAACGTCACCGCCGGGGTTCAGTTCGCCAGCGGCGGCCGCGGCAGCGAATACGGCGGGTTGCCGATCGTTCCGAATGTCGACACGTTCAATGTGCCGCAGCAGCGCGTCTATGCGTATGCGCGCGTGACCTGGTACTTCCAATAGCCAGGCACAGCGCATCCGCAATCGCGCAGTCCCAGCCTCCCGCTGCGGTCTTGATTACGCCTTGCCTGGTCCGTTGAAGAAAGGCAGATTGTCCCTGTTCACAGGGGTCCGGCAAGCAGAGGCAAGATCAGGGGCAAGATCAAACCGCGTGTGGGAACGGAACGGAGAGCATTCAATTCCCTCCGTCCCCTTGTTGACTCGTTGACGTCGACTATGGATGCCCGCCGCCATCCTTGTTGTTGTCTTTCTTGTCTTTGTCCTTGCCCTTTTCAGCTCCACGATTTCCGCCCTTCTTGGCGGTGGCGCGGGCTTTAGGTGCAGGCCGCGAACGCTGCTTCTGTTGCTGTGCGTTCCGCTGCTGTTGCTGCGGTGCCTTCTGCTGCTGTTGTTGACGGGCTGCCTGCTGTTTTTGCTGCTGGGCTTTTTGCCGTTGGGCGTTCTGCTGCTCCTGACGGGCTGCCTGCTGCTTTTGCTGCTGGGCTTTTTGCCGTTGGGCGTTCTGCTGCTCCTGACGCGCTGTCTGCTGCTTTTGCTGCTGGGCTTTTTGCCGTTGAGCGTTCTGCTGCTCCTGACGGGCTGTCTGCTGCTTTTGCTGCTGGGCTTTTTGCCGTTGGGCGTTCTGCTGCTCCTGACGCGCTGTCTGCTGCTTTTGCTGCTGGGCTTTTTGCCGTTGAGCGTTCTGCTGCTTCTGACGCGCTGTCTGCTGCTTTTGCTGCTGGGCTTTTTGCCGTTGAGCGTTCTGCTGCTCCTGACGCGCTGTCTGTTGCTTTTGCTGCTGGGCTTTTTGTCGTTGGGCTGCCTGCTGCTGGGCTGTTTGCTGCTTTTGCCGTTGGGCAGGCAATTCCGCGCGATGCCGGCGCTGATCAAAAATCTGGCGGCTCACCTCTTCGCGTGGCTTGTAGTTATAACTGCGGGACTCGATGGAGCGCTGTTGATCCAGCTGACTGGGATAGCGGCTACCGGTGTAATTGCGTTGATACGTTGGCAACGGCGCGGCCTTGGGCACTGAGCGACGGTTCCAGCGATCCCATCCGGTGCGCTGCCGTTCCCAGTTGCGACCCCAGTGATCGCCCCAGCGCGGCGCAGTATCGGCACGCCAGCCATGGAAATAAGCGGGCGGGCGGCGATAATAGCGCACAGGGATGCGCAACAAGAACGAGGGCACATAGACAGGTTCAATCAGGTCCCAAGGGCCGTTGTACCAAGTGCTCGAATACCAGTTATCGTCCTGGTATACCCAGTACAAGCCATCGTAGAAGAAGTAGTTCGAATCCACCCGCGAGTCGTAATAGACCGGGTAACCAGGAATTCGGACCAGCGTCGGATATGTCGAAATTGCAAATCCGAGGCGGACGCCGTGGTCCCCGATGCTGATGCTCACTTGAGCCTGAGCCTGTGTCGGGACCGCCGGAGAGAGAAGAATCACTATGGCAAGAATCACGTAACGCATGGTTTGACCTCCCATCGATTGGATAACTTTCGCCGTCCCCTCATAACGGTCGCCACTTGCTTGTTTCTGGCGCTACTCCAAGGATGGCGACAAACACGCTATCCCGTTGTCAAAGTCGCCGACTTGATCACGGTCAACAACTAGACAAAAAGGGACAAAAAGGGGACGCCGGTACTGCAAAATGGTGTCAGGGACAATTTTGCTTGCAGCGTGGTCGCCCCGCGCTGCGCAAGCCGGCGAATCGATCGGTGCGCGCCTCGACCCATGCACGAAAGCGATCGGTGCCCAGCGCCTTCTGCTGTCGCAAATAGCGGCGGATATCGTCCACCACTTCGTCCGGCAACGCTTCGTCGAACAGGGCCCGGTATGCCGATGCCCGCGCGGCCGCATCGGCACCCAGCGCAAGGTACTCCGCATGCGGCGTCAGCAGCGGGTCGATGCGTTCACCCGCATGACCGCGCCAGCTCGACCACGCGTAATCAGCCGGGCGCGGCACCATCCATGCGCGCACCGGATTGAGCTCGATGTAGCGGCTGCACGCCAGGAAATACCTGCCCGAATCCACGACGCAAGCCTTGTATCGACCCTCCCACAGCGTTCCCGTGCGACCGTGGCGGTCATTGAACCGCCCCGCATAATTGCGCGCGAACGTGTGCATCAATCGCGACAGCGCGCCCGTCTCGCGAGGCGTGAGCAGCAGATGCACGTGGTTGTCCATCAACACGTAGGCGTGCAGCCTGCAGCCGAACCGCGTCAGCGCCTGCAGCAGACATTGCAGGTAGTGCTGGCGATCCTCGTCGTCCAGGAAACACGGCAGCCGGTTGTTGCCCCGCTGCACCACGTGCTGCGGAATGCCGGGAAGATCCAAGCGCGGAAGTCGGGCCATGCGCCGCAGCATCGTCGCCGCACGCATCGAGCACCATCAGCACATCCGCCGAATCCCGGTCGGACCACGCCTCATCCCGACGTCAGAAATTGTCCCTGACACCTTTTTTTTCTTGGGTTACCCTGGAGAGATCCTGGGGCCAATCAGCGATGGAACCGAAGGCATTACGAAAAAGATGGGGGCACGGCGCATCCATCGAGAAATTTCTTGCCGAAGACCCAGAATTCATTCTCGGGGCATTGGCAAGTTGGTCTGGCTTTGCTGATGAACCGACACAAAAGGTCGCGTGGTCGAAGCAAATTTCCGTTCTAAAAGATTTGCTCCAAGGATATGCTGCATCGAGCGGAGCAGTATTCTTTGAGTACGACATACCTCGGCTGGGCCGACGTGTGGACACGGTGCTCGTGCTTGAGAACGTCCTGTTCGTTATCGAATTCAAAGTTGGCGCGACCGATTTCTCACGCGATGCCATTGACCAGGTGTGGGACTACGCGCTCGATCTCAAGAACTTTCACGAAGCAAGCCATCGGATTCCAATCGTGCCTGTACTCGTCGCGACTGAGGCGAGTAACCCAACGCATCAAGTCGAACTGGGGCTGCACAAGGACGATGTTGCGACACCGATATGCTGCAACTCCATCGACCTGGTCGGCGTTGTTCAGCTCGGATTGGAGCAATTTCCACCGACTCCAATCAATTCGGACGCCTGGCAGAATGGGCGCTATCACCCGACGCCCACCATCGTCGAGGCGGCTCGCGCTCTTTATGCCGGTCACTCTGTCGAGGAAATATCGCGCAACGATGCAGGTGCGGAAAATCTCGCTGTCACTGCGCAACGGCTTTCGGAACTGATTGCGGAAGTCCGAAAGCGTGGCGAGAAAGCAATCTTCTTCGTGACCGGAGTGCCCGGTGCGGGCAAGACATTGGTCGGACTGGATATCGCGAACCGCCATACCGACAAGGACGACAGTCTCTACAGCGTTTACCTTTCCGGCAACGGCCCGCTTGTAAGCGTACTGCACGAAGCTCTTGCGCAGGATCAGGTTGTGCGAGCGAAAGAAAGAGGCGAAGTCCTCCGCATCGGCCAAGCGCGAAGCGCAGTCAAGCAATTCATTCAGAACGTCCATCACTTCCGGGACGATTGCCTCGCGAGTCGCCTTGCTCCAATCGAACACATCGCGTTGTTCGATGAGGCACAACGCGCATGGGACCTGGATCAGACATCGAGCTTCATGAAGCGCAAGAAGGGCATTGACGGGTTCGACCAGTCCGAACCCGAGTTCCTGATTTCCTGTCTCGATCGCCACGACGACTGGGCCGTTGTTGTCTGTCTCGTCGGCAGTGGGCAGGAGATCAACACCGGCGAAGCCGGCATCAGCGAATGGCTCGCAGCGATCCGCAAGCAATTCAACAACTGGTCGGTTTATCTGTCGCCACGGCTGCGCGAAATCGAGTATCACGCAGACGATGAGCTTCGCGCACTGGAGCAAAACCCGCGCGCGCACCGGGATGCTGCGCTTCACCTCGCAACATCCATGCGCTCATTCCGGTCCGAACGCGTTGCCGCTTTCGTCAATCGTTTGCTTGGACTGGAGCTTGAGGCAGCGCGAACAACCCTTTCAGAAGTCCTGCCGAACTTTCCCATCCGCGTGACCCGCGATCTCAATCGAGCCAAGGATTGGTTGCGCCAGCAGGCTCGCGGAACCGAGCGCTATGGCATCGTCGTGTCGTCACAAGCGCAAAGGCTCAAGCCTCACGCCATCGATGTTCGCGTAAAGGTGGATCCTGTCCGCTGGTTCCTCGAAGACAAGCGAGATGTGCGCTCTTCCTACTACCTCGAGGACGTCGCAACGGAGTTCCAGGTCCAAGGGCTGGAACTTGACTGGACATGCGTCGTCTGGGACGGCGACCTGCGAATCAACGATGGTCGGTGGGACTATTTCGGATTCAAGGGCAAACGCTGGGAACGAGTCCGCAACGCAATTCGGCAACGTTATCTACTCAACGCCTACCGCGTGCTGCTCACCCGCGCGCGCCAAGGAATGGTGATCGTGGTCCCTGAGGGTAGCGATCAGGACCCGAGCAGGGCCCCAGCATTCTACGATCCGGCACACCGACTACTCACAGAAATGGGAGTGCCCTCTCTGTAGCACCCAACCGTACGCCACCTGCCTTCACTTCCGACAGGCGCGCGCAGCCGGTGCCTGACCTGTTGCGCCCGTCCGACGACAACCTCACCTCCATCCGCACCTACCTTCAACAGGAGCGCGCTGGCGAGGAGCAACTTCCGCGCGATGGTCAAAACCAAGACAAGGCGCTTCGCCCGTGTCCGACCCGCTCAACGCCCACCTCGCATGACCGGCGAGGTCGAGAAGCGAACCTGCCCCGTTCTTGCGCCTCTTCCTGACGTCAGAAATTGTCCCTGACACCTTTTTCCCTTTGCCGCCCCGCGAAACTTCAAACGACTGTAAGCGAACCTGAGCCCGTTTTTGGACGAAAAGTGTAATCCGGCCCCTGTTTTTGCAAGCACGACAAGTCAGAAGAAAGTGCACTCTGACCCCTGTTTTGCGTTGTCGAAACGGGTGATGATCGCGACGGCACCTGGTATGCAGAGCCCGGCTTCCACATCGTCAACAAGATCGGCTATGTGATGACTAGGAAACCGGGAAAACAGGGGTCAGAGTGGAAAACAGGGGTCAGAAGTTTATCTGACCCCTGTTTTCTGCCTGTTTTGAATATTCATTTGAGACGGGCGAATCGCGGGTCAGCGGAATACGGCCTTGCGCTTGCTCTCGCGAATAATGTCTCTGACCCCTCATTCCGCCTGTCGCACCACGCCTCATCCCGACGTCAGAAATTGTCCCTGACACCTTTTTTACACCTTTTTTCGACACCTTTTTTCGCGCTTTCCGCCGACGGATCATGTCGAGGTTTCCTGACAGAGTTTCGTCGACGGGTGCGGCAAGTTGATGCTTACGCCCAACGGAGCAGCACTATGCCGGCCGCGAGGACCCACCCGTATCGCGAACATATGCTGTCCTATGCTTTAAGATCTTTTATCAGATCTTTCATGCTAGGATGGCTTCCATGAGCACGACGCCACTCCGCCCGCAATCCGAGCCGCCCGCGCTTCCGCGCATCGTCGGGGGTTTTTCTACCGTCCTTGCCGACCCGCCGTGGAGATTCGCCAACCGCACCGGCAAGGTCGCTCCCGAGCACCGGCGGCTGGATCGCTACTCTACGATGTCGCTCGAAGCCATCTCCTCGCTGGATGTCAAAAGTGTGCTCGCGCCCAACGCCCACTTGTACTTGTGGGTGCCTAATGCTCTCCTGCCCGACGGCCTTGCGGTCATGAAGGCTTGGGGCTTCCGATACGTCAGCAACATCGTATGGGCCAAGCGGCGTAAGGACGGCGGACCGGATGGGCGCGGCGTGGGTTTTTATTTTCGCAATGTGACCGAGCTGCTGCTGTTCGGGGTGCATGGCTCTATGCGCACGCTGGCGCCAGGCCGCTCACAGGTCAACATGATCGAAACGCGAAAACGTGAGCACTCGCGCAAGCCCGACGAGCAGTACGAGCTGATCGAAGCCTGCTCTCCGGGCGCGTACTTGGAATTGTTCGCACGCCACGCACGGCCGGGCTGGACCGCATGGGGCGACGAAGCCGCCGAACACGTCCAGCCACGCGGGCGCGCGCACAAAGGCTACGAAGGCGGCGCGATACTGCCACCGCTGCTGCCGAACGAACGTCTGTCGATGGACCGGATCAACGCGATGGGCGACAGGTTGCGCACCCTGTACCAGTCGGGCCGCAGCGTCCGCCAACTGGCGGACGCCACCGGTTACTCCATCCAACGCATACGCGGTCTGTTGCAAGCCGCGGAGACCTCGATGCGGCCGCGCGGTCGCGGTGCGCCGGCTCCCACACTCACAGCCGATCTATTTCAGGCCGCGGAATAAGGCTCGCCGTTCCAGGTCGCCTGCGTCGCGGCAACGATCAACAAGGGACACGTTCCCATCACGCCGCGCCGCGCGCGCAGTGCGGCCTTTTCCAGATTCGTGGTGGTCGACGTACCGACGTCCATGGGGAGCTTCGGATTGCGCTCGCCTTCCTGCAGCGTGTCCTGGTAATGGGCCCACAAACGCTCGGCCAGCTCCTTGAGCGCCGTGCAATCCCGCGTAATCAATGCTGCCGCCGGGAGCCCAGCATCCGGAGCCAAATCAGAGGAAATTCAGCCGCATGCGATACCAATTGCCCTCCCACGCGTGCAGACGGTTCGCTGAAGACTTGCGCGAACTATCCCGTATAGCGAGCGACTGCGGCGTCAGGTCGAGGCACTTACCCACTGCACGGCTGTCGTCATGCCGCGCGGACGGCGGCGGCGAGCCGAATCCGCAATAGTAAAATAATCCTCACCCATTTTTCGGATACGATCGAGTCTAAATTGGGCTGGATCCTATAAATGACTGATCTCTCGCGGCTGACGGTGTCCCTTACCAAGCACAACGCACACAAGATCGCTGGGCTCCTGAAAAAGTACAAGGCAAACCAGATTCTGGGCAGGCTGGAAGAAGTCCACGCGGAGGAAGCTCAAGCACGCAAGAACTTGTCAGTTCTCTCCGGAAACAACGTTCCGGACGTATGGGCAAAGGTCAAGAAACTCGGCGACAATGCGATTGATGCCCTTGTCCTTGTTGGCATTATTTTCAGTCACCACGAACTGATCAGCGCGATGGCGAATGCGAGTTCGCGGTCCGGATTTGGGGGTCGCATTGAGCGCGGCATACAACTCGATCAGAAAGCATACACCAACTTTGCCCGGATCATTGATCAGCTTGGATACGCAACAAAAGTTGACCATCCTGGGGTCAGCTTTAATCTCAAGGGCATGTTCGAGATTCCTGGACTTGGACCTCTAGTTGGTGAGCTTCTGGGTTATAAGCTCTATGCTGCACAATGGAACCGCACCCGCGCCGTCGCAGATGAGGCCATTGCTCAAAAGTTTCACAAGGTCTTTGGCGTCAGAGAAAAAGAGTTCAAGGATTGGCTGTCCCTTGACGCCCAACCGGCGGCTGCGGGCACGCCGATGCTGCCGAAAGATGAAGAGTTTTTCCAAGCAGAAGATGAGGGCGCCCCACCGGAGAAGTTTGAGTTCAAGCCCGGCCATACCGAACGCGCCGTCGAGCCGGTCAGCAAGTCAGCCTCTGCAAAGACAAAGGCGAATCAACTTCACAATGATATTGAGAACCGAATCTACTCTTACCTGAAGGGCAAGCTCGGTGCCGCGAATGTCGGCACTGAAATGAGCACCGGGGGCGGAACAACAGTCGACGTTGCCACAGAAGAAGCTGGCAAAATCACATTCTATGAGATTAAGACGAGCACATCGGTTCGCACGAGCATTCGTCAGGCCATTCCGCAGTTGTTGGAGTACGCCTTCTGGCCAGACGCCAAGCGTGCTGACGCTCTGGTCATCGTGTCTCACCGACCAATGACGAAGGCCGCGGAGCGCTACCTAAAGTACCTGCGTGAACGGTTCTGACCTGAGACGAAACCTGTAGCCATTCGGATGGTGAGTTCTCTTACCCTATTAGGCAAGGAGAACCCCATGAAGAAGCGGCACACCGAAGAACAGGTCATCCGGATCCTGCGCGAGGCAGAGACCAACGACGTACCGATTCGCGAGGTTTGCAAGCGGCACAACATCAGCGAACAGACGTTTTTCCGCTGGCGCGACAAGTACGGCGGGATGGATGTGGCCGACGCCAGGCGGCTGAAGGAGCTGGAATCGGAGAACGGCAAGCTCAAGCGCTTGGTGGCCGAGCAGCTGCTGGTTATCGATGGGCTCAAGGAGTTCAGTCGAAAAAAATGACGATCCCCGTCGGGACGACGCGAGGCGTTGGTCGCCTTGACTCGTCGGGGTGTGTCGCAGCGCAAGGCGTGTCGCTATCTGGGTCTGAGCCGTCGGGTGGTGAGCTACGTCTTGCGTCAGCCGACCAAGGACCGGGCGTTGAACGAGCGGTTGCTTGCGGCCACGCAGGAGGTGCCGCGCTTCGGCTATCGTCGGATGGCCGCGTGGCTGTGTTTGGGTGAAGCGCGTGTTCGCCGCCAGTGGCGCACGCTGGGCCTGTCGATCCCGCGGCGCCGGCCGCGTCGGCGTCGCTCGGGCAGCGATATCCGCCTGCCGGGTGCGGCGCAGCCCAATGCGGTGTGGAGCTACGACTTCGTCCATGACCAGCTCGTCGATGGCCGCGTGCTCAAGCTCTTGTGCGTTCTCGACGAATACACCCGCGAGTGCCTGGCGATCGAGGTCGGTGCGAGCCTGCGCTCGCAGGATGTGCTGCTGGTGCTCTCGCGCCTGATGCGCCAGCACGGCAAGCCCGCCCACATTCGCTCCGACAACGGCGCCGAATTTACTGCAGCCAAGGTCATGCGCTGGTTGCGCGACCAAGCCATCGGGCCGGCCTTCATCGCGCCCGGCAGCCCTTGGCAGAACGGCTTTGTCGAGAGTTTCAACGGCAAGCTGCGCGATGAGCTTCTCAATCGCGAATGGTTTCGCAGCCGCGCCGAGGCGAAGATGCTGATCGAACAATGGCGCCGCTTCTACAACGAACGTCGCCCGCACAGCGCGCATCGCTATCAACCTCCGGCGCAAGTGCGACGAAACTGGCTGCAATCGCGTACCATCGAAACCGAACTCACAGCTTGAATGGTTACAAAATTCGTACGCAGGTCAGTTCAACCTGCCACTTTCGTACCAGCAGTTTGACCTCACAACAAACACTTTGATTTGAGCGTAGCCATAGACATATCCGCGTCGGGCTCAGCATCACAGGAATCTCAGCGCAATACGCCAGCACCGCGAGGTCTCGATCCCGAGAAATGGTGTCAGGGACAATTCTTGGAGCAATGCCCCACAGCATCGCCGCCACGCCGCCTCCGCATCTTCGGCGCATCCGCAACCAACGCGTCATCCCTCGCTATTACCTTCCTGTAATGACCCAGTGAATTCCTGCTCAGGTGTAACCTTTGAAAAGGGAGACACCGATGAGTGCAGTGATGGAAGAAGAGATCAAGCGTTGGACGGCGCGGCGCAAGTCCGCGTTGGTGCTGGAGATCATCCAGGGCAAGACGACGGTAGCCGAAGCGAGTCGCGCGTTCGACATCGTACCTTCGGAGATTGAAGACTGGGTCGATCAGGGCAAAGCGGGCCTGGAAAACGCGCTGCGTGCCAAACCTGAAGACGTGCGCGAACAATACGAGCGGCAGTTGAAGGATCTTCAGGGAGCCTACGGAGAAGCGATGCTGGAGCTGCGCGCCCGAAAAAAATTGGAGTCCCTGTTGGGCAAGGACGAGACCTGATGGTCACGATCCAGCAGGGACTGCGTGAGGAAGGCGTCCTGGTGTCGATGGCGCAGCTGTGCCGCTGGTTCGAAGTGCCACGACGCTCGGTGTACTACCGACCGACCAAGGCGCCGCCGCACGTGAAGACGGAGCTGGCCGATCCGATCAAGGCGATGATCGAGACCGATCCCTCGTACGGCTATCGGACCGTGGCGGGTTTGCTCGGCATGAACAAGAACACCGTGCAACGCATCTTCCAGCTGAAGGGCTGGCAGGTACGCAAGCGTGCCGTGGGCGAGCGGCCACGCATCGAGGCGAAGGTCTCGGCAAGCGAACGCCCTGATGAGCGCTGGTCGACGGATCTGTGCCGAGTCTGGGGTGGGCGGGATGGTTGGCTGGTCGTGGCGCTCGTGATCGACTGCCACACACGTCAGCTGCTGGGTTGGCATCTAGCGCGTACCGGCAAGGCGAGTACCGCTGCTGCTGCGTTGGAGCAGGCGTTGATCCAACGCTTCGGAACGCTGGGACGGGTCAAGACGCCGTTCCTGTTGCGATCGGACAATGGTTTGGTGTTCACCAGCCGCCACTACACGCGCCTGGTGCGCAGCTACGGCCTGCAGCAGGAGTTCATCACGCCGCATTGCCCGCAACAGAACGGCATGGTGGAGCGCGTCATCCGCACATTGAAGGAGCAATGCGTACATCGGCACCGGTTCGAGAGCCAGCAACACGCGATGCGCGTGATCGGCGACTGGATCCAGTTCTACAACAGCCGGCGTCCCCATCAGGCGCTGGGAATGAAAACACCCGACGAAGCGTATGCTTTAGCGGCCTGACCTGAGCAGAAACCGCTGGGTCATTACACTTGGACGCAATCCATCGGCGCTGCGGTCGCATTGTCGGGAAGGTACTCGGCTCACTTCAAGTCCGGCATCGCGTTGCGCGAACGGGTGTGCAGAAGGTTTTCCGAGTCGCCGGGTGAATGCCTCTAACGCGTCAACGGCGTTGCCGACCGTTGAGTTCTTGCATGCCAACAACACTGATCAAAAATCCATCGCTGCGATCCGATTAGAGCCAAGACCAGCTTGGAGCACTAGGCTGATCCATCGAGAAGTCAGTACACGCGTCTTAGGTTAGAAGGG
Source organism: uncultured Gammaproteobacteria bacterium (assembly GCA_963775445.1). Lineage (GTDB taxonomy): Bacteria > Pseudomonadota > Gammaproteobacteria > Xanthomonadales > Rhodanobacteraceae > Dokdonella_A. The sequence goes on along the minus strand of CAVZIT010000004.1, from coordinate 1,427,143 downwards.
AATCTCTTCATGATCAAAGGGTCTCTCTATGTGCTCGCCGACCTCTTTGTTAGTTACCTCGTGCCCCAATCTTCGAAGTACTTCGCGCGCGAACTGTCCCAAACTCGTTGCTGGAAACATGCGTTGATCCTTCGGCAAGATCGCTTTGGCACTGACCACATGTGCGACGAATGGTGAGTCGTCTCCGCGATCGACCAAGAGATAAAGGCGATCTCTGGCGCGAGTGAGGGCAACATAAAATAGTCGCCGCTCGTCTTCTAGGATACCCGCCGTCGTTATGCCAAACGGTTCAAAGAGGGTATTGTCTGGGTGAATCATGGGAAATTGTCCCGCCTTGACGTCGAGGACGATGACCGTATGCGCCTCGAGACCTTTGGCTTTGTGCGCAGTCGTTACCAACACGTTGGCAGTAATCGTATGTCGATCGAACCCAGCGACACGAACTAAATGGTCCTCCAAAGCCCTTGTGAATTCCTGGAGTTGGACCCCGTAAACGGACTTGTTGGTGCGTGCGAGTATCAGCGAGTTGTTCGGCCACGATTCGACGATCTTTTCCACGCACGCCTTCATTGCAGCTGCTCGTCGTTTTTCGGTATCGGTATGCCAATCACGACTGAGAGCGATTGCTGGCAGATACGCCGCGTCGGATAGCCTGGCTCGCTCATACTGAGGCTCCTTTCGATTTTCAAGAAAAGGTACGAAAGCAGCGACGACTCCATCGTCGGCTCGGTTTGGGTGAGCGACTGATTCGGTATCCGCTGCGGCCATCAAGCGATTCCCCGCATCGACTATCCGGCCAACACTGCGGTAATTCGTGGCGATGCTGGCAGTGCCGGCATCTGGAAAATATGAACCAAACTCCTTGAAGAAGCGCAATTCAGATCCAGCAAACGAATTAATGGCTTGCCAGTCGTCGCCGACTGCAACAACTCGTATGTGCGGATTCGCTGCAAGAATGACTTGCAGCATTTGATAGTAAAGTTCGGTGAAATCCTGATATTTGTCCAAGAGGATCCAGCGCAGATCCCCAATGGCAACTGATTCGTCACCCTTGAGGTGAACGCGAGCGTCTCCGCCTACGTCACCCACATGGTCCGTTGCTAAGCGGAGCAGATCGTTGAAGTCGATCTTGTTGAGGCGATGAAGTTCTTGCGCATACTCCCGGTACATCACGAGAGCGAGTTGGTGAAATGCCTGAACCTTTGGATCTCTCAAGGCTAGGCGCCGAATCTTCTCTCCCGCATCCTCAACCGACCACGTACGTTGTTTGCAACGCTGAATGAATTGCAGAAACAATCCAGTCATCCGAGATATCTGCGACTTACTGTTCAGTACCTTGTCGCGAATCACATCATCCGGCAAACGTTGAAAATCAACATCGGCGCCTCGCAAGATTTCAGACAAAGCCTGCTCAAACGCCTCCCTACCTCCACCCGACATGGCCGCATGTGTCTCAAGAAAGACAGTGCCTCTTGTCCGTCGCCGTTCGGTCCAAAAAAGACGTTTTGCGCCGATCTGTTCTCGATATTCATCGACGGATGTTTCCCATTCTATCGGGAGAGTCGCCGACGGGTCCTCTGGATCAATTGCCCAGTGTTCTAGTACGTATCGCCTCCCCTCGATGACAAACGTGAAATCTGGGCGATACGGGTGTCCTTCGGGGGCGCACTGTGTTTTCCAGTACGTCAAATCCTCGTAGTAATAGATGATTCCATGTTCGAACAGAAAGTCTGCAATGTATTTCTCGGCCACAGACTTGACTCTTTTCCCATCTAGCGTGATACAACGTAACGATCGACGGAATGCTACGTATTGATCTTCGGGCAAGTCCGCGCCGAGAGATTCGATCTCGCTGAGTTCTCGACGAAAGAATTGCAGTAGTAGGTCTTTGAACTCATCGTTCCAGATCCGACGCATCAGATTCTCGATGAAACCTAGTTGCCGTGAGTCCGCCAATATCTCCGTGCCTTCCGGAGGATGGGCAAGCTGATAGGCAAGGCTGTGGAATGTGCGCGCGTTAAGGTAGGCATCGGTGCTTTCGAACTTCTGCACACGAGACCTTATTTCCTTGGCAGCGGACTTGTTAAACGCCAGAATCAAGACCTGATTGGGATTCAACTTCTCGTCGTCGATTGCGACGGAAGCGAGTGCAGCAAGCGTAGTGGTCTTGCCTGACCCAGCCCGTGCATGAGCAAGTCGGTGCTGTTGGGGTAGCGCAAGAACATTCTCCTGCTGCGGATCAAGGTCGATCCCGAGCCTCTCAAGATGCTTGCTCACCCTGTGGCACTTGATTGAGGTGTACTCTCCGACGCTCAAAGGGATTGCCCCATTGCTGCGGTTGAAAAGCGCGTCGATCTCGGAGAGCCGCGCGTCGCAGAAAGCCGCAACTAACTGATCGAGAACTACAGACTCGCGTTCCGCACCCTCACGTTCGTGCAGATATTCCTCCTTAGGCCACCATTCGCTACATAGTGCTCGATACAAGCGATCGGCTTCTGAAAAATTCTGCGAGTACCAGAGGCCCCGAATGTGCCCCCTAATGTTCTTCTGACGCGAGTACTCCCATGAAGAAATAGGTCCGAGCCACTCATCTGGGTAAGCGGTTTCTTTCACGTCACCTCCTTATGGTCGCGTCACCTTCAATTGTATAGCCCGAGCTCTGAGCTATTAGCGTCGTATAGTTCGGTTTTTCCTTTCGCGCCCGATCAACCGCCACATCCACCCTCGCCACGGATGAGATTCCTGATCTGTTTTCGAATCTCGTTTTCATGAAGGACCCCGATGATAGAAGGGAGAAATCTTGTTAATGCTCGAAATCTATGTTGATCGGTATGGCCGCAACGACTTGGCGGAGCGCTTTCGTGACAGGTTCCAGTGCTGCATCAGTTAGCCGATTACTGTTTCCCTGATTCAACGCCGACCATTCCGTATGCCTACCGGCGCGCAGCGTGGCCTTGCGGGTTTCTTCGGACGGCCAGCCGCCAGCGACTTTGTCGGCTTGCACCGGGTCCTGAGTGGCGTGACCACGGCGCAGCAGCGCTTTCAGCAACATAATCTGGCGCGCGGCAAGGACGGCAAGTGTGCTTTCTTCGAGCGCCAGCTCACGGTGACCGCGGCGGTGATCGCGCCAGGCTACGATGCTTTTTTTCGCAACGTCCCAACCGGCGCCGATGGTGGCGCCGATCGCCGCGCCGGCCCCGAGTGAAACCATCCCAGTAATGGCGTCGACGGCGAGCCCGGCGGCAGCACCCTTGGCCGCATTCGACTTCATTGGGCCGGCGAAACGGCGAAACGTCTCGGCATCGAACGGATTAAACTGCCAGTGGCGATGCTGCAGCGGTAGCGCTGGCGGATCGTAGCTCGACAGCTCGAAGCGAAAGATATCGAGCAGCGTATCGACGCACTGTTGCTCCGCATACACGATAGCTTCACGTAGGCGCTGCGCATGTGGAGCTACAGGCTCCGTGTTGTCATAACCTATGCGCACCGCGGCGCATTTGACCAGTAGTTCGGCGATCGCGCAGCAGGCGGAGGCGATGAGATCCGAACGCAGTTTTTCGCGCGCGACGATGGCCTTGCGGAAATTCGCGAAACAGGGGTCAGAGTGTACTTTCTCACGCATCTGCGAGGTCGAAATTTCACTTGCCCAGCTGCTGCCTCTTGAACGCCGCCCTCAATTCGGGCGAGATCACATCCACCTTGCGGTTCGGCTGCAGGAGAGCCCTCTGCCCTTGCGGTAGCTGGCAGTTGCGCGACAGCGTCGTTGCGCCGTCGGCGGTCGTCGCGGTCGCGTCCTGCACGTGGACGACGACAGCGAGTGTGTCGCCGAGCGGTTCCAGCGCGACGCAAACCCGGTCGATCATGGCCATGGTTCGATAGCGCGCTCCGTCGACCATGACGACGAAGTTGGAATGGTCGAGCCAGATCGCCGAGCGCACGCCGGGCAAAGGGCGCGCGACAGCGCGAGCCGCTTCGTGATCGATCGGGCGCGAGGCATCGGGAATCCGCGCCGAGCGCCTGAAGTCGTTCGAAATTGCGGTCACATGCGCCGCGGCATCGGCGGAATTTCCGAGCACCGCGTCGGCGCGCACCGCCGCGATATGACCCGCAAGCACAAACGGATCGAGCGGCTGTCCGGCCCGCGGCGGCTTTGCCACGATGGGATGATGCGCTGGCCCGGGCAGCGCACGCTGCGTGGACATGCGCAGCCGCGGCCAGGACGTTGTTGGCACATCGAAGAAAAAGAGACTCACGACAGTCAGACACACGATCAACGCCGCTGCCGGTCCAATGAAGCCGAGCCATGCCGAGGGCTTCGCGCGTCTGCCTGGTGGCCGGGATTCGACGCGCAGATCGCCGGACAACGACAGTACACTTTGCTGCTCCGCCTCGCGGATCGCGGCCGGATCCAGCATCGCGCGCACGGCGGCTCCATCGATGAGCTGGACTTGGCCCAGGCACTCCGCCGCCCGGACCGCCGCGTCGGTGAAGTCGCCGCAGGTCGCGAGGATCGCAGCGCTCGCGCGCTCGTTGACCATGATGCCGAGCAGTTCATGCACGGCGTTGTGCGGCACCTGGTATGCGTTCCAGCGTTTGCACTGGACGATGACGTATTCGTCGCCGCGACGCAGTTTCAGGTCGATGCCGCCGTCATACCGTTGCCCGGTCGCCTGCGCTCCAACGTGTTCGACCTGCCAGCCTTCGCCGCGGTAATGCTCCGCCAGCAGGCTTTCAAAGCGCGTCGGATCCACGCGCGAGAGCGAGTCGTCCCAGCGCTTGCGATTGGGTTTGAGAGGCATCAGCACGGCCTCGGCGCGGCCGATGCCTCGGCCCCAGGCCCGCGCGCAAGGCGCCACCGCGCGGCTGTGTCGCGGACGTTTCCTCTTAGACTCCCCGGCATCGCTCGCTGCGATGCGCCTTCGACACGTTCCATTGCGATCTTCGCCCCCCGTGGCGTCGACGGCCGAAGTGGGCCACAGGGACCCGACGACGTCAAATATGTCGCTCGGAAGACTCTCGACTCACCGGACTTTCCGCACTCGCGTACTTTGCCCGCGTCCGACTGAGCTTCGTCGAAGGCGTGATCACGGAAGGGACTCCGTTCGTCGGCCGGATGGGCACCGTGCGCCTGCGAAGTTTTGTCCGGTTTCGGAGTCGACACTACCGATTTGTCGCGGGCTTGTCCCTCATTCCCAGCCGCCCAGCTGCGTCAGCGGCGCTGTGATAGCCAGTTCGATCATCTCCTCGAAAAGGTGTCAGGGACAATTTTTGGAGCCCCGCACCCAGCATCGCCAACATGCGGCCGCGTACGTCACCGCGTTCCCACCCAACGTGTCATTCTTCGCCCAATCTTTCCTCAGAAATTGTCCCTGACACCTTTTCGATTTCAGGGATTTTGGTAAGGGGGAAGGAGGGAATTGAATCGTTCGCATCGACGTGCTGCACGACGACGGGATTCAGTTCCTCCGAATTAATTCCCTCCGTCTTCTTTTTTTCCCCCCTTACCCCCGGCCGCGTTGAAACCGCGTACGAGTGCATAGAAGACCGACAGCATGACGGCCCCCACGAGGTCGTACTTCGGCATTCGGAGGATGAGCGCGGTGATCGCTGCTCCCACCGCGGCTAGCGGAATGCCCATCACAAGCACGCGAAGGTAGATCGATTTTGTTACCGCCCACCATGGTTGTAGGCCCAACCACGTCCCTAGCAGCCCGCCGAGGATCCCCTCGAATAGGAAGACGAGCATCATCATGGTGGCGTCGTCGCGAGCGCTTCCTGTCGTCATGCTACCCATGTCCCCCTCCCCTATTAGCCAGCTAGCGGGGCCGCTATGGAAGGATAGTTGGAGTGCAGCGGTGCGCAACCAAGCGCATGTTATTAGCGAAAGTGGGAGTCATAGGCGGAAAAAGCTGACGGAGGGAATTAATTTGAGGTCTTCGTCTGCCCGCTGTCCGAAAAATCGGGACCGGTCCACCCTGACCGCGTTAGCTGATAGGACTTAGGCCGGCTGCCCTTGATGCATGAAAGTTTGATACCTGCGCTCGAGGGCTTCCGCAGACGGGCAGTCTTCCCGTCTTCGCGGGAGCAGCAAGCTGGCTCGGTGCAGTGCCTGCAGGCCATATTTCAGCATCGGCCCATCTACTTCAGACAGGACGTCCTGCCTCACTTCGATGACGTAGTCAGGTCTTACCGCGAGGATGCCTCTGTCGAAGGCAGCATGATGGATCTTGCAAAGCGACAATCCATTCGACACCTTCGGTAAGCCGTCCGGGTCGCCATCTGCGATGATGTGCGCAGCGTCGAGCAGTTCACGGTGTTTCAACCGGCACATGGCACAGTGGGTTCGATAGGCGTCCAAGACCCGTTCACGAAATGCCGCTTGGTGCAGCCGATGCTGGACCGCTGCCGTGATGTAGCGGCGCCGTAATTCTGTTTGGAGAGGATCGGGACCCAAGTGATTGTCGGGCTGAATTGCGCCGAATTCCCCGCTGATGTCGGCCATCACAGTGAAGGTGAGGCGTTGCGGATCATCGCCGGTCACGTACACCGGCCTTAGGGCCAAATACCTTCCCGCAGTTACCGCGTGGAAATACGCTAGTGGAATGCTGTCCCGCATAGCGTTTCTAAGCCCGACATTGTCTCGATGATTCGGATCAGTGCCGCGATAGCTGTAGGAGAGTCTGTGCGCATCCTCAAAACGATCTAGGTATGGGCCGTTCATTACCGTCGTAATGGATAACGGGTATTCACACCCCCTCGGCGTGAAGATCCCATTTGGTGCGACCAAGGGAATTCGGCGACCTTCCAGTTCGAAGCCTCGTTGAAGCATGCTTCGAGACAGTGGGCTGTCATAAGCGTCTTGCGCTTCTTCCAGCCATCGAAATGCTGTCAATCGAACTTTCGTGTCCCACGAAGATTCGGCCATGCGCGCCAGGATAGCGCGAACTTGCTGGTGACGGGTCGCATGAAAACAAGAACGGGGTCAGGTTGGACTACTCCAACAGGCGATGTGAGCGACCCGGATGCGGAGTAGGCCTCCGTAACGCAGCTCATCCAGTCGGCGATTCTGCTCCCGGAACTTGACTGAGCGGCATCAAGTGGATGTGCGGGGGCGCGCACCCCCCGCACGTCTAGTCAAACACTTGCAAGTGAACCTGACGCCGTTTTTACTTGCATGGGGAAAATGCGCCTCCACCCTTGCGATGCGCTGTCAGGCCGACCGCCACGTGTTCGCCAGCTCCGCGGCGAAATCGCGATAGTTGCGCGGTGCGTGGCCAAGCAGGCCGGTGAGGATAGCCACCGCATGCGATTTGCCGAGCATGCCGTCGGTGTGGAAGCGTGCCAGCATCAAGCGCAGATCGTAGGCTGACCAGGACGGCATGACACCGGCCAGGAAAGCTTCGTAGGCATCGAGATCGTTTCCGCCATGAGTGACCGGCTGGCCGAGCACGCCGGACCAGATCGTCGCCAGCGCCTCGCCGGTCAGCGCTTCCGGCCCGGTGATCTCGATCACCTCGCGCGGCAACGGTGCCTGCGCATGCGCACGACGCAGCAACGAGGCCACCGCGATCTCCGCGATATCGCGCACATCGACCATCGATACCCCGACATCGCCGATCGGCATGCCGTACCGGCCATGCTGCAGCAAGCCGTCGCGGAGCATGGCGTCGTTCTGCATGAAATAGGACGGGCGCAACACCGTTACGGGCAGGTCGAACTGCTCGATCATCCGCTCCACCGTGTACTTGCCGGTGAAATGCGGCACATCGGTATAGGCATCGCTGTTGAGCACCGACAGGTACACGATGCGCTGGATGCCGGCCTCGCGCGCCAGACTCAGCGTGCTGATCGCCTGGGTCACCTCGTCGGCGACCACGGCGTTGAGCAGGAACAGCGTGTCGACTTTTTTCAATGCGGCGCGCATCGACGGAATGTCGGTCATGTCGCCCTTGACGGCGATGACGCCCTCCGGAAACGTGGCCTTGCCCGGATCGCGCGTCAATGCATGGACACGTGCGCCCTGCGCGGCCAGTCCGCGAACGACCAGGCTGCCGATGGTGCCGGTGCTGCCAGTAACCAGAATGTTCATGGGATGTCTCCTTCGGTGATGAGGTTGTGCGTTGAGTGGCCCCATCCTCCTGTTTCATGATGGCTACCGATAGCCGCATAATCTGGACAGCCCGTCCCAACAGTGGAACACCCATGGATCTGCTCGCGCTGGCCGATTTCAATGACGTGGCACGCCATGGCGGCATCGGTCGCGCCGCACGGATGACCGGACGGCCCAAGGCCACGCTGTCGCGAAGAGTGCGCCAGCTCGAGGACGCCCTCGGCGTGCGTCTGTTCGAACGCGGCGGCCACGAGCTGCGCCTCACCGAGGAAGGGCGCGAACTGCAGGAGGAGACCCAATCGCTGCTGGAGCACATCGATGAAGTGGGCGACACGCTGCGGCGGGGCATCCGCACGCCGCGCGGTCGCCTGCGCATCAGCGTGCCGGTGCTGTTCGGCCAACGCGGCTTCGGCCGCATCGCCGCGGATTACGCGCTCGCCTACCCGCAGGTGCAACTGGAAGTGGTCGCCGAGGATCGTTTCGTGCATCCGGTGGACGACGACTTCGATCTGATCATCCGCGCCAATCCCGACCCTTCGACCGAACTGGCCGGACGCTGCTTCCTGCGCGACGTGCAGGTGGTCGTGGCCGCGCCGTCGCTGCCGCGGCCGATGGGAAAACGCGATGCCCCCGTGCCTGTCATCACCCTGCCCCGCGCGCCCGCCGAGGCTGCATGGCATCTGCACCGTGCACGCAGCGATCTGACCGTGGCCACGCGCAGCGTGCTGCGTCTTTCGTCCATGGCGATGATCCACGATGCAGTGCTTGCGGGCGTCGGTGCCGCCGCCATGCCGCGCTCGCTGGTGCGGAACGATATCGAGGCCGGCCGACTGATCGACTGGGGCATGCTGGCCGACCGGCCCATCGAAGTCTGGGCGCTGTATCCATCGCGCCGGCACGTCAGCGCACGGGTGAGCGCATTCGTGAGTCTGCTGGTGGAGCGCTTTGAAAATGCCTCGCCAAGCGCTTTCGCGAAGCTCGCCAAGAGGAGCTGAGCACAAAAGGGAGCACGAAACCGGGACGGGGGAAGTTGCCCTCCTTCGCGTTCGTCAAAGCCTGAACCCGAACGGCGTCGCCATCGGATGATCCCTCACCGGCCAACACCGGGCACAACGCCTCGACCTTCTCCCTCAACTCCATCCAGTCCGACAGATCGCCCCTGCCCGCCTGGGGTCTCGCCGCGCAGGTGCATGGTATTCATAACCTCCCCTTCCTCGCACGTTGCAGGCAACGCGTCGCGCAACGATGCAACTAGGCCGCTATCCGCGCAACGCGATCCAGTTCCTTGCCAAGCGTCTTGTGCGCTTCTTCCAGATCGTAATCCGACTGAAGCCCCAACCAGAACCGCTCGCTGGTGCCGAGTGCACGCGCCAGACGCAGAGCCGTATCGGCCGTGATGCTGCGCTTGCCGAGAACGATTTCGTTTATCCGACGCGGGGGCACTCCTGCGGCCCGCGCAAGCGCGTTCTGACTGACCCCCATCGGAATGAGGAATTCTTCCAGCAGCACTTCTCCGGGATGGACATTGGGCAGGCTCTTCATGATCTTCTCGATTAGTGATAGTCAACGATTTCAACATCGGCGGCATCGCCTTCCTTCCAGTGAAAGCAAACCCGCCATTGATCATTGATCCGGATGCTGTATTGGCCTTTGCGCCTGCCCTTCAGGGCTTCCAGCCGGTTCGCCGGCGGTATTCGCAAGTCATCGAGCGTCGCTGCGTTATTGAGCATGCGAAGCTTGCGCCGCACTACGTTCTGGATATCTGTCGGCAATCGTCGCGACGGCGTGCCTTGCCAGATTTTTTCGGCTTCCTTGTCGGCAAAATTCCGGATCACGGATCAACCATAACGCCTTGCGTTATATAACGCAAGGCGTTATAGCGCAACCCGTCAGGGCCGGTTTCGGAGTCGACACTACCGATTTGTCGCGGACTTGTCCCTCATCCCCAGCCGCCCAGGCCGCAGCGCGCCGCTGTGATAGGCCAGTTCGATCATCTCCTCGAAGAAGTCGACTTTCTGCCCGCCGCTGAGCTTCATCCACGCGCGGAGGTTCGCAGCCTCCGCCTCGCGGAATGCATTGGCAGTCCGGGTGTTTTCATCCGTCTGGGTCATGGGCTTTCCTCGTCCCGAATTTGCCGCAGTTTGGCGATGTCGTCCAGGTCGCGCGCGCGCCCGGCCGCCTGCTTCATCCGGGATCAGATGCTCGATGCTGGCGACGCGGACACACAGGCCGTCGATGTCCTTGGTCACCGCGCTGCGCAACAGCTCGCCGAAGTCGAACGGCTCCTTCACGAATACATCGAGCGACCGGACGGGATTGGCGGGATCCCAAAGCTGGAAGACGAGCATGTTTCGCCCCTCGTCCCACTCCTTGCGCTTGCGAGGGTCCGCAAAGTCCTCCATTGCGACCGGCAGGCGCGGCTTGAAGCCGATGCTCGCCAGCGCTGCCAGGCCTCGCTCGCAGTTTCCTCGTTCCCGGCCGATGACCAGATCGAGGTCGGCGGTCGCCCTCAGGTAGCCGTGAAGAATCACCGCCATGCCGCCAACGATGACATAGTCGACGTTGGCGTCGTTCAGCGCTGCGAAAATCTGGCGAACGTTGAAAGCCACGGGGCGCGTCGTTCCGCGAATCGGACCTACATGTTCCGCCGGTACTCCCCACCCACGTCGTAAAGCGCATGACTGATCTGCCCGAGGCTGTGCGTCTTCACCGCCTCCATCAACGCCTCGAACACGTTCTTGCGGTCGCGCGCGGTGTTCTGCAGGTAGGCCAGACCGTGGCCGGCACTTTCGCCGTGTCCTTCGACTTCGCTCGCCTGCGGCGAGCTACGCTCAGGATGAGCGGAAATGTTGGCGGCGCTCTCGTCGTCGGCAGAATCCGCAGCGTGCGCATGCGAGGTTACCGCCTGCGGCGAGCTACGCTCAGGATGAGCGGAAATGTTGGCGGCGCTCTCGTCGTCGGCAGAATCCGCAGCGTGCGCATGCGAGGTTTCGCCGGACGGTGCGCGCTCGTTGCGTGACTGCTGCCAGCGGCGCACGTTCTCGATCTGCTGGCCCTTCTCTTCCTCGGTCGAGCGGATCAGTTCGATCTCGGTTTCGATCTCGCCCGCGTGTTCCTTCGGCAGGAAGGTGTTGACGCCGATCAGCGGCAGCGAGCCATCGTGTTTCTTGTGCTCGTAGTACATGCTCTCTTCCTGGATCTTGCCGCGCTGGTACATCGTGTCCATCGCGCCGAGCACGCCGCCACGCTCGCTGATCGCCTCGAATTCCTTGTACACGGCTTCCTCGACGAGATCGGTCAGCGTGTCGACGATGAAGCTGCCCTGCCACGGGTTCTCGTTGAAATTGAGGCCGAGTTCCTTGTTGATGATCATCTGGATCGCGACCGCGCGGCGCACGCTTTCCTCGGTCGGCGTGGTGATCGCCTCGTCGTAGGCGTTGGTGTGCAGCGAGTTGCAGTTGTCGAACAGCGCGTACATCGCCTGCAGCGTCGTGCGGATGTCGTTGAACTGGATTTCCTGCGCGTGCAGCGAGCGGCCGGAAGTCTGGATGTGGTACTTCATCATCTGGCTGCGGGCGGACGCACCGTAACGCTCGCGCATCGCGCGCGCCCAGATGCGTCGCGAGACGCGGCCGATCACGGTGTATTCGGGGTCCATGCCGTTGGAGAAGAAGAACGACAGGTTCGGCGCGAAGTCGTCGATGTGCATGCCGCGCGCGAGGTAGTACTCGACGATGGTGAAGCCGTTCGACAGCGTGAAGGCGAGCTGGCTGATCGGGTTCGCGCCGGCCTCGGCGATGTGGTAGCCCGAGATCGACACCGAATAGAAATTGCGCACCTTGTGGTCGACGAAATACTGCTGGATGTCGCCCATCATGCGCAACGCGAATTCGGTCGAGAAGATGCAGGTGTTCTGCGCCTGGTCCTCCTTGAGGATATCGGCCTGCACGGTGCCGCGCACCCGCGTGAACGTGTCGGCCTTGATGCGCGCGTAGGTTTCCGCATCGACGACTTCGTCGCCGGATACGCCAAGCAGGCCGAGGCCGAGACCGTCGTTGCCGTCGGGCAGCATGCCGCGCGTAGCGCGGGCGTTCGCGGCCTTCGAACAGCTTCTCGATCTTTGCGTGCGCGGCATCCCAGCGCTTGCCGTCCTCGCGCAGGTATTTCTCGACGTTCTGATCGATCGCGGTGTTCATGAACATCGCGAGGATCATCGGCGCCGGTCCGTTGATCGTCATCGACACCGACGTGGTCGGCGCGGACAGATCGAAGCCCGAATAGAGCTTCTTCATGTCGTCGAGCGTCGCGATCGAAACGCCGGAGTTGCCGATCTTGCCGTAGATGTCCGGGCGTGGCGCCGGGTCTTCGCCGTACAGCGTGACCGAATCGAACGCGGTCGAAAGCCGCGCGGTGGCTTGGCCGAGACTGAGGTAATGGAAACGCCGGTTGGTGCGCTCGGGCGTGCCCTCGCCCGCGAACATGCGCGTCGGATCCTCGCCGACGCGGCGGTATGGATAGACGCCGCCGGTGTACGGATAGCCGCCCGGCAGGTTTTCGCGCATCAGGAACGAAACGAGGTCGCCCCAGTCGCGCGTGGTCGGCGGCGAGACTTTCGGGATCTTCTGGTGGCTCAGCGATTCGCGGTAGTTGTCGACGCGGATGGTCTTGCCGCGCACCTTGTATTCGGTGACTTCATCGGTGACCGATTTGCGGCGCGCGGGCCATGCGCGAAGCAGTTCGATCGCTTCGGGCGAGAGAGACTTGAGCGCTTCGTTGTAGCGTTGGCGCAGTAACAAGAGAGTGCGATCAGGTGCCGACGCTTCGACTTCGCCCTGCGGGCTACGCTCAGCGGGAACGGATTCGGGGACTGGTGCCGACGCGTCGACTTCGCCCTGCGGGCTACGCTCAGCGGGAACGGATTCGGGGACTGGTGCCGACGCGTCGACTTCGCCCTGCGGGCTACGCTCAGCGGGAACGGATTCGGGGACTGGTGCCGACGCTTCGACTTCGCCCTGCGGGCTACGCTCAGCGGGAACGGATTTGGGGACTGGTGCCGACGCGTCGACTTCGCCCTGCGGGCTACGCTCAGCGGGAACGGATTCGGGGACTGGTGCCGACGCGTCGACTTCGCCCTGCGGGCTACGCTCAGCGCGAGCGGATTCGGGGACGAGTGCGTGCTCTTCATCCGTTCGTCCTGAGCGTAGGCGCGCAGCGCCGGAGTCGAAGGACAGATTTTCGTCCTCATACCGCTCGAATTCGCGCGGAAGCTCGGAATCGCCGAGTTCCTTGAGCGATTCGTAATAGTGCTGCGCCTTGCTCGCGGCTTCGGCCATGCGCGCGATGTCGGCGTTGATGCCCCTGCCCTGCTCGGCGATCTCGGCGAGGTAGCGCACGCGCTTGCCTGGAATCAGCACGGTCGCGCGCGGCTCCTTGAGCGAGGTATCGACCTGCGGCCGGAAGTCGCAACCGCGAGAAATGGTGCCAGGGACAATTTTGCCTGCCACACCACCGTTATCGGCGTCTTTCCCCGGAAATTGTCCCTGACACCATTTCTCGCGCAGGAGGCGGCACAGGTTCACGAACATCCAGGTGATGCCCGGGTCGTTGAACTGGCTCGCGATGGTCGGATAGACCGGCACTTCGTCGTCGGTCATCTTGAAGGCGGTGCGGTTGCGCTTCCACTGCTTGCGCACGTCGCGCAGCGCGTCTTCGGCGCCGCGGCGATCGTACTTGTTGAGCACGACGAGATCGGCGAAATCGACCATGTCGATCTTCTCGAGCTGGCTCGCCGCGCCGTAGTCGCTGGTCATCACGTAGATCGGGAAATCCACCAGATCGACGATCGACGAATCGGACTGGCCGATGCCGGCGGTTTCGACGATGACGAGGTCGTAGGGCTGGCTCTTGAGGAACGCGATGCAATCGGTCAACACCTCGTTGACCGCGGCATGCTGGCGGCGCGTGGCCATCGAGCGCATGAACACGCGATGCGAACGCAGCGAATTCATGCGGATGCGATCGCCGAGCAGCGCGCCGCCCGAACGCCGCCGCGTCGGATCGACCGCGAGCACTGCGATGCGCATGTCGGGGAATGCGTGCAGGAAGCGCAGCATCAGTTCGTCGACGACGGACGACTTGCCCGCTCCGCCGGTACCGGTGAGGCCGATCACGGGTGTCTCGCGGCCGGCGAGTTTCCATTCCTTGCGGCGGCGCGCGAGTTCGGCCTCGCTGAAATGGCCTTCCTCGATCGCGGACAAGAGGTGGCCGATCGAGATTTCGTCCTCGACGTCCGCACCGGCCTCGATGGTCTTTTCCTCGCGCGCGCTGCGCGCCTCGGCCGCCGCGCGCGTGCGGCGCACGACATCCTCGATCATCGCGACAAGACCAAGGTGCATGCCGTCGTTCGGGTGATAGATGCGCTCGACGCCGTAGGCCTGGAGTTCCTTGATCTCTTCCGGCGTGATCGTCCCGCCACCGCCCGCGAACACGCGAATATGCGCGGCGCCGCGCTCGGCGAGCATGTCGATCATGTACTTGAGGTATTCGACATGGCCGCCCTGATAGCTCGACAGCGCGATCGCATCGGCATCTTCCTGCAACGCCGCGCGCACCACGTCCTCGACCGAGCGGTTGTGGCCGAGATGAATCACTTCCGCGCCCTGCGCCTGGATGATGCGGCGCATGATGTTGATCGCCGCGTCGTGGCCGTCGAACAGGCTGGCCGCAGTGACGAAGCGCAGTGGCGTGATCTCGGCCGACGCATCGGTGGCGGGAACGTGCTGTGCAGGCGAACTCATGGCGCCTCCCGGCTACGGTGAAACACTCGAATATGGGATTGTAGCGCCCGCGCGTCAAACGCCGCGCGGATGTGGCGGGTGCGGCGGGTGCGGCGCTTCGGCGCTGCCGACGTTCGTTTTGAGTTGATACGGTGCGTGCGGGACGTGCGCGCGGGAATCGATGGATACGTTTCGAGCGCAATTCGGGACGTGCGCGGCCAAAGAGCCGCCCCCTTTCGGCTGCCGCCACTTTCCCCCGCAAGCAGGGGAAAGATCCAAGATTGCGACGCTACGCTTTCCCTTTCTGGCGTAGTTCACAACCTTGAACTTGAGAGCGCCCCCTTTCGGCTGCCGCCACTTTCCCCCGCAAGCGGGGGAAAGATCCAAGATTGTGACGCTACGCTTTCCCTTTCCAGCGTAGTTCACAACCTTGAACTTGAGAGCGGCTTCTTTCGGCTGCCGCCACTTTCCCCCGCCCGAGGGGCAACGTCTCGCGCACTCGCGCAAGGGAAAAACTCACGCATGCGACGCTACGCTTTCCCTTTCTGGCGTAGTTCACAACCTTGAACTTGAGAGCGGCCCCTTTCGGCTGCCGCCACTTTCCCCCGCAAGCGGGGGAAAGACCAATTCTTGGGACGTTACGATTTCTCTTCCTCCTTCTTCCGTTTTCGGGGAATGGGCCGGGGTCGACTCGCGCGATCCCTGGCGCTCGCGCGCTGCGCCGGTTTCGTCGTTCGCGTCCGCTCCTGCGGGTTCGATCGCGCGGCACTGCGCGCGCCGGCGAACGGTTGCACATGGAAGCGCAGGCCAGGCCTGTGAACTCAGGAAGTCCGAGAGGCGTTGAACCACAGCATAAAAGTCCCTTCCCCCGCGTGCGGGGGAAGGTGCCGAAGGCGGAAGGGGGCGAGCGCCAACCGCACTCGAGCGGAAGGGGTGCCTGCGACATGCATCGCTCACGCGTGTCTGCGAACGCGCGAGGCACTACACTGGGATTTCGGTGAGCAACCGGCAGGGGCAAGGGGCATGGATCTGCAACGAATCCGCGAGCGGCTTGCGCCCGATCTTGCACGGCGCATCGATATCGCGAGCGAGTGGCAACGCTGGCGCGATGAGGGCCACGGCGACGATTCGGCGGACGGTTTTGTCGCGTGGCTCGAAAGCGAACACGCCGATCCACTGGAAACGCTCGCGGTCGAACCCGTCGAGACCACGCAGGTCATGCCGGCGCGATTCCGCCGAGGCATGGATGGGAGTCCTCGCGATGGCGCGAACGCACCCGGCGCTGCGACAGCGCCCGCAGCCGACACCCAGCCGGTCCGCACCGATCCGGCAAGATCGCCAAGTGCCGGCCGCAGCGGTCGCGGATTCCCCTACGTGCTGCTCGGCAAGGCCGGGCGCGGCGGCATGGGCACGATTCATATCGCGCGCGATACCGAACTGGTGCGTCGCATCGCACTCAAGGAATTGAACGCAGACCTGCGCGATGTCGAGAACGTGCGCATGCGCTTCATCCGCGAAGCGCAGATCACCGCGCAGCTCGATCACCCGAACGTCGTGCCTGTCTATGCGCTCGAAATGGCGCCCGACGGCACGCCCGCGTACACGATGAAACTGGTGCAGGGGCAGACGTTCCAGGCGCTGATCGAGGAAACGCGCAACGCGTTCGAAAGGGGCGGCGTGCCCGACGATGCCCACTCGCTCGCGACGCGGCTCGAACATTTCCTCAAGGTCGCGGACGCGATGGCGTACGCGCACGACAAGGGCGTGATTCATCGCGATCTGAAACCGGCCAACCTGATGCTCGGCCGCCATCACGAGGTGTACGTGATGGACTGGGGCCTGTGCCGGCTCATGCAGCAGCCCGACGAAGACGACGCGCCGATGGATGCCGATTCCTCTCGCGTGCTGATGTCGGCGGATGCATCGGGCAGCGCCTCGGAAACCCGCGTCGGCGACCTGATCGGCACGCCACGCTACATGTCGCCCGAGCAGGCTTCCGCGCTGCATGGCGAGATCGATGCGCGCAGCGATCAGTACGCGCTTGGCCTCATCCTGTATGAATTGGTTACGTTGAAGGCGCCGTATGACGGCAAGAGCGCGCAGGACGTGCTGGCCAATGCGCGCGCTGGACGCCGACTGCCGGTCGTGCCGGCCTACCGGAAGATGCGCATCGCGCGCGAGTTGCGCGCGGTGATCGAGCGCGCAACCGCGATGCTGCCGGCGGATCGCTACGCCGATGTCGCCGCGTTCGCGGCCGATCTTCGTCGCCACCTGCACGGCGATGCGGTGCATGCCGCGCCGGATAATGGCTGGCAACGCGTGCAACGCGGCATCGCGCGCCATCGCCAGCGCGTGCTGATCGCGATTCTCGCGTTGATCGCGGCGTCCGCCGCGAGCGTGGTCGGATTGCTGTGGCACAACCGCCAGGTCGTCGAACAACAGAACCTCAAGCAGCAGCGCATGGTCGAGGTGCGCAACCGTGTCGATCACGCGGGCGACCTGGTGCAGACGCGTTTGCTGCAACTGGAAGGTGCGCTGAGCGATCTCGCATCGTCCACCGAGCAGGCGCTGCAATTCGCGACGCCCGGCGATCAGACGATCTATCTTTTGCGCGATTTCAAGGATCCCGCGCACGCGCCGAAGGACCTGATGCCGTTGCCGCAGTTCGGTGGCGAAGTGAGTCTTGCGTGGCCGGTCTGGACGCTTGCGCCCGGTGTCAGCGAGGCTGCCGCGCTGCCGCGCATTCGGCAGGTCGCGAATCTTCAGGCGTTCTACCAGGATCTGTTCGGCCGCATCGACAGCGTGGTCCAGGGACGCACCCTCAGCATCTACGACGAGCAACGCGAGAAGATGCCTGCCGACATGCAGACCGTCGCCGCGCTCGGCATCGGACTCGGCCTGGCAAGTGGCATCGGTTCGCGCTATCCGGGGTGGACCGGCTTGCCGGCCGGCTACGATCCGCGCAGCGAGGCATGGTACCGAATCGTGGCGAATCAGCGCCGCCCGCAATGGACCGATCCGACGCCGGCAACCGATTCACAACCCCCGATATTCAGCGTCAGCGTTCCGCTTTTCGACGATGCGCAACAGTTCGTCGGCGCGCTCGCGCTGATCCTGGTGCCGCAGCGTTTCCTGCACGACTTGCTCGATCTCGGCGACCTCAAGGGCCTGCACGAAGTGCTCCTGACCGATGCGCATGGCGACGTGCTCGCGTTTCGCCATCACGCCGACGATATCGCGCTGGGGGCGCGCGCCACGCGCGTTGCGGCGGCGGTCATGGCCCGGTTGAAGGGCAACAGCGGCAACACGTTGAACATGGAAATCGAAGGCGCGAAGCGCCTGGTCGTGATCGACGACATCGATCCGCTCGGCTGGCATCTGATCGCCCTGGCCGAGCCGGAGATGCATCCGGACGATTGATCGATACCGAATCGATGCAACCGACGCATCGGCAGATGCTGAACTTCTTCAGTGACGAGGACCGGCGTCGATTGCGATCGATGGCGCGGCCTCGACATGCTCCTGCCGCAGACCGTAACCGAACAGACGCGCCGGTAAATGCCGCACCGCGCGAAACGACAGCAGCCAGCGCATCAACGCCGGGACACGCATCGGCGTGCCGCCTTGCTCGAGTGCGCGCGAGATCAGGCGGTTCTGGATCGCGATCTGCACTTTCTGGACGACGCGCACCGGCCATTCGCGACGTTGCTGGACACTGCGCAGGAGGTCCTCTTCGATCGGTCCCGATGCACGCAATGGCACGGCGAGCACATTGGCTGCAGCAACCGCATCCTGGATCGCGAGATTGATGCCGACGCCACCGATCGGCGACATCGCGTGCGCCGCATCGCCGATCAGCAGCAGGCCCGGACGGTGCCAGCGAGCGAGTCGATCGACCTGCACCTGGAGCGTGCTGACGTCATCCCACGAGGCGATCGCCGACTTGCGGTCGGCGACGAACGAGGCGAGTTCGGCGACGCCATCCTGGAGCGCGCCGATCGATTGCGAACGCAACTCCCGATCGCCGCCCTTCGGAACCAGATAAGCGGCCTGCCAGTAATCGGTGCGGTTGAGCAACACCATCATGTGACCCTGGTCGACGATACCGAAGGTATCCTGCGGGTCGCTTTCGGTGCGTGGCAGGCGGAACCACAGGACATCCATCGGGGCGCCGTATTGCGTCGCTTGCAGTCCGGCGGATTCGCGCACGCAGGAACGCCGACCGTCACAGCCGACGACGAGATCGGCATCGATTTCGATGTCGCCTCCGGGCGCGCGAACATGGACCCCGACGATGCGGCCATCGCGCTCGATCAGCCCGGTCGCTTCGTGGCGCATGCGCAGGTCGAACCCGGGATAACGCCGACCTTCCTCGGCAAGCAGATCGAGCAGATCCCATTGCGGCACCAGCACGAGATACGGGTACGGCTTGAGTCCGCGGAAGTCGATGATCTGCTGCTCGCGGCCACCAACGATGCCCGCCAGGTGATCGATGCGTCGTTGCGGCAGGCGTTCGAATTTCTTCGTCAATCCAATCTCGTCGAGGATCGACAGCGTCGACGGATGCACGGTGTCGCCGCGGAAATCGCGCAGGAAATCCTTGTGTTTTTCGAGCACCGTCACGGCGATACCCGCGCGCGCAAGCAACAAGCCGAGCATCATGCCGGCGGGTCCGCCACCGACGATGCAGCAGCGTGCGTACAGCGTGTTTGGAGTCGAATTCATGGCCGCAGTATCGCCCACGCACTTGCATCGATCCATGGCTCGAACGTCCATCGCCGCACTCGCAACGACCAACGTTTCGCACTGTCAACGCCGTGCCGCGAGGACTACACTACGCGCCGCCGATCGCGGTGCCCGCGCGTCGCAGCAAGATTTCTATCCATATAAAACATGGTGTTGGCGGCATTTCTTCGCGCGAAACCTCTTTGATCGCGCGCGATCCGTTCGCAATGCACCGCAATTCAACTTCGGAGTCCGCCTGATGATTTTCGAAACCCTCGCCACCACCGGTCATGAAGAAGTGGTGTTCTGCCATAACAAGGATGCGGGCCTCAAGGCCATCATCGCGATCCACAATACGGTGCTCGGACCCGCGCTCGGCGGTTTGCGCATGTGGCCTTACAAGAACGAGCAAGAGGCCGTCAACGACGTGTTGCGCCTGTCGCGCGGAATGACTTTCAAGAATGCGGTGGCGGGCCTCAACCTCGGCGGCGGCAAGGCTGTCATCATCGGCGATCCGGCGACCGACAAGTCCGAGGCGCTGTTCCGCGCGTTCGGGCGCTTCGTCAATTCGCTCAACGGCCGCTACATCACCGCCGAGGATGTCGGCATTGACGTCAACGACATGGAATGGGTGTTCCGCGAGACCGAATTCGTCACCGGCGTGCATCAGGTACATGGCGGCTCGGGCGATCCGTCGCCGTTCACCGCGTACGGCACGATGCAGGGACTCATGGCCGCGTTGAACCACAAGTTCGGCAACGAGGAGATCGGAAAATACAGCTATGCCGTGCAGGGTTGCGGACACGTCGGCATGGAGTTCATCAAGCTGTTGCGCGAGCAGGACGCCAAGGTGTTCGTGACGGACATCAGCAAGGAATTGGTGCAGCAGGCGGTCGACGAGCATGGCTGCACCGCGGTCGCGCCCGATGACATCTACGATGTCGACGCGGATGTGTACAGCCCTTGCGCGCTTGGCGGCACGGTCAACGAAGACACGCTGCCGCGGCTCAAATGCAAGATCATCTGCGGCGCGGCGAACAACCAGCTCGCCACCGACGAAATCGGCAACGAAGTGACCCGGCGCGGCATCCTCTACGCGCCGGATTACGCCGTGAACGCCGGCGGCGTGATGAACGTGTCGCTGGAGATCGACGGTTACAACCGCGAGCGCGCCATGCGCATGATGCGCACCATCTATTACAACGTCGGGCGCATCTTCGAGATCGCCGATCGCGACGGCATTTCGACCTACCAGGCCGCCGACCGCATGGCCGAGGAACGCATTGCGGCGATCGGAAAGATCAAGTTGCCGATGATGGGCAGCGACGGCCCGCGCTTCCTCGGGCGCATGCGCGGGCAGTGACTCATGCACTGCGTCGGGCATTCCGTCGCGACCGGCGCGCAAACGGATGCGGCCAAGCCGCACCCTGTTTGCCGGATGCGCCGGCCGAAAATGCGACCATGCCACTCTGACCTTCAACGGAGACAGCCTCGTGCGCGCCTTTCCGCTCGGTGAAGAACTCGACCTGTTGCGCGAAAGCGTTCGCGCCTTCGCAGAGAAGGAAATCGCGCCGCGCGCGGAACTGATCGACCACGACAACTTGTTCCCCAAGGATCTGTGGCGCAAGTTCGGCGAGATGGGACTGCTCGCGATTGCGGTGCCCGAGGAATACGGCGGGTCCGGGCTCGGGTTCCTGGCACACGTGGTCGCGATGGAGGAAATCTCGCGCGCGTCCGGTTCAGTCGGTTTGTCTTACGGCGCCCACTCGAACCTGTGCGTGCAGAACCTGTTCCAGAACGGCAGTGAAGCGCAACGCAAGCAATACCTGCCCAGACTTGCGACCGGCGAATGGGTCGGAGCACTGGCCATGAGCGAACCCGGCTCGGGTTCCGACGTGGTCGGGTCGATGAGCTGCCGCGCCGAGGCCAAGGGCGATGTCTGGGTCGCCAACGGCTCCAAGATGTGGATCACCAACGGCCCCGAAGCCGACGTGCTGCTGGTCTACATGCGAACCGCGCACCGTCCGGCGGGCTCGCGCTGCATGACCGCATTCATTGTCGAGAAAGGCATGCCCGGTTTCACCACCGCGCAGAAACTCGACAAGCTCGGCATGCGCGGATCGAACACCTGCGAGCTGGTATTCGATCAGTGCGAAATCCCCGATGCGAACCGCGTCGGCGAAGTCAACGAAGGCGTGCGCGTCCTGATGAGCGGGCTCGACAGCGAACGACTGGTGCTCTCCGGCGGCCCGCTCGGCCTGATGCAGGCCGCGCTCGACATCGCGCTGCCCTACACGCGCGAACGCAAGCAATTCGGCGCGCCGATCGGTACTTTCGGCGTGATGCAGGCCAAGATCGCCGACATGTACACCGCATTGCAATCCTCGCGCGCATTCACCTACATGGTCGCGAAGGATTACGACGCGGGTGTGAAATCACGCATCGATCCGGCGTCGTGCCTGTTGCACGCTTCGCGCAGTGCGGTCGAAGTCGGTCTCGAGGCGATCCAGTGCCTGGGTGGAAACGGTTACATCAACGACTATCCGACCGGGCGCATCCTGCGCGATGCCAAACTCTACGAGATCGGCGCCGGCACCAACGAGATCCGCCGCATGTTGATCGGCCGCGAGTTGTTCCACGGCAAGAGCTGAAGCGACGGCGTCATGCAGTCGCCGTCACATGTCATCGACCATCTGCGCAAAGTCGCCTTGGTGCTTGACCAGGCGAGTGTCCGCTACGCCTTGATCGGCGGGCTCGCACTGGGTCCGCGAGGATATCCGCGCGCGACCACCGACGTGGATTTTCTCGTCCATGAAGATTCGGTTGAACACGTCCGTGAAATCATGCACGGCCGCGGAGCACAGGCGGTCTCGGAGGACGCTGAGTTCAGCACCTATGTAGACGCCCGTATTCGCACGGATTTCCAGCACGCGCGTCGTGAAATAAGCCGGTCCATGCTGGCGCGCGCAAGTCCCGTGGATTTTGGCGGTCAATTCATTCCGGTGATTCAAGGTGAAGATTTGATCGGCCTGAAAATCCAGGCATTTCACGATAACCCTCGACGCCTCAAGGATCTGGTTGACATCCAGGAATTGCTGAAGGCCAACTGGGGTAGACTGGATCTCGACCGCATCCGCGGCTACTTCGTGCTGTTCGATCGCGAGAAGGATTTCGATGGCCTACTACGCCTGGCTGCTCCAGACAGCTGACGACGCGCTGGCCCGGATATCCGGCCGTCCACGCAGACATGCGCCTGCGCCAGCCCAGCCGCCGCCGGCCAGTAGCGCCGAGGGTGCGGCCGAGCAGCTCGAAGCGATGCTGCTGGTCGAGGCTTTCGGTCTGCCGGAGCCTTCCAGCGAACCGATCGTTCATCGCACCTTGCTGATGTAGCACGGAAGAGCGCCCTCCAGTGACGCTCCGCACCAGCGTTCCCGCGGCGGAATCCGCGACTCGCGCGATGCTGCCCCGCCCGGTGCCGATTTCGGCAATCATTCGTGCCTCGATTCGCGGGCGGGGCCAATCGCCTCAATCACAAGGACAAGCGGGCATGACATCCAGCGCGACACCGCCCGGATCGGGGATGCAGCCGACGCTCGAGAGGAGCCGTCCGGGTCGTCACTCGCACCCGGGCGCGGGCAATGCATTGTGTTCATCGATGGAACCGGACGTGCCCGCAAGCTCGCCGCTGGTGAACGCATAATCGAGCGTCATCTCGTTGCACGAGATAAACGTGACGTTCGCCGAGCCCACGATTTCGCGTGTCACGTCGCTTGGCTGATCGAAAACGCCGGCTTCGGTGATATAGATCGGCACATCCGTGAGCGACAAATCGCCCGGCGTGTAATTCGCCTGCAACGCGAACCAGCGATAGGCCGGCGTGTTCGGATCGTTCGGACCGGGCGCGTACGTGTACCAAAGCGCGAAAAACGTCGATTGCGCCGGATCGAGGTCCACCGTCAATCCCTGGCCGGCGGTTTCCGGTTGATACCAGACACCCGAGTGCAACGCGTCGTTGTAATGCGCAGGTGGCGGCGAGGGAGGCGCCGCCGGCACATCCATGCTGCATCCGGTCGGTGCGGTAAGACGCACCAGCGGGATCGTGCCGGACGCGGAGCCGTCAAGCGAGAAATCGAGCGTCGCGTGCGCGCAGTCGTGGAAGGTCAGCGTGGCGTCACCTATTCGCTGCGATTCGGTTTGCGGCGGCGCAGCGAAGTTGCCGACGTCGCTCTCGTAGACGCCGAGCTGCGAATACGCATTGCCGTGCGCCGAGTCGAGCGGCCCCTGCAACGTAAGCCAGTACGGCCCATCGCGATCGGCCAAATAGGTGAACCAGCCGCCATAGAAATAGGCGTTGCCTTCGCTGTCCGGATAGACCACGAACTCGAAACCCTGCCCGTCCGTATATGGGCTGAACCACGAACCGGTCAGGCCCGTCTGCGCGGCGTCGAACGGGAACGGTTCGATGACGTTTTCCTCGACTTCGGTGGACAAGATAATGGGTCCCGGTGCCATGCCCGCAGTCGCGACAAGACCATGATCGCCAATACTCGAGAAGCTCGCGACACAGTGGAAAATCGCGGATCCGGAAACATACGTGGGCTCCACGTTCGCACACAGGGTCGCCTCGCCATTTGGAATCAGGTCCAGGAAGGTCGCCGGAGGAAACCCGTCTTCTTCGCCAGGTAGCAATGAGAAGCTGGCGACCAAGTCAATCGGCTGCCCGATTTGGGCGGGATTTGCCGAAACGCTCAGCTGAAAAGGATTTTCTTCTTGAGCAGCCGCAAGCGACGCGAATTGGATGATCGAGACGGCACAAATGGCGATCGCGCACGCCCGATCACGTATGAATTTGGGATGCAATTTGCACCCGAGTCGCTTGCCATCGTCGTTGTTCATGGCGCCTCCGCGAAAACGATGCCTTTCCCGACTACTGGTTGCCGGGAAGAAAGAACAGGTCGGTAAACGTGCTGCTTCCCTGAGCGAGGACATGGGTATAGCTGATCGACGGCATCGACGGCCCGGCCCTCGGCCGGGTATTTGGACAACCAATGGGTGGGTTGGCTGATGCTTATTGGAGCTTTCGGCTCGTCGGAGCATTCGCGTAAGAGAAACACCCGCACCGGATATTTTGCAACTCCACGACTCGCCCCGCGACATCCGCGGCTGGGTTCCACAGTTGCCGACGCGCGCCGGCACCCTCGCGGCACGTGTCGGGCGATGGCAAGGTCCAAAACCGTTGCGCTGCGCTTCGGGGTCCCTCAATCGTCTTCGCAAACGGATTTCGCCTCGCCCAGCCGCGCACAGCTTTCGGTCCGTCGCCTGTCCCGAGATGTATGATTGAAGCGGTGCCCCGCCAATATCGGAATTTGCGATGGTGCGAACAGGCGCGCGCGGTCGATCGGCCAAGCCTCCATGGAGTGAGGTGCTGGGTGATCGTTGCACCATGATGGCGGAAGCATTGCGACTGCACGACACCGAGACGATGGCGCACGGGATGCGTGTTCGCGCAATCAGCGAGTACCTGGGTGCCGCGATGCAGATCGACGCTGCCGCGGCGGACATCCTCGCCAAGGCGAGCGCGCTGCATGACGTCGGCAAAATCGCGTTCGAACTGGAATTCCTCCGCTCCACACAGAGCTACACGGGATCGGAAAGACGTCGCATGGAGTCGCACGCACGGATCGGGGAGCAGCTTCTGGATATCGCCGATCCCGATGAATTCCGGGTAATCGCATTGCTGGTCGGCCAACACCATGAACGCTCTGACGGATCCGGATACCCCAAGGCGCTCACCGGAAACCGAATCCATCCTTTGACGCGCATCTTGATTGTCGCAGACGTGTTCGACGCGTTGGCAACCATCAGATCGTACCGTCCGCCGTGGTCCGAGGAGCGCATCCGCGCTCACTTCTTCGAAAACCGCGCCGGCCAGTTCGACCCCGACGTTGCCGAATTGCTTCTGGATCGCTACGCCGACTGCGATTCCGCCCGAATCTCGGCGTTGCCGGACTAATTCGGCGAATTCACCGTTTGCCGCGCCGCAACAGGCCCTGCGATAATGGTGGTCTGGCACAGCTCGCGCCGTCATTATTCTCCCGGAGGTCCTGCATGTCCGACATCGTCATCGTCGGTGCCAAGCGCACCGCGATCGGTTCCTTCCTCGGCCAGTTCACCGGCGTGCCGACAACGACCCTCGGCGCGACCGCGATAGGCGCAGCGCTCGCGCAATCGGGAATTGCCGCTGCTGACGTCGACGAGGTCATCATGGGCTGCGTGCTGCCGGCCAATCTCGGACAGGCGCCCGCGCGCCAGGCCGCGCTCGGCGCCGGCCTGCCGACCGCGGCCGGCTGCACGACGATCAACAAGGTCTGCGGCTCCGGAATGAAGGCCGTGATGCTCGGACATGATCTGATCAAGGCCGGCTCGGCCGATGTCATCGTTGCCGGCGGCATGGAATCGATGACCAATGCGCCGCACATGGTCAATGCGCGAACCGGCATCCGCTACGGCGACGGCAAGCTGGTCGATCACATGGCCTGGGACGGCCTGACCAATCCGTACGACGGCAAATCGATGGGTGTATTCGCCGAGAGCTGCGCGGACAAGTACGGATTCACGCGCGAGCAGCAGGATGCGTTCGCGACCGAATCGGTCAATCGCGCCAAGTCCGCGATCGAATCGGGGGCGTTCAAGGACGAAATCGTTGCTGTCAAGGTGACGACGCGCAAGGGCGAGGTCGAGTTCGCGACCGACGAGCAGCCCGGCAAATCCGATGTTGCCAAGATCCCGACGCTCAAACCGGCATTCCGCAAGGAGAACGGCACGGTGACGGCGGCGAGTTCGTCGAGCATTTCCGATGGTGCGGCCGCGCTTGTCCTGATGAGCGCAGAGGATGCGCAGAAGCATGGCGCCACGCCGCTCGCGCGCATCGTCGCGCATTCGACCCATTCGCAGGAGCCCGAATGGTTCACCACGGCTCCGGTCGGTGCCATGCAGGACGTCATGAAGAAAGCCGGCTGGAAAGTCGAGGAAGTCGACCTGTTCGAAGTCAACGAGGCCTTCGCCGTCGTCGCGATGGCGCCGATGAAGGAACTCGGCGTGCCTCACGAAAAGCTCAACGTGCACGGCGGGGCGACTGCCCTCGGCCATCCGATCGGTGCATCCGGCGCACGCTTGATCGTTACCTTGATCTACGCGCTCAAACAACGCGGCGCAAAGCGTGGCGTTGCGGCACTGTGCATCGGCGGAGGCGAGGCAACCGCGATTGCAATCGAACTCGTCTGATTCAGGACGGAACAGGTACGACAACGTGCAAGGCGGGCATCTGCCCGCATCGGCGTCGCCGCTTTCGCGGCCGGCGGCGACCGATTTCCATGACTCCCGTGCCGCCATCACACAAGAAAGGGGAAAGGAATGAACGTCAAGAAGATCGCAATTGCGTCGGCGCTGATCGTTGCACTGGCCGGGTGCAACAGTGGCCAGCAGGAGCAGGCGCAACAGGCCGCCGACCAGGCCAAGGCTGCAGCGCAGCAGGCGGCCGATACCGCCAAACAGGCAGCACAACAGGCCACCGACGCGGCCAAACAGGCTGCCGACGCGGCCGGCGACGCGGCCGCCAAGGCGACAGATCAGGTCAAGGACGCGGCGAGTGACGCAGGACAGGCAATGAAGGAAGGAGCGGACAAGACCATGGATGCAGCCTCGGCGGCTGCCGACAAGGCCAAGGTCGCCGGCAAGAACATGATGGGAGACAAGGCGAAGGACAAAGGTGCTCCAGCCGACGATGCAAACAAGGACGGTGGTCACTGAGTACCGACAGCAACTCCGTGGTGTAATACGCTGCAGCGACCGCCGCCTGCGGTCGCTGCAACTCGTGCAAACCCATCGTCTGGATCAGCCCGCCGGCGACCGCCATGCCACGGATCCACTCCAAGATCGATCTGCGCTCCGACGATTTTCGGAGCAATGCCGAGCAACTGCGCGGCACAGTCGCCGACTTGAAAGGCGAACTTGCACGCGCCGCACTGGGCGGTGGCGACAAGGCGCGTCGTAAACACAGCGATCGCGGCAAGCTGCTGCCGCGCGAGCGTATCCGCGCCCTGCTCGACCCGGGCGCACCGTTTCTCGAACTCTCGTCGCTGGCCGCGCACGGCATGTACGACGATCAGGCGCCAAGCGCCGGGCTGATCACCGGCATCGGCCGCGTACATGGGCAGGAAATCCTGGTGATCGCCAACGATGCGACCGTCAAGGGCGGCACCTATTTCCCGCTGACCGTGAAGAAGCATCTGCGCGCGCAGGAAATCGCGCTCGAGAACCACCTCCCTTGCGTCTATCTGGTCGACTCGGGCGGTGCGTTCCTGCCGCTGCAGGACGAGGTGTTCCCGGACAAGGAACACTTCGGGCGCATCTTCTACAACCAGGCGCGCATGAGCGCGAAGAACATTCCACAGATCGCAGTGGTCATGGGATCGTGCACCGCGGGTGGCGCCTACGTGCCGGCCATGAGCGACGAAACCATCATCGTGCGCGAACAAGGCACGATTTTCCTCGGCGGTCCGCCGCTGGTGAAAGCCGCGACCGGTGAAGTGGTGGACGCCGAGTCGCTCGGAGGAGCCGAGGTGCATACCTCGGTTTCAGGCGTCGCGGACCACTTCGCGGAAAACGACGCGCATGCACTCGCCATTGCACGCGGCATCGTCAAGAACTTCAACCGCATCAAGAAACTGCCGCTGAAACTTGCGGAGCCACACGAACCGGCTTACCCGGCGGAAGAACTCTATGGCATCGTGCCGCGCGATACGCGCATCCCGTTCGACATTCGCGAACTCATCGCGCGCATCGTCGACGGCTCGGAGCTCGACGAATTCAAGGCGCGCTATGGCAAGACCCTGGTGACGGGTTTCGCGCATATCCATGGGTATCCGGTCGGCATCATTGCCAACAACGGCATCCTGTTTTCCGAATCGGCGCTCAAGGGCACGCATTTCATCGAACTCTGCAACCAGCGCGGCATTCCGCTGGTGTTCCTGCAGAACATCACGGGCTTCATGGTCGGCAGGAAATACGAATCGGCCGGCATCGCGAAAGACGGCGCCAAGATGGTCACCGCGGTCGCTTGCGCGCAGGTCCCGAAATTCACCGTGATCATCGGTGGCAGTTTCGGCGCCGGCAACTACGCGATGTGCGGACGCGGATATCAGCCGCGATTCCTGTGGATGTGGCCGAATGCGCGTATCAGCGTCATGGGCGGTGAGCAGGCCGCGAGCGTGCTCGCGACCGTAAAGCGCGAAGGTCTTGAAACGGCCGGCAAGGAATGGTCCGCCGAGGACGAACTGGCATTCAAGACGCCTATCCGGGAGCAATACGAACGCCAGGGCCATCCGTACTACGCCACCGCGCGCCTCTGGGACGACGGCGTGATCGATCCGGTCGACACGCGCCGCGTCCTCGGTCTTGCGATTTCGGCGTCGCTCAATGCGCCCATCGAGCCGACTCGCTACGGCGTGTTCCGCATGTAGGGCATCGCGTTGATTCGACCGCGGGATCGGTGTAGTCTCGATCTACGAAGCGTTTCGGAGTATGTCCATGACAATCCACCGCGTCATCGCATCCAGCCTTGTTGGCACCCTGATATTCGCGAGCATTCCTGTTATCGCGCAGTTCGCCGATATCGGACAGATCGGAACTTTCAAGAACGCCCCGGACTATGAGTCGGATGCGAGTGCCAACCACCGTGCGGATGCCTCGCTCGACTTTTCGGATCCGGAGAGCAGCGCCCGCCCCGGCGTCGTCTTTTTCGTCGAGGGCGCCCGCGCCTTCACGCACAAGAACTACGACTTTGCCATCGAGATGTACAAGGTCGCCGCGTCATGGGCGTACAAACCCGCCGAGTACAACCTCGGCGTCATGTATGCCAAAGGCGAGGGTGTCAAGGCGGATCTGCCGCGCGCGCTGGCATGGATGGCGCTCGCCGCAGAACGCGGCGACAAGACCTATGTCGCCGCGCGCGAAGCGGTGTACGGCTCGATGACGAAGGAACAGTTCGATCAGGCCAATCAGATCTGGCGGGACTTGAAACCCACTTATGGCGATGCCGTCGCGCTGCAACGCGCGAAGACCCGATGGAAGGAAGTGCTTCGCGCTGCCACGGGTTCGCATGTCGGCTTTGTGGGCGATCTGGCGGTTGGTGCGAAAGATGGTGTCGGTACGGGCCAGTTCATCGGATCCACGAACGGAGACAGCCCTCCTCCGACAGACGGCCATGGCGGTGGTGTGCCTGCATCAGTGGCGGCAACTGGCTTCGATGTAACCGGTGGCAAGCAGATGGATGGATCGTTGGCCTATCGCCAATTGCAACAGAGTGACAATCCCTACGATCCCAAATTCTCGCGGTCGATCGGTACTGCGATCGTCGGACCATTGAGAACCGGGAAGGACGCAGAAGGCGATAAAAAGGACGCGCATTCGGACAAGTCCGAAGACTCCGACCGCCACGATTAATCAACGCTCCGCTGATCGTCAGTCGATATCGAGCCACCACGCCCTGCGCCGCAATTGGAAAGTCGTTTGATTTGCTCGCTGCGCAAGAGTTGCTTCAATCTACGAGCTATTTCGGAGTCTCGCCATGAATATCCATTCCCGCACGGTAGCCTGCATTCTTTGCACGCTGTTGTTCGCCAGCGCCCCTGCTTTCGCGCAATTCGCCGACATCGGACAGATCGGACAGTTCAAGAACGCCCCGGACTATGATTCCGACACAACCGCCGACCACCGCGCGGATGCCGCAACCGACTTTTCTGATCCGGAGAGCAGCGCCCGCCCCGGCGTCGTCTTTTTCGTCGAAGGCGCCCGCGCCTTCAGTCACGAGAACTACGAATTTGCCGTCGAAATGTACCAGGTCGCCGCTTCATGGGCGTACAAACCCGCCGCGTACAACCTCGGCGTCATGTATGCCAAGGGCGAGGGTGTCAAAGCGGATCTGCCACGTGCGCTGGCAGGGATGGCGCTCGCCGCGGAACGCGGCGACAAGACCTATGTCGCCGCGCGCGAAGCGGTGTACGGCTCGATGACACAGGCGCAGTTCGATCAGGCCAACCAGATCTGGCGCAATCTCAAACCGACTTATGGCGATGCCGTCGCGCTGCAACGCGCGAAAACCCGATGGAAGGACGTGCTTCGATCTGCAACGGGCTCGCACGTCGGATTCGTCGGCAATCTCCAGATCGGCGCCGACGATGCCACGGGCTCGAGCCAACGTGAAGCCAGGCCGGACGGCAGCATCGCACCACTGAGCAGTGCCGATAGCGTCAGGACCGCCTTCGACGTTATGGGCGGCCGGCAACAGGATGGAACTTTGGCTTACCGCCAGTTGCAGGAAAGCGGCAATCCGTATGATCCCAAATTCGCGCGGGAACAGATCGGCACCGCCATTGTGGGACCGCTGAGAACGGAAAAAAGCGAAACGAAGGCCGACGACGGCGCGCGCTCGAAGAAATCTGCCGACGATCAGCACGACGAGTGAAGGACGGATTGCCGGCGAGCCACTTGCGAAGAAATCGTTATGCGACGGGGTGTTCGCCGGGTTTTGACGATCCGGTCACAGGTATGTTGCGCAAGTCTCGTGCTAGGCTTCAAAACCCCCTGCTGCGGAACTCGTCGAGATGGCCATTTTCAATCAGCACGCTGCAACCAAGAAGGAAGGCACCCCGTTCCCGGCCGAGTCGCTTCCGGTCGAACCGGTCCAGGAGAAAAAGCCAATCGCCGACCCCGTGCCGGCCGCCAGTCCGCCGCGCTGGAATAGCGAGCGAAGCGAGGCGAAGGAATCGCTGATCGCAGCCGATATCACGATCGAGGGCAAGATCGAGGGTTCCGGCCATGTGCGTATCGCCGGCAAGTTCAAAGGTGATGTCAACGTGCAGGGTGACCTGACCATAGAGAAGGATGCCAAGTTGAATGGCAGCGTGCGTGCGCAAAAGGTTGCGATCGCCGGAGAACTCGAAGGCAACATCGAGGCGGCAGCGCAGGTCGACCTGCAGCAGTCCGGCGTGCTTATCGGCGATTTGAAAGCCGGCTCGCTCACCGTCGCCGCCGGTTCGCGCATGCGCGGGCAGGCGGAATTTGGCTGGGGCAACGAGGATGCGCTGCCCAAGCGTAACGGCAGGAACGGTGCGGAGCTTGGCGTCGCATCATGAGCCAGGGTGCGCGTCCCGGCAACGCTGGCGCGACCCGCATCTGCCCGCACTGCAAGTCGACCATACTCGACAGCTCGAATGTGTGTCCGGCATGCCGGCACCATCTGAAGTTCGATCCATCTTCGCGCGCCGCTGCACGCCATACCACTTCCGCGTTGCGCGTTGAAGGCACGGTGCGTCATCCGTCCGCGGGCGATGCGTGGGAATACTCGATGGTGCTGTCGATCCGCAATGATCGCGGCGAGGAGATCGACCGCAAGCTGGTCGGTGTCGGCGCGATGCATCCGGGGGAGCAACGGACCTTCACCCTCACAGTCGAGATCGGGGCGGGAGACGATTCCGCTGGCGCGGGTGTCGGCAAGCGTCCGCATTAGTGGATCTGCACCCTTTGCTACCACGGCATGGCTGATTGGCCGCGCTATTTTCGATGCGCTCCTGCGCCATGCGATTGACGCGTCCGTATTTCCAAGTGCATGATCCATTTGCGTTTGTGCAAGCCGTGGAGAAAGCCATGAGAATGCGGATTCTTGCTGCAACCGGCATGGTTCTTGCGCTGGCGGCTGTCTGCTGCCCCGTCCTCGCACAGGACGGGCTTTCGATCGGATCGATGTCGCGCGGCAAGGATTACGATTCGGACCGAAACGCTGATCGACCGTTTCCGTCGTTCCGATCGCCCGAAGACGACGCGCGTCCGGGCCAACGCTTTTTCCACAAGGGTTCGGTTGCGTACAACCGCGGCGATTACGGTTTCGCCATCGACATGTACCGCGTATCGGCTTCCTGGGCTTACAACCCCTCGGCTTACAATCTTGGCCTGATGTATTCGGAGGGTGACGGCGTCAAGGTCGACCTGCCGCGCGCCATGGCGTGGATGACGCTGGCTGCGCAGAGCGGCGATGCGGCATACGAGCATGCCCGCAAGCGGATCGGCGCGATGCTTTCGACCGAGCAGCTCGCCCGGGCCGAATCGATTTTCCACCAACTCGAGCCGGACTTCGGTATCAAAGCCACGTCGCGCCGCGCCAAGACCCGCTGGCTCGAAGTACGCCGGTCGGCGACGGGCTCGCATACCGGTTTTGTCGGCGCCATGACAATGGGCGCGTTCAATCCCAACACCGGCGCAAATCTCTCAGGGAAAGGTCCCACCTTCATCGCCGACCTGACGTCGGCCACGGCCACCGAGGGCTCGCAGGAATACCGACCGCTGTGGCTCAGCGACAACCCGTACGATCCGCAATTCCTGCAGCCTACCGGGACGGCGACTGTCGGTCCGTTGATCTTGAGCGACGAGAAGGTCAAGCCGTCTTCGGTCAAGGGTGACGACCACCACAATTATTGACGGGAGGAATCGCGATGGCCCGGTTCAAATCCTCGATCGCACAGATCCTCTGGGTGGTAACGGCCTTCTGGGCCGTTGCGGCATCAGCCCAGGATGGGGCGGTCGGACCGGGTGGCTCATCCCTGAGCGCGACCTATCCGAATGCAAGACAAAGCGATCAGCCGACCGGATTCACCGGCCCGGAGGACAATGCGCGTCCCGGCGAGACCTTTTTCCACAAGGGCGTGCAGGCCTTCCGCGACAAGCAATATGCATTCGCGATCGAGATGTATGAGGTTGCGGCTTCGTGGGCATTCAAGCCGGCTGAATACAATCTCGGCGTCATGTACGCTCGAGGTCAGGGGGTTGCGGCGGACTTGCCGCGCGCGATGGCGTGGATGATGCTCGCGGCCGAACGCGGATCGCGCCGCTACGAGCACGCACGCGAAGCGGTGCGCCAGAAGCTCACCTCGGATCAGATCGCGCAGGCCGAAGCGATCAAGCGCGAACTCGAGCCCAGGTACGGCGATGCCGTCGCGCTGGCTCGCGCCAAGGGACGCTGGCGCGAAACGCGCGCGGCCGCGACGGGCTCGCATCTGGGGTTCGTCGGCAATCTCCAGGTCGGGGCCAAGGATTCCACCGGCTCGAGCCAACCGGTGGCCGGCGGCGAGAGCGACTCCGGAAAAGGTGGAACCTCGGGAAGCAGGACCGGATTCGACCTGACCGGCGGCCGGCAACAGGATGGATCGATCGCTTACCGCGATCTGCAGGAAACGGACAATCCCTACGATCCGAGATTCGCGCCGGTCACGGGCACGGCGACGGTCGGCCCGATCACCGCGGACAAGACCGAGGCAAGCAAACCGGTCAAGAAAAAATCCCAGAAGGATTCAGACGCCGACAGCCCGCACCACGACTGAAGGCACGGTCCAGGAGCCGATCACGACATCAGGACCAGTTCCTCTGCCGAAGTCGGGTGGATGGCGACGGTCGCGTCGAAATCGGACTTGCGCGCCCCCATGCGCACCGCCACGGCGAATCCCTGCAGCATTTCGTCGACGCCCGGGCCGAGCATGTGGATGCCGGCCACGCGTTGCTCATCGCCCACACAAACCAGTTTCATCAACGATCGCTCCTCGCGACCGGCCAATGCGGTCAGCATCGGCCGAAAACGTGCGCGGTGAATGCTGACGGCATCGCCGTATTGGGCGCACGCTTGCGCCTCGGTCAACCCGACTGTCGCGAATGGCGGATGCGAAAACACCACGGTCGGGATATTGGTGTAGTCGAGCTTCGCTTCGGTCCTTCCACCGTACAACCGGTCGGCGAGATGGCGTCCGGCCGCGATCGCGACGGGAGTCAGCGCGATACGGCCCGTCACATCGCCGACCGCATGAACCCCTTCAATGCTGGTGTCCTGCCATTCGTCGGTCACGATATTGCCGCGCGCGTCGCACGCGATGTCGACTGCATCCAGACCCAATGACTCGCTGTTCGGCGCGCGACCGGTCGCCCAGATCAGGCCATCGAATCCTCCGGCCGCATTGTCGTCTCCGAAATGCAATGCGTATTTGCCGTCTTCGTGAGTCGCCGCGAGCGGCGCGCATCCAAACACGATTTCCATGCCGCGCGCGCTCATTGCATCGCACAGTGCCCCAGCGAGTTCCTGATCGAAGGTTTTCAGCAACTGCTTCGAGCGGACGAACAGCCGAACGCGCGCACCGAGCGCATGCAGCACACCGGCCAGTTCCACGGCGATGTAGCTTCCGCCGACGACAGCCACGCTCTCCGGGCGTCGATCGAGCGCAAAGAACCCATCGGAATCGATGCCTAGATCGCTGCCGGGCAAGTCGGGCCGGCGCGGCCTCGATCCGGTTGCGATCAGGATGTGCGGCGCTTCGAGTTCGCGCTCGCCTGCCCGGATGCGCCGACTGTCGACGAAACGACCAGCCGCTGCGACAAGATCGATGCCGTGACTTGCTATGCGATCACGATAGCTCGCATGAATGTTCGCGATGTACAGCTCACGGCGCGCGACAAAGGCCCCCCAGTCAAACTCGCCGGACGGCTCGGCAAAACCCACTTCGTGGGCCAGCCGTCGGGCATCGGCAAGTTCGGCAGCAAGCCACATCGCCTTTTTCGGCACGCATCCGAGATTGACGCAGGTGCCGCCGAGCGCCCCCGGTTCCAGCAGCGCGACTTTCGCACCGTGGCGTGCCGCCCGAAAAGCCGTCGCCAGGCCACCGGAGCCGGCACCGAGAACAATGAGATCGTGCGTTGTCCGGGTCATCGATTGCCTCTTTCAACCAATCAAGCGACATGTAGCGGGATGGTGATGGCGACATCTTCCACGACGTCACGATGTCCGCGCCCTTTTGCTGGACTCAACCGAAACGCGCCGGATCGTAAGGTGCGATGTCCAGCGATGGCTCGTGTGCGCCCGCAATTTCGCTGACCAGAACGCCGGTCATCAACGACATGCTGACGCCGAGCATGCCGTGTCCGGTCGCAAGAATCAGATTTGCGATTCCCGGCGCGCGACCGATCAGCGGTAGATCATCCGGCGTCATCGGCCGCCAACCGTACCACTCCTCCATGACTTCGGGCCCCTCCGGCTCGAGAAGGAATGCCGCGGCGCCACGTTTGATAGCTTCGACGCGCGTGCGGTTCAGGCGCGTATCGTAGCCGGCAAATTCCATCGTGCTGCCGAGGCGGTAACCCGATTGCCAGGATGTCACGCATACGCTCGGTTCCTTCAGCACGATCGGGATACGCGGGCAGATCGACGGACGCGTGTAGGTGATCGAGTAGCCCTTGCCCGGCTGAATGGGTATGCGAAGTCCAAGGGTTGAGGCAAACCGTGGCGACCATGCGCCAAGTGCCAGCACGACCTCGCGACCCACGAAGTCTCCATTCGAGGTCCGCACGCGCTCGATGCGCTGCCCCGAGCGCTCGATCGATTCGATGCGCGTGTTCTGCTCGATCGTAGCCCCCTGCTTCCGCACCAGCCGTTCCAATTCGGCCACATAGCGGTCGGGCCGCAAATGGGCATCGCGCGGATTGAAGTACCCACCGGCGATGCCGGCCTTCAGCGCCGGTTCGAGAGTCATCGCGGCCGCGCTGTCGAGTGACTGGATCGGCAGACCGATCTCGGCCAGAGTTTCGGGCAACCAGCTTGACTTCGCGAACGCGCGTTCGTCGCGAAAAACATACAGCGTACCTGTCGGCTCGAATTCGCAGTCCAGGCCCCGATCCGAAACCAGCTGCTCGATCAGATCACGGGAGTGGGTCAGCAGAGGCAGTCTCGCGCGCGTCGCGGCATGAAAAGCGGGCCAGTTGCAGCGCCGGGAGAACTCCAGCAGCCAGCGCCACAGGCGCGGATCGAGTCGCGGGCGAATGCGCAACGGTGCATCCGCCTTGAACAGGCAGCCAAGCGCATCTGCGATGACGCCGGGCATTGCCAGCGGCGGCGCATGACTCGGCGTCAGCGTTCCGCAGTTGCCATGCGACGAACCGCACCCGACTTCGCCTTGGTCGACAAGGGTGACGCCGCGGCCGTCCGCAAGCAGGTAGTACGCGCAGGCCAGGCCCACCACTCCGGCTCCGAGAATCAGGACATCGGTTTTCCTGGTCATGGCCGCATTCTAGCGGGGGCCAAATTCCGAAGGGCAGCTTTGAGAACCAATTCCGGGAGCGAAAGAAAACCGGCCGTCGACGTTTCCCATGAACGAGGCCTCAATGTGCGATCGAACGGATCGATGCTGCGGGCTTCGCCGTTGTATCATCGGAACTGTGCCGCCGTGGAACGCGGGCCGATAGCGCCCGTTCTCGTGGCACGGTTGTAAACAATCCCTTTGTTCAACCACGCATGCGAGGAATCAAGATGAAGATGATCAAACTCAGCGGTCCGGCCCTGGCGATTGCGGCTGCGGCTCTTTTCGCGGCGGCGCCGATCATGGCGACTGCCGGCACCATGCACGATGGCAAAGGCCAGTGCGTTGGCGGCAACGCCTGCAAGGGCCAGAGCGCCTGCAAGACCGCAAAGAGCTCCTGCAAGGGCCAGAACGCCTGCAAGGGACAGGGCATGGCAATGATGACCAAGGCCGAGTGTGCAAAGGCTGGCGGTCACATGAAGATGGACGGCAAGTAAGCTTTCCGATAATGCTGGCGACAGGGCGATCGCTGGATTGCCCTGTCGCTTGCGGCCGATGCCATGAGCGTCCATCGACAGCGACCTGAACTCGGCTTCGGCCTGGGGCTTCGCCCCGAGCACTATCAGGAAATCCTCGATCAGCAGCCGGCAGTGGACTGGTTCGAGTTGCTCAGCGAAAACTATTTCGTCGCTGGTGGCAAGCCTCTGTATTACCTCGATCGCATCGTCGAACGCTATCCGGTCGTCATGCATGGGGTTTCGCTGTCAATCGGAGGCAGTGATCCACTCGATCGAGAGTATCTGGCTCGATTGAAGGCATTGGCGCTGCGCACACGGCCGCGATGGATATCCGATCATCTGTGCTGGACCGGCGTCGACGGACACAATCTGCATGACCTGATGCCGTTGCCGCAGACCGACGAGGCCGTCAAGCACATCGCACAACGTGTTCGTGAGGTTCAGAATTTTCTCGGCACCCGCATCCTGCTGGAAAATGTCTCTAGTTATCTCACTTACACGCATTCGACGCTCCATGAATGGCAGTTTCTCTCCGCGATCGCCGAAGAAGCGGACTGCCTGATTCTGCTCGACATCAACAATATCTACGTAAGCGCCCACAACCACGGCTTCGACGCGCTCAGCTATCTGCGCGGCATACCCATCGATCGTGTCTGGCAGTTCCATATGGCGGGCCACAGCAGCCAGGAACACTTGCTGATCGACACGCACGACCATGCGGTACCCAACCCGGTCTGGGATCTCTATGCGCAAGCGGTACAACGATTCGGCAATGTGTCGACCATGATCGAACGTGATGCAGACATTCCGCCGCTTGCCGAATTGCTCGCGGAACTTGATCAGGCGCGCACCATCGCCAGTGGCGTACGCGAGGCGGCCTGAGTGGTGGAGACCCCGGATCTGGGTTCGCTGCAGCGGCAATTGCAGGAACATGTCCTGCACGGCGACGAAAGTGTGCGGCCCTGGATCGCAGGACAATTGGATATCGCGCCCGACACGCGCCTTCGGATTTATTCCGACGCGTATCTGCTGCGCCTGACGGAAGTGCTGGAAAACGACTTCAGCGCAACGCTGGCGTGGCTCGGAACCGAATCCTTCGCGCAGCATGCGCGCGCTTACATCGCCGCATATCCCTCGTCGCACCCGAACGTGCGCTGGTTTGGCCGTCATTTCGCGGGCTTGCTGCGGGAACGCGAACCCGATCAACCGCTCCTCGCCGAGCTCGCCGAATTCGAATGGACCAAGGGCGAGGTATTTGACGCAGCCGATCGCGAACTCGCGACTGTAGAGATCATGGCGACATTGCCGCCCGAGGTTTGGCCAAGCCTGCGTTTCACGCTGCACCCGAGCGTGCGGCAGCTGCGACTCGCCGGGAATGTTCCGGAACTTTGGTCGGCGCTGACGTCAGAGCCACCGCAACCGGTCGATCCAGAGATCGAGGCGCCCGTGCCCTGGCTGCTGTGGCGTCAGGCGCTCGACGTCCACTGGCGTTCGCTGGACGCCGGGGAATCGTCGGCACTGCAGGATGCGTCTGCCGGCGCGGACTTCGCGAAAATCTGCGAACGGCTGCATGCAAGTGTTGACGACATCGATGAGCAGGAAGCTTCGTTGCGCGTCGCGGGAATGCTCAAACGCTGGCTGGTCGACGGTTTGATCAGCTCGATTGTCACCGAAGCCGCATAGACGCCACGAAGCGGCGCTGCGTTCGCCCTCACTCAACGTCATGCCGGCGCCGAGGAAGACAGCGACGATCCGGATTCGAGTAACGCTCGGAACACTCGTCGATGCGCCCGGAGGCCTCGCGCGGCAATCTTGGCATCAAATCTGCAGTGTCTTGCCCATTCGATAACCGCCCAATGGAATCCGGATGGACGCCACCGCTGCCGAACTGCTTCTGGCCCTTCGCTCGCCCCGCTCGGGTTGGCTCGCCGCCATGATCTGCACTCTCGACGAGGCATCGCAGGACGCCGATTTCGAGGGGTATCAACGCAAATTGCTGGGATCGCTGCTCGCAAAGGGTGAGGTTCCCACTGCCGTCGCGTACGCTGCCGCGGACCGTCTGGCTGCCTTCGAGCACACCATGCGCGAGGCGCCGACCAGCTCAGACGTGGTTGCCGAGACCGGCGCTCCGGTCCGTTCGCGTCCCAAACTGACAATTTGCGGCGGCGTTGCCTGAGATTGAAGTCAGGTTTCCACGCACTGCTGGCCGTATTGGTCGATTTACGCATTTGACTCCCGGGTCGCGCTCGGTCAGCGTAAGCGCATGCCCCCGAGACCGGAGTTCCGCTCCCTCGTTCCGATTGCACTCGCCGCTTTGCTCGCAGCCTGCAGCAGCGCACCTCGCCGCAGCGCGTCGATTCCCGCGTCAAGACCCGGGACTGTGCGTACGGAAGTCGCGAATGCGGTTCTGTTTCGCGCGATTGCGCTGATCGGGACGCCCTACCATTTCGGTGGCAACACCCCGCTCGGCGGCTTCGACTGCAGCGGCCTGGTGGCGTACGTCTTTCGCGATGCAGCGCGTGTCGTGTTGCCGCGCACCTCGCGGGAGATGAGCGAACTCGACGTTCCGACCATCAATCGCGAGGACCTGCAAGCTGGCGACCTGGTGTTCTTTCGGGCGCGCCGAGAGATCAGCCACGTCGGCATCTATGTCGGCAAGCAGCGATTTGTCGATGCGCCGAACAGCGGCGGCACCGTGCGGCTGGACGAGATTGACGGTCCCTGGTGGCGGCAGCATTTTGCCTACGGCAAACGGGTTCTATGATCAGCGTGGGTCCGCGGTTTCAACAAGCCTCGCACCCCGCAGGGTGCCGCGGCATTGCCGTTCGGCACCCACATGACTCGTGAAGGGTTCGCATCATCCGCCCACCGCAGCCGCCGGATACCTTTCGCGGCCGGTCAGGCGATGTTGGCGCCAGCTTGCACCAGCTGTGACAGCCGCCGCAACGCCACCGATGCGATCGGGTAATCGACGGTCTGGCTGCGGATCTCACTGAGCATGCCGAGGGTGAAGCGCAGAGCCGCATCATCGCGATCGAGCCAGCGCGCAACCGGATTCGCAATCTCGGGACTGGCTCCGGACAGCACCTGGACGGCAAGCGCCCGGTGCTGCGTATTGAGCTCATCCCGCAAGGAACCGCGGGCCTGGGCATGCCAGCGGCTTTCGACCGGCAGATTCTCGATCTGGTTGCGCAACGCATCGAGTTCGAGCGCCTGGCCGAGCTCGAAAAAGACCGAACCAACCTGCGCCACCGCGCGGCCGCTTTCGCGCGCGACTTCGACGATGTCAAGCGCCGCGCCGAGCACCGGCACCGTCGCCAAGCGCTTGGCCAACGCCTCGTGGATTCCCATGCCTTGCCATTTCTCGACATCGACGTCGTAGTCGGCACGTCCGGTCGCGGTCAGGACACGCGGCAAGGCGGTATTGAGTTCAGCCACTCCCGGTGCGTAACGCTCGACCACACCGGCGATATCGAGCGCAGCGCCGCGATGGTTCAGCAGCCAGCGTGTCAGATTGCGCAGCAAGGCCCAGATCTTGAGCAGCGCATCGATTTGCACGGCTTCGCTCACCTGGCCATCCAGCGCATCCACATCGGCCCACAAACCGCGCGCATCCATGACCTCGCGAATGGCCGTATAGGCCTTGGCGATCGCTGCCGGCGACTGGCCGGTATCCTCATGCATGCGCAAGACGAACGTCGCGCCCATGCGATTGACCATCGAATTGGTCACTGCCGAAGAAATGATCTCGCGCCGCAGGCGATGCCCCTGCATTTCGTCCACGTATCCGACCCGCAGCGGTTCGGGAAAATAGCGCGCCAGTTCCCTTGAAAGGTACGGATCCTCGGGGACGTCGGAGTCCAGCAATTGCTGGTACAGCTTGATCTTCGAATACGACAGCAGCACGGCAAGTTCCGGGCGCGTCATTCCCAGGTGACGTGCCTTGCGGTCAGCCAATTCATTGTCGCTTGGGAGCGATTCGATCTGCCGATCCAGCATGCCTTCGGCTTCGAGCGTGCGAATGAAATGCGCCTTCGCGCCGAGGCGTTGCACCGACATGTGCTCCATCAGCGTGATCGCCTGGTTCTGCCGGTAGTTGTCGCGCAATACCAGACTCTCCACTTCGTCGGTCATTTGCGCGAGTTGCTTGTTGCGCTGGTCGATCGTCAGCTTGTTCGCTTGCACCGCCGCATTGAGGAGAATCTTTATGTTGACCTCATGGTCGGAGGTATCGACGCCAGCCGAGTTGTCGATGAAATCCG
Source organism: uncultured Gammaproteobacteria bacterium (assembly GCA_963775445.1). GTDB lineage: Bacteria > Pseudomonadota > Gammaproteobacteria > Xanthomonadales > Rhodanobacteraceae > Dokdonella_A. The sequence continues at coordinate 1,385,587 of CAVZIT010000004.1, read as the reverse complement.
TGTTGAGCAGGACGTGACGTTCGGCCGCTTCGATGCGGCCTTTCTGCGTAACGCCCAGATTTCCACCCTCGCCGATTACCTTGCAGCGAAGATTCAGCGCACTGATGCGCAAGCTGTTGTTGGCGCGGTCCCCGACATCCGCGTTGGATTCGCGCTCGGCCTTGATGTAGGTACCGATGCCGCCGTTCCAGAGCAGGTCGACCGGCGCTTTGAGAATCGCGCTCATGAGTTCAGTCGGGGCGAGCGCCGCGACATCCTCGGGAATGCCCAATGCCCGGCGCACCTCGGGTGAAATCGGAATCGACTTGGCGCTGCGCGCGTGGATTCCACCGCCTGCGGAAATCAGCGACGCATCGTAGTCGGCCCACGACGACCTCGGCAGGGCGAACATGCGCTCACGCTCGGCGAATGACGTCGCGGCATCCGCATCCGGGTCGAGAAAGATATGCCGATGATCGAATGCCGCCAGCAGCCGGATGTGCCGCGACAACAGCATGCCGTTGCCGAACACATCGCCGGACATGTCGCCTATGCCGACACAGGTGAAATCCTGCGCCTGGCAATCGCGACCAAGCGCACGGAAATGACGTTTGACCGATTCCCATGCGCCTTTGGCCGTGATCCCCATACCCTTGTGGTCGTAACCGGCCGAGCCGCCCGATGCGAACGCATCGCCCAGCCAGTAATCGTGTTCGGTGCTGAGGGCATTGGCGATGTCGGAAAATGTCGCAGTACCCTTGTCTGCAGCGACCACGAGATACGGATCATCGCCGTCATAGCGCACGACGCCAGCCGGATGCACCACCTTGCCCTCGATCAGGTTGTCGGTGATGTCGAGCATGCCGTTGATGAACATGCGATAGCAGGCAATGCCCTCTGCCAGCACAGCCTCGCGATCGCCCGATTCCGGAGGACGCTTCACGAAGAAACCGCCCTTGGACCCGACCGGGACGATGACCGTGTTCTTGACCATTTGCGCCTTGACCAGTCCGAGCACCTCGGTGCGGAAGTCCTCGCGGCGGTCGGACCAGCGCAAGCCGCCGCGCGCAACCGGTCCGAAGCGCAGATGGACGCCCTCTACGCGAGGACCGTGAACGAAGATCTCCCGGTACGGGCGGGGCCTGGGCAGGTCCGGCACCATGGTGGGATCGAACTTGAAACTCACGCACTCGCGTGCCTGTCCGTTCTGGCGCTGGAAATAGCTGGTGCGCAGCGTGGCGCCGATGATCGCGAGATAAGCCCGCAGGATGCGATCCTCATCGAGGCTCTGGACCCGGTCGAGCAATTTCTTGATGGCCTCGATTATCGAATCGATCTGGCGATGACGCGGTTCGCTGCGAACGGCCGCGAGGTCATCGATGAAACTCGGATGGGCCTGCATTACCTCGGGAGTCACCAGCGTGGTCAGTTCCTTCACCAGCCGCTTGCGCGCCGCCTCGATGATCGTCTTGCCGGCGCTTTCGCGGCGCGGATCGAACGCAGCCTCGAACAGCTCCACCAGGAGCCCGGCAATCGCGGGGTAACGACCCAGCGTGTCTTCCATGTAACTTTGCGAAAACGGAACGCCGGTTTGCAGCAGATACTTGCAGTAGGCCCGCAACATGCCGACCTGGCGCCAGTCGAGCCGCGCGCTGAGTACGAGCTTGTTGAACGCATCGTTTTCCGCTTCACCTCGCCAGATCTTCTCGAACGCGGTCTGGAAGGTTTCGCGGACCTGATCGATTTCGAATTCGCTGCGCACCGCCGTTTGCACTTCCATGTCCTGGATGTACAGACGGCCGCCCTGCGCATCGATGGCATAGAGGTGCTCGGTCAGGACCTTGAGACCCATGTTCTCCAGCAGCGGAATCACCTCTGACAAAGCGATGTCCTCGCCGAGGCGGAAAACCTTGAAATGCAAGGTGTCCGACTTGCGCCGCAGGCGATACAGGTTGAGCCGGATGTCTTCCGTGCCTTGCAGCCCGGCGGCAATCTCGACATCGCCTGCGGCCACGCTCGGCGTCACTTCCTCGATATAGCCGACCGGCAGCGCACGACCGTACCAAGTGGCGAGCTTCGAGCCCTTGTCGTCGCCATGCCGCTGAATCAGGATTTCGCGCAATTCGTCGTGCCAGTTGCGCACCACCTGGATGATCTTCGCTTCGAGATCCTCGGCATTGTGTGCCGGGACGTCGCCCGGCTTGGGGCGTACGACCAGATGCAGCCGCGCCAGAGCGGACTCGCCGACCTGGATGGAGGAGTCGACGCGTTCGCCGCGCAGCGCGCGCTTGAGGATCGCCTCGATGCGTTCGCGAACTTCCGTGTTGAAACGGTCGCGCGGCAGGTATACGAGGCAGGAAAAGAATCGGCCGTACTTGTCGCGCCGCATGAACAGGCGGGTGCGCGCGCGCTCCTGCAGTTCGAGTATGCCGACGGCGCTCGCATAGAGCTCGTCTTCGGTGCATTGGAACAACTCGTCGCGCGGCAGCGTTTCGAGTATGTGACGCAACGCCTTGCCCGAATGCGAATCGCGCTTGAGCCCTGCCCGCCGGGTCACCGCGGCAAACTTCTCGCGCACCAGCGGAACGTCCTGCGGACGGCACATGTAGGCGCCCGAGGTGAACAATCCAAGGAAACGCTGCTCTGCAATCGGCACGCCGGATCGATCGAACTTGAGCACGCCGATGTAATCCATGTAACCCGAGCGATGCACGCTCGCGCGCGAGTTGGTCTTGGTCAGGATAATCGCGTCGATGGCACCGGACTGCGGCAATTCCGTCGCGGCCAGGGTACGCAACGAACGCGGCGCGACCGAGCGCTCGGATCTGCGCAGGATTCCCAAACCCGAGCCTTCCACCGACTGCAAGACATCATCGCCTTCGAGCCGGGCCACCTCGTATTCGCGATAGCCAAGAAACGTGAAATGGTCGCTCGCGGCCCACCGCAGGAACTCCTGCGCTTCGGCCACGCCAGCGCTGCCGATCGGCAACGTGCGGGACGGCAACTCGTCGGCGATGGCACGCATCTTCGCGCGCATGGCCTCCCAGTCGGCTACACAGGACCGCACGTCGTCCAGTCCAGCGCCGACGCGCTGTTTCAAACGTTCGAGATCGGGGCCTTCGCTGATCCGGTCGACCTCGAAAACCATCATCGCCTCGGCAATCCCGTCCGCGCCGGCCTCGCCGCTCACTTGCGTCATGCGCCCGGCGGAGTCGCGCACGACGCGATAGCTCGGGTGGATAACGGTGTGGACTTGCAGGTTCGACTGCGTGATCGCCATTCCGATCGAATCGACCAGGAAGGGCATATCGTCGGTCACGACTTCGACAACGCTGTAGGGCGTTTCAAAATCCGTCTGTGCATCGGGGTTGAACACGCGCACGTTCGCGGTCGCAGGTTTGCGCACGCGCGCGAACTCAAGGACACCGAGCGCCAGTGCGATCCAGCCATCGGGGGATCGGGCGGCGACATCGTGCGCCGGTATTCGCTGGAGAAACTGCCGGAGGAAAGACTGCGCCTCCACCAGAGCGGCTCCGCTCAATCGATCCTTGAGCTTTTCGACGATGACATCAATGCGCGGAGCGGAGATTTCAGCGTCTCGAGGACTCATGAACAGATCCGGCAGGGACAAACGAAGGGGCCGAAGAATAACGCCCCGGGCACCCGGAAGCCAGCATCAAATATGGTCGAAAACTGGGCTAAAACGAGGTCCGCGAGCGCGCGGCGCGAACGAAAACGGCGACGCGCGATCCGATGGTTGCGCGTCGCCGGAAACAGCGAATTTCAGTAGAAGAAATTTTGCAAGACCTGGTCGATGAGCCCGGTGGTAACAGCAACGAGCACGATGTCGTTGTCCACGCGCACCCAACGGTAGCCCCGCGGCGGCGGGCGCAGGTGATAGCGCGAATAATCGGTGATGTAGTACCGATGAGCTCGATAACTCGACGGCAAACGCTCTCCGTGGGCCCACCGTTGCTGACGGTACCCGTGTGGCCTGTGGTAGGCGTTTGGCGCACGGTAATGCCCGTCGCGCTTAGCCTCGTGTCCATGATCGCGGCCATGATCGTGATCGCGCTCGGGCTGCGGCGCAGCGATCGCAAAGGAGCTGGCGCACAACAACGCAATTCCGGCAATAACTGTCTGCTTCATCCTCGGACCTTCGTTTTGCCAATGGAGGCGCAAGTATTTCATCGCGCCGTGAACGCCCATTGAACGCGAAGCGCCCGACGGTGCTCGTATGCAACTCCGATTCACAGCGGCCCATGTGGACCGAAAGCGGGCTCAGCGCAGTCCTGTCTCGTTGCGCGCGATGACCAGGCGCTGAATCTCGCTGGTACCCTCGTAGATCTCGGTGATCTTGGCGTCTCGAAAATAGCGTTCCAGCGGCATTTCTTTCGAGTAACCCATGCCACCATGGATCTGCAGTGCCTGATGGGTTATCCACATCGCCGCTTCCGAAGCAGTCAGCTTCGCGACTGCGGCTTCGGTGCTGAAGCGTCCGCCGCTGCGCCCCGCTTCGTCCTTCGCGAATGCAGCGCGCAAGGTCAGCAGCAGCGAGGCATCCAGCCGGCACTTCATGTCGGCGATCTTCGCCTGGATCATCTGGAAGCTGCCAATGGGCTGTCCGAATGCCTGACGCTCACGCGCATACTCGAGCGATGCTTCGTATGCAGCGCGCGACAGCCCCACCGCCTGAGAGGCAATACCGATGCGACCGGCATCGAGGACGCCCATCGCGATCTTGAATCCTTCGCCTTGCTTGCCGATCAGGTCATCGCCTGAAACCCGATAGTCAGTGAACTCGATCTCGCAGGTAGCCGACGCCCTGATGCCCAGCTTGGGTTCGGTCTTGCCACAGCGGAAACCTTCCAACGCGGTATCGATGACGAAGGCGCTGATGCCCTTCGCACCGCGATCAGGATGGGTCAGGCAGAACAGCAGGATGTACTTCGCCACCGGGCCGGACGTGATCCAGCTCTTCTTGCCATTGATCACGAAGCTGCCATCGTCGTTGCCCACGGCCCGACAGCGCATCGCGGTCGCATCCGATCCGGATTGCGGTTCGGTCAAGGCAAACGCACCGATCTCCGCACCCGACGCGATCGGGGTGACGTATTTATCCTTCTGCGCGTCGCTGCCGTATTTGAGCAGGCCATTGCAGTACAGCGTGTTGTTGACCGACATGATGGTCGAATGTGCGCAATCGACCGCGGCGATTTCGATCATCGCCAAGGTGTAGGCGATCGCGTCCATGCCCGCGCCACCGTATTCGGTCGGCACCTCGATGCCCATCAGCCCGAGGCGGCCCATCTCGCGAATCGTCTCGATCGGAAATTCGCCTGACTGATCGAACTTTGCCGCAATCGGCGCAATGCGCTTTTGCGCAAAATCGCGCGCGATTGACTGAATCGATACCTGCTCTTCGGTGAGTCGGAAGTCCATGCGCTCTCCTCGGTTCACTCCGTCGGCCTGCTGTCGCAGGCGACACGATGCGTGGAAGGACCGATTATGTTACCGGTTTGGCGCGCCCAGGATGGGGCGAGGCTCCCTTGACGCCATGCTACCCACGGGGCTAGCCTCAATATCTTTCAATCAAGATGAAAGGATATGGATCTCGTCGCAACCTCGAGTCTGCTGCGGCTGTTGTCCGATCCGACCCGGGTTCGCCTGCTCGCGCTGCTCGAACGCGAGGAGCTCACGGTGGCCGAACTGTCGGCCGTTTTGCGGCTGGCGCAGCCGCGCGTTTCCACGCATCTGGCCAAGCTCAAGGACGCCGGACTGGTGCGCGATCGGCGCGCGGGCGTGTCGGCCTATTACCGCTTCAATGCCGATATCGATGCTCGCGAATCCGCGCTGCTGCGCGCACTCAAGGACAATGTCGAGGATGCCGTGCTCGGGCAGGACGAACAACGCCTGCCTTCGGTGCTCGCTCAACGCGCGAGCACCGAAGGCTGGGCTGATACGGTCGCCGGCGACATGGAGCGGCATTACTCGCCGGGTCGCACATGGGAGGCCTTGGCCCGAGCGATGATGCAACTGGTGGACACGGGCGATGTGCTCGACATCGCCTCCGGCGACGGCGTACTCGCCGAATTGCTGGCGCCACGCGCCCGTACGATCGTTTGCGTCGACAGGAGCGAGCGCGTCGTGACGGCGGCGCGAGAACGGCTCAAGTCATTCGCCAATGTCGAGGTGCGTTTGGGCGACATGCATGCGCTCGATTTTCCGTCGCGACAATTCGATCTGGTGCTGATGATGCATGCGCTGACCTACAGCGAGCATCCGGCGAAAGCCATCACCGAGGCAGCGCGCGTGCTTCGCCCAGGCGGGCGCCTGCTGGCGGCAACGCTCGGCGAACACGCACACAAGCGCGCCGTCGACCCGTTCGATCACTGCAACCTCGGATTCAGACCTGCACGGCTGGCTGCGTTCGCTCGCAAGGCCGGCCTCGATGTGCTTGCCTGCGAACGACTCACGCGCGAGCGCAAGCCGCCGCAGTTCGACGTCGTGAGCCTGCTGGCCGGAAAGCCTGTGGACCGCGCATGAGCGCCCTGCCCTGGCTGCATCCCGCGCGCGTCGAGAAGCTGCTTGAGGCCCTGTCCCGCCGCATCCTGATAATCGACGGTGCGATGGGTACGATGCTGCAATCATATGCGCTCGATGAGGCCGGCTATCGTGGCGAGCGCTTTGCGAGCGGACACGAGGGGACCCACGCGCATGGGCATGGCCCGGGGCGCGATCACGACCTCAAGGGAAACAACGATCTGCTGACGCTGACACGGCCCGACATCATCCGCGCGATACACACCGCCTATCTTGAGGCCGGCGCGGACCTGGTCGAAACAAACACGTTCAACTCCACGTCGATCTCGCAGGCCGATTACAAGCTCGAACACCTGGTCGCCGAGCTCAACCGCGAAGGTGCGCGGCTCGCGCGCGAATGCTGCACCGCGATGGAAGACAAAACACCCGAACGACCTCGTTTCGCGATCGGCGTGCTCGGTCCGACCAGCCGTACCGCCTCGATCAGCCCCGATGTCAGCCGGCCGGAATTTCGCAACACCAGCTTCGATGAACTCGCCACGGCGTACCGTGAGGCGACGCGCGGCCTGATCGAGGGCGGCGCCGACATCCTGATGGTCGAGACCATCTTCGATACGCTCAACGCCAAGGCCGCGCTGTATGCGATCGACGAGGTATTCGAGGAACTCGGCGGGCGTCTGCCGCTGATGATCTCGGGCACGATCACCGATCGGTCGGGCCGCACGTTGTCAGGCCAGACCACCGAGGCGTTCTGGTATTCGGTACGCCATGCGCGACCGTTGGCGGTCGGTCTCAATTGCGCGCTTGGCGCGGACGAGTTGCGCCAGTATGTCGATGCGCTTTCGCGCATCGCCGACTGCCGCATCAGTACGCATCCGAATGCGGGTCTGCCCAATGCGTTCGGCGAATACGACGAGACGCCCGCTGACATGGCTGCATCGATCGGGGAGTTCGCGCGCTCCGGGCTGGTAAATATTGTCGGCGGATGTTGCGGCACGACGCCCGCGCACATCAGCGCGATCGCCGCAGCGGTTGCGCAACATCGCCCGCGCGAGATTCCGGAAATCGAGCCGCTGTGCCGACTTTCGGGCCTCGAGCCCTTCGTCATCACGCCGGAACTCCTGTTCGTCAACGTCGGCGAGCGCACCAATGTCACCGGCTCGGCCCAGTTCAAGAAGCTCATCAAGGGTGACCGCTACGACGAGGCGCTCGAGGTCGCGCGGCAGCAAGTCGAAAACGGGGCGCAGATCATCGACATCAACATGGACGAGGGTCTGCTCGATTCCGAACAGGCGATGGTCCACTTCCTGCATCTGATCGCGGGGGAACCGGATATCGCGCGCGTGCCACTGATGCTCGATTCGTCGAACTGGCGCGTGATCGAGGCCGGACTCAAATGCACGCAGGGAAAGTCCATCGTCAACTCGATATCCCTCAAGGAAGGCGAGGCACCTTTTCTCGCCCAGGCACGCAAGCTGCGCCGATACGGCGCAGCGGTCGTGGTGATGGCGTTCGACGAGCAAGGCCAAGCCGACACGGCAGATCGAAAGTTGGCCATCTGTCAGCGCTGTCATGCTCTGTTGACCGAGAAAGTCGGACTTGCCGCCGAAGACATCATCTTCGATCCGAACATCTTCGCGATCGGCACCGGCATCGACGAGCACAACAACTACGCCGTCGCCTACATCGAGGCTACGCGCCGGATCAAGCAGGCGCTCCCCGGCGCGCATGTCAGCGGCGGCGTCTCGAACGTGTCGTTCTCGTTCCGCGGCAACAATCATGTGCGCGAGGCGATCCACTCGGTGTTCCTGTATCACGCCATCAGGGCCGGCATGGACATGGGTATCGTCAACGCAGGTGCCCTCGCCATTTACGACGACTTGCCGGCCGAGCTGCGCGAGGCGGTCGAAGATGTCGTTCTGAACCGCCGCGACGACGCGACCGAGCGTCTGCTGGAGCTCGCGGAACGTTATCGCTCAACGAAAGGCGAAGTAACGGACCAGAATCTGGCTTGGCGAGACGCGCCCGTGGCTGCACGCCTGAGCCATGCGCTGGTCCACGGGATCGACAAGTTCGTGGTCGACGACACCGAACAAGCGCGCCTCGCCGCGAAACGGCCGCTCGACGTAATCGAAGGCCCGCTGATGGACGGGATGAATATCGTTGGCGACCTGTTCGGCGCGGGCAAGATGTTCCTGCCACAGGTGGTGAAGTCCGCGCGCGTCATGAAAAAAGCGGTCGCGCACCTGTTGCCCTATATCGAAGCGGAAAAAGTTCGCAGCGGCGACACCGGCACCAACAATGGCAAGATCGTCATGGCCACGGTCAAGGGCGACGTGCACGACATCGGCAAGAACATCGTGGGTGTGGTGCTCGCCTGCAACAACTTCGAAGTCATCGATCTCGGCGTGATGGTGCCGGCGCAGAAGATCCTCGACGCGGCGATCGCCGAAAAGGCCGACATGATCGGTCTATCCGGATTGATCACGCCATCGCTCGAGGAAATGAGCCATGTCGCACGGGAAATGCAACGCCAGGATTTTCGTATTCCGCTGCTGATCGGCGGTGCCACCACGTCGCGCGCGCACACCGCGCTCAAGATCGAACCTCATTACAAGTCGCCGACCGTGTGGGTCAAGGATGCGTCACGGGCAGTCGGCGTTGCGCAATCGCTGGTCGGCGATGATGTTGCGGCGTTTCTGGAAAAAGTTCGCGCCGACTATGCCGACGTGCGCAACCGCTACAGCAACCGCGGCCCCGGAAAAAAACTGGTGTCGATCGAGCACGCGCGCGCACACCGATTCAAGCCCGACTGGGGTGGCTACACGGCGCCAATGCCCTCGGCTCCCGGCATCAGCGTGCTCGACGACATCGACCTCGCCGATCTCGTTCCGCTGATCGATTGGACGCCGTTTTTCCAAACCTGGGAATTGAGCGGGCGCCATCCCGCAATACTCGACGACGAGGTCGTCGGCGTGCAGGCGCGCGAGTTGCTCGGTGACGCCGAGACTATGTTGCAACGGATCATCGAGGAAAAGTGGTTGACCGCACGCGCGGTCATCGGATTCTGGCCGGCCGCGCAGCAGGGCGATGATATTGTGCTGTTCCACGACCAGGATCGCGGCGATTCGCTGGCCCTGCTGCACTGCCTGCGCCAACAAGCGGACAAACCGGCGGAACGCCCGAATCTTTGTCTGGCCGACTTCGTCGCTCCACCAGACAGCCGCGCACGCGACTGGATCGGAGGATTTGCCGTCACCACCGGCATCGGCATCGAGAATCACCTGGACCGCTTCGCGGCGGACCACGATGACTATTCATCGATCCTGCTCAAGGCACTGGCCGATAGACTGGCCGAAGCGCTTGCCGAACACATGCACCGGCGCGTGCGTCGCGAGTTCTGGGGATACGCGCCGGAAGAATCCCTCGACAACGCGGCGCTGATTGCAGAACAGTACCGAGGAATCCGCCCCGCGCCGGGCTATCCAGCCTGCCCCGATCATACTGAGAAGGCCAAGCTTTTCGAGTTGCTGAACGCCCCGGCCAATGCCGGTATCGAGCTGACCGAAGGCTATTCGATGTATCCCGCCGCTGCCGTGTCCGGGTGGTATTTTGCGCATCCCGACAGCCGGTACTTCGTGGTCGGCCGGCTTGCAAGGGACCAGGTCACAGACTATGCCGAGCGCAAGGGCTGGACCATGGCCGAAGCCGAGCGCTGGCTCGCGTCTAACCTCGACTACGACCCGGAATAGCGCATCCGGCGCACGTACCGGCCCGGGCCCGCGATGGCAAATGAGCGTGCGCAATCCGCCGGCGCGGACGCCGGCGGACTGGAAAAAGCCTACGCTCCGCTGGACGCGGAATGCATCGCGGCAATCATTCCGAGGCCTCCGAACAGGAACGCCAGGATGATGCCGACGACGAGGAAGATAAGCACGGCGCGGCAATAATTGCGTTTGGTCGGATTGGTGCTGGCCGAGAATCCCCACACCAACAGCATGATGATGTTGACCAACGGGATCGCAAGAACGATCAGTGTAATGATCCACTCGCCCAATGAGATCGTCGGCGACGATTGATTATCCACAACCCACCTCCCATGAGTACCGGGCGGCTCCCGGCCGCGCAGAGTCTGCCATTACCGCGCCGCCAGCGCCAGCGCGTACAAATCCCATTGTCACAAATTGGGTGCCGGCGAAGGCAGGCCGGATCAGATCGGACCGGAGGGAACCACGCTGCGCCGATGGCGCAAGTCGACCACGACGTTGTAGACCGAGACGACCATCGGAAACAAATTGGCCAGGATGCCGACCGAGTCGTTCTTTCCGAAGGTGAAATAAGCGACCAGCAGAACGCTGCCGCTGATCGACAGCCACCAGAACGCGATCGGCATATGCACGCGTTTCATTTTGCGGGTCGCATACATCTGCACGAACCAGCGGCTGGTAAACAGGAAAAGCCCGAGAAAACCGATCAGTTTCCAAGGCGTCACCGTGACATGGTGAAACACGAAAAGAATCTGATTCATCGCCGAACCTGCACCGCCGCAAAGAGCGTCATTCTAGCAGCGCGCCCTGTGCGCGCCGCCCAAGCGACCCGTGCGAGTCAAACGCTTGCGCCGCGGTCGGAGCCTCGTGTCACACCATGATCCGCAATCGCGGCGACGGATTCTGCGGTCGCTACCGGCGCTGAGAATTTCACTTCACGCAATGCCTCGTCGGGCAGCGCATAGGACGTGGCGAGATGCTCGCCTTCGTGAATGATTTCCGGAAACAGCACACCGTTGAGCGCCTGCACCGCGAAGATTTCCTGGACGCCACCGGTGAATTTCAGAAGGCCGACCGTATTGCCGGTACCGATGTGCACCGCCCACACGCCAGACTGGCGATCGGCATTTTCCTCGGTAATCGGGATGTCCGTGAAGGCATTGTTCTCGCGCAATTGCGAAAGACCGATGAACGCAACCGGTCCGATGAAATCCAGACCACGGCAGAATCCCGGAACGCGAGCCACATCGGTTTTCTCGCCGGTTTTGGGATCGATCGTCACCAAGGCTCCGCGTCCCGATTCGAGCACCCACAGACGCTTGTCGTACCAGCGCGGCGAATGCGGCATCGACAAGCCCTCCACGAGGGTCGCGTAGTTGGCCACATCCATCAGAACACCGCCATTGCGCTTGTTCGCACGCCATCCTTGCGGGCTGTTGGAGGTGCCGAGCGCAGTGACGTAGCGCGGCTTGCCATCACGCATCGCAAGTCCATTCAGATGGCAGCGATCCTCGGGTGCGTAGTGGCTGACGAACTTCGGCCGCCAGCGCGGCACGAAACTCGATTTCGAATCCAGCGTGCACAAACAGGAGAACAGCGTATTGACGAACCACAGATCGCCATGTCTGTCCCAGGCCATCTCGTGGATATCGATCGCGCCGGTGATGTGGCCGCGCCGCGCAAGAAACACGGCATCGTGACGGGGCGGATCGTGCAGGCGCCTCGCAACGGCCGGCATGTTGCGGAACTCCGCAATTTCGAGGTGCGCGCCGAGGGCGAGTCGCTCGCCATCCGCCGCCATGCCCATCGGCCGGTTGAAGGTCCGAAAATGCGTGTTGATCGAGGCGCCATCGGGCCGCAGGATGACGAGTTTGCCGGCCTGGTAGGTGCTGACCACGAGACAGCCGCCGAGCTGGCGCAGAAGGTCAGGGAAATTGGTCGTGTGGACGCTCGCCAGCGCTTCCACCGCTGGGGTGGGCGCAGCCGTCGGCGCTGTTCCTGATTCGGTCTCGCCCGCGAGCGGCTTCCCCGGCGCAACCGGCCCTTCTGGCTCACCCATCATCACTCTTGGCCGACATCGATCTGGTCCGGCACGCAAGCATGCAACGCCGGGGCGACGCGCGCAAACGATTCGTGAGGATCAGCCGGCGCGTTGGCCCAACCAGTCATGGATGGCGGGCGGGACTTCGCGTTGCGCGCGGCCGGAAACGTAGATGCCGATATGGCCGCCCTTGAATGCCAGCTGGGTATAGTCGTCGGTCCCGATGACATCCTTGAGTGGACGCGACGCCGAAGGCGGGACCAGATGATCCTGCTCCGCAAAAATGTTGAGCACCGGCATCGTGATCTTCTTCAGGTCGACTTCCTTTTCCCCGATCAGAAGGCCGCCCTTGACCAGCTTGTTGCCTTGGTAGAAATCGCGGATGAACTCGCGGAATGCCTCTCCAGCCTGGTCAGGCGAGTCGAAGATCCATTTCTCCATGCGCAGGAAGTTTTCGAGCTCGGTCTTGTCGTCGAGGATATCGACGAGGCCGATGTATTTCTGTTGGAACAGGCGCACCGGCTTCAATGTCAGATAGCACCAGTTCATCAGGTCGGCCGGCACATTCCCCAGGGTATCGACGAAAAGATCGACATCCATGCCCCGCGTCCAGTGCGAAAGCATGTTGTCCGCGGTGTGGAAATCCACCGGCGTCACCATGGTGATGAGATTCCTGATCTTTTCCGGATAGATCGACGTGAAGCACAACGAGAACGCGCCACCTTGGCAGATGCCGAGCAGGTTGATCGCATCGACCTCGCAGCGCTTTGCGACGGCGTCGACGCAACGACGAAGATAACCGTTGATGTAGTCGTCGAGATTGAGGTATCGATCGGCTTGATCCGGATAACCCCAATCGATCATGTATACATCCTCGCCCTGCGCGAGAAGATTGCGTACCAGCGAACGGTCACTCTGCAGATCGACCATGTACGGCGTGTTGACCAATGCGTAACAGATCAGGATCGGGCGTTTCGCCGTCGGCTTGTGTTCGCCCTTGAAACGATAGAGAACCAGTTTGTCCTCGCGGTAAATCGCCTCCTTGTCGGTGACGCCGTAATCCACCTCATCGAGCTGGCGCAGCGTGCCGATGCCGGCCGCGAGTTTGCGCTGCGTCGCGAGCGCCTCATCCAGTGCCCTGGTCGGTTCGATCTTGAGCGGACCCATCATGTATTCCTCAGCGGCTTCTGGTTGTTGTGGCGGATCGGGATGATTTCTTGTTCACATTCTTGCCTTTGGCAGCGTTCGGGGTGCGACGCTTGCGCGCGGCGACCGGCGCGCTGCGCGCCGGTTTGGACGGCTTTCCGTCCGTTGTCCCGGCCGCGGCGATCTGCGCCTTGAGCGCGGCCACGTCCTTGCGCAACGCAGCGAGTTCGCCCGAAAAATCGACTCCGCCCTGTTCGTTGCGCGCCTTCAATTCGCGGCGCACCTCGTGCAGGCGCTTGCCGATACTGTCGAGTTCGCTGCGCGTCGGCATACCCAGATCCGTGCCGATACGCTCGACTTCCTGCTGCAGCTGCGAGCGCACGCGCATCTGGGAATTGACCAGCGCACCATAGACATCCCGAAACTCCGGCGACAGCGCGATTTCGGCGTACGCCTCTTCGGCCGCGTCCACCCATAGGTCGTAGAGCGCGCGCAGCGAATCGATTTGCCGTCCCGGCTCTTCGCGAGCGGCGAGCTTATCCTCGAACAATTCGAATCCACGCTGGCTCGCCTTGAGCATCAAGGCGTTGTAACGGGCGTTCTGCTCCTGATAGTCGACCATGGCGGCCGCCATCTTCTGATAATGCTCCTGGTGTTCGCGCAGGTAGCCGAATGCCGGCATGCCCAGCCAGGATTTCGCCTCCCGGGCTGCGGGATCGAGCAACGGCTTCAGGCCGTCCATCATCTGCTCGAACCCCTTCGCTCCCTTGCCGCCGATCTCGCGCAGCGCGCGCGCCATCGGATTGTTGAGCAGGGTGGCATCGCCGCCGGGCAGATTGAACCCCTGACGCATCGCATCGGTCCACATCGCCGCATTGCCGTCGCCGCCCTTGGCAGTCGCTGTCTCGATGACCGACTGCATGAAGGCGGTGTAGTTCTTCGCACTCGCCAGCAGGCGCTCGATAGTCTGGCTCTGCGCTGCGTTTCCGCTGAACATGCGCGACCACTGCTCGAGACCCTCGTGCCAGGGGGTCCCGCTATTGTCGCCCGCAGTTTGCGACGCGGCCTGCTGCGACAGTTCCTGCCAGGCATTCCAATACTGGCGGGAAAGCGAATCCCAACCCTGCATCCAGTTGTTGCCGTGCGCCGTAGCCATGCGTCGATCCTCGAAAACCGGACACGCATGGTACCGCGTCGACTTGTTGCATCGCAACATTATCGGGCAGCAATCGGATCTCGGCGCTGCCTGTATCGTCCTCCTTCAGCACTCGCATTCTCGATGAACGCTTTCTGAGCAAACAGAGGATCAGTCGCCACGGCGATGCTGTAATGCCGTAACGTCTTACTCATGCAGAGACAGGAGGAGTGTTCTTGATGCCGTCAGGGAAGCGAAAATCCAGCCACCTCGACTGGAAACGAAATGGGACACTTCTTGTCGCCGCGTTCCTGGTGTTGCTGCTCGGCGGCTGCGGCAGCGTTTCGTATTCGCTGCGCGAGGTGCCGACGCCGCAGACGCCACAAACGGATCGATTCGAGACCCTCCCCGGGCGCGGAGCCGATATCGTCGCGGCGTTGCGCGCAGAACCCGCGCCATCTGCACCCGATTTCGCGGAAGGAAAGCAGTTTGCCGCCGATGGCCGAGCCTGGGCCGCGCGCGGCTACATGATGATCGGCACGGCCCACTTCGCCAGCGGGAACACCGCGATGCATTCGGACGCGGTCCGCATTGGCGCCGCCGCGGGCGCAGACCAAGTGTTGCTGTATCCGCCGGAAGACACGACGTCACCCGCCGCGGGAGCAGCAGCCGATGGCACGCCGCCTGCGCGCTGGCTCGCCGCGTACTACGTGCGCGTGAAACCGCCCTTCGGCGCGACCTTTCGCGATCTCTCGGATTCCGAGCGCGAACAACTTGGCGTGCCCGGAGGAGTGCGCATCGGTTCAGTCATTGGCGGATCGCCTGCATCGGAGGCGAATCTGCTGCACGGCGACGTCATCCTGAGGATCGATCGCCACGCGATTGCAAACAAGAGCGCGTTCGAGGACCTGCTCAAGCGACGGCTCGGCAAACACGTGACACTTACCATCCGCAGGGGCGATAACACCCTTGAACGCATGGTCCGACTCGGCATGTTGCCGTCGGGGCCTTCCTGAGCAGCCACGCCGCGTTCGCATCGGTGGATGCGAAACGCTAAGGTGAACGCGTGGGACTGACCTTTTCTTGGCGGAAACTGGCATTCGATGGACACAGCGCAAACCGGTAACGCCTCGCTCGATGACGAGCAGATACTCGATCCAGTGGAAGCGCGAGTGCTCGGCTGTCTGGTGGAAAAACAGGCGACGACGCCCGACGTCTATCCATTGACGCTCAACGCCACGGTCGCTGCCTGCAATCAGAAAACCAATCGTGAGCCGATCCTCGATCTCGAACCCGGCGAGGTCGGCAATGCATTGCGGCGGCTCGAAGCCAGGGCGATTGTGGTGGGATCGCTGTCGGCACGCAGTACTCGCTATGAGCACCGGATGGATGCAGTTTACGGAATCACGCCGCGTCAGCGCGCCGTGCTCGCCGCATTGCTGCTGCGCGGTCCGCAGACGATGAGCGAAATAGCGACGCGCAGCGCGCGTCTTGCCCAGTTTCCGGATCCGGATGACGTGCGCGACGCGCTCGACCGACTTATGCATCGCGAACCCGCGCTGATGATCCGCCTTCCGCACGGCCCAGGGCAGCGCGAAGATCGGTACATGCATCTGTTGGCGGGGCCCATCGCAGTCGCCGAGTTTTCCGAACTGCCGCAACGCAGCCTGCGATCGCACGATGATTCGAACCTTGCCGCGCGTGTCGCCAACCTCGAGTCGCAAATCGAAACCTTACAGGCTGAACTCGCCGCCGTTGCGGCGCGACTGCCTGCACCGAATGACTGAAATGCCGTCTACGCAGAGGCTGCGCTCGCTTCCTCTTCCGTGACGGCCTTCATCGACAGGCGGATGCGGCCCTGCTTGTCGACTTCGAGCACCTTGACCTTCACCAGATCGCCTTCCTTGAGTTTATCGGACACCTTCTCGACGCGCTCGTTGGAGATCTGCGACACATGTACCAGCCCGTCCTTCCCGGGAAGAATCGTGACGAATGCGCCGAAGTCCATGAGCTTTGCGACCTTGCCTTCGTAAATGCGGCCCGGCTCGACGTCGGAGACGATCTGCTCGATGCGCTTCTTCGCCGCCTCGCCGGCGTCGCGATTGACTGACGCAATGATCACCGTGCCATCGTCGTTGATGTCGATCGTCGCACCGGTTTCCTCGGTGATCGAGCGGATCGTCGTGCCGCCCTTGCCGATGACTTCGCGGATCTTGTCCGGATGGATCTTCATGGTCAGGAGGCGCGGCGCGTATTCGCTCATCTCGGCACGCGGCGTGCTGATCGCCTTGGCCATCTCGCCGAGGATGTGGAGCCGCCCCTGCCTGGCTTGCGTCAACGCCGTGCGCATGATCTCTTCGGTAATGCCGTCGATCTTGATATCCATCTGCAGCGCACTGATGCCGTCGGACGTGCCGGCGACCTTGAAATCCATATCGCCCAGATGATCCTCGTCGCCGAGAATGTCGGAAAGCACGACGAACGCGTCTCCTTCCTTGACCAGCCCCATCGCGATGCCCGCAACCGGAGCCTTGAGTGGCACGCCCGCGTCCATCATGGCAAGCGAGGACCCGCAAACCGATGCCATCGAACTTGATCCGTTCGATTCGGTGATTTCGGACACCACGCGCAGCACGTACGGAAATTCCTCCATGCTCGGCTTCACCGCCATCACGCCGCGCTTGGCGAGGCGTCCATGACCGATCTCGCGCCGCTTCGGTCCCATCATGCGACCCGCTTCACCGACCGAGTACGGCGGGAAGTTGTAATGGAACAGGAAGGGATCCTTGGATTCGCCCTCGACCGCATCGATGATCTGCGCATCGCGCCCGGTACCGAGCGTCACGGCGACCAGGGCCTGGGTTTCGCCGCGAGTAAACAGCGCCGACCCGTGCGTACGAGGCAACACGCCGGTGCGTACGGTGATCGGGCGCACGGTATCGAGTTCACGCCCGTCGATGCGTGACTTGGTTTTCAACACCTGCGCGCGCAGGGTCTGGTATTCGACCTCGCCGAACTCCCGGGAAAGGTCGGCCGTCGCCCAACCGCTGGCTTCGGCCGCGGGTTTGAGCGACTCGAGCACCGCCTTCTTGAGCGCCGTAATCGCGTCGCGCCGTTCGAGTTTGTCACGCACGGAAAATGCCCCCGCAAGGCGATCACCGATCGCGTCCCTGACTGCTGAGACCATGGCTTCGTTCGCGGCCGGGACTTGCCAGTTCCAAGCTTTTACACCAACTTCAGTCGCCAACTCATTGATTGCATTTATCGCAGCCTGCATTTCGCGATGTCCGAACATCACGGCGCCGAGCATCACATCCTCGGACAGGAGCTGCGCCTCGGATTCGACCATGAGTACCGCGTTTGCGGTGCCCGCGACGACAAGATTGAGTTCCGATGTCTTCTGCTCGCTGGCCGTCGGGTTGAGCAGGTACTTGCCATCGGCGTACCCGACACGCGCCGCGCCGATGGGTCCTTTGAACGGGATGCCGGACAATGTCAACGCAGCGGATGCGCCGATGAGGGCAAGAATGTCACCGTCAATCTCCGGATTGAGCGACATCAAGGTCGCGATGACCTGCACGTCGTGGCGAAAGCCTTCCGGAAACAGCGGACGAATCGGCCGATCGATCAGGCGGGAAGTCAGTGTCTCCTTTTCGGTCGGACGTCCTTCCCGCTTGAAGAAACCGCCAGGGATGCGGCCGCCCGCATAGAATTTTTCCTGGTAGTCCACGGTGAGTGGAAAGAAATCCATCCCTTCGCGCGCGTTCCGGTTGCCGACCGCGGTGACCAGCACCGCCGTATCGTCCATGCGCACCAACACAGCGCCACCCGCCTGGCGGGCGATTTCGCCGGTCTCCAGCGTGACGTCGTGATTTCCGAATTTGAAGGTTTTGGTTACTTTCGCCACGATGATTGTTTCCTGATTTTGAGAGTGCGGCATGAATGCCCGCTTGGTGATTCCGTATTCAAGGACGAGCGCAAGAATGAAACTATGGCGCGACCACGCATGGCGCTCTGTGGGTTCCCGCGCTCAAGGGTGAACGCAGCAACGAACGTTTTGTATGGCCATGGATGGCCGCCGCCTGGTCTTCGCGTTCACGGGCGATCGCGAAGACGAGCGACAAATCACCGGCGAATGCCCAACCGCTCGATCAAGGTCTTGTAGCGCTCGCCGTCCTTGCCCTTCAGATAGTTCAACAGACGCCGGCGCTGGTTGACCATCTTGAGCAAACCGCGGCGTGAGTGATGATCCTTGTCGTGCGAGGCAAAATGCGGAGCGAGATGTTCGATGCGGGCAGACAATAGTGCAACCTGGACTTCAGGCGAGCCGGTGTCATTGGGTGCACGGCTGTAATCAGCGATGATCTTGCTGGTTTGATCCGGTGTAAGCGACATCAATGGGAATCCTGCAGATGAACCGTTCTGGAAAGCGGAGACGAGGCTTGCGCATGGCCACTGACGGTCATCAGCCATGCGCAAGCCTCGCATGAATCCCAAGCTCGCGTGGAGAAGCCAGCGGCCGGGTTAACAAGGCATTTTAGCTGGCCGAACCCCTGCAGAACAAGCGACGGCCTTCACAACGGGCACGCACCCGGCAAAACCGTCCGCGCCGGGGCGCGTGTTGCCAATTCGACGGGACGGACGCCCAATTTCATCACGCGGCGGCCCTCATCGCGGCAAATTGAAGCCGCGCACCGGAGTCAGGAATCCTTGTCCATCGCATACGCAAAGGGCAAGCGCGCGCCCGTGCTCGTCCAGGGCCACGCAACGTCCTTGGGTGTGGGCAACTTCGATTCCGACAGTTTGGCCGTGGGACAGTCGCACGGCAGCCTCGGCGTCGAGACGAACCGTGGGGTACCCGGCCAGGCCCAGCTCAATCGGCACGAGCAACGCGTCGATCGCCGCATCGCCTGATTTTGCCAGTGTCTCCAGAGCCTCGATATCGGTCATCGCCGGATTCCGGAAAGGCTCGATCCACAGGCGGCGCAACGCGCTCACGTGCGCGCCGCAGCCAAGGCGCTCTCCGAGGTCGCGCACCAGGCTTCGCACGTAGGTACCCGATCCGCATTCGATGTGCAGGCGCAAACCGGCCGGGGTCATATGCACGAGATCGAGGCGCTTGACTTCGATTTGGCGTGGAGAAGCGGTCACATGCTCGCCACGACGAGCGCGTCGATACAAAGGCACGCCATCGCGCTTTATTGCCGAGTAAACCGGTGGAACCTGATTGATCAGGCCCGTCAGCGCGGCCAACTCGGATTCCACGGTCGAAGGCGACAGTCGCGGAACTGCACGCTCGGTCACGACCTCGCCTTCGGCATCGTCGGTGCTCGTCGTGACGCCGAGCCGGCATTCGGCCTCATAAGCCTTGTCGGAACCGAGCAGGAGGCCCGCGATCTTGGTCGCCTCCCCAAAGCAGATCGGCAACAACCCGCTCGCAAGCGGGTCAAGGCTCCCGGTGTGCCCGGCCTTTTCGGCGCGATAGATGCGACGAACCTGCTGCAGCGCGCGATTCGAACTTGGGCCGCGCGGCTTGTCGAACAACAGGATGCCGTGGACGGCGCGCCAGCAGGACGATGATCGCTGGCTCTCAATCGGCCGGGCCGGGCTCGCCTGGATCATCTCGCAACAGATTTTCGATGCGTTCGCCACGATCGACGGAATCGTCGTAGCGAAAACGCAGTTCCGGGACGCGCCGAAGGCGCAGCGAATGCGAAAGCGTATGCCTGAATTCGCGTGCCATTGCGTTGAGTTGCCGCACAGCCTGTGGAGCCTCCTCGGCAATCAGGGCCGTAACGAACACCGTCGCCGTATCGAGATCACGCGTGACCTCCACGTCGGACACACTCACCGACGGCAGTGCATGATCGCGCACCGCCGCATGCACCAATACCGCGAGTTCCCTTCGAAGTTGCGCGGAAACGCGGTCGGAGCGGCTGAAGGATTGGGCAGACATGGCAAGGGCCGAGGGCTGAGCGGAAAGCTACACGGACACGCATTGAAAACAGCGAGATGGGTGACGCACCGCACCCACGGCTCGCCCTTCGAGCGGCCGTCGGCGTTCAAGCCGGCATCTGGCCTTCATTCCCGTCTCCCATCTTGCGTCCTCACAATGTCCTTGCCACCTCGATGCGTTCGAAACACTCGATGTTGTCGCCGGGCTTGATGTCGTTGTATTGCTTGACGCCGATTCCGCATTCGGTGCCATTGCGCACTTCATCCACGTTTTCCTTGAAGCGGCGCAACGATTCTAGTTCACCCTCGAAAATCACGGTATTGTCGCGCAGCACGCGGATCGGCTTGTTGCGACGAACCACACCCTCGATGACCATGCAGCCCGCGATTGCACCGAACTTCGACGAACGGAACACGTCGCGCACTTCGGCGGTACCGATGATCTCCTCTCGCACTTCGTTGCCGAGGAGGCCCGTGGCGACCTGTTTCACCTGATCGATGACATCGTAGATGATCGAGAAATAGCGAAGATCGAGCCCGCTGGTTTCGATCACGCGTCGCGCGGATGCGTCTGCGCGCACATTGAAGCCGATGATCACGGCCTTCGATGCGGCCGCAAGCGTTGCATCGGACTCGGTGATTCCCCCTACGCCCGACACAATGACATTGACCTTGATCATGTCGGTCGAGATAGCACTCAATGACTCACGCAGCGCTTCGGCGGAACCCTGCACATCCGCCTTGACCACCAGGTTCAGGATCAGTTGCTCCTCGCCCTGACCCATCTGCGCCATGATGTCTTCCATGCGGTTGCCGGCCGCCTGCACCAGACGCGTTTCGCGCCGCTTGTGCATGCGTTGCTGCGCCACGTCCTTGGCCAGCCGCTCGTCGTCCACCACGACGAAATCGTCGCCCGCTTCGGGAACGCCGGATAGCCCGAGCACCTGCACCGGAATGGAAGGACCGGCCTCTTCGACCTGATGGCCGGCTTCGTCAAACAGCGCGCGCACGCGGCCATATTCAACCCCGCAGACCAGGAAATCACCGCGCTTGAGCCGGCCCTGTTGCACGAGCACGGTCGCGATCGGCCCGCGCCCCTTGTCCAGGCTCGATTCGATCACGACGCCATTCGCGCGGCCATCGGCGACGGCCTTGAGTTCAAGCACCTCGGCCTGCAGCAGTATCGCTTCGAGCAGATCATCAACGCCCATGCCGGTCTTGGCCGACACAGGCACGAATTGCACGTCGCCGCCCCAGCCTTCGGTTTGCACTCCGTGCTGGACCAGGCCCTGGCGAACGTTGTCCGGATTGGCTTCCGGTTTGTCCATCTTGTTCACCGCGATGATCAGCGGCACCTTGGCTGCGCTTGCATGCTGGATCGCCTCGATCGTTTGCGGCATGACCCCATCATCAGCGGCGACCACCAGAACCACGAGATCAGTCGACTGCGCGCCACGCGCGCGCATCGACGAGAACGCCGCGTGGCCCGGCGTGTCGAGAAAGGTGACGATCCCCTTGTCGGTCTCAACGTGATACGCACCGATGTGCTGGGTGATGCCACCGGCCTCGCCCGATGCGACCTTTGCGCGCCTGATGTAATCGAGCAAGGACGTCTTGCCGTGATCAACGTGGCCCATGATCGTGACCACGGGCGGTCGCGATTCGCCTTCGCCCTCGCCCGCGGAATGCACGCGCAGCGCCACTTCGGCATCGCGCTCTTCCGCCTGCACAACGCGGTGGCCGAGTTCCTCGGCGACCAGCGCAGCGGTGTCGTGGTCAATGGCCTGATTGATCGTCGTCATGACGCCCATCTTGAACAGCGCCTTGACCACATCGGCACCCTTGACCGCCATTTTCTGCGCGAGATCGGAAACCGTGATCGATTCGCCGACCGAAACTTCGCGCACAACCGGCGCGAGCGGACGCGAGAATCCATGATCCGTTGCGCCGGCGCGCTTGGGTTCCGCCTGACGCGAGCGCGGCTTCTTGCGCCCGGTGCGCCGCGCGGCACCATCGGCCGAAAGGTGCAATTGGGCGCCGAATTTCTTCGATTCCGGCGCATCGCCTTCATCGCGCATCCGATGCGAGCCGTGGCGCGGCTTGTGCCTCGCAGCGGGACCGGGACCTTCGCCGCGGCGCGGTCGCTCGACCGGGGGCGGCATCGGTTCCGCCGGCGCCAACACCGGCTCGGGCGCTGATTCGGGCTCGGGGGCCCGTTCGGCCTGGGCTGCCTTGAGGCGATTTTCCTCCTCGACTTTCCGCGCCTCTTCCTCGGCGGCGAGGCGCGCCGCTTCTTCCTGGCGCCGAGTCTCGGCTTCGGCGCGCGCGAGGTCTTCAGCTTCGCGCTTCTGCTGCGATTCGACCAGCTTGCGTGCAGCCTCTTCGCGTTCGGGATCGATCTGATCCTGGATGTCGGTGCGCTTGACGTAGGTGCGCTTCTGACGCACCTCCACATTGACCTTCTTCGTCACGGCGCCGCGCTGCCCCGGATTCACCGTGATCTCGCTAATCTTGCGGCGTTTCAGCGTCACCTGGCGCGGGCCGGCATCGCTGTCTTCGGCAACGACTTCGCGTTTGCCATGCGTACGGCGCAGGAAGCCGAGCAATTTCATCTTCTCGGTGTTGCTGATGACCTGATCTGGATCATTGAACGCCATGCCCGCCTCGGTGAGCTGCGTGAGCAGCTTGTCCACCTCGGTATCGAGCATGCCGGCCAGTTTCTTGATCGTGACTTCCGCCATTGTTTCGACTCCCTGCCTGCAACTTCCGTTCGCGCCCAGCGCGCGGTTACGAAAGCTCCGTCTCACGCGCCGCCATGATGAGCGATGCGGCTGTTTCCTCGTCCAGACCCTCGATACCGAGTTCCATCAATTCGTCGGTAGCAAGATCGGCAAGGTTCTCGCGCGTCACGATGCCGTTGCGAGCGAGCTCGAACGCAACGCTTTCCTCCAGACCGTCGACCTCCAGCAAGTCCCCGGCCGGTCGGTGCTCGTCGATTTCTTCCTCCGCAACCAGCGCATCGGTCAGCAACGCATCGCGCGCGCGTGCGCGCAGCTCCGTGACGATATCCTCGTCGAAGCCCTCGATCGCAATCAGTTCGGCCGTCGGCACATAGGCGATTTCCTCGACCGAGGAGAATCCTTCCTGCACCAGGATCTGCGCGATCTCGCTGTCGACCTCGAGCTTGTCCATGAACAGCTCGCGCGCCGCTTCCTGTTCCGATTCGCTCTTCTCGCGCACCTGATCCGCGGTCATCACATTGAGATGCCAGCCGCTCAGCTTGCTGGCCAACCTGACGTTCTGACCTCCACGACCAATCGCCTGCGACAACTTGTCCTCGGCCACCGCGATATCCATCGAATGTTTTTCTTCATCGACGATGATCGATTGCACCTCGGCCGGCGCCATCGCATTGATCACGAACTGCGCGGAGGATTCGTTCCACAGCACGATATCGATGCGCTCGCCGTTGAGTTCGTTCGACACCGCCTGCACGCGTGAGCCGCGCATGCCGATGCAGGCGCCGATCGGATCGGTGCGGTTGTCGTGAGCGAGTACCGCGATCTTGGCGCGATCGCCCGGATCGCGTGCGCAGCCCTTGATCTCGACCAGACCCTGTCCGACCTCCGGAACCTCGAGCTTGAACAGTTCGATCATGAATTCCGGCGCCGTGCGCGAAATGAACAACTGCGGTCCGCGCGCCTCGGCGCGCACTTCATACAGGTAGCCGCGCAGGCGATCACCGGCTCGAACCGATTCGCGCGGAATGCTGCGATCGCGCGCGACCAGCGCCTCGGCGTTTCCGCCGAGATCGAGATACACGTTGCCGCGCTCGACGCGCTTGACCACACCGGTAATGAGTTCGCCCACGCGGTCCTGGTAGGCTTCGACCACCTGCGCACGCTCGGCTTCGCGCACGCGCTGCACGATGACCTGCTTGGCCGCCTGCGCCGCGATGCGCCCGAAATCGGGGTTTTCGATCTGTTCTTCGATGTACTCGCCGACCTCGATGCCGGGCTTCTCGTCGACCGCATCCATGAGCCTCAGCTGGCGATCGGGCGATTCCATCACCACGTCGTCAGCGACTACTTCCCAGGTGCGGAAGGTTTCGTAATTGCCGCTGTCGCGATCGATCGCGACGCGCACCTCGACATCTTCGTCGGGATAACGTTTCTTTGCCGCCGAAGCGAGCGCGGCCTCCATCGCCTCGAAAATGACGTCTTCCGAGACGCCCTTTTCGCTGGCAACCGCATCGACGACCATCAGCAATTCTTTGCTCATTGCGAATCTCCTTCGCGACCGCAGTGGCGACCGGAACGACAGTTCATGATTTCCTCGATCCCCGGGCACGCTGCCCGGACGGTTTGGGGTGATGCGCCGCGGCTCGTCCCATCCCGAGCGCGGCGTAGTCGGGCGCAAGACGTGCGTGGGCGATGTTGGCGTGCGCGAGTTCCACTGCTTCGCCATCCTGTTCGATCGTGATCGTGTCGCCATCGACGCTCCGTATCGCGCCACGGAAGCGCCGCCGTCCGGCAACCGGACTCGCGAGTTCCAACTTGACCTCGGCGCCGAGCTGTCGCGCGAAGTGGGTCGGCGTGAACAAGGGACGATCAAGACCGGGAGACGACACCTCGAGTGTGTAACGGCCGGCGACCGGATCGTTGATGTCGAGCAACGCCGAGATTTCGCGGCTGACGCGTTCGCAATCGTCGATCGTCACGTCGGCATCGGGCGCGTCGATATAGACGCGCAGCAGACTCGCCCCACGCGACGGATTGAACTCGACGCCGAGCAGCTCCAGCCCGAGATCGGCGATGGTGGGAACCAGAAGCGTATGTATATCCTCAGCTTTCATTTGTTTACCTGGACGATCGTCCGTGATCGCGAAAATCAAGAAGCGGACATCCTGTCCGCACTTGGGTTCATCTTTCGTCCGGGATCGCTGGAATCAAAACAGCGGACATCCCGTCCGCGCTTCTCGACAAGCCCGGAAAAAAAAATGGGCACGAGGCCCATTCCGTGTTGCATCCTGTCGGCATCCACGCCGGCTGGGTGTGCATCCCTGCACGACCAACAAAAAAGCCTCACGAATGAGGCCCGATTGCAGAAAAAACCTGGTAGCGGGGGCAGGATTTGAACCTGCGACCTTCGGGTTATGAGCCCGACGAGCTGCCAGACTGCTCCACCCCGCATCAGCCGGCGCGCATTCTATCGGCTGCACGCCGCAATCGCAAGCCGCTGGCACGCAGTTTGCTGGTGCAACAAGGGTTTGCCGCGCCCACCACAGCCGGATTGGAGGCGCGTTCAGGCGCGGATTGCGACCACTGCGGCCCGGCCAAATCCGTATCAGGATCCGATCGCGCGATTGCACCAGTCGAACAGCGGCCCCCAGGTCGCGCCCATGACCAACAGCGCAACGCCGTTGACCGAAAGCACCCAGCGAAACAGCCGATCGCTCGGCAAAGGCAGTGGCGTCGCTTCGGCGGCATCGTCGAAATACATCACCTTCACCACGCGCAGGTAATAGAACAAACCGACGATCGCGAAAACGATCGCAACGATCGCGAGCCACAGATGGCCCGCATCGATGGCGGCGCGCAGCACCAGCAACTTCGCGAAGAAGCCGAACAGGGGCGGCACGCCAGCCAGCGAAAACATCGCCAGCGCCATCATCGCCGCATACCACGGATTGCGCTGATTGAGCCCCTTGAAATCATCGATCTCCTCGGCCTCGAAGCCCGCGCGTGCGAGCAGCAGGATCATGCCGAACGCAACGGTCGTCATGAGTGCATAGGTGATCGCATAGAACATCGCGGCGGCGAATCCTTCCGGTCCGCCATTGGCCAGGCCGACGAACAGGAACCCCATGTGCGAAATGGTCGAATACGCGAGCATGCGCTTCAGGTTCGATTGCACGATCGCGAACAGGTTGCCGACCGCCAGCGACAACGCCGCGATCAGTGCGAGCATCAAGGTCCAGTCGCCGGCCATGCCGCCGAGTGCGCCGTCCAGCAGGCGATACGCCATGCCGAACGCCGCAAGCTTGGATGCCGAACCGACGAACAGCGTGATCGGCGTCCGCGCGCCCTGATACACGTCCGGCAGCCACATGTGGAACGGCGCGGCGCCAAGCTTGAAAGCGATGCCGGCCACGAGAAATACCAGCCCGAACGCAAGCAGCGTGCGGTGGCCGCCGCCCGCGGCGAACGACGCGAGAGAGTGGATGCCGGCGAGATCGAGCGTACCGGTCGCACCGTAGATCATCGACATGCCGTACAACAGCAGGCCCGAGGCGAGCGAGCCGAGCACGAAATACTTCATCGCCGCTTCCGAGGACAGCGCCGAATCTCGATCCAGCGCGACCAGCGCGTAGGAGCTCAGTGTCAGCAGTTCGAGGCCGAGAAAGACCGTGACGAGGCTGCCGGCCGAAACGAGGATCATCATGCCGAGCGTCGCGAACAGCAGCAGCAGGTAATACTCCCCCGCCAGCAGCCGTCGATCGCCAAGGTACGGACGGCCGTAGACGAACACCGCAGCGGTCGTCAACAGAACGAACAGCTTGAGCACGGTCGCGACGCCGTCACTCAGGAACATGCCGTTGAATGCTGCCCGCACCGTACCGATCTCAGGCGCGCCATGCCATACCAGCACACCCGTCACGATCAACGCGAGCACGCTGAGCCAGTGCGTGACCGCGCGTCGTTCCTGCGGCACGAACAAGTCGATCAGCAGGATCGCGCAGGTCATGCCGAGCAGAACCAGTTCGGGCAGCAGTGTCAGAAGGTCGTGGGGATTGAATGACATCGCCGGTAATTTTCTCAAAACGGACCGGCGCTCGCGCATTTTCTCGCCCCGGACGGCACGAACGCCAGTCTCAAGAGCGGCAGGTACCAACGCGTTACTGCGGCGCGGCGAGCGAATTCCTGTAATCGTAGCCGAAGGTATAGCTGGGCGCGACTCTGGGCAGCGAGACAAGTGACCCCTCCCCGTGTGCTATGCCTTGATATATCACATGGCAATGGCATATATTCTGGTATCTATTGCCGGTGTACACCATGAGCCAGGTCGCCAAACTGTTCACCATCGGTCGCAGTCAGGCGGTCCGCTTGCCGGCCGCTTATCGCTTCGACACCAAGGAGGTATTCATTCGTCGGGACGCGGAAACCGGCGACGTGATCTTGTCGCGCAAGCCGGCGACATGGGATGACTTTTTTTCTGCACTCGAAGGCGCGCGCGTGCCATCCGGCTTCCTCGGCAAGAAGGAGCGCAAGCAGGCCGCGCAGGATCGCGATCCGTTCGCGATGCCCCCCAAATGACGCGCTACATGCTCGACACGAACACGGTCAGCCATCTGATCAAGGGGCATCCGCTGGTTGCGCGAAAGGTGGTGGCCGCACCGATGCCGTCGCTCTGCATTTCTTCGATCACCGCCGGCGAGTTGCTTTTCGGTCTGGCCAAACGCCCCGACGCCAAACCGCTGCACGACATCGTGCGGGCCTTCCTGCTGCGCGTCGACGTGTTCGCATGGAATGGCGCAACCGCAGAACGCTACGCGACGATTCGAGCCAGAATGGAATTGCAGGGCAAACCGCTCGTTCCGCTCGATCTGCTGATCGCCGCGCATGCGTCGGACATCGGCGCAACGCTGGTCACCAATGACCCCGCGTTCGGTCGGATAGCCGGGCTGCGTGTCGCGGATTGGACGAAGTGAGTAACGGGACCGGGCGATTCGATCGGGCAATCTCGGTCTGCGTCTGAGGCTGCCCACAACCACGAGCCTGTTACAAGTCAGACCGACTCGCAGGCAGGTTGGCAAGGAGACAACCCATGCGCACACATCAACACATTCAGCAGATGGTGAAAAAGCTCGAACGGCTGCCGCCGGCACGCGTGGCCGCGGTCGAGGATTTCATCGATTTTCTGCACGGCCGCGACGAAGACCGCGGCCTCGCGTTCGGCGCGCAAGTCATTTCAGAAGGTACCCTGCAGGTAGTCTGGAACGATCCCGCCGATGCCGACTACGACCGTCTGTAAGTTTGGCGACGAAGTTTTGGTGCGCTTTCCGTTTACCGATCAATCGGGCCAGAAACAGCGCCCCGCCGCCGTGTTTCACGGCCAAGGCCAAGCAGCCGTCGGGGAATCACGCGTACGACCGCCAGTGTGCTCAGCTGGGTATCGGGCACCGCTTGATCAAGCCCCGCCGCCCGCAGACCGATGGCATGGTCGAGCGCTTCAACCTGCGCATCCGCGACGTCCTGGCGACCATACGCTTTCGCTCGCGTGAAGATCTGCGCACCACGATCCAGCGCTCTGCAAGACTCTACAACGATCATCCGCTCCAAAAAGCGCTTGGCGATCGAACCCCTCTGCAAGCGTTGCGCGCGTGGCGCACGGATCCGTCAGAACCGTTTCTCAGACGACCATAGAATCAGTCGGGACTCGACACCTACCCATTATCGACTGGTGCCGCTGGCGGGGGGCAGGTCACGTGCAGCCGCGAGCTGCGCAAAAGCTGCAAGCGCGTGTGCCGATTGCCATGCACCATCTTACGCGCGATACTTCGGTACGATCTCGCGGAGTCGGCGGAATCGGGCCAAATTGTTCTTGGCTTTCACCGCAGCGGAGGAGCTTATGTCAGGTAAGGGAGCAAAGTGTCCACATTGCGGCAAGCAAACCTTCCATGACGAAGGGAGCTTTAGACGGTGCTCATCGTGCAGCTATGTTGGCTGGTCTTGGCAGCAAAAAATAGCTCGTGTCGGTAAGGGCAAAGGCAACTACTGCCCAAATTGTGGCAATCAAACGTTGCACAAAATTCTCACACTTAGTGGCGGCAACAATGTCCGCCGCTGCAACATTTGTGATTTCAGTGCTGTCGAGCCAACCTGAAAGCCAACAATGTGCTCCAGCCGACATCAAAGCCGCTGGTGGGGTATTGTCGCGTCCGAGATTCGGCGTTAGCTGCTTGCTTGTACGCCGTGCAATGACGAGCAATTATAAGGGGAATACATGAAAACTGCTCTTCGTGCCGGAGAAAAGATTATCAAAAAAGGCGCCGCAAATTTACAAAAGAACATCGAGACAGTTGGCGGCAAGCTCTATTTGACTAATCACCGCTTGGTCTTTGAAGCACACAAGCTCAACTTACAAAACGCCTCTTCTGAGATCGATATTTCCAACATCCAATCTTCGGAGCCATCCTGGACCAAGTTTCTTGGCTTCTTACCGATTTTTCCAAACTCCTTATCCGTTTACACAAAGCAGGGCAACGAATCCCGGTACGTTTTGTTTGGCCGAGGTGCATGGGCAGCTGCAATTACGGCCACAATTCAAGGTGCAAACGGATAACTATCAGTCCTTTGGCTTCCGATCTTACGAGCTATTCCGTTGATATAATGAGGTCCTGAAGGCTCGGATTACTATCGAATGAATGCGTAAAACAGAAAAAATCGCCTTCAGTCCGCCGGAATTTGCACGTAGAAATGCGTTCCATCATCAGTTTGACGGACGCTGTAACTGATTACCTCTCCGTCAGAGTACGATTCTCCCACAACGTTGTACTCGACGCCGTCGGTATTGACCGACGGATTGTTTGTGATGTGAACTGTTGCCTTGCAACGGGAGATGGGGCCGGTTTTCCCCAATGTTGTTACCTCGCCCAACTTGAACGTCATAGCCTTTTTGAATGCAGCCTCAACGGCCTTGATGTCCGCTTCAGAAATAGACCTTCCTTCTGCTGCGGCAAAGCTAATCAAAAAGGATCGCTTGGCGAGGTCTTCATACATCACTTCAGTTGCGAGATTCGTTACTTCCGCATCGCCACAACCTAACGAAGAAATGTGAGCCAACAGACGCCATGCCACGTAGACGGCAACTCCAATCACCATAAGAATGGTCCCGCCTACGCGTCCCCAACGGGCACTTGAGTTCGGCTTGGCCTCCACTGATACCGTGGCTATTGCAGGTGAAGCGTTCGCCGTTCTTCGAGTCATCATGGGGTCGATCGGCAATAGCCGACGCCAAGCCAAGTTCGTCCGTAGTTTCTTGTGGGAAGAGTCCTTTCACCCTTTCGGCCTGATACCAGACCTCACCGTCGATGCTGATTTCGACCGCGCGACTTAACGTCCCGGCCATGGCCATCTGCCTGATAGTCTCAGCGCCATACGGTCCGTAAACCTTTCCCTTTAGCCTAATCGAATAGTAAGCCGCAGCCATTCTTTGCTCCACGTGCCACAGCTGGGTCAGAGGATAACTGGGAAAGCCGGAGCAGGAAACTCAGCTCACAGAACCCGCCATACAGATCTAGCCCAAGAAATACACTGGGGCAAGTCCACTTTCCAAGCAAACCTTTGCACCTCTCGCGTCTTCGACGCACCTGGTGTTGCAATGACTGCAGCTTCTCAAACCTGCGACATCATCAAGGTATGCACGATATCGCGCACCGCGCTGTCCATCAGCGCAATCAGCGGCTGCGGGCAGATGCCGACTGCGAGGACGGCGGCGCCGAATGCGCCGAGCACGATCCACTCGTTCAGATCGAGGTCTTTCATCTTGGCGACGTTGTCGTGCACGACCGCGCCGAACACGACACGTTTGATCAGCCACAGCGTGTAACCCGCGCCGATGATCAGCGTGAATGCTGCGGCCAGCGCGATCCACGGGCTGTCCTGGAACGACGCGAGGATCACCATGAATTCGCCGACGAATCCGCTGGTGCCGGGCAGGCCGCAGTTGGCCATCGCAAACAACACGAAGAACGTCGCGAACCACGGCATCACGCGCGCGAGGCCGCCGTAGTCCTTGATCAGGCGCGTATGCAGCCGATCGTACATGACACCGATGCACGAGAACATCGCGCCCGAAACGAAACCGTGCGAAATCATCTGCACCATTGCGCCCTGGATGCCGAGGCGCGCGGCGACGATGTTGTGCTGCTCGCGCACCAGCGCAAGCGCAATGAACAGCCCAAGCGTAACGAAACCCATGTGCGCGATCGATGAGTACGCGATGAGTTTCTTCATGTCGTCCTGCACCAGCGCGACATAGCCGATGTAGATGATCGCTATAAGCGACATCGCGATCACGACCCAGGCATAGGTCTGGCTCGCGTCGGGCGTCATCGGCAGCGAGAAACGGATGAACCCGTAACCACCGACTTTCAGCATGATCGCGGCAAGGATCACCGAGCCGCCGGTCGGCGCCTCGACGTGCGCATCCGGTAACCACGTATGCACCGGCCACATCGGCACCTTGATCGCGAACGCGATCAGGAACGCGAAGAACAGCCAGGCTTGTTCGTGCGCATCCAGCCCCGCATGCTGGAACGCAGCGATCGAGAACTCGCCGGTCTTCATGTGCAGATAGATCAGGCCGACCAGCATGAAGATCGAGCCGAGAAAGGTGTATATGAAGAATTTGAGCGTCGCATACACGCGCCGCGGCCCACCCCAGATGCCGATAATCAGGAACATCGGGATCAGCATGCCTTCGAAGAAGACGTAGAAAAGCAACGCGTCGGTCGCGGCGAACACGCCGATCATGAGGCCTTCGAGCGCAAGCATCGCGGCCATGAACTGGCCCGGCTTGTTGCTGATCGGTTTCCAGCTGCCGATGATCACGAGCACCGTGGTGAATGCAGTCAACGCGATCAGCGCGACCGAAATACCGTCGACGCCGAGTGCGTAATGCACCTTGAGCGCATCGATCCACGGGTGGCTCTCGACGAACTGCATGCCGGCAACGGATGGCAGGTAAGCCTTCCACAGGACGACGCTGACCACGAACGTCACAAACGTCACGATCAACGCGACCCAGCGCGCCGCCTGGGCACGCGCGCCGAGCGCGAGCACCAGCGCTGCGCCCGCAAGCGGCAGCCAGATCAGGACATCAAGGATGTGCAGTGCAGGCATTGTCGTTGGCATCCGTTGTCGATCAACCGCCGAGACGGCCGACTGTCCACCACAAGCCTGCGAGCAGCGCGATCAGGCCGAGGATCATCGCGAATGCGTAGTGGTAGAGATAACCCGATTGCAACCAGCGGATCGTGGCGGAGATGCGCGCGACGAGTGCGGCGGAGCCGTTGACCGCGACACCATCGATCAAGCCGACATCACCCCCGCGCCAGAGGCCGCGGCCAAGCAGCACGCTGCCGCGCGCGAACAACGCCTGATACAGCTCATCGAACCAGTACTTGTGAACCAGCGTGGTATAGATCGGCCGCAATGCTTTCGCGGCACGACCGGCCATTGCCGGATTGAACACATACACCCAGGTCGCGACGACGAAACCGGCCAGCGCAATCCAGAACGGTGCGCCGATGAATCCATGCAGCACCAGCGCCAGCGGACCGTGGTACTCATGTGCGAGTTCACCCAACACGTTGTTATCCGCCGCGACGCGGATCGCACCGCCGAAATAGCTCCCGAACAGCATCGGTCCGATCGTGGGCCAGCCAATCAGTACCGATGGGATCGCGAGCAGGATCAGCGGCACAGTCACCACCCACGGTGATTCATGTGGCGGATGCGCGAGATGGCCCGGCTCATGGTGCGAGTGCAGCTCATGTCCGTGGCCGTGATGCGGCGGATCGACCACGAAGCGCGGCTTGCCGTGGAACGTCAGATAGAGCAATCGGAAACTGTACAGTGCCGTCACGAACACGCCGGCGAGCACGCAGAACTCGGCATAACCTGCGCCCCATCGATGCGACAAGCCCACCGCCTCGATGATCGAATCCTTGGAGAAGAATCCCGCGAAGCCCGGTGCGCCGACCAGCGCGAGCGAGCCGATCCACATCGTGATCCAGGTGATCGGCATGGATTTGCGCAGGCCACCCATGTAACGCATGTCCTGCTCGTGATGCATCGCGATGATGACCGAACCCGCACCGAGGAACAGAAGCGCCTTGAAGAAGGCATGCGTCATCAGATGGAAGATGCCGGCCGAATACGCGGACACGCCGAGCGCGACCGTCATGTAACCGAGTTGCGATAGCGTCGAATAAGCAATCACGCGCTTGATGTCGTTCTGCACGATGCCGATCAGCCCGGTGAAAAGGGCAGTCGTCGCGCCGATGACCAGAACGAAACTCAGCGCGGTCGATGACAGCTCGAACAGCGGCGACATGCGCGCAACCATGAAGATGCCGGCGGTGACCATCGTCGCCGCATGGATCAGGG
The DNA here is from genome assembly GCA_963775445.1 of uncultured Gammaproteobacteria bacterium. Taxonomy (GTDB): domain Bacteria; phylum Pseudomonadota; class Gammaproteobacteria; order Xanthomonadales; family Rhodanobacteraceae; genus Dokdonella_A. The sequence continues at coordinate 1,351,846 of CAVZIT010000004.1, read as the reverse complement.
CGGAGATCGGCGTCGGGCCTTCCATTGAATCGGGCAACCACACGTGCAATGGCACCTGCGCGGACTTGCCCATTGCGCCGACGAACAGGCAAATGCAAACGACGGTCGCGACATGCCACGGGTGGCCCGCGATGAGTTCCGTGCTCATCGTCGCCATCCCCGGATCGAGCGCGCGCGCGAACACGTGTGCGTAATCGAGCGATCCGAACCACAACAACACGCCAGCGATACCGAGCAGGAAGCCGAAGTCGCCGACTCGGTTAACCAGAAACGCCTTGAGGCTTGCGAACGTCGCACTCGGCCGGTCGAACCAGAAACCGATCAGTAGATACGAGACCAGGCCCACCGCTTCCCAGCCGAAGAACAGCTGCAGGAAGTTGTTCGCCATGACCAGCATCAGCATCGAGAACGTGAACAGCGCGATATAGGCGAAAAAGCGCTGGTAACCCGGATCGTCGGCCATGTAACCGATCGTGTAGACATGCACCATCAGCGAAACGAAAGTCACGACCACCAGCATCAGCGCGGTCAGGCGATCGACCAGGAAACCGACGTGCGCGGATATCTGCCCGACTTCGAACCAGGTATAGACGTTCGCGTTGAACACCGGCGACCCGCCCCACACCAGCTGCCAGAACACGTAGAAAGACAGCGCACAGCTGATCGCAACACCAACGATCGCGACGGCCGCGGCGCCGCGGCGGCCGACCTGCCTGCCGAAAAGGCCGGCAATGACGGCGCCGATCAACGGCGCAACCACGATGGCGAGCAGGATGTTCTGGCTGATCTGCACCGCTTCCCCTTAGCCCTTGAGTGAATCGATTTCAGTGACGTTGATCGTCGCGCGATTGCGGAACAGCACGATCAGGATTGCGAGGCCAATCGCCGATTCCGCCGCCGCGACCGTCAGGATGAAGAACACGAACACCTGTCCCGACGCATCGCCGAGGTAACGCGAAAACGCGATGAAGTTGGTATTGACCGCGAGCAACATGAGTTCGATCGCCATCAGCAGAACGATGACGTTCTTGCGGTTGATGAAGATGCCCGCGACCGCGATGCAAAACAGCGCGGCACCGAATACCAGGTAATCGGCAAGCGTGATCATGGCTCGGTCCCTTCGGGCGGCGTGCCCGATCGTTCTGCCGCCATCTTCACGACACGCACGCGATCCGCCGCGCGCACATCGACCTGCCGGGCCGGATTCTGGCGCTTCACGCCAGACCGGTGGCGCAAGGTCAGCGGGATCGCGGCGACCAGCGCTACGGTAAGGATCAGCGCAGCGATTTCGAATGGCAGCAGGAACCGGCTGAACAACGCGCTGGCCAGCCATTCGGTATTGGACATGCCGACCGCCGCCGCGGGATCGGCCGGCGGCGCGATGCGCATGGCGCGCACGCCGATCAGCGCGAGCATTTCGGCGAGCATCAGCGCGGCAACGACGATTCCGATCGGCACATGGCGCACAAAGCCTTCGCGCAGCGGCGCAAGATCGATATCGATCATCATCACCACGAACAGGAACAGCACCATGACCGCGCCTACATATACGAGGATCAAGGCGAGCGCGAGGAATTCGGCGTCCGCGAGCAGCCATACGCAGGCAGTCGAGAAAAACGTCAATACGAGGAACAGCGCGGCGTGTACCGGATTGCGCACGCTGATTACCGCGAGCGCGGCCCCCACGGCCACCGCGGCGAATGCGTAGAAGCACACCAGTTCAAACGTCATGCACCCGTCCTTTCCACCGCAACGTCCATCCTCAGCACTCGGCCCTCAATCATCTGTCATCGGTACGGTGCATCGGCTGCACGCGCCGCCGCGATCTGCGCCTCGAAACGGTCGCCTATCGCGAGCAATTGCTGCTTGTGGACGATGTTTTCGCCGCGCTTCTCGAAATGATATTCATGGATCGAGGTCTCGACGATCGAATCGACCGGGCAACTTTCCTCGCAAAACCCGCAATAGATGCATTTGAACAAGTCGATGTCGTAGCGCGTCGTGCGGCGCGTGCCATCGGCACGGGGTTCCGAATCGATCGTGATCGCGAGCGCGGGGCAAACCGCCTCGCACAACTTGCACGCAATGCACCGCTCCTCACCGTTCGGATAACGGCGCAGCGCATGCAGACCGCGAAAGCGCACCGACTGCGGAATCTTCTCCATCGGATAGCGCATCGTGTACTTGGTCTTGAACATGTATTTCACGGTCAGCCACAGGCCCGCGATCAGCTCGATCAGCAGCAAACTCCTTAGATAACGGGCAATGCGATTCATGGTTGGACTCAACTACCTATCGTGACCCAGCCGAAGTAGCGCAGACAGCCGGCCACGAACACCCACACGATCGTGATCGGGATGAACACCTTCCAGCCGAGCCGCATGATCTGATCGTAACGGTAACGCGGAAATGTCGCGCGAAACCACAGGAACAGAAACGAACAGGCGAACGCCTTGACGAACAGCCACCACCAGCCTGCTGCGCCGACCCAACCCCAACCCGCCGGGAACGGCGACAGCCATCCGCCAAGAAACAGAACCGAGGCGAGGAAGCTGATCAGGATCATGTTGGCGTATTCGGCGAGGAAGAAGATCGCGAAAGCCGATCCCGAATATTCCACGTGAAAACCGGCGACGATTTCCGATTCGCCTTCGGCGACATCGAACGGTGCGCGGTTGGTCTCCGCGACGCCGGAGATTCCGTACACGACGAACATCGGCAGCAGGGGCAGCCAGAACCAGTCGAACAGGCCCTTTGCGCCGGCCTGCGCAGCGACGATGGCGCTGAGATTGAGGCTGCCGGCAAGAATCAGCACGCTGACCAGCGCGAATCCCATCGCAATCTCGTAACTGACCAGCTGCGCGGCCGAACGCATCGCGCCGAGCAGCGCGTAGCGCGAGTTCGACGCCCATCCCGCGAGGATGATTCCGTACACACCCATCGACGTCATCGCGAGCAGGTAAAGCAGGCCGGCGTTGACATTGGCCAGTACCAGTCCGTCATCGAACGGAATCACCGCCCACGCGGCAAATGCCGGTATCACCGCGAGCAGCGGCGCGAGGAAGAACAACGCGCGATTCGCATTGGTCGGCAGGATGACTTCCTTGAGCAGCAGCTTGAATACATCGGCAAACGCCTGCAACAGACCCCACGGGCCGATCTTGCTCGGGCCAATGCGCACATGCATCCAGCCGATCACCTTGCGTTCCCAGTACACGAACATCGCAACCGCGATGATCAGCGGCACCGTGATGAGAAGGATCTTCACCAGGGTCCAGACGATCAGCAACAGGTCCGAATGCATGGCTCAGACCTTCCTGATGTCGACACTTGCGCCGTACGGCGGCAGGCAGTCGGTTTCGATATAGCCGGCTTCGATCCAGACCGCTCCGCGCGGCACGCACAGGTCCACGCTGACCGGCAGCACGTCGTTGGCGACCATCACGTGGGCATCGGCGCCCAGACCCAGAGCAAGCGCATCCTCGGAATTCAACGTGAGGCGCGGCCCGCGCGTGAGCGGATGCGCGTTCAGTGCCTTCGCGCGGCGCAACACCGGATCGGCACGGTAAATTGCCGTCGTCGTGATTCGCTCGAACCGGGTGGTCGGCGCGGTTGCCTCATCCTTCGCCTCGGGAACCAAAGGCGCCGCTGCGGCGCGACCGACCGAATCGCCGAGTGATCCCGGCGTCAGCGGCGGCGCGATGCGATCGTCGCTCGCGATCGCCCGGGAACTCGTGCTCGTGGAAAGACCATCCGGCAAACGCGCACGTAGCGCAACGATATCGGTGAAATCAAAGTCCTCGATCGCGAGCGCCGCACCGAGGGCACGTAATACTTTCCAGCCCGGCCGACATTCTCCGGGCAGCATGGCGCCGGCCGCGCAGACCTGAACGTACCCATCGGCGTTGACCAGCGTCGCATCGATTTCCGGCAGAAGTCCGATCGGCAGGATTACCTGCGCGACTTTCTTGAGCGACTCGCTCGCAAACGCGGAGAACGCGACCACGGCTGCCGCGTCGGCAAGCGCGGCGAGCATGGCGGCACCATCAGCGCAATCGTGCGGTGGCTCGCAGCCGAACAACACATAGCGCTTGCGCGCAACCGACTGCATTGCGCGCGCATCCAATCCATCTGCGCCAGGCAACACGCCAACCCGCGCCAGGCCGATCGCGTTCGCGCCGAGGGGAATCTCGTTGTACGCAGCGTGCGAAGCCGCGGCGATATGCCTCAGGGCGGCGCGCAATTGCGCCGCGGCCGGGTGCTGGGTCACCAACTCTCCGGCGATGAGGACTGCCGCGTGCGCATCGGAGAGAGCCTTCATCAAGTTCCTGCCGAATGCATCGTCAGGAACGGTTTCGCCCGCTGCGCTGGCCAGTTGTTCCAGACATCCGACCATCGCACCCGGGCGCACGATGCGCTTTCCGGCCAGCGCGAAGGTATTGGCGAAATCGATCGGGCTGATTGCATACACGCGTGCGCCACGTTCCGCCGCCCGGCGAATGCGCGCATTGAGCAACGGCATTTCCTGGCGCGGGTTGCAGCCGATCAGGACGATGGCATCGGCGCGCTCGACATCCGCCACCGGCATTTCGAATGTACCCGCGCCACCCGTATCGGCAAAATCGAGTCTGGCGCAGGCGATGGTCGATATGCGACGTTCCGAGCGCGCGGGCAAGTTCGCGCAGCAGCAACCCTTCCTCGCAAGAAGTCGCCGGGTGCACCAACACGCCGAGATCGCCATTCATCGCGCCGCCAAGTGCGTTTGCGGCCGCGCGAATGCCCTCGGCCCAGTCGACCTCAAGCCATTCGCCGTCGCGCTTGATCAGTGGCTTGAGTGCGCGATCCGTCGCGCGCAAGCCCTCATGACTGTATCGATCCCGATCGGAAAGCCAGCACTCGTTGATCGCCTCGTTGTCTCGCGGCACCGCGCGCAGCACCTCGCCCCGACGCGTGTGCAGCCACAGATTGGACCCGAGCGCATCGTGGTAGCCGATCGATTGGCGCGCGATCAGCTCCCACGCGCGAGCGCGGAACCGAAAAACCTTGTTGGTCAGCGCGCCGACCGGACACACATCGATCACGTTGCCGGACAGTTCGCTCTCGAGTGTCTTGCCGATGTAGGTGCCGATCTCGAGGTGCTCGCCACGATCGAGCCCGCCGAGCTCGTAGGTGCCGGCGATCTCACCCATGAAACGCACGCAGCGCGTGCACTGGATGCAGCGTGTCATCTCGGTCGAAACGAGCGGGCCGAGGTTCTCGTCGGTCAACACACGCTTGCGCTCGGCGAAGCGGCTGACCGAACGGCCGTAACCCATCGACAGATCCTGCAATTCGCATTCGCCGCCCTGGTCGCAGATCGGGCAGTCGAGCGGATGATTGATCAGCAGGAACTCCATGACATTGCGCTGCGCCGACAACGCCCGATCGGACTGCGTGCGCACCTTCATTCCGTCTGCAACCGGTGTCGCGCATGCGGGCAGCGGCTTGGGCGCCTTTTCGACTTCGACCAGGCACATGCGGCAATTGGCCGCGATGGCGAGTTTGTGGTGGTAGCAGAAACGCGGGATCGGAATGCCGGCCTTGTCTGCCGCCTGGATAATCATCGAACCCTTTGGCACGACGAGTTCGCGACCGTCGATCTCGATCTTGACCGTGTCGGGCGCTGCGCCCTGCCGCGGTTGCGCACTCATGCAGCCACCCCGATCGCCGCATCCACGATGGAGCGCTTGTGCTCGATGAAATACTCGAACTCATGCCAGTAATGGCGAAGGAATCCTTGAACCGGCCACGCCGCGGCTTCGCCGAACGCGCAAATGGTATGGCCCTCTATCTGTCCCGCAGCCTGCTTCAGCATGTGCACGTCGTCGAGCGTTGCGTCGCCTTCGACGATGCGTGTGAGCATTCGATACATCCAGCCGCAGCCTTCGCGGCACGGCGTGCACTGGCCACACGACTCGGCCATGTAGAACCGCGCGATGCGCCGGCACGCGCGCACCATGCAGGTGGTTTCGTCCATGACGATGACGGCCCCCGAGCCGAGGCCCGAACCGGCCTCCTTGAGCGCATCGAAGTCCATGGTGACGCCCATCATCACGTCCGCGGGCAGCACCGGCATCGACGAGCCGCCGGGGATGACGCCCTTTAACTTGTGCCCATTGCGCACGCCGCCGGCCATTTCGAGAAGGTCCGAAAATGGAGTGCCGAGCCGGACCTCGTAATTGCCGGGCTTGTTGACGTGACCTGATACGGAAAACACCTTCGGACCGCCGTTGTTCGGCTTGCCCAGGTCGAGAAACCAGGTCGCGCCATTGCGCAGGATCGCCGGGACCGATGCGTAAGTCTCGGTGTTGTTGATCGTGGTTGGCTTGCCATACAGACCGAAGTTCGCCGGGAATGGCGGCTTGAAGCGCGGCATGCCCTTCTTGCCTTCGAGCGATTCCATCAGCGCGGTTTCCTCGCCGCAGATGTAGGCGCCAGCGCCGAGCACATTGTGGATGTCGACGTCGAGTCCGGAACCCTGGATATCCTGCCCGAGGAAACCGGCGTCGTACGCCTCACGCAACGCCTGCTCGCAATGCTCGAAGGGCTCGTGATGGAATTCGCCACGCAGGTAGTTGTAGGCAACGCTCGATCCCGTCGCGTAGCACGCGATCGCCATGCCTTCGATGACGGCGTGCGGATTGAAACGGAGAATGTCTCGATCCTTGCAGGTGCCGGGTTCCGATTCGTCCGAATTGCACAGGATGTATTTCTGCCCCGGCGCGGTGCGCGGCATGAACGACCATTTGAGTCCGGTCGGAAAGCCTGCGCCGCCACGGCCGCGCAGCGCGCTGTTCTTGAGTTCCGTCACGATGGTTGCGGGATCGGGCTTTTCCGCGAGGATCTTTTTCCAGGCTTGGTAGCCGTCGGTCTTCAGGTAATTGTCGAGCGTCCACGGCCGATCGAAATGCAGCGTGGTGTTGACGACCTGATGGGGTTGTGGCGCGGGACCGTAGGGCATGGGACGAAGTTCGATTGCAAACGAAGGAATGAAAAAGGTTAGTCGAGACTCGCGGGCTACGCACGAGTTGTCGCGCAGCTCCTGTCCTAGCGCGTGAAGAAATTGGACATCGGTTCTTGTCTAGCTCTTCGGGCTACTTATCACGCATCCCTTGCATGCCATCAAATGGATGGCATGCCTCAAAGTCAGTGACTGTCTGCCCACCCACCGGTTGCCGCGTCATAGAACAACTCGGAGCCCGGTCAATCTCGCTGCGATGAGAAAATCAATGACGCAAACTAGTCGTCATGGAAGCGGTTTCGTTGGGCAAGCGAAGGATTACCCATGACGCGTTTCCCTCCTAGCAAGATCGGACCGAATCATTCCGGATTGACTTTTTCAGCTAGCTCCAAGACGACGGCACGCGAGTGATCCACCTGAAATTCTTCGTGTGGGTAATAGCCGCTGAGCAAAATCTTGCGACCATCTGGCGAAACGCTGACCGCGGCCATGGTTTCCCAATCGTCGTCACCGATGCCCAGCGCGTCGACGAGGGCGCGCACCGATACGATACCGGTACTTTGGGTCCAGATGAAACCGCGACCAGTCGTTCCTTGGGTTGGCTGGTCTGGATTTTCAAACGCCGTGTAACCGCCGACCGCGAGACTACCATCCGGCGTGACATCCCCAACACCATAGGATCGAGGTGTCACTTCGGCATCAGCCAGCGCACCGAAATAACCGAACGTTCCTGCATCTGTTAGGTACCAAGCCTCGCCCGGATGGACGTGATCGGGGGTAAAATCATAGAGCCCCGCTCCATAAATGATGCTGCACTCGTCGTTGCACTGATTAGCAACCGACAGTTCTTCGCCATCCGGATTGTGGATGATCGTCGGACTAGCGCTATGATCCCAACGAATGGCCACTTGGGTCGGGAAATCGTTTGGAAAGCGGAGCGTGGTGCCGAGAACGATGTTTCCGTCATTCGAGACTGCTAACGGTGTGGCTCCAGGCACTCCTTGTGTGAGCGGTAATTGTTGTTCTCCATTCTGCATGTCCCACACCCACGGATAACGTCCCACATCGCCAATTGCGTTTCCAATCCCGACAATATGCGAAAAATCTTGCGAAGTGGCGTAGTGAAGTGATTGGTCGAAACTTTCGCCAAAAATTGGCTCCCAGTCGTCTTCTCCTCGCCAAACAAGGACGTCGATCGGTGCCTCAGTAGTCAAACCGTCGGTTGCAAGAATTTCGCTGCCATCCGGCGAGATGTACACGGGCTGATCGGCCAATACTCGCGTGTCCACCTCCCACTGCTCATTGTCTGGATGCCATACCGCAAGATTCACACCTGACGCTGAAAGGACCTTCCGCGCCGCAATCGTGCCGTCATTGGCGATCGAGTCGGCCTGGATATTGTTCGGATCCATCGCGGTACCTTCGGCGATCGGGATCTCTCTCCAGGTGATGTCGTAGAGGTCGGTCAACTTGGGCCGCACCCACGGGCATGCGGGGCCCTTGATCTGAGTCAGTCGCGTCAGGTTGAAATCGCCGGAGCCGAATTCGGGGATATTCGATTCGTAATGCGCGGTGCCGCTGGTGCAGCCAAGCTCCATGGTCAAACTGCCCCAGTCGGTGTGCTGCACATCGGCCGGATCGAACGCGACACCAAAGCGCGCGCCGCGCGGGCTGTCTAAGCTGGCAAACACGATCTGACCGTTCTGATAGGTACCGATGCCGATCATCCAGTATTGATGGCCCGCGGTATCGTAGGTGTACCAGGTCACGATCGCCTGATCGCGCGACATCCATTGCAGCGCGAAGCCTTCGCCGGAGTGCGCGGGGTCGAACCAGCTTCCGCTCTGGCCGGCGTAGTCCATGACCGGTTCGCCCGGAATTCCGTTGATCGGCGCGCATCCCGCCGCCATGGTCTGGGTCAGGCGCGTGATGGGTATGGTCTGGGATTGACCGAACGCGGTGTAGGAAAACGTGCCGCCGTTGCAATCGGCGAACGTCATCGCTGCGTGGCCGACCACGACTCTTTGCACGTCGTCCGGATTGAAGTTTGGCCCGAAGTGCCCGCCATGGGTCACGTAGATGTCGGAAAACCGAATCGAATCGCCGTTCTCACCGTGCTCGATCTGACCGATGCTCTGCAACCAGCGCTGCCCGCCCTGCTCATCGTAGGTGTACCAGTCGAGCTGCGCGAAATCGTCGCTGAGGACTTCGAGCACGTAACCTTCGCCGCCGCGCGCCGGGTCGTACCACAGCGCGCTGTAGCCGGAGCCGATCGTGGCGGTTTCGGCGGCGCGAGCGTGCGGCGCCGTTCCCGCCAAGCACAGAATAAGCAGCAAGAGAGCACCCATACCCGAGGACGATGTGGGCTCTCGGAATACGCGCGCCCGCGCGTGCAGCCCGGGACAGCGCTTTGTTGGCGGTACCGGGGACACCGGAAAATGTTGGGTCAGCTCCATGCCGATAACCGAATCTCTATTGTTGATTACTGAATGTCGATACTGAACCGCACAACCAATCTTTTCAAGGATCGACTACTCAAGTTCATCCAAGATCTCATCGATTTTTTCGATGGTGAGGTTTTCGTGATAGTGGCCGTTGACGACCATCATCGGCGCGCCGCAGCACGCCGCGAGACATTCTTCCTCGACTTTCAGATATACGCGGCCGTCCTTGGTGCTCTCGCCCAGATTGATGCCGAGTTTCTTCTCGCAATGGCGCACGATTTCCTCGGCTCCGTTCAACCAGCACGAGATGTTGGTGCAGATGGCGACATTGTTGCGACCAACCTCACGCGTCTCGAGCATTGAATAGAAACTCGCGACTTCGTAAGCCCAAACCGGCGGCAGATCGAGGTACTTCGCGACCGCCGCGACCAGTTCATCGGTCAGCCAGCCACCGTTTTGCTGCTGCGCCGCGAACAGTGCCTGGATCAGCGCCGAGCGCTTGCGCTCGGGTGGGAACTTGGCGACCCAATGATCGATCCGCGCGCGCGTTTCGTCGCGCAGCGCGAGCGTGGGATCGACGTTTCGCGCCGTGTCGTAGTTGCCGGTCGCCTTCATCGATCGACCTCGCCGAATACCAAGTCGTATGTGCCGATCATCGCGACGGCATCGGCCAGCATGTGGCCGCGCAGGATCGCGTCGATGGAAGACAGATGCACGAAACTCGGCGCACGCAGCTTGACGCGAAACGGCTTGTTGGCGCCATCCGAGACGAGGTAGCAACCGAACTCGCCTTTCGGCGCCTCGACTGCGGCATAGGTTTCGCCGGCCGGTACGCAATAGCCTTCGGTGAACAACTTGAACCAGTGAATCAGCGCTTCCATGTCGTCCTTCATCTCGACGCGGGACGGCGGCGCAACCTTGAAATTTGTGACCATGACCGGCCCGGGATTTGCGCGCAACCAGGCAACGCATTGCTTGATGATGCGATTGGCCTGGCGCATCTCCTCGACGCGCACCAGATAGCGATCGTAGCAATCGCCGGTGACGCCGACCGGGATGTCGAAATCGACCTCGGCATATTTCGCGTAAGGCTGCTTCTTGCGCAGATCCCATTCGATACCGGACCCGCGCAGCATCGGCCCGGACATACCCCAGCCCAGCGCCTGCTCGGGCGTAACGATGCCGATATCGACCGTGCGCTGTTTCCAGATGCGGTTGTCCGTGAGGAGCTCTTCGTATTCATCGACGCGCTTGGGAAACGCATCGGTGAACGCATCGAGATAATCGAGCATCGTGCCTTCGCGCGCACGGTTGAAGCGCTTGAGGTCCTTGCCCTTGTGCCATGGCGATTCGCGATACTGCGGCATCGAGTCCGGCAGATCGCGATAGACGCCGCCCGGGCGATAGTAGGTCGCGTGCATGCGTGCGCCCGACACCGCCTCGTAGCAATCCATCAGTTCCTCGCGCTCGCGAAACGCGTACAGGAACACCGCCATCGCGCCGAGATCGAGTCCGTTCGATCCGATCCACATCAGATGATTGAGGATGCGCGTGATCTCGTCGAACATCGTGCGGATCCACAACGCACGGTCGGGCGGCTCGACGCCGAGCAGCGTCTCGATCGCGCGCACGTACGCGTGCTCATTGCACATCATCGACACGTAATCGAGACGATCCATGTAGCCGATCGACTGGTTGAACGGTTTGGACTCGGCCAGTTTTTCGGTCGCGCGGTGCAACAGTCCGATATGTGGATCGGCGCGCACCACGGTTTCGCCATCCATCTCGAGTACCAGCCGCAACACACCATGCGCAGCCGGATGCTGCGGACCGAAATTCATCGTGTAGTTGCGGATCTCGGGCATCGTTCAGTCCGTTCGATCCGCCTGATGTTCGGCGCTGGCCTGCTCATAACGTGAATCATCGCGGATGGCGCGCGGTACCAGCACGCGCGGCACCACCGACGTGACCGGCTCGTAGATCACGCGCTGCTTGTCAGGGTCGTATCGGACCTCGACATTGCCGATCAGCGGGAAATCCTTGCGGAACGGATGGCCGATGAAACCGTAGTCGGTCAGGATCCGGCGCAGATCGGGATGGCCCTCGAAGACGATGCCGTAGAGATCGAAAGCCTCGCGCTCGAACCAGTTGGCCGAGGGCCAGATGCCGGTGAGCGAGGGCAGCGACGGCAACTCATCGTCCGCGCAGTGAGCCTCCATGCGCAGGCGGCGATTGGCGCTGATCGAGAGCAACTGCACGACGACGGCAAAGCGCCTTGGAATGTCGCCGTTGCGCGGCCGATCGGCCCATGCGAAGCGGCCCGGCCCATCGCCCTCGACACCGCGCGAGAAGCCCTGAGAGGACACGTCGGTGGTATCCCATTCGACCTGACCGTACGAAAGCAAATCGACAGCGGCAATGTCGATCAACTGCTCGAACGGGCAAGCGGCATCATCGCGCAATGCCTGCGCGACAGCGAGCCAGTTTTCCGGCAACACCTCGATCGAGGGTTCGCCGTTGGTCTCCGAGAAGGCAACCAGCCGCGGTCCCAGCAGGGCTTCGAGCGTTTGCCTGGTGAGTGGATTGCGCGGGCTGTTCATCGCGCGATCGTGTTGGTGCGACGGATCTTCTTCTGCAATTGCAGGATCCCCCAGATAAGCGCCTCGGCGGTCGGCGGGCAACCCGGTACGTAGACGTCCACCGGCACGATACGATCGCAACCGCGGACGACCGCGTAGGAGTAATGGTAATAACCGCCCCCGTTGGCGCACGATCCCATCGAGATGACCCATTTCGGGTCGGGCATCTGGTCGTACACTTTGCGCAGCGCCGGCGCCATCTTGTTGACCAGGGTGCCGGCGACGATCATGACATCGGACTGGCGCGGACTCGGTCTGAAGATGACACCGTAGCGATCGAGATCGAGCCGCGCCGCGCCCGCGTGCATCATCTCCACGGCGCAACAGGCCAAACCGAAGGTCATGGGCCACATCGAGCCGGTGCGCGCCCAGTTGATCAATTCGTCCATGCGCGCAGTCGCGAACCCGCGCTGGATCAGCGGATTGTCATCGTCAGGCCGCAGGATGTCGTCGACCGGACCGGTCGGCGTCGGATTGTGCATGACCTCGGCAATGCGCGAGGAAAGACTCATGTCAGCGCCTCCATTCGCCGCGCGTGGCCAGCATCAATCCCATTCCAGCGCGCCCTTCTTCCAGACATACACGAACCCAAGCACGAGAAGACCGAGGAACATGCCCATCTCCAGCAACCCGGTGAGCCCCAAACGACCGAACACGACCGCCCACGGAAAGACGAACGCGATTTCGAGATCGAAAATGATGAACAGGATCGCGATGAGGTAATAGCGCACGTCGAACTTCATGCGCGCGTCTTCGAATGCCTCGAATCCACACTCGTACGGAGAGGATTTTTCGGGGTTCGGATGCTTGGGGCCGAGCAAGTTGCCGATCATCAGCAATGCGACACCGATGCCGCCTGCGACGATCAGGAAAATCAGCACTGGAAAATACTGGCTCAGCACAGATACCTCCGCGGGATGCATCCGTTGAACGCATCCGGCTGTCGCGTTCGCAATCGACTCAGCAACGATTTCCCGTGCCCAGATTCAATTCGACGCCTTGGTGCCCAGGGCGGGACTCGAACCCGCACAGCTTGCGCCACTACCCCCTCAAGATAGCGTGTCTACCAATTCCACCACCTGGGCGATGTTCTAATGTCCGTTGTTGCCGTCATGCTTGGCGGCGCGTTTCTTGGTGTGTTGCTTCTTCGGCGCCGATGCCTTCTTAGCGGCGGCATCGCCCGAGACTTTTTCCGCAGCAGTCGCCGAGGCATTGTTGCCGGAATCAGCGGCAGGCGGCACGGTCGAGGGCGCGGAACTGGCACTCGTCGCAGAGGGAACAGTCGCAGTAGGCACGGACTGGTCGGCTGGCGGCTTCTTGGACGCATCGGGCGCCGTCGCCTGCGGCACCTCACTCTCTGCAGGCGCAGGCTTGGCGGCAGCCTTGTCGGCCGGCTTGGCCGGCGCGACGCCGGCCATGATTCCGAGGTCACCTGCGGCATTGGTATCCGCCGTCGGGCGACCGCCGTACATGCCCATGCCGAGGCTGATCAGGAAAAACAAGCCAGCGAGCACGGCCGTACTACGCGAAAGAAAATTGGCCGATCCGCGCGCGCCGAACACGGTCGCCGAAGCGCCGCCGCCGAAGCCGGAACCCGCGTCCGCTCCAGCGCCTCGCTGCATGAGGATCAGAATGATCATCGCGACAGCAACGAGCACGAAAAACACGTTTACGATAATGGTTAGCATGGGGTCGACTCGTTACCGCTGCGCGGCGTTGCAGATGGCTAGAAAATCGGTCGCGACCAGCGACGCACCGCCGATCAGGCCACCATCAACGTCCGGCTGGCCGAACAATTCGGCCGCATTGGCGGGCTTGACGCTTCCGCCATAGAGGATCCGCAGCGAATCGGCAATTCTACCATCCTGGTCGCAGACTTTGCCACGTAAAAACGCATGCACGGCTTGCACCTGCTCGGGTTTGGCGGTATGTCCGGTACCAATCGCCCATATCGGCTCGTACGCAAGCACCGCATTGGCGAACGCATCCGCTCCTACCAGGGCCATGACCGCATCCAGCTGCCGACCGATCACCGCATCGGTCTTGTCCGCCTCGCGTTCGGCCAGGCTCTCGCCGACGCACAGGATCGGGACCAGACCAGCCGCATGGGCTGCAGCGAACTTCGTCGCGACGCACTCGTCGTCCTCGGCGTGGTACGCGCGCCGTTCGGAATGCCCGACCAGAACGTAGCGACAACCGATATCGATCAGCATCGAAGCTGCCACCTCGCCGGTGTACGCGCCCGATACATGGCTGCTGACATCCTGGGCGCCGAAGTCGATGGCGCTGTTCGCGAATTGCGAAATCAATTCAGCCAGATACGGAAATGGCGGCAGCACGGCGACATCGATCGTTTCGGGACGCGCCGCGGCGATCGCCGCGACAAGCTCATTCGCGCGTGAGCGCGCGCCATTCATTTTCCAGTTTCCGGCAACGAGCGGGCGACGCATCGAGTCAGTCTTGCGAACGAGGGCGCGCAAGGATACCGGCCGACCCGTTCGGCTTCAATCCGCCCGGGCAAGCCTGCCCCGGGCAGGAGCACTGCAACTCCGGGCGCAGACACTGAAAGTGGACCGCGCGCTGGCCACTTTGCACGGCGGTACTGACGTCGACGAAACGGCCATCGCGCCAGGCGAGAAAGATCGCGTGCGGCATCGCTTGTGCGTCGATACCCGGAAACAGATTGAGGTATACCGCCTCGATATCGCCGATCTCCATCCAGGGAACGCGCTGGCCATGGTCGTAGAGCGGCAGCATCGGCGAGACATCCGCCGGCGTCAGCGTTCCGCGTTCCACCAGTTGGAACCAGGGTGTCCCGTCGCCCTGAATCAGGCAGTCGCGCACCTGCGCCAAATCGGGTGCTGTCGATTTGACGATGGCATCAGCAAACGGAATGAAGAACCAGCGCAGCGACGGCTCGACGCCAAGCAAATAGACCTGGCAACCCTTGGGCGGCAACCGCGCATGCGAAATGGCCTCGACGGCAGCGCTGGCCAGCGCCTTGCCGGGCAAGGATCCTCGCTGGAATTGGTGCGCAAGTTGGTGCGCAATCAGACCCATTGGCCACGCGATCAGCACGCTGGCCAGGATGGCGGGAATTCGACTTCCTTCTCGTGGCGGGCGCACGGCGTGATGCCAGGCTGACGCAACCAAGGTGGTGAGCAACAAAGTCAAACCACACAGCGACATATAGTAGAAGCGCGCGGCGAAAGCCGCGGGCCATGCCGAGTCGACTGTACCTAGAACGATCGAGGACACCCGGGTCACCGGCGCCTGCACGACGCCGGGCCCCAGCAGCAGGCCCACCATGGCAAGAAGCGCGGCAATCGCGGTGCGATCGCTACGTCGCCGCCACGCTAAGCGCACCCCGCCGAGTGCGAGGCCGAGCAAGACGAGTACGCCGATGCCGTACGACAGGCGTTCGACCATCGATAACCGTGGCCAGAACGCGAGGAGTCGCGCGTATCCCTGCAACCATCGCAGGAATCCCATCGCGATGATTTCGACCAATGGCGCATCCCGGAGCAGCAAGGTCGAGCCCGGGCCGCGCATGAGCCATCCGCGCCAGGCAAGCCATGAAATCGCCAGCAACACGAGTGCGATGAGCGCGATGCGCGGCCGCGTCCACAAGCCTCGGTCTCCGTCGCGCGGCCACAGCCACAGGATCGCGATCGGAGCGACCACCACGAGTCCGGTTTCCTTGGACAGAAATGCGGCCAGCGCCAGCAACAAGGTCGCGATCAGATGCCACGTGCGCCCGCCATCCCGGTAGCGCGACGCGGCCAGGACCGCGAGCAGAGAAAACAGCGTGGCAAGGAGGTCGAAACGATCGGACAACCACAAGGCCGTGCCAATCCCGATCGGATGCAGTGCAAACAGAAGCGCGGCGAACACGGCCGCCGTCCTTGCGCGGGTCAGTTCAAATGCAAGCGCACCGAGCGCACTGGCGACAGCCAGATGCAATGCGAGATTGCAGACATACTGCGGCACGCTGGCTGTGCCGAACAACGCAACCGTCAACCACCAGAAGGCCATCGTCAGCGGCCGGAAAAACAGGCTGCCCGGGAAATGATCGTGCACGAAAATCGGCAATGGATCGCCGAGCATGCGCGAATACGCCAGCAGTCCGAAATCATCGAGCACGAAATAGCTCGACAGCGCCGGCGCGTAAATCACCACGACAATCAACGCACCGAAAACGGCTGCAGGCCAGGTCCATAGTCGACCGGCGCGATCCGTCAACTGATACGTCACGTCGAGCTGACCCTCACTGCGCGTCACGATCGCTGCCGCATCAACTGGCAAGGCCGATGGTGGACATGGCGGGCAAGTACGAAGACATGATGGTTCGCGGACGACAAACGGGCACGCGACTGGTCGCGAAGGGGCGCGAAGGATAACCGTGCGCCGACAGGCGAACAACCGCTTGCCGCATCGCAACGCGCGAGTTGCGACCGATCAACGCAACTCGGCCGGCATTGGCTTGCCCCACTCCCGGTACAGTGCAATCTGCATTTCGGCAAGGCGCTTGACGCGCGCATGCGTCGGGCCGTACGCCGCGACCAGATTGGCGCGTGCTCCCGCGAAGGTTTGCGCTGCCTCCGCATAACGCCGTTGCTTCTGCAGCGTCTGGGCCAGCCCCGCCATGAACAGGCCATTTTCAGGTCGAGTGGCCGGCAGCGTACGCGCAGCGCCTTCCACGGCCTCACGATCCATCGATTCGGCCTCGGCGTAGTCCATTCTTCGGCGTTCCAGTCCGGCCAGATTGTGAAGCAGGATCAAGACATCCAGGTCATCCGCACCGAGCAATTTGCGTTCGATACCGAGCACGCGCCGAAACAACACTTCGGATTCATCGAGCTTGCCCTCGAGAGACAGGATCAGCGCCAGATTGTTCATGCTGTTGCGCGTGCGCTCGTGGCGCTCGCCGAGCGCTTCCTCGCGCGCTGCCAGCACTTCGCGAAACATTGGCTCGGCTGCGGCGTAAGCTTTCTGATCCTGCAACATGCTGGCCAGTTCGTTCAGCGCGTTCTGAGTTTCCTCATGCTTGCGACCGAAGGCGCGCTCGCGCCCGGCCAGCACTTCGCGTTCCATGCGCACTGCGGCGTCCAGATTGCCGCGCGCTCGTTCGAGTTGCGCGAGATCCTGCATGCTCTGAAGCGTATGCCAATGGGTCGGACCGAGTTGGCGAAGATAGACGTCGTGGACCGCTTGAAAGCGCGCCCGTGCGTCGTCAAAACGGGCGAGCAACCGATAGGCCTGACCGAGATCGGACGTAGCATCGAGCGTTGTACCAGCATCCGCCCCGAGCCGCTCAGTCAGCCGCGGCAACAGTGCCTCCAACGACCGGGCAGCAACTTCAGCATGTCCCCGGCGCAATTCGAGACGGGCACGTGCCGCGTCGATGTCCAGTGCCTGCGCCGAATCGGCGCCATGCAGCGCAATGATGTCGGCGGACAAAGTGCGATAGGCAGCCGCCGCGTCGTCGTAGCGACTGTCCTCGAGATCGTTGTCCACCAGCGTTCGGCGCAATGCCAGCGCTTGCTCAGTACGGACACCGCCGTCGGAGACACTCAGCTCCAGCGCACGTTGCAACTGACGGCGCGCCTGCGCATGGTCGCCAATACCCAGATAACTGCGTCCGAGCGTTGCTCGAACCGCCGCTTCTTCCTTCGGCTTGCCGGCAAAGCGTCGGCCGACAGATGCGCGCGCGCGATCGAGCACTTCGCGCACTCTCAAGTCCGGTTTCGGTGTCTCGTAGGGATTCGCTGCGGCGAGCAGATCGTCATCGAGAAAGCTGTTCACGGCACGCGTCGTCGCCGCTTCATGCTCTGCACGCAAATACAGTGAAGTCCCGACGGCGCTCGCCAACGCAAGCACCGAGCAAAGCGCAAGCAGCCAGCGCCGGCGCACTCGCCAGCGCCCCAGTTGTTCGCGCTCGCGCGCAGCCAGAGCCATGGCGGCATGTTCATCCGCCCGCTGCGCCGCCCGCTGCAACAGACTGCGCAGTCTGCGCGCCAGCTCGGCGACGTCGCCAAGACGTCGTCCCGGATCGAGATCCGCTGCTGCGGCTATATCCTCGCGCAACAGCTCATTGTCTATGTCGCGCTCCCAGCCAGGCGCCAGTGTTCGCCGAAAATCTCCGACCAGAAATTGATAGAGCATCACGCCAAGCGCGTAAATGTCCGCGCGCACAGTCGCGACACCGCCCGCAATCAACTCGGGAGCCAGATAAAACGGCGTACCGCTGGTCGATTCGCCGTGCGCCTGCGTCTGCGTCATGCCGAGCCGGGTGATGCCGAGCGCAGCAAGACGTTCGGGTTCGAGTGCGCGACCGCTGCCGAAATCGGCGAGACGGATATCTGGACAACCGGTTTCTGCCGGCACGATCAACACGTTGGCCGGCTTCAGGTCCTTGTGCAGCACACCGAGTGAGTGCGCGTCGGCGAGCGCATCGGCTGTGCGCGCGATCAGCTCGACACGGACCTCCTGTGGAATCGCCTCGATTCCGTGCTGTGCTTCGCACCATTCAATCAGATTGCCACCGGCGATGTATTCGGATTCGATGAAATACGGCGGCTCGTCGACGCTCCAGTCCAGAATCCGCACCACGGCTGCCCGTCCGCCAAGGCTGTCGCGTAGCAGCCGGAACAAGGTGATTTCGCGTTTGAGCGCGTGCAGGCCGGCACCATCGCGGGCGAATTTGAATACGCGGCGCTCATGCGTCTTGGCATGTTCGACCAACCACACGCTTGCGAAACCGCCCCCATCCAGCTCACGCAGGAAATGCCAGTGCGGACGGGAGGCCAACGCATCACCAACGCGAGGCGGTTGTGGCGCAATCGACGCGCAGGTCTCGCGTGCCACGGCCGGGCCGAGCAGCCGGTAGCCGTAACCATGCACGGTGCGAATCAGCGCTTGCTCGTTATCGCGCAATGCGCTGCGCAGCTTGGTCACGCACTTGGCCAATACACCTTCGGTGACTACCCGGCCAGGCCACACCGCCTCGATCAATTCGTCCTTGGAGAGGGTTTCGCCGACGCGATGCAGGAGGACGCGCAGAAGTTCATAGGGCTTGATCTCAAGCGCAACGGCGCGTCCGTCCACACGCAATTCGCGGCGCTGCTCGTCGAGCTCGGCGTACCCGAAACTCCACACCATGGGTGTCCCCGCCGATTCGTGACCCGCATCCATCGCGGTCCCCTCCGCAATCTGGCGCCATTCTACGGCGATCTGGAGCCCGTCGCGGCATAAATCCTTCCGAAATCCTTCCCGGAACCGTCATGAATACCGGCAGCGGTCGGCTCACACTCTTGCTGCGGGTCAAGTGCCGATGGCGGCGCGAGTCCGCGCAAGTCGATCAGTAACCGAGTTCACCCACACGGAGAATCCCATGGCTCGATTCCAACCGCGCCTTTTCGTTTTATCGGTCTTAGGTCTCCCGCTGTCGTTCGCGGCCTCCGCAGCGAACGCGGCGACCATCATGGTCAACTCCAACGCCGACACCACGGCTGACGACGGCGTCTGCACGCTGCGCGAGGCCATTGTTTCGGCCAACACCAATCTCGCCTCGGGAGGCAGCCCCGGCGAATGTGCGGGTGGCGAATCGTTGCCGACGGTCGATACGATCGCATTCGCGATACCCGGCGCAGGCGTACACACGATCCGGCCGACAAGCCAGCCTCCAGCAGTCACCGAGGCGGTGACGATCGACGGCTACACGCAGCCGGGCGCGAGCCCCAACTCACTGGCCATTGGCGACAATGCGGTGCTGCTCATCGAGATCGACGGCAGCGGATTCGACAACGAAATGTTCGACCTCCAGGGCGGCGGCTCGACCTTGCGCGGACTGGTCATCAACCGCGTTATTGCCACGTACCTCTCGCTCCACAGCTCGAACAACACGATCGAAGGCAATTTCCTTGCGACCGACGCATCCGGCATGAGCTATCTCGGCACCAACACCGCCGTCATTAGGGTACAGTCCTCGAACAACCGGATCGGCGGTAGCGAACCGGCATCGCGCAACGTGATCGGCGCAACCGTCGCGTTGGGATCGTCCACGCTCTTCGTTCAGGGAGGTGGCACGCTGATCCAGGGCAACTACATTGGCGTCAATGCCGCGGGCAGCGGCCCGCTGCAACCCGACGATCGCTCCACCGACGCCATTTTTCTCATCGGCTCGGCGCCCGATACCATGATCGGCGGTGCGACGCCGGGAGCCGGCAACGTGATCCTAGCCACCAACGTCGGCATAGACCTGAGATCCACGAGTGCCAACGTCACCATACAGGGTAACTACATTGGGACCGATGCGACCGGTACATTCGGTCTCGGCGGAGGCGTGGGCATCAGCGGCTCCGTCGCCGTACCCGCCCTCACGATCGGCGGACCCGAGCCGTTGGCCGGCAATCTGATCTCGGGCGGCACGGTCGGCATCGCGTTTTTCCAAAGCGAATCCGACCTGGTCATACAGGGCAACAAGATCGGCACCGATGCCAGCGGGACTCAAGCAATCCCCAATTCCAGCGACGGAATATCCGGGGGTGGAGCAATTCCGGCACTGGTCGGTGGCACCGAGCCGGGCGAGGCCAACACGATCGCGTTCAACTGCGGGCACGGAATCAACCTCAATTCCCCCACGGCGTGGACCACGCTTGGCAATTCGATCTATTCGAACGGCGGTGTGGGTATCGTCAATTCCGGCACCGGACCGAATCCTCCGCAAATCACGTCGCTGTCGATCGACGCCGGCACCGCGACGGTGTCCGGCACTCTGGACGCGACCGCGTCCACGACATTGCGCATCGAGTTCTTCGGCAACATCGTTTGCGATCCTTCCGGCGCCGGCGAAGGACGCAGCTTCATCGGTACCACCGACGTCACCACCGACGCCGATGGTCACGCAGACTTCGGCCCGCTCGATTTCACGGTGCCGGACGGCGAACCGGTGATTACGGCGACCGCGACCGATCCCGACGGCTCCACCTCGGTGTTCGCGCAGTGCGCCGGCGTATCGGACCGACTGTTCAGCAGCGGGTTCGAGCCGTCTGTTTGCGGCGGAGGGTTCTGATGGATGTGGATGAGTTCAGTTTCGATGTGCTGCCGCTGCGCAACGGCACATTGTGAAGGTGAAAGTCGCAACCAGCGAGAGTTCCGGCTGAGGCCGATCTCACGCGATCGTCGGCACCGCCCGTACGGCCGCCGCAAGCTCGTCGGCGAGTCGCGTCACCAACGCAGCATCGTCCGCCTCGACGGTGACGCGCACCAGCGGTTCGGTTCCGGACGCACGCAGCACCACCCGGCCGCGTCCAGCCAATGTGTCCTGCACGCGCGCCAAGGTGCGCTGAATGCCGGTTTGTGCAATCAACTCCGCACCCCCGGATACCCTGATGTTCAGTGTCGTCTGCGGCACCTTGTGCATGTCGCCCACCGCTTCGTTGAGAGGCTGACCACGACGGACGAGCACTTCCAGCACCTGCAAGGCACTGATGATTCCGTCACCACTGCTGGCGCTGTCCAGACACAGAATGTGGCCGGATGTCTCCCCGCCGAGTATGCCGCCATGCTGCTTGAGCATTGCCACCACATGGCGGTCACCCACCTTCGCACGCAGGAAAGGCAGCCGGGCTGCGCCAAGCGCCCGCTCGAGGCCGAAGTTGGTCATCAGCGTGCCGACGACCGGCCCACGCAGGCGACCGCTTTCGTGCCAGTCGAGTGCCAGCAGATACAGCAACTGATCGCCATCCACCGCGTTGCCCGCACGATCGACCATCTGAACGCGATCGCCGTCGCCATCGAATGCAATACCCAGATCCGCGCCCGCAGCGAGAACGGCTTGCGAGAGCGCCTCGGGGCGGGTCGAACCGCAGTCGCGATTGATGTTGACGCCATCCGGGGCGATGCCTATCGCACTTACATTCGCACCCAGTTCGGCGAAAACGCGTGGCGCGATCTGGTAGGTCGCGCCATGGGCGCAGTCGAGGACGATGCGCAAGCCGCGCAGGCTGAATTCCTCCGGCACCGTCGATTTGCAGAACTCCGCGTAGCGAGTCGCGGCATCCTCGATGCGAATCGCCTTGCCGATGTCTTCGGAAGCCACGGTGACGAACGGCGCTTCGATCTCGCGTTCGATCGCCAGCTCCATCGCGTCGGCCAATTTCTCACCGGCGGACGAGAAAAACTTGATGCCGTTGTCCTGGTGCGCGTTGTGCGAAGCGCTGATGACGATGCCTGCGCTTGCGCGCAGCGATCGGGTGAGATACGCCACGGCGGGGGTCGGCATGGGTCCGAGCAGACGCACGTCGGCGCCGGCCGCAACAAGTCCCGCTTCGAGTGCCGACTCGAACATGTATCCGGACACGCGCGTGTCCTTGCCGATCAGCACAGTTGCGCGACCGTTGCGCCCCGCCAGCACGGCGCCTGCGGCACGCCCGAGCTTGAGCATGAATTCGGCCGTTACCGGCCACTCGCCCACCGCGCCGCGAATGCCATCGGTTCCGAAATACTTGCGTTCGTTCATCGGAGCGAGAGCTGAGGGCCGAGGGCGAAGGGCCGCAAATGCACCCTCGCACCGTCGCAAGGATCGCTGGCATACCCGCGAAAATTGGCCCGCATCCGCGCACTCAGCGAAGCGGACAGCCCTCGGCCCTCAGCCCTCCGCCCTGCTTTCACTCTCAATCGCCCATCTGCTTCTGGCGGTGTTCCCAGCGCTCCTGCGCATCCAGGCTCAATGTCGCGATCGGGCGTGCCTCCAGGCGATCGAGGCCGATTTCCTCATCGGTCTCTTCGCAGAATCCATAGCGTCCTTCCTCGATCCGCTTGAGCGCCTTGTCGATCTTCGCTATGAGCTTGCGGTACCGGTCACGCGTCCGAAGCTCGAGCGAATTCTCGGTTTCGCGGGTGGCGCGTTCGGCCTCGTCGCCGACATCACGCACTTCATCGCGCAGGCTTTCGATGGTCTGACGAGATTCCTCGACCAGATCCTCGCGCCATTGCCCAAGCTTCCGGCGAAAATACGCGAGCTGACGCGGGCTCATGTACTCTTCCTTCGGAGACGGCTTGTAATTGGCCGGCACGTCGATTTGCGTCGTGGTCGACAGCGCATAACGCCCGTCCTGCATCGTCACACCGTTTTCCTTTGGTGCGCGCGATTTCGCTCGGGACTTGCCTGCCGCCGCGTGCCTGCCGCTCGCAGAATTTCTGGAATGTCGTTTCGCCGTTCCGGTCGCCACTTCCGGCTTTGTCGCCGCCGACGATTTCGGCGCGCCAGTTTTCCTTGCGGCTGCGGCTTTCCGAGCCACGCTGGGCTTCTTCGCTACTGACTTGTTCAATGCCGGATTCTTCACGGTTGTCTGTTTCTTCGACGGTGGCGCCTTCTTCGCGGTTTTCCGCGATGCAGATGCGGGCGACTTCCGATTTGCAGGCGACCTGGACGCACTGGAAGCTTTTGTCGCTGAGGTATTCGCGGAGCGTGTGCCGGCCTTCGACTTGCTCGCGGAAGCTGCAGAACTCACGCTGCCCGCAGATTTCTTTCCGGAGCCGCGTGCGGATCCGGCAGCCGCAGGCTTCGACTTCGGCTTCGCTGCGCCTCGCGACTTCGTGCCGGATTTGGCCGATCGGGTGATCTTGCTCGATGTCATTTTGGTTTTCGCCATCTCCATCGTCTGCCTTGTGACTTGGCGGCCGGGTGTTATAGCCTAAGTGCCATTCTCCGGCAACCGCCTGAGGCCAGTCACTGTGCGCTGCCCGACTGGTGCTCGCTCCAACCGCATCGTGTCACGACCGATCATCCGACTATTGCACTTCTACAAGCGCTGGCTCAGCCCGACACTTGGGCCGCATTGCCGGTTTCATCCGTCGTGTTCGGATTATGCGCGCATCGCGATTGCCCGGTTCGGGGCAGTGCGCGGAGGATGGCTTGCGCTGTTGCGTGTCCTTCGCTGTCAACCCCTGAGCGCCGGTGGCAACGATCCGGTACCACCAATTTTCCACTGGCAACCGGCGCGAATCATTAAATCCGGGAATACACACGTCCATGACTGACTGGTTGATCACGAACGCCGAACTCGTCAACGAGAATCGCCGCGAACACGCGGACCTTCGCATCCGCGACGGACGCATCGACGCGATTGGAAGCAACCTCAGCGCGCGCGACAACGAGAACGTGCTCGACGCAAAGGGCCGCTGGTTGCTCCCAGGCATGATCGACGATCAGGTGCATTTTCGCGAACCCGGTCTCGAACACAAGGCGGATATCGCGAGCGAATCGCGTGCCTGCGTCGCCGGAGGCATCACCAGCTTCATGGAGATGCCCAATACCCGACCGCCGGCCATCAACCGCGCGGCGCTGGAGGACAAGTACACGCGCGCGTCGCAAAAATCGATCGCCAACTATGCGTTCTATCTGGGCGCGACCAACGACAACATCGAGGACATCGCGAACCTCGACCCGCTCGCCGCGCCGGGGATCAAGGTCTTCATGGGCTCATCGACCGGCAACATGCTGGTCGACGATCCGGACACGCTCGATGCGATTTTCCGTCGCGCGCCGGTGCCGATCATCACGCACTGCGAAGATACTCCGACGATCAAGGCCAACGAGGCCGAGGCGCTGGAGCGTTTCGGCGAAGATATCCCGGTTTCGCAACACCCCTTGATTCGTTCGCGCGAAGCGTGCATCAAGTCCACGCGGCTCGCACTCGAGCTTGCGGCACGCCATGGCACGCGACTGCACGTCCTGCACATATCGACCGCCGAGGAAGCCGCGCTGTTCGCGCCCGGCCCGATCGCCGGCAAGCAGGTCACCGCCGAAACCTGTGTGCACTACCTGCATTTCTGCGATTCGGACTATGCGCGCCTTGGCAACCGCATCAAGTGCAATCCGGCGATCAAGACGGCGGCCGATCGCGAAGCCCTGATAAAGGCGCTGGCCGAAGGCCGCCTCGATATTCTTGCTACCGATCATGCGCCGCATCTGGCCGAAGAAAAGGCGCGCCCGTACATGCAAGCGCCGGCAGGCTTGCCGCTTGCGCAGTACGCGCTGCAACTCGCGCTCGAGCGCGTGCACGATGGGCAACTGCGCCTCGAGCGCATCGTCGAGGCCGTCAGTCACGCGCCCGCAATCCGATTCAATGTGAAGCAACGCGGGTTCCTGCGCGAGGGGTACGCGGCCGATCTGGTGCTCGTCGATCCAAAACGGCCGCATACCGTTGGGAAACAGGAAATCCTGTCGAAGTGCGCATGGTCGCCGTTCGAGGGATTCACGTTTCGATCGAGCATCGCTGCAACCTGGGTGAATGGCGAACGCCTGTGGTTCGATGGTCAACTCGACGAGAGCCGGATCGGACAGCGAATCGAATTCGACCGATGAATCGGCGTCCGCCGGCGGCAGCGGCCGCGATCGCGCTGCTGGCGCTTTCGCAGCGCGCCGGTGCGCACGAGCACGTGACCTTGCCCGCGCATCTCGAACAGGGACAACTCGTCATCGCGCGGGCACCGCCGGGAAGCCGGATTCGATTCGACGGCCACGAACTTCGCATCGGCAGCGACGGACATTTCGTCTTCGGCCTCGAACGCGATGCCCCCGATTCGTTCAATCTCGAGATCCGCTATCCGGACGGACAAAGCGAAACTCTTGAACGACACGTCACCCGGCGCAAATACAAGGTTGAACGGGTCAATGGCCTGCCACAGAAAACCGTGACGCCCGACCCCGCAACCGCGGCGCGCATCGCACGCGAACAGCGCGCGGTCTCAAAAGCGCGCGCGCGTGATGATGCGCGAGAGGATTTCCTCGCAGGATTCGAGCTGCCGGTCAACGGCGCGCGCATCAGCGGTGTCTACGGCAGTCAGCGCATCGACAATGGCGTAGCCAAGTCACCGCACATGGGCCTCGACATGGCCGTGCCGACCGGCACACCGGTGCACGCGCCGGCGGCCGGCGTCGTGACGTTTGCCGAACCCGATCTGGTGCTGACCGGTGGCACAGTCCTGATCGACCACGGCTTCGGCCTCGACAGCTCTTTCCTGCACATGAGCAAGCTCCTGGTGAAGCGCGGCGATCACGTAAAGCAGGGCCAGGTCATCGGTGCCGCTGGCATGACCGGGCGAGCGACCGGCCCGCATGTGCACTGGGGCTTCAACTGGTTCGGGGTGCGCCTCGACCCGGCGCTGTTGCCGAAACCGGCACGCTGACCTGCTGTTTTCATTTTTCCGCTCGACCCGCCACTTCGGACTCCTCCGGCCACCACCCGCCGCCACCTACGGGACCCGAGAGCAACAGCAAACAGCGCGTACGCGCCGCTGCTTTTGACCTTGGTGCCGTACGCGGTGCTGAGCATCGCAGCCGCTGGCGGAGAAGACCCGAAGGCGGACGCGAGGGATCGCGTCCGCCGAGCGCCAGCACAGGGATGTGCTGTCGCGAGGGCCGCCGGCGGCGAGAAGCGCAGGGAAGTCGATGACGCACAGCGTCATCGACCACCGTGTCCGGCACTGGACCTTTTGGTTCCTTTTGGGGCAATGCCAAAAGGAACCCGCTCGCCGCCAAGGCGAGCGGAACCTTGACGAAAACATCGCGTCAGATGAACGAAGCGAAAGGCCAAGCAGCCGAGCGCCAGTTCGCCGCCGATGCGAGAGCGAGAATCCCGTTGCGCGCAGCGTGCTAGGCGGTATAACCGCCGACCACGCCCTTGGTCACAACCGCGACCGCATTGTGCGCGTGCAGGCTTTCGTAATGGGTTGCACGCAGCCAAAAATCGCTGACGCGCTCATCGTCCGCGAGCACATCGCGGATGCGCCGCGCCGCGTCCTCGCAAAACATCAAGTTGGCGCCGTTGAGTTGGGCGAAGGCCTGTTCGTCCTCGCGCTTGACCGCTGTTTGCACTGGAGTCTTCACCGCGGCCTCGATCATGTCGATCACGTCCACGATCGGCAATTCAAAACCGGGCGCAAGCCTGACACGGACCTCTGCGCGGCTACGTTGACTGTGTGGCGTTGCGCAGACGCCCTCCTCGCTGCCCAGCCATTCGCGCATGTGCACATGTCCCAGCGCCTCGCCACTTGCAAAATCCGCATCGAACCGTTGCTGGATCAATTGCCGCGCCAACGCCGCCGAGGCCGGACAGGTACTCGAATAAACCACTTCGCAACCCAGCTCCAGCCGGAAATCGCCTCGATCGAGCAATGCGGTGACCGTGACCGGGTAGGACTTCCAACCGCTGTTTTCGCTGACCAGTGCGGGCCGGCGCAGCAGCTTGTCGAAGCGCACGCGCAGCAATGCACGATCCGACAACCCCTCATGCGACTCGACGAAATCGCGCAACAACCGACGCAGCGCGCACGGCGTCAATGGCTCGGCGGACAATACCTTGTCCGCATGCAGATACAGCCGCGACATATGGATCCCGCGCACCACGGGTTGCACAAGGTTGACCCAAGCGCCGACGCGCGCACTAGTTTGTACAGGCGGGCTGCCGGAATCGGCAACCAGGATCGGAAGCTCAATGTCGTCCATGCCGACCCAATCGAGGGCAGCGCCCAAACCGGGGCGTTCCTCGTTTGCAATATCGGGCAACCTGCACAATGCGTTTTCGACGGGGGTCATTCAGGTACTCGATTTCGGACTGCCCAGCGGCAGGCAGAGGCCGACATGGGGTCGATCACGATCGGGGCAATAGCTTATCAACTGGCGCGCTGTCGTTGGCGCGCGCAACGCCAGACCTTCCAGGCAGTCAGCGGCGGGAGGCTACCAAACGCATGTTCAAGGGCATTCACGGGTTCGGATGCTCGCAAGGCAATGCGCAAGCGCGCACGATTGGCGCTGACGGCAGCCACCTGCAACAACGGCAAGCCGGCCGCATCAACGGCGAGCGCTTCGAATCGCTCGAGCAACGTCCCAAGGTGGTCGCGCAACGCTGCCATCCGTGCAGGTCCGCCCTGCGCAAGACTCGCCCGGGTGAGCTGATGCCTCGCCAGCAGGTCCAGCGGGAGTGGCATCGAAGATGAAAACCCCTCACGCATGCCGGCAACGCTGTCGCGCACGCTCCGCACAAGGCTACGTGAGCGCGCAGTCGCGTCCGGGTCGATGCCGTCAAAAAGCGTCGCCTCCGCGATGGAAACTGGTGCATGAAATTGGCTGTGGCGCATCAACAAGGCGGCCAGATCCGCTGAGGCGGGCGCAGCATGTTGCGCCGTCGCGCCCGCAATTACTGCGCCCCACGGCGCTCCGGCAAATGAAGCATTCTTCGCGAGTAGCAGCGTCAGCGGATGCTGCGGCGCCCCGGCGGCCGAGCGCATGAGTTCCTCGGCCCACCATTCAAGCTTGCCGGTCGCGACGGAGGGTTCGGAAAGGTCATAGGCACTATGCTCGATTTCCAGAGCGAGGCATTCGAAAGCGCAATGCATTGCGCGCTTGTCCGGCTCGAGGAAACGCAAGGCCAGCGCAATTTCGGGACGCCTCTGCGACCATTTTGCTCCGAAAGCAGCGACTTCGCTTCTTTCCGAATCTTCGCTCACTGCTCGAGACCAAGCGCACTCAACAGTTGGTACGGCGAATCCACAACCCGATCGGCACCCCATGCCGTGGGATCTCCGCCATCCAGATAACCCCAGGCCGCCGCTATCGTGCGCATGCCGGCCGCGCGTCCCGCCTGCACGTCGCGAAGGTCGTCGCCGACGACGATGGCCCGCGCAGGCTCTGCCCCGGCGAGTTCACAGGCGCGCAATACCGTCGCCGAATCGGGTTTCCTCACGAGCAGGCAATCACCACAAACCAGCGCCGCGCAGGCGGTCGCGAGATCGAGTTCGGCAAGCAAGGCGCGCGTGAGCCACCCAGGCTTGTTGGTGACGATGCCCCAGGGAACGTCGGCCGCACGCAGCTGATCGAGCACCTCGGCGATGCCCGGATACAATCGCGAATGTATGGCGATCCTCTCAGCGTACAGATCGAGAAAGCGCGGAATCAGTGCATCGATGCGGGCGTCATCGGCCTGAGGCAGCGCCCGGCGCAACATCGCACGGCCACCTGCCGATACCGAGCGCCTGAGCGCCTCGGCGTCCGGTGGCGACGCACCGATCTCGTCGCACAAACGTGCAGCCGCCACGATCAAGTCGGGCGCGCTGTCGAGCAGCGTACCGTCCAGATCGAAAAGCACCACGCTCGGTGCTTGTCCATCCATCACGCCGGCCTGGTGGCGCAAGCGAGGTAGTTCACAGCGACGCGCGGCGTCAGCGATGCCCTGCGCAGGAACGGGTTGTAGGAAATGCCGCAGACTTCGTCGAGTTCCAGGCCAGCGGCACGCAAATCCGTGGCCAGTTCAGATGGGCGGATGAATCTTTCGTAGCGGTGCGTGCCACGCGGCAACAGCTGCATCAGGTATTCCGCGCCGACAATCGCCGTGACGAAAGCTGCGGGCGTGCGATTCAGTGTCGACAGGAACAAACGGCCGCCCGGCCTTAAAAGCCTCGCGGCGGATCGAATCACGCTGGATGGATCGGGCACGTGTTCGAGCATTTCGAGGCACGCAACGGCATTGAAACTGGCCGGCAGATCCTCGGCAAGCCGTTCCGCACTGGTCTCCCGATAATCGACCTCAAGCTTGCTTTCATGCAGATGCAGTTTCGCCACATCGAGCGCGCCCCGGGCCATGTCGATCGCCATGACCTTCGCACCCGCTCGCGCCAGCGCCTCGCTGAGGAGGCCACCGCCGCAACCGATGTCGAGCACGCGCGCACCGTCAAGCGGCGTGCGTTCGCTGATCCAGGAGACCCGCAACGGATTGAGGTCGTGCAGCGCGCGCGACTCGCCGTCCGGATCCCACCAGCGCGCGGCGAGCCGATCAAATTTCGCGGTCTCCGCAAAATCGACATTCGATGTCTGGCCATTCTTCATGAGGCAGTCGCCGCTCGCGTCGTTCCGGCAGATCCCGTTGCGGCCTCGCCGCGTAATCGATTGCGCCAGCGCACGGCGTTGCTCATCAGCTCGACCGGATCAAGATCAACCAGCACGCGATCGCGCAATTTATGCCGCCCCCCGATCCATACATCGGTCACCTGCTGGCGTCCGGTTGCGTATATCAGTTGCGAAATCACGTCGTACAGCGGCTGGGTTTCGATTGCATCAAGCCGAACAGCGGTCAGATCCGCCTGCTTGCCGGGCTGTATCGAACCGATACGATCCTCCCAACCGAGCGCACGCGCTCCGTTCAAGGTCGCGGCGCGCAGGGTGGCGCCTGCATTCATCGCGCTGGCGTCCTCGGCGACCGCTTTCGCGAGCAGTGCGGCGCTGCGCATTTCGCCGAACATGTCGAGATCGTTGTTCGACGCACAGCCGTCCGTGCCGATCGCAACATTGACGCCAGCCTGGCGTAATGCCTCGACTGGACACAGTCCGCTCGCAAGCTTCATGTTCGACTCGGCGCAGTGAACCACCGATACGCCTGCCTGCGCGCAGGCATCTCTCTCGCTATCCGTCACCTGGGTCATGTGCACCGCAATGAGGTGATCGTTGACGAGACCCAGTCTCTTGAGCCGCGCGAACGGGCGCAGGCCATGCTCCCGCCGGCTGTCCTCGATTTCCTGCGCAGTCTCATGAACGTGCATGTGCACGGGTAGGTCGAGCTGGTCGGACAGCAGCCTGATCCGCTCCAAACTCGCATCCGACACCGTGTATGGCGCATGCGGACCGAACGCCGTGGCAATGAGTTCATCGTCGTTGTATTCGTCGTGGACCGCGAGCGCCTTGTCGAAATACTCATCGGGGGTGGTCGCCCAGGCGCTCGGAAAATCGATGATCGGCAGGCCAATGAGCGCGCGGAACCCGAGACGTCGATACGCAGCGGCCTGCGCATCCGGAAAGAAATAATTTTCGTTGCAGCATGTCGTTCCGCCGCGCAGCATTTCGGCAACCGCGAGTTCCACTCCATCGCGCACGAATTCGGCGCTGACAACCTTTGCCTCGGCTGGCCAGACATGTTCGGTCAACCAGCGCATCAACGGCAGATCGTCCGCGAGACCGCGCATCAGCGTCATCGGATTGTGCGTGTGCGCGTTGACCAATCCGGGAATCAGGGCGTGCTCGGGAAGCTCGATGCGCTCGCGCGGCACATAGGCAATACGTGCTTCGGCAGCCGGCAGCACCGACATGATCTTGCCCCCGTCCACGACGACGGCGTGCTCGCGCAGAACCGCGCCGTCCGGTTCGACCGGGACGATCCAGCGCGCTTCGATCAGCAAATCGACGGCGGCGGGCATGGTGGAAATCGCTATTTCACCCGCGACACGTACTCGCCGGTGCGCGTGTCGACCTTGATGATCTCGTTCTGGTTGACGAACAACGGCACTCGCACGACTGCGCCGGTTTCGAGCGTGGCGGGTTTGCCGCCGCCGCCCGAGGTGTCGCCTCTGACGCCAGGATCGGTTTCGGTAATCTCAAGTTCGACGAAATTCGGCGGTGCGACCGTCAGCGGCGCGCCATTCCAAAGGGTGACGATCACGTGTTCATTGCCCTTGAGCCATTTGGCCGCATCGGCGACGGAGGCGCTGTCGGCAGCGATCTGCTCATGCGTATCCGGATGCATGAAATGCCAGAATTCTCCATCCGAATAGAGGAACTCCATGTCGGTGTCCACGACATCGGCGCCCTCGACCGAATCGGTCGATTTCATGGTCATCTCGACCGTGCGACCGTTCTTCAGATTGCGGTATTTGACGCGCGTGAAAGCCTGGCCCTTGCCGGGCTTGATAAAGTCGGTATCGACAATCGTGCACGGAGCTCCATCCACGATGATCTTCAACCCATTCTTGACATCGTTCATGCCATGACTTGCCATGCGGCGCTCCTGACGAAATGCCGCTGCAACGGCGGCTGGAGGATGGTGGACCGGCGAAACGCGGTCCCGACGGATGGTGACGGAAACCTTTACCGAATGAACAGGATCCCTGATCCGGAGCCATCATGATAGCGGTTAACTCCATGGAGGCGCAGCTACCTCGCTGGCAAAAACTGTGGCGAGAGGCGGTTTGCGATCCTGTAGAACTGCTGCGTCTGGTCGGGCTTGAGGAGCAGCTGCATTCGCTGCTTTCTCCCGCAGACACCGGATTTCCGCTGCGCGTGCCGCGCGGCTTCATCGCGCGCATGCGCAAAGGCGATGCAAACGATCCGCTCTTGTTGCAGGTTCTGCCGCGGCAGGCCGAACTCGATGCCGCAGCCGGGGATTCCCTCGATCCGGTGGGCGATCTCGTCGCGAGTGCGGGCATGGGCGTGTTGCAAAAATATGCCGGCCGCGCATTGTTGATTGCGACGGGGGCATGCGCTGTCCATTGCCGCTATTGTTTTCGGCGGCATTTCCCGTATGCCGAGCAGACTGCGGCATACGGTCAGTGGGACTCGGCTCTGCAATGCCTGCAGCATGATGCGTCGATACAAGAGGTGATCCTTTCCGGCGGCGACCCGTTATCGCTCTCCACCAGCAAACTCGCCTCCCTCACCGATGCCGCGCGATCCATCCCCCATCTTCGCCGCCTGCGCATTCACACGCGCCTGCCTGTCGTTCTGCCCGAACGCGTGGATGATCGTTTGCTCGACTGGATCGCCTCGCTGCCATGGAAGTGCGTCGTCGTCCTGCATGCCAATCACGCGAATGAACTCGATTGGTCGGTCGAAAATGCCTGTGCCGCGCTGCACGATTCCGGCGCGACCTTGCTCAATCAGGCCGTCTTGCTGCGAGGTGTCAACGACTCGGTGAAGGCCCTTGCCGATCTTTCGGAACGCCTGTTCGAATGCGGCGTCCTCCCGTATTACCTGCACCAGCTGGACCGGGTTCGCGGCGCTGCTCATTTCGAGGTGACCGACGATGCGGCCGTGGCGCTGATTGAAGCGATTCGCACCATCCTGCCGGGCTATCTGGTTCCGCGATTGGTGCGGGAAATTGCTGGTGCTGCCAGCAAGACACCGCTTTTGTGACGCATCGCCATGGCAAAGAGCGGTCGAATCCGGTACAACCGAGCCGTGCGCGAGAAGCCAGCGCCTCGCCCATCGATCCAGAGCGGCGACGACACCCCGTGAAAAGGACGATCTTGCACGTGATCAATCCATGAGCCGAGCCGACAACGTCATCAAGCTGGCCCTCGTGGAAGACTCGCCCGAGGATGCCGAGAACGTAATCAGCACGCTGCGCAACGCGGGAATCGCCGTGCGCCCGAGCAGGGCAGGCAATGAAGCCGAACTGGCAGCCCTGCTCGACCAGCAGGTACCGGACCTGATCCTGATCGATCTCGACTGCCGCGAAATCGGCGTGCGGCAGGTCGCGGCACTCGCGAATGGCACCGGCAAGGACATCGCGCTGATCGCGCACGCACGCCAACTGGACGAAGACGCGCTGGTTGTTGCGTGTCGCGAGGGTGCGATTGCAGTGGCGCTGCGCAATCGCCCCGAACACACCGAGATGATCGTGCGGCGAGAGTTCGATGCCCTCGTCAACCGCCGCAACGTGCGTCGCCTCGAGGCCGCGTTGCGCGAGACCGAGCGTCGTTGCGAATCCCTGCTGGATTCATCCGGCGAACCGATCGCCTACGTGCACGAGGGCATGCATGTGCGCGCGAACAAGGCCTACCTGGAAATGTTCGGCTACGACGATTTCCAGGAAGTCGAAGGCATGTCGATCTTGGACATGGTTGCACCGGACGATGCCAGCGATTTCAAGAAACTCCTCAAACGTCTGTCACGCGGCGAGCCACCACCGATTCGCCTGCAGCTGAAGGCTCAACGTGAGGACGGATCGACGTTCGACGCCATCATGGAATTTGCGGAAGCCGGGTACGAGGGCGAACGCTGCCACCAGATCACATTCCACCAGCAACTCGCGGACCCGGCTCTGGCCGACGAAATCGACGCGCTGCGCTCGCGCGATCTGGTTACAGAGCTCTACAACCGCCAATACACGATCACCGCTCTAGAGCGGATCATCGGGGCCGCGGCGGCCGGCAAGAACGACCAGGCCATGTTATTGCTGGAACCGGACAACTTCCAGCAAGTGCTTGATACGGTCGGACTCGGCAACACCGATCTGCTGCTCGGCGACGTGGCAACGCTTTTGCGTAACCAGCTCGGCGAGGCGGATGTGGCGGGACGCCTCGCCGATCACAGCTTCGGCATTCTGCTCGCAACCCGGACTGCCGATGAAACCCGACAGCTCGGTGAAAACCTGCGCAAAGCATTCGAGGAACGAATCTTCGAGGCCGGCACACAGTCGATCAGCATGACCGTCAGCATCGGCGGAGTCCTGATTGGCGAGAAGAATGCGACCGCCGGTGCGGTACTCGACCAGGCGCAGGCTTCCTTGCGTGATGCGCAGTTGGGAGGCGGCAACCGCATCAAGCTGTTCGACCCCGCGGCACAGGACAAGGCCGCAGCCGAACGTGATCGCCACTGGATAGATCTCATCGAGGAGGCCCTCGAGAACGACGGCTTCCTGCTGTATTTCCAGCCAATCATCAGCCTGCATGGCGCCAAGGGGGAGTTTTACGAAATCCTGCTGCGAATGAAGGGTCCCAAGGAGGAAATCCTGCCCTCCTACTTCCTGCCGATCGCCGAACAACACGGCCTGATGCCGGCGATCGACCGATGGGTCATCACCCATGCGATCCACGCACTGGCCGAACGCGAACATGCCGGACACAAGACATCGTTTTTCGTCAAGCTCTCAGCCGAATCCATTGCCGATGAAACCCTGCTCCCGTGGATCGCCCAGCAACTGCAGCGCACACGGCAACGCGGAGACGCCCTGGTGTTCGAAATGCCCGAGAGCAAAGTGGTCACGCACCTCAAACCGGCGCGAGCGTTCGTCAAGGGACTCGAACAACTTCGTTGCAGCTTCGCATTGGAGCAATTCGGTTCCGGCCTCAATTCATTTCAGTTGCTCAAGCACATCCCGGCGCATTACTTGAAGATCGATCGCAATTTCATGATCGATCTATCGAGGAACAGCGAAAACCAGCAGCGCGTGAAAAGCATTTGCGAGCAGGCTCATCGTACCGGCAAGCTCACCATCGCCGAATTCGTCGAGGACGCAGCGAGCATGTCGGTATTGTTCTCCTGCGGCGTCAATTTCGTGCAGGGCAATTTCCTGCAGGAGCCGGAAAAGATCATGACGCACGAATCCGTGACCGGCTGAATCCTCGCGGTCGATGCGTCAATTCGCGCCGCGCAACGCGGCAATGCGCTGTTCAATCGGCGGGTGGCTCATCCACAAGCGGGCGAACCCGCGCTCATCGGAAATGGCAAACGCCTTGATCGCGTTGGGCAGGCTGTTTTCGCCGTGATTGGCGGCCAGCCGCTGCAGCGCCGAAATCATGGAATCGCGTCCGGCCAGTCCGGCGCCGCCGGCATCGGCACGAAATTCGCGCCAGCGGGAGAAAGCCATCACAATGAGTGACGCCAGCAGGCCGAGTACGATCTGCAGCACGATCACGATGGCGAAATATGCAAGGCCGCCACCATCGCGGTTCCCGCTGATCGCCCTGTCGACGACAGAGCCGATGACGCGTGCGAGGAAAATCACGAAGGTGTTGAGCACGCCCTGGATCAGGGCCATTGTCACCATGTCGCCATTGGCGACATGGGTTATCTCGTGTCCAAGCACTGCTTCGACCTGCGCGCGGTCCATGCCTCGCAACAAGCCCGTGCTGACTGCCACCAGCGCATGGTTGCGATTCATGCCGGTCGCAAAAGCGTTCAGATCGGGTGCATCGTAAACCGCCACTTCGGGCATGCCGATGCCGGCACTCGTTGCAAGCCGCTTGATGGTTGCAACGAGCCACGCCTCCTCGGAATTGGAAGGCTGATGAATCACCTGCGCACCAACCGAATGCACGGCGATCCATTTGGACATGGCCAGCGAAATGAATGATCCACCGAACCCGATCACCGCGGCCAGAACGATCAGCCCGGTGAAATTTAACCGGCCGCGACTGTAAGTCGACACGTCGATGCCGGTCAGCTTGACGACGATCGTCAGCAGCAGCATGACGGCGAGATTCGTGGCGATGAACAGGACTACGCGACGCATGGTTTTTCTCCGGTTACGCAACTGCACGACAGCGGCCAAGCAACTCTCTAGGGGCGAGATGCCGCGATTCAAGGCTCGCGCCGCGAGGATGCCGCAGTGCGCAAGGCAATTTGCTCAGCGTACAGGCACAATGTCGAATGCATCATCCTGTTTATTGATGCTCATTTCTTTGCGGAGGTTCCCATGACGGCACGCGTGGCTCTTGTTACTGGCGGCACCGGCGGAATCGGCACGGCCATCTGCCGGCACCTTGCCAGCCTCGGACACAAGGTTGCGACCAACTATCGCGATGAGACGCGGGCCAAGACCTGGCAACGTGCGCAACGCGATGCCGGGTTCGAATTCGCGATTTGCGCCGGTGATGTCGCTGACACCTCCGCAGCCGAGTCGATGGTCCGCGACGTGGAACAGCAGATCGGGCCGATCGATATTCTCATCAACAATGCCGGCATCACACGTGACACGACCTTTCACAAGATGAGCGCCATGCAGTGGCAGGAAGTCATCAACACCAACCTCAATTCCTGCTTCAACGTGACGCGACCACTGATAGAGGGTATGCGCGACCGTAAGTGGGGCCGCATCGTGCAGATATCCTCGATCAACGGGCAGAAAGGACAATACGGGCAGGCCAACTACGCCGCCTCCAAGGCCGGCATGCATGGCTTCACTATTTCCCTGGCGCAGGAAAACGCCAAGTTCGGCATCACGGTCAACACCGTTTCGCCAGGCTATGTCGGCACCGAGATGGTGATGGCGGTGCCCGAGGAGGTGCGCGCCAAGATCGTGGCCCAGATTCCGGTCGGGCGCCTCGGTGACCCGGATGAGATTGCCTATGCGGTGGGTTTCCTTAGCGCCGAACAGGCGGCCTGGATTACAGGAGCCAACCTTGCCATCAACGGCGGCCACTACATGGGCTGGTGACCGCGGCTAGCCTTGCCGGGCTTGGCAGAAGATTGCGGATTGTGCCCGCCCGGATGGAGTGCTTCAGCGACTACGCACCTGCGGCTGACTCGAGGTTTGCTGCGCAGCAATTCCAACTGGTGCGGTGCCGCATGACGTGCTAGCGTTAGCGGATGGGACAGGTCCGCATCATCAAGAAATATCCGAATCGGCGACTCTACGACACCGAGATCTCGAGCTATATCACGCTTGAGGAAGTGCGCCAGCTGGTCGTGGATGGTGAAGAGTTCGAAGTGCGCGACGCGAAGACCGGGGCCGACCTTTCGCGCTCGGTGCTGTTGCAGATCATCGCTGAGCACGAGGAGCGTGGGCAGCCGATGTTCACTACGCATCTGCTTTCCCAGATCATTCGTTTCTACGGGGATTCGCTGCAGGGCTTCATGGGCAGCTATCTCGAAAAGAGCCTTCAGATCTTTCTTGACCAGCAGCAGCAATTCCGCAGCCAGCTCAACAACATGCTCGGCCAGACGCCGTGGTCGATGCTGAACGACCTGACCGAACGCAATGTCGATTTGTGGAATTCACTACAGCAAGGTTTCCTCTCCGGTGCGGCCAACGGCGACCGCGCGGGAAATTCCGGAAGCGCCAAGCCCAAGAAGTCCGGCAAGCCCTGAACTTCTGTTTGACACCCGACCCGCTGGTTCTTACCATCGACGGTTTGTTGCGACGCAACAACACGGCGCCGCATCGCGTGTCGCACTGCACGAGGAAGGGATCACATGAGCAACAAACACGTGGCCGTAGTCACCGGCGGCATAGGTGGACTCGGCACCGAGATCTGTCAACAGCTGGCGCGTTCGGGCAAACGGGTGGTCGCCGCGGATCTGGGCCGCCGTGAGGAGCGGATCGCCGAATTTCGCGCCGAGACCGCGGATTTCGGAGAAGACATCGCTTTCGAACCGCTCGACGTGAGCGACTACGCCGATTGCGGCAAGCTCGTCGAGCGCGTCGAATCGACTTACGGTCCGGTCACGATCCTGGTCAATGCAGCGGGCATCACGCGGGATACCTCGCTGCGCAAGATGGCGCCCGAACAATGGGGTGAAGTGCTCAAGGTGAATCTCGAGGGTGTGTTCAACATGTGCCGGCATGTGGTCGAAGGCATGACCTCACGCGGGTTTGGCCGCATCATCAACATCTCCTCGGTCAACGGTCAGACCGGCCAGTTCGGGCAAACGAACTACAGTGCGGCAAAGGCGGGCATGCACGGGTTCACCATGGCACTGGCGCGTGAGACTGCAAAAAAAGGCGTGACCGTAAACAGCGTATCGCCCGGTTACTGCAAGACGGCGCTGGTCATGAAGGTCCCCGAAGACATCCGCAACCAGATCATCGCTTCGATTCCGGTAGGACGCCTCGGCGAGCCGCGCGAGATAGCGCGCGCCGTGGATTTTCTCGCCGCGGAAGACGCCGGCTTCATCACCGGCGCCAATATTCCGGTGAACGGTGGGTACTTCATGGATTATTGATCGCCGAAACCGTCTGCGAAAATCGGATCCGGGGCAACGGGATCGCTGCGCACACAATCGTCATTCGGAATCAACGGGCCGGTATCGACGATCTCGAAGTCGCTCGGGCGCACGCCGAACAGCGAATGACTGTCGAAATCAAGGTCGTCCCATTTGGCGCCGGTATACGTGTCGGCGTCGGCTGTGAGAGGCACGTTGCCGCCGTCCGCGAGGACCATGCCGTATTTCTTGAGCGTCCGCAGAACGACCTGCGCGGCGGGATTGAAACCACTGATATCAAAACCCGCGTTCAGGCGCAGACGCGATCCGTACGGCATCGACAGCGGATCGTCGCTCCGCGGTCCGCCGAGATGACTTGCGGGCCGCACGTAGTAGTCGGAGCGCATTCGGGAATTGGGCAGGATGAATCGGATGGCGTGGCCAAGATCCCCACCATCGGCAATCGCACCCGAGACTTCGTCTGCGTTTATGAGCAGCGGCGCGATCGGGAATCCCGCCGCATCGGCGCTGGTGCAACCATCGCCACGTCCTT
Source organism: uncultured Gammaproteobacteria bacterium (assembly GCA_963775445.1). Taxonomy (GTDB): domain Bacteria; phylum Pseudomonadota; class Gammaproteobacteria; order Xanthomonadales; family Rhodanobacteraceae; genus Dokdonella_A. The sequence continues at coordinate 1,312,734 of CAVZIT010000004.1, read as the reverse complement.
CGGGCGGATAGACCACATCGAGATTCCACTTGGCGAGGCAAAGCGAAAGCACGCCTGCGGCTTCGACCGTCGTGTTGTACGATTCAAACAAGGTATCGCCCTGTTGCACCAGCAAGTGGCAGTCTTCATCGCCGATATCGCAGGTGTAATCGCCGCTGCTCTCAATACGTCCACCGATCGGAAGTGGCACCGGTTGGACGCCATCGCAATCGGGAAGATAGTAGCCCGGCTGCTGCACTAGCAATCCCGTCGGCGCCGACTGGTCGGCGTGCAATAACACGAGGGAGAAATCGATCTGGAAGCGATCCGGATGCGAGGCGTCGTTGGTGCCCCAACCACCTTGCTGTTCGAGCCATTGCAGCATCTGGCTCGAATTCGCGCGCAAGGGCGCGCCGCTGACGTCCGTGTACCAAACGGCCTGAGGTGGGAAGCGCGGCAGCGTCTCGGCGGAAAGCGCGCTTGCAAAAGCCATCGAGGTGACAAGAAGTAGGAATGGCTTCACGAAAAGCACGTTATCAGGGGCGCCTGTCGACGCCCGTGACCGGCGTCACGTTTATGCGTTGCATTTCGAGATGCGTATTTGGTTCGGCGGATGACGGGTTTCGCCCGTTTACCACACGAGATCGGAAGGCACGTCGTCCTGGTCGCTTGCCTCCGGATCGCACAGCAATGCCAGCACATCCGGGGCCAACTGCTGCGCGGCAATGGCGATATCGCGTTGCACCAACAGATAACGACCGGCAAGTTGCACGACGCCGAGCTCGCCGGCATTCAGCTTCGCCAATTGTTTCGTGCACACGTAAATGCGCCGAATTTTTCCGCGGTGTTCGAAGTGACGTGCGATTTCGGCATCTGGCAGGTTGAGCTGCTGATCCTTCAACAATCGAACCAGTTTGTCGCGAATCTCCTTCTTCTCCCGCGCGCGCTGTTCGGCTTCACGCTGCAGGCGGCGTCGTTCCGAGTTCTCGATATGCGCGCGCAGTGCGTACGCCTTGGCCAGATCGATATCACTATCGCCCGTGCCGTTCTTTGCAAGCGAATGCGGTCGCGGGCGCTTCGCTTGCGCCTTGCGCTTTGTCTCGGCGGAACGCTTCAGGCTCTCACCGAGACCGGTCTTCAACAATTGTTCGCGCAACGAATCCGACATGTTCTGGCGGCTTAGTAATGCGGCGGCGGAGGTTCTTCGACCGGATCTTGAAAAGCGACGCCAGCCACCCTGATCAATTCGGCACGCACGCGTTCCAGTTCCGAAGCGAGGTGCGCGATCCGGCGATCTTGGCTGATGATTTCGTCGTTCAACGTGGCCACGGCGTCATCGATGAACGCAACGCGTACCTCGAGTTCGGCCAGACGCGCATCCGCACTCCCCTCACCCATGCCCCGCTCCATCGAGCCGTTCAATCAGGTGGCGACCATGGCGCGCACCGCCCAAACCACGCGCTTCACGATCGGCCAGGGCGAGATCGGCGGCAGCCATTTCGCGCACGAGTTCGGCAAAAGATGTCCTGGGTGTCCAACCGAGCCGTTCACGCGCCAGCGTCGCATCGCCAAGCAAGGTGCCGACTTCCGCCGGCCGGTAATATTGCGGATGGATACGCAGGACAGTTGCGCCGGGCTTGAGCTTCGAGTTGTCGGCGCGCACGCGGCTCACGACGGCATGTTCGTCGGTTCCATCGCCGCGAAATTCGAGATCGATGCCGATTTCGTGAGCGGCGAGATTCACGAAGTCGCGCACTGAATGCTGGATGCCGGTCGCAACCACGTAATCTGCAGGTTTGTCCTGCTGCAGCATGAGCCATTGCGCCTCGACGTAATCGCGCGCATGCCCCCAGTCGCGTCTCGCGTCGAGATTTCCCAGCTGCACGCACTGTTGCAAACCGTGAAAAACCCGTGCCAGTCCGCGCGTGATCTTGCGGGTGACGAACGTTTCGCCACGGATCGGCGATTCGTGATTGAACAGGATGCCGTTGCATCCGTATGCGCCGAACGCCTCGCGATAATTGACCGTTATCCAGTACGCATAAAGCTTGGCGACGCCGTACGGCGAGCGCGGATGGAACGGCGTCGATTCGCGCTGCGGAGATTCGCTGACCAGACCAAACATTTCCGACGTCGAAGCCTGATAGTAGCGACAACGATCCATGAGGCCGAGCGCGCGCATCGACTCGAGAATGCGCAGTGCCCCAAGTGCATCGGCATTGGCCGTGTACTCGGGTTCCTCGAACGACACCGCAACATGGCTTTGCGCGGCCAGGTTGTAGATCTCGTCCGGTTGCACCTGCTGGATCACGCGCGAGAGTGCCGTGGTGTCGGTCAGATCGCCGTAGTGCAAGGTCAACGCCGACCCCGGCTCGCCGAGTTCGTGATACAGATGGTCGATGCGCTCCGTATTGAACGACGAGGCGCGTCGCTTGATGCCGTGCACTTCGTAACCCCGGCCCAGCAGGAGCTCGGTCAGGTAGGCGCCATCCTGTCCGGTGATGCCGGTGATGAGTGCGCGTTTTGGCATAACCTCTCTTGCCGGTTTCGATGGCGCAGCAATGCGCCGGCAGCGGTGTCAATCCGATGGCAAGACGATACTGCGACCACGACCGATTCCGTAATAGGCCAAGCCCGCGTTTTCAACCGCCAACGGTTCGAAGATATTACGGCCGTCGAACACTACCGGATCGTGCAGCAGCTCGCGAATGCGTTCAAAGTCGGGGCTGCGAAATTCCTTCCACTCGGTCACGATCGCCAGCGCATCGGCGCCCTGCAACACCGCGTACGGCTCATCGCACAACACCAGATCGGCACGTTCGCCATACAGGCGACGCATTTCCGCACCCGCCTCGGGATCGTAGGCGCGCACAGTGGCTCCGGCGGACCACAGACTTTCGATCAGCTTGCGGCTCGGCGCTTCACGCAAATCGTCGGTGTTGGGCTTGAATGCCAAGCCCCACAGCGCAACCGTGCGTCCCTCGAGCAGACCGCGAAAATGTCGGGAAATCAGTTCAAACAGCTTTCCCTTCTGATCTTCATTGACCGCTTCGACGGCATTGAGGACGCGAGCCTCGTAATCATGGGAGCGTGCAGTGTATTCGAGCGCCTTGACGTCCTTGGGGAAGCACGAACCGCCGTAGCCGGCTCCCGGATAGATGAAATGGTAGCCGATGCGGGGGTCCGATCCGATGCCCAGGCGCACTTGCTCGATATCGGCGCCCACACGCTCGGCAATATTGGCCATTTCGTTCATGAAGCTGATCTTGGTCGCGAGCATCGCGTTGGCCGCGTACTTGGTCAGCTCCGCCGAACGCACATCCATGAACACCATGCGCTCGTGGTTGCGGTTGAACGGTGCATACAGGGTTTTCAACACGTCGACCGCAGCCGCGCTTTCGGCCCCCACGATGATCCGGTCGGGTCGAAGGCAATCGTGTACCGCATCGCCCTCCTTGAGGAATTCCGGATTGGAGACGACATCGAAAGCAATGTTCGCGCCGCGCACCGCAAGCGCATCCGATATCGTTTGTCTGACGCGATCGGCGGTGCCGACCGGTACAGTGGATTTGTTGACCACGGTCACCGGTCGCGACATCGCCCCGCCAATGGTTCCTGCGACTTCGAGGACATGCGAAAGATCGGCGCTTCCATCCTCCTCGGGCGGCGTTCCAACTGCAATGAACAGGATCTGCGCATGCCCGATCGCCTTCTTCGCATCGGTCGTGAAGTGCAACCGGCCCGCGGCGCCGTTCTCGCGCACCAGAGGCGCCAATCCTGGCTCGTAGATGGGTATTTCGCCTCGATTGAGCCGCGCAATCTTCGCCTCATCAACGTCGATGCAGACGACTTCGTTTCCGACCTCGGCCAGGCAAGCGCCGGTCACGAGACCTACATAGCCGGTGCCGAAAATAGTCACACGCATGCAGTATCACCCTCGGCTGCGTCCGACCCGACCACATGCTGTCGCAGCGGCGACGCGCTGGATGGCGGCGCGAACGATCTCATTGACCCGGAGCCGAAAAGATGAAGGCGCGCCGAACCGCAGCGCGCCTCCTACGAAAAAAGCAAGCGACTTACTTGCCGCCCATCTTCTTCTTGATGGGCTTGATCATCGGCTTCCCAGCGGCCTTGGCCTTCGCCTTGTCAGCCGCATTCTCGATGCTCAGCAACTCAACATCGAAAATCAGGGTCGCGTTCGGCCCGATCGGACCGGGGCCGTTTTCGCCATAGGCAAGGTCCGCCGGAATGAACAGTTTGTATGTGGAACCGACTGGCATCAGTTCCAGCCCTTCGCTCCAGCCCTTGATCACGCCATTGAGCGGAAACGTCGCCGGCTTGCCACGCTTGTAGGAGCTGTCGAACTCCGTGCCATCGATCTTGGTGCCCTTGTAGTTGACTTTGACCGTATCGGTGGCCTTCGGCTTGGGACCGGTGCCCTGCTTGATAACCTTGTACTGCAGGCCCGAAGCGGTCGTCTTGACGCCAGGCTTGGACTTGTTCGAGGCGAGAAACGCTGCGCCTTCGGACTTGTTCTTTTCGGCCTCCACCTTGCGTTCGGCCACGCGTTTGGCCTGCATCTGCTGCATGAAAGCCTTGCGTACCTCAAGCGCTTCCTCAGGCGTCAGGGATGTCTTCTGTCCGTTGACAGTCTCCTTGAGTGCCTTGGCCACGACATCGAGATCAATGTCGTCCTTGATCTGGGACAGGCCGCGCCCGATGTCCATGCCGACCATCGTGCTGACCTTGTCCTTGTCCAACTTCACGGGTGCCGCCGCAGCATTGCCGGCCATCGGCGCCGGTTTGATCGGCGGCGCCGCAAATGCATTGCCCAGCCCGAATGTTGCGGCCAGCGCGGCGGCAATCAGTGACTTCTTGATGAAACGCGTCATGTCTACTCCTGAAATCGTGAGGAAATTCGGGTCGCCATGCCCATCGACGCAGACGCCGATCGGACCTGAACACCGTAAGAGGGCGGCGTATTGTGGACGTGGCGCACGGCCTTGGCAAACCCGCAGGATGTGACCGTTCATCATTGACCTTCGTTCCTGGGTGTTGACATGATGAGATTAGGTGTTATAGTTAGCTACAACACTACTTCATCAACACCTCGCAGGAGGTTGTCATGTTAACCCGTCTGATTGTTGCTCTCGTGCTGTCCGTCGGCCTATCTGCCGCGGGCTTTGCGCTGTCGCATCGATCCGGGCCGTCAGTGCCGGAGCCGGTGCACCATGCCGCACAGTCGAAGCCGGCACGCGCCACTTTGCCGGTACTGCCAATCGTTGAAGTCCATCCGGGCACCGAAGAGCTGGAGGCTGCCGCAATGACGACCTTGCCGCAGATACTGGTGCATCCGGGACCCCGTGAGCTGTCGAACGCCGCGACACGCACGCAGGCCGAAGCCCGCGTTGCGGCAAGCGTGGCCGCCGCCATCACCCCGTTGCACGCGTCGACAGCGACGACCAGCGTTCCGCACGCTCCATTGGACATGCCCTACTATTCCTTCGGCAAGTCCGCGCCGCGCATGAGCAGGGAATAGGCCGATGAGCATCACCTGGAACGACTCGACACCGATCTATCGCCAGCTGCGGGATCGCGTGGTGGCGATGATTCTCGATGGCGTCCTCGGCGCCGGGGACCCGCTGCCCTCGGTGCGGCAGGTAGCCGCAGATTTTCAGATCAATCCGATCACGGTATCCAAGGCCTATCAGGAACTGGTCGACGAAAATCTGGTGGAAAAAAGAAGGGGTTTGGGTATGTATGTCAACGAAGGCGCACGCGCGGCATTGCTGAAATCCGAACGCGATCATTTTCTTCGCGAGGAATGGCCGGCGTTGTATGCGCGACTGATGCGAATGGGGATCAGCTTGAAGGAGCTGATGGAGCAGGCCAAGGCCGACGAGGAGAAGGCCAAATGAATGCGATAGTCCACGCTCACAATCTGACCAAGCGCTATGGCGCGACGGCTGCGCTCGACGAGGTCGATTTCAATATCGAAACCGGCCGCATCGTCGGCTTGATCGGCCCGAACGGCGCCGGCAAGACCACCGCGCTCAAGGCGATCCTTGGCCTGACCGACTTCCAGGGCGAACTGTCGGTGCTGGGCCTCGATCCGCGCAGCCACCGCGCGCAACTCATGCAGCAAGTGTGTTTCATAGCTGATGTGGCGGTGTTGCCGCGCTGGCTGCGGGTCGGCGAGGCGGTCGAGTTCGTGGCCGGCGTACATCCACGTTTCTCGAGAGATAAATGTCAGACATTCCTGGCACGCACCAAATTGAAACCGCAGATGCGCGTGCGCGAGTTGTCCAAGGGCATGATCGTGCAGTTGCACCTGGCGCTCGTCATGGCAATCGATGCACGCCTGCTGGTCCTCGACGAGCCTACGCTGGGCCTGGATATCCTCTACCGCAAGGCGTTCTACGAAAGTCTGCTGAACGACTATTTCGACGAGCAGAAGACCATTCTCGTCACCACGCACCAGGTCGAGGAAATCGAACACATCCTTACCGACCTGATCTTCATCCGCGATGGCAAGATCGCCCTGTCGGCAACGATGGACCAGGTGGCCGAGCGTTTCGCCGAGGTGATGGTCAATCCTGACAAGGTCGACGCAGCGCGGGCTCTGGGGCCGCTCCACGAGCGCCAGATCTTCGGCAAGACAATATTCCTGTTCGACGGAGTTGATCGCGCACGATTGGCAGCGCTCGGAGAGCTGCACAAGCCCAGCGTAGTCGATCTCTTTGTTGCCACGATGCGAGGGACCTACGCATGAACAACCTGCCACTGTTGCTCAAACGCGAATATTGGGAGCACCGCGGCGGCTTCCTGTGGGCACCTCTATGGACCGCAGCAGTCGTCGTCCTGCTGACGCTTTCCGGGATCGTGATCGGCGAAATTCTCGGGGCGCGTTCGCACATCCAGATCGGGATGCAGCTCAACAAGGCGCTCACGGCGGTTACGCCGGAGGATTTGCGCCAGGTCGGCGCTGCGCTCGATGGCTCGCTGTTCGTATTCGCGAGCTTCATCCAGATCGTGCTGGCGTTCGTGCTGTTCTTCTATTTGCTCGGCGCCTTGTACGACGATCGTCGGGACCGAAGCGTGCTGTTCTGGAAGTCTCTGCCATTGACTGACAGCGCGACGGTCGCTTCCAAGGTGCTCACTGCCGCGCTGATCGCGCCGGTGTTTGCATTCGTGATCACCATCGCCATGCACATCGTGCTGCTGTTGTTGTTTGGACTGGTCGTGCTCATGCACGGTGGCAACCCGTTCACCCTCGTATGGGGTCCGGTATCGCCGCTCCGGCTATGGCTGCAATTGCTGGTGCTGATTCCGGTAAATGCCCTGTGGGCCTTGCCTGCCTACGGGTGGCTGCTGCTTTGCTCGGCATTCGCGCGATCAAAACCGTTCCTGTGGGCCGTCGTGCCGCCGGTGCTGCTGGGCTGGATGCTGTTCCTGCAATCGGTAACAGGCATGGGACATGAGGGATTCGACTTTCGGCTTTGGTACTGGCGCGACATTGTTGGGCGCATCTTGTTCAGTATCGTTCCCGGGAGCTGGGCGTGGCACGTGCCGGGCGGAATCCATTTCGAAATCGGAGATCGCAGTCGGGTCGCGCTGTTCAATTGGGCGGATGTCGGACACCTGCTCGGCTCGACGGGCCTTTGGATTGGCGCAGCAGCCGGTGTGGCGATGCTCATTGCGGCCGTCTGGCTGCGCTCGCGCCGCACCGACACGTCGACTTGAATGTGCGCCAAACGCGGGGAATCCCGTTTCGGTCCTTGATACCAGCTGTGCGCCTCGTGTAGAGGCGCACAGCGTCAAGCATATTCTTCGCCGGACGCCCTCTCGATTGCGGGCCATGCAAATCGCGTCATCGCTGCAGGCCAACCAAGCGGAATTCGTTGCTGCCTTCCTTCCGCAGCCCCGGCTGATTGAGATCGATCGGCCCATTCAACCAGTAGCGTAGGAGATTCGCACCGTTGCGGCGTACGATGACCGCGGCGCCCGCGCCTGTGTAGATCAGATCGCCGTGGCGCAGACTCGCCGGCACGAGCACCTCATCGATTCGGCGCCCTTCGTTGTAGCGTCTCTGCAAGGACGCTCGCACCGCTGATTCGGCCGGGGGAGTGCTGGCGGTGAAAATAAGCGGCGCGGTGCTTTTCGCTTCGCGCAAACTGTAATTGCCCGGGCGCAGCGTTCCCAGAACCTCATATCGGTTGCCGCCGATGGGCTTGAGTTCAGCACGAGCGAGATCGAGATCCCCCTCAAGCCAGTAGAATTGAGGATTCAGCCCTTCCCTGCGAACCACCGCGCGTACGGATCCATCGACGAAGACCACATCGCCCGAGGTCAACTGCGCCGCTCGCATCGTTCCGTCTACAGGGCGCCCATGATTCAAGTTGGTCCGCAGTCGTTGCCGGATCGTCTCGATATTGGACCCTTCCGCATTGCGGGAAGCAGTCTCATTCAGGCCCGGCTGTGGCGCGCGCGGCCCCTGATCGGACGGGCTCGTTTTCGCGGAGGTAAATCCTTCGGTCGCGCTGGCGTCGCTAGAGGTTCCCTGGTGGCCGACCGAAGAACCCCGTCGTGGCACACTGGCAAGCTCAGCCTTCGAGGGGGTGACTTTGATGCGAACCGGCGCTTCGCTCTCGACCCGCACAACGATGTTTTCGTAGAAACCATCGCGCATGATCACTTTTGCCTCGCCGCCGGCGCGTATCCTGGCTGCGATCTTGGCGTGCCAGTACTGCGGCGCGGTCACGACGAGCCGCTTTCCCGACAAGGCCGCATCGTGGCCGAGCGCGGCGAGCTTTGCATCGCTCGCCCCCGTAGTGAAATCCTTGCCGCTGATATCCACGTTCTGCTGCGCCAGCGCGCTGGCGGCGAACAGCAACGTCGGCAAAAGCCATCGTCTCGCCATGGCGATACCCTTCATTTCGAATCGTCGTGTATACCGCCCCTGGTCAGTTCCAGCGGGTTGAGCAGCGTTTCCAGTTGCTTGCGCGTCAGCCCCGTGGTCTCGAGCGCGACGTCGAGAATTGGCCGGCCGCTCTTGTAGGCCTGCTTCGCCGTTGCTGCCCCTTTCTCATAGCCGATCACCGGATTCAACGCGGTAACCAGAATCGGATTGCGATCGAGCGCCTCCCGAATATGGTCCTCGCGCACTTTGAACCCGGCAATCGCGTTGTCGGCCAATGCACGAGAAGCATTGGCGAGTATGTCGATCGATTGCAGGAGATTGAGTGCGACCACCGGCAACATGACATTGAGCTGGAAGTTGCCGGCCTGTCCCGCGATCGTGATCGTGCTGTCGTTGCCGATGACCTGCGCGCAAACCATTGCCATGGCCTCCGGAATCACCGGATTGACCTTGCCCGGCATGATCGACGAACCAGGCTGCAGGGCTGGCAGCTCGATTTCCCCGAGTCCGGCCAGCGGGCCGGAATTCATCCAGCGAAGATCGTTAGCGATTTTCATCAGGGAACACGCCAGCGTTTTCAACTGGCCCGACATCTCCACAGCCACATCCTGTGAACTCATGCCCTCGAAATAATTGTCGGCAGATTCGAATTTCACGCCGGTCATGCGTGAGAGTTCGGCACAAACACCCGGACCGAACGACGTTTCGGCATTGATGCCGGTACCGACCGCGGTGCCGCCTTGTGGCAGGCGACGCATTCGCTTGAGCGAGTCGTTCAAGCGCCCTTCGTTCGAGCGGATCTGCGCTGCCCATCCACCGAGTTCCTGACCGAAAGTCAGTGGCATGGCGTCCATCAGATGAGTGCGGCCAGTCTTGGCGACCTTCTTCAGGTCCTTCGCGCGCTTTTCGAGCGTCTTTTTCAAGTGATCGAGCGCAGGCAACAGCTGCTCGCTGACGCCTAACGCGGCGCTGACCTGGATCGCGCTCGGAATTACATCGTTGGAACTCTGCCCCATATTGACATGATCATTGGGATGCACTGCCGAGCCAACCGATTTGCTCGCCAGATGCGCAATCACCTCGTTCGCATTCATGTTCGATGAGGTGCCGGACCCGGTCTGAAACACGTCAATCGGAAACTCGGAATCGAACTCGCCTGCCGCCACGCGCTCGGCAGCGCGCCGGATTGCCTTGGCCTGGGTTTTCTTGAGATGGCCCAGATCGCCGTTTACCTGCGCCGCCGCCGACTTGATCAGGCCGAGCGCGCGAATGAACCCGCGCGGCATGTGCAGGCCCGAAATCGGAAAGTTCTGGACTGCGCGTTGGGTCTGCGCGCCATAAAGCGCTTCCGCGGGCACGCGCAACTCTCCCATGCTGTCGCGCTCAATCCGATATTCGCTCATGTGAACTCCCAGGAAATGTTGAACTTTCGACGAAGCGGCCAAGGATTATAGCGGTGCGGTGTAAACTTCGTCGTCCAACTCGCCACAGGTCCTGCGATGTCGTCCGCCGCGCTCAGCGCCCTGTCTCCGCTCGATGGCCGCTATGCGGCAAAAACCGAAGCCCTGCGCCCGATCTTCAGTGAATACGGACTGCTGCATCGCCGGGTGCTGGTCGAGGTCCGTTGGCTCACCGCGCTGGCCGCGAACGCCGACATCCGCGAAGCGCCGATGTTCTCCGCGCAAGCGACCGCAGTGCTGCAAGAACTCGCGGACAACTTCTCCATGGCCGATGCCGAACGGATCAAGACCATCGAGCGCGAAACCAATCACGACGTGAAAGCGGTCGAATATTTCATCAAGGAACGTATCGCGGCCAATAGCGGACTCGCCAAGGCTGCGGAGTTCGTTCATTTCGCCGCCACCAGCGAGGACATCAACAACCTGGCCTACGCACTGATGTTGAGCGATGCTCGCGAGCAGATCGTGCTGCCGGCGATCGAACGGCTGACCGATGCGCTACGGCGCATGTCGCACGCGTTCGCCGGACAACCGATGCTTTCACGCACGCACGGCCAGGCGGCATCACCAACGACGCTCGGCAAGGAAATAGCCAATTTCGTCGCGCGCATCGATCGTCAGAAAAGACAGATCGCCGCAGTCGAACTGAGCGGCAAGATCAATGGCGCAGTGGGCAACTACAACGCACATGTGATCGCCTACCCCGAAATCGACTGGCCCGCTTTTGCACGCCGGTTCGTCGAGGACCTCGGGCTGGCATGGAACCCCTACACGACGCAAATCGAGCCGCACGACGGAATCGCCGAGCTCTGCGATGCGATGCGCCGGCTCGGCACGATCCTGATCGATTTCGCACGCGATGTGTGGGGCTACATTTCGCTCGGCTATTTCCGCCAGGAACCGGCCGCAGGCGAGGTCGGTTCATCGACCATGCCGCACAAGATCAATCCGATCGATTTCGAGAATGCCGAAGGTAATCTCGGACTGGCCAACGCGCTGTTCGCGCACTTCGCCGAAAAACTGCCGATCAGTCGCTGGCAACGCGATTTGACCGATTCGACCGTGTTGCGTGCGCTCGGTACCGCATTCGGCCACGCTTCGATCGCGCTGGATGCCATGTTGCGCGGTTTGGCGAAACTGCGTCCCGATCCGGCCAGACTCGCGTCCGACCTCGATGCAAACTGGGAGGTACTGGCCGAAGCAGTGCAGACCGTGATGCGCCGTTACGGACTTCCCGAACCATACGAGCAACTCAAGAGGCTGACACGTGGCCGGGCCATCACGCGCGACCTGCTGCTCCGATTCATCGGAGAGTTGAATCTTCCGGAGGATGCGAAGGCGCGCTTGCTCGAGCTGACTCCGTCGAGCTACATCGGTCTCGCGGAGAGGTTGGCCGAGGACATCTGAGCGCCTTGGTGCCTGAGTTCTTGTGTGCCCGACAAAACCCGAGTTGACACACAATCTCTCCGATACGCTCTTGCCTACCCGCAAGAATCGCAGTTTGGCTCGTCAAGTAGCTCGAATTCGGGTCCGAAATTTAGTGTATCCAATTCATTTTAAAGTGTTTCCTTATCTCCTTGTGATCCAGATTCTGACCGGCGGCTCGCAGGTCGATCCGGCTTTTTGATCCTGCTCCCCTCAGCACCAGCATGCCCGACAAGCGACCATTCACCGGCGTTGGCTCCCCGCCAATCGAAGTTCGCGCCCGACAAGGACAGCCGCTGGGAATGCCGCCCACACGGTTTTTGAAGGATTACTGGCAGAAGCGGCCGTTGCTGATCCGCGGGGCGTTCGCGAGGTTTCGGGACCCGCTCGAGCCGGAGGATCTGGCCGGACTTGCGTGCGAAGAACTCGCGCTGGCGAGGATCGTGGTGCATGAGCATGGCACTCGAAAGGCAGCGGATTCCACAAGGCGCCGTGAAGACGCGTCACGACGTGATTCGCGCGCAAACCGATCAGATCGCTGGACGGTGCGCGACGGACCTTTCGCCGACCCGGATTTCGCCAGCCTGCCACCGACCGGATGGACGTTGCTGGTGCAGGATGTCGACAAGTGGGACGTAGATGTCCGCGCGCTTCTCGATCATTTCGAATTCCTGCCGAACTGGCGCATCGACGACGTCATGGTCAGCTATGCGGTCGAAGGCGGCTCGGTGGGTCCACACATCGATCAATACGACGTCTTCCTGCTGCAGGGACTGGGCCAGAGGCGTTGGCATGTCGCCGCGAACGGTGCCGAAGAAAATTCCGCAGACAGGCACGGGAGCCGTCGGGACGAACCCTCAAGCAGCCTCGACACGGAGCTCAAGCTGCTACGCGAATTCAGGCCGACTCACGAATGGACTCTCGACACCGGTGACATGCTGTATCTCCCACCCGGCATCGCGCATTGGGGTATTGCTCGCAGCGCGTGCATGACCTATTCGATCGGCATGCGCGCCCCCTCACAAGCCGAACTCCTGATCGCCTTCGCCGACACAATCGCCGAAAAGCTGGCCGAATCCGAGCGCTTGATCGATCCGGATCTCATGCCGGCGCGCCGTCACGGCGAAATCGACGATGCGGCAATCGCGCGCGTCGCACAAGCGATGCCGTGGCTGCGGGTGGAAGAGGCCGGCATCGGAGTATTTGATCTGCGTCGCTGGTTCGGCCGGTTCATTACGCGCTACCGATGTGCCCACCTCGCAACAGCGCGTGCCACTCCTCTGACAGATGCCGCATTCGCCCGGTTGGCGAGGTCAAAGGTTCAGTTGAGGCGCAATCCATGGTCGCGCTTTGCGTGGGTGAAGCGCGAGCGAGGTGCGCTGCTTTTTGTCGCCGGTGGGGAGTACGCTTGTTCCACGCATCTGGCACGATTGCTGTGTGAAAAGATGGAATTCGCGCTCACCACGATATCCTCTGAGAGCGATCGTCAACCGCTGCGCGCGCTGATCGACGCCGGGCACCTTGTCCCATCGCGCGTGCGCACGAATCGACAACGGAAAAAAGCATGATTCCCGAGCACTTTCGCGTCGAACCCGCTTCCTGGGAGTCTGATCGCGACGCCATTCGCGGCGTTCGCGAACAGGTTTTCATCATCGAGCAAGGGGTGCCGCAAAGCGAAGAATGGGATACCAAGGACGAACGCGCGCGGCATGTGATCGCGATGGATACCGATGGTCGTGCCATCGGCACCGGACGACTGACGAGTGATGGCAATATCGGGCGGATGGCCGTACTGCAGGGCTGGCGCGACAAGGGTGTCGGCGCGGCGATCTTGCGCGTGCTGCTCGAACAAGCGAGTACCTTGGGTTACCGCAGTGTCGAGGCGCACGCACAGACCCATGCGCTGACGTTCTACGAAAAGTTTGGATTCGAGGCGAGAGGCGATGAATACCTTGAATGCGATATTCCGCACCAAACGGTGCGGCTCGAACTGACCGGACAGGCCAAGCGCGGCGTTGCGACCCCAGTGCCGACGCCCAGGGCGCGACGGATCGAGACCGACGATCGCGCAGAGGCGCTAAGTGCGATGCTGGATATCCTTGGCGACGCATCGCACCAGATCGCGATTTTCACGCGTGATCTCGATCCGGATCTACTCGATGTTGCCGACACGCTCGATCAGTTGAAACGCATTGCACTGTCAGGGCGCGGCGCGCGTATTCGAATCGTGGTCCAGGAACCGCGCCTTCCGGTGGCGAAAGGCCATCGACTGCTGGCAATGGCGCAACGGCTGCCGACGGTGGTTCAACTGCGCACCCCGCTCGAGCCCCAGGATATCGGGACGACATCGGCGTTCGTGCTCAATGATCGCGGCGGCTACTGGTATCGGCCATTTGCTGATCGCTTCGAGGGCGAGGGGTCGACCTTTGCTCTGGCCCGTCATCGCGAGTTGCTGCTGCGCTTCGACGAAACCTGGGAGCGCTCCGAGACCAGCATCGAGCTGCGCGCGCTGGATTTGTAGGGCGCCGCCTAACCAGCGGTGGGGAGACGGACGGGTCGTGTTCATGCTGCGTTGCCGCAATGCAGCACGATGCCCGTTATACTAGGACTTTGTGGCGCTGAAGTGTCCGGACCGACCGTCTGGACGATGCGATGCGCCCGAACTTTGGTGCACATGTGAGCGCAAATCTCCTCGAACAATTCCGGGCATCATCGGAGCTTGGTGGCGGTAGCGCCGCCTTTGTCGAAAATCTGTATGAGTCCTACCTGCGCAGCGCCGATGGGGTATCCCCCGAGTGGCGCGCATATTTTGATGGCCTGCAGGGACGAAAAGCCGATGACGTTTCGCATTCCGAAGCCATTGCGCGCATCGAATCGGCGCAAAAGCGCAACGGCCACGCGGATGTCGGCACCGGCGCTGTCGATGAAGTGCTGTCCCACAAGCAAGCCGGCGTACTGAAACTGGTAACTGCATATCGCTCACGCGGACATCTGGCTGCGAGCCTCGATCCGCTCGATCTTGCGCGCAGTTTCACGCCGGACGAATTGCGAACAATCGGCGTCCTGCCTCGTCCTACCGCGCCAGATCTCGACCCCGCGTTTCACGGGCTGACAGCCGGGGACATGGACGTCGAATTCGGCACCGGATCCTTGTCGGGCCCGCAGCGTCTCAAGCTGGTCGATCTGGTATCGCTTCTGCGAAAGACCTATGCCGGCAGCATCGGCGTCGAGTTCATGCATATTTCCGATGCCGAGCAGCGTCGCTGGGTACACGAGCAAATGGAACGTGCCGGCGGCCAATTCCGCCTGGATATCGACGACAAGAAACGCATTCTTGAAAAGCTGACCCAAGCCGACGGCCTCGAACGCTACCTGCACACGAAATACGTAGGCCAAAAGCGATTTTCGCTGGAGGGCGGCGACAGCCTGATTCCCCTCGTCGACGAGCTGATTCGACGCGGCGGCGTGGATGGCTTGAACGACATGGTCATCGGCATGGCCCACCGCGGTCGCCTCAATGTGCTGGTCAACATACTCGGCAAACCGCCGCAGCAATTGTTCGCCGAGTTCGAGGGCAACTACGAGCGCGCCGCCGACGATCCGGCTCATTCCGGCGACGTCAAGTATCACCTGGGTTTCAGCGCCAACGTGCAAACGCCAGGGCACACCGTACATGTCGCGCTGGCATTCAATCCGTCGCATCTGGAGATTGTCGATCCGGTCGTCGCCGGCTCGGTCCGGGCGCGGCAGACGCGACGCCATGACGGCAATCGCGAGCACGTGGTCCCGGTGCTGATCCACGGCGACGCCGCATTTGCCGGCCAAGGCGTCGTAATGGAATTGTTCAACATGTCGCAGGCCCGCGGCTTTTGCGTAGGCGGCACCGTGCACGTCGTGGTCAACAATCAGATCGGTTTCACCGTTTCGAACCCGCACGATGCGCGATCGACGCTTTATTGCACCGATGTCGCGAAAATGGTCAATGCGCCGGTGTT
The DNA here is from genome assembly GCA_963775445.1 of uncultured Gammaproteobacteria bacterium. Lineage (GTDB taxonomy): Bacteria > Pseudomonadota > Gammaproteobacteria > Xanthomonadales > Rhodanobacteraceae > Dokdonella_A. Next base: position 1,296,955 of record CAVZIT010000004.1, on the reverse strand, counting down.
TCATGTGAACGGCGATGATCCCGAAGCCGTTCTGTTCGTCACCCGCCTCGCGTTCGATTTCCGCCAGAAGTTCCGGCATGACGTGGTCATCGATCTGGTGTGCTATCGGCGCCATGGTCATAACGAAGCGGACGAGCCGGCGGCCACGCAGCCGCTGATGTACCAGATCGTGCGCGAGCATCGGACACCGCGCGAATTGTATGCAAACAAACTGATCGCCGAAGGAACGATCAGCGAAGATCAAGCCCAAGCCCTGGTCGAGGACTATCGCGCTCAGCTAGACGCGGGAACGCCTCTGGCCGGAATCGATCCCGGGTTTCACGACGAATTTGCGGTCGACTGGTCCGAACACCTCGATGCGCGTCTTGATCAGCCGGTCAAGACCGCAGTGCCGAAGACCGCCCTCGCAAAGCTGAGCCGCTTGATTCTCGACTTGCCGCAGGGAATCATCCTGCAAGCGCGCGTTGCGAAGATCTATGAGGAACGCGCAAAAATGGCTGCCGGCAAGCAACCCATGGATTGGGGTTTCGCGGAAAATCTGGCCTATGCCACGCTTGTCGCCGACGGCTACAACCTGCGCCTGGTCGGCCAGGACACGCCGCGTGGCACCTTCTTCCATCGCCATGCAGTCCTCCACGATCAGGCGAGCGGCGGCAACTACACGCCATTGACCAAAGTCCGCGAAGGCGCAGACATCGCGATCGTCGATTCTCTGCTCAGCGAAGAAGCCGTGCTCGCCTTCGAATATGGCTACAGCACGGCTGATCCGCAGACACTTGTGGTCTGGGAAGCGCAATTCGGGGACTTCGCCAACGGCGCCCAGGTCGTCATCGACCAGTTCATTTCCTCGGGCGAGGCCAAATGGAACCGCTTGTGCGACCTTGTCCTGCTGTTGCCGCACGGCTATGAAGGCCAAGGCCCCGAACACAGCTCGGCGCGCCTGGAGCGTTATCTGCAACTTTGCGCGCTGGACAACATGCAAGTGTGCGTACCGACCACGCCGGCGCAGATGTTCCATTTGCTGCGCCGACAGATGTTGCGCGATTGCCGCAAGCCGCTCATCGTGATGACGCCAAAATCACTGCTGCGCCACAAGCTCGCAGTATCCACCCTGGAAGATCTGTCCAGCGGCGGATTCCAAATGGTCATCGGGGACAGCACGGCCAAAGCGGCCCGGAAAGTACGGCGCGTCGTGCTGTGTTCGGGCAAGGTCTATTACGATCTGGTCGAACAGGCGGGCAAGCAGGAAATTTCGGACGTTGCAATCGTGCGCATCGAGCAGCTCTATCCGTTCCCGCGCAAGGAGGCAAAGGCCGAACTCGCGAGATACCCGTCGGCAATGGAACTTGTCTGGTGCCAGGAAGAGCCCATGAACCAGGGAGCCTGGTACCAGATCCAGCACCACCTGCGCCGGATACTGGGCAAGCGCACTCTCGGTTATGCCGGGCGGGTGCGCTCACCAGCACCCGCGTGCGGGCATTTCAAGACGCATCTCGCTGAACAAACCGCGCTGGTCGAACAGGCACTGACCAAGCCGATCTCGCTGGATCACGCTGCGGAGTGATTCGGCGGCGAAGATAGGGCATTCTTCATCGTTCGGCTGTTCAGGTCGGGGCTTGGGCCCACGAAGCTCGCATTACCAAATCACACTCTGATTCAGGATTTCCGCATGTCCATCGAAGTCAAGGTTCCGGTCCTTCCCGAGTCGGTTTCAGATGCAACGATCGCGAGCTGGCACAAACAGCCCGGCGATGCGGTCAAGCGCGATGAGAATCTGGTCGATCTCGAAACCGACAAGGTCATGCTCGAGGTGCCCGCACCAGCTGACGGCGTGCTAAAGAGCATCGCCAAAAAGGTCGGGGACGTTGTAAACGGCCAGGAAGTACTCGCAATCATCGAGGAAGGCGCGGCAGCCGCGGAAAAGACGCACGAAGAGCCAGCCAACAAAGGCCACCAGCCGGATTCGAAACTCAACGAGGATGCGCCGGCGAAGAAAGGCGGAACCGGGCAGTTCGCGCAACAGGCAAAAGCGCAATCCGATCGCGCACCGGCGCCTTCCAGCGAAGACTTGTCTCCCGCGGCGCGGCGTGTCGCGACGGAAAAAGGCATCGATCCTGCCAACGTTGCGGGGAGTGGCCGCGACGGACGCGTCACCAAGGAGGACCTGCTCAACTACCAAAGCGGCGGAGGCCAACTTGGCTCCTCATCCAGGTCAACGGCGGCCACCGGCGGCAACCGCCCGGAGGAGCGCGTGCCGATGACGCGCATGCGCGCGAAAATCGCCGAGCGCCTCATGCATTCGAAGGAATCGATCGCGATGCTGACCTCATTCAACGAGGTCAACCTCGGGAAGGTTGTCGCGATGCGCAAATCGCTCGGCGAGGCGTTCGAGAAAGCCAACGGCGTCAAGCTCGGGTTCATGAGCTTTTTCGTGCGCGCGGCCTGCGAAGCGCTCAAGCGCCATCCCGTCGTCAACGCGTCGGTCGACGGAAATGATGTGATCTATCACGGTTACCAGGATATCTCGATAGCAGTGGCAACGGACAAGGGCCTTGTCACGCCCGTGTTGCGCGACGCGCAGAACATGGGTTTCGCCGACATCGAAAAGGCCATCGGCGATTTCGCCCAGCGCGCGCGCAAGGGCAGCCTGAATCTGGAGGACCTGCAGGGCGGCACATTCACGATCACCAACGGCGGGACGTTCGGCTCTCTGTTCTCGACGCCCATCGTCAATCCGCCTCAGAGCGCTATCCTCGGCATGCACACGATCAAGGAGCGCGCCATCGTCGAAGACGGCCAGGTGATTGCGGCGCCGATGATGTATATCGCGATCAGCTACGATCACCGCATCGTCGATGGCAAGGACGCGGTGCTGTTCCTGGTGGACATCAAGAACCAGCTCGAGAACCCGCAACGCATGTTGCTGGGATTGTGACCGGCGAATAGTGGGCAACGGCGAAAACGACCTCATGTCGACGTTAGCACTGCTCGTCTCTTGTCGCTGATTGCTCACGTTGGGAATATCAAACCAATCAGGAATACCCATGAGTGAACAGTACGACGTCATCGTGATCGGCGCTGGTCCGGCCGGCTATGTCGCCGCGATTCGCGCGGCGCAGCTCGGCCTCAATACCGCATGCGTCGATGATTTCATCGGCAAGCAAGGCAAACCCGCGCTCGGCGGAACGTGCCTCAATATCGGTTGCATTCCTTCCAAGGCGTTGCTCGATTCGAGCAAGCAGTTCTACAACCTCAATCACGCGTTCGACGTACACGGCATCACGACCGAGGGCGCGTCGATAGACGTCGCGAAAATGGTTGACCGCAAGGACAAGATCGTCAAGCAGTTCACCGGCGGGATTGGCCTGCTGTTCAAGGCGAACAAGATCACCGGCTATGCCGGCAAGGGCAAGTTGCTGCGCGGCGACGGCAATGCGCGCAGCGTCGAGATCACCGCGGCGGATGGCAAGAAACAGACGATCGAAGGGACCAACGTGATCCTCGCGAGCGGTTCGGTGCCCATCGAGTTGCCATTCGCGAAGTTCGATGGAAAACACATCGTCGACAACGCCGGGGCACTCGATTTCGAGACAACGCCAACACGGCTCGGCGTCATTGGAGCAGGTGTAATCGGCCTCGAACTCGGAAGCGTGTGGAAACGCCTTGGCAGCGAAGTGACCATCATCGAGGCGCTGCCGGATTTCCTCGGGGCCGCCGACGTCGACATTGCCAAGGCTGCCGCGCGCGAATTCAGGAAGCAGGGTTTGAAGATCGAGCTCGGTGCGAAACTCAGCAAGGCCGATGTAAGGAAGGATGGCGTGCACCTGACCTACGGCAATGCCGAAGGCAATCAAAATATTGTGGTCGACAAACTGCTCGTGGCCGTCGGCCGACGCGCCTACAGCGACGGGTTGCTGGCGCAGGACACGGGCGTCAAGCTCGACGATCGTGGACGCATCGCCGTTGACGAACATTGCTGGACAGGAATCGACGGCGTCTGGGCCATTGGCGACTGCGTGCGCGGTCCGATGCTCGCGCACAAGGGGTCGGAGGAAGGCGTGGCCGTGGCCGAGATCATCGCGGGCAAGGCAGGACACGTGAATCTGGAAACCATCCCGTGGGTCATCTACACCGAGCCCGAGATAGCATGGGTCGGCAAGACCGAAGCCCAATGCAAAGCCGAGGAGATCCCTTACAAGACAGGTTCGTTCCCGTTCTCAGCGATTGGCCGGGCGGTGGCCATGAATGAGCCGGCCGGTCTGGTCAAGGTCATTGCACATGCCGAAACCGATCGCATTCTCGGTGTACATCTGGTGGGCGCCTGCGTATCGGAGCTGGTTGCCGAATGCGTCGTTGCAATGGAGTTCAAGGGTTCATCCGAAGATCTCGCGCGGATCGTGCATGCCCATCCGACATTGAGCGAAGCGATCCACGAAGCGGCCCTCGCTGTCGACAAACGCGCAATTCACAAGGCGAATTGAGTTCGACGAACTCCGCGAACAAGTCCCGCCCGGCTTGCTGGAAACGATGAGTGCAACCCATGAATGCCGACTCCACCTTTCGCGCCTTTCGCATTCGCAACGACAATCAAGGCTACAGGTCGGGCCTCGAGGAAATGCACATCGACGAGCTGTCACCAGGGGAAATCCTGGTGAAGGTGGCGTGGTCTTCGGTCAACTACAAGGACGCGCTGGCCGCAACCGGAAAGGGCAAGATCCTGCGCCGGTTTCCGTTGAACGGCGGTATCGATGTGGCTGGCTACGTCGCCGAATCGAGCGATCCGGCATTCAAGGAAGGCGATCAGGTGTTATGCACCGGTTGCGGTCTGTCCGAGACACGCGATGGCGGCTATGCCGAATACGCGCGCATCGAATCGAAATGGGCAATGCCGTTGCCCGCCGGGCTGAGCTTGCGCGAATCGATGATGATCGGCACGGCAGGTTTCACGGCAGCCCTTTCGTTGTACCGCATGATGCGCAACGGACAGACCCCCGAAATGGGGCCGATCGTCGTGACCGGCGCGACCGGAGGGGTCGGTACGCTCGCCATCGATATCCTCACTGCCTCCGGATTCGAGGCGCACGCAATCACCGGCAAGGTCGATCAATTCGATTTCCTCATCAGCCTCGGCGCGAAACAATGCATCGCCCGCAAGGAACTCTACTGGGGCCAGCGGCCACTCGAAAACGCGCATTGGGCTGGCGCAATAGACAGTGTTGGCGGCGACATGCTGGCGGGGCTCACACGCGTGATCCAGCCGTACGGCAATATCGCCTGTTGTGGCATGGCCGGAGGCGCAGATCTCGCGACCACGGTCATGCCGTTCATTATTCGAGGCGTGAGTCTGCTCGGTATCGCGTCGGCCGGAACCGCGCGTCGGATTAGGGATGAAATCTGGGCTAACCTCGGAGGTGGATGGAAACCTCCCCATTTGAATGAAATAACGACAGAAGAGATCACGTTAGCCGAACTTGGACCCATTTTTTCAACCATGCTGAAAGGCGAATCCCTCGGTCGCAGCGTCGTGCGGATCGCGTGACGCAGCGACTGGAACCATCCTTGGGCGGCGTTTAGAATGCTGGAGCCGTTACCGGCATGGACGGGGAACTACGCAATGGCGCGGATACTGATCGTGGATGATTCACCGTCCCAACTGGTGGGCTTGAGGCGCATTGTCGAAAAGCTCGGTCACCAGGTGTCCACTGCCGAAGACGGTGCGGCCGGCGTGGATGCGGCAAAACGCGATGTGCCGGACCTCATTCTGATGGATGTGGTCATGCCGAACCTCAACGGTTTTCAGGCCACGCGTACGATAGCGAGGGATCCCAAGACCAGCCATATACCCATCATCCTGGTCACGACCAAGGGTCAGGAAACTGATCGCGTATGGGGAATGCGGCAAGGTGCGAAGGCGTACGTGACAAAACCGGTCGAAGAAACCGAGCTCAGCCAGACAATCAATACCTATTTGCCGGCAGCCTGAGCTCGGTCATCAAGGGGCCGGTCGCTTGCAAAGCGGCATCCTTGGCAGAGCAGCGGTTGGTAGCGAACGGGGTGTGGTTTAGCCGCGCGGATCGAAATCGGCGAACACCGTCTTCATGTTCTCGTAGAGTTCGCGTTCGGCAGCCGTTTTCGCCGCCGGCATCCGTACCTGCAGGCTCACGATTTGATCGCCCGGTTTGCTTCCCGGCATACCCCGCCCGCGCAACCTGAGCTTGCGTCCACTGTCGGACCCGGGAGGGACACGCAGGTCCACATCCCCCAACAATGTCGGCACGGTGACTTTTGCTCCGAGGCCTGCCTCCCACGGAGCAATCGGCAGGTCCATCAACACATCGCGACCTTCGAGACGGAAACGCGCATCCTGGCGGATGCCGATCTCGAGCAGCAAATCCCCAGCCGGCCCACCTTGCATACCGGGATAGCCCTGCCCGGCCAGGCGAATCTGCTGCCCTGGCAGGATTCCGGCAGGAATCCTGATTTCCAGCGTCCTTTCGCCCTGGGCCGGATCGCGCAACGTCACGCGCTCAGAGCCACCGCTGAACGCCTTTGCGAGATCGATCTCGAAGTGCGCGTGCAGATCATTGCCCCGACGCGGTCTCGGTGCGCCGCCCCTCGCACCACCGCGGTTTCCGAATAACGACTCGAAAAAATCGCTGAAGGCCTCCTGATCGACCTCCTCGCGGGATGCAAAGCCGCCATCGGAGCGGCTACCAGTCTGCCATCCCGGCGGAGGGCGAAAATCATCACCACCGCGGTAGCCACCTGAACGCAGCTGATCGTAGGCGCGGCGCCGTTCGGGATCCTTCAGTGCCTCATACGCTTCATTGACGGACTTGAACTTCTCCTCGGCGCCGGCTTCCTTGCTCACATCGGGATGATATTTGCGCGCAAGGCGCCGGTAGGCCGACTTGATGTCGGCCTCGGCAGCATCGGCCTTTACGCCGAGCGTTTCGTAGTAGTCCTTGAACTGCATGCTTGTCCTCGCACACGCAAGCGCGCCACCCTATCCCGTGGCAATCCTGCACGCAAAAAAACGGCCTGCGTGAGCATAACCCGAGCGCAGGCCGCGAAGTGCCAGTGAACGCCTGCCGGCAGTCGCTTGACGCGCGTTTGCCGGTCGCCTATCAGCCGCCGTTGATGGTGATGCGGCGCGGCGTGGTTTCGGGCTTCTTCGGCATCGAGATTTCCAGCACGCCGTGCTTGCCGCTGGCACTGATGCCATCCGCGTCAGCGCTGTCGGGCAATGCAAAGCGGCGATAGAACACGCCATGCGATCGCTCGACGCGAGTCAACCGGCCCTGACTCTCGTGTTCTTCGGCCTTGCGCTCTCCCTTGATCGACAGGATGCCCTTGTCCATGTGCACCTCGATGTCCTTCGGATCGACGCCGGGAATATCGGCAAGAATCACGAAACGCTTGTCTTCCTCCTTGATGTCTACCCGCGGTGTCCATTGGCTGGTCACCACATTTGACTGATCGCCCTCGTCGGGATTGAGGAACCGCTCGAACGCCTGCTTGAATTCATCCTGCACATTCCACGGTGTGTATCGGTGGATCGCCATCTCTTTTCTCCGATTCTGATTGCGGCGCCAGTGCCGCTTTGACGCAGAAGGTATGGTCGCCACGCGTTGTTTCAAGAGATCGTCTGGCCGACCACCCGGGCCTGCCGTATCATGCGGGCCCTCCGCGGTCCTTCCGCCTTATCGGGTTCTCCCTCATGACCATACAGGTTGGTGAACGCATTCCGTCCGCCACGCTCAGCACACTGGACGACGGTGTGCAGACGATCAGTACCGAACAACTGTTCGGCGGAAAGAAGGTCGTGCTGTTCTCGGTTCCCGGCGCGTTCACGCCAACTTGCTCGGCAAAACATCTGCCGGGTTATGTGCAGCACTTCGATGAATTTCGGGAGCGCGGCGTCGAAGTCGCCTGCATGGCCGTCAACGATGCATTCGTGATGGATGCATGGGGCAAGCATCAACACGTACCGGACGGCTTGCACATGCTGGCCGACGGCAACGGCGAATTCGCAAAATCGCTGGGGCTGGAAATGGATGCCACGCCATTTGGTATGGGCATGCGCGGCAAGCGATTTGCGCTTTACGCCGAGGACGGCGTGATCAAGCAGCTGCACGTGGAAGCGCCGGGCGAATTCAAGGTATCCAGCGCCGAGGCCATGCTTGCGGCGATCGCCTGAGCGAGGCTGAAGCCGCATCCCCGCGGGCGAACGCCTCAGTCCGGAGACGGCTCCGCGTCGGTCGTCTCGCTGTTCTGCGAATCGCCGATGACGATATCGCCGTTCTCGTCATCGTGTGCGTCGTCTTCTTCGCCCTCACCGAGCGCGTCGAGCCGGACCACCCCAACCAACGCCTCGTCGGATGGCAGGCGTATCAGCGTCACGCCTTGTGCATTGCGGCCCACATGCGCGATTTCGGCCGCGCGCGTGCGCACCAACGTGCCGTGGTCGGAAATAAGCATCAGTTCGTGGGTATCCCCGAGTTGAACCGCGCCAATCAGCTGCCCGTTGCGCTCGGAACATCGGATTGCGATCACTCCCTGCGTGCCGCGACCCTTGCGTGGGTAATCGACGACAGCCGTGCGTTTGCCGTAGCCCCGCGCAGTCGCGGTGAGGATATCGTCCTCTCCGTCAACCACGATCATCGACACGACGTGCGCACCCTTGCCCAGTCGCATTCCGCGCACCCCGATCGCATTTCGCCCGACCGACCGGACGGCAGTTTCCGCGAACCGAACGGCCTTCCCGTTGGAAGCGAACAACATGATGTCGCTGCTGCCGTCGGTGACCTGCACGTCAACGAGGGCATCGCCATCTTCCAGATTGATCGCGATCTTTCCACGCTGCAGGCGGAACGCGAATTCGGCCAAGGGCGTCTTTTTCACGGTTCCATTCGCGGTCGCGAAGAAAACGTAGCGGGTGTCATCAAACTCGCGCACAGGCTGCACCGCTTGCACGCATTCGTCGGGCGCCAACGGCAAAAGGTTCACGATCGGCTTGCCGCGCGCATTCGGTCCGGCATCGGGCAGCTGGTGCACCTTTAGCCAGAACACGCGACCGGCGCTGGTAAACGTGAGCAACGTATCGTGCGTGTTCGCGATCCACAGGCGCTCGACGAAATCCTCGTCCTTCATCGCGGTGGCCGAACGGCCGCGACCGCCGCGCCGCTGAGCTCGATAAGTGCTGACCGGCTGGCGTTTCGCATAGCTCGCGTGCGATAGCGTGACGACGACATCTTCCGGTTCGATCAAATCGAGCACATCGAGATCTTCCTGGCTCGTCTGGATCACGGTGCGGCGCGCATCGCCGAAGGCGAGCTTGACCGCCGTCATCTCGTCGCGAATCACGCGCAGGAGCCTGTCGGGCTCCTCGAGAATTTCAACGAGCCCGGAAATGGCTTCGAGCAACGACCGATACTCGTCGGACAACTTTTCCTGCTCTAGGCCGGTCAGGCGATTGAGCCGCATTTCCAGGATTTCCTTTGCCTGGATTTCGGATAACTGATAGCCATCCGCCCGGAGTCCCGCGTCGATCGCAAGGTCCTCGGGGCGCGAGATCGAACTACCCGCGCCTTCGAGCAGGGCGCGCACCACGCCCGGCTCCCAGCGGCGCGCAAGGAGACGCTGCCGAGCTTCGTCGGACGACGCCGAGGTCTTGATCAGATCGATCATCACATCGATATTGGCAAGGGCAACCGTCAAACCTTCGACGATGTGCGCTCGCGCACGTGCCTTGCGCAGATCGAAGATGGTGCGTCGCGTCACCACCTCCCGGCGGTGCCGGATGAACGCCTCCAGCACTTCGCGCAGGGCCAGCGTTCGCGGTTGGCCATCGACCAGCGCGACCATGTTGATGCCGAAGGTCACCTGCAATTGGGTCTGCTGGAAGAGATTGTTCAGCAGCACATCCGCCATCGTGTCGCGGCGAACTTCGATGACGACACGCATGCCATCCTTGTCGGACTCGTCGCGCAGCTCGGAAATACCCTCGATGCGCTTCTCCTTGACCAGCTCGGCGATTTTCTCGATCAATCGCGCCTTGTTGACCTGGTATGGCAACTCCGTAACGACAATGACATCGCGACCGTCAGTTGCTTCGATTTCGGCGTGCGCACGCACAAGGATGCGCCCGCGACCGGTGCGGTAGGCCTCGATGATGCCGGCTGCGCCGTTGATGATGCCTGCGGTCGGGAAATCCGGACCCGGCATCAGACGCAGGAGCGCGTCGAAGCCAATCTCCGGATCGTCGATAAGCGCGACGCAGGCGTCCACGACTTCGCCTAGGTTATGCGGCGGGATATTGGTCGCCATGCCGACGGCGATGCCGGCCGACCCGTTGATCAGAAGGTTCGGAACGCGCGTGGGCAATACACTCGGCTCGAGTTCCTTTTCGTCGTAATTGGGCTGGAAATCGACGGTTTCCTTGTCGATGTCGGCGAGCAGCTCGGAGGAAAGCCGATCGAGTCGGCATTCCGTGTATCGCATCGCCGCAGCATTGTCGCCGTCTACCGAGCCAAAATTTCCCTGGCCGTCGACCAGCATGTAGCGCATCGAAAAATCTTGCGCCATGCGCACCAGCGCATCGTAGATCGACGAGTCACCGTGCGGATGGAATTTCCCCATCACTTCGCCGACGACGCGCGCACATTTCACATAGGGCCGGTTCCAGACGTTGCTCGATTCCTGCATCGCATAAAGGATGCGGCGATGCACGGGCTTGAGTCCGTCGCGCACATCGGGCAATGCGCGCCCGACGATCACGCTCATTGCGTAATCGAGGTAGCTGCGGCGGACTTCGTCCTCGATGTTGACGCGGATGATTTCTTTGGCCAGCTCAGCCATGCGATTCTTTTCCTTGAGAAACGGACACGAACATCCGAACGGCGGTACCGCGATCGATCAGCAGATCGAGGATTGAAGGACCCAAAACGGACCCTTCCCACAGCCCGGTCGCGGCGCGCGCCTTGCGCCGCATGAGGACTCGTGCAGAAGACCCGAAATCATACCACAACCGGGCATCCGATGCGGTCGGATTTTCCTGATTTTTACGGGACTTAGCGGGCCTTTTGCGGGACGACAAACAACATCGCCGAGGGTATCCGGACTGTTCAACCCCTCGGACGCGGCGGCGTCCGGAAAATCCAGTACTTGGACGTCAGAAAATTGACCGCGCCGCCGGAAACCGAACCGGCTGCGACACCTATTGCCGGCCATGATCGCACCAGTGGTACCAGCCATACGGCAAGTGCATAGGTACCGTAATTGAGCGCGAAGCCTCCCGCCATCGCTATCAGATAGCGGATCAACTCGCGCCGCTTGCTGGCGCCCGGATTGCGATCCGCAAACGTGAAGTTCCGATTGAACAGCCAGGTCGTGGTTGCCGCCGCAAGAAAGGAAATCAGGCGCGCGCCGTACGGATTGCTGGCGAGTTCGCTCACCATGAACTGCACAATGCCGGCATCGACCACGAAGCCGATGGCGCCACTGACACAGAACAGGGCGATTTGCTTGCGAAGCGGCATGCCAGGAAACCCTTCGATAGTACGATCCGGACCGGGCAGATGGCCGCAAGCCGGATTATTTCATCTGATCATCGGCCGCGCCAACCAGCAACGTGGTGAGGCTGGCCGCAGTTGGGTTGCGCACGACTCCACGCTCGGTGACGATCGCGTCGATCAAGTTCGCCGGCGTCACGTCGAAAACCGGATTCCACGCGTCGGCGCCTTCGGGAGCGGTGCGCTGCCCGCCCAGGCCCAGCAACTCTTCCGGTGCGCGATGCTCGATGTCGATCGAATCGCCGCTCGACGTCGCGAGGTCGACCGTTGAAGTCGGCGCAACGACCATGAAGCCGACACCGTGATGTTTCGCGGCGATTGCCAGTTGGTAAGTGCCGATCTTGTTGGCGACGTCACCATTCGCTGCAATGCGATCGGCACCAACCAGGACCCATTGGACTCGACCCGATTTCATCAGGTGCGCCGCTGCGGAGTCCGCGATCAACTGCGCGGGGATTCCATCCTGCAAGAGTTCCCAAACGGTCAGTCTTGCCCCCTGCAACCAGGGACGCGTTTCCCCGGCATACACGCGCGTTATTCGGCCTTCCGCATATCCCGCGCGCACGACGCCGAGCGCCGTGCCGAAACCCGCGGTGGCGAGCGACCCGGTATTGCAATGCGTCAGCACCCCGGACCCGGGCTCGATGAGCGCGGATCCCAACTCGCCCATGCGCCGATTGGCATCCAGATCTTCGGCCTCGATGGCTCGCGCTTCGGCCACCAGCGCGTCCGCGTCCGGTCCGCGCGCGGCAACTGCACGCATGCGATCGAGCGCCCACATGAGATTGACGGCTGTCGGCCGCGCTGCGCGGAGCAGCGGCCATGCAGCATCGAGTTCACTACGACCCGAACGCGCCGCCAGAACCACACCCCAAGCCGCTGCGATTCCGATCGCCGGTGCGCCCCGGACCACCAGTTCACGTATGGCCTGTGCCGTCTCGGCCGCACTTGTGCAATCAACCCAGGTTTCGGCAAGAGGGAGGCGTCGCTGATCGAGCAGACGAAGATGACCGCCTTGCCAGCGCACTGCGCGAATGCTGTCGTGCGAATCCAGATCCATACCTGCTCGTCGCGAAATCGATTCATGCAATCCGGCCGAAAAAAAGGCCGGGGTGACCCGGCCCTTGGCTGGAGCACCGATTTTATCGCGATCGTCGAGTCACCGCCCACAGCGCCGCTACGCAGCCAACCGCGACTGCAGCGACTAGCAACGGATTCCGATTCTCTACCGCCGATAGCGCCGGACTCATGGATCGCGCCAGTTTGCCAAAGCGTCCCCGCGTTCCGGGGTCGCCAGCGACCGGCTCGAAAAGGTTGTCTGCGCGCGATGGATCATCCGTCTCGTCACTCTGTTGCCCGCTGTACGCTGTACGCGCGAGATAGCGATCAAGCAACCCGGGAATGAATTTCTGTCCCCAGTTGGAGAGCAGCGTCGGTGCGCCCACCGGCACCGTGCGCCGCCGGTGGCGCGCGGCCCACAGGATCGCCTCGGCGGCGACTTCCGGCTGGAATATCGGCGGAACGGGTTGCGGGCGGTTCGGCATTCGATTACGCGCCCAGGAAAACTGCGGCGTATTCAGTGCCGGCATCTGCACCGAAGTGATATGCACGCGGCTGTGCTCGTGAATCAACTCGCTGCGCAACGAATCGATGAATCCGGTCAGCGCGTGCTTGGCGCCACAATAGGCCGATTGCAGGGGTATGCTGCGATGCGCGAGCGCGGAACTGACCTGCACAATCGTGCCATGATTGCGAGCGCGCATCCGTTTCAATGCGGCCATCGTTCCGTACACTCCGCCGAGATAGGTCACTTCGGTGACGCGCTTGAACTCGTCCGGCTCGATCGAACTGACCGGCGCGAAGATCGTCACCATCGCGTTGTTGACCCAGATGTCGATCGGTCCGAGTTCGCGCTCGACGCGCTCCGCGGCTTCGTCCACGGCTTGCGCATCGGCAACATCGAGCGCGATCGTCAACACCGTGCCGCCGCCGTTCAACGCGATCTCGCGCTGCGCGGATTGCAAGCCTTCCTCACCCCGCGCGAGCAACGCGACATTCGCGCCGGCCCGGGCAAATGCGATCGCGGTGGCGCGGCCCACACCAGCAGATGCGCCGGTGATCACAACGACCTTGTCCTTGAATTGTCTTTTCATGAGTGTCACTCCCTTGTGAATTTCGGTCGCATGCGAATCAGAGTTCGCCGCGCATGGCCATCTGCTTGATGCGATCGCCGGTTCGGCACGCGATCGCCTGAATAGTCAGCGACGGATTGACGCCGCCGACGGTGGGAAATACCGAGCCGTCGCAAACCCACAGATTCGGAATGTCCCAGCTTCGGCAATCCGCATTGACCACGCTGGTGGAAGGACCATCGCCCATGCGTGCGGTGCCGTTGAGATGACAGGTATCGTCATCCTCGGCCCAGATTTCGCGGGCGTGGGCCGCATCCATCGCCTGCTTCATGAATGCAATCGAATGCCTGACCAACGCCTTGTCGTTGTCGCACAGCGAAAACGTCACGCGAGCGACCGGCAGCCCGTATTGATCAAGCTCTTCCGCCAGCGTGACGCGGTTGCGTTCCTGCGGCAGCACCTCGCCGCAGATCTTCAAACCGGCCTGGTGGTTGTACTTCTCCATTTCGCGCAGCAGCGCTTCGCCCCACAGGCCGCGGTTGCCGGCCTGCGTGGACGCCCACGCCTGTGGCAGCGGACCTTGCGCCATGTAGGCGTACCCGCCAAAAAAATCCTTGCCGATATCGGTGTAATTCCAATGTTCGGTGATGGTCAGCGACGGCGGACCCTTGTACCAGCGAATCTCGTCGTCCATCAGGCCGTAAACGCCTTGATTGGTCTGCACCATCAGATTCTTTCCGACCAATCCGGAACGGTTGGCGAGCCCTTCCGGAAATCGCGCGTTGGCCGAGTTCAACAGCAGCCGCGGCGTTTCGATCGCGTAACCCGCGACCACCACGTTGCGCGCACGCTGGAAATGCCAAGCGCCTTCACGGTGATAGTGCACACCGGTGACCAGATCGGACGACGCATCGGTTTCGATGCGCCCGACCATCGCCAGGTCGCGGATCTCGGCGCCGGCTCTGACCGCGCGCGGGATCCAGGTCACCAGTGCACTTTGTTTGGCGTTGGTGGCGCAACCAGCTACGCAGAAACCACGATACACGCATGGATGGGCGCGTCCGCGCGGTGCGGAAATGGTGGCGAGCGGGGTCTCCGTCCATGGCACGCCGAGCGCTTCGCAGCCCTTCGCCAAGACCCAGCCAGCCGCGTTGATTTCGTGTGCGCGATAGGGGTAGCGCGGCCGTTCGGGCCCCCACGGATACGTCACCGGGCCGGAAATCTTGAGTGCCTGCTCGACTTCGGCGTAGTAACGCCACATCTCGCGCCAGTCGAGCGGCCAGTCTGCGCCATAGCCGAGCGTGCTGCGCGCCTTGAACCATTCCGGGCGGAAGCGCAGCGACACCATCGCGAAATGCACGGTCGAACCGCCGACGGCTTTGCCGCTGTTGTTGTTGCCTAGAACCAGCGGATTGTCGCCGTCGCAAACGCGCTCGTCGGTCCAGAACAGTTTTTCCTGATGCGCTTCGTCGGATGCGAATTCCTCCAGCGGTCGCCACCACGCGCCGGCATCCATGCCGATGACTGAAAAACCAGCTTCCGCCAATCGGCATGCGAGCGTGCCGCCGCCCGCGCCGGTGCCGACGATCAGGAAATCCACCGCTTCGTCCTGAGGGTACTCGCGCATCGGGATCCAACCGCCGACACGCAGCGGATCGGGTGCGCGGCCATGCTTTCCGCGCGGCACGTGTAGCGCGTCATCCAACACGTTCGTTCGCCTTGCGTGCTTTCTCTTCTTCGCCCGGTTTTGCTTCGGCCGCTTCCCACGGATCGCGTCGATTGAAATACATCCGCACATATCCGCGCGGAGCAGCCGGGCCGCCGAATCCGATTTCGTTCCACGCAGCTGGATGCGAGTAATACGCTGCGAAAATATCGTGCGCGACGCGGCTCTTGAAGAACAAGTCGCAAGGCATGCCACCCCACGCCGAATCCTTCAAATCACCGCGCTGCATCGCGGTCAGAAGTTCATCACGGACGCTTGCCGGCAACACATGGAAACGTGCGCCATGAAGCGCGGTCGCTTCCACGTCGAGCGCCGCAAGGCCGCGTTGCCACGCCTCGCGCAACGGTGGCAGACCGGCGTGGCGATAACCGTCGCGACGATCGCTCGCGACCTTCCGATCGACCATGCCAGCAAGCGGTATTGCTCCCCTGTGTTGCGGCTGCGGCGCAATGCGATCGCAAATTGCGTGCAAGGTCTGCCATTCGGACTCGTTGAAAAAAACAGGCACGTCCAATGTTGCCAGACGCTCGTCGACAACCTTGCGACTCGCATCGTTCCACGAATGCGTGTCGCGCTTGGTTAGCACGTCGTACCCGGGGTAGCGATCAGGCATCGGGGTGTTCCTCGATCAGCTCGAGCGCTGCGAGGCCGGCAAGCGCAAGCCCGGTAAAGCTCGGCGGCGCAGGGATCGGCGGCCCGTTCAACACGTTCTGCCGCCAGTCCTTCCAGCCGCCCATGTTCCGGTGCACGCCAAAGATGTGAAAGGCGGACCCGATCAGTCCCATGAACGCCGTCAGTCGCAACCACCAGCGCGCCAGCTTCCTCGGCTTGCGCCCGCGTGCTGTCGCGGTTTCCGCAAGCAACGCTGCCGCGACCGGCGGGACTGTGACCGGCAGATACATGAACGGATCATGGTAGGCACCGCGAAAATGCAGCAATCCGGCTTCGGCCGACGTGGCCAGCAAACCGACGGCGGTCAGACTCGCCAGCGCGCGGCCGGCCGCCACGCCGAACACGCGAGGTCTGCCCCGGCTGGCATCGCTGTCGCGCAATCGCTCCGAGTAGTAGCCGAGCAAACCCGAGAGCGCGACGGCGGCTGGCGCCCCCAGCGGCGCGCCGAAGAAAAGGTTCTGCCAGGAAAATCCACCCGGCCGCTTGTTGACGTTGTAGAGATGAAAGCCGGTGCCGATCAGCCCGGTGATGGCTGCGGCAAGGTAAACCGGATCGCGTACCTTGTGTGCGCGCGCGCCGGTATCGCCGCTGCCGTGCGCGCTCACCGCGAGATTCAACGCCGACGCGACGATCGGCGTGAACATCGCCTTGTTCTCGAACGAACCGCGGTAGTGTTCGATGCCGCTGTCGAGCAACGTTGAGGTCGCGATAAGGCCGGCAGCGCGATTCAGCCGTCGCGCAGCCTGCACGGTAGGTTGTTTCGGATGTCCTTGCGCATCAGGAAGTTTCCACACCCGCCCGCGGGCTGCGGATTTTCGGAGCAGCACCGACGCGACGGTCCCCACCGCCAAAGCGCCGAGCGCAGCCACACCCAGTTCCTCTCGAGCGCGCATTACATGCAACCGAAAACGTTCATTTCCCGATGCACGCGGGATGTTCGCAGCCGCAATTGCCGCCATGGACTTCAAGCTCATCCACGTCGGCGATTGCCGCGGTCTGGCGGCAATACTCGCCGCAATACTGCTGATCGGCTTCGACAACGCAGCCGCAGCCATTGTGTTGACACCTGCCCTTTGGATGATCGATTTGCATGGTGATCTCGCTGGTGATGCAGGGCGGTCAGCTGCTCGCGACAGAACCCGCCCTACGACGATGTTCGATACCGCTCCGCGTCCTGCTGTTTGAACTCCAATCCCAACCCCGGTCGCGACAGATCCGGATGCAACGCGCCATCGACTGGCGCGAGCGCGCCATCGAACAGCATGTGCTCGATGCGCACGTGATCGTGGAAATATTCGATATGCCGCAGCGGCCGCGCAGCGCATGCCGGGTGCACGTGGACCGACGGCGCGCAATGCGCCGAAAGCGGCAACATGAAGGCCTCGCACAATGCGCTCGTCTGCATGAAACCGGTGATGCCCGCGCAGCGTGTTGCATCCGCCTGCAACACGTCCACTGCACCTGCTTCCAGCATGCTGCGGAAATATGTGGCGTCATAACCGTATTCACCGGCCGCGATATCCATTGCCGCAGGCGCACGATCGCGCATCAGTCGCAAGCCATCGAGGTCTTCGGAGGGGCGCGGTTCCTCGAACCAGCTCACCCCCATCGCGGCAAATTTCCCGGCGAGTTTCAGTCCCTGCTTGCACGAATAAGCGCCATTGGCATCGACGAACAATTGCACCTCGTCGCCAATGGCATCGCGTGCAACCTCGACGCGCTGCGGATCGCGCTGCGGTTCGCGACCGACTTTCATCTTTACCATGCGGATGCCATCGCGCATCCAACCGCCGAGTTGATCGCGCAGTTGCTGCTCGGTATACGAAGTGAAACCACCGCTGCCGTACACGGGCGCCGCATCGCGCACCAACCCGAGCAGTTTGCACAGGGGGAGATCGAGCAGCTTCGCCTTCAGGTCCCACAGCGCACTGTCGACCGCGCTGATTGCCATCGAAGCGATGCCGGGCCGGCCGAGATTGCGGATCGCGTGCACCATCGCCGACCAGGCGCCGGGGATATCCAGCGCATTGCGCCCTTCCACGATGTCGGCGAGTTTGTCGCGGATCAATATCGCGGTTGCGCTGTCGGCATAGGTATAGCCGATGCCGTGTCGGTCTCCGGCGTCGATGCGCACCAGCACCAGCGTGGTGCTGTCCCACTCGAGCGTGCCGTCGGACTCTGGCGCGTCGGTCGGTACCGCATAGACAGACACGCGGGGTGGGCCGAGCTTGACCGCCTCCATGACCATTCAGCCCTTGTTCTTGCCGCCCGGGAAGAACGTGGCCAGCATTTCGCGCGCGGATTCCTTGATCATGTCGGGCGTACCGCTGTCGCCTTTCAACATTGATTCGGAAAACGCGACCGCCTGTTTGAAAGTGATGTGCGGCGGCAGCGGCGGCACGTCCGGATCCGTGATCGCCTCGATGATGCACGGGCGATCGGCGGCAAACGCCGCGTCCCAAGCCGCGCCCAGCTCGTCGGGATTGTTGACCATGATGCCTTTCAAGCCGACCAGTTCGGCGTAACGCGCGTACGGGAAATCGGGCACGTGCTGCGCAGCGTCGAACCTCGGATCGCCGGACATGACACGTTCTTCCCAGGTCACCTGGTTCAAATCGCGATTGTTCAGCACCATGATGACCAGGCGCGGGTCCGACCATTCCTTCCAGTAATCGCCGATCGTGATCAACTCGGCGTTGCCGTTCATCTGCATCGCGCCGTCGCCGACCAGCGCGATCGGCACGCGATCCGGAAACGCGAATTTCGCGGCGATCACGTAGGGCACTCCGGGGCCCATGGTGGCCAGACAACCCGACAACGAGGCCATCATGCCGCGGCGTATCTTGATATCGCGCGCATACCAATTCGCGGAAGAACCCGAATCGGACGCGAGGATGCAGTTATCCGGCAATCTCGAGGATGCTTCCCAGAAAACGCGTTCGGGATTGATCGGGTCCGCCGGGTGCATCGCTCGGGCTTCAAGCACCTGCCACCACTCGGTGACATTTTTTTCGATACTCTCGCGCCAGCCGCGATCCTCTTTTCGCTGCAGCAACGGAATCAATTCGCGCAGCGTCGCGGCCGAATCGCCCACCAGATTGATTTCCATTGGATAGCGGATCGATAGCATTGCGGGATCGATGTCGATCTGAACGCCGCGTGCCTGACCTTCCTTCGGCAGGAATTCCGAGTACGGAAAGCGCGAACCGATCATCAGCAACGTGTCACAGCCGGTCATCATGTCCCAACTCGGCTTGGTGCCGAGCAGGCCGATCGAGCCAGTGACGAAAGGCAGATCATCCGGCAGCGCGGCCTTGCCAAGCAGCGCCTTGGCAACGCCCGCACCCAGCAGCTCGGCGACCTCGATCACTTCGTCGGTCGCCGCCAGCGCGCCGGCTCCGACCAGGATGGCAACTCTTTCCCCGGCGTTGAGCAAGTCGGCTGCGTGGCGCAAATCCTCGGGCTTCGGTACCACCAAGGGCGCACGGTAACCCAGCCCGGAGTGGACGGTGCCGTGCGCACGTGGCGGCTTCTCGATTGCCGGAAGTTCCTGCAAATCATTCGGCACGATGATGCAGGTAACGGTGCGCTCGGCGATCGCGATGCGCAAGGCGCGATCCACCACGTGCCGGACTTGTGCCGGCACGGTGATCATCTGCACGTAGGCGCCAGCAACGTCCTTGAACAGCGAAACCAGATCGACTTCCTGCTGGTATTGGCCGCCCAGCGCTGCGCGGGCCTGCTGGCCGACGATCGCGACCACTGGCTGGTGGTCGAGCTTGGCGTCATACAAGCCGTTCAGAAGATGGATCGCGCCAGGGCCGGAGGTAGCCATGCAAACGCCGACCTGGCCAGTGAATTTGGCGTGTGCGCAGGCCATGAACGCGCACATTTCCTCGTGCCGCGCGCGCACCAGTTCGAACTTGTCGCCAGCGCGATCCAGCGCACCCATCAAGCCGTTGATGCCGTCGCCGGGATAGCCGTAAATACGGCGAATTCCCCATTGGTCAAGTCGCTGCAGCAAGAAATCGCTGACGGTTTCGCTCATCGTGTTCAATCTCCGTGGAAGTCCATGACGG
The DNA here is from genome assembly GCA_963775445.1 of uncultured Gammaproteobacteria bacterium. GTDB lineage: Bacteria > Pseudomonadota > Gammaproteobacteria > Xanthomonadales > Rhodanobacteraceae > Dokdonella_A. The sequence goes on along the minus strand of CAVZIT010000004.1, from coordinate 1,276,773 downwards.
CCATCGAGGCTGTCCCACGTCACCACCATAGGCCCGATCAGTTATCGGTATGCGCTGCAGTGCCACCAAAGGTGTGTCGAACTTTCGCGTATCGTTGCGAGTCGGTGATAGACGACGAGTCGTCATCGTGCTCGCTGCTTCATTAGCTCACGGTGAACGTACGATGGCGCCATCCCGGGTTTTCGGAGCACATGCACCATGACCAAGCCATTGCTGGCAGGCCAGAAGGCGCTCGTCACCGGCGCCGGTCGCGGCATCGGCGCAGCGATCGCAAGAGCGCTCTCGGCGGCGGGTGCCGATGTCGCAATCGATTATTACGGAGACGCCGACGAAGCCGGCGCGCTTGTCGCCGCGATCGAGTCCGACGGCGGCAGCGCATTCGCCATCGAAGGCGACGTGTCCAGCGAGGCGCAGGTTGCAAAGTTGTTCGCCGCGATCAAGCAGCGCTTCGGCACGATCGATATCCTGGTCAACAACGCCGGCGTGCAGGCGGATGCGGCTCTGGTCGACATGACCCTGGCGCAATGGCAAAAGGCCATCGGCGTGGATCTGACCGGCGGTTTCCTTTGCGCGCGCGCCGCCGCACGCGCATTCATGGCGCGCGGCGTTGTCCCGGAGATTTCTCGCGCGGCAGGCAAGATCATTTTCATCAGCTCCGTACACGAGCGCATACCTTGGGCAGGACACTCAGACTACGCCGCGGCGAAGGGCGGCGTGCACATGTTCATGGCCAGCATCGCGCAGGAGCTTGCGCCGCATCGCATCCGCGTCAATTCGGTTGCGCCCGGCGCAATCGCGACCGACATCAATCGCCCTGCATGGGACACTCCGGCTGCCAGGAACAGCTTGCTGAAATTGATTCCCTACGGTCGCGTGGGCGCTGTCGAGGACATTGCAAAGGCAGTCGTGTGGCTCGCCTCGGACGAATCGGACTACGTGGTCGGTGCGACGCTTGCGGTCGATGGCGGCATGTTGCTCTACCCGGGTTTCCAGCACGGCGGATAGCGCGCAATCACGCGCCGAACGCTCAGTATTCGGGCAAAGCGTGCAGGACGCACAAGATCAACGCGTCACGCAGCAATCGGCCATGGGGTCAGTATTTCAACACCATCATCGGTGACGGCCATGGTGTGCTCCCACTGCGCGGAGAGTGAATGATCCCGGGTAACCACGGTCCAGCCGTCCGGTAGCAGCCGGGTCTGGGGTTTGCCTGCATTGACCATCGGTTCGATGGTGAAAGTCATGCCTTTCTGCAGCTTCAGGCCCGTCCCGGCCTGACCATAGTGCAGAACCTGCGGATCTTCGTGGTAAATCCGGCCAATGCCGTGGCCGCAATATTCGCGCACGACAGAATAGCCCTGACTTTCGGCGTACTGCTGAATCGCCTGCCCGATGTCGCCCAGCGTGGCGCCCGGTCGTACCTGCGCGATTCCACGCATCATGGCCTCGAACGTGGTATCGACCAGGCGTCGTGCCAGCACCGATGGCTCGCCGATGAAATACATGCGACTGGTGTCGCCATGCCAGCCATCCTTGATCACCGTGACGTCGACATTGACGATATCGCCGTCCTTGAGAATCTTGCCGGGACTCGGGATTCCGTGGCAGATCACATGGTTGACCGATGTGCAGACCGTTTTCGGAAATCCCTTGTAGCCGACATTCGCGGGTATGGCCTTTTGTACGTTGACGATGTGATCGTGGCAGAGTCGATCGATCTCCTCGGTGCTCACACCGGGCCGCATGTGCGGCACGATCAGTTCCAGCACTTCCGCCGCCAGCCGGCCCGCGATGCGCATCTTCGCGATTTCTTCAGGAGTCTTGATGGTGGGAGGCATGGGTGTCCAAAGGCAATGCGGATTTGGCTTGGGGCCGAGTCCCTCTATGATAGCGAACCCTTCGACATTTGCCGCTGGTAGCGGCGAGAAGATATAATCCCGCCGATTTGTCGCTGCCTTTCGGGGCATCCGGCAAACAAATTGCGGTCTCGCGGAACCATTCGCAAGGTCGCCATGGCGATTTCGCCAAATCCGCACACGTATCGTCACCGTTTTCGGGGTGCCGCACCAGCGATGGTGCGGTCGCAAACGGCGGATGCGTGGAGGTCAAACCCCGGGCTTCGCCGCATGCTGATGCGGCCTGCCCCATCGCGTGGAGTTCACCCATCATGCCTCAAGTCACCATGCGCCAGATGCTCGAAGCCGGCGTGCATTTCGGTCATCAAACGCGTTACTGGAATCCGCGCATGGCGCCGTACATCTTCGGCGCCCGTGGCAAGATCCACATCATCAATCTCGAAAAGACGCTGCCGTTGTTCGGCGACGCGATGAACTACATTTCGGGCCTCGCGCAGAAACGCGGCACGATCATGTTCGTCGGCACCAAACGCTCGGCGCGCGATGCCGTCAAGGAAGAAGCTGCACGCTGCGGCATGCCATATGTGGCGGCACGCTGGCTAGGCGGCATGCTGACCAACTTTCGCACGGTCAAGCAATCGATCGGACGCCTCAAGGAAATCGAGAAGATGTCCGAGGACGGCAGTTTCGACAAACTGGTCAAGCACGAAGTACTCGGTCTGATGCGCGAGCGCGACAAGCTCGAGCGCTCTCTCGGCGGCATCAAGGACATGAACCGTTTGCCCGACGCACTGTTCGTCATCGATATCGGACATGAGAACATCGCGGTGCTCGAAGCGAAGAAGCTCGGCATCCCGGTCGTCGCAGTGGTCGATACCAACTACGATCCGGCGCTGGTCGACTACCCCATTCCGGGAAACGACGATGCGATCCGCGCGGTGCAGCTGTATGTGAGCGCTGCCGCGGATGCAGTGCTCGAAGGCAAGGCGGCCGCGCCGCAGATGGCGGCCACGGAAAAGGACGAGTTCGTCGAGCTCGATGCCGAGGGCAATCCGGTCACGAGGGACAATTCCGAGCGTGACAACCGCCGCCGCCAGACTCCGCGCAAAGCAGCGGCCAAGCGCCAGCCCGCACGCCGATCGGCGGCGCCATCACGAGCCGATAATGCTGTTGGGTCCGGCGATGACCACAGTGCGGAAACAGATACCGCATCTGACGCCGAAGTCGATAGCAAACCCGATATGCATGGCGCAGGCGAATCAGAAGCCCCGAAAGCCGCCAACGAAGAAAGCGACGCGCCCTGAACCCGTCCAAGCGGGTTTGCATGGCGTTGCGTGCTCGATGAAGAATCAGTCGTCGGGCACAGCGCTCTCCATTCCGGTTTGTTCTTTCCCTATTTGACAAGAGCGAGGCGCAGCGCGCCGCGCCAAGCTGAGGTAGCAATGGAAATCAACGCCCAACAGGTCAAGCAACTGCGCGAGCGTTCCGGCGCCGGCATGATGGAATGCAAGAAGGCATTGACCGAGAATCAAGGCGACATCGAAGCCGCGATGGAAACGCTTCGCAAGACCGGTCTTGCCAAGGCCGACAAGAAAGCCGGCCGGATCGCGGCCGAAGGCCGCATTGCGCTTGCACGCTCGGATGCAAGCGCCGTGCTGGTCGAAATCAACTGCGAAACCGACTTCGTCGCCAAGGACGAGAACTTCCTCACGTTTGCCGACGAAGTGGCCAAGACGGCGCTTGCGCACGGAGCTCAGGATATTGAAGCGCTCAAGTCGGCCACGACGTCCTACGGCAAGACTGTGGAAGAAGGACGCCAGTGGCTGGTCGCAAAAGTTGGAGAGAATGTGCAGGTGCGTCGACTCGCGCGCATCGACAGTGCCAATACCATCGGCGCATACGTGCACGGCGGACGCATCGGCGTGCTGGTCGAGGTGAAGGGCGGCGATGCGGAATTCGCGCGTGGCGTCGCCATGCATGTTGCCGCGATGAATCCGCCCTATAACAAGGCCGCCGACGTACCCGCGGATTTCCTGGCCAAGGAAAAGGAAATCGAGCTGGCGAAAATGAATGACAAGGACAAGGCCAAGCCACCCGAAATCCTCGAGAAAATCATCGGTGGCAAGGTTTCGAAGATCGTCAACGAAGTGACGTTGTACGGCCAGCCATACGTCCTCGATACCAACCAGAGCGTCGGCAACGCGGCCAAGTCCGCCGGTGCGGATATCCTCCACTTCAAGCGTCTGGCTGTCGGCGAAGGCATCGAGAAGAAGGAAGAGGACTTCGCCACCGAAGTCCTGAAGCAGGCCGGTTTAAGCTGACCCACGCATCCTCTTGCCGGATGCCCTGTCGAGAAGGCCGCCCTTTCGGGACGGCCTTTTTCGTTGACGGCTGCGAGTCCGGGTTGGTGCAAGTCTTGAAGCGAAAATTCAGCTCGCGGTGCGGACGGATTCTCCCTTTCCGAATCCGATTGAACCGGCACGATTTGTCCATCGCTTCCCGTTCACCCTGTGCGTCGCGCTGAAGGCGCGGAGTCGAAGGGCAACCCTTCCACCTCGGTCCTGTTGGGCCTGCGCTCAGGGCGAACGGCGCTCAAACGGGTTTGCCTGCCGTCCGCACCGGCGCGCGGCGCGCTCGCTGGTCCATCTGCCGCTACACTATGGCGGTTTGCCTGCCGCCCGCCGTTTCGGAGACACGTTCGCATGCCCGCCGACATCAAGTACAAGCGCATCCTGCTCAAGCTTTCCGGCGAAGCGCTACTGGGGACCGAGAATTACGGTATCGATCCGAAGATGCTCGTTCGCCTGGCGCGCGAAATGCTCGAAGTGCAGCGCGCAGGCGTCCAAATCGGCGTGGTCATCGGGGGCGGCAACATCTTCCGCGGCGCGGGTCTTGCTGCCGCCGGAATCGATCGCGTGACCGGCGATCACATGGGCATGCTGGCCACCGTGATGAATGCGCTGGCAATGCAGGATGCCATTGAAAAAGCGGGCGGCTTCGCGCGCACCATGAGCGCGATCAAGATCAATGAGGTGTGCGAGGATTTCATCCGGCGCCGCGCCGTCCGCCATCTCGAAAAGAATCGCATCGTGCTGTTTGCGGCCGGCACCGGCAATCCGTTCTTCACAACCGATTCGGCCGCCGCGCTGCGCGCGATCGAGATCGGTGCCGGCCTGCTGCTGAAGGCGACCAAGGTCGACGGGGTATACAGCGCCGACCCGGCGAAGGATGCCGGCGCCACGCGTTACGAGCGCTTGTCGTATGACGACGTGATCCAGCGCGACCTCAAGGTCATGGATACCAGCGCGATCTCGTTGTGCCGCGACCACAGGATTCCGTTGCGCATCTACGACATGTCGCGCGAGGGCGATCTGATGCGCATTCTGCAGGGCGAACAGATCGGTACTCTGGTTGGCGGCAATCGCTGAACGCCACGCTCAGGGCTTGCCAAGCGCACCTGGCGGCAACTCGAATCCGTTCGCGAAGATGCGGTCGGAAACTGTCGTCAGCGCCAGGAACAGCACGCCAGAAACCGCCATCGAGACGCACGCCAGAGGCGCCGTTCTGGACGATCGCATCGCTCTGCCCCACGGTGCCGTCCAGCGTCCAGCCGTTGGCGGCCTGCATGCGCGCGCCGCCGGCGCCGACGACCGTGGGTTGCAGCTGATAAACCACCGTGGGCGAACTCTCGACAGCGAGCAGCGCGTGCGGCGCCATGCGGCCACGAGCGTCAGGATCAAGTCCGCCCATCGGAGGCCGCCATGCGAACCAGAGCGAATTCGAGCGGCTCATGGATGCGTCTTCGGTAACGGCAATGCGGGCAACGCCGGCGCCGGCAGTTTCGGCGACGCAACCACTTTCGACGCGGTAGCAGCGGTGCCGACTTTGGATGCACGGCTTTCGATTCGGGCTGCCCGAACAGCGTCGGGTAGAGATATTTCCCGCGCTCACCCGCCGGCTTGTCGACCTCGACCTGGATGCGGTGTGCCTGCGCATAGGCGTCCTTGCGCGTGCCTGTGACCTGCCAGGAAATGCGCTGCCCGGATTGGCCGCCCGCGATGCGGAAGCGGTTGCCGTGCGATCTCGTCGGCGATGTAAAGCGACAACGCGGGCGCACCGATGGCCGTCAGCTGGTAACGGAAGTCCTTGTTCAACGCGTCGAAATAATCGGGCAGATCCACCCACGCTTCGCCGCGCGCATCGAGCGTCGCGATGCCATCGTAGATGTTCTTCATGTCCGGCGATTCGACGAACGAGTGAAACAGGTATTTGTTCGCCGGATCGAGCGGATGGTCGATCTGGAAACTGCCCGCGGTCTTGCTGAGCGTTCCTTGCACATGCACGTTGCCGGAAAAATACCCCGCGTAACCACTTGTGCTGGCGCCATAGACCCCGACGCCGGAGCCGCTGTAGCCCTCTACGCCATGGCCGTTCGGAGAATCGCTCTGTCCGTACACACCGCGCGTGCTTCCGCTGGTTTGCTGGCCATATCCCACCACGCCGAAGCCGTTGGTGGCATTGGAGACGCTATAAACTCCGGTCGTCGCCCCTACCGCAGAAACACCCGTCACGCCATCGCCAACCACACCGACATTGCCTCCGCCATGCACGCCCTCGTTTTGGGAGTCATACCCAAAAACTCCGTATCCACCCGCGCTCGATGAGTAGCCCTCGACGCCCGCTTCACCAATGCCGGCCACCCCGACACCGGTCCCGCTCTCGGCGTAGACACCAAAGCCACCTCCCAGTCCCCCGCCTTGGGTATCCGCAGCCCGACCGTACACCCCGTAGCCCGTTGGGGAGTGGGTCGTTCCGTATACACCAACGTTCGTTCCGCTGTTCGCAACCGCGTATCCCGCCACCGCGATCTCCTGTAGGTCGACGAGGTTTGCCCTCGTGTACCGACCGCGCGCCAGTCGTCGCGACGTTGATGCCTGTGACGGCAACGCCATCCGGCGAACTCGCGTCGCCTTCCACACCTCTTGACGCGCCGGTGGTGGCCGTGGACTCGCCGAGCACCGCAACCCCACCATTTGTCGATGCGATGCTGCCCAGCATCGCAATGGCATTGCCACTCGTAGCAGAGTCGTTGGCACTCATGATCGCGTCTGGATACACCGCACTGCCCGAAAGAGCCAACGGGGTGGCCACTGCGAGCGTGACACTTCCGCTGGTGCCGCCACCGGTCAGCCCCGTCCCGGCAGTGACGCCGGTGATCGTGCCCATGCCGGCGCTCTGGCAGGTCACCGTGCCATCGGCGCCGACCGTCCGCACCGCCGAACCGCTGGCGCAGGTTCCGCTCACGCGCTTCTGCACGAAGTTGGTATCTGCACTCAGCGTCACGTTGCCCGAGGTACCGCCGCCACTGAGTCCGCTGCCGGCGCTGACGCCGGTGATCGTTCCACTGCCGGCGCTCTGGCACATCACTGTGCCGTCCTGATTCACGCTGCTGATGCTCGACCCGCTGACGCACGTGCCGGCGACGCGGCGCTGGACTTGCGACGCGTCGATCTGCGCGGCGCCGATCGATCCGTTCGTCACCGTGTACGCGAGTTCGGCCGTTTGCGACTGCAGCGCATACGGCGCGTTCTGGATCGGCGTGCGCGGCGCCAGCAAGCTGCCGTTGACGGTGACTTCGAGGAAGCGCTGATCGGTGGTCACGCCATCGAAGGCCAGCGCGCCGAAATCCAGCGTCGCATCGAAGACACCGTTGCTCACGGCCAGCGGATTGCCGTTGGCCGCGGTGAATTGCAGCGTCGGCCCGACCTGATTGCCACCGCTCGCTGCGTCGAACAACGCAAAGGTCAGGTCGGCATTGCCGTTGAGCGGTGTGCCGTCCTGGCTCAGCAAACCCTGATACGTGAACGCGGTCCCTTGCAGCATCTGGCCGAAAGCGGGCAGCGCCGCCAGCGCGAACAACAGGGCAAGCAGTCGATGGCGAGTCATGATCGTTGTACTCCGCAAGGAATTCGGTCAGCGGGAGAAGTGCGCTTGCACGTTGGCGACTTCTGCCGTTACAGGAGTTGCGGAATTCTCGCTGCCGATTACATGCACGCTCGAATCGGCGAACCGGTGCGAGCCGGCAGCGTGTAATCGCTCGCGTCGGAATCGCAATACAGCAGCGACGGGCGTCGTGCCCGCTCACCGGACCCTACGGAGAAGTGCCATGTCCCTCTCGATTCGCTTGAAGACGCTGACTGCTGCATTGGCGATCGCTGTTCCGCTCGCGTCGGCGCATGCCGCCACGCTCACCTATCACGGCACCTTGCAGGACGCGGGCAAGCCGGCCGAAGGCAAGTACGACATCGAGCTCACGCTCTATTCGGCGCAATCCGGCGGCAGCGCCGTGGCCGGCCCGTTGACGCTCTACGGCGTGCAGGTTCGTGAAGGCAGTTTCAGCACCGAGGCGGATTTCGGTTCACGCTCGGACGGACTCAGCAATGCCTGGGTCGGGGTGCAGGTGCGTGCCGCTGGCAGCAGTGATTTCACCGCACTGGACAAGCGGTCACCGGCCAGTATCGATGCGGCCACCGGTACCTGCAGTTCCTGGGCGCTGGACGGTAATGCGGGGAATCCCGCCGGAAGCTATCTAGGCACCGCCGACAATCAGTCCCTTTTCTTCAAGGTCAATGGCGGCACGCTCGGCTATCTCGACACGAACAACCACAGCGTTTCGTTTGGAGAGCAATCGTCCGCAAGTGGCATGGGCAGCTTCAGCGGCGGATCCATGGCAAACGCGACCGGAGCCTACTCGGTCAGCCTCGGCTTGCAGAACACTGCCTCTGGCCAGAGAAGTTTTGCCGCTGGGAACAATGCAATAGCTGCAACTGACCGCTCATTCGTTTGGTCAGACGGCGCTGCTAATGGCCAATTCACCTCAATCAATCCAAACCAGTTTCTTATTCATGCCACCGGCGGCGTTGGAATTAACACCACGGACACGACCCAATCAGCGTTGACCGCCGAGTCCGACACACTAAACGGCATAAAGGGTTCGACCATTAGTTCAACGGTCAACGGCATAGCAGGCTATCAATTGAACACAAATACGGACGTCAACTTCCATCCCGCGGGGGTATACGGAGTCGCCGCCGGTGTCCATGCGGTGGGCGTGTATGCGCAAAATTTCGGTGGGGGTACGGCACTTCTGGTCGACTCTTCAAACGCTTCGTCTTCCACGAAACCCATCTTCTCAACAACCGGCGCCTACCTATCCAATGCAGGCGTATGGACCAACGCATCCGATCGCAATCTCAAAAGCGGCTTTTCGGCCATTGATGCCCGCAAGGTATTGGAAAAGGTCGTGGCGTTGCCGGTCACCAACTGGTTCTACAAGAGCGAAGGCGCATCCGTGCGGCATATCGGTCCGGTCGCGCAGGACTTCAAAGCCGCGTTCGGTTTGGGAAGAAGCGACAAGGCGATCGGCACTGTCGACGAAGGCGGTGTCGCCCTCGCCGCGATCCAGGGTCTCAACAAGAAGATCGAGGAAGAGAATTCCGCTCTCAAGGCACAGAACGCAGCGCTTGTGGCGAAGCTCGATCAACTCGCCGACCGCGTAACGAAGTTCGAAGTGGCACAGGGTGCCGCCCGCGCGGCGAAGTTCGAAGTCGCGCAGCAGGGAGAGTGACATGGATGCGCTACATAATTTCACGCGCTGGCGGGTGCCGCCATCTGCGCGCGCGATCAGCTTGTTGCTAGCCACGTTGGGAGTAGTCGTTGCAGCGCCCACAGCGGCGTACGCCGGCCCGAGCGGTAGCCTGCATTCGTTTGCACTTGCCGGCTCCGCTTCCCTGAAGTCCAACGCATCCGTACAGACCGCCGGCAGCTTGCAATTGAAGGCAACACTGTCGGCGTCCGGTAGCGCAGACACCACACAGCAGGCCTTTGGCTACGCGTTGACGGCCACGCTCGCTGACGCCCCGCTGGTCTGCCATTACGACACGATCTTTCGGGACGGCTTTGGCCCCTGATCGAACGATCGCGCCCGACCGATCCGGCATGCCGACCCCTCCCGCAGCGGGAGGGGTCGGCCAGCGACGGCGAACCTGGCTTTGCCCTGTCGATTCACGTCCAAATTGCAACCGCCGTAATCGCCGGCGCTGTTTCCGTAATCCTTGGATGACCGGATTCTTTCCCCGCCCATCCACCCCGGAGGACCTCATGCCCACACGACTCGATTTCGACGCCAACCGTTCGGTCGCGCGCCTCGATCTCTCCCCGGCGCAGTCCGGCATCTTCACGCCGGGTATCGAGGCGATCGATATCACCGAAGGCCAGTTGCGGCGCTTCAACGAACTCGCGCGTGGCTCTCAACGAGGCGATGCCGGCGCTGACCGCCGATCAGGTCTCGGGCGTTGCGCGCCGCGTGCTGCGCACCGCGGCCACCGGTGGCCAATCGCCGTTCATCGCGTCGCGCATGCGTCGCGCTGCGGAAATGCGGGCACTCAGCGCCGAAGCGGCATGGACGTCCGCAGAGGTGACAGCACGGCGCATCCACGACCTTATCGCCTACCTCGACGACCCGAACGACCTGATCCGCGACGACATTCCGGTAATCGGCCGGCTTGACGATGCGCTGCTGGTCGATATCGCGATGGACACGTTGCGCGAGGAAGTCGAAGATTATGCCGAGTTTCGGCGCTATCGTTTCGCCGAGGCCTCGCGGCGCGGGGTCGGCATCGAGGCACTCGATCTCGATCGGCCGCGCTGGCAGGTGGAGCGCGAGGACGAGTTGCGTCTTGAACGCCAGTTGCGGCGCGTACGCGGTTCAGACTACGCAGCGAGTGCAGCCGAACGCGTGTTCCGCGTCTGCTGACTTGTCCTCGTGGAGTGCACCCGCAGTTCCGATTTGGGCGATAATCTGGCCCAGGCGCACGGCTTCGAGGGGGCCGCATGAGCCGATTCGATACGACGCGATGGAGCATCGTTCTTCAGGCGCGCGGCGACGCGGAACACGCGCGCGCCGCGCTGGAGACCTTGTGTCGTATCTATCGCCCACCGGTGATGGCCTATGTGCGCAGTCGCGGTTACACGCCCGACGCGGCGGAAGACCTGGTGCAGGCGTTCTTCGCGCGGTTCCTCGATCAATCATGGCACGATGGCGCGGACCGCGATCGCGGGCGATTTCGTACCTACCTGCTGACGATTCTGAAACGCTATCTGATCAACAGCGAGGTCGAGGCGCACGCAATCAAGCGCGGCGGGGACGCCCATGTCGATTCGCTGGAAATCGATGGCGGCACCGCGCTCGCATGCGAGGACAATGGTCCCGAGGAGGCTTTCGATCGCGCTTGGGCCGTGACCGTGCTGGGTCGCGCCTTGAAGCATCTGCGCGACGAGGCCGCGCACGCCGGCAAGCGCGAGTTGTTCGATGCCTTGCGCGAATTCCTGATCGAGCGGCCGGATGAAGCCGAGTACGCGCGAACCGCCGAGCGCCTGGGCTTGCGCCGCAATACGCTGGCCGTCTCGGTGCACCGCATGCGCCATAGGTTGCGCGACCTGATTCGCGAGGAACTCGCCGAAACCACGTCCGCGAGTGTCGATCTCGACGCCGAATTGCTTGAACTACGCAGAGCGCTCGGCGCGGCCGTGGCCGAGTGAAGCTGGAGACCGGAGCATGAAAGTTACAGATGGCACTCGAAGTGGATCGTCAGAGCAAGCCGTCGCACCCAGCGCCATGTAATCGGCAAAGCGAAATTTGAAATACGGTGGCTAACCGCGGACCGCACACGATGAATACATCAAACCAGAGCCATCGAGCCTTCGCGACAACGCGTTGGTCCACGATCACCCAAATCGTCAAAGCCGGCGAGCGTGCGTCGAATGATGCACTGAGCGAACTTTGCGTTCGATATCGATATCCGGTCTATGCCTACGTCCGCCGATGCGGCCATGCGCCCGCGATCGCACTGGATATCGCACGCAGTTTCCTCCATTACCTGCAACTGCATTTTTCCGAGGCGAAGCCGCCCACGAAGCAATATTTCCGAAGTTTCCTGCTGGCGCGGCTGCACGCCTATCTGGCGGACGACTGGCGCAAGACTCGCGACGAAGCCGCGCTCGTCGCGGATGCATCCGAGGCTGATCTCGAATTCCGCTACATGCGCGACATTACCTATGCGGAATCGCCGGAGCAGGCGTTCCAGCGCGGTTTTGCCATGGAGGTGCTCTCGCGTGCGTTTGCCCGATTGCGTGAGGAAGCGCAGCAGACCGGCCACATCGACATGTACGAGGCCCTGGCGCCGTTCATTGCGCACGATCCCGGACCCGGGGAGTACGACGAGCTCGCGCGTCGACTGCGTACGCGCCCGCTCGCACTCGTCGTCGCACTGAAGCGTCTGCGTCAGCGCGTGCGCGAACTGACCAGCGAGGAGCTCGCCGACACCGTGTCCTCGGCAGAGGAACTCGATGCCGAACAGCAGGCGTTGCTCGCCGTGCTGCAACGCAAAGACTGAACGAGATGTCGGCGAACGCCGCCCACCTGGTGAATGCAACCTCGGCACAGCAACGCGCCGCCGACCCATTAGCGTGGATCGGCGAGCCTGTGTCAACGCTTGCTGCCCTTGCGTTCGGTAGTGGACGGCGGCTAGCGCCGCACCTGTCTCACCTGCGTCATCTCGCGCTGCTGCCAGTCGATGCGCTGGAACTGGATCTGAATGATCCGGCACAGCGGCAGTTCGGCGACTACGAACTGCTCGAACTCATCGGCGAAGGCGGCATGGGCGTGGTCTACCGCGCGCGGCAGATCAGTCTCGATCGCGAAGTCGCGGTCAAGCTCCTTGCTGCAGGGCCGTGGGCCTCGCGCGACTTTGTCGAACGATTCCGGCGCGAAGCGCAGAACGCCGCGCGCATGCAGCATCCCAATATTGTGACGATCTACGAGGTAGGCAGCGCCGAGGAATTGCACTTTTTCAGCATGCGACTGGTGCGCGGCCATAGCCTCGCCGAAGCAGTCCGCAGTAACGGACCTCTGGAAGCGCAGCGCGCCGCCGTGCTGATGCGCACGGTGGCCGAGGCGCTTGCCTACGCCCACAGCCTCGGCGTGCTGCACCTGGATCTGAAGCCTGCGAATGTATTGCTCGACGAGGACGGCGTGCCGCATGTGGCCGACTTCGGCCTGGCGCGCCGCCTCGACAGCGCACTCGCCGTGGACAACGAGGAAGTCTCAGGCACGCCCGCCTACATGGCGCCGGAACAGGCGCAGGCGCGTGAGCACAAGCTCAGCGCGGCGACCGACATCTGGGGTCTGGGTGCGATCCTCTACGAATTGGTCACCGGCTCGCCGCCGTTCCGAGCGGCCAACGCGCAGGACACGCTGAAGCTGGTCATTGAGGGTACCGTGCGGGCACCACGCCGCGTGCAACCGCACCTGCCGCTGGATCTGCAGGCGGTGATATTGAAGTGCCTCGCGCGCGAACCACGCGAACGCTACGCCGGCGCACGCGAACTGGCCGACGATCTGGCGCGTTACGTGGAGGGCCGTCCGGTGCGGGCACGGCCACTGAACGGGGTACAGCGCCTGACACGTTGGTCGCGCCGCGAACCAAAGCTTGCATCGAGCATCGCCTGCGCGATCGCAGCACTGATCATCGGTCTGGTCGCCACCAGCGTGCAGTGGCAGCACGCGAGGCAAAACGCGGTGCTGGCGCAAAACAACGCCGATTTCGCCCAGCATACGCTGTGGAAATCACGCAGCGACGTCGCGCAACGCCAGATGGAACATGGCGACGCCTATCCCGGCACTGGAGAGCGCAGTGGCAAATCTGCGCGAGATGGAGGCCCACGGCGACCGCGACGGCGCCGCGCTCGAACGCCTGCGCATCGGCACCGTACTTGCGAACGCGCCGCGACTCATCGACGCGATTCCACTCGGCGATCCCGCGGGGATCACCTCACTGGCGATTTCTCCGGAAGCAAAATCCATTGCCGTCGTCACCGGCAGGCGCACGGTCCGCCTGATCGAAGTCGCCAGCGGCAAGCAGCGCTGGCGCCTGGACGCCACGCCAAATTCGTTCGGGATGACGGCGTTCGGTCTCAACCAGGCGCCAATCGACATTCACTTCTCGAACGACGGGCGGCGCCTGATCTGCCACGCCGAAGTGGCTGGTCCGGCGAGCGGCCTGAACCCCGCATTGGATCCGCACGAGATCGACAGTGCGCTGATTGAAGTCGCCGCGGGCTCCCTGGTCGCGCCGCCGAAGCAATTCGCCGACTTCCTCGCCGTGGACTACACCGCAGATGGCCGCTACGCGCTGCTGTTCGACAGGCACGGCAACGTGCAGCGCTGGCGCACGCTGCCGTGGGCTGCGGACGGCGAACTGGTCCATCTCGATGGCAATGTCGCCCCGACATCGGATGGGTTTCAGTTGCAGGGCGAGGCGCTGCTCAGCGACAACGGCGCAACGATGGTGCTGGCCGACGACGCGAACCTGGGCTTCCGCAGTTTCGATGCCGCACACATGCGCCTGCGGCAGATCGTTGCATCTGACAAAGGAGCAGGATCGCGCGACGGCTTGGGCGGTGCGTCACGATGGCAGGCAACTTGCCATCGGCACGACATCCGGGCAGCTCGCGGTATGGGACCTCAACACCGGAAAGACCACGTGGCTGAAAACGCGATTCAGCGGATGGATCGCGCGGCTGCGCTACAGCGCGGATGACAGCCGCCTGCTCGCGGCTTCAAATGAACCCAGCGAGATGCGGGTGTTCGACGAAGACAGACTCGAACCGGTCGCCGTGCCGGTCATGCTCGGCAGCGAGCTCGATCCAAGCGCCCTGACCGATGCCGAGTTTGGACCTGACGCGTCCACCATCCTGACGCGCGATTGGGCGACCAAAGCGATTGTGTGGCATCTGCCGCAACCCGGTTTTCCGCTGTCCGCGCCGGTCGCTTCCGCGCCGCCGATGGTTGCCGTCTACGCGCGTTTCGCGCTGGCAAGCGATGCCCGATCGCACCTGATGGCGACCGGCGACAACGGCGTGCTCAAGCTGTGGCGCGTGCGGTGGACGCCGCTAGACAATCACACCGCCGCGCCGCTGGTGCCGGACACATTGCGTTTCGACGGGCGGCATCTCGTCTTCGTCGACGGACATAGGGTCGGCGTATTCGACATCACGACCGGCCGCGCCGTGGGCAAGACCATCGCGTTGCCGGAAGCCCCAACCTATGCCGGGCTGGACGGCAACGGCACGCGTCTTATCGCCATCGCGGGGCGTGAAATGTCCTGCTGGAACTGGCGTGACGGGACAAGCTGCTGGCCGGTAGTCGCGTTGCCGGATTCGCCGCTGCGCCTCGGCCTGGCTGCTGCCGCCCCCATGCTCGCCTTTGCCACTGGCAGCAACGACAAAGGCCAGTTCTTCGAGGATGTGCGCCTGTTCGATCTTGCTACCGGACGACAACGGGGCGCGCCGGTGCGCCTGCGCGGTCCGCTCGGCGCGCTGCGCCTGTCCGCCGATGGCCGCCGCCTGCTGGTCTTCGAATACCGCAATACCTTCGCCGCGGATTCCGACTTGGTGCGGGTGATAGACACCGACACTGCGAAGATCGTGCAGAACCTGTTGCACAAGGACAAGCCGCGAGCGCACATCGTGGATGCGCGCTTCGCCGGCGATGGAAGCATCTGGACTTTGTCCGCCGCGACCGGCTGGGGCGATGGCCCGGACCCGAAGCTCTGGCACTGGGCAGCCAGTGGCGAACCCATCGGCAAATCCAGCGACGTCAACGAGGGCGAGGATTTCAACCTGCTGACATTGCCGCTCGGGCGCGGCGTGATCGTGACGGGGGCGACAACCCTGTTTGACAGAGCCGGTGCGGTGAAAAAAACGCTATCCGTGGTGCCCGACCCCCGCAACCGCGTCAATGCCGGGGCCATCAGTCCGGACGGCCATCTGCTGGCCCTGGCCTTGCTCGATGGCGTGGGCCTGTTCGTCACTGACCGCAACGAACGACTCACGCCGGATCTCAAGTTGCCGATGCCCTATCACGACGCGGTGCAGCAGCTTGCCTTCGCGCCGGACGGCTCCCGTTTGATCGGCCGCACCATCGCCGGGCACTGGTTTGAGTGGCGCATTGTCGCCGACACACGGCCCGTGGATCAGATCGAACAGGATCTGCGCCTGCGCGATTTCACGGATCGGAGTGAAACCGATCAGGGAAAGCCGCAGTCGGCGTTGTCGGCTGAACAACGCCGGAAGCTGCGCGCCGCCGATCCGGGGCCTGCGCCGGTGCAACCTCAGGCGGCCGCAGCCAGTGTCAACAATGCCGACGTCGCGCCGATTGCGGATGCGCGCTACCAACCCTTGAATCTCGATGCCATCGCCAACGTCGAGCCACGCGCGCCGATGAACCGTGTCGCGCGCGTGCCGCCGCGCCCGCAGAGTCTGCCGACCCTGCCGCGCGGCCTGCAACGTTATGACGGCGTCGATTTCCTGCTTGGCCTAGCCGTGCAACTTTCCGGCTCGCCACGGAATCTGCTCAATACCGAGTTTCCCGTGCGCTCTCCGCCGCTGCGGATTGCACCGCAACGCATCGCCGCGATCGACGCGCTGGTTTTTCAGTTCCAGTCCGTTGCGGGGGAGACCGGCGCGGTGCGAGTGCGATATGCCGATGGTGGCGAGCGGGTGCTCGCGATTCTCGACGACCGCGACACGCGTTCGCTGCTCGACACCCGGCCAACCGGCATCAGCGGGCGCCACATCGGCTGGATCGGCGACTTTGCCACAGGCTTGCGCGGCTTTGGCTTCGCCGACAGCGGCGAGACGGCGGCGGTGGCGAGCTACGTGGTCAGAATGAAAAACCCCGAACCGGATCGCCCGGTCGCGGCCATTTCACTCGAAGCTCCCCCAACGGCCAGCCCCGGCCTGCTGTTTCTTGCGCTGACGCTGGAGCCTTCCCGAGTCGATCGAGCTGTCGTGAGAGCGTCCCAATGAAAGGCAAGACGCTGAGGCTTGCGACTGCACCGAACCGGAGAAAGAGCAGCTGCCCTGTTCGATCATCGCAGTCTATTGCGCGGATGGAAGTCGCGCAGGTCCGCGCCACGTGCGTTGGGGAAATGTGCTGCTCGCGAAGGTGGACGAGAAATTCGCAATCCAGGTCAGGAAGACGGCGTTTTGGAAACACCGATCATCGTCCGACGCTGCCGATCGCCTGGCGACATACGACCTTCGGTGTGAAATTCGGGTGGCATTCGATGATCGAGGCCGTAAATCCGCTCAATCCGCCTTCCGAACGCGCCGTCTCCGGCATCGCGCTGGAAGCCATCGAAGAACCCTGCAGTTCACCAGAGTTTTTCGCGATCGCGACGCAGCCGGCTGAAAACAGAGGCGCTCCGGCGTCGATGGATTCGTTTTACCCGGAGTACGTCGTGCCCGGACGCTTCTGGTATGTGAGGTACTGGCAAACCTTCTAGCGAATTCATGAGCTCGCGATCGCGATGAAGCGCCAAACCTGACCAATATGTTGCCGAACTCTCCCAGACTGGCAAATACACCTTCGGCACAAGCATTCGCCGACCCGTTGGCATGGATTGGCGAACCGGCTACCACGCTTGCCGCGCTGGCGTTCGGCAGCCGGCGGCAGCCAGCGCCGAACCTGTCCCGGTTGCGCCACCTCGCGTTGATGCCGGTCGATGCACTGGAGCTGGATCTGTCCGATCCCGCGCAACGCCAGTTCGGCGACTATGAATTGCTCGAGATGATCGGTGAAGGCGGCATGGGGGTGGTCTACCGCGCGCGCCAGATCAGTCTCGATCGCGAGGTCGCGGTCAAGCTGCTCGCTGCCGGACCGTGGGCATCCAGGGAATTCATCGAACGCTTCAAGCGCGAGGCGCAGAACGCCGCACGCATGCAGCATCCGAACATCGTCGCAATCTACGAGGTCGGCAGCGCGGAGGAGCTGCATTTCTTTTCGATGCGCCTGATTCGCGGCGAAAGTCTGGCCGCGACGGTCAAGCGCGAGGGGCGCCTGGCCCCGCGGCGCGCGGCCGCACTGTTGCGCACAATCGCCGAGGCGGTGGACTACGCCCATCGGCTCGGTGTGCTGCATCTGGATCTGAAGCCGGCCAACGTGTTGCTCGACGAAAACGATGTGCCGCATGTGGCCGATTTCGGTTTGGCGCGGCGCCTGGAACACGGCTTGGCGGCGGACAACCACGAGGTTTCCGGCACCCCGAGCTACATGGCGCCGGAGCAGGCCACCGCGGGCGCGCAACGCATTACGCCGGCTACCGACATCTGGGGCCTGGGTGCGATTCTGTATGAATTCGTAAGCGGCGAGCCGCCGTTCCTCGCCTCATCGGCGCAGGAAACGCTCAAGCTTGTCGTCGCCGGTACACTGCGTTCGCCGCGTCGGTATCTGCCCGCGTTGCCGCGCGATCTGGACGCGATCATTCTCAGGTGCATGGCGTATCGCGCCGACGATCGATATGCCAGCGCGCGCGAGCTGGCCGACGACCTCGGCCGATTCATCGAAAATCGCCCGGTGTCCGCACGGCCGCTCAATGCCGCGCAGCGGGCGTGGCGCTGGGCGCAACGCGAACCCAAACTCGCCGCCACCGCCGTGTTCGCATTCGCCGTAATCCTTGCCGGCCTGGCCGCCACCACCGGCCAATGGCGCCGTGCCGATGCCAACGCACGGCGCGCGGAAACCGAGCGCCAACGCGCCACCGACAACGCCGCAGTTTCCAGCCAACGCCTCTGGGACGGGCGCCGCGATACTGCGTTGCGCCTGATGCGCGAAGGCAACGGCTTCGAGGCACTGAACCCGTTGATCGCCAACATCGAGGAAAAGCAATCCGCCAGCAAAACCGCTGAAACCGAGGTCGAGCGCCACGAGATCGGCATGATAGAAAAGCAGGGCGTTACACTGATCGACCGCTTCATCATTCCGGACGCCAATCCGATGGCAACCGCGTTGAGCGCGGACGGCCGCCTGCTCGCGGTGACGCTCAACGATCTCTCCGTGCGCTGGTACGACACGGCCACGCTGACCGAGCGCGGCCGCGTCGACCTGCTGGATTATCTCGACGCCGATGAGGTGCCGATCCTGCCGCGCTTTGTCGATGATCACCGCCTGCTGGTGACCGGCGAATGGTTGGATTTCGTGCCCGGCCCGAGCACCTCGGGCATGCTGATCGATCTGGATCGGGCAACGGCGATTGCGCCGCCGAAGCAGTTCGGCAATCTGATCGGTATCAACTGGAGCGCCGACGGCCGTCACGCGCTGCTGCACGATAAGCACGATCGTGTGCAACTTTGGCAGGTCGAGCCGTGGCGCCCGCTGTCGAACCTGGCCCCGGAATTGGTAATAAACGGCATTCGACAATGGATACTCGACCCGCACTTGCGCTACGCGTTGCAGTTCGGCCGCAACATGAGCGAGTTGCTCCTGTTCGATCCGCACCACCTCGATACGCCACGTGCGGTGCCGCTTCCGCCACACGAATCGTTCACCGCCTGGTCCGCCAGCCGCGACGGCGCCTCGCTCGCGCTCGGCACCAGCAATGGGGAAATCCTGCTGCTCGATCCGCGCGACCTGCGCGTGAGGGAGCTGCCGGGCCCTCTGGGCAGCCCGGTGACATGGCTCAGCTTCAGCGCGGACGATGCGTGGCTGGCCGTGGCACGCAGCGACGGCGCGGCGCTGGCCTATGACGTCGCCAGTGGCGAACTGTTGCACGCAGGACAGATGCAGGCGGATTTCAATGCAACGCATGTGGAAATCGACCGCGCCAGCCGGCTGCTGATCGTTTCCGGCCAGATCGCCGGAAACGACGGCGATGCCCGGATCTGGCGCCTGCCGCAGCAAGGGCCGATGCTGGGCGAAGCCACGCCTCTGATCGCCAGCCCGCCTCGCGGCGCGCAAGCGGGGCCGTACTGGCTGAGCGCGGCGCCACACGCTGGTCTGCTCGCCAGCGCCGGAATGGACGGCGAAATCCGGTTGTGGCGGTTGCCGGCGCCGGTCATGCTGGACGCAAATCCGGCACTCGTGAGCCCGGATAACCTTTATACCGACGGCGATCACGTGGTGGATGTCAACTACGACCATCTGCGCATACTGTCGACCGCGCGGCGGACCGCGACACGGTGGTTGCCGTTGCCACCGCCGATCGCGTTCGCCGAAATGGCCGGTCAAGGCAATACCCTGATCGTCGTTGCGCGCGCCGGCTTGCATGTTTTCGATGCCGCCACGCTGCGCCAGCGCATTCCTACCATTCTGCTGCGCGACACGCCTCAGCATATCGCCGTCGGCGCCGACGGCCGGCTCGCCGCGCTCAGCTTCGATCAGAACGGCGCGCACGGCTTCGAGGAACGGATCGAACTGTACGACTTGAGCAACGGCCACCGCCTCGATCGGGGCGGCGTCGCGATCAAGGGGCCCCTGCGCCAATTCGTGCTGTCGGCCGATGCCTCGCGCCTGCTTGCCACCGGCCCTGCCGATGGCGCGACCGAGGTGTTCGACATGCGCACGCTGAAATCGCTTGGCGCCTATCCGCACGATCCCGCGCAGCCGGTGATCTGGGCGGCTTTCACTGCCGATGCGCAACGCCTGTGGCTGGTCACGCGCAACCTCGACGACACCCAGGCCAACAACGCCGACCTGATGCTCTGGAATCTGCACTCGGGGAAAATCGTCGAACAGCGTCATGTGCCGGGCGTCTATCCGATCGGCATCGCCGCGCTCGGCGACAAGCCCCTGCTTGCCGGCCGAGACAGGGTGGTGCTCGATCCCGGCGCACCGGGCGAACGCAGCGCCAGCGGTCTGCGCGGCGGCGAGGCGACAAACGTGTTCGCGATCAGTCACGACGGCCGCCTGGTCGCGCATGCGTTCGGCCGCAACGTGCAACTGTATGAGGCGGCGGATCTCACACCGGTCGGACCGCCGCTGCAGACCCAGGACTCGCAGATGAACTCCGTGAGTGCGCTGGCTTTCAGCAGCGACGATCGCCATCTGCTTGCCTTTGTAGGACCCTCGATCGCGAGTTCCTGGCGTCTGTGGCCAGTAGCGACAAGCCACGAGGACCTGAAGCAACTACAGGTGCAGGCCGCGCTGTTGACTCCGCGTAATGGCGGCGCGCGGGTATTGCGCGTGGCTGACTCCGGCCAACGCCTGCGTCTTCGCGCGGGCGATCCGGGACCGCCGCCCGCAGCCGCGCCAAGGCCGGCGCCGCGGATCGCGCGCTGGATCGGATCCAACCCGATTCCGGCCCGCGACCCGGCCGCCAGCGTCTTGCAGATCGATTTGAGCGATGTCTATGACCTGGCACCGGCATCGCTCACCAACGTGATGAATTCCGGCGTGCCCGCGATGACCGATTTTCCATTCGGCCTGGTCCGTCTGGATGGAATCGACTACGACTTGCGCGGCGCGCTGGAAATGCGGGGCGGCAGCATAGGCGAAACCGCGGGCACACGCTACCAGATCGCGCCGCGCGCCAGCGTAACCGCCATACATTTGCCGGCGCTGCCGATTGCAGCGCTGCACGTGTTGCTCTACGCACCCGAAGACATCGGCGAATCCCGCGAACGCACGTATGCGACCGTGCGCCTGCATTACCGCGACGGTAGCCAGGCCGCGCTGCCGATCCGCACCCAGCGCGACGTGCCGGGCTGGACCGGCCACGACCAGCCCACCCCGATCGGCTGGGTCCAAGGCGTCCCCTTCCGGGACATCGGACTGATGCCGCAGGTGCTGGTCAGCAACCCGCGCCTGCCCAATCCACACCCGGAAAGAATCGTTGCCACCCTGGACCTGGAAACCGCCGATCATGGCTGGAGTACGCCGGTATTTTTCGCGATTACGGCCGAGCCCTTCGACAAGGCCCAAGACAAGGCCCGGGACTCACCCTCGCACAAGACTCAGGACAAGCGTGTAATCGCTGGCGCCAATTCCCCAATGCAAGTTCGCGGAAAACGCGAAACGCGACTCCGCCAGGGAAGGCACTCAACCTGAACTGTCCACCACGCACAGGAGAATCTCATGAACAAGCTGGGTACGACCTTGTTGTTGGTCGCCGTGGCCATGTCGGCTTCGGATGCGCAGGCCTGCGGCGAAGTGATGTACCGCATGGGCGGCGCCATGCGCTACCACGCCTTCATCACGCGCCATCCGGCGCAGATCCTGCTGTACGGCGGCACTGCGGCACACCAGGCGATCATCGCAGACGAACAGATGTTCCACGAAAACCTGGAAAAAGCCGGCCATTCCGTCACCGTCGTCGACACGCCTGATGCACTCGCCAAGGCGCTGGCCGCGCACCAGTACGACGTGATCATCACCTATGCCGGCGATCTTCCGGCAATCGAGCCGCAGCTCGCGCGCATCTCGCACGAGCCGGCGCTGATTCCGGTGTTCCAGCACGGCGACGAGGATGCGATCCGCAAGCAGTATCCGCTGGCGCTGAACGAAAGCGCGAATCTCAACCAGTTTTTGAAGGAAATCGAACAGACGATGAAGACGCGCGGCGCGTAAGCCGCGCTGCCGACGCGTCGAATCGCGGCCTTTCGCAAGGCCGCAAGGGGTTGTGTTGACGCAATCTGGGAGGGACGGCCATGTTTCGGCGAATCGTGTCGCTGGTTCTGGGAATCGCCACCATGCAGGCGGTCTGTGCGCAAGATGCCGCTACTTCGTCAGGCGGCGGTCAGTCTCTCTTCGCCCCGGCGCCGGCGAAACATTCGCTGCAGGAATCCGCCAAAGGGCACGGCAGCATCTCGATCGCCTACCTCAACACCTACGTCAACGGCTTCCAGGCCGCTTCCAACATCGAGCTGCCAAACGGGGCCGTGCGCAGCCGCGGCTTCGACTTCGATCTCACCTATTACGTCGCGGACAACTGGTCGGTCCACTTCGGTATTCCGTATCTCGACAACCGCTACACCGGCGACCAGCCGCACTGCCCGACCACCGCGCCGCCGCAATGCGCCAATATTCCAGTGCTCAATCCGTCGCACCCGGAATCGCGATTCATCGACGACGGCCGCTACCATGGCACGTGGCAGGACTTCAATCTTGGCGTGGCCTGGTACACGCACATCAACGACTATTTCATCACGCCGTCGGCCACGCTCACCGTTCCGAGTCACGACTATGTGTTCTTCGACAACGCCGCAGTCGGCCAGCGGCTCACGCAACTCCTGCTTTCGGCGACACTTGCGCACCAGTTCGAGTTCACCAATCTGTACTACAGACTCGGGTACGGTTATGCATTCAGCAAGCACGTCCTCGGTTACGACACCGGCTACCAGCGCTTCGACGCCGAATTCGGCTGGTTCGTCAACGAAAAGTTCTCCGTGCGCACGTTCCTGACTGGCCGCAGGGGCAACGGCGTCCATGCGCTGGATTTGCTGCCGCTGACCGACGGCGAGACCAATGACTACTGGTATCGCCACGACCAGATTTCCGTGCACAGTTACCACGCCGCAGGCGTGGGTTTCGACTACGATCTCGGCAGCGCCTACACGCTGTCGACCGGGATCCAGCGCGAGTTCTGGGGCGATACCGTATTCAACTTCAAGTACGCGCTGGAAACCCGGCTGACACGGCAGTTCTGACCACGCTGCGCGCGCGGCTGCTGCGTAATACACGGCGTCGATGGTGCGGCGCCTGCAAGGGCCAACAGTGCGCAGAGCATAGCCAAGCAAAAGACCGCACCCGCGCCGGAGTGCCCATGTCGACTATCGACGATTTTTCAGCGGTGCGTTGACGACGTCACTTGGCGGCAATCCTTCCGGGATCGGGGGTACGCAACGTGCCATCCGATCCCCGTCGTTCCGGTCGAACCGCTTCGTCGATCCCGATTGACCGGGGTGAAAAGCGCGGAAACGCGCCGCGGCGGGCAATGCGTGCTTTCGACGCCGCTACTTCAAGCAGGTCACTGTATGCGCTCGCTCGCCATCGAACGCGCAGATCACTCCAGCCATCCGTGCGCGACGCCCGACTCGCGGATACCGAGACATTTCCTCCGGCTGCCGGCTGCGGTGCCGCTGCTATACTTTGCGATGGCTCGAAATGCGAAAACGGTGATCGGATCATGCTCGATGACATCAAGAAGGATACGCAGACACGCATGCACAAGAGCGTCGAGTCACTGCAGCACGAGCTGTCGCGTCTGCGCACCGGGCGCGCAAGTACCGCCCTGATCGAACCACTCAAGGTCCCCTATTACGGTGCCGATACGCCGATCATGCAGGTCGCCAACGTGGCCATTGCCGACGCGCGTTCGATCGTGATCACACCGTTCGAGAAGACCATGGTCGGCCCGATCGAGAAGGCCATCCTTGCATCCGATCTGGGGCTCAATCCGACCACCGTCGGCATGGTCATCCGCATCAATCTGCCCGTGCTGACCGAAGAGCGGCGCAAGGAATTGTCCAGGCACGTCGCCCACGAGGGGGAGAACGCCAAGGTGGCAGTGCGAAATGTCCGCCGCGACGCCCTGCACCAGATCAAGGAATTGCAGAAGGACAAGACCATCTCCGAAGACGATGAACGGCGCGCGGACGACGAGATCCAGAAGTTGACCGACAAGTTCGTCAAGGACGTCGATGCCGTGGTCAGGGCGAAGGAAGACGAGTTGATGTCGATGTGAAGAAAGACGGGGCTGAGGGCGAAGAGCGTGCATCCGCGCCGCTCTGCGCTTTTCGCAGTTCAGCCCTCAGCCCTGGCCCTCAGCCCTTGCGTTCACCCAATCCCCTCGGCCGCGCCCTCAAGATCGATCTCATGGATTCCGACGCCGTCCCGCACGTTCCTCGTCATGTCGCCATCGTCATGGATGGCAACGGACGCTGGGCCCAGCAACGCAGACGGCCGCGCAGCTTCGGACATCGCGAAGGCCAGAAGGCGGTGCGCGCAAGCATCGAATGGTGCCGGCGCCGCGAGGTCGAGGCGCTGACCCTGTTCGCATTCTCTAGCGAAAACTGGCGTCGTCCCGAAGCGGAAGTCGGAGCGCTGATGCAATTGTTCATGAAGGCGCTCGACCGCGAGGTCGACGAATTGCAATCCAATGACGTGCGCGTGACGTTCATCGGCGATCTCGACATCTTCAAGCCCGACCTGCGCAAACGCATGCGCACGGCAACGAGGAAAACCGCATCCAACGGCGCCTTGCACCTCAATGTGGCAGTCAATTACGGCGGACGCTGGGACATTGCCAATGCCGCCCGCCGCAGCGCCGAAGCGGTGGAGGCTGGCGACCTGCGTACCGACGACATCACCGAAGAATCCTTCGCCAGATTTCTGTGCCTTGCCGACACCCCGCCGGTCGACCTGCTGATACGCACGGGCGGCGAATTTCGCCTGAGCAATTTCCTGCTGTGGCAGCTCGCGTACGCCGAGCTCTATTTCACCGACACATTGTGGCCGGATGTCGATGCCGAGGTACTGGATCGGGCGCTGTCGGAATATTCGCGGCGCGAGCGGCGTTATGGGCGCACTTCATCGCAACTGCGCGTGACCGGGTAGCGACGGCTACGATGGTCATCAGCACGAGTTCATGAAGCAGCGCATTCTCACGGCACTGGTGCTGGCGCCCGTCGCGGTTGCAATGGTATTGCTGCTGCCGACACCGTTGTTCGCGCTCCTGACGGCTTTCATTTCGTTGCTCGCGCTGTGGGAGTGGACCAACCTGCTCGGCTTGCGCTCGACGACTGCTCGTCTGGCCGTTCTCGCGGCCAACGCGCTTCTGCTGGTGTTGTTGTGGGGGGTTCGCGATCAGGCGTTCTGGTGGGACGTGATCGGTTTGGGAATCGTCTGGTGGCTGCTGGTGCTGGTCTGGCTCGGCAATTTCAGTTTCGCCGCGGCGCCCACGAGAATCAATCGGGCGATCAAGCTCATCGCGGGAACCCTTGTCGTGATACCGGCATGGGCGGCCGTGATTGCGCTTCATCGCCAGCCACAACACGGTCACGGCTGGGCCCTGTTCGCGCTGGCGCTGGTATGGGCTGCGGATATCGCGGCCTTCTTTGCGGGCAGCCGTTACGGAACAAGAAAACTCGCGCCGCGCATCAGTCCCGGCAAGACCACCGCCGGCGTGTGGGGCGCCCTGGCCGGCTCCGCGCTGTTTGCGCTGGTTGCCTGCCTGGTACTCGACGCAAGAGGTGCTGGCTTGATCGGGCTCATCGCGATTGCGCTGCTGGCCGTCGCTGCGTCGATCGTCGGCGACTTGTTCGAAAGCCTGATCAAGCGCCAGGCGCAGGTCAAGGATTCCGGTAGCCTCTTCCCGGGCCACGGTGGCCTGTTCGATCGGCTCGATAGCGTGTTTGCGGCGTTGCCGGTATTCGCCATCGGCAAGCTGCTGCTCGATCTGCTGCTGCGCCCGTGAAGCGTATCGCCATTCTTGGCGCAACCGGTTCGATTGGCGCAAGCACGCTCGATGTCATCGCGCGACATCCGCAACGATTTCGCGCCAGTGTGCTCGCCGCACACCGGAATGTGGCCGAGCTCGCGACCGCCTGCAAACGCTTTCGTCCGGAAATCGCGGTGATCGCGGATACCGCTTGCGAGAACCCGCTGCGAGCACGCCTGAAAGAAATCGGAGTGACCTGCCGGGTCATGGCCGGCGCGGATGCCCTGGTCGACATCGCCACCGGCGACGCATGCGACACCGTCGTCGCCGGAATCGTCGGTGCGGCCGGCCTCGCCTCCACGCTCGCCGCCGCGCGGAGTGGAAAGCGCCTGCTGTTGGCCAACAAGGAAGCGATCGTCATGGCGGGCCCGTTGATGCTCGCAGCCCTGGCGACAGGCGGAGGCGATTTGCTGCCGATCGATTCGGAACACAATGCGGTATTCCAGTGCCTGCCGCGCGGCCAGCCGAATCTGGGGCATGCAGGCGTCCGTCGAATCCTGCTGACGGCATCTGGTGGTCCATTTCGCGGGCGCAAGCGCAGCGATCTTGACCAGGTGACGCCGGATCTGGCCTGCGCGCACCCGAACTGGCGGATGGGCCGCAAGATTTCGGTGGATTCGGCGACCATGATGAACAAGGGTCTCGAAGTCATCGAGGCACATTTCCTGTTCAATGCAGCGCCGGATGCGGTCGAGATCGTCGTGCATCCGCAAAGCATCATCCATTCGCTGGTCGAATACATCGATGGGTCCGTCCTGGCGCAACTCGGCAATCCCGATATGCGCACCGCACTGGCGCACGCCTTGGCGTGGCCGGACCGGGTCGAAGCCGGGGTCGCCGCGCTCGATCTGGTGGCGCTCGCTCGCCTCGAGTTCGAACGTCCGGATCGGGCAACGTTTCGCTGCATCGACCTTGCCTATCAGGCGCTGCGTGCGGGCGGAACCGCGCCGGCGATTCTCAACGCGGCAAACGAGGAGGCAGTCAGCGCCTTTCTCGCTGGTCGATTGCCGTTTTTGGGAATTGCACAGGTCGTCGAGCAGACCCTGGATGCTTCGTCAGTCGAATCCGTGGGCGAGCTCGATGCATTGATTGACAGCGATTTAACGGCGCGTCGGCTTGCGCAAAGTATCATTGCGGCACGTGCCGCCTGAGAATGCGCACTTTCCCGCATTTGGCCCCTTTGATTCCGCGAGCCGAACCGCAACAAGGATTCTTCGAAGTGGAAGTGCTGGTCCGTTTGCGTACCCGAAATCGGATTGCCGCGGCAATGCCGGAGATGCGTCCATGAGCGAAATCGCAGGTTCCGTCTGGTGGCTGATCGTCACGCTCGGCGTGCTCGTCACCTTCCACGAATTCGGGCACTTCGTGGTTGCGCGACGGTTCGGCGTCAAGGTGCTGCGATTCTCGGTGGGATTCGGCAAGCCGCTGTGGTCGCGTTACGATCGCCACGGTACCGAGTTTGCGATCGCAGCGATTCCCCTCGGCGGCTACGTCAAGATGCTTGACGAACGTGAGGGCGAAGTCGCGGCATCGGATCTGGATCGCGCTTACAACCGCAAGCCGGTGCTGCAGCGAATGGCGATCAGCGCCGCCGGCCCCGCGTTCAACCTCCTGTTTGCATTGGCCGCGTTCTGGCTGATGTTCGTCATCGGCAAACCGGACTACCTGCCGATCGTCGGCCCCACGACGGCATTGGCCGCGAGCGCCGGCCTGCATGAGGGGGATCGCATCACCCGCATCGGGGATCAGGATGTAGCGACGTGGACCGATGCGAGCCTTGCGCTCGCCAAGGCGGCAATGGACCGGCGCGACACGCCTGTCGAAGTCGTGGATCGCGACGGTCGCACCGGCTCCCACACGCTCGCGCTTTCCAGGATGCCCGCAGACGAGAACCAGGGCACGCTGTTCAATGACATGGGTTTGACGCCCGCGCAAATCGCAGTGCCGCCCGTAGTCGGAACCGTGCAACCGGGGAGCGCAGCAGCGCGGGCCGGACTCGAGCCGGGCGACCGGATCGTCTCGATCGGAACGGTTGCGATCAAGGACTGGCGCGACCTGCAGGTGCAGATTCCCAGGCAGTCGAACCAGGGTACCGCGCTCAAACTTGGCTTCGTTCGCAACGGACAAAAGCGAACGGTTTCCGCCGAGCCGGTTCGAGAGAAACAGGACGGTCGCGACGCCTGGATACTCGGAGTTACGGCCAAACCGGTCGATGCGCACTACGACACGACATTGCGCTACAACATATTCGCTGCGGTGCCCGCAGCATTTTCCGAAACATGGCACATGACCCGCGACACGCTCGACATGTTGTGGAAAATGGTCAGCGGCGGAGCCTCGCTGAAGAATCTCTCCGGCGTCATCACGATCGCCCAGTACGCCAATACGTCCGCGCACATGGGCTTGGCCTGGTTCCTGAGCTTTCTCGCGCTGATATCGCTCAGCCTCGCCATAATGAACCTGCTGCCGATCCCGGTCTTGGACGGCGGGCACCTGCTGTATTACCTTATCGAGTTGGTCAAGGGCAGCCCGGTGAGTGAACGCGTGCAGATTGCCGGCCAATATGCGGGCCTGACGGTACTCGTGGCACTCATGGGGCTGGCGTTCTACAACGATATCCTGCGGATCGTTTCCTGATCCGTAGCCTGCCCTCAAAACAAGAAAGGCCGTGGCGCACGTCTGCCGCGAGTCTACCGACGCCCGGATGGAAGTGACGATGAAGCGTATTGCCGCCCTGTTTCTGCTCGTCTGGTTTTGCCAGGACGCCATTGCCTCCGACAGCTTCACGATCTCGGAAATCCGGGTGGATGGGCTTTCTCGCATTGCGCCCGGCACGGTTTTCACCTACCTGCCGGTCGAACGCGGCGAGGTTCTGACTCCGGCCCGCGCGGCCCAGTCCATTCGCGCGTTGTACAAGACCGGCTTCTTCAATGACGTGCGCCTGTCGCATCAGGGCAATATCCTGATCGTCACCGTGACGGAACGACCCCAGATTTCCAAGATTGCGATTCGTGGCAACAAGGATCTCAAGGAAGACGATCTGCGCAAGGGCCTGAAAGGCATTGGCCTCTCGGAAGGCGAGCCATTCGACCGCCTCAAACTCGATGAAGTGCAGACCGAACTGACCCGCCAGTACTACAACCGCGGAAAATACAACGTGTCGGTCAAGACGTCCGTTGTGCACCTCGATCGCAACCGCGTCGAAGTGGCGATCAACATCGCCGAAGGCCAGGCCGCACAGATCAAGCACATCAACATCGTCGGCAATCACACCTTCACGGACAAGGAAATCCGCAGCGATTTCGAATCGGACACCACCGGGTTGCTGTCCTGGTACACCAAGGACGACCAGTACTCCCGCGAAAAATTGTCCGGGGACCTCGAAAAACTGAGTTCCTATTATCTCGATCGAGGTTATGTCGATTTCAACGTCGATTCGACCGAGGTGTCCATCAGCCCGGACAAGCGCAAGATCTATGTTGACGCGGACATTCGCGAAGGCGATATCTACAACATTGGCGCGATTACGCTGACCGGCGACCTGGTGCTCAAGGAAACGGACTTGCGCAAGCTCATCACGGTGAAGCCGGGCGAGCTTTTTTCGCGCCGCAAGGTGGAGGCATCGGCCGACGCGATCACCTCGGTACTCGCCAATATCGGTTACGCGTTCGCCGAGGTGCATCCAATCCCCGCGATCGACCGCGACAAGCGCCTCGTCGCATTGAACTTCGATGTCGAGCCGGGCCAGAGGGTGTATGTGCACCGGATCGTGTTCAAGGGCAATTCGCATACCGAGGACAGCGTGTTGCGGCGCGAGATGCGCCAACTCGAGGGCGCCTGGTATTCGCAGGCCGCCATCGATCGATCAAAGATACGCCTGCAGAGGCTCGGCTATTTCAGCACGGTGACGATCGATACACCGAAAGTGCCCGGCACCTCGGACCAGATCGATGTCGATGTCACCGTGGTCGAGGAGAATTCCGGAAGTTTCCAGTTCGGCGTCGGCTATTCCCAGGTCCAAGGCATCATCGCCAGCGTCTCGGTGCAGCAGAACAATTTCTTTGGTACCGGTGATCGCATCGGCTTCACGATCTCGCAGAGCTCGTTCATCAAGCGCTACGAGCTGTCGTATTTCGAACCGTATCTGACCGACGACGGCATCGGCCTCGGCTACAACCTGCGTCACACCGAACTCGACCAGGGACAGGCCAATATCGCGCCGTACCTCACCAATGCCGATGAATTCAATACCTACCTCGGCATTCCGATCAGCGAAAGCGATACCATCAACACCCAGATTGGCCTCAACAAGACCTCGATCAGCACGTTCGACGGCATCACGCCCCAATCTTTCATCAACTATCTCACTGAAGTCGGCCACCGCACGTTCCATGCGGTCGACGCGCAACTGTCCTGGGCGCACGACACCCGCAACAAGTTCTTCAATCCGACGCGCGGTTCGTTGCAGACCTTGTCACTCGAAGCGACGTTGCCGGGTGCGACCGTTGAGTATTACAAGTTCAATTACAGGTTCGGACAATACATCCCGCTGACCCAAAAGCTCACGTTCTACGGGAATTTCAATCTCGGCTACGGCGACAGTTACGGCACCATCCACGCGGTCGACAACATCGGCAACGCCAACGGCGAAGGAGCGAGCCGGGAAATCAGCGGACTGCCCTTTTTTGAGAACTTCTTTGCCGGTGGCGTTTCCGACGTGCGCGGTTTCCGTGACAATACGCTGGGTCCCTATGAAATCCTCAATCCGACCATTTGCCCTGCCAGCAACAAGAACTGCCGACAGCCGCTCGGCGGCGCATTCAAGACGGTCGCTTCGGCGGAGATCATTTTCCCCGTCCCGTTCGCGAAGGAAGATGACGACCGAATTCAGCTGTCTTGGTTCGTCGACGCCGGCAACGTGTTCAAGGACTACAACACGTTCAGCGTCGGAGAGTTGCGCGCATCCACGGGCTTGTCCTTGCACTGGCGCGCACCGATCGGACCGATCGTGATCAACCTGTCCAAACCGATTCGCAAGAAACCGGGTGACGACACCGAGGTTCTTCAGTTTACTTTCGGTAACTCGTTCTAGCAGGGCGCGGACAAGCACGATTCATGGGACTGCCGCGATGTGCGGGACAGCATCGACTGCAGCTCGATGACACGTGTTCCTTTGCGCACACCCTGGCGGACGGGATTGGCCATGCAAAGCGTCCCAAGAACGGCCGGGGGGGCTTTTTGTACACTCTGCTGGAGTGCTAGCCTGATGCCCGCATGAGGGTCAGGCCGCAGCAAGAAATGCGTTGGGAGACCGTCGCGTGACGCGAAGCGTATCGGCAGGATCATGGGTCCACCTGCTTCTGGTTGCGTCGGCGATCGGCTGGGGCGGCCTCGCGGCCGCGCAATCGATTGCCGGCAAAGTTGGCTACGTCGACATGAAACGCCTGCTCGACAACGCGCCCCAGGTCATCGCGAGCCGGCAGAAACTCGAACGCGAATTTGCATCTCGAGATGCCGATTTGAAGGCGGACGAAGCGCGCCTGACGGGCTTGCGCGCGGCACAACAGAAAACCGCGGGAGACGGCGCGGATACAACCGAAAACGATGCGCGCAAACGCGAAATCGATGCGCTCGATAGATCGATCAAGCGTAATCGCGAAACCTTGCGCGCCGAGCTGAAGTCGCGCAGCGATCAGGAGCTCGACCGCAGCTGGCGGGACATCAACAATGCCGTCGTCGAATTTGCGCGCGACAACGGTTACGACCTGATCGTGCCGAGTCCCGTCGTCTACGCCAGCGCCCGCGTGGACATTACCGATCAGGTGCTGGAGCGGCTCAAGCGCGACTATCGCCCGGCGGACGCGCAAAAATGAAGACGCCGATCGCCCTCGGCGACATCGCCCTGCGCTGCGGTCTCGAATTGCGCGGCAATGCCACGCTGATGATCCGCGGCGTGGCCGCACTGGCGAACGCCGAACGCGATCAGATCGGATTCGTCGCAAAGCCCCGTTACCGCGGACAACTCGCCAGCACGCGCGCAGGCGCAGTCATCTTGAACGAGACCGATGCCGCTGCGTTTTCCGGCGCGACGTTGATCGCGCCGGATCCGTATGTCGCATTCGCGCGCGTCGCCGAGTTGTTCGCTCCGAGGGAACGACCAGTCCCGGGAATCCATCCAAGTGCCATCATCGCGGACGATGCCCTGATCGCAGCAAGTGCCAGCGTCGGCCCGTTTTGCGTGGTCGAATCCGGCGCGCGCATAGAGGACGACGCTGATATCGGCGCCCATTGCATGGTCGGCGCCGATTGCACGGTGGGCAGGAATTCCCGTCTGA
The DNA here is from genome assembly GCA_963775445.1 of uncultured Gammaproteobacteria bacterium. GTDB lineage: Bacteria > Pseudomonadota > Gammaproteobacteria > Xanthomonadales > Rhodanobacteraceae > Dokdonella_A. Next base: position 1,244,247 of record CAVZIT010000004.1, on the reverse strand, counting down.
TCGCACGCGTCATTCTGGTGAGTTCAGTGCATCTTGGCGAACGCGTGCTGGTTCACCCGGGCGTCGTCATCGGGGCAGACGGTTTCGGACTTGCCCTGACGGCCGATGGCTGGATCAAGGTACCGCAACAAGGCGGGGTACGAATCGGCGATGATTGCGAAATCGGTGCCAACACCACGATCGATCGCGGCACGATCGGGGACACCGTGCTTGAGAACGATGTTCGTCTCGACAATCAGATCCAGATAGCGCACAACGTGTTCATCGGAGCACACACCGCCATGGCAGGCTGCTCCGCGGTGGCCGGAAGCGCGACAATTGGTCGCAACTGCCTGGTCGGCGGTGGCGCTGGCATACTCGGGCACTTGAGCATTGCCGACAACGTCAGCGTGACCGCGATGAGTCTGGTAACCCATTCGATTCGCGAAGCCGGCGAATACTCGTCCGGTACGCCAATCCAGAATACGAGCGCGTGGCGACGCAACGCCGCGCGCTTCAAGCGACTTGACGAGTTGGCCCGACGTGTCGGTGCCATCGAGAAGGAAAACAAATCATGAGTGAAAGCAGGGAAATCGAAAGTACTTTCACGATGCCACTGGATGCGGATGGCATCGAAAGTCTGCTGCCCCATCGCTACCCGTTCCTGCTGGTAGATCGCGTGATCGACTACACCGCGGACAAGCAACTTACGGCGATCAAGAATGTAAGCGTCAACGAGCCGTTTTTCCCGGGCCACTTTCCGGGTCATCCGGTCATGCCGGGCGTCCTGGTCATCGAGGCATTGGCGCAGGCATCGGGATTGCTGGTGCATCTGTCAAACACCAACGGAGACACGCGCAAGGCATTGTTCTACCTGGCCAGGGTCGACAAGGCGCGGTTCACGCGAATGGTCGTGCCGGGCGACCAGATCGTACTGAAAACCGAGCAGGTTCGCCGGATCCGTTCCATGTGCCAGTTTCGCTGCGAAGCCTTTGTCGAGGACAAGCTCGTTGCCGCGGCCGAATTGTTGTGCGCGGGGCGGGTGGGGTGACGGTTCATGCGACCGCCCTGGTCGATCCGGGTGCCCGCATCGGCGACAACGTCAGCGTCGGTGCATACAGCATCGTCGGCGCCGGTGTCGAGATCGGCGATGGCACTTCAATCGGTCCGCACGTGGTGATCGAGGGACCGACGCGAATCGGTCGTGACAACCGGATATTCCAGTTTGCCTCGCTCGGCGCTGCGCCGCAGGACAAGAAGTTCCGCGACGAATCGAGCGCCCTGGAAATCGGTGACCGCAACGTCATCCGCGAATTCGTCACTTTCCACCGCGGTACGGCGGAGGGCGGAGGCACGACGCGAATCGGCGACGACAACTGGCTGATGGCGTATGTGCATATCGCGCACGATTGCGAAGTGGGCAACAACACGATCATGGCCAACGCAGCGTCTCTGGCCGGCCATGTGCGCGTCGGCGATTTCGCAACGCTCGGCGGATTCAGCCTGATCCATCAATTCTGCCAGATCGGAGCCCATGCGTTTACTGCGATGGGTGCAATCATCAACCGCGACGTACCGCCGTACATCACGGTGGCCGGCAACTACGCGGAACCGCGTGGCATCAATGCCGAGGGATTGCGCCGACGCGGTTACTCGAACGAACGCATCGGCGCGATCAAGCGTGCGTACAAGACGCTTTACCTGTCAGGCCTGCCACTGGCACAGGCGCGAGCAGAGCTGTCCGAGGTCGCCAGCGGCGCGCCGGATGTGCAAGTCATGCTCGACTTCATTGCCCAGAGCCAGCGATCGTTGTTGCGGTGACGACTGGCGCAGCGCCGCGTTTCGTGCTGGTGGCGGGCGAATCATCCGGCGACCTGCTCGGCGGCGGATTGATCGAGGCATTGCGCGAACGATTTCCGCACGCGCTGTTCGCCGGAATCGGCGGACCCCGCATGATCGACGCAGGTCTCGATTCGTGGCACCCGATCGAGCAACTGAGTGTCATGGGCTTGGTCGAAGTACTGAAACATCTTCCCGGGCTGCTCGCATTGAGGCGCGATGTTCTGCATCGCGCACGGGACTGGCGGCCCGACGTCTTCGTTGGCATCGATGCGCCCGAGTTCAATCTTGGCCTGGAGCGCAAATTGCGGCGGCTCGGCATCGCGACCGTGCACTACGTCAGCCCGTCGATCTGGGCCTGGCGCGCGGGCCGGGTCGCAAAAATCGGGCACAGCGCCCAACGTGTACTGTGTCTGTTCCCGATGGAACCACCGATCTATGCGCGCCATGGAATCGATGCGCGCTTCGTCGGTCATCCGCTGGCCGACAGCATCGAGCTCGAACCGGATCAGGCAAGCGCGCGGGTCGCGCTCGACCTGCCGGCCACTGCGCCTGTTCTGGCGCTGTTGCCGGGCAGCCGAATCGGCGAGATTCAGCGCCTTGGTGAAGACTTTCTCGAAGCGGCGCGTTTGCTGTCTCGCGACATCTCCTCGCTGCAAATCGTCGCACCGATGGCAAATCCGGCATGCCGCGAGGCATTCGAAGCGCTGGTGCGCAACGCCGGTTTCGCGGTCGCCGGGGAAGCTTACGTCGATCCGGGCGCGCCGATCGTGCGCATCATCGATGGTCACGCGCGTGACGCAATGGTCGCGGCGGACGCCGTATTGCTCGCTTCGGGCACCGCCGCGCTCGAGGCGATGCTCTCCAAGCGCCCGATGGTCGTGGCGTATCGCCTGAACCCATGGACGTATCGCTTGGTGCGCATGTTCGGCTTGCTCAAGACCGAGCACGTGTCGCTGCCGAATGCGCTTGCCGGATACGGACTCGTACCCGAAATCATGCAGGATGCCTGCACTCCGAGCGCCCTTGCAGCCCTGTTGCGCTCGCAGCTTCTCGCCCGCGCGACACCTGCCGCGTTGCTGCACGAATACTGTCGGCTGCACGAAAGCTTGCGCGGCGACGCCAACCGCGCCGCCGCTGCTGCCATCGCCGAGTTGGTCGATTGAACGCCGCCATGGATGCACGGCCCACTCGCAAATACGATCGCGCAAGCATGACCGCAAGCGCAGTGATGCCGTCGACCGTGGCGACAATACCGCAACCCGGCGTGAATCCGATCGGGGAAGTCGCCGGACTCGACGAAGCCGGCTGCGGTCCGCTCGCCGGCCCGGTCGTCGTTGCAGCGGTGATCCTCGATCCAAGCCGTCACATAACCGGGCTGGCGGATTCCAAGGTGCTCAGTTCCAGCCGCCGCGAAGTCCTCGCGGGCGAGATCCGCGCGATGTCGCTCGCTTTTTCGGTGATCATCGTCGACGTGGTCGAAATCGATCGCCTGAATATCCTGCGCGCCCGATTGGCTGGCATGTCGCGTGCGCTCGCGGCGCTGCGAATCCGGCCGACGCTGGCGCTGGTCGACGGAAATCGCCTGCCGCCGGATCTTCCATGCGGCGCTCGCGCCATCGTTGCCGGCGACGCCACCGAGCCCGCAATCAGCGCCGCATCGATTCTCGCCAAGAGCACGCGCGATCGCCTGATGCGCGAACTCGACCGCGTGTATCCCGGCTACGGTTTCGCCCGCCACAAGGGCTATCCGACCCCACAGCATCTGGCCGCACTGACAGTGCTCGGACCGTGTCCCATCCATCGCATGACTTTCGCGCCGGTGCGCCGGTTTGCGAACGGATCATTGTTCTAGGCGGATAGCCGACTTTTCGTCGCTTCGCGTCGATTACGCAAGTCGGCGGTGCAACACTTCGCTTGTTCGCTGTACTCGTCGCGTGCCCGCTTTCGTCGCGTGATGTGAAGCTGTTGCACTTGTTCCGCTCACCTCAGCGGCGTGCGGGTCACTTTTGGCATTGCCCCAAAAGGGACCATAAATGCTGGTGCCGGACGAGATGATCGCCGTTTGGCAACCAGCCTTCCCCGGAGCGCTTCCCGGCCCGCACATCCGTGTGCGGGCGCTCGGCGTACGCGAAGGATCGCGTCCGCCCTTCGGGTGACTTTCTAGTGGCACGCTCGCCGCTGAGGCGAGCGGAGCCACCGCGTCATGGTTTCATCAAGCGAGGGGAACGGCCACGCCGAACACCGCCGCCGCCGAATCAAGCCGAACGTCGCGAACGAGGTGCATCAGGCGAGAGAATCCAGGCGCAGCCAGGCACAACCAGTTGCACGTAGCGGGTAGGGCAAAATATCCGGCTTGCCGCCGATGGTGCCTGCCGCTACGCTTCAGACCCGCACGATCCGTACCGTCATGCCCGCCGATTTCGTCCATCTGCACGTCCACAGTGAGTATTCGCTGGTCGACTCGACCATTCGCGTGCCGGAAAAGCCCGATCACGGAATTCCGGCCAATGCACCGCACCCCAACCTGGTCAGTCGCGCCGTCGAACTGGGCATGCCGGCGCTCGCACTGACCGATCAATCCAATCTGTTTGCGCTGGTCAAATTCTACAAGGCGGCCGAATCGGCCGGCATCAAGCCGATCTGCGGCTGCGATATCCGGATGCAGGATGCGCGTACGCGCGAACCTCCCTGTCGCGTGACACTGCTCTGCCAGAATCGCCAGGGTTATCTCAATCTCTCGCGTTTGCTCTCGCGTGCCTATCTGGAAAGTCGCGGCGGCGAGCATGCGGCGATCGACGTGCGCTGGCTCGACACGGCGAGCGAGGGACTCATCGCCTTGGCCGGACATGCGAGCGACATCGGGAATCTGCTCGTCGCAGGGCACGATGCGGAAGGAGCGGATCGCGCGCGCTGGTGGCAGGAGCGTTTTCCCGATCGCTTGTACGTCGAGATCGCGCGTACCGACCGCGCCCACGAGGAACTCTTCGTCGCCGGTGCACTGGATCTCGCCGCTTTGCTGGATTTGCCCGTGATTGCGAGTAACGACGTGCGATTCCTCGCGCCGGAGGACTTCGCAGCGCACGAGGCACGCGTTTGCGTGCAGCAAGGTCGCGTGCTGGCCGATCCGAAACGTCCTCACGACTACTCGCCGGAGCAATATTTGAAATCGGCGGCAGCGATGGCGGCCTTGTTCTCGGATGTGCCCCAGGTGCTGGACAACACCATCGAGCTGGCCAAGCGCTGCAATCTCGAGCTTGAATTCGACCGCACGTTTCTGCCTGCGTTTCCGGTGCCGACCACTCACACGCTCGACAGTTTCGTGCGCGAGCAGGCACGGGGCGGATTGCAGGGACGACTCGACAGACGTCCCTTGGCCGCGGGATTCAATCGCGAAGATTATGGCAAGCGCCTGGAAAGCGAGCTCGATGTCATCGTGCAGATGGAGTTTCCCGGCTATTTCCTCATCGTGGCGGACTTCATCAACTGGGCCAGGGAACACCACATTCCGGTGGGGCCGGGGCGCGGGTCGGGGGCAGGATCGCTGGTCGCATACGCGCTCGGAATCACGGATCTCGATCCGCTTGCCTATGACCTCATATTCGAGCGATTCCTCAATCCCGAACGCGTGTCGTTGCCCGATTTCGATGTCGATTTCTGCATGGACGGGCGCGACAAGGTCATCGGATACGTCGCCGAAAAATATGGCCGCGATCGCGTCAGCCAGATCATCACCTATGGCTCGATGGCCGCGAAGGCCGTGCTGCGCGACACCGGCCGCGTACTCGGCATGGCTTACGGCCATGTCGACAAGATCGCCAAACTGATTCCGCCGCGGCCGCTCGATCTCACGCTCGACGATGCGCTCGGGCGTTCGGAGCGCTCGACGAGGGAACCCGATCGCGTTGTGCGCGATTTTCTCGCGCTGGTCGATGCGGATCCGGAGGTGAAGAATCTCGTCGATCTTGCGCTCAAGCTCGAAGGACTGAAGCGCAACGCGGGCCGACATGCAGGTGGCGTGGTGATCGCGCCAGGTCCGCTCAGCGACTACACGCCCCTGTACCGCGAAGCGGGCGGTGAAGGCATCGTTACGCAGTTCGACATGATCGATGTGGAGTCGATCGGGCTGGTGAAATTCGACTTCCTCGGGCTGCGCACGCTGACCATCATCGACTGGGCGGTCAAGGCAATCAACGCGCGCGATCCGAACCCTGTCGATGCGGCACTCGACATTGCGGAGCTGCCAACCGATGACAAGGCAGCTTATGCGCTGCTCAAGCGCTGCGAAACAACCGCCATCTTCCAACTTGAATCGCGCGGCATGAAGGAGTTGGTGCGAAAACTCCAACCCGACACCTTCGAGGACATCATCGCGCTGGTCGCGCTGTTCCGACCGGGTCCGCTGCAATCGGGCATGGTCGACGATTTCATCGCGCGCAAGCACGGACGCGCCGAGGTGAGCTATCCGCACCCGCTGCTGGAATCCATTCTCAAGCCGACCTATGGCGTGATCGTGTATCAGGAACAGGTCATGCAGATTGCCCAGGTGCTTGCGGGCTACACGCTCGGCGAAGCCGACCTTCTGCGCCGCGCGATGGGCAAGAAGAACGCCGCCGAGATGGCCAAGCAGCGCACCGTGTTCGAGGATGGCGCGGGACGCAAGGGGATCGATGCGCACCTGGCAAGCCACATCTTCGACCTGATGGAGAAGTTCAGCGGCTACGGCTTCAACAAATCGCACGCCGCGGCCTACGCGTTGGTCGCTTATCAGACCGCGTGGCTCAAGGCGCATCATCCAGCCGAATTCATGGCCGCCGTCTTGTCGGCCGACATGGACAACACCGACAAGGTCGTCACCATGCTGGACGAAGCGCATGCGATGGGAATAGCCGTACGCGCCCCCGACGTCAATGCGTCCAGTTACCGATTCGAGGCTCGCGCGATCGAGGCGGCGCCGCACGACGATTCCGCAGCATCGAACAAGGTTCGACCGGGCGTGCCGCAAATCAGCTACGGGCTCGGGGCGGTAAAGGGCGTTGGTCGCGGAGCCGTCGAGGCAATCATTGACGCGCGCAACGAAGGCGGTGCATTTGCCGATCTCGCTGAATTCTGCCGGCGCGTCGCCCCGCAAAAACTGAATCGACGCGTGATCGAAGCGTTGATCCTGTGCGGCTCGCTGGATTCCGTGGGCACCAATCGCGCGTCGCTGATGGCACAACTTCCGGATGCAATGCGGGCGGCCGAGCAGCACGCTCGCGACGCATCGGTCGGACAACACGATATTTTCGGAAGCGCCGCAATCCTCGGCGAATCGGCGTCGCCCGTGGCGATCGACGACTGGCCGATCGCGCAAAAGCTCAACGGCGAGCGCGAAACCCTCGGCCACTATCTGTCGGGACATCCGACTGATGCCTGGCGCGCGCTGATCGACCAGGTCGCCACCTGTCCGATCGGCGAAATCGAACGTCACTACGTCGCGCCGGCGATCAGCCGCCAGCCCGGGGAATACCGCAGCCATTCTCCGGGCCAACCGTTTGTGCTCGCCGGGCAGGTCTCCTCGATACGCAAGCGCGGCGACGCGATGGCGTTCGCACAGATCGAGGACTGGAGCGGTCGCATGGAGGTCGGCCTGTTTCGCGAAGCATGGGGCGAATATGCGCCGCTGCTGACGCGCGATGCGATCCTTGTGTTCGATGGAGCCTTGTCGATCGACGACTTCAACGGCGGCTGGCAGCTGCGCGTACAACGCGTGTCAACCATCGATTCATGCTGCGAGAAGTTCGCGCGCGTTCTGCGCGTCGATGTAAACGGTGTAGGTCCGGAGTTTCCGGAACAGTTGCGTGGTGCCCTCGCCCACCACCGCGGAGGCAACACGTCGGTCCGTCTGCGGCTCAGAAATGTCAGTGGCTGTGGGGAGGTTGAGCTGGGTTTCGAATGGCGGGTGCGCGCCAGTGCGGAATTGACGCGTTCGATCGAGTCGATCGAGGGCGTGCAGGCGGCTCGATTGCTTTTCGGGCGCGCGAGCGGCATGGCAGATGCGTGCGATTCGATTGTCTAGGTTCGCTTACCTCTCCACTTTTGCATTTCCACGAGCTGCTCGCCGCCTGCGTGCTGCGGGAGAGCGGCTATACTCTCCAGCTTTGCATCTCCCATGCATCCCATGAACCCCAACTTCCTCGATTTCGAGCAACCTATCGCCGATCTGGATGCGCGCATCCAGGAGCTACGGCATGCCAGTCATGGCCAGTCGCTCAATATCGAGGAGGAAATCGCGACGCTGGAAGACAAGCTCAAGGTGAGAACGGCGGAAATCTTCCGCAACCTCACGCCGTGGCAAATTGCGCAACTGGCGCGTCACCCCTCACGACCTTACACACTCGATTATGTCGGCGCGCTGTGCGAGGAATTCCACGAACTTGCGGGAGACCGGGCGTATGCCGACGACGCCGCAATTGTCGGCGGCCTTGGACGCATAAACGGCCGGGCATTCGTGCTTATCGGCCATCAAAAGGGCCGCGACACCAAATCCAAGGTGCGCCGCAATTTCGGCATGCCGCGGCCGGAAGGGTATCGCAAGGCTTTGCGCCTGATGAAACTGGCCGAACGCTTCGGCTTGCCGATCCTCACGTTTATCGACACGCCGGGCGCCTATCCGGGCGTCGGCGCCGAGGAACGGGGACAGTCCGAGGCGATTGCACGCAACCTGATGGAGATGTCGCAATTGCGCGTACCGATCGTGTGCACGGTGATTGGAGAAGGCGGCTCGGGTGGCGCGCTCGCACTCGGCGTCGGTGATCGCACGATCATGCTGCAATATGCGACCTATTCGGTCATTTCGCCGGAAGGCTGCGCATCGATCCTGTGGAAAAGTCCCGAACGCGCGCGCGAAGCGGCGGATGCGCTGGGGCTGACCGCTCCGCGCCTGCTCGAACTCGGCCTGATCGACAAGATCGTGCGCGAACCGCTCGGCGGCGCGCACCGCAATCCACGCTCGCTCGCCGTGCGTCTCAAGGCAGTCTTGATGAATCAGATCGACCAACTGGTCGCGCTCGATCCCGATAAGCTGCTTGAACAGCGTTACGCGCGTCTGCGCCGTTACGGCGTTTACACCAGCTCCTGACAGCCCGCCGAAATGTAGTCCTGCCTCGTATTTTTGGTCACTCCGCAAGACGGGATTTTCAGAAGGACGAAGGCTTGCGAACAAAGCCGATCCTGCGCCAGTGCAGGATCGGCTTCGCCGCGATCGGTCAGCTGTCAGGGTTCGAACCCGTTGCCGAAGATGCGATCGTTACCCAACGCAATCGAGCCCGGCCCTGAGATCGAATTAATAAAATTGCCCGAATCGGTGTTGCCGTATCCGGTCGTGACAAGCACGTATTCTTGGAAAGCCCTCAATGGCGCCGCGATAAATGCACTCGTGCCAATGCCTTCCGGCCCGTCGTCGCTGCCGTCGAGACAATTGGTGATGCCGTCCGCCGGGCTGAATGGCGCCTCGTACAGGAACATGTAGCCGTCGTAACCGGTTCCTTGGACGCCAAGAAACTCGTAATTTGCACTGATGCTGACGCTGAATGATGTTGCCTGATACGGCGCGGTAGTTCCGCTGAGCTGCGAGCAATTGCTGTAAAACGGACGCGTAAACGTCGGCGCACCGCTGGTCGTTCCGGAATAGGCAAATTCTTGATCGGTCAATGCGACGCGGGAAGAGTCCGGACCCTGGATCTCGTTCACGAACGTGCCTTCTTCGCCGTTGGAGAATGCGGTCGTAACCAGGACATTGGGAGAAAAGTAATCGGAGTCGTTGTAGCTGAAGCGCGACGTTCCGATCCCAGGATAGTCATCGTCGTTGCCCGTAAGGCAATTGGTTGTCGGGCTACCAGAATCGAACGAAGCGTGATAAAGGCTCAGGAAACCGTCGTAATTCTGCGCGCTGCTGAATGTGTAGGTTCCGGAGACGTTGCCGACATACTGCCGTGCGGACCAGCCGACCGATGTGGCAAACGAGTTCAGCCCGCAATCAACGTTGGGGCGGTTGAACGTCGGCTCGTCAACGATCGATCCTGTATATGTCACGCCACCCGGAGCGACATGGCCCGGGCCGGCAATAGTGTTTGTATAGGTGCCTAAATCAGCCGCGCTGTAGCCCGCCGTTACCAGCACGTATTGCACGCCGGCGCTCAGCGTCGCGCTGAAGCTCGAGGTCCCGATGCCGTTGAATCCATCGTCATTGCCGACGGTGCAGTCGGCCAGCGGATGGCTGCGGTTGAACGAACCGGTGTACAGCGCAAGAAAACCATCGAAATTCTGCGCACTGGTAAACCCATAAATACCGTCAGCATCGACCACGAACGGCTGCAGCTTATAGGCGACATTCGGATGTTGCTGACTTACGCAATCCGCCTGCGGCCGATCGTAGACCGGATCGGAAGCGGAAAGTGTGCGCTGGTAGCGCGCGCCGAACACGATGTCGCCGGGGCCGTCGATTTGGTTGGTGAATGTGCCGCTATCGGCGGGATTGAATCCGGTCGTGATGAGCAGATATTCCGTGCCGGCGGACAATGTCGCGGTCAGATCCGACGTGCCGATGCCGCCGTCGCCATCGTCGTCGCCGAACAGGCAGTTCAGCATCGGCGAATCCGGATCGAAACCGCCTCCGTACACGAACAAGTAGCCATCGTAGCTCTGCTCGCTGTGGATGGCGTAATCCCCGTCGGCCGAGACGGTGAACGGTTGCAGCTGATAGTTCACTCCGGTCGTCCCGGTCGACACGCAATCTTGGTACAAGCGATCAAACGTCGGACCGCCGATCGTGGTTCCAGCGTACTCGTTGAATCCTGCCTGTGCCGCGCCGGCCCAGGCCAGACCGATAAACCAGGACATGCAGACAACAAGAAACACCGGGCGCGCCCGGCCAACTGGTCGTTTCATATTCTTGTCCCCATCACTACAACGCTGAACAGCGATGCACCGGGCGCGATCCATGTTCGCACCCAACCCGGAAAGCGACGCCTTCAGAAAAGGACCCTTCCCGCGGGGCTAGCGTACATCAAGAACTAGCCGGCTGATGAGACGCAATCGGCCAAAACCCTTTGGAGGCGATCAATGCAGCGAGCCCCACCGAAGTAGCTCGAAGACCGGTCGATTGGGCCCCGGTTTCGCCCCGGGGCCCCGATGGCCGACAATGCCTCCTTTAGCCTTGGAATGTCTGCCCATGGACAAGACCGCCCGCACGCGCCTGGAGGACGAACTTGCATCGATCCGCGACCAGGGCCTGTACAAGACCGAGCGCATCATCACGACGCCCCAAGCGGCGGCAATTCGCACCGCCGACGGCCGCGAAGTGCTCAATTTCTGCGCGAACAATTACCTTGGGCTGGCGGACCATCCCGACGTCATCGCAGCTGCCAAGAAAGCTCTCGACACGCATGGGTTCGGCCTCGCATCGGTGCGCTTCATTTGCGGTACCCAAGACCTGCACAAACAGCTCGAAGCGGCGATCTCGGAATTCTTCGGAACCGACGACACGATCCTGTACACGTCGTGCTTCGATGCAAATGGCGGTTTGTTCGAAACGCTGCTCGACGATAAAGACGTCGTCATCTCCGATGCGCTCAACCATGCGTCGATCATCGATGGCATCCGGCTGTGCAAGGCCGAACGCCGCCGTTACGCCAATAGCGATATGGCCGAGCTGGAACACCACCTTTCCGACACCCAGGGAAAGCGCACCCGTCTTATCGCCACCGATGGCGTGTTTTCGATGGATGGCTATATCGCCAAACTCGATGAAATCGCGAAACTCAAGCACAAATACCATGCGCTGCTCATGGTCGATGATTCGCATGCGACCGGCTTCGTGGGGCCAACCGGTCGAGGCTCGGCCGAACTGCACGGTGTGCTCGATCAGGTCGATGTGTTCACTTCCACGCTGGGCAAGGCACTGGGCGGGGGCTCCGGAGGGTTCACTACGGGCCGCCGCGAAATAATCGACCTCTTGCGCCAACGTTCGCGCCCCTACCTGTTTTCAAACACGCTGCCGCCGCCACTGGTTGCGGCGTCGATCAAGGTGTTCGAGATGCTGTCAAAGGGCGGCGCATTGCGCGAGCGCGTCAATGAAAATGCCCGTTATTTCCGCGCTCAGATGAGCACGGCCGGCTTCGAACTGCGCCCGGGCAATCATCCGATCGTGCCGGTCATGCTGCACGACGCGAAACTCGCGCAGCAATTCGCCGCCGATCTGCTCGACGAAGGCATCTATGCAATTGGATTCTTCTATCCCGTCGTGCCGGAAGGTCAAGCGCGCATCCGCACCCAGCTGAGCGCGGCGCATACACGCGAGCATCTGGATCGGGCGGTTGCCGCGTTCCGCAAGGTTGGCGAAAAGCTCGGCGTACTCGCCTGAAGGGTGGCAAATTGACGTTTCGTTTCGCTCCCTATCGAAACGAATTTGCTTGCGCGACTCGTTTCTCGCCTGATGCAATTCTGCCGCAAGGGTTCCGCTCGCCTCGGCGGCGAGCGGGTTCCTTTCTCTCGTTTGGCCGAGAGAAAGATAACCAAAGAGAGGGCCACCCGGAGGCGGCGCCTACGGGACCCAAGAGCAACAGCAAAGCCACAGCAGGTACGTCGATGTCGCTCTTGATCTTGGCGCCGTACGCGGTGCCGAGCACCGCAGCCGATGGCGGGAATAACCGAAGGGCGGACGCGAGGGATCGCGTCCGCCGAGCGCCAGCACAGGAATGTGCTGTCGCGAGGGCCTCCAGCGGCGAGAAGCGCAGGGAAGTCGATGACGCGCAGCGTCATCGACCACCGCGTCCGGCACTAGACCTTTTGGTTCCTTTTGGGGCAATGCCAAAAGGAACACGCTCGCCGCCGAGGCGAGCGAAACCTCTGCGGCAGAATCGCATCAAGCGAGAGAAGCCAAGCGCCAATCGTCAAGTGGCGCACTCGCCGCTCAGGCGAGCGGAACGTCTGCCACAAGGTTACAGCGCGCGCGCGAGTAAAACGCCAACAGAACCCAGCCAGCGCGACTACGGTCGCCGCGCGAGTTCCGGGTTGTCCTTGCTGACAGGCATCAGATCCTTCTTGGATACGCCGAGCCAGTACAGGATCGGATTCGCGAAGAAGATCGACGACAACGTGCCGATGATGATGCCGATGATCATCGTGATCGCGAAGCCGTGCACGGCCGGCCCGCCGAACACGGCGAGCGCGATCATGGTTACGCCAGTGAACAACGACGTGATGATGGTGCGCGACAGGGTGTTGTTGATCGCGCGATTGAGAACGTCCTCGGGGTCGGCCTTGCGTGTCAGCCGGAACAGCTCGCGCACGCGATCGAACACCACGACCTTGTCGTTGATCGAATAACCGACAACGGCGAGCACCGAGGCCAGCACGGTCAGGTCGAATTCGCGTTGGGTCAGCGCGAAGAATCCAATGGTGAGAATCGTGTCGTGGATCTCGCTCGCGATCGCGGCGATCGCGAAGCGCTTTTCGAAGCGAATCCCGATGTAGATCATGATGCCGATGATCACGAAGATCACCGCAACGATGCCGTCGCTTTTCAATTCCGCCCCGACTTGCGGGCCGACGGAGTCGTAGCGCTTGAGCGTCACGTCACCGCGCTTGACCTTCAACGCGGCGAGCACACTGCTCGCGACCGTATCGACCTTGCCTCCCGCATTCTTCTGGCCAGCGCCGGCCTGCAAGCGGATCGCGAGATCCTTGGTCCCGCCAAGGCTCTGCACGATGGCATTGGGATAGCCACCTGCGGTAAGCGCCGCGCGCACGTCACCGACGTCGACCGGCTGATCGTAGGCCACCTCGATCAACGCGCCGCCCGTGAAATCGAGCGCGTAGTTGAGGCCGCGCGTCGCAATCAGGGTCACCGAGATCAGTATCAGCACGATCGAGATCGTGATGCTGAGCTTGCGCCATTTCAGGAACTGGATGTTGCTGTGTGGATTGAAGATTTCCATGTCAGTGAATTCCCCCGACCGACAGGCCCTTTAGCTTGCGGCCACGGTGGATCAGGTTGACGATCGCGTGGGTCACGGTGACCGAAGTGAACATCGAGGTAAGGATACCGATGAACAGCGTGATGCCGAATCCGCGAATCGGACCCGATCCCATCGTCATCAGCGCGAGCGCGGCAAGCAGGTGCGTCACGTTCGCATCGAGAATGGTGGCCCAGGCCTTTTCATATCCCGCGCGAATCGCCGCAAGCGGCGTCAAGCCGTTGCGCAATTCCTCTCGTATTCGCTCGCATATGAGGACGTTCGCATCGATCGCCATGCCGAGCGTCAACACGATGCCGGCGATGCCGGGCATGGTGAGAGTCACACCGATTGCCGACATGACCGCGATCAACAGCACCAGGTTGAAGAACAGCGCGATATCCGCAATCAGTCCGAACAAGTGGTAGTAGATCGCCGCACAAACCAGCACCGACGCCAATCCGAGCAGCACCGCCTTGATGCCCTTGGCAATGTTGTCCTGGCCGAGGCTCGGACCAATTACGCGCTCCTCGACGATGTCCACTGGTGCGGCCAGCGATCCGGCGCGCAGCAACAAAGCGAGGTCCGACGCCTCCTTGTTGCTTGCGAGCCCCGTGGTCTGGAAACGATTCGAGAACACGCCGCGCACCGTCGCCAGGCTGATCACGTCCTGCGTGATCTTGGCGCTGCGCACCTCCTTGCCATCGACGATCTTGGTTTCCGGCGTGCGCTCGATATACACCACGGCCATCGGCTTGCCGACGTTCTGGGTCGTGAAGTCGAGCATCTTGCGCCCGCCCGCCGCGTTCAGGACCACCGACACCGCCGGCGTTCCGGTTTGCTGGTCCGGCGCGCTCGAGGCATCCACCAGTTCGTCACCGGACACGATGATCTTCTTCTTCAGCACCACCGGTATGCGCTTCCCGTTCGGCCCAAGGTCACGCATGTAATAGAGGCGGTCCTCCGGAGGCACATGGCCGGTGCGCTCGGCATCCAGCGCATTGACGCTTTCGTCGACCGCACGATATTCCAGTGTCGCGGTCGCACCGAGGATTTTCTTCGCCTCGGCGGTGTCCTGCACGCCTGCCAGTTCGACCACGATGCGCGAATCGCCCTGCTGCTGGATCAACGGTTCCGACACGCCCAGGGCGTTGATGCGGTTGCGCAATGTCGCGACATTCTGCCGAATGGTGTTCTGCGCGATTTCCTTGATCTTCTCGGGCTTGACGTTGACGATCAGCGTGAACGATCCGCCCGTCGAAGCACCGTTCTCGATGGTGAGCTCCGGACTCTTGGAGGCAATGAGGCTCTGCGCCGCGTCACGGTCTGCGGCGCTTCGCAGGTCCACGACAATGCCTTGCGGGCCGCGGCCGACCGACTGGTAGCGGATTTTCTTGTCGCGCAATTCGGCGCGGATATCGTCTGTGTAACGCTGCTGCTGCTTCTCCATGACGTCCTTGTCGTCGACCTGCATCAGGAAATGCACGCCGCCGCGCAAATCCAGTCCCTTGGGCATCGAATCGGCCCCGATCGCGCGTAGCCAGCCCGGCACCGTGGACGCCAGGTTCAACGCAATAACGTACTTGTCGCCGAGCGCCGCCTTGAGTGCGTCGGAAGCTGCCAGCTGCCGATCGGTGTTGTCGAAGCGCACCAGCATGCGATCGCCGTTGATCGCAACGCTGTCGTAAGCGAGCTTGGTCTTGTCGAGCGTCGCCTTGACCTGCTCCTCGAGCGCCTGATCCACCGTTGCGCCGCGGTTGGCCGATATCTGCACCGCGGCCTGCTGCGGAAACACATTGGGCAACGCGTACAGCAGACCCAAAGCCAGCACCACGGCAACCAGCACGTATTTCCATCGCGGAAAATCGTTCATTCATCCCATCCAGTGACATCGCCGGACCGCAGCCGCGGCGTGGGGTTTATCGGTAATCAGGATGCGGCAAGCGTGCCCTTGGGCAATACGGCTGTGACCGCCTGCTTCTGCAATTTGACCTTGACTCCCGGCGCGATCTCCAGCACCACGAACGTGTCGGCCATGGCCTCGATGCGTCCCAGCACGCCGCCACTGGTCAACACCTCATCGCCGGTCGCGAGCGCGGCAATCATGGCGCGCTGTTCCTTGGCACGCTTCATCTGCGGGCGGATCAGCAAAAAGTAGAAAATCCCGAACAGGATGATCAGCGGCAGGAAGGAAAACAGCGGATTGGACTGGGCTGCCGGTGCGGCGGCCTGAGCATGGGCACTCGTGATCAAAAAATCCATTGGGACTCCGGGAAATCGGCATGGCGAGGCGCAATTGGCACCCCGCAAAAGGTCGCGGATTATGCCATGCCCAAGGCGCTGCTTGCACGGCGGCTCTCATCTGGAGGCCCGCGCGGCGTGGAAATCCGACGCAAAACGGTCCAGGCGCCGTGCATCGATCGCCTCACGCAGATCCTGCATCAGGCGCAGATAGTGATGCAGGTTGTGGATGGTCGCGAGCTGGCTGGCAAGAATCTCGTTGCAGCGATCCAGATGCCGCAGGTAGGCGCGACTGAACCCCTGGCTGCACGCGTAACAGCCACAACCCTCCTCGATCGGTCGCGTGTCTCGCGCGTACGCGGCGTTGCGGATACGCAGGGTGCCCGATCGGGTAAACAGGAATCCGTTGCGTGCATTGCGGGTGGGCATGACGCAATCGAACAGGTCAATACCGCGCGCGACAGCCGCGACGAGGTCTTCGGGCCTGCCCACGCCCATCAGATACCGCGGTCGGTCTCGCGGCAGCATCGGCGCGACGACTTCGAGCGTTGCGTTGCGATCGTGTTCCGATTCGCCGACCGCGAGACCGCCAATCGCGTAGCCGTCGAAGCCGATCGAGATGAGACTCTCGGCCGATCTAGCGCGCAGGTCGGGATAGACACCGCCCTGGACGATGCCGAACAACGCATTCGGATTGCGCGATTCGTCGAACGCGGCACGCGAGCGCGCCGCCCAGCGCAACGACAACTCCATGGAATCGCGTGCCTGCTCCTCGCTCGCAGGCCACGGCGTGCACTCGTCGAAAATCATCGCGATATCGGAATTGAGTACACGCTGGATGCGCATGGACTCTTCCGGGCCGAGAAATACCTTTGACCCATCCACCGGGGACGCAAACGTCACGCCGGCCTCGCTGATCTTGCGCTTGTGCGCAAGCGAGAAAACCTGGAATCCGCCTGAGTCGGTCAGGATCGGACGACCCCAGCCGATGAACCGGTGCAGCCCTCCGAATTCGCCGATGACATCGGTCCCAGGACGCAGGAAAAGATGAAAGGTGTTGCCGAGAATGATCTCGGCACCCACCTCGATCAGATCACGCGGCGTCATCGCCTTGACCGAGCCGTAGGTCCCGCACGGCATGAATGCCGGCGTTTCGATGGTGCCGCGCGCCAGCGTGATGCGACCACGACGCGCGGCGCCATCGGTGGCAAGGACGTCGAAGTTCATTCCGGTGGAGGCTGCATTCCGGTTAGGGCGATTTGTCAGTCGCCGGACGTTAGTCGCAAAAGCGGGGACGGCGCAACGCTTCGTCTCACCTTGTAACCAACATCGCATCGCCATACGAAAAAAAACGGTAGCGCTGCTCGACCGCGTGGCGATACGCGTCCAGCACCAATTCGCGCCCGGCGAACGCCGACACCAGCATCAGCAAGGTCGATTCGGGCAGGTGGAAATTCGTGATCAGCGCGTCGATGCTGGTGATGCGATACCCCGGGAAAATGAAGATCTGCGTCTCCCCCGCGAACGGCGCAACCTCACCATTGCGCAGCGATGACTCCAACGCGCGCACGACCGTGGTGCCGACCGCAATCACGCGGCCGCCGCGTTCACGCGCATGCCGGATCTTGGCGACCAGTTGGGCGCCGACCTTCAGCCACTCGCGGTGCATCGTATGGTCTTCGATCCTCTCCGCGCGAATCGCCTGGAAAGTCCCGGCACCGACGTGCAGGGTGACGTAATCCGATTCAATGCCGCGATCACGCAATGCATCCAGCAACGGCTGATCGAAATGCAAACCGGCGGTGGGCGCCGCCACCGCACCCGATTCCTTTGCGTACACTGTCTGATACCGCTCGCTGTCGGCCAGGTCGTCGGCACGTGTGATGTAGGGTGGCAATGGCACATGGCCGACGCGCAGCAGCAGTTTATCCAGTGGCTCGGAGCATTCGAAGGCGAGCTCGTAAAAACCCCCATTACGGCTCAATACGCGCACTTCGGCGCCATCGTCGAGCACGATGGAGCTGCCCGGGCGGGGCTTCTTGCTGACCCCGAGTTGCGCGATCGCCGTGTGCGCGCCGGTAATGCGCTCGATCAGGATCTCGACCGCGCCGCCGGATTGCTTGCGCCCGAACAACCGCGCCGGCATCACGCGCGTGTCATTGAACACCAGCAGGTCGCCCGCACGCAGCAGGTCCGGCAAATCACGGAACCTGCGGTCGTGCCAGTTTCTTCGCTCCACGTCGAGCACCAGCAGGCGGCTGGCGCTGCGCTCGGGCAGCGGTGTCTGCGCGATCAGTTCCGCCGGAAGCTCGTAATGGAAATCCGATTTTTTCACGCGGCGATGTCAAACGAAGGGTGATCGCGCATTGTAGCGAGCGAAAATGAATTGCCCGGTGCGAGGGAGTCGCGCAACAAACTTTGCTTTTGCGAAGGAGGGCGGGCGACCGAGACGCGCAACCTTAGCTTTGCAGATACGTCACTTGGCCTTGAGGGAAGCGCCTGAAGTTGCCGGGCTTTACTTCGATGTCGTGACCGTATAGAGCCGGATCAGATCGTATTCCGAAAACGGGCTGATATCGGCGTGACGCAAAGTGTCCATGGCCGACAATGCCGGCGCACGCAATCCCCGTTGCAATAGTGCCTGATAGGCCAACCGTCCCGCGTTCACCATTTGCTTGTCCGCCGCAGTGTCAGGCTCGACCAGGTCGAACCCGTGCACCGCGTCCTGTCCGCGTTGCAGTTGCGTGTAAGCGAACGCGAACGAGAACTCGGCGCAGCAACAATACGAAATCCACCAGCGTTAGGATCCACCACGCCATGTCGGTTTCGTTGAAAACCACACTCAATCATGCGTGTTGGATTGCCGTTCGCCACCGGCTCCCCTGCAAGACGTCATGCGATGCCAGATGGCGTCGAGCAAGCACGCGGTTCACAACCATCCTTTTTGCCGCGCCAGGCGGAATGCCTCGATGCGATTGCCGACCCCGAGCTTTCCGATCGCTTCGGACAGGTAATTGCGCACCGTGCCTTGGGATAGATTCAACTGCTGCGCGATGTCGCCGGAGGATTTGCCCTCACCGGCGAGGCGCAGCACCTGGCGCTCGCGATCGTTGAGCGGATCGGCTTCGGACCAGGCCTCGACAGCGAGATCCGGATCGATCGCCCGACCTCCACGGTGCACGGTGCGCAGCGCCTCGGCAAGCCGCTCGGCCGGCGCATCCTTGAGCAAATAACCCGATACGCCAGCTTCGAGTGCGCGACGCAGGAAACCCGGACGGGCAAAGGTCGTGACGATCACGACCTTGCACGCCATTTCGTGGCGCTGCATGCGTTGTGCGATTTCGAGTCCGGTCAAGCCTGGCATCTCGATATCGGAAACCAGCACATCGGGTTTCGTCTGCTGCAGGAGTCGCCAGGCTTCTTCGCCATCCGCGGCTGCGCCGAGTACTTCGATATCGGGCTCAAGTCGCAGAAGCGCCGACAGCGCTCCACGCACCATGGCCTGATCTTCGGCAAGCAGGACGCGAATCATCGGCGGCGAAATCGATTCCGGGCAGGCGCCTTCGAGCGGCGGCGGTCACAGTAGCAGACGCCTGCGCGGCGTGCTCAATGCACCAGACGCGGCGACGCCGAAACCGTCACGATGTCCGTTTCGGTCGCGTGGGTCGGGACCGGCAGGCGTGCCTCGATGCGCGTCCCCTTGCTGCGAACCGAATCCACGCGCAGCTCGCCGCCGAGCGCTTCGATGCGTTCACGCATTCCGATCAGCCCGTTGCCCGGGACCAGCATGCCGCCGCGCCCATCGTCCTGCACGATGAGAACGATGCGCTGGCCATCGAGCGTCAGAGTCGCGTCGGCGCGCGATGCTCGCGCGTGGCGCTGAATATTGGTCACGGCTTCGCGAACGCACAGTGCAAGCGTCGTTTCGAGTTCGACCGCCAAGCCCACGTCGCAAAGCGAGTAGGCAAACCGGATGCCGGCAGATTCGAGCAGCAACCGCGCCGAGGCGAGTTCAGCGGCGAGTCCGGCCGCACGGATACCGGTGACCGCACGCCGCACCTGCGCCAGGGCCTCGCGCGCGACGCGTTCGACTTCCAACACTTCCTTGCGCGCCGCAGCGGGATCCCGGTCGAGCAGCTTGCCAGCCAGCTCCGACTTGATCGCCACCAGCGACAAGGTGTGACCCAGGAGATCGTGAAGATCACGCCCGATGCGTTCGCGCTCGGCGGTCGCGGCGAGGCGCCGTATTTCGTCGTGGCTGAGCTTCAGATCCGCCTGACGCAGGCCTTTTTCCCGGCGGAAGTGATTCGCCGCGCAAATCGCAATTGCAACGATCGCCGTCACACCAATCATGATCACGAGATATTCGACGGGATAACGGAGGACCACCAACTCCACTGCGTACAAAGCCAAGCCGGCAACTATGATCAAAATGGACGTCTGTAACGCAATGCCGCTAAACGGCAACAGCACTCCCGCGTATATCAGATACGTGTTCGCACTGGTATTGAGCGGCGTCAGTGCAAAACCGAGCGCCCCGATGGCAACGGCATGCCACAGCATGTCGCGCGCGGGTCCGCGAATGGCATGGAAATACAACGTCAGAAAAATCGGAACGCTGACGAGCGTCGCCGGCAGCCATGAGGAAACCGGACTCTGCGCCCAGTTGATGAACAGGAAGAACAGGTACATCAAGTTCCAAAGGCTGGTGCATTGTTCTTCCTTGGGAGAACCTTGGTCGCGCAGGTGATTCCGAATGAGTTGGCCGACTGACACGGGTTTGCACCTCCGGCTATTGGTGAATCGCCCAAACGCTACGATGCGCCAATTCACGCATGCGTGCGAGGCAGGAACAACAGCACGGTAGCCACAAACACCACAGTACTCGTCGTCAGTCGCAAGAAGATCATGCGCATGGCCGCATTCATGACCGCGCTCCATTGCGCACAAGACGCCGCCGTGCGAGAGCGAAGAACACCCCGGTGAACGCGACCAGCGTGCCGACATGCAGCAAGATCCTGCCGTCGCCACCCTGCCCGACCACGCCGAGCGCGATCTGGCCCAGGTGAAACGCCGGCCACAGCGCGGCCGTTTTCTGGATGGCAGCGGGCAACAGGAACAACGGGAACCACAATCCGGACAGGAAGGCCATTGGCAGGTAGATCACGTTGACTACGGCCGGTGCGGCTTGCGCGCCGACGCGGGTGCCGATGAACAGGCCGATCGCGCAAAACGGCAACACGCCGAGCACATCGACGGCCATCAACGCGAGCCACTGCGTCGGCGCCAGGCGCACGCCGCCGACTGTCGCCGAGAGGATGGCCAGGATGCAGAAAATAACCAGCGCAAACAACATGGCCATGGCGAGTTTGGCCGCCAGATACGCCCCGGGCGGCATTGGCAGCGCGCGCTTGAGCGTCAACCAACCGCGTTCGCGCTCACTCGCCACTGCCACACCGAAGCCAAAGAGGCCGGGACCCATCACGCCGAACACACCGTAGGTGGCCAAGAGATAAACCGCGGGATGATAGGCACTCTTTCCCCAATGCCCCATCAGAACGCCGAACAGGAGGTAGAACATCGCCGGGAACATCAGTGTCGGCAATGCGAAGGACGGCAGCCGCAACATGCGGATGAATTCGAATTTCGCTTCGAGCAGATAGCTGCGTGCGAGCAGCCCGTGATCGGACGATTTGGCAATGTTGGTCTGGGCGATGGTATTCATGCGGCCTCCCGCGTCAATTCGACGAATGCCTCAGCCAGACCGGCGCGCTGGACCTCAAGCTCTTGCAAGGCGCTATCCTCAAAAAGCAGTTGCCGGACGACGGTTTCGGCGCTGTCGGTAATGATTTCGAGGCGATCGCCCTGGCGTTCGGCCGATCGAACTTCGCGCCACGTACGCACCCCATCGAGCGACAGTGACGAGATGCAGCGAACGCGTCGTTGCGAAACCCGCGAACGCACCTCTTGCACACTGCCCTCGGCAATGGCGCGGCCATTCGCCAGCACCATTACCTGATCCGCCAGCGCTTCGGCCTCTTCGAGGTAGTGCGTCGTCAGCATGACCGCACACCCCGTCTCGATCCGACTGCGGATTGCTGCCCACAGCATCTGTCGGGCCTCGATATCGAGCCCGGTGGTCGGTTCGTCCAGGAACATGACATCGGGACGTCCGCACAACGCCAAGGCGAATTGAACGCGCCGCTGCTGTCCGCCGGACAGTTTGCCGTAGCGACGTGCCAACAGATCATTGATGCCAGCGAGCGACGCAGTGTCAGCGACCGTAAGCGGATTCGGGTAGTAGCTGCGCGTCAACGTGATCAGATCGAGCACGGTCAGGGTGTCGGGAAGGCCTGCACTTTGCAGCATGACGCCGATGCGGCGACGCGCACTCAAGGCGCTCGGCGGCTGGTCGAACAGGGTTGCACGTCCCGTGTCCGGGCGGATCAATCCCAGCAGAAGGGAGACCGCCGTTGTCTTTCCTGCGCCGTTGGGCCCGAGCAACGCGAGAATCTCGCCACTGCGCAACGTCAGATCGATATGGTCCAATGCCCGCTGTTCGCCATAGTTCTTGACGACATCTGCCAGTCGGGCCAGTGATCGGGTTTCCAGATGCGGACATGGGCTTCGCCTCATTGACGGATGGGACCTGACGCGCACAGCCTGAGGTCGATGGCGCGCCGGAAACGAATTGCATTACGGAGCCAAGTCTGCACCCGTTGTCCCGGCGCCCGCAGTAGCGCGCGTCAGGCGCAGGACATGACACCCGTCACCGCCCGGGGTACCGCGCGATGGGGCGCTGTGATATCCTTGTCGTCTTAATTTTTTTCAATTCAATCAATAGCTAAGCATGACAGGTTGCCCTTCGGGAATGCCCATGGCTTGAGCGGGAGACGGCGATGAACGCGTTGCTGGCAAAACTCGACGAGATGCGCAAATTCGGCGGTGCCCTGCGCACGCCCGGATTGGCCGATCCGGTGATCGAGGCGTGCCTGGACCACTTCCCGGAGCTGGCCGAAGCGATCGACGAGGCGTATGCCGCGCATCTGGCGCTGCGCTCGGGCATGCCCGATTTCCTGCGCCTGGACGAGGCGGAACAGACACATCGCGCCCAGGCCGATTTCATCAATTTCTATCCTGACGATGCCGTCAATCCTTATGTCGCCATTGCTGCTCGCGGACCTTGGCTGATCACGCTGAAAGGGGCGGTGCTGCACGATTCGGGTGGCTACGGCATGCTCGGTTTCGGGCATGCGCCCAAACCCGTGCTGGCCGCAATGGCGCGCGCGCAGGTCATGGCGAACGTGATGACACCGAGCCTGTCGCAGATGCGCTTCGGACAGGCGCTCAAACGCGAGATCGGTCGTGATCGCGGCGGTTCGCCGTTTTCGCGATTCCTGTGCCTCAATTCGGGTTCCGAGGCCGTGACGCTGGCGTGCCGCATCGCCGATGCGAACGCCAAGCGCCTGACCGACCCGGGCGCGAAATACGCAGGGCGCACCATCAAGCGCCTCGCGGTGAAGGGCGCGTTCCACGGGCGCACCGAAGGCCCGGCAATCTATTCGGATTCCTCGCGCAAGGCGTACGTGAAGAACCTCGCTAGTTTCCGCGACGAAAACAGCCTGCTCACGGTCGAACCGTATGACATCAACGATCTCGAGCGCATTTTCGCCGAAGCCGAACGGCACGGGTGGTTCATCCAGGCGATGTTTCTCGAGCCGGTCATGGGCGAAGGCGATCCGGGACGCGCGGTCACTTCGGAGTTCTACGCGGCGGCGCGCAAATTGACGCGTGAGCATGGTTCGCTGTTGCTGGTCGATTCAATCCAGGCCGGCTTGCGCGCGCACGGCGTGCTGTCGATCGTGGACTATCCCGGCTTCGAGAAACTCGATCCGCCGGACATGGAAACGTATTCGAAAGCGCTCAATGCGGGCCAGTATCCGCTATCAGTACTCGCGGTTACCCCCGAGGTCGCCGGGTCGTACCGGACCGGTATCTACGGCAATACCATGACCAGCAATCCGCGAGCCATGGATGTCGCCTGCGCGGTGCTCGACATGTTGACTCCCGAGGTGCGCGAGAACATCCGGCTGCGCGGCCTCGAGTTCCTCGAAAAGCTCGACAAGCTCAAGTCCTCGCTGCCCGGCTACATCGCCCGGGTGCAGGGCACCGGGCTCCTGTTCTCCTGTGAACTGTCGGACCAATTCAAATGCTACGGCGCCGGCAGTACCGAGGAATGGATGCGCGAGCACGGCTATGGAGTAATTCATGGCGGCACCAACTCGTTGCGTTTCACCCCCCATTTTCGCATCACCAGCGCAGAGGTCGATATGCTGATCGAGGGCATTCGCCTCGCCCTGACCGAAGGGCCGCGCAAGACCGAAGCTCCGCAAGCCGCAGCGGCCTGATCGCCTGTCGAAATTTCCTACAAAGCGCTCCGCGTTCTTCCGATTGCGATCGATCACGGCGGGAGTAATATGGAAAGCACCGGTGCCGGTCGGTACCGGATCCATGTCAGAAGGAGTTTCGACGATGAAGTTGAAGATGACGTTGTCCATCGCGCTGGCGATGGCGATGATGGGTTCGGGCGCAGCCATGGCGGCGCAGGCCATGAGCAAGTCCGGCAAACCGATGACCGCACAACAGCAGCGCATGGTCAATTGCAACAAGGAAGCCACGGGCAAGAAGGGCGCCGAGCGCAAGTCGTTCATGAGCACCTGCCTCAAGGGCAAGACGGCCGCGGCCCCCATGACAAGCAACGCCAAGATGGCGCAGCGCGAGAAGATGAAATCCTGCAATGCCGAGGCCAAGACGAAGTCGCTCAAGGGTGCGGATCGCAAGTCTTTCATGAAGACCTGTCTGAGTAACGGCGCCCCCGCGCACTGATCCTCAGCTCTACCCGATAGACACTGAAGACCCGCCGTCCGGCGGGTCTTTCTTTTGCGTCAGCGAAACCGATCGGTCGCTTCGATCAGCTCGTGGGTGATGCCGGGCTCGAATGCCGAGTGGCCCGCATCCGGCACGATACGCAAGTCCGCCTGCGGCCATGCGCGATGCAGGTCCCACGCGCTGCGCATCGGGCACACGACGTCATAGCGGCCCTGTGCGATGACCGCCGGGATTCCCGCAAGCCGCGCAGCATCGCGCAGCAATTGATCGTCCCGTTCGAAAAATCCGGCATTGACGAAGTAATGGCATTCGATCCGCGCAAAGGCCAGCGCGAATTCGTCCTGGGCACTACCGGATATATATCCTTCGTTGGACAGCAGGAAGCTGGTCGAGGCCTCCCACACCGACCAGGCCCGCGCCGCCGACAGGCGGGTTTCGGAATCGTTGCTGGTGAGGCGCAGGTAATAGGCTTTCATCATGTCGTCGCGCTCGGCGATCGGGATTTGCGCAAGATACGGCTCCCACGCGTCCGGAAACAGCGCATCGCAGCCTTTCTGGTAGAACCATTCGAGTTCAAAGCGGCGCAGCATGAAGATGCCGCGCAACACCAGCTCGCTGACGCATTCCGGGTGGGTCTGCGCATACGCAAGCGCGAGCGTCGAACCCCACGAGCCGCCGAATACCTGCCATCGCGGGACACCCAGATGTTCGCGTAGTCGCTCGATATCGGAAACCAGATCCCAGGTCGTGTTGTCGGTCAGTTCGGCATGTGGCGTCGATCGTCCACAACCGCGCTGGTCGAAAAGCACGATGCGGTACGCCGCGGGATCAAAAAAGCGGCGACACTTCGCGTTGCAACCGGCCCCGGGGCCACCGTGCAGGAAAACCGCCGGCTTGCCCTCGGGATTACCGCATTGCTCGTAGTAAACGCGATGCAGCTCCGATACCTCGAGAAATCCGCTATCGAACGGCTCGATCTCCGGATACAGCGTCCTGCGCGTTTCACCCATCTCTACATCCACGAATAGCGGTTGGTAGAACCCGGCTGTTCCTTGAAAAGTGCGGCCAAGTATGGCCGCTTTTTGACTCTGTCATCCCGTCAGGCACGAGGGAATAAATCATCAGCAGTCCGGCCCAGAATCGCCGGTTTGTCCTTTCGCGGAGAGACCAACGAAGAGCTGTCCAAGACCTTGGTCGGGGCGGCGGGATTTGAACCCACGACCACCTGCCCCCCAGGCAGGTGCGCTACCAGGCTGCGCTACGCCCCGATGATTGAGCCGATAAAAAATAGGGCGCGAAGTGTAGCAGATCGCATATCAGCGATCGGCTGGCTGTCGGGTATCACGGTATGCGCGAGAAAGAGAAACAGCACAGATGTGCCCGATGGAAAGGACGAAATTTGCGCTGAGGCCCCCAACACGCGTGGTGTTATGGAAACCGCGAAAATCCCGGGCGCGAACAGCCATCGGTAAAACTCCCATGGCGAACCCTGTGACGCTTAACACCGCGACGGCTACAGCCAGTACCGCTACCCGTGACCACCGCCGCATCCTACCGAAGTACCAGGCTCCCAATGCAAGCGCTGCATTGACGAGAAACATGGCCTACAGGATGAGTAACGTGCCGCCAAATAGGTCGAGAGCTTGGACAAACCAAGATGCACGCCATTTGCTTGAGTCGAGCAGCATCACAAGCAGATTCGGGATTGTCCCCAACGAGCCGATTGCGAGGATCCCGTAGCGAGCGCCCCCCCACCTGACGAGCTTGTCGAACTCGGTTACCACGGCTCAGCGACGCAGTATCTGCAACAGCTCCTCGAGTTCCAGGCGCACCTGCTTGACGATCTGGGTCGACATGCTGACTTCCATGCGCCCCTGCGCGCCATCGAGCCGCTGACGTGCTCCGGTAATCGTGAACCCCTCGTCATAAAGCAGGGAGCGGATTTGCCGGATCACGAGTACATCGTGGCGCTGGTAATAGCGCCGGTTGCCGCGGCGCTTGACTGGCTTGAGGTTGGTGAACTCCTGTTCCCAATAGCGCAGCACATGCGGCTTTACGCCGCACAACTCGCTGACCTCGCCGATGGTGAAATAACGTTTCGCCGGAATCGCCGGCAATTCGCTATTGCTGCCCTGATCCAGCATATGCCTCGACTCGGAGCTTCAGCTTCTGACCTGGACGAAACGTCACCACGCGGCGTGCGGAAATCGGGATTTCCTCGCCGGTTTTCGGATTGCGTCCAGGCCGCTGATTCTTGAAACGCAGATCGAAATTGCCGAAACCGGACAACTTCACCTGCTCCCCTTTTTCCAACGCGTCGCGCACCACCTCGAAGAAGGCGTCGACGAAATCCTTTGCTTCGCGCTTGTTAAGGCCGACGTCCAGAAACAGTCGCTCGGCCATCTCCGCTTTAGTCAGCGCCATGCTACCCCCGCAACCTCGCCTTGCAACCAGTTTCCAGGGCGGCGACCGCGAGAGACACACAGTGATCCGCTTCCTGATCCGTAAGAGTGCGCGAAGCGTCCTGTAAAATCAAGCCCATAGCGAAACTTCTGACACCTGTTCCTAGGCTTTCTCCCGTATAGACATCAAACAGGTGCACGCCGGTCAGGACCGGACCGAGGGCGCCGCGCACCGTCGACTCGATCGCGGCGTAGCGCACATCGTCCGGCACAACGATCGCGATATCCCGCCGCACCGCGGGGAAACGTGACAACGATGAGGCACAGGGCAACCCACGCGCAGCCAGTGCGTCCAGCGCCAACTCGAACACGCAAACATCCTCGCGCAGATCAAGTGCGCGCAACAGATCCGGATGCAGCACGCCAAGATGCCCAATGGCCTGCCCATTTCGCTTCAAGCTCGCGCCCCGGCCCGGATGCATCCAGGGCAGATCCGCCTCGGCAAAGCTGAAATCGGCAGGCATCCCGGTCAGTTCCAGCAAGGATTCGACGTCGCCCTTCACGTCATAGAAATCCACGGGGGCACGCGAGGTTTCGCTCCACTGCTCGGCTGCGGCCGGTCCACACGCAACGCCGGCAATTCGGACCGTCTCCTCGGGCGCTTCGCCCTCGCGTTCGAACACACGGCCGATCTCGAACAGCCGCACGCGTTCCTGCTGTCGGCGGCGATTGCCGGCGAGCGCGTTCACGAGTCCCGGCAGCAGCGAGGTGCGCATGACGGCGAGTTCGGCAGACAACGGATTGGCCAGCGCCACGGCTCGATCCGACATGTTCCAAGCATTCAGCAGCTTGAGATCGAGGAAAGCAAAACACAGCGCCTCGCAATAATCGCGTGCGGCGAGCTGACCCCGGAACGCGGCGGCAGGCACGACCTGCTCGGGTAACGGTGGAACGGACAGATCACCGCGCGGCGCGCGAATCGGGACGTGTTCGTAGCCATGCACGCGCACGACTTCCTCGATCAAATCCTCCTCGATCGCGATGTCGAAGCGCCAACTCGGTGGGATAACCAGCCACCCCTCCTCGCTGCGTTCGACGATCATGCCGAGAGCGCCGAGAATGCGTGTCACCTCGGCCTCCGCTATATCGATGCCCAGCACGCGCGCAAGACGCTCCCGGCGAAGCCGCACCTTCGATGGTTCAGGCACCCATTCGGACAATTCCGCGGATTCGACCGGGCCCGCGCAACCACCGGCGATCGCGATAAGCAACTCGCTGGCCCGCTCGAGTGCGCGCCATGGCAGATCGATATCGACACCGCGCTCGAAGCGATGCGAGGCATCCGTATGCAAGCCGAGCCGCCGCGCACGTCCCATGATGGCCACCGGAGCAAAGTGCGCGCTTTCGAGAAACACACTGGTCGTCGCATCGGTGACGCGGGAATCGTAACCACCCGTGATGCCAGCCACCGCCAACGCGTGACGGCTGTCTGCGATCACCAGAAACTCCGGATCGAGCTCGGCCGTGTTGCCGTCGAGCAGCTTGAGCTTTTCGCCAGGCTTGGCGCGACGAACGACGATGTCATCGGTCAGCGCGTCGTTGTCGAACGCATGCAACGGTTGACCGAGTTCCAGCATGACATAGTTGGTGACGTCGACAACGGGCCCAATCGAACGCATGCCGCTACGGCGCAGGCGTTCGGACAGCCACAGCGGCGTGCGTGCGTGCGCGTCGATCCCGGTAATGACGCGACCGAGATAACGCGGACAGTCGCCAGCCGCCTGCAAACGAACACCACGGTGTTCGGTTCCCCGCACCGCGGTAGCGGCGATCGCGGGCTCGCGCGTCGTGCTGCCGAACAGCGCCGCGACATCCCGGGCAAGTCCGCGCATTCCGAGGCAGTCGGGCCGGTTCGGCGTGAGCTTGATTTCAAGACTCGCATCGGGCAAACCGAGAAGGTCGTCCAGCGTCGCACCGGGCCTTGCGTCGGGAGGCAACTCCATCAATCCCGCGGCGTCGCTGTCCAGAGCCAGTTCGGCCGCCGAGCACAGCATTCCGGCCGATTCGACTCCGCGCAATTTGGCGGCGGCGATCCGGGTTCCATCGGGCAATGTCGAGCCGACCGTCGCGAGCGGCGCCTTGAGGCCTTTGCGCGCATTCGGCGCTCCGCAGACAATCGTCAATTCGTCCGCGCCAGCCGCCGCCCTGCAGACGCGCAGCTTGTCCGCGTTCGGGTGTGGATCGCACGCGAGGATCTCCGCGACCAGCACCCCCGGCAGGCCGGAAAGGACCTCGACGCTTTCCACTTCGAGCCCGGCCATGGTCAGGCGCTCGACCAGCGCGTCGCGATCGACCGGAATATCGACCAGGGTCCGCAGCCAGTTTTCACTGAACTTCATGAGTCACCCGGTCATGCGAACTGGCGCAGGAAGCGCAGGTCGTTCTCGAAAAAGAGGCGCAAGTCGTCGACCCCGTAGCGCAGCATCGCGAGGCGCTCGACCCCGATGCCAAACGCAAATCCCGTATAGCGCTCCGGATCGATCGCACATCCGCGCAATACGTTTGGGTGCACCATGCCGCAGCCGAGCACTTCGAGCCAGGACTGCTCGCCGTTGCGATCCCAGCGGATATCGAGTTCGGCGCCCGGCTCGACAAACGGGAAATAGCTCGGACGAAAGCGCATCTCGAAATCGTGCTCGAAGAACGCGCGCACGAACTCCGCGAGCGTGCCCTTGAGATCGGCGAAACTCGCGTCCTCGGTCACCAGAATGCCTTCGACCTGATGGAACATCGGCGAGTGCGTCTGGTCCGAATCGCTGCGATACACCTTCCCGGCGGAGATGAGCCGGATCGGCGGCTCGCGACCGGCCATCGCGCGGATCTGCACCGGCGAGGTATGCGTGCGCAGCAGACGGCCATCCGGAAAATAGAAAGTGTCGTGCATCGCGCGCGCGGGATGGTTCGGCGGGAAATTCAGCGCCTCGAAATTGTGATGGTCGTCCTCGATTTCCGGCCCCTCGGCGACCGCATAGCCGAGCCGGTTAAAGATCTGGACGATACGGTCGAGTGCGAGCGTGATCGGATGCAAATTGCCGCGTTGGCCACACCGGCCGGGCAATGTGACATCGATGCTTTCCTCGGCGAGGCGTTTGGCGACGGCGGCGTGATCGAGTTGCTCGCGTCGCAACGTAATGGCGTCAACAAGGCGATCCCTGGCCTCGTTCCAGCGCGCGCCCTCGGTCTTGCGCTGCTCCGGTGGCAACTTGCCGAGGCCCTTCAACTGTTCCGAGATCAGCCCGTGCTTGCCGATCAGCGAAACGCGCAGCGCGTCGAGGCTCTCTCGCGTCGCGGCATCGGCAATGCCGGCCAGCGCTTGATCGATACGGGCAGACAGGTCATCCATTGGGATTTCCGGGGAACAAGAACAGTCGGGGCGTGACAGGATGGCTTCCGCGGCGCTTCCTGCGCAACCCGACGCAGTGCGCGACGGGCTCACGACCGATGGCCAACGGCTGACCGGACGAACCAAGCGCCCGGTCAACGCCCACTACGCAGCGAGGCTGCTCTTGGCCTGTTCCGCCAGCGCACCGAACGCCTTGATGTCATGCACGGCAATATCCGCGAGGATCTTGCGATCCACGGTAATGCCCGCCTTCTTCAGGCCGTTCATGAGCCGGCTGTAGCTCAATCCATACTGGCGCGCCGCGGCATTGATGCGCACGATCCACAGCGCGCGGAACTGGCGCTTGCGCTGTTTGCGGCCGATGTATGCGTACTGCAGCGACTTGGTGACCGCCTGCTTGGCGACGCGATAGACCTTGCGCCGCGCGTTGTAGTAGCCCTTGGCCCTGCCGAGCAGTCGCTTGTGCCGACGATGGGCGGTGACGCCACGTTTGACTCGTGCCATGGTCGTCTCCTCAAGCGTACGGAAGCATGCGAGCGACGCGGCCCGCGTCTTCTCTGCGCACGTGGTTGGGCGCGCGCAACCCGCGCTTGAGCTTGGTCGATTTCTTGGTCAGGATGTGACTCCTGAACGCGTGTCCGCACTTGAACTTGCCGGACCCGATCTTGCGGAACCGCTTGGCAGCGGCCCGGTTGGTTTTCATCTTGGGCATGACCCATCTCCTTTTGTGATTTTTCGTTGCGGATCGAGCGGTGGGCCTGGCCCACTCTTTCCGTCCTGCTCGAACCTGCTTGTGCGGCCAATCGGCCGCGGATTTCCTGATCTGGATCCAGATTTGTTTTCTTTGCGCTATTCCTTAGCGCGAGAATCAAACTAGGGTCGTCCTGACCGCACTTTTCATGGTTTGCTGTTGCGATCTTCCCTGATCGCGAGAATCAAGAAGCGGTCTTCCTGACCGCACTTTTCAACAAGCTTTTACTTCTTCTTGGGCGCAATCATCATCACCATCAGGCGCCCTTCCATGCGCGGGTACTGCTCGATCGTTGCTTCCTCTGCAATATCTGCCGCGATCTTGTTGACCATCAACTGACCGAGTTCCTGGTGCGCCATTTCGCGACCACGGAAGCGTATCGTGATCTTGACCCTGTCACCTTCGTCGAGAAACCGCCTGAGGTTGCGCAGCTTGATCTGGTAATCGCCGACGTCCGTGGTCGGCCGGAACTTCAATTCCTTGATCTCGATCTGCTTGGCTTTCTTCTTCGCCGCGTTGGCTTTTTTCTGCTGATCGAAGCGGAACTTGCCGAAATCCATGATCCGGCATACCGGCGGATCGGCATTCGGCTGGATTTCCACCAGATCCAGACCTGCTTCCTCCGACATCGCCAGTGCCTCCTCGCGCGACAGGATGCCGGCCTGTTCCCCCTGCGCATCGATCACGCGAACGCGCGGAACGCGTATGTCGTGATTGCGGCGGTTGGTCTTGTTGTCTGTGGCGATACGTTCGTCCTCCCGAAATAGTTTGCAGCGTCAGACGCGGTCGCGATGGGAAACACCACTCTCCTATCGCAACCGCCCGGCGAATTCGTCCACACTCATGGATCCGAGATCGTCTCCGGCGCGCGCACGCACAGCAACCGACCCCGACTCCTTTTCCCGGTCACCGATGACCAGCAGGTAGGGAACGCGGTGCAGCGTGTGGTCGCGGATTTTATAGCCGATCTTCTCGTTACGCAAATCCGATTCCACCCGGAAGCCTTTGTTGACAAGGGTTTGCGCGACTTCGTTCACATAATCGGCCTGCGCGTCGGTAATGTTCATGACGACCGCCTGCACCGGAGCCAGCCAGACCGGGAAATTGCCGGCGTAGTGCTCGATCAGGATGCCGATGAAGCGCTCCATCGATCCGACGATGGCCCGGTGCAGCATGACCGGCACGTGCCGGGCCGAATCCTCGCCCACGTATTCCGCGCCGAGCCGCCCTGGCATCGAGAAATCGACCTGCATGGTGCCGACCTGCCAGGCGCGGCCAATGGAATCCTTCATGTGGTATTCGATCTTGGGCCCGTAGAACGCGCCTTCACCCGGCAACTCCTGCCAGTCGACGCCGCAGGCGTCGAGAGCTGCTCGCAGCGCATTCTCCGATTTGTCCCAGACCTCGTCAGAACCCATGCGTGGGTCCGGCCGCAGCGCGAGTTTCAGCGCGATATCGTCGAAACCGAAATGCGCATAAACCTGCATGGCCTGCCGATGGAACGCGACCACCTCGGCTTCGATCTGGTCCTCGGTGCAGAAAATGTGGCCGTCGTCCTGCACGAAGCCGCGAACTCGCAGCAAGCCGTGCAAGGCGCCCGAAGGCTCGTTGCGCGTACACGAGCCGAACTCGCCGTATCGGATCGGCAACTCACGATAGCTGTGCAAGCCGTGGTTGAAGATCTGGATGTGACCCGGGCAGTTCATCGGTTTCACCGCGTAAGTGCGCTTTTCGGACTCGGTGAAAAACATGTTGTCCTTGTAGTTGTCCCAGTGGCCCGATTTCTTCCACAGCTCGACATCGAGGATCTGCGGGCAGCGCACTTCCTCGTAGCCACTGTCGCGATAGACCTTGCGCATGTACTGCTCGACCACCTGCCAGATCGACCAGCCCTTCGGATGCCAGAACACCAGGCCCGGCGCTTCCTCCTGCAAATGAAACAGATCGAGTTGCTTGCCGAGCTTGCGGTGGTCGCGCTTCTCGGCTTCCTCGATGCGTGTGATATAGGCATCGAGCTGCTTCTTGTCGGCCCAGGCGGTGCCGTAGATCCGCTGCAACTGTTCGTTCTCGGCGTTACCGCGCCAATACGCCCCGGAAATCCGGGTCAGCTTGAACGCCTTGAGGAAACGCGTGTTCGGCACGTGCGGACCGCGGCACATGTCGACGTATTCCTCGTGGTAGTACAGGCCCATCGCCTTTTCGTCGGGCATGTCGTCGATCAGGCGCAGCTTGTAGTCCTCGCCGCGCGACTTGAACACGTCGATGACCTCGGCGCGCGGCGTCACCTTCTTGATGACGTCGTAGTCCTTGTCGATCAGCTCGCGCATGCGTTGTTCGATCGCGGCGAGATCGTCCGGCGTGAACGGCCGCTCGTACCAGATGTCGTAATAGAAACCATCCTCGATGACCGGTCCGATCACCATCTTCGCGGTCGGAAACAGCTGCTTGACCGCATGGCCAACCAGATGCGCGGCCGAGTGCCGAATGATCTCGACGCCCTCGGCATCCTTCGGCGTGATGATGCGCAGGCTCGCGTCATGGTCGATGCGATCGCTCGCATCGACGAGCGTGCCATCGACCGATCCGGCCACCGTGGCCTTGGCCAGCCCGGCACCGATCGAGGCCGCGACTTCGGCGACCGTCACGGGATGATCGAACGGCTTCTTGCTGCCGTCCGGAAGCGTAATGTTGATCATGAATTATCCAGCTCGGAAATCCGATCGGGAAGACCGGTTGCGTCCGCCATCGGAGAGACGGCCGAACACAAAAGAAAAGGAAAGTCGGGTGCTTCGACGGATTGCCGAAGCAACCCTGCCGAGGGTCAGCGCTGATTTGTTCGCGTGTCCATGTCACACCCTCGACCGGCGGTTACCCGCTGGCCACCTTCACTCGCACAGAGGCAGGTTGGCAACGCTAGAGCAGGCCGCGCGACCTGTCAACGCCGCGGGGCGCACTCAACGCGTACCGCGTGGCGCCGGCACCAACATGGCTAACTCAAGAGATCGGCGCAGCGGCCTGAGCCCGCCGCACGGCCTGGAAGCTTGCTATCCTCGCTACCTGTTCCAAACTCCGCGCCAAAATCGCGTCACGTCCATGCACCTTACCTGATGAAATGAAGTGGTTCGCAGTCGCACTCATCCTTATCAGCGTGAACGCCGCGGGCGACGACCCGTTCGACCAACGCGTACAACGCGCAAAGCTCGTCGAGTCGGAGGGCGACGGCAAGCCTTACGTGCATGACATGTGGCTGCACGTGGAAGCGGACGCGAACTCCGCGATGCAAGGCTGCTTCAGGAAAGGCACGCCGCCGGATACCGATTCCTTCGTGATGATCGCCAACGTGCTGCCGACCGGCGGCCTCGGACAGATCGACCTGCGACCGCACACACCGATGGTGCAATGCTTCGCCGACCGCTTCGCCAAGGCAGTGTTTCCACCGACCCCGGTCATCTTCGGCGACGCGGGCGTGCCGATCGTGATCGAGATGAATATCAAGCCGTGACTCGCACGCCAAATTTGTTGCAAAGCCAATGTGTTAAGCCGCTGGCTCCAAGTACGACTTTGCGCGGGATGCAGCCTCTTTCGCGCCGTCAGCGTCGCCTGCTATGTCGCACCAAATACTGGTCGCAAAAAGAGAAATCAGCACCACAAACCGCAAAATTTCGATCGATTCCTCCTCGGTCACTCTGGATTCGATTGCCTCGGACGAGTTGTTTCGCGCGATAAGGCGAAGGCCGCCATGCGCGTAGCTGCAAAACGCATCCCAGTATTTCTTTTGAAGGTCGGTCAACCATCTGTTGAAGCCAATTTTTTCGTCGACCGCCTCGGTCATCTTCTCGATACCAACTGGCCATCGCTCGTCGTCCTTGGACGACACCTGTTCGAACTGTGCGTCCGTTGCACAGTCCCGTATCCAAAGGCCACGTACATACATTTCGGAGATCGGTCGCATTAACGCGGCGGCGGAGCCGTGGAGCGGGTTTGGCAAGCCGAGTAAGACGCGTACAGCGACTGCGTGTTCCAGCACCTGATAGAAGAGTCCACCCATCATTTGATGACGCGGATGAGTCGGAATCATGTCTGCGTTTGAACGGACGGTGATCCATGCCTCTTGTTCAATTGCAGCAGAGATTTCCTCCTTAAGCGACATTCGTGCCTCTCTGAATCGCTCGACCAAATCGAGCCGGAGTTCTGGAAACCTGGTTCCACGCATCAAACCGGACGGACATGAAAAAGGCCGCTCGCGGCGGCCTTTTCCGATGTTTTGGTTGGTGGGCGGTACAAGGATCGAACTTGTGACCCCTACCATGTCAAGGTAGTGCTCTACCGCTGAGCTAACCGCCCATCTCGATTGGTGATGCACCGGCGAGGGGCGCGAAAGTTAGCACAGCGCCCCTTACGCAACAACTCGACGCAACAACTCGCGACGCGGTGCCATCGTGTCGCGCCTCTCACTCATTACGACGCGCGGCGCCTGGGTGGAGCATCAACCGATCAACCCGAGTTCCCGGATCCGGTGGATCTCATCGCGCGCGCGCGCGGCTTCCTCGAACTCGAGATCCTGCGCGTGCTTGTACATCTGCGCCTCGAGTTTCTTGATCTTTGCCGCGATTTCCGCTGGGGTCAATGTGCGGTAATCGACTTCGGGCTCGGCGACGCGGCGAGCAGCAGCGCCACGGCCGCGCGTCGCGCGTTCGTTGTGCACGTCCGCGCGCGCGCCTTCCATGATGTCGGTGATCTTCTTGATAATGGTCTGCGGCGTGATGCCATGTGTCTCGTTGTATTCGACCTGCTTGTTGCGGCGCCGATCCGTTTCGTCGATTGCGGCCTGCATCGACCGAGTCATGCGGTCGGCGTACAGGATCGCCTTGCCGCGGATGTTGCGCGCGGCGCGACCGATGGTCTGGATGAGTGATCCGGCGGATCGCAGGAAGCCTTCCTTGTCCGCATCGAGCACCGCGACCAGCGACACCTCGGGCATGTCGAGACCTTCGCGCAGCAGGTTGATGCCGACCAGCACATCGAATTTGCCGAGTCGCAAGTCACGCAGGATTTCGACGCGCTCGACGGTTTCGATATCCGAATGCAGGTAACGCACGCGCACGCCGTGCTCTTCGAGGTATTCGGTGAGGTTCTCGGCCATGCGCTTGGTCAATGTGGTGACCAGCACACGATCGCCCATCGCGATGCGCTTGTTGGCCTCGGACAGCAGATCATCGACCTGCGTGCGCACTGGCCGCACTTCGACCGCGGGATCGATCAGGCCGGTCGGACGTACCACGAGTTCAACGACGCCCTCGCCGGATTTTTCCTTCTCGTACGGGCCCGGCGTGGCCGACACGAAAACCGTGCGCGGCGCACGCTGCTCCCATTCGGCGAACTTGAGCGGCCGGTTGTCGAGCGCGGACGGCAACCGGAAACCGAACTCGACCAGCGTTTCCTTGCGCGAGCGATCGCCCTTGTACATCGCGCCGAGCTGCGGAATCGTGACGTGCGATTCATCGACGACGAGCAACGCGTCGGCCGGCAGGTAATCGAACAGCGTCGGCGGCGGTTCGCCGGGTGCGCGCAGCGTCAGGTGGCGCGAGTAATTCTCGATGCCCTGGCAGTAGCCGACCTCGGCCATCATCTCCAGATCGAATTGCGTGCGCTGCTGCAGCCGTTGCGCCTCGACCAGCTTGTTGGCCTTGTACAGTTGTTCGAGCCGTTCGGCGAGTTCGACCTTGATCGTTTCGATCGCATTGAGCACGCTCTCGCGCGTCGTCGCGTAATGCGTCTTCGGATAAATCGTGTAGCGCGGCAGCTTGCGGATGACAACGCCGGTCAACGGATCGAACAGCGACAAGCTTTCGATGTCGCCGTCGAACAACTCGATGCGAATCGCCTCGGTTTCGGAATCGGCCGGAAACACGTCGATCAATTCGCCGCGCACGCGGTAGGTACCGCGGCGCAGCTCGTACTCGCCGCGCGTGTACTGCAGCTCGGTCAGATGGCGGATCAGCTTGCGCTGGTCGGTGTGCTCGCCGCGCATCAGATGCAAGCGCATTTTCAGATACTGCTCGGGATCGCCGAGGCCGTAGATGGCCGAAACCGTCGCGACGATCAGCGCATCATCGCGCGACAACAGCGCCTTGGTCGCGGACAGGCGCATCTGCTCGATGTGTTCGTTGATCGAGGCGTCCTTCTCGATGTACGTGTCGCTCGACGGAACGTAGGCCTCGGGCTGGTAGTAGTCGTAATAGCTGACGAAATACTCGACTGCGTTGTGCGGGAAGAACTCCTTGAACTCGCCGTAGAGCTGCGCGGCCAGCGTCTTGTTCGGCGCCAGCACCAGCGTGGGTTTCTGGATGCGCTCGATCACGTTCGCGATCGTGTAGGTCTTGCCCGAACCGGTGACGCCGAGCAGTGTCTGGCGCGCAACGCCCGCATCGAAACCGGCGGTCAGGCGCTCGATGGCCTGCGGTTGATCGCCGGCTGGCTGGTACGGTGCGACGAGTTGCAGGCGATCGGTCATGAAGGCTCGCTGGTCAAACGATCATTATAAAGCTTGCGACGAAGCGGCCTTCGCACAACGCATGTGGGATTCTTCCTACGCGCTGGCGCTGCGCCGCGCCATCGTGCGAGGTGCCGACGATTCCTAACATGGCCGGGTCAATCACGAGGACCCGATCATGAATGCTTACCGCTTCCAGCAACGTGGCGTCACCCTGATCGAACTGCTGATGTCTCTGATCGTGCTGTCTGTGCTGCTGGGAATCGCTGCCCCCGCCTTCGGCAGCTTGCTCGCATCCACTCACATGCGCAGCGCACAAAGCGAACTCAGCGTCGCGCTCAATGAGGCGCGCATTACCGCGGCCAGCCGCAATGCAAATGTGATCGTTTGTCCGTCACCGGATCGGCAACATTGCGAGCGCACGACGCGCTGGAATACAGGCTGGCTGGTGTTCCTCGACCGCAATCGCGACGGCGCGCACGATGCCGGCGAACCCGTGATCTCACTGGCACAAGAGCAACCCAAAGGCCTGGCGATCGTCAGCAGCGTCGGCCGCAAGCTCGTCACTTACCGGCCCGACGGCAGTGCAACGGGATCGAACCTCACATTGACCTTCTGTGATCGCCGCGGCACTGCCTACGCGAGCGCACTCATCCTGAACAACGCCGGGCGCTTGCGCAGCGGAGTGCCATCGAAGCAGGCGGCCGCCACCGCGTGCGCTCTGGTCGATGGCTGACGCGCCAGCGGACCGCGAATCAGACGCAAAGCGGTTCTCTCCCTTGACGCCCGTGCGGCCGGTCACGAGAATACGCGGTCCGTTCCCGAGTAGCTCAGCCGGTTAGAGCATCTGACTGTTAATCAGAGGGTCGTCAGTTCGAGTCTGACCTCGGGAGCCAGACACCGGAAGGCTCGCAGCGATGCGGGCCTTTTTTCATACCTGCCAACAATGGGCTTGCGCCAATTGGACGCAGGCCGCATGAGCAATCTTGCCCATTCGCGCTGAGCCTTTCGACAAGCTCAGGACAGGGGGAGCGCCGTGGGCGCAAAATCGAAGCGTTCACGTGGCCGGCTCTTCGACTTCGGCTCTTCGAGCCTACGCTCAGAGTGAACGGGTGTTATGGCGTGGGCGTGTCACTCATCCGTTCGCGCTGAGCCCTTCGACAGCTCAGGACAGGCGCAGCGCGGCAGGCGCGAATTCGAAGCGTTCGCGTAACCGGACTCTTCGACTTCGGCTCTTCGAGCCTACGCTCAGAGCGAACGGGGTTGGTGCAACCCGATCAGGAACAGATTGCTTGCTGCACAGTGGCGAGCGTCTACCCGTCGGTGACACGCACGCGGTAGCACGGCACGTAGCGCGATCCCGGAAGTTTCATGCGGTGCTGCGCGACGAAACTGGTCAGCAGGGCATCGAGTGCGCGCATGATGTCCGGATCGCCGTCGATCACGAACGGACCGCGTTCCCGAATGCTCTGCGCGCCGCGCTGCTTGACGTTGCCAGCAACGATTCCGGAGAACGCGCGCCGCAGATCGGCGGCCAATTCGTGAGGTGGCCGACCGCGGTTGAGAGCAAGTGCCGCCATCGCTTCGTGGGTCGGCTGGAACGGCACCTGGAAATTCTTCTCGATGCGCAGCGCCCAGTTGAAGAAGAACGCATCCTCGGTCGCGATCCGGTAGTCGCGCACGTCGGCGATTCCCTTGATCGCAGCGTGGGCCACCGCAACCGGATCGTCGACGATGACGCGGTAGTAATCGGCAATTTCCTCGCCCAGCGCGAGCTTCAGGAAGCGGTCGATCTGCTCGAAATACGCTGACGAGCCTGCGGGACAGGTGAACACCAATGAAAACGGCGCGCCCGCGTTGTCCGGGTGCAGCAGGATACCGAGCAGATACAGGATCTCCTCGGCCGTGCCGACGCCGCCCGGAAACACGATGATCGTATGCGCCACGCGCACGAACGCTTCGAGGCGCTTTTCGATATCCGGCATGATGACCAGATTGTTGACGATCGGATTCGGCGATTCGGCCGCGATGATGCCGGGTTCGGTGATGCCGATGTAACGATTGCCGACGCGGCGTTGTTTGGCATGCGCGATGGTCGCGCCTTTCATCGGGCCCTTCATTGCCCCCGGGCCACAGCCGGTGCAGATATCGAGTCCGCGCAGACCGAGCTCGTACCCCACCTGCTTGGTGTAGTCGTACTCGTCGCGGGAAATCGAATGACCACCCCAGCAGACGGCCAGGCTCGGTTCGACATTTGGTCGCAGCACGCGTGCGTTGCGCAGAATCTCGAAGACGGCGTGGGTGATCCCGGACGATTCGGACAAATCGAAACGTCCACCCCCGACCTGCTCCGAGACGTAGACGATATCCCGCAACACCGCGTACAACAGCTCCTTGACGCCGCGGATGATGACGCCGTCCACAAACGACTGCGCGGGCGCATTGACCAGATCGAGCCGGATGCCACGATCCTGCTGCAGCACCTCGACATTGAAGTCGGGATAGCGTTCGAGCATCGCTCCGGCATCGTCGCTCGCAGCCCCTTCGGTCAGTACCGCTAGCGTGCATCGTCGGAACAATTCGTGCAGGCCGCCGGCACTCGCGTCGTGCAACCGCGCGATTTCGTGACGTGACAGCACATCCATGCCGATGGCGGGCGCAATGCGCGCGCTGACGGTTGCGGGTCCGCTCGTTGCAGTCAGCATGTCTGCATCTCACCTTGCGTGGTCGGACGGTCCGAGTTATCGCGTTCCGCTATACAGCGGTGGCGTCGGCTGGACGCGGCTTGAAATTCTGCACCAAGCGCGCGCCAGTGATTCATCGCCGATACCGCATCACTTCGTTCGATCATCGACCGACACCTGCACGCACATAGGCCATCAAACCGTCAAGAAACATCTGCACCGACAGCGCGACCAGCAACATGCCCATCAGGCGCTCAAGCGCCGTGAGGACGCTCTCGCCAAGCCAGCGATACAGATAGGTCGACGACAACAAGATCAACGAGGTCGCCACCCATGCCGCGATCAGGGCGGTGACCCAGTCGGCGGTTCGGCCGGGTTGCGAGTTCGTGAGCAGTAACAGCGCCGCCATCGCCGAGGGTCCGGCGACGCCCGGAATCGCCATCGGGACGATGAAAGGCTCGCCAGCCACCGTGCCGCCGAAGATGCCTTCCTTGGGCGGAAAGATCATGCGCACGCCGATCAGAAAGAGCACGATGCCACCGGCAATGCTCACGGCTTCCTGCTTCAATTGCAGCGCCTTGAGCACGAAATCGCCGCCGAACAGGAATCCGAGCAGCACCGCGAGCGCGATGACGAGTTCACGCACCAGAACCAGTCGCCGCCGTCGCGGCGCGACATCCTTGAGCAGGCTCAGGAACAACGGCACGTTGCCGAGCGGATCCATGATCAGGAACAGCAGAAGGCCGGCCGACAAGGTATCCATCGAGTTGCTCATGTCTCGTCCCCTGATCGCAGCTCAGGCGCTCGGTGTGGCAGGCCGAAGGTCGAGGACCTTGCCGCGAAGCGCACTCGCTGCAGGCGAGAGCAGCCATGCGGCGGTGTGTCCTGCTTCGTCCGGCGCCGGATGCAGCATCGTATCTTCCCCGAAGTAGGCCGCGCGCCTGAGCGTCGTTCGCATCGGCGCAGGCAACAACGCGTGCGCGCGCACCGGCGTGTTTTCGGTTTCCTCGTG
This sequence comes from uncultured Gammaproteobacteria bacterium, assembly GCA_963775445.1. Classification (GTDB taxonomy): domain Bacteria; phylum Pseudomonadota; class Gammaproteobacteria; order Xanthomonadales; family Rhodanobacteraceae; genus Dokdonella_A. The sequence continues at coordinate 1,202,558 of CAVZIT010000004.1, read as the reverse complement.
GACGATGGACACGAGGCCGGCCAGGGCATGCTTGGCGACGCCATAGGCGCCCCAGAATGACATGCCCACGCGCTCGGGATCATCGAGGACGAATACGATCGATGCGTCTTGCGCCGCCCGCAACAAGGGCATCGCCGCCTGGGTCAACAGAAAGGGGGCGGTGACATTGACGTGCTGGCTGCGCTGCCACTCGATCGGGGTCTGCTCGTCGAACGGCTGCAACCCGTCGAAATGCGCAGCAGCATGCACGATGCCATCGAGTCGCCGGCAATCGCGCTCAAGCGTGGTTGCCAGGTCCGCATAGTCCTGTGGCGTCGCGCCTTCCAGGTTCATTGGATAGATTGCCGGCTTCGGCGCGGCGAGCGCCTCGATTTCATCGTACAGCGATTCGAGTGCGCGCACGCGGCGTCCAAGCAACACCACCGTGGCCCCGGACGCGGCACAGGCCAACGCGCAGCATCGCCCGAGACCTCCGGTTGCTCCCGTCACCAGGATCACCCGATCGCGCAGAGCATCCGGCGCCGGAGCGACCGCGCCCGCGCGCACCAGCGGCAGCATGTATCTAATCCCCTCGTGCGTCCTTGACCAGACGCTCCAGTTCGCCGGATTGGTACAAATCGAGCAGGATGTCGCAACCGCCGATCAACTCCCCGTTGATGAACAGTTGCGGAAAAGTTGGCCAGTTGGAATAGCGCGGCAGATTCGCGCGGATCTCCGGATCCTCAAGCACATTGACCGAATGGAAATCGCTGCCTATGGCCTTCAACGCCTGCGCCGAGCGACTGGAAAAACCGCACATCGGAAACTGCGGCGTTCCTTTCATGTAGAGAACGACGGGATGCGCTTGGAGCGTGGTCTTGATGCGTTCGATGACGTCCATTGCAACTCGCATGGGAATGAGGGGAGTGCGGCGCGACAGCACCGGGCGGCATTCTACCAGTGCCCAAGGGCGCCCATCGCTGTACCGGCGTCGTTGGCAACGGCCGCTGTTCGGTTGAATTGGCGTGGCTCGCCTCCATAGACTTGCTGTCGCGCGCGGGCAATTCAAGCCCGGACCGATTCATTCCGGCGCGACCCACTCTTTCCAACGGCAAGGAGAACGCAATGGCAATCGAGCTACCACCGCTTCCCTGGGCACGCGATGCCCTCGCGCCGCACATTTCATCGGAAACCATCGACTATCACTACGGCAAGCATCACCAGGCCTACGTCGACAATCTGAACAAGCAGATCAAGGGTACCGAGTTCGAGAACAAGTCCCTCGAGGACATCATCAAATCCGCCTCGGGCGGCATGTTCAACAATGCCGCGCAGACGTGGAACCATACGTTCTACTGGAACTGCCTGTCGCCCAAGGGTGGCGGCGAACCGTCGGGCAAGCTCGCCGATTCGATCAAGAAATCGTTCGGGGATTTCGCCAGCTTCAAGGATGAATTCAGCAAGACCGCAACGACGACATTCGGCTCCGGCTGGGCCTGGCTGGTGAAGCGGCCGGATGGCGATCTCGGCCTCGTGAGCACCGCCAACGCCGGCACCCCGATTACCGGTAATGATCGACCCCTGTTGACCTGCGATGTGTGGGAGCACGCGTACTACATCGATTACCGCAATGCGCGACCGAAATATGTCGAGGCATTCTGGAATCTGGTCAACTGGGAACACGCAAGCGCCCAGCTCGGCTGATGCGGGCAAGCTGATTGGCTGCACGGCGCTGCTTGATGTATGCGCTGGCGTGAAATGCAGCCCGCGATTCAGCCTGACGCGCGCAACGCGGCGAGCGCGGGCGCTGCCTGGGTTTCGCGGTCGATGGACTTTGCGACCCGCGCGAGCCGTTGGGCCAATTGGTGCGAGGACGCTGCGCGCAGCGTCGCGTGGCCGACCTTGCGCCCGGGGCGCGCCGTCTTGCCATAGTCGTGCCAGTGCGCATCGGGCTCGGACAAGACTCCCCGCGCATCGGGAAGGTCGCCGATCCAGTTCAACATGACACTCGCGCCGCAGGCGGACGTGTCTCCAAGTGGCAATCCGGCCACGGCCCGCATGTGGTTCTCGAACTGACTGCACACGGCGCCTTCGATGGTCCAGTGTCCCGAGTTGTGCACGCGAGGAGCCATTTCGTTACCGAGCAGCTGCCCTGCGTCGACAAACAGTTCCAGCGCAAATACTCCGACGTAATCGAGACTCTCAGCCAGGCGCCTGGCATGCTCGACCGCGCGGCGCGCGACCTCGTCGTTCTGCTCGACCAAAGGCAAGCTGACCGACAACACGCCATCCGTGTGCCAGTTGCGGGTGACCGGGTAATGACGAAATTCGCCGGCGCGTGAACGCACCGCAATGACCGAGAGTTCGCGCTGAAACGCCACGAACGCTTCAAGAATCGACGACGCGGCACCGAGCGCGTCCCATGCGGCGTCGGCATCGTCGGCGCAACGCAGAAGGTACTGGCCTTTGCCGTCGTAGCCCAGGCGCCGCGTCTTCAGGACCGCCGGCAATCCGACTTCGATGATTGCGCGCTCCAGATCCGAGCGGGTGTCCACAGCCGCATAGCGCGGCGTTGCAAGGCCGATATCGCCGAAAAGTCTCTTTTCGGCCAATCGATCTTGCGCGACGGCAAGCGCGTGCGGATTCGGGAACACGCGCGTGCGCGCGGTGAGACGCTGCGCCACATCCGCCGGGACATTCTCGAAGTCGAATGTGGCGACATCGACGCGCCGCGCTAACGCATCGAGCGCTTCCTGATCGTGCCAGTCGGCGACCACCAGTGGCGCGACCTGCCCGGCACACGCATCTTCGGCTGCATCGACGACCAGCACCCTCTGACCGAGCGGCGCTGCCGCGATCGCCAGCATGCGTGCGAGCTGACCGCCGCCAAGTATGCCAATTGTGCTCATTGCCCCGTTGCGGCCCCCAAGCCTGGAATGCTGTGCATCCCTACAGTCGCGGATCGGGTTTGTCCAGAACCGCTTCGGTCTGTGCCTGACGATAGGCAGCAAGGCGAGCGGCAAGATCCGCATCGTCCAGCGCGAGCATCGCCGCGGCAAGAAGCGCCGCATTGATCGCGCCTGCGCGGCCGACGGCCAGTGTGGCCACCGGAATCCCCGCCGGCATCTGCACGATGGAGAGCAACGAGTCGAGGCCGTTGAACGCCGAAGATGCGACGGGAACGCCGAGTACCGGCAGCACCGTCTTTGCGGCCAGCATGCCTGGCAAGTGCGCGGCGCCCCCGGCGCCGGCGATGATCACGCGCAGACCTTGCGAAGCCGCCTGTTCCGCATAACGGAACATCAGATCCGGCGTGCGATGGGCTGAAACGACGCGGTCCTCGTGCGTCACCTCGAGCCGATCGAGGGTGTCAGCCGCATGCTGCAGCGTTTCCCAATCGGAATGCGAGCCCATCACGATACCGACCCGCGGTTTTTCGTTGTCGTGTCCTGTCATGGTCGGGCCATTGAAAACCGGTTATTGTACGCACAATGCAGCACGCGATCCGCCCGATGCGCGTGCGACCGATCTCGACGACCCCCTGAACATGGACAAGCGTCTGCTCGACATCCTGTGTTGCCCCACCACCAAGGTTTCCGTGCGACTCCTCGCGCGTCCCGAACTCGAGGCGTTGAACCGCGCCATCGACGGCGGGGGCATACGCAACGCAGCCGGACTCACTCTCTCCAAGTCCCTCGACGGCGGTCTGATCACGCGCGACGGCAAGACGATCTACCGGATCGAGGACGGCATACCGGTCATGCTGGCGGATGAAGCCGTCGAAAGCAGTCAGGTCGATGGCTTGACTGGCACCTGAACACGAAATACCGGCGCGTCCATTCAGGCTCGACAAATTCTCCGGCTTGTGAGCCAATTGGCGATATCTTCGCAGGCTGCCGTGCCACAATCGCATCAGCCATCTGATCCCCGCTCGATTGCGGGACGAGGCGGTTCTGAATAACTCCAGCGAAAGCCCCAAGGTAGTCGATCTCCATCAGCGAAAACAGGAGACCGGCGATCGTCTGGGAGACTTGTTGCGCCAGGCGCGCAATGTTTCACAGAATCGTCTGCGCGTGTTGGTCAGCACGCTGTTCGACAATGTCGACGATGCGCTGTTCGACCTCGCCGAAAAGGCCGAAAGCAACGCCGTTCAGACCCGCTATTTCGACGGCATGCGCGAGGTGCGCAAGAAACGCCAGCTGGTGGAGCGGCGATTCCAGGAGCAGATCGCGCGGATATTCGAGGACTTCGCGGCCGGGGCCCTCAAATCAGCAAAATCCGAAGCGGCGTTTGCGGGCAATGACCGTCTTACACTCGTCGACAATCTGGATCTCGAGGAATCGCTCGCCGTCTCGAGCATGGTGTCCAAGACCCAGGCTCGTCTGTCGCATTCGCTCTATCAAGTCAATCAGCGTCTTGCCGTCATCGTCGGCGGTGCGCGCGTCGACGATGCCAACAACCCGATCGGTCCGGCGGTTCTGTGCGAGGGTTTTCGCACCGCGGTCACGGAGTTCGACCTCGCGATCGAGGTAAAGCTGATCATTTACAAGTTGTTCGACCGCTACGTGCTGGCAAATCTGGGCACGCTCTACGAAGAGATAAACAACGATCTGATTCGCGCAGGCGTATTGCCGAAAATATCGCACCAGGTCCCGCGCGGGGCGCGCAGGGATTCGTCCTCGACACAGCATGCGCCGTCGACCGAGTCTCCCGGCCACGAAGTCGCGGCGGCAGACGAAGCGGGCGGCTACCACGATCCCGATGCGAACGAACTGCAGATCGAAATCTACAATACCCTGCGCTCGCTCCTGGCCGGACGACGCGGATCGTCGGCGCAGCCGAATGCATACGGCAGCAACCGCTACGATGTCGGCGTCGCCTCGCGAAGCGATGTGAGATTTAGCCCGGCTACGTTGTTGAGCGCGCTGAACATCCTGCAGGGCCAGGCCAGGTCGCGATCGGACGACGTGCGCAGCGATCCGGAAGTCGTGCAACGACTCAAGAGCGAGTTGTTCGACGAGGTGCACCGGTTCGGCGGCAATGCCCAGTCCGGGCACGTATCGGCAGCCGACGAGGACACCATCGATCTCGTGAGCATGCTGTTCGAGTTCATTCTGCAGGACCGTAACCTGCCGGCGCAGATCCAGGCGCTATTGGGTCGTCTGCAGATTCCGTATCTCAAGATAGCGATCATCGATAAACATCTGTTCGCGCAGAAGACGCATCCTGCACGGCGCCTGCTCGACGCGCTGGCGAGCGCGGGCATCGGATGGTCTGAGGAAACCGATGCCGATCAGCGGCTGCTCGGGCGCATCCGGCAATCGGTGCAGACGATCCTCGGCAATTTTGACGATGACATCGGGGTGTTCGAACGCGAACGGACCGATTTCGAAGAGTTCATCAGCAGCCACCGCCGCCGCGCCAAGGTGGCGGAGCAGCGCGCCGCGGATGCAGCACGCGGACGCGAAAAGTTGCACGCTGCGCGTCGCACGGTTGCACGCGAGATCGTGCAATGCATCGGCGAGCAACATCTACCGCCGGTGATGCGAGGCGTGCTGGCGCGACCGTGGGCAAACTATCTGGTACTGACCCTGCTGCGCCATGGACCCGATTCCAGTGAATGGAAGGAGGGGTTGCGGTTCGCCGGGCAGTTCGTCTGGAGTGCTCTGCCGAAGACCACCGAGTCCGAACGCACGCGACTGCGCGAGATGCTCCCATGGTTCGAGCAGATTCTCAGGGAAGGCCTGGCGGCAGTCGCCTATCATGAAAAGGACGTGACTCGATTGCTGCACGAGTTGTCTCAGCTTTACCGTGGACTGCTCGGCAACTCGACCAATCCGCCGTTCGCCGAAGCCGAACTGGCGGACACGGAACGGGATCTCTCTGAAAGCGACACAGCGCAAGCTGCCGTCGAAGCCCCCGCGCCCAGTGACGGCGAAGCGAATGAGTCATCGGCCGAAGCGGCGATCGAGGAGATCGTTCTTGAAACCGCGGCCAACGAGGGATCGGCAGAAGAAAACTATGGACCGGACGACGAATTCCTGCAGAACGCACGCGCACTGAAGATCGGAACCTGGCTCGAAATCACCGATGAAGCAGGCAACAGCGAGCGCGCCAAACTGTCGTGGATAAGCCCGATCAGTTCGAGATATCTGTTCGTGAACCGGCGTGGGCTCAAGGTCTGCGACAAGACCGTCTATGCGCTGGCCGCCGAACTCAGGCGCGGCAGCAGCGTGGTGCTGGCCAGTGCTCCCCTGTTCGACCGGGCTCTGGGCGCGATCGTCGAGCGACTGCGCCAAGGCCGCGCTGCAGAGCAGGCTGGCCTGCCGAACTCTTCGACGCCCGCTGCCCCGCCGGCCAACGCTTGAGCGCCTGCCGGCGATGCCGAACGAGGGGCCGGCTCGATCGCAGCTGAGAGATTGCACTTCGGAGCTCGAACCGGTTTCACCGGCAATCGTCCAGCGCGATGTTCGCCGGGCCCTCGCTGAGGATATTGGTAGCGGAGACATCACCAGCGACCTGTTGCCCGCCGAGGCACGAGCCCGCGCAAGAATCGTCACGCGCGATGCAGCCATCCTGTGTGGCTGCGACTGGTTCGCCGAATGCTTCCACGCGATCGACGCAGCCGTCCGCATCGAGTGGCGCGCGCGCGAAGCAAGTCCGGTTGCCGCCGGCGCCGTGCTCTGCCTCGTCGAGGGATCGGCCCGTGCATTGGTCACGGCCGAGCGTACCGCGCTCAATTTCCTGCAAACGTTGTCGGCAACCGCAACGGTGACCGCGCGCTATGTGCAGGCCGTTCACGGTACCCGTGCGCGAATCCTCGATACCCGCAAGACGCTGCCGGGGCTGCGCGACGCGCAAAAATATGCCGTGCGTGCCGGTGGCGGTTGCAACCATCGAATGGGGCTCTACGACGCCGTGCTCATCAAGGAAAACCACATCGCGGCAATGGGTTCGATAAGCGCAGCTGTGGCACGCGCGCGCCTGCTTCATCCAAAGGTACTGGTCGAGACCGAGGTCGAGACGTTCGCGGAATTGCGCGAGGCACTCGCCGCACAGGCCGATCGCATCCTGCTCGACGAGTTCGACCTCGATGAACTGGCCCAAGCCGTTCGGGAAACCGCGGGCAAGGTGCCGCTGGAAGTTTCGGGCGGAGTCGCACTCGATCGCGTCCGCGCGATCGCCGACACCGGTGTCGACTACATCTCGATCGGTGCACTGACCAAACACGTGCAAGCCGTCGATCTGTCCATGCGCATCGAACTAACCGAACAAGAGACCATGCGCGGATCCTGATCCTGCGGGAACAGCGCCCCCGGCAGATTCAGGGCCGGCGAGGAATCACGTGCCACCGTCAGGAAAGAAAGAACAGCACTGCGATCACGACTATCGCAAGCGCAAGCAAAGCGATGGTAACGGTAAGGGCACGGCCATTGCGTGCACTGATGGGCGCAGGTGCGGCGACTTCCTGGTTTCCCGCGATCTGCTCACGCAGGTCCATCGCAGTGGTCGCCAGCCGAAACCGTACCGTGTCCAGACGCAACTCATCTCCCGGCCGAAGCAATCCGAATTGCACCCGCTTGTCGTTGATATAGGTACCGTTGGACGAACCCATATCCTCGACCATGACGCCTTCCACTCCAGCCTTGAGGCGCGCATGCAGGCGAGATATCTCGCTGGCGGGCACCGCGATGTCGCAATCGCTCTGGCGTCCGATGGTCATCTCGCCGATGACGGCTATGCGCTTGCCGAATGCCTGACCCGAGACCCCGCGCAGTACAAATTGCGGAAGCGCAGATCGGATCAGGGTACGGCCGTCGGAATCGATACTTGGGCGCACCGGAGCCGCGGGTTCGAGCCGGGCGATTGCGACGACTCGGCAATTCACTCCGCTGAACAGCAGCAAGTCGCCGGCCTTCAAGGCTGTTTCGACTTCAATGCGTTGCCCGTTCAGTACAACTGGCGCATTGGCAACCACGGGGCGCACGCGCGCCTCACCCACCCGCCAGTCGATTTCGGCATGATGCGGCGCCACGCCAGGCTTTTGCAGGACGATCTCGCATCCCGTGGCAGAACCGATGCGGGTCGTACCTTCGACGAGCGTGAAAGAGCCGTGCTCGCCATTCGGAAAAATCAGTTTCATTTCCGCTCCCCGCCGGCAGATGCCGGACAATCTGCCCGCCCTTGCAGCCCGCGCCGCCCGCAGCGGCGATCGACACACGGATTGTAGCCAATCCCTGCAAGCCGGTGCGCCTCGACGCCATCTCGCTCCCAGGATGCTTGTGCGACACCCCCGGGTTCGCCACACTGCCACGATGATCGGCACCTGGATCTGTTTACTCGCGACCGGCGCGCTCGTCTGGGCCTGGTTCGACGCAATGCGTGCGCGCGAGCTCGCCATCCGCTTCGGGCGTGAGATCTGCGAGCGCGCCAGCATGCAACTGCTCGACCAGAGCGTGGCGCTGCGCCGCCTGCGTCTGCACAGAACCGGTGGGGGCAATCTTGAATGGCGGCGTCGCTACAGCTTCGATATCAGCATGGACGGCAGCGACCGCCACAGCGGGCACCTGGATCTGAGCGGGAAAATGCTCGAGACCTGGAGCCTTCCATTACGTACAACGGACAGTTACGGCCTCGATCCGCCATCGGCCGGCGGCCGCCCCGCTGCGGGGCGCTTACTTGACCACGCGCAAACGCGGGCGCCTTGACGTGTCATCTGCCTCGGGCGGCGTGGATGCAGGCGGCTCCGGTGGCGACTCGTCGGTCGGAAACATCATGCCCTGACCGTTTTCCTGCGCGTAGATCGCAAGGATCGACGGAATGGGCAGGTCCACCACTTCGCTGACTCCCCCAAATCGGGCCTGGAACCGCACCCGATCCGGTCCAAGCAGGAGCTGGGTCACGGCCCGGCCGGCGATATTCAGGATCACCCGTCCGTCCTTGGCCGATCCAGACGGCACGCGGACCGTAGGTACCAGTGCGTCCACGAGCAGATAAGGCGTCAGATTGTTGTCCGTGATCCAGTCGTACAACGCCCGCAGCAGATACGGGCGGTTGGACGTCATGGCCGGTGCCGACGTGGACATCTCAGGGATGCAGCATTTTTTCTTCGGCAGTCAGGCTTCGAGTGAACCCCGGATTGCGGAAGATGCGATCGCCGTAGTCGTGTATGACCGACGCTTCGCGCGGCAACTGCACACCCAGCGCATCGAGACGCCAGATCAAGGGCGCAAGGGCGCAGTCGGCCAGGCTCATCTCCGGACTCAGGAAAAACTTCGAGGCCTTGAATGTCGGGATATTCTTGAGCAGCTCATCGCGCAGCGATTTGCGCGCTGCATCGGCTGCACGACCACCCTGTTCGATTTCGTCGACCAGGGTCAGCCAATCGTTCTCGATGCGAACCACGGCGAGTCGCAGGCGCGCGCGCGACAGCGGGTCGACCGGCATCAATGGCGGATGGGGATAACGCTCGTCCAGATACTCGCAGATGACATTGGTGTCATACAGGACGAGGTCGCGGTCGACCAGGGTCGGCACCGAATTGTACGGATTGAGATCGAGCAGATCCTCGGGTGGGTCGTCGAGATCCACGGGCACATGGTCGAACACCACACCTTTCGCTGCCAGCACCAGCCGCACACGATGGCAATGGACGCAGTCACGCGCGGAGTACAGCGTCAATATCGTGCGTGAGCGCGGATTCAGCGCAATGCTGGATACGGCGTCCTGCCGATTGCGGTTTTCGCGCCCCCGGCGCGCTGACAGTGCGGTCATCAGATTTCCCCCTCCGGCAGACGCATTTGCAACCCCCGGCCGATCCCGCTCACCGACCGACCTGACGGTCGATGCCCGGTGGCGATTACAACGGACGATTTCAATGTACGTCCTTCCAGTATTCCTTCTTCAAAAGCCAGGCGATGAAAGTGAAGGCGCCCAGATAAAGCAGGACCCAGACTCCCATCGATTCGCGCTCGAGTGCAGCGGGTTCGCCGGCATATTGCAGAAATGCCGTGATATCGCGCACGGTCTGGTCGAACTCTTCTGCACTCTGGCGGCCCGGCCGACTGATCTGCAAGCTCTCGATCACCCGATCGTGGCCCTGTTCTGCCTTGTTGTAAACGGCCGTCTGTAATCCCTGCAACTCCCACAATGGATTGGGCATCGAGGCATTTGGAAAAACCTTGTTGTTCCATCCGACCGGCCGGCTCGGATCGAGATAGAACGACTTCAGATAGCTGTAGATCCAGTCCGGCCCCTTGGCGCGTGCCTCCAGGGACAAGTCGGGAGGTGTCTTGCCGAACCATTTCTGGGCATCGGCAGCCGGCATGTGGTTCACCGCGTGATCGCCGATCTTGGCCTCGGTGAAGATCAGATTCTTGGTAACGTCCTCGTCGCTCAGGTGGAGGTCGGTCGCAAGTCGCGAATAGCGCAAGTATTCGAGCGAATGACAACCCGAACAGTAGTTGAAGAAAAGCTTTGCGCCATGCTGGACCGAGGCGACCGCATCGACGCGCGTGTTGGCCGACTCCAGCTCCGCGCCCTCCTCCGCCAGCGCGAGACTGCTGGTCAGGAGACCACCAAGCAGCAGGCCAGCCAGCAGCGCGCGTCCCTTGAAGGTTTCCGCCAAGCGTCGGCTGCTCCGCGGATGCTCGGCACGAGACCCGGCTGAAAGAGCGTGTCGATTCGTCTCAGTCATGCGTGGTCACCCGATCTGGTACCGGCTTGGTCTTTTCGAACCCGAAGAACGTGTACACCCAAAGGAACAGGAAGAACGCGAAATACAGGAATACCAGGATGCGGCCGAATATGTTTTCGATGAAGGTCAGATTCGCATCCGGACCGAAAATCTGCGGAATCCACTCGGCTGTCTTGTCCGCTCCGATGGTGCCCAGCAGGATGAACACGAGCGCGAAGACTCCCAGGGCGATCTTGTAGCCGAGTCCACGGTAACGGATCGATTTGACCTTGCCGCGATCGATCCATGGAACCAGGAACAGCAGGAAGATCGACGAAAACATCGCCAGGACACCGGGCAGCTTGGCCGGGATCATGCGCACAATTGCGTAGAACGGCGTGAAGTACCAGACCGGCTTGATCAGGGCCGGTGTCACCAGATTGTTGGCCGGGATGAAATTGTCGTTCTCGAGAAACCAGCCGCCGAGCGTGGGCCGGAAGAAGATGATGAATGCACACAGGATCAGGAACATGCCGGTCCCGAACAGGTCCTTGACCGTGTAGTACGGATGGAACGGAATGCCATCGAGCGGGTGGCCATCGGGCCCCTTGTCCTTCTTGATCTCGACGCCATCGGGATTGTTCGAACCGACTTCATGCAGTGCCGACAGATGCAGCACGACCAGCAGCAGCAGCACCAGCGGCAACGCGATCACGTGCAGTGCGAAAAAGCGATTGAGTGTTGCGCCGGACGGCAGGTAATCACCCATGATCCATTGCACCAGCGTATCGCCGATCCAGGGGACCGCACTGAATAGCGTAATGATCACCTTGGCGCCCCAGAACGACATGTTGCCCCAAGGCAATACGTAACCCATGAACGCCTCGGCCATCAGCGCAAGGAAGATCAGCATGCCGAGTAGCCAGACCAGTTCGCGCGGCTTCTTGTAGGAGCCGTACATCAGCCCCCGGAACATGTGCAGATACACGACGATGAAGAACATCGACGCGCCGACCTCATGCATGTAGCGGATCAACCAACCCCATTCGACATCGCGCATGATGTATTCGACCGACGCGAAGGCCCCGCTGGCGCTCGGGTTGTAGAACATGGTCAGGAAAATGCCGGTGACGATCTGGTTCACCAGCACCAGCAGCGCCAGGGAACCGAAGTAATACATCACGTTGAAGTTCTTCGGCGCGTAGTAACCGCTGGTGTGCGAGGCCGTGAACGACAGGATCGGCAGGCGCTCCTCAATCCAGGCCAGCACGCGGTTGTTCGGTCGGATGCGCTGGGTCGTGGTGCTCATCCTGCCGCTCCTGGCGGATTGACGCCGATCTGGATCTGGGTATCGGTCACGAAATGGTACGGCGGCACCACCATGTTCAATGGCGCGGGAACGCCGTCAAACACGCGCCCGGCAATGTCATAGCGCGACTTGTGACAGGGACAGAAGAAACCGCCCTTCCAGTCCGGATCGAACGGTTCGGGCTTGATCTCGCCGAAGAAGTCGGGGACGCAACCGAGGTGCGTGCAGATGCCGATCATGATCAGCCACTCGGGCTTGATCGAGCGGTTCACATTCTTGGCGTACCCCGGCTGTTGCGACGTTTCGTCGCTGTTCGGGTCCTTGAGGCGCGAATCGAGGCTCGGCAACACCGCCAGTTGCGGCTGGGTCCGGTTGACCACGAACACCGGCAAGCCGCGCCAGCCGAAAGTGACTTTCTGGCCGGCCTGGATCTTCGAGATGTCCGCCATGACCGGCGCCCCGAGCGACTTGGCGCGGGCGCTCGGTTCCCATGACTTGATGAACGGCACTGCCGCAAGCAAGACCCCTGCCCCGCCGACGACTGATGTCGTCGCAGTCAGAAATCGGCGACGGCCCTTGTCCACGCCTTCGTTCGCCATCCAACACTCCGCTGAACTTGCCGACAAAATTAACACGCCCCACGAGCATTTCGAGCCAGCTCTGTCGGGTTCGCATGCGTGAACTTGGCACGGATTCGCCCGCAGATCGACCGCCAAGTCGGTCGGCCGCGCGCGGCCCTTTCCTGCAGCGCAAACGGCGCTCCCAGGCGCCCCTGCGCTGGGGCGTACCCCAAAAACGTGGTAGTTTAACGGACCCCTCGGCACCGCACAATCAAGGCGCACGCGCCCATCGCGGTTTCGGCGTACTTCGATTCCTTTCCCATGACACGACCCAGCGCCCGCCTGTTCGCTTTCATCGCCCGCTTCGCCGTGCTGGGCCTTGCGATCGCTTTTGTGCTGACCTGGATTGCACCTTCCCTGGTCGAACGCCTGCGCGGCGATGTCAATCCCGTGACATCGCATCCCGCGACCGCCGTGCATGAGGCGGCCGATCTCTCCGCGAATCATGCGGTGCGGGCCAGCGGCCCGGTTTCGTATGCCGACGCGGTCGCGCGTGCATCGCCGGCGGTCGTCAATATCTACGCGAACAAGGTAACCACGTTTCGCCAGGTCTATTCGATTCCCGATCCGTTGACGCAGCGCCTGCTCGGTGCAGTGGCCGTCGGTCCGCCGATGAAGCGCAACGATCAGAATCTCGGCTCAGGCGTGATTTTCAGCCCTGACGGCTACGTGCTGACCAACAATCACGTGATCAGCGGCGCCGACGATATCCAGGTGTTGCTCGACGGCAACAAGGTCGCCAACGCGAAAGTCATCGGGACCGACGCCGAAACCGACCTCGCCGTGCTGAAAATCGACGCGAAGAATCTTCCCACCATCGAGGTCGCGGACCAGTCCGCAGTGAGCGTCGGTGACGTGGTCCTCGCAATCGGCAATCCGGTCGGCCTCGGCAAGACGGTCACGATGGGCATCGTCAGCGCAACCGGCCGGCAACTCAACATGTCCGCCTACGAGGACTTCATCCAGACGGACGCCGCCATCAATGCCGGCAATTCCGGCGGCGCGTTGGTCAATGCGCTGGGGGAACTGGTCGGCATCAATACCGCCATCTACCCGCGCACACCCGTGGCGGATGGCCGCGGAACCTATACGCCCGGCGCCGAAGGCATCGGATTTGCGATTCCCGTCGCCACCGCCAAGGCGGTGCTCGAACAAATCGTCAAGAACGGTCGGGTGATACGGGGCTGGATCGGCGCCGACTACGCAGACGTACCGCTTGCGCAGGGTGCCAGCGCACGCCAACCCGGCGTTCTCATCACCCGCGTCGTTGCGGAAAGCCCCGCCGCGCAGGCCGGACTTCAGCCGGGCGACCTGCTGCTGAACCTCGATGGCCGGAAGATCCAGGGTCAGGTAGATCTGCGCAATCGAGAGGCGGCTCTGGCGCCCGGCACCAAGGTGGCGATCGATGGCTTGCGTAGAAACATGCCGTTTCACGTCGAACTCGCGCTCGCGCAGCGCCCGGCACCCGGTACGACGGGCGCCTAGGGTGCTGGAATAACTCAAGCGAATTCTGGTGGTTAGAGCGCCTTCTTGTAGCGCTGGTGGAGCAGTGCGACGCGTTTGACGTAGAGCTTGGTTTCGTCGTACGGAGGCACGCCACCGTATTTCTGCACCGCCGCCTCACCGGCGTTGTAGGCCGCAGTGGCGAGACGTTCGTCGCCGTTGAAATCCTTGAGCAGCTGCGCGAGGTAGCGCGCGCCACCTTCAATGTTCTCGGTGACGTCGAACGGATTGGAGACCCCGAGATCGCCGGCCGTGGATGGCATCAACTGCATCAGGCCCTCGGCGCCCTTCGCCGAGATCGCGAGCGGATTGAACGCCGACTCGGCGTGGATGACGGCCCGCAGCAAGGCGGCGCTGATCCCCGAATCGGCGGCTGCCTTTGCGATTTCGCCACGGTACTCGTCCAGATGCAGGGGAATGGTTGCCCAGTCGAGCTTCGAATGTACGTCGCAGGCAAGGCAGGTTGCGATATAAGTGAACAGCACGGCGAACTTGCCGTCGCTCGGCTTGACGTTGGTGTACTCGGTCACACCGCCCCCGCGTTCGACGCGATATACCGCTCCGCGCAGAATTTTCGATGTCGGCTCGCGATCCGGCGCGCGCGCGGGGATGCTGGCGAGATTAGGCGCCGCAGGAGCCGGCGCGGTGGTGCTGACGCCCGCGCTGGCCGCGCGCACATCCGGTCGCTCCTGGTAATCCCAGTCACGGGTCGCCGCCAGACTGCCTGCAGCCGGGGGTTTTTTCGTGCTGGCTTCGGTGTAGCGCGAAACCACGCGGCAGCCAGCCGCATGCTCGGGGCGATTGGTATACAGCGTCGCATGATCGGGCCTTTCGCAGCGATACAGCACACCGGCCCGCGCCGTGACCGCAGCGGCACAGCCGCAGCAGGCGATCACGACGACGACAAACAGGCGAATTATTCGTTTCATGCCCAACATGGAACATGGCTCAGGCCTGGAGTTTCCTTCACGGGGCCGTCGCTGCCAAGTCGCCGGAGCGTCGGCGGTGGTTGAGCCAACTGGTAAACTCGCGTTCCTCCCCGCAAAAACCGCTTCACGCGATGCCCGGCAAGCTCTACATCAAGACCCACGGATGCCAGATGAACGAGTACGACTCGGCCAAGATGGCGGACGTGCTCCACGCGGCGCAAGGCCTCGAACTGACCGATGACGCCGATGCGGCCGACGTGATCCTCATCAATACCTGTTCGATCCGCGAAAAAGCCCAGGAAAAGGTATTCAGCCAGCTCGGCCGCTGGCGCGCGTTGAAGCACGCCAAACCCGGTCTCGTGATCGGCGTCGGGGGATGCGTTGCGAGCCAGGAAGGGGCAGCGATCGTGGCGCGCGCGCCTTACGTGGATCTCGTGTTCGGCCCGCAGACGCTGCACCGCTTGCCGGACCTCATCGACGCGCGCCTGGCCAGCGGGCGCCCGCAGGTCGACATCAGTTTCCCCGAGATCGAGAAATTCGATGCGCTGCCCGAACCGCGCGCCGACGGGCCGACCGCGTTCGTGTCGATCATGGAAGGCTGCTCCAAATACTGCTCCTTCTGCGTGGTGCCGTACACGCGCGGCGAGGAAATCAGCCGTCCATTCGACGACGTGCTGGCCGAAGTTGCCAACCTGGCCGACAAAGGCGTGCGCGAGATCAACCTGCTCGGACAGAACGTCAACGCCTACCGCGGACCGGTCGCCGATGAATTCGCGGAGCTGATCGATGCACCATTGATCGACGGAAAATTTGCCGATCTGGCCCTGCTGATCCATGCGATTGCCGCAATCGACGGCATCGGCCGCATCCGTTTCACAACCTCGCATCCGCTCGAATTCTCCGACTCGCTGATCGATGCCTATGCGGGCGTACCGAAACTCGCAAATTATCTGCACCTTCCCGTGCAATCGGGCTCGGACCGCGTCCTCGCCGCCATGAAGCGCGGCTACACCGCCCTCGAATACAAGCAAAGGATTCGCAAGCTTCGAGCGGTACGGCCGGACATCAGCGTTTCCTCGGACTTTATCGTTGGCTTTCCGGGCGAGACCGACACCGACTTCGAGCAGACGATGAAACTGATCGACCAGGTCGGATTCGACCAGAGCTTTTCCTTCCTCTACTCGAAGCGGCCCGG
Organism: uncultured Gammaproteobacteria bacterium; assembly: GCA_963775445.1. Classification (GTDB taxonomy): domain Bacteria; phylum Pseudomonadota; class Gammaproteobacteria; order Xanthomonadales; family Rhodanobacteraceae; genus Dokdonella_A. Next base: position 1,186,348 of record CAVZIT010000004.1, on the reverse strand, counting down.
GACACCTGCGGCTAATCTTCCCGATGACACGCCCGACGCGATCAAGCAGCAGCGCCTGGCGCGCCTGCAAGGCGCCATCACCGCGAATGCGCGCAAAATCAGCGAAACGATGGTTGGCAGCGTGCAGCGCGTGCTGGTCGAAGGTCCAAGCAAGAAGGATGCGAATGAGCTGACCGGCCGCACCGAAAACATGCGTTACGTCAACTTCGCAGCTCCGTCGCGGCTCATCGGCCAATTCGTGGATGTCGCCATCACAGAAACGCGCAGCAACTCGCTACGTGGACGAATTGTCACGAACGATCGTTGTGTCGCGTGATTTCGTGATTTCGGTCCGATCAATCGAGGTCAACGTGCAAACCGATACCGGGCGAACGCGCCCACGACTTCACGAAAACGCAAGCCTCGACTGCAAAGTGGGTCCGCATCCGTTCGGCACGCCGCACTCCACTTGCGCGCAGAAATGACTGAGTCGGGCAATCACGATTTCACACTCGAACCCGACGATGGCGAACGGCTCGCCAATTTGTGCGGACCATTCGATTCCCATCTGCGCCAGATCGAATTGCGGCTCGGCGTCGAGATCGCCAATCGCGGCAACGTGTTTCGCGTCAACGGCGCCGAACACTCCGTCAAGGTCGCGCGCCACCTGCTGCGCGAACTCTACGCTGCGACAGAGCGGGAAGTCCTGACCGGGCCGCAGATCAACCTGCATCTGGCCGATTCCGGTATCGAAGCGCTCGATGCCGAAGCGGCAGAGGGAGCGCAGGATGTCGTGATCCGCGTCAAGCGTGGCGTGATCAAGGGCCGTGGACCGAACCAGACCCGCTATCTGCACGCAATCGCGACCAACGACATCAACCTCGGCATCGGCCCGGCCGGCACCGGCAAGACCTATCTTGCGGTGGCGAGCGCGGTCGAGGCACTCAACGAAAACCGCGTGCAGCGCCTGGTCCTGGTGCGTCCGGCAGTCGAGGCCGGCGAGAAGCTGGGCTTCCTTCCGGGTGACCTGGCGCAGAAAGTCGATCCGTATCTGCGTCCGCTGTACGACGCGCTCTACGAGATGCTCGGCATCGAGAAAGTCGGCAAGCTGATCGAACGCAATGTGATCGAGATCGCGCCGCTCGCCTACATGCGCGGTCGTACGCTCAACGACGCGTTCGTGATCCTCGACGAGGCACAGAACACCACGGTCGAGCAGATGAAGATGTTCCTGACACGAATCGGTTTCGGTTCGGTCGCCGTGGTGACCGGCGACGTGACGCAGATCGACCTCGCGCGCCACCAGAAATCCGGCCTGCGCGATGCAATCGAGGTGTTGCGCGGGGTGGATGGCGTCAGCTTCACCTTCTTCACGGCCAACGACGTGGTCAGGCATCCGCTTGTCGCGCGCATCGTGCGTGCTTACGAGGAGCGGGAAGCCACGATGCAGGAAGGATCCGGACGCACGGGTTCCGGACCAGATGCTGCCGCGCGCAATGGCGGCTGACGCATCGCGCGCAGCTGTTGTGGTCCGCTACCTGACGGCGAGACGCGGCCTGCCCGCGGCGGCTTCGTTTCGACGTTGGGTTGATGCTGCCTTGCTGGCATCGAGCCACAAAGGAAAGGCCGAACTCGGCATTCGCCTCGTGGCGGGAGCCGAGGGCCGCGCACTCAACAAGCGCTATCGCGGCCAGAATCGGGCGACCAACGTGATGTCGTTCCCGGCCGAATTACCTCGCGGAATCGACGTGCCCCTGCTCGGCGATCTGGTGCTTTGCGTCACGGTCGTTGCGCGCGAAGCGCGCGCGCGGTGCAAGCCGCTGAATGACCATTATGCGCACCTGACCATCCACGGCGTCCTGCACCTGCTCGGTCACCGGCACGACGACGACCGCCAGGCCCGGCGCATGGAAAGCCTTGAGACACGCATCCTTGCAGATCTCGGCATCGGCGATCCGTACGCGTAAATACGCCGGGCCACCTGATCGCGCGGTCGCGGGATGGGGCGCTCCTACAGTAGACTGAGCAATCCGCCCGACCGGGCCCGAGCCTCCCCAGAATGAGCGAGGACCAACCTCCCAGTACACCCTCCCAGCGATCGTGGTTCATGCGCTTGACACAGGCGCTCGCTGGCGAGCCGCAAAGCCGCGAAGAGCTGATCGAGGAACTGCGCCAGGCCCAAGCCAACGGCGTCCTGTCCAACGACACTCTGGCTATGATCGAAGGCGCAATCGCCGTGTCCGAGCTCAGCGTGCGCGACGTCATGGTGCCGCGCGCGCAAATGGTGTCTCTGCCGATCGATGCACCGTTCAACAAGGTTCTCGAGACCGTTGTCGAGTCGGGACATTCGCGTTTCCCGGTGCATGCCGACGACAAGGACCAGGTTCTCGGCATCCTGCTGGCCAAGGATCTCTTGCGCTGCTTTTCCGGCGAGGTGGCGAGCGACGTGCGCGCGCTGTTGCGCCCGGTCGCGCTGATTCCCGAATCCAAACGTCTCAATATCCTGCTCAAGGAATTTCGCCTGTCGCACAACCACATGGCGATCATCGTCAACGAATACGGCGGCGTCAGCGGCCTCGTGACCATCGAGGACGTACTCGAGGAAATCGTCGGGGAAATCGACGACGAACACGACGACGATGTCGAACCGGTGCTGATCCATGCGCAACCGGACGGCCGGTATCTGGTCAACGCACTGACGCCGATCGAGGAATTCAACGAACGCTTCGATTACAACTTCAGCGATGACGAGTTCGACACCATCGGCGGCATCGTCACCGCCGAGATCGGCCATCTGCCGGAAGCCGGCGAGTCCGTCGACCTCGGCCGTTTTCATTTCGAGGTGACCAAGGCGGACGAGCGCCGGGTGCATCAGTTCGCGATGCGGATGCGCGACGCGTGAGTTGGCCGCGTGCAGGGGCGGTCCGCATTTTCCTGGCCGCCGCAACCCTGTTGTCATTCGGCGTGGCGCCGGTGCGCGCGGCGCCGGGCGACAACCTCGATATCGGTCTGCTCACCATCGGTCCGGGCACTGTGTACTGGGAGCGTTTCGGCCACAACGCCATCGTCGTGCACCATCGCGACACCGGGCAGAGCGTCGCCTACAACTATGGCATCTTCGACTTCGATCAGAAGAATTTCCTGCTCAATTTCGCGCTCGGGCACATGCGCTACCGCATCGCCGCCGATCCACTCGGAGAAGACATCGCGTTCTACGACGAGGAAGGCCGCAGGGTCTCCGTACAGCACCTTGATTTGACGCCGGCCGAACGCATCGCGCTGAGCGACTACCTCGAATGGAATGCGCGCCCCGAGAACGCCTACTACCGCTACGACTACTTCACGGCCAACTGTTCAACGCAGGTGCGCAACGCGCTCGACCGCGCGCTCGGCAGCGCGATCCGGCGCCAGACCGAAGGCCGGCCGACTACCGCGACGTACCGCTCCGATGCGCTACGCCTGATGGCTGCCGAACCGTTGCTGATGCTCGGCATTGATCTGGGCCTCGGGCCTTTCGCCGACCAGCATCTCGACCAGTGGCAGGAGAGTTTCGTGCCCGCCGTGTTCGCGAGGAACATGGATCATGTCGATGCAACGGGCGCGCCAACCATGCCGCTGGTCGCGTCGCGCACGCTTATCAGCGCGGGAAGGGTCGCGCCGCCGCCGGCCTCGCCACCGCGCATGGGATGGCCACTGCTGATACTCGGCGTTGCGACCGGGTTGCTGCTGTTCGCGCTCGGCCGCTCCCGTGGTCACTGGTCCGCGCGAGCTGCCTTCGCCGTAGCCGCAATTCCGTTCACCCTGTTCTGCGGCATCGGCGGGTTGATCCTGCTGGCGTTGTGGGGCCTGACCGACCATGTTGCCGCGTGGCGCAACGAGAATCTGCTGCTGCTCGATCCACTGTGTCTCGCGCTGCTGCCGACGCTTGTCGCATCGTGCCGAACCGCGTGGCGACCGACGCCTGCAGCAAGCTGGCTTAGTTGGACGATCGCGACGCTCGCGGTCTTCGCGCTCTTGTCGAAAGCGCTGCCCTGGTTCACGCAGGCCAACCTGCACTGGATCGGATTTTTCCTGCCGGTCCACCTCGCACTCGCCGTTGTTTTCCTGCTCGCGCAGCGCATGGCGCCCAGCGAGGAACAGCATGGAGTCGCCTGATGAAAGATCGTCAGCGGCATTGGCTGCTCGCGGGCGTCGCGATTTCGATCGCGCTCGCGCTCTTTTCGATGGCAATCCGATGGCACCGCGCCGCACCTGTCGCGCGCGATTCGCACAGTGCGTCCAGTGAAACGCCCGGAATTACAGCGCACATTCGCACCGAACCGCGGCGGCCGCGCACCAAGCCAACGCCGTCGCTGTCGAACGATGCGATCGCATCGGATCCCGATCGCAGCGCGCACGCCTGGCTCGCTCGCGCCGACCGCGTCATCGCGCGCCAACGCACGCGCCGCTTCGGTGCGAAAGTCGCGGCGCTGCTCGCCGAACCGCCGGCCGACGCCTGGAACGCACTGCGCGCGCTGGCCGACGCGGGAGACAAGAATGCCGCGCTTGCCGCGATGCAGCTCAATCAGGATTGCGATGCGCTGACGCGTCTGGCTGCGACGCGCGACGGTTTGCGAGCGACCTGGCTCGATCACTACGACGCCACCGCGCTCCCGTCCGATTGGCTACGCATGGCGCATGCCATCGACGACGCGCAACTTGCACGTCGAACCGCGTTCATCGCGAGCTGTGCGAAGATCGGCGGCGTTCGCGATTTCGCACTTTCGCTGCTCGATCGCTTCGTGCAGCCGGACGATCCGCAGACGCAACTCGATTACGTCCTGGCCGAAGAGGACGACGCGACCGCGATTCCGGATCTTCGTCGTCTCGCGAGCGAGATGGACAGCGACGTTGCAAGGCGCGCGCTTGGCGAGCGCCTGATTCAATCGCGCGATCCGCGTGATCGCGATGAAGGTCGCGCACTGCTGGAACGTCTCGCCAATAGCGCACACGGCGCAAGCCCTGAATGGCGTAACGCGATCGGCTTCCTCGCAAATTGCCTCCGCAACGGCTGTGGTTCTTTTCCGCGCGATCCGGCTGCGGCGCAAGCGTGGCTCGAACGCGCGGCTGGCCTCGGCTTCGCATGGGCGCTGAATACACAGATTGGCGACCTGCAAGCGAGTGGCAACACAAGCACAGCCTGGGCCTGGGCGTCGTATCGGTTCGACCTCGCGCGCGCAAGCTGCACGCAATCCGATGCGCCCGAACTGTTCGCCCTGGTGGAAGCCGCGGAAACCGCCTACCGGATCGGCGCACTGTTGAATGCGACGGATCAGGCGCGCGCCAACGCCGAACTCGCGCGAATCCACGCGACGTGGTGGGCACAGGCAACGGCCGCACTCGACTGCGACCTGTAACCGCGATTGCCCTCGCCTGCGCCCTCGCGGCATGATGGGTCGATGGATACCGCGCGGCCCCTTCCGACTGACCCGACCTGCACCGACCCGATGGTGGTCAACTGCGTCGCCTACGGACCGGGCGGAAATCGTCTGCAGGCGATCGGACTCGATGATATCAGCGATGTGCTGCAGCAGGCCGGACAGTTTGTCTGGGTAGGATTGCACGAACCGGACGAGGAGTTGCTGGAGAAGTTGCAACAGGAATTCGGCTTGCACGATCTGGCCGTCGAGGACGCGCACAATGCGCATCAGCGCCCGAAGATCGAGATCTACGGCGAATCTCTATTCGTCGTCGTGCAAACGGCGCAGGTCGTCCACGGCAAGATCGCCTTCGGCGAAACCCACGTGTTTCTAGGTCGCAACTATCTCCTCAGCGTTCGTCATGGCGCTTCGCTGAGCTATGCGCCGGCGCGCCAGGGATGCGAGCAGAACCCGGAGATGCTCGCGCTGGGTCCGAGCTACGGCCTGTACGCGGTTCTCGATCTCATCGTCGACAACTACTTCCCGATTGTTCACAGTTTTTCCGAGGAATTGCAGGAACTCGAGGAGGACGTCTTCGAGGAAACCTACAGCCGCGACACCATCCGGCGTCTTTACGAACTGAAGAAGGAACTGGTCACGTTGCGGCTCGCGGTCGCGCCGCTCCAGGACATCGTCAACCAGCTCACGCGGCTTTATCCGGGGTTGATTCGCGACGAGGTGCGACCCTATTTTCGTGATGTCTCCGATCACGCCGCGCGCATCAACGAATCCACCGACACCATGCGCGAGATGCTGACCGCCGCGCTCAGCGTCAATCTGGCGCTGGTCACGGTGGCCCAGGGCGAAGTGGTGAAGCGCCTCGCGGGCTGGGCCGGGCTGCTCGCGGTACCCACGCTGCTGACGAGCTGGTACGGCATGAACTTCCGGCACATGCCGGAACTGTCCCGACCGTGGGCGTATCCGGCGATGGTCGCGGTAACGGTCACTGTATGCGGCGCGGTGTACTGGGTGCTGCGCCGCGCGAAGTGGCTGTGACCAATTGAATTTCCAGCAGCGACTCGGCGTTGCCAAAACTCGATTCGCTTGACGCACGCAATTCTCAGGGTGGATCGAAACCATTGCCGAAGATCTCGTCGCCGGACGGCGGAGTGAAGTCGCCGGCAAGTTCGAGCGCGATATCGTTGTTGCTGCCGGCGATCTGATCGTCGATTTCGGCGCCGTAGCCGCCGCAATCGTCGGCCGCGACCGGCGGGACCGAAAAACCGTTGTCGCCGAGTGCAAGACCGTCCATTGATCCGCCGCCATCCAGCGCGAGCACGATCGGTGCAAACGTGCAATTGCCAAGCGCAACCGGGAACCCGCTGATCTCGAGCGACAGCACATCGAGTTGAAGGTCGGTATCGGTCAGGCTCGCATTGCCATCGGCTTCGACCATCCCCGCGGAGGTGTTGTCCTGGCTCACGAGATAGGTCGCGACCGCCGTGCCGAATGGCGTATCGAAACTGAGGGTCGCCTGTGGAAACACGAACGCGCCGGGCGCGATCTGTCCGCTGGACGGATCGTAGGCCGAGCCCGCGAACACACCGCCATCGGGCAGCGCGCTGACCGTGCCGTTCAGCGACAACGATCCACTGACGGGAAAATCCGTCGCGACGGCCGGCAGCGCGAAGCAGGCCAGCGCCACGGAAATCCCCGCGCCAAAACCGGTGCGCACGCGCACGCGACGTCCCTTGATAGCGAATCCCGCCAATGCATTCACGACCCGTTCGCCTGTTCCGCCGCTTGCGTCGACAACGACGTCCAGCGCTTGAGCCACGCGTTCACTGTATCGTGCCATTGGACGCTGTTGTGCGGTTTGGACACCCAATGGCTTTCGTCAGGGAAGGTCAGCAATTCGCTCGGGATGCCACGTCTTTGCAACGCGGTAAACGCACCGAGTCCCTGTTCCAGCGGAATGCGGAAGTCGTTCGAGCTGTGCACGACAAGCATCGGGACGCGCCAATCCTTGACGTGATTGATCGGATTGAACTTCTCGTAACTCTCGGGGTGTTCCCATTCGGTGCCGCCATGTTCCCACTCGTCGAACCACAGCTCCTCCGTCGCATAAGCCATCATGCGGCTGTCGAACACGCCGTCGTGATCGACCATGCACCTCCACGGCTTGTTCCACACGCCCGCCATCCAGTACACCATGTAACCGCCGTAGCTCGCGCCGAGCGCGCAGGCGTTGTCGCCGTCGAGCCAGGAGTAACGTTCCAGTGCCGCGGCCCAACCTTTTTGCAGATCTTCGAGCGGCCGATCGCCCCAGTGCTGCGAGATCGCATCGGTGAATGCCTGACCGTAACCGGTCGATCCGTGGAAGTTGATCGCGACGACGCCGAAACCCTGTCCCGCGTAGGTTTCCGGATTCCAGCGATAGTGGAAGTCGTTGGTCCACGCACCCTGCGGGCCGCCATGAATCAGGAATGCAACCGGATACTTTTCGCCTTTCCGGTAGACCGCGGGTTTCATCACGTAACCCTGCACGGTATCGCCATTCCAGCCCTTGAAGTCGAAGAACTCATAGTCACCGAATTGGATATTGGCCAGACGATCGGCATTGAAATGGGTGATCCGTGCGAGACCTTCGCCCTTTGCGTCCGCGCGATACAGATCCGTCGGATGCTTGAAATCCTGGCGCGCGACAACCACGCCATCGCGAGCCACATCGAATCCCGTGACGGTGCCCCCGCCGACCAGGCGCTTCGCGTTGCCGGTCGCGATGTCGATACCGAAAAGGGCATGCTCTCCCGCGTCGTCGGTTGCGGTGTAGAGCGTCTTGCCATCGGCGGAAAGCTTTAGCGGCCCGGCCGAGCGGTCCCAGTCCGGATCGATTTCGCGGCGCTGACCACTCGCAAGATCGAGCGCCATGATGCCGAATCGATCCGCCTCGAAACGCGGGCGTTTCATTGCGAGGTAATACAGCGTCCTTCCGTCGGTCGATGCAAGCGGATAGCCATCCCACGCGGGATTCGCAGCCGTCAGGTTTTTCGGTGCCGCAGAACCGTCCGCCGGCACGCTGTATATATCGAAGTTGGTCGACCAGGGTTCGGTCTTGCCTGCGATTCGCACGTCGAAATAAACGGTCTTGCCATCCGGCGAGAACACGTATTCGCTGTCATCGCCGAACGGCTTGGACGGAACATCACCATCGATTCCGCGGGTCAGCTGCAGGGGTTCGATCGCCATCTCACCCCCGCTCCCCAGTGCCGCGATGAACAACTGCGAGCGCCGGCCGTCGGCCCACTTGTCCCAATGACGCACGAACAGCGAGTGATAGACGCGGCCGGTCGCCTTGTCTTCCTTGCGCGCATCCAGGCGTTTCCTGGTGCACGCAAGATCGGCGCAATCGGTGAATATGTCGATCGACAGCAGCACGTGCGTGCCATCCGGCGACAGCTTGAAGTTGTTGATGTCGAGTGCGAAATGGCTGAGCTGCTGAGTCGCTCCGCCCCCTGTGGCGATGCGCCAGAGCTGAGTCACGCCGTCCTTTGCCGCGAGAAAGTAGAGCGACTTTCCATCGGGCGACCAGCGTGGGCTCGAAGCATTCAGTGCCTGGTCGGTCAGGCGCATGGATTGTCCGCCTGCCAAAGGGACCGTCCATAGGCTGTTGATACCCTTGTTTGCCGCGTAATCGGTTTCGCGTACCTGGAACGCGACTGTGTGGCCATCGGGCGAGATCTGCGGATCGCTCACGCGATCCATCATCACCAGGTCGTGGACGTCGAAGGGGTGCGGCTCCCGCGCGGCAAGCGCGGGCGCGCAAACGGCCAAGGCAAGCACGGCGAAGGCGACGGCAGTCATGGCGATGCTCCGGAGGGAAAACCATCATGTTACGGACTCGCGCCGGATTTGGCGAAAATTACGAGAAGACGCGACCGTGTGCGCGGTCTTGAGCGCCATTGAAATCGCGCTGGTTCGCTTGCCGCTCACGCGAATTCCCGGGCAGCGGGCGCATCAGCCTTACTCGCGTCGGAGGCTATACTCCGGGCTGGAGACGCGAGTGGCATTCGCTCCGGAAATAAAACGTTATTGGCCCTTGCCGATTTGGTCGAGGCGGAATCCGGTGAACGCAACATGTGGCAATCGCGCTCGTTTCCAACGTCCGACGAAGCGCGCATTGGTCGCCGTTTCGCTGGTCATTGAGCAGAGCGAACAGCACTGCGAGACCGGCAGGCAGCCAGCGAAACTCTTGTACCGCCCCTTCCACCATCCGGATACCGCATGTCAGCCATCACCGCCGACCCGCCCGAATCCGATCAGTTGTTCGGTCATCCCAAGGGCCTGTACGTCTGCTTCTTCACCGAGATGTGGGAGCGCTTTTCATTCTATGGAATGAAGGCGCTGCTGCTGTTGTATCTGGTCAAGTACCATCTTTTCTCCGATGCGCACGGCTACAACCTGATCGGCGCCTACGGGGGTCTGGTCTATGCGATGCCCGTGATCGGCGGGTTGCTTGCCGATCGCTTTCTCGGCATGCGCAAGGCAGTCGTGTTCGGCGGCATCCTGCTCGTCCTCGGCCATCTCGGCATGGCCTTCGAAGGCCATCAGGCCACGATCGTCAACGGCGTGGTCGTGCGCGATGCACTCGCGCAGCAGGTGTTCTATTTCTCGCTCGCATTGATCATCATGGGCGTCGGTTTCCTCAAGCCGAATATCTCGACCATCGTCGGCAAGCTGTATCCGGAAAACGACCCGCGGCGCGATTCGGGTTTCACGATCTTCTATGCCGGCATCAATGTCGGCGCCTTCGTCGCCCCGCTCATATGCGGCTGGCTCGGCGAAACCTGGGGCTGGAAGTACGGATTCGGTGCCGCCGGCATCGGCATGCTGGCCGGACTCGTGATGTTCGTGCGCGGCCAGAAATATCTGCGCGGCCATGCCGAACCGCGCGATCCGGTCAGACTGCGCGAGCGTGTTGCCGGCCCATTGTCGCGTGAGCACCTGATCTATCTCGGCGCGATCGCCGGTCTGTTCGTGGTCTGGGGTCTGATCCAGGAACATTCGCTGTTTCTCAAGATCATCCCGGGTGTCTTCGAGCCGAGTCCCGTGCTGCTGGCGATGCATCTGGTGATGATCTGCCTGCTCGGCGGCATTCTCTGGTTCATGTTCACGCGCTGCACCCGCATCGAGCGCGACCAGATGTTCGCGGTGCTCGCGTTCATCCTGTTCGGGCTGGTGTTCTTCGCCTTGTACGAGCAGACCTATGGATCCTGGGTGCTGTTTTCCGATCGCGTGATGAACCGCGAGGCACTCGGCGTGACCTGGACGGCCGGACAGCTGACCTCGCTCGGAGCGCTTTTCATTTTTGTGCTTGCGCCGATCTTTTCATGGCTGTGGCCGATGCTCGAACGACGTGGGCTGAATCCGGGCAAACCGGCAAAGTCCGCATTCGGACTTGTCTTCGCCGGCCTGGCGTTCGTTGTGCTCGCGTGGAGCGCGCGCCATCCACAGACGAACGGCTTGACCGGCATCTGGTGGTTCGTGTTCGCGTACTTCGTGCTCGAGGTGGGCGAGATGCTGCTGTCGCCGATCGGACTCTCGGCGGTCACCGAATTGTCGGTGCCTCGCGTCGTGAGCCTGATGATGGGCGGCTGGTTTCTCGGCACCTCCTACGCTGAGGTGCTGGCCGCAGCCCTGAGCAAATTGTCGGCAATCCAGATGCCGCAAAGCGGCGGGATCGACGTCGGCCAGGCGCTGGCCAAGTACCAAGGGCTGTTTGTCTACTCCGCGAAGATCGGCATCGTCTGCGGTCTCGTGGTACTGCTGTTTTCGCCGCTGATCAAACGTCTCATGCACGGCGTTCGCTGACTCGATGTCGCCGCGAAACGCTACGCAAGCAGATCCTTGACCAGCACCTCGAAGCGCAGGTCGGGACGCTTCGGAATACCGTAGCGCTCGTCGCCATACGGGAAGGGCTTGTAGATGCCTGTGCGGCGATAGCCGCGGCGCTGATACCAGACAATCAAGTCCTCGCGCACCGAGATCACGGTCATGTGCATTTCGCGGCAGTGCCATTCGGTTCGTGCGATGCGTTCGCCTTCGGCAAGCACTTTCTTGCCGATGCCGGCGCCCTGCGCGCGGGGCGATACCGAGAACAGGCCGAAGTAGCAGGCATCGCCTTGAATCTCGAGCTGGCAGCACGCGAGCAGCCTACCATCGCGCTCCGCAAGCAATACCCGGCTGCCTTCGCGTTCGACCATTTCGGTAATCCCGTCGGGGTCGCAGCGTTGCCCGTCGAGAAGATCCGCCTCGGTGGTCCAGCCCGCGCGGCTGGCGTCGCCACGATAGGCCGATTCCACCAGTGCGCGAATCGCTTCGATATCGCCGCGACCGGCGCTGCGAAACGCCAATGGCTCGCATGGCGCCGTCGATATCATTCGGCCCGCGCTTCCGTACTCACCGTCGCGTCACCATCCAGAGCGGCAAACAGCGTGGCCCACGGCAACAAGGCGCATTTGCGTCGCCCGGGATAACTGCGCAATTCCCCCAGCGCACCGAGCGGTCCCATGAACGACTCCCCCTCGATTTCACCTTGGATGAGCCGCGCGAACTGCTGTCGCAGCTGCGCTATCTCTCCCCGGGTCCGGTTCGCTGCGCACTCGCTGAGCATCGATGCGCTCGCGCGCGTAATCGCGCAGGACTCGCCGGAAAAGCGTATGGCTTCGACACGTCCGTTCACGCAGCGCAATTCGGCGTGCAGGGTGTCCCCGCACAGCGCATTGATGCCATCGGCCGCATGCGTGTGGTCCGGCAACTTGCCAAAATTGCGTGGCGCGCGCGCATGATCGAGCACGATCTTCTGGTAGAGGTCGGATGCTGACATGCGCAGATTGTAGGGCCGATCGCCGGGTTTCGCGCGAAGTTCCGTTGCCGCGCGGAGCGTGTCAGCCGAGCAGCCCGCGAACCCGGCCGATCGCCTCGACGAACCGGTCGACTTCGTCGCGCGTGTTGTAGAAGGCGAGCGAAGCGCGCAGCGTCGCCGGCACGCCGTAGAACTGCATCAGCGGATGCGCGCAATGATGACCCGAGCGCACTGCAACGCCCTCGTGATCCAGCAGCGTTGCGAGATCGTGCGCGTGCAACCCGTCGATCAGGAACGAAATGACCGCCGCCTTTCGCGGGGCCTCACCGTAGATGCGCAACCCGTGGACCCGGTGCAACACCTCGGTGGCGTACGCGAGCAGGTCGCTTTCGTACGCGGCGATATTCGCCATTCCCAGGCCTTGCAGATAATCGATCGCGGCTCCCAGTCCGACCACCCCTGCGATGTTCGGCGTGCCCGCCTCGAACTTGTGCGGCGGATCGGCGAACGTCGTGCCGCTCCATTTGACCTCGCGGATCATCTCGCCGCCACCGAAGAACGGCGGCATGGAGGCCAGCAGCTCACGCCGCGCCCACAAGGCGCCGGTGCCGGTCGGGCCGCACATCTTGTGTCCGGTCAGCGCATAGAAATCGCAACCGAGCGCGCGCACGTCGACCGGCATGTGCGGCGTCGCCTGAGATCCATCGACCAGCAAGGGAATGCCGCGACGCCGCGTCGCACGCGCAAGCTCGGCGATCGGATTGACCGTTCCGAGCACGTTGGATACATGCACGACACCGGCGAGTTTGACATCGGGGGTCAGGAGTTCGATGAAGCGTTCGACGATCAACTCGCCGCTTTGGGTGATGGGAGCCACCTTGAGCGTCGCGCCCGTGCGTTCGCACACAAGTTGCCACGGCACGATATTCGCGTGATGTTCCATTTCGGTGACGAGAATCGCATCGCCGCGTTCGAGCCGCGGAAGCGCGTAACTGTAGGCAACCAGATTGATCGCCTGTGTCGTGCCCGAAGTGAAAACCACTTCGTCGCGAGAAGGGGCATTGATGAAGCGCGCAAGCTTGTCGCGGGTCGCTTCGTACGCCGCCGTGGATTCCTCGCCGAGCGTGTGCACCGCGCGGGATACGTTGGCATTCGTTTCCCGGTAATGGCGGTCCATCGCCGCGATTACCGCGAGGGGTTTCTGGCTGGTGTTGGCGCTGTCGAAATAGATCAGCGGCTTGCCGTGGACGCGCCGCGAGAGAATCGGAAAATCCTTGCGAATGCGCTCGGGGTCGAGGCTGGTCGCCGGTGTGCAGTTGCTGGCAGTAACGCCGTTCATGCCGTTTGCGTTGAGTCCGGCAAGCGATCGAGCAGTGCTTCGGCCAGATGATCGAGCAAGTCAGGAGGCGAGATTCCCGACAACGCCTCGCGGCAGAATGCGAACGTCAGCAGCGCACGCGCTTCGGCCTGCGGCAAACCTCGCGAGCGCAGGTAGAACAACGCCGCGGGATCGAGTTGGCCGACCGTTGCACCATGGCTCGCCTGCACTTCGTCGGCATGAATCTCGAGCACCGGCTGCGTGTCGATTTCGGCCTGCGTCGAAAGCAGCAGATTCTTGTTCGACAGCCGCGCGTCCGCTCCGTCGGCGCCCGGTGCCACGCGAATCGCACCGCGGAACACACCGCGTGCGCGCTGGTCGGCGACCCCACGCCAGAATACGTCGCTGGACGTGTCGCGCGCCGCATGATCGATCGCAAGCTGGGTATCGACGTGCTGACGATCACACAAGGTGAATATGCCGCGCGAATTGACCGAGGCACGTGGCCCGATCAGGTTCACGCGAAGGTCGTGGCGCATCAGGCGCGCGCCGCGTTCAACGCCGTGCAACCTCAACTCGGCATCGTCGGCCAGATCGAATTCGCTGCGCCGGATCAGGGTCGCGCCGCTCGCTGCATCCTGTATCTGCACCAGATCGAGCGCAGCGCCCGGACGCAGGACAACCTGCGAAACCAGGTTGCCCAGATGCTCGTGTTCGCCCGAACCGACGTGATGCTCGATCACGCTGGCCCCTGCGCCTTCGCCGAGTTCGATCAGTGCGCGCACATGCCATGCGATCGGCTGATCGCCTGGCGCTCCCACATAGACGAGATGGATCGGCGGTTCGATCCGGTGGCCGGCGGCGACGCGCAACACCGGGCCGTCGTCGGCCAGCGCCGTATTGAGCCGCGCGAAGGGTTCGGCCGCATCGCGCCAATGACGTGCGAGGAAAAACCGCAAGGGTTCCGCATCGCCTTCCAGCACGGCGGCCAGCGAAACCAGGCTCAAACCCGCGATATCGGGCAACTCGGAAAGATCCGGGCGCATGCGGCCATTGACGAAGACCAGCCGCGGTGCACTAACGCCGGGAATCGCGAAGACCTCGCGATCGACGGCCCGCTCGCCGGCGGACATGTCGCCTGCCGCAAAGCGGCGCTGCTCCAGTGCGCGCAATGCGGTGTATTTCCATGCTTCGGACCGTGCGGGTGGCAGGCCATCGCGGTGCAGGACCGAAATGGCTTCTCGCCGCGCCGCGTCGAGCCACGCGTGACCGCTCGCAGGGAGCGCTTCGGATCCTTGCAGCAGGGAATCGAGCAACGCGCCGGACATCTCAGAGGCTCCCGGCGAGCTTGCGTTCGGCGATCCAGCTGTACCCGTGTTCCTCGAGCTTGAGCGCGAGCGACTTGTCGCCGCTTTCGACAATGCGCCCGTCGGCGAGCACATGCACGAAATCCGGCACGATGTAGTCGAGCAGGCGCTGATAATGCGTGATCACGAGGAACGCACGCGCCGGATCTCGCATCGAATTGACGCCATCGGCAACGAGTTTCATCGCATCGATGTCGAGACCCGAATCGGTCTCGTCGAGGATCGCGAGTTTCGGTTCCAGGAGTGCCATCTGGAAGATCTCGTTACGCTTCTTCTCTCCGCCCGAAAAGCCCTCGTTGACCGCACGATGCAGCAACTCGTCGGGCAAGTGCAGGACCGAGATCTTTTCGCGCACCCTTTTCAGGAACTGCATCGAATCGAGCTCTGGCTCGCCGCGGTATTTGCGCTGCGCATTGAGCGCCGCCCGCAGGAAATAGGTGTTGTTGACGCCCGGGATCTCGACCGGATACTGGAATGCCATGAACACGCCTTCGGCGGCGCGCTGTTCCGGCTCGAGCGCCAACAGGTCACGCCCCGCGTAGCTGATCGAGCCTTCGGTGACTTCATAGCCTTCGCGCCCGGCAATGACATTCCCGAGCGTCGATTTACCCGCGCCGTTCGGGCCCATGATCGCGTGCACTTCGCCCGCCTTCGCTTCGAGCGAGAGGCCCTTGAGGATTTCCGTGCCCGCGACGCGGACGTGCAGGTTCTTGATTTTCAGCATATCTGCTACTCGCTTGCCTTTTTCAATGCCCGGTCTATCACGGCCTGATCGAGCTTCACGCCGAGACGCTCCAGATCCGCCAGATCGGACAGGCGACCCGATGCCTTCTTGTTTCGAATCAGATCATCCCGGCCAATGATGGGTGCAGGCACATGATCGATCTCGCTGTTCACCCCGCATAGCATTCGGGGAACGAGACGCCACTGGCGAAGTTCAAGAAATCGACCCGGCTCGGCTCGTTACCCAGTTGCAACAGGCGCCGTCCTTCGACCAACCGCCCTGATTTCTCCGCAGCTTCGACGAAGCCGAACTCACGCAATACGTTCGCGAGCCTGCCCAGATTCTCGAAATCGGAATCGACCCACAAGTCCGGATCCTTGGTGTAGCGCGGCGAACCATGCGCTGCCAACGCATAACCTCCGTTCACCAGATACCGGACGTCATGCGAATTCGACAAGACGAGCAATTCTTTCAAGTCCGGGGTCATGCCGCAGCTCCCAACCATGATGCTGCCTTCGCAAGTCTTCCGTTGCCTCAATTCGCTCGTGCATGTGCACGTCTCGCCAGTAGAAGGCTTCCGCCGGCTCCTCGCCGATGTCGTAAATCGTCGCCCTGACGGATACGTCGGTGCGTACCAAGTCCGGATCACCAGGCATGCCGTGTCCTGCATTCGTACGATTCATCCAATCGCCCCCTCGAGCGAAACCTCGAGCAGCTTCTTCGCCTCCACCGCGAATTCCATCGGCAATTCCCGAAACACCTGCTTGCAGAATCCGTCCACGATCATCGATACGGCGTCTTCCTCGCCGATTCCGCGTGCGCGACAGTAGAACAGCTGGTCGTCCGATATCTTGGATGTCGTCGCCTCATGCTCGACGATCGCATTGGGGTTTTTCACCTCGATGTAGGGAAAGGTGTGTGCGCCGCATTTCTTGCCGATCAACAACGAATCGCATTGCGTGTAGTTGCGCGCGCCGCTAGCGCCCTTCTCGACCTTGACCAGACCGCGATAGCTGTTCTGGCCGCGGCCGGCGCTGATGCCCTTGGAGATGATCTTGGATCTCGTGTTGCGGCCGATGTGGATCATCTTGGTACCGGTGTCGGCCTGTTGCGCGTGATGCGTCAGCGCGACCGAGTTGAATTCGCCGGTCGAATCGTCGCCGCGCAGGATGCAGCTCGGATATTTCCAGGTGATCGCCGAACCGGTCTCGACCTGCGTCCATGAAATCTTCGAGCGCGCACCGCGGCAATCGCCGCGTTTGGTCACGAAGTTGTAGATGCCGCCCACGCCGTTCTCGTCGCCCGGATACCAGTTCTGCACGGTCGAATACTTGATGTCGGCATCGTCGAGCGCGACCAGCTCCACCACGGCCGCGTGCAACTGGTTTTCATCGCGCATCGGCGCGGTGCAACCTTCCAGATACGAAACCTTGGCGCCTTCCTCGGCGATGATCAGCGTGCGCTCGAACTGGCCCGTATCGCGTGCGTTGATGCGGAAATAGGTGGACAGTTCCATCGGACAGCGCACGCCCTTGGGAATGAACACGAAACTGCCGTCGCTGAAGACGGCCGAGTTGAGCGCAGCAAAATAATTGTCGCCTCCGGGTACCACCGTACCTAGATACTGGCGCACCAGATCGGGATGTTCGCGCAGCGCTTCGGACATCGAGCAGAACACGACCCCGACTTCGGCAAGCTCCTTGGCGAACGTGGTGCCCACCGAGACCGAATCGAACACCGCATCGACCGCGACGCCGGCAAGACGCGCGCGCTCATGCAGCGGCACGCCGAGTTTCTCGTAGGTTTCCAGCAGCTTCGGATCGACGTCCTCGAGCGACTTCGGCCGGTTCTTCGGTGAGGAGAAATAACTGATTGCCTGGAAATCGATCGGCGCGATGCGCAGATTGGCCCAGTGCGGCGGCGCCATCGTGAGCCAATGGCGATACGCCTTGAGCCTCCACTCGGTCATCCATTCCGGCTCGTTCTTCTTCGCCGAAATCACGCGCACGACATCTTCGGACAAGCCTGACGGTATCGTGTCGCTCTCGATATCCGTCACGAAACCGGCGCCATAGCGGCGATTCACCAGGGTTTCGATTTCGCGCGACGTGGTACTCACGCGGAATGTCCCATGCCGACGTCCAGGTGCAACGGGATCGCAGCCGCACTGCGGCGCATTGGCTTGACCATGTCCGCGAGCGTGACGCCCGCAAGCGCGTCGGCGATCGCATGATTGATGCGCTGCCAGTTCACGCGCACGCCGCAATGCGGTTCGTGCCCGCACAAACCCGCCTTCACGCTGCACTCGGTCATGCCGATCGGACCTTCCATTGCGGTCACGATATCGGCAACGGAAATACGCTCGGCCCGGCGCGCAAGGCGGTAACCCCCGTTTATGCCGCGCGTGGATGTCACCAGTCCGGCCTGGGCCAGCTGCTTGAGCAGCTTCGAAACCGTCGGCAGTTCCAGATGCGCATCTTCTGCCAGTCTCTGTGCGCTCTGGATGGATCCGTCCGAAGCGGCGAGGCACGTCATCACGACGGTCGCATAGTCGGTCAGTTTGCTTATGCGCAGCATCAGTGGTTTTCACGGCATCTAAAGAGTACCGAAATGGTACTGTTTAACGTCGCTTGCGTCAAACAAGGCCCCCGTTCCGATTTGTGCCGATCGGCGCAAATCCCAGCAATCAGCCACGAGCCGAAGCCTGCCATGCAGGGCTGCGCATCGACGGATTACACTGCACCGCCACGACGCCGCAGGAGATTTCATGTCGCCCGATCGCTCGCATGCCCGCCTCGAATTCGTCGCGCGCCACGCGGGCATCGAAAATCCCGAGATCGTGCCTGCATCAAGTGATGCGAGCTTTCGCAGCTACTGGCGTGTCGGTCCGGCGAATGCCGCCAAGTCCAACACCACGACCTATGTCGTCATGGATGCGCCGGTCGAACACGAGGACGTTCGTCCGTGGATCGACGTGGATCGGCGTCTGCGCGTGGCCGGCCTGCATGCTCCCGAAGTCTTCGCCGTCGATACCGAGCAAGGTTTCGTGCTGATCGAGGATCTCGGCACGCGCACTTATCTGCCGGAACTCGACAGCGACACCGCCGATGCGCTCTATGGCGACGCCCTCGACGCAATGCTGCGCATGCAGACCGGCGTCGATACCAGGGGACTGCCGGACTATGATCGCGCGCGTCTGGTGGCGGAACTGGAGCTGTTGCCGCAATGGTTCCTCACGCGCCATCTCGACCTCGCGCCAAGCTGCGAGGACTGGGACGTCATCGAAGCGGCATTCACCTTCCTGCTCCATGCCGCGCTGGAACAACCTCGCGCGTTCGTGCATCGCGACTACCACAGCCGCAACCTGCTGATCGTGGATCACGCCAATCCGGGCATCATCGATTTCCAGGACGCCGTTGTCGGCCCGATTACCTACGACCTCGTCTCGCTGCTGCGCGATTGCTACATCACCTGGGACAGCGAACGAGTGGATGGCTGGCTGGAAGGCTATCGCCGGCGACTTGTGGACGTCGGTCTGATCGAATCGGCAGCGGACCGACACCAGTTTCGCCGCTGGTTCGACCTCATGGGATTGCAGCGCCACCTAAAGGTACTCGGCATCTTCAGTCGGCTGTGGTACCGCGACGGCAAGCGCGCCTATCTCGACGACCTGCCGCGCGTATGGCACTACGTGCAGTCGGTATCCGCGCGCTATCCCGAACTCGCGGATTTCATCGCGCTATTGCGACGCGCGGTTGCTTCTCGCGATCTGACGCGCGCGCATGAGGAAGTGCCGTCCGGGAACGACGCGTGACTCGCCCCGACGTACGGCAGGCGCTGATCCTGTCGGCCGGGCTGGGCCGGCGCATGCGGCCACTCAGCGACTGCACACCCAAGCCGTTGCTCGAAGTCGGCGGCAAGCGCTTGATCGAGTGGCATCTGGAAAAGCTTGCGACCGCGGGCGTGCGCAATGTAGTGATCAACACCTCGTATCTTGCCGAACAGTTTCCGGCTGCACTCGGCAACGGCGAGCGCTGGGGCATCACGATCCGTTACAGCCACGAAGGTCCCGAAACCGCTCGAAACCGGCGGCGGAATGCATCGGGCGCTGTCCTTGCTCAGCGACGCACCGTTCATCGCGGTCGCTGCGGATATCTGGAGCGATTTCGATTACGCCACGTTGCCCGTCCAGCCAACGGGTCTCGCTCATCTGGTGATGGTGCCGAATCCGGCATTCCATCCAGCCGGGGATTTCTGGCTCGACGGCGCGCGCCTCAACGAACAAGGCAACGGCGAGAAACTCACGTTCGCCAGCATCGGCGTGTACCGTCCCGAGTTTATTGCAGCGCATGCGCCCGATCGCTTCCCCCTGCTGCCGCTCTACCAGCAAGCCATGCGCGATCGTGCGTTGACGGGCGAGCGCTACGAAGGCGCCTGGCGCAATATCGGCACGCCGCAGCAACTCGCCGATCTGGATGCGCATCTGGATCGCACTGGCCGTTGAACATCTCGGCGCACGCCTTGATGCGCGGTGGTATCGACAGCAAGCTACGGACCGCTATCGGCGAGCAACTCGCGCAGGAACGGCACGGTCACGCGGCGCTTGGCCGCCAGTGACGCGCGGTCGATGCGATCGAGCAGTGCGCCGAGTGCGCCGAGGTCGCGACAGTGATGCACGAACAGCCAGTCGAGCACCGCATCGTCGAGGGCAATGCCGCGCGCGACCGCGCGCGCGCGCAAGGCCTCGCGTCGTTCGTCCTCGCTCAAGGGTCGCAACGTCGCCTGCGTGCAGGCGGCGAGGCGCGATACCAGGTCGGGCAGCATGAAACCAACCCGGCCTGGCGCGGCGCCCGCGGCAAAAAGGACTGTCGATGCGTCGGCCCGGCAGCGGTTGTACAGATCGAACAGCGCGTGCTCGGCAGCTTCGTCGGCGGCAATCACGTCGATATCGTCCAGCGCGAGCACATCGCTGCCGCCCAACGCACGGATGGTCCCGGCTCGCGGCGCTGACAACGCGGCGAGCGACACATATTGTGCGGCGCGCCCGGCTTGGGCAGCGGCGGCGCACGTTGCGATCAGCAAATGCGTGCGACCGCTACCCGGCGCACCGCCCAGATAAAGCCACGACGCAGCGGCATCGCTCGCCGCCTTGCGCGCAAGCTCGAACGCAACGCCGTTGGCGCCGACGACAAACGTTTCGAATCGCTGATCCGGAGGCCAGCGCAACACGAGGGGTAATTGCGCGCTCATGAAGCGCTGCGTTCGCCTTCGCTTTCGGGCATGCCGCTTGCGACAGGCTTCGCGGCGGATATCGCGGAAACCGATTGCGTTTCGGTCTCCACGACAACCACGGGCTCGCCCTGGGGCCGGTACAGCGCGCTTTCGGTGTAGCGCGTGTGCGCGTAGCGCAGCAGGACCATCGCGACCGATGCGACGGGCAGCGCCAGCAACACACCGACGAAGCCGAACAGTTCCCCGCCGGCGAGTACCGCGAAGATCACCGCGACCGGATGCAACCCGATCCGGTCCCCGACCAGTTTCGGCACCAGCACGTAACCCTCGAGCGACTGCCCGATCGCAAATACGCCGAGGACCAGCAGCAGGTGCAGCCAGTCGTGATACTGCACGACGGCAGCAAGCAATGCCGCGATGATGCCGATCATGAATCCGAGGTACGGCACGAAACTGATCAGCCCCGCGAGCATGCCGATCAGCGGTCCGACATCGATGCCGACCAGGAACAGCGCGATCGCGTAGTAGGCACCGAGCGCAATCATCACGCTGAGCTGGCCACGCAGGAACGCGCCGAGCACCTTGTCGGACTCGCGCCCGAGGCGCGCTGCGGTCGGTTCCACGGAACGCGGCACCAGCGCGTGAACGCGCTCGACCAGCAGATCCCAGTCGCGCAAAAGGTAAAACCCGACGACAGGGATCAGCACCAAGTTGAATATCCAGCCGACCACGGCCAGACCCGACCTGGACACATGCGCGATAACCAACGCCGCAAGTCCGCCGGCTTCCTTCCAGTGGGTCTGCATCATGGTCCGGAGCTGCTCGGTATCGAGCAGATCAGGCGAGATGCCGACATGCTTCTGCAACCACGGCGCGGCCTCGTTCTGGAACCAGTCGATCCACACCGGAAACTGCGTGATGAAGCGCGCGATCTGGCGCTCGAGGAACGGCACGAGGATCAGCAGGATCGCAACCAGAACCACCAGCACGACCAGAAAAACCAGAGCCACCGAGAATCCGCGACCGAGGCGCCAGCGGCCCACATGCCAGCGCTCCATGCGGTCCACGAGCGGATCGCCGAGGTAGGCAAACAACGCCGCCACGACAAACGGCGTGAGTACGGTCCCAAGCAGGTACAGCACGCACCCTGCCACAACGACCACGATGAGCCATTGCAGCCGCAGGTCGAGTGCATTGTTGCTCATGTGCGTTTCCCCGCCGTTTCGCGCCAGGCTCGCCAGCCCCAGGTCACCACGTAATGCAGGCCGCTCGCGACGGTCAATCCGGCCGTCACGACGAATAACTCAAACAGCGTCGAGCCGGTCAACACAAGAATTCCGGCAAGCGAGATCAACACCGCGAGCACGCAACCGATCTGGACCACGGTGGTGAGCTTGGACAAACGGCTCGGCGCCGCGGCGAAGCGACCCACGAAGTAATGGTAGGCCAATGCGCCGGCGACGATCACCAGATCACGCCCGACCACGATCGCCATGAGCCAGACCGGCAGGCTCCCATCGAGCGTCAGCCACACGAATGCCGCCATCAGCAGCAACTTGTCCGCGATCGGATCGAGGACGCCGCCGAGCCAGCTCTGCCATCCATAATGCTTCGCCAGAAATCCGTCCAGCGCGTCGCTGAATCCCGCGATCGCCGCGATCGCCAGCGCGCCGCGATAACGATCATCCGCAATCAGCCAGCACATCGGCACGACCAGCGCCATGCGCAAGAAAGTCACCAGATTGGGCAGATGCCGCAGCATCAACGCGTCACCACGGTTCAGTCTGGCGTCGGCAGTTGCCGCGGGAAGCGTTTCCGAACTCGGCACGAGTGCGCCGGCGCAGTCATTTCGGCACCAGCGCGAGCGTCGCATCGACGCCATCGAGCGGCGGACTGCCGTTGACGACCCCGAGCGTGCCATCGGAATTCAATGCGGCGAGAAAACTGGAAAGATCGGTCGTCAGCGTCACATGCACCAGCATGCCGTCTCCCCGCACCCGCATCGGATTCGCGCTGCGCACGAACTCGAGCTTGTCGAGATAGCCCACAGCGCGCGCGTAGTCGTCCGCCGATTCGATGCCGCCGATCCACAACGACGCGTCGATCGGCGTCGCCAGCATCGGCACGGGCGCACGGCCCTCCCCGATGCCGAGCGATGCCAACATCGAATCGACCGCCGACTGGTCGAATTGCGCGACCAGGATCAGACCGGGCGCAGTCACATCGGTCGCGGTATCCCGTCGATACTGGTACTGCAGCACGTAACGTGGTGCCTGCTCGATCGCTCTTGCCACATCCGGCCGCGAGACGATGCCGGCGTCGCCGGCAATTTTCTCCACCACGCCGGCAAGCGCCGCCTTGAGCGCCGCATCGCGATCCGCTTCCGACTGGGAGGCGGCCGGCGCTTCGCCGGTATAGCTCGCCGGTGCCAGAGCCCGGGCCGGCGGCAACGCCGCGGCCAACAGGATCAGCAAGACGCCGAGCGGCAGGAGGTTTCGCACCATCGCATATGGTTCGCGTCGGATCGGAGCTTGAGTCTGCCCCAAGGCCGCCGCGGCGTCCATGTCGCGTTATCATGCCCGCCCCGTTTTGCCGCATCGATCATGTCCGCCGACAAGCAAGCGCTCACCTACCGCGCCGCGGGCGTCGACATCGACGCCGGCGAGGCAGTCGTCGAGCGCATCAAGCCGCTGGTTGCACGCACCTTTCGGCCGGGCGTCATGGCGGGACTCGGCGGATTCGGCGCGTTGTTCGATCTCGCCGGCCGCTACCGGGAACCGGTCTTGGTATCGGGCACGGACGGCGTCGGCACCAAGCTCAAGCTCGCCCAGTTGCTCGGCCGCCACGACACGATCGGTATCGACCTGGTCGGCATGTGCGTCAACGATGTGCTGGTGCAGGGCGCCGAGCCCTTGTTCTTCCTCGACTATTTCGCGACGGGACATCTCGACGTCGAAACCGCCGTCTGCGTCGTCGAAGGCATAGCGCGAGGTTGCGAACTGGCCGGATGCGCCTTGATCGGTGGCGAAACCGCCGAAATGCCCGACATGTATGGCGCCGGCGAATACGATCTGGCTGGCTTTGCGGTCGGCGCCGTCGAGAAGTCCGCGCTGATCGACGGTTCGGCGATCCGTGCCAACGACGCGATCATCGGCATCGCCTCGTCCGGACCGCATTCGAACGGCTATTCGCTGATACGCCGCATACTCGATCGCGCCGACGTGGGTGCCGACAATGGCGGCTTCGACCGCGAGATCGGCGGCGTTTCGCTGGCCGATGCGCTGCTCGCACCAACCACGATCTACGTGAAGCCGATCCTCGAGTTCATGTCGAAGCTCGCGCCACACGGCATGGCGCACATCACGGGCGGCGGCCTGACCGAAAACATCATTCGAGTGGTACCGGATGGACTCGGCGTGCATCTCGACAGCAAGGCATGGATCGAGCCACCGGTGTTCGACTGGCTGATGCGCGAGGGCAAGGTTGCGCGCGCGGAAATGTGGCGCACGTTCAATTGCGGCATCGGCTTCACGCTCATCGTCGATCGTGGTGCGGTCTCGTCCGCACTGTCGCTGCTTGCGCAACTTGGACTCAAGGCGTGCGAGATCGGCACGATCGTCGATGCCGCCGACGATGTACGCGTCCGGATCGATTGAAGGATGAGCCAACGGCTGCGCATCGCCGTACTCGTGTCCGGGCGCGGCTCGAACCTCCAAGCGTTAATCGACGCCGAACGCAACCGCTCGCTGCCGATCGAGATCGTCCTCGTCTCAAGCGACAGGCCCCGCGCGGCCGCGCTCGATCGCGCGAAAAACGCCGGTATTCCAGTCGCCGTGTTCGAACGCGCAGGGTTCGCCAACCGCGCGGCATTCGACGCCGCGTTGTTTGCCACGATAGCGGCGGCTGCGCCCGATCTGATCGTGCTTGCGGGATTCATGCGCGTGCTCGGCTCGCGGGTTGTCGAGCGCTGGCAAGGTCGCATGATCAACATCCATCCTTCGCTGCTGCCGGCATATCGCGGCCTCGACACGCATGCACGCGCACTTGCGGCCGGCGAAACGACCCATGGTGCCAGCGTCCATTTCGTGACCACTGAACTCGATGGTGGCCCGGTCATCGCGCAGGTGCGCATTCCATTGCAGCCGGGAGACACCGCTGACGATATCGCCGCCCGCCTGTTGCCCGAAGAACATCGTCTGCTCGAGGCATCGATCCGGCTGATTGCGGCGAGCCGAATCGCGCTGATCGACGACACGGTTCACATGGATGGAAAACGCCTCGTTCATCCCTTGCTGCTGCAGGCAGATGGAACGCTGGCCGCTCGCTGAAAAGCGAATTCTCGATTGCGCCAGCGTCAGGCCCTGGATTCTTCCAGTTTCTCGGCATGGCGCTCGAGGCCCGGAAGTGATTCGTCCGTCATGAGCGTCGATTCAGTTGTGTTTCGGCACACTCGACCAATTCGCCGAGGACGACCCATGAAATTTCTTCTCGCCTGTGTATTGCTCGCTACCGCCTGCGATCACACGGTCGCCGAAGCGGCCGATGCGCCGATCGCGGCATTTCACGCCGAATATGCAGTGTCGCGCAACGGCTCCGACGTCGGCCGCTCGACACTCGATCTTCACTCGAACGGAGATGGCACCTGGACCCTCACCAGCAAGACTGAAGGCACCGCGGGGCTTGCGCGCCTCGCCGGAATAGATGTCGTCGAAACGTCGCATTTCCGCTGGCGCAACCGACGGCCCGAGGCCCTCGACTATGACTATGTCCAGAAGAGCGCTTTCAAGGGACGGCACCGTCATGCCGACTTCGATTGGAAATCGAACGAGGTGCGGGTATCGGAAGGCGACCGGACTTATCGCTACCCCACGCAGCCGGGCGTCATCGATCGCCACACCGCAAGCCTGGCGATCGCGGCGGACCTCGCCCGTGGGGCGCGCTCGCTCGTATATCAGGTTGCCGTCAAGGATCGGATAGAACCAAACCACTATCGCGAAGGCGCGCATGAATCCACAACCGTCCCCGCCGGTCGTTATGAAACAATTCGCGTGGATCGCGACGATCGAGGTCACGATGCGACGAGCTGGTTCGCACGGAGCCTCGATTGGCTGCCGGTGCAGATCGAGCAAACCAGCAGGAAGGGCGACAAGATTACGCTGCGGCTGACTTCATATCGTCGCGGCTGACGCAATGCGTTTGCTGATTTTCCGCTGGAAGAGTGCCGTCACCCGCGCTTCGCTTCATTCGCCTCATGCAAGGCTTTCTTGGGGTTACGCTCGCCTCCGGGACCCAACAGCAACATCTGGCAAGCCCATCGCTCTTGATCCTGGTGCCGTATACGGTGCCGAGCATCGAAGCCGTCGGCGGGAATACCCGAAGGGCGAATGCGAAGGATCGCATTCGCCGAGCGCCAGCACATGGATGTGCTGTCGCGAGGGCCGCCGGGGGCGAGAAGCGCAGGGAAGTCGCCGGCGCAAAGCGCCAGCGACCACCGTGTCCGGCCACTAGACCTTTTGGCTACTTTTGGGGCAATGCCAAAAGGTGCTCGCTCGCCGCTGAGGCGAGCGAAAACCAGCGACAGCGCCACATCAGGCGATAGAAGCGAACCAAGAAACAACCACGAGAACACCCCGCGCCTACCCTTGCATGATGCGACCAG
Organism: uncultured Gammaproteobacteria bacterium; assembly: GCA_963775445.1. Lineage (GTDB taxonomy): Bacteria > Pseudomonadota > Gammaproteobacteria > Xanthomonadales > Rhodanobacteraceae > Dokdonella_A. The sequence continues at coordinate 1,159,805 of CAVZIT010000004.1, read as the reverse complement.
CGATAATTCGCGGTCCCGTCGCGCGAACCACCGATGCCTCTGATTCCCGGACAACGCTGGATTTCCAATGCCGAACCCGAACTCGGCCTCGGCACAGTGCTGCGCGTCGAAGGCCGTGGCGTGCAGATCCTGTTCGCGACCGCAGGCGTGTTGCGCCAGTACGCACTGCATGCGGCGCCGCTCGCGCGTGCCGAGTTTCGCGTCGGTCAGCGCATCACCGGAAAGGGCCGCAGTTTCGTGGTGCAGCGCATCGGTGAAACGGAAGGCTTGCTGATCTATCACGGTGACGGCATCGCGTTGAACGAAGCCGAACTCGACGACGCGCAATCCATATCGCGCGCTGATGAGCGGCTCTTGTCCGGCCGCGTCGATCGCGCCGGACATTTCGATCTGCGCCACGAAACGTTGGGCCGCCGTGCCGACGCCTTGCGCTCGCCGGCCTCGGGCCTTGCTGCGGCGCGCGTGGATCTGATCGCGCACCAGTTGCGCGTCGCCCAATCGGCCGTGACGCAACGTCCTCCGCGCGTGCTGCTGGCCGACGAAGTCGGGCTCGGCAAGACCATCGAAGCGGGCATGATCCTCGCGCGATTGCTCGCGACCGGGCGTGCTGCGCGGGTACTCGTGCTGGTGCCGGAAACGCTGGCGCACCAGTGGTTCATCGAAATGCTGCGGCGTTTCAATCTGCCGTTTGCGCTGTTCGACGAGGAACGTTGCGAAGCCATCGAGATCGAAGGCGACGGGCGCAATCCATTCGAGGACGAGCAACTCGTCATCGCGAGCCTGGGTTTTCTCGTGGGCGATCCGAAGCGCGCGGACCAAGCGAGCAGCGCAGCCTGGGATGTGGTCGTGGTCGACGAGGCGCACCACCTCGCGTGGACGCCGGAGGGTGCCAGCCCGGACTACGCGCTGGTCGAACGCATCGCCGCGCTGACGCCGGGCGTGATCCTGCTCACCGCGACCCCCGAACAACTTGGACGCAGCGGCCATTTCGCGCGCCTTCGCCTGCTGGATCCCGCGCGTTATCACGATCTCGAACGCTATATTGCCGAAGCCGATGACTATGTGCGGCTATCGCTCATCGTCGACAGGCTTCAAGGCGGCACTGTCCTCGACAAGATGCAGCGCAAGGGGCTGCACGCGCGTCTTGCCGACGACGCGCAATCTGTCGAGTTGCTCTCCCGCTACCAAGCCGGCGACACGAAAGCCGGCGGCGCACTCATCGATGCGCTGGTCGATCGCCATGGCACCGGTCGCGTGATGTTCCGCAATCGCCGCCAGCAGGTGGGCGGATTTCCTGCGCGCGTACCGGATTTCTCGATACTCGATGGCAGCCTTCTCGACGATGCGCAACGTCAGCGCCTGCTGGCCGAATTCCACGCCGACGTGCAGAGCGAGACGCCCGCGCTCGATCTCCACTACGCGGACGATCCGCGACTTCCGTGCCTGCTCGATCTGCTCGATCGGCATGCCGGTGAAAAGTTCCTGCTGATCTGCCGCAGCCAGGCCAAGGTGCTCGCGCTCGAAGACGCACTGCGCATGAAGAGCGGTGCGAAAGTCGCGCATTTCCACGAGGGCATGAACCTGATCCAGCGCGATCGCAGCGCCGCCTGGTTCGCCGAGGAGGATGGCGCGCGTCTGCTGGTGTGTTCGGAAATCGGTTCGGAAGGCCGCAACTTCCAGTTCGCGCATCGCCTCGTGCTTTGGGATCTGCCTCTCGATCCGGATCTGCTCGAACAGCGTATCGGCCGTCTGGATCGCATCGGCCAGCGGCACGAGATCGCGATCCACGCATGCGCGTTCACCGGCAGCGCGCAGCATGTTCTGTTGCGCTGGTACGACGAGGGCCTCGATGCGTTTCGCGCGAGCCCGTCGGATGGCCGCGAACTGCTCAAGCGATTCGGCTCGCGGCTCGTCAAGGTGGCCGAACAACATGCGCAAGGCGCCGAGGATGCCGATGCCGAGCTCGACAGCCTGATCGGGGAAACGCGCGCTGCGCACGCTGAACTCTCCGATCTGGTCAGCCAAGGGCGCGATCGGCTGCTCGAACTCGCTGCACAACGGCTGGCAGGCGCGCAGTCGTTGCGCGATGCGCTGATCGCGGCGGACAGCGATGCGACGCTCGATGACTTCGTGCTGCGCCTGTTCGAGCAATTCGGCATCGACAACGAGGATCAGGGCGCACGCAGCTACCTGCTCGATCCGGCGCACCTGAGCACCGAGGGCTTTCCCGGCCTCAAGGATGGTCCACAGCGCGTGACCTTCGATCGTGCCACCGCACTCGCGCGCGAAGATCTGCCGCTGCTGCGTCTCGATCATCCGATGGTGCTCGGCGCTCTCGATCTGCTGGTCGAGAGCGAACTTGGAAACGCCGCGTTCCTGATCGACGACACGCTCGCCGCGCGCACAGTCATCCTGCAATGCGTGTTCGTGATCGAATGCGTCGCCGATCGCCGCCTCGGTGTCGAGCGGTTCCTGCCGCCGTCGCCGCTCCTGATCGCACTCGATACCAGGATGGCGCAACGTGACGATTACCGGGCGAGCCCGGCTGTGCTGCTGCGCGCGGCCGAGCGCGAAGTCGAGCTCGCGCGCTATCGCCCATTCCTGACCAAGCTGGTACCGCCGCTACTGGACCGCGCCGAACTGCTGGCTCGCGCGAAAGTGCAGGATGAGATCACTCTCGCGATCGAGGCCGCTGAAGCAGAACTCGGCGCAGAACACGCGCGCCTCGAGGCGCTCGCGCGGGTCAACCCAGCCGTGCGTCAGGACGAGATCGATGCGCTCGCGGCCGAACTCGACGCGCTGCGAGAGGCGTTGCCGCAGGCCGCGCCGCGCCTGGACTCCTTGCGATTTGTATGCAGTGCGGATTTTCTGGCGCTGCGCTGATGTCGAAAGAAAGTTCGCAACTTCGCGCCATCAAGACCGCATAGCATGGGCCGAGCGCGGCGATACCGATCGTGATCACGAACAACCCACGCCATCCAGGAGCAAACCAATGGAACTCGGAATGATCGGACTCGGGCGCATGGGCGCCAACATGGCGGAACGACTGGTCGCCGGTGGCCACCGCGTCGTCGGCTTCGACCCGAAGGCCGCGGCGCGCCAGCGCGTGGAGGACAAGGGCGCCGAATCCGCCGACTCGCTGAAAGCGCTGGTCGCTAAACTCGAATCGCCACGCGCAGTCTGGATGATGGTCCCGTCCGGCGACATCACCGACAACACCGCCAACGATCTGTTGCCGCTGCTGGCCAAGGGCGACTGCGTGATCGACGGCGGTAATTCCAACTACAAGGACACGTTGCGGCGCGGCACGCTGTTCGCCGGGCACGGCATCGATTACGTCGATTGCGGCACCAGCGGCGGCGTGTGGGGATTGAAGGAAGGCTACAGCATGATGGTCGGCGGCGATGAAGCCGCAGTCGATCGCCTGCGACCGATTTTCGAGACGCTTGCGCCCGGCACGCAAAAAGGCTGGGGTCGGGTCGGCCCACGCGGCGCCGGTCACTTCGTCAAGATGGTCCACAACGGCATCGAGTACGGCCTGATGCAGGCCTATGCCGAAGGCTTTTCGATCATGCAGCACAAGGACCAATTCAAGCTCGACCTGCACCAGATCGCCGAGGTCTGGCGCTACGGCAGCGTGGTGCGTTCGTGGCTACTCGATCTCACCGCCAATGCGCTCGGCGACAATCCGAAACTCGAGGGCATCGCACCCTACGTCGCCGATTCCGGCGAAGGCCGCTGGACCGTCGCCGAGGCCATCGATCTCGATGTGCCGGCGCCGGTGATCACGCAATCGCTGATCGAACGCCTGCGTTCGCGCGACACCGAATCATTTTCCGACAAATTACTCTCGGCCATGCGCAATCAATTCGGCGGCCATCCGATCAAGAAGGAAGCTGGTTAAGAACATTTCGCGACTTTCAACCGTTCGTGTTGAGCGTAGCGGAGCGCAGCTTTGCGAAGTCGAAACAGCGCAAGTGGCGTCATATTCATGCCCTTCAGCTTCCATGCCCTTCGACTTCGCGCCTTCGGCGCTACGCTCAGGTTGGACGGAATTTGGAACGGGTTCGAGTTTCGAGCATGAATTGTCTCGGCACCCATCGGGAAAACGAATGAACAGGGCCACCGACGCCGATTTCTGGCGCTGGCACCGCGTCGCCGACGACGCCGCGCTGCGCGATGCCGCCGGTGCGCGCATTCTCGATGCGGCCATGCGCGCGATCCGCGATCGCGGACGTTTCCTGATCGTGCTCGCTGGCGGCAATACGCCGCGCGGTGTCTATCGCGCGCTGTGCAATGTGCGCACCGAATGGTCCGCCTGGCACATCTGGTTCGGCGATGAACGCTGCGTCGCAGCCGACGATCCCGAACGCAACAGCCGCATGGCCGCCGAAACCTGGCTCGACCACGTACCGATTCCTGCGGCGCAGATTCATCCGATGCGCGGCGAACTCGGCGCCGAGCGTGCCGCTCGCGACTACGCAAAGACACTGCATGGTGTCGGCACGTTCGACCTCGTACTGCTTGGTCTCGGCGAAGACGGCCATACCGCGAGCCTGTTTCCCGGTCACGACTGGGGCACGGCGGCTGACGCGCCGGCTGCGCTTGCCGTATTCGATGCACCCAAGCCGCCACCCGAACGCGTATCGCTCAGTGCCGCGCGACTCGCAAACGCGCGCCAAGTCCTGTTCCTCGTCGCCGGCGAGTCAAAACGCGAATCCGTCGACGCCTGGCGCGCCGGCAAACCGATTCCGGCACGCGCGATCCAACCGGCGAGCGGCGTCGATGTGCTCGTCGAAGCAGGGGCGATGTGATCACCGTGGCTGGGAACCGGCAACCTGTCCGGTTCCGCAACATCGCGCTCACTCCCCCCGCCGCGCGATCTCGTTGAGCGTGGGCCTGCGCAAGACTGTCCGTCGCAACACTCTGTATTCGATGAAGCCCGCGCGTGCCGAAAACGCGCGATGCGAGAGTACGTCATGAGCCGCGAGCGGAGAGACGCGCGTTGAGTTCCTGCATGACCCCGTCCTGTCGCCGCACCGCCTCCAGCAACTCGGCCAACTCCGTCTCGCGCAGGGAGTTTATCTTTTCGTGCATCTGCAGGATCTCCAGCTCGGCGCGCACGTTGACCTCGTAATCGTTCTTGGCCTGGGCGCGGTCGGAATCGGACTGGCGGTTCTGGCTCATCATGATCACCGGCGCCTGCAGCGCGGCCAGGCAGGAAAGCGCCAGGTTGAGCAGGATGTAGGGATACGGGTCGAAGGCCTCGCGGTGCAACACGAAGCTGTTGAAGCCCATCCACGCCATCATGGCCAGCAGGAACGCAATGATGAATCCCCAGCTGCCGCCGATTTCGGCGACGTTGTCGGCCAGGCGCTCGCCGAAGGTCAGGCTGCGGTCGAATTCCTGCAAGACATTGCGCGTCATGTGCTTGCGGCTGATGAAGCGCTCCACGATCTCGCGCTCGTCCGGCGGCAGTTTTTCCAGCTCGGTGGCCAGGAGCAGGCGCGCGGTGACACGACGGTCGACCTTGGGCTTGGCGATTCGGTTGCTGACGGGCATGACACGCTCCAGGGCAGGCGTTTCGGGAAGGGCGACAGCGCGCAAAGCGCGGGTGCCACGGCAAGTTTACCGACGCGGACAAGCCGGCGCGGCATTGGACACAAAAGCCCCCGTCGAATTCCGCTGTACCCACGAACATCCCACTCACTCGCGCTCGAATCGCGCGATCTCGTCGAGCGTGGCCTGCGCTCGCCGGATGCTGCCGCCGGCCGCGCTGTCGTCAACCTTCCGTCCGAAATCCGCGCGCTCGGGACGATGCGACCAGCGATGGAACCACCAGGTCGCGAGCGAACCGACGATGCCGATGGCGAGACTGATGTAGACGAATGACGGCGCCGTATCGAGCAGATTGACGCCGCTGCCGGCTCTGGCCAGCACCATCAGCAGCGGGATGTACAGGAACCACCACGGCAGACCGACGATCAGCGCGCCGCCGACTGCATAGGTGCGGCGCAGACCCAGCAGCCGACGCTGGATTTCGACCACCGGCGCGGCGTAATCGATACCCGCGATCCGGCCTTCGATCACGCCACCGAATACGACAAGCCCGATGCAATAGAGATGCATGATGAGACCGGCAATCAGCATGGCGGGCTCGTGCCGATGTTGCACCCAGAACGGCGCAAACAGCAGCATGCCGCCGACCCCGATCAGCATCTGGATCGCCTGCCCCCAGACCAGCGGTCGCAGTCCGCGGCGCACCTTGTCCAGACGCCCGTCGCGGAACAGTTGCACGTTCAACGCGTGCTGCATTTCGAGCCGATGATCGAGTGCTTGCCAGGCCAGCTTCATTTCGTCGAGTTCCATGTTCCCGCTCCAGTGAGTTGGGCGGCCGTTGCCTGACCGCGCAGTTTCTGTTTGATGCGACCGATCTTGGTCGCGACATTGGTTTCGCTGATGCCGAGGATGTCGGCGATTTCGGCGTAGCTGCGATCCTCGAGGTACAACAGGATCAGTGCGCGGTTGAGCGCGTCGAGCCCGCCGATCAGCTCGTACAAGGCAGTCAGACGCTCGTCCATCGCAGCGCCGACGTCGTCGCCACCGATGGTTTCCAAATGGCGGATTTGCAGCGGTTCGACGTGGCGGTCTTCCGCCAACGATTCGCTGCGCAATTGCGAAATCGCGACGTTCAGTGCGATGCGGTACATCCAGGTCGAGAACCGCCCGCGCGACTCGTCGTAGCGTGCGAACGAGCGCCATAACTGGGTGCAGATCTCCTGCGCGAGGTCATCGCGATCCGCGGCGCTGCGCGCATAGATCGAAGCCACCTTGAACACGATGCGGCGGTGCTCACCGAGCAACGCCTCGAAATGTTGTTGGTGCTGCCTGCTCGTCACCCTTGTTACGCCCCGCTTGGTTTGCCTCATGATTCGCCGAGCGGCGCACAAAATCACACCGTCGTGAGAAATCGAAATTGCAGCGCCCTGCCGGGGCGTCTGCTGCCATGGCCGAATACGGCCAGCACGCGCGCGTCAGGTCGCGTCATCATGCCGCCTCGACAGAAAATCGAGGACGAACCCATGACATCATTTCGATTGAGCGGGCTTTCGCAGGAACCTTTCGAGCCCTTGTTCGCGATGACCGACAAGGAATTGGCCGCGATCCATGCCGTGCGCATGGTCGCGACTGAAAATCCGGGATTTCCATGTCGCGTCAGCCTGGATGATGCCGAAGTCAGCGAGGAAGTCCTGCTGTTGCCATTCCAGCATCAGCCGGCCGCGTCGCCATTTCGCGCATCGGGACCCATCTTCGTGCGCCGCGGTGCGACGCAACGTGTACTCATGCCGGGAGAGATGCCCGAATACGTCACGTGCCGCCAGATTTCGGTGCGCGCCTACGATGCCGCACACATGATGCTGGCCGCGGCCGTGCACGCCGGTTGCAATGTCGCGGAGGAAATCGAGCAGCAGTTCGCGGACCCGCGCATTGCATATATCCATCTGCATAATGCGAAACGCGGCTGCTTCCTCTGCGCTGTGGACAGGGCTTGACCGAGATGTGACAAGGAGCGCGAATCCCGCTCACGCGAACTGAGGGCGCGCGAGTGGTACCGTCTTGGGCGACTGGAATCATCCGCTTTCGGACGGCTTGACGCACGACAACGAGCCTCGCGCGCCGGCATTTGCATTCCTTCACGCGCCCTTAGCGCAGGTTCAAACGATCTGCACTAAAGTGGGAAGCCTGTATGACTGGCGGAGATACGCCATGAGAAATGCAATTCGCTATGTGCTTGGCGCGGCGCTGCTGGCGATGCTCGGCGGCTGCTATTACTACCCCGACGCCTATACCCGCGGCGATGGGTATTACTCGAATTCCTACGGTGCGGGCGACTACTACTACAGCGAACCGGGCTATGGCTATGGCCCGTACTACGGGGGCGCGTACTGCTGCGACTATGGTTATGGTCCGGGCATCGGTCTCGGACTCTACTTCAACGATTATCCGTACTACGGCGGCGGCTACGGGCGCGGATATCGCGGACACCATGGCTACCACGGCGGCTATCGCGGACATGGCGATTATCATGGACGTGGCGATTATGACGGCCACGACCGCGGACACGGCAGCTATCACGGCCGTGGCGACATGCATGGCGGCGGACACTCCGGGAGTCACGAATCCGCGCCCTCCCACAGCGCTGCCCGTGCCACATTCCAGCACGGCACGTCGCATCACGAATCGCATCACTGAAACAGCGCCGCCGTGGATCAGGCGCAGCGCGGAATCAGGAACAATGACTGATTCGCTGCCGAGAGCGGGCCGGAAACGGCCCGCTTCGTTTATCGCAAAAGGGCCTTCGCGCGTTTGCAGACGTTCTCGACGGTGAATCCGCGTTCACGCAGGATCTCGTCGCCCGGCGCCGACATGCCGAAATCGGTCACGCCGAGCATGTCCCCGCGATCACCAACGTAGCGGTGCCAACCCTGCGGCAATCCGGCTTCGATCGCGAGCCGCGCGTGAACGGACGGCGGCAGCACCTCGTCGCGGTAGTCGCGCGATTGCTCGTCGAACAGATCCCAGCTCGGCATCGAAACCACGCGCACGGCAGTGCCCTCGCCTGCCAGCTTTTCCGCCGCGTCGAGCGCGAGACCGACTTCCGAACCCGTTGCGATGAGGATGAGTTCGGGGGACTTGCCCTTCGAATCGGACAGGACGTAGGCGCCGCGACGCAGCCCATCCGCGCTGGCGTATTTGCCGCGATCGAGCGTCGGCACCTTTTGCCGGCTCAGCGCCAAGGCAACCGGCGAATCGCCGCGCTCCACCGCGACGCGCCATGCAACGGCGGTCTCGTTGGCGTCGGCCGGGCGAATCACGGTCAGACGTGGAACCGCGCGCAGGTTGGCCAGTTGCTCGACCGGCTGGTGCGTGGGGCCGTCTTCACCGAGCGAAATGCTGTCGTGCGTGAACACGTACGCAACGTGCAGCTTCATCAGCGCGGCGAGTCGCATCGGCGGGCGCATGTAATCCGAAAAGATCAGGAATGTCGCGCAATAGGGAATGCTGCCGCCATGCGCGGCAAGTCCATTGCAGATCGATCCCATCGCGTGTTCGCGTACGCCGAAATGCAGGTTGCGTCCCGCGTAACTCCAGCCGCCGCCGGCCTCGCCCTGATTGTCGCCCTCGGACGCCGGCCCGGGCGCGAAATCGCCGAATCCTTCCAGCGCGGTAAACGTGGACGGATCGAGATCGGCCGATCCGCCGATGAGCGCCGGAAGATGCGGCGCCATCGCATTCATGACCTTGCCCGAGGCGACTCGCGTCGCGATACCCTTCGCATCGGTCTCGAACGTCGGGATATCCGCGTCCCAACCTTTCGGCAGGCGCGCTCCGATGCGCGCGAGCAATTCCTCGGCGAGGTCGGGATATGCCTGTCGATACGCTGCGAGCACCTTGTCCCACTCCGAATGCAGCGCCTTGTTCGGCTCGACGGCCTCGTGGAAATGCGCGGCGGCTGCCTTCGGCACCAGAAACGCTGGCTCGGTCGGCCAACCAAGTTTTTCCTTGGTCGCGCGCACGTTGTCCTTGCCCAGCGGCGAGCCGTGCGCCTTGAAACTGTCCTGCAGCGGAGAACCGTAGCCCAGGTGCGTGCGCACCCGTATCAGGGAAGGCTTCCCGGTTTCGGCGCGCGCTGCGCGCAATGCGGCATCAAGCGCCGCGAGGTCGTTACCATCGAGAATCGTCTGGGTGTGCCAGCCGTAGGCGTCGAAACGGCCATTGATATCCTCACTGAACGTGATATCCGTGCCGGCGGCGAGCGTGACGTGGTTATCGTCGTAAAGGCAGATCAGTTTGCCGAGTTTGAGGTGCCCGGCAAGCGACGCCGCCTCGGCGTCCACGCCTTCCATCAGGTCGCCATCGCTCGCGATCACCCATGTGTGATGATCGATGACCTTGTGGTCGGGTTTGTTGTAGCAGGCGGCGAGTTGCGCCTCGGCGATCGCCATGCCGACGGCGTTGGCGAAACCCTGGCCCAGTGGTCCGGTGGTGGTTTCGACGCCGGGCGTATGGCCGCGCTCGGGGTGCCCCGGAGTCGCGCTTCCCATCTGCCGGAACTGCTTGATGTCATCGAGCGACAGATCGTAGCCGGTCAAGTGCAGCAAGCTGTACAGGAGCATCGACCCGTGTCCGGCCGAGAGCACGAAGCGATCGCGGTCGAACCATTGCGGATCGGCCGGATCGTGCTTGAGAAAGCGCGTCCACAACACGTATCCCATTGGCGCGGCATCGAGCGGCAATCCCGGATGGCCGCTGTCGGCCTTTTGCACCGCATCGATGGAAAGAAACCGGATGGTGTTGACGCACAGCTCGTCGATGTCGGTGAACGCAGGCCTGCTCGATGAAGCGGAATTCATAAAATCTCCTTGGAATGGAAATTCGCGACCACGCGGACCGCGGGAACCGAACCGATGCAGCCGGGTATCGTATTTGCCGACAGGATGGCGAATGTCCGAGCGCGGCACGAATTGTCGCACGGCGACACGCGCCAGCCGACGCCGCTGGCACGAAGGTTATACCCTTGGGATTCCCAGGCGCAGTTCGCTTGCGCAGGGCCCTTCGTATCCATTAAGGCAAGTCGCCGTCGCCAAGGCATCATAGCGAACTGCGCGCGTGCAACCCACAAGGACAAACGCCATGAGTCAACCCCATTCCGATGCTTTCGTGTTCTTTGGTGCGACGGGCGATCTCGCCTACAAGCAGATCTTCCCGGCACTGCAGGCAATGATCCAGCGTCGGGGTTTCGATATTCCGATCGTCGGCGTCGCGCGGTCGGGCTGGGGCATCGAACGCCTGCGCGAGCGCGCCCACAAAAGCCTGGAGGAGCACGGTGGCGTCGATCAGGACGCCTTCGACAAGTTGTCGAGCCTCCTCAAGTATGTGGACGGGGATTACCGCGAGGAGGACACGTATCGCCGTTTGCGCGACGTGCTCGGTCACGCCAGGCGTCCGCTGCACTATCTCGCGATTCCTCCGAGCGTATTCGAGCCCGTGGTGCAATTCCTCGGCAAGTCCGGCTGCGCGAAGGATGCGCGCGTGGTCGTCGAAAAGCCGTTCGGCCGCAATCTGGCCTCCGCACGCGAATTGAACGACGTGCTGCATCGCATATTCGCCGAACAATCGATCTTCCGCATCGATCACTATCTCGGCAAGGAGCCTGTTCAGAACCTGTTGTATTTCCGGTTTGCCAACACTTTCCTTGAACCGGTCTGGAACCGCGACTACGTCGACAGCGTGCAGATCACGATGGCCGAGAAATTCGGCGTCGAGGGCCGTGGCAATTTCTACGAGGAAGTCGGCGCGATCCGCGACGTGATCCAGAACCACATGCTGCAGGTGCTGGTGCTGCTCGCAATGGAGGCGCCGGTGGGCGACGATCCCGATGCGATGCGCGCGGAGAAGCTGCGCCTGCTGCGCGCGATGCGTCCGCTCGATCCGGCGGAAGTGGTGCGCGGGCAGTTTCGCGGCTACCGCGACGAGGCCGGCGTCGCAAAGGATTCGGACGTCGAAACCTTCGCCGCAGTGCGCCTGCATATCGATACCTGGCGCTGGGCCGGAGTGCCGTTCTACATTCGCGCCGGCAAGTGCTTGCCGATCACGGCCACCGAGGTCGTGGTCGATCTCAAGTGTCCGCCGCTGTCGGTGTTCGACGACCTTCGCCCGGAGCAGTCAAACACCATTCGCTTTCGCCTGAGTCCGCAGGTCGTGATTTCGATCGACGCCCGTGTGAAAGTACCGGGCGAAGCGATGAAGGGCGAACCCGTGGAGCTGGTCGCTCAGCACAAGAACGCCATCGCGCACGCGCAACCGTACGAGCGACTGCTCGCGGACGCGCTGCGCGGCGATCCCGCGTTATTCGGTCGCGACGACAGCATCGAGGCTGCCTGGCGCATCGTCGATCCGGTGCTCGGCGACGCGACGCCGGTCGGCACCTACGAGCCCGGCACATGGGGACCGAAGAACGCGCGGGACATCGTTGCGAGCGAGGAAGGCTGGCACGATCCAAAACCGGATCCGGCGCAGTGAGCGGCGCGAATGACCGCGTTGTCCTGCTCGACATCGACAACACGCTCCTCGACAACGACCGCTTCGCCGAGGATCTCGGCGAGCGGCTGGCGCGCGACTTCGGCGATAGCGGCCGCGACCGTTACTGGACGCTCTACGAAAAACTGCGCGAAGACACCGGTTATGCCGATTATCTCGGTGCGCTGCAGCGCTATCGCGCGGAATGCCCCGATATTGCGACGCTTGCAGCCCTCTCCAACTTTGTTCTCGAGTATCCGTTCGCCGAACTTCTGTATCCGCGCGCACTCGAGGTCATTGAGGATCTCGGCCGGTGGACTCTCCCGGCAATCCTTTCCGACGGCGATATCGTGTTCCAGCCACACAAGATAAAACGCTCCGGCCTCTGGGACGCCGTAAAGGGACGCGTCATGTTGACGTTGCACAAGGAACGCGAAATTGCCGGCTTGCGCGCGCGATTTCCCGCATCGCATTACGTGATGGTGGACGACAAGCCACGCCTCCTCGACGCAATGAAACAGGCGATGGGAGAGCAACTGACGACCGTCTTGGTGCGCCAGGGTCATTACGCCCGCGATGCCGCGGAAGTCGCCGTTCACGCGCTGCCCGATGTGACGATCGAGCACATAGGCGACCTGATCGGTTTGGATCCGGACGCTTTAGCCCCCGTCACCTGATGCAACGAACGGTGCTGCGGGTGCTCCGTTCGCCGCAGCAACGTGCGTTCCTCAACATGTCTGCTCCCCGCCTGATGCGATGCATTCGCAACGAGAGAGAGGGCCAGCCGAAGGTGCGCGGCGGGGGCCGGGTTCCGACGACAGGCCATTCCTCGCCTGGCGTCGGAATCGGTGCGAACCTTTGCGTCGCCCCTCTGGGCTTTCCGTCCACCGCCAACTGCCACCCACGGGACCCAGAATCAAGTGCAACGGCGTCAGCCGACTGCTTTTTGATCCAGGCGCCACAGGCGGTGCCGAGCATGGCGGGCGCTGGCGGAAGGAACCCGCTCGCCGCTGAGGCGAGCGGAACCTCGCGAATACATTGCATGCAGCAGAAGAAGGCTCTGCGAAAGACACGATGCATACCAAAATCGAACCATTGACCCGCAAGCGACTCAGACCAGTACCGCGACGCGAATTCGCCGTCCCCGTTACGCCGCCGTTCCGGCGTCACCCGCCATCATCGCAGGAATAATTCCCGCATCAGGAGACTCCATGAAAGCCACGCGCCAATTGCACGACCTCGGACAGAGCCTGTGGCTCGACAACATCACGCGCGAAATGCTCGATGACGGCACACTGAAGCGCTATGTCACCGAGCTTTCCATCACGGGACTTACGTCCAATCCGACCATCTTCAACCACGCGATCAAGGACTCCGAGACTTACGACGACGCGATCCGCGAAAAGACCGAGGCCGGAAAATCCGGCGAGGCGTTGTTCGTCGAGATCGAAATGGAAGACCTGAGGCGGGCGGCCGACCTGTTCGCCGGGATTCACAAGGCAACCGATGGCGTCGATGGCTGGGTCTCGCTCGAAGTCTCGCCGCTCCTGGCCGACGATACCCAAAAGACCATCGACGCAGCCGCGGATTTGCATGCACGGGCCGGCAGATCGAATCTCTTCATCAAGATACCGGGCACGCCTGCGGGTATTCCGGCGATCGAGGAGTCGATCTTTGCGGGCGTGCCGGTCAACGTCACGCTGCTGTTTTCGTGCGAGCAGTATCTTGCGGCAGCCGAGGCCTTCATGCGCGGTGTCGAGAGGCGCATCGCTGCCGGGCTCGATCCATCTGTCGGTTCGGTCGCATCGCTGTTCGTCAGCCGCTGGGATGTTGCGGTCGAGGACAAGGTGCCGGAAGAACTCAGGAATCGCCTCGGTATCGCAATCGCCAAGCGCACGTACAAGGCCTATCGCGAGTTGCTGGTCTCCGCGCGCTGGCGCAAGCTCGCTGACGCGGGCGCCAAACCGCAACGGCTGCTGTGGGCCAGCACCGGGACCAAGGACAAGAACGCATCGGTTACGCTGTACGTCGATGCGCTCGCCGCGCCGGATACGATCAACACCATGCCGGACAAGACCCTGCTCGCATTCGCCGAACACGACAGCGCAAAAGTCGCGCTGAGAGATGACGGAGGAGATGCCGAGGCGGTCATCGCCGAGTTCAATCGCGCGGGCGTGGATGAGGCGGCGCTCGCGGAAACGCTCCAACGCGAAGGTGCCGACAAGTTCAGCAAGTCGTGGCATGAATTGATGGATTGCATTGCGTCGGAAGGCCGGCGCCTGACAACTGCGAGTGCTTGAGGCATGAGCCAGAGCCAGCCATGCGAGCGCGTTGCGCTGACCCGGATGCCGGCGTGGCAAGCGCTGCGGCAGCATCACCGGGAAATTGCCGATGTCCAGCTGCGCGAGCTTTTCGCCGAGGATGCAAGCCGGGGCGAGCGGCTCGCGGTCGAAGCGGCCGGGCTCTATCTCGATTACTCGAAGAATCGCGTCACGCTTGAGACGTTGCGCTTGTTGTTGCAACTCGCGGCGGAGTGCGACCTGCGCGAACGCATCGACGCCATGTTCGCCGGCAAGAAAATCAACACCACGGAGGAGCGCGCCGTACTTCATGTGGCGTTGCGCGCACCACGAAATACATCGATCTTCGTCGACGGCGACGATGTCGTGCCGCAAGTGCATTCCGTGCTCGATCGAATGGCGGCGTTTTGCGACCAGATACGCAACGGCGACTGGCGCGGCCATACCGGCCAGCGCATCCGCAACGTCGTCAGCATCGGCATCGGCGGCTCAGATCTCGGGCCGGTGATGGCTTACGAAGCGCTGCGCCACTACAGCCGGCGCGACATGCGCTTTCGTTTCGTCTCCAATGTCGACGGCACCGATTTCGTCGAGGCGACGCGCGATCTCGATGCGGCCGAAACATTGTTCGTCATCTGCTCGAAAACCTTCACGACGCTGGAGACGCTGACCAACGCGCGTTCGGCGCGCCAATGGTGTCTTGCCGGACTCGGCGACGACGGACCGGCAGACGAGCAGGCCGTCGCGCGCCATTTTGTGGCCGTGTCGACCAATACAGCCGAAGTCGAGAAGTTCGGAATCGACCCGACCAACATGTTCGGTTTCTGGGACTGGGTCGGCGGGCGCTATTCGATGGATTCGGCCATCGGCCTGTCGACGATGCTCGCGATCGGCGCCGACCATTTCCGCGAAATGCTCGGCGGGTTCCACGCGATGGACGAGCACTTTCGAAGTACGCCGTTCGAGCGCAACCTGCCCGCCCTGCTCGGCCTCCTCGCGATCTGGAATACCGATTTCCTCGGCGCATCGACGGTCGCGGTGCTGCCTTACGAGCAATATCTCAAGCGCTTTCCGGCGTACCTGCAGCAACTGACAATGGAGAGCAACGGCAAACACGTGACGCTCGACGGGAATTCCGTCGAGTACGCGACCGGGCCGATCTACTGGGGTGAGCCCGGCACCAACGGCCAGCACTCGTTCTACCAGTTGATCCATCAGGGCACGCGCCTGATCCCATGCGATTTCATCGGCTTCTGCAAGACGCTCAATCCGCTCGGTCGCCATCATGATTTGCTCATGTCGAATCTGATCGCGCAGACCGAGGCGCTGGCGTTCGGCAAGACCGCGGACGAGGTACGCGCCGAAGGAACGGCCGAGGCGCTGGTGCCGCATCGCGTGTTCGAGGGCAACCGCCCGACCAATACCATCCTCGCCGACTGCCTGACGCCGCAAACCCTTGGGGCGCTGGTTGCGCTGTACGAGCACAGCGTGTTCACGCAGGGCGTGATCTGGAATATCGATTCGTTCGATCAATGGGGCGTTGAGCTCGGCAAGGTGCTCGCCAAGCGGACAGTTGCCGAACTCGAAAGCACCGAAGAGCCGAAGCTCGAACACGACAGTTCGACCAATGCGCTGATCCGGCGCTATCGCCGGCTCAAGGATGGTACGCAGTGAGTGCGCGCATCAGTCCGCTGGCCGGCAAACCCGCGCCGGCCTCGATCCTGGTCGACGTACCGCGACTCGTCACGAGCTACTTCAGCGAACGGCCGGATCCGGCAATAGCGTCACAACGTGTCGCGTTCGGTACCTCCGGCCACCGCGGCTCGGCGTTTGAACGCAGCTTCAACGAGGACCATGTGCTCGCCATCAGTCAGGCGATCTGCGACTACCGAAAACGCGAGGGCATCGCAGGACCCTTGTTCCTCGGCATCGATACGCACGCGCTGTCGGCACCTGCGTTTGCCAGCGCACTCGAGGTGCTGGCAGCGAACGGGGTCGAGATCCGCATCGCTGCGGACGGCGAATACACGCCGACGCCTACGATCTCGCATGCGATCCTGTGCCATAACCGCTCGCACGACGACGTAGTCGCCGATGGCATCGTGGTCACGCCGTCTCACAATCCGCCCGACAACGGAGGTTTCAAGTACAACCCCCCCAACGGCGGGCCGGCCGACGGCTCGGTCACGGGATGGATCGAAAAGGCCGCCAATGCCTATCTCGATCATCATCTGCACGGCGTGCGACGCATTGCGTTGGACAAGGCCCGCAAGGCGCCCGGAACGCGTACCCACGACTACATCGATGCGTACGTGCGCGATCTTTCCCGCGTCATCGACATGGATGTGATTCGCGGCAACGGAGTCCGCATGGGCGTGGATCCGCTCGGCGGCGCAGGCGTGCATTTCTGGGCGCGCATCGCCGAGCATTACCGCATCGATCTCGACGTGGTCAGCGACGATGTCGACCCGACCTTCCGCTTCATGACGGTGGATTGGGATGGACAGATCCGAATGGATCCTTCCTCGCCGTATGCGATGCAGCGACTGATCGAACTCAAGGATCGCTATGACATCGCGTTCGCCTGCGACACCGACCACGATCGCCACGGCATCGTGACCAAGTCGACCGGGCTGCTTCCCGCCAACCACTATCTGGCGGTTGCAATCGATTACCTGTTTTTGCATCGGCCGGACTGGCGCAACGACGCCGCGATCGGCAAGACGGTCGTTTCGAGCAGCATGATTGATCGCGTTGCCCGGCGGCTGGGACGCCAACTCGTGGAAGTGCCGGTGGGTTTCAAGTGGTTCGTCGAGGGCCTGTTCGACGGCGACCTGGCTTTCGGCGGCGAGGAAAGCGCCGGAGCCTCGTTCGTCGGCCGTGACGGGACAGTCTGGACCACCGACAAGGATGGCATCGCCGCCGCGCTGTTGTCAGCAGAGATTCTCGCGCGCACCGGCAGTGATCCGGGACAGGCGTACCAGCGCCTGACACAGGAATTCGGCGAGGCATTCGCCGATCGCATCGAGGCGCCCGCCACACCAGAGCAGAAGAAGGCACTCTCGAAGTTGTCGCCGGAAGGGGTCCGCATCGAGCAACTGGCGGGCGAACCCGTGACTAAAATACTGAGTCGCGCGCCCGGCAACGACCAACCGATCGGCGGTATCAAGGTGTCCACGGCAAACGGCTGGTTCGCCGCGCGCCCATCGGGTACCGAAGACATCTACAAGATCTATGCGGAGAGTTTTCGCAACGATGAACACCTGCGTGCGATCATCGATCAGGCTCAAACGATCGTGGACAAGGCGCTCGCGCGCGCCTGACGTGGGCAATTCGGCCCGCTCCGAAACCCGGCTGGCCCGATGAGGCCCATAGCGACCAACGCGCCCGTTGCGTTACCCCCAGCGTGCGCACGTCGTGTGGGTGAGGCCGTTTTGCCACTCGACCCGCGATGGAGTTGCCTGCTGCGGCCTTCGCGAAAACCCTGATTGCCGGGCAGGCCCCTACGCAGGCGCATACATGCGACTTGCGGTTCCTCGGGCGATGAAGGCGGCGTGCTCTGCGACGCATCCTTGCATTGAGTCAAGAGGGTGTCCCGCAACGCCGGTGAATTCAAGCTGCCCTGGCTTGGCGGGTGAGGAGTGCGAGCAGGTCGGCAATCCTGTCCCGCATTTCGCGCCGATCGACGATCATGTCGATGGCACCGTGTTCGAGAAGGAATTCCGAACGCTGGAATCCTTCAGGCAACGTCTCGCGAACCGTTTGTTCGATCACGCGCGGCCCGGCAAATCCGATCAGGGCCTTGGGCTCGCCGATGTTGATGTCGCCAAGCATGCCGAGGCTGGCCGAGACGCCACCCGTCGACGGATCGGTCAGCACCGAAATGTACGGAACACCCGCAGCGCGCAACCGACCTAGCGCGGCGGAAGTCTTGGCCATCTGCATGAGCGACAACAGGCCTTCCTGCATGCGCGCACCACCCGTCGCGGAGAAACACACCAGTGGGGTGCGCTGCTCAAGCGACTGTTCGGCGGCGCGCGTGAATTTTTCGCCGACCACCGAGCCCATCGATCCGCCCATGTAGGAGAATTCGAAGGCGCACGCGATCAGCGGTCGCTTGCGCAGAGCACCGCGCATTACAACCAGCGCATCCTTCTCGCCGGTTTTCTTCTGCGCGGCGACGATGCGATCACGATACTTTTTCGAATCCCGAAACTTGAGCGCGTCGACCGGTTCCAGGTTGGCGAACAACTCCTCGCCTTTGCCTTCGTCGAAAAGGTTGAACAGGCGCGCACGCGCGCCGATCGCGTGGTGATGCGCACACTTCGGACACACCATCACATTGCGTTCGAGTTCGGGACGGTAAAGCGCCTCACCGCAACCTGCGCATTTCTCCCAAAGCCCTTCGGGGACCTTGCCCCTGCCATTTCCCGAAGTACGTGCGCGTGGAGACATCAGTTTCTGTAGCCAGTTCATCGGTCGATCCGGAATTTTTGGCGATCAGTAGAACG
Organism: uncultured Gammaproteobacteria bacterium; assembly: GCA_963775445.1. Classification (GTDB taxonomy): domain Bacteria; phylum Pseudomonadota; class Gammaproteobacteria; order Xanthomonadales; family Rhodanobacteraceae; genus Dokdonella_A. The sequence goes on along the minus strand of CAVZIT010000004.1, from coordinate 1,140,913 downwards.
CGCTCGCTGCGGCTTGTCCAGCGGGCTCGTTCGCTCACGCGAGGACGAGCGGCTCACAATGACACTTCGGCGGGCAGCCCGAACGCTGTGGGATAGCGCGGCCCGACAAAAACCAGCCCGCTCGCCGGCGCGGTCGGTCCGGCGCGGGCACGATCGCGGGCCGCGAGAATTTCCGCAACCCACGCCGGTGCCTCGGTGCCGCGACCGACGAGCAACAGCGAGCCGATGATGTTTCGCACCATATGGTGCAGGAACGCGTTGGCCTCCATGTCCACATGTACCCTCTCGCCCTCGCGTTGGATCGTGATTTCCCGCATATCGCGTACCGGCGATCTGGCTTGACAAGCGCTCGCCCGGAATGCGCTGAAATCGTGTTCGCCGAGGAGCGTCAGGGCCGCTCGTTGCATCGCATCGATATCGAGCGGCACGCGCTCCCAGGCGACGTAACGTGCATCAAGTGCGGAGCGTATCGGCCGGTTCAACAGCGTGTAACGGTAGCGGCGCGCCTGCGCCGTGTAGCGCGCATGGAATTGTGCCGTGACCGGCCGCACCCACAGCACCGCGATACCATCTGGCAGCAGCGAATTTCCGCCCAGCAGCCATGCTCTGTCGCTGCGCTCCACCGTCGTATCGAAATGCACGACCTGGCAACGCGCATGCACACCAGCGTCGGTGCGTCCAGCGCACACCACTTCGATCGGGCGATCCGCAACCGAAGACAACGCGGCTTCGACCGCAGCCTGAACGGTCGGGCTTGCGCGCAGACGCTGCCAGCCGTGCAGACCGGTGCCGTCGTATTCGATGCCGAGCGCGATGCGCATGCAATGGAAACGTCAGGGAGGAGCTTGACCCATTCGAACTCGCGCACGGCGCCACGCCAATGCCAGAGCTACCGCATCGACGCGGGCCAGCACGTCGGCACGCACGCGCTAGTCGAATCCGTTGGTAAAAACCGTGTCATCGACCGGGGTGGCGTAGGTGCCCTTGTTGCCGGCCATCAGCAGGCGCGAGACGCCGCCGTCCTGATGAGCAATCGCGAGTTCGCGAGGAAACCCGGCTGATTCAAGACCGCTCGAGAACGATTCGAAACTCTGGCCGCCGTCTTCCGAACGCGCGACCGCATCGCCACCGGTCTGTCCGATGTACAGCACGTTTGCATGGGATGGATCGCACGCGACATCGGCGATCGTGGGGCCGGACCACGCGGTTTGCGTCCAGGTGGTCGCACCATCAGTGGTGCGGAATATTGTCGCGGCGGAAAACGAGGTCCACGCCGCGAGCACGATGGTCGAAGGATCGGCGGCGGATTGGCACAGCGTTCCGTTGCGCGCGAATCCCGGCAAGCCATTCAGCGCAAGCCCCCAGGTCAGGCCACCATCCGTCGAACGCAGTGCGCCTCCCTGCTGCGGGTCGGTGTAACCGTCGTACGAGGCAACCATGGTTTGATCGGTGCCATCTTCGACAATTTCGATATCGCGGGTGAAATCACCGCTGGCCCCCTCGTACTGCTTGACCCAGGTCTGCCCCGCATCGGCGCTGCGCCACACGGTTATCTCGTTGCCGGCGTCACCAAAGTCCGCGCCGCCGAGCAGGATCAGGTCCGGATCGTTCTGGCTGAAGCGCAGCGCCTTGAGATCGGATTCGAAATGCGGCCCCTGATCGGGACCGAGACCGGTCCACGTCCCGTCGCTGTTTCGCCGATAAAGCCCCTCGGGCGCAATCGACGAGGGTCCGCTGGAAATCGCGTACAGCGTGCCGTCCGGCGCGAAGCCGACCTTGCTGTAGCGTGTCGGCGGCACGGCTTCGACATTCCAGTTCTCACCGCCATCCGTGGAATAGAAAACGCCACCATTGTTGGTGCCCTGCACTGCCACGGCGATTTGCGCGGGATCGAGCGGGTTTGCCGCGACCGAATACAGATCGGCATCCGTAATTCCGTGCGAGGCGGCCACGAAATCGTCGCCGCCATCGCCAGAACGGTACACACCCAGTGAGCTGGCGCCGGCGAAGACCAGCGACGAACTCCCCGGGGCGAAACGCACCGCTTGGGTCGCCAGAGAAGCACTGCCACCAATGCCGATTTCCCAGGTGATGCCACCATCGGTGCTGCGATTGACGCCGGCGCCATCGGTCGAGGCAAGAATCGTGTCGGGATCATTCGGATCGATCGCAATGTCGGTCACCACCTGCAACGGCCAAGTGGCGTCGTCCAGTTCGTTCCAGTGCATACCGAAATCAGCCGAGGCATAGAGTCCCACGTACTCCGATCCGAATAGCTGGCCACCGCCCACGAGGACGCGTGACCCATCGAAAGCCACGGCGCGCATCGGATTGGCGGGCAGCCCTGCGGATCGATTGGTCCAGCTCGTGCCACCATCGGTCGTGGTCCAGACTTCGCCACCACCGAACGATCCACCGAATACCGCGACAACGTCGTTGGAGTCGGCGGGGTCGACGGCGATCGCATTGCAGGAAGTCGGAGCGGCCAGCGGCGGGGTGCGGTCACTCCATGTGAGCCCACCATCGGTTGAGCGCATCACATTGACCGGCTGGCTGCCGATGGCGTCGGCGATTCCGGCCCACAGTGTCGAGGCATTCGATGGATCGAGTGCAATATCGAGCACCTGCTGGTTGAGTCCGATGCCAAGATCCAGGCGCGCCCACGTCGCGCCGGCGTCCGTGCTGGTCCAGACGGCGTCCGAGGTGGCGACAAAGGCGGATCCATTGCCGGCGAATTCGACGTCGTAGACGCTCGTGCCGGACAGGTCGTCCACCGCGGTCCAGTTTTCCGCTCCATCGATCGAGCGATACAACGTTCCCGGCGCGCCGGACCCCGGCGCGATCCCCGCAAGCACGGTCCCGGAATCGACCGGCGATACTGCGACAGCCGCGACATCGCCACCGAACGGACCAAGCGCCGTCCATTGCGACGTCTTGCCGCCCGGGACAATGTCCGGCGCCGCGAGCGCGAACATCGGGGCTCGCGAATTCCTGCCCTGTACATCGGTGCGAATCGAATCATTGCGCGCCGAAGAGGGGTGAGCGCCCGGCAGCGGATGTGCGATGCAGACCGTCGCATATAGCAATGCAACGCCCAACCCGGTACATGTCAGGTCTTTTTTCCTGTTCATCGATCCATCCCGTATCGGGGCGCAAACACGGCGCGCAGGCAACGGCCCCGGAAAATTTCCGATGATTCCCGCAAGTTTGATGCGGCAAGCTCGCTGGTGCCTGAAATTCCTTTTTCAGCAGCCGCTAGCTGATTTCCGCCATGAGTTTGCGCGCATCGTCCTGCTGCGCCGCATTGCCCTCACTCAGCACCTCATCCAGCATCGAGCGGGCACCTTCCGGATCGCCCATGTCAAGGTAGGCTCTCGCCAGATCCAGCTTGGTGCCGACGGCGTCCTCCCCGGCCAGGAATTCCTCGCCTGGGACAGCAACCGCCGCCGTGTCCTTCGCTGGCGCAGGCTGCGCGGGGGGGACTGCGGTCGCGGACGCCGGCGTTGCGGGTGGCTCGTCGACCCGGCCCTGTTCGAATTCCAGCGGCGGCAGATTGAACGAGGTCGCGGGGCTATCGCCTTGCACGAGAGGTGTCTGCGCCGATGTCGCGCCCGCCTTCAGTGGCACGCTGGACGCCGGCGCCAATGCATCGTCGTCAGTGTCGGTAACAAGGTCATGTGCCGGATGCACCTCCGCGGAATCGGAATCGACAGGCGGCGTTTTCGGCGGCTCCTTCGCGTCGAACGTATCGAGATCGAAATGGGTCCAGGAGACGGCTGCCGCTTCGGCGTCACGCTCGACGGGTTCGTCCATCGATTCTTCGGAATCGAACCCGTCCGTGATTCCGGTCTGGCCCATCACATCGTGATCGCTCGCGAATGCCGACGATTCGTCGGCCTCGTGGGCGCGTGGTGACGCCTCGTAGTCCCGACGAGCAGGCATCCCGGCGCTCGAGAACAGATCATTTTCCGGTGCCAGTTCTTCGCCCATGGCTTTGACCTGTTGCCATTCGGGTTCTTCCGGATCATCGACATAGGCGGCCATTTCCTGCGCAGCTGCTTCGTACTGCGCCACATCGCGACGCGCGTAGTAAATGCTCAGCAATTCGAGTCGCAGGCCAAGATCGGCAGGGTCGTGGCGAATCTGCTCACGCAGAATGCGTTCTTCCGCATCCGATTCATCATCGATCTCTTCCGGTGCGGCTGCGGCAACGGCGTCGTCATCCGCATCGGCCAACGGCGAATCGCCAAACGCGCTGGCGATCGAGCCGCGACCGGCCGACACCACAGGCGTCGATTTTCGGCGCATGGCCAAGAGACCGATCAGCACGAGCAACGCGGCAATCAGCGCGGCGATCTTGAGCCAAGTCGTGGTGTACCAGGCTGGTTCATTTGGCGGAATCGGACGAACCACCGTCGTCGCCTCGGGCTTCGCCGCAACGGCGGTGCTCACGGAGCTCTTCGCAGGCCCAGACGCCGCAGGCATCGTCGGGCCCGGGGGATTGGCAGAAGTCTCGGGGGTTGATGTCGAAGGTTGAGCGGGAGCGGGAGAAACGCCGGCCACTCCATTTTCCGCACCAGGCGCCATCGCCTCGGGTGTTGGCGTGGTTGGCTTGGGTTGTCCGGATTCAGCGCCCGGTGCCGGTGCGTTTCCGGCCGTCGTTGCGCCGACTGTCGCGGCCGGTGCCGTAGTCGAAGGCGCTCTTGCTGTGCTCGACTCGTTCGTTACCGGCTCACCGAATATGTCGTTCTTCACGGCGGGATGAGCGGGCGTCGACGGTGGCTTGGCCGCTGCCTCCTTGCCGGCCTCGACGTTTTTCTCATGCAGCCGCTGCAATTGCTGCTGCAAATCGGCAATCTGGGAGTCCTTGAGGCTCAGCAGATGGTTGTTCTTGTCCTTGATGGTCTCGAGTTCCTTCACGCGGGCCTTGAGATCGCTCGATTCCTGATTACTCGTGGCCAGCGATTCGCGCGCTCGTGCGAGATCCGCCTTCAACCTGGCGTCGGCCGCAGCGCTTCCGTGACTGCCGCTGCCGCTCCCCGGCTGCTCCGAAGCGGTGTTGTCTTGATCGCCTTTCGGGGGCACCAGTTCGAGGCGAGCCGAATTGCCCGGCTTCGAAGAACTTGCCTGGTTCGCGGTGCGCGGCTTCGTTGCTGCGTTGGTGCCTGCCTTGGCAACCAGCGTCGGGCGGGCGGCGGCGCCGTGCCATTGTTGAACCTGTTCGCGAACGCGCGCCGCCGCTTCGGCAGTCGAACCGACCGCAGCGATTTGACTGGCACTCGGTATGCGCAAAATTGCGCCGCGTTTGAGATTGTTGATGTTGCCGTCGAAAAAGGCGTTCGGATTCGCCTGAAGCATCGCCAGCATCAACCGATTGGTGTTCGCATCCGGCCGCGTGCTGCGCGCGATCGCGGACAAGGTCTCACCGGCCGCAACCGGTCCGTAGGTATCCCCACTCGATGAGCTGGCCGAACGTGCCGCACCGGCAGACGATGCCGCCCGACCCGCCGTGGCTGCGGGTTGTCCAGCTGTAACGGGTCGCTGCTCAGCACGATGGCTCGTCGGCGGCGGCGCAGCAGGAGCCATTGCACTGGCATGACTGGTCGCAGGCGCCATGACCGGCGGGTCGAGCAAAACCGTGTATTCGCGCAACATGCGTCCCTTCGGCCAGTTCGCTTCGATCAGGAAATCCAGGAACGGCTCGCGCACGGGCGCATCGCTCGTGACCCTGATGACTGGCTTTCCGCCTGCATCCTTGCCGATGGTGAATTCGAGCGGCATCGTGATCTGTGTGCGGTCGAGTCCGACGCGTTTGAAATCCGCCGCTGTCGCGAGTTGTACAGCCAGACCATCGGCCTCGTTGGCAGACCCCTCGATGATCGGAATCTCTGCCTTGAGCGGTTGGTCGAGCCCCGATTCCACGCGAACCGGGCCGAGTCCCAACGCGAAACCCTCGCTCATGGCCAAAGCCAGCGTAATCGCCAAGCAGATTTGCAACGGTCGTTTCATTGAACTGGCCCCCAAAAAGGCGCGGTGACTGCGCAACTTAGCTCGAATTTGGTTTATAACACAATCGTAACTTGCCATCACAGATACGTTTTCACGAGAATCTCTGCAATCTGAACGGCATTGAGCGCCGCGCCCTTGCGCAGATTGTCGGCAACCACCCATAAATCGAGTCCGCGCGGATGCGACAAATCGTTGCGTATGCGTCCGACGAAGACCGCGTCCTTTCCCGCCACGCTCACCGGCGTCGGGTATCCACCTGCCTTTGGCGCGTCGACCACGTGGATTCCCTGAGCCTGTTCTAACAGCTTGCGCACCTCGCGTGACGTGACGGGCTTCCGGGTTTCAAGATGCAGCACCGCGGCATGGCCATGAAACACCGGCACGCGCACTGCCGTCGGATTCACCTGGATGGACTCGTCGCCGAGAATCTTGCGCGTTTCGCGAATCATTTTCATCTCTTCGCGGGTGTAGCCGTTTTGCTCGAACTCGTCGATCTGCGGGATCAGGTTGAACGCGATTTGCGCGGGGAACCGCGCCGGCTCGATCGCGCGGAAATTCAACAGATCCGTCGTCTGCCGCGCGAGCTCCTCGACACCCGATCGACCAGCGCCGGAGACCGACTGGTACGTAGCCACGTTGATGCGTTCGATGCCGACCTTTCTGTGAATCGGAGCAATCGCAACCACGATCTGCATTGTGGCGCAGTTGGGATTGGCGATGATGCCGCGGCGGTGGTACCCGCCGATGGCTTCCGGATTGACCTCGCTCACCACCAGCGGAACGTCTGGGTGCATGCGAAATTCGGAGGTGTTGTCGATGACGACAGCCCCCGCCGCGGTGGCACGCGGCACGTGTTCACGGCTGACGCTGCCGCCCGCCGAAAAAAAGGCAATGTCGACGCCGCTGAAATCATGGCCGGCGACATCGCGCATGAAATGTCGCTTGCCGCCAAAACCGAGGCTCTCGCCCGCCGACTTCGGGCTGGCAAGCAACACCAGCTTGCCGACCGGAAAAGCGCGCTCTTCGAGTATCGCAAGGAGGTTTTCACCGACCAGGCCGGTCGCTCCCACGACGGCCACGTTGCAGGTCTTGCGCTCGTTCATGTTTCGGGTGTTGCCGGCTGGATCGAGGCGTCGGCGAAACCTGGTATGCGCGGAGCGACATCGCCGACGTCTCCACACTGGGCCCGATGACGCAGGGCATGGTCGATCAGGGTCAACGCGAGCATCGCTTCGGCAATCGGTGTCGCGCGCACGCCGACACACGGGTCGTGGCGGCCCTTGGTCACCACTTGCACCGGCCTGCCGCCGAGATCGACGCTGCGTCCCGGTGTGACAATGCTGGACGCCGGTTTGAATGCGAGCGACACCACAATCGGCTGGCCAGTGGAAATGCCCCCGAGAATGCCGCCGGCCTGGTTACCGAGAAAGCCCGCCGGCGTGATCTCATCGCGATGTTCGCTGCCACGCTGGGTAATAGCGGCAAAACCGGCGCCGATCTCGACACCCTTGACCGCGTTGATGCCCATCATCGCGCTGGCGAGTTCCGCATCGAGTTTGCCGTACACAGGCTCGCCCCAACCCGGCGGTACGCCATCGGCAACGACCGTGACGCGCGCGCCGATCGAATCGCCCGCCTTGCGCACCGCATCGATGCGGCGTTCGAGTTCCTCGATGGTCGACGCATCCGGCCAGAAAAAGGCATTGCGCTCCACTGAGTCCCAGTCGAACCTGCCCGGCACCAACGCGCCGACTTGCGCGAGGTAGCCGCGCACGCGCACACCATGACGCTCGGCCAGCCATTTTTTCGCGACGACGGCCGCGGCAACGCGCATCGTCGTCTCGCGGGCAGAGGCCCGGCCGCCGCCGCGATGATCGCGGATTCCGTATTTGTGCCAGTAGGTATAGTCGGCGTGGCCGGGGCGAAAGGTGTTGGCGAGATCTGCGTAGTCCTTCGACCGTGCATCGACGTTTCGTACCAGCAGCGCAATGGGTGTTCCCGTGGTGACGCCTTCGAACACACCGGACAGGATCTCGACTGCATCGGCCTCGCGGCGCTGCGAGGTGTAGCGACTGCGCGCAGTTGCGCGACGCCCGAGATCGCGATCGAAATCCGAAGCCTCGATGCCGATTCCCGGAGGACATCCGTCGATCACGCAGCCGATGGCCGGCCCATGGCTCTCGCCGAACGTCGTTACCGTAAAGAGTTTTCCGAACGAATTGCTGGACAAGGCATCGATTCCGATTTGCTACACGCCGCAAGCGCATCTTGACGCAAGGGTCGATTGGATCATTGCTGGCCCGTCATGTTGCTTGAGCGCCACTCTCGCATCGTCTCTTCTGCGCTGCGCGAATGGCACCTGCGTGCTTGATCAGCGCCGCGCGACCGATAACGAAAACTCCCATCGGACCGACCGCGAATTCGATCCATTCAAGCGGCAAGGCGGGCAACAGCGCCGTCAATGCGCGTTCGCTTTCGCCGACCTCGACGATCAGGATGCCTCTATCGGTCAGGTGATCTGCCGCCGCAGCGAGAATCCGCAGCACAAGATCCAGTCCGTCGGCTCCCGCCACCAGGCCCAGGGCAGGTTCGTGCGCGTATTCGGGCGGCAGTTGGGCATATTGATCTTCGGTCACGTAGGGCGGGTTGCTCACGATCAAGTCGTAGCGTGGTCCCGGCAGGCGGCCAAACAGATCGGACTCGATCACGTGGACGCGCTCGCCGACGTCGTGGGCATCGATGTTCTCGCGCGCCAGCGAAAGTGCTGTCGCACTGATGTCAGCCAGATCGACCCGCCATTCCGGATTGTGGACTGCCATTGCGATCCCGATGCAACCGGAACCCGCGCACAGATCCAGCGCACGAGAGACCGTGGAAGACTCCAGCCACGGAGAAAATCCGTTCTCGATCAATTCGGCAACAGGCGAACGCGGCACCAACGCGCGCGAATCGGATTTGAACGCCAACCCCGCGAACCATGCTTCGCCCGTCAAATAAGCCGCCGGCTGGCGCTCATCCACGCGACGCTCGATCAACGCCAGCACGTCGCTCCGTTCCGCCGCCGTAAGGCGTGCCGTTCCCCAAACCGGAGCGAGGTCGCGCGGCAGGTGCAGGCTGTGCAGAACCAGCTGCGTCGCTTCATCGAGCGCATTGTCGACGTTGTGCCCGAAGCACAAACCGGCAGCCGAGAAACGGCTTGCGCCATAACGAATGAAATCGATGATCGTGGCGAGTTCGGCTGTCACGGCGAGGGAGGACGCTTGCAGTTGACCGGAAATTATAAGGTTAATCGCAGGCGCCTGATCATGGCGCGTCGCTATACTCGGCGCACAAGCATGGTGAGCGATCGAATACACTCCATGACCCCGGAACTCGCACTGCAGTATCTGCTGCCCCACCGTCTCCTGTCGCGGCTGGTCTACCACGCGACGAGATGGCGCTTTGGTCCGTGGAAGAATTTCCTGATCCGACAGGTGATGCGACGTTATGAGGTAAACCTCTCCGAGGCCGAACAAACCGATCCGTTTGCTTACGAGAGCTTCAACGCGTTTTTTACGCGGGCGCTCAAATCCAGTGCAAGAGCCTTCAATAGCCCTCCGGGATTCATGGTGTCGCCAGCTGACGGTTGTCTGAGCGAGCTTGGTGCGTTGCAGCAAGAAAGCATCATGCAAGCCAAGGATCGGTTCTATAGCTGTGCCGAGTTGCTCGCGGACCCTGACAGGGCGGGCGAGTACCGCGATGGCTCCTTCGTCACCATCTACCTCGCGCCGCGCGACTATCACCGCGTGCACATGCCACTCGGCGGTACACTCATCGAAACATTGCACATACCGGGGCGACTCTTCAGCGTCGCTCCGTTTACCGTTGCCGCCGTCCCGCGTCTGTTTGCGCGCAACGAGCGTCTCGTCTGCCACTTTGCCGGGGATGCGGGACCGTTCGCCGTGGTTCTGGTTGGGGCGATGCTCGTGTCGAGCATCGAAACGACATGGAACGGGCTTGAGATTCCTCCCTACGCATCGCGACCGCACCACATCGATTATCGCCAGCGCGACGTAAGACTCGCGCAGGGCGCGGAACTCGGTCGCTTCAACATGGGCTCGACGGTAATCGTTCTGGTGCCACGGGGAAGCGCGAAGCTCGATGATCGCCTCGCGGCCGATCAGCCGGTCAAGGTCGGCGAACCTCTCGGCCGGATCGAATCAGGAAGTTGATTGCTTCCGTGAGAGCTGGATTTTTCTGGAGGAAAACGGAAGAGTCAGGCCCGGAACCGTGCCAGCCGTGCCTCTGAAATCCGAAAAATACTCTTTCCGGAGCCGGCCAAGCCGGAGCAAGAACCCCACAAGTGTTATCCAGTTCGCGTTTTTGCCAATTGGATGTGAAATTCATGCTATCGGGCTGGAAATTTCCGCTGGATGCGGCACTATGGAAATCCAATGGATCCGGCAGGCCGTTTTTTCACCGATGGCTTGAAGCTGCGGTGGCGAAAGTGATTCACCACGCTACCGGTTCCCGAATCGCACGGAGAAAGTCATGCAATTGCTGACCCGCCTGATCGCGTTGACCCGCGCAGCCCAGCTTCGCCGCCAGCTGCGCGAAGTAAATCAGACCATCGATTCGCTCGTGCCCGGCTCACGAGTCCAGCTTGCCGCACTGTGCACGCGCGAATTCACCCGCGCGTCCAAATGCGAATTTCCTCACTTGTACGCCACCCCGCCGGAAACCAAGTACCGCCCCTGGGGCAGCGGCACGGACATCGCCATCGAACGGTTGCGTTCGGACAACGTGCAGGTGCGGTTGCGCGGCATCGCGTTGTGGCTGGTCGTGGCTTATCACGAAACCCAGGACGCGCCGTTCGGCGAGCAGAAGGAATTGCATCGTCTGGTGATGCGCAGCCTGCGTACGCTGAAGGACTCGGCGCCCGCGGAGGAGTCGAACGGAGTCGTCGCGATACAAGCGGCCTGAGCGGTTCCCGACGGACTGCCCGCAAGCGCTTGCGGGCAACAATCCCCAACTCGTCAATTACCGGTAGTCATCGCGACGAACACCGACTGAGCCGCAATGTCTGGCCGGCGCGAATCGCGTAGTGCGGTGCCCGGATTCCATTGGACTTCGCGATTGCCCGAACGCTGTCGCAACCATGCCTGCGTGCAATGGCAGCCAGCGTGTCCCCGCGTCGCACCTTGTAGGTTTTCGTCGAATGACGACGCACGAACGCTGCCGGCGGCGCAGGGGCATCGGCCGCGTGCAACTCGGCGGCGAGATCGGCCCAGGGGCCGGCGGCGCAGGATTGTGCATAGGCTGCCTCCAGCACTTCGGGTACGTCAAGGCGGGTTCCCGCTGGCTGGCGCTGCTGCGGATCGAGTTGCGGATTGAGGTTGCGCAGCGTGCGGAACCAGCCCGAGCGCGGGGCCGCATCCTGTCCCAGACAAACCGTCAGCTCTGCAATGGACGCAGGCTGCTTGAGCGTGATCTTGCCTGGCCGCCCGTCGATCTTCGGAAAATTGAGGTGGTAGCGCTCGGGATGCATGAAAAGCCACGCTGCTGCGAGAACCATCGGTACGTATTCTCGCGTTTCGGTCGACACTTCGAAGTAGATTTTCGGATCCCAGAAACTCGAACCATCGGCGTCGCCGGTCAGCCGCTGCATGCGCCCTTCGCCGCCATTGTAAGCGCCGAGAACCAGGTCGAGATTGTCGTTGAAGATCGCAAGCTGCTCGTTCAGATACGCTGCGTTCGCGCGGGCGGACAGCGTCGGATCGAAACGCTGGTCGAAACCGTTTAGCGTCGTGAGGCCGAATCGCAGGCCGGTGCTGTACATGAATTGCAACGGCCCCGCCGCGCCCGAGCGCGACACCGCGTGGACCTTGCCACCGGATTCCTTGGCCAGCATGCCGAACAGCAGGGCTTCGGGCAGTCGCGCCTTGCGGTATTCGGGCCACATCCGGTAACGCAGGTACTCGTAGTTTTCGTAAGCGTCGATCAGGTTTGGCCTGTACTGCGTGAGCCACTGCTCGAGGGCTGCCTTGACCGGACCATTCAGTGCAATGATGTCGCCGAGCTTGCGCCCCTTGAGCAGCGTGACCGAGCGTCCGAGTTCGGGCACCGCTGCAATCACCGGAGACGACTCCCCGGCCTCCGTTGTCGATTCCGGAGTCTCGCCGTCGCTGCCGTCCGCGACAGCGTCGCTGGCCAGTTCGCCGGTATCGAGGCGCAACAGGTGGTCGAATGTCGCAAAGAAGCGCTCGTCGTCACAGCCGGGTGTCTGCCCGCATTGGGCTGCGCCCGCACGCAAGTCATCGAGTGCAGTCTTGATTTCGGTCTGCGCCTGCGCGGTGTCGCCGTTACGTGCCAGATCGAGCGCGCCCTCATAGCGCCGGGAATCGCTGTCGAGCCTGGTGTAAAGCGCAGTCAGCCGCGTCTCGTCGACATTGGCAAGTTGAGCCTTCTGGGATCGTGCCGGTGTTGCCGCGCAGGCGACCAACGACAACGAAGCCAGCAGCGCTGTGCAACGCAAGCAGGATGCAGGTGATACAGTCGGCACGGACAAGATCTTTTGCATTGCGAACCTCGGACATGGGGTCGCTCGAAGGTACCTGCCCGATTGGCGCGGGGCAACCTTCAATCGCGATTCGCACGCAGCGGTTCGATTTGCACCCCCGGGTCGGCTTGCGTGCTCGCCCACAGCGCGCGCGCAGATGCCCGCAATGCGGGCAAGCCTCGCAGGAACACAAGCGCCGTCAGCACGCACAAGGTGCCGTCGATTGCAACCGTGACCGGTGCGCCCACGCGCTCGGCGAGAAAGCCCGACGCAAGTGCGCCAAGCGGCATCGATCCCATGAATATCATCGAATAGGCCGCCATGACACGACCACGCAGGGCATCGGGCGTCAAGGCCTGAATCAATGTGTTGCATCCGGCCATGACGACAATCATCGTGTAACCGACGACAAGCAACAGCGGCAATGACAATGCGAGCGAGCGCGACAGGGCGAAACCGACAAGCCCTGTACCGAAGATGGCCGCCGATGCGCCAATCCAGCGGCCGAGTCCGCCGAGGCGTTCGCGCCGCGCAAGCGTCAGCGCCCCGGCCAGGGCACCGATGCCGGCCGCACTCATGAGCCAACCCAGCATGCCGGCGCCACCGTGGAAAACGCGATCGGCGAAGAGCGGCATGAGCACCGAATAGGGCAGGCCAAAAAGTCCCATGGCTCCGAGCAGCAGAAGCAAGGTGAATACCGCACGCTCGCCAAGGACAAAACGCATGCCCTCGGTGAGCTCGAGCCAGGGCCGCAGCGCAGCCCGACGTGGCAACGGCGCCAGATTGCGCATCGCGAGCAGCCCGGCGATCACGGCAAGATAACTGACGCCGTCGATGAAGAAACACCAACCTTCGCCGACTGCGGCCACGGTCGCGCCGGCGACCGCCGGACCGATCATGCGCGCGGCATTGAAGATGGACGAGTTGAGTGCGATTGCGTTCATCAGGTCGGCCTTGCCGACCATTTCGACGACAAACGCCTGTCGCGTTGGAATGTCGATCGCGCGCACGATGCCAAGCAGAGTGGCAATGACGAAAACCTGCGGCACCCGAACTGCACCGCTTAGCACCAACGCCGAAAGGACCAGGGCCAGCAGCATCGCCGCGGCCTGTGTCGCCACGAGCAACGTTCGCTTGGGCAAGCGGTCCGCCAGGACCCCGCCGATCGGTGCGAGAAAAAACACCGGCAACTGGTTGCAGAAAATGATGAGTCCCAGCAAAGCGCCCGACCCGGTGAGGCGATAGATCAGCCACGATTGCGCAATCGATTGCATCCAGGTGCCAATCAGCGACACCAGCTGCCCGAAGAAAAACAGCCGGAAGTTGCGTGCGGTGAGCGCGCGAAACATGCCGGTGAAGCGAATCGCCATCAGCGGGGCGACTCCGAAAAGTCGCGAGCGACAGCCGTTCTGCTTGCTGCGGTTACAATCGGTCGACAATTTTCGCAAGGGAACATGGCGTGAACGATATCCTGATCGGCAAGGGAGAGCGCGAGGTTTACCTGCACCCGCGTTACGCAAATCGTCACGGCATGATCGCGGGCGCCACCGGAACCGGCAAATCGGTGTCGCTCATGCTGCTGGCCGAAGGATTGTCGAAGCTCGGCGTGCCGGTTTTCCTGGCCGACGTCAAGGGCGATCTCGCCGGACTGTCGCAACCCGGCGCCATGAACGACAAGCTCAAGGCGCGCATCGACAAGCTCGGCCTTGCGTGGGCGCCCGCCGCCGATCCGGTGGTGTTCTGGGACATCTACGGCAAGCTCGGCCATCCGGTACGCACGACGATATCGGAAATGGGGCCGACCTTGCTTGGCCGCCTGATGGAACTCAACGATACCCAAGCCGGCGTGCTCGGGGTGGTGTTTCACTTTGCCGACAAGCAGGGCCTGCTGATCCTCGATGTAAAGGACCTGCGTTCATTGCTCGATTTTGCGAGCGAGAACGCCAAGGATATCTCCAAACAATTCGGGCTCATCTCCCCCGCGTCCCTCGCGGCGATTCAGCGCGCCCTGTTGGCAATCGAGGAGGCGGGCGGCGATTCATTCTTCGGCGAGCCGGCGCTGGATCTTGCCGACTTCATGCGTCAGGACATGTCCGGCCGAGGCATCATCAACGTTCTGGCGGCCAACGAGTTGATCCTCAAGCCCAAGCTTTATTCGACCTTCCTGCTGTGGATGCTGTCGGAATTGTTCGAAAAACTGCCCGAGGTCGGCGATCTCGATCAACCCAAACTGGCGTTTTTCTTCGACGAGGCGCATCTGTTGTTCAACGATGCGCCGCCCGCGCTGCTGCAGCGCGTGGAACAGGTGGTACGGCTGATTCGATCCAAGGGTGTCGGCGTGTATTTCTGCTCGCAAAATCCGGACGATTTGCCGGACGTGATCCTTGGGCAGATGGGCAATCGGATACAGCATGCGTTGCGCGCATTCACTCCACGCGACCAGAAGGCCGTCAGGGCCGCGGCTGAAACCTTCGCTCCCAATCCGAAGATCGATGTCGTCACCGTGATTTCCCAACTCGGCGTCGGCGAGGCACTCGTGTCGACACTGCAACCACCTGGCGGCACGCCATTGCCGGTGGAACGTGCGCTGATCTCGTCGCCGGGTTGCCGCATCGGCACCATCACCGCGGACGAACGTGCGCAAGTGCGTTCGCGCTCGCCGGTCGGATCGAAATACGACACGCCGATCGATCGGGATTCGGCTTTCGAAGAGCTTGCAAAGCGAGCGAACCAGCAAGCCGCTGACGCACCTGTTGTGGCCGTACCTGCGCCGGAAGCATCGAAGGGCGACGAGGGCAGCGGCTGGCTCGGCGCCGCAAAGGGCATGCTGTTCGGCACCGGCCGCCGCCAGGGGATGATCGAAGCGCTGGCAAAGTCTGCGGCGCGCAACGTCGGCAGCCAGCTCGGGCGCCAGATTCTGCGCGGCGTCATGGGCTCGATATCGCGGAAATAGGTGAAGGCGCTGTTACCCACCAAGCGAAGGCCGCGATGAGTCGCTGGCGAGCCGCCAACCCGCCATCCACGGCCATCATCACGGCCGCGGGGCACACCGCTTTGAAGAGCGAGCTGCACGACCTGTGGCATGAGAAACGACCCGAAATAGTCGCTGCATTGGCCGCCGCTGCCGCCGAAGGCGACCGCTCCGAAAACGCCGAATACACCTGGCGCAAGAAACAGCTGGCGGACATCGATCGCCGCGTGCGTTACCTGAGCAAGCGCCTTGCGGAGCTGCGCGTCGTCGAACCCGAACCGCGCGATACGGCGGCGGTCTATTTCGGAGCCTGGTTGCGTCTGCAAGACTGCGATGCGCGGCACCGCGATTACCGAATCGTCGGTCCGGACGAAACCGATGCCGCGAGGGGATGGATCAGTGTCGATTCGCCGCTGGCGCGCGCGGCGCTCGGGAACCGCATCGGGAGCAATTTCCAGGCCGAACTACCGGACGGGTCCACACGATTCACCGTGCTGGCGGTCAGTTACAACGGCCCGATTGGCGGCGACTGACAAAGCACGCCATCGATTCCTGCCGAGCACCTCTTTCACACCTTCTCAGGCTGGCTCGCGCGCATTCACGAAACCACTGCGAACCGGCGAAGTGCGTGCGCCGGTCTATTGCGTGTCGCCACCGCTGCCGGAATCGTCACCCTTGTCCGTGGGTGGAGACGTGCCATCGGCAGGCGCGGTCGAGCCGGGCGGACTGCTGCCATCGTTCGGCACAGCCGTGCCCTGGGCCGGCACAGGAGCAGGAGCCGAAGCGTCGCCGGGCGGCAACTGCACAGGCAGGTAAACCTTGTAGGTCTGCTGGTCCTGCGCTGTGTCCGGTGGCGAGGTCAGCTCGTCCCAGGCGCGACCCGTGTCTATCTCGCTGTGCGGAAAACCATGGGTATCGGCATAAGCTTTTTCCATGCGCCGCAACAGCGGCAGCGCAGCCGGATTTCCGGTGTAGTCGGTGACCAGCGCCTTGCCCTCGTACCACACAACCGCGCGCACGTTGTCGTCGACCACCAGATAACCGTTGTCGTCGTGACTTCCGGGTTTGGGCTTTGCCGGCGTTGCTTCGAGGTTGTCCTGATCGGTCGTCGCGCTTGCCTCCTGCGCGGTGCTGTCGCCGTTCGAGACGGCGGATACGTCTTCGTCCTCGGCTGCTGGCGTAATCTGAACCTGCTGGTCACCGAGCTTGAAACTCGTCGCGTCAACCGGAACGGCCACATCGAACACGTAGTTGTCCTCGCCCCAGTTGGTGGTGATCGTCATGCGCGGGCCGGCGGCATTCAGGCCGGCCTTTTTCATCGCCGCCTCGATCTGGTTCATCGCCGCGTCCGTCGCGGAAGCGACATCGTCGAGCGTGCGCGGCGCCTTGGTCGAAACGAGGAAAATGGGTTTCGCTGTGACGTCGGTCAGACTGATCTGTTGATCCTTGTAATCGACGTTCGGGAACGATGCGAGCATCGCCGCGACATTGTTCAGATTGACCTGGATATGGGTCGCGGGGTCCCCATGGATATACAGACCTGCATAGCGCCACAGCAGGTTCCACCCATAATCGACATCGTAGGCCCAGGTGATCTTCACGGTCTTGCCGTTGGTCGCCGGATCGAGAGTTATCGTGTAGACCTTGTTCGCCCCATCCCAGTCGTTGTCGATCCCCATCGTGATCTTGCTGTCCTGCTCGGAGGAGTCGATCTTGAGGTCACCATCACCAACCTTGGGCGAACTGCTGGTCCATGCGACTTGCGCCCCCTCGCCCGCCTGCGGTCCGTGGAATGTCATCTGCACGTTCCTGTCGAGCGCGCGCAGCGCCGACCATTGCGGAAAGCGGTTGAACGTGTTGAGGGAATCGTAGATTTGCCGCACCGGGCTGGAGACTTCGACCGATCGTTCGATATGGCCGTGTGCGGGCAGGAACACCGCGACCACTACCGCGAGCACTGCCACGATCAACAACGCAACAAACACTTCGAGGATACGAATCATTCCAGCCATCTCCAGGACTTGATGCGGCGCCGCCGGCCCCTGCCGTCAACTGATCGGTCGCCAACCGACCGATGGAGCGCGCCTCGGCGCACTCCCATTCTCGCACGTTCTCGCACGATCGCATCGGTCGCGCTCGGCTCGAAGGGCGCATGGTACTTGACTATGGTGCGGAATGGCTACGCCGAGGTCACTCGACTTCGACCCTGGCCTCAGCAGGCATTACACGATACCGAGTTCGAATGCCTTGAGCACTGCTCGCGTGCGATCGCGAACACCCAGCTTGGACAGGATGTTCGACACGTGATTCTTCACCGTGCCTTCCGCGACATTGAGCGAGTTGGCGATTTCCTTGTTGCTGTACCCACCGGCCATCAAGCGCAGGATTTCGGTCTCGCGTTCGGTCAACGGATCGGGTCTATCGAGGCTGACAAAGTCGTTGTGCATGCGCTCGAGTCCGGAAAGCAACCGCTGCGTGACCACCGGCGCGACCAGCGAGGCCCCGCCGGCGACCGTCTTGACCGCGTCGACCAGTTGATCGAGCGACACGTCCTTGAGCAGGTAACCACGCGCGCCGGCCTTGAGGCCCCCGAGAACCAGCTGATCATCGTCGAATGTGGTCAGGATGATGGTCGGCGGCAGTTGATTCGAGGCCGCAAGCGCATTCAAAACTTCGAGGCCGGACATCCCGGGCATGCGCATGTCGAGCAGCACCACATCGGGTTTGAGTTGCGGGATCAGCTCGATCGCCTGCTTGCCGTCGCCGGCTTCGGCAACCACGCGAATTGAGTCCGACAATTCCAGCAGTGAGCGGATCCCCTGGCGCACCAGGGTCTGATCGTCGACCAGGCAAACGGAAATCATGACAGCGCCTCCGATGGCAGCCACGCATCGAGCGCGAAGCCGCGGTCCTTGCCCGTGGCGATCTGAATGCGACCGCCGTATTGGGCGAGCCGCTCGCGCATGCCCGTCAGGCCGTTGCCGTCCGCGAAATCGGCGGCGCCGCGTCCATCGTCGCGCGCGTGGATTACCAGCGGCCCGGCCCCTTCGCGCTCGAAACGCAGCCACAAATTCCGTGCCCCGGCATGGCGCACGGTGTTGGTGATGATCTCCTGCGCGCAACGCAACAGCACTTGCGCGCGTTTGGGATCATCCACGCACAGCCGCGGCGGCAGGTCGAGATGGATGGCCAAACCTGGTACGCCTTCGGTCAATCCGGCGAGTGCCTCGGTCAGATCGATGCTGTCGTCCTCGCGCAGCTGGCTGACGACTTCGCGCACATCCGCAAGAAGCAGCTTGGCAATCGACTGCGCCTGGCGGATATGTTCCTGCGCGGGAGCCTGCACCAGGTGGCTCGCGACTTCGAGATTGAGGCTGAGCGCGGTCAGGTGATGGCCGATCAGATCGTGCAGCTCGCGCGAGATGCGCATGCGTTCGGCCAGGCGCGTCGATTCGGCCAGCAGCGCGCGCGTCGCGCGCAACTCCGCATTCAGGCGTCTTTGCTCGTCGCGCGCTTCGGCCTGGCGTTTGGCGACGAGCGAAGTCACGAACGCGAGCGCGGCGACACCAAGATACAGGCTCGATTGCAAAAACGCATCGCCGATGCTGAAAAGCGAAATGCTCGCAAACACCGGCAACTGCGAAAAATTCTGCAGTACCATCCAGGCGATCCCGACCCGGAATGGCAAGAGCCACGGCAGTACCACCGCGATGACAACGAACAGCATCGCGCACAAGCCGCTCTGGCTCAGCCAGCCGATCACCAGCGCACTACCGTTCAATACCAGCAGCAAGACGAGCTGGCCCAGGCGCTGTGCGAGCGAGACCCGGCGCACGCCGAGGTTGTGGGTAAGGAACCAGAAAACCAGGCCGAACAGCAAATAGCAACCGAGCCACAAGTCGACGTAGTACGCCGGGCGCTGCTGGCGCAGCATGTCTTCGACCAGGAATTGATAGCGCAGCAACGGAAAGCCCACGCATGCATAGGTGAACAGACCGGCGTATCGCAGCAACTGGATATGATTGAGATGGGGCCATTTCATCGGTGCCATCATAGGCCGCGCAACGCGCCGCGTAACCTGCCTCAAGTCATTTGCGACGTCGACGTCCGCGGTCAGATCGCGGGCAACCGAGCGGTTTCGGCTATCGATGGCAAACCATCATCGAGGCGCCCCCGAGCGAGACGGCTCAGGACGGGCAGGTTACGTTTCATTAACGTTTGCACGCATCCGCATCGATGACGAGCGCGGGACCCCATGCGATAATGCGCGCTCACGGGCCGAACCCTCGGCTGCATTGGACTCTCTCGCTGGAGCAACGCATGGCCCTTGCCATCCGCGACGTGCAGGCGCACGAGCTGGATTCGGTGCTCGCGCTCAATAATGCCGCTGGACCGACGATTTTACCGCTGGATGGCGCTGCCACCCGCTGGTTTTTCGACAACGCCTGCTACTTTCGAGTCGCCGAAGTGGATGGGCACATCGCCGGGTTCCTGCTCGCGCTGCGTGAAGACGCGGCATATGCCAGCCCGAATCACCAGTGGTTTCGAGAACATTGCGCGCAGTTCGCCTACATAGATCGCATCGTCGTCGCACGAGCGCACCGCAGGCTCGGGTTGGGAAGGATCTTCTACGCCGATGTGACCAGTTATGCCGAACTGCGCGTGCCGACCTTGACCTGCGAAGTGTTCCTCGAGCCACGCGATGACATCTCGCTGCTGTTCCATGGGACCTGGGGCTTTCACGAAATCGGCCAACAAATCATGCCGGGAATCGGACGGCGCGTTTCGATGTTGACCAAGGATCTGTGCAGCTATCCGTTCGTGCGCGAAACCTATCTTTTCGGCGCACCCGGCAAGTTGCCGGATCTTCCCTGGCTTGCGGAACGCTCGGGCAACGAGGACGTCTCGGGCCTCGCGCGGGCGGCCAGCGGCGGCTGAGTGCAGCGACGCCGACTTCGCCGACGAATTGACATGGGATTGTTGGATTTCCTGCGCGCGCGGCCAAAGAATGCCGCTCAAGTCGACAAGGATCGGCTGCGCATTGTTGTTACACAGGAACACGAGCGCCCCGGCTGCCCCGACTACTTGCCACTGTTGCGCCGCGAACTGTTGGCGATGATCCACAAGTACGTGAACGTTGATGCCGCCGCGGTCGACGTGCAGGTCACCCATCGGGAAAACCAGGATCTGCTGGAGCTTTCGATCGCATTACCGGACAAGACCGTGCGCGCATCGGACTCCGCGTCCGGTGAAACCTGATTCGCCGAGCCGCGAGAATTCCGTGGCCACAGCAGTCGTGAGGCTCATCGACATCGATGTCGCCACGGCGAGCGCCGTGCTTGCCAGACATGGCATCGCGCTTGCCGTCGTGCCCGACGACACCCCGATACCGGGGAGCTACTGGGGAGAGCCTGAGGCCGGCGTGATCGGTACGACGGTCCATGCCCGCGGCGACACACCCCTCCACTCGCTGCTGCACGAGGCGTGTCATCTGATAGTTCTCGATCCCGCGAGTCGCGCGACCGTGCACACCGATGCGACCGATTCCATCGCGGAGGAAGAGGCAGCCTGCTACCTGCAGATTCTCCTCGCGGACGAAAAGCCGTGCACACCGACGCGACCGATTCGATCGCCGAGGAAGAAGCGGCGTGCTATCTCCAGATCGTGCTGGCCGACGAGTTGCCGGGATTCGGCCGCGATCGCGCGATGCGCGACATGGATGCCTGGGGTTATTCGTTCCGCCTCGGTTGCACGCGGGTGTGGTTCGAACAAGATGCGGCGAATGCGCGTGATTTTCTGATTCAGCGCGGGCTGCTTTCAAACCACGTCTGAGCCTGGTCGATCGCGGGGAGCTCGATTGCCGTCCGTCACGGGGACTCAACATGGGCGACCAAACAGACACTTGACGTCTGGTGGCATCTTCGAGTTACCATCACCGTGCAACAGGGGAGATGGCATTCCTCCCGCGTCCGTGAATTTCCGGCCTGTGATTTCGTGGCCGATGAGCGGGCGGCAAACGCCGCGAGGCTAATGATGCCTACCCGAGCCGGGCAACCCGGCGCGCGTGTAGGCGTCGCCTGGAGGACGACAGCCGCGCGCGCGCATATCGGGTTCCCTCCGTGAACCACGAGGAACCGACATGGCCTTAACCGCGTTTCTTGCCATTGGCGCTGGCGCCTTTCTTGGCGCGTGTCTGCGCTACGTGTTCGGGCTGGGGCTCAACCCGATGTTTCCGACCGTTCCGCTTGGTACGCTCGCGGCGAATCTATGTGGCGGACTGATGATGGGCATCGTGATGGCGCTGTTCACGCAATTCCAGGCGCTGTCGCCCGAATTGCGCCTGTTCGTCACGACCGGTTTCCTCGGCGGCCTGACCACGTTTTCCACGTTCTCCGCGGAGACGGTGACACTGATGCTGCGTCAGGAATACGCATGGGCGCTGGCGATCATTGGTCTGCATCTGATCGGCACGCTGGCGATGACGGTGATCGGCTTCATTCTGGTGCAAGGTATCGCGAGGGCACTGACATGACGAACCGGACGCAAGGCGTGTACCTGCGCTTTTTCGCGCACGAAAACCGTCGCCATCACGGCATTCTCCTATACGAATGGCTGCTCGAAGCAGCGAAAAAAATGGGCATCCACGGTGGCAGCGCGTTCCGCGCGATCGCCGGCTTCGGTCGACACGGCGTGATGCACGAGCAGCATTTCTTCGAACTGGCCGGCGACCTCACCGTGCGCGTGGACTTCGTGGTTACTTTCGAAGAGGCCGACCGTCTGCTCAAACTCGTCGCGGACGAAAAACTGTCGATGTTCTACGCCGAGCTGCCAGCCGAATTCGGTGTCACCGGCGTCGGCGACTGACCGTTGCGCGACATTCTCGCCCAGATCGCACAAGTTCTCGCCGTATTGCTGCTGGCGCCGCTGCTGCAGGGCTTCATCCATCGCTACGAAGAACGCGTGCAGCGCGGGCGCGGTCCTTCGCTGCTGCAACCCTACCGCGACCTGGCCAAGTTGTTCCGCAAGCAACAGCTCATGCCGCAATCGGCCTCGTGGGTGTTCTGGGCCGCGCCGCTGGTCGCTTTCACCGCGATGATGACGGTACCGATCCTGATCCCGGTGCTGACCAACTATCCGCTGCCGCTGTCCAACATGGGCGACATCCTGGGCGGCGGACTGATCCTCACTGTCGGCACCTTCTTCGTGAACCTGGCGGCGCTCGATACCGGCAGCGCCTATGGGGGCATTGGCAGCAGCCGCACGGTGATGCTCACCATCCTTGCCGAGCCCATCCTGATCCTGGTGCTTGTCGGCATCACGCTGATTGCGCAATCGATGCTGCCGTTCGTGGTCAACCATCTGCTGGTTGAACAGCCGGCAGTGTACTGGGCTCCGACCCACCTGTTCCTCGTGATGGCGTTTTTCGTGTTGCTGCTGGTGGAAACCGATCGCCTGCCGATCCATTCCAGCACCCGCATCGAGGTCTACATGATCGAGGAGGCGCGCATCCTCGAATATTCCGGACCACTGCTGGCGCTGCTCAAGTGGGCGTCAATGATGAAGCAGTTCATTCTCTACATCATTTTCGTCAACGTGTTGCTGCTCCCGTGGGGCCTGTCGAAAGCGGGCACTTCGTTCGGCATCGGCGCAGCGACGGTTGCGTTGCTCGCCAAATTCGCGCTCGTCGCACTGGTAGTGATAGTCGTCGAGACAGCTCAATCGCGCCTTCGTTTCTACCGCTACCAGGAACCGCTCGCGGCTGCATTCATGCTCGCCGTGCTGGCCGTGATCGCCAACCAGATCAAGTGATGGGATTCGGGTGATACCGATGCTAGCCGCGAACCTCGATCCGCTCGCCGCCTCCTTGTTCAGCCTGCTGGCGATCCTGTGTCTGGTGCTGGCGTTCGTGATGCTGGGTTCGCGCTGGCTCAAGGACTATCTGTACGCGTTCGCCGCACAGTCTTGGTTGATCGCACTGCTGTCGGCGACGATCGGTTATTACGGACACTATCGCGAGCTGTACGCGGTCGCGGCGCTGACCGCGCTGTTCCGCGGACTGGTATTGCCGTGGCTGGTGCTGCGCATCCTGCGTCGACTCAAGGCCGACCGCGAGATGCATCCGATCCTGCAACCCTCGACCAGCCTGCTGATCGGCGCGATCGCGGTGGTGTTCGCGTTGCTGGTTGCCTATCGCATCGCCGACGCGCTGGGTCTGGCACAGAACACCGTGGTGCTGGCGCTGACGGTGATGCTGTCGATGAAACTGATTGGTTTTCTGATTCTGGCACTACGCCGCGAAGCGATCAGCCAGATCCTCGGCATCATGGTACTGGAGAACGGCATCTTCCTCGGCTCGCAGATCCTGATCCCCGGGATGCCGATACTGATCGAACTCGTGCTGCTGTTCGATCTGTTGATCGCGGTGTCGTGTTTCGGCGTATTGGTCCGCTATCTGCTCGCGCACGTCGGTAGCACCAGCAGTCACGAACTGCAAAGGCTGACGGGCTGACATGGATCCACGCCTGGTCATCATTCTGCTGGCGCCGGCCATCGTCATCGCCGTCGCGCTACTCACGCGCAACGCGCGTCTTGCGGAATGGTGCAATCTCGCGGCGAGCATCGCGGCGTTTGCCGCCACGGTTTCGCTACCATTCGCGCCGGCGGCGCCGCGCATCTTCGCTGCGGGTTATCTGTTCCTGGACCGATTCGGCGCCTGGACATTGCTGTGCGTGGCAGTCGTGTATCTGCTCGCGTCGCTGCATGCGATCGGCTACATGCGCCACGAGGAGGACGGCGACCGGCGCCTGCCGATGTTCTACGCGCTGTTCGCCGGTTTCGCGTTGACCATGTTGGTCGCGCCAATGGTCAACAATCTCGGCGTGTACTGGATCGCGATCGAACTGACCACGCTGGTGAGCACGTTCCTGGTCGGCTTCGAGCGTCGCGCGGAAAGCATGGAAGCGGCGTGGAAATACATCATCATCGTTTCCGCAGGCATCAGCATCGCCCTGCTCGGAATCGTCATGCTGTATTGGGGCGGCAGCCTGGTGCTTGGGCCGACGTACGATCTCACCTGGCAGATTCTTGCCGACGTGGCACCGCGCATGAATCCGGTGCTGCTGCGCCTGGGATTCCTGCTGACGCTGATCGGCTACGGCGTCAAGGTCGGTCTGGCGCCGATGCACAGCTGGTTGCCCGATGCGCACAGCGAAGGCCCGGCGCCGGTTTCGGCGATGCTGTCGGGCGCGCTGTTGAATACGGCGATGCTCGGCATCGTGCGCACCCTGGCCGCGACCGATGCCGCCAGCGCCGGTGCGCTGCCGCACGCCGCCCTGATCGTGCTCGGCGTGCTGTCGGTGCTGATCGGCACGCTGTTCATCGTGCGCCAGCGCGACATCAAGCGCCTGATGGCGTATTCCACCGTCGAGCACATGGGAATCATCGCGCTTGGCTTCGGATTTGGCGGGGTCCTCGGCGTATCGGGCGCGCTCTACCACATGCTCAATCATTCGTTGAACAAGTCGCTGATGTTCTTCGGCGCCGGCAACGTGATGCGCCGCTACGGTACCACTCGCATTGCGGCGATCCGCGGCGTGCTGGAGCGGATGCCGGTCACTGGCCTGTTGTGGCTGGCCGGCGCGGTGGCCATCACCGGTGCGCCGCCGTTTGGCACGTTCCTCGGCGAACTGGCGATCCTCCGCTCGGGCTGGGGCGGACCGCACCCGTGGGCGGCGGTGATCCTGCTGATCGCGCTGATCGTGATCTTCATCGGCTTCCTCAATCATTTTCGTGTCATGTATTTCGACGAGACCGTGATCGAGGCCCCAACCGGTCCGCGCCCGGCAAGGATCAGCGTGGCGCCGATGTGGATTGCGGTCGTCGCATTGCTGATGTTCGGATTGTGGTGGCCACACGGATTGCGCGATCTGTTCGCGGCGATCGCCGGTGATCTGGGAGCCGCGCGATGATGCGCGGCGTGCAACAGCGCCGCTGCGAGCCGTATCAACTGGCCACGCTGGTGCAAACATTGCTCGCCGCTGGCGGACGCATGCAGATGGCGTGGGGCTGGTTCCCGGACACGTCAACGGTGGAGGTCTGTTATCTCGCCGCGCCCGCCGCGCGTGCTCCGCTGGAATTGTGGCGTTGCCGCGCTGTCGGCAAACGTCTGCCGAGTCTGGCCGCGCTGGTTCCCCTGCTTGGCTGGTACGAACGCGAAATCGTCGATTTGTGCGGCGTGCATTTCGACGGCCATCCCGAGCCGTGTCCATTGGTATTCGAAGGCTTGCCGTTCGCGCCGCTGAACTCGGCGTATTCGGGCTCGGCTGCGACCGGTGGAACGCGCGCACCTGCCTTCGTCACCGATGTGGTGGGAGACGACGTGCAGCAACTGCCGTTCGGACCGGTGCGCGCGGGTGTGGTCGAGTCGGCGCAATTCGAGTTCTTCTATCTCGGCGAGCACATCCTGCGCTTTCAGCCGCGTTTGTTCTTCAAGCATCGGGGCATGGAACAGCGCTTCGCGGGACTCGCGCCGGCTGCGGGCGTGGTGCTGGCCGAACGTGTGTCCGGTATCGGCAGCGTGGCCCACGCGCTCGGCTTTTGTCAGGCGATCGAGGCGGCGGCGGAATGCGAGGTGCCGCCGCGCGCACAGCGGCTGCGAGTGCTGATTGCCGAACTCGAACGTCTCTACAACCATCTGCATTATTTTGGACATCTGGCCGATACCACGACGCTCAAGGTCGGCCACGCCGAAGGCGTCCTGCTGGAAGAACGCGTCAAGCAACTCGCCGCGCGTCTCACGGGCAGCCGTTTCCTGCGCAACGTCCTGACGCCGGGCGGATTGCGGCGCGATCTCGAGGTGCCCGGCGATCTCGTTGTGCAACTCGACGCGCTCGAAAAATCCGCGCGCTACTACCTGGAACAACTCGAGCGCACCACCAGTTTCCTGGATCGCCTGATCACCACCGGAGTGCTGCCCCGACAGACTGCCTTCGATCAGGGCGCGACCGGTCCGGTGGAGCGCGCCTCGGGCCTGGATCGCGACATGCGCCGCGATCACCCCTATGCCGCTTACGGCGATGTTGAATTCTCCGTGCCGGTGCGCGAGGACGGCGACGCCTATGCGCGCGCGCGGATTCGTTCCGCAGAAATCATCCAGGGTTTCTCGATCCTGCGTCAGACGATCGCGAAACTTCAGCCGGGAGACGTGCGCACCGCCTGCCTGGCCGCACCGGGTGCTGAAGGTCTGGGTTGGGCGGAATCGCCGCGCGGCTCGTTGTACTACGCAGTGCATCTGGACGCGCAAGGCTTGCTGGCGCGGGTCAAGATCAAGTCGCCTTCCTATTCCAACTGGCGCGTGTTTCCGTTCACCGTGCACGATTCCAACATGATGGATTACGCGATCAACGAGGCCAGCTTCGGGCTGTCGATCGCCGGATGCGATCGTTAGGATCACGAGGAGTTTCCGACATGCCAATCTGGACCTTGACAGGACTCGCCAAAGGCTCTGCCACCACGGCATGGCCCGGCGACGGCGACGACGGTCAAGACGGCGTCCTCGGCATGCCGCGCGTGCTGCCGGAGCGCTGTACGCCCGCGTGCAGGATCTGCGCGGATGTGTGCCCGACCCGCGCGATCAGCATGGACGCGGCAGCCGCCTCCCCGCATATCGCGCTCGACTACGGCCGCTGCATCGCCTGCCAGTTGTGCGTCGAAGCCTGCCCCGACGATGCCTTGCAAGTCAGCGGCGACTGGGCGTTCGGTGTGCGCGATCGCAATGAGCTGCAGCACGGCGTATCCGCCGATTGGCAGCAGGCGCTGGCATCGCCCGCCGCGCCGACTCTGCGTAAACAGATTGAGCGCGGCTTCAAACGCAGCCTGCATATCCGCCACGTCGATGCAGGTTCCTGCAACGGGTGCGAATCGGAATTGCAGGCGCTGAACAATCCCTTTTACAACCTGCACCGGCTCGGAATTTTCTTCACGCCATCGCCGCGTTCTGCCGACTTGCTGCTCGTGACCGGCCCGGTGACGCATGCGATGCGCGAACCGCTGCTGGCGACCTGGCAGGCAATGCCGGAGCCGAAACTGGTGATGGCCTGCGGCACCTGCGCTGTGTGCGGCGGTGTCGCCGAGGCCGGATACGCGTGCGGCAATGGGCTGGAAGGCATGTTGCTCGAAGGATTGCTCCCGGTCGATCTGTGGCTGCCGGGCTGTCCGCCCAATCCGGCGGCGATCATCGAAGGTCTGCTGGTGTTGTTGCAACGCGCCGAACCGCGCGTGCGCGCAGGACACGTGCATGAATAAGCTGATCGTCATTGCATTCGCATGTTGGTCGGCTGCATTCGTGTTGGCACTCCTCGGCCGCTTGCTGACATCGGCGCGTTGGTGCTGGCGGCCGGCGCGGCGGCAATCATTGCAAGCGCGCTGATCGCGCTACCCAATGGCACTCCAACGATTGCAATTCCATTCGGACCGGGCGCAAACGGCATCGCGTTCCGGCTCGACAGCGCAGCGTTGTGGCTGGCGCTGTTCGGTTTCATTCCGGCTGTGGTCGCATGTCTGCTTGGCACACCGGCGCGCAACGCGCGCGGCTGGATCGCGGGTGTTGCAATGGCCTTGATCGGCGCGCTCGGTGTGTTTGGTGTACAGGATGTCGTCTCGTTCCTGATCGCGTGGGAACTGATGAGCATCGGCGGTGCGTGCATGCTGCTGGGCGAACGCTTCGATCGCGCGGAGGCCGGCGTCGCCAATCTGTGGATGCTCGGCTTGCTGGAAGTCGGCGCGGTCGCGCTGCTCGCGGCGCTGCTGATCCTGGGGCACGCGGGCGTTTCGTTTGAATTCGCGGATTTTCCTGCCGCCGCGTTGACGCTGTCGCCGTGGTCGCGCATCGGCGTCGGCGCGTTGTTGCTGGTCGGTTTCGGCGCCAAGCTTGGGTTGCTTCCATTCTACGAATGGTTTCCGCGTGCCTACGGTTGCGGCAGCGGTGCCAGCGGGGCACTGCTGTCCGGCGTGATTCTCAACGCCGCGTATTTCGCGCTGGCGCGGGGTCTGGGCCAATGGTTGCCCAGCCCATTTTGTGCTCGGCGCGATCGTCATTGCGGTTGCAATCGTCAGCGCAATCCTTGCAATCCTGTACGCGTTCCAGGAACAGGATTGGCGCGAGCTGCTCGGCTTCTCGACCGCGGAGAACGGGGGAATCGCGGTGGCCTTGCTCGGCGCTTCGCTGTTGTTCAAGGGCGATGGATTGAACGCGCTCGCCGCACTGGCATGGGTCGTCGCATTGTTGCATCTGGCGGGACATTCACTGGCGAAGGGGGCGTTGTTCTGCGCCGCCGATGGCGTACAGCGCGTCACGGGCGACTATCGCATTGCGCAATGCGGGCTGTTCCGGCGCAGCCCATGGCTGTTCGGCGTGGGCGCGGTGTTCGCCGGCATGAGTCTAGCCGCGATGCCGCCGCAGGCGGGCTTCGTCAGCGAGTGGTTCGCGTTCCAGACGTTCTTCCAGGGTTTCCACATGCCCGATCTGGCGGGACGGCTGGTGCTGTCACTGGCGGGCGTCGGACTGGCGCTGACCGCGGCGATTGCATTCGCCACCTTCGTCAAGGTGATCGGAATCGGTACGCAAGGCGACGGCGATTGGCAAGAACCCGGCGTGGCACGCGCGCATACGTTCGCGACCGGCCTGCTCGGCGTAGCCGCGCTCGCGCTGGCGCTCGGGATGCCGTGGTGGTTGCACGCATTCGATCATGGCACTTTGTTGCAGTTCGGTACGCAAGCGGGCGCGGCAATGCACGATGGGCCAATCCTGGTTCCGCTGACCTCAACGTTCGCCTTCATCTCACCGACGCTGCTTGCGATTGTCTGCCCCCTGCTAGCAATCCTGCCGGCGATTTTGTTGTGGCTGGCCGCGCGCCGCCACCCAGTGCGCCGGGTGCCGGTGTGGTATGGCGGCTTTCCTCGCGAATCGGTGCGGGTGGCAACCACCGCGCTGACTTTCTCCAACGCGCTGCGCGTGTTCTACAGTTTCGTGTATCGTCCAACGCTGGACATCACGCTGGAACACCGCGAACGCGAATACTTTGTGCATCGCGCGCGGCTTCGGCACGGTGTCGCGCCGTTGTTCGAACCGTTCTTGTTCGATCCGCTTCGACGCTGGGTCATTGCGCTCGCCGAACGTCTGCAGTCATTTCAATCAGGACACCTGAACTTCTATCTGTCCATGATGGGCTTGTTGCTGGCGATCGCGCTGGCTTTCGCGGTCCGGCATTGAATCGGCAGGCACTGAAACCATGAGCGATATGCAGAAGGCCGGCTCAGCACCACGCAATTCCGCCCGCACCGCGCTGCAATTCGTGGTACTGATTGGCATCGTCAGCCTGTTCGCGGACATGACCTACGAAGGTTCGCGCTCGATCACGGGCCCTTTCCTCGGTACGCTCGGCGCAACCGGAGCCATCGTCGCGATGGTCGCCGGCGCCGGCGAGCTGCTGGGTTATCTGTTGCGCCTCGGAACCGGCCTGCTGGCCGATCGCACGGGAAAGTACTGGACGATCACGATCGCGGGATACGCGATCAACCTGCTCGCCGTACCGGCGCTGGCGCTGGCCGGCAACTGGCCGGTCGCAGCGGCGCTGATCATTCTCGAACGCAGCGGCAAGGCACTGCGCACGCCGGCGCGCGACGCGATGCTGAGCCATGCGGCCAAAGGCATCGGCGGCGCGGGCTGGGCGTTTGGCCTGCACGAGGCCCTGGATTCGATCGGCGCCGTACTCGGTCCGCTGATCGCAGCAGGCGTGTTGCTCCTGCATGGCGGTTATCGCCATGCTTTCGCGTGGCTGCTGCTGCCCGCGATCGCGGCGCTGATCACGCTGGTCATCGCGCGCATGCGTTATCCCCAGCCGCATGATCTGGACCCGAGCCCTGCGGTCCACGTCTCCGACGCACGCGCACTGCGCGAGCTGAAGGTTTTCATGGTAGCCACGGCGCTGATCGCCGCGGGCTACGCCGATTTCGCGTTGATCGCGTTTCATCTGACCCGCGATCATGTGTTGCCGGGAGCGCTGGTGCCCGTGCTGTATTCGCTCGGCGCGATCACTGGCGGGCTCGCCGCGCTCGCACTCGGCAAATTGTTCGACAGGCGCGGCTTGAGCGTATTGCTGTGGACGACGATCGTGCCGGCATTGTACGCACCACTGGTTTTTCTCGGAGGTGCATGGGCCGCGGTGCTCGGCATGGCATTATGGGGCGCCGGATTCGGCGCGCATGATTCGCTGCTGCGTGCGGCTGTCTCGCAACGTATCGCAGCGCACAAACGCGCCACGGTCATGGGTGTGTTCAACGCGATCTATGGTCTTGCCTGGTTTCTCGGCAGCACGCTGCTTGGGATACTCTACGACGTCAGGCCGCTGTACGCCGTGATCGCCGCCTTGATACTGCAATTTGCCGCGTGCCCATTGCTATGGCGGTTGCGCACCCATGCAAGGATTGCCCGATGAACGACCTATCGATGCCACAGGTTCCCAAGCCGAAGACCTCGAACCGGCACCGCTCCACCTCGCTGCGCGCCAAGACGCAGGAGTTGCTCTCACATGCCGGCGTGCGCATCGACGGTCCGGCACCGAGCGACATCAAGGTAAACGATCCGCGCTTGTACGCAAGGGTATTCGCCCACGGTTCCCTGGCGCTCGGCGAAGCGTATATGGATGGCTGGTGGGACGCCGAGGATCTGGACGGTTTTTTCTATCGCGTGCTCGATGCCCATCTTGATGACCACTTGCGTAATCTCGATACGCTGCTGGTGCACCTCAAGGCCCGGTTCATCAACCTGCAACGCGGCGAGCGCGCCTGGGAAATCGGCAAGGCCCATTACGACCTCGGCAATGATTTGTTCGAGTCGATGCTCGGGCGACGCCTGGTGTATTCGTGCGGTTACTGGAAGGACGCCAGTGACCTCGACGCCGCTCAGGAAGCCAAACTCGATCTCGTCTGCCGCAAGCTGCGCCTGAAATCCGGCATGCGCGTGCTTGACATCGGCTGCGGCTGGGGCGAGGCGTTGAAGTTCGCCGCCGAGCGCTACGGCGTGTCCGGCGTCGGCGTCACGGTGTCGGAACAGCAAGCCCACTACGCGCGCGAATTGTGCAGCGGCTTGCCAATCGAGATCCGTCTCCAGGACTATCGAGATATCACCGAAACCTTCGACGCGGTCTATTCGATCGGCATGTTCGAACACGTTGGCTGGAAGAACTACCGCAGCTATTTCGAGGTGTGCCGCCGCTGCGTCGCGGAAGACGGCTTGTCGTTGCTGCATTGCATCGGCACCAATGACGAGCCGAGCAGGCCCGATCCGTGGATCGAGAAATACATCTTCCCGAATTCGATGGTGCCGGGCGCCTCGCAGATCACGCCGGCCGTCGAAGGTCTGTTCGTGATCGAGGACTGGCACAACTTCGGCGCCGACTACGACAAGACGCTGATGGCCTGGCGCGCCAATTTCGAAGCAGCATGGCCGACACTGCAAAAAAGATACGGCGAGCGCTTCCGCCGCATGTGGCGTTTCTACCTGTCCGGCTCGGCCGCCGTCTTCCGCACGCGCCGCGACCAGCTCTGGCAGATCGTGCTGAGTCCGCGTGGGGTGCCCGGCGGCTACGTTGCGCCGCGCTGAGCTGCGGGCGCAACGCGGTTTTCGTCCCTGTTCCGCATCCCCGACGGCTGTGTGTGCGCGCGCTTCGCGCACGATCGTTTCGGCGGCCCCTGTCGGGTCCTTGCCATGCCTTTACGTTGGGCCCGGGACGGCATGCTTTTTGCCGGCGACGCGGAAGGTTATGAGGCAGCGCTCTGCCATTGTGACTGTCCATTCTATAGACCTATACTTTGACTTGGAGCACAACGCTTCCATCGGAGAGTCATCATGGGCAAGTTCGCGTGTGCGTTCGCCGCATTCGTGTGCGGTACAGCTCTGCTGTCGTCGTCCAGCGTGGCGGCAAAGGCCCCGGTCCCGCCGGCCCATCTGACAGCCGCGCCGCAGGTAACCGTGATCATGGGCAACCCGCTGGAGATTCACGTCGGCGACGATGCCTCGTTCCAGATCTTCAATTCGCAGATCCCCGGGGCGGGCCAGATATATCCCTCGGGTGCGACCGACACCGCCGACATGGGCTGGTTCGTGCGCACCACCGGAACCTTGTACGCCCCGGATTTCGCGGAGCACCCGGCAGGCACCGCCACCGGAAGCATTGGTGCGTATACCGCGTTCACGCCGGTGTCCCTGAGCGGCGTCACCGGCGGCGGCACGGTAGCCAGTCCGTTTCGCGTGGACGTCAGCGGCACCCTCGGTGCCAGTGGGCTCAGCGCAAACCTCCAGGTTCTGTATGTCAACGGCCAGAACTATTTCACCAAGATATTCACGCTCAACAACGGCAGTGGTGCGGCACAGAGCGTCAAGATATTTCTCGGAGCCGACATCTATCTCGCATCGAGCGACGCCGGCGTGCCATTCCTCGAGCCGACCTCGGTCAGCCCGGGCGGACAGGATTGCGCCACGCCGCCAACCTACACAATCCTGCTGATTCCGTTGAGCGCTGCCGACGCCTACTCGGCACGCGGCTACAACACCGTCTGGGGTGAAATCGGCGCGACCCAGCTCGACAACATCGTCGACCCGTCGTGCGAAGACAACGGCGCCGCGCTGCAATGGAACCGCACGCTCGCGGCGGGCGGGGCCAGCGTGATTCAGGCAGCCACCTCGTTCGGAGAGATTCCGGCGATTACGCAATTCAATGTCACGGCAGTCAATCCGAATTTCGGTGCTCCCGGCAGCAATGTCAACGTGACGATCAGCGGCATCGGTTTCATGGCGGGCACCACGTTCGATTTCGGTGGCGGCATCAACGTAACCCAGCTTGCGATCGTCGATGCAAACACCGCTACGGCGACGCTGGTCATCGATGCGTCCGCGGTTCCAGGCCCACGCAATGTGACCGGCACACAATCCGCCGGGGGCATGACGGCTACGCTGGTCAATGGATTCACCGTCGGGGGCGGGCCGCCACCGCCGCCCCCACCACCCGGCACGATCGCAACACCGACGCTGAACTTGGCCGGCCTGTTCACCCTGCTGGTCGCATTGTTAGCAGCCGTCACCATCTACCGGCGACGCG
Organism: uncultured Gammaproteobacteria bacterium; assembly: GCA_963775445.1. Taxonomy (GTDB): domain Bacteria; phylum Pseudomonadota; class Gammaproteobacteria; order Xanthomonadales; family Rhodanobacteraceae; genus Dokdonella_A. The sequence continues at coordinate 1,107,240 of CAVZIT010000004.1, read as the reverse complement.
TCTGACGAAGCAGCCTCACGGGTGATGAACAGAACGGGCGGGCAACCGCCCGTTCTGCGTTGACGCCGCGCGTGACTCGCGCCTCGCGGCGCTCGGACATGGCGACCCGCAATTCCGGCACAATAGGCCCTCGACTGGCGTTGAACCTCAGCCAAGAAATACCCGTTCGTGCCGAGCGTAGCTTGCACAAGCAAGCGGAGTCGAAACGTGGGCGCGCCACCCTTGAACTTCGAGGTGCTTCGGCGGCGCGCGCTTTACGCTGGAGGCTGCCCGGACTCGATCCGGGGCGCGTGAAAGCGACTTGGACGTTCGGCACCGGCCCGACGGGTCTTGCGCTCACCGCTGCGCGCGTTTCCGGATCAATCTGATGAATATCCAGACCAGCTACGAACAAATCCCGCTCAAGCAATACGCCGAACGCGCCTACCTCGATTATTCGATGTATGTCGTGCTCGAGCGCGCGCTGCCGTTCATAGGCGACGGCCTCAAACCGGTGCAACGGCGCATCGTCTACGCGATGAGCGAGCTCGGGCTCGACGCGGCATCCAAGCCCAAGAAGTCCGCGCGCACGATTGGTGACGTGATCGGCAAGTTCCATCCGCACGGCGACTCGGCATGTTACGAGGCCATGGTGCTCATGGCCCAGCCGTTCTCGTACCGATACCCGCTCATCGACGGCCAGGGCAACTTCGGTTCGACCGACGATCCGAAGTCGTTTGCGGCGATGCGCTATACCGAATCGCGGCTCACGCCGATCGCGGAACTGCTGCTGAGCGAGCTCGGCCACGGCACGGTCGAATTTCGCGCCAACTTCGATGGCACGCTGATGGAACCCTCGTGGCTGCCCGCACGCGTCCCGCACGTGCTGCTCAACGGGTCAACCGGCATCGCAGTCGGAATGGCGACGGACATCCCGCCGCACAATCTGCGCGAGGTCGCGAGCGCATGCATCCGGTTATTGGACGAGCCTTCAATCAGCATCGCCGGCCTGTGCGAACACGTGCGTGGCCCGGATTTCCCGACCGAAGCGGAAATCATCACGCCGCCCGCAGAACTCGCGGCCATGTACGCAACCGGCAGCGGTTCGGTGCGGTGCCGTGCCGTCTATTCGATCGACGGCGGCAACGTGGTATTGACGGCGTTGCCATACCAGGTGTCACCGTCGAAGATCATCGAGCAGATCGCCGCGCAGATGCGTGCGAAGAAACTGCCGATGCTCGAGGATCTGCGCGACGAGTCGGATCACGAGAATCCGGTGCGCCTGGTCCTGATGCCGCGTTCCAATCGTGTCGATTGCGACGAGATGATGCAGCACCTGTTCGCAACCACCGATCTCGAGAAAAGCTACCGCATCAATCTCAACATGATTGGCCTGGATGGCCGACCGCAGGTCAAGAACCTCAAGCAGATCCTCGGGGAATGGCTGCGCTTTCGCGCCGACACCGTTACCAGGCGCCTTGAACATCGGCTCGGCAAGGTCGAGCAACGCCTGCATCTGCTCGAAGGATTGCGCATCGCGTATCTCAATCTCGATGAGGTGATCCGCATCGTGCGCACGGAGGATCAGCCCAAACCCGCACTGATTGCGCGCTTCAAACTCAGCGAGACGCAAGCCGATTACATCCTCGATACCAAGTTGCGCCAGCTGGCGCGACTCGAGGAAATGAAGCTCGATGCCGAGCGGGACGCGCTCGAGGAGGAGCGCGCGCGCATCCAGGTCGTGCTGAATTCGAAGGCACGACTCAAGACACTGATCAAGGATGAACTCAAGCACGATGCCGGCAAATTCGGCGACGTGCGTCGCTCGCCGCTGATGGAGCGCGCCACGGCTCAGGCACTCAGCGAGACCGCCCTGGTCCCGAGCGAGCCGATCACGGTGGTGCTTTCGGAAAAGGGCTGGGTGCGCGCGGCGAAGGGGCACGACGTGGACGCAGCGTCGCTCAGCTATCGTGAAGGAGACGCCTTGCTGGGTGCCGCAAAGGGACGTACCACGCAGCAGGTCGTGTTCATCGATTCCAACGGCCGCAGCTACTCGGCCTTCGCCCACACCTTGCCCTCCGCACGCGGCAATGGCGAACCGCTGACGGGGCGTTTTGCGCTCGCGCCGGGCGCGCGTGTCGATGCGCTCGCCATCGCCGATCCCGCGACGAAACTCGCGATCGCATCGGATCATGGCTACGGTTTCGTGATCGGCTTCGAGGCGATGCTGGCAAACAAGAAAGCCGGAAAGCAGCTCGTCAACCTGGCCGGGAATGCGCGCGTGCTGATGCCTGTGGCGATCGACGATGTCTCGCGCGATCGCCTTGTCGTCGCCACCAATTCCGGGCACTTGCTGATGTTCTCGGTCGCCGAATTGCCGGAACTCGACAACGGCGGCAAGGGAAACAAGTTGATCGAGATACCCAAGGCGAAGCTCGCCGGAGCAGAACGCGTGGTCGGCATTGCGGTGATCGCCGAGGAGCGCGGCGAGGTCACGTTGTGGGCAGGTGCGCGCAAGCTGATCCTGCGCTGGTCCGATCTGGTTGCATATGGTGGCAACCGCGCGACGCGGGGCAGCCTGCTGCCGCGCGGCTTCCGGCGGGTCGAGCGCATCGAGGCCGCTGTGTGATCGGCAGATATCGGCAGGCGCGAACATCCACCACATTCCGTTCACCCTGAGCGTGGCACCAACACCGCACCCTGAGCGTGGCACCCCCAACACCGTTCACCCTGAGCGTAGCACCCCCAACACCGTTCACCCTGAGCGCAGCACCCCCAACACCGTTCACCCTGAGCGTAGCGCCCCCAACACCGTTCACCCTGAGCGTAGCGCCGAAGGCGCGAAGTCGAAGGGCAGCCTTCTCCGGCCGGCCCGTCCTCATCCGCCTGCGGCAGCGTCTTCCGCCAGGGGAAAAGGGACAGCACTCCCGGACAAATCCGACTCGCCGGACGCTGGCGAGCGGGTCGTTGCTGCGGGAAGGTAGAATCTTCTCGCTACACGATTGATGCCACGCACACCCTATCGCATGAACCGCACATCACCGTCGCCCGTGCAGGGCTTGATCACCGAGGGCCGCATGAGCGGTCTTTCGCGACGCGCCGCGGAGCTGCTCGAAACGGCCGGCCGGGCGATCGACAAGCGTGATCTGGCGAGCGCCGACAAGGCGCTGGTTTCCGCGCTCGCGCTCGCGCCGGAGCACCCGGAAGTGTTGCGCCTGCTCGGGGTTGGCTATCTTCTCGCCGAGCGTCACCTCGACGCAGTTTCGACGCTGCAACGCGCGCGCGCGATGCGTCCGCGCGATCCGCTGATCCTGACCAATCTCGGCAGCGCCTTGCGCGCCAGCGGCGACGCGCAAGACGCGCTGGCGATATTCCGCGAAGCCTGCGAACTTGCGCCGACGTTGCCGGCCGCCTGGTACAACCTCGCCAAGACCTACAAGTCCGAAGCGCATACGCAGGAAGCATGCGATGCGTTCGCGCACACGCTGGAATTGGCTCCCGGGCACATCGCCGCGCGGGTAGGCCATGGGAATGCCCTCAGGTCGCTCGGCCGCATAGAGGAAGCACTGGCCGAATACCGCGAAGCACTGCGCCAGCGCCCGACCGACGCCAACGCCTGGCTCGGCCTGATCAACGTGAAGACCGTCAAGCTGCGTGCCGAAGAGACTGCGCAACTGCAACGGTGCTACGCGCGTCTCGACGTGGACGAGGAGGATCGCGCCTCGCTCGGCTTCGCGCTCGCGTCGGCGCTGGAAGACGAAGGTCGCTATCGGGAAGCCTTCGCCGCATTGGTGGACGCCAATGCAGCGCGCTCGCGCAGTGTTCCCTGGGATGCCCCGGAATTCTCGCGCACCATCGACGCGATCGCCGCCGCTTTTCCCGCGCGCATCGACTCAAAGGATGCAACGCGTGGTGGCGAGGTCATTTTCATCGTCAGCCTGCCAAGATCGGGATCCACGCTGACCGAGCAGATCATTTCGGCGCACCCGGAAGTCGAAGGCGCTGGCGAACTGGGCGATCTGGCGAGCATCATCGAGGAAGAATCCAGGCGTCGCGGCAACCCGTTCCCGCAATGGGCCGGCGAGGCGACAGCGGAAGACTGGGCGCGCCTCGGTCGTTCCTATCTGGAACGCACGGAGCGCTGGCGTCAGGTCCATCCGCGATTCACCGACAAGGCACTGTCGAACTGGCAGTATCTCGGGGCCGCGGCGCTCATGCTGCCTGGCGCACGTTTCATCGATTGTCGTCGCGACCCTGTCGAAACGTGCCTGTCGTGCTACCGGCAATGGTTCGCCCACGGTCAGGGCTTCAGCTACGATCTCGATGCGCTGGCGGTCTATTGGCACGATTACCAGCGTCTCCTCGCACACTGGCACGCGTTGTGGCCGCGACGCATCTATCGCCAAGTGTACGAGGCGCTGCTGGCCGACCCGGAAGCTCAGGTACGTCGCCTGCTCGAAGCCTGCGGATTGCCGTTCGATCCGGTTTGCCTCGAGTTTCATCGAAGCGAGCGGCCGGTACGCACCGCCAGCGCGGCGCAGGTACGCCAACCGCTGCGCCGCGACACCGCGCGCGCGGCACACTTCGGCGATCTGCTCGATCCACTGCGCAAGGCCCTCGGCGTCGCGCCATAGGGCCTTAGAGCAAGCGCCGGCGGCGGATCCGTCGAAGTCGCCGAAGCCTCGTCAGCAGTGCAGCACAGAGAATGCCATCCGCCAAGCGCACTTTGGCATTTTGCGGAGTCGACCGGCCCAACAACCTGACAGGTTGCAGGCGCTCCATCGGATATTGAACATCGCGGGCCAGTTCGGCTCTGGTATCGTTTCAGCGGGACGCTGCGATGTCAGGCACGGAACGGCTGCAACTCGAATCATCGATCTGGGCGGTTCGCCGATCACACAACGACTCCGCAAAATCGCCGGGACGACCGCCGAGGCGACCAACCGGGTATCACCGACGCTAGCGCTGATGGATCATTCGAACGCTTCCAACCATGCTCCCCCGCGCCAACGCGTGCGACCGGCCGAGCGCATCGCGGGATTGTCGACGGTCGCGGTGAAAATGTTGCGACAGGCCGCTACCGCCCTCGATGCGCGCCAGCTCGACCAGGCTGCACGCGCAATGGCCGGTCTTCTGGCGCTCGCGCCAACGCAGCCCGAGGTCATGCGGTTGCACGGCGTGCTGCAATATCGAAGCGGGCAACTCAATGAGGCGATCGCCACATTGCGATCCGCCCTGGAACAGTGGCCCGACGACTCCCTGATTCTGACCAATCTCGGCAGCGCGCTCGCCGATCGCGGCGATATCGAACGCGCTGTTGAGACTTTGCAGCGCGCCTGCGAGTGTGCGCCGCAGACGCCCGCAGCCTGGTTCAACCTCGGCAAACTGCTCGATCATCAGGGATGGCCCGAAAAAGCCGACGGCGCACTGGAACACGCCTGCGCGCTGGCGCCACGGAACGCGGCAGCGCGCATCCTCCATGGGGGCGTACTCAAATCGCTGGGTCGAATCGATGAGGCGGCCAGACAGTTTCGCGCTGCCCTCGCGGTCGATTCGCGCGCCGTCGGTGCATGGGTCGGCTTGATCAATCTCAAGACAGTCGAACTCGAACCGGTCGAAATCGGTCGCATCGACGCACTGGCCGCCGACACAACCTTGAGCGAAGCCGATCGCGTGGCGCTCGATTTTGCGCGCGGCCAGTTGTTCGAGCGGCGCGGCGACTTCGAGCAGGCTGTGCGCGTGCTCGGGAATGCCAACGCCACGATGCGTCGCCTGTATCCATGGGACGCCGACGCGTTCAGCCGCAACGTCGATGCAGTAACCGGCGCGTTCGATCGCGACATTCGAGACGGCTCCGCTGATTTTGGCAGCGAAGTCATTTTTCTGGTCGGTCTGCCGCGTTCGGGCTCGACGCTTTTCGAGCAGATTCTTTCCAGCCATCCGCTGGTCGAAGGGGCCAGCGAATTACCTGATCTGCCCGAAGTGCTGGCGGAGGAATCACGCCGGCGCGGCCAGATGTTCCCGGCTTGGGTTGCGACCTCGACCGCCCAGGACTGGCAGCGCCTCGGCCAGCGTTATCTCGAACGCACCGCGCGCTGGCGCAACCGGCGGCCGCGCTTCACCGACAAGATGCCGGACAACTGGCTGCTGGTCGGCGCGGCGCTGTCGATGTTTCCCGCGGCGAGCGTGATCGATTGCCGGCGCGACGCATTGGAAACGCTTTGGTCATGCTACAAGCAGCGCTTCGCTCCGGGGCGCCTTCAGTTCGCCTACGCGTTTGCCGACCTGGCGGCCTATTGGCACGATTACACGCGCACCATGGAATACTGGCAGCGCCGGTTCGCGACAAGGATACGCCGGCAGGACTACGAGGCACTGGTCGAAAATCCCCAAGCGGAGATTCGCGCACTGGTCGAGTTCTGCCAATTGCCATTCGACGCGCGATGCCTGGACTTCCATCGCACCGAACGTGCGGTGCGCACGCTCAGCGCGGCTCAGGTGCGCCAGCCGTTGCGCAACGACACCGCGTGCACGGCCAACTATGGTTCCCTGCTTGATCCATTGCGCGAGGCGCTCGCTGCCTCGCAGCCGTAGACCTTCGAACCGCCCGCAACCCGTGATGGAACATTTACCTAACCATTTACCCAGCCGTTCATCTCACCGTTCGCGCTGAGCGTAGCTCGCGCAAGCGAGCGAAGTCGAAGTGCCCCCGCACGGAAACCACGCCCCTTCTCGATACACCGACCTCTTCCTCCGGCTCAGGGTGAGCGGTGAAGGGGATTCCCTGCGCACGACGCACGGCACACGCTGAATGGTGAGCGGGAGGCTGCGGCCGAGGGAAACGACGAAGTGGATCGCTACGCTCAGGTAAACGGTGAGGAGACCGCGTCACAACGGTAGCGAATGCCATCCAATCCATGCTGCGGGAGGATTGCGCGAGCAAAAAAAAACGCCGCCCCGAAGGGCGGCGCAATTTTTCCTTGATATCCAGTGAAAGCTACATGTCGAAACCGTTCTGGAAGATGATGTCGTTACCCGTACCGACCGTGAACTGGACGGGCACCGTCACGGTGCCGTTGTTCGGGTCGTCGCTGTGCACGCAGATGTTCGCATTGTACGTGCCGTCCGACAGCGAGGTTGCATCGAACGTGACGGTCACGGGGTCGGAACCGCCCGGGGCGGTGGTTCCGCTGGTCGGGCTTTCCGACAGCCACGGCACATCCGCCGGCGAGCTGCACGGTCCACTCGCGACCGCAATCGCGAATGCATCCATTTCGGCGCCTGCGCCGATCGGACCGACCGGCGTGGCCAAGCCACTGGTGGTGTCGATAGTGTACAGGCTGCCGACGCCCGAGCTGGCGTCGTAGCCGGCGAAGTACAGCACACCAGTGCCGGCGTCGAAGTCGAGACCCTCGGCGTAGTTCGCGTTGAAGCCGATCGAGCCGATCACTTGCGAATTGCCGTTGGTCTTGTCGATCGCAATTGTGGTGTCGCCAATGATGTCGACGCCGTACATGTTGCCCTGCGGATCGATCGCGATGTCGATCGGCAAACCGGCAACGGTTCCGACTTCGGTCACCACACCAGTGCCCAGATCGATCGTGCCCAGATGCGCCACACCACCCGTGTCGTAGCCGATCGCATAGGTCGTGTCAGTAGTCGAATCCCAGGCCATGCCGCCCCAATTGGAGATGTTCGCAATACCCGTCACCGGACCGATGGTCTGCGACGCACCGGTGGCCGTGCTGACCGCGAGCAACTGGTTGCCAGGGAAGTTGATCACATATTCCTGGTTGAAGTTGTTTTCGACGAACGCGCCGGCGAACCACAGATCACCCGGGGCGATCTGGTTCAGGGTACCCGGATCGTTGAGATCCGGCATTTCGTTGTAGAAGTAACCGCTTGCCGTGAACGTCGCGCCATAGGCCGGGTCGACCGTCCCGTTCGGCGAATGCCGCCGCGTGGAATCGCCGGCGTCTGCCTTCTTGCTCCGCGGGGCCGGTTTGGTGCTGCTCAAGCTCGGATCGCCATACGGGAACGTGATCGGCGAGACCACCGGGAAGTGCGCTTGCGCTCCACCCGGAGCCTCGTCGAGGTTCCAGTTGAGATCGCGATCGCCGCTGTTGCCGATCGTCAGCGTTTCGGTGGTCGTCGAACCCGCGGCCGCACTGGCGGACAGCGATGCCGGGCTCACCGAGATGACCGGCGCACCGACATTGAGCGTCACCTGTGCCGAATCCGAGTAGGTCGTCGGCGTCGAGGCGGCCCAGTCGATCGAGAAGTTGTCCGGAATGTCGGCCGTGCTCACCGAGAACTCGTTGAACAAACGACGAATCGTACTGCAGGCCCACCGTGGCGCTGGCACCATTGTCGTTGGACGACTCGGACCCACCGAACGTGGTATCCGGATAGACGAACTGGATATGGCCGGTGGTCGAATCGAGCACCAGCTCGAAATTGACGGTGTCGGCGGTACTGGAGTCGAGGAAGTGGGTGCGTGTCCACTGCACGATATACCGGTTGGCGTCGCCCCTACCGTGCCGGCCCAGACATTGCCGGGTCCGGTATACAGGTCATCCCAGAACGGAAAAAACGCCGGCGAACGTGAACGCCAGCCGGGAACCAGGTATTGCCGAAGAAACCCCGTGCATGCGGCGGTCGCGTCGAACAGCGCGAAGCCGTTGTTGTTGATGCACAACGCCGTTCGACGTGACGCCGTAGAAGTTGAACGAGAACGGCATCGTGACGTTGGCCGACGCCATCGTCGGTCAGACCCAGCGCCGTACCCGTGGCCGAGATGTCGACGAAGCCCGAGGAATCGCCAGTCGTCGGTGTGTAGCCCGGCAAGCGCATCGCTGGCGGTCCAGGTCGAGTTCGGCGATTCGCTCATCGTCGCCGTCACGATACGGTTGTACTGGTAACTCGTCGCCCGGCGCAATCACGCTGATTGACGTTCTGGAAGATCGCGACCGACCGACGTCGTCGCTCAGGCTCTGATAGTTGAGCGTCGTGCTCGAATTGTTGGTGACGGTGTAGCAGAAGTTGACCGCATCGCCCTGCGTGACATCGAGTGAGGTCGCCGCTGCCGCACTGATTCGGATCACCGTTGTCGAGCGCAAGGCCGACGGTCAGATCGATACCACCGCCGCCGCCGCCAACCGCGCCGATGATCTGGAGGCCGGTGGCGGTGCCTGCGGCCGGGATGCAGGTCTGGATATTGGTCCAGGTAGTGCAGCCGGTAGCCAGGCCATCAAGTGGGTTCTCGAATTCGGCGACCGAGCCCGGCGCCGCGCCCCGGCGTGAATGTCTCCCAGCCAAACTCGCCACCGGCAAAGTGGCTTTTTCATGTTTCGCCGCGACCGCCACCCAATACGTGCCCTGGGCCAGCGAGCAGCCCGAACTCAGCGGTATCGAGAACACCCCGGCGGGGGCTTCGGTGTAGCCAAGACCGCTGTAGCTGCACGTCGGTGCCGCGGCCGGGAAGCCGCCGTTGTCCGGATAGATATTGACGTCGAATGAATCGGCCGGGCCGGATCCGTTGAAATATATACCGGCGGCATTGACCTGATTGACCGTCCAGCCCGACGCGTCGGTCACGACGAAGTCGTCGGCCACGGCGGCGTTGTAGGTATCCGACAATGACGTCGACGAGGTGAAATTCTGACTGACGATGCCGGCCCCGTAACTGGACATGGTGTGGTAGTACAGCACCGACGAACCCAGCGGTTGACGGAAATGGGCGGTTGAATGCTTGTTGGTGAAGGCTTGGCGGTGATTCGAATTCGCGGCATCCGCGGTGAGAGCGGCCTGGGCCGCCAAGGCTGCGGTGATGCTGACAGCTATCGTAGTCTTGCGCATGAGTTCACAACTCCCCAATCGGATAGTAGAGACGACAACATCGGGCTTTGCAGGCTAAAGCTAACAGACCCGCAAAGGCATGGCAATAACCGAAATTCGATTGCTGCGAAGCCGCATCACGGACTCCGTCTGAAGGCCGATCCGTATCGTCGATTTCAGACCGGTTTCGACGGTTTCCAAGTTGCGGCGACGTGCCTGGGCCAACCCTATTCAGCCTCGGTGCTGCGCCGCCGCATCCGGCCCGGCCAGCGACTCGCCGAAGGGGCATTTACTCGCTCTTCGCGACCCCTGGACAGCGTCCGCGGCCCGAATTGCAAAAGGATACTTTGAAAATAATTCTCATGATTGATTATTCAAGGATGCCACTCGTGCGCAGCGCTGCGCGCAACGGATCGAGAAGCTCCCCGTAGCGCGTTGCGCGGCCCGTATCGCGCCCGCATCGGTTCGCGCACTTGTGCTGCGCTCGCCGTGCGCACGCTGCGCACCGTTTCGTGGTACGTGAAGCAGGCGGATTCGAAATGCAGACCGGAGGATTCGAGTAGCGCGCGAGACCCGGATTCGGCATCGGCGAGCAGCGTTTCGTAATCCTGCACGTGGATGCGCCTCGGATGAAGAGCGCGCCAGTCCTGCATTGCATCGGCGCAGGCGTTTTGGTACCCGGCCAGATCCGCGATCTGGTCGCTGAATTGCTGGCCGTCCCAGAAAAATTGGCGAAAGCAGGACCAACACGTTTCGAGCGGATCTCGCCCGCACTCGACGATGCGCGCGCCGGGCAACATCGGGCGGATCGCACCAAGGTTACAGCCAGTTCTTCGGGAACTTGTCGGTGAAGCGCGGCCTGCTCGACGCACGCCAGCGCGCGGTCGGCGATCGAGATAGCGCTCGCCCCAGCCGTTGCCAATCGCGAGCCGCTCGATTTCACCCACCCAGGGAAACGGTCGCTTTCGACCGACGTCGATCTCTCGGCGAGCACGTGGCCGAGGTCCGGCAATTCGCTGGCGCCTTCCACCTCGGGGTGCGCGGCGAGTATCTGTTCGGTCAGCGTCGAGCCCGAGCGCGGCATGCCGACAATGAAAATGACCTCATGACCGCGTTCGCCGTCGCTGCGTCTCTCTCGGCGCGGCAGCACCGCAAAACGCCGCCACTACCGTGCTCATCCATGTGCTGAACGCGTCGGCATCCCACGCGAAGCGGCCGCCGTCCAGCGCGTTGGCGTCGTGGTAGGCCGCGTATGCCTGCAGCCGGTCGATCCGCAGTCGTCGAGCGCCTTGGCGAACGCGAAATACGCCGCGATGCGTTGATCCCTCCGCCAAGTCCGGACCTCGCCGACCAAGGCCCGACAGCCGGGCAAGGTCTGCATCGGTGAACCGCACAACCTTGAGGTTTGCGAGCCCCCACCACGCGAGCCCGTAATCCGGTTGCCGGCGAATCAGCTCGCGATACTGTTCAACCGCCTCCCTCCGCTGCGTCCAAGCATGGTCAACGCATCGCCAAGCAACAGGCAGCGCCGGATCCAGCGCCGGATCGAGATCGAGCGCGCGCTCGAGCCGGTGCAACCGATCTCGGCGGTCCACGCGTGCGCCTTGCAGAATTCTCGCCCAGGTTGTAACCACCCCGGCGAGGAATCCCTGGCGCAACGTCCACGGCGCGACGCCATGCCGCGAATGCCGCGTCGTGATCGCCCGATCGCATACAGCGCGCTGGCAAGGTCGTTCAGCGTCTGCGGATCATCTGGCCGCTGTTCCAGCCAAGCGACGCCAACGGGCCCCCCGCCACTGCATCGGCGGGGCGACGTTGCTGGTTGAGACAATATCCCTGCAGCCGCAGGATTTCCGGGTGTTCCGGTGCGATGATAGCGGCACCGACAAGCGCGCGTTCGGCCGCCGCCGTGTCGCGCCGGAGCAAGCTGTCGACGGCTTCGCGCGAGCCGGGTGGCAGCGGGCGCGAGCGCAATTCGCAGCGAGACGCTTCCGCAACCTGGCCGATCGATGGGTCGGTCCGGGTTTCATGTTGCGGGACGCCCGGCAAATCGGGGTCCGCGAGGCCGAGGCTGCGGCGCAATTAATCCAGCCTGGCGCCGTACCCTTCGAGCGAACCGGGCGCAGACACACATGCGGTTCGGCAGCGCGGGAAGCGGGGTCCGGGGGCAGGCCGCACGCGGCGAAGAGAGCGCGCATCGCGTCGCGGGTCGGCCACCATCGCTTCGATGCGGCAGTGTGGATGCTTGACCCGTAGCGCGCGGGCCAGAACAACATCAGGCGGTCGTAGTCCTGCCATACGCGCCAAGATCGATCATCCGCAGGCCTATGCCGCGCTCGCGGCGTGAGCGCACCCGCATGGGATTCCAGCAAGCCGAGAGCGCTTCGCGGCGGCAATCAATCACGCGCGCGGCCGGCAACATGGCGAGGACGGCGCCGAGCAAGGGCCAGTTGGACATGGTGGAGTCGACGCGACGGCTTTGCTCGCCGCCGCTCCGAGGCGTTCGAGATAAATTCGACCAAGTCGGCTCCAGTCATGCGGCGTTTCCGACCGCCCATTCCGGAAATCTTGCGTCCGCCGAGGATTGCTCGCGGATCACTCCGGCGAGGTCCAGCGATTCCTCGACCAGGGCCACTCGCGGGTGGGCCGCCAGCATGCGTTTGACCGACGTCGCTCAGGCGTGCGGGAGACCGACGAGAAAATCGTGCCCGCGCCGAGGCATGCATTCGTCGGCCCCTTCGGGGAGTGCGAAACTCCCCGAAAGCGCATCGATTGTTGCGAAAATTCGCTGCGGTCCCACGGGACAGCGCTCGCGGCCGCGTTTGCTTTCTCGATGGCGGCGAACGCCGCTTGGTATTCACCGCGCTGTTCAAGCGCGCGGCCGAGGGCAAGCCAGAGCGAGACGCTCCGCGAGCGACCGGTTTGGAGTTCGCTTGCGCGCGGCGCAGCGCGCAATTTGTGCTTGACCATCGACCGGTCGTGAGGTTCCGCGATTCCGGCCGATGCCGAGGCGCTCTCCGGGTCGATTCGCATCGCCTGGCGATATTCTTCGGCGGCCTCGTCGTTGCGGCCACGCAGCCAACGCGCGGGCGTGGGCGTTGCGCGCCTTGAGATGCCCGGCTCGACTTCGATCGCCCGGGGGAACGCAGCCTCGGCCGTCTCGAATTCGCCCTGGCGCGCGAGCACAGCGCCCTGGTTGAACCAGGCCGACGCGTATCCCGGGTCGGGTTCGCAGGCACCTCGCCATGCGGCGAGCGCTGCGGCCGGATCGCGGCCGCGTACAGCGCACTGCCAAGGTTGTTGAGTGGCGCGTCACGCGGATGCTGTCGCAATGCCTCCGCAGGATCATGATCGCTCCGGTGGGGTCGCCGGCCAGTTGGCGCGCCTGCGCCTTGAGCCGCAGCGCCTTGGCATGATCCGGCGCGACGCCCAACACCGCGTCGAGCTCGCGCTCGGCTTGCGCAAACGCGGGTCCCGAATCAGCCCGGCAGCGGTTACGACCGCGCCGCTCATCAGGCGCCAGTCCGGAAACCCGGCGGGATCTCGTCGGGGCGTTCTGTCCTGTTCGCCTCTCGTTCAAACGGGTCCGTCGACATCACCTCGTTGATCAGCCGGCGTCGGCAGCAGGCCGAGCGCGACGCGCAACGGTGCGAGCAAGTCGCCATAGAGATGCCCGCGCGCGCCGTGTCGTTGCGCAGCGGCTCGCGCACTTGCGCGCCGCTGAGGTTTATGTCGCGTTGCGTCTCGTAAAAGCGCAGGCATGCCCCTCGAATGGCAGCTCGCAGAACGCCAGCAGACCGCGGATCTGAGCTTCCGGCTCGGCGATAAGCGCCTCGTAGGCGATATCGTGGATGCGATGCGGATAGCGCGCGTGCCAGAAGCGCATCAAGCGATCGTAATCGCGCCAGTAGTTGCCCATGTCGAACAGGTCATAAGTGAAGCCCTGCCCGCGGCGGAAGAACTGGCGGTAACAGGCAAGCCCGGTTTCCAGCGGATCGCGACGCACATTGATGAAACGTGCCGCCGGCAGCATCGCAAGCGCCGCACCGATCATCTGCCAGTTCGCCAAACCCTTGTCCGTGAAACGCGGCGTCTCGGCGCGCCAGCGCGATGTACGTTCCTGATACTGCTGCCCCAGGCGACGCCAGTCCGCCGCAGTGGCGTCCCCGACCCATGCGGGAAATTCGCTTTCGCGATGCGTCGACTCCCGCTCGATAAGCGCACCAAGATCGGGCAGCTCTTCCGCGCCCGTGACATCCGGATGCGACGCGAGTATCTGTTCCACCAGGCTCGATCCCGAGCGCGGCAGACTGACGATGAACAAGGTCTCGTGGCCGAGCTTCGCGGCGTTCGCGCCCTTCGGTGGGATTTCGAAAGCCTTCATGATCGACTCGATCACGCGGGTCGCGGTCGGCGCGTCCCACTTCACGCGACGGCGCTGCATGGCGTTTGCGGCGGTCAGCACGACAAAGGCTTCGTCATATCGGCGCTGGTCCTCCAGCGCCTTGGCCAGCGCGAATCCGACGCGTACGCGATCGGATTCCGAGAGGCGCGGATCGGCGCGCAAACGCTCCAGCGCCACGACGTCCTGCTCGGTGAACACATGCGTGCGCAAACTCGCGAGGCTGTTCCAGGCACCCACCGAAGCCGGGTTGCGATCCAGCACGCGACGCAGCTCCGCAGCCGCCTCCTCGATCCGACCGAGGACACGCAGCGCATCGGCATAACCCACGCGCGCAGCAATGTGTTCCGGTTCGCATTCGAGCGCGCGTTGGTAGGCTTCGATTGCCTCTCGCGGGCGCGCGGCCATTGCCAGCGTGCGCGCAAGGTTGAGCCACGCTGCGGTCAATTTGGGATCGAGTTCGCAGGCCTGCTGCAACGCCACGAGTGCGGGACGAAGGTCGCCGTTGCCGCGCAGCGCAAAGCCGAGATTGGTCATGATCACCGCGTCTCGCGGCCGCAGCTCGAGAGCGCGACGCAGCAAGGCAACCGCTTCGGCATGACGCTTTTCAAGATGCCGCGCGATGCCGAGCAGGCGCAGGAATTCCGGATGGTTTTCCGCCTGCCCGCGCGCCTGCTCCAGCGCCGCTGCCGCGGCATCGCCACGGCGTGCATCGATGAGGCGCCGCGCCTCGCGAAGCTGCTTGCGGGCGCGCGCGCCGAGCCCCTCGAGACGGGACTCGAGATCCTGTGGGGCGCTCGCGTCGGTTGGCGCGATTGCGCCTGCCGGACGATCCGCCGCACGCCGAGGCACGGTCGCTGGATTCATCATCGGGGAAGGGTCGGACGGAGCGGCAAGCTTATCAAAACCGCGACTGTGCAGCGCGCAGGCACCAGGCCGCAACGACGATCGCAAGGCAACTCACTTGCGCTCAGGCGGCCACCCCGAGAGCGCGTCGCAAAGGCGCAAGCAGATCGCCGTAGCGATCCGCACGCGCGGTATTGCGGCGCAACGGCTCGCGCACCTGCGCGACGCTGGCAGTACGAACCGCACGATCGACCGTGTGGAAGTCGAGACAAGCCGGGTCGAACTCGAAACCGAGGAACGCAAGCAGCCTGGTCAGCTCCGCCTCGGGGTCGGCCAGGAGGTCTTCGTAAACCACTTCGTAAACCCGGTCCGGATACCGCTCGAGCCACACCCGCATCGCCTTGTCGTACGCGCGCCAAGCCTCGGCAACCTCATCGAGATCGTAGGTGAAAAGCTGGCCGGACGCGAAGGTCTGGCGAAAACACGACAGGCAGGTTTCGACCGGGTCGCGCCGAATGTTGATGAAGCGCGTCCCGGGCAACATGCACAGGGCGCTGCCGATGAAGCGCCAGTTGCCGAGGCCCTTGTCGGTGAATACCGCGCGACGTCCCTGCCAGCGCTCGGTACGTTCGAGATAACGACGGCCGAGCCGCTGCCATTCCATCGGCGTGGCCTTGCGCACCCAGTCCGGATAAGTAACCCGGCGATTGCGTGTTTCCTCGTCCAGCACTTCGGGTAACACATTGAGTTCACTCGCCGCTTCTATTTCGGGGTGCGCGGCGAGCATCTGCTCGAGCAGCGTCGAACCCGAACGGGGCATCGAAACGACAAACACCACTTCGCGCCCCTGCGTGGGGTCCGGGGCGCATGTGAGCGGCCCGGCATGCGCCTTCAGCACATCCTCCACGTGCCGCGCGAAACCCGCGCCATCCCACTGGAACTCGCGCCGTTTGGTCGCGTTCGCCGCTGCCACGATCGCGAACGCCTCGCGCCAACGGCCCTGATCGTCGAGCGCCTTGGCGAGCGAGAAGGCGACGGCCGCCCGATCCTTGTCCGCAAGATCCGACCGCGCGCACAGTGATTCCAGCAAAACGACGTCCTTTTCACGCATCCGCGCAGTCTTTACATTCGCCAGACCGGTCCAGGCCTCTATCGCGTCCGGCGTTGCATCGATGATGCTGCGGTAGATGGAGACCGCCTGATCCACATTGCCGAGGATCTGGATCATGCGTGCGCGACCAACCTGCGCCGGAATGTGCTTGGGATCAACCTCGATGCCGCGCTCGAACGCGATCTGCGCCTGATCGGAATGCAGAGCCAGATCGAGCGCCTTGCCGAGATTGACCCAGGCTGCCGGCTGCCCCGGTTCAGCCTCGGCGGCGCGCTGGAGCATCGTGACCGCCTCGTCCTTCTCGCCGAGCTCGCTCAACATGATGCCGAGGTTGCCAAGGACCAACGCATCATCCGGCCATTGGGCCAGCGCTCGCCGAAGCAAAACCGCCGCTTCCTCGTGTTGCTGGTTTGCGTGACAGACGACGGCGCGCAGACGCAGCACTTCCGGATGTTCGGGGGCAAGCGAGCGCAGACTTTCGAGCGCCCTTGTCGCAGTCTGGAAGTCCTTGCGAGCCACCGCCATGCCTGCCTCCCGCAGCAGGTTTGAGCTGGTCCGCGAAAGGCCGACTGCGCGATTTGAGCGGCGGGCGGGCGCCGGTGCGGCCTGCGTACTGCCCAACGAAACGTCGCCCTGCCTGTTCATGTCTGTCGTATTCACGTCAGCCTGTTCGCTAGGTGGTCAACTGTTCGCGTGCACGTTCAACGGGCCGTTCCCGGGTTGAGTAACGGATCGCTCCGAACGCGTTCGATTGCAGGAAAAGGCAGCGGGCCCTTCATCTTTCCTGCTGCGATTCGCGGGCGCGCACGTCGTATCGGCGATACGCCCTCGAAGCGAATCGCTTCGAGGGCGCTTGCGACAATTGCGCTGTCTGGGCGAATTCCCCGCCTAGTTCGAAGTGGTGAGCGGAACGAGGGACCGTACGTGGTACGACTGCGGGTCGCCGGTGTTGGCGACGTGCAACGCGACCGCCCCGTTGCCCAGCGACGACAACGTCGGGCGTGTCACACGCGGTGATGCATTGACGGTCATCGAGAACGTATACATCGTGCCCCAGTCCAGCGTCGGCTGGTCTCCCGCACTCCAGGTGACCGAATTCGGACCGATGGCGACTTGCCACGTACCGCTGCCGCCAGAGACACCGTTGCGGAACGAGGTTGCGGTCACGGTCGCCCCCGACGGCATCGGCACCGTGAAGCTGTCAAAACCGGCATTGCTCAGCACACGCGGATCCGGACCGTTTTCGGGCGCCTGCGTGATCGCGCGTGCATAGTCGAGATTCATCACCGCATAGTCGTAGCGCCAGTTGCCGCCTCCCAGATCGGTCGCCTTGACCGCGACCTTGGTGTGGCCATCCGCGTTGGCAAGCTCGACGTTGATCGCATTCGGGGCCGGATTGCGCGGGTCGACCCAGCGATCGATCGCGGGGCCGAGACGGTAGTTGGACTGATTGCTCAGCGACCACGAATTGCCGCTGTGTTGCGGCGTCACAGCGAGCGTCGCCATCGAGTTGTAGATATCGATGTCGTCGCGCGCGACATACCACGACTCCATCCGGTAGGTCGCACCCGGATGGAGCGTGGCATCGAGATCCGACTCGAGCACCTTCATGCGTTGCGCCCACGAATCGTTGCCGTTGTTGTGTTGCGAGCCGTCGCAGCTTGGATCCCAGATCGAGCCGCAGCGACCCCAGAGACCATGCGCCGGCACGATCTCGGAGCGCGGTCCCATGTCGCTCGGGCTGTCATTGTTGCCGACGCCATAGGTATCGCTGCAGCCGCGTCCGAGCGCGTGATTGCTAAAGTGATCGCACGAATCCTCGCAACCTCCATTGATGGTCAGGAAGGCGTGCTTCACACCCGAGCGGCCGATCTGAACGATGCTGCCATCGGCATTGGTGCGGTAGAGGTTCCAGATCAGGAATGGGTGCTGGTCGTTCTTGTACGGCGGGTTGTAGTTCGGCGGGCTGCCAGTGAACTTGGTGAACCACGCGACGAATCCGGTGTGCAGGGCCTTGCTGGTGCCCAGGGGATCGCCGGGGACGGTAACTACCGGGCTGCCGTCGTTGCGGTTGTTGATCAGCGACGAGCTCGGCGCGAAACCGGCGAAGCCTGTTTCATTGACCGGATCGCAATTGAGGCAACCGACCGTCTGCACGCTGAAGGTCTGCATGAACAGATCAGCCTGGTACGTCGCGCCGTTGCCGCCCGGCACCTGCACGTTCGGCCAGGGATACGGGTCGCACATCTCGTCCGGTCGCGCACCGCCTCCCTGGATGAACACCTCGGTGTTCATTGCCATGTCGGCCAGCTCCCAGCCGCTGGCCTGCGGTTCGCCCATTGCGCTTGCGAGCATCGGCGAAATCCGGATATCCGCTGCGCGCACCGCAAGCACGGTGTCATGCTGATCCAGCTCGAACATGACGCGATCGGAAAAGAACCATGCCTTGCCATCTGCGCTGACCAGATCGAGCACTTTCGGGTCGCCGGTCCGCACACGTATCGACAGGTTACGCAAATCGATGTGGCTGCCATCGGGCAAGCCGAGCACATAACCGCCGCGCATCTGCAGCGAACCTGCATCAAATCCCTTCAGTTCGCCATTGCGAACCGCAAACTGCAGCCCATTGCTTTCCCGCAAATCGAACCACGCGTGTTGCCGAAAATCGGTCTGCTGGAGTTTCCCCTCGGTCGATTCAATGGTCATTCCGAGAACGTCCATGAGGTCGGTGTTCCAGCGCACACCGATCTCGCCGCCCCAGGCGGACCATTGATCGGCCGCCTGCTGCTGTTGCGCGCGTTCGATCACGCCGGCATTGGCCAGCGGAACCAGACCGAAGGCCAGAAGAAATGTCAAAGCCGAAAACTTCATGATGCGGACCCCGATTTTTTTTGGAGTGGATCGTCCGTGACTGCGGATTGGCCGAGTCGCAAGGACCGGCGGATAACCGGTGAAATTTACCACGGCTTCGCGACCAGTGCCTACGCACTGCAACAGATTCCCCGGTCGGCGAGAGAAAGCCTGCGCATTGCACGGCCAGGGCGATGCGTGACGGCGGGCATCTGGCGTCAGACGCGTCGCTCGCGCAAGATCGCCCTGACCCTGCACTGGTGAATGATCATGTGGCGATGGCTGCGCTGGGCGCTCGTCTTGTCGTTTCTGACGACGCTGTTGCTCGTTGTTGCGGGATGGCTGGCGTTGCGTGGCAGCCTGCCACTCCTCGAGGGCCAAGTTCGCGCAACGGCTTTGAGTGCGCCGGTAACCGTTGAACGCGATCGCCTCGGCACGGTGACGTTGCGCGGTTCCACGCGGCGCGACCTGAGCTGGGCGCTCGGTTTCGTGCACGCCCAGGAACGCTTCTTCCAGATGGATCTGCTGCGCCGGCAGGCGGCGGGCGAGCTCGCCGAATTGTTCGGCCCGGTCGCGTTGCCCGCGGATCGCAAGGCGCGCGCGCACCGCATGCGCGCGCGCGCTGAATCGGAGTTGGCCACGCTCGATGCCGATATGCGCGCCGAACTCGATGCCTACCGCAACGGCGTCAACGACGGGCTCGCCGCATTGTCGGTGCGACCGATGGCTTATCTGCTGATGCGCAGCAAGCCGGCGCCGTGGCGCAGCGAGGACACGCTGCTGGTGGTCGACGCGATGGCCTTCACGCTCAACGACAGCGAGAATCAGCGCGAATTGGCCCTGTCGAAAATGCATGCGGCGCTGCCGGAATCTGCGTACCGATTCCTGACGGCCGGTGGCGGCATCTGGGACGCACCGATCGAAGG
The DNA here is from genome assembly GCA_963775445.1 of uncultured Gammaproteobacteria bacterium. GTDB lineage: Bacteria > Pseudomonadota > Gammaproteobacteria > Xanthomonadales > Rhodanobacteraceae > Dokdonella_A. Next base: position 1,087,289 of record CAVZIT010000004.1, on the reverse strand, counting down.
CTCCGCGCTGGCCTCCCCCGCACCACCGACTGCGCAGGATCTCGATCTGCGCAATTCGTCGACGGCCCCGCGCACGAATCAGATCTCCACCGCAATCAGGAGCGACGCAACCAGTCGCCCGCACCAGGTCGAGCAGGCGCCGGAGGCTGGCAGCAACAGCTTCGCCGTCTCCGGCGCGTTGACCGGAGGAGCCGCGCTGCTCGCGAACGACATGCACCTGACGCTTCGCGTGCCGAATATCTGGTTCCGCACGCGACTGGTCTATCCGGATGCGCGCCATGCAGGAAAAACCATCGACATCACCGGTGCGAGCCTGCCGGGCACGCCGGTCATCGTGGTCGGCAGCAATCGCCATGTCGCGTGGGGCTTCACCAACAGCTACATCGACTCCGTCGACTGGGTGCGGATTCGAATCGACGCTGCCGATGCCACGCGCTATCGCACACCGGATGGTTGGCGGCCGCTGGCAATTCACCGCGAAACGATCCGCGTGCACGGCGCGGCCGACGAGGTGCTGCGCGTGCGCGACACGCGCTGGGGCCCGATCCTCGCAACCGACACCGACGGCACGCCGCTCGCGCTGGCCTGGACTGCGCAACAACCCGGCGCGGTCAATCTGGAACTGCAACGGCTCGAGCTGGCGCAAACGTCCGGTGAAGCCGTCGCGATCGCGCAGCGGGCCGGCATTCCCGCGCAGAATTTTCTGGTCGCCGATCGCGACGGTCACGTGGCCTGGACCCTCGCCGGGCGTATCGCCAAGCGTCTGGGCAGTGCGGATCCCGAATTGCCTGCGGACTGGAGCGAGCCTGGCAGCGGGTGGAATGGCTGGCTCGATCCGAGCGAGGTCCCCGTGGTTGCCGATCCCGCCGACGGTCGATTGTGGACCGCCAACCAGCGTGTCGTCGGCGATCCGTGGCTCGCGCAACTGGGCGATGGCGGTTACGATTTCGGTGCGCGTGCCAGCCAGATTCGCGACGACTTGCGCACGCGGAGCCACTTCGAACCCGCAAACATGCTGGCCATCGAGCTGGACGATCGCGCCTTGTTCCTGCAGCACTGGAAGGACCTGCTCGACCGCGAACTGGATCGCGCACCGGCGTCGGCACTGCATGCGCGCATGCGCCGCGCGCTAGGCGACTGGACCGGACGCGCGTCGATCGATTCGGTGGCCTACCGCCTTGTTCGCGCATGGCGGGACGCGGTGGTCGATCGCGTGCTCGATGGATTTGCGGATGTCGTCCGGCGGCGCTTCCCGGACTTCAGCCTGCCGCACCTGTCACGCGCGGAAGACGTGGTCTGGAGCCTGATCCAGACGCGACCGCCGAACCTGCTGTCGTCGGACTACGCGGACTGGAATGCGCTGCTGATCGACTGCGCCGACCGCGTTGCGCGCGAACTCGATGCGCAAACCGGCGGCCTTGCCGCACGGACCTGGGGCGAAAGCAACACGACGCGCATCGATCATCCGCTGTCGCGCGCGTTGCCGGCGTTTCTCACGCGTCTACTCGACATGCCGCACGAGCCGCTTCCGGGAGATCGCTACATGCCGCGTGTCCAGGCGCCCGCCTTCGGCGCATCGGAACGCTTTGCGGTCGCGCCCGGCGACGAAGAACATGGTTACTTCGAGATGCCGGGCGGCCAGAGCGGCCATCCATTGTCGCCCTATTACGGCTCGGGTCACGAGGACTGGGCACATGGGAAAGCGACGCCTTTCCTGCCCGGGCCGGCGCAGCACATGCTGCATTTCACGCCCGGGCCGTGACGACGCACGGCGAGCGATTGGCGCAAGGCAGGCGCGCTGCCCATCACGCTCGTTGCCATCGTCCGGGCGCGCGAGGCCGCGACGGATCACCCAGGAAAAAGGCAGCCGCGCCGAAGCGCGGCTGCCGGTGCAAACGTCACTTCGTGCCGCGTACCGCTCCGGCGGCGGCCGGCACCAGGGTCGCGGTGTCGTAGGACGCCGGCGATCCGGTTTCGGCCACGTGCAACGTGCCGTTGCCGGCTGTGGGTGGCGTATTGGCGATGAACGAGAACGAGTACATCGTGCCCCAATCCAGTGTCGGCAGTGCCGTCACCTGCGGGTGGCCGCTATCGGTGAAGCCCGGGACCGACATGTCGGTGCTCCAGGTCACATGCCCGTCGGCGACCTGCGTGCGCCAATTTGAATTCGGGTTGTCGTCGCCGGTGGTCATGCCCGGCGTGAAGACGTGCACACCGGCCGGGATCGGCACGCTGAAGCTGTCGAAACCCTGGTTGCTGAGCACTCGTGGATCGGGCCCATTGTCTGGGGGCACGATCACCGCACGCGCGAAGTCGAGGTTCATCACCGCGTATTCGTAGCGCCAGGTGCCGTTGCCGAGATCGATGGCCTTGACCGCCACTTTCGCGTGGCCTTCCGGCGCGTCGAGTTCGGTATTCAACGAGTTGCCGGTCGGTGCGGTCGGATCGACCCAGCGATCGATCGCGGGACCGAGACGATAGTTGCTCTGTTCCGAGAAATTCCACTGATGGCCGCCGGCGCTCCAGACCGGGTTCCCGGTGATCGTCGCCATGGAGTTGTAAATGTCGATGTCGTCGCGCGCGATGTACCAAGATTCGGCCATGAAAGTCGCACCCGGGTTCGCCGCCGGGTCGAGCTGCGATTCCTTGGTCTTCATCCGCTGCGACCATGCGTTGTTGCCGCCGTTGAACACCGCATAATTTCCGGTGCAGTCCGGGTCGAAGATCGAGCCACAACGCCCCCAGATGCCCTGCGCCGGCACGATCTCCGAGCGCGGAGCCATGTCGGATGTACTGTCGTTGTTGCCGGTGCCGTAGGTATCGCTGCAACCACGGCCGAGTGCGTGATTGCCAAAGTGATCGCACGAATCGAGGCAGCCGCCGTTGACTGTCAGGAACGCATGCTTGGTGCCGGAACGGCCGATCTGCGTGATGCTGCCGTCCGGGTTGAAGCGATACAGATTCCAGATCAGGAACGGATGCTGATCGTTGCTGTAGGGCGGATTGACGCCCGAGAACTTGGTGAACCAGGCGACGTATCCGGTATGCAGCGCCGAACTCGTCCCGAGCGGATCGCCGGGCACCGTGACGACCTGAGTGCCGTCGTTCTTGTTGTTGATCAGCGTCGAATCCGGCGCAAACGCGACGGTACCGTTGGTGCCGCCCGGACCGTCGCAGGACTGACAACCGACCGGCTGGAAATCGAAGTGCTGCATGAAAAGGTCGGCCTGATAGATCTGACCCGGATCGTTCGGGACCTCGACATTCGGCCACGGATACGGGCTGCACAATTCTTCCGGCTGCTGGTTCACACCCTGGACGTACACCTGCGTCAGCAATGCCATGTCGGCGAGTTCCCAGCCGTTGGCTTCGGGAACAGCGAGTCGGTTGGCAAGCGCCGGCGTCACGCGAAGATCGGCCGCGCGCACCGCGAGCGCCTGATTGTTGTCGGCGAGTTCGAACATGACGCGGTCGCTGAAGAACCAGGCGTGGCCGTCGGCGCTGACCACGTCGAGCACCTTCGGATCGTTCTGGCGCACACGCAAGCGTGACATTGCGCAGGTCGATGGTCGAGCCGTCGCGAAGGGTGAGCACATAGCCGCCGCGCGCGGTCAGCGCGCCGCCGCTGAAACCGACCAGGCTGTCGTTTCTCACGGTGAAATCGAGGCCGCCGCTCTGGCGAAGTCCGAACCACGTGTGATCGCTGAAGGAACCGCTGGTGCGGCTGTCCGGCGCCGCGACGGTCTGCTCGGTGCGCGCGCGGATACCGAGGCCGGCGAGCAGATCATTGTTCCAGCGAAAGCCAATCTCGCCTCCCCAAGCCGACCATGTTTGCGCCTGCTTGAGTTGCGATTGCGCGATGACGCCTGCGTGCGCGAACGGAACCACGGCGATTGTCACAATGAATGCCAATACCAATCGTTTCATCTGTCTCACCCCAGCGAAAGTCCAGAAGGGCCGATCAGCGCGTAGCCGAGCGGCAAGATAACCGCAACATGGTAGCACGCAGCCTCCCCATGCCTTTGCGCAGTGCACAAGCACGGGCGGCATAACCGGGCGCAGCCGATTGCAGGAATGCCAGGAATGCAATGCATAGCTGGCGGGATGTTCGTGCCCACGAAACGACGTTGCGTGATGCGTTGCCGTGCCGCCAGGAATGTGCGGCGCCGGAAGCTCAGTTGTCCGTCATTGCGCTGCCCAGATTGATCAGCTCGGGCGGCGACTTGCCGTAGCCGGGTTGAACGGGATCGTCGGGCGCATTGTTCCAGAGCTGGTAAACATAATCGCCCCGCGTGCGATCCTGCGGTCCCACCGTGAATGGCCGCTGCGGTCCTCCGGCGCACAGATCGTTCTCCCCGGTGAAACCGTTGCCATCGGCTTCGCGTTGCAGGAACTCGATATAGTCCTTGCTCGAAGTCTGATAGTAGAGACTCGCCGTCGCGGTCAACGGAGTCGGCGTGCCCGCCGGAACCGTCACGGCGTAGTCGACGTTGTCGTAGTTGACCAGGACGCCGGAGCCGGGCGAGGTTTCGGGGTAACTGCCGATCGGGATCGGGCGCAGGTCGTAGCCGTCCGGATCGTCCGTCGTGGCCGGCCTGAAGCCGAACGGCGGGATGCGATCGTCCTTGGCGATGCAATCGCTCAGGACGAAATGGAACATCGCATCGCCCGCGCCATCGACGACATCGCAGGTGCCGGTGCCATTGAAGTTGAAGATGCCTTGCAGGACTTCGTAAACACGCAGCTGGCTGTCCTCGGACAGACACGCCGGTGGCGCTGTCGTAGGCGCCGCTCTCGGCAATCAGCGCGCCGTTGGCGTCGTGGACCTGCAGGTTGATCCACATGCGCCGGCCTTCGCTGTAACCGGTCGGCAGCTTGTGGCCGGTCAGGTTGGTCACCTTGACCGCGAGCGACAATGCGCCATCGCCGGCACCGGGCGGTGTATAGGCGGTGATCGTGGTGGCAACGGTGGCGCTGGTCATGAGGTTCTGGCGTGCCCAATTGGTGGTCTGGTCGAGCGACGCCTCGCGATCGGCACCTAGCCCATCCCCGTATTCACCCTTGATGATCTGCGGCACCCAGGTATTGCCGCCGACGAACTGATGCACCGGCAGGTTGCCGGTGCGGTTCGGATACCCGAAAAGATTGCAGGCGGTGGCGTCCGGATCCTCGCTGGTCGGCATGTGGCAGGACTGGCATTGCTCGGCACGCACCAGATTCGGCGCGCCGGGTGGATCACCGAGACCGTCGCGGAAGATCGCATCGGCGAACAGGCTCTGCGACCATTCCGAATAGGTGCGCTCGATCGGAAACGGATGACCGGTGTCGGTGCCGTCGCCGAGCTTGAGCGTCTTCAACGGTCCCGATGCCAGGTCCGGCGAGCTGACATCGTGGCAAGTCGCGCACAGTGCGCTCTTCGTGTGGAACGCCGATTGCAGCCACGGATGCGGCGGCGTGATGTCCTGATCCGTGTAGTTGTATGGCCCTCGTCGGCACGGCTCGCCGCCGTCGGAGTTCGGATTGAACACGCTGCAGTCCTGATCGTCGATCCACGCATCGCCATTGCCGATGATCTGGGGCTCACCATTCGGCCCGGTTTTCGACAGACGATGGCAGAAATGGCAGGTGACGCCACCGTAGTCGCTGTTGTTGTCCGGATAGTCGTAGCGGCCCTCGATCAGGCAGGCCGCAGCGCCCAACGTGACATCGTTGTCGGGCTGCCCGAAGCCCCGCTTGACCACGCGGCCGTTGTACCAACCGGTCGTGGTATGACAACGCAGGCAGAAATCGCCGACCCCGGGCACGTCGTGATTGGCGACGTCGAGCGCCCCGAAGAACACCGGATCGCGCGTCGCGTTGGCCATCATCGAACCGGACCAGGTGGCATACGGCAGATACGTCATCGCGGTGGGTGGCGAGGAGCCGCTGACACCGTGGCAGGACGAGCAATTGCCGGCCGATTGCAGATCGTAGAAAAGACCGGGCTGCGTGCCGTGCGGCGTGAAATCCGTCGCGCCGCCGTCGGGGCCGAGATCGCGCGAAACGGCAAGCCAGTCGCCGCCGGCAGGGTATGCGGCGTGCGCCGGGAATGCGCCCGCCACCAGGATGAAGATCAAGGCGCCCCGGACCAGGCGCCCACACTGTTGCTGCAGGGAAGAAATCATCGCTCGAACCGGTTGATACGTGCGTGCGCGGCGCACTGACTTCGTCGCAGTACGCAAGTGTAATGCTTCAATGTGATTGAAGCGTGTTTTGGTCGCGCCGATCAAGAGCGCTCCGATGCCGCAACGTGGCGAACGCGCTGCGACTGGCCCCCAACCGCCTTCGGCACCCTCACGCATCCTGCGCTCGCAAGCCCGGTCTGCACGTCCGTGGGCAGCCGTCCGCAGGAGCGGGCGCGAACAGCGCAGCTGGCGCAGAGCGCGAGCGCCATGGATGGCGCGAGTCAATACTCCGCTCACCCCCGTTTCGCGGAGGAAGGAACAACCGAACCACCGCGAGTATCGGTCTTTCACCCGCTTGCGGGGAAAGTGGCGGCAGCCGAAAGGGGGCAACGTGGACCAACGCGCTCCCGTCTGGCCCCCATCCGCCTTCGACGCCTTCCCCCGCTTCGCGGAGGGAGGCACAACCGAAACGCTGCAAGTACCAGCCTTTCGCCAGCTTCGCGAAGGAAGGGGAAAATCGAAGCGCTGCAAGCATTGGTCTTTCCCCCGCTTGCGGGGAAAGTGGCGGCAGCCGAAAGGGGGCGAAGTCAACGCACAGGTGTTGCAATTCACCCCGGTCTGCACCAGCCAGGTCAGCGCAGCAACAGCCGTTGCGCAATCCCGCCGAAGAGCGCCGGCAGGCGCTCGAGTTCGTCCAGCGCGACCGATTCATCGATCTTGTGGATGCTTGCGTTGCACGGTCCGATTTCGACGACCTCGGCGCCGAGGGGCGCGATGAAGCGGCCGTCCGATGTACCGCCGCCGGTGCTCGCTTCGGGCATCGCGCCGCACTGTTCGCGCACCGCTTCGGTGACCGCGGCGCGCAACGGGCCGTCGGGCGTCAGGAACGGTTCGCCCGACAACCACCAGTCGATGTCGAAAGCCACGTCGTGGGATGCGAAACAGGCCTCGACGCGTTCTCGCAACGATTGCGCCGTGCTCGCCGTGCCGTAGCGAAAATTGAAGACCGCGCGCAACTCGCCCGGAATCACGTTGTCGGCGCCGGTCCCTGCATGCAGGTTGGATATCTGGAACGAAGTCGGTGGAAATTCTGCATCGCCGCCGTCCCAACGTGTCGCCGCGAGTTCGGCCAGCGCTGCCGCGCTCGCGTGGATCGGATTGGATGCCTGGTCGGGATAGGCGACATGGCCCTGCACGCCGTGAACGCGCAGATGTCCGGTCAGGGAACCGCGCCGGCCGACGCGGATCAGATCGCCGAGGCGCTGGTGCGACGAAGGTTCGCCGACTACGCACCAGTCGATGCGCTGGCCGCGACGGCGAAACTCCTCCGCCACGCGCCGCACGCCGTGCCTGCCCTCGCCCTCCTCGTCGCTGGTCAGCAGCAAAGCGAGCGTGCCCCGATGATCGGGATGCTCGTGCACGAAATTCTCGGCTGCCAGCGTCATGGCAGCGACGCCGGATTTCATGTCCGCGGCACCACGGCCGTATAGACGGCCATCGCGCAAAGTCGGTTCGAACGGCGGGCTGCTCCAGTCTTCGTGGGGGCCGCTCGGCACCACGTCGGTATGGCCGAGAAACACGAGCACCGGATCGGAATTCCCGTGGGTCGCCCACAGGTTGTCGACCTCGCCGTAGCGCAAGTGCTCGATCGCAAAACCCGCTTGCGCGAGGCGCTTCGCCAGCAGCGGCTGGCAACCCGCATCATCGGGCGTCACCGAGACGCGCCGGATCAGCTCACAGGTCAGTTCCAGCAAGTCGGACATGACGCCTGCATCACGCAAACAGGGTCTTGTACTGCTTGTCGGTGAAGCGCTGCACCACCCGGCCGTCTTCGAGCACCAGCAGCGGCCGCCGCACCAGCGCGGGATACTCGCGAATGAGCAGCAACCACTCGGGATCGCTGGCGGGCGTCTTGCGGTTATCCGGCAGTGCGCGCCAGGTCATCGAACTGCGGTTCACGAGTTTTTCCCAGCCGCCGGCCTTTTCGGCCCACGCCTTGAGTTGCGCCGGCGCAACCGGATGCTCGCGATAATCGACGAATCGATGCGCGACCCCGTGGCGATCGAGCCATTTGCGCGCCTTGTCGCAGGTGCTGCACTTGTCGAGTCCGTACATCGTGATCGCCATGAGTCATTTCCTGATTGTGGCCGGCACGCGCACGCATCATAAGGCGTCATCGGCAGGTTTTTTTCCAACCGAGGCGAAGAGGCGATCCGCTCAGGCGCGCAGCAGCTCGTTGATCGAAGTCTTTGCGCGCGTCCTGTCGTCAACGCGTTTCACGATGATCGCGGCATACAGGCTGTGGCTGCCGTCCGGCGCGGGCAGGGAGCCGGCGACGACCACGCTGCCCGACGGAATGCGCCCATGCGTCACGGTTCCATCCGCACGATTGAAGATGCGCGTCGATTGGCCGAGGAATACGCCCATGCCGATCACGCTGCCGTGTTCGACGATGACGCCTTCGACCACTTCCGAGCGCGCACCGATGAAGCAGCCGTCCTCGATGATGGTCGGCGCCGCCTGCAGCGGCTCGAGTACCCCTCCGATTCCAACGCCGCCGGAGAGGTGCACGCCGGCGCCGATCTGCGCGCACGAGCCGACCGTCGCCCACGTATCGACCATCGTGCCGGCACCGATGAATGCGCCGACATTGATGTAGCTCGGCATCAATACCGCATCGGCCCCGATGTGCGCTCCACGGCGTACCAGCGCACCCGGCACCAGCCGCGCGCCCGGCGCGCGCAGTTGCTCATCGGTCGCATCGGCAAAGCGCAACGGCAGTTTGTCGAAGGCCCGCATCGGTCCGCCATCCATCGGCCGGTTGGCGTTGATGCGAAAACTCAGCAGCACGGCCTTCTTGAGCCATTCGTGGACCTGCCAGGTTCCGTCGTTGCCGGGCTCCGCCACGCGGCAACGGCCCGACTCGAGCAGATCGAGGGCTTGCTCCACGGCCGCACGCAAATTTGCATCGGCGTTGCCGGGCGCGAGTTCGGCCCGCCGCTCCCAGGCAGAGTCGATGGTGCCTTCGAGCGCAGAATCTTGATCAGGCATGACGCTCCTTGCGAGCTTCGGTGGAATCCGCGCCGAGACGGCGCAGCAACGCATCGCGCAACGCCTTCTGCAGCGAGCTCGACAACGCCCGATCCTTCTCGTCGCTGAGCTGGAAGAAATCCTCGACGCGTTCGCCGAACGTCGCGATGCGCGCATCATGCACGCGCACGCGCATGGCGCGAAAGACCTGGGCCACCTGCGCGAGCAGGCCGGGCCGGTCGCTGCAGACCAGCGCGAGTTGCGTGCGCGCGCTGCCATCGTCGCTGAACTCGAGTTTGGGAGCGCTCAGAAAGTGCCGAAGTCGCCGCGACAGTCCACGGTGTACCGCACGCGCCCTGAGATCCGCCTCGCCGAGCACGCGCGCCAGCGTCGCCTGCAGGTTCCTTGCGCGTGCCGCATCGATCGGAGACTGCGATTCGGCATCGAGCAACAGGAATGTATCGAACGCAATCCCGTCGGCGGACGACAGCACGCGCGCCTCGGCCACGGACAGACGCAAGCGATCGAGGGTTGCCGTGATCGCCGCGAAAAGTCCGTCGCGATCGCGTGCACGCACGAACAATTCGCTGCTGCCGCGAACCGACAGCGCCTGTACTGCGACCAGCGCCGCGTCGGCGTCCGGATGATCGAGGATCATGCGCGTCTGCCAGGTGATCTGTTCGGGCAGGAGGCGCAGGAAACTCGCTTCCGGAAATTCGCTCCACTCGCGTTCGGCGACGGCCCGATCGATGCCGAGCGCCGCGAGTTGCAGCAACGCGCGCTCGCGGCAGGCCTCGATGCGCTCATCGGCGTTCGGCGGGCGCTGCAGGCCGGCACGCAACGCATACCGAGCGGCAACGTACAGGTCGGATAGCAACCGCGCTTTCCACGCCGTCCACAACTTCGGACTGGTGCCGGCGATATCCGCGATCGTCAGGAGATACAACAGATCGAGGCGCTCGCGATCCTCGACCTGCGTCGCGAAGTGGTGCACCACATCGGGATCGGTGATGTCCCGGCGTTGCGCCGTGATGCTCATCAACAGATGCCAGCGGACCAGCCAGGCAACGCGCTCCACGTTCTTCGCGGCAAGACCCAGACGCATGCAGAACGCGCGCGATTCCTCCTCGCCGAGCACCGAATGATCGCCGCCGCGGCCCTTGGCGATGTCGTGGAACAACGCCGCCAGCAGCAGCAACTCCGGCTGGTCCAGGCGCGAATGGATTTCGAGCGCCATCGGAAACGTATCGCGGGATTGGGGTTCGGCGAAGCGCGCGACATTTCGCAGCACGCGCATGGTGTGCTCGTCCACGGTGTAGACGTGGAACAAATCGTATTGCATGCGCCCGGAGACCCGCGCGAAGGCGGGCAGGATCGCAGACAGCACACCGCTGCGATTCATGTGGCTGATCGCGGCCACGGCGCCGCTTTCGCGTCTAAGTACTGCGAGAAAGGCTTCGAGCACCTGCGCGTTGGAGGACAACGATGCGCCGTGGTGGATCAGCGCATGCTGCATGCCGCGCATCGCATCGGCCGACAGGCCGCGCAACTCCGCATGATCGGCCAGTCGCGCGAACGCCTCGACGAGCGCCTCCGGCTTGCGCTCGAACAGATCCGGCGAGGCCGGTTCGAGCCGCGAGCCGCGGGCCACGAAATCCGCGTCGATCGGGCGCGGCGGTTCAACGGGCGGATCGAGCAACTCGTCGAATCGTTCGATCAGTTGCGTGGTCAAGCGCGCGACGTGCGTGGCGGCGCGGTAATACCCCTGCATGAACTGCTCGACCGCAAGATTCTGCGCATGCTCGTCGGCGAAGCCAAGCATGGCGGCCAATGTGCGCTGGTGATCGAACAACAACCGTTCCTCGGCGCGACCTGCCGCGAGATGCAGCGCATATCGGTAACGTTGCAGGGTCGCTTCGGCGTCGGCGAGCCTTGCACTCTCCGCCGGATCGAGCAGGCCGCGCGCGACCATGGCCTTGAAGTCACGGGCATCGGCGACGCGGCGGCCGAGCCAGCGCAGCAGGTCCAGACTGCGCAAACCGCCCGGGCCTTCCTTGATGTTGGGTTCGAGATTGTGCGAGGTGTCGTCGTATCGGGCGTGGCGTTCAGCCTGCTCTTCGCGTTTCGCGGCGAGATATTGGCGAGCCGGCCAGAGTTCGGCATCGGCCATCAATTCGTCGAGCACCAACGCAAGTGCTGGATCGCCGGCCAGGCGGCGCGCATCGAGGAGGCTGGTGAACACACTGACGTCGCTCGCTGCGAGGGCGCGACATTGATCGGGCTCGCGCAACGCATGGCTCGGCGTGATGCCGAGATCCCACAGGCACGCGAGAAACGTTTCGATCGCGCGCCGGTTCGCAAGCGAAGCGGTTGCCCCGGACAGCAGCAGCAGGTCGACATCGGAATACGGAAACAGCAATCCGCGGCCGAATCCGCCAATCGCGAACAGCGCAATGCCCGCCGCATCGCCGACGTAGGCCCGGTAGACGTGACCCAGCACGCGATCGACCGCCGCAGCGCGTTCGCGCGCAAGTTCAGCGGCCGGCACGCCCGCGCGAAACGCCGCATCGAGCCGCCGATCCACATCGCCGAGCAATTGTCGCAGCGCCAGTCGCGCCTCGCCGGAAACGCCGCTGCGCGGCAATGCCGGCGGCAACCGCGTTTGCGAGCGCAATGCGAAAGTGCCTGGAACGACCACGGCCATGGCGACATGATCGCAAGATTGGGGGCGACACATCCAATTTGCAGCGCGGGATGCGTTCGGTTCGACTCACGCCCACTCGCCCGAGCGCCATGGATGGCGCGAGTCAATCGCGGCTCACCCCCGAAGCGGAGGAAGCGAAAACCCGGACGCTACAAATTGCAATCTTTCCCCCGCGCAGCGGGGGAAAGTGGCGGCAGCCGAAAGGGGGCAGGCGTCAGGCTACGTGAACGCTCTCGCTCCGATTTGCCCCCATCCGCCTTCGGCACCTTCCCCCGCAAGCGGAGGAAGGAAAGGCCTGAATGCCGCAAGCTGGATCCTTGGCCAACTTCCCGGAGGAAGGAAAAGCCCGGACGCTACAAATTGCAATCTTTCCCCTGCGCAGCGGGGGAAAGTGGCGGCAGCCGAAAGGGGGCAGGCGTCAGGCTACGTGAACGCTCTCGCTCCGATTTGCCCCCATCCGCCTTCGGCACCTTCCCCCGCAAGCGGAGGAAGGAAAGACCTGAATGCCGCAAGCTGGATCCTTGGCCAACTTCCCGGAGGAAGGAAAAACCCGGACGCTACAAATTGCAATCTTTCCCCTGCGCAGCGGGGGAAAGTGGCGGCAGCCGAAAGGGGGCAGGCGTCAGGCTACGTGAACGCTCTCGCTCCGATTTGCCCCCATCCGCCTTCGGCACCTTCCCCCGCAAGCGGAGGAAGGAAAGACCTGAATGCCGCAAGCTGGATCCTTGGCCAACTTCCCGGAGGAAGGAAAAGCCTGAACGCTAAAAACTGCGATTCTTTCCCCCGCGAGCGGGGGAAAGTGGCGGCAGCCTCACGCAATCAGCGTCGCGCTTGTCGCCATGCCGTCAACGCCCCGTACAGCGCAACCAGCGCCGCCAAGGCGATCCCGATGGCAATCCATTCCTTGCTCGACAGCGTGGCGACGATCAGGCCCATCGCAACGACCGCGATTGCCGGAATCAGCGGACCACCGGGCAACACGAACGGCGCGCCGCGCTCGTTGAGACCGATCGACTGGGTGCGCCATGCGGCGAGACTCACGAGGATGTACACGAGACAGATCGCTCCACCGGAAATCAGCGCCAAGGCATCGAAGTTGCCGCCGAGCGCGAGCAGCCAAGCGAGTGCCGCATGTACGATCAGCGCGAGTTGCGGAACGCGATGCTTTGCACTGACGCGTGCGAACGCCGTCGGCAGATAACCATCGCGACCGAGCGCGAACAACAGTCGGGACGAGCCGAGCAGGTTGCCGAGCAGGAACCCGCTCATCGAGATGCACGCAGTCAGGAGCAGCAGCGTGCGGCCCCACGGCCACAGCGCGCCCGCCGTGTCGGCGAGCGGCACACCGCTGGTCGCAAGGCGCGCACCGATCACGCCCTGCCCGACGATCTGCAAACCGAGATACAGGAGCACCACGATCGTGATCGCGGCGAGAGTCGCACGCGGCACGTTGCGTGACGGGTCGGTCAATTCGCCGGACGGCACCAGCGCAGTTTCCATGCCCGAATACGCGAACATCACGAGCACCATCGACGCGCCGAGCGCGCCCCACGATGGAATGTCGCCGACTCCGAACGCGACCTGGTGCCAGTCCACGAAAAACAGGCCCACCGCGACGAGCGCAAACAAGGGCGTGAGCTTGAGCGCCGCCATGGTCGCGATCGCGCGCGCGCCGAGTTTCACGCCGAATGCGTTGAGTCCGTAGAGCACGGCATAGACGCCGGTCAGCAACAACGCGCGTAGCCACGGTGTCGCGAACGCCGGCGCGAGATTCGCCACCTGCACTGAAAGCGCCGCCGCGACGCCTGCGCTCGACGCGAAGTTGCTGATCCACATCAGCGCGCCGGCGATGAACCCCGCGAACGGCCCGAATGCGGCGCCCGCGTAGGTATACGGGCCGCCGGTCGCGAGCGTGCGGCTGCCGACCGCCGCGAAACACAACGCGATCGGCACGATCGCAAACGCGCCGGCGAAAATCGCGATCGGCGCCGCTGCGCCCATTTGCGCCGCGAGCGCCGACGGCATGCGAAAGATGCCGCCGCCGACGATGATGTTGATCACCGCCGCAGCCAGCGCAAGGCCGCCGACAGCGCGAATCAGCGCGGCTTCGCCTTGCAGCGGCGCAGTTGCGTCCGCTTCCTTGCCGATCATTCAAATGGCTCCGCGAAAATTGCGGTGCAGCGTCGCATGGAGTTGAGGCGAAAGCGAGCGGCGAGCGGCCGCCCGAAACTTCCATCGCGCCGACTATTTGCGCTGTCGCGCCGCGCGTTGCCAGCGGGCGCCAATCCGCGATGCCATACCGATCGGAACAGGGCGAGGCACCGATGAGCCCGCTCCTCCGCATATTGAACACCGAATAGCTGTAACCGCACACGGTGCAGCGGGCAGCGTATCCAAGAATCACGAACTTGGGCGATCGGACAGCCGGCCTAGCCCATCCGCCATACGTGCAGGAACTTCGTATCCCACATGGCCAGCTCATCCCGGAGCTTTAATTGCCTGTGCCTCCGTTCTGCGCATTTCTCCGTCGTCCGATGCGCGATGGCCAATGTTCGGCAACGAACAGAACGCAACGGAGTCACAGAATACTGTGCTCAAGTCTGCACAGCGCAGAGCGACACTCAATCCGTGGTTGCCGGAGACGCGCCCTGCTCTCCAACTTTTTTGTCCATGAGTTTGCGCTGTTCGCATCGGCAAACGTCCTACGCCGAGTTCTGTCGGGCGGTATCGAACGGATCGGACTTTTGGACGCGACCTTTCGAGTAGAAAGCAAGACGCCTGCCGACCACCTTTCGCACGCCATCACGGCGCCGGATCACGCGGCGGCGGTCTGCATCCTGATCGACTGGATCGACAAAAGCACAAGGCTTACGAGGCCTGCATGGACGCCACGAGCTCGCGTCACTCAGCTTGGCATGTTGTTCCCGCCGATGACAAGGAAGATGCGCGGCTGATTGTTTCCCGGATCGTCCTCGATGCGTTCGAAGAACTAAAGATGGCCTATCCCAAGACACAACCGCGAAGCGGCGACGGGAGCTGAAGTCGATCCGCGCATCGCTGGTGAAGTGACGATCACGTCGCGACCAGGACACCCGTTGGTGCGGAGACACCAGCCATCAGAAGGCAGAAATTGTCCATCCGGACATCACCCTTGGTACGCCTCATCCACCCGACGATCGCAATGCCAGGAGAAATGCATGCAGATTCAGATCAACACCGACCACAACATCGCGGGTCACGAGGCGCTGAGCGCGCATGTGACCGAAGTTGTGGAAAGCGCACTCAGCCGATTCAGCAACCACATCACGCGCGTCGAAGTACACCTCTCGGACGAGAACGCCGACAAGAAGAGCGGCAACGACAAACGCTGCCTGATGGAAGTGCGCCTCGAACACCATCAGCCTATTGCAGCGACGGACCATGCCGCGAGCTGTGGATCAGGCTGTTCATGGCGCCGTCCACAAACTGACCAGACTCATCGAGAGCACACTGGGCCGCGCTGCGCATTCAAACTAGATTCGGTAGCTTGGGGATTGCGTATCAGCTTTTGGGACAGGAAACGCCAGACAACGCGTCATCTACACGTTTTGTATGGTTACGGGTGTGCCTGCCAGGGATAGTCCACGTTGCGCGCACCGTCGCTTGACACCATCATGTTGTCGCTGCCTTGAGATCCAGGGTATGCAGAACCTGGGTGGCATCGTCGGGATCCTGTTTGCGCTCGAATCCGAGATGGTCGGCAAGTTCACGCATCGCCTGATTGTCGCGGGCGTCCAGCGAGTACATGACTTCGATGTGGTGGCGACGCGCAACCTCGATCAGATGTTGCATCAGCAATGTGCCGAGCCCGCGGTTTTGCCATTCGTCGCTGACCGCGACAGCGCACTCGCAACTCAAGCCGTCGGCGCGCGAACTGTATCGGCTGACGCCGATTTCGCGCTGGCTGCCGCCATCGTCGATCAACGCGACAAAAGCCACCTCCCTCGCATGGTCCAGATGCGTGAACTGCTTGAGCAATTCAGGGCTGGCGTTCTTTATCTGGCCGAGGAAGCGGAATCGGCTCGACTGTGGCGACAATTGCTCAATGAAGCGTCGCTCCAGTTCGACATCCTCTTCGCTGATCGGTCGGATCAGTACGGTCGTCCCATCCCGCAGATTCTCCTTCCAGCGCATGCTGGCACCATCGGGGCCGCTGGAGATTGCATCATGCTGCTCCAGTCCCGTGGCGCTGGCCGATGGCCATGGATTGGCATTACTCATTAGTGCATTCCTTCGGTTGGACATGGCGGTCGTGACCGGTCAACTCGACCTTCACCCACGAACTCTCACATTCCCGGAAGACCGGGAATCCGAGCGACGTGCTGAATCCAGATCCTTGGCTCCGCACATTGGCGTCATCGAAACTTTTCGACTGGCTAGCCAACTGCCGGTTTCCACCACGTAATAGCGGATCACCCAGGACTGATCGTCGATATGAAAATCCTTCACGCGACCGATGACGCCATCGGCCGCGTGAATGGCGTAGCCTTGCAGATCATTCAAATTGCGCAACACGTGTCTTGCTCCCGAGCACCTCGACAGATGAGGGTCCGCTGTTTCGCAGACTGACGACTATTCTCGCTCCAGTTCGCCAGCGAACGAAGGCAGCCGCTCTTCGAAGGCGATTGCCTCGGACCGGTCGCCGCTCGCAAAGACCGGGCGGGCCAAGACCTTTCGCCGTGCCCTTTTTGCACAAATTCCCGGACAGTCCGGGTAACCAACGCCGAGGGGGCTTGGCCTGCGTCTCTACACGCGGTCGGCGGAAGTCAGGTCGCCGAGCCGCCACGTGTTAACGCGGTCGATGTCGTAGCTGGTCCAGCGCGATCGGAAGACCTGTCCGCCGTAAGTGCCGTCGATCGCGACTTCGCGATGGTCGAGAACGAATTCGACCGCCTGGCCGTCACGCGGCAACGCCGTGGAACTTTGGACCCATGGGATGTGCATGTCTGGCTCCTGATACGCGGATGCGGCTGAAACAGGACGAGGACCTGCCCACGAACGCAGACCCGCATCCTGCGCGCACGGCCAGAGCCATGTCCGTGCGACAGCGAACATACAAAGCATCTGCGAATGGTGAGAGCACCTGTAACCGTTTCGAACAGGTCGGCAAAATGCACGGATCGTTCATCGCTTTGGCGCTTTTCGCAAGCACCGTCACGGCGCCGCGTACAAGGAGAGGTTTTTGGCGCGGAGTATTCGCGTGCTGCAGGGAAGTCCGTCGAGAGGCTCGCCTGCGATTCTTTGTTCCTGTCGATCGCGTCGGCGGCAAAGCCCGGGAAGGCTACTCGACAGTGCGCGGCATGCCGTGTGGGGAGAAGTCGACGACAGACGCTGCCGCGGACCATGAATGAGGAGAGATCCGCTGTGCGCTATGCGCGCCACCGCACCGCGGACCTCGCGCGGGAAGGATACAACCAGTTCCACGAATTCACGAGGACAACCAGATGACACGCGCTCTTTCCGTCGCAGCACTAGGTCTTTCCGTATTCCTCATTCCGTCCGCTTTCGGAGCCGACGGCTACGTGACCGGCAATGTGGACCTTCGCGCCGGACCCGATACAAGCTATCCGAGCGTCGTCATGCTGCCTGTCGGCGCTGAAGTCGCCATCGAGGGTTGCGTCGACGGCTGGTCCTGGTGCGATGTGGCAGCTGGAAACATTCGCGGCTGGGTGCCGGGAGATTTTCTGCAGGAGGAATATCAGGGGCAACGCGTCCTGATACCCGAGTACGGCGTGCGGATAGGCATTCCGATCGTCAGTTTTGTCTTCGGCACGTACTGGGAAAGCCACTACCGCAACCGTTCCTGGTATGGCAACCGCGAGCACTGGAGCCACGTGAGGCCCGAGTATCGCCCGGCCGCTTCGGATCGTGATCGGCATGGCAACATGCATGAAAATGCCAACACTCACTCGCATGGGATCTCCGCTGGCACGTCGCATCCGTCGCACGACACTCCACACCGGGCTGGCAGCGGATCGAGGCAAGCCGCGATCGCGACGACGCCCCGGACTGTGCCGGTGAGGAAGGCCTCGCCGCATGGAATCGTTGCCGAGCACAACACAGCGCACGCAAAGGCGCCACACAAGTCAGCGCCGAAAAAGAATACGCCAAAGAAGAAAGACAACGATCATAACGACGGGCACTGATGTCGAACCGAGCCGTCTTACGCTGCTCGCCGAATCAGCACCCGACCGGCATTCGAGAAGTTGGGCGATGGCGCAGACCATGATCCGAGCGAGCGAACGGTCAGCGCGCAGCCGAACCAATGAGGATCCAACCAGTGGGTAACCCGTGCGGTCTCACTGCGCATCCGCAATGCCGCCCGCGACTGGCAGAGTTCGCGGCTTGGCGAATGCATCCGCGGCCAACGCGGCAGCAAATGTGCGCAACGAACCGATATCGCTGTCTCGGGCGGCACGAAGCCATTGCGACAGTCCGCGTGTTTCGGCGTCGATATCACGCTGTTCCATGAGCTGGGCAAGCTGGGCGCGGAAGTGGCAGAGCGTGCGCAGGCACGGTCGCGCATCGATCCAGGCGTTCAGTCGTCCGCGATCATCCTCGTTCAGCCAACAGCCGCCATTGGCGAGCGCGCGGCGCAGGCGCATCGGCGGTGCGCCGTTGCCGCCGCGGTGCGATTCATCGCACATAGCAGGGAGCATGACATCGCGGAAGAATCTGGTCATCACTCGGACGCGCTCGGTCAGGGTTGCCGGAAGGGGACTCTCCGCAGGCATCGGATCCTTCGGGCGCAAGCTGTGCTGCCCGGATGCAATGCGCTTGACCTTGGCGAGCCTGAGCTTTGCCAGAATCCGGATGACCAGCCAGCCGAGGTCGAATTCGAAACGGCGAACGGAGAACTTCGCCGAGCTCGGGAATGCATGATGATTGTTGTGGAGCTCTTCGCCGCCGACCCAGATCGCCAGCGGGCTCAGGTTGGTCGATCGATCGGCGGTTTCGAAATTGCGGTAGCCCCACCAGTGACCCATGCCGTTGACGACACCGGCGCCCCAGAATGGAATCCACATCATCTGCACGGCCCAGATGGCCATGCCACCGACGCCGAACAACGCAATCTCGAGTACGGCGAGCGCGGTCGGACCCCAATTGCAATGCGGCGTGTAGAGGTGCCGTTCGATCCAGTCCTCGGGCGTGCCGCGGCCGAATCTCGCGAGCAGGTTCGCGTCGGCGCGCGCGGACATGTAGAGCTCGGTCCCGCTCCGGATCAGCTTGCCGATGCCGAATATCTGTGGGCTGTGCGGATCGAGCTCGGTTTCGCAGTGCGCATGATGCTTGCGGTGGATCGCGACCCACTCCTTGGTGACCATCGCGGTGGTCAGCCAGCACCAGAACCGGAACGCGTGCGCCAGCGCGGGATGGAAGGCCACCGAGCGATGACTCTGGCTGCGGTGCAAATACAGCGTTACCGCGAGTATCGTCAGTTGCGTCATGACCAGCGCGGACACGAGCTTCGCAACGAGACCCGTCTGGAGGATTCCGTTCGACGCAAGATTCAGCAGGGACTCGAACATGGCTCGGCACGGGGAAGATAGACAGGCGAGCGCGGCGCGGAAACCATCCTACCCGTCCGCCGCGAGTAACCCGGCCGGCCCAAGACAGGGGAGCCTTGGGGCGCGCCGGCCGAGTCGCACAACTGCCGCGTCAAGCTGAGGTTACCCATTTCTCGACGCTGCGTTCCGTCAGCGCTTGACTAGGGTGCCGCTGCACGGCTTTGCCCGTCTGTGCGGGACCGAACATAACGGAATGTCCCACGTACGCTGTCGTACACACCTGTTGGCGCCTTCTGTAGGTTTGGCCTAACATGAGGAGGGTTTGCTCATGCTGGCTGCGGCAAGTATATGCAAATTGTGAAAAAGTCCAGGTCGTTCATGCTTGACCCCCATGACCCGCGACAGAACCATCTTCTGCATGCGCTCCCCGCGGCGGAATGCGAACGTCTGCTTCCTCATCTGGAACTCGTGCCGATGACGCTCGGCGAAGTGCTGTACGAATCCGGCAGCCAGTTGCGCTACGTCTATTTCCCGACCACGTCGATCGTGTCGCTGCTGTACGTCATGGAAGACGGGGCTTCGGCGGAAATTGCCGTGGTCGGCAACGAAGGCATGGTCGGCGTGGCGCTGTTCATGGGCGGGGAGACGACGCCGAGCCGCGCCGTCGTGCAGAGCGCGGGCCATGCCTATCGGCTGAAGGGCCAGGTCCTCAAGGAGGAATTTCATCGCGCGGCCGCGTTGCAACATCTGCTGTTGCGCTACACGCAGGCTCTGCTCACCCAGATGGCGCAGACCGCGGTGTGCAATCGGCATCATTCGGTCGATCAGCAATTGTGCCGCTGGTTGTTGCTGAGCCTGGACCGCCTGCCCTCCAATAAACTGAGCATGACGCAGGAGCTCATCGCCAACATGCTCGGCGTGCGCCGCGAGGGCGTCACCGAGGCCGCGGGCAAGTTGCAGCTCAGCGGGTTGATCACGTACAGCCGCGGCCACATCACCGTGCTGGATCGACCACGCCTTGAAGCGCGAGCCTGCGAGTGCTACGAGGTGGTCAAGAAGGAATTCGACCGGCTGCTGCCCGACATCGCCGGGAAGTGAGGCGATCGGTACGTCGCACATTCCTGGCGTTCGTGGTTCCAGAGTGGTGAGACGGAACTGGCGCGCGCGCGACAACGTCGGACATTCGCATGCCCAGCGCGGCGTCAAGTACCGCGGCGCCAACCAGTCAGTCCGCGATCCACGACCTCGATCGTTCGCTTCGCTCGGTTCGCGAGTCCTATTCGATATCCGCAATGGGCGTGCCGACGATCAATTCTGCGCCATCAAGGGAATGTTGTCCGGCAAATCCGCATGCATGAAGGACCGGTCGTCAATCCGGAAACTCGTGGTCAACGATACGCAATCCTGACGGTTGCGACGTGCGCTGGGACCGGCCTCTTCGCGCAGCGAAACGATAGCGTTCGCACGATATCCTGACTTGCGCGTCGCTGCCCATTTCTTGCTCGACTCGATAGACGGGTCGATGGCAGGCACGCTCCCTTGCTCTGGACGGACCGACACGCCGGTTGGGTTCGACCTTTGAACAGTGAAAAGCGGGCAAAGCGCACGAGGGTTTCCCTGTGCGTTCGGTGCGTACGCAAGGCCGCTCGGTACGCGATTGCAGCGTACCGCCGCCGAAGGCGCTATGTGCGTTGCCGGACAGACCGCTACCGGCTGCACGCGCAAGCTCGATTCTGGCCGAGCCGCTGGTATTGAACCGCGGATCACCAGTCGACTGGATCGCCATTGATTCGCGTCCACGTCTTGCACACCCAACCACGCGGCGAGGGTATGGTCCGATGTCAGCCAGGCAGCGCGTCGCATCATCCAATCGGTTGCTTGCCGCCCTTCCGATGGACGTGCGCGAGCGCTTTCTCGCGGGATGTACGCAGGTCGAACTGGTTCTGGGCAGCGTGGTGTACGAGCAAGGGGAGCGCATGCGCCACGTGTATTTCCCGACCGAGAGCTTCATATCGGTGCTGGCAACTGTCGATGACAGGTCCACGCTGGAAGTCGGCATGATCGGCAATGAAGGCGTCTGCGGGTATGGTCTGGCCCTGGACAGCAAGGTCGCATCGCTGCGCGCATTGACGCAAGGCGCGGGAGCGGCCTGGCGCATGGAGGGTCCGCTGTTTCGCCGCTGGCTGCAGGACACGCCGACGCTGCGCACGCTCGTGAACCGATACGTGTATGTCCATCTCAGCCAAATCGCCCGCAGCGCCGCGTGCGCGCGCTTCCATGTGGTCGAAAAGCGGCTTGCACGCTGGCTGCTGATGACCGGGGATCGGGCGCACGCGGACTCGTTTTATGTTACGCAGGAATTTCTGGCCTTCATGCTGGGCGTGCGCCGCGTCGGCGTCACGACGGCCGCTGGGGTCCTGCAGTCGCGCGGGCTGATCCGCTATGGGCGTGGCAATGTCGCGATCCTCGATCGAGGCCGTCTCGAAGCCGCCGCGTGCGCATGTTACCGATCGGATCTCGAAACCTACCGGCAGGGATTGGGCGCGCGCATGAAGCGAAAGGTTTGATGGGGGACACGCGGGTCTTTGAGCCGATCGGACGAAGCGTGACAACCAACAGACGCGCGCGCCGAGCCCCACATTCCCCCTGAAGAACCGGTCGCAACCTGGGGAAACTCTGATTTTGCTTCGTGATCGAAGTGCGGAGCGCTATTGAGCAAGGGCACGATGACGCGCAGTCAGGTGACCTTGGCCACGCAAGCGGATGCCGGGTTCGAGCAGCACCGCAAGGCGACACGGCAGGATGTGTCTCTGGCCGAGACGGACAAAGTGGTGCCGTGGACCGAGTTGTGTGCAGTGATCGAGCCGTCCTACCCGAAGGAACGCGTGCAGGGAAAGCGCAGCCGGATCGGACAGGAACGGATGCTGCGGACCCACTTTCTGCAGCAGTGATATGCGCTGAGCGATCCGGCGGTGGAGGAAGCGTTGCACGACTTGGGCGGCGATGCGACGATTCGTGTATGACTTGTTTTCGCTGGCGCAACGCCGTACTGCTGGCCGAAAGTAAGGCCACATGGCGCGTGATCTTTTCCGGATCCGGATTTTCACCCGGTACGTTTGGACGCCTGATCGCGCTTGCGCCACTCGGCCAGGACCCTGGTTTCGCGTGCGGATGACAAACCCGCCTTGAGGTTTGATTGCCGATCGGCCGGCAACGTGCGGAACCACGTCAGCGTGTCGATCGCGGTCGCGCCCAGTGACCGGAATGTGAGCCCTGCATCGATCGCCGCCCGGTTGCTGCGCCGGGCGAATCCCGCAGTGTCTCCCTGCGCCGGAACCCAAGCCGGCATGTCGCTCCACGGCTGAACCTGGTGCTTGTCCAGGAAGTCTGCCGGGACCCAGGTGAGCTGTCCGCTGGAATGGATCGCATCAGTGATGCCGCCGAGCATCTCGCGCATCGTCATCGGGCGGTTCGGGCCGGTGGCGTTGAAAACGCCGAAGTGCCGCGCTTCGGCCATGCGGATCGTCCATTCGGCGAGGTCGCGTGCGTCGAGCACTTGCACGGGATCCGAACCGTCGCCCGGAGCCAGCACCTCGCCGGCGCGTTTCAGGCGCACCGGCCAGTAGGTGAAACGATCAGTCGGATCGCCGGGACCGACGATCAGGCCGGGCCGGATGATGGTCGTGATATCCGGGAATTGTTTTCTTGATTCCTTTTCGCTGAGCGCCTTGAGCGGACCGTACAACCCCCCGATATTCGCGTGCAGGGTTTCCTGCGTTTCGGCCATCGCATCCTTGCCGGTGTAGGTCGCGAGCGCAGCGGTCTCGTCGGCACCAGGTTTGTCGTTGTTCGCGTAGACCGAAATCGTCGAGATGAAAATGTATTGCCCGACCTTGCCGCGAAGCGCATGGCCGGCGTCGCGCACCCAGAACGGCAGCGTTGTCGGATTGTCGATGCAGACATCCCATTCGCGGCCCTGCAGTGCCTTGAGGTCGCCCGTGTTGCGATCGCCGACGAGTTCTTCCACGTCGCCGGGCCACGCCATCCGGGTCTTGCCCCGATTGAACAGCGTGAGCTTGTGCCCGCGCGCCAACGCGTAGCGCACCTCGTCCGGGCCGATAAACCCGGTCCCGCCCAAAATCAGGATGCGCAAGGGCTTGGCCGCGCGCGCCGCCGGCCTGGCGAGTGCCGCCAGTGGGCGCAGGGCAAAGCCGGCGACTGCCCCGGCGGAAAGTTTCAACAAATGGCGGCGGGTGGTTTGCACGGGTATCTCCGTTCGGTGGCTGGATCGACGAATCAGCAGGCCAGAAACGGCGGCTGGATCGGCGTTGGCGACCAGGCTGCGGTCGCGCTCGATGCGACCGGCAGTCTCGCATGTGGATGCCCCGGCCTAAAAGGGATCGTTTCCATGCAATGCGACTCGACCGCGCGGTCAATGAGCTTTTGACGATGCGGCACGCGCGAGCCGTGCGCGCCGGTCGCGAAGCAGCCAGCTTCGTGCCCGAAGATCTTCTGCACCCCTTTCCGAAAATTCCTACAGCGACGCGCGACGTTCCGCCGCATCAATTGAAACATGGCGGGCGCATGGTGCCGGGGCCCGAATCACCGCTGTTTTGCGTTACCAAGTGATAAGCAACCCTGCGTGGGTTCGGGTTCAGTGGAATCCGTGGCCGCCATGGAGACGAGTGATGTTTCTGGAAACAACCTTGCGAGATTCTTGCGAAACGGGCGACCGGCGGAGAGATGCCGCCGTCGATCCTTCCCTGCTGGATCCGGTTGCAACCGAGGCGGCAACGCCTGAGCCGTCCGGCATCAACCAAGCCATATCAAGCGAAGCGGGTAGCCACTGCCTGAGCGCGACTGCAGAGGCTGCATCTGATCCACAGCCGCAGCCGCGTTCCACGCTTCAGATTTGCAATGGCACAGGAAATCGGCCAGCCCACAGGTCCGACGGCATCTCGGCATGGCAGGCAGCCGGCGTGATCGCCGCATGTGCCGCAATCATGACCGCCCTGATTCTGCTGGGGCCGCCTTGAAGCGATACGCCGCGAACACGATGCATTGATCGCATGCACGGCGCTGATTCGACAAGACGTTCTGTGTGAGCCGGGCAACACTGCGCCAACCACTATCAGGCTGCTAAAACCCTTTGCAGCCTGACAAGGCGATGCTTGATGCGTTGCACGCTGATCACGCAAGTGATGACTCGCGGCCAAGTGGCGCGTATCCGCCGCGATCGCGCGAACTGAAAAAGTCCATGACCGAGTCTTTTTTTCTGCATCCTGCTAGTCGCGATCCAGCCAGCCGCCTCCGAATCCGGCGCGACGCAACCCGCGAACGAGTGGCTCGCATTCGCGCATCAAGCGCCAGATCATGCCGTTGCGGAAGTTTTCGAGCATCAGCACGATCGGACCCTGGTTGAGCCCGAAATGCCACGGCGAGATCCAGCCCTTCTTATCGGGAGTCTGCTGAAACGTCGGATTGAACGAGGCGTGAAATCCGTAGCTCGACTTCGGGTGATGGCGGGTCAGATCAAGCAGGTATTTCGCGGTCGGCAGGACGATTTCCGGTGCGAACGGAAGCGATGCGAGCGATGCCCACGGCGCCACCGTGCCATCGTCCGGACCGAACGGTGCGCCGCGCGCGCGATAACCGTAGAACGTCCGCTCGCGACCGTGCACTGTGCATGTTGCCGGCCCCGGCCCGTCGCTCGCGGTCAGTCCCCAATTGGTGCCGTGGTAATCCTTGAATTCGCGCGGATTGCGCCTGGCGTACTCGTAATGCACATAGGTCGCGCGCCGACTGTTCTCGAAATAGTCGATGTTCCTCCCGGCCATGTAGCGATCCTGGATCTCGCGAAAATCAATCCAGATGTGCGAGAACTGATGGATGAACAACGGGCCGGCATACACGTAAGCGAAATTGTAGATCCGCTTCCAGCGATAGCCGGCCAACCAGTGCTCGTACGCACCTGGCGCAATCGGATGACTCGGCGAACCGAGGGCCAGCGCATACAGGATCAGCGCCTCGTTGTAACCGAACCATCGCCAGCGCAGGAAGCCATGTCCCGGCGTCCAGCCCATGGTCAATGTCGCTGCGCCGTTCTGCGCCCATCGCCAGTCGATGCGCTGGTAGATGGCGGCAGTCTTGTCGCGGATTTCGCGCTCGTCGGCGTGATCGCCATCGAAATAGCGGGCACACGTCAACATCCCTGCCAGCAACAGCGCCGTGTCGACCGTCGACAGCTCGCTGTTCCACGCCCGTCGACCGGTTTGCATGTCGAGGAAGTGGTAGAAAAATCCCTTGTGCCCGATGCCATCGGCCGCACCCGACTGATCGGCGTCGTGGAAAAAGCGCACTGCCGCCAACGTGAGGGAACGCGCGTCGCTTCGCGTCATCCAGCCGCGTTCGATGGCCACGAGGTAACTCGACAAGGCAAAGCCTGTCGCGGCGATGCTCGACGGCGCGTTGGGCTGCGTCGAATCGCAGATCAGCCCATTGACCGGGTTGACGTTCACGGCAAAAAAATGGAACGAGTCCCGCTGGATCCGGTCGAGCTGGGCCTCCTCGATGTCTTTTGTCGGTGCTAGATTCATGATCGGCTTTCGAGCGTGATCGCCGCGACCGCATGCGGCGGCAGGTCGATTTCGATCGACACGTCGTCGGTCGTCGTCGTCCACGTGAGCATTTCCCGTTGCAGTTCGGATGCCTTGTTCAATTGCTGCAACTGATCGGCATTCGGGTACTGCGGCGAGCCCATGTTTTCCCAGCATTTGCGGGGATTGCAATGTCCCTCGTCTATGCGCTCGACCCACGCTTCTTTCGGCGCCGCTTGACCCGCGAGAGATGATCGAGACCTTCTCGTTGGCGATCGGATGTTGCGGAAAGGCGTGATTGGTCAGCAGGATCACGATGCCTTTTTCGACGCGCGTGACCGTTGCATCGACCGTTTCGTGAGTTCCGTCGACCGTAAGTCGCTCGTGGCCAAGGGCGTTCAACAGCTGGAATGCGCGGTAGGTCGGTTTGGCGATGCCGTGGATCGTCAGCAACCCGAAACCGCCGTGGAACGGCACCGAGGAAAAATAATTTTCCGCGAAAATATCGGAAAACGTCCAGTAGCTGTAGCAGGTCACCAGATCGGCGACGTCGAGGAAGTTCTTGGCCACGAACGCGGCGGCGTACGGCTCGTCGTGCCGATGGAAAAACGGGTTCGACGAGCTGGACCATTCGGTGTAGCACAGAGGCGCATCGCCGGCCTCGGCGCGCACGTGCTCGGTGCGCTGCTTGAGGATGCCGCGCGTGCCGAGCGCCAGTTGCTGTTCCGTATCATCGCCGGGCTTGCCGAAAGCGTCGGTCGGATAATGATGCGTTGATATGAAATCGAACGGCACGTGTTCGCGCGTGCAGAAACCGGTGAAATCGCTGATCCACTCATCGTTTGCCGTGGCCGGGCCGCCAACGCGCAGCTTGGCATCGATCGTCTTGAGCGTCGTCGCAGTGTGCCGGTACAACTCGAAGTAGTCGGCCTGGGTGCCGGTCCAGAACATCGACAGATTCGGCTCGTTCCAGACCTCGAAATACCACTGGCGCACCTCGTCGATGCCATAGCGATCGACCCAGTGGCGCACCAGACTTCCGATCAGATCGTCCCACTGCGCCATGTCCCGCGGCGGCGTGACATTGCCGCGATAGTTGAAGACCGTCTGGCTGCCGGACGACAGCGTCGAGGGCATGAAACTCAACTCGACGAACGGGCGCACGCCGACATCGAGCAGGAAATCGACGATCAGGTCGGCGTTGTGAAAGCCATAGAGAAACGTGCCGCGTTCATCCAGCAGGGTCGCCATGTCGTCATCGAGGATCGCGTGAAATCGCACATGACGAACGCCGAGTTCCGTCCGGGCGCGGCGCATCTGTGACTGCCAGTCGGCGCGCAGCGCAAGTTCCGCATGTCCGCTGCCGATGGTATGCGACCAGACGTGCTCGAGCCGCGCGCCTGCCAGCTTGGTGTTACAACGGAATTGCGGCATCGCATGCGCTCCCTGTCCCATCGATTTGATCAAGCGGATGCGAGCAGAGCGCACATGGCCCAACTCAGGGAGCCATGCGATATTGCTTGCACAAGGTTCCCGTGCTGGCGAATCGTGCTTGCACGGCACCGCTTCCGCTGCGTGCGCGTGCTTGCCATTCGCCGAGTCTTTGACCTGGGGCTGGAGAAAAGTTCCTGCCTCGCCTCAATCATCACCGCGAGCGCGCGAGTCAGGAACTCGGGTGGCGCTGGCTCAACCGGTCGCGCGCGATGCTGGCCCCCGCAGTGCGTCCCTGCACCGTGGGCCGGTTCACGAAGACCCGCGCACGTATCGCGGGAAACAAACCGCCTGGTCAACGCGTCGTGAAACGCTCGGGATAGGCCGTGCCGACGCGCTCCCACGCATCTCTTGCTGCCGGCTCGGCTTCTTCCCATGCCATTTCGAAGTTGGCCGGATCGGCGCTCCACGCCTGACCCAGCGTATCGCTGATTTCGTCCCACTCCTTGCCCACGTGGCGCTCGCGGGCTTCCCAGCCCAAGCGATAGGCCGGACGGTAAAAGTCGTAGCTCACGCCTTCCTTGACGTAGGGGCGCGCGGCATAGCTGCCGCGCCAGTATGCTTCTTCGGCCGCCTCGTCGATCGCCGCCGCGGCGCGTTCGGTACTGACCCGCTGCGTTCCGGTCGCCTCGCCAGTGGGATCGCGGCTCGGGGTTGGTCCCGCATTGCGTTGCGGGTTCCCGTTGCTGTCATGCAAGTTCGTCATTTGTCGTCTCTCCAGTTCCGAGCGGTCGATTGCCGCCCGTCTCGGAGGCCAGTCGCAAACGGCATGCCAGTCGATTGCGCAAAAAGCCGGCGTCGATGCCGCTCGCCTGGAATGCATCGCGCCATGCCCCGAATCACGAATGCGGGTATCGCGCCGACTCCGCCAGCTGACTTCGCGATGGAGGATTTCCCAACCGTCTCGACGACGAGCGCACGGTTGCAGAATGCATTAGCCGCCGGACTTCGCGGATGCAGATTGCATTGGGGAGGTGCAAATTGAAACGCATTCACGGCGCGCAGAGTCGGCCCCGGAGGCCATTTGCCAAGGTCAGACCGCCGAACCGCTGCCGCTGGTCCGCTATTTGCTGACAGCTGGGGAGGACCAACCCGCGCAAGGATGCGCACTCTCGCTCTGACATCCGGAGGTCAACATGAAACGTACCATCCTGCCGCTCGCGGCCGCACTGGCCATCGGTCTCGCCCTCGCCGGCGGCCAGGCAAGTGCCGCATCCGGCAAGAAAATGTCATCGCCCGATGCCGCGACCTTCGTTCGAAAGGCGGCAGTCGGCGGCATGACCGAGATCAAGCTGAGTGAACTTGCCAAACAAAAAACCAGCGATGCGAGCGTGCGTCAATTCGCCGATCGCATGGTCACCGACCACACCGAGGCGAATGCGAAGCTGCGCACGATTGCGCAGGGCGACAACCTGACCATGCCGACATCGCTCGATTCCAGGGAGCAGGCGGCGGTCGATCGCTTGCAGTCCAAATCCGGAACGGATTTCGATCGCGCCTACGCGGCGAAAATGAAAAAGGACCATGTCAACGCGGTGGCGCTGTTCAAGCACGAAGCGGCAAACGGCACCCCGGCCGACCTGCAATCTTTCGCGAGCACCACACTGCCGACGCTCAAGGAGCACCTGAAGATGGCGAAGGAACTGGTGCACGAAACCGGTGCTTCGCGCCACAAGAAATAAGGCGGCGCGCGGGGAACGGGTGTGCGGACCGGAGCATCAGTCCACTGGCAGATCCAGCTCGGCAACCAGCGGCAAGTGGTCGGACGCGCGGCGCGCCAGCGGCGTGCTGTGCGCCCGCACATCGATCAGGGCGCGCTGGGGTGAGGTCCAGATACGATCAAGCGCGAGCAGTGGATAGATGGATGGAAATGTCGCGCGCGCCGACGATTCCCCGAAATGCGCGTGCAGCCATTTGAGCGGCCGTCCCCAGAAAACCCATTCGTTGAGGTCTCCGACTAGGACCGTCGCGGTCTCGTCGCGATCGCCGATTGCGGCGAGCAGACGCTGTACCTGGTCCCGGCGTTCGGCCGGGCGCAGACCAAGGTGCGTCGCCACCAGCCGCAAGGTTGCGCCCTCGCAGTCGATGTCGAGATCGAGTGCACCGCGCGGTTCGCGCCTCCCAAAATTGAGGTCGATGCGTCGTACCTGCGTGACCGCAAATCGCGACAACACGCCATTGCCGAATTCGACGCCGGCATTGCTCAGCGTCGGGCCGGCGATGGCGTGAAAGCCGCTGCGACGTCTGAGTTCGCCAAGCATGTCGCAGCCGTGTGCGCGCGACTCGAGTTCCTGCAGCGCGATGATGTCGGCACCGGTTTCGGCAATGACTTCGGCGATGCGCCCGGGATCCACCTTGCGATCCATGCCTACGCCCGAATGGACGTTGTACGAGGCAACAATGACCCGATGAGGCGCGTTGTTCATTCGCTTGCGAGCGTCTTGCGCGCCATGCGCTTTCGGATCAGCAGGATGATGCCGGCGATCAGGATCGCCACGGCAACCAGCGATGCATAGGTCAGCGGACTCGGATGGCGCACGGCCGCGAGCGCCCGATCGATGAACAACGCGCTCATGACGATTCCCGGCAACATGCCGATCAGCGTACCGAGCGCATAGACGCGGCGATCGATGCGCGCGGCACCCGAAACGACATTGACCACGCTGTAGGGCGCGATCGGCAATAGCCGCACGATCACGACCGCAAGCAGACCGCGTTTGACCAGGCGCTGGCGCAGGCTGTCCAGACGCTCGCCGCTGAAGCGGCGCAATGCGCTGCGCCCGAACCAGTGACCAACTTCATAAAGGACCTGCGCACTCAACAGCGAACCGACCAGCGCGTACAGCGCGCCCAGCAGCGGACCGCAGATGATGACGGTTACCGCGATCAACACGTTGACCGGGAACGCGACAAGGCCGCCCACGATGAATGCCGCGCAAAGCACCAGCGGAACCAGCGGCGAGGAACCGAATCGTCCGGCAAGCGCGACAAGCCGATCGATATCGACCCAGCCGCGCAACGGCGTCAGCATCCACACGCCAACCAACGCGCACACCGCGATCAGGACACCCGCGCTGATCGCGAGTTTGGTCAATGTGGGACGGCGCGTTTTCGCCGGGAACAACTGCGCGACGAATTCGTCGGGATCGATCGGTCGCTCCGGATCGAATACGGCGCGGTCGGGCACCAGCCGATTGGCGTCCTCGGCAAGTTCGATATCGGTCGGCGCGAGGCTGCGGCCATCGTCCCTCAGCGATTCGATTGCCGCGATGAGCCCGCCTTCGCGCCTGCAGGCGTCGGAGATCGTGTCCAGGTCCACGTCGAGGTGCTCGGCCAGCAGGCGGTTGCGCAATCGCGTGATCGCGGCTGCGATACGCGCGTCGGCGCCCGACTCGATCGCAATATTGCATTCGGTGTCGAGGCCCAGCGAACGATTGCTGAGGTTGGCCGAACCAAGCGTAAGCAACTTGTCGTCGATAACTAACACTTTGCTGTGGACATTCAGGCAGGCATCGCCCAGCGCCGGAATGTGCGGATAGAACGCCGCGTAGCGATCCTTGCGATCGGCCGCCTCAAGCCTTCGGTGCAGACGCGCACGCAACACGCCCATCGTGGTTTCCTCGAGCCAGCCACAATGCGCACGCGAACTGATCGACACCACGTCCGGCCCCTCGCTTTCGGCCAGCCGGGTCTCGAGCGCCGCGGCGATCGCGTCGGCGGTGAAGTACTGGCTTTCGGAAAATATCGACTCGCGCGCGACGGCGATTGCATCGAGCAGCAGCCGGCGGATTTCGCCGACGGCTTCGCGACCGTTCCACGCCGGCTGCGTGCGCGCGATCGCAACCTCGAGGTCATCGATGTCGGCGGCAACTCCGGCAGGCCAGGGATCGTCCGCGGCTGTCACCTGCTCGATCGACTGACCCGTAGCGTCGAGCCAGCGTGCACGCGCCAGATCGCCGAGCGCTCGCGCCGCCGCGCCGTCGAGCACCGCGTGGACATCGTGAAACGGGTCGTAGCCCTGGCCGCCCGCATTGCGACGCCGCCGATCGTCGGCGCGGTGTTCAGGGGTGTCCCAGCGCGAACGCGTAAGGTCCAGGCCGCCGACGAATGCAACCGCGTCATCGACGACCAGAACCTTCTGGTGATGCGAGCCGCCGAGCGGATGACTCGCGTCGAGCCGGAAGCTCAGGCGTGGATGCTCGTGCGCACCGAAAGTCGCGGCCGGCAACCACTCGCGTTCGAGCGCATACAGCATTGCGTAATCCCAGTTGAGAATACGCACCTCGAGTTCATCGCGCCGCTCCAGCAATGCGCGCAGGAAATCCGCCAGAGCCAGCGGCAAATCATCAGCGCTTGGGGCGCGCGCAAGTTCGACCCGACTGTCGATGTCCCAGCCGAGCAGCAAGATCGAGCGTTGCGCAGCGACCATCGCGGCGCGCATGGCCGCGAAGCAGGCCTCGCCATCGATCAGGAACGCAAGGCGGTGCGCATGCTCGATGCGCCAGCAGTTGCGTCCTGGAACCAGCAGCCTGGTGGTGCCCGTCATCTTGCCTGCCTTGCGACTGCAAACGGCTGACGCGCATTCGCGGGAATGCGCGCTCCGATTCCGGCAACCCGCGCCGGCTTGGGCCGCTGCATGCGAAACTGCGCGCATGTCCGCGATGCCGCCGGTTCACGATTGGCTGTTGCCCTATCAGACACGTCTGCGCGAGCGATCCATCGAGGACATCGACCTGGCGGTAATGCACTGCACCGAATTGCCGGATCTCGCGACGGCGCGCGAATATGGCGAACGCATCCTGCACGCCGATTCGCAGACCGGCAATTGCGGTCATTACTACGTGGACCGCGATGGCGCCCTGCACCGGTTCGTCGAGGATGATCGAGTTGCGCACCATGCGGTCGGACACAACGCCCGTTCGGTCGGCATCGAGATGGTGAACCGGGGTCGCTGGCCGGATTGGCGGGACAGTAGGCACCAGGCATTCGATGAAAGGTACACGCAAGCACAAATGCGCGCGCTGAACGCGTTGCTCATCGGGTTGCGCGCGCGCCTGCCGAACCTGCGCTGGATCGCTGGTCACGAGGATCTCGATCGGCGCCTCGAGCCGGCCAGCGACGATGTGTCCCTCCTGCTGCCGCGACGGCGCGATCCCGGCCCGCTGTTCCCGTGGGGCGACGTCATCGCGGACAGCGGTTTGCAGCGCCTGGTTCCAGTCGAGGGCTCGGGCGGCTGAGCGCTCCGCGCCGGTATACTTGCGCGCCTTCCTCTCCCGCGATCGATCATGACCACAGCCGTCGTCTCGGAATTGCTCGCCTTGCTCCAGCTCGAACGGATCGAGGACAACCTGTTTCGCGGGCAAAGTCGCGACATCGGCACGCGCCATGTATTCGGCGGCCAGGTAGTCGGCCAGGCCTTGTCGGCGGCGCAGCAGACGGTCGACGACTCGCGCAAGGCGAACTCGCTGCATGCGTACTTCCTGCGCGCCGGCGATGTCGATCATCCGATCATCTACAACGTCGAGCGCACCCGCGATGGACACAGTTTTTCCGTGCGCCGTGTCGTCGCGATCCAGCACGGCCAGCCGATCTTCAACTTTTCGGCCTCGTTCCAGATCGCCGAGGAAGGCGTCGAGCACCAGTCTCCGATGCCCGACGTCCCCGGCCCCGATGAACTCCAGCCACCGACGCTGCTGCCGGCAGAGGAACTCGCGCACCTGCCCACCAAGCTCAGACGCTGGCTCGGCATCAAGGGACCGTTCGAGTTCCGACCGGTGTGGCCGCGCGATGACCTGCATGCGGTCGAACGCCCGCCGGTGCAACGTACCTGGTTCCGCCTGACCGATCGCGTGCCGGACAACGAACTGCTGCATCGAACGCTGCTCGCCTATGCGTCGGATTTCCACCTGATTCGCACGGCCACGCTGCCGCACGGCATTTCCTATATGCAGCAGCATGTCCAGATGGCCAGTCTCGATCATGCGCTGTGGTTTCATCGGCCTTTCCGCATCGACGAATGGCTGCTGTACGACTGCGACAGTCCGAGTGCGCAGGGTGCGCGCGGACTCGCGCGAGGCGCGATCTTCAGGGAGGATGGCCGCATGGTCGCTTCGGTCGCGCAGGAAGGCCTGATCCGTTTGCGCGGGTAACACGATTGTGCGCCAGGTCTACACATCACCGCGTATGGAAAACATCGAGCGCGTCGCCGCATTGCTCGGGGAATCGGGCGTGGAAACCGTCGTGCGCAATCACCAGGCATGGCGCGCCGCGAGCTGGAAACGCTTCAGCTATACCAGCCGCAACGATTCGGAGGCGTGGCCGCAGGTGTGGGCGGTGCGCGCCGAACAGTACACGCGGGCACGTGAGGTATTGCGCGACGCGGGACTGGAACCGGCGACGCGTTTTGCCGACGAGCTGGCCGCGGCGCGCGCCGCCGGCGAGGACCGCGGACACCGTGCGGCTGGGTGGCGCTGGAAGGCGCTGATCCTCGCGGCAATAGTTGCCGTGCTGGTCATGATTGCCTTGCGGCTGGGCGCGTAACGCAGTCGGCGGCCAATCCGTGTGGCGACGATTGCGTCGCCACACGGCTGACCTCGATCGGCTGCCACGACGTCTCGCGTCCCGCTCTCGCAAGCCAGGTCTGTACATGCATGTGCAGCCATTCCCCGGCGCGCAGCCGTGCCGCGCGAAAGCCGGTCTCCCCCCCGTCCCGCGGGGAAAAGGCACCAGCGCGCCGAGCTCCGGCTTTCCCTTCCTCTGTTTGGCGGTGGAAGGTGCGTGGAGTGCGAAAAGGGGCGAGCGCCAACGGCGCTCGAGCTGAACAGGGCGCTCCTGCTTCGGTAGATCAAATCAGCGTCCAACTCGAATGGCGCAATTCGCTCGCAGACGACTGAATAGCCTTCTCGGCAGCCTGCTAGAATCGCGTCCATGCGCTCGGATGTTGTCCGCCTGTTCCAGACATTGCCGCACCCTTGCGGTTATTTCAGCGGGCGCACGGCGCAGAACCTGGTGCTCGATCCTGCGTCGCCGGATCTCGGTCGCCTGTACGATCTCGCGTTGCCCGGCGGCTATCGCCGTGCCGGCGGACATGTCTACTATCCGCGCTGCGTCGCATGCAACGCGTGCGTTGCCTGCCGCGTCCCGGTCCGGCACTTTCGCCCCGATCGCAGCCAGCGTCGATGCCTTGCGGCCAATCGGGGTCTGGCAGTCACCGTGCACCCGCCCGCATATAGCGAAGAGCGCTTCCGGTTGTATCGGCGCTATCTCGAAGCGCGTCATCCCCAGGGCGGCATGGACGATGCCGAACCAAATGACTTCTCGCGCTTCCTTTATACCGCGTGGAGCCCGACGCGTTTCATCGAATTGCGCGATCGCGGACGACTGCTCGCACTGGCCGTGACCGATTTCTGCGCAAGCGGCCTGTCGGCCGTCTATACGTTCTTCGATCCGGACCAGGGCCGACGCGGCCTCGGCACGCTGGCCATCCTGCATCAATTGCGCATTGCACGCGAAGCGGACCTGGCGCACGTCTATCTCGGTTTCTGGATCGAGGGACACGAAAAAATGGACTACAAGGCCCGCTTTCGACCGCTGGAAATATTGCGCGATGGCGTCTGGCAGGAGCTCGGCCCGGATGCGCCGCAACGCCCCCCTGCGCGAACGACGACGCCGTGCATGCAAGGCACGGCCGTCACGTGACCCGAACGCGTGCGTGGTTGCTGCTGCCGTTGCTCGCGCCGCTGGTCGCGCGCGCCGGATTGCCCGCGCAAATGTGGTACACGGTCCTGCTCGATGGACGCAAGATCGGTTCCTACGAAACCACGCGCGATGTCGAGCAAGGCGCGGATGGCCAGCGCATCGTGACCAGCCAGACGCTCGATCTCGCCCTGCAACGCGCCGGCGTCCAGCTCACGCTTGGGAGCGAGGAAACCAGCATCGAATCGCCCGACGGCAAACCGTTGTCGTTCCTCAGCGTGTCGCGTCTGTCGGGCAGCGAGACGCGCATCGAAGGTCGTGTCCACGATGGTCGCATCGATGTGACGACCCGCAGCGGCGGCGGCAGCCCCCAGCAAAAGGAGGTCGCCTGGCCGGCTGACGCACTGCTGCCGGAAGGGCTGCGACTCGCGGGCGTGCGCGCCGGACTCGAACCGGGCGCGCATTATCATGCTCTGGCGTTCCAGCCTTCGAGCCTCGACGCGGTCGGCGTTGATACGACGGTCGGACCACGCGCAATCATGGACTTGCCCGGCGGAAAGATCGCGCTGACCCGCATCGACCAGACACTGGACTTGCCAGGTGCGCCCACCGCGAGCCGCTCGTGGGTGGACGCGGACCAGACCGTGCACAAGATGGTCATGCCGATACTCGGAGTCGACTTGACGCTGCTCGCGTGTGACCGTGCCTGCGCCGAGGCACCCGACCAGGACAGCGACATGTTCGCGCGCATGTTGATGAAAGCGCCGCGCGCATTGAGCGCGGTCGAGCGCAGTCGCGAACTTCGCTACACGCTCGTGCCAAGCGACGCCGGCGCACCGCTCGATCTTCCCGATACCGACGAGCAGCGTGTGCAGCGCGAGGGCCGTGCGCTCATCGTCACGGTCAGCGATCGCGCGACACCGGGAAGCGAGGCTGCCGCCCGATGCGACGGACCGCCGAAGCACGGACTGGCTGCAGAGCGACGCCCCGGCAATCATCGCGCTGGCGCACAAGGGCATCGGCGATGCCGCGACACCCTTGCAACGCATGCAGCGACTGCAGGAATTCGTGCGTGGCTATATCTCCGACAAGACGCTCGGCGTGGGCTATGCCTCGGCGCTGGAAGTCGCGCGCAAGCCGGAAGGCGATTGCACCGAGCATGCGGTTTTGCTCGCCGCGCTCGGGCGCGCGCTCGGCATTGCCACGCGCGTCGTGGACGGGCTGGCGTACGCGCCCACGTTTGCCGGCGCAGATCATGTATTCGTGCCGCATGCGTGGGTACAGGCCTGGGTCGATGGAAGCTGGCAAAGTTTCGACGCGGCGCTGCCGGGTTTCGACACCGGTCATATCGCACTCTCGGTCGGGGATGGCGACCCGTGGCGTTTCTATGCCGGCCTCGGTGCGCTGGGCCGCATGGACCTGCAACAGATCGAGGCGCCCGACGCGGCCCAACCCACACCTGCGCAGCAAGCGCGCTCGTCACATGAAATGCCGTAACGAATTGGAGGACGATTCATGAAAATCCACCCGCTCGCGTTCGTCGTGCTTGCCACGTCCGTTGTCGCTGCACTCGGACCTGGGCGGCTCGAGGCACAGGCGCTCGATCCCGGTACCCTTTGCAGTTCGCGCATTTCCGACATGCTCGATGCGCTGGGCAAGGACGACTACGTCACGGCCGAGGTGGATTTCGACGCGAAGCTGCGTGCCAGCCTGCCGCCGGAGAAGCTTGAACAGGAGTGGAAATCGCTCACGCCGAAATACGGCAAGATCACCGCGCGCGGAGAAACGCATATCGCCGCCGACAAGGGTTACATTGCAGCGACGGTGCCGCTGGTATTCGAGAAGGGCACACTCGCCGCGCAGGTCGCCTGCGGCGACAAGGGCGCGGTCGTGGGTTTCCATGTGGTGCCGATTACCCCGAAAGCCCAGTTCTGAGTGCCCGCCGTGCGCGCAGCAGCACCCTCGCCACCCGCGCGCAGCGACAGCGTCTCACGGCGCGCGTTGCTGGCGCGCGCGCGCGCGCTTGGCGTTCCTTCCGACTATGCGCGTTCACGCGCGCTTTCCCGGGTGCGCGAGCCGGCAACGCTCGCCGCCATCGGTGAGGATATCCACGGGCGGCTGCAGTGGCTCACACCGCGCGCCGCGCGCGACTGGCATCGCATGCGCGATGCCGCCCGGATCGAGGGCATTGTGTTGCAATGCGTCTCTGCGTTTCGCTCGATCGAGTATCAGCTCGGCATCCTTGCGCGCAAGCTTGAACGCGGCCAGTCGCTGGACGAGATCCTTCGCGTCAGCGCCGCGCCGGGATACAGCGAACACCATTCCGGACGCGCGCTGGATCTGACCACACCGGGTTACGAGCCGCTCGAGGAGATCTTCGAGCAATCGCCCGCGTTCGCCTGGCTGCAACGCCACGCGGGTGCATTCGGATACACCCTTTCATTCCCGCGCGGCAACCGGCACGGCATCGCTTACGAGCCGTGGCACTGGTGCTGGCAGGCGCGGCGAGTTGCTTCTATCGCTTGACGGGATGCTGTCGCACGGTCCCCCTCGCTTCGGCGGCGAGCAGGTGCTCGGCTGTCGTGTTCCGCTCCCCTCGCAGGATGTGGTGTTTTCGCAAGCGTTCCACTCGCCGCAGCGGCGATTGGGCCACTTTTGGCATTGCCCCAAAAGTAGCCAAAAGGTCTGGTGGCCGGACGCGGTGGTCACCGGCGCCATGCGCCGGCGACGTACCTGCTGTGGCTTCGACCTCCCCCGCCTTGCGGAGGAAGTGAAAATCGAACGCTGCATGGTCAAACCTTTCCTCCGCGAAGCGAGGGGTGAATCGGGATTGTCTCGCGCCATCCATGGCGCTCGCGCGCCGCGCCAGCTGCGCTGTTCGCGCCCGCTCCTGCGAGCGCAGGACGCGCGAGAAGTGGCGGCAGCCGAAAGGAGGGCGGGGCTACAGCGTCTGCGCCGCACCTTCGGATGTGTCTTCGGGTGCTGATTCGAGTCGCTGGCGCCGCCTGAGCGTCGGGAACATCAGCATCCACAAGCCCACGACGACGAGCGTGCCGACACCGCCGATGACAGTGGCGCCGACCGCGCCGACCCACGCCGCGAGCAGGCCGGACTCGAATTCGCCGAGCTGGTTCGAGGTGTTGATGAAGATCGAGTTCACCGAGCTCACGCGCCCGCGCACCGCGTCCGGCGTCTCCAGTTGCACCAGCGCGCCGCGGATGACCATGCTGACCATGTCGAATGCGCCGAGGGCGAACAGCGCTGCCAGCGACACCCACAGGTTTCGCGACAATGCAAACACGAGCGTGGCTACGCCAAACGCGGCCACCGACGCGAACATGATCGAGCCGATGCGCCGCTGCATCGCATGCCGCGCGAGCCACACCGACATGAGCAGCGCGCCGACTGCCGGCGCCGCGCGCAGCAGGCCGAGACCCCACGGCCCGGTATGCAGGATGTCGCGCGCGAAGATCGGCAGCAACGCGGTCGCGCCGCCGAGCAGAACCGCAAACAGATCGAGCGAGATCACGCCGAGCACCACCGGTCGCGCACGGATGAATGCAACGCCCGCGAAAAGCGTCTTGAGCGTTGCAGGCTCGCGCCGCGGCGGCACATGGTCATAGCGCAGACGCCACATCAGCACGAGCGAAACGATGTACAGGATGGCCGCGATGCCGTACACGACATCGGGACCGGCCACGTAGAGAAACCCACCGACCGCCGGGCCGGCGATCATCGCAATCTGGCCAGCCGAAGCGTTCATCGCCATCGCCCGCGGCAAGATTCGATCGGGTACCAGGCCCGGCACCATCGCCGTGCGCGTCGGAAACTCCACCGCCTTTCCCACGCCGATCAGGAAGACCAGCGCAAGTATGTGCACTTCGCCGAGCCAGCCGAGCGCGCTGCCCAGAGCGAGTACCACGATGGCGATCCATTCAAGCGCCTGGCACACCACCACGATGCGACGGCGATCGAACTGGTCGGCGATATGCCCGGCCGGCAACGCGAGCAGCAGCGACGGCACGAACTGCACCAGTCCCACGAGTCCGAGATCGAACGCACGGCCGGTCAGCGCATAGATTTGCCAGCCCACCGCAACGGACAGCATCTGGAAACCGAAACCGGATGCAAGCCGCGCGGCCCAGAATGCAAGGAATGCAGGATAACGGCGCAGCGAATTGGCCGCGGAAATGGCGGAGGGTTTTTCGAACATGCAGTCTTTCGGTTATTCCTCATCCTGCAGCAGCGCGTCGATGTTGCCTGCGAGGTATTGCGTCAGGATCTCTTGTTCCAGAAATACAATGCGCTGGTAGTCGACGGGTGACACCAGCGACTCCTGCACGAGGTCCTTGTAGCCACCAGGGGAACACGAGCCCTGCATGCACGTTTCGCGCACGATGGCGCTCGACGGCGAGCAATCCATGCCCAGATCGCAGGCCACGAATTGCCAGGCGTAGCGATCGTCCACGTCGCCCGAATATTTTCCGTAAACCCCGAACCTCGCCATCAGATCGCCCATGCGGAAGATCGCGTACGGGTTGCCGGACGCCAATATCTTCGATATGCCGTTCTTTCCTTCCTTGACTTCTACCGGAGGGCTGTTCGCGAAATCCAGCGCCAGGCCAACCGGATCGCCAGCTTTCGCGGCTTTTTTGATGAGATCCAGATCAGCGTGATCCGCAAGTTTGCGCTCGGCAGCGATATCGCCGCAGCGGCGCTGCTGCTCGTCCGAGATGGCTTGCGGCATCGGAGGCAGGCCATTTTTCAACCTACCTTGATTGATCGCCGGAAGATCATTTGGCGAAAAGAACTTGGATATGTTGCACTCGACAAGGATGCTTGCAGCAAGCCCCATCGCTTGGGCATCGCCCTGATTGATGCGCGCGGCGAGATCGTTCAAGTCCGGCACAAGATTCGTGGAAGCTTCGTAATCCGCCCACTCCTGTTTGCCGCGCCACTCGCGCTCGGCGACATCGCGGTGGTCCGCGGCGTTCGATTCCGTCAGGGGCTGGTGATTTCGTTTCAGCGAAAGTGCTCGGGTGGTACGACCGGCGCTCGCCGCAACGCTGGTCGAACCGGCCGCTACGTTTTCGAACGCACCGTGCGTCGGCCTCGAGGCCACCACCGCGGCGATAACCAGCACTGCCGCCAGCAGTGTCAGTGCGATTGCACTGGAATTTCGCCCGCTCACGCTCGCGACTCCCTCGATCCGGTCGCTGGCGCGGCGGTCAGCACGCCGAGAAAGGCCTCGCCGTAGCGTTCGAGCTTGCGCTCGCCGACGCCACTGATGTTGCCGATGTCACGCAGGGATTGCGGACGTTCGCGCAGCATCGCGAGCAAGGTCGCGTCGTGAAAGATCACGTAAGCCGGCACGCCCTGCTCCTTGGCGAGGCGCGCGCGCAGATCGCGCAACGCATCCCACAATGCGGATTCATGCGGCGCGATGTCGAGAGTCTGTCGCCCGCGCGTCGCACGCGTCGCCTTGCGCGCGGCGCGACGCTCGACGCGATCGGCCTGGCGACGAAGCCGCACGTTCGCTTCGCCGCGCAACAGCGGCCGGCTCGCATCGGTCAGCCGCAGCGTGCCGAAGCCTTCCACATCGGTCGCGAGCAATCCTGCCGCGAGCAACTGGCGGAGCACGCCGCGCCATTGGTAATCGTCAAGTTCCGCGCCGACGCCGAACGTGCTCAGGCGATCGTGTCCGAGTCCGCGCATGCGATCGTCATCTTCGCCACGCAGCACTGCGCTCACGTACGCCGCGCCGAAGCGCTGTCCGGTCCGGTAGATGCACGACAGCGCCTTCTGCGCGGCCTCGGTCGCATCCCAGGTGACGGGTGGATCGAGGCAGTTGTCGCAGTTGCCGCAGGGCTCGCTCATCTCCTCGCCGAAATACGCGAGCAGCCGCTGGCGCCGACACGCAACGGTTTCGGCATACCCAAGCAGCGCATCGAGCTTGGCGCGCTCGACGCGCTTGCGCTCCTCGCCGGCATCGGATTTGCTGATGAATTGCGCGAGCAGCACCAGATCGCCGAGCCCGAACGCCATCCACGCTTCGGCTGGCAATCCATCGCGGCCGGCACGGCCGGTTTCCTGGTAATAGCCCTCGAGACTTTTCGGCAGGTCGAGATGCGCCACGAAGCGCACATCGGGTTTGTCGATGCCCATGCCGAACGCAATCGTCGCGACCATGACGAGGCCATCCTCGACAAGGAAGCGCCGCTGATTCGCATCGCGCGCGGCGCCGTCCATGCCAGCATGGTAGGTCAGCGCATGGATGCCCTGCTCTTCGAGCCACGCTGCCGTTTTCTCGACCTTCCTGCGCGACAGGCAATAGACGATGCCTGATTCGCCCGCATGACCGAGAAGGAAGTCCTTGAGCTGGCGCTGGGCATTGTCCTTCTCGACGACGTGGTAGCGGATGTTGGGCCGGTCGAAACTCGCGACGAATTCGCGCGCGTCTTCGAGCGCGAGCCGCTCGACGATTTCGCGCCGCGTCGGCGCGTCGGCGGTAGCCGTCAGCGCGATGCGTGGAATCGACGGAAAGCGTTGGTGCAACACCGTCAACTGGCGATACTCCGGACGGAAATCATGGCCCCACTGCGACACGCAATGCGCCTCATCGATGGCGAACAGCGAAACCGGCACGCGTTCGAGCAAGTCGAGAAAGCGTTCGGTCAGCAAACGCTCGGGCGCGACGTACAACAGCTTGAGACGACGGCCGACAAGCTCGCGCTCGACCTCCGCCTGCTGCATCGCATCGAGACTCGAGTTGAGGAACGCCGCCCCGACGCCAAGTTGCCGCAGCGCGGCGACCTGATCATGCATCAGCGCAATCAGCGGTGAGATCACGATCGCCGTGCCCTCGCGCAGCAGCGCCGGAATCTGGTAGCACAGCGACTTGCCGCCGCCTGTCGGCATCAGCACCAGCGCGTCGCCGCCACCAATCATCCGCTCGATGATCGCCTCCTGCTCACCGCGAAAAACCGGATAGCCGAAAGTGGATTGGAGGGTCGCAAGCGCGGACGATGTCATGCTGCGATGCTAGCAAAGCAATGTGCATCGGTTGCGACGCGTCGCAACAGAGACGGTGTCGGACAGCAAGAAATCGAGGGAAGCAGCTATTCGGATGGGCTCGTTTACCCGCGATGCGTCAAGACGACATGGCAGACGAACCACTTGCCAATGCGAACCAACCTGCAGACTGCGGCAATCCCCCAGTAGACCGATTTCGCATCGGTCCCCAGACGGTTATTAAGGTCGGCGAGGATTCCTATACTGAACCGGCGGTTCATGTCGCTTTTTCAGGGGAACTCAAGCATGCCTTCTTTATTCCGTTTGCGGGTGCTCGTCGCCACCGTCGCGGCCATCTGTTCGGGCTCGTGGATCACTGCGGCCGCGGCAAGCGAGGACTTGACACTGCCGGTCGTCGAAGTGACGACATCCAAATTGCCGGAACCAATCGATCAGACGCCGGCGATGATAACGGTGGTCAGCGGTGACGAGTTGCGTGCGCGCGGGGTGCGCGATCTGCGCACCGCGTTGAGTCTGGTTGCCGGCGTCGATATAGCGCCGGGTGGTGATGCGGGGCCGGCTGCGTCGGTTCCGGGCCTGTGGGGCTTGCGCGAATTCGATGCGTTCCTGCTCGTGGTGGACGGCATTCCCTCCGGCGGCTCGTTCAACCCGGCGCTGGCGACCCTCGATCTGACCAACGTCGAGCGTATCGAGGTGCTGCGTGGCGCAGCACCGGTCATGTACGGTGCGACATCGTTCGTCGGGGTTATCCAGGTGATCCATTACGCGCCTGGGCGCACCCCGTCCCGGGCCAGCGTCGGCATCGGCACGCGAAGTAACGGCCTTGCGTCGATCAGCAGCAACCTGCCGGATGCCGGCGTATTCAAGCAATCCCTGAGTGCTGATGTGTCGACTCAAAACTTCAGCCAGGATCGTTCGGGCGTCGACCGCGGCCATATTCTGTACCGCAACGCAGCTGACATCGGACTCGGCATGATCCATTTCGATCTGGATGCGACCGTGTTGCACCAGGATCCGTACAGCCCACATCCGGTCGAGGACGGCATGCTGTCGCCGCGGTTTCCGCTCGATGCGAACGTCAATCCAACCGATGCGCGGCAGGACCAGAATCGCATACAGTTCAACGCCGGACTGAATCGCGATGTCGGGCTCGGGGAGTGGGTGACGACGTTCTCGGTCGATCATAGCGATGGGCACAACACACGCGGATTCCTGCGTGACAATTTTGCCGACGACGGCGTGACCCACAATGCCGACGGTTTCCGTCAGACCGTGAAATTGACCGACGCGTACTTCGATACGTACCTCGCCGCCCATCCCGCCGAGGAGCTGACATGGACCACAGGATTCGACTGGCTTTACGGCAATGGCAAACAGAACAGCGACAACTTCGAGTACGGCGTATTGCCGAGCGGGGCGAACGCGCCGAACTCGCACGAGTTGCCAATCGATGAATCGACCCAGCTGAAGGACAGGCGCAATTTCTTTGGCCTGTATACGCAACTCGACTGGAAGCCGACCTCGCGACTGGATGTCGTTGCCGGGCTGCGCTTGAATCGCACCGAGGAAACGCGCAGCGGTCTGATCATCGATCGTCATGCCGATCCCGGAACACCGCCGGAAACGGCTACTGACAGCCGCAACAAGTCGCGCCCGTCGGCATCGCTGGGAGCTAACTACGCTCTGTGGGTCGACGGCGCCGACCGCTTCAGCGTGTTTGCCGACTACCGCAATACCTACAAGCCCGCCGCGATCGACTTTGGCCCCGAGGCGGAGGGTGACATTCTCAAGCCGGAAACTGCTGACAGCTGGGAAGCGGGCTTCAAGGGACGGCTTGGCGACGGGCGGTTCGACTGGGAGTTTTCCTACTTCCACATGAATTTCGCGAATCTGGTGATCCCGGAGAACATCAACGGGTTACCGGGCCTGGCCAATGGCGGCAAGGAACGCTTCAAGGGTGCCGAGATCGAGGGTGATTTCCACGCGACTGACGATTTTCGCGTTCGCGCCACCTACGCCTACCACGATGCGCGCTATACCGAACGACTGGTGGACCAAGGCGATGGCACGACGCTCGATCTCGCGGGCAACCGGCTCGAAGTGTCGCCGCAGAATCTCGCCGCGCTTGGGCTGATTTACGCACCGCCGCGCGGAGTTCAGGCATCGGTGGTGTGGAATTATGTCGGAAAGCGCTTTCTTGACCAGGAGAACGAGACACCGGTCGGAAGTTACACAACGGTAGATGCCGGCATTGGATATCGCT
Organism: uncultured Gammaproteobacteria bacterium; assembly: GCA_963775445.1. Classification (GTDB taxonomy): domain Bacteria; phylum Pseudomonadota; class Gammaproteobacteria; order Xanthomonadales; family Rhodanobacteraceae; genus Dokdonella_A. The sequence goes on along the minus strand of CAVZIT010000004.1, from coordinate 1,042,767 downwards.
TCCCTCGCTGGCAGCTGCGCCTGGATGGCTACAACCTGAGCGACCGCCGCGATCCGGTGGCGATCAGTGAACTCGGAGATGGGCAGGCGTATCGATTGCCGGGAAGAACCGCAATAGTGTCGGCTACATTCGACTTCTGACTATCCGTGCCCGCGCCCGACAGCAACTCGTCAGGGGTCCTGTCCGAAGAAGTGACAGCCACGCGCCGCATCATGGCGTCAAGCGGCCAATAGCTTCCCGGGTGTCGTGCGGCACTGCGCGAGCAGCAGCTGCCTTGCGCAGATGCGATTTCGATTGCGTCGGCAGACGTTCGATTGCCGCTCGGACGAAGCAGCGGCGCCATGGATGGAACGAGACATCGCTGAAACCATGTGTGCGGAGCCGCTCCTGATCTGCGTGCCGGCTTGCGCCTGCTTCAAGAAGCCGGTGGTCTCCGCGTCGCTTATTCATGTTCCTCTTCTCCTGGAAAACTGACTCCACTTGGGCCAGGCTGGCATCGAAACCTTGGGGCAGGTCACCGGCAAGAGCGAGGCAAATCATGAAACAGGGCTGGAAGGTTTTACTGGGGTTGTTGCTGGCAACGCTCGCGGCCTGCATGGTCGCGCCGCAGGCTTTCGCGGCGGACAGTACCAACCGCGAGAACGTCATCGTCGATCTGCACCACATGATCCCGATGCGCGACGGCGTGAAATTGGCTGCGACGATCTGGCGATCGACGGATCAGAAAAAGCCGGTGCCGACTGTACTGGTCATGACGCCCTACATCTCCGACGAGACGCAGCAGCGCGCGGTAAAGTTCGCCGAAAACGGCTACGCATACGTCAGCGTCGATGTGCGTGGCCGCGGTTCTTCGGGAGGAAAGTTCACGCCGCTGTACGGCAACGGTCCGGACGGTGCTGACGTGATCGCATGGTTGGCGAAACAGCCGTGGTGCGACGGGCGCGTGGTGACGCGCGGCGGTTCCTATCGCGGCATGGATCAATGGCAGATCATCGCGCAGCATCCCGCGCATCTCGCGGCGGCGGTGCCGACCGCAGCGGTATATCCCGGCTGGGATTATCCGCAGCCCAAGGGCATTTTCATGAGCTACATGGCGCAGTGGCTCGCGTTCACCAGCGGGCAGACCGGCCAGGACAACCTGTTCGGCGACGGCAAGTACTGGGGATCGCGCTTCATCGATCTTTACGAGGCGAACCAGCCGTTCTCCGAATTGGCGGACCTCGCCGGCACCAATCGCGGCGCGTTCCTCGAATGGCTGGATCATCCCGCCTACGACAGCTACTGGGCGGCGTTCAATCCCAAGCCTTCCGACTACGCATCGATCGATATTCCGATCCTCACCATCACCGGCTATTTCGACGGCGACCAGCGCGGCGCGCTGCGCTACTACCACGAGTTCATGGCGAACGCGTCGACCAAGGCGAAGCAGAACTTTTATCTGCTGATGGGACCCTGGGATCATCCGGGCACGCGGCACCCGCAGGAAAAACTCGGCGGCCTGACTTTCGACAAGAAGTCGGTGCTCGACATCGACCAGATCCATATCGATTTTTTCAACTGGGTACTCAAGGGGGGGAAACGCCCCGCGATCCTTTCGAGTCGAGTCAATTACTACGTGATGGGCGCACACGCATGGCGCCATGCAGCGTCGCTGGAGGATTTGTCCGACCACACGCTGCGTCTTTATCTGAGTTCTCCGAACGGCCCCGCAGACGACGTGTTTCACGCCGGTGACCTGACCCGAAGCGCGCCGCCGGATCAGCCGCCGGATGCCTTCCGCGACGATCCGCTGGCGCTGCAATCGGCGAAGGAACTGTTCAAGGATTCCGGCGACGATTACCTCGTGCAATCGCCCGAGGCGTACAAGGCGAACCGACTCATTTACGTCAGCGATCCCGTCGACGCACCCATCACGATCGCGGGTGTCATGACATTGCTCGCCAATGTGTCGCTGGATACGCCCGACGCGGATGTGTGGGTCGGTGTGGACGCGATATTGCCGGACGGCCGCACGCTGGTTCTGAATCAGGACGTGATGCGCGGACGCTTCCGCCACGGTCCGTCGAAAATGAAACGGGTCAAACCAGGCGTCGTCGAGCCTTGGCAGTTCGATGGCTTCTACTACACGGTGCGCGAGCTTCCCAAGGGCACCCGTTTGCGCGTCATACTGGCCCCGGTGAATACGCCCGACTGGCAGAAGAACTACAACTCGGGCGGTCGCATCGGCTATGAAACCGCGGCTTCGGCGCGCGCCGCCACCATCAGCATCCACCTCGATCCAAAGCATCCCAGCTGGCTCGAAATCCCGCTGGCGAAGGCCGAGGCCGCCAAGTAAGCGAACGTCTGCGATATTACGAAAACGGTCGAGACGACAGCGTCTGGCTTACTTTCGGAGCATTGAGTTCTGTTGCCGCCTGTCCAATACCTCACAGCCTGGGCGCGGAAATGGACTCGGGACACTGGCTTTCCTCGCACGGTTCTTGCGACGTTTTGTCGCTCCGCGTCGTCCAGACCTCAAGGGGCCGTGTTAAGGGCCGTAATGAGGACAGATCATGAAATTCTTGTTTGTATTGACCGCAGGAATATTGCTGGCAAGCATGTCTGTGGCGAGTCAGGCCGTGTACCTCAACGCACAGGGGATGGGCCAAGTCCTTGTATATCCTTACTACACGACCAACGGCAACAACGGAACACTGATATCGATCGTCAATACGACGGCGTACGGCAAGGCGCTGAAAGTGCGTTTCCATGAAGGTTACGACGGACGCGATGTACTCGATTTCAATCTCTATCTCGCGCCGTACGATACCTGGACCGGCGATGTCGCGCTGATTGAGAGCGGCGACGATGTGCCAGCCAGCATCGTAACCACGGATTCCAGTTGTACCGTGCCGGCGTTTTCAACCAGGCCGGACATAGACAACATGCGCTTTCTCGATTTCAGCGGCGCGAGCTATGCGGGTTCCAACGAACGCGATGGACCAACTGGAAATTCCGATGGCGGACCAACTGATCTCAAGCGCACCCGTGAAGGCCATTTCGATGTTTTCGAGATGGGCGAAGTAACCAACGCCACGTATGAGAGTCTGAATGCGATTTCGCCGGTGGATGGCGTGCCCGCGAACTGCGCGCAAATTGTGTCGGCCTGGGCGGATGGAGGTTATTGGACTACCAATCCGGATGCGGACATCGTCGCTCCGAAGGGCGGTGTGTATGGAAGTGAGGCGATCATCGACGTCGAGCAGGGAACGATGGATGCGGTGAATCCCGCGGCCATCGATGGCTTCAGCAGCACCGCGCAAAACACCGCTCCGGATGCTCCGACGCCGGATTTGAATACGGCCAGCCGATCCTCTGCGGGTACGGTGAGCGCATTCGTTCCTGTCAACGGCAGAATGCTTGAGCTGGACTATCGAAAACCCGTAGATGCCATCAGCGCATTGTTCATGGCCGACAGCCTGTACGGCGAATTCGACAAGGACCCGGCCGTCGGCGCGACAACGGACTGGGTCGTGACTGCACCGACCAAACGCTATTACGTGGATCCCCAATACGTGGAAAACGCCATCGCACCGTTTGACAAGGATTTTCTGGCTACTTATGTGGTGGGCACATATACCAATGCGGATGGAATGAACGTATTCCTTTTCGCATCCGCGTTTCCATTTGCGTGCGAAAAAGCAAATCCCTTTGCCTACGATCGTCAGGGCGCTCCTACCCATCTGATAACAGGGGGGGAATTCAACATTTTCTATACAAACCCGTCGGTGAGACCTTGTCTGGAAACTTCGGTACTTACGTTTTCCACGCAGTACGTGCCGCCCCCAAATGGACAACCGTTCGAGGTACCGTTGTCGGCGCTGGGTTCCGGCCTGACCAATACAAGCGATCCGACGGAACACGAGTCGCAAACGTCCGAGGGAGTCGACTTTCTTCCGCCAAACGGAGTCGCGAATCTTGATCTGACGCACGATGCCAATGGCGAAATTTTGGTTCAGCATCGGCTCGCCGCCGCGACCAACGGCGACGTGCTGGTAGGCGTGCCAATGTTCGGCTTTCTGGTAACGGACTATGTCAACGCGAATGTCTCGGACGGCGTGCTCGCCAATTACAGCCGCTTGCTGCCGCTGCACGCGGGCGTGACGTGCGTGAATGGTCTCAATCCGTGTCAGTGAGCGAAAACGTCTATGGTTCACTTGCGACTGCGCGCGATACTCGGCGCAGCGCTTCACACTGAGGCCAAATCACGTTAGAGGGACCGCATGACCGTTGACGGAGAGCACACTGCAGCAGTAAACATCAACCCATTCCCGACGCTCGTTGGGCAGAGCTTCGCTCTCGACGCGATGGCGAACCAAGCATCTGCCGGAGACGCGCCGGTCTTGGCGAAGGCGTCTATCACCACAACTGCGCTTGGGCTCGAATGTGCAGCGTACTGTTGTTTTCGTCGGGTCAAGATGTCCGGTGAGTTGGTCGAACGGTTGCACCGTGGCTTGCCCTCGCTCGACAAGTACGACCTACTCCATTGGATCTGCACAAAACGACCACTGGACCGTGGCAATCGACATGTGCGGCAAGCTAAGGAACTCTTGTCGCTTCGAAACTCTCTGGTGCACCCCAAGGTTGTGCGAAAAACCCTGCCCGTCAAGAAACATGTGCGTGTGGGGGATGAGGCAACCTTCGATCCGCAAATCCCTCCCTTGGAAATGCTCAAGATTCCCGGCGATGAAAGAACCTGGGGGCCTGAACACTCGCGGCTGGCGATCATCGCGGCTCTTGAGTTCTTCAACTTCTTCTTCGTCGATGCCTGCAAGTCGAATGTGACGGCGTTAAGCGCCATACTTTGCACTTCCAGCGGAACTGCCTGCTTCTTGACACCTTGGGAGAGGCAAATGCTCGCACTTGCGCCGACAAACTATGGAGTGCCCATTCGTTTCCTCAACGTGAAATCCTCCGCGGCAAGTGGCAATACTTGATCTAGAGGATGCCCGGAACCAGCGCGCTCGTGTGCTTGCGATATTCGATGTAGGCGTCACCGAAGGTTTCGATCATCCAGCGTTCCTCCAGTTTCAGTTTGTACCAGAACCCCGCCAGCACGATGACGAAGGCGACCAGGCCGCGCCATTCATCGATGGCGAGGCCCGAGCCGAGGAAGGCGGCGAGCATGCCGGTATAGATTGGGTGACGCACGAATCGATACGGGCCGGTGCGCACCAGCTGGTGGTCGGCCTTGACCTGCACGGATGCGCTCCAGTTGCTGCCGATATAGAGCCGCGCCCATACCGCGAAGGCAAGTCCGCCGATCGTCAGAGCCAAACCGATCCAGTAGTAAGCGGCGAGGTACGGCAGCATGCGTCCTTCCAGAATGCGATTCGGCAGATGTTCGGCCGCCAGCAGGAAAGCGGCGAGCATCAGCGGCAGCATGTGCAAGAACCACGAGCCAAGACCTTCCCGGCGGCTGCTGCGTTTGCTCCAGGCGGACACGGCCAGCCAGATCATCAGCCAGATCAACCAGGCAAGCGAGAACGGATTCATGCGATGGAACCCTCGGCAAGACGAGCACAGTTTCGCGCAAGCATGCGCCTGCGATCAGTGACAGGAGTGATTTGTCTTGCCTGCGCTCTTCAATCGGAACGCGAACCAGGGGCGCCCTCGTCCCTGATTCACAGGTGAGGTAGTTGCTCAGTCGATCGGTGGCGTGGCGGCGACCTGGATCGGCTTGCCTGCCGCGAGAGTGGGCGCGCCCGCGGCATACGCGGCCTGGTCGTAAGCGGCGATGTCGCCAGCGAGCAAGGCGTTGTATGCCTGAAGTTTGGCATCGAGGCTCGCGGTCACTTCCTTGTGGATTTCCAGCAGGCTCGGCGTCGGCGCCTGCGTGCCGAGACTCGCGAACGTTCCGGCGAGCGCCTCGACCGCCCCGTGCAGGTCGGTCAACTGATGCAGATCATCCTCGAAGACCTTGTGCTGCACCTTGGGGTTGTACATGGAGTCCTTGAGCTTGCCCAACTCGTCGTGCAGCGATTTGGCCTTCGCAGCCCGCGCCTGCTCCGATTGGGCTTGCGCCGTGAGCGCCGGGTCGTCACTCGCGGCTTGGCGCGCAACGGCGGTGCGGTACTCATTGAGTTGCGATTGCATTGCGCTGATACGGTTGAGCATGCGTGTCATGGCGTCGGCCTGCGCGCGGACCGCGAGCGCCATTTGCAGACTCTCGGTCTGTGCCTGCAACGCCGGAGCCTGATTAGGATCGGCGACGACCTTCGCCGTCGCGGAGTCGGTGTGGCCATCGGCGGTCACGCTGATCGAATACGTACCCGGCAATACTTGCGGGCCCTGCGGGCCCCCGGCCCATTCTGGCGCCTTGCCTTCGAGTGCGGCCTTTTCGAAGTCGAGCTTGTCCGGGCCGTCGTAACGCATGTTCCAGACGTAGCGATTCACGCCGAATTTGGACTCCCCGTAGCGCGTGGCGATCAAATGCCCATGCATGTCGTGCACGACAATCTTCACTGGAGTCTGCTTGAGTTTCTTCTGCTCCTCGCTGGCTTCGAGTTTCTTCGGCAAGCTGTAATCCACGGCGACCCCATCCGGCGAATTCGGCGACACGAACGACGGTTCGGCACCTTCGCCGCGGTTCCAGCGCTGGTATTCGATTCCCTGCGTCGGGCGCGAACAGCTTGATCTGATTCGGCAGCGCCTCTGGATTCAATTCGCCGATCGATGCGAACTGATCCATCACCCACAACCCGCGGCCGTGGGTCGCGAGCACCAGGTCGCCGCGCACGAATTTAAGGTCCCATACCGGCATGGTTGGCAAGTTGGCCTTGATGCGGGTCCACTGATGACCCTTGTCGCGCGAGATCCACAACCCTTTCATCGTGCCCGCCGCGAGCACGGCCGGGTTCTCGGGATCGGCGCGCACGACCAGCACCGAGGCATCGTTCGGCAGGCCGCCGCCGATGCTGTGCCAATTCGCACCGTAGTCGTCCGTGGCATATGCGTACGGTTTGTTGTCATCCAGCATGTGCGCGTCGAACGCCATGTACGCGACGCCCGGGTTTTTCGGCGACACGTCGATCTGGTAGACGCGCGCCCAGTCCGGAGCGCCGTGCGGCGTGACCTTGCTCCAGGTCTTGCCGCCATCGCGCGTCAGCGACACGATGCCATCGTCGCTGCCGACCCAGATCGTTTGTGGGTCGCCGGGCGCGACACGGATCGAGATGAGCGTGTCGTAGGTCTCCGCGCCGGACAGATCGAAATTGATCGGGCCGCCGGAATTCTTCTGCTTGGTCTTGTCGTTGTGCGTCAGGTCCGGACTGATGGTCTGCCAGTGCAGCCCTCCATCGGTGGATTTCATCAGCACATTGCCGCCCAGATACACGGTGTTCGCGTCGGTCGGGTCAACATCGATTGGCGGCGTCCAGTTGAAGCGGATTTTCTGCTCCGAGGTCGGCACGTCGTTGATGAAACCGGGGCCGTGCAGATACGGCATGACAAACAATGTCTGTTTGGTCTTGCGGTCGAAACGCACGATCGCGCCATCCTCGGCGTCGGCATAAATGATGTCCGGATTCGATGGCGCCGGAACCGTGTATTCACCGTCGCCACCGACGACGGTGTACCAGTCGTTACCTGAGACCACGTGGTCGGCAAGCGACGATGACGGCCCGCACCAGCCGCTGTTGTCCTGCAATCCCGTGCACAGCTCGTACGGCGTGCGACTGTCGGCTGCGACCATGTAGCTTTGCTCGATCGGCATGCCGTCGAGGAAACGCCAGGTCTTGCCAGCGTCGAAGGACAGATAAGCGCCACCATCGTTTCCCTGGATCATGCGCTTGGGATCGGTCGGATCGATCCACATCGCGTGATGGTCGACATGCACATCGGCGTCGATGACGTGTGCGCTCTTGCCGCCGTCGTCGGATTCGGCCAACTGGAAGCCGACGAAATACACCCGGTCGGCATCGTCGGGCGCGACAACCAGCGTCGTGAAATAGAAACCGCGCACGTTCAGCGCATGGTTGTCGGTGACCTTGGTCCACTTGTCCCCGAGATCGTTGGACACGAACAGCGAACCTTTGCCGATCGGCGTTTCCATCAATGCATAAATCCGCTCCGGATCGCTCGGCGCAATGGCGAGGCCGATGCGCCCGATCGGCGCATCCGGCAATCCTTCATCGAGTCGCTTCCAGGTGAGGCCACCGTCGGTCGACCGCCACACGCCCGACCCAGGGCCACCATCGTCGAGCGTCCACGGGCGGCGCATTGCCTGCCAGGTCGCCGCGAAAACGACCTGGCCGTTGTCCGGCTGCATGGTCACGTCGATGGCGCCGGTGTGATCGTTGACGTACAGCGATTTGTTCCAGCTCTTTCCACCGTCCTCGGTCACGAAGATGCCGCGATCCGGATTCGGTGCCCATTCGTGTCCGAGCGCCGCGACGACGACGTGCTTCGAATCATGCGGATCGACGACGATGCGACCGATCTGCCCGACATTCTTCAGACCCATGTTTTTCCAGGTCTTGCCGGCATCGGTGGACAGATACACACCGGCCCCGGGGATCACGTCGTTGCGGATGTTGGCCTCGCCCGTGCCGACCCAGACCAGGTTCGGATTGGACGGCGCCAGCGCGATCGCACCGATCGAGCTGGTTTCCTCTTTCTTGAAGATCGCATTCCAGTGCAAGCCACCGTCGGTCGTCTTGAAGACGCCGCCGCCCGCCGCGCCGACGTAATACACGCGCGAATTGCCCGGAATTCCCGCAACCGCGGCGACACGCCCACCCGCGCTGGCGGGGCCGAGATTGCGAAACTTCAACTGGCCGAAGACGTCTTTTTTTTCCGGCTTCGGCGCAGCGGGTTGTTTCGCGGCCAGCGGTGCGCAGCAACAGGCGAGCAGCATCAACGCCAGGGAACGATGCAGCAGAGAAGAAACGGTCATGAGGATTTCCGCAAGTGGGAATGAATGTGCCGCAGGCGACCCAAATCAGCTGAGGGTACATGCCGTGGCGAGCCGGGCGAAATGGCCGAAAGTCATCATGGCGGCTCGCACAGGAGGGACGGGTACCCGCAATACGCGAGGAATCAGGAGGCACGAGCGGCAAGCACGACGCGCCGAGTGTCGTTCCCCGACTCGCATCGGCGCGCTCGAAACGATATGTTCCACAGTCGATATCGCAAAAGCGCCGCGCCGATGCATTCCCGAATAGCCGTCATTGCCTCGCTTGTGCATGCCGCGGGACTACGGCTGTTGCTGGCCGGCCTGCTCGTCACGCCGCTCACGGTGCACGCGGACGATGTGCTCGTGTTCGCGGCCGCGAGCTTGAAACCCTCGCTTGACGCGATCCTTGCGTTGCCGCAAGCGAAGCGTATCGGTGACATCAAGGCGAGTTACGCCGCCAGTTCCCAGCTCGCCCGGCAGATCGCCGCCGGCGCACCGGCGGCGCTGTACATTTCGGCCGACGAGGACTGGATGGACTACGTCGCGCAGCGCAAGCTGATCGCGCCGGGCACGCGTTCGGATCTGCTTGCGAACGGTCTCGTGCTCATCGCGCCGAAGGACAGCACGGTGAAGCTCGACATCGCGCCGGGATTCGATCTGGTCGGCGCGCTCGACGCCGACGGCAGGCTCGCGCTGGCCGAGCCGAACAGCGTGCCGGCAGGCAGGTACGCAAAGGCGGCGCTGACGAGTCTTGGTGTGTGGAGCAAAGTGAAAAGGCATGTCGTGGCGGCGCAGGACGTGCGTGCCGCGCTCAATTTCGTGGCACGCGGCGAAGCGCCGCTCGGCGTCGTCTATCGATCCGACGCGATATCCGAATCGAGCGTGCGCGTGGTCGCAACGTTTCCGGATTCGAGCCACGCGCCGATCGTCTATCCGGTCGCGATCGTTGCCGGACACGATACGCCGGCCGCGCGCCAGCTACTCGGTTTGTTGCGCACGTCGGCCGCACAGGCCATCTTTCGCCGCTATGGTTTCGCGTTTCCTGCCAAATAATCCTGCCGTGCGAACGCGGAAGCCGTGAACTGGCTCGCACCCGACGAATGGCAGGCGCTCGCGCTGAGCCTGCGCGTCGCGCTGCTCAGCGTCGTCGTGTCGCTGCCTTTCGCGCTCGGTCTTGCATGGCTGCTTTCGCGACGGCGCTTTCCGGGGCGCCTCTTGCTCGAATCGCTCGTGTTCCTGCCGTTGATCGTGCCGCCGGTCGTGACCGGCTATGCATTGCTCGCACTGTTCGGCCGCCATGGTCCGATTGGCGAGATGCTCGGTGCGATCGGCATTGTCGTGGCATTCCGCTGGACCGGTGCGGTGATTGCGGCGGCGGTCATGGGCTTTCCATTGATGGTGCTCGCCGTGCGCGTCGCCTTCGACAATGTCGATCGCGGCCTCGAAGCCGCGGCTGAAACGCTCGGAGCCGGCGCATGGCGACGCTTCGTGACGATCGTGCTGCCGTTGTCGATGCGCGGCATTGCGGCCGGATGCGTGCTCGCGTTCGCGCGCGCATTCGGCGAATTCGGCGCGACGATCAGTTTCGTCTCCGATGTTCCGGGCCAGACGCGCACGCTGCCGATCGCGATCTACGAATTGCTCAATGTGCCCGATGGCATGCCCGGCGTGCATCGGCTTGCGATCGTCTCCCTGCTCGTCGCGTTCGCGGCTGCGGCGGGCGCGACCGTGATCGCAGGCGGCCTTCCCTGGCGGAGATCGGCAAGGTGATCGCGCTTTCGCTGACCCATGCCTATGCCGATCTGGAACTCGACATCGCGTTCCGCTCCGACGCACGCACGCTCGCATTGTTCGGCGATTCAGGTGCCGGCAAGACCAGTGTGCTCAATGCAGTCGCCGGACTGCTGCAGCCCGACCGGGCGCGCATCGTGCTCGACGGACGCGTATTGCAGGACAGTTCGAACGGCGTGCGCGTTGCGGTGGTCGACCGCCACGTTGGCTACGTATTCCAGGATGGTCGCTTGTTTCCGCATCTGACGGTGCGCGGAAATCTGTACTACGGCGCGCGCTCGCGCCACGCTATTGACGAGAGCGAATTCGACAAGATCGTCGAGCTGCTCGAACTGGCACCGTTGCTCGCGCGGCACCCACGCAGCCTTTCCGGCGGCGAACGTCAGCGCGTCGCGATCGGCCGTGCACTGCTCGCTGCACCGAAAGCGCTGTTGCTGGACGAGCCGCTGACCGGCCTGCATCTGGATGCGCGCGGCGAAGTGCTCGGCTATCTCACGCGACTCAAGCGCGAATTGAAGATCGCGACGCTGCTGGTAACCCACCAGCCCGAGGAAGTAACGGCGCTCGCCGATGAGGTGGTGCTGCTCGATGCTGGACGTGTGGTCGACCAAGTCGGAGTCGATGCATTTACCGAGCGCTACGGCACACGCGGGCGCGCGCCTTCGAGCGATCCCCTCCCGCCTTCGGCGCCTTCCTCCGCAAACGGGGGAAGGAACACCCCCTTGGGACAGGATTGAGAATTTTCCCCTCGGTACGGCCAGCAAGCCCGAGTTGCGAGCGCCGAATGCGCGGGAAGGAGCTGCCGCCGAAAGGCTTTTTCAACTCCCTGGCGCGAGCATGCCCGCGAGGCGGCGAAGCACTACACTAGCGCCCACTGATTCAAAGCCCGCGAGGTCATCATGCGTACGCGCCGTTTTTATCTTTTGGTTGGGTTGATGGCGCTGGCTCTTGCCGCCTGCGGAGGCGGCCCGGTGCGGCGCATCAGCCCGCCGGCGGTGAGCATCCAGCAATTGAGCGTTGCTGCCGATGGGCAATGGCATGTGACCCTGCGCATCCAGAATTTCAGCACCGTGCCGACGCGTTTCAGCGCAGTCAAGGCGACGCTCGACATTGCCGGCGCCAACGCCGGGACCATCGATGTCAAACCGGACATCGACATCGTCGAGGACAGCGCGGACGTGGTCGAGACCACGCTTCGCTCGGCTGCAAAACTCCCGGCCACAGGCGATTTCGCCTACCGGCTCAAGGGAACCATCGAAAGCAGCGATCCGAAAGGTGACTATCCGATCAATTATTCGAGCCGGTTGTCGCCGGTTCCCGGAATCGCCAACACCTGGCGCTGAGGTCCCATGGCAACCTACGAAGCACCCCTTTCCGATATCCGCTTTGCGCTTTACGACGTGGTCGGCGTCGGCGCGTTGTTCGAAAGCCTGCCCGGCTGTTCGGAAGCAACGCCCGACGTGATCGACGCCGTGCTCGAGGAAGCCGCGCGATTCACGACCCAGGTGCTCGCACCGCTGAACCTGACCGGCGATCAACAGGGCTGCCGCTTCAATTCGGCTGATGCGAGCGTCGCAACACCGGATGGGTTCAAACACGCGTACGAGCAATACACGGCGAATGGATGGCCTGCCCTGACCTCGCCGCAGAAGTACGGCGGCCAGGATCTTCCGCATGTCATCGGCGCGGCGGTCAAGGAGATGATCGACTCGGCCAACCTCGCCTGGGGCACTTATCCGCTGCTGTCGCACGGTGCGACCGAGGCCTTGCTCCAGCATGGCGAGGAATGGCAGCGCGAAGTGTTCCTCAAGCCCATCGTCGAAGGCCGCTGGACCGGCACGATGTGCCTGACCGAGTCGCACTGCGGTACCGATCTGGGGCTCTTGAAGACCCGCGCCGAGCCCGACGGAAAGGGCGGGTATCGCATCAGCGGCACCAAGATTTTCATTACCGCCGGCGAGCACGATTTCACCGAGAACATCGTGCATCTCGTCCTCGCGCGTTTGCCGGATGCACCCGCCGGCACGCGCGGCATCAGCCTGTTCATCGTGCCGAAGTTCAGGGTTGCCAAGGACGGCGCGATGGGTGAGCGCAATACGCTCGCCTGTGGCTCGATCGAACACAAGATGGGGCTCAAGGGATCGGCCACCTGCGTGATGAATTTCGATGCCGCGGACGGTTGGCTGATCGGCGAACCGAACCGTGGCCTGCAAGCAATGTTCACCATGATGAATACCGCTCGGCTCGCGGTCGGGATGCAGGGCTTGGCGCTCACCGAACGCGCGTATCAGAACGCGCTGACCTACGCACGCGAGCGCTTGCAGATGCGCGCCGCGACGGGTCCGAAGTTCCCCGACCTTCCCGCCGACCCGCTGATCGTGCACCCGGATATCCGGCGCATGCTGCTGACCCAGAAAGCGTTCGCCGAAGGCGGCCGCGCGCTGGCGCTGTACGCCTACTCGCTGGTCGATATCCAGCATCGCGCCGAGGATGACGCCGAGCGCCAACGCGCCGAGGAACTGGTGTCGTTCCTGACGCCGATTGTAAAAGGCATGCTGACCGAGACCGCGATCGAATGCACCTACGATGCGATGCAGGTCTATGGCGGCCACGGCTACATCGCCGAACACGGCATCGAACAACTCGCACGCGACGCGCGCATCACCACGGTCTACGAAGGCACCACGCAAATCCAGGCGCTGGATCTTCTCGGCCGCAAGGTCATGCAGTTGCATGCGGCCGGGCTCAAGCATTTCCTCGAGGAAATCGCTGCGTTCTGCCAGTCGCAGGCAGGCAATGCGCTGCTCGGGGAGTTTGTCGCACCGCTCGCGATGGTCGCCAAGCAATGGAGCGAGCTGACCCAGGAGATCGGACAGCGCGCGGCGAAGGCCCCCGACGAGATCGGCGCAGCCGCGGTCGATTACCTGTTCTATTCCGGCTACGTCGCGTTGGCGTATTTCTGGGCCAGATCGGTGGCAGTCGCTGGCGCCCACGGCGCCGAACGCCTCGCGAGCAAGCAGGCCACCGCGCGTTTCTACTTCAACCGCATCCTGCCGCGTATCCATGGACACGCCGCGGCAATCCGGTCTGGCGCGGGCAACCTGATGGATCTGAGCGATTCGCAGTTCGATTGATCCGAATACGGCTCGCTTCCTTTCAGGCGTGTAGCGCAAAAAACTTACTGAAATCACAAAAATAGCGTGTGACGCAGGTCACGCTTGCTGCTAGGCTGGTCGCGTCGCCGGCAATCGCGGATTGCGGCTGTTCGACCGACGTCCGCCAGCCGGCGACGGGTGTGCAGGCGATGTTGGGTCCCAGGGATTGGGGGTGTGAGGGGGCTCTGAATGACAGAGTCGGGCGCCATGTGCCCATTGGTCCGCCGGCTCTTCGCCGGTCGCTGCAACGTCGTGGGCGGACTGCGGGTTTGGATGCGCGCGCCTTCGCGTGCGTCGACGAGGAATGCGTGACATGTCGTCACTGCCCTTCCCGCCTCCGACGGCATTCCGCTATCGCGCCTTCATCAGCTACAGCCATCACGACAGCAGCTGGGCGCAATGGCTGCAACGCGCGCTCGAAACCTACGCGATCCCGTCGCGACTTGTCGGCCTCAAGACCGAAGCCGGGGTGATCCCCGCGCGCCTGGTACCGATTTTCCGCGATCGTGACGAGTTGCCGAGCGCGACCGATTTGAGTCGCGAGGTCAACGATGTCCTCGCGCAGTCGAACAATTTGATCGTCATCTGCTCGCCGCATTCGGCCCAGTCGCACTGGGTCGATCAGGAAGTTCGCGCATTCCAGCGGCTCGGTCGCACGGACCGTATCTTCTGCGTGATCGTGGATGGCGAGCCCGGCGCGAGCGCCTGGGCCGGGCGCGAACACGATGAATGCTTTGCGCCCGCGCTGAGACAGCGCCTTGATGAGAATGGCAAGCCGACCGGCGAGCACTTCGAACCGATTGCCGCGGATGCGCGTCCGCACCGCGACGGCAAGGCGAATGTACGGCTGAAACTCATCGCCGGCATGCTCGGCGTCGATCTGGACGATCTCAAGCATCGCGAACGCCGTCGCCGGCGCTGGCGCTGGGCTGCCGTGGCTGTGGCCGGGATTGCCCTGCTGACCTTGACCAGCGCACTCGCGATCAACGCAATCATCGCTCGGCATGCTGCCGAACGCCGCCAGCAGCAAGCCGAAGACCTGGTCGGTTACATGCTCGGCGATCTCGACGACGAACTGCGCAAAGTCAATCGACTCGACATCCTGGAAAGCGTCGCGGACAAGACGGTGAAGTATTTCGATGCGTTGCCGTCTGCCGACATGAACGACGACGCGCTCGCGCAGCGTGCCAAGGCGCTGCTCAAACTAGGCGCAGTGCAACGCGATCAAGGGCACATTCCCCAGGCACTGGATGCTTTCAACCGGGCGCTAGATTCAACAACTCGACTGGTGCGTAACGCGCCGAACGATGTGGAGTATCGGAGAATCCACGCCGAAAGCATGACCTGGATCGGCTTTGTGGACTGGTCCCAAGGAACAGTAGATGACGCGCTGGCGCGTTTCATTGCCTCGCGCACGGCGCTCTCGGAGCTGCTTCAAAGTGGCGCTCAGGACGACACCGTATTGGACGACCTTGGCATCGCGCGCAACAACATTGGCCGCATTTTCGAAGTGAAAGGTCGTCTTGCCGACGCCCGACGTGAATACGCGGCGGTGATGGACGTCTATACATCGCTCAGCCATCGACAGCCTCAGAAGCTGGAGTGGAAAACCGAAACCGCTTACGCGCACAGGAATTTGGCTCGAATCGCCCTCACGGACGGTAATCTGGAGGGCGCCATTCGCGAATCGATCGCCGACAGGAAAATAAAACTTAGCGTCGCATCACTCGATCCGGGCAATAACGAAAGTCGCGAGGATCTCGCGATCAGCAATGCATCTCTCGGCAAGATCCTTTATCAGTCTGGTGAGTTGCAGGCCGCTGAGACCTACCTGCGTATGGCCGTCGACGAAGTAGACGAATTGCTCGCCGTCGATTCGAGCTCCACAGACTGGCTCGGTGAAGCCGGCACGTACAACCGCATGCTGGGCCAAGTTCAACGCGCGCGCGGCGAGGTTGCCGAAGCAGCAAGACTGGACGACGACGCGATTGCTCACCTGGATATTCTGGTCGCCAAGGACGCAGGAAATGTACGATGGCAAGCCGAGCTAATCCGTGCAGATGTGGAACGGATCCAGTGCTTTCTTGCTCAGCACCGCCTGGGTCCCGCGCGCCAGGCAGCACACTCGTTGCCAGAGACATTTACTCAACTAGGCCCCGAGGAGGACCGTGCAAACGCGTTGCTCATCGCGCAGGTTGAACTCCTCCGCGGCGATGTGGCTGCTCGAAGCAAACAAGCCTCCAATGCAAATAGCGCATGGACAGCCGCGTTGACCGTTATTCGACCACATGCGGCAGCGTCGAAAGACCCAGATGTCTTGAATGCATGGACTAGCGCTCTGCTTAGAGTCGGAAAGATCGACGAAGCCCGCCCCACTATTGATGTGTTGTCACACATGGGCTACCGCGAACCTGATTTTGTTGCGTCCGTCGCCGCAGCTGGCATCCATTATCAATCAGACAGTCAAGTTGCGAACCGAATAGCGCAGTTCGTCAACGAGGAGTCGGTTGCGAGAACACCGTGATTGGAAACGAGAATGTGATGAATGGGCAAGCCGGATTATCGGCGGCAATGTAATCAACAGCAGGAGCAATGATCCATGACGACCGAAAATTACACTATTGTTTT
Source organism: uncultured Gammaproteobacteria bacterium (assembly GCA_963775445.1). GTDB lineage: Bacteria > Pseudomonadota > Gammaproteobacteria > Xanthomonadales > Rhodanobacteraceae > Dokdonella_A. The sequence continues at coordinate 1,026,258 of CAVZIT010000004.1, read as the reverse complement.
CGTTGATAAGAATGATGTGGATGACAGCGTTTTCATTCACGACAGTAAAAACCAGACTCGTTACGAAATTGACGTTGGCCAGACACCGAAAGACTACGTGTTCACACCTGATGAAGCAGCTGCGAGTGTGCAAGACTTTAAATTCCACATCACATTCGACCCGCCCGATCCGCCGGGGATAGGCAATTGCCAGCAGTCTGGGAGCAACAACCACATTTTCAGTTCCCAAAAATGCTTCTCCCTTTACATATGAGATAAACGTCGCTGTCACGGTAGACGGCGAGCCACGCGGGTCGACCACCAGAGGGCGAAAACCTGTTATCCGCCTTGCGGGTCGTCTCCCTGTTATCTGGATCGTTGCGGGCTTGATCGGTCTGGGCGCGATCGCGGCAATCGCGTATTACCTGCATCTCCATAATGCAATGCCGGTAAATCCGCTGCCTTGACGCCACCGCCTACCAACGCCGGTTTCGACTATCGCGCCTTCATCAGTTACAGCCACCAGGATCGCGCGTGGTGCGACTGGCTGCACAAGGCGCTCGAAACCTACCGCGTGCCGTCGCGTCTGGTGGGAACGAGCACTGCGGCCGGCGTCATACCACGCCGCCTGGTGCCGATCTTCCGTGATCGCGACGAACTGCCGAGCGCTACCGATCTCAACCTGAAAGTCGAGCAGGCCCTAGGCCGCTCGGCCGCACTGATCGTGGTCTGCTCGCCGCACGCCGCTCAATCGCGCTGGGTCAACGAGGAGGTGCTTGCGTTCAAGCGCATGGGGCGTCGCGATCGCATCCTGTGCCTGATTGTCGATGGCGAGCCGAACGCAAGCGACATCCCGGGCCGCGAAGCCGAGGAGTGTTTCTGCGAGGCGCTGCGTTTCACCGTCGATACGGACGGCCAACCGACTGACGAGCACACCGAACCGATTGCCGCCGATGCGCGGCCCGACAAGGACGGCAAGGCCAACGCCAAACTCAAATTGATCGCCGGCATGCTGGATGTCGGCTTCGATGCGTTGAAGCAGCGCGAACTGCACCGGCGAAACCGGCGCATGGTGGCGATCACGGCGGCGGCGCTGGTGGTGATGGCGATCACGACAACACTCGCAATCACGGCCGTGGTCGCGCGCCATCACGCTGAGGTCGCGCGCCAGGATGCCTTGCGCCGCCAGAAACAGGCGGAAGGCCTGGTCGGCTTCATGCTGGGCGACCTCAACGACAAGCTCGGCGCGGTGAACCGGCTCGACATCCTTCAGTCGGTCGACGACAAGGCGATGGCGTATTTCGAGTCGATACCGAGCCGCGATGTGACCGACGATGCGTTGGCGCTGCGCGCGAACGCGTTGCAGAAAATCGGCGCCGTACGCATGAATCAGAATCAGCTGCCCGAGGCGCTGAAAAGCTTTCAGGCCGCTGCCGCGATCAATTCCGAATTGCTCGAACGCGCACCGGGCGATGTGTCGCGCGAGGCGGCCTATGCCGCGAGCCTCAACTGGATCGGCCAGACCTATTACTATCAGGGCGATTTCGATCACGCGTTGCAGACGTTTGAAAACGATCGCGATACTTTGCAGCGAGCGGTCGCGCAGAAGCCCGATGACACGGATTTGCGTATAGCCTCGAGACCGCCCACAACAATGTCGGCCAAGTGCTCGACGCACGCGGCGATGTCGTGGCGGCGAAGAAGGAATACGATGCGGCCCTCGAAATCGCTCAATCTCTCGTCGAACGTGAACCAAAGAATACGGACTGGAAGACCGAACTCAGTTGGGCGTGGAACAATCTCGGCAAGATCGCACTGCAGCAGGGCCGGCTCGATCAGGCGATTGCCGCGTATCGCAAGGACGTCCAGATCAAGTCCGCGCTGGTGGCTGGAGACCCGGCCAACCGTGATGCGCAGGACGATCTCGTCGCCAGCAACGCAATCCTCGGCCGAACCCTCGCCTTGTGCGGTGAAATGGAATCGGCGCTGCAGTATGTCAGGGCAGCAGTGACCAGTGCGAAATCACTCACGGCGTTCGATCAGTCGAACGCGAGTTTCAAGGAGGACTTCGCGCGCTACAGCCAATTGCTCGGCGGGTTGCTGCGTCAGCAAGGGCAACTCGATCGCGCAGTTGCGCCGGTTGCCGATGCGCTGCGGGTGCTGAACGCGCTGGTGGAGAAAGACCCTACCAACTCCCATCAACAGCAGATGCTGGCGCAAGCCCAGCTCGAAAGCGCGCAGCTCTATCTCGCGATGGGCAACACCGGGACCGCCCGGAAGTCGGCAGATGCAGCACTCGCGCTGATTCGCAACGCTATGGCGAAGAAAACCGGCGATAACAACTGGGCTCTCCTGGATGCACAGACGAAAATCGTACGCGGGGAGATTTCGGCCGCGCGCCACGACGACGCGGCGGCGCGAGCGGACTGGATGGAGGCGCGCGACACGATCGCGCCGCTCGCAAGGTCCGGCGACGATCCGCGTTTTCTCGCAGCCTGGGTCAGCCCGATGCTGCTGCTCGGTGATATCGATACCGCGCGGCCATTGCTCGCGAAGATTGCGGCCACGGGTTATCGCGCGCCGGATCTTGTCGCGCTTGTTGCGAACAAGAAACTCTCCTATCCGCAAGACCAGGAGGTGACGTTGCGGATTGCCGACGCAATGAAATGAAACCAATCGGGTGCTCGCGTTTTCCGATATCTACGCACGACACGAAGGCTGCTTTGGAAAAGCTGCGGTTCGGAAAAAGACAGCACGAACTTATGTATTGTGGGCGCGACACTGCCGGAGCGGATTTCTCCAGACAGCCGGAGCTTTGCCTTTCAGCAGGCCGCAGGGTTGCGATCTGTTGGTCGCCGACAATCCGGGGAGTGGCCGGTATCCCGATACGGACTGCCGACAAGCTGCGAGCGCCCGAGGCGTGCCTGTTTTCTTGATGGTTGTTGTCATTCACCACGTTCCATCCACACGAGGACTCAAGCCATGTCGATTACCGTTTCGCTGGACATCAATGCCAAGCCCCCTGTAACCGTCTCGCTGCCCGATCCGTATCCGGTCAGCGCCGGTGTCGCAGAAACGCTGATATGGGTGCCGGCCGCCAAGAGCCAGGCTTTCACGTTCAAGTCGCTGACTTTCGACAACAATCCGAGTGCCTTCGGACCGCCGAATGTCACGCCGGCCCAGGTCACCGTGCAGGACACTCCCGCACCTCCGGGAGGCCCTGCCAACACCTACCCGTACACGATTCTCGTCGAGTCCGGCGGCAAAACGTACAGTTCGGACCCACCAGGACTTGGCGGCGTCCAGAAGAAACCCGGCATCCGTAACGGGTAGGTGAATCGGACTCGGATCATGGGCACGCGAATTGCGCAGTCATGGAAGGTGACCCGATAAGGTTCTCGCCACTCGACTCCCGGCCGGAGAATCGGAATCATCCCAGTGGCAATCTCGCGCAATCGCGTTGCCTGCGTCGCTGTCGCCGGCAACGCATCCAATCAACACCACGAGGAGAACTCCATGTCGTCGCGGTCGATCGGTCAAGGCTGGAATCCGGTTTGATGCGGCACCGCACACCGCGATCTTGCATGCGCAACAAACGTATTACCCAAGTAACGCTCCCATGACAGATCCGACCGAGCAACTTGCGCCACTGATCGTCGGCGTCACCAGCCATCGCAATCTCGCCGCCACCGAGATCGGACCATTGCGTGAGCGCGCCCACGCGTTCCTGGTCGAACTCCGGCAAGCGTTTCCGCAACTGCCACTGATCGTGCTGTCGGCGCTCGCTGAAGGCGGCGACCAGCTCGTGGCCGAGGAGGCGCTTGCGTGCGGCGCGAAACTCGTGGCGGTCTTGCCGTTATCACCCGAGCTTTACGCCGATGATTTCACCGAAGAGGACAGCCACGCCCGGTTCGAAAGGCTTTGTCGACACGCGGAGCTGGTGCGGGTGCCGCTGCTGGCTCGCAATTCGGCGAGCGGCGTTGCGGTGCCCGGCGCGCAACGCGACGCGCAGTACGCCGAAGCGGGGCTGTTCATCGCCAGCCATTGCCATATCCTGCTGGCCTTGTGGGACGGCCGCACGTCCGACCTTACGGGCGGTACCGCGCAGATCGTGCGCTATCACCTCGATGGCATCGTGCCGGGCGCAATCGAGAGGCGCCGCAGCACGCACTCGCTGATCGAACGCGACGACGAAAGTCTCGTCTACCACATCGCGTGCTCGCGCCGTGACATGCAGGGCGTCGTCGATCCTCCGGACCCTTCGCTGGCACCTCTCGATGCGCGCTGGATCTGCCAGACCGGCGCCCGGCCTGCGGCGGACGGGATGCCGGATGACTTTGCCATGATGTTCCGGCGCATGGTCGAATTCAACGCGGATGTCGAACGCTATCGCGCCGACATCGATGCCTATGCATCGACCTCACCGATTCGCGGCGACGTAGGGAAAAGCGACCGGCTCGATGCGCTGTTCGCCGCAGCCGACTGGCTCGCGATGCATTTCCAGAAACGCGTGCTGCTCGGGATGCGCGGCATCCATGTGCTGGCGGCATTGATGGGCATTGCGTTCGTCTCCTATTCGGATCTGCCGCAGGATCTCATCCCGCAAGCGCCGATGCTGGATCTGTTCATTGCGCTTTTTGCCGCCGGCGTGCTGCTCGATCGCTTGGCGCGGCGCCGCCATTGGCATCGCAAATACATCGATTACCGTGCGTTGGCCGAAGGCCTGCGCGTACAGCGCTACTGGCAGCGCGCCGGCGTCGCAGCGGCCACATCGATTGCGTTCGCCCACGACAACTTCATGCAGAAACAGGATCTCGAACTCGGCTGGATCCGCAATGTGATGCGCGCCGCGGGGCTCAATGCACCCGACCGCGTCGATGGGTCCGAAGCTGCCCTCGCGGCCGTGGTCGATGAGTGGATCGGCGCCCCGAGGCGCGGCGGCCAGCTCGACTACTACCTGCGCAGGACCGAGCAGCGCAGTCGAGTGCATCGTGCGACGCACGGTATCGGACGCATTTGCCTCTGGACCGGTATGGCGATCGGCGCGAGCCTGGCCGTATTCCATCGGCATCTCGATGCCGACACCAGCAATTTGCTGGTCGCCGCGATGGGTATGCTGGCGATCATCGCAGCAGCGCGCGAATCCTACGCGTACCGCAAGGCCGACAAGGAGTTGATCAAGCAATACGAGTTCATGCGCAATATCTTTGCCGGAGCCCGCAAGGTGCTCGACGCCGAACCCGATCTTCAGGCGCGGCGCGAAATCCTGCGCGCCCTCGGCGAAGCCGCGCTGGCCGAACATGCCGAATGGGCCCTCATGCATCGCGAGCGTCCGCTCGAGCACGGCAAGCTTTGATGCAGGCGAGTGCGAAGAGAATTCGCACCGGATAGATTCGTTCAGGAAACGACAGCAGACCATAGTCCCGCCGTGCATTTACGGTGCGTCGACTCCAAACTCGTATCGGACCGCTCGCAACAAGGACGGCAGCGCCCCATTCGAGGCCACTCATCGCACGCCAGCGTGGTTTTGCTTTATGCTCGGCGCGCCGACAGCGCAGGCAGCGCGTTCACGCGCGCGTACGCACGGCGGAGACGACCGGACAACATGCTTGCAGAAGTCGCCAACGTGGCTGATATCCATTCGACCCGCGTCCTCTCGCTGGACGTGACCGGTCGGATCATGGACTGGATTTCCTGGCAAAGCGCCGTGTGCCTGTACGTGCGCGACGCCGTCGCATGGACGCTCGGCGATCCGTGCCTGACCATCCACGGCGGCAGCAGCCGTCTGACCGGCGAGCAAAGCCTGCTCGCACTTCATCCGATCGTCGCGAGCACCGGCCATGCGCGTCACCGCGCCATCGATCCGTCTCCCGCGCTGACCAACGCGGCGCTGTTCGCGCGCGATCGCATGCTGTGCCTTTACTGTGGCGAGAACTTCCACCGCGGCGATCTGACGCGCGACCACGTGCAACCGATTTCGCGAGGTGGCCGCGACGAATGGGAAAACGTGGTCACGGCCTGTTGGTGCTGCAACGTGAAAAAGGGCGGTCGCACGCCGCACCAGGCGTCGATGCCGCTGCTCGCCGTGCCGTTCCGGCCAAGCTGGGTCGAGCATCTGATCCTGTCGAACCGCAACATCCTTGCCGACCAGATGGAATTCCTGGTCCATCACCTGCCCAAGGATCGGCGGCCGCAGTAGCGGCAGGTCGCAGATTGGGGGTGTAGATGCAATAGCACGCTTGCGAACAACCAGCCGCGCGTACACTCGCCGCGAAGGGGCAGTGGCGGCGACACCCATGAGTGCACAACGATCGGCGGTTTCCGTGGCGAGTGCCGCGGCTTTCTGATGGATGACATGGCGCGACAATCCGCAACAAAGATATCGAATAATCACGACGATGTCGCCACCGTTCGGAATATGATCGCGCTCGGTTCTGGTGCCGCGAGCACTTGGGACCTATTCATCTCGCCTTTTTCGCTGGATTGCAGACGACGCGTGCCTTATTGCGTTCGTCGACGAGCAGCTCAATCCAAGCGTCGACGGCAACGGCAACGTGACGGATCCGGACGTCGACGTGCGCCTCGCGAATCCCGCTTACGAGACACTCAACAAGAATTTCGATGAACTCTGGAACGACTACGAAGTCAACGGCAGCCCACCCGGTGGCCCTTACGTAAAATTACCGGTCCAACGCGACGCGACTGCTCTGACCCTGGTTGGGCAGGCACTGGGCAAGAGCCTAATGGTTGGGTCCGAATTCCGGCACATGACCACTTCAATGTGTCGGTTGACCACAGCTAGAGGGATGCTCGATGTGGAGCAGCTGGGATCGAGATGTCATCCTTCGGAACTGTTGAATTTCCGCATGATGCTGCAGCGCGTTTGAGTCGCCGGCGATGCTGTATTTCTTCGACAACGAATCAACCGCGCGCCGTGTTTCGACCTGAACTATGCGTGGGATTTCTGCGAGCCGCCACGCTTGGTGGACGATCAATGACCTTGTTCCCGTTGAGCGCGGTTGCCGCACATCTCGCAGCGGACGGCGTCTTCATCTTCGCTATGCGAAGCCGACGTCACGGCGGCGCGAGAGCCTCGCCGGATTCGCTTGGCAACGGCCAGACGGATCCGTCTCCGACGGCCATCAGACCCTGATCAGCGCGTCATACATCGGCCAGAAAACCGTCGTGGGTGAATTCGTGCCGGCGAATACGCCGCCCACCCAGGAGATCGCGACGTTTCTCGATCGCATCGCGATGCATCCGGGAACCGGGCGTCATATCGCGATGAAACTCGCACAACGCTTCATCGGCGACGAGCCGCCGCAGGCCGTTGTCGACAATGCGGCGCACGTGTTCTACACCGCGCGAAACGATCCCGACCAATTGAAGCAGACCGTGCGCGCACTGCTGCTGTTCGACGCGGGGCCGGGATCGTTTCGCGATATCGGTAATTTCGCCAACAAGATCCGGCGTCCGTTCGAGAGCGTGGTGTCGGCGCTGCGTGCAACCAGCATCGATTTCACCTTGCGTCGCAATATCGACGGCGAATCGAACAGCAGCGACAATTTCATGAGCCGCTTCATCCGCACCGGCGAGCGTCCTTTCTACTGGCGCGCACCGAACGGTTATCCGGACGCCTCGGATGCGTGGACCGGGAGCACGGCCCTGGTGCAATCATGGCGCACGATGGATTGGACGTTCGACGAGGACACTGGCACCGACCAGATACCGCTGGTGCCGCTCCTCGATATCACGCTCAATGAGTTTTCCTAGCGTCCCCAATGACCACACGCCGAACAATCTCGCGAACTTCTGGCTGACGCGCGTCTTCGTCTTCGTACCCGATCCGACCGACGGCTGGCGAGGCCCCGATCTTCACTCCCAGGTGCGCGGATTTCATGACGCGCAACACCGACACGCTGACCATATTTCCGCCCGACGTCGGTATCGGCGCGGTGACCAGCGGGCATACGCTCGGCATCGAGACCAACCAGAGCCCGAATTACTGGTACAGCCGGCTGCGCGGATGGTCAACTTTATCGTCTTCAGTCCGCAGTTCATCGTGCGTTGAGACAGGGGGCTCGGTCATGGGAAACATCACGCGACGCGCGTTCCTCAAGGGCTCGACGGTCTGCCTGTGACTTGCCGGGCTGCGCCGGGTGCATGAATACCCCGGACTGGCTGGGAGAGCACTTATTTCTCGAGAATTCCTGCCGGAGTGTGGATGAGCTCAATCTGGTGGCGCCGATCGACGGCCCCGATCGCGATCCGTACGTCGAAAAGCGGCCGACGATTTACCTTCGCACCACGGGCGAAACGGCCGCGCTGCCGCTGTCCGGAAACTTCGGACTGCACTTCGCGGCGACCGGCCTGCACGATCTTTATCAGGGCGGCAAACTTGCGATCGTGCACGGCATCGGCTTTCCGCTCGATCTCATCTCGCGCAGCCATTTCGATGCGCAGGACTACTGCGATCTTGGCACGCCCGGAAATACGCACACTGCGAGCGGCTGGCTCGCGCGTCATCTCGCATCGGCCGGACAGGTACCGGACGACGCGCAGATTCCCGCACTCGCGGCGGGCTCCTCTCCGCCGAACAGCCTGCTTGGGCGCCCAGATTCGATGACGCTCGATGATCCGGCGAGCTTCCACCCGAATTCGAACGGCGGGTCGGTCAACGGCGAGCCGACGTACAAGCGATCCACGATGATCACTCTCGATCAGCTTTATGCCGGCGGCGGCGAGTTGGAGCAGGCCGGCGCTGGCGCGGCGACCACGGTGGAACTGGTCGATTCGCTCGATCTCGCCAACTACACCCCTTCGCCCGGAGCGAATTACCCGAGTACCGGCACCGGCGCCACCTTGTCCAAGCAGGCGCAAATCATCGCCAACGTTGCCAAGCACGGCGCCGGGCTGCAGGTCGCCACGCTGGATTTCGGCGGCTGGTACACGCACGAAAACGAGAGCGCAAGCGATCAGGGCAACCTCAACTCCAACCAGTATGCCGCGCACGTCGACGGGCTGTCGCAAGTATTGACGGCGCTTTACAACGATCTGGCGGGCGATGGTCTGGCCGACCGCATGATCGTGGTGGTGCAAAGCGAATTCGGCCGGCGCGTAATCGAGAGCACGGCACTGTCAAGGCAGCTTCAATCGTTGCTGCGACTCAGTTGGCTTGCGGCGCTTTGCACGGCACCTTCGGCATTGCAGAACCGCCAGCTATTCCAGAACGAGGATGTGGCCACCACGATCGACACGCGCCGGATCCTCAGCGAAATCGTGACCCAGCACCTCGGCAACAATGATCTCGCCTCGGTGTTTCCGGGCTACAGCTATCCCGGCCCATTGGGCGTACTCCCGGGCGATTCCATTTTCGCGAACGGCTTCGACTGAGCCCCGATCGATCGGTTTCCGAAACCCTCGATGTAGTCGCGATGCCTGCTAGTGCATGGCCGCCGCGAGGTGCGACGTCCCGCACTCCCCGGCACGGGCAGCCGTCCCTTTGCTGTTTGCCGCGGGCGACATCGATGCATCGGCCGCGCCAGCGATGCTCGGAAATCCAGGTGCGAACCAGTCGCACGCTTCGGTGCCGTTCCCGTCGTCGATATCCACGCGCAGCCACGCCGCGCCATCGACGTCGATCGGCAGCGTTTTCGAATGTTCGCGATCCACGATGAAGCGTGGGCCGAGTGGCCGCCCATCGATCGAAAGACGCACGCCAACGATGCCGGTATCGCGACGCGTGGCGCACGAGCCCCGGAGCGGATTGATCTGCGGCGCCAGCGTCAGGTTCGCGATTCCGGAGAGATCGAACTCGGCCCGGATCATGTGATGGGACAGTGGATGCATGAAGATGCGGCTTTTGCGCGTTATCCGGAATGGACTCGAACCAATCTGACTGGGGACGATGCGCGCGAACATGAACCTGGCATTGGCTTCGGGCGTTGCATTCTCTGCTGCATTCATCGTCCGCACCATGCCGGGTACGCGCTCGCGTCCTGCCCGAACTGCGGCGGCCGCAAAGGCCGAACTGAAATCGAGGCACGTACCGGGTCGCGCACTGCGTAGCGTTTGCAACAAGGCGTGGCATTGTGGCGAATGCAGATCGATCGCCTTCACGTCGGCCACCGCTCCGAGACTGGCCCACGCACCGTCCAGCGAAAGCCAGTCCAGCGACACGCCGATTCGCGCCGAAGCCGAGCCGCGATAGTTCCGTCGTCGGACGGAGGCTTGAGAATGAACAAGCTGCGAATGGCGAGTCCGCGCCGGGCCGCAGGAAACCCTCATTCCTTGCGGCATCGGCGCAGGCGACCGACAATGACGCTTCCGCCGTTACATTTCAGCCGATGACCGACCCCGCCCGCTACCCTCTGCTGGCCCACATCGATTCGCCAGCCGAACTGCGTCGCCTGCCGGAATCCGAGTTGCCGCCCCTCGCGCGCGAGCTGCGCGCGTACCTGATCGAATCGGTCGCGAGTTCGGGTGGTCACTTCGGCGCGGGACTCGGCGTCATCGAACTCACCATCGCGTTGCATTACCTCTACGACACGCCGCACGATCGGTTGGTCTGGGATGTCGGCCACCAGTGTTATCCGCACAAGATCCTCACGGGTCGGCGCGACAACATCACGACGATCAAGCAGAAGGACGGACTCGCGCCGTTTCCGAAGCGCGCCGAAAGCGAATTCGACACGTTCGGCGTCGGTCATTCCTCAACCTCGATCAGCGCCGCGCTCGGCATGGCGATCGCGGCGCAACGTGCGGACGATCATCGCCGCATCGTTGCGGTCATCGGCGATGGCGCGGCGACCGCCGGCATGGCTTACGAAGCGCTCAACCACGGCGGCGATGTCGAGCCCGACCTGCTGGTGATCCTCAACGACAACGGCATGTCGATCTCGGAGAATGTCGGCGCGTTCTCCAAGATGCTTGCGCGGCTCATGACCAGCCGCACGTTGAACCGGATTCGCGAAGGCGCCAAGCGGGCGATGCCGCGCGACGGCTTCCTGTGGCGCTTCGCCAAGCGCTGGGAAGAACACGCCAAGGGTATGTTCGTGCCATCGACGCTGTTCGAGGAACTCGGCTTCCACTACACCGGACCGATCGACGGCCACGACCTGCCGCAACTGCTGCAATCGCTGCGCACGGTGAAGGATCTCAAGGGTCCGCAGCTGCTCCACATCGTCACGACCAAGGGCAAGGGATATGCGCCCGCCGAGCGCGCGCAGATCGACTATCACGCCGTCGGTCCGTTCGATCCGGTCGCGGGGCTGGCGCGCAAATCGGCCTCCAGACCCACCTACACGAGCGTGTTCGGCGACTGGCTGTGTGACATGGCTGCCGCTGATCCGCGGCTTTACGCGATCACGCCGGCGATGCGCGAAGGCTCGGGCCTGGTGCGCTTCTCCAGGGAATTCCCGCAACGCTATTTCGATGTCGGCATCGCCGAGCAACATGCCGTGACGCTCGCCGCAGGCATGGCTTGCGAAGGCGCCAAGCCGGTGGTGGCGATCTATTCGACGTTTCTGCAGCGCGCCTACGACCAGCTGGTACACGATGTCGCGCTGCAAAATCTCGATGTGCTGTTCGCAATCGACCGGGCTGGCTTGGTCGGGCCGGATGGCGCGACCCACGCGGGCAGCTTCGATCTTTCATTCCTGCGTTGCATTCCGAACATGCTGGTCATGGCCCCGGCCGACGAAGACGAATGCCACCGCATGCTGACCACCGGGTTCCTGCATGACGGCCCGGCCGCCGTGCGCTATCCGCGTGGCAGCGGAACCGGCGCTGCGGTGCAATCCGGGCTTGCCACGCTGCCAATCGGCGAAGCCGATATCGTTCGGCATGGCCGCACCATCGCCCTGCTCGCGTTCGGCAGCATGGTCGCACCGTGCGCCCGAGTCGCAGAAACGCTGGACGCGACCCTGGTCAACATGCGTTTCGTCAAGCCGCTGGACGAGAGCCTGATTCTCGACATGGCGCGTGAGCACACAGCGATCGTGACCGTCGAGGAAAACGCAATTGCCGGCGGCGCCGGCAGCGGGGTCGTCGAGGTGCTTGGCTTACATGGCATCCAGGTTCCCCTGCTGCAAATCGGTCTGGCCGATTCGTTTCTCGAACACGGCAGCCGCGAGGAAGTCCTGGCAGAAGCCGGTCTCGATGCAATCGGCATCGAAAAGCAGATACGCGCGCGCTTCGCCGACGTGCTCGCGACATCCAAGTTGCGCAGCACTGGTTGAGGCGGGGATTGTCCGGTTCAGTGCCCGGTTGACAGGTTCGCGCTAGCTGGTCGTGCGTCCGAGCGAAACGCGATCCTTGCCGGCAAGATCCGTCTCCGTGACGATCTCGCAAAACGCGGCTTGGTGCAGTATTTCGCGAACACGATCTGCTTGGTCCTGACCGTGTTCGAGCAACAGCCAACCGCCGGGATTCAGATGCCGCGGCGCGGTGGCGACGATCGAGCGGATCGCATCGAGACCGTCGTCGCCGGAGACGAGCGCGGAGCGCGGTTCGAAGCGCAAATCACCCTGGTCGAGATGGCGATCTTCGGCGCAGACATACGGCGGGTTCGACACGATCAGATCAAAGCGGCGCGAGCCGAGCGCGGCGCACCAGTCCCCTGCGGCGAATTCGACATGTGCGAGGTCGAGTCGTGCGGCGTTATCGCGCGCCACGGCGAGTGCGGCGGCGTCGAGGTCAGTCGCAAGCATGCGCACCTGCGGGCGCTCGTGCGCAATCGCAAGCGCGATCGCACCCGATCCGGTCCCGAGATCTGCGACATCGATGCCGGCGTGGTTGTCGATGCGATCCAGCGCGAGTTCGACCAGCCGTTCGGTTTCGGCTCGCGGGATCAGCACGTCCGGGGTGATGCGGATCGGCAGCGACCAGAATTCGCGTTGTCCGAGAAGGTAGGCGATCGGCCTGCCGCCATAGCGCGCGTCGATCAGCATATTGAAATGCTCTCTAGCCGCACGGATCGGCTGCTCATCGAGATGGCCGTACAACCAGCTGCGCGAACGCGCCAGCGCATGCGCGAGCAACACTTCACTCTCGAGTCGTGGCGAGTCGCCCGGCAAGCGTGATTGCGCGGCAGCCAGCAGGCTGCGGATATCAGCCGGCATTCACCAGTGGCCCAAACACCAATGCCCAGCCGCGTTCGAGGCAGGCAAGCACGAATCCAGCAAGGAAGAACAGATAGCTGTAGCGCAGGTAGCGGTATTTGTGATGCGCCAGATACCAGCCGAGCGCGTAGATGTCGCGGCTCCAGGTTGCGTAAGGCGAGCCATCCTTGGCCAGCGCATGACTCATCTCGGCCAGATAACGCGTGCGCGGCAGCTGCGCGAAGTGGCCGAAGAACACCAGATTGAATCCGGGCGGCAACTCTCCATCGTGCAACTTCGGCGGCCGGTACTTGGGCAGCACCGCAAGGATCGCGAGCAACAGCGCGACCAGCGTGAACGCGGTCAGCGTCAGCACCGGCAAGCGCAACGCCGGATCCTCAAGGCGCCCCAGCGCAATGGTCAGGACGATCGACGAAACCGTGATGATAATATTGGCCTTGGTGTCGGCCATGCTCGACAACACGACGTGATGTTGCTGGGCGGTGCGCAGCAGATTGTCTGCCGTGCCGCGTTCCGGAACATCCGCGAACAACTCGACTTCGTGTTTTCTGTCGTCCATCGCCGCTCCCCGCTCCATCGACCGGCTGCTGAAATGCGATATCGGCAACTCGCCAGGCGCCGACATCTTATCGCCGCCAAGGCTTCAACGGTTACTCGCCGCGGATAATCCCGGTTGGCGATTCGACGTGTGGTCGGTTCTCATCACGGTGCGCCGACATCCGGCCCGGTAACGTCGGCCCATGCGCCGGTTTGCGATCCTCCCTGTACTGGCTTTGCTGCTGACACTCCCCGGCTGCGCTTCGGTGCTGTTCGGCGGCGTGAATCTGCTCAGCCAGCGCAGCGGCGTCGACCGTGTGGCGGACATCTCCTTCGACTCTGCGCATCATCTCGCGCTGGACGTATATCGCCCCAGCGGCGCCAAAATCGCACCAACCGTGGTGTTCTTCTACGGCGGCAGCTGGAAGAATGGCCAGCGCTGGCGATATCGCTTCGTCGGCGAAGCACTTGCCGCGCATGGTGTGGTTGCGATCATTCCCGACTCCCGGACTTATCCCGATGTACGGTTCCCGGCTTTTGTAGACGACGCGGCGCGCGCTGTCGCGTGGGCCCATGCTCACGCCGCCGAATACGGCGGCAACCCGGATCATCTTTTCATCATGGGCCACTCGGCTGGCGCACATATCGCGGCCATGCTTGCGACGGATGCACGCTATCTGGATGCCGTCGGACTCAAGCCGCGCGATCTTTCTGGATTCATCGGACTTGCCGGCCCTTTCGACTTCCCGCCGCTGACGAGCAAGGACCTGCTCGCCATCTTCGGCCGCGACGCAGCCAGCCAGCGCGCCTCGCAACTTGTGAACTTCGTCGATGGCGACGAGCCGCCGATGCTGCTGCTGCAAGGCGGCGGCGACCGCACCGTTGCGCCTCGCAATGCGAGCTCGCTGGCTGCAAGGATGCGCGCGCGCAGCGAACCGGTCGAACTCGAGTTTTATCCGGGCATCGGACACGTCGGGCTGCTGCTTGCGCTCTCGCCTCCGGGGCGCGCGCATGCACCCGCCCTCGCCGACACCCTCGCGTTCATCAAGGCGCACGCGGCCCGACCGAACTCGAACGGTAGTTGAGCCGGACTGTTAATCTGACTTATTGATTGATATTATTTTTTCGATAGAACGTATCAATGAACAGGGATCCTCGTGAATCTGCGTGACCTGCGCTATCTGGTGGCCCTGGCCGAGCACCGTCACTTCGGGCGCGCAGCGCAGGCGAGCTTCGTCAGCCAGCCGACACTGTCGACCCAGATACGCAAGATCGAGGACGAACTCGGCGTCGCGCTGGTCGAGCGCACGCCGCGCAAGGTATTGCTGACGGAAGTGGGCCGCGACATTGTCGATCGCGCGCGCGCGGCACTCGGTGAGGTAGAGGCAATACGGGCGATCGCGCTCAGAACCAAGGATCCCGAATCGGGAACGATCCGCCTGGGAATTTTCCCCACGCTCGGCCCCTACCTGCTGCCGCACGTGATACCGAGGATTCGCAGACGTTACCCGCGACTCGAGCTGTTGCTGTTCGAGGAGAAAACCGAGATTGTGCTGACGAAACTGCGCGAGGGGCGCCTCGATGCGGGGATTCTCGCCCTCCCCTTGCACGATGATCAGCTCGAACACGAGTTCCTGTTCGAAGAGCCGTTCCTGCTGGCGGTACCGCAAGACCATGCCTTGGCCAAGCGCAGGAAACTCAAGGTCGCCGACCTGATCGATCAACGTGTGTTGCTGCTTGAGGACGGCCATTGCCTGCGCGATCACGCACTCGATGTGTGCCAGCTTGCCGGCGCAAGGGAGCGCACCGGGTTTCGCGCGACCAGCCTTGAAACGCTGCGGCAAATGGTCGCCGCCCATGTCGGCATCACGTTGCTGCCGGTTCTGGCCGTCCAGCCGCCCATCGCGCAGACGCCGCATGTGCATTTGATCGAATTCGCCGGCGCCGACACACCGAGCCGACGCATCGCGATGGCCTGGCGCAAGAGCAGCGCGGCCGCGCCGCTGCTGCGCCAGCTTGCCGCGCTGATTCGCGATCTGCCGAAGCCACTGTTGAGCGCGCGCGCGGCAACGAGAGTGACTGCCCGCACCGCAGACAACTGAACCGCTTCCGCAAGCCGCAAGGCTCTCTCGGCCTGCCTGATCGGTGCTACCCGAAGTCAGGCCGAGGTTGCTCTGCGTGAAGCCTCCAACAACATGGCCGCATGATCACGCAAGATCGAAGCGATCCAGGTTCATCACCTTGTTCCACGCCGCGACGAAGTCCTGGACAAAATTCTCCTGCGCGTCCGAGCTTGCGTAGACTTCCGCCAGCGCCCGGAGCTGGGAGTGTGAACCGAAGATGAGGTCGACGCGGCTGCCGGTCCACTTCAGTTTTCCGGTTTTGCGATCATGTCCTTCAAACGCGTCTTTGGCCTCCGATGTCGCCTTCCATTCCGTGCCGATGTCGAGCAGGTTCACGAAGAAGTCGTTGGTCAATGCCTCAGGCCGCTTGGTAAAGACGCCGTGCTGCGTCTGGCCGACGTTGGTATTCAGCACGCGCATGCCGCCAACCAGCACCGTCATCTCGGGCGCGGTCAGGGTCAGTAGTTGCGCCTTGTCGATCAGCAACGCTTCGGCTGGAACGCTGTACTTGCCCTTGAGAAAGTTGCGGAAGCCATCGGCAACAGGCTCCAGCGGGGCAAACGCTTCGACGTCGGTTTGTTCCGGCGACGCATCCGTACGACCGGGCGCAAAAGGTACTTTTATGGTGTGACCGGCGTTCTTCGCTGCCTGCTCGACGCCCGCGCAACCGGCCAGCACGATCAGATCGGCAATCGACACTTTCCGGCCATCGGACGATGCCCCGTTGAAATCGCCCTGGATACCTTCGAGCGTCTTGAGCACCTTCGCCAGCTGCTCGGGCTGGTTCGCCTTCCAATCCTTCTGCGGAGCGAGACGAATGCGCGCACCATTGGCGCCGCCGCGCTTGTCGGAACCACGGAAGGTGGACGCCGACGCCCAGGCCGTCGATACCAGTTGCGATACGGACAGGCCCGACGCCAGCACTTTTGCCTTCAGCGTGTTGACATCGTCGTCGTTGATCAGCGGGTGATCGACGGCGGGAATCGGATCCTGCCAGATCAGTTCCTCGCTTGGCACATCCGGGCCGAGGTAGCGGGCGAGCGGACCCATGTCGCGGTGGGTGAGCTTGAACCACGCCCGCGCGAAGGCGTCGGCCAACTGATCCGGATTCTCGAGGAAGCGCCTGGAAATCTTTTCGTAGGCTGGATCCATTCGCAATGACAGATCGGTGGTGAGCATGGTAGGTACGTGCTTCTTCGAGGAGTCGTGCGCATCCGGAACCGACGCGTCGGCGCCTTTGGCGACCCATTGCTTCGCGCCAGCCGGGCTCTCGGACAGCTCCCACTCGAAACCGAACAGGGTCTCGAAGAAATTGTTGTCCCACTTGGTTGGCGTCTTGGTCCAGGTGACTTCCAGGCCGCTGGTAATGGTGTCGCCGCCCTTGCCGCTGCCGTAGCTGTTGTGCCAGCCCAGGCCCTGGGCTTCGAGGCCGCTCGCTTCGGGTTCGCTGCCGACGTGCTCCGCGCTGGCGGCGCCGTGGGTTTTGCCGAATGTGTGACCGCCAGCGATCAGCGCCACGGTCTCCTCATCGTTCATGGCCATGCGCGCGAAAGTCTCGCGGATGTCCACGGCCGCTGCCATGGGGTCGGGCTTTCCATCAGGGCCTTCCGGATTGACGTAGATCAAGCCCATCTGCACCGCGGCGAGCGGATTCTCCAGGTCGCGCGAGTGCTTCACCTCGCTGTCGTCGTCCTTCACCAGCACGCCGTGATCCTCGTCGACACCCGGCGAGCCCTTCGAGTAGCGAATGTCACCGCCAAGCCATTTGTCCTCGCTGCCCCAGTACACATCCAGGTCCGGTTCCCACACGTCCTCACGCCCGCCGCCAAAACCGAAAGTCTTGAAGCCCATGGTTTCCAACGCAACGTTGCCGGTAAGGATCATCAGGTCGGCCCATGAGATCTTGTTGCCATACTTCTGCTTGATCGGCCAGAGCAGCCGGCGCGCCTTGTCCAGACTCACGTTGTCCGGCCAGCTGTTGAGCGGCGCGAAGCGCTGCTGACCCCGGCCGGCGCCGCCCCGGCCATCGCCGATGCGGTAGGTGCCGGCGCCATGCCATGCCATGCGGATGAACAACCCGCCGTAGTGGCCGAAGTCCGCCGGCCACCAATCCTGCGAGTCGGTCATCAACGCGGCAAGATCCTTTTTCAGCGCTGCCAGGTCAAGGCTCTTGAACGCCTCTGCATAGTTGAAATCCTTGCCCATCGGATTGGACTTCGAAGAATGCTGCTGCAGCAGGTCCACTCGCAGCTGTTGCGGCCACCAGTCGCGGTTCGTCCTGCCGCCGCCTGCGGCGTGATTGAACGGGCACTTTGTTTCGGTTGACATGACTTATCTACCTTTGGTCGTTGGGATCGAATGAGTCGGTCCGCGTTGGAATCCGCATAACACCAAGTGAAATCGTTCTTGCCGATGCTGCCTGATGATGCGCCAGAAGCGTGATGAACCATCAGCACGATGCCGGCATCGTGCCGGCGGGAAGACCACATTGTTCACCCGGCACAGACTGACCGCAATCGCCATCGAGGGTCCTGCATGCGTGTCCTTGCGCCATTCTCCGCGCGCCGGGCTGACAAGAGCCAGGCCGGGCTGTCGAGGTTTGCCCCGACAAAACTACGGCACCAGGATCATTGATGGAAATTCATTATTTGAATTGAGGCGATAGCTTCGAGCTATCGTCGCAACCTGTGCCCCATTAAACGCCACGTGCGGCACCTGACCAAGTCTGATATGGACATTCCCTGCGTTTCGAACTGGCCCGTGGCGATGATCGCGACCTCAAGGCCGGCGTCGGCCCGTCCGCTGGCACCGCGCACTCCGGCCGCGCCTTTGTCTGGAAACTATCTCAATATCCGTTCCCCGCGGATCAAGTCCAGGCAGGCTCTGCGCGCAGCGCCGAGGGCTCGAAGTCCAAGGGCATCAAAATGACACCACGGGTGGTGTTTCGACCTCGCGGAGCTGCGCTCCGCTACGCTCAACACGAACGGTTGGAAGTTCTGACGCCGATTCCACGCACTGCGAATCATCGCGCTCGAATCCGCCACCGCGTCGCACCGCAAGGAAACACGACAATGAAAATCGATCGATTTGTACTACCGCTCCCGGCTTCGGTGAATCAGGGGCGGCGCCGTTTTGTGCAGGGACTCGCGCTGGGCGGACTCGGCCTACTTGTCAGACCCGCCTGGGCACTCGGCCGCGTCAGCCAACCAGTTCAGATATCGGGAACCGACTTCGCACTCGAAATTGCCGAGACGCCGATCAACATTACCGGCGCGCCGCGCACCGCCACTGCGATCAATGGCCAGGTACCCGGACCGATCCTGCGCTGGCGCGAGGGCAGTACGGTCACGTTGCGTGTCACCAATCGCCTGCCGGTCTCCACCTCGATCCACTGGCACGGCATCCTGCTGCCAACGCAAATGGACGGTGTGCCCGGGCTGAGCTATCCGGGCATCGCACCAGGCGAAACCTTTGTCTATCGGTTTGGGGTGAAACAGAGCGGCACCTACTGGTATCACAGCCATACGCGATTCCAGGAGCAGACCGGCTTGTACGGGCCGCTCGTGATCGATCCGGCCGGCGCGGATCCGATTCGTGCCGATCGCGATCATGTGGTCATGCTGAACGACTGGACCGACGAGGATCCGGAAACGGTATTCGCACATTTGAAGAAGAGGAGCGACTACTACAATTTCGGCGAGCCGACCGCACGCGATTTCGCCGCCGATGTATCGAAAGTCGGATTCGAGCAGGCACTGGCTTCACGGCGCATGTGGAACCGCATGCGCATGAGCCCGCGCGATCTGGTCGACATCACCGGCTACACCTACACCTACCTGATGAACGGTCACGCGCCTGCGGTCAACTGGACCGGCTTGTTCAAGCCCGGCGAGCGCGTGCGCCTGCGCTTCATCAACGGGTCGGCCAACAGTTTTTTCGATGTGCGCATCCCCGGGTTGAAACTCACCATCGTCGCCGCGGATGGACAGAACGTCGAGCCGGTGACGGTGGACGAATTCCGCATCGCCGTGGCCGAAACCTACGACGTGATCGTCGAGCCGACCGAGGATCGAGCCTACACCGTGTTCGCGCAATCGATGAGCCGCGATGGCTACGCGCGCGGAACATTGGCGCCGCGTCCGGGCATGCAGGCCGAGGTGCCGATGCTCGATCCGCTGCCGACAATTTCCATGGTCGACATGATGGGTGCGATGGCAATGGGCGGCATGCAGCACGGCTCGATGCAAGGCATGGCCACGGAGTCCATGGATCACGGCTCCATGCACGGTACGCAACACGGCGAGACGGGCAAGATGGCGATGAACAGCACGCCGCCAGTACATCACGCGAGCACCGAATACGGGCCGGGTACCGACATGCGCGTCGATCATCCGCGCGGCAATCTGGACGATCCCGGCATCGGCCTGCGCGGCAACGGCAGGCAGGTGCTGACCTACGCGGACCTGCACACCGTGGGCGGCTCGCTCTACCAGCAGCCACCGGGGCGCGAAATCGAACTGCATCTGACCGGCAACATGGAGCGTTTCATCTGGGGTTTCGACGGCCAGAAATTCTCCGACGCAAAACCCGTGCATCTGCGCCATGGCGAACGCGTACGCATCGTGCTGGTCAACGACACCATGATGACCCATCCGATCCATCTGCACGGCATGTGGAGCGAACTGGAATCGGCGGACGGACAATTTCAGGTGCGCAAGCACACGATCAGCGTGCAACCCGCGCAGCGCGTGACCTATCTGGTCATGGCCGATGCACTCGGGCGCTGGGCCTACCACTGCCATCTGCTCTATCACATGGAAGCGGGCATGTTCCGCGAAGTGCTGGTGTCATGAGGAAAAATCCGGATTTACGCCATCGACTCGCGATGAATCTTGCATTGTCGGTGTGCTCGATGGCGTCGCCGCTACTTGCACAAGAAGCATCGTCTGGCAGCGGTATGTCTTCGCCGCACGCCACTCCGTCCGCGACCAAGGCAACTTCGGTGATCGAAGCAACGGGCGCGCAAGTCGACGATCCCGGGAATGCAAAAGCCGTCGATGGCAGGTCGTCGATGCATCACGAGGATTCCGCAGTGCACAAGCCGGACACGACCGGTCAGGTGCGAACACTCGAGGCCGGTGACATGATCGGCGAACGCCCGGTAGTGAGAGGCCTCGACAAACGCGGCAACCACGCCATGAACGATATGGACATGTCGTCGATGCAAGGCGGCAGCGCACCGCCGAATGCACGCAATCCGGATTATTCGGATGGCCATGGCTACGGTGCGATGCCCGGCATGACCATGCAAGACAACGCTGCATTGGGCATGTTGCTGATCGACCAGCTCGAGTATTTCAATGGTAGGGAGGCGAACGGCGTCGCACTCGACGCGCAGGCCTGGTACGGCAACGACGACAACCGGCTTTGGCTCAAGGCCGATGGCGAACGCAGCAGCCAAGGTTTGCAGGATCTGCGCACCGAAGCGCTATGGGATCATCCGTTCGCAACCTACTGGGACACACAGCTCGGTGTGCGCCATGATTTCGGCGCTGGCCCCGATCGCACCTGGGCGGCGTTCGGCGTGCAGGGTCTGGCGCCGTACTGGTTCGACATCGAGGCCACCGCCTACATCGGTCAATCCGGTCGAAGCGCAGCTCGCTTCGAAGCGGAATACGACATCCTGTTCAGCCAGCGCCTGATTCTGACGCCCGACTTCGAAGTCAATCTGTACGGTCGCGACGATCCACGGCGCGGCATCGGCGCGGGATTGTCCGATGCCGAGCTCGGTGTGCGGCTGCGCTACGAAATCACCCGCCAGTTCGCCCCGTACATTGGCGTAGACTTGGTGCGGAAGTTCGGAAAGACCGCGGACTTCGCGCGCGCCGCAGGAGAGCCGGTCTACGATCCGCAGCTCGTCGCCGGTTTCCACGTCTGGTTCTAGCACCATTGAACAGTGCGGCCAAGGATGGCCGCTCCTTGATCCTCGCGATCACGGACGATCGCAATAATCTTGAACAGTGCGGCCAGGGATGGCCACTTGTTGATTCTCGCGATCACGGACGATCGCAAAAATACAGGAGTAACAATCATGCGTTTCATTGCAGCCTTGATCCTCTGGATCGTGATCATCATCGTCGGCGGCGCTGTCTTTGTCTGGTCCGGTGTCTACAACATCGGCGCCGACGTGCCGCACTGGCCGGTCACCGTGCAGGTCATCAACGCGTTGCGCGATCATTCGATAGCGCAGCGCGACGGCGACGTGACGGTGCCGAATCTCGACGATCCGAACCTGATCAGCGAGGGCGCGCATCGCTATGCGAACATGTGCACCGGCTGCCATCTGGCGCCCGGCATGGCAGACAGCGAAATGCGCCAGGGGCTTTATCCGGAGCCCCCGCCGCTCGCGAAGATCGGCATCGACAATCCGGCCGAAGCGTTCTGGATCATCAAGCACGGCATCAAGATGACCGCGATGCCCGCTTGGGGCGTCACGCACGACGATCAGAAGATCTGGAGCATGGTTGCTTTCGTGCGCAAGCTGCCGAAGCTGAGCGTGACTCAATATCAGCAGATGACCGCCAGCGGTGGCGGTCAAGATCACGCGCCCGGCAACGATCACGCAAACGACCATGGCGCAACGCAACGGACCGAAGGCACCAACGAGCACGGTGTCGAACCGTCATCGGGCAGTACGACACCAGCGTCCGTGAACCCGCCATCGCATTGAACCGAGGCGGGCTGGCTCGCCATCCAGCCGGGGCTTGCCGCGAATCGACAGGCCCCGGTTACATGGTTTCCTTGATGTTCGCCTTGAGCAGCCACCAGTTGACCGGATAAGCGGTCAGGAAACCGGCCAGCATCGCGAGCTGCATCATGAACCAGAATACCGGACCGGTCTTGTCGAGCTCATGGCCGAAGATCGCGAAGGTCGCGATCGCCATCCAGCCGTACATGCCGATCTGCCAAGCGCTCAGTGACAGCGTATCGGCCTTCAGTGCCGCGACCAGCGCCTCGCCCGGACCGATATCGCGCATCGGCTTGATGGTGAAATACTGAAACGCGATACCGAACAGAAATGCCAGAACGAAATCGACCACCCACGCAGCAAAGATCTTGTGACCGAACAACGTGAGTGGCACCAGCAACAAGGCGCTTTCGGCGACGATGTCGCCGAGCGTGCAGCCGCTGCCGCAGTGAGTGGCAGCCAGAGCGGTTGATTGCCAGAATGGCTTGCGTTGGCCGGGAGGATCCTCGCCACGCATCTTCGCGGCGCGAACGCGTTTCCGGGTTGACAACCGCCCGACCGTGAAATACGCCCATAAAGCGAGCGGACCGGCATACAGCGCGGTAATCGGCCACACCAGATTCATGATCCGCATCTGCTGGCGATGGCCGCGGACGAGATCAACCGTGATGATCAGCGCGCACAGCAGCGCAAGCGTCAGCGAAATCCATGCGAGGGTTTGCAGCCAGACCGGCATGACGAGGTGCTGTTCCATTTGACCTCGCGGCAACATACATGAGGTCGTGTGAACCCCACTTCGATGATCGCAACGGTGCCGGCCGCATCAGCCGATGCGGAGTCATCCGATTCGCGGTCCGCGCATCAAGTGCGTAGGCTACACTGATGATTGCGCTCCGGAGCCGCTTGCCATGTCGAACGTGGAGTCGCGCTTGACCGGCGCGGTGAATCTGCTTGAGCCGGCCGGACTTGTGCAGCACTTTCTTTCGCATCCACCGCTCAATTTCTCCGCGTCCAGCATCTGCGAAGGCGTGCCGACTTTCGTGGCGCCATTCGATTTGCTCACGACCGCCGATGCACGGCTCAAGCGCCTTGTGGGCTCACTGCCTTTCTTCCGGAGATGGAACGGGGTACTTCGCCCACGCACTTTTTTTGTAGGCACGACAGTCACCGAGTATGCGGTGTGGCCCGCCCCGCTGCGTCCCGATGTTTTCGCCGACTGCCTTGTTCGCAGCCAGGCGCGAGATTATCGGTTCGTCATCGTCAAGGATCTTCCGCAGGCATCGCCGCTGCTGGATCGGGCCCACAACGCACTTGCGCATAATCTCGTGGAGGCGCTCGGCAAGCGTGGATTTGCGCTGATCGAGGGACAGGCGCTGGCCTATCTTGCGATCGACTTCCCGGACATCGATGTCTACCTGAGCCGCTTGTCCTATCGCCGCCGCAAGGATATCCGCCGCAAGCTGCGCTCGCGCAAACAGCTGAGGATCGGAGCGATTCCCGCCGGAAGCCGACAGTTTGCGGACGATGCCTTGCTCGATCAGGTATATGCGCTATATCTGAATGTCTACCGGCAGAGCGAAATACAATTCGACCAGTTGAGCCGCGAATTCTTTGCCGCAGTGCTTCGCGATGCCGACAGCGGTGGCGTGATGTTCGTCTACCATCAAGACGGAGACTTCATCGGGTTCAACCTCTGTTTCGTGACTTCGACCATGCTGGTGGACAAATATATCGGCTTCGCTTATCCGCAAGCGCGCGAACTCAACTTGTATTTCGTCAGTTGGATACACAATCTCGAGTACGCGCTGCGGCACGGGTTGTCGACCTACGTCGCCGGCTGGACCGATCCCGAAATCAAGGCCTATCTGGGCGCCAGTTTCACCATGACGCAACATGCGGTGTACATCCGCAATCCGCTGCTGCGATTCATCTTTCGTCGCATCCAGGGGCGTTTCGAGAGCGACCGTCAATGGCAAGAAAGTGTGGAAAATGACTCCGGTCGTTCTTGATTTCGACGGCTCGAGCGGGACCGTGCCCGACGCGCTGGTGGTCGCGCTGCAATCCTGGCAGGAATTGATCCGGTTCGGATGCTCGCTGCGGAGCATGCGTCGACTCGACACGCTTTTGGACACCGTCATGCCCGAGAACTGCGGCCCGGTATTGCTCGGAAGCGGTGATTTCCATCATGTGAGCCACTTGCTGATACGGCGCGTTGCCCGATGCTGTCGCTGCCGCGTGGTGGTGATGGACAATCATCCGGACAATATGCGTTTTCCATTCGGCATCCATTGCGGTTCGTGGGTAAGCCATGTCGCAGCTCTCCCCAACGTGACCCGGGTGGATGTGGTCGGCATCACGTCTTCCGACGTATCGATCGGCCGACTCTGGGAAAATCGCTGGTTGCCGTTGCTGCGAGGCAAAGTCCGATATTGGTGCATCGGCACCGATGTGCGCTGGGCCCGGCGCTTCGGCCTCGGCTCCGCGTTTTCGGTTCACCCGACTGCGAACGCGTTGATCGAAGCCTTCCTGCATTCGCTCCAACCGGCGCAGCCGACCTATTTGTCGATCGACAAGGATGTCTTGCACCCCGATGTTGCACGGACGAACTGGGATCAGGGCGCGTTGCGTGAAACCCATCTGAACGCGGTGATCAGCGCGCTGACGCCGCATCTCGCGGGTATGGACATTACCGGCGACGTGTCAGCCCACAGGTACCGCACACGCTGGAAGCGTTGGCTCAGCGCCATCGATCACCAGCCGGAAATTCCGGCGGCGGCGCTGGATTCCTGGCAGCGTACGCAACGCGCGATCAATGCGCGATTGCTGACGCACCTGGCATCGACCGAAGCTCACGCAGAACCTGCCCAATGCGCCGCGCAAGTTGTTCGAACGCAGGATCGTCCAGCCACGGACTGTTCGTGATGGTCAGCGTGCACGCCGCGAAGGCCCGTGCATTGGGCACTTTTGACTGGGAAATGCAGGAGCTCAGATAGTCATAGTCCGGCAGCGCATGGACGAACAGACGGCTGACGCCGAAAGGCGACCCGGCGAGCGCATGCAGGATCGCATCGCGCATGCGCGGGTTCGGCAGCCGCACAAGAAAAAACGGCCAGGCGCCTTTGTCAACGTCGCGATCCTGGATGACATGCACGCCGCCGATGCGTTCCAGTCTCTCGATGCGCCGCCCAGCCTGCGCCCGCAACGCGGCACTGAATACCGGCCAACGAAGGGCCGACCGCTCGCCGATCCGGCGGCGCCAGCGACTCATTCGATGCAATGGAATCGACGCGGCGAATGAATCTCCGACCGCCCCGATCCAGTCGCCACGCGCCAGCGCGCGACTTCGCGGCCATGCGTAAACCACGCGCAACGCGAGCGGACGATACAGCGCCGTGTACGCGAAAAGTTGAGCAAGGCGCAACGTTTCCCATCCGGGATGGAATGGAACCGTCGCATGCGCGAGCGCGCGCATGCCTTCGCGCAATGCCGGGTCGCGGGAAACCAGCACCCCGCCCTCGTACGTCGTGATACCTTTGCCGACGGCGAGGCTGAAAAAACCGATATCGCCGAGCAAACCCACCGGTTTGCCATCGGCGCAGGCACCCCAGGCTTGCGCGGCATCCTCGATGACCCAAGCACCGGCCAGGTGCGCGCAAACGATGGCGTGCGCCACGTCGGCGACGCGTCCACCAAGATGCGTGGGCACGACCGCCAAAGTGTCGGCATCGCACATCCTTGCCAGCGCATCCTGATCCATGTCGAAGTGTCCCGGTCGGGTGTCGCACAGACGCACGCGCAGGCCGCACTCGGCAATCGCAATCGCGACCAGAGGGCAGGTGTAAGCCGGCACGATCACGTCGCTGCGCGGACTCATTCGCTGCAGGGTACGCAGCGCAACGACCAACGCGGCCGTCCCTGAGCATTCGTATTGGGCCTCGTCGATGCCAGGCGGTCGCAGCGACCCGCGTCGGCCCAACGGCCACCAGTCCGACCAGGACATCGGCAAGCCGGCAGTGGGGGGTGCCTCGGCTCTAGGATTCACCTTGATTGACCTTGGCCTCGCCGACAGCCAGACAGGCGATACCCGCAATGATTCCCGCACTGCCAAGCCATTGCAGTGCGGACAGATGCTCGCCGAAAAGAATCGGCGATAGCGCGAGTACTGCAACCACTTCCAGATGCGAGGCGGCAAAAGCCGGGCCGACAGGCGCGCGCGTGAGCAACGTGATCCAGCAGAAGAACGCGCCGACATAGCCCAGTACCGCGCCGTAGATCCACGGTGCGGTGAAGATGCGCAGCAGCCAGGGGACATTCAACGTGATGGCACCGGCATGCAGGCCCGCCCACTTGAAACTGATCTGCGCCAGGGTATCGAAGCCCATCAGCAGCCCGAATCCGATGAGGTAGAAACGGCGCATCGCGCTAGCCGAAACCGACGCAGGCAACACCGAACGCGACCAGCGTGATGCCGGCGACGCGCCAGCGCGTCAAGCTCTCGCCGAACAGCCAGCGCCCGGCGAGCATAAGCACCACGATGTTGAACGAACCGAGCAGCACGCCTTGCGACAATGGCACCAGCGAAAGAAACGCGAGCCAGACCAGAAATTCGAGGCCAAAGCAGCCCACGCCGGCCCAGAGCCACGGCGTCTGCACAAATCGCCACCACGACGGCGAGTAGCCATCGGCGCTGGCGTCGCGTGCGGCGCTCTTGAATGCGACGTGGCCGAAGGTGTCCAGCACCACGTTCATCGACCACAAGGTGGCGGCGAGGAGCTGCATCGTCTCGGCGCTCAGTGGTATCCGCGCGGAGCAGCATGATTCACTGGGATGGGCTCGTAGTCTTCGCCAAAAGTCACCTCGCCGAGTCTCCATCCGGCGGGGCGTCGAACCGCACCCCAGAAGCGACGGAAGGTTCGCCATTGCATCAGGACGACACCGTAATCGTTGTCCGCGTCCACCGACGGATCGCCAACCCCGGTCGGCCGCACGGGCTCCCCATACAACGCGGTGCCGAACAGGCTGTCCCATAGCGACAGCACCTGGCCGAAATTGCAGTTGTGAAGGTTCGGCCGGCTGACATCGACGCGCATGTGGTGCAACCGGTGAAATGTCGGATCGACGAGAAGTTTCTCCAGTACGCGTCCGAACCGGATGCGCACATTGGCGTGCGAGAAATTCTGCACGAGTTCACTGACCAGGTTGAGCAGCGCAAACTGATCCGGTGCCACGCCCATCACGATGCCCACGCTGGCCAGCACCATCGACTGCAGGAATCCATCGACATAACTCCCGCGGTCGTTGGTCCAGCAACTCATCTGGCGCTGGCTGTGATGCATGCTGTGCAGCGCCCACCACCAGGGGATGGCATGCTGGGTTCGATGCATCCAGTAGTAGGTGAAATCGAACACCACGTAGTACATCGCGAACAGGACGAACGGATGCTGGCGCAGTGAGGGCAGCCAGTGGGTCAAGCTGAACAGCGAGTCTTCGGGATTTCCGCCAGGACCGCCGCCCACGCCGAGCCAATGGCTCAACGGCATCAATACCAGGTAGGCGAACAGCGGATTCAGCCCCATCAGCATGATCAAGGTATAGCGCCGGTCGACCCGGGTCAGGCGCCGATCGGACCAGCGCTGCGCCGGCATCAGGGTTTCGAGCGGGCGGAAAATCAGCGCGATGATTCCGACCTGGATAATCGCGATCATCCATGCCTCGGCGATATCATGGGGATCGCCGGATACGCCGGTCAGGTGCAATCGCGTAAGCATCGGGACGACACCGTGCGCGGCCACCCAGTCGGCCACGTGCGTCCAGATTTGAGACAGCTCATGCATTGAATTTCATGGCGCCGCGAATTGCGCAGCGCGATAGTCTGAAGGCGTTATTCGGGTGCGCAAGTATAGTGCCTTGCCCGTCGGGCTAACCGATCGGCAGATCAGGTTCGGACGCGTGAATGCCTGGCGCACAGTCAGACAACGCTCAGGTATCGAGTCGGCAACTTGCCGTGATCCCCTGGTCGGATGCGTGATCCATCTGCAAGGTGGTGTGCCGGATGTCATAGCAATCATGCAGCATCGCCTCAAGGTCGCGCCGCTTGTCGTGGCAATCGTCTTCGACGCGCACGAATACGTGTGCCGCGAGCGCGGGAAAGCCCGATGTAACTTCCCAGATGTGCAGGTCGCTGAGTCCGGTCACGCCGGTCATGGCGCAGATCGACTCGCCGACCACCACGGGATCCAGGCGTCTGGGCGACGCCTCGAGAAACACGCGTCCGGAATCGCGCACCAGCGCCACTCCGCTCTTGATCATCAACGCAGCGACCACCAGCGCGGCAACGGCATCGAGACGATTCCACCCGGTCGCCCAGATGATCGCACCCGCGACTGCCGTGGCGATGAACGCATACAAGTCGGTGAGGATGTGCTGAAAGCTGCCTTCGATATTCAGGCTCTGCCGGTTGGCCTTGCTCATCACCCACGCTGCTGCAAGATTCACCACGATGCCGGCCACGGCAATCAGGGTCACCGGCATTCCGCGGACCTGCGGTGGCTCGACAAGTCGGTGAACGGCCTCGAACACGAACCATGCTGCAAGCAACAACAAGGTGATGCCGTTGGCTTGTGCGCTGAGGATTTCCACGCGTTTGAAACCAAAGGTGTAGTGACCCTCGGCGGGGCGCGCGGCCATGCGCATCGCGAACAACGCCAGTGCGATCGAGCCGACGTCGGTCAGCATGTGGCCCGCGTCCGAGAACAGCGCCAGCGACGAAGCCAGGATGCCGACCAGCACCTCGAGGGCCATGAAGCACAGCAACAGTGCCAGCGCGATCGCGAGGTACCGACGATCCGCATCCTGCCCGAGGGCGTGATCGTGGCTTCGGTGTTCGTGAGTGTGCTGGTGGTCTTGCATGCCCATAGTTGCGATTGAATCGTTGATGATGCTAGAGCCCATGCAGCGCGTTACACAATTACCACCCAGTCGACGTTCTGCAACCACACTATCTCCAGCAACGCTGGCGAGAGTATCGGCGTGCAAGCATTGCAAGGCGATCAGCCGCAGCAGTCACGGTCGGTTTGCATCGGCGGACACGGGACGCTGCCGTACGAGCAGAACACAACAGTCCCCGGGTTCCGGCGCCAGCATGGCGCCGCAGGCCGGCAATTCCGGAAATACTGGCAGGCGTCAGTCGGCACGCGCGCCGGCGTGGTTGCAGCACTGCGGAGAGGTAATCGTGCTGTCGAGGATCGGGGCAGTGACCTGCCGCTGTGCGGACGCGCCCCGATCGGTGCGATCAATCGTCATGATGATGTGCGCAACCGTCGTCGCGCGCGCGACCGTGCCGATCGTCACCACCGCAGTGATCGTGGTCATGTCGAGGTGAGGCCATCATGCGCATCATCGCCGGACCCCCGCTGCGGAAAAAAATCACGATCAGTCCCGCGGCCACCACGGCAAACACGATATCCAGCACCGTCGTGTAATTGAATGAGATGTGTGCGGTTCCCACGGTTGCCGAACGGGCTTTCGGGATCCAGTGGAAAAGCGCGAACAGGCCCTCCACGCAAAGCGCCGCGATGACCATGACCAGATAGAAGCTGGCGAACAGGAACAAGGCTGGTTTGGCTCCGTAATACTTGCGGTAGATGTTGAGAATCGGCGGAATGATCAGGTCGCCGAAGATGAAAGCGACCACACCGCCGAAACCGATGCCGCCATTCCACAGCACCGCGGCCAGCGGCACGTTACCGACCGAGCAGGTGAATGCAGCGAGTGCGATCAAAGGACCAATCAGCGCTCCCCACAACGCGACGGCCCAGGCGCTGTGTCCCTCAAGAAAAAATGCGTGCCAGAAACCGTGTGGCACCCACGCGCCGAGCGCGCCGGCTATCAGCACGCCGGCGAGGATGTCCTTCCACACCATGGTCCAGTTCATGACGTAATAGTGGCTGATCGCGATCCAGCCCTTGCGCGAACCCAGTCGCTCGCGCCAGGTTCCCGTTCGCTTGCCCATCGCCATCGCCGCATGGCCTTCCATCGAACTCGACGCATCGCGGTGCGCGTGTTCGACCGCTGAACGCTCGAGTTTCTTCGGTAACAACCACGCATAACCGGCGCCGAGCAGGATCAGCATGATCGTGCCACCGAGGAATTCGGCTGCCGCGAACTGCCATGCCAAAAGCACCCACAACAACACGCCGAGTTCCAGCACCAGATTGGTCGCGGCGAACTGGAACGCCATCGCGGCGGTGAAGTTGCCGCCCTTGCGCACGATCGAGCGCGCCATTGCGACCGCGGCATAGGAACACGAGGAAGTCGCAGCGCCGAGAATACCGGCCGTGGCGATCGAACGCGGGCCGCCGTCCGGCAGCAATGTCGACATGGTGTCCTTGGTCACGAGTACTTCGATGATCGCGGAAAATGCGAACCCGAGGCTGAGACCCCAGAAAATCTGCCAGAACATCGCGAAGGCCAATGCGATGGCGTGGCCGATTGCGTCGAGCAGGTGCATGAACGCGTCTCCTTGCATTGCAGGACGCCGAGATATCCTGCTCTCGCTCGTAACACTCAAGCTGCGCGATCAGATGCCCGGACTTGCGCTTCGTTTGTTCATGCTGCGAAGCGGAGTCCTGATGCGGATTCAGGCAGGCGCAAGGCTCGGTGGTGCATCCACGTCCGGATCAAGCTGCGCTTCGGGGACGGCGCGCAACGCCTGATCGATTTCGCGCGCAATGGCCTGTGCGCGTTCCATGTCCACCGGCGCTACCATGACCGCGACGAAATCCGAGGCTGGCAGCTGGCCGACGCCACCGGTCAGGTATTCGCCACTGACGTATGCCGGGATTCCTTCGTGCTCGAGCGCATTCTTGACCAGGTGCGCATCGATGATGTTTTCGGCTCGATAGACGATTTGCATGGAGGACCTCGGGCGCCAAGCTAGCCGAATGCCGCGCCGGGGGCAAATCCGGGATCGGAACTGCGCGAATTTCCCTCCTGAACTGGCGAATTGGTGATGCGACCCGGCCCGGCCGCGAGCGCGGCCCGCTCCATCCTCATCCGCCTGCTGGAAAAGGACAGCGGACCGCGCGCATGCAATTCCGCTCAACCTGAGCCCTTCGACTTCGGCCATCGGCCTCCACTCAGGACAGGCGAAGTCCAAGGGTCCACGCCGGCGTCGCGCCGTCATTTCGCTTTTCGCTCCATGGCGTCTCACACTTTGCCGCCCACTCCACGCCGATGACGCCCCACGTCTTGTCGAGGCGCCTTGCTACACTGATCGGCCTTGCCTTTCTGCCCGTCGCTCGCGCCTTCCGCATGCCCTCGACGCACCGGCTTACCGAACTGCACGCGCTGACCGGTTTGCGCGGGTTCGCGGCGCTGTGGGTGCTGCTCTACCACGCATGGGGTTACAGCGGCACGCCGCTGCTGCAATTACCGGGCACCACTGCGCCCATTGCGCGACTCGAATGGTTTCTGGCCTGTGGCTGGGCCGGTGTCGACATCTTCTTCGGACTTTCCGCGTTCCTGCTGGCGCTGCCCTATGCACAGTGGCAACGAGGCCAGCGCGCGCGACCGGCGACCGGCCGTTATCTTGCGCGCCGATGCCTGCGCATCCTGCCGGCGTACTACGCACAGCTCGCCATACTGCTCGCGCTGGCCTGGGGGTTTGGTATCGGTGAAAAGATCGGCTTCGGTGCGATCGTCGCCCATCTGTTTCTGTGGCTCAATCTCGGTTTCCATCCGGTGCGCGTACTGATCGGTCCGTACTGGACGCTGCCGGTCGAATTCGCGTTCTATCTGGTGCTGCCGTTCATCGCGCACATGCTGACGCGCCGGCGCTGGCCGCTGCTGCTGATCGGCGCGATCGTGATCACGCAGTTTTTCCGCTGGGGTCCGGCGCTCGCGTATGCCGATTCCCAGTTCCGCTGGCTCGCGATCGAGACCATGCCCGGACGGCTCGATCAGTTCGTGATCGGCGCGCTGGCCGGATACGCCTTTGTCGTCATGCGCCAGCGTGGGTGGTCGCCCTCCAACGGTTTGAGCGTGATCACGCAGCTGCTCGGAATCGCGGGCATCTCGGTCCTGTGCTGGGCGATCGTCGTCAACGCGGCGACGTACTGGGACTTCAATCCCCTGCTGTTCATTTGGCATGGCGCATTCGCGCTTTGCCTGGTGCCTGTGCTGCTGGCCTGCGCGTTTTCGGCGCCGCTGCTCGGGCGCCTGTTCGATACGCGGCCCTTGCACTACCTCGGGCGCATCAGCTTCGGCGTGTATCTGTGGAACATGCCGATCATGTATTGCGCGCTGCGCCTGCTGCCGTCTTCGATGCACGGACCGGCGAAGTTCTGGACGCTGCTTGCGCTGATGCTCGCGGGCACGATCGCGGTGTCGCATCTGTCGTTCGCATGGATCGAACGTCCGTTCCTGCGCCTCGGCCACTCGGCCAGCGCCAAGCCGGGATTTCAGACGGACCTGGCGAAAACGGCGCGCGTCTGAATCGCCGTTCATCCCAGCTTCGCGGCGCACGGACGGCAGCGATATTCCAGTCATTCCCGATTCCAGCCGTTCGCCATTCCAGCCGTTCACCCTGAGCGTAGCGCAGCGAAGTCGAAGGGTTTGAATCGTCCGGCGTGGCCCTTCGACTTCGCCTGTCCTGAGCGTAGGCCGAAGGCCGAAGACGAAGGGCTCAGGGCGAACGGTATTGGGACGCGAACGACGCGATGTCGATGTCTCCATGCACGACCTTGCGGCATATGCTCAGAGCGAAAGGTATGGGGACGCGAACTGCGCGATGCCGATGTCTACCTGCGCGACCTCCGGCATATGCTCAGGGCGAACGGTGTCGGGACCCTGCTGTTCAGTGGTGAGCAGCGTTGGGAGCCACTGTTCCGACAGGGAAAGCGCAATCCGCGGCAAGGCGGCTGACTGTGACAGCGGGAAATCGCCGTTACACTGCGCGCTCGAACTGCAACCGAATTTTTCCCATCGATGACCACTCCGATCACCCCGGGCAACTTCATTCGCCAGATCATCGTTGCCGATCGTGCGGCGCAAAAGCACGGCGGCCGCGTCGTCACGCGCTTTCCGCCGGAGCCGAACGGTTATCTGCATCTTGGCCACGCCAAGTCGATCTGTCTCAACTTCGGCCTCGCCGCGGAATTCGGTGGGCGCTGCAACCTGCGCTTCGACGACACCAATCCCGGCAACGAGGATCGCGAATTCGTCGAAGCGATCGAAGCCGACGTGCGCTGGCTCGGCTTCGACTGGGCCGAGCTGCACCATGCATCGGACTACTTCGACGTGCTCTATCGCTGCGCCGAAGCATTGATCGCCGCGGGCAAGGCGTACGTCGATGACCTCAGTGCAGACCAGATGCGCGAATTCCGCGGCACGCTGACCGAGCCGGGCCGCGACTCGCCTTGCCGAACCCGCAGCGTCGAGGAGAACCTCGATCTGTTCCGGCGCATGCGCGCCGGTGAATTCGCCGATGGCGCCAAGACGCTGCGCGCCCGCATCGACATGGCATCGGGCAACATCAACCTGCGCGACCCGGCGATCTATCGAATCCGCAGGCTGACCCACCAGAACGTCGGCGATGATTGGCCGATTTATCCGATGTACGACTACGCGCACTGTGTTTCGGATGCGCTCGAAGGCATCACGCATTCCCTTTGCACGCTGGAATTCGAGGACCATCGGCCGCTCTACAACTGGTTTCTCGAACAACTCGATCTGCCCGATCATCCCGAACTCACTGGGTCATTGCGGCAGGCAGGCGCTGTCGTTGCGCCAAGTCGCCCGCAGCAGATTGAATTCGCGCGCGGCAATCTCGATTACACCGTGATGAGCAAGCGCAAGCTCGCGGCGCTGGTGCAGGAAGGTCTGGTCGATGGCTGGGACGATCCGCGCATGCCGACGCTGATCGGCGCACGCCGACGCGGTTTCCCGCCTGCGGCGATTCGCACGTTCTGGGAACGCGCAGGAGTGACCAAACAAAATTCCGTGATCGAATACGGCGTGCTCGAAGGTTGCGTTCGCGAAGAGCTCGATGCGCGCGCGCCGCGCCGCCTCGCCGTGCTCGATCCGGTCAAGCTGGTCATCACCAATCTCGCCGAAGCTCACGAGGAAAGGCTGGAACTCGCGAATCATCCGAAGAATCCGGACTTCGGCACGCGCGACGTGCATGTATCGAGGGAACTCTGGATCGAACGCGATGATTTCATGGAAGTGCCGCCGAAGGGATTTCATCGGCTTGTCCCGGATGGCGAAGTGCGTCTTCGCGGTATCGGTATCGTCCGATGCGACGAGGTCTTGAAAGACACCGACGGCCATGTAGTCGAGATACGCTGCACGCTCGACCCCGATACGCGAAGCGGCGCGTCGGGATCCGGACGCAAGGTCAAGGGCACCATCCATTGGGTCAGCGCGCGCCACGCTGTG
Organism: uncultured Gammaproteobacteria bacterium; assembly: GCA_963775445.1. GTDB lineage: Bacteria > Pseudomonadota > Gammaproteobacteria > Xanthomonadales > Rhodanobacteraceae > Dokdonella_A. Next base: position 991,312 of record CAVZIT010000004.1, on the reverse strand, counting down.
GCGGCACAAGTGCGCCTGTACGATCGACTGTTCGACGTGCCGGACCCGGACGATGACAGCGAAGGCAAGACCTATCGCGACCATATCAACCCGGACTCGAAACGTATCGTGACCGCATGGGTTGAACCGGCACTTGCAGAGGCTGCACCGCAATCACATTGGCAATTCGAGCGTCTCGGGTTTTTCGTCGCCGACTGCAAGGACCACTCGCGTGAGCACCCGGTGTTCAATCGCAGTGTGACGTTGCGCGACTCGTGGGCCAGGCAATCGCGATAGGTTTCCACGGCGAGGAATGCCCTGTCGATGATCACGGGAAGAATCGAACGTGCCCTTCCGGACTGGATCGACGGCGAAGTCGATGCCGACCGACTGTATGCGGATAGCGAAGAGCGGGTCGCGCTCGCGATCCGTCTCGCGCGTTGCAATGTTGCGCATGCCAGCGGCGGTCCCTGCTAAGGCACGGGCGCCGGGTCTTGCGCGTCGAGGGCATAGGCACCGCAGTGGTAACTCATCGGGTGCCATTCCGGCGCCACGCGCGTGATGTAGTAGCCGCCAGTCGGGAACGCGGGGTCGTCGGGATAATAGGTCAAACCACCGTCTCGGCAATTCCTCCATCCGATCAGGATGCTGCCCCATTTCCGGTGTTGCACCAGCGACGGATTGTCGGTCGAACCGAAGATTCCTCCGGTCGTGTAATACATGTCCACGTTGGCCGAAATGCCATCCGGATTGATCGGTTCGGCGCCGATCAGCCAGATCGGTGTTCCGCGCCCATCCGCCTAAGCTGTACCACTCGCCGACCATCGGCGGATTGGCGATTGCTCACCTCAACTGAGTCCTTCGCCGCTTCTTTCCGGTGAATACCAATTCCCGCTGTATTCGCCATCGATCCCCGCGCTGGTGATGCGAATGCGCACGATCGGAAAGTTCGGGCGCGTGAAGACCGCGCAGGTGTCGTAGTGCAAAGGGATAGAACTTTCGTCAAGCGTTCCGCCAAGGATCCGCATGGGTGTCCCTTGCGGGTTTCGTACGGACCCGTTGAATCCCGGATGCAACCGAATGGGTTCGTCTTCGGGCGGCGATCCCGATGGTCCGGGTCCGACGCCTTCTCTATCAAGCAACGCGAGGGCTTGTTCCAGGTTTTGCCGAAGCCCCGCATCGAGTACCTGGCTTCCCCACACCGTAATGTCGATCGGCCCGAGGAACTGACCGTTTTCGTCGAATACTTCGACGGCATTCGGGCTTTCGTTGCCGACAAACGCATCGTCGGAAGGGGTTATCCGAGCCAGATAACTGAAGAACCGGTCGCGCAAAGATCGACCCAGCCTCTCGCACGCTCTGTCAACGCATGATCCTGGCGACCAGCGCGCATGCCGTCGGTAACAGCATCGGACTGGTGTGCAAGTAGCGCCTCTCTTATCGGGCGAGTTGTCACCAATGGCTCACCGGACCCGTCACCATCGATAAACGCGCGTAGAGCCGCGCTGGCGTGCTCTCCTCGCTCGTATGTCGCAAACGTTCCATCATGAAATCCAAACCAGAAAAGCGTTCCCCAGATGCTATCTGGCTGATCCAAATACTCGATTTCAATGTTGACCAACTTCAGATCCGCCGCCCGCACAACATGAAAAACCGAAAGCGAACCGGCTGCCACGCATGTTGCCAAAAGGAGCCGCGATGTGATACGGCGCGTGCTATTGGGCCGTGGATCGATGAATTGCTGATCGGGGCTCGCGCCGAAGATGTCATTGAGCTCACGGCATTCGACGAGGGCCCGCTGCCCAGTGACTGGGCAGGCGAGCTCGAACGGCGCGATATCCGCGTGCGCCGCGATATCTTGCGCGACGCCGCCAATCCGCGACGCCCCGATATCTTGCGCGACGCCGCGCGCGAGGTGCTCTTCGAATACGGCAAAACGGGCGCGCGCTATTGAGTCGAGCCGTGCAACAGTCCCGCATTGCGAATGCGGAAGGATCCGCGCGCATGAACCCCGACTGCGCAATCGACCGTGGTCTGGTCGGGCGCGGAAACCGTCCGAGCGATCCGTTATCCTGTGGTGCCGCCTGCCGAGGCTTCGGCTGCACAAGTCCTTCGCCCTGTCCGCTGTAGCCGATGAATAAACGCGTCCGCGCCCTCCTGCCATTGATTGTCCTGATCGCGATCGGCATCGCCCTCGTCGCGTCGGGGCAGCTCGATCGCCTGCGTCCGGAAATGCTCGCCTCCCAACAGGCCTATCTCAAGGAGCAGATCGGCTACTACCCGTTGCTGGCCGCAGTAGCCTACATAGCGCTGACCACGCTTGCCGTCGCCACGGGTATTCCAGGCGCGGTGGTGATCATCCTCGCCGGCGGCATGCTGTTCGGCATCCTGATCGGAACCGGACTTTCGGCGATCGGACTCACGTTCGGGGCGCTGATCCTGTTCCACGCGGCGCGCACGGCATTCGCCCACGGCACCCGGCCTGCTCCGCCGCTGGTCGAAAGATTGCGCGCGGGCTATCACGCCTACCCCTTCAGCTACACGATGTTCCTGCGGCTCGTTCCGTTCTTTCCGTTCGGCGCCGTCACGGTGGCGCTCGCGTGGCTGCGCTGTCCGATGTGGCTGTTTCTCGTGACCAGCGCCGCCGGCGGCACGGTGATGCTGGTATTCGAGACCGCGCTCGGGGCCGGGCTTGCCAACACCATCGCTCAACAGGGCGCGATCTCGGCGAACATCCTGACCGAGCCGCGCGTGATCCTGCCGCTGCTCGGCATGGCGGTGCTGGCGCTGGTGCCGATCGTGCTGGGTCAACTGCGACGCATGTCGCGCAACGGCGGCTCCGGCGACGCGTGAGCCCGATGCAACCCGTCATCGTGCGCAAATCGTTGTGGCGCGCCTTCGCGTTGGCAATCGTGGTGGCCGCGCTGAACTTCGGGCTGTGGGCGGTGCTGAACCGGCCGGTGCATGTCGCCGACTGGAACGGCAAGATCGAAGGCTTCGCGTTCGAGGCATTCCAGCGTTACCAGGATCCCACTCGGGGTATTTTCCCAAGCGAAAGCCAGCTCGCCAGCGACATCCGCATGATTTCGCAATACACCAGGCGCATTCGCACTTATTCGTCGCTGGAGAGTCCGGAGATTCCGCGCCTTGCGCGGCTCTACAACCTCAAGGTGATGGAAGGCGCGTGGCTCGATCGGCGCGACGAGCACAATGACCAGGAACTCGCCGGATTGATCGCGCTATCGCGCAAGTACGACAACATCGATCGCGCGATGGTCGGCAATGAAACCATCCTGCGCGGCGATCTGTCGATCAACGAGATGATCGGCTATCTGGATCGCGCGCGTGCGCATCTGAAGATTCCGGTCTCCACAGCCGAGCCGTTTTTCGTCTGGCAGCGCCATCCGCAACTCGCGCAGCATGTCGATTTCATCACGGTCCATTTGTTGCCGTACTGGGAAGAGATTCCGCGCAAGGACGCGATCGGATTCGTGCTGGGCCAATATCACGAACTCCAGCGTCTGTTTCCGAACAAGCATATCGTGATCGGTGAAATCGGATGGCCATCCAATGGCGATCGCAAGAAATATGCGGCGCCCTCGATTGCGAACGAAGCGCGCTTCATTCGCGAATGGGTCAATGTCGCCGCCCAGCAGCATATCGACTACTTCATCATGGAGGCGTTCGATCAGCCGTGGAAAGAGGCCAACGAAGGACGCGCCGGTGCCTACTGGGGTGTGTTCAGCGCCGCGCGAACGCCGAAGTTCGCCTTCACGGGAACCGTCGTCGAGGATCCTGGCTGGCCATGGAAAGCGCTCGCCGCCTCGCTGCTCGGACTGATACCGATGTTCTGGTTCGCGCGGCATTTCATGCGCTTTCGCGCGCGCGGCCTGCTGTTCTTCCTCGTGCTGCTGCAACTCTGCGCATCGATCCTGGTTTGGTCGGCCACCCTGCCGTACGACTTCTACCTGAGCCCGCTGGACTGGTCCATGTTGACGCTGTTGCTGCCCGCACAGCTCGCGATCATCCTGGTCCTGCTGATCAACGGTTTCGAATTCACCGAGGTACTCTGGCACCGCCGCTGGCTGCGCCATTTCGGCTTGCTTGAGAAGGCGCCGCACAATGAACAGCCGTTCGTATCGATTCACCTCGCCTGCTGCAATGAACCGCCGGAGATGGTGACGCTGACGCTCGATTCGATCGCAGCGCTCGATTACGCGAATTTCGAAGTGCTGGTGATCGACAACAACACCAAGCGTGAGGATGTCTGGCGGCCGGTCGAAGAACATTGCGCACGGCTCGGCTCGCGGTTTCGTTTCTTCCATCTTGAACCGTGGCCCGGATTCAAGGCCGGCGCGCTCAATTTCGGCCTGACCGAAACCGATGCGCGCGCGGAAATCGTTGCCGTGATCGACGCCGATTACGAAGTGCGGCACGACTGGCTCGCCGGGTTGACCGGGTATTTCCAGGATCCGAAAGTCGCCGTCGTGCAATGCCCGCAGGCGCACCGCGACTGCGACCACAACCAGTTCCGCCGCATGTGCAGTTGGGAAAGCGACGGCTTCTTCCGCATCGGCATGCACCACCGCAACGAGCGCAACGCCATCATTCAACACGGCACGATGACCATGGTTCGCCGCGATGCACTGGTCGACACCGGCGCGTGGTCGGAATGGACGATCTGCGAGGATGCCGAACTCGGCCTGCGCCTGATGCGCGCAGGATACGAGCTGGTCTACGTCGACGAAGTCATGGGTCGCGGACTGACACCGGCCGATTTCAAGGCCTACAAGTCGCAACGTTTCCGCTGGGCCTTCGGCGCGATGCAGATACTCAAGGCACGCTGGAACTGGATGACGAGTCGCGACAGCTCATTGAGCCGCGGCCAGCGCTTTCATTTCCTGACCGGATGGTTTTCGTGGTTCGCCGACGCGCTGCACATGGTTTTCACGCTGATGGCGATCGCGTGGACGATCGGAATGGTCGCGTGGCCGGAATACTTCAGCCTGCCGATGCAACTGTTCCTCGTGCCGATCATCGGATTCTTCGTGAGCAAGGCGGTATTCGGCATCGCGCTCTATCGCAAGCGCGTACCGTGTTCATGGCGCGATACGCTGATGGCCGCGATCGCGAGCATGGGACTTTCGCATGCGATCGCGCGCGGTGTGTTCCAGGGTTTATGGAACAAGCACGGCATTTTCGTGCGCACCGCCAAGAGTCATCGCCAGAGCAGGAAACCCAATCCGTTCGTGGCGGTCAACGAGGAGCTGTTGATGTTCATCGCCTTGATGTTGTGCATCGTCGGCATGCTCAACGCGGTGGGATTCAACTACATCGAAGGCAAGTTGTGGATCGCGATCCTTGCGGCGCAATCGATTCCGTATGCGTCCGCGCTGGTCGGCGCAATGGTCGCCGCGCGCTCGGGCGACAGCATCGGCTGAGCCGACCTTGCGCCGTCCTTTCGTGGCGAGCGCGCCGCCCAATGGCGCAGCGCCGCAATCCATTCGGCGCGTGAGGTGTTAGGTTGCGCGCTGGCGCACCCGGCGCCGACTCCGCGGAGACCCGATATGTTGCACGTCACCCTGGCACCACTGATTGCGCTCATCGCCGGCATCCTGATCCTGATCGTGCCGCGCATCCTCAACTATGTCGTCGCGATCTACCTGATTCTGATCGGTCTGCTCGGCCTGTTCGGCGGTTCACTGCACCTCTAACGAAATTTCATCAACCTTCGTTTGGCTCGAGTCGCAAGTCGATGAGCCTTCGGTCACAGGGTGCGCTACGAGCGCACCCGATGCGGAGGAGAGTTCCATGAATTGCGGTTCGTGCTGCACTGGAAGTAGGCCATGCATTGCAAGCTTGAGTATTCCCCGCCGCGCGTGGTGGAGAGTGGCGACAGCCGAAAGGGGGCAACTTTGCGCCAATGAAAATGAGCGCGCTCCGATTGCCCCCATCCGCCTTCGGCACCTTCCCCCGCAGGCGGGGGAAGGATCAAACTTGAAGCCGCGGAGATAATCCTGTCCCCCTGCTTGCAGAGTAAGGAACAACCGCGAAGCCGCGGAGATGAATCTTTCCCCCGCTACGCGGGGGAAAGTGGCGGCAGCCGAAAGGGGGCAGCTGCGGCAACTTGGAATCGCGCGCGCGCACTTCGCGTCCGGGCGCGCGCCGTTGCCTATTCGCATCCCGCCGGCGGCGCCGGATTGATCTCGTCGATCGATCCGGATAGGCCGGCAAATTCGCCTTCGGTGAAGTTGTAATCGAGCGTCATGGTGCTGCACGAGGTGAATGTGACATTCGCCGTGCCGACCACTTCGCGCGTCACGTCGCTCGGCGTGTTGAACACGCCACCGCTCGTTACCGTGATCGGCACATCGGTCAGCGTCAGATCGCCCGGCGTGTAGTCGTTCGATTGAAGCGTGAACCAGCGTTGTCCATCGACGCCGGTCAGGCCTTCGAATGCCGGTGCGAACGTGTACCAGGCCGCGAAGAACGTCGATTGCGATGGCACGATATCCACCGACAGGCCCTGACCCGAGGTCGCCGGGTCGTACCATTCGCCCGAATGCAGCACGTCGTTGTAATTCGCCGGCATCGGCATCGGCGCCTCGGCCGGTACGACTGTGCTGCAACCGGTCGGGCTGGTCAGGCGCACATACGGAATTGTGCCGGTGCGGCCATCAAGGTAGTTGAACGCGAGCGTGGCATGGGTGCAGTCGTAGAACGTCAGCGTCGCGGTGCCGTCGGCTTCGGGCATCGTGGCGGGCGGCGCATCGAAATTGCCGTCGCGGTTGAGGTAGATGCCGAGGTCATACGACGAGCCATGGCTGTCCGCGAGACTACCCTGCACCGTCACCCACTGCGCATTACCCGCATCGTCGTAGGTAAACCACCCGCCGAACAGGAAGCTCTGTCCATCCGCGATGCCATCCGGGTAGACCGCGAGTTCGAGGCCCTGGCCCGAGGTTGCGGGGTTGAACCACGAGCCGGTCAACGCAAACTGGTTGGCGTCGAAGGGAATTGGGTCTGTAACGTTTAGCAGAATGTCATTTGATGTTGGAATATTCTGACCCGGAGCGCCCGCATAGGGATCAAAGATAGCCTCGACGTCATGGATTCCCGGCGTTTCAAATGTCGCGACGCAATGCGCAATACCGGATGACCCCAATGCGCTTACTGGGACATTGATGCATAACGGATCCCCGTAAGGCCCTGATCCGCTAGCCTCGTAGAAATAAATATCCACAAAAGGCTGAAATCCGGCACCGATTGTCGCAAGCAGATCGACTGCCTGACCGACTTGGAGTGTGTTTGCTGTGCTATCCAAGGTAAATGAGAAGTCGTCGGCATATGCACCCGAACAGAAAACCGCCAAAGCGACAGGCAAAATGCAGCGCGGAAAACGCATTCTGCGCGGCACCGATAGTATGCTTTCGGGTTGAAGCGATCCAAGTGGGTGTTTGCAATATATGGACATAGCGATACCTCCGATCAGACGAGCCGAAATTCACAAGATTCAGTTGCCGTTGCTCGGCAGTTGGTAGAGATCGGTGAAGCTGCTGCCCGAGGAAATCCCGCCAGGCGAGGCGAGTATTTGGTAGCGGCCGAAAACAAACTGGTGCAGTAAGTAAGCGGTGGGCGAGGTCACTCCGGGTACCGAGATCGCCTGGCAATTGCTCGGTACGCCGTTCACTAGCGTGGCGGCCCAGCAGCCGTTGTAGAAATTGACCTCGCCGAAATCCGCCAGCGGATAATTGCCGTAGCCGGGGCTTGGTGCTTCGACGATCCACTCGGTGGTGTTGCCGCCCGGTTGTGCCGTGCATTTTTCTGGATGATGGACATGGTCGCAGACCAGTTCCATCTGCACGCAGCCATAAGGCGGCGGGTTGGCGTCGGTAAAATCGCAGATGCCGAACTCGGTATTGTCCGTGTCCGGGAACCAGAACACTGTGGCACCCACATCGTCGCCAGGATGCGCGACCGGTGGCGTGTCGAACCTGACCTCGCCCGACTCGCTCGGGCCACCCACGATCTCCCACCAGAAGTAGTATTCGGCGGTATTGGGTGCTGTGAAATTCTGCCTTGATCCGGCCTGGATTAGAGGCAGATCTCCAAGCGCGTTGGAAGGACCACCTCCGATACCGGCCCAGGTCGATGAGGCGTAATAGCCGTTATCTCCATAGCGGGAGCCGAAGGGCGGATTGACCACTGTCGGAATCGTCCAGCCGGATTGAACGTATTCGGAGGTCTTGTCGATCCGATAACCAGAGTAAGCCGTTGAAAGTTGGGTACCCGAATCCGGGTTGACATCCTCGCCTTGGTCGGAAACGGGCCAATCCGTATCGCCGGTGTGCGTGCAATGCATCGTCGAGGCCCACTTCATGTGCAGACTCGCGGCTTTGGCGTAAAACGAGGTCGCCGAATCGGGGACGTTGCCGAGCGGATCGGCGAACTCGGTGCCGGGCCGCGGCGTCAGCACCACCGCGCCATCGCAGCCTACGGTCGGATGCGGGATGCCGTCCGCCAGCGCGGTGAATTGCGAGGGGTCAAGGTTCGCCGGTTCGGACTTCTTGTTACCGGCGTGTGCAACTCCGACCAGCAGACAAGCAGCCACGGTTACGCCGAGCCGAGCCGAGCCGAGCCGAGCCGATATACGATTCAATTTGCGAAATGATTTCATGGTTATTCTCCAAGACGTCGATGAATGCAAAATCGTCGCAAGCGTGTGCGACACTTCGTATCGAGCGTAATCAGGAGAAAACCGGAGGGCCGCGTTCGCGGTCCAGCATGCGCGCGTGTCGCGCTTGCAGGGCTTCGAGGCGCGCGTGCGTGATGCGAGAGAGCAGCTTGCAGCAACTGATCGGGGCTTTCCGGCAGGCAGAGACCCAGAGGCGAGCAAGCGATTGCGTTGGACCTGATGCGTTCATCACCTCGAATCCTTCCTTCGGTGAGCGCTGCCGCATGCGCGGCAGTGAACGTGTCGAACGTTACTCCGGTCACGCTGAACTGTATGGAAATTCGATGGATGGCCAAATGGCGCTCGATTTGCGACAACGTCGCAGTGCCGATACGTCGCGCGACATGCCCTTCGACTCCGGCCCTTCGGGCCTACGCTCAGGGGGAATGGAACGGGCGAACGGAAATGGGGCTACTTCGGGCGTTCGGGTGGAGCGAGCGAATTTCCCTCACCGTTCGCACTGAGCGTAGCTCGCGCAAGCGAGCGAAGTCGAAGTGTTGGCGTTGCGTCGACCGACCCCTTTTACTTCGGCCTACGTTCAGGCCAAGGAAGTCGAAGGGCCCAGCACCAACAGCATTCGTTGTTCGCTTGCGGCTAAATAAAGCGCGCGCCCGGAATGCTGGCTCCGGGCGCGCGCCGTTGCCTATTCGCATCCCGCCGGCGGCGCCGGATTGATCTCGTCGATCGATCCGGATAGGCCGGCAAATTCGCCTTCGGTGAAGTTGTAATCGAGCGTCATGGTGCTGCACGAGGTGAATGTGACATTCGCCGTGCCGACCACTTCGCGCGTCACGTCGCTCGGCGTGTTGAACACGCCACCGCTCGTTACCGTGATCGGCACATCGGTCAGCGTCAGATCGCCCGGCGTGTAGTCGTTCGATTGAAGCGTGAACCAGCGTTGTCCATCGACGCCGGTCAGGCCTTCGAATGCCGGCGCGAACGTGTACCACGCCGCGAAGAACGTCGATTGCGAGGGCACGATATCCACCGACAGGCCCTGACCCGAGGTCGCCGGGTCGTACCATTCGCCCGAATGCAGCACATCGTTGTAATCGGCCGGCAGCGGCATTGGTACGTCCGCTGGTACAGCCGTGGTGCAACCGCTCGGGCTGGTCAGACGCACATACGGGATCGTGCCGGTGCGGCCATCAAGGTAGTTGAACGCGAGCGTGGCATGAGTGCAGTCGTAGAACGTCAGCGTCGCGGTTCCGTCGGCTTCGGGCATCGTGGCTGGCGGCGCATCGAAATTGCCGCCCCGGTTGAGGTAGATGCCAAGATCGTACGACGAGCCATGACTGTCCGCGAGATTGCCCTGCAGCGTAACCCACTGCGGATTGCCCGCATCATCGTAGGTAAACCAGCCACCGAACAGGAAACTCTGTCCATCGGCGATGCCATCCGGGTAGACCGCAAGTTCGAGGCCTTGGCCTGACGTGGCCGGGTTGTACCATGAACCCGTCAGGGCAAACTGGTTGGCGTCGAAGGGAACCGGATCGGTGACGTTCAGCAAGATGACATTATTGCTTTCCAGAAAGTTGTTGTAAGCCGCAATGACGTAAAGCGCACCGCTCGTATCAAAGCTAATGATGCACCGTGCAACGATCGTCGCGGGGGCGATGAAGGTTACCGGCACACTCGCACACAGTGGACTGCCTAGCGGGCCTGGTCCGGGGCCATAAATCTGCAGCACCAATCCAGGGTCGGGCGGCTCCACGGTATCGGTCAAGGTCGCAGTCAGTTCCACTTCCTGACCGACTTGCACCGGGTTGGCGGTGGTGGTCAAGACGAACGAATATACCGCCTCGGCGCGGGACGCCATTAAGGCGCAGGGCAGCGCCAGCGCGAGCAGCAAGGTGTTCCGTAGGGCAACTTTGGTGCCGCGCCCCAGAGGCAGCATTGCACGTTTTTTGGTCTTGATCATGATTTCGTCCTCCATCGAAAATGCGCGGTCAGTTGTTGGGATTGGATGGCAAGTGGTAAGTATCGGTGAAGCTGCTGCCCAAGGTGATCTGGCCGGCTGTCGCGAGAGTCTGGGGAATGTTGAACACGTTTTGCTGAATCGACCACGGCACCGGAACGGTGACGCCTGGCTCGGAAATCGCGTAGCACGTAGCCGCGTCGCTGGTCGCGGACCAGCAGCCGTTATAGAAGTTGACGAGGCCGAAATCGGCCAGCGGCCGGTTCTGCAGCCCGTTGTACGGTGCTTCGACCATCCATTCGGTCGTGGCGGCGCCGGGCGCCTCCGAACAGTGACCGTCGTCCGGGCAGTTCCACTCAATCTGGGCACAGCCGCCTGGCGGTGAGGAATCGGAAAAGTCGCAGATTCCGAATTCAGTGCTGTGCGTATCCTCGAACCAGATCGAAATAGTTCCGACATCGTCACCCGGATGTGCTACCGGCGGGCTGACCTGGACTTCCCCCGGCGTCGGCGCGGAACCGCCGACGATTTCGTACCAGAAGTAGTAGGTCGCGGTGACAGGGTAGGCTGACAGATATTGTGACGAGCCGGCCTGGATCAGCGGCAAGTCCGACGGATAATTGTAATGGCCACCGCCCATGCCGGCCCAGATTGAAGAATCATAGCCACTGGTTGAGTAGCGGTGTCCGATCGGAGGATTGACGACGGTCGGGATGGTCCAGCCTGACTGGACATAGTGCGCGAGATTGTCGATCTGGTAGCCCGACCAAGCGGTGTTGACGTGAACGGTGTCGATGGATTCGCCGCCGCCTCCATCCGGCGCCGACTCTCCCGGCCAATGCACGATGCCGCTGTGCGAGCAGTGGATCGAATCGGCCCAGGTGACGTCCAAATTCGCCGCCTTGGCGTAAAACGAAGTCACCGACTCAGGCAGGTCTTGGATCGGGTCCGCAAACTGCGTACCTGGCCGTGGCGTCAGCACTCTGGCGCCGTCGCAGCCGACAGTCGGATGTGGGATGCCGTCCGCGAGCGCGGTGAATTGCGAGGGGTCAAGGTCTACAGGCTCAGATTGCTTGTTACCAGCGTGGGCAACTCCGCCTAGCAGGCACGCAACGAGACCTACGCCGAGCCGAGCCGAGCCGAGCCGAGCCGAGCCAAGCGATATTGGATTCAATTTGCGAAATGATTTCATGGTTATTCCCCCAAGACGTCGATGAATGCAAAATCGTCGCAAGCGTATGCGACACGTCGTATCGAGCGTAATCAGGAGAAAATCGGAGGGCCGCGTTCGCGATCCAGCGTGCGCCGGTGCCGTGCTTGCAAGGCTTCGAGGCGCGCATGCGCGGTGCGCGGCGGCGGGTTGCAGCATCCGATTAGCCGCGTTGCCCACGGGCGCCGAGCAGATTGCTGCGTTGAGTCCATTGCGATCTTCACCTCGATCCTCCCGCCGGTGAGCGCGGTTGCGTGCGGTCCGTGCAACAACGCCACCTTACTCTGCAACAACTGAATTCTCCAGCCGGCCCTTCAATAAACTGAGGACAGATTAGGCGGCGCGACGCTCAGGGTGAACGGGAATGACCGGATGAATCGGGCCGGTCAAGAGTGCGTGGTGCGACGCTTGCGCTTGGGCTTCAACATCGTGCCGGTGCAGTTCGATGCGCCGCAGTGGCATGCCCAGATGCGCTTGAGCGTCGGCGTCACGCGCTCGCCCAGCGTGATGCCGTAATCATAGGTGAGCTCCTCGCCGGCGCGGATGGCGCGCAACGATTCGATGACGACGCGGTCGTGACGCGGGTTGCCGTCTTCGGCTTCCTCGGTTGCCGCAGCGCAATTGGGCGCGCAGCTGTGATTGATCCAGCGCGCGACGTTGCCGTCGACGTTGGCGTCGATCACATAGCGCTCGTTGAGCGTGAACAGGAACGTGTGGCCGCTATCGGTGTTGCCGGCATACATGCGGTCGGCCTGCGCGTGGGTGATCAGACGGCCACGGTATTCGATCAGTTCGATGCCGGCGGCCAGATCGACAGCAGCGAATACACCGTTGCCGTGGATCGGTGAGCGGCGTTGCACGATACGACGCATGAGGTCTGGATTCGCACGATTCGGGACCGGGCAATATAACCGGTATGCTTGTGCTTTCGTCCATCGCGCCACGCATGACCGAGATTCGACCGCAGCTTCGCGGCTTGATGTTCAAGCTCGCGCTGTTCTATGTGCTGCTTTCGCTGCCGGCGCTGATTCTGGTCGAGTCGACGATCCTGATCCTCGAATTCCAGCGATTCATGAACGGCGTCGAGAACGGCACGTTGACGCGCGCGACGACCGCGGCCGCCACCGAACTCGGGCGGCATTGGCCGCACGAGTCGCCGGACGAAACCCAGGCGAGCCTCCAAACCTGGATCGAATCGTGGATCCTCAGACTCGAGCGACCGCGCGAAGGATCTGTCGCCGGAAGATTCCTACGTATTGCTGGAACTTTCGCGCGAACCACTCGTGGCCGCGGTACTCGACGCGGACGGCCATTTGCGCGCGCGCGCTCCCGGGACAACGGCCTGGACGGTCGATCTGCCGAATCCCTGCCGAGATCCGACGCGCGATTGCGAGCACGGGAGCAACGGTAGTCCTCAAGGGTACCGAAAGCCCGTACAGGATCCGTCGCGCGATCGCGCCGGTGCGCGCGGCGGATGGCCATCTGGATGGCTTGCTGTTCGTCGAGTTGCGCCTGCCGCTGCCGTGGCGCAAGTTCCTGCTCGACGTGAGTTTCGAATGGCCGATCGTGCTGGCGTACCTGATATTGTTCGGTCTTGCATCGTCGTTCTTTCTTGCCGCCTGGGTGACGCGCCGACTCAACCGCGTCGCGCGCGCGGCGACCGAATGGAGCCGTGGCAACTTCACCGACCGCATCGACGACAAGTCGCGCGACGAACTCGGGCGCATGTCGGCCGTGCTCGATCGCATGGCTCTCGATCTGCAGGGCTTGTTGCGATCGCGCTCGCAACTGGCGACGCTGACCGAGCGCCAGCGCCTCGCGCGCGATCTGCACGATACGGTCAAGCAGAAGGCGTTTGCGCTGAACCTGCAACTCGCGACCGCGCGACGGCTGCTCGGTGAAACGCCGGCTGCGCAGCGACTCGATCTTGCGCAGCACCTCACGCATCAGATCCAGCAGGAACTCGCGCAGATCCTCGATGAGTTGCAGGGTTCCGACGCCGAGCTGCCGTTCGCGGATCGGATCCGCGCGCGCGCGACCGACTGGGCGCATACCAGCGGCATGGCCTTGGCGTTCTCGCTCGACGATCTGCCTGCGCTGCCCGCGGGGACCGAAGAGTCGCTATTGCGCATCGTTGACGAGGCGCTGGCCAATGTGTTGCGGCACAGTGGCGCCCAGCGGGTGGAGATCACGCTCCGCCGCAGGGCGGATCGGGCACGACTGGCAATCGCCGATAATGGTCGCGGCCTGCCCGGCGATGCGGGCGCCGGCATGGGCCTCAACAACATGCGCGAGCGAGCCCAGGCGCTGCGCGGCGGGCATTTCGAGATCGACGCCGCGCCCGGGCGCGGCACGACCGTCAGCATAAGTTTCGCCCTTGATCGGAACTCCAACGCATGAACGACCAACCCATACGCATCGTCATCGCCGATGATCACGTGCTGGTGCGCCAGGGCATCCGCGCATTTCTCGAAACGCATACGGATCTTGCCATCGTGGGCGAAGCCGAGGATGCGAGCGGCGCGGTTGAGCTTTGCGTCGAACATTCACCCGATGTCGCCTTGGTCGATCTGGTGATGCCAGGCGGCGGCATCGAAGCCACCCGCAAGATCCGCAGCGCGAGTCCACGTACCCAGGTGGTGTTGTTGACTTCGTTCGAGGATGCCCAGCAGATCGTCGCCGCGGTGCAGGCCGGCGCGGTTTCATGCCTGCTCAAGGACGTCGACGCCGATGCGCTCGCCGATGCACTGCGCAAGGCTGCGCGCGGAGAAGCCGTGCTGCATCCGCGCGTCGCTGCGCGGCTGGTCGAGGCGCTACGCGACGGAACGACGACGGGCAGCCGGATTCTCGAAAGCCTGAGCCAGCGCGAACACGAAGTGCTGACGCTGATGGCCGAAGGGATGAGCAATCAGTCGATCGCCGAACGCCTCGGCATCGGCGAGAAGACCGTCAAGACGCACGTCAGCAACGTGCTCGGCAAACTCGGCGTGAGCGATCGCACGCAGGCGGCGGTTTATGCGTGGAAGAGCGGCCTTAAAACGCGGGAAAGCTGAGAGACGGCCGACGGCGGGCAGTCGCCGTTCGCCCTGAGGTGAGCGCAGCGAGGTCGAAGGGCTGCCCTTCGACTCCGGCCCCGCGGGCCTACGCTCAGGGCGAACGGCGAGAAGGCCCGGTAAGTCCGGCGTGGCTCGCAACGCAGTGGTCGGCGAGCACTTTCGCAACGCACATGCTGACACGCTTGCCGGTGGGTATGTGCAGGAATTCGTTCGGACCATGCGCATTCGAATGCGGACCCAGCACGCCGGTAATCAGGAACTGCGCGTCGGGAAACTTCTCGCCGAGCATGCCCATGAACGGAATGCTGCCGCCCTCGCCCATGTATGCGGGCGGCTCGCCGAAATAATCGGTTGACGCGCCGGCCACCGATTCGCGCAACCAGTCGGAAAGCGTCGGCGCATTCCAGCCGGACGCGGCTTTTTCCAGATCGAACGTCACCTTGCAACCGTATGGCGGATCGGCTTCGAGCAGCCGCTTGACGAATTTGCCAGCGCTATCGCCATCGAGCGTCGGCGGCAATCGCAGGCTCAGCTTCGCCGCGGTGTAAGGGCGCAGGACGTTGCCGGCCGAATCGAGCGCCGGTATGCCGTTCATGCCCGTGACCGCGAGCGCCGGGCGCCAGGTGCGATTGAGCACGAGTTCGCCATCGTCGGAGCTGATCGGGCGCATGCCGTCGACGAACGGAAATTTCGAATACACCGCATCGCCGAGCACTTCGGCCGATTGCTTCGCCTGTTCGATACGCTGCGGAGGAATCTCGGCGTGAAGTTCACGCGGCCTGATCTCGCCGCTGACCTCATCCTCGAGCCGCGACAACAACTGGCGCAGGATGCGGAAACTCGAAGCGACCACGCCCGAGGCGTCGCCGGAATGGACGCCCTCGTCGAGTACCTTGACCGTCAGGTTGCCGCCGGTCATGCCACGCAGCGATGTCGTCAGCCACAACTGCTCGTAGTTCCCGCAGCCGGAATCCAGACACACCACCAGCGACGGCTTGCCGATGCGCTCGGCGAGATGATCCACATAATATGGCAGGTCGTAGCTGCCCGATTCCTCACACGCCTCGATCATGACTACGCAGCGTGCGTGCGACGCGCCTTCCGCGCGCAGGGCCTGGATCGCGCTCAGACAACCGAATATCGCATACCCATCGTCAGCCCCACCGCGACCGTACAGCCGGTCGCCCTCGATCACGGGTTTCCACGGGCCAAGGTGTTCGGACCAGCCGGTCATTTCGGGCTGCTTGTCCAGGTGCCCATAGAGCAAGACACAATCATCGGCGCTGGCGCCCTGACCCTCATTCGAGCGTCCCGGCACCTCGATGAAAATCAGCGGCGTGCGGCCGGCCAAACGCACGACCTCGAGTTGCATCCCGTCGATCGGCTGCGCGCGGCCCCAGGCTTCCATCAGCGCGACGGCACGATCCATGTGGCCGTGTTCGACCCATTTGGCGTCGAACATCGGCGACTTGTTCGGAATCTTTATGTATTCGACGAGTTGCGGAACGATTTCACGATCCCAAAGGTCGCCGATGAAGTTGCGCACGTTGTCGGAATTCATGGTTTTCCCTGCTCGATTCGATAGCCCATCTTAGCGCGAGTAGGAAAATTCCTACGTATGCATGCGCGACTGTCTGACCTGCGCGGCCGCCTGCATGCGCTATCGATGACATTGGCTAATACCCAAAATGCTGCCCATCAAACGTTGCATGAGATGAAGGAGCCTTAAAATGAACTTCCTGCAAAAGACCATCGTCGCACTCACGCTGGCGTTCGCATGCATGCTGCCGGCCGTCGCGGCAAATCCCGTCGACATCAACAGCGCTGACGCGAAGACCCTTGCGGAGAACCTCCACGGCGTGGGCCTTGGCAAGGCCGAAGCCATCGTCGCGTATCGCACTGCCCATGGTCCGTTCAAGAACGCCGGGCAGCTCTCCAGGGTGAAAGGAATCGGACCCAAGACCATCGCGAAGAACCGCGACGTGATCATGATCGGCAAGTCCACGCCGGAGCGCATCGACAACCATGAGAGCGAGCTGCCGGTGGCCGGGCAACGCAGATCCGACGAACGGCGCCCGATCCTGCGCGCAGACTCCTAGGAACGCCAAATCAAACGCTTGTGCGCTTGATGTGCGGCGGGCCGTCCCTGGCCCGCGGAAACTCTGATCCCAAAATCAGAGTTTCCGCAGCAGGGTGGCGAAAGATACATGGCCAGCGCGATGCGGTGATGCATCACCCGCTAATCGATTACGTACCTGATTGATTCGTGCAGGGGTGCTCTCGGGTTTGGCCCGTTGTGCGCGTGAAAAATGCCCGGAACGGCCTATTTCTGTGCCCTTTCAGGTGACCTGTCGACCCAACTGCGCGTGATATGATTGCGGGCACGCCCGGCGCGTGCTCGCATGATACTTCCCCGTTACCACATTGGCCCATCGCGGATTCCGGGCGCAGGGCAAGGCTTGTTCCTCGCCGAGCCGGTTGCTCGCGCGCGGGTGATTACCGCGCCGGATTCGATACCACGCGTCTACACATTCGACGAAGTGCTCGCATTGCCCGATCGCGAAGCGGTTCTTGCCGCGACCGTGCGCTGGTTCGAGGACAGCTACACGGTCACGCCCGAGTGGCCCGACGAGTGCTTCATCAATCACGCATTCGAGCCGAACGGCCTGTGGCATCTCGGCTTCATCTTCGCCGGCGCCGATCTGCCGGCCGACACCGAAATAACGGTCGATTACCGACACCTGCTCGCGCCGGGCCAGGAAGAGGTTTTCGCGGACGCCCTGAGCGGCGAGCGCATCATCGGCTACACTTGGCGCGCGAGCCTGGCCGCTTCCACCCTCGCATTGGCCGCGCTCCTCGCCTGAATCCACATGCCTGAAATCCCCCTTCACGAAATCCCGCGTCTCGAAACGGAACGCCTGCGCCTTTGCGCGCTCGGCGAACGCCACTTCGAGGCGTATGCCTCGATGCTGGCGGATGCCAGCAGCACGCGGTTCGTCGGCGATGGACAGCCTCTGGATCGCATGAATGCGTGGCGCTCGATGGCCATGCTGCTCGGCCACTGGGTGTTGCGTGGCTACGGCATGTGGGCGGTCGAGTTGAAGGACACCGGCGAGTTCGTCGGCCGTGTCGGCCTGCACAACCCGGAAGGTTGGCCGGACATGGAACTCGGATGGATGCTGATGCCGGAAAAACGTCATCACGGCTACGCCACCGAGGCCGGTCGCGCCGCACTTGATTTCGCGTTCGCCAATATTCCGACGCAGCGCGTGATCAGCTTGATCCGCGCCGACAACAACACCTCGGAGCGCGTCGCGCGCCGGCTCGGTGGCCGCCAGGCGACCACGATCGATTTTCTCGGCGGAGCGACGCTGGTGTACGTCTACCATCCCGTCGAAACGGAAGAATGATCTTGCGCCGGCCGCGGGTTCGGACGTGATCCGCTTGCTTGGCGAAGCGGACTACCAGCGTCAACGCTGGAAAAACGGTGCTGGCTGGACCACCGAGATTGCGCGCGGCGCAGCTCCGGGCGCCGATGGATTTCGATGGCGCGTCAGCGTTGCCGAGATCGAGGATGACTGTACCTTTTCAGTCTTTTCCGGATTCGATCGAATTCTGCTGCTGCTTGCCGGCCAGGGACTCGAGCTGATCATCGCCGGGCAACCTGAGCCGGTGATTCTCGGCGAACCGCATGCGCAAGTTCGATTTGCCGGCGAGGCGGAAGTCCAATGCCGGCTGCTCGGCGGTCCCACGCGCGACTTCAATGTGATGCACCAACGCGGAGTCGTCGATGCCGACGTGGAAGTCCGGCGTCTCCACGAAGCGGCAGACGTGGTCGCGGATACCGAATCGCTGCTGCATGTCGTCGATGGTGAAATCACGGCCAGCGCCGGATCCGAAACTGCCACCGCGCGCGAGAACGACACCCTGCATGTGGACCTGCGAAATGACCGGTCCGGCACGCTTAATATCGCGGGCGACGCCACGCTGATCATGGTCAAGTTGACCGACGTACATGCCACGATCTGATTTTCGCCGATCATGATTCGCCGATCGCGCAGTTCCAGTTTTCAACTCCTCGCGCTTCGGTCTGAATCGGGTCCACGCAGCTATGGGCAAGTCACTTGATCTGTCCGGGCGAAGGCATCATCGGTCGATCTCGCGTTGAGGGCATCCGCCACTTGCGATGCGAGCGCACGCAACTTCGCATGCGGCGAGTGCGCAAGTTCGCGGGCAAGCGGACCAAGGTAATGCGCTGGCGCATCGACGATCGCGAGACACAACAGGCGGACCGCTGCATCGACGCGCCCGGATTGCGCGAGCACTGATGCATGGCTGCAGCGACCGCGATAGTCGCCGAGCTCCGCGGATCGCCGATACAGATCGAACGCGCGTTCCCGATCTGCTGCAACGATCCATCCGTGTTCGTAGTACTGACCAAGGAAGTGCATTGCGCGCGCGTGGCCCATCGCGACGGCGCGGCTGAACCAGCGAAATGCGGCGGCCTGGTCGGCGGCGACGCCGCGGCCGTTGGCCAGCATGTGCGCATAGTTGTATATCGCCCAAGCCGACCCGACGACCGCGGCACGTCTGTACCACGCGGCAGCACGCGAGAAATCCACCGGAGTCCCCCAGCCATTTTCATGGCAACGTCCGACCATGTTGATCGCGGTCGGGACACCGCCGCTGGCTGCCAGGCGAAACCAATGCAGGGCTTCGGCATGATCGCGCGGCAAACCCCAGCGCCCGTCGAGATACAATTGCCCAAGCAGCGTCTGGGCGGCCGCATCATCGGCGCGGGCCGCAACGTGCAGGATCGCGGCGGCGGCGGGAGGATCGCGTTCGGCCACTTTCCCGGCATGGGCTGCCGCGGAGGGTGGCGACGTTTGGACTCCATCACCTTCGTCCATCGCGCGTTCGCCCGGCGACAACGTCATGTCTCGGCCCACTGGCGCAGGAGATTGTGATAGACGGCGGTCAGCCGCACCAGATCCGGGGACAGCGGCAATTGCCGCGTCAGCGACTGGATCGAAAGGTCGAGATCGAACAGCAGGCGCCGTTGCGCATCGTCGCGTATCAGGCTCTGCATCCAGAAGAACGCAGCGACACGCTCGCCACGTGAGACCGGCGTGACCCGGTGCAGGCTCGATGCCGGATACAGCACCAGATCGCCGGGAGGCAGTTTCACCGCGTGTTCGCCGTAGGTGTCGTCGATGACCAGCTCGCCGCCGTCGTAGTCCTCTGGCGCCTGGAGAAACAGCGTCGCCGCGAGATCGGTACGAACGGGTATGGCGTCGGCTCCGCTGCGATCGTAGCGGATCGCATTGTCGACATGCATGCCGAACGATTGCTTGTCGGCGTAACGATTGAACAGTGGCGGAAAGATGCGCCGGGGCAATGCGGCGGCAAAAAACGTGCTGTGGCGTTCCAGCCTGGCGATCAGTCGTGCACCGAGCTCGGCGACCACCGGATCACCCTCGACCGTCTGCCGATTGTCCTTCGCCACCGCGGACTGGTATCCCGCGGTCAGGCGGCCGTCGGCCCACTTCGCGCCGTCAAGCGCGCGACGCACTTCGCCGACCTCGTCGATTCCAAGCACACCGGTTACATGCAACAACATGCTCGATGTCCTTTGCGCAGGTGCGATTTGGCCTTCGCCAATCCGTGCATCGTCAGAACTTGAAATCGGCCGTGACCAGGACCGAGCGTCCCGGCCCCTCGATCGCGAAATGAGTCGAGTAGGCAATCGGGTAGTAGAGTTTGTCGGTGAGATTCTGCAGGTTCAGCCGCAAGTCCAGGTTCGGATTGACCTGCCAGGTCGCAACCGCGTCGTAACGCCAATAGGACGGCACCCCCTTGAAGTTGGCGGTGCTGCCCCAGACGCGATCCACATAGTACGCACCGCCGCCGACGCTGAAGCGCGGCGTGAGCGCATACGAAGTCCACAACGTCAGACTCATCTTCGGTGTGTTGCCGAGTTCGTTGCCGTTATCCGGATTGGGCGCACCGTTGACGAAACCGCCATCGACCAACTCGCTGTCGAGCCAGGTGTATCCGGCATACGCACCCCAGCGTTCGTTGATCTTTCCGTTGAAGCCGATCTCGAAGCCCTGCACGCGCGTTTTGCCGATGTTCTGGTAACTGCCATCGCTGTCGAGCACGCGTGAATTGTTCTTGTCGGTGCGAAACAGCGCGGCATTGAAACCGAGGCGCTCGCCGAACAGATTCCATTTGGTACCGACTTCCAGATTGCGCGAGGTCTCCGGATCGAGATCGGTGAGCGAGATCGGATTATTGTCGCGGCCCTCATTGAGCGTGCTCCCGGGAGGGGTTGCAGCCGTTGCAAGGGATACGTAGACGCTGCCGATTTCCGAAGGCTTCCACACGAGACCGGCCTGATAGCTCAGAAAGCGCGAATCGCTGCGGTGATCCTCGGTGACCTTTTCGCCGCTGTAGCCTCGCGGGCAAACCAGTCCCGGCTGTCCCGGACAAAAGGTGACCGGCGCCTTGGTCGAGAAATCGTCGTAGCGAGCGCCGAAGTTAAACAACCAGCGCTCGCCAAGATGCGCGGTGTCGAAAAAATACAGTGCTGCCGTATCTGCTGTCGTGCGCGTCGGATTATTTACGCGCGTTATCGGCGTTGGCGTAAACACACCGGTATCGGGATCGTAGGTTCCTGGCACGAATGGATCGTTCGCGTCCGGATTGGCGAGCGTCGTGCAGTTGTAGTACGAAGCGGCGCCCGGCCCGAGCACGCCGCAGGCGATATTGGCCGGAATCGTGGGCACGTCGTAGCGGTCGGACGTGTCCTTTTCATTCGAAAGCTCGAGGCCGCTGCTGAAATCGTGCTCGATGCCACCCAGCGAGAAATGCCCGAACAGGTCGGTCTGGTTCACGCCACTCACGGTATTGCCAGCCCGATCGAGTTCGCGCCGCCACACTTCGCCGTTGACCACATCGTTCTGGCTGTCGTCGGGCTGACTCACGATGTAGTCCTGCCGCGTGCGGCCGTAGCGCGTGGTATTGCGCAGCGTCAGGGAATCGCCGAAATCGTGCTCGATCCGAATCGTGCCGATGTCGGCCTGGGTCTTGCGGAAATCACGATTGAGCAGGCCATAGAAATTGTTTCGGTCGCCCCCATCCACCGGATACACATGGGTCACGTCGGGCGGCGCATTGCTTCCGTAAAGATAGGGAATACCCGAATCGGGCACGTCATCCTGCTTCAGGTGGTAAAAACTGATGTTGCTGCGCGTCGCCGTTCCCATGCCGAAAGAGATCGACGGCGCAAACCCGACGCGCCGACTCGACACATCGTCGCGCCCCGGCGTGTCGGCATCGTGGCCGAGCAGGTTCAGCCGGAACGCCGAGGTGTCGTCGATGCGCTTGTTGAGATCGATCGTGGCTCGCTGATAACTATCGGTGCCGATCCCGAGGCTGCCCGCAAGGAAATCCTCGGCCACGGGTTGCTTGCTGACGATATTGATGCTGCCGCCGCCGGTGCTGCGCCCGTCGTATACCGAATCGGGGCCCTTGATGACTTCGACCTGATCGATATCGAACGCTTCACGCGACTGCGCGCCGACATCGCGGACGCCATCGACGAACGTCGAGCTTTGCGCATCGAAGCCGCGAATGAATGGTCGATCGCCTTGCGGATTGCCGCCCTCGCCCGCACCAAATGTGATGCCCGGCACCAGGCGCAACGCATCCTCAAGGGAATTCGATGCGGTCTCCTGCAACAGTTGCGCGGGCAGGATGGTTATCGAACGCGGCGTGTCGACCAGCGGTGCGGTAAATTTGGGGGAAGCGGGTTCGGCGATGTAATTGCCGTTTACGTTGACTGTTTCGAGCTTCGTGTCGCCGTTCTGTTGATGCGCGTCGCCATCGCTGGTCGTCGACCCGGCGGTGCCGTCCGGGGTGGCAACGGGATCAGCGTTTTGTGCGTGAGCAATCGATGCTCCGGATGCCAGCACCACGCCGATGGCGCTGGTCAGAAGTCGTGTGGGCGATTTTTCCCTCGCGGCAATCCCTGTTGTCGACATGGACGGCTTTCCTCCCGAGCGGATGGCGATCGGGCGATTCAATGGGTTGCTTCGAGCACGGCATTGGGCAACGCGCGCTTCGAACGCGCGGCGTTGCGGCGGCGCCAGAACCACAGCCAGATGCCGCTCAGCGCAAACAGCGGCATCAGAAGGCTCGCGAACGCCATGAGCCAGCGGCCCGGCGCTCCGAAGAAACTGCCCGAGTGCAACGGGAAGAGCGATGCAATGAAGCGCCGGCCGCGAGGCTGATCTGCGTACGCCTCGCGCGAGATCAGCTGCCCGGTCGCCGCACTGATCCGCATCGTGTCGAACGCGCGCTCGTGGGGCGAGGCCGTCGTCAGATAACGCACCTGCACTGGCTCGTGCTTCGCATGCGTCAAAGTCAGCGTGGCCTCGGTTGCGTTCGGCACCGCGGTGCGAAAGGCCGTCCATGCGATGTCTGGTGACACCAACGGCTTGTCGGAGTTTCCAGCGGAGAGTGGTGGCCGACGCAACGGTCCACTGATCCCCGCCCAATGATTGAGCGCGTCGCGATAGAAATCCCACGACCACCAAAGGCCGGTCAACGAGGCGAGCAGGAAGAGGACGAGTACCCACGTACCGGCCACCGAATGCAGGTTCCGCAACAAGCCGCGCCCGCGCATGGAAAAATCCGGTTTCAACCAGAAGCGCAATCGGTGCGGACGGCGCGGCCAGCGCAATATCAACCCCGTGATCGACATCAGTATCAGCAACGCGGTGCTGATGCCCACGATCCGACGACCGATGTCACCTGCGGCAAGGCGTCGATGCAGCTGCTCGGAGAATTCAAGGAAATCGCGACCGCGTTCGGGCCGCATCAGCTTGCCCGAGTACGGATCGACCGCGACCCGCGTCCCTCCGCGAAGCGCACCCGCGCGCGCCAGTCGCACCGCGACAGGTGTGTCGTCCCCATGCCAAAGAAATGCGCGAACGGATAAATCCGGATGCGCCGATGCCGCAATTCCCACGAGCGCGGATGGCGGCAATGGTGTGGTGTTGGGGGCTGGCGTGATCCGGTATTCGGGATTCAGCGCGCGTAACAACGGTTCCTCGCACCCGATCATCGCACCGGTGAAACCGACGACGGCCAACACCACCCCGGCGCTGATGCCGGCGAGCCAGTGCAGACGAAACCAAACCTGATTGCTCGAAAATGCCATTGGATCCCGATACCGAGGCGGAAACATTGCTCGCCCTGCGCCCCTGGCCCTGCATCGACGAAGCAGCACTCGCTGCCTCTTGCGGGCGTCCCGGATTCAAACACAAATGCGAATCACTCGCAATAGCATTTCTATTTTTTGGGTCACATCACGGTGAACAGCCCGCTCATCTGGCGCATTTACATGTGAGTGAATGGGTTTGCTGTGCGACGCCGGAAACGGGGGCGTGGCTTGTCGGCGCCGGTCGGCATCGGCAAGTCGCCCTATTGGCGTTGCGTTTCTCGCGCGCGACGCAATGTGGTCGTGCGCTACCGCTCGCCTCGGCGGCGAGCGGGCTACTTTCTCCCGTTTGGCCGAGAGAAAGGTAGTCAAAGAGAGGGCCCCCCGAAGGCGGCGCCTACGGGACCCAAGAGCAGCAGCAAAGCCACAGCAGGTACGTCGGCGTCGCTCTTGATCTTGGTGCCGTACGCGGTGCCGAGCATCGCAGCTGCTGGCGGAAACAACCCGAAGGGCGGACGCGATGGATCGCGTCCGCCGAGCGTCAGCACAAGGATGTGCTGTCGCGAGGGCCGCCCGCGGCGAGAAACAAAGGGGCGAGCCGGGATTTGACGCGAGATGCGTTGAATCGCATCTCGCGCCGACGAGCGCCCGCACACGGAGGTGCGGGCCGGGAGGCGCTCCAGGGAAGGCTGCTTGCCAACGGCGACCACCGTGTCCGGCACTAGACCTTTTGGTTCCTTTTGGGGCAATGCCAAAAGGAACCCGCTCGCCGCCGAGGCGAGCGGAACACTAGCGAAAGGGTGGCATCGGGCGAGTGCAGCGAAGCACAAGAGAAAAAAATCGAATCAACCTTCGCGATCGTCCCGCGTATAAATGCGCCCACCCTCGACTTTCACCGGAAACTTCGCAATCGGCACAAGCGCGGGTGGACACAATACGGCGCCGGTGCAGATATCGAAGCGCGCGCCGTGTCGCGGACATTCGATCTCGTGGCCCTCGATCACGCCACCCGTCAATTCCCCGCCGTCGTGCGTGCAGACATCCTCGATCGCATACAGATCGCCATCGACATTGATGATTGCGATCGGCGTCTCGTCGTCATACACGACACGATATTCCCCGGGCAACAGGTCAGAGCGTGCACACACGTCGATCCAGTCACTCATCTGCGTTGCTGCCTGCCGACGGCTCCCCCGGAGCCGGTATCTTTGCGGCGCCAATGTTGTTGCCGAGAAACGCAATGACTTTCTGGAACAGGTCCGCGACGTGACTCTCGTCGTAATAGCCGTGGCCTTCGCCCCGGCGGTACAGCCATTCGTGCGCAACATGTCGCTTCTCGAGCGCCTCATGCAGATGCTCGCCCTGTATCGGCGGGACGCGATTGTCCTGGCCGCCCACGATCAGCATGACCTTGGCCTTGAGTCGATCGAGCCGCGCCATCGGTGAACGCGACCACAAGTCGGCCTCGTCGGTGCCGAGCACCATCTTCAGGTAGTTCTGCCCGAACACGAATTGCGGCACGTCGCCGCGCGTGTACATGAGGCGAAGATCGTACACGCCGACGTAGCCGATCGCGCATTGATACAGGTGGGGTTCCCTGACCGCGCCCTCGAGCGCCGCATAACCACCATAGCTGCCTCCGAAAATGCAGATGCGCTTGGGATCGGCGATACCTTGCGCTATCGCCCAATGCGTCGCATCGGTCACGTCATCCTGCATCTTCCCGCCCCATTGGCGGAATCCGGCCTTGACGAAGTCGTAACCGTAACCGCCCGAGCCCCGGTAATTGACTTGCAACACCGCATAGCCGCGGCTCGCGAGCATCTGCACATACGGATCGAAGCGCCAGCGGTCGCGCACGAAATACGGGCCGCCGTGCACGAACACGACGAGCGGCAGGTTTTTCGCGTCGCTAATTCCCGGCGGGCTGGTCAGGTAACCGTGCAGGTCGAGACCATCGCGCGCCTTCAACTGGATCGGCTTCACGCGGGCCATCTGCGAGGGTTTGATCCATGGCGCGCGCGCGACAAGGAACTGGAGCTTGTGGCTGCTTGCGTCGTAAAGATAGAAGCTGCCCGGGTTGGAACCGCTCTCGACGAGGACCACGACTTTTCGGCCATCCCGGCTATGGCTCGTGAATTCAACGTCCTCCCCCGGAAACTGCTGCATCAACGCGACGAGCAACTTGGCCCCCGGCGCGTCGCGGTGGAGCAAGGTGATCGCCGCGCGGCCCGGCATCGAACGAATCGCGAACACGCCCTTGTCATCGAAGGCCGGCAACAGGCGGTCCACGCCGACGTCGCTGCCGCTCCACACCGGTTTCAATTTGCGCGTCGCCACATTCCACAGGCACACGCCGCCGACGCCGTGTGTACCGCCACAGGAAAAATACACGGCGTCGCCGTCGCGATCGAACGCCATGGGCGTGACGCGCAAATGATCGCGCGTCTCGTCGAAGACCTTTTCCCAGTCCTTGCCGTCGCCCGCGCGATACCACACCTGCATCGCCTGGTCCTGATCCTCGCCGAAGGCAAAGCGGACTTCGCCGTTGTCGTCGGTGAGAAAACTCGCGTTGCGCAGCGGCGATGTGGTCACTGGATTGGTCTTGCCGCTCGCAAGATCGATGCGCAGCGCCTCGGGGAAAACCCCGATCGAACTTTGTGTGCGCTGGTTGCCGAGACTCGCGCCATTGACCGGATAACTTGCGATCAGCGCGTGACCGGGATCGCCGAGCAACGGATCGATCAGCACGCCGAATGCGAACGTGCTCGAGCCGTGGCCAATGTGACTCGCGGTCGACAACCCGTTGCTCATGCGATAACCGAAAATCTCGCCGTCGCTGCCCCCGTCGGCGTCGACGGCGAACAGCTCGCCGGTGGGCGACGGCGCATCCAGGCCGCCGGACTTTTCGCCGATCGTGTATACCACCCGGTGAGGCGCAACCCACCAGAAATCGGCGAGCTCCTTCTCGTCGCGCGGGCGCACGTTGACGCCTTTCATGTCGGCAAGATGGATAAGCGACAACACCGACTTGCCATCGATCACGGCGCTGGCGGCAAGGTAATCGCCGTCTGGCGAAATCTTCATTTCGCCAAACTGCGGGTGTTTGGCGAAATCCGCCAGCGGAACTTGCGCGGCGGCCTTCAGCGGCGCGAGAACCAGTGCCGCAATGCATAGCCAATGCAGCTTATCCATGTCTGCCTCCCTCCCCTGTCGTCGGCTCCTACTTGACCACCCCACTGCCCGAGGTACCGCGCGGATCGGACGCTGCGTGGAGCTGGTTGGTCTTGCGATCCCAGGACACGACGTTCATGAAACCCCAGCGGTGCTCGCCCTGATTGACCGTGTAGCCCATGGCGGCGAGCGACTTCAATTCGGCCGGACTGAATGTATCCGGTTCGGCCGAGACCACGTCCGGCAGATACTGGTGGTGAAAGCGCTTGTCCGCGACGATCTGCCGTGGCAGTTCGCCATCGATGAACGCGAGTATCCCCTCGAATACCATCGTGATGATGCGGCTGCCACCCGGCGTTCCGATGACACCGACGCGATCCTTGCCGATCACGAAGGTCGGGGTCATCGACGACAGCGGGCGATGCCCGGGCTTGGGTGCATTTGCGTTGTTGCCGACCAGCCCGTATGCGTTCGGCACACCGGCTTCGAGCGCAAAATCATCCATCTCGTCGTTGAGCAGGAAACCGGTACCGGCAACGACCATGCACGAGCCGAACGGAAGGTTCACCGTCTGCGTCGCCGAGACCATGTTGCCGTCCGCGTCGATGATCGAGAAATGCGTAGTGTGGGTGCCGTCGGGCGAGACCAGATAACCGGGCAGCATGTTGCTCGGGGTTGCCTTGTCGGGAAGGATCGACGCGCGCAGGCCGGCTGCATATTGGGGGCTGGTCAGCAGCGGCACAGGCATGTCGACGTAATCGGGATCGCCGAGGTATTCGGCGCGGTCGCGGTAAGCGCGTCGCATCGCCTCGACGATCAGATGCACGCGATGCACACGATCGAGCTTGGCCAGGTCGTAACCCGAGAGGATGTTGAACATCTCCGCCAACGCGATCCCCCCCGAGGATGGCGGTGACGCAGTAACGATATGCCAGTCTCGATAATCGAGCGTTATCGGAGCGCGTTCCTTGGCGGTATAGGTGGCCAGATCCTTCACGGACCAGTTGCCACCGGCCGCGCGCACGCCAGCGACCAACCTGGCCGCAAGTGCGCCATGGTAGAAAGCCTGGTTGCCCTCTGCCGCAATCGCCTCGAGCGTATGCGCGAGATCGGGATCCTTCATGGTCCAGCCGGCTTTGGGTAATTGCCCATCCGGAAGGAACAACGCGGTCGACGCCGGATATCGCTGCATGACCTCCTTGCGATAGCCGAGCTCCCGGAGGAATCGCGCATCGGGCTGGAAACCGTCGCGCGCAATGCGAATCGCCGGCGCCAACGATTGCTTGAGCGGCAACTTGCCGTAATGGCCCGCCAGCCAGACGAGCGCCGCGGGTTCGCCGGGGATGGCGGCCGACAGCGGCCCGTTGAGCGCCTTGTCGCGATCGAGCTTGCCGGCGGCATCGAGATACTCTTTGGCAGCGACCGCGGCCGGCGCCGTTTCGCGCGCATCCAGCATGACGTCGCTGCTGCTGCCCGCGCGGTGCAGCAGGAAGAAGCCGCCGCCGCCGAGACCGGAACTTTGCGGTTCGACCACGGACAACGTGGAGGCGACCGCGACCGCCGCATCGAACGCATTACCGCCTTTTGCCAGGACCTCGAATCCGGCTTGCGTCGCAAGCGTGTGAGCGCTAGCGATCGCGGCATGGCCCGGACCCGCAGGCGCAGCCGAAGCAGCAGACGGCGATGCCGCGATCAGGACGATGGCGACGAAGGTTGGCCACACAGGCATCAAGCGCTCTCCTTGCGCGTCAGCCGCGCGTATTTCTCAAGCAACTGCTGTTTCGTCTCGGCCCGCATGGGATCCGGGAAAATGCATTCGACCGGACACACTTCCACGCATTGCGGCGCATCGTGATGACCGACGCATTCGGTGCAGTGCTCCGGCGCGATCCGATAGAACTCCTCACCCATCGAGATCGCATTATTCGGACATACCGGCTCGCATACATCGCAGTTGACGCACAGGTCGCTGATTTTCAGGGACATTGCGGAAAAGCCGGGATCACTGTCGGTAACGATTCGCTTCAGGCTAGCGCGCGAAGCGTGCCAGCCTGAAGAACTACCAACGCCTCACTTCATTTCGACGAAACGGAATTCCGCGCCGGACTGCGCCAGTGCCTGTTTGACACGATCGGCATCTGCCTGCGCGCCGACGAACAGCACAATCACGCCCTTGAACGAACCTGCCTGGACATCCTTGAATGCCGCAAGGATCAGGTCGGCGGTCTTGGCCGAATCCGGGCCGCCGAACGCCATCATGTTGCCCGGCAACACCCCGCGCGCGACCACGTTACCGACATTTTCGAGCTGGTTGCTGCGATTGGTGCTGGCGGTATCGTCGTCGCCGCCCGGAACGAAATACATGTATGGCGTGGTCGAGGTCATGCCTTGCATGTTGTTGGTGACGACATTGACCAGGTATTTCTTCCAGGCCGCATTGTTCGCGCCGGCCGGCGGCATCGATTCGACCGTGGGAGCAGCCTGGACTTCGGTGTTCTCGGCGGGCTTGTTGCACGCGCCGAGCGCGAGCGCCGCGATCGACGCAAGAGCGATAATGGCGAGGATTTTGCGCATGGTCATGGTTCCCTCAGTTCACGATGGAATTTCGATAGCGCCGCGACAGCGCCTTCTGGACCGCCGGGTGGACGAACCCGGATACATCGCCGCCGAGGCGCGCCACCTCGCGCACCAGCGACGAAGAGATGAAACTGTATTGTTCGGACGGCGTCAGGAACAAGGTCTCCGCTTCCGGTATCAGATGCCGGTTCATGCTGGCCAGCTGGAACTCGTATTCGAAATCGGACACCGCACGCAACCCGCGCAGGATAACGTCCGCGCCGATATCGCGCACGAAATGCGCGAGCAGCGAGGCGAATCCGATCACTTCCACACCGTTGATATCGGCCAGCGTCTCGCGCGCGAGGGCAATGCGTTCGTCGAGGTCGAAACTCGGGCCCTTGACCGGACTGTCCGCGATGGCCACGACCACCCTTCCGAACAGCGGCGCGGCGCGGCTGATCAGATCGGCATGGCCGTTGGTAATCGGATCGAACGTGCCCGGATAGACCGCGACCCGCGACGGACGTTGCGAACGTGCCATTCTGCGCTGCGCCTGGGGACGAATCAGGCGCTAGCTTAACAGGGACCGGAAAAACGACGATACAGCGCGTGTCGCATCGCGCCTGCGCGAGCTTCCCGATGCAGCTGCCAGTCTGCCGGAAATTCCAGCCGGGCGTCGGCGGGCATTTCCACATGGATCCATGCGTTCGCAGTCAGCCAGCCTCGCTCATCGAGCGACCGCGCCGCCGCTTCCCAGCAATTCCCCGCGAATGGCGGATCGAGGAAAACGACATCGAACGCACGCGGCGTTCCGCGCAGATACGCGTCGACATCCGCCTGGACCACGCGCGCCGTGTCGAGCTTCAGGCGCGCGACATTGTCCTCGAGCAGTCGCACCACCGGCCGGTCGCGTTCGACGAAAGTGCAGTGCGCCGCGCCGCGCGACAACGCCTCGATACCCATCGCACCGGTGCCCGCATACAGGTCGAGGCATTCGGCCCCGACGATGATCGGCGCAAGCCAGTTGAACACCGTTTCACGCGCGCGATCCGGCGTCGGGCGCAAGCCCGCCACGTCGGGCACGGCGAGGCGCGATCCGCGCAACGAGCCACCGATGATGCGGATCTTGCCGGGCGCAGCGCGAGGGTTGCGAGGTTTCACGCTCATGGCAGGAAATCAGACATTGTGCGCACCCGGCATCCGGACCGTTGGATAGTGGCTGTTGGATCGGCGTGGTTCCGACGAGCCGGTGTTAGCATGAATTACGCATTTTCGCCGAAATCGCACGCAATGCCGAAATTCTGGAAGAAGCAGCCATCCGTAGCCGATACCTCCGCGAGCGAGCCGGTTCCTGTGTCGGTCGAGCAGGCCGAAAAATCGCCTGGGCGCGCAACTGTACCTGCGAGTGAAACCGCATCGGGCTTTTCCGCCGATGACTTGATTGAAGCAATCACGAGGAATACGGCCGAACCATCCGATCTGCGCCGGAATGCGCCGGCCGGCGAGTCGAGCGCGCGGCCATCGTGGCGCGACCGGCTCTCGGGCAATGCGGTCAGGCGCGGGCTGTCGACGCTGTTTGCGCGCAATCCCGTGCTCGATGATGCGTTGCTCGACGAGCTGGAAACGTGCCTCATCGGCGCCGACGTTGGCGTCGGCGTTTCGAGCGAGCTCGTCGATGGTCTGCGCAAACGCGTCGCCGATCGCGAGTTCACCGACAGCAACGCACTGCTTGCGGCGCTGCGCGAGCAGCTGGTCGCGCTGCTGAAACCGGTCGAGCAACCGCTCGACGTCGGCGGCCAGCGGCCGTTCGTTCTGCTCGTCGTCGGGGTCAACGGCGTCGGCAAGACCACCACGATCGGCAAGCTCGCCCGGCGTTATCTCGATCAGGCCCGCTCGGTACAACTCGCCGCCGGCGACACGTTTCGTGCCGCTGCGGTAGAACAGCTCGCGGCATGGGGCGAGCGCAACGGCGTACCGGTGGCCGCCCAGGCGCAGGGCGCCGATGCGGCCAGCGTGATTTTCGATGCGTTGCAAACCGCCCGCGCACGTTCCACCGACGTGCTGATAGCCGATACCGCAGGCCGCCTGCACACCCAATCGGGACTGATGGACGAACTCGCCAAGATCCGGCGCGTGCTCGGCAAACTCGATCCATCTGCACCGCACGAAGTACTGCTCGTCATCGACGGCAGCACCGGACAGAACGCGATCCACCAAGTTGCGAGCTTCCACAAGGCGATCGGCGTCACCGGCCTGGTCGTGACCAAGCTCGACGGGACCGCCAAAGGCGGCGTCGTTTTCGCGCTCGCGCGCGAAATCGGACTCCCCATCCGTTATGTCGGACTCGGCGAGAAGGCCGAAGATCTGCGCGTGTTCAGGGCAGCACCATTCGTCGACGGGCTGCTGCCGGCATCCCTGACTGCGTGAGCGACGTACATGCCGCGAGCGCAACCCGTCTGCACCCCGCCGATGATCGGCCTGAGGCGCGCCAGGAGACGAATCGAACCGAGAACATCGACGACATGCACAGCGGACTGCGCGATCTCAAAGGGGCCTGGAAAAGATTCGCCATGAGCGCATTGGACCAAGATCCATGAAGTCTTTTTCGACGCGCCTCCTCGCCTGGTTCGATCTGCACGGGCGCTCCGATCTGCCGTGGCAACACCCGCGCGATTCCTATCGCGTCTGGATCAGCGAGGTCATGCTGCAGCAGACCCAGGTGCAAACGGCGATTCCCTACTTCCGGCGTTTCGTCTCGGCACTGCCCACGTTGCAACGCCTTGCCGCGGCCTCGACCGACGAGGTGCTCGCGCTCTGGTCGGGGCTCGGCTACTACAGCCGAGCGCGCAACCTGCATCGCACCGCAAGAATCTGCATCGAGCACCACGACGGCGCGCTGCCAATGGATTTCACCGATCTGGTGGCGCTGCCCGGCATCGGCCGATCGACCGCCGGCGCGATTCTCGCGCAGGCGTTCGGCCAGCGCCACGCGATCCTGGATGGCAATGTGCGTCGCGTACTTGCGCGCTGGCGCGGCATCCACGGAATCACGACTGCTGCGGACGTGCAACGGCGCCTCTGGAACCAGGCCGAAAAACTCACGCCACGCGCGCGTGTCGCCGACTATACGCAGGCCATCATGGATCTCGGCGCGGCGATATGCACCCGAAGTCGACCGCGTTGCGATGCATGCCCGGTTGCCGGCGATTGCGTCGCACGGCGCAAAGGCTTGACTGCCGAATTGCCTTCGCCGAAGTCAGCCAAAACGCTGCCAGTGCGACACACTGCCATGCTGATCGTTCGCGACAAGGACGGTCGCGTGCTGCTCGAACGTCGCCCGCCCGTGGGCGTGTGGGCGCAACTTTGGAGCTTGCCCGAATCCGCCGACGCCACATGCGCGCCGACCTCGTTGTCGGATCGAAGGGGCGTCGAGGTCCGGTCCGCAGGCGCGTTGCCGCGATTCGTGCACACTTTCAGCCATTACCATCTCGAGGTGGCGCCGCTGCTGTTCAGCATGGTGCGCTCGGCACGCGCCATAGCCGATGCCGCCGATTGCCGCTGGTTCGCTCACGAGGAACTCGACACGATCGGGCTGCCATCGCCTGTGCGCAGGCTTCTCGATAACGTCCTGCAATCCGCGCAGGCATGAAGACGGAGGAATTCGCGAGATGGCCAGAATGATTTACTGCGTCAAATTGAAGCGCGAGGCTGAAGGACTCGCTTTCGCGCCATGGCCGGGCGAACTCGGCAAGCGCATCTTCGACAACGTGTCGGCCGAGGCCTGGGCGAGCTGGCTCACGCATCAGACGATGCTGATCAACGAACACCGCCTGAACCTCCTCGAGCCGAAGACACGCACGTTCCTCGCCGCCGAGATGGAAAAGTACTTTTTCGGCGAAGGCTCGGAGAAGCCAGCGGGTTACGTCGCGCCGGACGCCTGATCTTTTCCGGCTATCGGCCTGCGTCGCGTTCCCGGTCCATTCGCGCGACATCGATAGGCTCGATCTTCGTGATCCGGCAGCGATCATTCTTGAGCGTTACGTAATCGAAGCGAGCGCTCACCCGGTGCGACTGCACCGACGTCACGCCGATCGTCGGCGCCCACTCGAGCCGTGGACACGGCGCTTGTACCGTAACGAGATACGCCTTCTTGATGGTGGACCAGACGACGACCTTGTCCGGCCCGACCAACTGCCATTTGTACAGCGACCAGAACTGGAACGAATCGACAGGCGCCTCGATGTAGGGCGTGTACTTGTCGAGGTTCTGGCGTTGCGTCGCTGGCGTATCGGCAATTGCCAAGCCGCACGTCGCGACCAGACCGCCCATCAACAACGTCATCGCGGTTTTCATCGGACCACTTCCTCGTAAGACCTGTTTCAAGGACGTTGCAGGGGGCGCCCTCGTCGCGGAGCGGCGCTGCGTCGATCGGCTGTTCGCGCAGCGCCGCTCCCATCGCAGTGAAGGTTCAACAAACATCGACTCCGAAGTCGCCGCCTGCTGACCTACATCTGCATGCCGTGATGCTTCAAGTGGCTCGTCAAGGTCGCAACCTTGGCGTAATCGACTGGCTGGATCGAAGCGATCTTGCACTGCGCGCCGCCGACTTCCACGGCGTCCGTGCCGACCATGACTTTGCCATCGCTGGATGTCAGCGCAACGCTGTCGGCCTTGTTCAGACCGTCGCAGGGCTGCGACACACGAACCAGCCACGGTTTGTTGCTCGCGGTCCAGACCGCGATCGAGCGATCATTCAGTGCCTGCCAGTCCACCAGGGGAGATGCCGGCATCTGCTGAACGTCGTTGCCGGCTGCCTTTTCGTACTTCTGGATGTCGCGCGAACCCTCGATCGATGCGGCTGATGCGACAACGCACCCAGTGGCCGCCAATAGCGTCGCGATTGCGATTGCTGCCTGTTTCATGTTTCACCTGTAATACCGATTCCACGCCTCGGCGTTGGCGCTCCTCGAAGCAACGGCGTGCATTTGGAGTGCAACGGGACCGCAAGGTTGCCTGCGCGTCGCTCGCGATTTCTGTTCCATTCACGTCATGTGTGTGTCGGTACGTCCGGCGAACGACATGGCATTCAGCTCGCAAAGCGATCGAGCGCACGCTCGGCTTGGCCACGCTGATAATCCGAGAGTTTGCGCGCAACGGCTCGATAACGCGCGATCAAACCGGCATCGTCGGGCATAACCTTTGCGAGCGCGATCAGCACTTCGCCGGCTTCATAATCCGAGCCCATGCCGTTGACCGCATCGAGTACGGCGCGCGCACCCGTGGCGCCGAACTTCGGGGCCGCGATGAGCGCCAGCAACGCCGTGCGTCGCTCGTAGTCCGAACCGATATCCGACGCGGCGGCGGTATAGGCGACCGCGACGCGATCCGCATCGGCGATGTTTCTGATCGCGCCGGTCAGCAATTCGCGGCGTTCGTAATCCGAACCAATCGATTTGGCAGCGCCGATGATTTCGGCGAGCGTCGCGTCATCGACGTGGCCCGCGGCGAGAAACGCGCTCAACACGCGACGGTGTTCGTAATCGGAACCGATCCCGGACGCGGCGTGCAGCCACGCGGCGCGCACGTCCGGGTCGCGCGCGAGCGTGGGCATCATGCCGACCAGCAGTTCGGCGCGCTCGTAGTCGGAATCGATCTTGCCGGCCTGCGCGAGCACGAGTTTCTGCTGGGCGGGATCAAATGGCTGAACCGACGCAAGCGACGCAAGCGCGTTGCGGCGCTCGTAATCCGAATCGACGCCGTCGACGAGACCGATGGCACGCGTCATCTGGGCGTTGGTCAGCTTGCCGATTCTGGCGAAATCCTTGAGATAGACGCCGCGCGCGTAACCCGAATCGATACGGCCGATTTCATCCAGTACCGCGTCGGTGCCGCCCTTCGCGTAGATGCGCTTGACCCGGGCCTCTGCATCCAGCGCGGTCTCGCGAACCACAACGGCCACGATGCCGGCGATCCATTTTTGCGCCGCCGCGTCGATCGGCTGTTCGTGACCATCGACGAAATAATGGCGTTCGATATGGCCGGCATTTCCCTTGTAGTCGATCCGGCGGGAACTGCCGACCCGGGTTTCGGCGAAGCTCGCGCTCGCCCCGTCTTCGAGGCTCACGATATCGTCGCCGCGATCGTTGAACGTCGCCTTGCCTTCGATCTTTGCGCTGTAACCGTGGCCATCACGGCTGATGCTGACACTTGTGAAATCCTGCTTGCTTCCGAACAACCCGCTATCACTGGAAATGTGCACGTGGTAGCCCGTCCCATCCCGGGATTCGACCGGAGCCTTGGGAGGAGCTGGTGGTGCGGGCGGCGCGTTCGGAACCGGCGCTACCTCGGCCACGGGCGCCGGGCCGGATGGAGGCGCCACAGGTGGCGCTGCTGGCACCGATGGCGGTGGAACAGGTTGCACCGGCGCGGGACCCTGCGCATGTGCTGCCGGCAGGTTGAATCCGGGCAGCGCAAACGCCGCCAGCGTCAGAACCAGTGCACTTGCGACGCACGCCGTCGCGCGCGGGAAATTCGTGTTCAACGGAACCCCTCCAATCAATTGATCGATGCGTTGCATGAGTGGCGAATCGCGATGCGCCATTGCCGGAACGATGTCTGTCTCGAATCCATGATGCTGACCGGCACACTCCGCCAGGCATTCGGCAAGCGAACGCCCGCCGCCGAGATGACGCGCCGCCCATGCGTCACACGAAAGTTCCGCGATCTCATCGAGTCGGCGGCGCACCGTTGCAAGCGGCAGGAACCACAGCAAAGCGCACCACAACGCCGTCGCAAGTTTCCACGCCGGATCTCGGCGTGCCAGATGCGCCGTTTCATGCGCAAGCATCGCGCGCAGTTGCGAGCGGTCAAGGAGATCGAACGCCCAGCGTGGCAGCATGATGCGGCCGGAAACGAGCGCAATCGGACTCGCCAGATCGTCCAGCGTTCCAAGCTGCGGCGGCGCAATGCGCGCCTGCAACGCGAGCGCAGCCGCGTCCGTTTCGAACGCCGGATCATCGAGCCGCCGCGCGAGCCTGAGTTCACGTTTGAGCCGCAGCCATCCGGTCAGGAGCCGCGCGAGCGCCAGCAACACGCCGGCCAACCAGGCGGCGACGAGAACGCGCTGCCAAGGAAGTGTTCGAAGCAGATGCAGCAGCGAGGACTCCGGCGCGGCGACTTGGAGTGCAGGCGCTGGCGCCGATGCAACCTGTGCGGAACGATGCACGGACGTTGCCGCGATTTGCGGCATGGTTTCGTGCCCACGCGCGCGTCGATGCACATCCAGTCCGCGCGCGGGTGCAGGCGCAAACGCCCGCCGAGTCGCAATCGAATCGGATGCGTTCATCTGCGTCGCGCTGGTCACGGGCAGCGCGAACCGCGTCGCAGCCGGAAGATCGAGGAAGGTCTGCGCGCTTGCGCTCACCAGACCGCCAAACAAGGCAATGCGCCAGATGAGCTCGCGCCAGGCAAGCCGAGTGCGCATCACGCTGCGATCGATCACCCACGCGAGAAGCAGCAACACACCGACGTGCACGGCCAGCGTCAGGAGCCAACTTGCAACGAGTTCACTTCGCATCGCGATCCTCCCGCGCCAGGCGGCGCTTGATCCGGGCCAGATCGCCCGGCTCGATCTCCGATTCGTGCACCAGATGGGCAACGAGCTCCTGCGCATCGCCCGCGAACAACGCGCCAACGAGATCGGCCACCATCGAGCGGCGCACATCGGCCTCGTCGACCAGCGCGCGATAGAAAAGCTGGCGCCCATCGCGGCGCTGCGCGACGACGCCACGCCTCTCCAGCCGCGTCAGCAAGGTCGCGATCGTCGTGTGCTTGAGTCCGCGCTGGTCGGCAAGCTCGGCAGCCACATCCGCCGTGCTGGTCTCGCCGCGCTGCCAGAGCACACGCATCAACGCGATCTGCAATTCGCTGAGGGTTACATCTCGTCGCTTGGTCATTCCGTCATCCGCCATCTACAGCTGTCGTACTACACTTGTAGAACAAAAACGGATCAAGCGCAAGCAGGCCGGAAGTCATGGTCTTCGGCGACGGGGTCGAGCCGACATGCGGGCGCGGCGCAAGCTAACGGGATCGCGCGTTGTCGATGGGTCGGGTTGACGCCAGCGCATACCGGCGGCTCTAATACGCGGCCCTGCGGCCGTGGCGCCCCACGGCCAGTGCGCATCTGGCCAGGCAGCTCAGTTGGGCGAGTGGCCACGCTGAGGTGATGCCGGGGCATCGCCTGTGGCAAAAAGCGCCGCAGACAGAAGTCGAAGGCCGGGTTGCTTGGCGAGACAGGGAGGTCGAGACTAGCAACGCCGTCCGCGTGCGCAGCACGCGCCGACAGGCGACAGGGGCGATAAACGACAATCTGGCCAGGTAGCTCAGTTGGTAGAGCAGAGGACTGAAAATCCTCGTGTCGGCGGTTCGATTCCGTCCCTGGCCACCAATCAATTCAATAGTTATACAGATTCCGCCTCTAGTCCTTTGGCCAATCCGGCTCGCTGGTGCCCGTATGGTGCCCGTTCGCGCCGGTTTCGATGCCTGCTAGTGCGCACTCTCGCCAGCGGCAGGCGCACAGCCGAATTCAATCTCGACCTGCGGGAAGTTCCCCAGAATGTACGGCGGCGGTGATTCGTGCGTGCTTATGAGATCGGCGACTCGCCCTTGCTTCGCGCAGTAAGCGTTCGCCTCGCGCATGGCGTCGGCCTTGAGCGTTCCCATGCCAGTGAAGCCGGATGCCGCTTGTCGCGAGACCATGTAGGTCTGCGGGCCGGTCCTGACCACGCCCGAGTTAGACGCGCAACCGGAAGCGAGCGCAGTGACCGCAAGCAAACACGACAGATCGACCTTTCATCGGACTCCCCTAAACTGGTGGCAGCCGCATGCGCGACCGTTGACAATCCTAGCGCGATTCTCGGTCTTGCGATGTCTCACGCGCGCGATGCGTGCGGATAATTGACAGCCTCGCGCGTGCGCGTGCGCGATGCGTAGGGAAGCTCGACAGCGTTCGCGTATCGGGCAGCCATGAAACTCACGCGACCATGCCGCCGTGTTGCCGTTCGTGCACCTGACGTTCCAAGCGCCGATATGCCCAGCGCCGGGCAGGTACAACGTATAGCAGGCAGCGGTCGTGCCCGTACATGTTCGCCAACTCGAACCGCTGCACGTCGTCGCGCCGGTTGTTCCAGCCTTGCGTGCGCTTGGCATGTTCGAGCGCTGCCAGCACGTCATCGGGAAGTTTCGCTTTCATCGTTCGTCGCCTTTTCGTGTTTCGCCCGCGTGCACTTTTTTTCATACACAAAAACATAACCTGTCTATCTATGTAGGGGTGTACTTTTTCGACACTGGGGCCGGGTGCCTTTTTTGACACTGGCGGATTGTCGAAGCCACTTCGTCGCGATGCTGAAAAGGTCAGGCTTACGGCCTGTTTGCCCGTTCCGCCCCTCGCTAGCTTGGCGCAGGATGCCCGCAGATACGGCGCGCTTGCGCTGCCGGTAGAAGGTATGTTTTTGGCTGAATCCTTCGCGGCCGGCGAAGTCTGCCCACGTCAGCGCGATGTTGCCGTTGTTCGTGCCATCGTAGCGGCGGAACGCGGTCAAGATCACGTCATGCGCGGCCGGCGGTAGTGCTTTCCATTCCCGAGAGTCCAACAGCTTGTGCGACAGCATGGCGAATCCATCGGAACCGTAGGCTACGGCGCGCTCTGCGATGCCGTCCACGTCATCCGCACCTAGCGGCGGCTTGCAGCGGTCGGCGTTGATCCGTTGCAGGCGGTCATTCACGGCTTGCGCGTCGAAGCCCTGCCGCACCAGCCCGGCCGCCAAACTCAACAGCGTGTTGTTGCGTTCGCCTTCGGGTATCGCGTCCGGCAACTTGCGGGTGCGTTTCCGTATTGGCGTGACGTTCGCCATGCGTGCCGGTGTTTCCGGCGCGCGCAGGTCGAAAGCCTGCACCAGTTCCGCGAGCCTGTACGCCGGCAAGCCTCGAAGCTCGATGATGCGCGATGCGAACGGCTTGCCCTTGCGATGCAGGAAGCCCGGCAGGCGCATCACGCGAGGAAGGTCGCACACCTTGGGGTCTGCGGCGAAGCGTTCGGCCAGCGCCTTTTGCAACGGCGCGAAGTCGGCCAGCGGGCAATCGGCGACGCACCAGTAGGCATGCCAGCGGTTCGGCGACGATTCGATGATGCAATGCGGTGGCAGCGGCGATGCCTGCACGGGTTTCAGTGGGGCGCCGTCCAAGTCCACAAACAACGCCCGCACGCGTCGCACGTTGCCAGCTTTGCGGCCTATGCCGTCGCCCGCATTGACCATCCAGAACACGCCAGCGCCGCGCGCGTTCAGATCGTCGAGCATGGCCCGATGTTGCGCAAGCGTGCCATGGGCGATGCGGTTCATTCCCGGCTTGCCTTTGGAGCGGCCTTCGCCGAACGTCTGAAACGTGACCCGCTCGCCCGCTGTCAGCAGGACAAGGAAGCGCTCGGCATCGTCGGAAACGACGGTCAGCGCAACAGCGGCATTCATCGCGAACGCGCGCGCAGCCGCGAAACAGGCGTGTCCGTGTCGGGGTGCGGCGTTACCCTCGCCGATGGTGCGGGACGCTGCGGAAGCACCGGCGCGCAGGGTCTGACTTGCGGTTGCTTCGCGCGCTCGCACCAGAATCCGGCGGCGTTGCGCATCCATCCAAGCGCGGTTATTTCGGACACGCTCAGGCATCGACGGTTCACCCCATGCTCACCGACACGATGCTTGTCGAACGGCTGGACGCCATTGAAAAATTCGCCGCAGCCGGCACATTGACAGCGGTTGCCGGTGAGTTTCGGCGCGTTCACGGCGTCGCCTTTTTCGAGTGCTGCGCACGCCAGGCTTCGGGGTCGGCCAAGAATTCGCGTACATCTTCGCATCGCCGGCCGTTCGAGTTCGGGCCAATCTTGACGGCTGGCGGCACCATGCCCTCGCGCGTCCAGCGCCAAAGAGTTGCGTGCGACTTGCCGCCGAGAAGGCGTCGGAACTCGGCGTCGCCGATAAACCCGGTTTCCGGCACCGATTGAATCGTTTGCATCGACATGGGATCGCTCCGTGTTTTGGAGCGTTGACGATCCGCGATTCACGCGCGGCGAAAAAGGGACAAAAGGCGTCTATTTGTCCGAATCGAATTGACTCAGCGGTGGCGATGGCAGCGGACGCGCTTTCTTCCGGTGCCTCTGTGCCGTCTTGCGCAGCGTCTCTGCTCGACGTTCGATGGCATCGGGGTCATCGAATCCTTCCGCCTGCGCCTGCACGCAAAAAATACTCGGGTCGCTCGTCTCAGTGAATCCCTCCCTGCGCCACCGCATCATCAGCGCGCTTCGCTTGTGCGCAGGGATCGGTTTGGGCGGCCGTGTGGGAGTTTTACCCTTCGGCACCGGCACACTCGGGAACAGGCGCAGCGGCTTGAATGGGCGCGCTCTGGCATCCATGAGCGCATCGATCAAAAGCTTTGCGACAGCGGCGGGGAATTGTTCGTCCTCTATCAGGCATCCGCTCGCGCAGACCAGCACGCGCTCGGCACTGGTCGGGTCGCCATTACGCGCTGCTCGCACAAGGGACGCCCAGTGTAGCTCGCGGTCATAGGCGGAGGGCGCCGGAATGATCGGCTCCGCCTTGCGTGCCTTTCGCTTCGGTCGTGCAGCCATTGGCGCACCTTCTGCGCCCTTCAAAGTGTCGCCACGGCAACGCGGTGAAGGTGCCCGCGCGTTCGGCTGGCCGGCCTAGCCGTGGCGGTTCGGACTACGCAGCAGCTTTCAGTTCCACGCGCATGCCCGCTGCCGCCGCAATGTTCACCAGCGCGTCCAGCGAGAAACGGGACAAGCGCCCGCGCAGCAGGTCATTCACGCGCGGCTGGGTGATGCCGCAGTGTTCGGCGGCTTCGCGTTGTGTCCAGCCCGTGCGTTCGATGCGTTGCGCGATGCGCCGCATCATCTCCGCGCGCAGGCGCAGGTTCACGGCCTCTTGCGGCGTGTCGGCGATGGCGTCAAAGACGCTCGCGTAGCGTTTGGAAGTCACGACGTTACCTCTCTCGCATCACTTGTTTGAACCGCTGCCGCGCCAGTTCGATGTCGGCAGGCGCGGTGCGCTGGGTCTTTTTCTGGAACGCGTGCAGCACGTAAACAGCATCCGCAATGTGCGCGGTGTAGATGACGCGGTACGCGCCTGTTGCATCCCTCACTCGCAATTCTCTAACGCCCGGCCCGATGCTCGGCATCGGCTTGAAGTCCGCAGGTTGTTCGCCACTCTGCACACGGTGCAATTGATAGCCCGCATCATGCCGTGCCACTTGGGGGAAGGCGCGGAGTTCGGCCAGCGCGTCGCCCACAAAGCGAACGGGTTTCATGGGGCTAATATATCCGTTTGGATATAGAAAGGCAAAGTCAACCGGTCTTGCGCTTGATCGGCGTCACGCTCGCGCGCGTATCGGTCAGCAGCCGGAGCAGCGTTTCCAGCGCGGCGCGTTTCTCGGGCAAGTAACTGTGGCGGTCATAGTGGCGGGCCTGCACGCCGCCCAGGCCGTGCGATTGCAGGTGTGCGCGCGTGTCCTGTGATACGCCGAGCGCGGCCAGTCGGGTTTCAACCGTGCGGCGCAAGTCGCCGAGTGTGAACGCGGCGGATGCCTCGCCCGCTTCGACCATCGCGGCAGATACCGCACGCAAGCGCGTCTGCGCGATGAAATACGATGCGCCAGAAAGTCCGCCGGTGACGGTGAACAGATACGGTCCGGCTTCGGCCTTGCGCATGACTTGCATCGCTTCCTCGGCGTCGGGCAACAGCGGCACCGCATGTCTGCGCGGTTCCGAGCGACGCCCTTTCGGATCGGTCAGCGTGAGCAGGTGCGCGTCGGTGTCCCAATCGTTCAGCGTGACGCGTTCGAGCATGGCCAGACGTTGCGCGCCGGTCAGCAGGTGAAAGCGCAGCAGCGCACGGTCCACGGCCGGCAAGCGGTTGATGCGTTGCCAGTAGGCGCGAAGCTCGGCGACGGACAGCGCGCGGTCGCGCGCGTTGCGTGCGCCCTCGATCGGTTCGGCGTCGGCCGCCGGGTTCGCCTTGATGCGCAGCGCGCGAAGCTCGGCCGGTGCCGCAGCGTTGCGATGCGAGCGGATCGCCGTCGCATACCCCGCGCGCAGGATTGCGCGCAGCTTGTCGGCCGTGCGTTTCTTGCCGGCTTTGACCAGCGGTGACAGCAGGTCCAGCACGTCGCTCGCGCTCACGTCCACGGCAGGGCGCGTCCAGAGTTTCGGCGCGGTTTCCTTGACGTGCAGGCGAATGACGTTCGCGACTTCGTGCGCGCTCGCCCTGCCGCGCGCCTCAAGCATGTCCACGTACAAGGTCAGCAGACGCCCGAGTGTTCCGGCCTTGCGCGCCGCTTCGGTTTCGTCGGCCACGCATTGCGCTGCACGTCGGCTATCGACTGCGCGCTGTTCCTCGGCCAGTGCCGCGCGCAGGTCGCGCTCGCCCGCACGATACCGGCGCGACAAGTCGCCCGAACGGTCGCGCGCTTCGATCAGGTCCAGTCCGTTTCGCCCTTGCGCATCGAATGCCCCGAGCGGGATTCGCACGCGTTCGTTGTTTGGTGCGGTGTAGCGGTAATAGAACACCACGCCCGCAGCGGTGCGCCGCGCCTGCAAGCGTCCGCTGCCCCGTTCGGCCGGATCGCTCGCCCATTCCCCGACGCGAAGTGCCTTCAATCCGCGCGCCGTCATAATCCCTTGTTGCATGCTCGTCTCCGTCCGGTGCCCGTTTGGTGCCCGTTCGTGAAAAGCATGCCTGAAATCGCACGGGGTTTCAATCGGTAGCAATTCCGGGGTTTTCAGAGCTTTGGCGAATTTCTGTGTGCCCGCGTGAAATCCCGTAAAACGTGAAACAAGGGACTGAAAATCCTCGTGTCGGCGGTTCGATTCCGTCCCTGGCCACCAAATACCCATCGATGGTTTGGGACTTCGCGGCTGTCGCAGTTGCGCCGGGAAGCTTCAGGCTTGAAACGCGGCCGTTCCTCCTACGCGGAATCCCGCGCGTTGAACTCCGGATGCCTCTCAGAACGATTCTCGGGATCGGGCTGGAGAAGGTAATCGATCAGGTCGCGGTTCTGTGGTTTGCCTTTTCTCAGGATGACAGTGATCGATCCGGTCACCTCCAGGATCGCGAGTTCGACCTGAGAGAGGGATACAGCGCCGCTGCCGCGCAAGTTCGCAAAGAGCTCGCGCCGGGTGGTTCGTTCCTTCCTCAACGCGTCCTCATCCAGATGGCCGTTCCTGATAAGAACACGCGGCTCGGACTCTATGTAGTTTCGCAGAGCGCGGCAGCGGCACGCGACTTTCTCGAGAAGGATCGTAAGCAGGGTTACACCGACCAGGACCAGCGCGGCGTAAGAAAGGGCTACCTGGGGATAGAGCATGACATCGCCTGCCGCCGAACCAAGGCCGATCAGCAGCATCTGCTGCATCGGGCTCAGATTCTGCTGACCGCGTT
Organism: uncultured Gammaproteobacteria bacterium; assembly: GCA_963775445.1. GTDB lineage: Bacteria > Pseudomonadota > Gammaproteobacteria > Xanthomonadales > Rhodanobacteraceae > Dokdonella_A. The sequence goes on along the minus strand of CAVZIT010000004.1, from coordinate 946,955 downwards.
TTCCGAGGAGCCGCACAATGATCGCCAGCGTGGCGAAAAGCATGAGGATCCGAAGTGCGATCTCGACAAGATACAAAGGAGGGGCGTCGCCAAGCAGGAGTCGCTGCCAGTCGAGAGGGGTAATGTTGGTATCCACAATGGCGGTCGATCGTTGATCGTTACATTGGAAATGAATTCTCGAAGTCGCGGCCCCCGGTGCGCCGGTGGAAACGCTCCGAAAACTGAATCTGGCGACGCCATCGTTCCGATGCAAGTCGCCTATCGCCGCTTGCTCATAAATCCTTCATGGTCCCCGCCGCATATTCGAGCTTTGGAAACATTTGCAGCAGGGAGTTTCGATGAGCGCGAAAAGCAAGCCTGAAAATGCAAAGCGGCGGACAGTAACTAAAACCGCGGCACGGCAACGATTGATCCAAAAGCGCGTCGAAGCCAGGGATGACAAAGCCACCATGCACAAAGGCAAGAAGGCGGCGACCAATCCTCGACGCAACCACCCAAAACCTCCGCTGCCGGCGCAGCACCAACGCAAACCGGGACGCGAGGCGGATCTCGAACCCAGGCCCCGCTTCCTCGCACCCGACTATGCGGGCAGCAACAAGCTCAAAGGCAAGGTTGCGCTCATCACCGGCGGCGATTCCGGCATAGGCCGAGCTGTTGCCGTCCTGTTCGCCCGCGAAGGTGCGGACGTTGCGATCGTCTATCTATGCGAGGACGACGACGCTGAAGAAACGCGCCGGCATGTCGAGGAGGAGGGCCGGATCTGTCTCCTGGTTGCGGGTGACGTGAGAGACAGCGCCTTTTGCGAAAAGGCAGTGCAGAAGACGATCAAACGCTTCGGGCACCTCGACATCCTCGTCAACAACGCAGCATTCCAGGAGCACGCTGCGGACTTGGAGAGTCTCAGTCACCGGCATTTCGACGAAACGATTCGCACCAACGTCTACGGTTATTTCAATATGGCCAAGGCGGCGCTGCCGCATCTCGGCGAAGGGGCATCGATCATCAATACCGGATCGGAAACGGGGTCCTTCGGCAGTGCGGCCTTGCTGGACTACTCCATGACAAAGGGCGCCATTCACGCCTTTACGAAGTCCCTCGCGGACAACCTCGCCAATCGGGGAATCCGGGTGAACGCCGTTGCGCCTGGACCGGTATGGACTCCGCTCAATCCCGCCGACCAATCGGCACAGGACATCACCAAATTCGGCAAGAACACGGCGCTCGGTCGTCCCGCGCAACCCGAGGAAGTTTCACCTGCTTATGTGTTTCTCGCCGCGCCCGCATGTGCGAGCTACATCACCGGTGCGGTCTTGCCGGTTATGGGCGGAGCAACGGGGTAGCGCGAGTGGATTGAAGTCCTTGGATCGCAAGTGGCGGCACGGGAGAAGCACCATGCACGCGGCGACAAACCCGGCTATACGGACAGGCAAAGCGCAAGGCCGGACATATTGAAAAGTTCCACGAGAAAAAGGCGTCTCGAAAAAGGAAGCGGAGGAGCGTGCCTGGCGCACGGTGAACAAGAGGACAAGGCAGGCAAGAAGAAGTCTTCTTCCAAATAAAACCCCATCGCCGGAGATGTGCGCCGCGTCTGTGCGCGAGGCCGACGCTTCGGCGGACGCTGGTGATTGGCCACCCTCGCCGATTGCGCCGATGCCCGGAATTCGCGCAAAACCTTGCCGGACCGCCAGCGCATTCCCCGCTCGCGGGGAAGGGAAGAAGACATGGACCCCGCTTGCCGGGGGAAGGAATCGGCGAAAGCGCCGGTGATCGACAAGCTCGCGATCTTCCACTACGTCTATGCGGTCCTTCATGATCCGGTGTATCGCGAGAAACACCCATAGAACCTCAAGCGCGAATTTACGCGCATCCCGTTCAATACGGATTGCTGGCGCTGGGCCGACTGGGCTCGCAAGTGATGGAGCTGCACATCGGCTGCAAAACCGCCGAGCCATAGCCGAAGGCACTGCTGAAAGCCGACAAGGACAAGGACCGGATCTTGCTCGATTCGGAATCATCCGCGAGAAATTCAACGCTTACCGTTTCGCCGATTACAAGGACAAGGCCACCGACCCCATCGCGCGCGTGACGCGCGTCAGCGTCGAGACCGAACGCATCGTCAAAGCCATGCGCTCCACCGCCGGCTGATCAGGTTTTCGTGCGCGGCCGAGTCGGCCAGGATTGCGTTTGCGTCACGGCCCGACGCGACAACCATTCGGCCACCGTGCGCGGAACGAAGCCGGCGCTCTTTTCCGTCCCATGGCTCGAGTGATTTCTTTGGTCGAACTCGGCACAGCCGGCGATATTCGCCTTTAACGCGCGGCTGAAGCAACCGCAAGCCATCACTCTTCGAGTATTCCCGCCCAAGCCTTGATCGCGACCTCGCGCGCGTCTCGGTCGATCAAATCGCCATGCGACAGCGCGATGCGCTGGAAGTCCCACGCCAGAATGCGCCGAAGGGAGTTTGCAGCGGCCTTGTGGTCGCTCCAACCCATTCGGTATTCCGGCGCGGGCCGGGGTTTGTTCCACATGCGCAACACGTACTTGAACCAGAATTTCAACGCTCCTCCGACATGGGGCGTGGCGTCGGTGAAATTCTCGATCAGGTCGACGAGGATCAATGTGCGGCTGGCGCGGTGAAACATCGCGACCTCGCGCATGATGCGAGTGCCTTGTACGAGCGCCTGGTCTATTTCTCCAGCCCAATCCACGGGAGCCACGTCGCCGAGAAGGGCGTCGTATTTCAGATCAGGACACCTGCGCTCGACGCCGGGGCAAATCCATGTTTTCGCGCTTGGAAATGCGGCTTGCGCGGTAGCTACGTGGAGGTGATGGAAATTTCCGGGGGCGACGATATGCACGACGGGACCGAGCGCCGATATCTCCTTGGCCAGCGCCGCCGTGACGTTGCACGGCGAGTGCAGCATGAGTTCGCGCGAGGCGAGGCGGACCACCGTCATTCGTGCCTCGAACCTTGTACCCGCCAATCGAACGGGATATGGGCAAAGCCATATCTGATCCGCGACATAGGGTGTGAGGCGCAGCGCGGTCATTCGGGGCGTCTATCCGCAGACGGTTGCGTCACGGCCGCACCCTTTGACAGTGCGTCCCGCATGGATGCGCCTGAATCTGACTCGCGCAACTCGACTACACCTTGGGTAGCCGGCGCGCAGAACGCGCGATGCCGGCCCATGGATCTTTCTTGATCTGCGCGAGGCGTCGTGGAATGTTGGCAACGGTGTAGTAGTCGGGCGCCGAAAGGCGCGCGAGTTCGTCCCAGCGAAGGGGTGTCGCGACACCCGCACCGGCACGCGCGCGCACCGAGTAGTTGACGATGGCCGTCGCGCCGCGGCCGTTGCGCAGGTAGTCGATGAAGATGCGGCCCTTGCGTTTGGACTTGGTTGCAGTGGCGAGAAACTTCTTCGGCGCCTCCTGGCTCAGCGCGACGGCCACGCCGTGCGCGAACTCCTTGACGGTATCCCAATCCGGACCGGGCTTGATTGCGACCACCACGTGCAGGCCTTTGCCGCCGCTGGTGCGCAACCAGGATTCAAGGCCGATCGACGCCAGGCGCTCGCGCACGACGCGCGCGGCATTCTTGGTTTCTTCCCAGGCAACGCCCTCGGCCGGATCGAGATCGAACACGATCCGGTCCGGATGCTCGATATCGCCGACGCGGCATCCCCATGCGTGCAACTCGATGGTGCCCAACTGGACCAGACCCGCAAGACCGTCCGCGCTATCGACCCAAAGATAAGAGTCGTTGTCGCCGCGCTTGTCGGCGATATCGATCGTGTGCACGCCCTGCGGCAAACCGCTGCCGCCATGTTTCTGGAAGAAGCATTCGCCAGCGATTCCATCGGGACAACGCAGCAGGCTGATCGGACGCTCGCCGCCCTCGGGAAGCAACCATGGCGCGACGGTGCGGTAATACTCGGCAAGCTGCGCCTTGGTCAGCGGCGGATCGGTGAACAGTTTTTTTTCCGGATGCGTGAGCACGTTGGAACTCCTGTCGGCGCGATCGCCGGGTTGGTCGCGCAAGGTGGCCGCTGTCTTGTCCAGGCGAACGCCTTTGACGGCAGGTTGGCGCAAGAACCCGTCGCGAGTGCGCGCGCGAAACGCAACTTCGACGACCGGTCGTTGCGCGAACCACTGCGGTTTGGCGCCACGCAGCTGCGCACGCGTCGGCAGTCCGCGGATGTCATCGGGTGCCTTCTTGCGCGTGGCAAGCCGGCCAAGCCGCGCGATGGTGTCGTCGTCCAGGCCGCTACCGGCGCGGCCGCTGTAATGCCACTCGCCGTCACGGCGCTCGGCGAGCAGCAGCGAGCCCAGACTCTCTCGCGCGCCCTTGCCAGGCGTGAAGCCGATCGCGAGGAATTCGTCTCCGGCGATGCATTTCAACTTGAGCCAATGGCGATTGCGTCCGCCGCGGTAAGGTGCGTCAGCGTCCTTGATGATGATGCCTTCGAGACCATGCTTGCACGCCGCGTCGCGCACCTCCCGCGGCGGCCCTTCGATCACCTGGGACAGCCGCAGCGGACGCTTCGCTTTTTTCAACAACCTTTCCAGCGCCTGCCGGCGTTCACGGAACGGGCGATCGCGCAGGTCCTTGCCGTCGAGTTCGAGCAGGTCGAAACACATCACTTCGGCGCGCCGCACGCCGCTGCCGCCAAATGCCTGTTGCAGCGCGCCGAAGCTGCTGTGTCCCGCGTCATCCCAGACGACGAGTTCGCCATCGAGCACGCAGCTTTCGGCCTTGAGCGCCGCGACCGCTGCGGCGACATGCGCCAGTTCCCGGGTCCAGTTCTGCCGGTTGCGCGAGTGGATCGCAATCTGCCGTCGATGCTTCGTCAGCAAGACCCGGTAGCCGTCGTACTTGACCTCGTTGACCCATTCGCCGCGCGATGGCGCGCGTTCGGCCAGCGTTGCGAGCTGCGGTGTCGGGATGGTCATGCCTTCGCGTTTCGGAGCCGGCGGTTTGCGTTGCGGGGCATCGGAGGGCGCGGTCGCGTCATCGTCCTTCACGGCGTATTCGTCCTTGACCTTGATCAGCAACCATTGCTTGCCGCGACCGGTACGCACGAGCGACCAGTCTCCATTGAGCCGATCGCCGAACAACGTGAAATGGAGGTGGCCCTTGTCGAGCGCCTGAGCGGCATCGCTGTCACTGGTCCAATGTCCGTGGTCCCAGATTTCGACGACGCCCGCGCCGTACGAACCGGCCGGGATGCTGCCTTCGAATGTTGCGTAATCGAGCGGATGGTCTTCGACCTGCACGGCGAGCCGTTTCACGCCGGGATCGCGCGACGGTCCTTTCGGCACGGCCCAACTGCGCAACGTGCCGCCGAGTTCGAGACGGAAATCGAAATGGCGGGCCGATGCGTGATGGAGCTGCACGACGAAGATGGGTTTGCCTGCGCGCCGTTGTTTCGCTCGCGCGCCTTTCGGCTCGCTGGTCGAACCGAAATCGCGCTTGCGACGATAGTCGTCGAGCCGATTGCCCGCGCGTGCCATACCCGATCAGCTCGCCTTGCGACGCGCGGCCGTTTTCTTTCCGCCGCCCGATTTCGCTTTCTTTTTCGCGGTGGTCCGGGCCTTGGTGGATTTCTTTTTCGTCGAGGACTTTGCCTTCGCCGACGACTTTCCCTTGCTCCTCGAAGCCGCGGAGTCGGACTTGGCAGGCTGACGCTTGTTCTCCGCGATGCTCTTCTTGAGCAGCGCCATGAAATCGACGACGTTGCTCGCCGTGGCGCCCTCGCCCGCTTCTTCGGCCGGCTCGTCGCGTTCGACGACGTCCTTGCTGGCAAGGCGTCGCTCGATCACCTTGGCGAGCTTTTCGCGGTAATCGTCCTTGTATTTCGACGGCTTCCATTCTTCGCGCATCGACTCGACCAGTTTCGCGGCCATGTCGAGTTCCTTCGCATTGATCTTGAGGCCGGCCTTGCCCGCATCGGGCAGGTCGTAGGTGTCCTGATCGATGAGTTCCTGCGGATAGCGCAGCAACATCAGCACCAGCGCCTGCTCCTCGGCAATCACCAATGCAAGATGCTCGCGCGTGCGAATGACCACGCGCGCCAGACCCGCAAGACCGGTATCGCGCAGAGTTTCGCGCAACAGCACGTATCCCTTCGCGGCGCGTTTCGCCGGCAGCAGGTAGTAGGGTTTCTCGAAATAACGAATATCGATATCCGCGATATCCACGAAGGCTTCGATATCGACCGATTCTGCGCTGTCGGGCGCCGCTTCCTTGAAGTCCTTTTCGTCGATCACGACATAGTTGCCTTTGTCGTATTCGAATGCCTTGACGATTTCCTTCCACGGCACCTCTTCGCCGGTATCGGCGTTGATGCGCTCGTAGCGGATCGGGGCGTTGTCTCGGCTGTCGAGCAGGCGAAAATGGAGGTCTGCGCGACGTTCGGCAGTCATCAGCCGCACCGGTACCTGCAACAGACCGAAGGAAATGGTTCCGGTCCAGATCGGTCGAGCCATGACGATGATTCCATACAGGAAACGAGTCGATCATTGAACACCCCTGCGCCTGAATCGGTGCCACTCCGCGATCCTACGGTCACGGAAAGATAGCCATTGCGCTCGAGCATGTCGCCAGGCAATCCGAGCCACTCGTCGACGTACAGGACGCGGATCGCACGATGCGCCATTCCCAAGTGATTGATTCGCGGAGGATCAGTCGTCCGGATTCGGAACGCTCAAAATTCCGGAATCCGCCCCAAAGCGTCACAGCCCTGCCACAGATGCCCACTGCATCATCGGTTCCAGCGCCCGAGACCCCGAAAGAGTCGATACTTCAAGGCGGGATACAAGTCCGCGACAGTGAGGATTTTTTAACTCCGGCTGAAGCGGCGTTCTGGTAAATTGATTGCTGGCGGATCGTGAGATGCCCGAGCAGCGCCAGCCGTGAGGCTCGCCGGGTTGCGATTGGACGATTTGGATTCCCCCTGTTCCTTCGTCGCTTTTTCCCCTCGCTAGCCTTCCGCCACTATTCGCCAATGGAAAGCGGCAGCGAACAACGATCAAATGGTCGCGCCGAGTTGTCGACTTCGCAGGTCCGGGGCAGGTGAAGTCGAGGAGCACCGGATGAGCGGTGGATGGGGTCCCTGCCCAACCTGAGCGGTGCGAGGGGATCGCTACACTCAAGACCTGACCGGGGAGCTTGCCCTTCGACTACGCGCCTTCGGCGCTACGCTCGGGGTGGCCGGCTGGGTGGATCCGCACAGATCGAGCCGATGCATGCTGCGAATGCAGAGCGATCGGCGCTCCAGGCGAGCGCGTGCGTGCAACCTCGTTGCGCCGCACCGCCCCAGATGTGCCCTTCGAAATACGTCCAGAATGACTTGTGCGCGAAGCCAAGCGGGGTGACGGGCGTCAGCGCGAAGCCGTCTTGCGGCGCGGCTTGCGGGCGCGTGAACCGGATTTCGAAGCGGCAGGTCGCGACTCGGTGCGCGATTCCTGCGCACGACGCAGAACCCAGCCAATCGCCAGCCCTGCCAGCCCGACAATCAGCACGGATTCAAGGGGTCGTTCCGCGATCAGACTGGTGGTCGACTTGCCTACGTTGCGTCCCCTGCTGATGAGATCGCTGCCCAGGTCGCGCGCGCTGTTCCATCCTGCGGCTCCCTGTCTGGCGACGGTGTGATTGGCATCGCGCAGTGCACTCAGCAGATTGTGCGAGGCATCCGCGACGCGGGCGCCGATATCGCTGCCATTTGAAAGCGTACGGTCCATCCAGTTCATCGACATATCATGGATCCCTGCATAGAGAAGTGGTCCGTCCATGGACCGTTCGCAAACCGCACCTCTGTGCGGAAATTTACCTATGCCGCCAATCGCGGCGATGCGATTCAGAGCGAACGATCGAAGTCGTCCACCTGCCGCGCGGCTTCATCCTTGGCGATACCGTAGCGCTGCTGGATTTTTCCGACGAGATATTCGCGATTGCCATCGGCAACATCGAGATCGTCGTCGGTCAATTTGCCCCAGCGAGCCTTGGTCTTGCCCGCGAGCTGTTTCCATTGGCCTTTGATCCTGTCTTTGTTCAAGTGAATCTCCTTTCTGTAGTTTGCAATTGGTCGGTCGCACGACGAGCAACAAGCCGCGCCATCATCCCTTGGACTTGAGGCCCGCTGAATCGACGCTTTTCACGCCGTCGATGCTCTTCGCCGCGGCGATGGCCTTCTTGACGGCCAGATCATTGCTGAGCACACCCGTCAGCGTCACGACACCATCTATGGTGGTTACGCTGATGTTCGTGCTCTTGACACCTTCCGTCGTGGCCAGCGTCGACTTGACCTTTGTCGTAATCCAGGTGTCGGTCACCGGTTGATGCGAATTCATGTTGTCATCGCTGCCATTGCCGGGTGTCGCGGGCGTCTGGGCGGCTGCGATCGAGGCGCAGCCGAGGGCAAGGACACTGGTTAGCGCAACTGTGGAAAGATCCGAAATCCGGTTTTTCATGGAAGCCTCCTTGTCTGGTGTTCACCGTCAGCACGCCGCCGACAGTGCGCAGCAACCGCTGCGTTGACAGGACACTACCGGCTGCACGCGGACTCGACGATGAACAACGATATGTTTACGAGGGAACCATTCAGCTTGGGGTTCAATTCGAAACGTCACACAGCGCATTGATGTCCAAGGCCGCTCGCCCTCGACAGATCTTCGAGTCTCGCGCATGTATCGTTGTTGAGGCTCCGAGGATGATCAGTGCGCCGGATCGCAACCTTCCTCGGCACGCTGTTCACGTTGATCAGCGCTGTGCTTTATCGCTTCCGCGTCAGCAAGACCGATCCATTTGAGATATTTCCCGGCAACCTTGTCGCCGATCGATTGATCGGCTGCATATGCCTTGGCAAAACGCGTGCGTCGACAGTCGAGCGGATTTTCGCCGCGCTTTTCGATCTCGGCCCAGCGTGCCTTGCCCGCGTCGCGTGGATTGGCGGGACCCAGCGCATGGGGTGCAGTCTTGGGCAACTTCACGGAGCCGTCAGGATTGAACAGCTGCACGGGAGGAGGCTGTCCCGCGGAGCCGATGCGAGCCTGCATCTCTCTGGATTCGCTGCCGACCGTGGGCGGCGGCGGCGTAATGCGAATGGTCGGTGGGGCGACCGTGACCTTGTGCGCGTGATGCTGGAACTCGGGCGGTTCGGGTTCCGGAGGAATGGGCAGCGGCGGCGAGGACGGTGCGATCAATTCGACCTGCACCGCTCCACGGTCATTCGTGTCAAAGTCATGGCGCCTCATGCCCAGCCCGAATCCCACCCACTCGAGCAAGGTCACCAGCACCGCGACGACCAGCCCCGCGACCAGCACGCGGCGATCGGTCCGCACGCGTTCCCAGCGCAAACTGCGCTGCCACCGCCACCCCGCGAGCGGAAACGGGACCAGCCACGCATCGTTCTCGACTTGCATCGCATCTTCCGTCCCAGCTGGCTTGATGGAATGCTCGGAGTGCAATCACTGGCCTCGGTTCGGATAAAAAAACGCTGGAAAGATAACGGCAGTGGCGTAAGGGCGGGTTAACCGGATCGAGGAATCGCCCTGATATGGGCCCGAGGGCTCGCCTCCGGCATTTCCAGACGTCTCGTGGCAGACTCTTGGTGCATCCTCAGCCGCAAAGGCACGCTCATGGCCGGCGCCGTGGGCGGTACAGCTTGACCCGCATCGACGATGGGGCAAGTCTATATGCCAAACCAAGAAGGCGACGCACACGCCGACTGTCCAGTCCCAGCGTCGCGGGTGAATAACCAGAAAAGGAGTCCACCGCATGGCCCACACCACAGATGGCATCCGAAACATCGCGCTCGCCGGCCACGCGGGCGCGGGCAAGACAACTCTGCTGGAGGCGCTGCTGGTCGCCGGGGGCGCTCTGCAGGTGGCGGGAACCATCGAACGTGGAAGCACGGTTTCCGACCAGGATCCGATCGAGAAGGAACGCGGCCATTCGCTCAATACCGCCATCGCCTCGGTGGACATCGGCGCGACGCACATCAATCTCATTGATACGCCCGGCTATCCGGAATTCCGCGGTCCGACACTGTCGGCGCTGGCGGCGGTCGAAACCGTGGCGATCGTGGTCAATGCCGTCATGGGGATCGAGCATTCGACACGGCGTCTCATGGAATATGCCAAATCGCGCAAGTTGGCGCGCGTCATCGTCGTCAACAAGATCGACCACGAAGGTATCGCGTTGGAACCGCTGCTGGCATCGCTGCGCGAGGAATTCGGCAAGGAATGCCTGCCGATCAACCTGCCGGCCGACGGCGGAGCGAACGTGGTCGATTGCTTTTTCGAACCGACCGGCGACGCGGATTTTTTCTCCGTTGGCGAAGCGCACCAGCAAATCATCGACCAGGTCGTGGAAGTCAACGAGACGGTGATGGACCACTATCTCGATTCCGGCGAGGAGAGCCTCGATCGCAGCGAGTTGCACGATGCATTCGAGCAATGCCTGCGCGAGGGCCACCTGGTGCCGATCTGCTTCACCTCCGGGCGCAGCGGCGCGGGCGTCAAGGAGTTGCTCGCGCTGGCCGACAAGTTGCTGCCAAACCCGAAGGAAGGCAATCCGCCGCCGTTCGTCAAGGGCAGCGGCCAGAACGCCAAGCCGCTCGTCGCCGAACCGGACGCGGGTAAACACGTGATCGCGGATGTGTTCAAGATCCTCAACGATCCGTTCGTCGGCAAGCTCAGCGTATTCCGCGTCTATCAGGGCACCCTGCGCAAGGACACGCAGCTGTTCATCGACGACGGCAAGAAGCCGTTCAAGGTGGGACATCTGTATGCATTGCACGGCAAGGATCATGTCGAGATCGACTGCGCCATTGCCGGCGACATCGCCGCCGTGGCCAAGATCGAGGAGATCCATTTCGATGCAGTGCTGCACGATTCGCATGACGAAGACCAGATCCACCTGAAGCCACTCGATTTCCCGCAGCCGATGTTCGGGTTGGCGGTAGAGCCGGCACACAAGGGTCAGGAGCAGAAACTCGCAACCGCGTTGGGACGGCTGTCCGAAGAAGACCCGTGCTTCCGCATCGAACACAACAAGGAACTCAACGAGACCGTGATCCGCGGCCTCTCCGATCTGCATCTGAAACTGATGTTGCAGCGCATGCAGGAGCGTTACGGTGTCGAAGTAACCACGCGGCCACCGCGCATTGCCTATCGCGAAACCGTGTCGGCCAAGGCCGAAGGCCATCATCGCCACAAGAAGCAGACCGGCGGCGCCGGCCAGTTCGGCGAGGTGTTCCTGCGCATCGAGCCGCTTGCGCGCGGCAGCGGATTCGAGTTCACCGATGAAGTCAAGGGCGGTGCCATTCCGAACCAGCTGATTCCGGCCATCGAGAAGGGTGTGCGCCAGGTGCTCGAGCACGGCGCGATCGCGGGTTACCAGTTGCAGGATGTGCGCGTCGTCGTGACCGACGGCAAGTACCATCCGGTCGATTCCAAGGAAGTCGCGTTCGTCGCGGCCGGCAAGAAGGCGTTCCTCGATGCGATCGCCAAGGCCAAACCGATCGTGCTTGAGCCGATCGTCAACATGGACGTGGACATTCCCGATCACCACATGGGCGATGTGACGGGCGGCCTGGCGAGCAAGCGTGCGCGCATCCATGGCACCGACGCAGGGCGAAGCGGCCAGCTCGTAATCAAGGCACAGGTGCCGCTGGCGGAAGTATCCGACTACCAGACCGAACTCAAGGCAATGACCGGAGGCCAAGGCCGCTACTCGATCGAGTTCAGCCATTACGAAGCGGTACCCGCGCAGGTCCAGAAACAACTCTCGGAAGCGTACCGCCCGAAGGCAGACGAGGATTAGCGACTGCCGATATCGCCCGCGCGATCCAGACGAGTGCCGACGCGCAGGGAGCGACGCGCAAGCCGCTGCATGCCGGCATTTGCCGGAACCGCGTCCTGGCCGGAACGAGCCCGTCGTCTTGCCGAATGGTGGGAGAGACGGTCGGTCTTCGTCGATGCCCTGCGCCGCGTCGTTGAGCGGAATCGCATTCGAGCATCCGCTTTGTTCACACCCACTGTTGTAACTTAGGCGCCATGGATTCGACGCTTCGCACCCGCCAGCGCCGGTGTTCCCTCTTCGTGCGGCTGGCGGTGTCCGTCATGCTCGGGCTCATCGCATGCGGCTTCGCGCACGCCGGACAGATTTCACTCGAGGTCAGCGGCGTCACTGGCGAGTTGAAGGATGCCGCCGTGGCCGGTGTTGAAATCAGCCAGTACGGCAAACGCGATGTCAGCGCCGCGCAGGCGCAGCGGTTGTATGACCACGCTGCGAGCGAGGCGAAGTCGGCGCTCGAACCGTACGGTTACTACAACGTCACGGTTTCAGGCGAACTCAAGCAGGCCGGTGGCAACTTCGTCGCCGATTTGAAAATTGACGCGGGCGAGCCGGTCAAGGTGACGACACTCGACATCACCGTCGACGGCACAGCCGATGGCCAACGCGCCGTGCGCCAGGCGCTGCAAACGTTCGCGCCGGGCAAGGGACAGCGTTTCGATCACGCCGCATACGAGAAGAGCAAGGCGGCCATCCAGGCCGCACTGTTCGGCAGCGGCTATCTCGATGCCTCGCTGACAACACACGTCGTCGACGTAAGTCGCGCGAATAACAGTGCCGAAGTACATTTGCACTGGAAGGTCGGCCAGCGCTACCGCTTTGGCAAGACCACGTTTTCCGGCGGTCAGTTTCCGGACGCGTTCATGGCGCGCTACATTCCGTGGCAGGAAGGCGATTTCTACAGCCAGGCGAAGTTGCTCGAATTCCAGCAGCGCCTGGTTGATGCGGATTACTTTGCGATTGCCCAGGTGCGCCCCGACGCGGAACACGCGAAGGACGGGATTGCGCCGATCGAAGTGACCCTCGCGCCGGCCAAACGCACCGTCTACACCGGCGGCATTTTCATCGGCACCGATACGGGAGCTGGCGTGCGCGGCGGCATCAAGCGGCGCTGGGTCAACCTTCACGGTCACAAGCTCGATTTCGAGGCGATCGTGGCGCAGCGACTCAAGACGCTGACATCGACCTACCAGATTCCCCTCCCCGGCCAGAACAGCCACAGTTTCAACTTCGGCGCCACTTATCGCGACGAGAATACCGATACGAGCATGTCGAGGACTTTCCGGCTCGCGGCCAATGATTCCCGGCTCTGGAAGGGTTGGACGCGGACCGTCGGCCTGCAATTCCTGACTGGCGATTTCACCGTTGCCGACGTCAAAGGCAACAGCACCCTGCTCTATCCGGAGATCTCGCTATCCCGCAAAAGTGCGGACAACTTCAATTTTCCGCGGCGCGGCTATTCGCTGACCTTTGCCGCGCGCGCGGGCGAGAAGGCAATCGCTTCATCCACCAGCTTCGCCCAGGTCACCGCGGACGCGAAATGGATTCACGGTTTGACTCGCAACTCGCGATTCATTGCGCGCGGCACGCTCGGCGCGACGCGCGTGGACGATTTCGACAAACTGCCGCCGGAGCTTCGCTTCTTCGCGGGGGGCGATCGCTCGATCCGTGGTTACGCGTTTCAGACCATTGGTCCGCGCAATTCGGATGACAAGGTGATCGGCGGTGAGGACATCGCCGTCGCCAGCGCTGAGTACGAGTACTACTTCACGCCGCACTGGGGCGTTGCGACCTTCGTCGACGGCGGCGATGCGTTCACCGGTGGCAATTTCGATTTCAAGCTCGGCGCGGGCGCCGGAGTTCGCTGGCGCTCACCCGTTGGACTGGTGCGTGTCGATCTGGGCGTTCCGGTGAACGACAGCCACGCGAGCGGTGTGGAATTGCATATCGTGATTGGACCGGATCTGTGAGCGAGCGCGAACCAGCCGCTCGTTCCGGCTTGCGCGCATCACGGCTGCTTGCCTGGATCGCCGGCGTCGTTGGCGGATTGATCGTGCTGGTCGCCGTGGCGTTGTTTTGGGCACTGCGTACCGAATCGGGCGCGAAGTTCGTGCTGGCCCGGGCTGAAAGTGCGCTGGACGGAAAGCTCACCGTGCGCAAGGTCAGTGGCACGCTGGCCGGGCCGCTCGTGCTGGACGGCGTGCGCTACCGCGATGCAGCGGCCGGTATTGACGCAAAGGTCGAGCACGTGAACATCGATGTCGCACCGCTCGCGCTCATCGCAAAACGCGTGCATATCCAGAACCTCGACATCGATCACGCCGACGTCACGCTGACCACGGTCCCGCCGAAACCCGAGAAACCGTCGGAGTTCTCGCTCAAGGCACCGATCGATATCGCGCTCGACAAGCTCGCCGTGACGCGAGCGAATATCACGCAGGATGGCAAACCCTTGTTCACCGTCGATCGCCTCGATCTCGCCGGCGCCTGGACCGACAATGGCATCGCGGTAAGGCAGCTTGCGTTGAGGGCTCCGGGAGGTAGCGTCGCTTTGAGCGGCACCGTCGCTACGGTTCCCGATTATTCCGGCCAGGGCGAAACGCGCTTTCACTGGAAAGCCGGCGGTATCGAATATGCCGGCACGCTCAACGCGAGCAGCGACGGGAAACAGGCGAAGATAGCGCTCGCGCTGACCTCACCCACGCCAGCCGCGCTGACCGGGACGATTGGCCAGACGCACGCTTTGCCGTGGACCGTAAAACTCGACGTGCCCGAATTCGATCCGGCCCGCGTGCAGAAACAAGACTCGCTCCACAGTCTCGCCCTCGCGCTGAGCGGTTCGGGCGATCGTCAACATGGGCTGCTCAAGGGGAACATCGTCGCGAATGATCACCCGGTCCAACTCGACCCGCTGCAATACACTCTGACGGGGAAGCGCCTGACGATCGATGCGCTGAGGTTGAAAAGCCCGCAGGCCAAAGGCAGGCTCGATGCCACTGGCGCCATCAATCTCGATGCCAATCCGGTGACTGCGCGGCTGTCGATAATCTGGGACGGCGTCGAGCTGCCACCCGACCTGGCAGGCCAGACGCTCGACACGCACGGCAAAATCACGGCTTCCGGTAGTGCAAGTGCGTATCAGGCCAAAGGCACGCTTGCGATCGGGCCGCCCGGCAAGCTTGCCGATCTGGCACTCGAACTCGCCGGAACGCCGCAGAAAATAACGCTCGATCGACTCGCGCTCAAACAGGCCAAAGGTGGACTCGATGCGCATGGCAGCGTGATCCTCCAGCCAAGAATCGGCTGGCAGTTGGAGGCCAAGGCAGACAAGCTCGACCCGGGTGCCTTCGCGCCCGACTGGCCCGGCGCGATCGATTTCGATCTCGACACATCCGGAATGCTGGCGGACAACGGTCCCGTTGCCACGATCAAGCTCGATAAACTGGGCGGCACGCTACGCCAGAGGCCGTTGTCCGGTCATGCCGATCTGGCGATCAAGCCCGGGTATGTCGTCGATGGCACGCTGGAGCTGACTTCCGGGAAAAGTCGTCTCTCCGTCTCCGGTAAGGGCGGCAGCCAGACCGATGCGACGATCCAACTCGAAGTGACCTCGCTTGCCGACTGGCTGCCGAATGCCGCCGGGCAGGCCAAGGGCGAATTCCGCGTGCAGGGACGCTGGCCTGAACTTTCGATCGTGGGCCACGCGGATGCAACCAGACTCGCATTTGGCGACACGCACGTAAAAGCGCTGACGCTGTCCGCGAACGTGTCGAAACTCAAGACGCCCCAGGGCAGCGTCAACTTGGATGCGCGTACGCTCAGTGCCGGAGGATTCGTGTTCGACACGGTGGTGATCGATGCGAGCGGCAACCAGAAGTCGCATCATCTGACTCTCGATGCGAAAGGCAGCGATCTCTCGGTCGCGCTCGCGCTCGATGGCAGCGCGAGCGACGACGGTCACTGGCAAGGCACGTTGAAGACGATCGATTTGGAGCCCAAGAAATTGCCGCGTTTTGCCTTGCAGCGCCCCGCGCAATTGACCTGGAACGGAAAAACTTTCGATGTCACCGATATATGCCTGGCAGCAGATGGTCCGAAAATCTGCGTGGCAGGCACGACCGATGCCGACGGCAGCGCGCACGCGCGCTACCGCATCGAGGAGTTGCCGCTTGCGTTGATCGCCAAGCTCGGCGCGCCGGATTCACCGATACGCATCAGCGGTGCGATTGCCGGAGACGGAGATATCCGCCGCGGTGCGAAGGGTGAGCTCGAAGGCCACGCGTCGCTCAAATCCGCCAGCGGCGAAATCACCTACGCCGATCAACCCGGCCGGCCACTGCTTGCATTTACCGACCTCGCCCTCGACGCGAATCTTTCACCGCAATCGACGCACGCCACAGTGAACGCTGCACTCGACCACGGCGGCAAGCTGGCGGGCGATGTCACCTTGCACGGCGCACCGGGCACCGCGCAGGCGCTCAGTGGTCGCATCGACCTGTCGCTCAATAGTCTGGCTTTCGTTGAACTACTGACCAGCGAGGCGGCCAACACCAAGGGCCACATCGAGGCCCACTACACCCTGGATGGCACGACCGCGGCGCCGCGCATCGAGGGTGCGCTCGCGCTCAAGGAGTTTGCCGTCGAGATCCCCTCGGCCGGACTCAAGCTGCACGATGGCAATGTGAGCCTCAAGGCAATCGACCCGCAACACTTCGCGCTGGATGGCCAGATCGCATCAGGCACGGGATTGCTCAAGATCAACGGCAGCGGCGGCCTTGGCGCGACCGCGCCATTCAAGGGGACGATCAAAGGAGAAAATTTCCTGGCGGCCGACATACCGGCCGCGCGCGTGGTGGTTTCACCCGATTTGACGATCGAACGCACCAGTGAACGCGTGTCGATTGGCGGCAAGGTCACGATCCCGAAGGCCAAGGTCGATCTGGCCAAGCTGCCGGGCGGCGGAGTCAACAAGACTTCATCCGACGTGGTCGTGGTCGACGAAAAGCGCGCCAGGCCCGGCGCGCCGCTACCGGTGTTCGTGCAGGCGACGGTCGAACTCGGCAGCGACGTGCAACTTGCCGGTCTGGGTCTCGACGGCAAGATCGCTGGACAGCTGGCCGTCAACGACACGCCCGGCAAGGTCACCACCGGCACCGGTACGCTCAATGTCAGCGGCACCTACAAAGCCTACGGCCAGGACCTCACGATCCAGAGCGGACGTCTGTTGTTCGCCGGCACTGCGATCGACAACCCGGGACTCGATATCAGCGCGGTGCGCAAGATTCGTGACGAAAACATCACCGCCGGGCTCAAGGTGCGGGGCACTGCGCAGGTTCCGATACTCACGGTGTTTTCAGACCCGACCATGGAACAATCCGAAGCGCTGTCCTATCTGGTCACCGGCAAACCGCTGTCGCAGTTGAACAGTGGCGAGGGAAACATGCTCGGGACTGCGGCCAAGGCTCTCGGCACTGCGGGCGGCGACTTGCTCGCGAAGGGGCTGGGCTCGCGCCTCGGCGTCGAAGCGGGCGTCTCGGACAATGCCGCACTCGGCGGCGCGGCGTTCACGGTCGGCAAATACCTTTCGCCCAAGCTGTATCTTAGTTACGGGGTGGGCGTATTCGATCCGGGGCAAGTGGTTACCCTTCGCTATCTCATCAACAAGCGCTTCAACTTCGAAACGCAGAACGCCACGACCGGCAATCGCGCGGGCATCAACTACCGCTACGAGAAGTAACGGCGCATCCGCGACTACAATTCGAAGCCATTGTCGAAAATTTGATCGCAGGCGCTGTACCACGGCGTCACGCCCGTGGCGACATCTCAATCCGGGTTCGGTGTCGCTCCAGCAGGTTTGGACACGTCGATCAGAATTGAATCATCGCGGTGCCGACGTCATGCCGGATTCGCAAAGTAACGTTCCGGTTGCGCACCGCAATACTATCGCGTGCGCCAGATCAGGCTCGCGAAGCGGCCAGTGCGGCCATCGCGGCGATACGAATACAGGCGCTCGTCGCTCGCGGTGTCGAATCCCCCGCCGTAAATGCGCGTCACGCCTTGCGCCCTGAGGCGTTGTCGTGCGAGCAATTCCAGGTCGCAGTGCCAGTGACCAGGTCGCGTAGCGTCGAAGGCCGCTGCAGGATTCATCTTGGTTCCTCGCGTAGCGGGCCCAGACTTGCGTGGTTGAGAGGCAGAGTCGGTGCCTTCGTCAGTGCGCACGAACATCGATCGCACCTCGTCTCCGACTTCGTACGACGCGCGCCCGATTGCCGGGCCAAGCCATGCCAGTACATGCGAGCGCGGCGACGTCAGCTTGTCGAGCGTCGCTTCGATCACACCCGCAGAGAGACCGCGCCATCCGGCGTGTACTACGGCGATCTCGCTGGCATCGTCCGCGCACAACAACAAAGGCAGGCAATCAGCTGTGAGTACCGCAAGAACGATGCCGCTGTCGCGCGCAATTGCGGCGTCGGCTTCGGGCACCTCTGTGGCGACGACGGCGTCAAAGCTAGCAACACCCGTGCCGTGCGTCTGGCTCAACCAGCGAGGTGCTGCAGGCAATGCGAGAGCGCGCTCCAGCACCATGCGGTTGGCGCGCACGATGCCCACATTTTCACCTGTATTCGCCCCGAGATTGAACGCGTCAAATGGGGGCGTCGAATTACCGGGGAACAGGCGCGTCGTGACGGCCGCACGGATATTTGCGGGAATGGGCCAATCGGGGACGATCCAGCAGCCGCTGTCCATGCTCAGACCCGGTCTCGCATCGCAGGTAGTCGAGCAATCCCAAGGCGATGGTCAGGCTGGATTGTCATCATCCGCAATCGATCAGAGCGGGAAAATCTCCCACTCCGCTGGGCGAAGGAACCGCCGCGTGAGAATCACTAGCTCGAGTTTCCAACGGGCCGAGGCGGCGCCCCGAAAAAAAAGCAACCTGCGCAACGGACCCGTGTCGGAAATCAACATCTGCGGAAACTGCAACGAGGTCTGTGTTCGGCGGCGCAGCCTGCGCGCCGACGCGTCGCCGTGATCCAATAAGGACTAAAGATCCTGCCGGTACTGGATGTACGGCATGCGCGTCTGGGCCGGATCTGCATCGCGCGCGGCATTCGGCACCGCGGGAGATGCCCACAGATTCTGCGCACCGACGCTGAGCTCCCCGGCCCAAGGGGTGCGCCAGGAAACACCCAGATCGAGCGTGGTCCAGTGCTTGCCGGAGAGCACAGCTCCGTCGCTGCTCAACAGGTGGCCGACAACGACCCCGCGTATCGAACCGGCACCCACGCCGAAACTCAGCGAGGTTTGATTGAGGTCGATACCCGGTAGCGCCAGCGTGTCCTGTCCGAACGACAGGAAACGGCCCTGGCCGTAACTTGCTCCGAAATCCAGCGTCGGACCGCCGATCCGCCAGCTTCCATGCGCAACGAGCACCTTGCTCGATTCAAGCTGATAGGGCGACAGGCCAGGCAACGCCAGAACGGGAAGGCCAACAGCAGATGCGCTCGTCAGCGGCAACGAGCGCTCATTGTCACCGCCGGATTGCAGCCACGCCAGGCCGTAGGACAAATCCAGCGAGCCATCGGGGGACGTCCAGCCAAGGCCGAGAGAGCCGGTCAAGAGCTGGTCGGTGAACGACACGGCGCTATTGTCATCCGCGCAGCTTGCGTTGGCGCAAATCACCGGTTTGGAGAGCGCGTTGCCCAACAGCGTATCGGCATGGAATCCATTGCCGAGATTCAAGCGCAAACCACCAAAAGTGGTACCGGACGCGCCGAGTGCCTGCCAATCCGCCACCGCATCAAAATTGGGGGCCAGAGGCAGCGTGGGCGCGCCCCCGGGTTCGGAGAGCGCCACTATCGCGAGCAGGCGTCCATCGGGACTGGTCCACAACGGAATGACGGGTTCCCCTTGCGCCATGAGAGGCTGCGAATTTGAATCATCCTTAAGCAACAATCCGTCAAGCGAGAATGCACCAGCGCCAGAGGCAATCCCCGCCGGCGGCGATGCAAGCGCTGGCGCCGTTCCCCCAAGGAGGAACGACAACAAACACACGGCGCTGGCAACTCGCAGCAACATGGCCTTCCCGCAAAAAACGATGATGATCCAGAGACCTTGCGCGCCACGGGGAGTTCCGGCGCAAACCTTGGACACCTTCCAAATGCAAGTCTAGCGCGATTTACGGAAATCTAACAGGCCTGCCCTGAGGGATTCAACAAACTGAACGCGCCGGTTAGAGGGGTGTCGAGTGCCGTGATTGATGCACGATTTCGCCACGGCGAAGCGACGCGGTCAATAGCGTACACTGGCGCATTAATGTTTGACTGACCTCCGGAATCGGCATGCCGGCACGCCCGGTCGAGACCTTGACCAAATTATCCGAGGCGCGCGCGTCGGCAGCGTCGGCAGCTTCCTCAGAAACATTGATCCACGAGGTCAATTCCCTGCGTCAGTCGGTGGCGCGGCTGCAACAGGCCGAGCGCCTGCAACGCGCGCTCTATTCGATCGCGGCGCAGGCTGCGGGGGATCAGGAGATGTCGGACGTGCTGCGGTCGCTGCATGCGACCGTCGCCGGGCTGATGTACGCCGAAAACCTGTTCATCGTGTTGCACGATCCGCGTGCCGGCACGGTGCGATTCATCTATTTCGTCGACGTGGCGGACCCCTACATCCCCGATCCCGAGGGCGAGATCCCGCTGGATGATCTGCACGACAGCCTGATCTGGCATGTGCTGCGCGGGGGCGAGCCCCTGATGGGGCCACCCCAGGAAATCGAGCGCCGAGTCGGCCATCAGCTCAAGCGTTTCGGGCCTGAGTGCGTCGACTGGCTCGGCGTCCCGCTGGTCAGCGGATCTGAAGTGGTCGGCGGCATCGTGGTGCAAAGTTACAACGAGGCCGCGCGCTTCTCGGAAGACGACCGCACATTGCTGACCTATGTCGCCCAGCACATCCACACCGCACTCGAGCGCAGGCAAGCGCGTACGCTGCTGGAACGGCGCATCGCCGAGCGAACCGACGCACTCAGCGCGGCCAACGCCGACTTGCAGCAACAAGTGCATGAACGCCAGCGCGGGGAGCGTCTGCAGGCCGCGTTGTTTCGTATCGCGGAGTTGGCCAATGCCAGCGGCGGCATCCTGGAGTTCTACGGAGCCCTGCACCGCGTCATCGGCAGCCTGTTGTATGCGCAAAATTTCTATATTGCGCTGTTGTCGAATGATGGATCTGAATTGACATTTCCGTATTCAGAGGATGAATTCGATCAGTACCGCGCCCCGCGCAGGGTAGGCAACGGCCTCACCGAATACGTGCTGCGCAAGGGTGAAGCCCTGCTGGCCGATCGTGCCGTGATCCAGAAGCTGGAAGTGGAGCAGGAGGTTTTTTCACACGGCACCCGCTCGACCTGCTGGCTCGGCATTCCGTTGACCTTCGATCAACGTGCTGTCGGAGTTCTGGCGGTGCAAAGCTACTCGGAGGAACATCGCTACACTCTGCGCGATCAGGCGCTGCTGACATTTGTCTCGTACCACATCGCCAACGCGCTGGAACGAAAGCGCAACGCCGAGACGCTGAAGCAGGCGTACGCCGAACTGGAACAACGCGTGGGCGAGCGCACGGCCGAACTGGCGCGGGCCAACGAAGAGTTACGTGCCGAAATCAGCCGTCGCGAATTCATCGAACAACAACTCACCCACGAGACCTTGCACGACGCGTTGACCGGCCTGCCCAATCGCGCGTTGCTGCTCGAACGCCTGACGGATGCGTTGTCGCATTTCCGGCAGGATGCGGGAAGGCTTTTCGCCGTGCTGTTTCTGGACCTGGATCGATTCAAGATCGTAAACGACAGCATCGGTCATCTGGTCGGTGATGAACTCTTGAAAGTCGTCGGACGCCGTCTTGCGGGCTGCTTGAAACCGCGCGACGTGATCGCGCGCCTCGGAGGCGACGAGTTTGCCGTGCTGCTGACCGACATAGGTCAGGCCACCGATGCAACCGCATGCGCCAGCAGGTTGATCGCGGCGCTGAACATGCCGGTGCGACTGGACGGCAAGGAGATTTTCACGTCCGCCAGCATCGGCATCGCGCTGGTGTCGGAACGTTACCAGGAGGCAGGCGATCTGTTGCGCGATGCCGATGCCGCCATGTATCGCGCCAAGGCAGATGGCCGCAGGCGCTACGCGATATTCGACGGACGGCTGCGCGACCGGGCCGTGGATTTGCTCGAACTCGAAGGCGACCTGCGGCGCGCGATCGATCGCGATGAGTTCGAGCCGTATTTCCAGCCCCTGGTCGAACTCGATGGCAACCGCACCGTCGGCTATGAAGCCCTGGTGCGCTGGCGCCACCCGCACCGTGGCCTGCTCGAACCGGATCAATTTCTTGCGGTCGCCGAGGAAGGCGGTCTGGGCGACCAGATCGACTGGCGCGTTTTCGAAAACGTCGCGGACGCGATGACCGAGTTGACGCGCGATGGCGAATTCGTGAGCATCAATCTTTCCGGCAGGCATTTCCACTCGGCCAGCCTTGCCAAGCGTCTGCTCGATCTGCTCGCGACTCGACACATCGAACCGACCCGTCTTCGCATCGAGGTGACCGAGCACGTGCTCCTCGACGATGCCGCACAAATCAAGGCGATCTTCGAGCAGTTGCGCAACGCAGGCATAACGGTCGCGCTGGACGATTTCGGGACCGGGTATTCGTCACTGAGCTACCTGCACCAATTCCCGCTGCAGGCGCTCAAGATCGACGGATCCTTCATCGCCGGCCTCGCGCTGCCCGGCAACACCAGCAGTGGGGCAGTCGTGCGCGCCATACTCGCTTTGGCCGGCGCGCTTGGAATGCAGACCATTGCAGAGGGCATCGAGACCGAGGCGCAGCGTGCACAACTGCTGCGCTTTGGCTGTCGCTACGGGCAGGGATTCCTTTTTGGCCACCCATCGCCGGCAGGACACTGGATCGCCCGCCGCGCTGCCGATGTGGCCTGAGCAAGAGGCGTTCAGGCGCTTCCGTTCCGTGGCTTGGCCGTGATTCTCAAACACACCCGCGACAAACGCGCGGCGCCACGGCATCGCCCATGGGGACGGCGGCTTCTGCGCTGGTTCCTCTGGCTGTTCGGTGCTTTCGTGCTCCTGAGCATCGCCGCGGTTGGAGTGTTGCGCTTCGTTCCACCCGTGACATCGGCCGTCATGATCGAGGCGTGGCTCGCGGCCGAATTGCACGGCGAACGGAATTTCCATCTGCAATATCGATGGGTCGGCTGGAAGCAGATGTCCAAACAGTTGCCGCTCGCGGTGATCGCCTCCGAAGACCAGAAATTTCCTTTCCATCATGGCTTCGATGTCGACGCTATCCATGATGCGATTTCCGACGCCGATGCCGGCGAACGCCTGCGTGGGGCGAGCACGATAAGCCAGCAGGTGGCCAAGAACCTTTTTCTCTGGAATGGCCGCAGCTTCGCGCGCAAGGGCATCGAGGCATGGTTCACGGTATTGCTTGAAACCCTGTGGCCAAAGCGGCGAATTGTCGAAGTTTATTGCAACATCGCCGAGTTCGGCGAGGGAATTTACGGCGCGCAGGCCGCGAGCGAGCGCTATTTTCACGAACCCGCACAGCGCATCGATGCGCATCAGGCGGCATTGATGGCCGCGGTTCTGCCGAACCCTCGCGTGCTACGCGTCGATCGGCCGTCGGCGTACGTGCTGCGTCGAACTCTCTGGATCGAACGCCAGGCCAACCAGCTCGGTGGCGTCAGCTACGTCCCCTAGCGTTCTCCTGCTCTCCTCCTTTGAAGTCCCGAAAGCTGACCCGGCCAAGCCACCCGTGACGTCCCGTGCGAGCACTTGTTGCTCGCATACACGTCGGTGTATTTGCGCCGGGAAAGTTCAGATGAAGCAGATGACCGGAAGAATGACCGGAGCGCCTTCTACTCTCAAGCAAACGGGTCGCGCAGCACGATATTGGCATCGCGGTCGGGACCTGTGCTGACGATCGCGAGCGGGCAGCCGGCGAGCTCCTCCAGCGCGCGCAGATACGCACGCGCCGCGGCGGGGAGTTTTTCCCAGTCGGTCACGCCGTGCGTGCGCTCTTCCCAACCGGGGAATTCGAGAAACACCGGCGTGCATTCGTCCCATCCCTCGGCGTCGAGCGGCGCGTACTCGGTGCGCTTTCCGCGGTACTGGTATGCGATGCATACCTTGAGCTTTTCCATCCCATCGAGCACATCGAGTTTGGTGATGCACAAACCCGAAATGCCGTTGATCGCCACCGCGCGCTTGAGCGCGACGATATCCATCCATCCACAGCGGCGGGGACGCCCTGTCGAGGCGCCGTATTCCTGTCCGCGGTCACGGATGCCTTCGCCGATCGCATCATCGAGTTCGGTCGGAAACGGTCCACCGCCGACGCGCGTCGCATAAGCCTTGGCGATGCCCAGCACGTAGTCGATGTAGTCGGCCCCGACTCCGGCCCCAGCAAGCGCGCCGCCGGTCGTCGTATTGCTCGAAGTAACGTATGGATAGGTGCCGTGATCGATATCGAGCAGCGCGCCTTGCGCACCCTCGAACAGGACGCGCTCTCCCTGCTTGCGCAACTCGTGCAGGATGCCGGCGACATCGGATTTCATGGGTTCGACGTATTCGCCGAACGCAAGCGCTTCGTCGAGCGTCTTCCGGAAATCGATCGCGTCGACCTTGAAGTATCTGGTCAACACGAAGTTGTGATAGTCGAGCACGTTGCGCAGTTTTTCGGCGAGCTCGTTCGGATAGCTCAGATCGGCAACGCGCACTCCGCGGCGCGCGACCTTGTCCTCGTAAGCAGGCCCGATACCGCGACCGGTCGTTCCAATCGCGTCGGCGCCGGCGGCTTTTTCGCGCGCCTGATCGAGAGCGATGTGATACGGCATGATCAGCGGAGTGGCCGGGGAAATCTTCAGGCGCGATCGGACCTCGACACCGCTATCCTCGAGCTCTCCGATTTCCTTCTTCAACGCTGCCGGGGACAGCACGACACCGTTGCCGATAAGGCACAGCGCATCGTCACGCAGGATGCCCGAAGGAATCAGGTGCAGTACGGTTTTCTTGCCGTTGATGACCAGTGTATGACCGGCATTATGGCCGCCCTGGAAACGCACCACCGCGCCAATGTTCTTGGTCAAAAGATCGACGATCTTGCCTTTGCCTTCGTCGCCCCACTGAGCGCCGAGGATGACTACCGACTTTCCCATGATGTTCAACCTGATTCACAGTTCATGGCATGCAAGGTCCGGCGGCGCGTGCCCATCCTGCTCCGTTTGAGCACGGCATGACAATGCGCAATGCATGGCTCGTGCCGGAGTTGCGCTTCCTCTTTCCGCAGACATCTAAGGTCAATGGGCGACCTTCAATAGACCAGTTTCAATGCAACGATCCCGACCACCACCATGATTCCGCCGAACAGACGCAATTTGCTCTCGTCGATCTGCTGCATCTGTTCGGCCATGCGTTTCCACCCACCCGGCGCGGCAAACAGGAATAATCCTTCGATGACCAGGACCAGGCACAGGGCCGCCACAAGATTGTGTGACATGCTCAGCGCTTGCCGGCATCCTGGAAATAACGCAGGAAACGCGCGTCGGGATCCAGCACGAGGACATCCTTGCCGTCGCCGAATGCATGTCGATAGGCGGCGAGACTGCGATAGAAGGCGAAGAATTCCGGGTCTTTCGAGTACGCCTGCGCATAAATCGCGGAGGCCTCTGCATCGCCCTCGCCGTGGACTCGCGTCGCGTCGCTCTGGGCCTTGGCGATCAGCACCTGGCGCTGGCGGTCGGCGTCGGCGCGGATGGTTTCTGAGGCCTCCTTGCCGGTGGAACGCAGCTTGTTGGCGAGATTCTGCCGCTCGGCGCTCATGCGGTTGTAGACCGACTGACTCACTTCGTCGGGAAGGTCGATGCGCTTGATGCGCACATCGACAATGGCGATACCGAAGGTCTTGCGCGAGGCCTTGTCGGCCTGATCGCGCACATGTTCGGTGATGTCCTGGCGACTGCCCGATATGAGCTCGTCGAGTGGGCGCGCGTTGAACTCGAAGCGCAACGCATCCTTGATAATCGGCGTCAGTCGTTGCGCCGCCTGCAACTCGTCGCCCGCGGTCGCGCGGTAGTAATCATTGATCTTGTCGATCCGCCACTTGACGTAGAAATCGACGTTGACGCTTTTCTTTTCCGAGGTGAAATAGCGTTCGGGCTGCGCATCCAGCGTCAGGATGCGCGTATCGAACTTCACCACCTGCTGGAGGAACGGCAGCTTGAAGTACAGGCCAGGTTCCGTTGCAGTCGATTCGATACGACCGAATTGCAGCACCAGGGCGGCGTGCCCCTCACTCACGACGAACATGCTGTTGGCTGCGAGCAGGACCACAACGATGGCGATGACCGCCGTGATCACCTTCATGGCGTGCCCCCGTCGTGCTTGTCGGCTGACGTCGCATCCGGACGGGTCGATGCGGAACCGGAACTGTCGTCGCCCGCCGCAGCATCGATCGGCGGCAAGGATTTCTCGTTGCGATCGAGCGGCAAGTAGATCAGGTTCTTGCCGCGCCCGTCATCGAGTACCTTCTGGTTTTTCGCGAGCACCTCCTCGATGGTTTCCAGCCAGAGCCGTTGCCGGGTAACCTCGGGTGCGTTTTCGTAGGCCTTGCGCACCAAATCGAAACGATCGGCTTCGCCCTGCGCACGCGCGATGCGTTCCGCCTTGTAGCCGGCCGCTTCCGCCGTGATTCGCGCGGCGGCGCCGCGCGCTTCAGGTATGACCTTGCTCGAGTAGGCGTTGGCCTCGTTTTCTATGCGCTGCTTGTCCTCGCGCGCATTGTTTACATCGTCGAAGGCGCTCTTCACTTCCTGCGGAGGTGAGACGTTCTGGAAACTCACGTCGGTGACAGCGATGCCGCAGTCGTAGCTGTCGAGTGTCTCCTGCAGCTTGGCGCGCGCGTTGCTGACCAGCTGCGCGCCCTGGCTGGACAGGATCGTGTCCATCGAGTTGCTGCCGACCACCGAGCGCACAGCGGCTTCGGCTGCCTGACGCAGCGTATCTTCGGGATTGCGCATCGAGAACAGGAATTTTCGCGCGTCAGACACCTGATACTGCACATTGAAATCGACCAGCACGATGTTTTCGTCGTTGGTCAGCATGCGTACCTGGTCGCTGACCGACCGCACCTGCGTCGTTTCGACATTGAGCACGCGCTCGATCGGGCGCGGAAACTTGAAGTGGAAACCGGGCACGAGCAGGCGTTCGAAGCGACCGAATCGAAGCACCACACCGGCTTGGCGCGCGTCGACCACCGACCAGCTGTCGAACAGGACCCACGCGAGAACGATGCCGATCGCGGCGATCAGGACCATGCTGCCACCGCTACCGCCACTGCCCGCGCCCCCGCCATTGCCGCCCCGGCCGCCGGTAAGACGATTGAAGAAATTGCGGATGCGCATGAGGATTGCCTCGAGATCGGGGCCGCCACCTCCGCCGCTGCCACCGCCATCGCGCCACGGATCTCGCTGCTTTCCGCCTCCCGGTTCGTTCCATGCCATCGATTGCTACCTCGCCGCTGGTTCTGCCCGCGCTGGCACAACGGAAGGGAATCCGCCGCCATTCGATTCCGGGATATGGTGGTCGCCGTGGGTGATCGTACTCAAGGCAACGGGCAAGGTGCCGGCCTCCGTGATCGCTTCGGATTGTACCTGCCTGCCTGTTGGGAGGCGAATGCGGCGAGTACCGGAACAGCAGGAACTGCTGCTCAACGGCCCGCCAATTCCGCTTCCAGCCAGCTGCCATCGCCACCGGAAAGTCCGAACAGGGGCTCCAGGCGATTTCGTGGCGCATCTATCTCTACCTGCCATCCAGCCTCACCGGAGCGTTCGGTCACGACGAAGCCGTCCTCATGCAACCTGGCGCGCAGGCGCCCGGCAGTGGAGGGCAATTGCAGCACCGCGTGGACTCGCGTTGCGGCGAGCTTCTGTTCAATGGCGCGCTGCAACAGATCGAGTCCTCGGCCATCGCGCGCCGACAGGCTGACCTGCAATACCTCGCCACCCTTGACGCGATCAATGCGCGGCTCGGCACCTTCGACGCAGTCGATCTTGTTGCGCACCACCACCTGCGACACATCCTCCGCGCCAATCTCCTTGAGTACGGCCGATACATCGGCCATGCGCTGCGCGCGTTCGGGATCGCCCGCATCGGTCACGTGCACCAGAAGATCCGCATCGCGTGCTTCGGCGAGGGTCGCGCGAAACGCGGCCACGAGATCATGCGGA
The DNA here is from genome assembly GCA_963775445.1 of uncultured Gammaproteobacteria bacterium. Classification (GTDB taxonomy): domain Bacteria; phylum Pseudomonadota; class Gammaproteobacteria; order Xanthomonadales; family Rhodanobacteraceae; genus Dokdonella_A. The sequence goes on along the minus strand of CAVZIT010000004.1, from coordinate 918,813 downwards.
AGATCGCGCACGAATCCCACGGTATCGGCCAGGAGCACCGGGCCGCAGGCGAGGCCATCGATGCGGCGCAGGGTCGGATCGAGCGTCGCGAACAACTGGTCCGCGACATACACACCAGCTCCGGTCAGGGCGTTGAACAAGGTGGACTTGCCCGTGTTGGTATAGCCGACCAGTGCGACGATCGGCAACTGTGCGCGCTGGCGCGATCGTCGCGCCTGCTCACGCTGGCCTTCGACTTTTTCCAGCCGGCGGCCGAGAATCCGCACGCGCTCGGCCAACAGCCGGCGGTCCATTTCGAGCTGCGTTTCACCGGGACCTCGCAGGCCGATGCTGCCGCCGCGCTGTCGCTCGAGATGGGTCCAGCCGCGCACAAGTCGCGTCGCCATGTACTTGAGCTGCGCGAGTTCGACCTGCAACTTGCCTTCATGCGAACGCGCGCGCTGCGCGAAGATATCCAGAATCAAACCGGTCCGATCGACCACGCGGCACTCGATGAGTTTCTCGAGATTGCGCTCCTGCACCGGGGTCAAGCTGTGATCGACCAGGACAAGATCCGCATCTCGCGCGATCTTCTCCTCGCGCAGTTGTTCGACCTTGCCGCTGCCTATCAGGAATCGCGCGTTCGGGCGATCGAGGCGCGCCGTCAACGAGCCGACGACTTCGGCCCCGGCCGAGCGGGCGAGATCGGCAAATTCCTCCTGCGTGGCGTCATCGCCCCGCCCTGGTTTGCGCGGGTGGATCAGTAGCGCACGCTCGCCCTTTTTCGATCGTTCGAACAGGGTGGACTACCCGGCGGCAGGTTCGGCCGGCTCGACAGCCGCGGATGAGAGCGATCCCGATGCAGCAGCGGGCTCGTCTGCGGCCGGGCCGGCGATGCGCACGTTGCGCGCGGGCACCACCGTGGAAATGGCGTGCTTGTAGACCATCTGGCTTACGGTATTGCGCAACAACACGACAAACTGATCGAACGATTCGACCGTGCCCTGCAGCTTGATGCCGTTGACCAGATAGACCGAGACCGGCACGCGCTCGCGCCTGAGCGCATTGAGAAACGGATCCTGCAAGGATTGCCCTTTGGACATGGTCTTGTTCTCCACCTGCGCACTCCCGAACCGGAAAAAAATACACGCTCGCAAAGCGGCTGCACCGGTCCAATGGATGCCATCTTAACCGGTTGGCGCACCGATTAGAACGTATGCATCCGTGCCGGTCATGGCCGGGACCAGGAAACGCGGATTCATCCGCTGATGCTCGCCCCAAGGAATGCGCCAAGTGCATCGCGGGCGCGGCGCTCGCAATCGTTTTGGTACGGATCCAGCGCGCGCGCATCCAGTTCGCTGCGCAGCCAGGTCATTTGGCGTTTCGCAAGTTGACGCGTCGCGTACACGCCGCGATCGCGCAATGCGCCGGGTTCGAGACGCTGCTCGAGTACCTCCCAGCACTGGCGATACCCGACGGTCCTCAGCGCGGGAAGATCGGCGTGAAGGTCGGCGCGCGCGTGCAATGCACGGACCTCATCGAGAAAACCCGCTGCGAGCATCGCATCGAAGCGGGCTGCGATGTGTGCGTGCAGCTTGGCGCGGTCGACTGGGAGCAGCGCGATCTTGAGCACGCGCCATGGCAGACGCGCATTGCGCCGTCCGTGTTGCTCCGACAGCGGGCGACCGGTCAACTCGATGACCTCGAGCGCACGTTGAATGCGTTGCGCGTCGCCGGGCCGGATGCGCGCCGCCGCAATCGGATCGCGCGCAGCCAGACGCCGGTGCAACACCGGCCAGCCGAGTTGCATTGCCTCTGCGGACAACCGTTTGCGCAACATCGCGTTTGCAGATGGCAATGTCGACAGGCCAAGCTGCAGCGCCCGGAAATACAGTCCGGTACCACCGACCAGCAGCGGTATGCGCCCGCGCGCATTGATCTCGTTCATCGCAGTCAATGCATCGGTGCGAAATTGCGCCGCGGAATACGACTCGGCCGGATCGCGGATATCTATCAGGCGATGCGGATAACGCTGACTCGTTCCGGCATCGGGTTTCGCGCTGCCGATATCCAGCCCGCGATAGATCAAGGCGGAATCGACGCTGATCAGATCGAGCGCGAAGCGATCGGCCAGTGCGCAGGCGAGCGCGGTCTTGCCGCTCGCCGTAGGGCCCATCAGAAACACCGCCGGCGGCCGCTGATCGATCTCGGTCACTCGCATTCGCACTTGCCCGGCAACGAATATGGATCAGAACCGCACCTGCTCGACCAGCAGAAACCACCATCGTGGCCGCTTCGCCAGTCGACGCGCGCGATCGTGCGACGGACGTCGCCCTTGCCGATCCCCGCACCGCCAGATCGAGTCCCCGCGAATCGCCGCGGCAAACCGATGGATCAGGGCGCTACTTCGAAATCGCTGGCAAAAATGAGATCGGGTTCGTCGGTGGTGTTGAGGACCATGATGACGTGCATGTCCGGATAGCCGATTTCCGCCGTGGGTACCGGAGTGAGCTCATCACAGAACGGCGCACTGAAAAAACTGACGTGGGTTTCCGGAGAGGTCGTCGATCCAACGTAAAACACCTGGTCGTTGGTGCTGCCATCGGGTGTGACGATTTCGACGACCACATCGGCATTGGTGACATCCATGAGCGATCCGCTGATCGGAACATTCACTGTCGTCAACGCCGTACCGGCCGGCACGCTTACCACACCGCTGCCGAGGAACGTGAGCAACGAAAGGTTGATCGTCTCGGGAGGCACCTGATCGTCCGGCGTTTCATACAAGTTGACGGTGACGTCCAGCCCATTGGTCTGTTCGACGCCGATGTCGACGCTCAGGAAGCGCACGAAGGGTCCGATATCGGGATACTCGCTGAGGTAGAAGCGGCGCCAATAATGGTTCTCGCGTGTGTAACGCGGCGGCATGTGCTGCTCGTGACACGCGACCGAATTCCCTGCGATCGGGGTGAGGTCGTCGGTTTCGGACAGCGAGATATCATTGAACAGCGGAACCGCTTTGACGCCGGAGGGATTGCCGCCCGAAGTCGCCCCATGGGCGCTGGCGATGCCGGCAACGACTGCCATCAGTGCAGCTACGAGCTTGTTCATTGCATGGATCCAGAGTCGTCGCAGCCGCGAAACGGCGAGGCAGCGAGGTGCAGGAGAAACCGCTTTGCAGTAGACGCAATCAGCCCATTTCTGTCAACCAACGGAAACGACCAATCGTCCCAAACCGGGCGGGCGCATGCGCCGTCAGACTCATGCGAGCATCAGGCGTCACGAACGCTCATTATAATCGACACCGAGAGGCCGCCAGAACGTTTCAACAGCCTGATCGGGCGATGCAGCCGGACACCATATACCGGTAATCACGCAAGTGATTGATTCGCGGAGCGACGTTCGGCCTTTGGCGCCACAAATGACTGAAACGTCCGAACGGACTCGTTTTTCAACAATGTGTCAGCCTCGATGGAGCGAACCACATGCAAGCGACAATGAAAGCCCTGGTCAAACGCGATGCCGCCAAGGGTATCTGGATGGAACAGGTGCCGGTTCCCGAAATCGGACCGAACGAAGTGCTGATCAAGCTCGAAAAGACCGCGATTTGCGGAACCGACTTGCATATCTACAACTGGGACGCGTGGTCGCAGCGCGTGATCAAACCCGGCCTGGTCATCGGCCACGAATTCGTCGGACGCATCGTCGAGCTTGGATCGGCCGTGCACGGCTACACGATCGGCCAGCGCGTTTCCGCTGAAGGTCACATCGTCTGCGGCGTATGCCGCAATTGCCGCGCCGGCAGGCAGCATCTGTGTCCCTACACAGTTGGTATCGGGGTGAATCGCAACGGAGCATTCGCCGAATATGTCGCAATCCCGGCGTCGAACCTGTGGCCGATTCCGGACCAGATTCCCTCCGAACTCGCCGCGTTCTTCGATCCCTACGGCAACGCGGCCCACTGCGCGCTGGAATTCGATCTGATCGGCGAGGACGTGTTGATTACGGGCGCAGGACCCATCGGCATCATCGCCGCCGGCATCGCCAAACATGTCGGAGCACGCAATGTCGTGGTCACCGACGTCAATGACTATCGGCTCAAGCTGGCCGCCGACATGGGCGCGACTCGTGTCGTCAACGTTTCCAAGCAGCCGCTCAAGGACGTGGTCAAGGACCTGCATCTGGAAGGGTTCGATGTCGGTCTGGAAATGTCCGGCAATCCCGGCGCATTTGCCGGGATGCTCGACAGCATGTACCACGGCGGCAGGATCGCCCTGCTCGGCCTGCTGCCGAACGGGGCAGGCATCGACTGGGACAAGGTCATCTTCAAGGGCCTTGTGCTGCACGGCATCTACGGCCGGCGCATGTACGAAACCTGGTACAAGATGACGCAAATGGTGCTCACCGGTTTTCCATTGGGCAAGGTGCTCACGCACCAGATCGCCATCGATGACTTCCAGGCGGGCTTTGATCTCATGGATTCCGGCAACTGCGGCAAGGTCGTGTGTTCGTGGAATTGAGCGATCGCCCCGAGCACCGACCCGAGGACGACAACCGCTCCATCCCTGTGCGAAGGCAATGGTTTCACCGGGAAACGATCAGCCTGGCCGAGATCGCGGTGCAGGTATTTTCGGTCGTGCTCGGCATCCTGCTCGCGTTCGGCATCGGCAACTGGAGCGAAAACCACGCGAGTGCGCACAAGGTTGCCGAAGCGCGGGCGGCCATCCGGGCCGAGATCATGGCGAACCGCGACCGGCTGCGACAGACAGCCATGTACCAGGCCGAACTTGCCAAGACCGTGACCGCGGCGCTGGACGGCCCGGCCCCACCCGGCCGCTGTACCAAGGTGGCTGGCTGGAGCGGTTTGCACACGGTCCTGTTGTTGCACAGTGCCTACGACAACGCGATCTCGGCTGGCGTATTCGGCAACATGGCGCTCGCGAACGGACAGGCAATCGCTACGATGTATGCGTTGCAGGATCGCTATCTGCTGTACTCGAACAAATCCCTTGACTGGCTCGCGCTCAAGTTCATGGACGAGGGCGAGAGCGCCGGATGTGCCGGGGTGGTTGCGGATCTCGCCAGAGCCGGGCAGAACCTGTTGACGAACTACGACGGCTACCTGACGCCACCGTCGGCAGGCGCCCCTGGATCAAGGCCCACGGTGCCTCCATAGCATCCATGCCAAAGCGCGTTTCCGCCGGCCCCATCCACGATGTGATTGAGACTGCTCTCGCCGGACTTCCGTCGGCGCCGCTGCTGGTGGCGTTCAGTGGCGGCATCGATTCGAGCGCACTGCTGCACGCTCTTGCCGGTTCGGCGGCGGCGCGCAAGCGCGGCCTTCGAGCAGCGCATATCGATCATGGATTGCATCGCGACAGCGGGGAGTGGGCCGAGCACTGCCGCGCATTCGCTTGCGCGCACGAGGTCGAGCTGATCGTGCGCAGCTCCCAAGTGAAGCCCGACCCCGGCCTCGGTCTCGAGGCGAGCGCTCGCCAGACTCGCTACGCCGAGCTCGAGGCGTTGCTCGCACCCGGCGAGATCATGGCGCTGGCCCACCACCGCGACGATCAGGCGGAAACGATCCTGCTCAAACTCCTGCGCGGCGCCGGCCCCGAAGGGCTCGCGGGCATGCGCGCATGGCGCCGCTTCGGCGCCGGATTCGCCTGGCGACCGCTGCTCGACCTGCCACGTGCGCTGTTGCACGCCTACGCCACGCAACATGAGATCACCTGGATCGATGATCCGAGCAACGCCGATATGCGCTTCGCGCGCAACTTCCTGCGTCACGCGCTGTTGCCGGAAATTGCGCAACGCTGGCCGCACAGTGCGGCCAGCATCACGCAAAGCGCGACCTGGCTGCGAGCAACGGCGGATTTCATCGATACCGAAGCCGCGCGCGCGCTGGCCGGGTTGCGCACCCACCATCCGGCCATCCTGGATGCGAAGGCATGGCTTGATCTGCCTCTCGCGTTACGTGATCCGGTGCTGCGCCACTGGTTGCGCAGCCTCGCCCTGCCCGAGCCCACGCACTTGCAGGTGCGCGAGTTGCAACGCCAACTTGCCACGGCTGGGCGCGATCGGGAGCCGTGCGTGCGTTGGCATGGGGTCGAGCTTCGCCGCTACCGCGATCGATTGTACGCACTCGCACCAATGCCGGCGCCACCCATCGAATGGCAGCGCCCTTTCGATGGGAGCACGCTCGATCTGCCGGCCGCGATTGGTTCGTTGCGACTCGTCTCGAGCGCGAATCCCGCGCAAACGGTGCGCCTCGTGCAACCGCTCAAGGTTCGTTTTCGCCGTGGCGGCGAGCGTCTGCAGGTCGCGGGCAGCGGGCTTCACCGCGAATTGCGCAAACTCTGGCAGGAAGCCGACGTTCCGCCATGGCAGCGCGCCCGCGAACCCCTCGTGGTCTGCGCCGACGGGGAACTGCTCGCGGTTGCCGACCGCTGGCTGTCCACTTCCGCCGTCGCCCTGTTCGATCGTCTCCAATGCCGCATCGTTTTTGAAACACCCCCGACAGCTCGTGCAACGGCTGCGGTCTCCTCGACGCCGTCATCATGACCTATCTGCCGCTTCCCCTGTCCTCTGTCTCCAGCTTCTGCTAGCGTGCGCGTCATGTCGAAAACGCCTGCCGAAAGCCACAACCGCATCGCCGAGTTCGAACGGTCGCTGGACGAACTCGAAGCACTGGTGGCGCGCATGGAACAGGGCGAACTGAGTCTCGACGATTCGCTGAAATCCTACGAGCGCGGCATCGCACTGTTCCGCGACTGCCAGGGTGCGCTCGACGAAGCCGAACTCAAGGTCAAGCTGCTCGCCGATCCGTCGGTGCCGGAAAGCGCCGAAGATTTTGAACCCGATACACCGTGAGCTGACGCCAGCCCTCGCCGCGCTTTCTGCGCGCGCTGACGAGTTCCTCGGCGGCATCATGGAAGGGGATGTGCAGGAGCCGAGTCCGTTGCGTGACGCGATGCGTTATGCCGTGCTCGGTGGCGGCAAGCGCCTGCGACCCCTGCTGGTCTACGCGACAGGACAAGTATTCGAGGCCCCGCTCGAGCGCCTCGATGTGCCCGCTGCCGCAGTCGAGATCATCCATGCGTATTCGCTGGTGCACGACGACCTGCCGGCCATGGACGATGACTCGTTGAGGCGCGGACGCGCAACCTGCCACGTCGCCTTCGGCGAGGCCATGGCCATGCTGGCTGGCGATGCCCTGCAGGCGCTCGCATTCGACGTGCTCGCGAGCGATGCACGGCTGGATGTCGAAGCCGGGATCCGTCTGGCCATGTTGCGCGCATTGACCGCGGCATGCGGATCGCAAGGCATGGCTGGCGGCCAGGCGCTCGATCTCATCGCGGTCGGGCGCGTTCTGGATGTTGCGACACTCGAGCGCATGCACTCCCACAAGACTGGCGCGCTCATCCGCGCAGCGGTACGGCTCGGCGCGCTGGCTGCTGGTCGCGCTGATCCGGCGACGCTCGATGCGCTTGACCGCTATGGCCATGCGGTCGGCCTCGCCTTCCAGATCCGCGACGACTTGCTGGACGTGGAAGGCAATACCGCCGATCTTGGCAAGACCGCCGGCAAGGACGGCGCCAGCGCCAAGCCGACCTACCCGAGTGTCCTCGGAATCGAGCGGTCCCGCGCGAGGTTGGCCGCGTTGACCGGCGACGCGCTGACCGCGATTGCCGAGCTCGGCGAGGCCGGATTGCCACTTCGCGATCTCGCGCATTTCGTCGCCGACCGAGTCAATTGATCGAGCCGCCGCGCGCACAACCTTGCCGCAACCACGAGCCTTCCCACGCGCGGATCAATCCGCCACAGCAGGCCGGGATGCTGGACAGATGCCTGCCCGGGTGCCGCTTACTGGACCAATCGCAAGGTCAATGGATAGCGGAAGCGCTCACCGTTGTTGGCGCGGATGGCCGCGATCACGATCATGATCAGATCGAACAGGCCGACCAGGAGAATCAGCAGGAAGCCGACTAGGACGACCATCAGGATGCACGACACGATGAATGCGATGGCCATCGTGATCTGGAAATTCAGCGCTTCCTTTCCCTGATCGTCGACCAGCGGCATTTCGTTCTTCTTGATCTGCCAGATGACCAGCGGACCCAGGATCGAGCCGAATGGAATCACGAAGCCGAACAAGGCGGATAAATGGGCGAACATCGCCCACATGCGCTCGTCGCTGGTGTTCGCAGTCGCTCCGGCCGATCCAGGTTCCGGGACCGGCGTTGGAGTGGGAGCCTGATTCTCGCTCTCGTTCATGACGCACTCCTCTCATAAGGATGCTGCGCCCACTGTTCCGCGACACGCTTGCGCTGTCAACCGCGGAAAGTCACGCCTATTCGCCAGCGACGGTCATGCGCTCGACGAGGATGGAACCGGTCAACAAGTGCGACCGCGGGTCGACATCACTGCCGATTGCGACGATCCCGTTGAACATGTCGCGTAAATTGGCGGCGATGGTCACTTCATCGACAGCAAACGCGATTTCGCCGTTCTCGACCCAGAATCCCGCTGCTCCGCGCGAGTAGTCACCGGTTATCAGGGAGACACCCTGGCCCATGACCTCCGTGACGAGAAATCCGTTGCCCATCCGGCGCAGCAACGCCGTGAAATCGTCCACCCCCGGCTGCACCACGATGTTGTGCACGCCGCCGGCATTCCCCGTGCTGACGAGGCCCAACTTGCGCGCGGAGTAGCTACCGAGAATGTAATGCTGAAGCACTCCGTCGGTGACCAGATCCGAATCACGCGTCGCGACGCCTTCGGCATCGAAAGCAGCGGAACCATGGCCGCGCGCGATATGCGGCCTTTCGGATATGCGGATGAAGGCAGGAAACACCGGGCGCCCAACGTGATCCAGAAGAAAACTTGCGCGCCGGTACAACGCTCCACCGCTGATCGCGGACAGGAAATGCCCGATCAGGGAACGTGCAACCTCCGGCGCAAACAGGACAGGGCACTGGCGCGTGGACAGGGCGCGAGCACCGAGTCGCGCAAGCGTGCGTTCAGCAGCCCGGCGCCCGATGCTCTGGGATGTCGCGAAATCGTCGGCCGCGCGCACTGCATCGTAGTAATAGTCGCGTTGCATGCCCGCATCGTCTTCCGCGAGCAACGCACACGAGAGCAGATGCCGCGTGCTGCGCTCGCGGCCATCGAAGCCTTGTGAATTGGCATAGGCGGCGAGCGTCGCACTTGCCTGCACGGAGGCACCTTCGGAGTTGGAGATGCGCGCGTCGTGGGCGCGTCCGGCATCCTCGATTTCGAGTGCCAGGTCGATGGCTGCTTCGGGGGCGATGTCCCACGGATGCCACAGGTCCAGATCCGGAAACTCACGCGCCTGAAGGGCCGCGTCGGGCAGGCCATTCGCCGGGTCCGACTCGGTGTACCGTGCAATGGCGCAGGCATGTTCGATGGTGCGTTCGATCGATTCGCGGTCGAGATCCGCCGTGCTGGCTGAACCCTTCTGTCGCCCGAAATACACCGTCAGCGATACGCCGCGATCGCGCGTGTGCTCGATCGTTTCGACCTCTCCAAGGCGCGCGCTTACACTCAGGCCGAGATCGATGCTGGCGCCGACTTCCGCTTCGCTCGCGCCCTTGGCGCGGCACTGCCGGACCACATCGGCCGAGACCTGCGCGAGCCGGTCAAGTTCGACGTCGCTGTTGTCGTGGCTGGTACTCAATTGGGTCACGTCCTATTCTGTCCTCGATTCTTTCATTCGGGCCACATCGCGCATGCGCGATCGAAATCGCACTGATTCATCGTCATCCCCGAGTCGCAGTCAGCAGCGCCGGGATGCGCTCGACATCCTCAAGCTGGCCGAGGCGCTGGCAGGCCTTACCGCGATCGAGCGCGACCAAGTTCCGCTATCCGATGCGCTGCGCGCCGAAGCGGCTCGTGCGGGCGCGATCACCCAGCACATCGCGCGCAAGCGGCAGATCCAGTACTTGGCCAAACAACTTCGCAATCATGTCGACGAGCTCGAACCGATACGCAGGCTGCTCGAACGTCATCAGGCAAATTCCCGCGCACAAGCTGCCCATCTGCACCGCATCGAAGCCTGGCGCGATCGCCTGATCGCCGAGGGTGATGGCGCACTCCAGGATCTGGTCGAACTCCAACCCACCGCCGATTCCCAGCGCCTTCGCTCTCTGTTGCGCCAGGTGCACGACGAGGCGCAGAAGGCGAAGCCGCCGCGCGCCGCGCGCGAACTGTTTCATCTACTGCGCGACCTTCTCGCCTCCGCATGACGGTTCATCGCCGGAGCGCCAGGCTCCGATGGTGGCCACAACGCTGCCCGCAGACGCGCGATCCGACTACGCTGCCGTTCCGCCAACTGTCATCCCGCTGATACGCAATGTCGGCTGGCCGACGCCCACCGGTACGCTTTGCCCATCCTTGCCGCACACGCCAACTCCTTCGTCAAGCTTGAGGTCGTTGCCGATCATGTCGACGCGATTGAGGACTTCGGGTCCGGATCCGACCAGGGTCGCTCCCTTGACCGGGCGCGTCACCTTGCCGTTCTCGATCAGGTATGCCTCGCTCGCGGAAAACACGAATTTGCCGTTGGTGATATCGACCTGGCCACCACCGAAATTGACGGCATACAAACCGCGGCTGACCGACGAGATGATCTCGTCGGGCTCGCGCGCGCCCGCCAGCATGTAGGTATTGGTCATGCGCGGCATCGGCAGATGCGCAAAGGATTCGCGTCGGCCGTTGCCGGTCGCGCGCATGCCCATCAACCGCGCATTGAGCTTGTCCTGCATGTAGCCGCGCAGGATCCCGTCCTCGATCAGCGTCGTGCAGCTGGTCGGCGTGCCCTCGTCGTCGACACTGAGCGACCCGCGTCGTCCGGCCAAGGTTCCGTCATCGACCACCGTCACGCCGCGCGCTGCGACCCGCTCGCCCATGCGTCCCGAAAACGCGGAAGTCTGCTTGCGATTGAAATCGCCTTCGAGGCCATGCCCGATCGCCTCGTGCAACAGGACGCCCGGCCAGCCCGGCCCAAGCACTACCGTCATGTGGCCGGCCGGCGCGTCGACTGCCTCGAGATTGACCAAGGCCGAGCGCACCGCCTCTCGCGCAAACGCGTGCGCACGGCCGTTTGCCAGCAACTCCGCGAAACCAAAGCGCCCGCCGCCGCCGGCGCTGCCCTGTTCGCGTCGATTCCCCTGCTCGGCAATCACCTGCACGTTCATGCGCACCAGCGGCCGCACGTCGGCTGCGAGGGTTCCGTCGGATGCGGCCACGAGAACAGTATCCAGTGCCGCCACGATGCTGACGATGACCTGCCTGACCCGCGCATCCTCGGCGCGACAAACCGCATCCACCTCACGCAGCAATTCGATTTTTGCCTCGCTCGACAACGTATCGATCGGATCGACGGCCGGATACAGCGCTCGTCCCGATGTCATTGCGAGGGCCTTGCCGCTGCCGTTGCTGCCGGCGCGAGCGATCGCTCGCGCCGAACCGGCTGCCTCGATCAACGCCGGCATCGCGATTTCGTCCGAATAGGCGAAACCGGTCTTTTCGCCGGCCAGCGCGCGCACGCCCACGCCTTGCTCGATGGCGTGATTGCCTTCCTTGACGATGCCATCTTCCAGCACCCACGATTCGCTGCGGGAATGCTGAAAGTAAAGGTCGGCGGCATCGATCGACGGGCCCATCAGGCGCGAGAACACGCCATCAAGGTCGTTCGCGGCCAAGCCGCCGGGCCGCAACAGCCGTTGCTCGGCCTGGGCAATCAGTTCGGTCATGAAAACGCCTTGTGCGCGGGAGTGACACTTATGGAGGCTAAGCGCTGCGGACGCAAGGGCGTGGGTCGCTTCTCAAAGGCAACCTACTGATATCGAAAAGAATAATCACACAAAGGCCGAAGCAAGGGAGGTCGTACATTGCCTGCGCCTGACGCATGCCCCTGCGCTGGCGTGCGGCCCCTGGTCGAGTCTACCGCTCAAACTGGCCGCTGCTGTCGCGGGTTTCACCCGATTTGTCTTTTTCAGGTTCTTCGGCCTTGGCGGGCTTGTCCTGGTGTTTGCCGACCGAGGTGATGACCGGTTTTTCCCATGTACCACCGACATGGTAACGAGACTGCGTAGCGGCTCCGATCGGCTTGGACAGGAGGCTCTGAATCACGAGGCCGGCCGCGGCTCCGACCGGACCGCCCGCAATCGCACCGACCACGGGAAGTGTCGCTCCGGCATGCGGCGTTACCACCATCTGTTGGTCGTAGTCTTTTGCACGCAAACCGGTGCGCCCGCTGATCTGGATCTCGGCCGCCGGACTCTTGATCGCAAGATCGTCCGTATAGGCGTTGCCGTCGGCGAGCCGGAAAGTGCCCGTGATCGAATTGAAGCCGAGGCCCGACTTGAAGAAATCGCTGAAATCCAAGCTCAGCCGTCGCGGTATTTCCCGCAATGACAACAGGCCGAACAGGCGACCGGCACCAGGATGGACATCGAGAATCCTCCCCTCGCCGACCTTGACCTTGAGCGATCCGGTCAGATCGGCAAGCGCGAATGCCGAGGGCGCGCCGGGCCAGACTGCATCGATAGTCGCCTCGGTCGGGCCGCCATCGATCAGCCCGGAAAACCCGAGTGCATCGAGCATGTGACCGAGATTCTGCGCACCCAGCTCGATGACGAGATGCGAGCGGTTGTTGTCGGCGCTGCCGGTCCAGTCGCCACTTGCCTTCATCGTCACGTTGGGCGATTTCGTATCGAGCCTTTCGATGTGCATGCCATCGGCCACAGGACGGCTATCGAAATGAGCGCTGCCGAAGCTCGCGCTGCCAAGCGTGAAGTCCCCAATGGAAAAATGCAGTGCCGGCAGCGATCCGGGCGCGATGCCAGACAAGGCGTTGCTGCCGGGGGGGATGGCTGCGTCGTCCGACGGCGCGGCATCCGGCCAATGCAGGCGTCGAAAATCCGCGGTGATGTCTTGCGCGCCGACGCCCCCGGCCGGGAGCTTAAGAGTGCCGTCGATATTGGCGCCGCTGAACGCAATTTCATTGCCAGCCTTCGACGCATCGACAACAAGCCGCGCCTGGCCGAAATGTCGTTTGCTAACGACGAGATCGTCGATACCGAGGTCGATCTTGTCGAGCATTTCAGCACCCGACTCGCCGGGGCCGCCTGCCAGGCCGAGCCAGCCACCCAGATCGACGACCCCCGCTTGGCCGCCGACGTCCACGCCTGCAGCCGGCGGTGCCTCAGCGGCCGCGGCTCCGAATTGCAAGCGCGCACCGAGGGTCTTGTCCGGCGCAGGCAGGCGTCCTTGCACAGCGAGACGATCACCAAGCCTCGCGGTAAAGCGTGCGCCCTCGTAAGGCAGATCGAGATCGAGTTCAAAAGGCAGAGCGGCATCGGCCGGCTTGTCGAGCGGCGCCGGCAACGCGATCGTTGTCCCCACAAGATCGCTGCGAAGATCCAGGTTCGAACGTGGAGGACCCGCGGGGTCTTGGTCGATCGTCAGCGCGACATGCCAGTCGCTCGCGCCCGGGAAATGCGCCAATGCTGGTGCCAGTGCCGGGACACGCGCGAACACGACGGTCGCAGGCAGGTGCCCGTCGAGGCCCGCCTCGAAATCATGGGCCCGGCCATCCACATGCGCGCCCGCAGCCACATGGAGCGAAACGGGGTGGTCATCCAGCGATGCGGAAAGCGGGCCCGCCACGAATCCGCTCTTGTTGAAGTCGACCGGGCCGGTGGCGTGGGTCAGATGCACGTCGTAGCGATTTTCGTCGAGCGCTGCATCGCGAAGATCGACGGTTCCATCGAGCGTGGTGTTGTCGAGATCCTTTACCGGCAGATGAAGTTGCAACGCCACGGCGCCGTTGCCTCCGATCGCGAGGCCTTTGAGCGCATCCGCATGATCCTTGCCGATTGGCGTAGCGTGCAGGAACGTCAAGAGATCGGCGCCCGTACCGCTGGCTTTGGCACTGAGATCAAGCACGGTCTCGCCGAGGTCCGCGATGCTGGCCTCGGCACTCGCCACCTGGATGCCCATGCTGTCGGCGTGATCGACGCTGGCGTGCAGGCCGACATTGACGAAGTCCGCGGTCAGCCCAACCTGCGTCGCCCGAGGCCATTCCGGATGGTATGCCAAGGTCATGTCATCGATTCTGGCGTGGGCTTCGAAACGGCCGGCATTGTTGTCGAACGGCCAGTCGTCAAGGTCTCCGCGCAATTCGGCACGACCGTCGCTCACTGCCCCCTCGATAAGCGCCCGATCCAGCCACTCGACAGCCGGCGGCGGCATGACGTTGATCGGCCAGAACAATTTGCCTGCAGTCACGTCGGCATGCGCAACGTTCGCATAGACATCGAGCAGCGGTCGCGAAGCGTCGTCCTGGATATCGACAGTGCCACCGAGACTGCCTCCGTACCCTTCGCCCTCGAACGCGATGCTGTCAGTTGCGACGCGCCATGCATCGTCATCGGCGCTTCGAAACAACACAAGATCGCCGCCGAATTGCGAGAAGCGCAAGGACTTTCGAAACACACGCGGCCACACCAAGCTAAACGACTTGGGAGGTAGGGAGAGCATCGTCGCCTCATTGTCTCCATGCAGCGTCGCCGCGGCCAGTTCGAATCCCGGAATCGAGCCGCTTGCATTGCAACGGAACTCGGCGATATCCGCATCGAACGAGTAATCGGCTCGTCCGGCACCTTGCACCGCGACATGGCTCAGCTGGCCTGCCGGATTGGACAGATAAAGCCAGTGGCGCACCGCCACGGGCAGACGGTCGCTCAACATTGCCAGGGACCCGAGCGGCTGAAGCGCCAGATCCCGGGCGTCTGCGCTGAAATGCGGATGTCCTTCGTCGATCCAGTGCAGCGAAAGGCTTCCTCGAGCGCCGGATGAGGATGGGCCCGAGACCAGGTCGGCGAGATCGAAATCCCAACCCGTTGCCTCGCGGCGCCAGCGCGCGACGAAGCTCAGCGCATCCAGATGCGCGCGTGGAGCGACGCTTGTATGCGTATCGATCGCGATGGGAACGTCACTCCCGAACGTGGCGCCACGCAAACCGATCCGCGTACGCGCATCGTTGATTCGGTTGCGACTCCACGTTGCCCAGAATTCGATGTCGCCACGGCCCGCCCGCGCCGTCACCGCTGCGACCGGAAGCTGTGGAAGATGCGTCAGATCGATGTCGCGGCCACCCAGATACATCGTCCCTGAGCGTCCCGCGAAATCGATGTCCGCGACCAGATCAAACGCCGCCGACGCATCGCCGATGGCACTCAGCTTGCCCAGAACGCGCGTCACGCTGCCTCGATTGAGCACGCGCAGCTCCGATGCGCCCAGTCCGACCTGCCAGCCATTTCGCGCGTCCCTGACTTTCAGCCGCAGGTCCTTGAGCACCAGCGCGCCGAGTGCCCCCATCGACTGGCGCGGTACTCCGCCGGCATCGAGGCCACGCATGTGCCAGGCACCATCGGCGGTGTGATCCAACTCCAGATCAAGGCCAATCAGGCGAAACTCGTTCCAGGCGCGGTTGCGCTCGAAAGGTGCCAGAAAATCGATCGCGAGCTGCGCATGCGGAATCACCAGGGGTGTCGCACCGCCGCCTCCCGGCCCGACATGGACATCGTCGAGCGTGATCTCGGGACCTCCGCCGATCCACCCCCCACCGACATGGCCGACACTGACGCTGCGGCCAAGCCGGGTGCTCAGCCACGCCTCCACGCGCTCGGGATTGCGGACCAACCAGGGCAGCGCAAGTTGCGTGAGGCCGACCAGAACCGCCAGGCCGATGACCCCTATCGCAAACACCGTCGACAGGGCGAAACGCGCGCGTCGAATACGGCGCTTCCATCCCGCGGGCGCCGACAGGCCCTCGAGCATCCGATCGGGAGGCCGGGCCGGCTGTCGTTTTTTCGTAACCCTCCGATCAGAGGAGGACGACATCGTATTGTTCCTGCGCGTAGTGCTCTTCAGCCTGGAAGCGGATGGTCTTGCCGATGAACTCCTCGAGTTCTGCGACTGCCGAGGATTCCTCTTCCAGAATGCGTCCCACTACATCGGGCGCGGCCAGCACCAGGAGCTCCAGCGCATCGAACTGGCGTACTGCGCGCGTGATTTCGCGAAAGATTTCGTAGGTCACGGTTTCGGCAGTCTTGAGCTTGCCGCGCCCCCCGCAGGCGGAGCACGGTTCGCACAGCTGGCGTTCGAGGCTCTCTGTCGTGCGCTTGCGTGTCATCTCGACCAGGCCCAGCGGCGACATCTCGTAAACCGTGGCCTTGGTTCGATCGCGCGCAAGTGATTTCTCGAGCATGCGCAGAACCTGGCGCCTGTGCTCTTGGTCGAGCATGTCGATGAAATCGATGATGATGATGCCGCCGAGGTTACGCAGCCGAAGCTGACGCGCGGCCGACTGCGCGGCTTCCAGGTTGGTGCGAAAAACCGTCTCCTCGAGATTGCGCGAGCCCAGATACGCACCGGTATTGACGTCGATCGTCGTCATCGCCTCGGTCTGATCCACCACCAGGCTTCCGCCGGACTTGAGCAGCACTTCCTTGCGCAATGCCTTGTGGATTTCGTCCTCGACTCCGTACAGATCGAAAATCGGCCGCTCGCCCGGATAGTGTTCGAGCCGATCGGCCAGATCCGGCATGAACTGCTGCATGAACCGTCGGACGCGATCGAGCGTTTCGCGCGAATCCACGCGCACCTTCTCGATACTGGGACGCATCATGTCGCGCAACGATTTCAGCGCCAGATCGAGATCCTCGTAAATGCGCTCGCCCACGCGCGCACTGCCGATACTGTGCTGCACGGATGTCCAGAGCTTGCCGAGATAATCGACGTCTTCGGCAAGCGCCTCTGCGGCTTGGCTCTCGGCGTTGGTGCGCACGATGTAGCCCAGTGCAACAGGGCCGACGAGACCCGAGAGCATTTCCCTGAGCCGCGTGCGCTCGCACTCGTCCTCGATGCGCGCCGAAACGCCGAGTACCTTGCTGTAAGGCAACAAGACCAGGTAACGCGATGGTATGGAAAGATGCGTGGTCAACCGCGCACCCTTGGTGCTGATCGGATCCTTGACCACCTGGACCACGACTTCCTGGCCATCGCGGACCAGTTCGCCGATCGGCGGACACGCAGGCGGCGCGACCGGCATCGGCGCCACAGCCTCTGGGTCATTTCCACCGTTTTCGCCGATCAATGGCGAATGCGGTCGCACGATGTCTGACGCATGCAGGAAGGCCGCGCGGTCGAGCCCGATGTCAACGAAGGCCGCCTGCATGCCCGGCATGACCCGGCTGATCCGGCCCTTGTAGATGTTGCCGACGTAGCCACGCCTGCTCGATCTCTCGACATGCACCTCCTGCAGCATGCCGTTCTCGACCAGCGCGACGCGCGTTTCGCGAGGCGTGACGTTGATCAGGATTTCTTCGGACACGGCGGAGTCTGGCTCTAAGAGATTGCAACGACTTATAGCGCCCGAGGTGCGGCATTGTCGACTGCCGGGAGTGCCGCGAGGGCAAAGCGCGCGTCAGCGCGGGCGAGCGCCCGAATGATTCTCGATGCGCTCTGCGAATAGGCCAGCGCCTGAGAAGCCGCCGGTCGTCGAAACGTTCAACTCATGCGATGGATGAGACCGGCGGTCTCGAAAAGTGGCAATCCGACGACTCCTGAATAGCTGCCCTCGAGTCGACGCACGAAGGCAGCGGCACGCCCCTGGATCGCGTAGCCCCCAGCCTTGCCGAACGGCTCGCCAGTGGCGACGTACTCCGCAATCGACGCTGCATCGAGCGGCGCGAAGGTGACTTTCGATACGCTCTTTGCGCACGCTTCGCGAGACGCGCTGACGCACCAAACCACCGAGATCACTTCATGGGTGCGTCCTGACAGGCGCTCGAGCATCCCGATTGCGGAACCGGCATCGTCCGGTTTCCCGAAAACCTCCCGATCCAGGACCACTTCGGTGTCTGCGCCGATCACGACGGAGTCCGGCAGGGTCATCACGCGCAGCAGGCCGGCGCCGGCCTTCGCGCGCGCGACGCGGCTGACATAGTCCGATGGCGGTTCGCCCGGCAGGCAGCGTTCGGCCACATCCACTTCAAGCACCGAGAACCCGAAATCGAGCTGCTCGAGCAATTCGCGTCGACGCGGCGACTTGGAGGCGAGAAACAGCACGCCAAAGCGCCCTATCCGCGGTGGTAAGGATGGTGGGACAAGATGGAGACGGCGCGATACAACTGCTCGGCAACGAGCACCCGGACCAGCATGTGCGGGAGCGTCAACGGACCCAGCGACCAGCGCTGGTCGGCGCGCGCGAGCACTTGTGCGTCGTGTCCATCGGCGCCGCCGATCAACAACGCGAGGTCACGACTCTGCATGCGCCATCCGTCGAGCTGGCGCGCCAGATGTTCGCTGGACCACGCGTTGCCGGCGCCGTCGAGTGCCACCACATGACAATCCCGTGGAATTGCAGCGAGCACTGCGGCTCCTTCGGCCTTGATCGCGCGCGAAGGGTCGCGTTCTCCGGCGCGCCGGCGCGATGCAATCTCGATCAGCTCCAGATGCATCTCGTGCGCCATGCGCCTTGCATATTCGGAGAAGCCTTCGGCAATCCAGGCAGGCATGCGGTCGCCGATGGCAACAATGCGCGTTCGCACGAATGTCGTGATCGCCTGCGCGCCGGCAGATTCAGGGCGATGAGTTCATACGGCCAACTCGGCCGGCGCGGGATCGTCACCGACGGTCCACAATCGCTCGAGGCCGTAGAATTCACGCGTGCGCGGCAACATGATGTGCACGACGATATCGCCAAGGTCGACCAGCACCCACTCCGCCTCGCGCTGGCCTTCCACGCCGAGCGGCGGTTGTCCGATGTGCTTGGCCGATTTGACCACCTCATCGGCGATCGACTTGACGTGGCGGGTCGAGGTTCCGCTGGCCACGATCAGCAGATCGGTGAACGAAGTCTTGTCGCGAACGTCGATTTCCTGAACGTCGCGCGCCTTCAAATCATCCAGCGCGGTTACCACTGTTTCGTGCAATTGTTCCTGGGCGTCCGGCGTGCGCGCCACCTTGCGGCGCGAACCGGCGCGCGCGGCTTTTGCCGTGGCAACTGCCCGGCCCGGCTTGCGGTTGGGTCTGGATTGGGATGGATCGGATCGAGGGGACGTCTTGCGTTTGACCGGCGCCTTGCCGACGGATGGGGCTTTCGCAGCTGCGGGTTTGGCGAGTGCAGCCTTGCGCGGCCCGGCGCGCTTTTGCGATGTGACCAAGTGCTCGACCTCCAAAGACAGGTTGCGCCCTTCCGACGCCAATGCAGTATAGGCCCAAACGCACGACGCGACCGAGTCGCGGACACGGCTCGAGGCGTGCCACGTGCCGCTCAGCGGCGCGGTGCATCCTGCGCTGCTGCTGGCTGTCGGTAAGTCGAAAGCAACGCCGGATTTGCAAGCAACGCATCGGGCACCAGCCAACGGGGATCACGGCCGGCGCCGACGAGTTCCCGCACGCGGCTGGCGGATATGTCGAGTGGCGTTACGGAAATCGCGAGAACCCGACCGGCGGGCGCCGCCTCAAGCGCCGCCGCATCGCTCGTGCGGCGCGAGGCAATCTTGGTGCGCAACTGGATCGGAAGGTTGCCGAACGCCCGACTGTTGCGGTCCTCGTCACGATTTTCGGCGCAAGGGCGCGTCAGCACACCGAAGTGCGCCAACTCGAACAGCTCGCGCCAGCGATGCCAAGTGGGCAATCCGGCGAACGCATCTGCGCCAAGCAGCAAAGTGAGCGGGCGCTCGTTGCCGATCTCCTCGCGCAGATCGATCAAGGTATCGATGGTGTAGGAAGGTCCGTCACGGTGCAGCTCGCGCTCGTCGAGCACCAAACGGCGCTGCCCCGCAAGGGCAGCACGCAGCATCGCGGCTCGCGCAACCCCGCTCGCAACGGGCGCCGACCGATGCGGCGGCATACCGCACGGAATCAAACGCACTTCGGCGCCGAGCGCCTCGCCGGCTTCGAGCGCCACGCGCAGGTGGCCATTGTGCACCGGGTCGAAGGTGCCCCCGAGGATCGCAATTGGCAGCGGAGCGGCCGCGCTCATGGCGCCATCAGCTCGGCTGCGCGTCGCGGGGCAGCAATCGCGGCAATGAGCCGTTCCAGTTCGCGCCAAGCATCACCACCGGCGCGACCCTTGGCGATTCGATCGATGTGCCCGGCCTGCGCGAGGCAACGCTCCCAATGCGCTTGCGCGCCGCGCTTGAGCGCATGGCGGTAGATCGACTGGCGCTGCGGCCACACCCGCTCGGCCTGGAACAGGGCGTCGATACGCGAGCCCGATTCGGCGAGACGCAGCAGGAGCTTGAGTTGATTCAGCACCCAGCCGAGGAGCGGGATCAACTCGCCGCCTTCGGCACGCAAGCCAGCCACGATGCGCAGGGCGCGCGCCGCATCGCCGGCAAGTGCCGCATCGGTCAGGCGAAAGACATCGAAGCGCGCATCGTCGGCGACTGCGGCTTCGAGCGTCGCCGCATCGATCTTGCTGTCGGGCGCCAGCAGGGCCAGCTTGTCGATCTCCTGCGCGGCAGCCAGGAGATTGCCCTCGGTGCGTTCGGCGAGCAATGCGACCGCGTCGGCGGTAGCCGTCAGCCCACACGATTTCATGCGCGCATCGATCCAGCGCGGCAAGTCATCGCGTTTGAGCGGCCATACCGGCACGTACATTCCACAATTTTCGATCGCCTTGACCCAGGCGCCTTCGTGCTTCTTGCTCCAGTCGTGTGCGGTAACGAGCAATACGGTATCGACGGCTGGTGCCTCGCAATACGCCGCAATCGCGGCACTGCCCTCGCGCCCCGGCTTGCCGCCGGGCACGCGCAAATCGATCAGCTTGCGATTCGCGAACAGGCTCAGGCTGCGACCCGCATCGGCCAGGCGGTTCCAGTCGAACCCGGCCTCGGCGTCGAGCACTTCGCGCTCTGCGTAGCCGCATTCCCGAGCGCGCCGGCGCAACGCATCGGCAAGTTCGAGCACTTCGAGGTGTTCGGCGCCTGCAATCAGATAGACGGGGCGCAATTCCCCATCGGCGATCTGGCGTCTGAACGTAGCGACGTGGGTCGACATCGGCTCATTGTACGGCGGGCATGCTCAACGCATGGACAAGCGCTTGATGAAGCAGGGTCATGGCATCGCGGACCGGTTGCGCTGGCCGGTAGCGCTGGCGAAATACTTCCTCTCGACGGCTCGCTTCAAGACGCGGGCCAGCGGTTCGATCGTGCAACTGACGCATTCAAGGATCGCGGGCCGCGGCCACGGGATCGCAATACCCGATGTCACGCTGGGGCGTGGGCCAATGCCTCGAGCCTGCGCAGTATGGTCTGGACCATGTCGCGCTCGAGCTCCTGCGTCAGCACGTCTTCCTCCGCAGCGACACCCAGCGCCTGGCTCGCGTCGAAGGTGAAATCGCGGGACAGTTCGATGACTTGTTTCGGCAACAACAATACGCCGGCCGCATCCTCGACATCGAATTCGACGTGGTAGCGGATGGCATATTCGTTGGCGCGCGCATTGCCACCGACCGATAGCACGTCGGTGCTGATCGTGTTGGTTGTAATGTGCATGACCGCGACGCCCGGAACCACCGTATCGACGACCTCAACGCCCGATCGCCTCATGGCACGTTCCAGATCCTTCGCGATCGGACTGAAGTTATCGGCAATCTCGATATGCACGCGCTGCATGCTCGCGGGGAGCCGCGCCTCGGCCCGCAGGTGAAATCCACACCCGGGCAGCAACAGCACTGCGAGAGCGGCGACGGCAATCGAAACGGACCGACCCAGATTCATACCTGTATTCCGGCAACGGCGGCGGAGACGATTTGCCCGGGCACCGCGGGTGCGGCGATGGTAGCAGCGTCGTGCCGCGAATGGCGCTGTGACCTCATGGCGCGACGACGAGATTGACGATCTTGCCCGGCACGACGATAACCTTGCGTGGCGTGCGCCCGCCGAGGAATCGCACGACGCCACTTTCGGACAACGCCTGCCGTTCGATCTCCTCATGCGACGCATCGGCCCTCACGACGATGGTGCCGCGCAGCTTGCCGTTGACTTGCACGGCGAGCGTTACCCGGTCGCGTCGTCTTGCCTCATCGGAAGCTTCCGGCCACGCGGCGAGAATGATATCGGCGCCGTTACCGAACGTCGCCCACAACACGTGCGCGATGTGCGGCGTAATCGGATACAGCAGGCGCAGCAAGATGGAGAATCCTTCCTGTTGCACCGCAAGACGATCGCGCGCCCCATCCTCGCTGTCCGCGGCATCGTCTTCCAGCGCATCGCTGGTCAACACGTTCATGATCTTCATGCAGGCTGATACGACCGTGTTGTACTGCTTGCGCTCGTAGTCGATGTTGGCCTGGTGCAGGCAGTCGTGGATTTCGCGCCGCGCGATCATCAGATCGCGCCGCAACTCGCGGAGCCGACCCGCGTCCACCGCACCCGGCTCGCCCCGATGCTCGAGTCTTGCGGCGAGATTCTGCCCGTAGGCCCAGACGCGCTTGATGAAACGATAACCGCCTTCGACGCCTGCCTCGTTCCACTCGAGCGACTGTTCCGGCGGCGCGGCAAACATCGAGAACAGGCGCACCGTATCGGCACCGTAACGGTCCACCATGGTCTGCGGATCGACACCATTGTTCTTCGATTTCGACATTTTTTCGATCGCGCCGATCGCAACCGGCTCGCCGTCGCTACGCAATGTCGCACCGATAATGCGTCCGCGTTCGTTGCGCGCAACATCCACGTCGGCCGGATTGATCCATTCGCGGTGGGCGTCGGGCGATTCGCGATAGTAGGTTTCGGCCACCACCATGCCCTGACAAAGCAGATTCGTCGCCGGCTCGTCGCAGTGCACCAGTCCCTGATCGCGCATGAGCTTGTGATAGAAGCGGAAATACAGAAGATGCAGGATTGCGTGCTCGATGCCGCCGATGTACTGATCGACCGGCAGCCAGTAATCGGCGCGCGCATCCACTTGCGTCGCAGCGCCCGGGCTGGTGTACCGCGCGTAGTACCAGCTCGATTCCATGAAGGTGTCGAACGTGTCGGTCTCGCGCTCGGCCGGACCCTTGCAACGTGGACAGTTGGTCTTGCGCCATTCGGGATCGGTCTTGAGCGGCGAGGCAACGCCGCTGAATGCGACATCCTCTGGCAGCCGCACCGGCAATAGCTCTTCCGGCACCGCTACCACGCCGCAACTCGCGCAATAAACGACCGGGATCGGACAACCCCAGTAGCGCTGGCGTGAAACACCCCAGTCGCGAAGGCGCCAATGGACGCTGCGATTGCCGCGACCCGAGGCTTCGAGCTTCGCGGCAATCGCCACGAATGCCGCGTCGAAGTCGAGGCCGTCGAATTCACCTGAATTGACCAGCGTGCCGTGTTCGACAAAAGCGGCTTCATGCTCGATGCGATGCTCGAAATCCAGCACGACCCGGACCGCCGCGTTTTCACTGTAGGCAGTGGAGTAGCCGCCAGTCAGCGCATCGCGCATCGCATCGGCACCTACCCCGGCCGAAAGATCGTGTTTGAGTTCTGACAATGCATCGATCACGCCCCGATCGACCACGACCATGCGGATCGGCAAATCGTACTTGAGCGCGAAAGCGTGATCGCGCTCGTCATGCCCGGGCACGGCCATCACCGCGCCCGTGCCGTAGCCCATCAGCACGAAATTCGCGATCCAGATCGGCAGCCTTGCGCCACTGATCGGATGAATCGCGTGGAGACCCGTCGCCATGCCGAGTTTTTCCTGCGTCTCGAGCTCGGCCTCCGAGATACCGCCGCGTTTGCAGTTCTCGATGAAATCGGCGAGTTCGATATTGTTCGCAGCCGCCTCGAGCGCGAGCGGGTGTTCGGCGGCCATGGCAATGTAGGTCGCGCCCATCAGCGTATCCGGACGCGTCGTGAAGACATTGAGCGAGGCATTGCTGGCCTCGACATCGAAACGGATATCGAGCCCCTCGGAGCGCCCGATCCAGTTGCGCTGCATGGTCTTGACCGCATCGGGCCAGCCCGGCAGGCGATCGAGTCCATCGAGCAATTCCTGCGCGTAATCGGTGATCTTGAGAAACCACTGCGGAATCTCGCGCTTCTCGACGATGGCGCCGGTGCGCCAGCCGCGTCCATCGATCACCTGTTCGTTGGCGAGCACGGTCTGGTCGACTGGATCCCAGTTGACCACCGAGTTCCTGCGGTAGGCGAGACCACGCTCGAACAGGCGCACGAACATGCGCTGCTCATGCACGTAATAGGCGGGATCGCAGGCAGCGAACTCGCGCGACCAGTCGTAGGCAAAGCCCATGCGCTTGAGTTGGGCCGTCATGTGCGCAATGTTGGCGTAGGTCCATTTCGCCGGCGCGGTGTTGTTTTTTATCGCGGCGTTTTCCGCCGGGAGGCCGAACGCGTCCCAGCCGATCGGTTGCAGCACATTCCTGCCGTGCATGCGTTGATAGCGGCTGATCACATCGCCGATCGTGTAATTGCGCACATGCCCGACGTGGAGTGCGCCGCTCGGATAGGGCAGCATGGAAAGGCAGTAGAATTTTTCCCGCGCGGGATCTTCGTTGACCTCGAACGCGCGGGTCTCGTCCCAAAATCGCTGGGCCGCGGTTTCGACCGCCTGGGGATCGTAGTTTTCCTGCATGGAATGCGCATGCGTTTGGCCGGCCTTTTGCGAATGCGGTCCAGCCTAGCGCAGCGGCAGGAGGCCGCCAAGTCCGCGGTCATGAGCGTAGAAATGGGTACAGCGGATGTGCGATCAGGTGTTGGTCATGCGGCAGGTTTGGCACTGCAACCAGGCGGTATGGACTCCGTGGGGATATCCTTGATCCGCGCTGACCCCAGTGGAGCGCCGTAGCTGGGCTTGATGGTCGTATTGATACGCGCGTCGCTGCTGAAGACACCACCGATGGAATTGATGACCGAGATTGCGCCGTTCAGGAGCTTTACGGTCCACCCCGGAACCGCGACCCCAACCCCGTAGTCCAGCCACATGTGGAATTCCCCGGCGCGGCAGATGTAACCCGTGATGGGGGCTTGAGTAGCAGAGCCCCGATTGACGCCAATAGTCGTGCTGAGACTCGCGTACGGACCCACGGCAAACGAGTAGGCGCCTATGCCGGCGAGAATTTTTCCGCTATAACCCAGAACCACCGCATTGACGCCAACCGAGAGACCCGCCACCGAGTCCGCAAGGCTGCGATCGACGGCAACGGACAAGTTCGAATCGCCCATCGGTTTCCCGTTGACGATGCCGGCCTTGACCGTGCCGTCCAGTGAATAAACACCCTCGGAATCGATCGTAGCCTGCTTGGCGGTAAATAGGGTCTGGATCAGGACGGCGTTGTGAAAGGTCACTGAAATCGGCCCAGGAAGCGGAAGCGGAATCGACGAGTCCGCGGGAATTTCGGTGACCTGATCGTGGTTGCGAAATTCCCCGTTGGTGCCACCCTTGACCCCGATCTTGAATTTGCCGTGGATGGCGATTTCGACTTCGGCGGTATTCAGGTGGCCGCCGTGGATATCCAGATTGAAAGTGAAGTCCGGGCGGATGAGTTCCAATTTCGCAAACGCCGTGAGCGTCACCCCGTTCTCGATAGTCGTTGCCGTCATGCCTAACAACTGACCGGGCGCCGGAAAGAAGTGGAATCCGTTCTTCGCGATGTCGACAATCTGGCCCGCTGGGCCGCCACCACAAGCGCTGTATCGGCTTGCATTCCGCGCAATGTCGAAAACCGCGCGGCGATCGCCGTTGCGTTGCCAAAGCTGAGCGATCTGCATCGGCGCATCACGTGTGCCGCGCATCGCGCTGGGCGCTGCAGCATTTCGATCGATAAATGTGCCCGGATAATCCGGCGGAGCCACGTACATGATCACTTTGTCGGGATCGAGAGTGCCGTGATAGTGGAAATGCGCTTCCTTAAAGACGTCGGTCAGCTCGATGGGACCGAGCGTGACCGCCAGATCGCTGCCACTGGGTTTCACGGCAAGCACGCGCCCGACCACGCGCCCTGTGGTGAACAGGATCTTGCCGGGCGCGATGCCTTTGGCGCCCGTTGCGTTGCCGTCGATGTTGTAGGTGAGCCCATCGGAGCTGAGTCCGCGGACCGCTTCGGCACCGTGCTCCATCACGATCACGTCAGGCTGATAGGTCACCTGACTATTGAGCGTGGGCGACACGCCGTACTTGATTTCCGCGGGAGTCATCTCGGCCTGGGTATGCGGCATGTCCGATGCGGGCGCGGGTGCGTTGCCGGCCGGGCCGCTCTGCTTCGAACAGGCGGTGAGCAGCGGAAGCGCGCACAGCAATGCGCTGGCGGTCAGCGTCGCAAAACGAGGTTGCAGAAATGTGTTGGCACGAAATCGTTGCATGACGTGTCTCGCTTGAAAGGTGATCGACGATCGTCGAGGCCGTCATCGCGGCCGATCCGCGCGATGAAATGAAGGTTCGAGGAATGCAGTCAGAGATTTGGAAGGATCTTCAGCGCCAGTGTTTTCTCTTTGTCCAGACCGTGGTCCGCCAGGTGGTCGATGTTCGGACCATTCAAGGTCAGCAGGAATCCCCGATCGCCCTTGCGCACATAGAGATTGGAACCGTTGGAGCCATTGAGATTCAGCGCCTCGTCGCCGACGCCGGAAACCGACACGGGTTGGTGCGCGCCGCTGGTCGCGGCATTCTTGATCGATTCCCAATCGCCCACCGTCAAGGACGCGCCATAAAATTCCGGCGTGTTGTAGTCGCACATGCCCAACGGAATTTGCTCGCTGGTATTCGGCAACGGCTGTCCAACCGAGGCTTCCGCATCGGCGCGCGCGATGTAATCGCAGGGTTTTTTGGCGGCCATCTGGGCGGCGGGAGGATCAGAAGAAGGCGTTGACGCAGCAGTTACGGTTTGTGCCGCCGGCGCGCCGCTGTCGCACGCGGCGAGCGCGCTCGCGAGCGTGATGGACAAAATAATGGTCCTGGTGCGCAAAACGTGGATCGATGGAGCGTTCATATCGCGTCGCCTCTTGGGGGGAACTGCGGCTTCGGGATGGACTGGATGCCGGGCTATGGATTGATCTTCTTCATGAGAAGCAGATGGGTCTGCCCTTCGTTGACGTTGTCGATCAAGACCGTGCGCGAGACCTTGCCGTCGTCCACATGAAACTCCGCATGCTTGGGATTCATTTCGTTCGTGCCGCCAGTGCCGGCCGGCATGTGTGCCTGATACCAGGCCACGACCGTGTCGAAAGGAGCGTGCGGCTCCAACAGCACACTGTCGTATTTCTGCCCGTCCCCATTTGTTCCGGCGTCATGGGAAGAGACGTGCTCCGGCGGCGTGGGATACACCGGCAGGCCGAGATCGCCGAGCACCGCGCCCCTGGGAAAATCCGCAGCGGGCTCAGATCGGGCACTCATCGCAACTTGTGCTGTCGTGCTCGAATTGCCCGCCCCAGGTTCTGTCGAAGCAGCATTGCATGCGGCCAGCGCGCCGATGGCAAATGCAATGGCGACGCCGCTCACGGCTCGTCGTTGCAGTATTGGGGATGAATCAGTTTCCATGTTGTGGTACCTGAAAAGGGAATGCCGGCGAACAGCGATGACATGCATCAAAGGTGCTCGGCGATTTTTTTCGCCAGTGCTTCAAGACTGTCCGCCGATCGCGGCTTGCCCGAATAGTTGGTGTTGAGTTCGATGCCGTTCGCCCCCTTGATCGCGAACAGCATCTGTTGATCCGGCAACGCGTCGACCATTTGCGCGGGCATGCCGGCCGGTTGCTTGTTCGTTACCAGGAAGGCGTCGTCTCCGATGCCGCGCAGCACTTCGTAGCGATACGCGTTCTCCGCCGTGTCGCCGCCATAGATATGCCGCTTGATCTCCTGACCTTGCCTTGCCTCGGCGACATTGTCGTTGGCCTGGATTTCGACAATCAGCGAGTCGGAACCCTGACACGTCGTTTCGTATTGGCAATGGGTGGCGTGTTCGTCATTCGCCGCGTGCTCGCCGGATTTCACAGGGCCCCCCAGAATGTTCTCGGCGTCGGCCTGGCTGACCAGCGAACACGCGTCCGGCAATGGGGCGCGTGCGCTGGCTGCGTGTTCGGCGTCGTGGTGCGCCTTTGCGATCTGCATGGCGAGGCTGTCGGGATTGCCGGCATCCGCGCCGGCTTGGGATGAGGGGACCGCGTTGCTGCAGCCCGCGAGTGCTGCCGCCATCACCAATGCAATCAACGTGGACATCAGCGTGCGCGGGAAATTCGAGCGAATGTTCATGATGTCTCTCTGGGCTATTGCTTGAGCAATTCCACGCGCCTGTTCTTGGCACGGCCTTCTTCGGTATCGTTGCTGGCCACAGGCGATGCGGCGCCCAGTCCGGCGGACGTCAGGCGATCCGCGGCGATGGCGTAATTTGCGACCAGCATCGCGACGATCGCATCGGCCCGACGCTGCGACAGCGCTTGGTTGTGTTCGGCGGTACCCTTGCCATCGGTATAACCGGCGACGCGCAGCTTGAGCGCCGGATCGGCGGTGAGCATCTTGGCGATCTCGTCAAGCTGCGGTTTCGATTCAGGTTTGATATCGGATTTGTCGAAATCGAAATGGATGCCGTACAAGGTCACCTGGCCGGTATCAGCGAGATGACTGTCGAGCGCCGCGGCGGCAACCGGGACCACCGCCTGCACAACCGGTCCGCTTTCGACCTCGGCCGGCGCGCTGTCCACCACGATGGATTTGCTTTCCACGACGACTGGCGCACTTTCCACCTCAACGGGTTTGCTTTCGACCGCAGCCGGCGCGCTCTCGACGACAACCGGCTTGCTTTCGACTTCGCAGGCACCGGCGGTTGGATCACCAGTGGTGGCGCCGCAACCGGCGTAGCCTGTTTGGTCCCGGTCATGCCTTGGTCCATCGGCTTGCCTTCGACCTGCAGCACATAGATGCCGGGACGCTGTTTGTCCGAAATGTCGGCGGCCAGTACCGCGACATGCACGTCGCCTTCGGGACGCGCCAGCGCGGCGAGCAGATAACGCGGATGTTCGGCGAGCACCAGCCCGAGTCTGGCCTCGATGGTGTTGGTCAGATCAATGTTCATCACCCCCAGCGCCTGATTGATGAAATCCGGCCCGCAGACCTCAGCGGTCGAACACGTCCAGAGCACCTTCATCCCGGCTTTCTCCAGCGACTCGCGGTAATTGGCAAACACCTCGAAGGCGCTGCGGCCAGCCGGCGCGATATAGAACAACCGGGTGCGCTTGCCGATCGCGCTGAGCGTTTTCGGTGCGATCGCTTCGCCGGCTTCGCTTCTGGTTACCGGGCCTGTCGGGAAAATCGCCTCGTCGTAAGCCTGCTGGTCTGCGCCCAGCAAGGTCGAACCTTCATAGCGCGCCAGCAACGCGTGATCGCTGCAGCCCTCGCAATCCTGTCCGTCCTCGCTGCTGGCGTAGGCACCTGTCGCCGCGCACAGCAGCAATGCCGCGATAAAAAATCTGGTTGCGTTGTGCATGGTATTTTCCTCTGCTAGATCAACCTGCTTCCGGCACGCCAATTTTTGACCCGGTTTGCAAGAGCCGAGATATTTGTTGTCCACGACCATCACGTCGTTGATCTTGGCTCCCTGCGAGGTGCCGCTCGAAGTGATCTCAGTGTGGTACGCGTCGTCGCCGTGGATGGTCGTCACGGTGTGCGCGACAAAGTGCATGCCGGCGATGGTGCAATCAGAATCGGCGATCCAGGTGTCACCCTGCTTGCGCAGATCGCTCTTGGCACAGCTCTTCCTCTGGGCATCCGCGCTCGCTCTGGCCGCGGCGATGAATGCCGCGTCCTGACATTGCGGAAGCTCCTCGAACCGCCCGGTATCTTCGCGCCGGTCATGGTCGCTTGCCACAAGCCGGGTTTTTGCGCGGGCAATTCGATCGCGCCAACGGGCGTGCAAGTCCCGAACAGCAGCGCGGCGATGGGTAACGCGATTTGGATTTTCATACGCCTTCTCCAGCAACTTAGAGGTACATGTCATTCCGACGCGTCTTGCGCGCAGGCCGCACCGTGATCGATGCCTTTGTTGATGAATACGCAGTTGAACGCGATTCACTGACATTCGATCGCGATAACGCGATCGAACGCCACGCAGTCGTGCATTGACCATGGTGCGGAACGGCGAGCCGGTGCCGACGCGGCGTGGTCGGCGTGTACAGACTTTCGAGATCGCGGTGCGTCTTCTTGTGACCCGCCGCATGTCCGGGCGGGATCGGTTGCGGATTGAGGCTGCAATCGCTGCTTACCGATTGCGAGCCCGCATGCGTTGCGCGACACGGCTCCGGCGGACGCTGCGGATTGGCCACACGCCTAGCGTCACCCTGATGGCCGCCGACAAAGATGATGCTGTGCTGCGCGGCTTGGCCGGATGTTGACGCATTCACGTCGTTCGCCACGCTTCGGGTATCCGGTTGCGGCTGCGCGGGCGCCATGGACGAACTCTGATGCGCCTGCGCCAACGGCAACGCGCCGAACGCGAGTACGATCGCCAAGGCGCGCTGTGGAAAGATGTCGTGGCGAACCGGATTGAGACTTCAACATGTCGTACTCCTGCTGTGCAACGTGCGCGATCGTTCCGATCGCAGGATCGCGATCGGTAGTGCATCGCTTGCACAGGAATATGCGATCAATCGTCGTTTACCGACATCCGCGCGCTGCGAAAGCCTTGGCGCACGCCGGTCAGTTGTTCTCGACCGTCCAGATCGCGCTGCCTGCGCCGTCCTCGCTGAAGTCAATGTCCACCGGATAGCGTTTGCCACAGCCCTTGACCAGCCATTTTTCCTTCCACCGGCGGGCGCCGACATCGCCGCTCGGCATCGCGACCACGTAGGGCACGAAGTCTTCGGGCTTGGCGCAGCAGAACGTTCCGACCTCCCCGCCACACCGACCATGGCGTCTCGAATGAGTTGTTGATTGGCGAGGCTGCCCTGCTTGAGCGTGCCGGCAGGCAATATTTCGCCGGCGGCGAATGCGCCGGTGCAGGCGATGGTCAAGGAGATTGCGAGAACGGCATTGAGATGTGACGGCATGATGGCTCCTCCCGAAAAAATATCTTCATGGGAGTAATACGTGATTGCCTGCCGAGTACTGACATTCTCCGCAGAACGGTACGCAAACGGTCTTTCAGGCTTTGCGCAATGCGCGCAGGCTCGCCCGCACCTGTTGCGTCATCCAGTGATCGGCGCCGCGTACGCGTTGCAGCGTGGCGAGCGCGGCTTGCAATTGATGGCGCGCCGGGCCCAACTGTTCGCTCGCCGCCAGACATTCGCCATAGACACTTTGCGCCTCCGCATAACGCCAACCTGTCACCGGATCATCTTCCGGTCGCAACGACAGCGCCGCGCGTGCAACCGCGCAGCCCGTCGCGACCTGGTGCTGCGCCAGCGCAATGCGTGCCTTGGCCAGCAGCGCGGCGGCGATCGCATCATTGTCGGGCGTTTTTATCGCATTCAGCGCTGCCAGCCCGGCGTCGACTTCATGGCGAGCGTCCGTTTGATCGCCCGCGGCGGATTCGCTCAATGCGTACTGCACGCGCGCGTTCGCGGCCTCCGCCGGCGGGACATCGCTCAAGCCGGCGCGCACTGCCTGGGCCTGCTGTTGCATTGCAATAGCCTGATCGGTCTGCCCGGACACCCGCAGCACGATGCCGAGATCATCCAGCGTCATTGCGACTGCGCGGTTCTTGTCACCGAGCTGCCGCCGACGCGCCGCAAGCACTTCGCGGATCGCGCGCTCGGACTCGACCAGATCGCCCGATTCGCGCAGCGCTACCGCGAGATGTTCCTTGGAGATCAGTGCAAACGGGTGCTCGGGCTGGCCCTGTGCCGCCCAAATCGCCATCGCCTGACGGCTGTAATCGGCGCTGCCAGCGTAGTCATCGACATGCATCCGCAACACGGAGAGATTGTTCAGTGTCGTCGCCAGATCCGGATGCTGGTTACCGAGCATGCGTCGCTGCATCCCCAGGGCTTCCCGATAGACCGGGTCGGCTTCGGGGTAGCGTTTCAGGCGATCCAGCGCGCGCGCCTTGTTGGCCAACGCCAGCGCCAGTAACGGGTGATCCGTCGGCAGCAGGCGTCGGTAAATCCGGATTGCCTTGTCGAACAATTGCACCGCTTCCCCGACGCGCTCCGTCTGCATCCGGAATACGCCGAGATTGACCATGTTCTCGGCGACATCGAGATGATTTTCCCCGTACAGGCTGCGAAACATCGCTAGCGACTGCTCGGTCAACGCGGCCGCGGGGCCGACCCGGTCCATGTCGCCGTACAGCGCGGCGAGCTGGTTGAGCTGCGCTGCGATTTGCGGATGCGGAGCCTTGAGGGTGGCGCGCGACATCGCCAGCGCCTGCTTGAGCAATGCCTCGCCCTTGTCGAACTCGCCCTCGCGCCGCGCGATTTCTCCCTGCAGCGCCAAGTCCTGCGCGATCAACGGGCTGTCGGGCTTTCCGCCGCTGCGATGCCCTGACAATGCCAATCCCGATGTCCGCGACGCCGCAGCGTAATCGCCTTTCTCGTATTGCGCGCGCGCGAGCAACGCGAGTGTGTCGGCTTGCGCGGCGCTACCGTGCTCATCCGACAAGGCCAGCGAACGCTGCAACAACAAGATGGCTCGACCATATTCGCCCAGACCCTCGTAGATCTTGCCCAGCACGGCGGAAAATGAAGCATCCAGTTGCGGCTGTCTGGCCAATTGGATTTGCATCCGCTTCGCGCCAGCATCGAGGACGCCGCGCGCGCTGAGTCTGAGGCCGCCCGGTGTTCCTTCGGGATCGGCCACTTGAAACGTGTTGACAAGGAAGCCAGTGACCGCTTCCGCGCGAAGTGCCTGATCGCGCGCGCTGCGCGCTTCCCGCAACGCGACGGTTGTGATGGTCAACAACGCCAACAAGGCCCCGCCTTCCATGCCAGCCAATGCGATGACGCCGCATCGCACTTGCCGGCGCGGTAAAGCGCGCTGTCGCGCCGCGCCGAGATCGGCAAGCCACGCAGGTAATGCCGCAAGTCTTCGGCCAAAGCTTCGATGGTGGGATAACGCCGCTCCGGTTCGCGTTTACCCCCTTGAGCACGATGGTGTCGAGATCGCCGCGCAATGACCGTGCGAAAATCGACGCATCCGCTCCCGCCGCGTCGCTGGGCGCCGCGAGTTCGCTGCGATCCAGGGCACGCCGCGTTTCTTCGGCGCTCGCGCCATCGGCAAGCCCGTTCGCCGCTGCCCGCTCAGCAATTCGTAAAGCAGCGCGCCGACGCCGTACACATCGGTCGCGGTGCTGACCGGCTCGCCGCGCAGTTGTTCGGGCGCGGCGTAGGCGGGCGTCAGCGGACGATCTCCGCCGGCACCGGTTTGCGTAGCACCGGTTTGTCCGTCCGCGAACAACTTGGCGATGCCGAAATCCAGCAACTTGATCTCGCCGGCCGCAGTCACCAGCACGTTGGACGGCTTGATGTCCAGATGCACGACCAGTTGCTGGTGCGCGAACTGCAACGCAGCGCAGACTTGCAGGATGCAGCCGATCCGTTCCCGCAATCCCGCGGCGCGTTCCCGGCAGTATTCGAGCAACGAGACGCCTTGCACATGCTCCATCACGAAGTACGGACGCTGATCGGCCGATAACCCGCCGTCGATCAACCGCGCGATGCCGGGGTGCGACAGCCGCGCCAGTATTTGCCGCTCGCGCAGGAAGCGCGTCAGCACCGCGTCGCTGTCCATGCCGCGCTTGATCAACTTCAGCGCGGCGCGCTGCTCGAACTGGCCGTCCGCGCGTTCCACCAACATGACCGCGCCCATGCCGCCGCGGCCCAGTTCGCGCAGAATGCGCCAACTGCCGATCACGCTGTTCGACGGCAGCGCCGATTCGTGTTCGCGTGCCCAGTCCGCGGCCACCGCATCGCGGCATCGCGGCGCGCGTTGCTCCATCGCATCCCCGGCTGCATCGGCGGCGAGCAGCGCGCGCAGTTCCTCGGCATCATCGTCGCACAACCGCGCAATGACAACCTCGCGTTCGTCATCGGGCATATCAATGAGCCGATCGAACAGTCCGCCCATGCGACGCCAGCGTTCCGCGTTCATGCCGGCGTTGCGACGGCGGCATCGGCGAGACCGAGCCGCTGTGCTAGAAACGCCCGCGCGCGCCGCCAGTCGCGGTAAGCGGTGCGCACGGCGACATTCCGCAACACGGCGATTTCCTCGATAGCCAATCCGCCGAACACATGCCACTCCGCCACGTCGGCGGCACGCGCGTCCCATTGGGCCAATTCCGTCAAGGTTTGATCGAGGATCAGCATGTCGACCATCTCGCCGGATGCTGCGACATCGTGCTCGTCGAGCGTGACGAAGCAGGCTTCGCCGCCGCGCTTGGCGCAACCGTGACGTCGCGCGTGATCAACCAGTATCTGGCGCATGGCGCGCGCCGCCAATGCGCGACCATGTGCACCCGACAAGCCGGGTTGCGCGGCGGCCAGCTTGATCCAGGCTTCGTGAGCGAGCGCGGTGGTATTGAGCGTGGCAGGGCCACCCGCACGGCGGCGCTGGCGGCGCGCAATGCGGCACAACTCGTCGTAGGCAAGCGCGAAAAATTGCGCCGAAAGATCGCCGGATACGGTTTCAGCCGCGGGCTCAAACGTCGTCATCCGGACTCACAGGTGCCCGCAGCAGGTGCTGCGGCGGTTCGACTATACGCCTATTCCGGTCGCGCAACCGTTTTGCGTGTCGGGCACAAGACATCTCGTTATGATGAGGCGTTGCCATGACAAGAGGACATCGGAATGCCGATCATCGTGCATTCGAAGCGGAGGGCCGCGGTGTTGATCGCCGCCATGGCCATCGGCGCTGCGCAGGCCGCCGATGGCCAGCGTCCAGTGGCGGTCACGACCTCGTGCATTGCCCTCACCTGCTTGACACGGTCAATGGCAAGTTGTTCGGCGCGACCACGGTCGTCGTGCAGGGGGAACGCATCGCCGAAGTCGTTCCGGGCCTGCGGATCGCCCAACGCAACCGTCATCGATATCACGGCCAACGGGACCTGCATGCCCGGCCTTATCGACAGCCATACGCATCTGACCATGCAGTTCAGCAAATCGACCTACAGCGACAAGTTCCGCCTGAATCCGGCCGACTACGCGATCCGCAGCACGGTGTATGCCAGACGCACTTTGCTTGCCGGTTTCACCACGGTGCGCAATGTCGGCGACGAACACAACGAGTCGATTGCGTTGCGCAACGCGGTCAACGCCGGCATCGTGCCGGGACCGCGCATCTTCAGTGCCGGCCAGTTCATAGGCACCACCGGTGGCCATGCCGACCCCACCAACGGTTTTCGCTGGGATCTGCAAGGGGATCCCGGCCCGAAGGACGGCATCATCGACAGTCCCGAGGGCGCATGGAAAGCCGTGCGCCAGCACTACAAGGATGGTGCCGATCTGATCAAGATCATGCCTTCAGGCGGCGTGCTCGATGAAAGCTCCAGCGCCGACAATGCCCAGATGACGATTCCGGAGATCCAGGCGATCGTCGCGGCCGCGCACGATTACGGTTTCACCGTCGCCGCGCATGCGCATGGCGCCGAGGCGATCCGCCGCGCGGTGATTGGCGGTGTCGATTCGATCGAACACGGCACCTACATGGACGATGCCGACATGAAACTGATGAAGCAGCATGGTACCTGGTATGTGCCGACCATCATCGCCGGCAAGTACGTCGAGCAGAAAGCAAAGGAAGGCTGGTATCCGCCGCAGGTCGCGCGCAAGGCCGAAGAGGTCGGCCCGATCATCCAGAAGACCGCAGGCAAGGCGTACCAGGCCGGCGTCAAGATTGCATTCGGCACCGATGCGGGCGTCTATCCGCACGGTGAGAACGCGCAGGAATTCGTCTACATGGTCCAGGCCGGCATGCCACCGGTGTTCGTTCTGCAGGCTGCGACGACGCACGCGGCCGAGCTGCTCAGGAAATCGAAGGATCTCGGCTCGATCGCGCCCGGCAAATATGCCGACATCGTCGCGGTGAATGGCAATCCACTCGACGACATTGCCCTGATGCAGCAGGTCGACTTCGTCATGAAGGCCGGCACCGTGTACAAGCAGGAAGGCAACCCGACACCTCAACGCCAATCTTCCCTAGCACGCTGAAGCAGGGCGCGCGTGCCAGTCACGTTCAAGCACCCGGCCATCCTCAAGCGTCGGACAGTCTTCCGTTCCCGCTGAGCGGAGCTCGCGCACGAAAGCGGGGTCCAACCGCAGGCCTTGACATGATTGCGCTTCGCCCCGACCTTGTGCGCGTGCGATTGATCTAACCAGGGAACCACCGTGACAGAGTCTGAACATGTCTTCGACGCCAGCCAGGCGAACTTTGAAGCCGAGGTGCTCCAGGCATCGCTGACCACCCCCGTACTGGTCGATTTCTGGGCCGAGTGGTGCGGACCGTGCAAGTCGCTCGGTCCTCTGCTCGAAAAAATCGTCGAGGAACACAACGGCGCGCTGAAACTCGCCAAGATCGACGTGGACAAGAACCAGGAACTCGCCGGCATGTTCGGCGTGCGCAGCATTCCAACGGTGATGCTGGTCAAGGACGGCAAGATCGCGGACGGATTCGCCGGCGCGTTGCCCGAAGGCGAGCTGCGCACGTTTCTCGCTCGCCATGTCGAGCCGGCGCCTGCGGACGAATCGCCGGAACAAATCAGCGCTGCCGAAGTGCCCGAAACGGCCGAGCAGGCCATAGCGCGAATTCAGCAGGAAATTGCTGCGTCACCGGACAAGCCGGGCCTCAAGCTCGATCTCGCGCTGGCGCAAATGCGCGCCGGCAATGTCGCCGCCGCCCAAGCCGAGCTCGATGCGCTACCGGCCAACCTGTCCGCGGACGCGCGCGCGTCCCGGCTGCGCGCCGAACTGGAATTTGCCGCCCTCGCTGCCAAGGCTCCGCCTCTCGCGGACCTGCATGCGCGCATTGAACGCGACCCTTCCGATCTTGAGGCGCGCGATCTGCTTGGCGTGCGATTGGTGCACGACGGCGCAACGAGTGACGGACTCGATCAATTCCTGGCCGTGCTCAAGACCGACCGAAGCTGGAACGAAGGACTTGCGAAGAAACGTCTCGTTGCCGCTTTCGGCATGATCGACGACCCGGAACTCGTGGGGCGGTATCGTCGTCACATGTCGTCCCTGCTGTTCTGACGCTCTCATCGCTGCCCGCGGCAGCGTGCGCTTCGGGGGAGTGCAGACGGAATGGGTCGCGTCGCGCGCTTCAGTGCCGGCATCGCGCGCGCGGTTCGCTGGCACGATGCCAAGGATGTGGGCACACTTCCCAATGCGCACAACCGCGAGCCACCCGGGGGACCACCGTGATGCTTCGTTCCGTTCGTTTCTGCGGCCTAATGCTGCTCTTCGCCATCGCGCCGCTGGCGCACGCGGCGAAGCACTCGTTCACGATGGCCGAGGTTCTCGATTACCCCTATCCGAGCGGCCTTGCAGCGTCGCAACGCGGTGAACACATCGCCTGGGTAATCGACCTCGACGGCACGCGCAACGTCTGGATCGCCGATGGCCCGGGGTTCGTGCCGCGACAGGTTACGCACTTCAACGAAGACGATGGTCAGGAACTCACACAGCTGACATTCTCGCCTGCCGGTGATCGGCTGGTGTTCGTGCGCGGAGGCGACCACGATGCCAACTGGCCGGACAAGGGCGGTCTGCAACCCGATCCGGCGGCGAGCGCGGACGAGCCCAAGGTCCAGATCTGGGCGGTCACATTGCCCGGTGGCGATGCGCACAAGGTGACCGACGGGGACGCGCCGGCAATCTCGTCAAAGGGGCAACTCGCGTATATCAAGGATCATCAGGTCTGGACAGCAGCACTCGCGGACGCTTCATCCGGCGAAGACAAGGCCGACACCACGGGCAAGGTCAAGGAAGCGAACCAGCCCAGGCGATTGTTCTTCGATCGCGGCAAGGATGACGCCCTTGTTTATTCCCCCGACGGCAACCGTCTCGCATTCGTATCCAGTCGCGATACGCATTCGTTTGTCGGCATCTTCAGCGGCGAAAAGCAGCCGATTCTCTACCTTGCGCCGTCGACGGGTCTGGATTCTGCACCGTGCTGGTCCGCCGATGGCAAGCACATCGCATTCGTGCGACAACCCGGCAATGGAGGTGCGCCGCAACCGATCCTGGTGCAGACGCCGCAGCCGTGGTCGATCTGGATCGCCGATGCCACGTCAGGCAGCGGTCGCGCAGTGTGGCAAAGCCCCGACACGCTGGTGGGTTCGTTCCCCGAGACCGCGGGCAATGCCAATCTCTACTGGGCCGCCGATTCGCGTCTCGTGTTTCTCGCCGATCTGGACGGCTGGCCGCATCTCTATTCGATCAGCACCGCCGGGGGCAAACCCCTGCTGCTTACGCCCGGGAAGTTCATGGTCGAGGATGTCGCGGAAAGCCGCGACAAGCGCAGCATGATTTATTCGAGCAATACCGGAACGACAGCCGATGACGGTGATCGTCGGCACCTGTTCCGCGTGCCGGTGGATCGCGCGCAACCCGTGGAGCTGACCCGTGGCGAGACGCTCGAGTGGCAACCCGTCACGGCGGGCGATCGACAGACCGCATACATCGGCGCCGGCTCACGCAAGCCTCCCTCGGTCGCCATCATCGATTTCGACGGAAACGGTCGACGCGATCTTGACGCCGGTTTGCTGCCGAAGGATTTCCCGACGGCCGACCTGATCGTACCCAAATCGGTCACCTTCACCGCGGCCGATGGCGTCGTCGTGCATGGCCAGCTGTTTCAGCGTGACGACAATCCCGGCAGCACACCCGGAATCATCTTCGTTCACGGCGGCCCGCCGCGGCAGATGCTGCTCGGCTGGCACTACATGGATTACTACAGCAATTCCTATGCGGTGAATCAGTATCTGGCCAACCACGGCTTTGCCGTACTGTCGGTCAACTATCGCCTCGGCATCGGTTACGGCCATGCGTTCCATCATCCCGATCATTGGGGTCCGACCGGCGCGGCTGAATACCAGGATGTCGTCGCCGGTGCAAAATGGTTGCAGCATGCGAAGGGTGTCGATCCGGATCGTATCGGCATCTGGGGCGGCTCCTACGGGGGTTATCTGACCGCGCTCGCGCTCGCGCGCAATTCGGATATCTTCAAGGCCGGCGTGGATATGCACGGCGTGCACGACTGGTCGCGGCTGATCGACTCGTGGTTCAGCGATCCGACCTCACGCTACGAAAAAGGCGATCGCGAAAAGGCGATGAAAGTCGCATTCGAATCGTCGCCGGATGCCGACGTCAAGACTTGGACTTCCCCGGTACTGCTGATCCAGGGCGACGATGATCGCAATGTCCACTTCGTCCAGACGGTCGATCTTGCACGGCGCCTTGAAGCGCGACACGTGCCGTTCGAGGAGATGGTGCTGCCGAACGAGATCCACGGCTTCCTGCGCCACGCCTCGTGGCTGCGCGCAGATCAGGCGACTGCGGATTTCCTGCGCAGGAAATTGATCGAAGACTGACCCTGGGCGAATCCTCGTTTGGACAGATGGTGCGCGCGCAATGTGCCCACGAACGCGGCGCGCAAGGGCGACAACGCCATGCTGGTGCGCATCACGGCCTTGTGTGGGCAATAACACGAACGCAACTACGCGCATGCTGTCGGTGGACCGATCGGACTCGACGGCACTGAGGAAAATTGATCAGGCGTCGCCCACAGGTGTGAACCGAGCGGCCATCCGGCAATAATGTCGAGTCGCTTCACGTTAATGGTCAAACCCATGCGTCCGCAGCATCTTCAGCGTTACCTGATTACCGGCCTGCTGACGGTGATTCCGATCTGGTTGACCTGGGTCGTGTTCCGTTTCGTGGTTTCGCTGCTGTCGGAGATCAGTGCGCCGTGGGTGACGGCGCTCGTCGCGGGCTTCGCGCGGCTGTTTCCGGGCGAGGCGTCGCTGCTCAATCAGCAATGGCTGATCTCGATTCTTGCGTTCATCACCACGCTGGTAATCCTGTATGTGCTCGGCTTCGCCGCGAATCGCGTGCTCGGACGACGCATCCTTGCCGGTTTCGACGCGTTGATGGATCGCATACCGATCGTGCACAGTATCTATGGCGGCGCCAAGAAACTCATGGGCATGCTGCAGAACAAGCCCAGCGGGACGCAGCGCGTGGTGCTGATCGATTTTCCTTCGCGCGAGATGAAGACGATCGGTTTCGTGACGCGCTCGTTCCTCGATATCGATGGGCGCGAACTCGCCGCGGTGTATGTGCCGACCACGCCGAATCCGACGGGAGGCTATCTGGAGATCGTTCCCGTCGATCGCCTGGTCGCCACCGACTGGAGCGTCGATCAGGCCATGGCGTTCATCCTTTCAGCCGGGGCCGTCGCGCCCGACGTGCTGCCATATCGAAGCGGGTCACCGCCTGCCGCGATCGATTGAACGCAAAGCGCAAGGAGCGCTAGGGAAACTCTGATTTTGATCAGAGTTTCCGCGGGCCAAGGACGGCCCGCCGCAAATCAAGCGCACAAGCGCTGGATTTGGCGGAGCCGAGTCCGGACAGGTGCCGAACTCGGCGTGCTCTGGCAAACCCAGGATGGGTTTGTTCAGAGCTTTCCTAGTTCAATCCGGAGCCGTATGCTCGCAGCGGCGAAGCTCGAGTCTGGACGAATCGGCAATCGAACCGGTGGAGCGCGGCTGGCATACCACCATGTCCTTGATGTTGCCGCCCTGTGAAGATCCCCGATTGCAACTCACACCCGTTGCCTGCATGCCATAAAGGCGCAGGAGTTCGTCGGCCTTGGAATCGGCAATCTGGCGCTGCTTGGGCGTCATCGCCTCGTGCAGCTTCCGGGTTACCGACCGAGTTCCCATGAATTGGTATTCACCAGCGGTCTTCAACCACGCGTAGCCGATCAAATCGTTGCGTTGGACGCCCTGTCCGAGGAGATACATCTTGCCGAGCGCCGCCTGACTCCCCTTGTCGCCTGCGCAGGCGTCGCGCCGGATCAGCTTGAACGCGTCATCGAAGTCCTTGCGTTCGTAGGCCTTGGCCGCATTCAGCAACATGTCGCGATAATGGATCCTCAGGACGCGATCGTATTGAGCGCCCCCGGCGACAGCCCAGGTCGCACAGATCGCCAGAAAAGCTAGCAATATCAATTTAGTAAACCACTTCATGTGCTGGTCTTCTCGAGTCTCTTCGATCAAGGATACCTGCCCGCCGCGTGCTTCCAAAACGGCCGAAGCTTTCTCACCTGCCGCCACGAAGATGGAGCAAGGCGGGTAATCCCGACGCAATGACCTTCGACACTTACGGGCAACCGCGCCCATTTCTACGCTCGGCGTTTCGCAAAGGGGTCGGTTCCGATCCGTTTTGGGGCCGTTGGCCATTGCATACCACACGTCGTTGCACCCAATGCGGCGCAGCGTCGGCCTCACGCATCCCGGACTTCAACAGGAGCAAC
This sequence comes from uncultured Gammaproteobacteria bacterium, assembly GCA_963775445.1. Classification (GTDB taxonomy): domain Bacteria; phylum Pseudomonadota; class Gammaproteobacteria; order Xanthomonadales; family Rhodanobacteraceae; genus Dokdonella_A. The sequence goes on along the minus strand of CAVZIT010000004.1, from coordinate 877,327 downwards.
ACATGCAAGCATCCATCAAACCGCTGACGCTCGCTCTAGGCGTGGCCATCGCAACTGGAGCAGTCGCAGCGCCCACAGCTTCGACTTCATTCGACGTCAGCGAACTCGACAAGGCGATAAGCCCCTGCGTCGATCTCAATGAGTTCGTCAACGCCAAGTGGGTCGCCGCGCATCCGATTCCGCCTGATCGGACGCGCTGGGGTTCGTTCGACGAGTTGAGAGAAAAGAGCCTCGATGCGCAACACCAGATCGTCCAACACGCGGCCGACAATGCAGCGACCGCCAAGTCCGGCTCGATAGAGCAGAAAATCGGCTGGTTTTACAAATCCGGCATGGACGAGGCAGCCATCGACAAGTCCGGATATGCGCCGATCAAGCCCGAACTGGCGAAGGTCGATGGATTGAAGTCCGCGGCGGATGTGGTCGCCTATCTGGACGACAGCTTCTCGCGCGGCACGGGCAGCCTGTTCAACGTCGGGCCGAGCGCGGATTTCAAGAATTCATCGGTGCAGATCGCCTACGCTTTCCAGGGTGGGCTTGGCCTGCCCACGCGCGACTATTACGACAAACCCGACTACGCGAAGTTGCGCGATGCCTACCAGAAGCACGTCGCAAAGATGCTCGAACTCATCGGCGTGCCGACGGCCGATGCCGCGAAGCAGGCCGGCTGGGTCATGGCCTTCGAGACGCGCCTCGCCAAGGCGTCCCTGGCGCCGGTCGAATTGCGCAAACCCGAAAACCAGTATCACTTCGTCACGCTGGCTCAAGCAGACCAAGTCACTCCGCACTTGTCCTGGGACAAGTTCTTCACGACGCAGGGTGCCGATATCAAGAAAGGTTTTTCGCTTTCGCAGCCGACGTTTTTCGCCGAAGTCGACAAGATGCTGGCCGATGTTCCGATCGAACAGTGGCAGGCGTATCTGCGTTTCCACGTGGTGGACCAGGCCGCGCCGTATCTGTCCAAGCCGTTCGAGGACGAGAATTTCGCGTTCAACGACATGACGCTGAACGGCCAGCAGGCACAGAAGCCGCGCTGGAAACGCGTCCTTGGCGCGATCAACGACGACATGGGTATGGCGCTCGGCGAGCTCTATGTCGCCAAGGCCTTCCCGCCGGAAGCCAAGCAGCGCGCAGAAGCGTTGGTGCACAATGTACAGGCCGCGCTGAAAAGCCGTATCGAGAATCTCGACTGGATGAGCGATGCGACCAAGCAGAAGGCGCTTGAGAAATGGGGAACGTTCCTGCCCAAGATCGGTTATCCCGAAAAATGGCGTAACTGGTCCGGCTTGACGATCGTACCCGATCAATATTTCACCAACGTCGCGGCCGCCACCAAGTTCGACTACGACTATGAGATCAACAAGATCGGCAAGCCGACCGATCGCAAGGAATGGGGCATGACGCCGCAGACCGTCAATGCCTATTACAACCCGACCGACAACACGATCAACTTCCCGGCAGCCATCCTGCAACCTCCCTTCTTCGATCCGAACGCTGACGATGGCATCAATTACGGTGGCATTGGAGCCGTGATCGGCCATGAAGCCAGCCATGGCTATGACGACGAAGGCAGCCAGTTCGACGCCAAGGGCAACAACGAGAACTGGTGGACCAAGGAAGACCGCGCAAAATTCGAAGCGCGCACCAAGAAGCTGGTCGATCAGTTCAACGCCTATTCGCCCCTGCCCGGCAAGCACGTCAATGGCCAGTTGACCCTCGGCGAAAACATTGGCGATCTTGGCGGACTCAATGCCGCGTACGATGCGCTGCAGATCGCGCTCAAGAAGCATCCAGCCGAAGCGAAGGAAAAGATCGACGGCTACACCGAGGATCAACGCTTCTTCCTCAATTTCGCGCGCATCTGGCGCGGCAGTATCCGGCCCAAGCGCCAGGAAGTCCTGCTCAATGCCGATCCGCACGCACCGGCCATGTTCCGCGCGATCGGTGCACCGTCGAACATGCCGGCGTTCGCCGCGGCCTTCCAGTGCAAAGCGGGCGATCCGATGGTGCGGTCCGAATCGACGCGCGTGAAGATCTGGTAAGGCTTGAGCGATGATCTGCTGCCGCTCGCCTGAAGGGCGAGCGGCTTTGCGTTGTGCTTCGCTTCCCTCGCCAAAACGTTCCGCAATCGCCGTACACCGCGCCAGCTCGCGCCGGGCGATATCGTCCGTTCGACCGTGAGAGAGGTGTGCACGGTCCCCCCTCCGCAGGGAGACCGGGTGTCTGACTCATTCACTCGATCGCCGCCCGGGATGGACTCTTGCCTGGAGCGCTGCGCCGGTACCCCGCCGACGCGGTGGATCACGTCGCGCGCAAATCGCGCACACGAAATCCCGCTGCGAACAACACCGCAACGAAGCTGGCACCACCCGCCACGATAAGCGTCCCGAGTCGCAGTACGCGCACCGATGTTGGCCAGGCGCTCCAGTCGTGCCAGAAGGCCAACCCCAAAAGCAGGGCAGCGACCATTGCAGCGCAGCCGCAACCGAGTCGGAACAGATGCCGGCCCCAGCCCGGCTCGCGAACATAAATGCCTTCGCGCGCTAGCGCGCGCCACAGTTGGCTGAGATTGAGATAGCTTGCAAGCGCGCTCGACAACGCCAGGCCCATGTGCAAACCGGGCACTCGCGCGATCGCGGCGAGCCAGTCGTCTCCAGGATGTGCCGGCCCGCGCCAGAGAAGGAACAGCAGCGTGACGAAGAACACGTTCATGACCATGTTGGCGATCATTGCGATGACGCCCGCACGCACCGGGGTGCGCGTGTCCTGGCGCGCGTAGAACGCCGGTGCGACGACCTTTACCAATGCAAATGCCGGCAAGCCGACGCTGAGGGCCGACAACGACAGCGCGGCCATGTCCGCGTCGTGCGCTGTAAAGTGCCCGTGCTGGAACAAGGTCGCCACGAGTGGCTTGGCGAGCAAAACGAGCGCGAGCATCGCCGGCAGCGAGATCAACAAGGCTGTGCGCAGGCCCCAGTCGAGCGCACGCGAGAAACCACTTCGATCGGTGACCACATGGTGGCGTGCCAATGACGGCAGGATCACTGTCCCGAGTGCGACCCCGAAGATACCCAGCGGGAATTCCAGCAAACGATCGGTCTGGGCGAGCCACGTCTGCGAGCCGGTGATGAGGAACGAGGCAATCAGCGTATCCAGCAACAGGTTGACCTGCGCAATCGACGAGCCGAACAAAGTCGGCAACATCAGCGTCAGCACGCGGCGCACGCCCGTGTGTCCCCAACCCCAGCGCGGCCATGCCAGCAGACCGATCGCGCGCAAGGCGGGCAGCTGCACCAGGAGTTGCAGGATGCCCGCGGCCAGTATCGCCCAGCCCAGCGCCATGATCGGAGCGCCCAGGTGCGGCGCCAGCCACACGGCGCCGGCGATCATGCACAGATTCATGATGGCCGGTGTCAGCGCCGGCAGTGCAAACCGGTGGAAACTGTTGAGCACGCCGCCCGCCAGCGCGGTCAGCGAGACGAACAACAGGTACGGGAACATGATGCGCAGCAAGTCGGTGGTCAGTGCGAACTTGACTGGCTCGTCGATCGATCCGGGTGCGAACCCGCGCGTGATCCATGCCGCGCCGACCACGCCCAGTGCCGTGACGATGAGGAGCGCGGCGCCAAGCGTGCCGGAGGTTCGCGCCACAAGCTCCTTCAATTCGGCATGCGTACGCGTTTCCTTGAACTCCGTGAGCACCGGCACGAATGCCACCGAAAACGAACCCTCGGCGAACAGGCGGCGCAGGAAATTGGGAATACGGAACGCAACCCAGAACGCATCGGTGGTCGCGTTGGCGCCAAATATCGTGGCGATGACGATCTCGCGCGCAAGTCCAAGCAACCGTGACACGAACGTCATCGCGCTGAAACTTGCCATCGATCGCAGAAGGCTCGGCGCTTTCATCGAGTGTTCCCAGCATTGACGCAGCGCGCGCAGGTCCGCATAATCTCGCGCCTTTTTCCGTTCCGAGCTTGTGGAGTTACCTCTTGGCCAATATCAAATCCGCGAAGAAGCGTGCGCGACAGTCCGAACATCACCGCCAACGCAATGCCAGCGCCCGTTCGATGGTGCGCACCGCCATCAAGAAAGTCGTCAAGGCGATCGAAGCGAATGACAAGGCTGGCGCACAGGCGGCCTACAACGCTGCCGAGCCGGTCATGGATCGCTACGCGGCGCGTGGGCTGATCCATCGCAACAAGGCCGCACGTCACAAGAGCCGCCTCAGCGCGCATATTGGGGCGATGAGCTGACCCGGGTTTCATTTGCCGTCCATGAAAACCGGCGCAAGCCGGTTTTTTGTGGGTCCGCAGTCACCTCGGAGGCACAGGCAATCAGAAATACGCGCTTGCGCTCGCCGCCGCTCTGCGCGCAGGAACCGGCATTCTTTCTACTCACTCCTCGCCCTCGGCTCTGGCAACCTTCTCATCGTCGAAGAAACGCTGAATATCCAGGCACAGCGGCCAGGTACCTTCGCGCGCAAGCGCCGACACCGGATACCACGGCCCCTTCCACTTGAGCTTGCGCACGATCGCCTTGGCGGTCTTGCTTCGCTCCTCGGGCGCCAGCAGATCGATCTTGTTGAACACCAGCCACCTCGGCCGTTCGAGCAGCTCCGGATCAAAAGCACGAAGTTCGTTCTCGATCGCGCGCATTTCGGCAACCGGATCGGTTATCCCGTCCAGTGGCGCGATGTCGATGAGATGCAGCAACAATCGGGTGCGCGCGACATGCTTTAGAAACTGGATGCCCAGCCCCGCCCCATCGGCCGCACCCTCGATCAGTCCCGGTATATCCGCGATGACGAAACTGCGGTCCGCTTCGATGCGCACCACGCCAAGGTGCGGGTGCAGCGTCGTGAACGGGAAATCGGCCACGCGCGGCGTCGCGGCGGAGACCGCTCGAATCAGGGTGGACTTGCCTGCGTTTGGAAAACCCAGCAGGCCGACATCGGCCAGCACTTTCAACTCGAGTTGCAGATCGCGCACTTCCCCCGGATACCCTGGCGTGGAACGTCGCGGCGAGCGGTTGACCGAACTCTTGAAATGGATGTTGCCGCGCCCACCATGGCCACCTTGGGCCACCAGCAGCCGCTCGCCGTGTTCGGTCAGGTCACCGATTTGTTCAGCCGTGTCGACGTTGGTCACGACAGTGCCTACCGGCACCCGGACAATGCTGTCGACTCCGCCTTTTCCGGACATCTGCCTGCCCATGCCATTTTCGCCGCGTTGGGCGCGAAAGCGGCGTTGATGGCGAAAGTCGATCAGCGTATTGAGGCCTTCGTCGGCAACAAGCCAGACACTCCCACCATCGCCACCGTCGCCGCCATCGGGGCCGCCGAGCGGAATGAATTTTTCGCGCCGGAAGCTTACACAGCCGTTGCCGCCGTCGCCGGCCTGCACGGTGATGGTCGCTTCGTCTACAAATTTCATGGCTGAGCAGTGAGCGGTGAGCTGAAAGAGCATAGCAAGCCATGTCGCTATCCGGCTTGCCGCTCGCTTATGGGTCGGTAGCGACCCGCACATACGAAAAGCCCCGCGGGAAGCGGGGCTTTTCGCAATCGTGGCATCCCCCGATCAGGCGGGAATGACGCTGATCGTCTTGCGCGACTTCGGGCCCCTGGTCTTGAATTCGACCACGCCATCAACCACGGCGAAGATCGTGTGGTCGCGGCCCAAGCCGACACCCGATCCCGGATGAAACCGCGTGCCCCGCTGGCGCACGATGATGTTTCCGGCATTTGCGCGCGCGCCACCGTAGATCTTCACGCCAAGATACTTGGGATTGGAATCGCGGCCGTTGCGGGTGGACCCGCCAGCTTTCTTGTGTGCCATGGCTTACTCCTCCTCTCCGCCGCTCTTGTGGGCGGCCTTCTTCTTGGAAGCACCCGTGATGCCGGTGATCTCGATTTCCGTGTAGTGCTGCCGATGGCCCATCTGTTTGCGATGATGCTTGCGGCGGCGAAATTTGACGATGCGGATCTTTTCCGCGCGTCCGTGGGCCCGGACCTTGGCTGCAACCACGGCGCCGCCCACCACCGGAGCGCCGATCGTGACCTCATCGCCCTCTCCGACCATCAGCACCTGATCGAACTTGATGTTGCTGTCGATATCCGATTCGAGTTTTTCCACGCGCAGAATTTCTCCCTGCGCAACGCGGTATTGTCTACCGCCGGTAACGATGACTGCGTACATGGCAATGCCTCGGATGGAATCGACGCGGATGCAATCGATCTTGATGCAACCCTTGGTTTCGGAATCCGGCGGCGAAACCGGCGAACCCGCCACCCTCGGCAAATCGTGGGCGCGAGAAAAGGCGTCGGATGGTACCGATTGGCTTGGGCCGAGTCAATCTCGATGCAGCCCAAACCGGTGTCCTGAACCGTTGGCGATCGATCGGCAGTCGTTCCGAGGTGAGCCTGAACGGCTGGGTTGAGACCCGCGCAACTGCACCCATCTCTTGTGCGCCGTGCGTTACAGGCCGAGCGCGTGTTTCGCCCGCGATGCGCAGTTGATCGCGCGCTGCAATCGCTCTTCTGCCGGCGCCTCGCGTCGCGCCAATCTCGCCCCGAAGGCGGCCAAACGGCCGCAGCCATTGATAAATCTCGCACGCGCTATAGTTATCAGTTTCCTGAAGCAGTTCCCGCCATGGCCACTATCCGCATTCGCGGTGCGCGAACCCACAACCTGAAGAACATCGATCTCGATCTTCCGCGCGACAGCCTGATCGTGATCACAGGGCTGTCCGGTTCGGGCAAGTCTTCGCTCGCATTCGATACCATCTATGCCGAAGGCCAGCGACGTTATGTCGAATCGCTCTCCGCGTACGCGCGGCAGTTCCTCTCGGTCATGGAAAAACCCGATATCGATCACATCGAGGGTCTGTCCCCGGCCATCTCGATCGAACAGAAATCGACGTCGCACAACCCGCGATCAACGGTAGGTACCATTACCGAAATCTACGATTACCTGCGCCTGCTGTTCGCCCGCGTCGGTGCGCCGCGTTGCCCCGAGCACGGTGTCGGGCTTGAGGCGCAAACGGTGAGCCAGATGGTCGATTCGGCGCTCGCGCTCGATCCGGAACACCGCTACATGTTGCTCGCGCCGGTCGTGCGCGACCGAAAAGGCGAACATGTGCAGATATTCGATCAATTGCGTGCCCAGGGTTTCGTGCGCGCGCGCGTGGACGGCGCTTTGCATGATCTCGATGCGTTGCCGAAACTCGCCCTGCGCACAAAGCACACGATTGAAGCGGTCGTCGACCGGTTTCGTCCGAAAGCGGAACTCAAGCAACGCTTCGCCGAATCGTTCGAGACCGCGCTGCGCCTCGGCGAAGGAATAGCGATCGTCGCCGACCTGGACGATGCCGATGCCGCAGGTATCGTGTTTTCCTCGAGGTTCTCATGCCCGGTTTGCGATTATTCGCTGCCGGAACTGGAGCCGCGCCTGTTTTCGTTCAACTCTCCGGTCGGCGCGTGTCCATCCTGCGATGGGCTGGGCGTGACCGAAGTGTTCGATCCGGCGCGTGTCGTGGTACATCCTGCGCTCGGTCTGTCCGCCGGCGCAGTTCGCGGATGGGATCGGCGCAACACCTATTACTTCCAGCTGATCATGTCGCTCGCGCGCCACTACGATTTCAGTGTCGACACGCCCTGGAACGAGTTACCTGAGTCGGTGCGCCAGCACGTATTGTTCGGTTCCGACGGCGAGATCATCGCTTTTCGCTACCTGACTGAAGCCGGTGGCGCTGTAACGCGCAAGCATCGCTTCGAAGGCATCATCCCGAATCTCGAACGTCGCTACCGGGAAACCGAATCGCCGGCGGTGCGCGAAGAGCTTTCCAAATACATCAGCCCTCGCCGCTGCCCGGACTGCGGTGGCCAGCGACTCAATCGCAGCGCGCGCAACGTCTTCGTCGACGACAGCAACCTGCCGTCGCTGACGGCGCTGCCGATCGATCGATCGCTCGAATTCTTCAGCCATCTGAGCCTGCCTGGCTGGCGCGGCGAGATCGCAGCGCGCATCGTCAAGGAGATTCGCGAGCGGCTGCGTTTCCTGGTCGATGTCGGACTCGATTACCTCACATTGGATCGCCAGGCCGATTCGCTCTCGGGCGGCGAAGCGCAGCGCATCCGCCTGGCCAGCCAGATTGGCGCCGGCTTGGTCGGCGTCATGTATGTTCTCGATGAACCGTCGATCGGCCTGCATCAGCGCGACAACGCGCGCCTGCTCGGCACACTCGAACGCCTGCGCGATCTCGGCAACACGGTGATCGTGGTCGAGCACGACGAGGATGCGATCCGGGCTGCCGACCACATTGTCGACATCGGACCGATGGCCGGTATTCACGGTGGCGAAGTCGTCGCCCAGGGCACCATCGATGACGTGCTCGGCGAACCACGATCATTGACGGGACAGTATCTTTCCGGCAAACGTGCGATTCCGATGCCGAAGGAGCGGCGCGCGCGAGATGCAGAGCGCCAGTTGCGCGTGCTCGGCGCGACAGGCAACAACCTCAAGAATATCGATCTCGAGATTCCCGCCGGATTGTTGGTGTGCGTGACCGGCGTATCCGGATCGGGCAAGTCCACGTTGATCAACGATACGCTCTATCGCCACACGGCTGCCGAGCTCAATGGCTCCAACTTCAAGCCCGCTCCGTTTCGCGCGATCGAGGGACTGGACCTGTTCGACAAGGTGGTCGACATCGACCAGTCGCCGATCGGCCGCACCCCGCGCTCGAATCCGGCCACGTACACGGGACTTTTTACGCCGCTGCGCGACCTGTTCGCGCAGGTACCCGAAGCGCGTGCGCGTGGATACGGCCCGGGCCGCTTCAGTTTCAACGTCAAGGGCGGACGTTGCGAGGCCTGCGAAGGCGACGGGCTCATCAAGGTCGAAATGCATTTTCTTCCCGATGTCTACGTCGCCTGCGATGTGTGTCACGGCAAGCGCTACAACCGCGAGACGCTCGAGATCACGTACAAAGGCCACACCATCGCCGACGTGCTCGACATGACGGTCGAGGACGGCCTGAAATTGTTCGAGAAGGTGCCGGCGCTCGCGCGCAAACTCGATACGCTGATGCAGGTCGGGCTCGGTTACATCAAGCTCGGCCAGAGCGCAACGACGCTTTCGGGCGGCGAGGCGCAGCGCGTCAAACTGTCGCGCGAGCTGAGCAAGCGCGATACCGGACGCACCTTGTACATACTCGACGAGCCGACCACGGGCCTGCACTTCCACGACATCGAGCAATTGCTCGGTGTGTTGCATCGTCTCGCCGATGCCGGAAATACGGTCGTGGTCATCGAGCACAATCTCGATGTCATAAAGACGGCCGACTGGATCGTCGATCTCGGCCCCGAAGGTGGCGATCGCGGCGGCGAGATCGTCGTGACCGGCACGCCGGAACAGGTCGCCGCGAAGAAATCCTCCTACACCGGACAGTTTCTCGCGCGCGCCCTCGGCTTGAGGCCCTCTGCGCACGACGGCGGCAAGCGGGAGGCCGCATGACTGGATCGGGTAAACCTGCATCGCGGGAAAAGGGTCCGGCGCAGCCCGCCAAGGCAGCGTCCGGCGCAGCAGCGTCAAGAGAAGCGGATGCGACCGGGCTGACGACTGCAGTTGTCCTGGCCGAAGTGCCATTGAGCATCCGCTGGCGAGACCTCGATGCGTTCAACCACGTGAATAATTCGAATTTCCTCACCTACCTTGAGGAAGCGCGGCTGCGTTGGCTGCAGGGTGTCAAAGGACCCTGGCTGAGCGAAACCTGCATGCCCGTGGTCGCAGCGACCAACGTCAATTACCGAGCGCAACTCGGCTGGCCGGGCGACATCACGGTGCAGCTTCGGTGCGAGCGCATGGGGGAGTCGTCGCTGACGATCGGCCATCGCATCGTCGCTGCGGGCGATACCGAGCGCCTGTACGCCGACGGCAATGTCGTGCTGGTCTGGGTTGATCCGCGCAAAGGCGGCGCGGTCGCATTGCCCGATGCCATTCGCCGCGCGTGTATCGCTTGAACGCATGCGCCGTTGCACGCATGTGCCAGGGTGGAACGGCCAAAAGTTCTATGGTTGCTCGCTGGCTGCGGTCACAACGTCGAAATTGGCCGGCACGCGCGCACCATCGCCAAGCAGAAACACGATGTGGACCTCCTCGCCCGGCGCGATCGCATGTCGTGGATCCATCAGCATCAATCGCATGCCCTGCGCCTGCAAGGACACCGTTTCTCCCGGGGCGATAGTCAGCTCGATCATTTCGCGTGATCGCGTCACGCCGCGCTCATCGACTGCCTGCAACAGGGAAATCGCACGAAACGCATCGCTTTGCACGGAAAGAATGCGCAACGGCGAATCCCCGGTATTCCCGAGCGTCGCATAACCGCTGGCTGACTCTGCGCCGTTGCCGCCCAGCTCAATCGTCGCGTCATGCACGCTGAGCTTGCCGGCAGCGTGGGCTTGCAGCGGGGCAAATACGCAAAGTGCCAGGACCACCACCGAGGCGCGTGTCAGTCGATTCATCGATTCCCTCCAGACACTGGCATCATAGGCACGCTGTGAAGCCAAAAGAAACCGTCACCATGTCTTCAATTCCACTGACCGCGGCAATGGTCTTCCTGTTCGGCGCATCTGCAGCAGCGGCGGAAAGCAATCTCGACCTTACGCTCTACCGTGACAATTCCGATGCCCTGTTTCAGGGCGGCAACTCGCCGGTCGCGCAAGGTTACGCCGTCATCCACGAGCGTCGTGAGATCAATCTCGATGGAAGCCGTCAATCCGTCGTGATCGACGGCCTGCCGTCGACTCTGGATGCCGAAGCCGTAGACATCGAATTCGGCACCGATGCCAAGATACTGGCTCGCCGCGTACTCGGCTCGGGTGAGGGCTGGCTTGCGGCGCAGCGTGGCGAGCCCCTCACGGTATTCGCCGACGACGGCAAGCCGATTGTCGGAGGGACCTTGCTCGGCCTGGACGGCTCCAGCCTGATAGTGCGCTCCGCTGTTGGCGGTACGTCGTACGTGCGCGACTACGGGCGTGTGGAAATTTCCGACGGCGTCGGCCGGCCTGGCAGCACTCTGCAGGTGCTTGTCGATGGCGGCAACGGTGCGACCCACGCCGATCTGACTTACCCAACCTCCGGCCTCGGCTGGCGGGGAGCTTACATGGCGACTCTCGAGCCGGGCGACACCTGCAGGATCGTGCTCCAGGCACTGGCAAGCATCGCCAATCGCAGCGGTCGAGACTTCAGCGCCGCGCAATTGAAGCTGATCGCCGGCGCGCCGAATTTCGCCAAACCGATCAGCCCGCAACCGATGCAGAAAGCGCGCGCTTTCGCCGCAAACGCGCCCGAATCGTTGCCGCAAGAGAGCCAGTTTGGCGATTACCGCAGTTACGTGATCGACGGCAGTTTCGATCTGCCCGATTCGAGCATCAGTCAGGTTCCGCTGTACGCGCCGCAGGCGCTGCCATGCGTTCGTACCTGGCTCATCGAAAGCGGCGGGGACTGGACCCCGCAGCGACCTCGCACCGCTGACGACGGCTTCGTACCAACCAGCAGCCACGCCACCAGCAAGCTTGCGTTCGCCGCGCACACCGCGCTTCCCCAAGGTTACCTGCGTGTACTGACGCGCGGCACAGAGGGCAACGCCGAATTTCTCGGCGAAGACCAGATCGACGACACGCCAAAAGGCCAGTCAGTCGGGGTGACGCTTGGGACTGCATTCAATCTGACGGCCGAACGCGAACGCACGGTCTTCAGCGTCGACCAGGCCGCGCACGAGATGAAGGAAGGATTTCGCATCACACTGGGCAATACCGGTGACGCCACGCGCACCATTACATTGCGCGAGCACCCAAATCGCTGGCGCAACTGGACGCTGACCTCGTCGAGCGCCAAGCCAAGCAAGCAGACGCCCGATCTGCTCGAATTCCGCATCCAAGTTCCGGCCAACGGCAAGAAAACGCTGGCCTACACGGTGCTTTATCAATGGACCGCGGCAGAACAATGATGGCGATGATCGAGACAATCGAACACGGCGAGATCCGTGAACTTCACCTCGCACGACCGCCGGTCAACGCGCTGAATCCGGGCCTGGTACGGCAATTGCGCGAGGCGATCGCAGCCGCCAGGGACGATGACGTGCGTGGATTGGTCGTCTCGGGCACAGCCGGGATGTTTTCGGCTGGACTCGATGTGCCTTTCTTGCTCGGCATCGACCGCGACGCGATGCGGGATTTCTGGGGGGATTTCTTCGGCTTGTGTTCGGACCTTGCGTGCTCGCCGATCCCGGTCGCCGCCGCGTTGACTGGCCACTGTCCGGCCGGAGGCACCGTGCTCGCAATCATGTGCGATTACCGGGTCATGGCGCGGGGTTCGTTCAGGATTGGGCTCAACGAGGTACAGGTCGGACTGAGCGTACCGGATTGCATCCAGTTTGCGATGCGACGGCTGGTCGGCGCGTATCGCGCGGAACGTCTCATGGTGTCCGGCGCATTGGTCGATGCCGACCACGCGTGTGCCATCGGTCTGGTCGACGAGCTGACCGACACGGATCAAGTCGTTGCGCACACGCGGGCGTGGCTCGAGCAGTTGCTGCAACTGCCGCCAAACGCGATGCGGGAAACTCGTCGCATGGCGCGCGCGGATCTTGCGAATGTTTTCGCCGATCCGAATGCGCTTCCGGTTGACGGCTTCTTGCAAGGTTGGTTTTCGCCGGAATCCCAGGCCACGCTGGCGGCACTCGTGGCCAAACTCAAGGATCGCAAATAGACTGCAAGAGAAACGTCAGGCTTTCCCGGGAGGCGACTCCTCGATGGTCTAAGCCGGTGCGTCGCCCGTCGCAATCGGGTGTTTTGCGTCGTCGATCCAGCCGCTCCATGATGGAGCAAACACGCGTGATCCGGAAAGGCCGGCATGTTCCATCGCCAGCAGGTTGTGGCAGGCCGTGACGCCGGAGCCGCACATATGCACCACGTCGGCCGGGTGCCGACCTGCCAGCAAGCGGGTGAATTCGTCGGAGAGAGTCGCAGCGGGCTTGAAACGGCCATCGGCCTGCAAGTTGTCGGAGTACGGTCGATTGCGAGCGCCGGGCACATGGCCCGCAACCGCGTCGATCGGCTCCACCTCGCCGCGATAGCGCGGCGCGGCGCGCGCATCGAGCAGCAGGATCGAATCATCGCCGAGGCGACGTTCGAGTTCTTCGTAGCCGACCATTCCAGATCGATCGAAGTGGACAGATGCCGCACTTGCGGACTCCGATGGTGAACCGGATTCGAGCGGCATATTCGCCGCGCGCCATGCCTGCAATCCGCCGTCGAGCACAACAGCATCACGTCCGGCCATTCGCATGAGCCACCACAGGCGAGCTGCGGCCAATGCAGCGTTGGCCGCATCATAAGCCACAAGGAGCACACCGGGTTGCCAGCCCCAACGCGACAGCGCCGCGGAAAAAGCACCGGAGTCCGGTACCGGATGCCGCCCCAGGCCTGATTTCGAAAGATCGGACAGGTCGCGATCGAGATCGGCATATCTCGCGCCCGGAATGTGCGCGGCGAGGTAATCGCGTTCTGCCGTGCGCGGATCGGTGAGGTCGAAGCGGCAATCGACGATCAAGACGCGCGAACCCTGCATGCGTCTCGCGATGTCGCGTGCGGACAGCAAGGGGGCATCGTTCGGTCGATCAGTCACGTCACGAGTTCCAGGCGCCGGGCGAGATTGACCAGTATTGACGCGGTGGCGCCCCAGACGCGATGCCGCATCCAGTCGAACTCGACGAGATTGCGCTTGCGTCCGCGCCATTCGACACGCTGGCTCTTGAGGCGTCCGGGCGCAAGGATGAATGCGAGCGGCACTTCGAACAATTCAGCGACTTCGGTGCCATCCGGAGCGGCCTGGTAGCTGCCGTCGACAAAGCCCGCGACCGGCAATACGCGGAAGCCTGACACCGTCTCCAACGCATCGAGATAACCGAAAGCCTCGATCGCGTTCGACTGGATGCCGGTTTCCTCCTCGGTCTCGCGCAAGGCTGCAGCAACTGCGTCGAAATCTTTCGCCTCGATGCGGCCACCGGGAAAGCTCACCTGGCCCGCGTGTTCGCGCATCTGATCGGTTCGCACGGTAAACAGGACAAAGAATTCCTCGCCGCGACGGACCAGCGGTACCAGGACCGCAGCCGTGCGCAGCGGCAAATCCGAATCGAGCAAGTCGGCGAGTTCGGAGGCGTTCCATCCAGGCGCGCCTGGTGGATCATCCAATGCGCGTACCGCGCGGCGCAGCGTCGCCGCGTCAACCGTCTTGAGGTCTACTGCGGCCACCAGCCTTGTGCTGCGCGCCGCGGCAGGACCTCATCGATGATGCGCACGCGTTCGTCCTCATCCATGGCAACCCAGCGCGCAATCTCGCTGCCGCTGCGCCGGCACCCGACACAGTATCCCGACATGTCGAGTTTGCATACGCCGGTGCAAGGGCTGGTGATATGGCTCGACGGCGCGTACGCCCGGAAATCGGAAGTCATTCACATCCGATGCGAGCGCGAAACTTCGCGATCACTTCACGCTGATGATCTTGATGTCGAACACGAGGGCTTCGCTCGGACCGATACGCGGCGGATTGCCGCGCTCGCCGTAGGCGAGATCCGCCGGAATGAAGATTTGCCAGTGATCGCCGACTCGCATCTTGGGCAGCACGTCCTGCCAACCCTTGATGACGTCATCCACTTTGACAGTAACCGGCTGGCCGCGAGCGAACGAGCTGTCAAACTCGAGCCCGTCGGGCAGCGAACCGCGATAATGCAAAGTCACCTCGCTGGTGCGCGTGACCTGCTTGCCATTGCCATCCTCGATGACGCGGTACTGCACGCCCGACGGCAACACGATGATGCCCTTCTTGGACTTGTTGGCCGCCATGAAAGCCGCGCTCTTGCGCTTGTTCTCGGCATTGGTCTTGTCGAATTCGGTCTTGGCCTCGGCCAGGGCCTTCTTCTGGAACTTGGAGAGGACGTCGGTCATCGTCGCTTCCGGTACGGCCGGATCGCGTTTTGCGTAGCCGTCCTGGATTGCTCGATTCAAGGTTGCGATGTCGATGTTCATCTTGCGATCGACGAAGTCGCTGCCGATCTGGTAACCGATCGCATACGACAGCTTGCCTTTTTCCGAGCTGGTGTCCTGCGCGAAGGCGGAGCCCGCCATGAGCAACGCCGCCAGGGCGAGTAACCAAGCAAATTTCATGTTGCCTCCAGACTGATCAACAAAAGCGACCGCGCCAAGGGCCGGCGCAGGGCGCGGTAGTGTACCCGAGCGCCGGCCCTGGACCAATGCGGGTAGTTCCTTGAGAGCGCGTCGGTCCCCGAAAGTTTCTGGAGAATGCGCGATGGCTCGGGTCCGCTGCCGATCCAGGGCGCGGCAATCTCGATCGGGACGGGTAAGGCCGCCGCGTTGTTATGATTCGCGGTTTCTGAACGCCGACCGGGAAACGACATGGCTTTTTCCAATATCCAGGCTGGGGATCGCGATTCGGTACGCACCATCACGATCACTCGGCCCGACAAGCTCAACGCGCTCAACCGCGCGACGATCAATGAATTGCAGTGCGCCTTCGACGAGGCCCGGTTGGACCCGTCGGTGCGCGTCGTCGTGCTTGCTGGGGCGGGGGACAAGGCCTTTGTCGCAGGCGCCGACATCGGCGAACTGGCGGCTTTGTCGCCACTGGACGCGCTGGCCTTCGCGCGAGCAGGTCAGACGCTCATGCACCGCATCGAAACACTCGGCAAACCGGTTATCGCGCGCATTCAGGGTTTCGCGCTGGGCGGCGGCATGGAGATCGCCATGGCCTGTCATGTGCGTATCGGCAGCGCCAAGGCGCGGCTCGGCCAACCGGAGATCAATCTCGGCGTCATTCCCGGCTTCGGCGGCACCCAGCGCCTGTTGCGTCTGGCCGGTCGTGCGGCCGCGCTGGAACTGTGTCTCCTGGGTGCTCCGATCGGGGCCGAGCGCGCGCTGCAACTGGGTTTGCTGACCCGCATGGTTGCGCACGAAAAACTCGACAGCGAGGTGATGGCCATCGCGGATCAACTTGCGCGCTCCGCACCCCATGCGCTCGCGGGAATCCTCGATGCGGTGCTGACGGGGGGTGAGGGTGCACTGGACTTGGGGCTCGACTATGAAGCGCACGCCTTCGCTCTGTGCTGCGCGAGCGCCGATATGCGCGAAGGCACGCAGGCGTTTCTGGAGCGGCGCAGACCGGCATTCAGCGGAACATGAATTGGCGCGTGCTGCTTGATTCTTAGAAATCGCACGCCCCTACGAAACCGGTCAGGGCAGCGGCAAGCCTTCGAATCGCTGCCACTGCGCAATCGATCAGTGGGGGGCGCCGCGGTATTTCTTCTCGCCTGCCGTCACGGCGAGATCCAGCCGATTTCCGGGTGGGGGTAGCGGGCAGGTTGCGTAGGGCGTGAAAGCACACGGCGGGTTATAGGCCTTGTTGAAGTCGAGTACCACTTTTCCGTCCTGCGGGAGATCCGTATACATGAAGCGCGCCGCGCCATAGGTCTCCTTGCCACTGGTGCGATCGGCGATGATGAAGAACAATTCCTTGGCATCGGGCTCTTCGAGTACCGGCAGCAACGAATAAGTCTTGCCGCCGCGCGTGAATTCCGCCTTCCCCGGCACGGGCATCTTGTCGACGGTTCCGATGACGCTTGGAATCTCGATCTGGCGCATCGGCTTGAATGGCACCCACTTCGCCTCGATGCGCCATGACGGATCGATCGGGAAATAGTCAAGTCCGACAAAATGCGTGCGCGTCGGCGCATCGGTGTCCTTGACGCGCAATCCTTTCTTGCCGGAGCGGTCGATCAGATAGAAGCTCACCGTCCCGAATTGAACCTTGGTCGGCTCGGGGTGTGAATCGTCGAGCAACTCGGCCACGCGTTCGGGCTTGCCATCGATCAGCGTCGAGGTGCCAGCCGCTACATGGATCGTCGCCTTGCCATCGTGCAACGCGACGCTGCCGAGATGGGCAGGCCCTTTGCTGAGTACTACGTCATTGTCCTTGGCGCTGCCGATCGTGTTGTTGCCCTCCTTGAGCCAATACAAGCCGATCAGCGACAACCAGCCCTGGGGCGCCTTGAGGCGATCGACGCGCGCAGCCCTGAATGCTTCGATCTGCCTGGCGTAATCCGTAGTCTTGTGGTCCGAACCGACACCGGCAGACATCAATTGGACTCCCGCGACAGCGGCGGCGAACAACACGGAGAACTTGAGCATGAGTGACTTCCCGGTTTGGTGATGAATGACGGCCGCGGCACGGTTACGCCGTGGCAAAGGGGTACTGCGCGAGAGCGGTTCATCGAGGGGATGTTAGCGCCCCCTGAGAAAGAAACGGTCGAGTTCGGCAAGGCCGAGCTGGACCCACGTGGGGCGTCCATGATTGCATTGATCCGAGCGCTCCGTCCTTTCCATGTCGCGCAACAACGCATTCATTTCGGGCAGCGTCATGCGCCGATGAGCGCGCATGGAACCGCGACAGGCAATACTCGCGAGGAGCGCGTTCCCGGCTTCCTCGAGGTGGCGCGTGCCGCGCTCGGCACTGAAATCCGCAATCACATCGCGAACCAGCTGAATCACGTCGGTTGTCGCGAGCAAGCTCGGCACCTGGCGCACGGTGACGCTTTGCGGGCCGCTGCGTGCGAGGTCGAGGCCAAGCTCCGCAACCGCTGCGGCCTGTTCCTCGACCATTGCCGCTTCACGTTCGCTCACCGCGATCTGGAGCGGCACCAGCAAGGCCTGCGACTGGATGCCCGCGTCTGCCTGATCGCGCTTCAGTTTTTCGTAAGTGACGCGTTCGTGCGCTGCGTGCATGTCCACCAGAACCAGGCCATTCGCATTTTGCGCGAGTATGAAAATCCCGTGCAGCTGAGCCAATGCATATCCCAGCGGCGGCATTGCCGATCCGTCTTCGCTCGACAGCGCAGCTGGCGCTTCGACGGCACGCGATCTGTCGGCAATGTCGGCAGTTGGTTGATCGGGCCGCCCGAGCAGCGCTGCATACGCGGCGAGAGGCTCGCCGACACGCAGACTTCCCTGCGAACGGTAGTTGGCATTCGGTGTAACCATGGAAGCGATCACCGAACGCTTCGGGACGCCTGCGCTCGATCCCGAGAGCGCCTCTTCAAGGGTGCGATAAAGAAAATCATGGACGAGTCGGCTCTCGCGAAAACGGACTTCGTGCTTGGCAGGGTGCACGTTGACGTCCACCAGGCCCGCATCAAGCTCGAGGAATAGAACAAATGCGGGATGGCGCCCGTGAAACAACACATCCGCATAAGCCTGGCGCACAGCATGTGCAACCAGGCGATCACGCACACGTCGACCATTGACGTGAAAGTACTGATGATCGGCCTGCGCACGCGACGCTGTCGGCAGGCCAACCCAGCCGAAGAGACGCAAGCCGGCTGCGGCGTGTTCGACGCGCAGGCTACTGGCAACAAAATCCTCACCGAGCACGTCGCCGAGCCTGTCGATGGCATCCCGCGCACTGGGTGCGGCCTTGTAAAGGCGAATGGCTTTGCCGTTGTGGCGCAGCTGAATGGCGATATCGCTTCGCGCAAGCCCCATCGACCTGACCAGTTCATCGACATGGTTGAATTCGGTACGCTCGCTGCGCAAAAACTTGCGGCGCGCCGGGACGTTGTGGAACAGATCACGCACTTCGGCAGTCGTCCCGGCTGGATGATGGGCAGGGCACGCCGGCTGGAATTTGCCGCCGTCGGCCTCAATGCGGCAGGCGTGTTCCTGCTCCGCGGGACGCGAGATCAGGACCATGCGCGAGACCGACGCAATGGAAGGGAGTGCCTCTCCGCGAAAACCAAGCGTGCCGACGCGCTCAAGCTCCTCGAAGCTGGCAATCTTGCTGGTCGCATGCGCACTGAGTGCCAATGGCAACTCTGCGGCGGCAATGCCGGCGCCATCGTCGCGCACGCGGATCAGGCGGCTTCCGCCGTTCTCGATGTCGATATCGATGCGCCGGGCGCCCGCATCGATGCTGTTTTCCATCAATTCCTTGACGACCGAAGCAGGCCGCTCGATCACCTCGCCCGCGGCGATTTGATTGACCAGATCAGATGGCAGGTGACGGATGTGCGGCATCGGCGATGGGTTCGGGCCAATGCGACATGATAGCCGCACCCACGCGATTACGAACCTGCTGGTATCTGAAGAATGTCCCCGGCGCGCAGGCCATCATCGGACAAGCGGTTGGCCGAACGCAGGGTGCCGAGGCTTACGCCGTATTGCTGCGCGATGCCACTTAGCGTCTCGCCACGTCTGACCTTGTGCAAATCGCGCAGGCTGACATCGGATTTCGCCGACGCGGTGCCCCCGACAGCGGCCACCATGCTCCCGGCCGGAAACATGCCTGCGTTCTTCGCGAACAACGTGCCCGGCGGCGGGGTCGCGGTGAAGTAGTCCTTGACTCCGTCGAGCACGGCCTCGGCGATACGCTCGCGCTGCTTGGGATCCTTCAAGCGTCGCTCTTCCCGCGGATTGGTGATGAATGCGGTCTCGACCAGTATCGAGGGCACATCCGGCGAGCGCAAAACCACGAAATTGGCCCGTTCGACGAAGCCCCGATGCGTGGGTCCTATGCGCTGGAGCGCATGGAGAACCTGCTTCGCCACCGCGGTGCTCGCCTCCATCGTCGCACCTTGAGACAAGTCGAGCAGAACAGCGGCGAGCGTGTCGTCCTTGTCATCCAGCGATACGCCCCCGACCAGGTCCGCGCGGTTCTCGCTATCCGCCAGCCAGCGTGCCGCTTCGCTGGTCGCGCCGCGCGGCGAAAGCACCCAGACCGAAGATCCGCGCGCGTCGCTGGAACGAAATGCGTCGGCGTGAATCGACACGAACAGGTCGGCCTTGGCCTCACGTGCCTTGCGATAGCGCTCGGCGAGCGGAATGAAGTAATCCCCATCGCGGGTCAGCACGGCGGTCATGCCGGGCTCGCGATCGATGAGCTTTTTCAATTCTCGCGCGACCGAAAGCGTGATGGTCTTTTCGTGAGTCCCCGAAGGCCCGGTGGCACCCGGGTCATCGCCACCATGACCCGCATCCAGCGCGATGACGACCTTGCGCGCGACTCCCGGAAGGGCGCTCGCGACCGTTCGCACGGGCGCGGGTGCCTTTGCTTTCGGGTAGAGATCGAGCACCAGCCGGTAGCCAAATTTGTCGGCAGGCTGCAACAGAAAGCTCTTCGGGCGTACATCCTTGTCGAGATCAAATACGACGCGCACCCCGTCCTTGCCATGGCGACCCGTGCGTATGCGCTTCAATAATCCCTTGACGTTCGGCGCATCAAATTCCGACGTCAACCGGCTCCCGGCCAGGTCGAGTACGATTCGATCGGGATTGGCCAGTTCGAACAGCTTGTAATCGACCTTGTCAGAAACGTCGAACACGGCGCGCGTGTAATCGGGGCCGGCCCAGATTCGCAGCGCCGCGACATCGGTCGCGTGTACCGACGCGACAAGCCCGCACAGCAGCAAGAAGCCACCCCCGATAAACCGCGCTGGCAGGTCCAATGTGCCCATGAGGCGCCATTGAATCGGAACTCAAGCGGAAATTCAAGACTTTTCCTTTCAAAATCCGATATCTGTGTTTCTTTCCTCAGGTTTGGCACTAGAAAAGTGCGCCAACTCGATCAGCTGCTAGACGGCGACTATTCGGTCCATGCGCGCAACAGCGAAAATCCGCGTGCGCTGCAGGCCGTTGCAGCGAGATCGCGCGCGTCGCCGGAATGGCGCAGACTGGAGTTTCAGATCGGCCGGCGGCAATCGTCCGCCCGCACGTTCTGGCCACTCCACAAGGAACAACACAGGCGATTCGAGCAGATCGGGGACCCCGAGCCACTCCAGCTCATCCGGGACACCGATGCGATAAAGATCCAGATGATGCGCGTTGAGCTCGCCGATGCGGTAGGACTCCACCAGACTGTAGGTCGGGCTCTTGACGCGTTCCTCGCTGCCGAGGGCCCGGAGTAGCGCGCGCGCGAACGTGGTCTTGCCGACCCCGAGTGCGCCCTCGAGATAGATGGTCGCACCATCTCGCGCGAGTGGCGAAAGTCGAGCTGCCAACTCGATCAAGGCCGCTTCGTCGATGGCCAAGAAACTCGTCGCGCCATCAGACGCTGCCACAATCATCCTCGGGAAATCCATTGGCGAGCCTTCGCAAGCTTGCGAACAAGTCACTGGCCACAAGGCCCCTTGGGGTAAAACCAGCAGCCAGATCTCCCGCACGCGCATGCATCGCGACGCCGAGCGATGCGGCTTCCCAGCTCGATAGCCCTTGTGCCAGCAGCGCGGCGATGACGCCGGTCAGCACATCGCCCATACCCGCCGATGCCATGCCTGGATTGCCCCATCGGCACAAGGCCACCCGCCCGGACGGATCCGCGATCAGGCTTCCGGCGCCTTTGAGGACCACGACGGCGGCATGGTTTTTGGCAAGCGCACGGACGGCGGCAAAGCGATCACGCTGTATCTCCGCGACATCGCAACCCAGAAGGCGCGCCGCCTCGCCTGGATGCGGTGTCAAGACGGCGTTCGCTGGAAGTGTCCGAGGCTGGCGCGCCAGCAGATTCAGGGCATCGGCGTCGAGGACGAATGCGCGGTCTCGTGACGTCTCCTCGCGACCGAGGACGGTTTCCCACAGGGCGTGCCCCCAGGCACCCGTTCCAAGACCCGGACCGAGCGCCACGACATTCGCGCGATCCATCCGCGGCGCGAGCGTTTGCGGATCGTCACAGCCGTGCGCCATCAATTCCGGGCGCGCCGCATTGAGCGCTGTAACATGGCTTGCCCGCGTTGCGATGCTCACCAGACCGGCTCCAGCGCGCAAGGCAGCCTCCCCCGTCAGCCGGACCGCGCCACCCATTCCTGCATCGCCGCCGACCACGAGCACGTGCCCAAACCGTCCCTTGTTCGAATCTTTGAGGCGCGGCGGCAACAACCCGCTGATCGTCGAGTCGATGAGATGGGCATCGGCCTCGATACCCTCGAAAGCGACCGTGGGAACGTCGAGTGGGGCAAGTTCCAATTCGCCACAGCAATCGACTGCAGCGCCAGTGAACAGGCCGCGCTTCCAGGCGATGAAACTCACGGTTGCAGATGCCCGTACGACCGGCCCAAGGCTTGCCCCTGCATCAGCGTCGAGACCTGAAGGCACGTCGAGGGCCAGTATCGGCCGCTTGCTGGAATTGAGACGTTCGATCAGCACGGATGCCGCGCCCTCCACACCCCGGCGCAATCCGGTACCGAACAAGCCATCGACGTGGACGTCAGCCTTCTCCGGGGATGATTCGACCGTCAGTGGCATGATCGTGCCGCCCGCCGCTCGGAACGCCTCTCGAGCGAGCGCGGCATCACCGTCCGCCTTATCGCTCAAAGCGAAAAGATCCACCGCAAATCCGGCTCGAAGTGCGAAACTGGCGAGCAAGAATGCGTCGCCACCGTTGTTGCCCGGCCCCGCGGTGACACACAGATGCCGTGCGTTTGGCCAACGTCTTCGCAGTGAGGCAAACGCCGCTTCTGCGGCGCGTTGCATGAGCGTGAATCCGCCGATCCCGCACCGATCGGTGGCCTGCCGGTCGATGAGTCGCGCCTGACCGGCGGTGTACAAGGCGCGCGCGTTCGCATCCGGAATCATCATTCGATTATACGAGCGCAATTAGCATCACGAACGGTGCACGGTTAAGCTCAATCGCCCATGAAGCAGCGTAGCGATCATTCTCCCCCGACGCGCAGCCGACCCGCCTGCGCTTCGCAACGCAACCGCGCGACCCGCGCGCCGACGAGAGTCGACTATTCAGCGCTCGCCGAAAACATCCGGCACTGGAGCATCGAGCTCGGATTCCAGCAAGTCGGCATCACCGGGATCGAGATCGGCGACGATGAGGCGCATCTGCTGAACTGGCTCGACGCAGGCCATCACGGCGAGATGGAATACATGGCCCGCCATGGAACAAGACGCAGCCGCCCGGACGAGCTCGAGCCAGGCACCATTCGGGTGATCTCGTTGCGCATGGATTACCGCGCTCCCGGCGTCCGCGAGCCTTGGGGTGTGCTTGGCGATTCGAATCTCGGTTATGTATCGCGTTACGCATTGGGGCGTGATTACCACAGGCTGGTGCGCGGCCGCCTCGCCGCCCTGTCGGCTCGAATCGAGCAGGTCTCCGGCCCGTTCGGACATCGGGTGTTCGTCGACTCGGCTCCAGTGCTGGAAAAAGCGCTTGCGCGCAATGCCGGGCTGGGATGGATCGGAAAGCACACATTGCTGCTCAACCGCGAAGCCGGGTCGTGGTTTTTTCTCGGTGAAATCTACACGGACCTGCCATTGCCGCTGGATGCGCCGACGAGCGCGCACTGCGGCAGCTGCACGAAGTGCCTTGACGTGTGCCCCACGCAAGCGATCATCGCCCCCTACCAGATCGATGCGCGCCGCTGTATTTCGTACCTCACCATCGAGCACCGCGGAGCCATCCCGCTGGAACTGCGCCAAGCTATCGGCAATCGCATCTTCGGTTGCGACGATTGTCAGCTGGTGTGTCCGTGGAACAAGTTTGCCGAGGTATCGACTGAGGCGGATTTCGCACCTCGACACGATCTGGATGGTGCGCGCCTGGTGGACTTGTTCCAATGGAGCGAGGACGAATTCCTCAAGCGCACCGAAGGCATGGCGATTCGCCGCACCGGGTATGCGGGATGGTTGCGCAATATCGCCGTGGCGCTGGGCAACGCAGCGAAGTCAACCTCGGTGATGAAGGCATTGCGTGCGCGGGAAGGCGATTCATCGAGCCTGGTGCGCGAGCATGTTGCCTGGGCGCTGGCCGAGCAGACGCGAAAGTGTGCCCTCAAGCCGCCTGCATCGGAATCGACGACTTGATGTTGGTCACGCGATTGCGCTCATCGACGTAGACCAGCGTGGGCTTGTAGCCGACCGCCTCGGCTTCGCTCACGATCCCGTAGGCGCAAATGATGACGAGATCGCCAGGCCGCGCGCGATGTGCCGCCGCGCCGTTGATCGAAATGACTCCACTGTCCTCCTCGGCACGGATGGCGTAGGTCGAGAACCTCTCCCCGTTGTCGACGTTGTAGATATCAATGCGCTCGTATTCGCGAATCCCGGCCATTTCAAGCAGACGCCCGTCGATCGCACACGATCCCTCATAGTGCAGTTCGGCATGCGTAACCCGTGCCCGATGTATCTTCGCCTTGAGCAAGGTGAGTTGCATATTGATCCTCCACATCCGCGTCGTGTCGCTAAAACACAACACTCGGAACACCTGTCCCAAGGAATTATAGCAAAAAGTCCATGCGGCATCGCACCAAAAACCGCACTAATTGCATGGACGTACCAACGGTGGTAATCCTGAGATGGCGCTGCATTGCGCAAAAAAAACCCTCGCAGCGTTTCCGCGCGAGGGCCTTAATTGGAGTGACGACTACCTAAGCAATGCGCCCTGCATGCCTGGGAATACAACCGACGTTGTAAATATCCCGACGGCGGTTGGGAGAATACCACAGCATTCCGCAAAAAACTACTGGCTCTCGAGATCGAGATTGTCGATAAGGCGCACGCCTCCGATGCGAGCTGCTATCAAGGCGACAAGGTCGCCATTCATTTCCTGCTCCGGCATATGCAGATCCCTGCGTCGGCGGATCGCGACGTAATCAGGCTCCAGGCCAAAATCGATGAGGCGCTTCCCCGCCTGAGCCTCGATTTGGCCGAAATTCGGATGGCCTTCCGCAAGCTTGCTCCGGATCCACTTCAGGCTGGCGTAGATTGCGGCAGCCTTTTTCCGGTGTCGTGCCTCGAGGTACTGGT
Organism: uncultured Gammaproteobacteria bacterium; assembly: GCA_963775445.1. GTDB lineage: Bacteria > Pseudomonadota > Gammaproteobacteria > Xanthomonadales > Rhodanobacteraceae > Dokdonella_A. The sequence goes on along the minus strand of CAVZIT010000004.1, from coordinate 852,456 downwards.
TGCGCGAACTCATTGCAAGTCCGTCCGGTTCGCGTCTGGTGGGGGCGCCAATGATTTCGATCGGAAAAAGCAAATCGCTTACCATTTGCCGCACCACGAGCAGCTGCTGGTAATCCTTGCGTCCGAACACCGCAAGATCCGGTTGAACACATAGAAAAAGCTTGGCAACAATGGTCGCAACTGCGTCGAAGTGGCCTGGACGGCTGGCCCCTTCGAGTATTTCGCCCAGTACCGGTACGTGGATGCGGATATCTCCGTCGACACCATGCGGGTAAAGTTCCGCAAACGAGGGGAGGAACAACGCATCGCAACCATTCCGCTCCAGCCTCTGCGCATCAAGTTCCGGCGTGCGCGGATAGCGGGCGAAATCCTCGCCGGCCCCAAATTGCGTGGGATTTACGAATATGCTCGCGACAACCGTATCGGCACGGCGTCGGGCCTCCTCGATCAGTGAAAAGTGGCCCGCATGGAGATTACCCATGGTGGGCACGAATCCCACCCGGCGCGCGGCGCGCCGTTCACCGGCGATGAATTCACGCAAGCCGGCGACCGTTTCAAACTGACGCATTGACGCCTCAGTAACTGTGCTCGTCGCCGGGAAACTCACCCGTCCGCACCGCGAGGGCATAGGCGGCAAGAGCGTCTGCGACCGTATCGCAACCGATCAGGAAATCCTTGCTGAAACGCGGTCGTCGTCCCGGAGTGATACCAAGGAGGTCATAGAGAACCAGCACCTGTCCATCACACCCGCGCCCAGCTCCGATGCCGATGGTCGGAATCGCAAGCTCACGGCTGATCCCGGTGGCGATCGCTGCCGGCACGCATTCGAGCACGAGCAGATCCGCTCCGGCATCCTCGATGGCTTTGGCATCGCGCATGAGTCGATCGGCGTCTCCAGCTTCGCGTGCCTGGACGCGGTAGCCGCCCAGCTTGTGCACCGACTGCGGCGTGAGACCCAGGTGCGCGCACACGGGCACATCCCGTTCACTGAGTGCACGGACAATGTCGCAAACCCATCCCGCGCCTTCGAGCTTGACCATCGCCGCGCCGCCTTCTGCCATTAGCCGGGCCGCCGTAGCCAGCGCGACGCTCGGATCGCGAAAACTCATGAATGGCATGTCGGCAACCAGCAGGGCATGCCTTGCGCCGCGCGCTACGCAGGCGCTGTGATAGACAATGTCATCGACGCTGACAGGCAACGTGCTGGAGCGACCTTGTATGACATTCCCGAGAGAATCACCAACCAGCAACACATCGATGCCTGCAGCCTCGGCTTGCGCGGCAAAGCTTGCGTCGTAGGCGGTCACGACCACGATCTTTTCGGCCTTGGCCTTGAGTTCGCGCAATCGCGGTACGGTGATCGCGGCTGGCGCCTTGCTGGAGTCAGTGTTCTTGTACATGCTCGGGCAGTTCAGGAAACGTCGCTGGCGCGCGGCGGGTCGCGGCGCAAGGTGACATATGCCCGACGATTCTTCAATCGTCTTCGTTCAATGCAACACACGTGGTCGTATCGACCTTGTCGAGCAAGCCGGCAACACTTCCATGGCCGGGTACGCTCATTTGCGCAGCCAACTCCGCCAATGGCACCAGCACGAACGCGCGCTTGGTCAGTTGCGGGTGCGGCAGGCACAACCCCGGAACATCGCACGACACATCACCGTAGAGGAGCAAATCAAGATCGATCAGCCGAGGTCCCCAGCGAGTGCGGGTTCTTTCGCGACCACGCGCCCGCTCGATCCGAAGCAAGCCGTCCAGCAGGTCTGGCGGCTGCAGCAAAGTGTCAATCTCGGCAACCGCATTGACGAAATCCGGCTGTTCGACAACCCCCCATGGAGCCGTACGGTAAAGGCGCGAATGGCGTCGCAGTCGCGTGTGCGGCAACTCGCCGATCCATTGGAGCGCGCGGCGCACCTGGTGCGCCGGCTGCTGCAAGTTGCTGCCAAGCCCCACGTATGCCCGCGCGGCATCCGGATTGGCCATTATTCGGCCGAGTCGACGCCAGCGACGTCGCCCGCTTCGCGAGTGGAATTCTTGCGGCGTCGCCGACGTGGCCGCTTGCGCTTGACGACCTGCGGTTCGTCTTCCAGCCGTTGCGGAAGCTGAGCACCCAGATGCTGCGAAAGCGCTTGCGCGTCAAGTTCCTGTACCTCGGTCCACCACGCGGCGCTTTCGGCAAGTTCGTCCGATTCGTGCGCGCGCAACACCAAAAAATCGTAGGCGGCACGAAACCTCGGATGGGAGAGCAAGCGCAAGACTCGCTTTCTCGACCGATGCGCGAAACGCGATTGCAACTCCCATATTTCCTCCATTCCGAGCGCAACCCGACGAGGGATTGCCACTCGCTGCGCCTGCATGCTGAGTACCTGATCGCTGGCGTATTGCCAGGCAAGCCTTGTATCGATTCCTTCGGCGATCCTTAACTCAGCCAGGTCTCGCGCAGGCTCCCACAGGAGTGCAGCGAAGAGGAAAGCCGCAGTGACCGGACGGTCCGCATGCACGCGCTCATCGGTGTTCGCCAGCGTTTGCTCGATCACGGAGCGAAAGCCGCTGCCCCTGGAGCCACGCAATGCCTTGGCGGACGCCGGGAATACCTCGGCCAGCAGCCCGTGACTTTCCAACCCATGAAATCCGGCAAGACCATGGCCCGCCAGAAACATCTTCAGCGTTTCGTCGAACAGACGCGCGGGAGGCGCTTCGGCCAACAGTTGCCCTATCTGCTCCAGTGGCGCCGCCGTTTCATCCTCGATTGTGAAACCGAGCTTGGCCGCCAGCCGCACCGCGCGCAACATGCGCACAGGGTCCTCGCGGTAACGCAACTCGGCATCACCGATGATACGCAAGCGACGTGCGTGCAGGTCGGCGATGCCGCCGACATAATCGCGCACGCTGAAATCCGCAATGTCGTAGTAGAGGGCATTGACCGTGAAGTCGCGCCTTATCGCATCTTCCTCAATCTTGCCATACACGTTATCCCGCACCAGCCGACCGGCCACCATGTGGCGATCGCCGCTGTCGCCCTCGCCGACCCCTCGAAATGTCGCAACTTCGATGATTTCCCGCCCGAACATGACGTGCGCCAGACGAAATCGGCGCCCTATCAGCCTGCAGTTGCGAAACAGCGAGCGCACCTGTTCTGGTTCGGCGTCGGTCGCGATATCGAAATCTTTCGGATGCCCCCCCAGCAAGAGGTCGCGCACCGCACCGCCGACGAGGAACGCCTCGTAGCCGGCCTCGTTCAACCGATAAAGCACGCGCAATGCGCCGTTGGAAATGTCCTTGCGGGAAATCGAATGATCGGCGCGTTCGATGATGTGCAAGTCGGTGACGTAGCTTTCGGCAGGAGACAAGATAGTCTGGTTCATTCCATGTTGGCGACGTTCATGCCTGGCTCGCGCAAACCGTTCTCCCGCGCATTGCCGCCCGTTTCCGATTCGTTATACTACGCGCGCCCCGCTTTTTTGCCAGCCGCCCGTGGCGGCGCCGCGCTCCCTTCGTCTAGTGGCCCAGGACACCGCCCTCTCAAGGCGGGAACACGAGTTCGAGTCTCGTAGGGAGCGCCACACCCTTGAGCAAACGACCGCGATCGCTGCCTCGGCAACCAGGTGGGATTGCATTCGTCAGCAGTCGCAACGAGTGCAATCGGGCATCCCTTCATGCACTTCTCAGGCCTGTCCTTGCGATTGTCGCGATCGTCCCTGACTGCGGCTGTTGATAGAATTGTCGAAAAGCGCAATTCGTCTGTCACGGCATTCACGAAGAGCAACACCATGACTTTTGTCGTTGTCGACAACTGCATCAAGTGCAAATACACCGACTGCGTGGAAGTGTGTCCGGTCGATTGCTTCCACGCAGGCCCGAACTTCCTCGTGATCGATCCGGAAGAATGCATCGATTGCACGCTGTGCGAGCCGGAGTGTCCGGCCAATGCGATCTATCCCGAGGACGACGTTCCGGAAGGACAGGAAGTGTTCATCGCCATCAATGCCGAATTGGCCAAGGCGTGGCCCGTGCTGACGGAGCGCATCGATGCGCCGCCCGATGCCAAGGACTGGGATGGCAAGCCGGACAAGTTGCCGTTGCTGGAGCGCTGACGCGAAAGATTCAAATCCGCGATGGTCTCGAAGAGGGACTCGCAGCCCACAAATTGAAGCGACACTGCAGCGATATCAGCCGAGACGCGCTCGCAACATGTTCAGTAACGCCTTGGCCGCGTCCTCGCTTGCCTCGTCGCCGCCCCCTTGGATGCTGACTCTGCTCCCTGAGCCTTCGGCGCTCACACGAACCGTCAGATGGACCCCGACTGCGGTCTTTCCGGCCCGGCCCAAGGTAATCATGCGTTTCAACCAACCGGCGTTGCTCTTCGCCTTTCCAGTCGATTCAACGCTGTAGCTGTGGCTGGCCTCATCACGCCCGACGATTTTTGCGTCGCCCCCGCGTTCGAGCGCGAGGCCCACTCTCCGGTATGCGCTGTCCACCGTATCGTTGATCGAGAGGCCGCCGCCACTCAGGGCGACGCCCGGACCATTGGAAATGGGAGGGGGCGCTGCCGCCGGAGAGATTTCGGTCGGCGATGTTGCGGGTTGTGAAGGCGTAGCGGCGGGGGCGCCCGAAGATATCGATGGAGATGCAGCAGAACCGACTGGAGGAATCACCAGGGCGCCACTGGTATTCGGCGAGTCCAGGTCCGGCGGAACTTCGAGCGGCTTCTCCTGCACGCTCTTTTGATAACCGTTTTCATCGCGGCCGAAATGCTTGTGCATGAAGCCACAGCCCGGAAGCAGCAGGAACAGCATGATTGCGCCCGGCAGGGCTAGCGCGTTGCGTCTCACTGTATTTTGTTCCTGTCGTTTGTGAATCGAGAAGTTTAGCCCACTGCGCCCTTCACTTCGATCAATTCGAGTTGCGCGAGTATGCGCCTGGCCTTCTGGTGATGAGCCGGCGCCAATCCCATCAAGGGCAAACGCAAGCTGGCCGCGCCGATGCCGAGCTCGGCAAGACACCATTTCACCGGAATCGGATTGGGTTCGACACCGAGAAGTTCATACAGTTCACGCAACTTCCGGTCCAGGTCCAGAGCTTGACCCGCATAGCCTCCAGCGCACAGCCGGGCAAGCGTGGCGCAAGCGTGCGGAACCACGTTTGCCGCCACCGACACCATCCCGTCAGCGCCGGCAAGCATGGCACTTGCTGCGCTGGAATCATCGCCCGACAAGACATGAAAGCGGTCAGACCTCAGTTCGAGCAATGATTTCATGCGAGTCGGATCGGCCACTGCTTCCTTTATGCCGATAATGTTGCCGTGGGTCGCCAATCGGGCAACGGTCCCGGGTAGCAGATCACCTGCTGCCCGCGACGGCACATTGTAGAGCACGACCGGCAAACCGCCGAGATCGGCGACCTCCGCAAAATGTCGTACCAGACCTTCCTGAGTTGCGCGCACGTACGGCGGCACTACCACGAGCGCGGCGTCGCAACCGGCGGATTGTGCGCGGCGCGTCTGGGTGATGGTCTTGCGCGTCGATTGCTGCCCGGTTCCTGCCAGAACGATGACCCGGCGGTCGACGTGGGCGCTCGCAAAGGCGACCAAACGGGAAAATTCCGACTCGTCAAGGGCCGCCGCCTCACCGGTGGAGCCGGCGACCACGAGAGCCGATGTACCGCCGATGAGTTGCCGCTCAATCAGGCAACCAAACGAGTCGAAGTCGACCTCGGCCGCGTCATTGCCGCGAAACGGCGTCGCCAGAGCACAAATGCTGCCGGAGAGTTTCAAGGAAAATGGACTTCAGCACGTTAGCGAGGGCGAGAATGGTAGGGGCAGGCATTGCGGAAGTCCACGCAGTCACTCTGGTGCAACGTATCGATGTGCGAACGGCCGGAAAGAAAAGGGCCTCGTGATGGCGACTTGCGAGTGCTGGGGGTGGCAAGTATTCTGACCGGCGGCACGCGAGACATGGATGGGGCGGCAAAAGACGTGAAGCAGGCAGAAACAAGGCCTTCCGGGGACGGCGCGCAGCGTCCGGCCACCAACGAAAATTATCTGCTCATCAGCGCGTTTTCCGAGATCGATCATTCGCCGCTGGTGGCGATTTCCAAGCGCATTTCGGACTGCGGCTGCAACCTCGCTGAAGCCCGAGTGGCGGCGCTCGGCAGCGATTTGAGCGTGCTGGCGCTCGCGCAAGGGTCGTGGGATGCGATTGCCAAACTCGAGAACGCGCTGGCCAAGCTTGACCGCGACGGCAAACTGCGGCTTAACCATTTTCGCAGCGGCGCCAAGCAGCAGCAGACAAACCTGTTGCCCTATGTGGTGGAAGTGGTTGCTGCCGACAAACCGGGGCTGTTGTTCCAGCTCGCCGAATTTCTGACCGGTCGAGAGATCAGCATCGAGCAACTGCACTCCACGCGCTATCGTGCAATGCAGACAGGGGCCGAGATGTTTTCCGCACAGATAACCATCGGAATTCCGAATACCATGCATATCGCCGGCCTGCGGGATGACTTCCTTGAATTTTGCGATGGCCTCAATCTCGACGCGATCATGGATCCCATGAAGTTCTGAGCGCGCCACGTCGCAGTCGCGATGTCTGCTGCGGCGTACATTTTCCCGATTCGAATTTCGAGGCTAGCCGATGACGCGAGGCAAGCGCATTTACGTTCTCGACACCAATGTCCTGATGCATGATCCCACCGCCGTGTTCCGCTTCCAGGAACACGATGTGTTCATTCCGATGACAGTGCTCGAGGAACTCGATGCCGCCAAGACAGGTACATCCGAGGTCTCGCGCAACGCACGGCAAGTCAGCCGCTTCCTCAATGAGCTGATCGAGGCCGGGAACGGCCGCGGCATCGACGAAGGGCTCGACCTGGTAATGCCGCACGGACTCAACCTCGATCGCGGCGGAAAACGTGGTCGATTGTATTTCCAGACGCGCGCCCCGACTCCAGCCGCAGCGGATTCTGCGCTGCACCGCGATATTCCCGATAACCGGATTCTGGCGTCGGTTTTGGCGCTGCGCGATGCCCATCCGAAACAGGCTGCGGTACTGGTGTCGAAGGACATCAATCTGCGGATCAAGGCGAAGATTTATGGAATAAGCGCCGAAGACTACGAAAACGATCGCGCCCTGGATGATTTCAGCCTTCTCTACACTGGCGTCAGCGAACTGCCGTCCGATTTCTGGGATCGCCACGATGAACTGCGCTCGTGGTCCGAGCGCGGTCGAGCGTTTTACGAGGTGACGCTGCGCCAAGGCGAAGACTGGCATCCGCATCAGTGCCTTTTTCTGCCTGGCGAAAACGAAGTCGAACTGCGCGTGCTCGATCTTCAGGGAGGCCGGGCGACACTCGAAATCGTCGAGGATTTCCGCAGCGGCTCGCATACGGTATGGGGAATCTGCGCGCGCAATCGCGAACAGAATTTCGCGTTGAACGCGTTGATGGATCCGGATGTCGATTTCGTCACGCTGCTCGGTACCGCGGGGACTGGCAAGACTTTACTGGCATTGGCCGCGGGGCTCGCCCAGGTCATGGATCAGCAGCGCTATCGCGAGATCATCATGACGCGCGCCACTGTGTCTGTGGGTGACGACATCGGTTTCCTGCCCGGCACGGAGGAGGAGAAAATGACGCCATGGATGGGCGCGCTGACCGACAATCTGGAGGTGTTGACCAGCCCGCAGGAAGGGGGCGCGTGGGGCCGCGCGGCGACCAACGACCTGCTTGCCTCGCGCATCAAGATTCGCTCCCTGAATTTCATGCGCGGACGCACATTTCTCGGCCGCTACGTGATTATCGACGAGGCACAAAATCTGACGCCCAAGCAGATGAAAACCCTTCTCACGCGAGCGGGCCCCGGGAGCAAGATGATCTGCCTCGGCAACGTCGAACAGATCGACACGCCCTACCTCACCGAAACCACTTCCGGACTGACCTACGCCGTAGACCGCTTCAAGGATTGGCAACATAGCGCGCACGTCACGCTGCGACGAGGCGAACGTTCGCGCCTTGCCGACTATGCTTCGGAAAAACTTTAGGAAATTCCTTGCAGCAAGTCCAAGGGGCAATGCAGGAATGCTCGCCTTGCCGAATGAATGGTGAAATTGATTGATGCACTGCGATGTTCGGCGACTCTAGCCCCGCGAAGCACAGCGGAACGTAAAAGAGAGAGCGGGCTACGGCACGAGCCGCGACGAGTTCATCGGATGTAACTGGAACTCAGAATCGCGTCGTCCAGATTGCCTGGAACTCGACGCGACCGCCCGCCGGTTGGCTATTCAAACGATAACTGGGAAGCGCCAGAAAGTAAGGCGTGGAGGCATAATTCGCGAGGAAGCTCAGGTGCGACGTCGCCCCGGTCGCGCGCGACCAGCCGAGCGAGATGGTATCGCTGGCGTCACCCAATGCCAACGCCTGCTCGAGCAGGTGAGACGTCGGCAGCGGCTGCTGTCGCGAGGTATAGCGCAGTTCGATATCGCCCACGACCGAGCTGTGCAAGCTGCCGCCGAGACTGTAGACATTGAGGTCGCGCCAAGCGAAGGTCGGACTCGCCCCGTCGCCGAGCAAGGCGAGGAAACGGATCGGCAATGCGCTGCTGATGAACGGGGTGATACCGCTGTACTTCACCCGCTGGAAACCCGCGTCGAGCGAAAACGCGGGTGTCAATGCATAGCGCAAGTCGAGATTCGCGCTGGCCGGAATATCGAAGTCGCCAGGTTCGGCGAACACACCTCGATAATTCGCCAGAGGGTTCATGTTCACGCGCGACTGATAGCCGACTCCCCAGCCCAGCCGATCGGTCAACGCTCCGGAAAAATCGATGCGCAGCCCGGAGCCGAACGAGCTATCGCCCCTTGCTGCGGCAAACGGACGCAAATCTTCGGGCTGCACTGTGGTTCCCAAGCCAACGCTCGCAAATCGCTGGTAGGCGAGTACCGCCGAAACCCGGACGCTGCCCGTGTTCCCCACGGTGTGTTCGATCGACGGCGTGACCACGGTTCTCTCAAGCCCGGCTGCGGGCAAATCGAGCAGGCGCGGCGGCGCCTCGGTGTTCGGAGTCACGGAAACCAGAGCTGATGCCGCAGACATGCTCAAATGAAAGCCGGACGTGTCGTTCATCCGGAAGCGCGTCGGGATTTCGAGGTGCGCACCGTAGCGGTCCAGTACGCTTGGCGCCACATCGGCACCCGGGGATCGCAGCGCCCAGGAAAATCGCGGGGTGATGCTGGACAGGGCATAGTCCCTCCAGCGATCAAGAACCGAACCCGAGCCTGGCGTCCCTTGGCGGGAAATGATCTCACTCGAATTTCTTGCAGCCGCGTGCGGCGCCTGCGCATAGACCGCGCCGGACCAAGTCAAAAACAAAAGGGGGAGCGCCCAACCGAGGCTGCACGCTCCCACCTTTCTCCCTGCGGTTGCTGTTGCCCGCTGCATTGCCCTGTGCTGCGGTAAGGTTGTGGTCTAATGCGAATGCGATCTTGGCGAAAAAACAACATTTCGTCAAGCCTGCATGCCGCCTGCCACCCACGAGGCGACCCACGGTGTGCTGATTTTGTCAGTGGCCCGTGGCTAGCGGCTCCCCTCGGCCAGCACCTATCGCATTCCATGTTGCGAAAATCCGACAAATCATCGAAGCCGTTGCGTGACGCACCGCCGCTGGTCCTTGCGATTGCAGGGTCCGATTCCGGAGGCGGAGCGGGTATCCAAGCGGATTTGCGAACCTTTGCGACATTCGGCGTGCACGGTTTATGCGTCTTGACCGCGATCACGGCGCAAAACACGCGCGGCGTCATGGCCGTAAACGCGCTGTCGACGGCCATCATCCAAGCCCAAATCGACGCGTTGCTTGCGGACTTCCAATTCGATGTAGTCAAGGTCGGCATGCTTGCAACGCCCGCCATCGTGCGTCTTGTCGCATCAACACTGCAGCGCCATCCGCGCCTCAAGCTGGTGCTGGATCCGGTACTGGTTGCGACGACCGGGGCTTCGCTGGGTGGCGCCGCAGTCGCCACAGCCATTCGGCGGCACCTGCTCCCACGAGCTGATCTGGTGACACCGAACTGGCCCGAAGCCCACAGCCTGCTTGAGCGCACGCCAACCGACGGCGCCGATCAACTGTCGCTGGCTATGGAGCTCCAGTCCGCTGGCGCAAAGGCCGTTCTGCTCAAGGGAGGCCATTTGCCCGGCGAGCGCATGGCGGATTTGTTGCTGACGTCAGCCGGCTCGCGTTGGTTCACTCACGAGCGTCTTCCGGTCGAAGGCCATGGAACCGGTTGTACGCTGGCGTCGGCGATCGCAGCGGGGCTTGCCTCGGGTTTGACGCTCAGTGCAGCCACGGCACAAGCGGTCGATTATGTTCAACGTGCGCTCATTGCCGGCTATCGACCAGGAAGGGGCAGCCTGCGAGTGCTCGACCACTCGGTCATTTCGTTGCAGGGTCGCGATTGAACTCCCGCTGATCGACGCGACCCGACGCGTCGCGCCGATCGCACGAGGACCGTTGCGGCAACCCGCATCGAAAAGCGACTCAATTCTGGTCGGCGCCCATGCACTCGATCAACGCATCGGTGAACGCGACGGTTGTGCCGTTTCCGCCCAGATCCGGCGTCAGGGCAACGCCGCGCGCAAGCGTCGTGCGAATCGCATCGCGGATAACCGTGGCATGTTCGCGCATGCTCAGATGATCAAGCATCTGGGCGGCGCCAAGCATGAGCGCACACGGATTGGCGATCCCCTTTCCCGCGATGTCCGGTGCCGAGCCGTGAACGGCCTCGAATATCGACGCCTCGGTTCCAATGTTGGCGCCTGGCGCGAGACCGAGCCCACCGACAAGACCTGCGCACAGATCCGAGATGATGTCGCCGAACAGGTTGGTCGTGACAATCACATCGAACTGCTGTGGATTCATCACCAGTTGCATGCAGCAGTTGTCGACGATCAGTTCATTGCAATCGATACCCGGGAATTGCCCGGCAACTTCCCTGGCCACCTTCAGGAACAGTCCCGAAGTGGTCTTCATGATGTTGGCCTTGTGTACGAGAGTGACCTTGCGGCGCCCCTGACGACGTGCCAGCTCAAACGCGTAGCGCACAATGCGCTCGGAACCTCGCCGGGTCACGCGAATCCGCGACTGCGCCACTTCGCCGTCGGGCGAAAGCGTCTGGCCTTCGGATCCATAGGCGCCTTCGGTGTTTTCACGTACCGTGATGATGTCGACATCGTCATAGCGCGCGCGCGCGCCCGGAAACGTGACGGCCGGGCGCACGTTCGCGTAAAGATCGAAGCGTTTGCGCAACTCGACATTGAGCGAGCTGAACCCGCCGCCGACGGGCGTCATCAACGGACCCTTCAACGCAACTCGGTGTCGCGCGATCGCGTCCAGGGTGGCTTGTGGCAACAACTCCCCGCAGCGATCGAGCGCGGCAACGCCGGCGTCCACGAATTCGTACTCAAGCCCGCAGCCCGTGGCAGCCAGGACGCGCAGGGTCGCGTCCATTATTTCCGGGCCGATGCCGTCACCACGAATAACCGCAATCGTCTTGCTCATCGATAGAAGAACGCCAGGGAAAATCGCGGAAACCGGCTTGCGCGCGGCCGGAAAAGCCGTGCATTATCGCGGAATGGCCAACGGACGTACAAGCGAAGCTCGGAGGTCGCCGCGCTGGAATGCGCGGCGGATGCGCTGCACGGCGTCATTGCCGTGTCGCGCTCCCGGACATCCGAGGTCCGCGATTGAAACGGTAGTGGCTTCCATATCGATCGCGATATTGGTGATTTTGACGCCGGTCTCTGGAGCTTTCGGGGCCACTGATGCGAGCGGCGAATCATCCCCGCCGCTCCTGCAGGTGCAGCTCGACCAACCTTCCGATCCGGCCATGCCGCTCGCGCGCGAAGTTGACTTGAGCGGTATGTGGCCGAACGATTGCATTCCGCAAGTAGATGGCATCGCTCTCGACGGCGCCGACCTGACCATCAATGCCCGCTTCCCAACAACGGGGTGCGATTCCAGCCATTCCAGGCCATATCGGCTTCGCCTGAGCCCGAGTGCGATTGTGGGCTTGCCGCAACTGCCGCCCCTGATCTATCGCACGCGGGTGTTTCTTGCCGCAACCAACGCGACGCCCGAACTCGCGGCATTTACATTGCTCGATGCCACCTCGCCGAATTCATCGCCCCAACCCGAAAGCGGATTCTGGTGGTCGCAGGCAAGCAAGGAAACCGGAGCGGCGCTCTCGGGTAGCGGCCTCAGCCTCGAATTCCAGGATCATCGCGTGGCCGCGGGCTTCCTCGGATTCGACGATGCCGGAAACGCGACCTGGTTTTTTGGCAGCGCGTCCGTTGCGGGTCGTGTCGCCCATATACCTTTGGTGTCCCTGAGCCGGGGGGATGCACCGTTTGAAGCATCCGACAATCGCCCGCTTGCCGAACCGGGACCGCACCTCGAAATCCAGTTCCTGTCGCCGACTCGGGCCTTGGCCTGGATCGTGCGCGATCGTGGCAACGGCACACTGGATGTTCGAGCTCTCAGTATCTCGCGCTCGCTGTTCGCCGCTGAGCCGACCGGTACCGCTTGGCGCGGTCGCTGGGTATTGGTACGCGCGGGCCAGGAGGAGGCGTCGGTTTTCGACCTGAGCGAGGTCAGTATCGAGGACTCGGACAGCTTTCATCTGCGCGACCCGCTCGGCGGCTCCCGCCTCGATTGCCGTCTCGACGCCACGGCAACCGTAGCCACGCCGGACTTCTGCACGCTGATTGCGCTCCCCGACACCGTGGCCAACTTCGATCAGATCGGGATCGATCATCTCAAGGGCCGCACGGCCGACGACACGCTGGTGCAACTGTTGCGCGTACCGGATTGATGCACCTGTCTGTCGCAACGTTCAGCGGCTAGCGGCAAGGATCTGCGCCAGTTTGCCGCTGCGATCTGCTGCAACCAGATCCTCGTATCCACCGATATATGTGTCGTTGATGAAGATCTGGGGAACGCTGCGCCGGCCTCCGCTGCGCGCCAGCATTTCCTCCCGCCGCGAGGGGTCGAGGTCGATGCGTATCTCCTCGAACTCAAGACCAAGCCGGGTCAGCAGATTTTTGGCACCGACGCAATAGAGACATGTCGCTGAAGTGTAAAAATCAATGCGTACCATACCAATCCGCCAGCCCTGACTGAGGAAAGCTCCCGTCCTTGCGCAAACCATTCTCGCCAGCGCGGGGCGTAACCGCAAGCTGCTCAGTCACATTGCGCGCCGCCAAGCCAAGGCGGGAATGCCATCCGGACCGGGGCCAGGCACGACTCGGCCGGGGCGCGATGGCGACGGAACCCGGACCGCGCTAAGGTGGTCGAATGGCGAATAACGGATCGATAGCATCATGTTCAAATCACGCTGCGTGACCGCCATCCTGACGGCCAGCCTCGCCGCTCCGGTCGGTGCACGCGAGGCGTCCGTGGCGTTGCCCGATATCGGGAGTTCCGCCGGAACCGTGATGTCGCCGGCGGAACAACGCGCGTATGGCGCGAACATGTTGCACGAACTGCGTTCCTATGGGCTGGTTCTGGACGACCCGCTGCTCGACGATTACATCAATGCGGTCGGGTATCGGTTGGTCGCCCACAGTGATCGGCCGGACATGTCGTTCACCTTCTTCATCGTGCGCGATTCGGAAATCAATGCGTTCGCCGCGCCCGGCGGATACATCGCGGCCAATTCCGGAATGATCGTCGCCATGCAGCGCGAAGACGAACTTGCGGCGATCCTTGCGCATGAAATATCGCATATCACCCAGCAGCATCTTTTGCGTGCATTCGAGGATGCGCAAAAAACCAGCATCCCGATGGCACTCGCGATGCTCGGTGCGATCATCGCAACTTCGCATCGCAACGATGACAGCACCGGCGCTGCCATCGTCTCCGGCACCTCGTTGATCGAACAGCATCAGATCGATTTCACGCGCCACGACGAGGCCGAAGCCGACCATGTCGGCATCCAGACACTTGCGCGCGCCGGTTACGATCCAATGGCGATGGCCGACACCTTTGCGGCGTTGCAACGCGTGATGCGCTCAAATGGTGTCGATGTGCCGGAATTCCTGATGACACACCCGGTGGATATCCATCGCATTGCCGACGCCAAGGCGCGCGCAGCGCAACTGGGCTGTCCGAAGAGCGTGACGCTGGTGCCACAATCAACCGAGCGCGCCTCGGGTAAAGCATTGAACCTGCGCTTGCCAGCGCCGACGACCGATCTTCTCGAATCCCAGATGCCTGACGAGGCGAGTGCGGAACGTGCCAGTGATTCGAGCACCGTGACAGTCGGCGCCAAAAGCGGCGTCGGCACATTGCCACAGGTGAGCGTTTCGACCTGTGAGCCGCTCAGCGAGGCGCAACAGGCGTATTTCGAGGCCATGCGTGAACGCGCGCGCGTGCTTTCGGCCGATTCGCCCGGCGCGGTCCTCGCGTACTACGCCGAAAATCTGCACGAGGGAAGCGATTTCGACACTCCAGCGAATCATTACGGCTTTGCGCTCGCACTGACCCGCGCACACCAGTCGAAGCGCGCTGTGGAGGAGCTCGAGCGCCTGGTCGCCAAACACTCGGGAAGTTCGATTTTCCGACTGGCTCTGGCAGATGCCGAAGACCAGAACGGCAACCATGCGGGGGCCGAGAAACTCTACGATCAGCTCAACCGGGATTTTCCCGACAACCACACCATCGCTCTCGCCTATGCCGATTCCTTGCTGGCTCGAGGCACACAAGAGGCTGGCGCCCGCGCCGCGGACCTGCTGCGCCCCCTTATTGACCGATTTGCCGACGATCCTGATCTGCAAAAGAGCTTGGGGCACGCGAACCAGCTTGCCGGTGACAAGGTCAGGGCAACCGAAGCATACGCCGAGGCTGCCTATTTGAACGGTCACGCGGAAGATGCACTCAATCAATTGAAGGCTCTGCTCAAGATGAGCGACCTCAATTACTACCAACGCGCCAGAGTGGATGCAAGGATCACCCAGTTGACACCGGTGGTACTCGAGTTGCGCCATCACGGGGGGGAGCAGAAGCCGGACTCGCTCGCGCCCGTACTCGCGTGCTGTCGCAAGTGAACAGACTACGCGCGGTGGCGCCCGCGCCGGATTTTCGTGACCCTCGGCTCTATCTGAATCGCGAGTTGGCGCAACTCGAGTTCATTTCGCGCGTGCTGGCGCAGGCCAGGGATCCGTCGCTGCCGTTGCTGGAAAGGATGCGCTATCTCTGCATTTCCTGTTCAGTGCTTGATGAGTTCTTCGAAGTACGCGTCGCGGTAATCAAGCAACATCATGCATTCGGCGAAGTGCATCCTGGCGCCGACGCAATGCCACTTGGCGACTTGCTTGTGCAAATTCGCGATCGCGCTCTGGTCCTGGTGAAGTCGCAGTACGATATCTGGAACGATACGCTGCTGCCTGCGCTTGAGCGCGAGGGCATCCGCTTTGTCGCGAACACGCGATGGACCGACAAGCAGCGACGCTGGCTGCAAGGCTATTTTCGTCACGAGATCCTTCCTGTGCTCTCGCCGCTGGGGCTCGATCCATCGCACCCATTTCCGCGCATCCTGAACAAGAGTCTGAATCTTGCGGTCGTGTTGAAGGGCCGCGATGCGTTTGGCCGCGAGGGACACATGGCATTGGTCCGCGCTCCACGCTCCTTGCCGCGCATCATTCGCCTGCCGACCGAAGTGGCCGCTGTGCATTACGAGTTCGCGTTCCTGTCCAGCATCCTGCCGGAGTTCATGGACGAATTGTTCCCCGGCATGCAGGTGAAAGGTTCTTACCAGTTCCGCGTTACGCGTAACAGCGAATTGGTCGTCGACGAGGCGGAGATCGAGAATCTTGCGCTGGCGCTCCGCGACGAGCTCAAGGGTCGCGCCTATGCGCGCGCCGTCCGTCTCGAAATCGCAGACAACTGTCCCAAAGGCATTACCCGACTGTTGATGCAGAATTTCGAGCTGACCGATGGCGATGTCTATCGCTGCCAGGGCCCGGTCAATGTCAGTCGCATTGATTCGGTGTACGACCAGATCGATCGTGCCGACCTCAAGTTCGCCGCGTTCACGCCGCGTGTGCACCCCGCCGTCGCGGAGCAGCACAACCTGTTCGAGGCGATACGCGAACGCGACATCCTCTTGCACCACCCTTTCGAGTCGTTCGGCGCGGTGCAGGAACTGGTGCGCCAAGCCAGTCTCGATCCGGATGTACTCGCAATCAAGCAGACGCTATACCGAGTAGGCAGTGATTCCTCGCTCATCGATCACCTCATCGAAGCTGCGCGGCTCGGCAAGGACGTCACCGTCGTGATCGAACTGCGCGCCCGTTTCGACGAGGAAGCAAACCTGCGCATGGCCAATCGGCTGCAGGAAGCCGGGGTGCAGGTGGTCTATGGCGTGGTCGGCTACAAGACGCACGCCAAGATGCTCTTGATCGTGCGACGCGAAAGCGGCGTGCTGTGCCGTTACGTGCACCTGTCGACCGGCAATTACCACCAGCTCACTTCGCGAATCTATACCGATTTCGGCCTGATGACTGCTGATCCGGAGATCGGCGAAGACGCACATCTGGTGTTCCTGCAACTGTCCGGGCTCGGGCCTGTCATCAACCTCAACTGCCTCCTGCAATCGCCGTTCACGCTGCACGAAGGCCTCATGTCGCGCATCGAGCGTGAGATCAAGCACGCCGAAGCCGGGCGCCCGGCGCAACTGATCGCCAAAATGAACGCGCTGAACGAACAAGGTGTAATCGAGCTTCTGTATCGGGCTTCCTGCGCTGGCGTGCAGATCGACCTGATCGTACGCGGCGCGTGCGCCCTCAGTCCGGGGATTCCCGGAGTTTCCGAGAATATCCGCGTGCGCTCCATTGTCGGGCGTTTTCTCGAGCACAGCAGGGTCTATTGGTTTCGCAACGGGGACGAGCCAGAGATTTTCTGTTCGAGCGCAGACTGGATGGAACGCAATCTGTTACGGCGCATCGAGACCTGTTTCCCGATCCGTGACCCGGCATTGGCAGCGCGCGTCTACGAGGAAGCGCTGGTCAACTATCTGCGCGACAACACCCAAGCCTGGGAACTCCTGGCCGACGGCAGTTATGAACGCGTCGCGCCCGGGGACGAGGCGCCGCATTGCGCACAACATGCGTTGCTTGCCATGTACACCAAGCAGTAGCGCCAAATCGCGACACTCGCTGGGCGCGCCGCCCAACATGCCGATCGCGGCCATGCGACAATTCGCCATCGGCAAACGGGGCCCCGAATGAACCACGCCACCCAGATGGAGATACGCGATGGCGAATTTCTCGCGGCCGTCGATATCGGCTCCAACAGTTTTCACATGGTGGTGGCGCGTCTTGAACATGGCGAATTGCGCATCATTGATCGACTGCGCGACAGCGTGTGTCTGGCGATGGGGTTACGTGCCGATGGCAGCCTGGATGCGGAAAGGCGGAAGCGCGCCCTGACCTGCCTTGCGCGGTTCGGACAACGGTTGCGTGCAATCGGCGAAGGAAGGGTTCGTGCGGTCGCGACGAATACGGTTCGCCAACTCGCCAATCCCCAGCACTTCCTGCTCCCGGCGGAGACCGCTCTTGGTCATCCGATAGAGATCGTTTCGGGTCGCGAAGAGGCACGCCTGATCTATCTCGGAGTCGCCCACGGCATGCCACGATCGAACCAGCGGCGGCTGGTCGTCGACATTGGGGGCGGCAGTACCGAATTCATTATCGGCCAGGGTTTCGACACCCTCGAAACCGAAAGCCTGCAGATAGGTTGCGTTGCGAGCAGCCTGCGCTTCTTCGGGGATGGCCGGATAACGGCGAAGCGCTGGCGACAGGCGCAGACCGAAATTGCCATCGAGTTGCAGCAATTCGCGGCGAGCTATCACGCGCGTGGCTGGACCGAGGCGATAGGATCGTCGGGCACTGCTAAGGCCATCGACAATATTGTCCAGGCCAATGGCTGGAGCGAACAGGGCATTTCGGCGGCATCGTTGACGCGATTGCGCGATGCGCTGCTTGATGCCGGCAGCGTCGACAAGCTGAATATCAACGGACTGGGGGCCGATCGGGCAGCCGTCATTGCGGGCGGTGTAGCTATCCTGGAAGCGGTGTTCGCAGGCTTCGAACTCAAGCACATGAGCGCGTGCGAAACCGCGATGCGCGAAGGCCTGTTATACGACATGCTCGGACGGGCACGGCAACGCGATCCGCGCGCAGACAGCATCGATGCACTGGCGCAACGTTACGGCATCGATCGTGCGCAGGCCGCACGTGTGCGCGACGTTGCCTTGCGGCTGTTCGATCAGGCCGCCAGCACATGGGATCTCGATGTCGCGGAGCGTGAGCTGCTCGGGTGGTGCGTGGATGTGCATGAAATCGGCCTTGCGATCGCGCACAGCCTGCACCACGTGCATGGCGCCTACATTCTTGCGCATTCCGATCTTGCCGGTTTCAGCCGCCAGACCCAACAGATGCTGGCCGCCATCGTGCGCTGTCACCGGCGCAAACCCGATCGGGAGATCCTGGATGCATTGCCCGACCGGCTGCGCCCGCTTTCTCGACGACTCACCGCGCTGCTGCGTCTCGCCACCCTGCTCGAACGTGCGCGCACGAGCGAGACGTTGCCGCCCATGATACTGGCCGTGGACGAACGCACGGTGCGCCTGGAATTGCCAGCGGAGTGGCTGTCCCAGCATCCGTTGACCCGTGCCGATCTGGAAAAGGAATCCGATTACTTCAAGCAACTCGATCTCAAACTGAATGTGTGTGCCGGCGAACGTGCGGTAGCCTGACGATGACGCCGGGCGCTGCAGCGCCTATCATTCTCCGATAGCCACCAAGGACCCTTCCCATGTTCAAGCATTCATTGCTGTTGCTCGCCCTGCTCGCACCCACTCTCGCCTTCGCGCAGGCCAAGCCCGTCCACAAGCCGGCCATGAAGGCGCCGAAACCCGCTGCGGCAGCCAAAGCTGAAGCAACGCCTCCAGCCGCTGCAAATCCAAAGGTGTTGCTCAAGACCAGCCTCGGCGACATTACCGTCGAGCTGTATCCGGACAAGGCACCCAAGACCGTTGCCAACTTTCTCGGCTATGTCAAATCGGGTTTCTACGCTGGGACCGTTTTCCACCGCGTCATCCCCAATTTCATGGTTCAGGGTGGCGGTTTCACCAAGGATCTCCATCAGAAGCCGACGCGGCCTTCGATCGTCAACGAATCCAGCAACGGTTTGAGCAACACCGCTGGCACGCTCGCAATGGCGCGCACGCCCGATCCGAATTCGGCCAGTGCGCAGTTCTTCATCAACGCGGTCGATAACAAGCGCCTCGACTACGTCAGCGCCGCCAACCCGGGTTATTGTGTTTTCGGAAAGGTCGTTTCCGGCATGGAGGTGGTCAAGAAAATCGAAGCGGTTCCGACCGGCGCCCAAGGGCCGTTCAGGAGCGACGTGCCGTTGACTCCAGTCGTTATCGACAAGGCATCGCTCGTCGAGTAAACCATGACGGCCAGTCGCGTGGATCGCGCACCACGCTCGACCACGCTGTTTATTTCGGATCTTCACCTGGACGCGAGCCGACCTCACATCACGCGGCTGTTCGTCGAGTTTCTCCGGGATCAAGCAAGTCAGGCCAAGGCGCTGTACATACTCGGCGATTTGTTCGAGGCTTGGGTGGGTGATGACGCGACCAGCGATACTGCCACGTGCGTCGCTGAGGCCCTGCGTGACCTGCATGGCGTCGGCGTGCCCTGTTTCTTCATGCATGGCAACCGCGATTTTCTGCTCGGGGATGACTATGCGCGTCGCGCGCGTCTCACCTTGCTGCCGGATCCGTGCGTAATCGAAATCCAGAACAATCGCGTATTGCTGATGCACGGAGACACGTTGTGTACGGACGATGCGGCATACCAGGCGTTTCGCGCGCGCACCCGTGAGCCGGGCTGGCAACGCGAATTTCTAGGCCGCCCGCTGGACGCACGCAATGCGTTCGCACGCGAGGCGCGCGAACAAAGCGCGCGCTATACCAGCGAAGCGACGGAATCGATCATGGACGTCAATGCCGATGCAGTGACCTCCGCGTTACGCGCACACGATGTCCGGCGATTGATCCACGGCCACACGCATCGTCCCGCCGTGCATCGTTTCGATCTCGACGGCGTTAAAGCCGAACGTATCGTGCTCGGTGACTGGTACGAACAGGGCAGCGTGCTGCGCGTCAATGCCGATGGCTATCGATTAGACGCAATCAATTCGAAGGTATAGCACCGAGACATGTTTGCACGCGAAAACTCCATGCGCGCAATGCGCGCCCACCGTGCAAGGCATCACATGGGGTGCCTGGCGGTCTCGTGACTCGTCGCTGGCGCTTTACACCGCTACGCGGAAACCAACGTTTAAACGACGGTTTCAGGTCGGCCAGCGTCCTTCGCATCGGCTATTTGGCAACGGTACGCTCTGGGGGTGAGAGCTTGTCCTTGCGACCGTCTTTGTAGACGACGCCGATGTAGTACCAATAGGTTTTTCCATGAATTGCGCGGGTATCACGCCACTGATAGCCTGATCCCTGTTCGGGATGGGCGCGGATGGTCTTGCGGTCCTGCAATACAAACGGACCATTCTTGCTGTCGCTGCGATAGATCTGATAGCCGTGCACGCTGCCTTCATCCGAAGTTGACCATTTCAGAAGCGGTCCAGTTCCGGGCGGCGGCGGCTCCATCGGCGCGGGCGCGCGTTTGCTCGCCTGCGGAGCGCCGGACTTGGTTCGGGATTCCCCGGCAAGCGTAACCGCATGCTCAGGGCTAGGCGACTTTCGGGATCCCTCGACGGCATTTGCGATTGCCGCTTTTGCCGGCTGGGGGGAGGCGTTTGATTTCTTGTTGCTCGCCTCTGTGACGGAGTTTTTCGCTTCGCGTTGTGCGGTTTCCGGGGACTGCGCCGCCTGCAAGATGGCCCACACTTTGACGGCTAGATTGCGTCCCGCGTCCGGCAATTCGATCGTCAACGTGCCGCGCACAACGCCCGGCTTTTGATCGTCCGAAATGTGCAGCATTACGGATTTGCAACCGAGCTTCGCCGGTTCGCAATCCCTCGCCGTTGCCCGACCCTTGAAGCCATCGAGCGTCATCGTTCCAACCCGAAACGACTTGCCCTCGGCATGCGTCAGATCAAATGCGACCTGACGATGCTTTCCGGGTGCCACGAAGCCGAGCGAAACCGGGTTCCTCTTCGGCGCAACGGCACCATGGATGTCACCGGTAACGCGAACCCAGGCTTGCTTCTGGTATGGCGTGTCGATCGCCAGCTTGACGTAATCGTCCAGTACCGCCCACGGCGCGTCCTTGCGAAGCTTGACGTCCAGCGTGCGGCCATCCGGCGCAATCGTGGCCTCGACGGCGTCCGGCTTGCCGGTGACGCGCAGGATGCGAAAGTCTGCACCGTCGTGACTGGACAACTCGATTCGCCTTTCCGGCAGAGACCGACGAAACATTCACGTTCCCGAAAGCAAGATTCGGCATCAACTGGTCCAGCGCGCTCAATGCAAAACCGTCGGCATGCGCGTACACATCGCGGCCACTGCCGTCCGCGGGGCTGATTCGGAAATAATGCTTTGTATCACCAACACCATTGCCGATGGCGATATGAGCAGTGATGTCAATCGTGGCGTCGGTAGGCACTTTCACGGTTGACGGCGTCGCAGCATCCTCCGGGAGACCCGCCGTGATGTTCAAGTAAACCTGATGCGCGCTTGAATTGTGCAAGTGCAATCGTGCATTCAGTCGAATCGAACGCCTGCACTTCGCCAAATTGACAGTTGGCGACGGTGATCGGGTTGGCTGCCGGCGCTGCGGCCACCAAACCGGCCGTCAGGAGAATCGACGTCAGAATCATTGCGCGAAATCCCGTGGCGAAAGCTGTGAAATCTACCCAAAAAAAAGCCCGGCCGAAACCGGGCTTTTCGATAAGCGGCCGAAGGGCCGATCGATCAGTTAATCGATCGAGAAGTTCTGCAATGTCAACCGGCAATGGCGGGGTTGTGAATCCGAATGTGTCCATTCGCGGTCGCGCCGTCTGCGAGGACTGCCAGACACAATGATGTAAGTAAGTGGTGCCGGCAGTCAAGGGGCGCACCCGCGCCGTTGTCAATCGGGAGCGGCACAGCTGGTCCCGGCGGTTTCAAGTCGATGCGGCTTCAACGCTGGCACAGGGCCGGAGCCGGAGCACGCCGTCGTTAGGAAGATCGCACCTGGGTACTGAGGTGTGAATTGAACAGATCCAGTGGCCATTGCCGATCAGACACAAAAGTATAAATTGCGTCATTTGCCGGACTCGGAAGCGGTCCAAGGTTCACCAACCACATTGCTATACCCCGGCGCGAAGTATCTCCGGAGTAGTTTCCATTGGACATCACCTGTGAGCCGTGGCACAAGTCGTACCACCCGCACCTGCGAGCGCGAGCCCAGGCGAGCTAGCCAGGCGAGCATCGCAAGAGCACATAGTAATCTTCGTCATCTGCATCACTCCATATAATGGTATTAGCGGGAATTTACAGCAGCTCTTGGCTCAGTAGCCAATAAACGTCGAACGACGAGAATCAAATTGGTCATATTCAACAGCAATGCCGCCGTAGGCACTTACGAAACCAAGCGAGGGGCCAGCAGAGCCCAAGAACGCCGTCTCAATACCAACATCTGCGGAATTATCGACGGCGAATTGCCGGAACCGTGGGCGAACCTTCTGTTGTTATTGTTGACCCAGAGAGATCGCACCCCGGATTACCAATTTGCAGATCGAACTCAACTTGATTCTCGCCAGCCGCGAGCGGCACCGAGCCAGAACAACACGCTGGGCTGATTCCATCGGTGACCACGATAGCTCAGGAACCATGCGCCGGAAGTACCGAATATACCCATGCGTGATGCCAGCGCCCGTCGCGCCAGATATCGCAGAAAATATGGTCGAGGACGTATTGAGCGTGGGGCTGCGCTAGCGCATCAACGTCGATGATGAACTGCGCACGATAACGCGGTTCGGCCGCCGGCGAATCATCTTCCACGGTTGCAAATGCAGCGGCGCTAGCACCAGCATTGATCGTTGAATCAAAACGACAAGCCGTGCCACCGTAGCCGCCGCAACAATTGCTGCTGTGCCCTGCAAGACATGCACCGCAGTCCACGGCGGAACCGGGCTCGCCGGGCATGTACCCGCCACTGCGCTGCCCGCAAACGCGAAACCGGCCAGTCCGGCGATGGCCAGCGAAAGTACTTTCATCTTCGTATTCATCTCAAGATATCTCCCAGGGTTCTCGGGCGGGATGGAACTTTCCATTCCCCACGGTTGCTGAATTGTCAGTTTCCAAGCCCGATCCGGGCGGACAGTAGCCAAGTCTTAACATCCTGTCAACTTCCGTCTGTCCTTGACTCTTGGCTTCCGCGGCGCGGTCATGGCATGGGTCTGCTTGTCTATGGAGCTGTGTCAAGCCGGGCCCTAGCTGGACCGGCTGGTCAGTGGTTCGATGTTTACCCTCCGACCCACGTTATTTGTGACGCGCAACGGCGGCTGAACCGGACACGGGGAAGGAAAAAAGCGTATCGATCGCCCTGCATTCGGCATAACGCCAGCCTGTTTGCCCGATTTGCGTTGACCTTGACGCGGCCGGTGCGCAGAATCGCGCCTCCCTTCCATGCCCCGCCCCGCCCCGCCGTGCCGAACCCGAACGCCGCCGTAGATGCCGCCGGCGAGTGCCTCGCGCTGATTCCTGCACGCGATGAGGTGGCGACCGTGGCCGCCGTTGTCGCCGGAGTTCGCCGATCCTTGGACTGCCCGGTCCTCGTGATCGATGATGCAAGTACAGATGGTACCGGCGAGGCCGCCCGCGCGGCCGGCGCCGAGGTGTTACGGCTGCCGCTGGCCCTGGGCGCCTGGGGCGCGACCCAGGCCGGCATTCGCTACGCCCGGCGCAACGGCGTACGGAGTGTCGTCAGCCTTGATGCCGACGGCCAGCATCGTCCAGAGTCGCTGCCGGCATTGTTCAAGGCTCAACGCGAGACCGGCGCCAACGTCGTCATTGGAACCTGCGTTTCCCGCTTGAGTACGGCCAAACGCATTGCGTGGCAGTATTTGCGCATCCTTACCGGGCTTCGCTTGACGGATTTCACGTCAGGTTTGCGCCTTTATGACGCGCGCGCGATCGACGTGCTCGCCGCGCCTCCGGCAAGTCTGCTCGATTATCAGGACGTTGGTGTGTTGATGCTGCTGTCGAAAAAGGGACTTGCCATCGCGGAGACGCCGGTACCGATGTTGCCGCGGCAGCAGGGGCATTCACGCGTATTCGCATCGTGGCTGGTGGTCGCGCGCTATCTGCTGCACACCACCGTCCTGTGCATCGCCCAAATCGATGCGGGTCGCCATCACGCAACCGCGGAGCAGCGGCCATGCTGAGCGCCCAGATCACCTCGGCCGTGCTCGGCATCGGCCTTGGCGGTGCGATCCTGTTCCTGGTGCGGCGCGATCACCTGCATGGGCCGTATGCCGTCTGGTGGCTGCTGGTGGCAGGCGCCACGCTGTTTCTGGGTGCCTTTCCGGTAGTGGTGGTCTGGCTGGGCCGTCTGACCGGGATCGTCTACGCTCCGGTATTGCCGATCATCCTCGGCCTTTCGCTGGTTCTGATCCGGCTGTTGAAGCTCGATATCGACCGCTCGAAACAGGAACGACGGATTCGGCGCCTCACGCAGAAACTCGCGATACTCGAACAGGAGATCGAGCGGTTGGGGCCAGAAAATCACGAAAACCGGACTCGCATGGATGGCGAAGGCGATGCGTGAAGTGCAGCGCCGCCTCTCTCGTGCGAGGCGAGGACTTGACACGAAATAAAGGTGTCATCCAATGCGTATCCTCCACTTCGGCAAGTATTACGCACCGCACCGTGGCGGCATCGAGAGCTACGTGCAGGCGCTGGCCGAGCAGTCGGCAAAAAGTGGCGACGACGTCTGCGTGCTGGTGCATGAAGATCCCGGACACTGGCGCACGACGCATGAGCATCTTGGCGGTGTCGAGATTCGGCGCGTCGGATGCGTCGGTGCCCCGGTCTATACGCCGATCAGCCCGGCATTGCCGCTGGAACTCAACCGGACAATAGGCGCATTTGCGCCCGAGATTCTGCATCTGCACATGCCGAACCCGTCCTGCTTTCTCGCGCTCGCCAGTCCGCGCGCGAGGCGCCTCCCATGGCTCGTGCATTGGCATGCCGACGTGCCGCGCGATGCGCAGGACTGGCGTCTTCGGCTCGCGTATCGCGCTTATCGACCACTCGAAAGCAGGCTCTTGTCGCATGCAAATGCGATCGTCGCCACCTCGGCGACCTATCGCGACGCGAGTCCCGCGCTCGAGCCGTGGCAGGAAAAAACCCATGTCATCCCGCTCGGAATCGCAGCAGCCAGCGAACCGGCTGGCGCTG
Source organism: uncultured Gammaproteobacteria bacterium (assembly GCA_963775445.1). GTDB lineage: Bacteria > Pseudomonadota > Gammaproteobacteria > Xanthomonadales > Rhodanobacteraceae > Dokdonella_A. Next base: position 827,005 of record CAVZIT010000004.1, on the reverse strand, counting down.
ATGGCCTGGCGCTCTGGTCGCCCGGCGGCCGGGAAGATGACAGCTTGCGGCTACTCGCGGTCGGCAGACTGAGTTTCTACAAGGGCTTCAACACGCTGATCGATGCGTTGGCGCGCACTCCGAGCGCACGGCTGCTGCTGGTCGGATCGGGCGAACTCGAGCAATCGCTGCGAAAACGCGCCGCGTCGCTGGAATTGACCGATCGAATCGTGTTCGCCGGCACGCTGGACGAAGCGACACTGGCATCGGCCTACGCGGCTGCCGATGCATTCGTGTTGCCGTCGCTCGATCGCAGTGAGGCATTCGGCATGGTATTGCTCGAAGCCATGCGCGCACGGCTGCCGATCATTGCCAGCGCGATTGCGGGTTCGGGAATCGGCCACGTCATGGTCGATGGCGAAACCGGTTTGCTGGTCAAACCGGGAGACCCCGCTGCGCTTGCGGCCGCGATCGGCGAACTCGAGTCCGACGCGAAACTGCGCCGCAGACTCGGAGAAGCAGGCTACGCGCGGTGGCAAACCAGGTTCACGCTTGAGCGTTCTGCGGAACAGGTGCGCTCACTTTATCGGGATCTGCTTCAATCGCGGAGCACGCGTTGACCACGGATCCGATTCTTCGGCAAGCCATCAACCCATATCGGTGTCACGCAAGTCGGTCCGGTATTCCTCCAGCACGGTTTCGCAGTAGCAATCCGGCGAACGCGAATGCCACGGGCACGATCTGCAAGATCAGGCGGTTGGCGCTGGTGTAGTCAGCCGCCCAGGCGGCGGCATTGGTGAAGAAGAACAGCACCAGCAGCAGTAGCGCGCAGAGCGCCAGCAGAACGCCGAGCATGCGCGCCGGCCGATCTTCGCGGATACGACGCCAGCGCCAGATCACCAGGACTGGAATGAGATACCACAACAGATGCCAGTTCGGCAGCGTGAACAGGCTCGCGATCATCGATTTGCCAACCGGATGCCAACTGAAATCGAGCGACCCTATCGCAGGGACCCGGATACCTTCCCACGTAACTTGCACCAAACCCAGTCCAGGTAACGGCAGAACCAGATCCCCAACAAACAGCGCCACAAGGGCGGCAACCGCGAGTGCCATGACCAGACGCCATCGCCAGCGCAGCGGCACGCGTTCGAAACCCACCATCATGGCGAATGCAAGCAACCAGACGGCGCCCTCCAGTTTGATCGCGGGCAACCACAAGGCAAGCGCGATTGCCAGCAGCCATTGCCCCGCCTCGCGTCGCGCAAGCCAGCGGGACCACGCCAGTACGGCGAGTCCGAACGTCGCAGCCAGCCACAAATCGGCGTAACCGGCCAGCGCGACATGTGCATCGACGAGCGGCAACGATGCGAGGGCGTAGGTCAAAGCGAGCGCACGCCACGGTTCCATCCCGATCGCGCGCCACTGCCCGTAAGCGGCCAACAGCAACGCCGCGAGCACCCCGCACCAGGCGATGTCGATCAGCGGTTCGTTCCATGCGCCTGCTGCGCTGGCGAACCACAATTCGACCCATGCAAGCAGTTCCGGATAGTCCCAGCTCGCGAGCGAATGCGTCGCGAGGTCGGGTTGCTTGAGCCATTCGCTCATCGATACGTACGGCACCGCGTGGCCTAGCAAGAACCAGGTTTTTGGTTTGATCGACCACGCGGACCAGGCATCCCAGGGAAACGCCGGACGCAACAGCGCTTCGCTGCCGACCGACCACAGCCGCACCACGATGAGCGCCAGCAGTGCGAGGCAAACCAGCGTCATCCAGGGCGGCAGTTTGCGCAAGCTGCCGAGGGAAAATTCCCGCAGTGCGAGGCCGGAGCCCACGCCGGTGCTGCGAAAGCGCAGTCGGATGACAATCATCCATGCCAGCAGACCGATGGCCCCGAGCCAGATAGCGGCATGCGCAAAGGCGTGCTGCGTGTCGCTTTCTGCCGTCCAGCGCGCCAGCGAACCCGCAAGAAACAATCCCACGATCCATCCCGCGCCCAATGCGACGAGCCAATCGGATCGTTCGCGCGGACCGCGGCTCAGCGCAAGCCAGATGCCGGAGCCGGAAAAGGCCGGCAATAGCCACGCCAATGAATAAGTCGTCCAGTTCATTGCGGAACTACATCGAAACCAGCACGGCCCATCAACGGCCGCTTTGTGCCGTGCCGACCCGGCTCAGCCGTGCGCCAGACCAGCAGACCGTCGTCGTCAAGCAGCAGGTTACCGGTCAGACGGGCTCCATCGCTCGTCAGGAGTGCTGCGTGGTGTGGCGCAAGGCGCCAATTGTCGTCATCGTAGACAACGATGACGGTACCGGGCGGCAATGCAACTCCACTCGCGCGTGCCTGCGCGTACACGGCGGCATTGCGCGGCGCCAGATGCCAGATGAGACGAAGCAATGAGTACGTGGAAGCGGATTGCACCAGAATGCGCGTTTGCTCAGGCTCGCGACGAAGCGCGCCGGCAACGCGCTCTGCAGCGGACTGGACAGCCGAGTCGGCGACGAGATGTTCGCGTTGGGTCCAGCTTTGTGAGGCGTAGACATCCCGCGCCGCCGACAAGCGCCACCCCAATCCCGATTGCCAGCGCAGATCAAGCGCCAGCCATCCGGCCGCAGCCGCAATCGCTGCGCAGAGCATCAAACGCCGGCTGCGCAGTCCGAGCAGGACGATTGCCCACAACACGACGCAGCTGCCCGCCAACGCGACGAACAGGACAACGGAGGTTCCACGCATGGAGTCCGAGTCGCGCCCGAGGGCATGCACCGAGCGCTGACTCCATGGCCAGTCGCCGAACCAGTCAGCGACGAGGGCATCCAGATCACCTCGCCAGGAAGGCGACCAGAGCGCGGCGCTCGACAGATTGAAAGGCCGGAAGCCAAGCTCGGGTGGAGCGAGTAGTGGCGTTGGATACTCAGCGAAACCGATTTCGCTGATCGTGCCGCGCCACATGGCCACCTGGCGCAGATCGAAGCCGGCTTTCCGCTTGCCTGGCCACGGCAGAGATACCGCGTGCACGTCGTCAGGCTGATCCGTGCGCCGGAACACGAACGACACTTCGAGCGTGCGCGGCAGATCGGCAAACTGGTAGCGCAACAATGAAAAGTCCGAAGCGCGCAAATGCAGCCCGGCGATTGACTGGAGATTGGTCGCATGCGGGCCCACCGCGGAAACGCGAAGGTGAGCGTCGTGCGCGTCGCCCGAGCCGATTACCGGACGAAACCGATTGCCGTCGAACGACAGGCGGTTTTGGGCAAACAACGGCTCGGACCAATGCAAGCCGGCCGCCCAAGCGGCGAGCAGCGCCCAGCTCGAGACCACGGCAATTGCAAACACCCAGTTTCGCGTGAATCTCACGATCCGGATTCCGTTGCACCCGCAGCGGCGCGCACAGGTCGGTCGCCCAACGTGTCCGGCGTGGCCTGCGCTACGGGACGAGACCATGCATCGTGCATTCGCGCAAGCTCGGCACGGCTGAACCCCGCCCGCCGACGGGCATCGACGTTGAATGGACCTTTCTGCGGACGGATCAGGTTCGTCTCCAGCAATTTTGCGAACGTCACTTCCGGGTCGAGACCCGCGTTGGCACAACACCATTCGAACCATCGCGAACCCGCAGCGACATGCGCGACCTCCTCGGCGAGGATCACTTCGAGAATCTCCGCGGTCACTCGATCGCCCGCGCGCTCGAGGCGCACGATCATTCCCGGCGTCACGTCGAGTCCGCGCGCTTCGAGCACGCGCGGAACCAGAGCCATGCGGGCGAGGCAGGAGTCAGCCGTTTTTACCGCCATCTCCCAAAGCCCGTCATGCGCGTCGAAATCGCCGTAGCCATACCCCAACTCGGCGAGCCGGACCTTCAGCAAACCGAAATGCCGCGCCTCGTCGGCGGCCACTTGGGCCCAGTCGCGATAATAATCATGCGGCATGCCTCGAAATCGATATACAGCGTCCCAGGCAAGATTGATCGCATTGAATTCGATGTGCGCAACCGCGTGCACCAGGGCAGCCCTGCCTTCGCTGCTGCCAAGCGCGCGACGCGCCACATTGCGGGGAGCGACCAGTCGCGGTCTCGCCGGGCGTCCAGGTACCGTGATCGGCAGCGGAGCCGAAGTTGCGCGCAGGCCAAGTCCATCAAGGGCACCCGGCCCGGTGAACTGTTGGGTGAGTGCGATCTTTTCATCGACTTCGACCGCGTCAAGACATTGCCGCGCGGCGTCGAACAGGCTCAAGCCGGGCACCCGCCGTCACCCGGTCTGGCGTCGCTTCATTTTGGCTTCGTCGGATCGCGCGAACTCGAGTTCGCGCAGATACGTCGGCGCGACGCCGGTCACGTATTCGCCGGAAAAACACGACGTATCGAAGTGAGTCAGGCTTTCGTTGCCTTCAGCCACCGCGGCGATCAGGTCGGGCAGATCCTGGTACACGAGCCAGTCGGCACCGACGATTCGTTCGATTTCGGCCTCGCTTCGATTGTGCGCGACCAGCTCCGCACTCGAAGGCATGTCGATACCGTACACGTTCGGATAGCGCACCGGCGGCGCGGCGGATGCGAAATAGACCTTCTTCGCGCCGGCATCGCGTGCCATCTGGATGATCTGCCGCGAAGTGGTGCCTCGCACGATTGAGTCATCCACCAGCAGCACCACCTTGTCGCGGAACTCGAGAGGGATTGCGTTGAGCTTGCGGCGGACCGATTTCACACGTTCGCTCTGCCCCGGCATGATGAAGGTGCGCCCGATGTAGCGATTCTTCACGAAACCGTCGCGCACCGGGACGCCCAAAGCCTGCGCAAGCGGAACGGCAGCCGTGCGCGACGTGTCGGGAATCGGAATCACGGCGTCGATGTCGTGATCGGGCCTGAGGGCCAGGATCTTTTCGGCAAGTTTCTCGCCCATGCGCAGGCGCGCCTTGTACACCGACACGTCTTCTATCATCGAGTCGGGCCGCGCAAGATAGACGTATTCGAAGATGCATGGCGCATGCACTGCGGGCGGTGCGCAATGGCGCGCGCGCAGTTCGCCATCCATCGTCAGCAGCACTGCCTCACCCGGGGCGACATCCCTCAACAGGCGAAAGCCGAGGATGTCGAGCGCAACCGATTCGGATGCGACTGCGAACTCCTTGCCCGCATCGGTATCGCGTTCGCCGAGCACCAGCGGCCGAATCCCGTTCGGATCGCGGAATGCGAGGACGCCGTAGCCGAGAAGCAACGCCACCGCCGCGTAGCCGCCCACGCAGCGCGCGTGCAAACCCGCGACCGCCTTGAAAATGTGGTCGGTTGAAAGCGATCGGCGATCCTGGATCTGCACCTCATGGGCGAGAACGTTGAGCAGGATTTCCGAATCCGAATCGGTATTGATGTGACGCCGGTCGTCCTCGAAGATCTGCCGATGCAGGCTGTCGGTATTGATCAGATTGCCATTGTGCGCGAGCGCGATGCCATAGGGGGAATTGACGTATAGCGGTTGCGCCTCATTGGTTCCTTCCGCTCCCGCGGTCGGATAGCGACAATGGCCAATGCCGACGCGACCAACCAGCTTGAGCATGTCTTCGCGATGAAATACGTCCCGCACCAGGCCCGGACCGCGATGCATGTGCAGCCGGTTGCCGTCCACCGTCGCGATTCCGGCCGCGTCCTGACCTCGGTGCTGCAGGACGGTAAGGCCGTCATACAAGGCCGAAGCCACCTCTGATTTGCCGACAATTCCGATGATTCCGCACATGCTGGTCGGCCGATTCAGGTGGAAGAGGAGCCGGCGGGTGCATGATGCGCCGGGACTGCCGGTCCGTCGGATGCTCTGGCATCACCGCCCGATGCCGTTGGGAGATAACGTGCGACTTCGGCAGGCAGCCGAGAGCCGAGCCAGCGTGCGCCGTTCTGGAAGCTTGGCAGCAGACGCGACTCGTGCCACCAGGGGTCACGCTGGAACGGCGTAAATCCGATCATGAACACCACCAGCGTGATCAAGGCCAACCCTCGTACGAGACCAAACACCATGCCGAGCAGGCGATCGCTGCCGGAAAGACCGCTTCCGGCAACCAGCTTGCGCAGCAGGAAGCCCAAGATCGCCCCTGCGATAAGCACCGTAATGAAGCAAATCGCATAACCGAGCATCACCCTGACCGACGGCACCGATATGCTGGCAGAAAAGGCATCCGCAAGGGGAGGACCATATTCCCAGGCCACCCAGAACGCCAACACCCAACAGGCCAACGCCAGCACCTCGCCGACGAAACCGCGCATCAATCCCATCAGCACCGACAACAGCAGCACCGCCACGATGGTGTAATCGGCCCAGTTCATCGTCGCCTGGGAAAACGGACGACGCCGGCCCACGTCGCGAACATCATCTTTGCACGACGATGATGCCGTTGAGCTTGAGCTTGTCCTTGATGCGCGCACGCAGCTTGTCGGCATCCGCACGCGCAAGCTCGGGGCCGGCGCGCACGCGCCAAAGGGTCTTGCCATCGCTTTTTACATGATCGACAAACGCCGCGAAACCGGTGTTGCGCAAGCGATCGCGCAACTTGTTGGCGTCCTCGGGAGTGCCGAATGCTCCCAGCTGCACTGCCCAGCCACCCGGGCGATCAGCCGGCAGCGCCGACTTCGGCGCATCGGCGTGTGCTTCGGAGGCAAGTTCGACCACGCTGCCTGGCACCGAAGGCTTGAACTTCTGGATGCGCAGCCGTGCCGCTTCGGCCGCCGCTCGATCATCGTACGGGCCGACGCGGACGCGCTCGGCGCTCTTGCCTTGATAAGTCGTCGCTTCGGCAAAAGCCGGAAAGCCCTTGCTCTTGATCGCAGCCACCAGATCGCGCGCATTGCCCGCCTCTGCGTAAACACCGAGATGGACGTAGAAATGCTCGTCGGCCGCGCGGCCGGGCGTCGCTTCCTCTTGTTGCTTGTCAGCCAAGTCGGCGGTCGCCTGGCTTTCGGTCGCCGTCGCTGGCTTGGGGGACTCCGAGTGCACAACGGTCACTTGTGTGGCCGATGTCGGTTTGTCCACATCCACCGTTACCGGCGCGGCGGCTGACGGAAGCGGGGTCGCTTGCGCGGCGCCGGACGCCGGACCGTTGTCCACCGGCAGAACGCGGGACTGGAATTCCTGATCAGGCGCCGGAGGAATTTTCAAGTTGACCGTTTCCGATTCCGGCCTGGGGCGTGAGCCGGAGAGAAACATCGGCACAAAAATGACCGCCAGCGCAATCAGCACGACGGCACCAAGGAGACGTTGTTTCAGCGACGAGTCCATAAGCTTTGCACCCGGAAACCGCCTCGATTATACGCGCCCGAGTTGCCGGGTTTGAAACTGCGTTGCGAGGCAATTCAGGGAATACCGCATTCGATTCGCCGCGGGCGCCGACACTCATGCACGGCGGAACCGAGGCGTGCGCAGAAGTACAGCTCGACTGTTTGCCGAGGAGGCGCGCGCCGAGATGGAGGTCGGGCAAAGCCCGTCCGAAACCCGGCGCACGCCATGAAATTTACGCCTCCAGCGAACGGATCAGACTGATTCAAGCGCGTGCTGCCGAGCGAAGTCGAGCGCCGCGGCGGCCACGAAGAATGAGCCGAATGCGACGACGCGATCGGCGTGCCCCGCGGCGGCGACGTGCGCCGCTTCGAGCGCATCGGCGAGCGTTTCGTGGGATACCGTCCGTCCTTTGCCGAGTGCCGCCTCGACCGGCGCGCGTAGCGATACGACATCGAGACCACGAGGGGATTCGCGCGCCATCCCGGCGAGATGCCATTCCACAAAGCAGCTATCGAGTGCCGTCACGATGCCGCCGATGTCCTTGTCGGCCAATGCACTGAATACCGCGATGTTGTCGCCGTCCCGCGGGTGTGCGTGGAGCCATTGGGCCAATACACTCGCTGCTTGCGGGTTGTGCGCGACATCAATCAGCCATTCACAGCGCCCGTTGAATCGTTGCAGACGCGCATCGAGCTGCACACCAGCGACTCCGCGCGCGATCGCTTCGGGATCCCAGCCAATTCCGGCCGAGAGGGCATCGAGGGCGGCAATCGCTGCCGCCGCGTTCGCATGTTGGCATCCCGCGATCAGCCCAGGGGCCGGTAGCGCGAGTTCACGCGTGCCGCTGCGCCAGCGCCAACCCTCGTCTGCGATTTCAACATGAAAATCGCGGCCGGCCATGCGTATGTCGGCGCCAATGCGCGTTGCCTCGTCCACGAGGCCCTTCACGGGCGTTGCATCGCCGATGATTGCGGGCCGCCCATTCCGGAATATGCCCGCTTTCTCGCGCCCGATCTGGTTTCGATCGTCGCCGAGATATTCCCGATGATCGAGATCGACGGTGGTGACAATGGACACATCCGCATCGATGAGGTTGACCGCGTCCAGCGCTCCTCCAAGCCCTACTTCGAGCACCGCCACATCGAGCTCGCTCTCGGCGAAGATCAGCAACGCGGCGAGGGTGGCGAATTCAAAATAGGTGAGGGAAATTTCTCCCCGCACAGCCTCGATGCGGGCAAAGACATCGACCAATGCCGCGTCCGCCGCTTCCTTTCCATCAATGCGGATTCGCTCGTTGTAGCGCAGGAGATGCGGCGAGGTGTACGTGCCGATTTTCTTGCTCGCCGCGGCCAGCATTGATTCGAGAAATGCAACCGTCGAGCCCTTGCCGTTGGTGCCGCCAACCGTGATGACAACCGGTGCCGGCCGTCCTGCACCGAGGCGGCGGAAGATTTCGCGCACCCGCGCCAGGCCAAGATCCACCTCGCGCGGGTGAACGCGCTGCTGGTAGGCGAGCCATTCTGGGAGATTGGCGGGTTTGGACATGGCCGCGGTTTTCTCGGGCGCTATGCAGACCGGGCGCAGCGGTGCGACCCGCAACCGGCGTCAGCGCGTCAAAATCCGCCGTGGCCGGATTGGCAACTTTCCGCGCCAGTACTGGATGAGCACGAAGCCGATCGCCATTCCGCCCAGGTGCGCGAAATGCGCTACACCAGCTTGCGTGCGGGTCACGCCGAGGAACAGCTCGATCGCTCCATAACCCAGCACGAACAGCCATGCCGGCATCGGAATCGGCGGAAACAGCAGCATGATGCGCGCGTGCGGATACATCATGCCGTAGGCCAGCAACAGGCCGAAAATCGCACCGGATGCGCCGAGTGTCGGGTAGAAACCACCGGTCCAGAAATGCACGACCACGAGTTGCGCAACGGCCGCGCCGATCAAGCAGACGAAGTAGTAAAGCGCGAACGGCTTGGATTCGAGCAGCTCCTCGATCGGGCCGCCGAACATCCACAACGCGAACATGTTGAAGCCGATATGCATGAGGCTGCCATGAAGAAACCCATAGGTGACGACCTGCCATGGCTCGAAGCCGACCACGTCGCCGTATGGCGACGGCCCAATCGGCCAAAGCGCGAAGTGAATGATCAGCTGGTTGCCGGTCAGCATCTGCAGCAGATAGATCGCGATATTGGCGATCAGCAGCGCGCGAGTCACAGGGGGCATGTTGAAGGGCATTGAACGTTCCGTCGTCTGCAATCGATCATTGTGCCGCGTGGTTTGCGCGAACGCGAGGCGAAGGTCCCCACAATTCGGCATCGAGGTCGGCATCGCGCTGCCAACCGTAGCGAGCGAGATCGACGCGGCCAGCATCGCATCGCACGCCTTCAGCAGTCAGACGGCGCACTTGTTCGCGATAGGATCGGCTGCCGAGCGCGAATGCGCTGCGACCGTCGGCGCGGATGACGCGATGCCAGGGGAGTGCCGGACCGCTCGAACAATCCCGCAGTATTTTCCCGACGAGGCGGGCGCGGCCGGGCAATCCGGCGCGCGCGGCAATCTCGCCGTAACTTGTCACGCAGCCACTGGGGATTGCCGCAATGACGCGCATGATTGCGCCGCGTCCGATTCCCCCGACTTGCCCGACTTGCCCGATCGACTTCTTCATCGTGTCAACGCGGAGCAAGACGCCAGGGCGGAAGAAGCCGCCTCGATCCGGGTCCTGCAGGACGACGCGGATCCGGGAATTTGCTCCCGTGCCAGCCAGCCACGCCTTTCACATCGAAAGATCCCGGAATTATTTGATGATACTTGCTCCACCCCACGCTAGCATAGCGATGCACCCCACCTGGAACGCCGAACGCGTGGCAACGTCCGCATACCCAAGGAGCAGTAGCCGTCATGCACAGTTTCGAGCAGATCCGTTCCCATCTGGGCAGCAAACACAAGCTGCGCACCAACGATCCGTATCTCATCAGCTTCGATCTCAATCTTGCGGAAGGTCGCCATCAAGGCATTTATCTGGCCGAACTGGACGATGAGGATTCCGACAAAGACAAGTTCCTGCGCATATCGACGCCCATCGGTCCGTTCACAGGCGTCGATGGCTCGCGCTGTCTGCGTTTCAATTGGGAACAACGAACCGGCTTTCTCGCTGTGAGCGATCTTGACGGATCGCCGTTTCTTCATTTGTGCGAGAACCGCCCATACGCACTCCTGTCCGCGGCGGAACTCGATCGGGTCGTCGCCGAACTCGGCAGTCTGGGAGACCGCATCGAACAGGCGATCTCAAGCGGGGGGGATACGTTCTGACGCACGCACGGAAGCGACGCAGCGACGTCCCCCTGCGAGGCTTCAGCCAGCCAGTCCCAGCATTTCAAGGCCGCGCAACAGCAGCCACGCGATCGCTGCGGTGATCGGCAGCGTCAGTATCCAGGCCCAGACCATGCGCTCGACCACGGTCCATCGAATCGCGTTCGAGCGCTTCGCGGTACCGACGCCCATGATCGCCGACGAAACGTTGTGAGTCGTCGACACCGGAATTCCGAGCACCGATGCGGTAATGATTACCGTCGTCGACGCGGTATCCGCGGCGACCCCGTTGATCGGGTGCAGTTTGACCATCTTGTGACCCAACGTGCGAATGATGCGCCACCCGCCGGCCATCGTTCCCGCGGCCATGATCAACGCGCAGGTCGCCTTGATCCATACCGGGATGGTGAATTGATGATGGGCAAGTTCGGGAATACGCAGGAAACCGAGCCATGCAGGGAGTACATCCAAAGAGCCCGCCGCAGTTGCGCCAGCCAGCGCCAGCGCGATGATGCCCATGGTTTTCTGGGCGTCGTTGAGCCCATGCGAAATCCCCATCGCGCTGCTTGACAACATTTGCATCTTGCCGAACAACCGATTGATGCTGCGCGGGCGCACGTAATGCTTCAGTGGCCCGTGATCGCCCAACAACGAGAGCAGCGCGAAGAACATACCCATGATCAGGAAACCGAGCACGAAGCCGGCCAGAGGCGACACGACCATTGGCAAAACGACTTTGGGCAGCAATCCCCTTCCTTGCCACCAGTGCACCCCGCCCTGCCACCAGATCAGCGCGTTCCAGTGCTCGTGCGCCGCCAGTGCCGCGCCACACAAGCCACCGACCAGGGCGTGTGACGAACTCGTCGGGAGTCCCCACCACCAGGTCATCAGATCCCAGAGAATTGCGCCGAGCAGCGCGCAGATAAGGAGTTGCGGAGTAATCGTCACCACGCCGGCATCGATCAGTCCGGTCGAAATTGTCTTTGCGACCGCCGTGCCCAGCAGCGCACCGATGAAATTGGTCACGGCCGCAAGGATCACCGCCTGCCCGGGCGTCAGGACCTTGGTCGCGACGACCGTCGCAATCGAATTGGCGGTGTCGTGAAAGCCGTTGATGTATTCGAAAACCAGCGCAATTACAACGACGACCAGCACCAGGCTCAGCGTCATGCGCTCTCCCCCATGCACGCCATGCAGGCTGGTCGGTGAGGGAAACACCCGAGTGCAGCGCACACGTTTTCGGCTGGATGCGATTTCGTGCATCGCCAACCGGCGCGGCCCCGAGGCACAGGCGTTCGCGGCTTGCGCATCGGCATGCGCCTCAGGAATTCTTCAGTACGATGCGGTAAATGATATTGCCCGCATCGCGGCAACGGTCGATCGCCTTTTCCAGCAATTCGAAAAGATCCTTGCGCAGCACGAGGCGTGAAACGTCGTGCTCGTTGGTGAACAGATCGCGGTACAACTCGAGAATGAGGCGGTCGGCTTCGCTCTCGATCGACTGCAGATGCTCGTTTAGATCGTGCATGACGTCGAGTTTGAAGCCGCCACGCAACTCGCCAACCATCTGCACGATTGTGTCGGTGGCCTTTTCCAGCATCGCGGCACGCGTGACATAGCTGAGGTCGGCAACCCGTTCGGCAAACAATGCGTAGCGTTCGGCGAATTTCTCGACCGACTTCGGGATCTTGTAGAGCGCATTGGCCAGCGCCTCGATATCCTCTCGCTCGATCGCGGTGACAAAGGTATTGACCAGCTCCTGGCTGATCTGCGCGAGCAGTTCCTTTTCGCGGCGCCGGGCGACGCGAAATTCGTCAAGTGAAGGCGTGGCTGAATGTTCGGAGAGCAACTGGATCAGAGCACGTGCGCTCTGCCGCCCGGCCTGTGCACTGGCTTCGAGCAGTCCGTAGAACCGGTCACCTTTTCCGAATATGGTTTGCAGCGAAAACATCGCGGTAACCCATCTGGCTTCGACAAGAAACGACACCGGCGAGCGGCACCTCAAGGACAAGGCAGGCGCGCCATGCCCGCCGAGCATCAGCTGGCGCATGGTACTGCATTGCCGTTCCTGCCTTACGACCGGGGGCCGCTTGCTATGCTGAAGCCTTGAGAAACGGCGTCGCAAAGGTGTCCCGAATTCCTTCAATGCGGCCAGCGTTGTTCCTGCTCGGCTTCGCACCCGCTGTTGCCCACGCGGCCGAAGCGCAGCATCCGGGCCTAACCGATCAGCCGGTCGCGTGGCTGGCGCTGATCGTTTTCGTCGCGGCGTACCTCTTCGTGGTCCTCGAAGAGCGCATCGGACTGCCCAAGTCCAAGCCCGTCATGCTGGGCGCGGCCGTGATCTGGGCGCTGATCGCCTGGACGTCGGGTGCCGCCTTGCATTCCGCCCCAGCCTCCGTTGCCGGCGCGTTCGAGCGCGTCTTTCTCGAATTCGCCGAGTTGTTCTTCTTCCTGGTCGTGGCGATGACTTATGTCAGTGCGATGAGCGAGCGCAACGTATTCGAGTCTTTGCGTGCTGCGTTGACCCGACGTTCGTTGAGCTATCGCCAGTTGTTCTGGGCGACCGGATCGCTCGCGTTCTGCCTGTCCGCGCTGCTCGACAATCTCACCACCTCGCTGATCATCTCGGCCGTGATACTCGCCGTCGGCGCAGGCAATACGCAGTTTGTCCGGATCGCGTTGGTCAATCTGGTGGTGGCGGCCAATGCCGGCGGCGCGTGGTGCGCGTTCGGCGACATCACCACGTTGATGGTCTGGCAAGCGGGGCGCGTCGAGTTCTTCGAGTTTTTCAGGCTCATCGTTCCTGCGCTGGTCGCGTGGCTGATTCCCGCAGCGATCATGCATTTCGCCTTGCCGCGGGGGCGCCCGCCCCCGGTGCGCGAGGAGGCGCGCATAAGGCATGGCGGTGCCGGCATCTGTCTGCTGTTCGCGCTGACCGTTGCGATCACGGTCACGGCCCGTCAATGGCTGGCGATGCCTCCGGTATTCGGCATGATGGCCGGACTGGCTCTGCTGAATCTGTACGCATTCCACATCGATCATCAGCAACGCCGCTACGCACTCGTCGCGGGCGTGCCGATGGAGACCTATTCGATATTTCGCATCATTGCCAATGCCGAGTGGGACACGCTGCTGTTTTTCTATGGCGTGCTGCTGTGCGTTGGCGGACTCGCCACGCTCGGGTGGCTGGAACTGGTATCGCACGCGCTGTACGGCGGATTCGGCGCGACGATCGCGAATACTGCGATGGGCACCTTGTCGGCCGTCGTCGACAATATTCCGATCATGTTCTCGGTACTCGAGATGGGACCCACGATGGATCATGGACAGTGGCTATTGATCACGCTGACGGCGGGCATCGGCGGAAGCCTTCTTGCGGTCGGCTCGGCTGCCGGCGTGGCGTTGATGGGCGTCTCACGCCGGCAATACACCTTCCTCGGCCACCTGCGCTGGGTCTGGGCGATCGCGTTGGGCTATGTGCTGGCCATCGCCACCCATCTGCTGATCAATGCCACGCATTTTCGCAGTGGCCTTCTTGGCTGATATGCGGACCGCCACCGCCGATTGTTACACTCAGCGCTTGTCGCTGGGGGAAAAAGGACCCCGATGCTGATCGAAATCGCGCTGGTCATCGTGCTTGCGCTCATGAACGGATTCTTTGCGCTCAGCGAGATGGCGCTGATGACCTCGCGTGCAAGCCGCCTCAAGCATCTTGCCGCGGGTGCCGAACGCCGCGCCAATCTGACCCTCGCGCTGACCCAGCAACCGGAACGCTTTCTCGCCACCGTGCAGGTGTTCATCACCTTGCTCAGCATTGGGACAGGTACGGCCCTCGGCGCGAGCATCGGCGACAGCATCGGTCAGCACCTGGCGGCGTTGGGCGTCACGTGGCTGAGGCCGTATGCCGTCCCGCTCGGAGTCGCCGCAAGCGTCGCCGGCATCACCTTCGCCAACATGCTGCTCGGCGAATTGTTGCCCAAGCGTGTCGCACTGGTGAACCCGGAGCGCATCGCGATCGCCGTGGTGCTGCCAATGCGGGTGCTGACCTGGATCGCAACTCCGGCAGCGTTCGTCCTGATCTGGCTCACGCGTGCGCTGTTGCATCTGATGCATCTGGACAAGGCAACCCGCGAGCAGGTCAGCGAAGAGGAGATACGGCTGCTGGTCGCCGAAAGCGCGGAGCAGGGCGTCATCGATTCCGATGAACACAACATGGTCAATCGCGTGCTGCGTCTCGGCGACAGAACCGTCGACAGCCTGATGACTCCACGCACCCGGATCGCGTGGCTTGATGCCGCCGCCAGTTTCGAGGAGAACTTCGCAGTCATGCGTGAAACCCCCTATTCGCGCTATCCGGTGTGCCGCGGAGATGAAGAGGACGTCCTCGGCGTGCTTGAAGTCAAGCGGCTCATCGGCCACATGGGCGAAGAGCCGCGACCGGATCTGTTCCGGACCATGGTCCGCCCGCTTTACGTGCCCGCCACGGCGCGAGCGCTGCACCTGCTCGAGGAATTTCGCGATGCGGAAACGCCACTCGCACTGGTCGTTGATGAATACGGCGAGATCGACGGCCTGGTCACGCTCAACGATCTCCTTGCCGCCGTGGTCGGCAAGATCGCCACGCCACTGGTCGAGACACGCGAGCAACCGATCGTGCAATGTGACGATGGAAGTTGGCTGGTCGATGGCGGTGTCTCGACCGACGATCTGCGCGAACTGCTGGACTTGAATCACCTGCCCAACGAGGACGAGCATGATTTTCGCACTGCAGCCGGCATGGTGGTGACGCAGTTCGGCCGCATTCCGGAAGCGGGCGAACACTTCAACTGGTCCGGATTCCGCTTTGAGGTCGTCGATCTCGATGGCGCACGCATCGACAAGCTGCGCATCGCACCTGAGCGCGAGAGCGGCGAAGCCTGAAGGCGATGCGGCGAGACTGCATCGCGGCGCAATCACGACGCACAGCATGAACAAGCACGGCCCGCGCACCACTGATCTGTTGCAGCAGACTATCGCCCGGCAAAGTGGCGACACCATCACGCTCGGCGAATTTCTCGAGCCGCTGGCCGAACGCGCGTTCGGATTCCTGTTGCTCGCCTTGGCCTTGCCCAACTTCATCCCTGCGCCCATTGGCATAGGCGGCGTCATGGGCGTACTCGTCATCGGACTTGGAGTGCAGATGCTGATCGGCCTCGAGCAACCATGGTTGCCGCCGGCGCTGTTGCGGCGTGGTCTTGCACGCACGTCAGTGGTGCGCTTCGTTGCGCGGATTTCGCCCGTGCTGCGCTGGCTGGAACATATCTGCCGCCCACGCATGGAGCGTCTGACCGACCATCCCGCCCATCGTCTGAGTGGCTTGTTGTTGATTCTGCTTGGAACGGCACTCGCGTTGCCGATTCCCTTCACCAACTATCCGTTTGGTGTCGTGTTGCTCGCGTTCGCGGTGGCGCTCATCGAACGCGATGGCGCGCTGCTCGTCGCCGTATGGGTAGCGACCATTGGCATCGTCGCCGTGCTGCTCGGGTTCAGTCACGCCATCCTGGCGTTTCTGGAGCGCTGGTACCAGAGCTAGGAAGACTCTGAACAAACCCATCCTGGGTTTGCCGGAGCACGCCAGATCAAGCGCTCGTGCGCTTGATCTTCGGCGGGCCGTCCTCGGCCCGCGGAGCTTCTGATCAAAATCAGAGGCTCCCCAGACGTTCATCGCTCGCGCCCTGCTCATCGTCGGCACTGCGAGCCAATCGCACGCTGCGCTGGGCATCGCTGAAGATGCCGCGAAGTATGCGTAATTCGCGCTGATCGGGTTGCGCGCGCAGGAACAGCCGCCGCAAGCGCCACATGATCGTGCGCGGCGAGCGTCCCTTGTGGAAATCGATATCGTCAAGCAGGTCGGCCAGATGCCCGAAGAACCCTTCCATTTGTGCGCTGCTGGCGGGTGCGTCGGTTCGGTGCCTTTTCGGAGCTATCGACAAGTTGTGCTGCGCAAGCCGCAACTCGTAGGCCACGACCTGCACCGCCTGCGCGAGGTTCAGCGAGGCAAACGCCGGGTCGCTCGGGATCGTCAGCGCTGCGTGGCAACGCGCCAACTCGTTATTGTCGAGGCCAGACCGCTCATTCCCGAACAGCACAGCCACCTCGGCGCCCTCCTGGGCGGCCGCCACCAAACTCGCGGCCGCCTCACGCGGCCCCAGTTCTGGAAGCGCGACGCCGCGCCTGCGCGCCGTCGCGCCAATTACCAGCTGGCACTCGGCAATCGCATCTGCGAGATTGGCTGAAACCACGGCATTTTCGAGTACCGCATTGGCGCCGGAAGCCAGTGCAATCGCATCGGCGTGCGGAAAACGCTGGGGTGCGACCAGCGCAAGACGGCTGAATCCCATGGTCCGGATCGCGCGCGCGGCGGCGCCGATGTTCCCTGGATGCGACGTGCTGACCAGCACGAACCGGACTCTGGATCCAACATCGGCCAGGCTGATATTTTCGCTCATGCCGATTCCGCCATTCGATCTGTCAACATTGGATCCGCTTGCATTCCCGTTTGGCGCGAGGTGAATCGATCTGCTAACCTGCGCGCCGCTCGCGTCGACCCCCGCCGCAGCGCGTTCTTTTCCAGCCGATCCCCGGAAAAATCATGTCCAGACCCGCTTTGACAGTCGCGGTTCGCGCGGCGCGCGCGGCCGGACAGATTATCGTACGCCACATGAATCGCCTCGACAGTCTCAACGTCGTGGAGAAACAACGCTTCGACTACGTTTCCGACGTCGATAGAAAGGCGGAAGCGGAAATAGTCCGCGAACTCAGACGTGCGTTTCCGGCACACGCCATTCTCGGTGAAGAGAGCGGTGCGAGCGGCACATCCCGTTTCACCTGGGTCATCGACCCGCTGGACGGCACGCACAATTATCTGCGCGGATTTCCGCATTTCGCAGTATCGATCGCGATGCTCGAAAATGGCGAGCCGGCGCACGCGGTCGTATTCGATCCGCTGCGCGATGAGCTGTTTGTCGCGAGCCGCGGGGACGGTGCATTGCTCAACGATCGGCGCATCCGCGTTGGGGCGCGACCCGGACTGGAAGGCGCGCTGCTGGCGACCGGATTTCCCTACCGCGAGCGCGCGCATCTGGATGCGCAAATCGAGATGACGCGCGCGCTGCTTGGCTCGGCCGAAGACATCAGGCGCACCGGGGCGGCCGCACTCGATATCGCCTACGTCGCAGCGGGCCGCCTGGATGGCTTTTACGAATTCGGTCTGAAGCCGTGGGACATGGCCGCGGGTTGTCTGCTGGTTCGCGAAGCGGGGGGGCGCTATTGCGATTTCATCGGCCAGGATGGCCTTCCCGCGAACGGCAACCTGCTGGCGGGAAATCTGCATGTGGTCGACGCCATGATCAAATCGATTTCAGCGCATCTTGACGGCTCATCCGTGCCTTGATGCGTGCCGCGCAAAGCCGCGTGCCATGTACGAAATCCCGGATATATCGATGTCGGCACCCGCCGCAACGCCTGCACTTCGCCCAAAGAAAAAGCCCGGCTCACGCCGGGCTTTTTCGTCACTCTCCCAAATCTCTGCTTACTGACTCGGATTCTCGACCTTGAGCTCGGTGCGACGATTGCGCGCACGCCCTTCCTTGGTCTTGTTCGTGTCGATCGGCATGGTCTCGCCGAAGCCCTTGACGGCCGTGATGCGGCTGGCGTCGACTCCGTGCGAGGTCAGGTAGTCATTCACGATCTGCGCGCGACGCTCCGACAGCTTCTGGTTGTACGCGTCGGTGCCGATCGAGTCGGTATGGCCGTCCAGTTCAACCTTGATCTGCGGGTAGCGATTCAGCGCATCGATGGCCTGATCAAGAATCGCGACGGAATCCGCAGTCGGCGTCTGCAAAGTCGGGTCGATGTTGTGCTCACCCGGCTTCGGACGATCGAACTTGAAGTTCACGCCGCGCAGGTCGATCACGACCTTTTGCGGACAGCCATCCGGACCAACCACGGTGCCGGCAGCCGTATCCGGGCAGCGGTCGTCACAGTTGTTGACCCCATCATGATCGTCGTCGAGCGTGTGGCAATCGGGGGCCGGTGGCGGTGCTGCCGGCGGCGGCGCCGGCGGCGGCGGCGGCGCGGCCCCGCCAAAGTTCACGAGCAATGCGACGGTGGCAAGGCCATCGACGTAGTGATTGTGGTCCTCGGCACCCGGAAACTGGCCGCGCAACGAATTGTTGTCGTGGTCGTAACGGGCAGCGAGTTCACCGCGCAGCGCCATGCGGTCGGACAGATTCCACTGGATACCACCACCCACGGTGGCCATCGGATCCCAACCGTTGTGCTGGATGGTGCCTGAATAGGCCGCGTGGCGCTCGGCACCAAGGCCGACCATCACGTAAGGCCGCCACTGCGCGCCCTGGTCACCGAAGAACCAGCGTCCGGCAACGTCCAAGCCTACGCTTTCCCATTCGTGACCGTTGCGAAATGAACTGCTGGAAAAATCCGCGTTGTTGATCGTGTATTCGAAATCAACTGCGAGGTTAGGATTCACCCACACACCCGCGCCGATTCCGCTGAGGAACGAGGTATCGGTACCGCGGGAGCTATCCGGGATCACCACGCCGATGCGCGGGGCGAGATACCAGGTCGAATTGCTGTAATCCTGCGCGTGCGCAGCGGTAAAGCCACCGCACATCGTCATCGCGAGCAGCGCATACAAGGCCTTACGTTTCATCACTATCTCCTTTTTTTCGTTTGGTCTTATGCGTCCGCATCATGCCCGAGACGCCAGCCGTGGCTATTCTAGGGCATTCCTTGAACGAAGGGAACACGTTTTTAACACTTGGCTCGAATATTTTATTGTCTTGTAAATCAAATGGTTGCAACTAATTTGATTCCTCATGTTAAGCAGCAAGTCAGGTCACGACGAAGAGATCAACCCAGCGCCCGATCGGCATGGCGTCGAAAGCTCTCGAATCGCTGGAAACTTCGAGGATTTGCGCGACGCGCGCGGGCGCAAGCGCACCGGATATCGCCGCTTCGAATTTCTTGCGCAAGAGAGGCACGCCTTCGTCACGGCGGCGACGATGGCCAACCGGATAATCAATCGATATTTTATCGGTGTGCGTGCCGTCCGCAAAAAACACCTGGACGGAGTTGCCGATGTAGCGTTTGGCCGGATCGAAGTAATCGCGCGTGAAACGCTCATTTTCGCGAACCACCATTTTCGCGCGCAAGGCATCGATGCGCGGATCGGCAGCGACGGCATCGCCGTAATCGTCCGCCACCAGGCGCCCGAAGATCAGAGGCAGCGCAACCATGTACTGGATGCAATGGTCCCGATCCGCATAGTTCGCGAGCGGACCGGTCTTGTCGATGATGCGGCAACCCGCTTGTTGCGTCTCGATCACGACACGCTCGACGTGATCGAGCCTGCCCGCAACCTGTGGGTGCAGTTGCAGCGCGCATTCGACTGCGGTCTGTGCATGAAACTCGGCCGGAAAGCTGATCTTGAAAAGGACATTCTCCATCACGTAGCTTCCGAACGGTCGCTCGAATTCGAACGTCTTTCCACCGAATGCGACGTCGTAAAAGCCCCAGGTTTTTGCGGACAAGGCCGACGGATATCCGGGCGCACGCTTGCGAACTGCGTTGAGCGCGTGTATCACCGCGCGGCGGCACGCGTCGCCCGCCGCCCAGCTCTTGCGCGGCCCGGTATTCGGTGCGTGCCGATAGGTACGCAACGCGCCATTGTCGATCCAGCATTGGGATACGGCGTTGATGATTTCGTCCTTGCCACCGCCCATCATGGCGGTCGCCACCGCGGTCGACGCCAGACGCACCAGGATCACATGATCGAGACCCACGCTGTTGAAACTGTTCCTGAGGGCGTAGCACCCCTGAATCTCGTGCGCCTTGATTGCGTAACGCAAGACATCACGCATCGTCATGCTGTCGCGATCGCGCGCTTCGGACCCGCGGCCAAGGTAATCGGCGACCGCCAGGATCGCACCCAGATTGTCCGATGGATGCCCCCACTCGGCGGCGAGCCAGGTATCGTTGAAATCGAGCCAGCGGATCTGCGTGCCGATGGAAAATGCCGCCTGCGCCGGATCGAGTTCGTAATCGGTTCCCGGCACGCGAGCGCCACCCGCCAGGGTCGCGCCCGGGACGAGGGGTCCGAGCTCGTTGACACATTGCGGAAACTTCATCGCGAGCATCGCGCAAGCGAATGAATCGAGCAGCATGAAACGGGCTGTCTCGAACGCTTCGTCCGAGTCGATTTTGGTATCGACGACGTAGTCGGCAATGTCGGTCAACGGCTGATCGGGCTTCGGGCGCGCGGCCGAGCGGATGTCTGGGTGCTGCATCAAGGTCTCCAGAAACGGGCGGGTCCGGGCTTTGGCGGCGACGAACCACGCGAAAATGGGCGCGCATTGTGCCGACGATCTGCGCTTGAATCCATGGCGCACGCCTCCATTGGATAAGGCGCACACGACATGGAGCAATCATGAAACTCTACTACATGCCCGGAGCCTGCTCGTTGAGCGATCACATCGCGCTCGAATGGATCGGCAAGCCCTACGAGACGCAGAAGCTCAGCCATGACGACATCAAGAAGGACTGGTACCTGAAGTTGAATCCCAACGGCGCGGTTCCTGTGCTCGAACAGAATGGTTGGGTGCTGACCCAGAACGCTGCCATCCTCAATTACCTCGCGGACAGCTTTCCGGAATCGAAACTCGGCGGCGACGGAAGCTCTCGCAGCCGCGCCGAAATCAACCGCTGGCTGGCTTTCCTCAACGCCGATGTGCATCCGGCCTTCCATCCGCTGTTTGGCAGCACCGGTTATCTCGACGAGACAGCAGCGGCCAAGACCAAGGACAAAGCGCGCACCAAGCTGCGCGAGCTGTTGGAACGCGCCAACCAGCAATTGCAAGGGCGCGACTGGCTTGCCGGTTCGCGCTCGATCGCGGATCCGTATCTTTTCGTGGTGCTGCGCTGGGCCAAGTCGATGAAGGTCGACTTGTCCGGCTACGACAACCTGGAGCGATTCTTCGAGCGCATGTCGAAGGACTCGGCGGTTCAGAAGGTGCTCAAGGAGGAAGGGTTGTCGTGAGGTCTGAGGTCTGAGAGATGGGGATCGGACCGCTTCCGGCCCCACTCACTTACCGCTTGTCGATCGGCGTGAAGCCGCGCTCGTCAGGGCCCGTGTAGTTCGCGCTGGGCCGGATGATCTTGCCGTCCATGCGCTGCTCGATCACGTGCGCACTCCAGCCGGAAGTGCGCGAGATCACGAACAGCGGCGTGAACATCGCGGTCGGCACGCCCATCATGTGGTAGGTCGAGGCCGAATACCAGTCGAGATTCGGGAACATTTTCTTCTGCTCCCACAACAACTGCTCGATGCGCTCGGAGATCTCGAACAGGCGCGGATTGCCACCTTCGTTGCACAACTTTCGGCTCAGCTCCTTGATGATCGGGTTGCGCGGATCGCCGGTGGTGTAGACCGGATGGCCGAAACCGATGACGATTTCTTTTCGTGCGATCCGTTCGCGCATGTCGCCTTCGGCTTGGTCTGCCGAAACGTAGCGCGAGATGATTTCCATCGCCGCCTCGTTGGCTCCGCCGTGCTTGGGACCGCGCAATGCGCCGATTGCGCCGGTGATTGCCGAATAGAAATCGCTGCCAGTGCCCGCAATCACGCGCGCGGCGAAGGTGCTCGCGTTGAATTCGTGCTCGGCATACAACACCAGTGACTTGTCCAGCGCGCCCGCGTGCAGCGCGCTCGGCTCGGTGCCGTGCAACAGATGCAGGAAGTGTCCCGCGATCGAGTCATCGTCAGTCTCGGTGTCGATGCGTCGGCCACTGTGGCTGTAGTGATACCAGTACAGCAGCATCGATCCGAAACTGGCGATCAACTGGTCGGCGATGTCGCGCGCACCCGCTGCGTTGTGATCCTCGCTTTCCGGCAACACGCTGCCGAGTATCGAACAGCCGCTGCGCATCACATCCATCGGATGGGTCGCGGGGGGCAACAACTCGAGGGCCGCGCGCACCGCTTGCGGCAAGCCACGCAGACGCCGCAACTTTTCGCGATAGACCTTGAGCTCCGACCAGGTCGGCAGACGCTCGTGAACCAATAGGTGCGCGACTTCCTCGAAGCTCGCCTTGGCCGCCAGATCGGCGATGTCGTAGCCACGGTAGTGCAGGTCATTTCCGCTGCGCCCGACCGTGCACAGCGCAGTATTGCCGGCGGCGACGCCGGACAGGGCAACGGATTTCTTGGGTTTGGGCCGCGTTGCGTTCTCGCTCATCATTCTCTCCGAAGGGCCATGCACACAACATGGCGTGGCCCTCAATTATTGAATATTTCCGCGGGCGGCAGCCGCGGGCACTGATCGACGGGCTTCACCCGCAACTGAAGCGACATCGACGGGGGGCCGATGAGATTGTTGTTGCTGGACACCCAGCACTCGCCCAAGGTCGAGCAGAAACAGATATCCATCGCCAATCGATCCGAAGCGGCGGAGCCAAAACGCTGCCACAGGCCCTGATCGGGAAACCGGATGACCTGCAACTCTTCCCCGGGGCTCAGCACGTCATAATTGATAGTCGACTGAATGAAGTGGTGCGGCGGCAACCCCAACGCGGCCAGCGCGTGATTCCAATCTGTCTGAGGCTTGCCATTGATCCGGAGCTGCACGCTGCGCACGATCGCCGGGCCCACGCCCTTATTGTTCACGGTCAGTGACTGGGTCAGATCATCGTTGCCACTGATCAGATACGGCCATACCTGCGCGCGCACCTGTTCGCGCTGAACGACTGCGGTATAAGCCGCCACCGCAACGGCGACCAGCCCGATCACGATCGCGGCAATCGCGGTGACGCGGTCCCAGTCGGTACGCGAGTGCGCCACCGCTTTCCGGTCCTTCGCTTCGCTCATTTCCCGGTCTTCGAGAACAGCGCGTCGAGCTTGTCTTCGTAGGCGTGATAACCGAGGAAGTCGTACAGCTCGTTGCGTGTCTGCAGGATATCGATGATGTTCTTCTGCGTACCTTCGCGGCGCACGGTTTCGTAGAAGCGCAGCGCCGCCTTGTTCATCGCGCGATACGCGCCGCAGCAGTACAGGGCGATGTCGACTTCGGCGCTGCGCAACTCGTCTGTCGTGAAAAGCGGCGTGGAGCCGAATTCGGTGAGGTTGGCCAGGATCGGGACGTTTACGGCGGCCTTGAACGCACGATAGTCGTCCAGTGTTTTCATCGCCTCCGGAAAGATCATGTCGGCGCCGGCGTCGACATAAGCGCAAGCTCGTTCGATCGCCGCGTCGACGCCTTCGACCGCAGCGGCATCGGTACGCGCCATGATGACGAAGCTCGCATCGCTGCGCGCATCGACGGCTGCCTTGACGCGGTCGACCATCTCGGCGGCGCTGACCACTTCCTTGCCCGGACGATGCCCGCAGCGCTTTTGCCCGACCTGATCCTCGATGTGCACGGCGGCGACACCAGCGCGCTCGAAGTTGCGGATCGTGCGTGCAATGTTGAACGCACCGCCCCAGCCTGTGTCGATGTCGACCAGCAAAGGTATGCCTGTCGCATCGACGATCCGGCGCGCATCGATGAGCACGTCTTCCATCGTGCTGATGCCGAGATCGGGCATGCCGAGCGAATTCGCCGCGACGCCTCCGCCGGAAAGGTAGATTGCGCGAAATCCACTGCGCTGGGCCATGCGCGCGGCATAGGCGGTAATCGCACCCACCACCTGCAGCGGTTGTTCCTCGGCGACGGCAGCACGAAAGCGCGCGCCAGCGGAGCAGGATTCGCTCATCTAACCTCCGGTGACAAGTGCGATATTCTAACGTAGCCGCGGTGAAACGACGTCGATGCTCGGGGTCGCCGCGCGATTTGCGCAGCAACCATCCGAAACGGCGTCACCTGGCGCACTGGAACAGCGAAGCATCGCGGTCGGAACGGCTGCAACGTGACGGCAGGTGCGGGCGATCGCGCAAGCTGCATGAATCGCGCGGCGTCGCCGTGCAACGCATCGACTCCGGAGAAAACAACATGAAGGCCGCCCGTCGAAGTACCATGCTCTGCGCCGCTTGCGCCCTGTGCTGCGCCGCCGTCGTCCACAGCGAACCGGTCGATCGCCCGTATCCGGGAAACTTGACGCTGAAGGTCGACCTTGCCGATGCCGCGCGCAAGATTTTTCGCGTGCAGGAAACCATCCCGGTACAGCCGGGCAAAGTCGATCTTTACTATCCGAAATGGATCCCGGGCGAGCACTCGCCGAGCGGGCCGATCGAAAACATCGCCGGTCTCGTGATCAGCGGCAACGGCAAGCGCATCGCGTGGCGGCGCGATCTTGCGGACATGTACACCTTGCACCTGGCCGTGCCGGCCGGAATCGATGCGCTTGATCTCAAATTCCAGTTCCTCTCACCGACCGGCGGGGGCGCGTTCGGAGGCAGCGTATCGGCCACCAGCAGGATCGTCGATCTGGAATGGAATCAGGTCGCGTTCTATCCGGCCGGTTATTACTCGCGCGATATCCAGATCCAACCCTCGGTGGCGTTGCCGTCCGGCTGGGAATTCGGCACTGCACTGGAAACTGCCCGCAGCACGGGCGGCAACATCTCGTTCAAGCCGGTGACATTCAACAACCTGGTTGATTCGCCACTGATCGCGGGACGCTATTTCAAGCGCGTCGATCTCGCGCCCGGCGCCAAGGTACCGGTGCATCTGGATGTCGTCGCGGATCATCCCGGTGAACTCGTGATCAGCGATGTCCAGATCGCCGCCGCGCGCAATCTCGTGACCCAGGCGTATGCGCTGTTTGGCTCGCACCACTACGATCACTACGATTTCCTGTTCACCCTGTCCGACAGCACGGGGCATTTCGGACTCGAGCATCACCAGTCCAGCGACGACCGCCTGGGTGCCAAATACTTCATCGATCCGGACACGTACATGACCGGAACGGGCCTGCTGCCGCACGAATACGTGCATTCGTGGAACGGCAAGTTCCGCCGGCCCGCGGACTTGTGGACGCCGAATTTCAACGTGCCGATGAAGGACGATCTGCTGTGGGTCTACGAGGGGCTTACCGACTATTTCGGTCCGGTGCTGACGGCGCGCTCGGGGCTGCGCAACCCCGAGCAGTTCCGCGCCGGACTGGCGATGGTCGCGGCCGAAATGAATCACCGCCCAGGTCGTAGCTGGCGACCCGTGCAGGATACGGCCGACGAGGCGCAGGTGCTCTATTACGCGCCGCGCGCCTGGGCGTCATGGCGGCGTCGCACGGATTTCTACACCGAGGGCGAGTTGATCTGGCTCGACGTGGACACGAAGATTCGCGAGATGTCCGGTGGAAAGCGCTCGCTCGATGATTTCGCGCGCGGATTCTATGGCATCGACAATGGCAACTACCGGACCGTGACCTACACGTTTGACGACATCGTCGAGGCCCTGAATCGCGTGCAACCGAACGACTGGGCCGCGTTTCTGCGCAAGCGGCTCGACTCCACCGATCCGGCCGCGCCGCTCGACGGAATCACGCGCGGCGGCTGGAAGCTGGTTTACGCCGACACCCCGACCGCGTTGTTCAAGGCCAGCGAAAAAGTGCGCAAGTACGTCGATCTCACCTATTCGCTGGGCATGACGATTTCCGGCGCCCACGACGGAAATAACAATGCCGGCACCCTGAGCGACGTGCTATGGAACAGCCCCGCCTTCGACGCGGGCCTCGCACCGGGCATGAAGATCGTCGCAGTCGATGGCGAAGCCTACGATGGCGACTTGCTCAAAGCAGCAGTAAAGACGGCCAAAACCGACCAGCGTCCGATTGAACTCCTGGTGCGCAACGGCGAGATCTTTTCGACCGTCAGGATCGACTATCACGACGGCCCCAGATATCCGCATTTGATGCGCATCGACGGAACGCCCGATCGACTCGGCGCGATCATTCGCGCGCGGCAATAGGGTCCCTGTTGCGGTCGTGAGACCGTGAACGGGCTGCGCACCATCCTCAGCCGTTGCCTGGTAATCGTTCCCTATCGCAAAGCAACAACGTCAGCCGCAACAACTCGCTTCCGGAAGCTTTCTGCACGCCACGCTCGCCGTGACGCCAGGACAGCAGCAACACGACAAGAAATCCCGGGACCATCGCCAGCGTCGCGCCGCGCTGTAATCCATCGGGTCAACCGAATTGGTGCACGACGATGTCGATACCTTGGAGCAGTGCGAATGACGCGGCCACGTGACCAGAGCTCACGGCACCCGCTTGCGTTGCCTGAGATCAGCGAGCAGGTTCTTGTCCGCGTTTCCGCGCGCAGACCTTGGGGAAATGCGGATCGTGGGTTTTCAATTTCTCCACCACGGCGACGAAGCGCGGATCGCAGCGGATCGAACATGGATGTGCGGCATCACGTTCGCCCAACTGCAATTGAGCCATGGCGACGGTGTCCGAGCCATTGACATTGGCTGTTCGTCAATCAGGCTCATGACTTGGCCGCCTTCAACTTCGGCGCATCACAAATGAAGTCATCGGCACCGACCGCACGGCATTGCGGCGGGAATCCTTTCTTGCGCCAGTATTCGGCTTCGGTCCCGCCGTGGAAGTCGCGACCGCGAGCACATGCGCGTGCCCCGCACTCGTGGGTGGCGACCTGGAGCCCGCGTAGTGCCAGATCAGGAATCCGCCGATGGCGAACACGCCGGCCAGCAACAGCAGTTCCACGCCCGTGACCTTCTGCGTACCGCGTTCGCCGTGGTACCAGGCCAGCAGCACGGCGATCACCAGGCCCAGCGCGAGCACGCCGAAGGCCACATGCATGACCAGGGTCCGGCCAGTGGTAGCCGCCGGCAGCCAGGTCCAGCACCTGCAGCAGCGCCCACGCGCCGGCCAGATAGGCCAACGCCCACTGCACCAGCTTGCGTTGCTTCAGGCGCCGCCAAAGATCGGTCATGGCTTCGCCTGTGCCCTTTCGCCGGCTTCCCCGTCTTCGATGAGTTTCTTGAAGCGCGCGTCCTGGCGCAATGGATCAAACACCGGGTCAAGCTTGAGACGCTCGATCGACATCACGCCACCCGCCGGCATCGCCAGCAGCCGGCGGATGGTCGTCAAGGCCAGGTCGTGAGCGCCGGCCCACGCGGCAATCTGGGCCAGGCCGGCCAGTTGAAAGGTGGCGTAATAGCTGTCCTTGGAAAGCGGCAGAGCGGCCACGGCGCGTTGCGCCAGGGCGATGGCCTGCGCATGACGGCCCAGACACACCTCCACCCAGCTCAATTGCTGCAACAGCGACAGTAACTTCGGCTCCTGTGCCAACGCAGCCCGCAGTGAGGGAGCCAGTTGCACGCATTCAGGACGCGCTTGTTCAGCGCGACCGGCAAGAAGTTTGATTACGATGCGTGCCACCTGTCCGGTGCGCCGCTGTTCTTGCGTTTCGGTGGGTGCCGAGTCCCAGGCGTGCAGGGCCGCATCGAAATGGCGCGCAAAAACGTCGGCGTAGATGCGTGTATTGACGAGCAACAAGACGTCGCCGGCCTCGATGTTTTGATAGGCGATCCGCCAACCCGGTAATGCCTTTACCGCTTCGCTAGTGGCGTCGGCATTGCCAAATCCGAACAGCTGCATCGACAGCATCACATCATACGAATTGGCGTCGTCCGGCGACAATATCAGTGAACGCCGCAACTGGGCGTCCGCCTGCGCATACTGGCGAATCAGTGCAAGCGTCTCACCGTACGACGTCAGCAGCGCGGAATCGCGCGGAGAGATCGCCACCGCCCGCTTCAGGTAGTCCAACGCTTGTATAACCTGCCCGGAACGTCGTGCGACATAGGCCAGCCCGGCCAATGCATCAACGTTATTGGGGGCCAGCGCCAGAGCGCGCTTGAACTCGCTGGTGGCGCCGGCGTACTGGCGGAAGCCGTAATAAAAATAATAGCCAAGCGCCAGGTGTGCCTCGGGAAGATTCGGCGCCAGGGCCAGCGCGCGATCGACATAGGCCTTGTTAGTCGCCAGTTGCGCCGCTGTCAACGGGGTGGCCAACCAATGCCGTTCGAGCTGATTGAAGGCGAGTCGTGCGTAGGCCAACGCGAAATCCGGATCGAGCGCGATCGCTTTCATATATTCGGTGTCAGCCGCCAGGAAGGCCGTCTCCGATTGCAACGTATATGCCTTCTGCGCCAGTTCTTCCGCCTTCAGGAACACATCGAACGCCGCCGCATTGTGGGTCGGCGCCTCGGCCACGTGGGCGGCTTCGACGGGCGTGAGTTTGGCCTTGAGCGCATCGGAAACCTTCTGCGCGACCTCGCCTTCGACGCCGAAAATGTTGTCGAGCTTGCGCGCGTAGGCATCCGCCCACAGATGGTTGTCGCTGGCCGCGTCGATCAACTGCACGTTGATCAGCACCTGGTCGCCGGCCTTCTGCACGCTGCCTTCGAGAATCGTGGCCACGCCAAGTTGCCGGGCGACGGCCTTGAGGTTATCCGGGCGGCTTGCGTATTTTTCCGTCGAGGTGCGCGAGATCACTTTCAGATCGCCGATGCCGGCCAGCTTGGTCAGGATCATGTCCTGCATGCCGTTGGCGAAGTAGGCGTTGTTCTTGTCGGCACTGAGGTTCTCGAACGGCAGCACGGCGATGGACTTGGACGAAACCTCGCTGTTCGAGACAGCGGCGACCGCCTCACGCGGCGTTGCCGTGGATGCATGCCTGGTGCGTACCGGCGCTGGTTCGCCATTCGAAACGGTCGTTGGCGCCTTTCTGCCACCCGGCGTTGCCGGACTTGGTGCGCGCGAGAACTGCCAAAGAAAACCACCGCCCACGGCAAGTACCAAAGCCATCAGCAACAGCTCCGCACCGCTGACGCGCTGTCGCCCTTGCTCACCGTGATACCAGGCCAGCAATACGGTGACGAAAAATCCGACGCACAAGGCGATGATCAGCACCCGTTCGACGCTGTCGGGCCAAGCGAACTTCGCGGCGACGATGTCGATGCCCTGCAACAGGGCAAAGGCGAAGGCCACATAGGCCAGCGCCCACTGCATCAGTTTGCGTTGCTTTAGTCGGGCGATGAAATCAGTCACTCGGTGCTCCGTTGACTGCCGGAACCGGCAGTCCGGTCTTGCGGCAATAGGCGGCAAAACGCGGGTCGTCCTTGTAGCGCAGGATCAGAGGATCGACGAGCAGATGCTGGATACCGGGATCGCGGTTGGTCCATGAACGGTCCAGCCAGTGAAACATGCCGTCGGGATCCTTGCGCAGCGCATACAGCTCGGCGACCTGGTAGGCATCCGTGCCCGCGAATTTTTGGTTGATGTCCTTGAGCGTCGCATCGGCCGCAGCACGGTCGGTACCGGTCTGCAGCACGGCGGCTTCGGCGAAAACGTGCCAGAAGCCCGGCGGCTCGGCCTTCGCCGCTGCCGCGGCCGCGACCTGGTCGCCGCGCAGCAATTCGACCAGGGCCAGGTTGGCATGCAGGCGCGCGTTGCCCGGCGCCAGTTCGATGGCCTTGTGCAGGGCAGCCTGTGCTGCGTCGAGCCGGCTCATGCGCAGGATGAGTGCCAAATTCAGGTAAGCACCCGCATTGAGCGGGTTCGATGCGATCCGCTTGCGGATAATATTCTCTGCTTCCCCGGTCCGTCCCAAGGCCGTCAAAACCTGCGACTTGATGCTCGCGATACTGGGGTCGTTGGGGGCCAGCGACACAACCTTGTCTGCTTCGGCAAGCGCGCCCTGCCAGTCCAGGTCTGCATTGAGCAGGATGAATGCGCGAGCGTAGTGCGCCCCCGCCAGGTTCGGATCGAGCCGCAGCGCGGTATCGGCCGCCGCGCGGGCGTGTTCGGTGGCTTGCCGGGTATCGGCGTCATTCGAAGTAAACGCCGCTGCCAGAAACATCCAGTAGGTGGACATCAACGCATAGCTTTGCGCGTATTTTGGGTCGATCTGCGTCGCCTCCTTCAATAGCACGATCGACCGGCGAATGCCGGCCGCCGTCGCCGGCTGTGCTCGGCTCTTGAGGTAGGCGGTATAAGCCTGCAGATTGCCGCTGGGCGGCCGATCGTTCTGCACGGGGTGGTCGTCCAGCAGCCTGGCTTTCAGGGCATCGGCCACCGACCGGGTGATGTCGTCCTGCAGCTTGAACAGGTCCTTGTACGGACGGTCGTAATGTTGCGACCACAACGTGCTGGCGTCGGCAGCGTTGACCAGTTCGGCACGGATGCGCACCTCGTCGCCCAACCGTCGCACGCCACCCTGCAGCAGTCGGGCCACGCCGAGCTTGCTCGCGATCGTCGACACGCTGTCATGGCCGTCACGAAACTTGAACGAGGAATCGCTGTTGATGACCTTGAGGCCGGTGAACTGCGACAGCGCCGTGATCAGGTCTTCGGACAAACCGTCGGAGAAGAACTGTTCTTTGTTGTCGCCGCTTTCGTTGGCGAAGGGCAATACGGCAACGGATTTCCGGGGAATCGACTCCGTCCCCGACACCGGTTTGGCAGACGAGGCGGCAACGGTGCGGGCGACACTGGACTGCGAGGCAGCGACCTGGACCTGGCCGGATGCCGGCGGCTTGCCGGCCACCCGCCACAGGAAGGCACCGCCGAAGCCAAGCAGCAGCGTGATCAACAGCAGCTCCGTGCCGCTGACGCGCTGTCGGCCCTGCTCGCCGTGATACCAGGCCAGCAGCAGGGTGACGAAAAATCCGAGTACCAGGGCAAGAGTGATGCCGCGTCGCACGGATTCGGGCCAGGCGAACTGTTGCGCGACGATATCCACGCCCTGCAGGAATGCGAACGCGAACGCCACGTACGCCACGGCCCATTGCACCAGCTTGCGTTGCTTGAGCTTTGTCCACAGTTCAGTCATTCCCGGCCTCTCCGGCTGCCGAGGCAGGTTTGTATTTGGCGTATTTGGTCAGCAGCGCCTGGAAGTTCGGGTCCTTGCGGATCGGGTCCCAGGCCGGGTCGAGCCACAGCATGATCGGCGAGTAAGCGACGCCGATGCCGGGGCTGGCGAGAACCTTGGCCAGCAGCGGCACCGCAAGGTCGGGACGCCTGGCCTGGGCGTAGAGCGCCGAGTTGACCTCCATGCGCCCTGGGCCCTCGGTGTGGTTGTGGCTTTGCGCGACGAGGGCCTCGGCTTTGGCGATCGCGTCCAGGCCTTGCGCGGTATGGCCGAGCCCGAGTTCCACATCGGCAAGGTTCTGCCACGCGTCCACCTTGGTGAAGCCTTGCTGCTGTTTGAGTTGCGCGCGCATCTTCGGCAGGGCCTTCGCATACAGTGGCCGCGCCCGCGCCGTCTCGCCCATCAGCCGGTACAGATCGGCCTGCAGCAGCGCCTTGGAGCCGGTCCCGAAGTTGTCGGGCGTGTCGGGCACCGTGTCCAGCAGCGCAAGCGCCGGTCGGTACTTGCGTTGCAATGTCAGCAGGTATACGCGCCACAGTTTCAACGCCGGTGCGTCGCCCGGAGTCACGGCCAGCGCGCGGGGGATGTCGCCGTCGGCGGACAGGATGGCGGCGGAGAGATTTTGCTTGGCGATGTGGTTGTTCGGGTCGAGCGCCAGCGCGCGGTGGAAGGCGCTTTCGGCTTCGGGATAGCGATTGAGCATCATCCAGGTCAGCCCCAGATGGAAAGGCAGCGCGGTGTTGCGCGGATCCAGCGTGGACGCCTTGCGCAAAGAGGCGATCGCGGCCTCGTAGTGGCCCTGGCGGCGTTCGACGTAACCCCTGGCCGCCAGCGCATCGGCGTCATTGGGCTTGAGCGCGAGTGCCGCCTCAAAGGCCTTCAGCGCGCCGGCGTAGTCGCCGCGACCGTACATGTCGCTGTAGCCGAGCGCGAGCCGTGCGGCCACGAGGTTCGGCGCAAGCTTGAGCGCCTGTTCGGCATCGCGGCGCGCGGCCGCAATCAGTGGCTTGACGTCCGTCCCGCCGCCGCCCCACCAAGCAAGGTTACTTTCCACCCAGGACAGCCGTGCGTAGGCCAGCGCGAAATCAGGCGCCTGCGCAATGGCCTGCCGGTACAGCGGAATCGCGGCCTTCACGTTCGCCGTGCTGAAAGTTGTCTCCGCCTGTTGGGTCTGATACTCGGCCTTGAAGAACAGGTCGTTGGCGGCGCTGTCATGGCTCAGGTCGGAGGCCAGGCGCGCGGTTTCGGCGGGCGAGAGTTTGGCCTTGAGGGCACTGGCGATCTTTCCGGCCACCTCCCCCTCGACGCCGAAGATGTTGTCCAGGGTACGCTGGTAGGTATTGGCCCACAGGTGCGCGTCGCTGCGCGCATCGATCAATTGCACGTTGATCAGCACCTCGTTGCCGGCCTTCTGCACACTGCCCTCCAGCAGCGTGGCCACGCCGAGTTCCGCCGCCACCTGTTTCAGGTTTTCCGGACGGCTCTTGTACTGCAAGGTCGAGGTGCGCGAAATCACCTTCAGCTCGCCGATGTCGGCCAGCTTGGTCAGGATCAGGTCCTGCATGCCGTCGGCAAAGTATTCGTTTCCCTGGTCCTCGCTCAGGTTCTCGAACGGCAGCACGGCGATGGACCTGGCAGGGATCGCGGCAACCGACGCATTCTTCGCGTTCGTTGTGGTCGATGGGCGGAGTTGCGTTGGCGATGGCGTGGCGACCGACTTTGCGGCGCTGCCGGTCGGGGTGTTTGGAGTGCGTGAGAATTGCCACAGGAATCCGCCGCCAATGGCAAGCAACACCGCCAGCAGGATGATTTCCATGCCGTTTACGCGCTGGACGCCGCGTTCGCCGTGGAACCAGGCCAAAAGCACGGTGAGGAAAAACCCCACGCACAACGCGATGATCAGCATGCGCTCGACGCTGTCGGGCCACGCGAACTTCGCGGCGACGATATCGATGCCCTGCAGCAGCGCAAACGCGAAGGCCACGTAGGCCAGCGCCCACTGCACCAGCTTGCGTTGCTTGAACTTTCCCCACAGATCAGCCACTGCCGGCCTCCGCGGGAACGGTTGCCGGCTTGCTGCTGGCGTATTGCTCCAGCAGCGCCTGGAACTCGGGCGACTTGCGGATCGGATCCCAGTTCGGGTCGATCCACAGCATGACCGGCGAGAAAAACCGTCCCCCACCCGGGGTGACCAGGGCAGCCGACAGTACCCGCACCGCCTTGTCCGCGCGGCCGGCCTGCGCATACAGCTCGGCGGAACGTTCCCTCAGTATGGGACCATAACTATGGTCGTTGGTGTGCTCGGCAATAGCCAGTATCTTCGCGGTATCTGCCAACCCTGCCTTGATCTGGCCCATCCCAAGTTCTGAGTGGGCGACGTAAAGCAACACAACAGCCTGGTTGATGACTGGACTGCCGGCCAGCGCCGCATATTGCGCGCGGGCTTTCGACAGCGCCTTGGCGTAAAGCTCACGTGACTTGGCCGAATCACCACGGAGTCCATACAGCCTGGCGAGAAACAGGGCCTTGGGGCCACCATTGGCGAGATTAAACGTGTCCGGCGAGTCGGGAATGGATTGCAACAGCGTCAGCGCCTGCTCGTACTTGCGTGCCGAGGTCAATAGTTTGACTTGCTCCAGCTTCAGTCTTGGCTGGTCACCCCGCATCCGCGCCATCGCTTTGGACAGATCGCCGCTGCCAAGGGCGATCGCCTCCGCGTAAGAAGACCTGGCGTTGATGTTGGCCGGGTCCAGTGCCAGCGCGCGCTGGAAGGTCTGTTCGGCCTGAGCGTACTGGCTGACCGCCATGTAGGTCGAACCCATCTCGAAGGCCAGGCTGGTGTTGCGCGGATCCAGTGCCAGCGCTTTCTGGAACTCGCCGATGGCCTCGTTGAACTTTCCCTGTCGGCGCAGCACATAGGCTTTCGCGGCCATCGCATCGCTGTCATTGGGGCGCAGGGCGAGGGCGGCGGCAAACGCCTTGAGTGCCACGGCGTAGTCGCCCTTGCCCCAGTAGTCGTGATACCCCTGTGCCAGGTGCGCGTCGGCCAGGTCCGGTGCCAGCTTCAATGCCTGTTCGGCCTGGGTCAGTGCATCGGCATACAACGTGGCGGTGCTTTTCCCTCCGCCGCCGAACCAGGCGAGCTGGCTTTCCATGTACGACAGGTGCGCACGCGCCTGGGCAAGATCCGGCGCCTTGGCGATGGCCTGCCGGTAGAACGCGATCGCCTGTTTCATGGCCGCCGTGTCGTAGTTGACGCTGCCACGGTTGGCAAAGTAGTCGCCGCGCAGGTACAGGTCGTTGGCGGCCGGATCGTTACTCAGTGCCGTAGCCAGACGTTTCGTCTCCGCCGGCGACAGCTTGGCCTTTAGCGCATCGGCGATGTTGCCCGCGACTTCACCTTCGACGCCGAACACATTGTCCAGCGTGCGCTGATAGCTCTCCGCCCAGATGTGCGCGTCTGTGCGCGCGTTGATCAACTGCACATTGATCAGGACCGAATTGCCGGCCTTCTGCACGCTGCCTTCCAGGATATTGGTGACACCGAGCTGCTCGGCGATTTTTGTCAGGTCTTCCGGGTGATTGGCGTACTTGGCTGTCGAGGTGCGCGAGATGACCTTGAGCTCGCCGATGTCGGCCAGTTTGGTCAGGATCAGGTCCTGCATGCCGTCGGCGAAGTAGGCGTTGTTTTTGTCCGAGGACAGGTTCTCGAACGGCAGCACGGCGATGGACTTGGCGGGGATCGAGCCATTCGATGAAGGCAGCGTCCGCGGTGCTGCCGACACACTTCCTGCAGAGGCCGGAGACGCCGGTACCGATAACGTCGTTTCGGACACTGGCGAGCGCGAGAACTGCCACAGGAATCCGCCGCCGATCGCCAGCGCCAGGGCAATCAGCAGCAACTCCGGGCCGGTGACGCGCTGACGCCCCTGCTCGCCGTGGTACCAGGCCAGTACCAGGGTCACGACGAAGCCCACGACCAGGGCCAGCGTGCAGCCGCGCTGCACGTTATCGGACCATCCGAACTGGTGCGCAACGATATCGACCCCCTGCAGCAGCGCGAAGGCGAACGCCACGTAGGCCAGCGCCCACTGCATCAGCTTGCGTCGTTTCAGGCGTTGCCAGAGATCAGTCATGCCGGGCGGGCTCCGGCTTGGCGCCAAGCGCCGCGAGCGCATCCTCGAGAGTCACCTCGACACCGTGCACATTGGCCATTGCGGAGGCTGCATACGAATACTGGTCGCGCAGATCGGCGGCGACGGTCGGATCGCTGCGCAGCGCGGCGGCGACCTTCTCGAGATCTGCCGGATCGGCGGCGAACTGGCAGTGTTTGGCGAACCCCATGATGTTTCCGCGTCGATCGCGCACATCGCTGCAGCCCGCGCGCATGGCTCGTTGCATGTCGAGCGGAACGATACCGCGCACGCGTTTGCGATAGTCCGAAACCGCGCCCAATTCATACATCGATCGCGCGACGTCGAACGCATAGTATTGCGACAGTCCGGACTCCACGGCCGCCCTCGGCAGCAGGCCCAGATGCCCGGAGGAGACGATCTGGTCCCAGGTGGCGCGCACCGGCGCGGTATAGATGGTTTCACTCGCGCGATAGGCATGGACGATGAGCATTCGCGGATCGGGATCGGCCTTGGTCAGCAGCGCATCCGTCTCGCGGACGCTGTCCGCGACGGCGGCGTAATAGGCGGCTTGTGCCCGTACCCCGGCGAGGTTCTCGGTCAGGTCGCGGGTCAGTCTTCTCACGTAGTCATGGCCGAGGCGGACGTCGGATCGCGCCTGGTTCCAGTTGTCGACCTGCAGGCCGATGAACACGCCCAGCACCACGATGACCAGCTCGATGACGACGCCGGTCCAGTGCTGGCTTTTCATGTGGCTGATGACGCGGCGCAGAATCATGACTCTTGCTCACGCGTGACCAGCAATTTGATCAGCTGGGTGGTCTCGCGGTCCAGCGCGTCCAGCGCATAGACCTCGGAGCCGGTAATGCCGTATCGATAGGCCAGTTCGTTGTCGACCTCCCGACTCTTGGCGAGCGCCTCGATGTCATTGCGAAATTTCGATTTCCCGATTCCCCTGCCGACAATATAGGACTGTTCCAGCAACGGTCCGTAAGCGACGTTCTTCATCAGAAAGTCGTTCATCACGCCATCCCTTTCTCGCAGCGCGTCGGAATACAGACGATTGACTTCGTCAAGCTCACGTTGCCAGCGACCGATGGCATCCCGGATCTTCGCGTCCTCGATTCGGCGCAAGCCACCGGTCTCGGCCAATTCGTTCAATGCCGTCAGATCCGGTGAAAATACCTTGATGCGTTGCACGTTCAGGAATCTCAGATTCAGTTCCTTGCCGGAAATCGTCGGTGGGTCTTGCCTGAATGCGATCCGCAGGGCGTTCACGTCATCCAGCTGCCCGACCAATTCGGCCCGAAAATTCTTGAAATGAGCCTGATTGTCTTCCAGTTGCTTGCGGAAACTGATCAATTGCTGGTCAAGCTCGGCGCGCGCGGTGCGTGCATCATTCCAGTCCTGCACCTGCAGGCCGATGAAAACGCCCAGTACCACGATCACCAGCTCGATGAACACGCCGGTCCAGTGTTGCTGCCTGAGGTGGGAGAGGATGCGTCGGGTGATCATGGCCGTCCTCCCGGTAGGTCCATGCGTTCAGGGCTGGTCACGCTCATGGTGAACCCTTCTTCATGCCGTCGAGGTCGCGGTCGATGTTGTCCAGCAGCTTCGGGAACCATCGAACCTTGCCCTGGTTCATCTGGATCTCTACATGCGTCAGGTTCTGCACCGTGGAGACGGCCGGCGCGAATTGCGGGTCATTGCACAAGGCCGGGAAATCGTAAATGGCCCCGCCATCCGGCATGCCGTGCTCCTTGATGTCAGGCTGGTCGAACCCGCCCGGGGGTTGCTTGAACACGACACGCGCGTCGATATGGGAAATCGCCGGTGTCGCCCGCGCGATGATCATGTTCAGGACCCTGTTAGCCCCATCGTTGACCTGCACGACACGGGCCAACGCCGTGCGCAAGGTCACGTCACGGATCAGCCCGATGCGGCCGGTCGAACGCAGCTCGTCGATGGTGCCGCGAACCAGGGGTGGCGGTTCGATTCGCCCGAACAGAAACAGGCCGGCGCCGAATTGTTTCTTGGCCGCTGCATCGAGCTGGCAACGGGACAGGTCGTCCAGCATCGCACCCTCGAGCTGGTACTGCGTCTGCATGCGCTGCACATTGGACTTGGCGATCTTGATGGACTGCGTGATGTCGTCATGCAGGCGCTGAAGGTATTGCCTTTCCAGCATGCGATCCTGGTGCGCCTGGTTCCAGTCTTGTGCCTGCAAGCCCAGGAACACGCCCAGGACCACGATAACCAGTTCGATGAACACGCCGGTCCAGTGCTGCTGCTTCATGTGCTGGGCGATGCGGCGCAGGATCATGGTGTGCCGGCCTCATTTCCCGTGTCGGCGTTGAACGCCTCGAGGCCGGGTTCGGAGCTGGCGAGGTTTTGGCTTTCGTACCAGGCGCGGAAGGCGTCCGACAGGGTGTCCTTGCGGCGATCCCACCAAAAGCGCTGTCCCGGAACGCCATAGGTAGCCAGGATCATTTTTTCGATCGAACGCCAATGCACCTCGGCAAGTTGCCCTTCGCGATACTGCGCGTAGCTGGCGTCAAAAAAGCGGAACTGGCCCGCCAACATGAGCATGAAGCGTACGCGCTCGGTTTCGTCGAGCTGCTCCGGATGAAAGGCGCCTTTCAGGTAAATCCTTGTCAATGCCTCGCTTTCGTAAATACGTCCGATGATTTCCTGAAAGTCGTTCGCGTGCGCCTGCGACATGCTCGCGCGTACCGCGCGGGTGTTCTGTCGCATCTGCAAGCCGACGAAGATCAGCGACGGAATGACCGCGATGGCGGCGAGGATCTGCGCGGTGTCGGAAAGCCGCGATAGCGTCATGGTCGATCCACATCCGGGTGCTGCAAGGGACTGCTTTTGCTGCGCTGTTTTTCGTTCGTCGTCGGGTGTTGGCCCATCATCTCGAGAACGCGCTCCACGGCCTGCTTCTGGAAGATGAGATTGGAATGAATCCATACCTCCAGCACGTAGATGAAGTCCACGCAACTTCGCCACGCCTTATCCTTCGCCATGCCGGCAATGTCGTAGCCTGTCACCATGTCGGCGCTCAGGTGCTGCATGTCCAGCGGGGCAAGCCTCAGGTATCGGTCGGGGTAGACAAAGCCGACCTCCATTCTGCGACCTATCGAGTTCACGTTGAACATGCCGTTGCGCGCACTTTCGTCATATCGCGCCAGGGCAACACGAAGATTCCCGTCCTTGATCAAGTCCAGTTTGCCGCTGGACACCAGTTCGGTGTACGTGGACGAAAACCGGATAAACGTCGGGTAGCTGGCAAAGCGGTTCATTGCAAACTTGATGCGGTCGTCTTCGTCGGGGCGCGCATTGCCACGCCTGATGGCGTGACGGAGCGTGTCCAGCGCCACGATGAGTCGGTCGTTATCATCGATCGCCTGGTCAACCTGGCTGTCCAGGAGTTTGAAGTCCGTCAACAGGCGTGCTTCGATCGAGCGTTGCTGCTGGCGTTCCTGCCGCGCCTGGTTCCAGTTGTCGACCTGCAATCCGATGAACACGCCCAACACCACGATCAGCAGCTCGATGAACACGCCGGTCCAGTGCTGTTTTTTCAGGTGTTCGACGAAGCGCGAGCCGATCATCTGTCGCCGTCCCGTGCAAACAAGGCCTGGATGCCGGTTTCGTTGAGCATGTAGATCAGGTTCCCGATCTCCGTGTCGTAGACGGCAATCTGGCGCCGCAAGGCTGAAAGCAGCCCGGGGTCGGCGCGCAAGGCGTCGGCGGCCTTCTTGATGGCCTCGTCGTCGATCGCGAGCTTGCAGTCATAGTGGATGCTCAGGAAGCCGGGCACGCCCTCCGGCGAGGTAAAGCTGCGGTCCCCGCAATCCTTGCGCAGGCCGAGTGCGACATCAGGATCGACCAGCCGGGTAAACAACCTGCGATAGTCGGAGTCGCGCTTGTCTTCCAGGACCAACTGGTGTGTCGTCGAACTGTTACCGTAGTAGCGCACCGCCGTTTCGCGCAGTTTCGGGTCCGATACAAGATCGAGTTCGCCGGCTGAAAGCATTTCGTCGAAGGCCGCCGCGTGCCGCTCGTACCATTGGAACTGAATCGCCCGGTAGGCGTTCACGAGAACCGTGCGGTCGTCCAGCGTCCGGCGTTCGGTCAGGCCGTCGAATGCGGCGATGCCGGCCTGGCGTGCATCAGTGTCGTATTCGATCAGAGAGCGGTCGCGCGCGTACTCGATGCGCAGGTCGTCCAACAGACGTTGGGTGTAGATCCGGCTGCGTTCCTGCTGCTTGAGCGCATCGTTCCAGTTGGTGACATTGGTGCCGATGAACACACCGACGATGACGATCACCAGCTCGATGAACACGCCGGTCCAGTGCTGCTGCTTCAGGTGGTTGGCGATGCGGTGCAGGATCATGGGTCCTTCCGGGCAGCTGCAATCAGCGCGTCCAATTGCTGTTGCTGCTGCTCGATCTGCTCGATCTTGCTTTCGGTGATGCTCAACTGATAGTTCAGGGCAGGCAGCAGGCCGCCCGTCGTGCGCAGGGTCGCCGCGGCGTGGGTGATTTCCGCGGGCGCAAGGTTCGTGTGGCAGGTCTTCGGCAGTCGCATGAAGAACTGGCCGTCGACGATCCCGAACCGGTCACCGCAGGATGCCTTGATGGCTTCCTGTACCGGGTACGGGAGAATGCTGCGCAGCAGCGCCCGGTAGGGTGCCTGCCCATTGGCGATGGGTGAATCGGACCATGGATAGTCGTAATAGGCAATCAACTGAACGCGCAGTCTGGCGTCGCGGATGAGATCGATGGCACCGGTCGATTTCATTTCCTCGAATGTCGACCGGTTGCTCGATGGCTCGAAGATCTGGGTCGCCTGGTAGGCGCTGGCCACCCATGTTCCCGGATCAATCGAGTCCGGCGTCTGCAGGCCGCCCATGGCGGCCCTTGTGTAGTCGGCAACGACCTCAAGATAGTCCCTGTTGGCCTGCAAGCCGGCCTTCTCGCTGGCCAGATCGCCGCGCAACTGCTGCAACAGCACGTCGGCGCGCTGCTGCTCGGCGCGCGCGCTGGCCCACTCCTGCACCTGCAGGCCGATGAACACGCCCAGAATCAGAATCACCAGCTCGATGAGGACGGCGGTCCAGTCCTGATTCTTCATGTGCCTGATCGCGCGGGAAAGAATCATCGGGTGACTTCTTCGTAATTCGGGCGGCAGGACTCGCCTGGCTGCTGCGGGTGCTTGAGGCGTCGTTGCAGGCATTTCGACGAGCGCCCGAGGACATTGATGTATCCGATCCATTCGCGCAGGCGGTCCATGTTCTGGGCGAACGCCGGCTTCAGCGCGCCTGACGCGTCGTAGAACAATGAAGGATTGCCGACCCTCGGCAGGATCTGGCTGTCGACAAACTCGGCATAGCGCGTGTACTTGGCGCCGATTCCCTCGCGTTCCGAGTAGTGGAAGCCGAGATCGAACATCAAATTCGGATCGACGAGGTCGGCCAATCCGGCCTGCATCGCAGCCTTGAACACGAAATCCGGCGGCGTGTCGGAACCGGGCATGCGCTTGTAGTAGGGCGGCGGCTCTTCGCCGCGCGCCCGCGCCGCCTTGAACGCCGCCAGACCCTGCGTCACCTGCCGCGAAAGCTGCTGCTGTACCTGGTCGAAATCATGCAAATCCGCGCTCATGCCCTGCACGATCACGGTGAGCCGCTGGCGTTCCTGGCGCGCCTGATTCCAGTTGTCCACCTGCAGACCGATGAACACGCCCAGCACCACGATCACCAGCTCGATGAATACGCCGGTCCAGTGCTGGTTCTTCATGTGTCCGATGATGCGGCGCAGGATCATCGGGTCGCCCCCCTTTTGGATCGAGGCGTCGGGTTCATTCATGTCTCCATACAAGTAATGGCGCGGCTCCGTTTGCCTGGCTGCCTGGAATGAGGATATGCATCGGTGCCCAGTACTCCTTCAACGAGGCGCTGGCATCGCGGACGGCTTGCACCACGGATTCGACCCAGGCGCTCGCCACGCAGCACTTGATAAACGGTGCCTGATAAACGGTGCTGGGTTCACTTGCGACTGGTTGACCGGAGTCGTGAAAGTGAATCCAGACTCGTTCCGGTTTTTTCATCTGGCCGACCTTTTCTCCAGCAGATCCACCAGTTCCGCGGTTCGGGTTTCAAGATGTTCGATGTAGGAAAGCGTTTGCACTTCCACCGCGGTTTTGAGGGCAAGATAGCTGGCCAGCTTCCGGTTGCCGGCAAGCGTGGCAAAGTCGTTCTTGAAATGCGGTGGGGCGTTGTAGGGCTGGGCGGAGGTGAAGTGCTCGAATATGGATTCGAAGGACAGGACGCCCAGCAGGGCTTCGGTGCCCATGGTCCGGATCGTCAGGGCTGTTTGGTGCGTGTGTTCCAATTCGGACCTGGCGGTTTCCCAGGCCAGGATCGCCTTGTGAAGCGGTGTCCCTCCCAGTTGATTCAGGTTTCCGGAATTGACCAGGATTTCATAGGCGCTGGTGTCGACATTGGGCTGCCTCACGTAGGCCAAGGCCATGAGCTTTGCGTTCATGGCGCCGGCGTCTTCGAAACCCGTGCCATTGGTAAAACTGGACCGTATGAACTGAATGTCCTTGAGTTCGGTGACTTCGTCCTTCTTCCAGGCACCTAGCCTTCTCAGGTTGGCCTCCATTTCGATCCGCAGGCTCGTGAGCTGGCGATTCAGAGCGTCGTTCTGGACGCGCGCCTGGTTCCAGTTGTTCACCTGCAAGCCGATGAACACACCGACGACGACGATCACGAAGTCGAGGAACACCGCCGTCCAGTGCTGGCCCTTCAAGTGATCGATTAGTCGATGCAGGATCACGGCATTTTATTCAACGTCGTCAGCAGCTCGGCCTGGCGATCGAGAACCCTTTGATTCAAGGCGTCGCTGGCCAGTGTCATTTCCCGAACCGCCGCAACGGCATTGATGAATTCCCCGTCGGAGCACAGCTTGCCGAAGTCGTAAAACACCTTGTCCGGATCAATAGACAACGGATAGGTGAGGTGTCGATTCAGAACAAACCGAACGTGAAAGCGTACATAGTTCACGTTCGGCATGACCCGCCCCGTGAGCTGCGGTTCGACCGCGACCGTCGTGCGGTAGATACGCACCGTATTCGATATGGCGCGTCGCAGGGCGGGCGCACCGATCAGCTTGAAATTGCCGGTGGCATTCAGTTCATCAATCGTGCCCATGACCATGATGGGCAGATCAAACTTGCCCATGTTATACAGCCCGGCATTGAACTCGGCTTGCTTGTCGGCGGGGAGATGGCACGAAGTCAATGCCGACAGCACCAGGTCAAGCTGTTTGATCTGCAGTCGGCCGTAGTCGATCTGCGTCTGGTTGCGGGAAACGGACAATTCCATATCGGTAATCAAGCCTTGACGGTACGCACGAGCGTCCGCACGGGCATTGCGCGCCGCGTTCCAGTCCTGCGCCTGCAAGCCGATGAACACGCCCAGCACCACGATCAGCAGCTCGATGAATACGCCGGTCCAGTGCTGCTTCTTGAAGTGACTGGCGATGCGGCGC
Source organism: uncultured Gammaproteobacteria bacterium (assembly GCA_963775445.1). Taxonomy (GTDB): domain Bacteria; phylum Pseudomonadota; class Gammaproteobacteria; order Xanthomonadales; family Rhodanobacteraceae; genus Dokdonella_A. The sequence goes on along the minus strand of CAVZIT010000004.1, from coordinate 783,877 downwards.
AGGGTCATCGATGTGCCTCGCGTTTCTTCAGGGTGGCGATCAAGGCTTTGGTACTTTGTTCGAGCGTCTCGGAGGTATCGAGTACCTGAGCCTCGATCGCAAAACGCAGGGCCAGCATGTTCTCGAATTCCTCGCTCTTTGCGAGTTGGTCCGCGTTGTTTCGGAAACGCGACGGCGCAAAGCCTCGGCCTTTTATATCGCTGCGATTCTCGATGGCAGCAGCGAAAGACATTTGCCGGGTGTAAAAAGGCAATACGATGGAGTCGCGATGCACCAGTGCATCGCGGTCGAGACGCTGAACCCATGCCAGATCGATTTCCCAGCGACTGATGTCGCGTCTTAGCGGCGTGCCACTCAACCTTCGCAGGCTGCCAGAATCGGCCAAGGCGCGGTAGGCCGTGAGTTCCGGATGCAAATCCCGAATCCCGACAACCAGGAAAAGGAGCTTGTCGATATGGTCAGGATTGGTATTCGCGCTGCCAGTGGCAAACGTTGCGCGCAACTCGTTGATGGCTGAAATCTGGCTTGCAGCGTGTCTGCGATAGTCCTTGATCTGCACGAGGTTGGTCTCGAGTTCGGACTCGAACGCGGAAAGTTGCTGATCGAGGCGATTCTGGTCAGCGCGTGCCTGGTTCCAGTTGTCCACCTGCAGGCCGATGAACACGCCCAGCACCACGATCGCCAACTCGATGAACACCCCGGTCCAGTGTTGTTGTTTCAGCTGACCGGCGATGCGGCGCAGGATCATCGGATCGGCTCCTTCTGTAACAAGACGTCGGAGCGATTCGTTTCTGCATACGAAAGTGTCACGGATCCTTTTTCCCGAGCAGCGCTTCGCCCGGGCCGCACCGCCGCGAACACGGCGATGAACGCGCTGGTAAGCACGGCCTCGAACAGCAGCATGGCGGTCACCGACCATCGGTCGTGAACGAAGCCGAGCACGATCGGCATGTAGACCAGCGGCACATTGCCGAAGGCGTTCAGCAGCGCCGTCTTGCTGGCCACGGCGCCCTCGCCCACCGTCTCGAACTGCAGCGCCGTGAAACTGGTCCATGAAAACCCCAATGCGACGGAATAGGCCAGCGTGCCGGCTACAAAGAACGCGGCCTCACGCGGCAGCGCCGCGAGGAGTAATGCGGCGAGTACCAGCACGATCGCGGTGAAAAGGAACGACACGACGCGGTCGAGATTGCCGACGAACCTGCCATAGATGAAGGCTCCGAACGCGCTGGCGCCAGCCGCGCCCAGCCCGGTGGCCAGCGCCACGGCATCGGCTCCGGCATGCCATTGCGACGCAACCGCAGCCCACAGGAACGACGCCCCACCGACGCCGATCGGGGTGAGGAAGCACACCATCACCCAGCGCCGGCGGGGTTGCCTTGCCATGTCGACGACTTGGCGGCCGATCGTTATCAACCGCTGCGTCAGCGAGATCCTCGTCAGTCTTCGCGCGGGTTCGACGATCGGCAGGACCGCGAGCCATGTCGGAACAAGGAGCGCGGCGAAGAACAATGTCGCAGCCGTGATGCCCGCATGGGTCGCGATCCATAATCCCCCCGCGGCACTCAGGCCCTGGATGACCAGCGTTCCAGCCTGCAGATAGCCCGACGCTTCGCTGAGGCGAGGCTTTTCCACGGTCAGCACCAGCAGGGCGCTCGTGGATGCGCCCGCCACTTGCGCCGCGGTAGCGGTGACAAAGGTCAGCACCAAAAGCAGCGGAACCGCGCTTGCGTTCACCGGCACCTGAAGCATAACCGCCACCATCACGGTGGTCAGCAATACGCCCGTCACGAGCCAGCCCTTGAGCGTCCACCACATGTCGAGCACCGGCGACCACACCAGCTTGAGAGGCGTTGCGAGGTTGGCGGCGCCAATGAACATGGCGGCCGTCGCTACCGAAATGCCTTTATGCACCGCGACATAGGGCAGGACGATAGTCGCGAAGCCCATCATGACGCCGCTCGTCTGCCCAACGACGGCAAACAGCCACGGGGGCGTGGGTCGCCCGACAGCAGGCTGCGACGGCAATGCAGCGGACTCGCTCATGGAATTTGCTGGAAGCGGCAAGGCATGAGATCAGTACTCCTTCGACGATGCGTTCAATCGCCGGATGGTTTGCACCGCGGATCCGACCCCAGGCGCTCGCCACGCAGCCACTATTTGTAGATCGGTAACGGTTGCGCGACCGCGCCTCGGTGCGCGACCATCGCGAGCAGGGTTCCGACGACAAGCAGCACCGCGATCAGGACATACGCCTTGAGCGGCGCCTGCAGCGCGGCATAGATCGAGAATGCGCTTGCCACTGCCACCACGCCCCACCAGGGCAACGACATGCCCTTGGCGTGTCCTTCGCGGCCGCGGAACCGGAACACGACGAAGGCGGCGATCAGGCACAGGGTGATGATTTGCGCACCCAGCGCGGTAACTTCGGCGAGGAAAGCGAATTTTCCGCTCAGGGCGATGCTTGCAACGAGCAACGTAAACAGCGCGATGCCTGCATCGGGCGTCAGGAAGCGGGGCGAGACATGCGCGAACGAGTTCGGCAACAGCTTGCGCTCGGCCATGCCGAAAATCACCCTCGATCCGCCCACGAAACCGGCCAGCGCATTGCTGGCGATCGAGAACACCGCTGCCAGCGTGAGCGCGACAACGCCCGGCGGCCCCATCACGGCCCCGGCGGCGGCAGCCAAGGGTGTGCCATCGCTGCCGCCAGGCGCGCCGGCCGCGATATAGGCCCACTGCACCATCATGTAGAAGGCGATGATGATCGCCAGCGACAGCAGCATGGAACGCGGCAGCGTGCGACGCGGATTCCTCACCTCGCCGGCAGAACACACGGGATTGGTCGCTCCGCTATAGGCGAAGTAGACCAGCAGCGCTACCGATTCGAAGGTTCCGAAACTGGGCAGCTTGAAACTTGTCGCAATGCCTCCGGCGGCAAAGGCGGCGATGCACAGCACCACGATGGGGGTCACCTTGAGCACGGTCCCGACCATCAGCCCGCCGACGGCCCGGCGCATCCCCGACAGCGTCAGCCCGCCAAGCGCCGCAAGCAGCGCAGTGATTGCCGCCGGGCGGGCAATCGGCCCATCAAGCGCCGGGAAGAACACAGCGAGGTAGGAAACCAGGACATGCAATGTCGCCGCACGCCCTGCGGCCATCGCGATGACGAGCAGCCAGCCGACCTGGAATCCCACGGTCGGACCGAACGCGGCCTGGGCATACAGTTGCGGCCCGCCCGACGCACGGAACATTGTCGCGAGCTGGGCCGCGATCAGCATGGTGCATGCAAACAAGGCGCCGAAGATCAGGAACATCCACGGCGCGAACTGGCCGGTCCTGTCGAACAGCAGTGCGGGCAAGGCAAAGATGCCCGCGCCGATCATCCCGTTGACGCTCATCAGGCTTGCGCCGAGCGTGCCGACCACCCGTGGCGGTCGGGTGTCTTCGGCCGCAGCGGGCCGCTGGCTCGAACCACTCGATGCCATCGCGCGCGACCGCGCACCGTGAACCATGTCGTCCACGGCCGTCAGAGTCCGATCAACCTGAGCGCCACCGGTTTCCACCCCGGACTGACGTAGAGCCCTATCGCCAGTGCCTCGACCAGCAGGCCGAACGATGCACCAAGGACGAAGGCCGGATGCAGGCGGCGACGGGTGATCAGGTCGTAGACCCCCATCATCAAAATTAACAGGACGTCGCTGAGGAACACTCCGGCGGCATATGTCCAGAAACCCGGCACGCCATGGTGCCGGGTAACCGAATGAAGGATCGGTCCCTCCCACCAGCGGGCAAAACCGGCATTGGCAATGAAGATCGTCGCCAGGATGATCAATCGCTTGTGCGCGGAAGGGATCCGCCGCCGCAACGCGAAGGCGGCCGAGGCCATCACCGCGAAGTTCAGGATGTCCGCGAGCGACACGCTGAAGAACGCGGCGTTGCCCCCGGGCAAGCCCGCGTGATGATGATCGACCACGACGGCAGCCGCGATGCCGAGCACGACCATCGCCGGGGACAGAACCATGCCCGCCACGCCCAGCTTCATGTGCAGGTCCGTGCGCCGGGTACGCACCAGCACGACCTGCGCGGTCAGCAGACACAACCATCCGACGAAAGCCACGGCGTGGACGTGCACGATGACCGGGAAAGGTCGCGCATCGGTTGCCAGGCGATGCACGATCTCGGGCCCGAAGCCCATCCCGATGCCCAGCCAGATCAGGCCGACCATTGTCAGGTAGAAGTTGCGGTCCCACCGGTGCGAGCAGGCGAAGGCAGCGGGTCTCCACTCGATGGGCATCGATGCGCTGCTCGCGCCCGCAAGCACCCCGACACCATTCGCGATGTGTTGCTCAGCCTGTGTCATGTCGACTCGATGCCTCAGGTGAATGGGGATCGGTAAAAAGTCCGACTGCACCTGTCCCAATCTGAAGGGCCGGAAAGTCCCGCTCTGCCTCTGTTCGTGCCTGTTTCCGGGATGAAAAGCGCCGGGACGATTTGCATGTCCCGGCACTCCCGGGTGGCTTCGTGTCTACGGCAGCTTGTAGTTGCCGGTGTCCGTGCCGAACGACGCACCATTGGCGAAGCGGTGCGTCGTGGTCCAGGTTCCGCCACCCGTCACGCCCTTGAACTTGCCGTAGCCGTCGACGTACCGCCAGGTCCCGCACTGGGCAGGGCATTTGGCGGTGCCGGTTTCGTCGATCTTCCACGACAAGGTCGTGCCGTTGCCCTGGTCGTCCTGCTCGTAGCAAAAGCCGCTGCCCGACAGGACCTTGCCTGCCTTGGTCGTGATCACGTTGCCAAAGCAGCTGCCTGCGGTTGCGTTGATCGGATCGGCGGCATGGTCGGACTGGTTCAGGTGGTAGTACTGCCGCTGGATCGAGATGTTGCCGTCGGGCAAGGTCGTCTTGGTCTCGGTGCCGGGGACGTTGTAGTAGTGGCCCGAGAATTCCGTCGCATTCGCGGCACCCGATGCCGCCAGCAATGCCAGGACCGCCACGGACAGGGTTCGCGGACGCATTTGATTTTTCGTATGCATTTCATTTCTCCCCGGTGGCGACTCACGCCGCGGCGCCACCTGTTTCATGATTGCCGGCGTGGCAGGAATAACCGGGTACGGCTGCGCACGGGTTTGCAGGCAATGCAACCCGAGGGCCGGCAGCGTCTGCAGGCTGCATGGAAATCCTCCGGTCCGCGAAAAGAGGGTCGGAGTCGCTTCGACAAGCGCTTGAAGGGGCCTTGGCCCATCGGTGAAGAAGGCCCGTCAGGGTTGGTAGACGGGCATCCTTTCCCCAAGCGCCATTGTTGCTCATGGTGATTCCCGCTTGTCCGGTGCGCGTACACGCCAGACGATGCTTGCCACGCAACGCCGGACCCATGCGCGCGCCGGATATGAACAGACCCGCTCAAGATTCGGTCTGCCGAACGGCGGACCGGAATCGAAAGTAGAACGCAGCCAGAGGAGAGTCCTGACGACCACCTGATTTTTTTATGATGGAAGATGCCCCGCCGTGTTAGCCTGCTGAGTGATGGTGGAATCCGGGAGCCATTCGGGGATTGCTCGTGCGCCGTTCTATCTGAATGACGCGCTCATCGAACCGGGCTCCTTGCGCATCTCCGGCAAGAAGTCCGCCTGCGGGATCGAGCCCAAGGTCATGGCGCTGCTGGTCGCGCTATCCGAGCGACCGGGCCAATTGTGGACTCGCGACGAACTGGTGGCGCGCATCTGGGCCGGCGCGCCCGCCAGCGACGAGAGCCTGACGAGAGTCGTATACCAGTTGCGCAAGGCGTTGAACGGCGTCGCCGTGGCGGCCGGCACCGTGAGCACCGTTTCAAAGCTCGGCTACCGGCTGGATGCCGATGTCGGGGCTGCGGACGAGGACACCTCCGCTTCGCCTTCGACACGCACTCGCTTCCCGCCCTTCTCCGTTGCGGTCCTGCCCGTCGTGGACATGTCCGCGGTCGGTCAAGCAACGCTCCTCGCCGACGGCCTGACCCGCGACCTGACCATGCTTTTGTCGCGAACGCCGCGCTATCGCGTGGCGCCCTACAGCTCCGCCGTGCGACTTTCCTCCCGGACGTCGGATCTTGTCGCGGCGGGCGAGATCCTTCGTGCACGCTTCATTGTGACGGCCACGCTGGTACGCTCCGGGGATACGGTCAGGATTCGCGCCGACCTGGGCGATGCCGCCGAGAACGTGTTGCTGTGGGCGGAAAAATACGAAACCGCTGTCGACCGTTTCTTCGAGGTGCAGGAAGACGTCGTCTACAGCATCACCACGGCGATCACCGCCAAGGTCAACACCACCCAGCCCGTCCGCGTGCGCCGTACCGGACGCTTCAATCTCTCGGCGTATGAACGGGTCCTGGCGGCGGAAGCGTTGCGCGCCAACTACGGCGTCGACAGCGCAAGACGGATTGTCGCCATGTTGCAGGAGGCGCTTCAGATCGAGCCCGACGATCCGATTACCCGCGCGGCACTGGCGGTGCAGCTCAGCCAGAACGTCGTCAGCCAGTGGGCCGAGGATCCCGCCGCGACCATCGCGCAGGCTGACGCGCTGATCGGACAAGCCCTGGAAGCGGCACCCAGCGACCCGGAGGTGCGCGCGGACGCCGGCGTCGTGGCGACGATGTTCCACCGACCCGACGAAGCCATCCGGCACCTGGAATTGGCCACCGCGCGCAACCCGAACGACGCGCATGCGCTGGCCGTGCTCGGCTGGCAGCATTGCCTGCGCCATGCAGACCCGGCCGGCATCGGCCTGATCGAAACCGCCGAGTCGCGTGCGCCGCATCATCCGCGATTCGGGCTGTGGGCCACCTACCGCGCCACCGGGCACCTGTTCATGCTGGACTACGCCCGGGGCCTGCGCGGCGGCCAGCAGGCCGTCGAGCGTACGCCCCATTACTACCAACCCCACCTGACGTGTGCCTGGGCCCATACCGGGCTGGGCGACACCGCGTCGGCGAAGCGCGAGATCCGCCTCGCCCGGGAGCTCGAAGCCGAGGAGATTTTGGAAAAGTTCGTCGAGGAGATGCGCAAGTGGTCGCAGAACTCGCCGAACAGGACGCGGTGCTGGGAGGTGTTGGAGGTGTTGCGTTCTTCGTAAGGGATGCGGAGCCGCATCCATTCATCGCGTGGCGACTGTCCGGCTTGCCATTCATGCCGACGATGACCCCGACGATGACCGGCTTCCCCGCAAACGTCAGGTCGTGATCAGGCATTCGTGTACCAGGCGCGGGCGGGGCTTCGCGCCCGACCAGGGACAACCCCTGCGGCGCGCAACGCTCGCGGCGCAAACCGCAATCAGCAACCCACGTTCGATCGATTCGGGCCAGTCGAAACGTTGCGCGAAGATGTGGACACCCTGCAAGAGCGCGAACGCGAAGGCGACATGGGCCAGCGCCCACTGCACCACCTTGCGTTGCTTCAGGCGTTGCAGGAATTCATTCATGCGCCGGAGCGCCTACGGCGGCTGGCGGTGAGTGCAGCAATGCCCGGAAGCGCGGGTCCTTGCGCAACGGATCCCAGACGGGATCGATGCGCAAGGTTGCGATCGACAGGGTTTCGCCCGCAGCGACGCCCATCAACTGCTGAAGATGTTCGATCGCGCCGTCGGTTTCGCCGACTTGCGCTTCGACCCGGGCCAGACGTTCGAGGTTGTACGCGCCGACGATGGAATCACGCGATATCGGCAATCGCTCCACCGCAGCGCGACCCGATTCCAGCGCGGCTTGCTTCTGGCCGAGTCCGGCATAGGCCAAACCCAGGAGGCTGAGCGCATCGACTTCGGTGACGGGATTCTTGCGGGCGTCCTGCAGCAACCGCACGGCTTCGAGGAATGCGGTGCGCGACGCGGCCGAATCACCCTTCATCGCCAGAGCCTGTCCGCGCAACAGCGCGACGGGTGCCGCACTGTGCTCGAAGCGCGCCAGCAGCCACGTCGGCGCGTTCGCGATGGCGGCAAGCGCTGCGTCGGGGTGACGCAACAGCATCTGCAGCCGGAAACGCATCAGCGACACGGTTCCCTGCGGATCCATCCCTGCGGGAATCGTTGCAAGCATGCGCTCGGCCGATTCGATGTCGCCGCTGAAAATCCTGCCGGTTACGCGCTGCACCTGCGCCTCGACATCGCCGGGGAAAATCGCCAGCGAGCGTGCGAACGTGGCATCGGCTTCGTCGTAGCGGCGCAAGGCAACGTAAGAGTCGGCGATCTCGCGAGGCAACAGCGAATTGCGTGGATCGAGCAGGCTCGCCTGCTGCATTTCGGGAATCCCGAACGTGGCGTTTCCCTGCCGCCGGGTGACATAGCCGATCGCGGCAAGAACCTCGGGGTTGTTGGGCAGGCTGGCTCGCGCTGTTGCGAATTCGCTCAACGCCGCAGGATAGTCACGATGGCCCCAGTAGTGGACGTAACCCATCGCCAGATGCGCCTCGGGCAAACCGGGCTGCAATGCGAGTGCTTCTTTCGCGTTGCGCTGGGCCGCATCGACGATGTCCGGAGAGTTGTCGACTCCGTACCAGTGCAGGTAGCTCTGCAGATAGGACAGCCAGACGTAGGCCAGGGCGAAGTCGGGATCAGCCGCGATGGCACGCTGATAAAGATCGACAGCCTGCTTGCCGGTCGCGACAGGATCCTTGCTGCTGCTGGTCTGAAGTTGATTGAACCGGTAACGCGCCTGCAGGTAGAGATCATAGGCTTCTGGATTCTGGGTCGGCACGTTGGCCATGCGCGCCGACTCGGCCGGCAGCAGTTTCGCCTTCAACGCATCGGCGACTCTTTCCGCGACGTCGCTCTGCACGGCGAACACGTCCTTCAGCTCGCGATCGTAGTTCTGCGCCCAAAGATGGCTGTCGTTGCGCGCATCGATCAATTGCAGGTTGATGCGCACCTTTCCGTCCGCGCGCTGCACGCTGCCTTCCAGCACGGTCGCCACACCGAGTTGTTCTGCGACGATTTTCAGATTCGGCGGGCGGCTTGCGTATTGCTCCGTCGACGTGCGCGAGATCACCTTCAGATCGCGGATGCCTGCCAAACGCGTGAGGATTTCATCCTGCATGCCGCTCGCAAAATAGGCATTGGATTTATCGTCCGACAAGTTCTCGAACGGCAGTACGGCGATGGATTTGTCGTTGGCGACCGCATCCGCTTTCGTCCTTGCCGGCGTTGCGGCTTGCGTCGTCTCCGCTCCGTTTCGCGCCACGAGGCGTTGCGGCGCGAGCACAAACTTGTCGACCACAAAATATCCAAGCGCGAGCACCAGCACGGCGATGATCGTGCGGTCCATGCGTCGCGCGGTTTGCGGAGCAATCGATTGTTCCGGTCTTACATCCTCGTCGCGCTTGATGCCTTGCGGCGTCAACTCGAACACCCAGGCGAAGATCAGCGCGGGGAAAAATGCGACCGCGAGCAATCCCACCAGCGTCTTCATCGCCCATGCCGGTGCCTCGAACACCGGCAAAAGTGTTCCGGCCACTTGAACGATCAACCACGCACCGACCAGATACAACCCGGCCATGCGAATCACGTTGCGGCGCTTGAGTTCGGCGAACAGGTTCATCGCGTCATTCCGGGAGGCCCATCTTCTTCAGCAACGCGGCGAAGCGCGGGTCGGCGGAAAGCCGGTCCAAAACCGGGTCGCTCTTGAGGAAGCTCAAGCCGCCGTCGTTGGTCGCCAGGGCGGTATCCAGCCATTCGAAAGCCTTGTCCGCTTCGCCGCGCCAGGCAAAGGCTTGGGCGATCTGGTAGGCCCCGGCTTTTCCGTACTTTTCGACCACTTCGTCCAGCGCCTGCCGCGACTGGCGCGCATGACCCAGCGAATATTCAGCCATGGCGATGCCCGCCAGACTATAGACATCCCCAGCTGTCCCGAATGTGGTCAGGGCTTCACGTGCCCTGCCCTGCGCGAGCTCGTTCAAGCCAGCCGCGTATCTGCTGTACGTCGAATCGGAACTGATTTCGCGAGCGCGGTCCAGGGCCTGGTCTGCGGCGGAATAATCGCCTGCTGCATACAAGGCGCGTCCCAGCGAGGTCCACGTGAGGTTGCTGAGCGGATTGGATTTGGTCGCCCCGCGCGCCGCCACGATCGCCTCGGGCAGGTTTCCCAGTGCCATCAACAAACGGTAGTTGCCGAGCTGCGCAGCGCTCGCGGCAGGGTTGAGTCGCAGTGCCTTTTCGAAATCCGTCCCCGCACCGTCCCAGTTCCGGAAGAAGCTCAAGCGGATGATGCCGCGCGCGGCATAAGCGTCAGCAAGCTGTGGTGCCTTGGCGACGGCCAGGTCCGCGGAGTCCAGCGCTTGCTGCTTGCTGGCCGGGTCACCTGCCAGGTCGGCGAGTGAATATTCCGCGGCCGCCAACCCGGCTCGAGGCGCACCGTAGCCGGGATCCAGGTCGATGGCGCGCTGGAATGCAGCCGCCGCCTTGCGCCAATCAGCCGGCGTGGTCCGGTTGTAGAACTCCTTGCCGAGCAGATACTGGTCGTAGGCCTCGGCATTGTCGCTGCGGTACGGATTGCCCAGGTGTTGGTCCGGCAACAGCTTGACCTTCAGCGCGTCGACCACCGCGGCGGCGATCTCGTCCTGCACCTTGAACACGTCGGTCAACTGGCGATCGTAGGTTTGCGACCAGACCTGCGAGCTGTCGGACGCGCGGATCAGCTGGGCGCTGATGCGCAGCGTATTGCCGGATTTTCGCACGCTGCCTTCCAGCAGATGGACGACGTCGAGTTTCCGGGCGATCGTGGCGACATCGGCCTGCTTGCCCTTGAAGGAGAATGACGACGTGCGCGCAATCACGCGCAGCTGCGGCAACTGCGCGAGCATGTTGAGCAGCTCGTCGGACAGGCCATCGGAAAAATACGCCTGGTCGCGCGCCTGGCTCATGTCGACGAACGGCAGCACCGCGATCGAGTTGGGCGAGCTGGCCCGGACAGGTCGAGCCGGCGCGGCACTGGCGGATTCTTGCGTCGCCGACGGGCGCGAGAACTGCCACAGGAGCCCGCCACCGACGGCCAGCAGCAGGCCCAGGATCAGCACTTCCGTGCCGGTGACCCTCTGCACGCCGCGCTCGCCGTGATACCAGGCAATCACCAGCGCCGCGAAGAAGCCGACGCACGACGCGACGATCAATCCCCGCTCGATGCCGGCGGGCCAATCGAACCGGCTGGCGACGATATCGATGCCCTGCAACAGCGCGAAGGCAAACGCCACGTAGGCAACGGCCCACTGCACCAGCTTGCGTTGCCCAAGGCGTTGCCAAAGATCGCTCATCGCCGCCCCCCTCGGAAGCTCGGACCTCTGATCAGGTCCGGGCCGGACCATATTGAAGATGCCCGCGGGTCCGAATCTACCCCGCAAACAGGTGCGCCACGCCGGCACGCTCCTCGCGCAATTCCTTTTCGGTCGCTTGCATGCGCGCGCGCGAAAAAGCGCCGGTCGCGAGATCCGGCACGATCTTGTATTTGCCGTCTTTCACTGTGACCGGATAACCGTAGATCACGCCGGGCTCGATGCCATAGCTGCCGTCGGACGGAATGCCCATCGATACCCAGTCGTCCTTGTCGGTGCCGAGCGCCCAGTTGCGCATGTGATCGATCGCTGCAGCGGCGGCCGATGCCGCCGACGACGCGCCGCGCGCCTTGATGATCGCCGCGCCACGCTGCTGCACAGTCGGAATGAATTCGTTCTCATACCAGCTTTGCTCGACCACATCCGTTGCGGGCTTGTCCTTGATCGTCGCGTGATGGATATCCGGATACTGGGTCGAGCTGTGGTTACCCCAGATAATCACCTTCTTGATGTCGGTCGAGTGCGCGCGAGTCTTTTCGGCCAGCAACGACAGCGCGCGATTGTGATCGAGACGCAGCATCGCGGTGAAACATTTCGGATCGAGATCCGGCGCGTTCTGCTGGGCAATCAGCGCATTGGTATTGGCCGGATTGCCGACCACGAGCACACGTACATCGCGTTGGGCGTGCGCATTGAGCGCTTTGCCCTGCGGGGCGAAGATCGCGCCGTTCGCTTCGAGCAGATCTTTGCGTTCCATGCCCGCGCCGCGCGGGCGCGCGCCGACCAGCAAGGCGTAATCGACATCCTTGAACGCGACGTTTGCGTTGTCGGTAGGGACCACGCCGGCCAACAGCGGGAACGCACAGTCGTTGAGTTCCATGACCACGCCTTCGAGTGCGGGCAGCGCCGGCGTGATTTCGAGCAGATGCAGGATCACCGGTTGATCCTTGCCGAGCATGTCGCCGGCAGCGATGCGGAACAGCAACGCGTAACCGATCTGGCCGGCGGCACCGGTGACGGCGATTCGGACTGGGCTTTTCATGTTTTCACTCCGTCTGCTGGAAGCGGAAATGGCAAACCGGCAATCGCTGAGGGCGCGGCGAAGCGCGCTCACCAAGGTGCTGGCCGACAACTGGTGACGTAATGTCGCTTGAAGAGGTCGTATCGAACGGCTCGTCCTAAATTACCGGACAGTGTTTCGGTCCGCGCGGCAATGAAGCGCAGCGGATCCCCCGATCACGTCAATTCAGCAAAAAACTCCTGGATGCGCGCCAGGCCGGCCTTGAGCTGCGCCGCCGGGCAGGTATAGGAAATACGCAGGGCTCGCGGCTCGCCAAAGGCGGAACCCGGGACGCACGCCACGCTTTTGCTTTCGAGCAACGCACTGCAGAAATCGATGTCACCGCTAATGCTCCGGCCATCGTGCTTCCTGCCGAATGCGCAGGAAATATTCGGGAACGCATAGAACGCGCCCTGCGGGCGCGGACAACTGACACCCTCAATGGCCAGCAGGGCATCAAGGACCTGGTCGCGCTTGCCGGCAAACTCGGCGCATCGGGCCGCGGGGATATCCTGCGGACCGGTCAAGGCTGCGACCGCGGCGGCCGTGACTATCTCCGGAAGGTTGGTGATGTGATTGGAATTCATCGTGACGATCGCATTCGCCACCACCTCGGGACCTGCCACGAATCCGACGCGCCATCCCGGCATGCCGTAGGTCTTGGAGAGCGAGTCGACGAATATCACGCGATCCCGCAATCCCGCCTCGAACTGTACGAAATTGTGGTAACCGACGCCGTCGAACACCATGCGGTTGTAGATATCGTCGGTGATGATCCACGTATCCGGATGCCTCGCCAGCACCTTGGCAAGCGCCGCGATCTCGTCGCGCCCATACACCATGCCGGTCGGATTGGATGGATTGTTGAACAGGAAAACCTTCGGTTTGCTTGTGAGGGCCTCGTCGAGCTGGGACGGCGTCAGCTTGTAGTTCGCCTCCGGCGGGCACGGCAACAACTTGATGCGCGCGCCGAGTATCTCGGCGATATCGAGATAGCTGGTCCAGTAAGGCGTCGCGAAGGCTATCTCGTCGCCTTCGTCGAGGAGCGATTCGGCCAGGTTGTAGAGAACATGCTTGGCCCCGATACCGGTCGCGATATTGGCGCGCGCGTAACCGGTCAGGCCGATTTCGCCGATATGCGCAAGGAATGCATCCAGCAGGTCGTCGCGACCGCGGTTGGATCCGTATTGGCCCGAGTCAGTTTCAAGCGCGTTACGCACTGCGGCGTAAACATGATCGCCCGGCAGGAAATTCGGCACGCCGATCGAGAAATTGACAACGTCACGACCTTGCGCCTTGAGGGCTCTGGCCTTGTCGGCAATCGCCATGATCGCGCTCGGCTTGGCGCGGCTCATGCGCCGGGAAAGCTTTGGCACGGACCCCACCCTCGCTCAAAGTGGCAATTTTATCATAGGCAAGTTGCGCGCATCGGGTGGAATCGCAATGGAAACATTCATCCTCGGCGGCGCAGTATGGGTTCGCTCACTGCAATGGGTCGCGCGCGGGATCGACTCTGAAAGCCAATTCATGACGGATCCTGTTGCAGTGGGAGATTGAAAATTCGGGCCTGCGGACTCGCTCCGGCGTTGCACCTTCTGCAGTGCCCGTTACAAGCCGTACCCGTCAGCACTTAACCAAGGAGGAAACGCATGCACTGGCTTTGGATATTCATCATCGGACTCGTGATCGGCATCATCGCCAAGCTCATCATGCCCGGCAAGGATCCCGGCGGTTTCATCATCACCGCGATCATCGGCATCATCGGGTCGTTCATTGGCGGATGGATCGCCCGCGCAATCTTCGGCGTCGGTGGCGGTGTGGTAACGCCGGGTGCCGTCGGTGGTGTCGGAGGCTTCTGGGGATTCGTGTTCGGCGTGATCGGCGCGATCATCTTGCTGATCCTGTATCGCCTGATATTCCATCGAAAGACGGCGCCCTAGATCCGCACAATCCCTGCGACACAGGCGGGCGCGATCGAGTCTTTCCAGGACAACGATCGCGCCCGATTCATGACCAAAGCCTGCGCACCGAGCTTGGCGAAGCGGAAAACCAGGACGCTTGATTCCGCAGGCTATCCCGCATTGGTTGTCCGGTGGTTCTTCAGCCGCGCGCGTCGAGCTTGGTATTCCACTCCTTGACCTGAGCCGCCTGGGCTTCGAGCAGCGACGTCGTGTCGCCCTCGATCGCCACGTTTTCGATCTTGTCCCCAACGGCAATGCTGTTGACAACGGCCTGATCCGCCGGACCGCGCACGGCGCCGAAAACCGTGTGCTTGCCATCGAGCCAGGGCGTCGGGATGTGGGTGATGAAGAATTGACTGCCGTTGGTGCCGGGGCCTGCATTGGCCATCGACAGCACGCCCGGCTTGTCATGCCGCAGATCGGCGCGGCACTCATCATCGAAGCGATACGGCGGCCCACCCCGGCCGTCGCCTTGCGGACAGCCGCCCTGGATCATGAAATCCGGTATCACGCGGTGAAAGCTCAAGCCATCGTAGTAGCCACGCTTGGCGAGATTGACGAAGTTGGCGACCGTGACCGGCGCCCGGTCCGCGTACAATGTCAGATGGATCGGGCCGCGATTGGTATTCAGCGTCGCGTCGAGAGGCATATTCGGATTCCTTCCAGTGAGTGGCCCCAAAGGATAACCGACCCGCCGTCAACCGCATGATCATCTTGCGTGCTGCGGCGCGGCAATTGCGCGCTATAATCGCGAATCTCGTTCGTATTTTCCGACTTCTTGCGGCTGTCTACGCAGACCGCCGGGTGCCCGCATGTCCATTGAAAAGCTCCGCAACATCGCGATCGTGGCCCACGTCGACCATGGCAAGACGACGCTGGTCGATCAGCTCCTCAAGCAGTCCGGCACGCTTGATCAGCGCGCCCCAACGCCCGATCGCGTGATGGATTCGAACGATCTCGAAAAGGAGCGGGGCATCACGATTCTTTCCAAGAACACCGCGATCCGCTGGAAGGCGCCGGATGGCGAGGACTGGCGAATAAACATCGTCGACACGCCAGGCCATGCGGATTTCGGTGGCGAGGTCGAGCGTGTGCTGTCGATGGTCGATTCGGTCCTGTTGCTGGTCGATGCGTTCGACGGGCCGATGCCGCAGACGCGCTTCGTCACGCAGAAGGCGTTCCGGATGGGGTTCAAGCCGATCGTCGTGATCAACAAGGTCGATCGGCCGGGCGCACGTCCCGACTGGGTGCTCAATGCGACGTTCGATCTGTTCGATCGGCTCGGCGCAACCGACCACCAGCTTGACTTCACGACGGTCTACGCATCTGCGCTGCAGGGATACGCCGGCATGGCCGGCGACGTCCGCTCGGGCGACATGACGCCGTTGTTCCAGGCCATCGTCGAACACGTGCATCCGCCCAAGGTCGATCCGGACGGCCCCTTCCAGATGCGCGTATCCAATCTCGACTATTCGAGTTATGTCGGCATCATCGGTACCGGCCGCATCGAACGTGGAACGGTGCGCACCAACATGCCGGTGGCCGTCGTCGATCGCACGGGCGCCAAGCGCAATGCCAAGGTGTTGCAGGTGCTCGGCTTCATGGGGCTGGAACGCCGCGAGGTGGCCCAAGCGAGCGCGGGCGACATCGTCGCGATTTCAGGCATCGAGAACCTCGGCATCTCGGATACGATCTGCGCACTAGACGCGATCGAACAATTGCCGGTGCTGACGGTTGACGAGCCGACCATCAGCATGACGTTCCAGGTCAACAAGTCGCCGTTCGCGGGCAACAAGGATCGAAGTGGCGGGAAGTTCCTGACCAGTCGCCAGATCCGCGATCGCCTGATGCGCGAGACGCTGCACAACGTGGCGCTCAAGGTCGAGGAAACCGAGGATCCGGACAAGTTCAAGGTATCCGGACGCGGCGAACTGCACCTCTCGATCCTGATCGAGACGATGCGCCGCGAAGGTTACGAGCTCGCCGTATCGCGGCCCGAAGTCATCGTCAGGGAAATCGACGGCGTCATGAGCGAGCCGATCGAGCAGCTCGTCGTCGACATGGAAGAGCCTTACCAGGGCGGGGTCATGGAACGCCTGGGCACGCGTCGTGGCCAGCTCGTCAACATGGAACCCGACGGCAAGGGCCGCGTGCGGCTCGAATACCTGATACCGGCGCGCGGGCTGATCGGATTCCAGACCGAATTCCGCACGATCACGGCCGGCACCGGTCTTTTGTTCCACGTTTTCGACAAGTACGGACCGCGCGCCGAAGGCGCAATCGCCAAACGCCAGAACGGCGTGATGATTTCCAACGGCACCGGCCCCTCGCCTGCGTATGCGCTGGTCGGATTGCAGGAACGCGGGCGTCTGCTGATCGACGAGGGCGACCTGATTTACGAAGGCCAGCTTGTAGGCATCCATGCAAAGGACAACGATCTCACGGTCAATGCACTGCGCGCCAAGCAGATGACCAACATACGCGCCGCCGGCAAGGACGAGAACGTGCAGTTGACGCCGCCCGTGCGCATGTCGCTCGAGCAGGCGCTCGAGTTCATCGAGGATGACGAGCTGGTCGAAGTCACGCCGAAGGAAATACGCCTGCGCAAGAAGCACTTGACCGAAAGCGATCGCAAGAAGGCATCGAGACAGGCAGCGTAGTTTCGACGGTTCAAATCAAGTCCTCATCGGCGTATCGGCGGGCGCCCACTCGGCGCACAACAACTCGGCCTGTTTGAGCACGGTCTGCACCGCGGCGTCCTGCAGGTCGGGTGGATAGCCGTATTTGTTGAGGATGCGTTTGACCAGCACGCGGATGCGCGCACGCGCGCCTTCGCGATACTGCCAGTCGATGCTGGTATTAGCGCGCACCTTGCTGATCAGCTCGGTCGCAATGACCTTGAGCTTGTCATCACCCATCACTTCTCGTGCGCTGCCGTTCGTGGCTAGGGCATCGTAGAACGCCACCTCGTCGTCGGTCAGGCCGAGGTCCTCGCCGCGTTTGCCGGCTGCGTCCAGTTCCTTGGCGAGTTTGATCAACTCGTCGATTACTTCCTGCGTCGCGATCGCGCGGTTGTGATAGGCGTTGAGCGTTTGCTTGAGTTTCTCGCTGAACAGTTGCGACTGAACGAAATTGCGCCGGGACTGAACCTTGAGTTCGTCCTTTAGCAGCTTCGCCAGCAGTTCCGCGGCGACGTTCTTGTGCTTGAGCCCGCGCACTTCCGCCAGAAACTGGTCGGACAGAATGCCGATATCCGGTTTCGGCAGTCCGGCGGCCGTGAACACGTCGATCACCTGCCCTTCCGTCGTGATCGCCTTCGAAACAAGCTGACGCACCGCGGCGTCGAGCTGCTCCGGCGTCTTGCGGCCATCGATGGTCCGCTTGTTGAGCGCAGCCTGCACGGCCTGGAAGAACGCGACATCGTCTCGAATCGCAATCGCCTCATCACTGGCCGCGCACAGCGCGAACGCGCGTGACAGCTCGGTCACCGCCTTGACGAAACGCTGCTTGCCCTCCTCCTGTTCGAGAATGCATTCCTGCGCCGCAGGAATCAGGCCCAGCCGCTCACCGGGTGCACCCGTGACCCATTTCGACCATTCAAAACCATGCAGCATGTCGCAGGCGACACCGTGCTTTTCCTGCATCACCGCGATCGCCTGCGCGATGTCGTAAGTCGGATCGCCCTTGCCTCCGCTTTCGGTGTACGTGGCCAGCGCGTGCTTCAACTGATCGGCAAGGCCGAGATAATCGACTACCAAGCCGCCGGGTTTGTCGCGGAACACGCGGTTCACGCGTGCGATCGCCTGCATCAGGCCGTGGCCTTGCATCGGCTTGTCGAGATACATCGTCTGCAGGCAGGGCGCATCGAAGCCGGTCAGCCACATGTCCCGCACGATCACGATGCGGAACGGATCGTTCGGATCCTTGAACCGGTTCGCCAGCCGGCGGCGCTTTTCCTTGTTGCGGATATGCGGTTGCCATGCCGGACCATCGGCGGCGCTGCCGGTCATGACCACCTTGACCACGCAGTCCCTGCCCTTCTCGGCTTCGGGATCATCGTCCCTCGCGCTGGCCCAATCCGGACGAAGCTTCACGATCGCGTCGTAGAGTTCCACGCAAATTCGACGGCTCATGCACACGACCATCGCCTTGCCGCCGGTCGCCTCGCTGCGCTTTTCGAAATGCGCGACCAGATCGGCGGCGACCAGGTCGACGCGTTTGGGATCGCCGACCAGCGCTTCCAGCGCGGCCCATTTGCTGCGCAGCTTGTCGCGACTGGTTTGTTCTTCGTCCTCGGTAATTTCCTCGAAGTCCGCATCGAGCGTGGCCAGCTGGGCTGCATTCAATCCCAACTTCGCGACACGGCTTTCGTAGTAGATCGGCACCGTCGCCTTGTCGGCCACCGCGCGTTGGATGTCGTAGATGCTGATGTAATCGCCGAATACCGCGCGCGTATTGGCATCGGTTTTCTCGATCGGCGTGCCAGTGAAGCCGATAAAGGAGGCCTGTGGCAGCGCGTCGCGCATGTGCCGGGCGAGCCCGTCGATCATGTCGTATTGACTGCGATGCGCTTCGTCCGCGATCACGACCACGTTGCGCCGCTCGCTCAGCGACGGCATCTTTTCGCCCTTGGCCGGCAGGAATTTCTGGATCGTGGTGAACACCACGCCACCGCTCGCCACGTTCAACAAACGACGCAAATCCTCGCGCGATTCCGCCTGCACCGGCATCTGACCGAGCAGATCGTGGCAGCGCTGGAACTGGCCGAACAACTGATCGTCCAGATCGTTGCGATCGGTCAGCAAAACCAGCGTCGGGTTGCGCATCGCCGGCTCGTGGACAATGCAACCGGCGTAGAACAGCATCGACAAGCTCTTGCCGCTGCCTTGGGTATGCCAGACCACGCCGGCGCGACGGTCGCCGGGTTGTCCGCCTTGCATGCGTGCGGCCCAATAGGCGCCGTGTTCCTCGCGCTGATCCTTGCCGTCGCGCATGCTGCTCGCACGCAATGTTTCCTCGACCGCCACGTTCACTGCGTAAAACTGGTGATAGCCCGCGATCAGCTTGTGCAGTGCGCCCGAATCCGGATCTTCCTCGAACGCGATGAAATGCTGCAGCAGATCCAGCAAGCGTCGTGGTTCGAACACCCCGCGCACCAGCACTTCGAGTTCGGGCATTGACGTCGGCGCGTCGCCCGAGCCGTCAATCGTGCGCCAGACCTTGAACCATTCCTGGCTCGCGGTCAGCGAACCGATGCGCGCCTGCAGGCCGTCGCTCGCCACTAGCACCGCGTTGTAGTGCAACAGCGACGGAATCTCCTGCTTGTAAGTCTGCAGTTGCCTGTATGCGCCCCAGATCGTCGCGTTCTCGTCGGCCGCATTTTTCAGTTCGATCAGACCAAGGGGCAAACCATTGACGAACACGACGATATCCGGCCGTCGGTGATGCTGACCCTCGACGATGGCAAACTGATTTACCGCAAACCAATGGTTCGCGGATGGTTTGTCGAAATCAACCAGCCGCACGTGATCACCAGCAATCGAACCATCCGCGCGCGCATATTCGACTTCGACGCCGTTCCGCAGCATGCGATGGAACGCGCGATTGGTCTGCACCAGCGAAGGCATCGCGATGCGCACCACCTTGCGCAAGGCGTCTTCGCGCGCATCGGCTGGGATATGCGGGTTCAACCGCGCGATCGCCTCGCGCAATCGACCGACCAGCACCACGTCGCCGAATGAATTCCTCTCGGCTTCGGGCTCGCCCGGCGCGATCGTTGGGCCGTGGCCGATCGCATAGCCGAGCTCGCCGAACCAGGCCAGCGTAGCGTCTTCGACGATGGATTCGTTCAGAGTCATGCCCCTCGCGGACCGGATCGCAACCCCCTGACTTTACAGCGAACTCCCGCTGTCGGCTCGCTGGCCGGTAGCGCCCCGGGGACGAGTACAATACGCCGCGTCAGCCATTTGCATCAGGACAACTGCCTTCGCCATGCGCAAGACGGACATTCGAGAGCAGCCCGCCTATACGGTGGCGGAGGCCGCGCGTTATCTGAAGCTCGCGCCGGCGACACTGCGATCATGGGTCGCCGGGCGACCCTATCGCCGGGCAACCGGCATAGCGCATTCGAGCCCCTTGATCCGGCCGGCAGCGAATCCGCCGCCGATGCTTTCGTTCTGGAATCTGATCGAGGCGCATGTGCTGCGTTCGTTGCGAACCGAGCACGGTGTATCGATGGACGCGCTGCGCAAGGCCGTCAGCTATGCGCAGAAGACGCTGCAGATCGAGCGCCTTCTGCTCAGCCACGAACTGCGCACCGACGCAGGGAAATTGCTGTTGGAGCGTTACGGCGAATTGATCGATCTGTCGGCATCCGGGCAGATGGCCATGCGCCATATGTTCAACGAACATCTGGCGCGCGTCGAGTGGGATGAGTGGAAATTTCCGGTTCGACTCTACCCATTCGCCTCCAGTGACGTGCGGACCGCCAGACGACCGATCGCCATTGACGCGCACGTTGCGTTCGGGCGCCCTGTGCTTATGCACCGAGGTATCACCACGGGCGCCATTGCCGAACGCATCGATACGGGCGAATCGCTCGCAGACTTGGCAATCGACTACGACCTCACGGAACGCGAAATCGAGGAGGCAGTGCTCTACGAGCGAGCGGCATGAGCCGCATCTTCTTCACCGACCGCGATCTCGGCAAACGCTTTCCGGAGATTCTTCGGTCCGTCGGCCTTGTGGTGGAGAGACACGCAGATCATTTTGCCCACGACTGTCCGGACGAAATCTGGCTCGAACATGTCGGACGCCGAGGCTGGGTCGCGATCACGCATGACGGTCGCATCCGCTACAAGCCCAACGAACTCGCAGCGGTCATGCAGCAACGTGTCGCCCTGCTCGTGGTGATCGGACGAGCCCCTTTCCCCGAACTTGCGCAAGCATTCGTCGCGACGCGGAATCGCATTTTTGCGTTTCTGGACCGACACGATCCGCCCTTCATCGCCAAGGTCTATCGACCTTCCGCGACCGAGATCGCGAAGGATTCGGACACACCGGGAAGCATTGTGCTGTGGCATCCCCTCGGTGGCGCCAAATCGCGCTGATCTCTTTCAATCTGCGTCAACGTCCTTTTACGTTGTTCACGGGTCTGAAACGACCCGCGCGGACCACCGTCATCGTGGATCAGCATTTGCGTTTCGGCACTATTCGGGGCGCCGGCGGACGACAAGGTCGACATCGACCGCTGCGCGCCACATTTCCGGAACTTGTCCTGCCCTTCAACGTGAAACACCAGTCGATCAGCGCGAGAAGCTCGCGTTCCAGAGCGAGGCCGTGATTGACACGGTGGCCCTGTTTGAGTGATCCCACCAGTTTCGCCACGCGCGGAAAGCGCTGCTTGTATTCGTCTGTACCCTCGTCGCTGAAATAGCGAAAGTCGCGCGACAGCAGCGTGTTCGCTCGCGCGTAGTCCGGCGGCGGCCCGAGATCGTGTTCCAGATCATTGGGTCTGCCGTGATATCGGGCGCCCGCACGCTCGACGTAGGTGCCCTCGCGCCAGGCGTAGATGCAATCGGCGCGGTCTCGATACTGTGGTTCCCTGAAATACGCGCCGCCGGTTTTCTTGTCGGTGATTCGCGCCACATAGATCAGATGGTTGTGCGGATCGAGCGAATTCGCCGCGACGCCGATCAAAGCGTCTCCCTCCCGCGCAGTACTGCGGATTCGTGGCTTGCAGATGCAAAGCGACAGCAGGCCTTTCGCGACGCACGGCGCGCCACCGTCGTCAGTCGTGAGCTTGTAGACGTAGATGCGCGACATCGCTAGTTGTTGCGTTGAACCAGATCGACACGCTGCGCGCGAAACCAGGCGTAGAACCGGGCGGCGTCGAGAAACGCCGGCGGACGCGCGCTGCGCTGCAGATAGCCATCGCGCACACTCAAGCCGCCCCACGCCTCCTGCAACCGCGGCCACACGCGATAGGCACGGTCCCGGTAGTCGCCAATCGGAATGCAGCGCCGCAGACGGCCGGAAACCTGCCGGCGAGCGCGCACGATGATGTCGCTGGCGTTGCTCGGCGGCAGTCGCCGCGTATGCGCATTCTCGTGCCACCGATCGGCAGGAACCTCGCTACCTTCAACGATTTCGTCGACCACGAGCAGCCCGATCAAGGCGTACACCAACCCCTTGATTGCCGCATGTCTCTCAATCCGGAATAGAAAGCGATCAGATCGCCTGATTGCAGCGCATTCCTGATCTGCTTGCCCTTGTTGCCCTGATCGCCATAGCTCAGATGCGCGAAGTCAGGATCCAGGTGCATGTGGCGATCGGCCAGATGCGCTGGCAATGGCGCTCCGAACGCATCCAGGGTCGCGCACAGACTCGCGTAGGGTGTGTCGAAGCCCTTGCGAAAAGTCCGCGACTCCGGAATCGACACATACACGAACTTGCCGCTGCGCGAATCGACCGGACCATTCCAGCAACCACCCCCTTCGCTCTGATCTGCGCCCACGCGTACCAACAGACCCTTCATTGCAACTCACCCCATCACTCGCGAAGCGCGGTTAGTCACCTCTGCGCCCGCTCATGGACCAGATCGCCGGCGATCGAACCGTCGGGGCGCGCGTACTCGACTTCCACACCATCGCGCAACATGCGATGGAACGCGCGGTTGGTTTGCACCAGCGAAGGCGTCGCGATGCGCAGCACCTTGCGCAAGGCCTCTTCGCGCGCGTCCTCGGGAATGATGCGGGTTCAATCGCTCGATCGCTTCGCGCAATCGACCCACCAGCACCACGTCGCCAAACGAATCGCGCTCCGCGGCAGGCTCGCCGGGTGCGATGTGTGGGCCGTGGCCGACCGCATAGCCCAGCTCCCCGAACCATTCGAGGGCGGCGTCTTCGACGGTGGATTCGTTGAGGCTCATCAGTTAGGTGATCTTGAGCGCTACCTTTGCGTCAGAAACGTAATAATCCGCTGCGTGATTCATGCTCGACTCGTAATCGTTTCGAAGTCGTTTGAATATTGAGTCAAGCACCGGCGGTGCCTTGCGGCGGTTCTCTAAAATTTCGTCCTGCAGGTTTCGCGACATACCGGTGAGGACTGACTTCGATTTTCCTGACAGCGCTTCTTTCCAGATCGCGTCGCAGTGGTTTTTGAGCTTGTCGAGCCGGTCAGCTGCTTCCCGCTGCTCGTTAAATTGTCGCAGAGCAATCAACAGCGCTGGAGCTAGCGGCAGTATCCCTTTCAAAAGCAGCGCCTCCAGAGATACTCCGCCGCGTAAGGCAAGGCTGCAGACAACCACGAAAATTGAAGCAACAATTCCAACGAGCCACGCAGCATAGTGCCGACGCTGGGTTGAGTCCCACCAACAGTTGGCCCGCTGACAGATAATCCGTCCGACGGGAAGCGGGAGTTCGTCTACCCGCGGCGAATACCAATCCTTCAGGGTTGGCATCTTTCCCCCCATTTCTTGTATTTGGTCGACTGCGCGTTCACCAGTTCTGGGTCCGGGTGCTTGCCTGCCTTCAGGTCGTTCCATTTCAATTCAAGTACGTCGCAATCAAATGCCTCTTGAATCCGGGCCGCGGCTCCCCTCAAAGACTTTTGCCACCGCGTAAGCCAGAAGAGGTCGCAGAGCGCAATGAGCAGTCCCCATGACGCGACGTAAACTTTGAACTCTAGATGAAAGAGGACGAGGACTGCGCCAGCTATCGCAACCGGACCGCCAAGAATCACCTGCCAGCCAAAGATTCGCTTTGCCGTGGCGTAAAGCTGCCTTTGCGCCGCAAGGCGGTGCATCTGTTTTTCAGTGTTTTGTGCGGCGCCAATCATTTTTAGTCAGTAATAGTATGTCGGGAATTCGTCGTTGTAGAGAAGGCGCCACCAATCAAAAGCTTCTAAGATTTTTTCTCTCCTGGCCGCAGTCCGCGCTTTGTCTGCGCGCGCGAACGCTGTTCCGAGTTTCGAAAGGGCATCCGCACGAACTGCATCGCTCTTGCACGCCGAAATGTATCCGGAAACGCCCATCGGATCCTGCATGGCCGCCAGTTGGCCGTCCCACAGCATTTTCAAGACATTCCGGACATCGATGTCATAAACAATCACATTTTCGTCAGAAGCGTATTTCGCGACGCGTAGTTCGAGATAAAACGAAGAAATCGGGACCGCGCGGAAGTACTTCCAAGCCTTCAAGAACCGGACCAGTGGTTTGACTTTGCCGCCAAGTTTATCGTCTACAGCCCGCACATATGCGTTGTGGGAGTCGGGGCTCGCTTTCATCCAACCGCCGGCACAGTTCGCAATCTCGTAAACTTTGAAACTGTTTGTTTCGCCCACGTAGTCAGCGGGGACGATCTCAGTTATTTCTGATTTTCTTGTTCCAAACGGCACAACAACGGCCGGGCAGTTAACAGCAACACCGGTATTCGGAAAGCGGATGTCCAATGCACCTCGCACCTTTACCAGCGTAGACGTGGATACCTGCGTGAGCTGATCGGTTGGCAGACATGCCAGATAATCTACGTCGCTGTATCTTGAAATGCTCGTCCAGTTACCGAACGAACCAATTCGCGCAAATCGCTTCAATCCGAAGTTATTCTTGAGACACGATTCGATTGAGGCCCGATGACGTTTCGCCGCGTCTGATTCTGACTTTTGGGGCTTCAGCTTTGACAGAAAGTCTTCAAATCCTTGTTCGATGGATCTCGGCATGGCAGTTATTTTTTTTCTCCTATTGCGAGCTCCCCACTCAGCAGCTTTGGCAGCAACGTGTCGCGCAGGGTGGCGAGGGTGCAGGATTGCTCTTCATTGACGTGAATCGCCGCGAAGATGGGAGCAATCTGAGAGTCGAAAGCCTTGAGCACAGGCTGCGGCGGGATGACCTGCTTGCTCATATAGGCGTGATTGCGATTCAGTCCCGGTACTGCGGAATCGGCGCTGAGATTCGCTAGGTTTTGCAGCGAAAGCGCGTAGTAGAGGAAGTAAAGGCTGCGGCATTCGCCCTTGGGTTCGACATAAAAAGTCGTGTCGATTGGATAGAAATCGCCATGCGCCCAAGTGACGACGCCGGGATTGCCCTTGCGACCAACAACGATGCCGGGGCCGAAAACGAGTTTCTCATCGTGCCATCCAACCGGGCCGTTCGCGCCATAGACGCACACCGGGCCAGTCTTCCGGTCTTCTGCTTTCAATGGCTTGCCGTAAGCGAGATCAATCACCTCACCAAGGGCCGCCACTTCCCAGCCGGTCGGCGTGTGACCGAGCACGGTTTCATCAAACGAGTCGGGGAAGAGTGTAGCGGTGGCTTCGTCGAGGCCGGCGGGTTGGCGGCCGTCGAGTTTGGCGCGGACGGGGTCGAAATCCACGAACCAGCTCTGGAACAGCGCCCGCGCCATCGCCTCCAGCGTCGCGTTCATCCGCCGGTTCAACTCGATCTTGTCGTCCAGCGCCCCAAGCACCGCCGCGATGGCTTTTTGCTCGGCGAGGTGTGGGATGCGGACCTTGAATGCGCGAAAGTTCCGTCGCGAGCCATTGACGGCTGTCGCTGCCGTAGCGATGACCTGCTCGCGAATCATTCTCGATATCGGGTCGCAGGAGCAGTAGATAGAAAGCAGCGGCTGTCCATCCGCGTGATGTGAGTCTTCGCGGTGCTGCATCAGGCCGATGCGTTGCTGATGCAGCGACGGTCCCTCGGGTGACGATCGCAGCATCTCGCCAGCTGGTCCCATCGTCAAGTAACGACGATGTCGCCGGCGTCGACGATAGCTGCGCGTGAATTCGCGTCGTAGTGTTCCTCGAAACATGTCATCGTCGGCAAGCCGATCGTCCGCTGTATCGAATGTATGCCCCGAACAACACCGGTCCCGGCTGTCAGCCGTGCGTCCGAAGGTCATGCCGACGTTGATAGACGTCGCAGACATCGCCGAGCGTAAGTTTCGCAGTCACCCGCCATAACCCAGCCCCCTCAGGTTGGCTTTGATGGCCTGCTCCAGTTTCGCGGACTCGGCGAACTGGGCGTGCAGTTCGGCGACGAGGCGCGCCATCTTTTCCTCGAACGGTTCGCCGTCGTCTTCGACTTCCTCGGCGCCGACGTAGCGGCCGGGCGTGAGGACGTAGCCGTGGGCGGCGATTTCTTCTGTCGTGGCGGATTTGCAGAAGCCGGGGATGTCGGTGTACGGCGCAAGATCAAGAGCGCCCCCTTCCGCCTTCGGCACCTTCCCCCGCTGCGCAGGGGAAGGGACGGCATCGCTGCGCCAGGCGTGGTAGGTGTCGGCGATGCGGGCGATATCGGCATCGGTGAGTTCGCGGTGAACGCGGTCGATCAGGGTGCCGAGTTTGCGGGCGTCGATGAACAGGGTTTGTTTGCGGCGGTCGCGAAGACCGTGCGGGGTCGTACCCTCACCCTGCCCTCTACCGGAGGGAGAGGTTTCCCTTTCTTGTTCTTCGCGAGAAACCACAGGCAGACGGGAATCTGCGTGCTGTAGAACAACTGGCCCGGCAACGCGACCATGCAGTCGACCAGATCGGCCTCGATGATGGCTTTGCGGATATCGCCTTCGCCGGACTGGTTGGAGGACATGCTGCCATTGGCGAGGACGAAGCCGGCCATGCCGTGCGGCGCGAGGTGGTGAATGAAGTGCTGCACCCAGGCGAAGTTGGCGTTGCCCTTGGGCGGCACGCCGAACTGCCAGCGCACGTCGTCGTCCTTGCGGAACCAGTCGGAGTCGTTGAACGGCGGGTTGGCGAGCACGTAGTCGGCGCGCAGGTCGGGAAACAGATCGCGGCGGAAGGTGTCGGCGTGCTCCATGCCAAAATCGGCTTCAATGCCGCGCAGGGCGAGGTTCATCACCGCGAGACGGCGCGTGGTGGCGTTGCTTTCCTGGCCGTAGATGCTGATGTCGCCGATCTTGCCGCCATGCGATTCGACGAATTTCTCCGACTGCACGAACATGCCGCCGGAACCGCAACACGGGTCGTAAATGCGGCCCTTGTAGGGGCCGAGCATCTCGACCAGACAGCGCACGACACACGACGGCGTGTAGAACTGACCGCCGTTCTTGCCTTCGGCGCTGGCGAAACGGGTCAGGAAATACTCGTACACCCGGCCGAGCAGATCGACGGAGCGGTGAGTTTTCTCCCCTTCGCTGGCGGCGGTGAGGGTGATGGTGGCGATGAGATCGATCAGTTCGCCGAGGCGGTGCTTGTCGAGGCCCGGGCGGGCGTAGTCCTTGGGCAACACGCCTTTGAGCCGCGGATTGTCGCGCTCGATCGCGACCATTGCGTCGTCCACGGTCTTGCCGATGGTGGGCTGCTTGGCGTTGGCCTGGAGGTGCGACCAGCGCGCATCGGCGGGCACCCAGAAGACGTTCTCCGCCTTGTATTCGTCCGGGTCCTCGGGGTTTGCGCCTTCGTAGTCGCCTGCGCCTGCGACCAACTTGGCGCGGTGTTCCTCGAACGTGTCGGAGATGTACTTCAGGAAGATGAGGCCAAGCACGACGTGCTTGTATTCGGCGGCATCCATGTTGTTGCGCAGCTTGTCCGCGGCCAGCCACAGCTTGGCCTCGAAGCCGAGGTTCGCGCCATTGCCCGACGCCACGCTGCCTTTTGTCTTACGCGTTCCCCCTTTGCGCGGCATCAGTGTTTCCGTGTGGATGAGCAGCGCCTTATCTTAGGTGGTGATGAGCCAGCGATAAAGAACGCGAGCGCCGCAGACGCTGTGCACCGCACCCCGTTTGATCTCCAAAGTCGTCGGGACGCCGAACGGGGTGCTCGAAAAGCCTATTGATTCGGCCCACAAACAGTAGTGGCGTAATCACCCTTCGACTTCGCTGCGCTACGCTCAGGGTGAACGGGACTTCTCACCGTTTGCAGGCCGAATCAATAATCGACCCGCGGTCATCGGCCTCGCAATGTCGTGTTGTCAGCGCGATCGCGGACGAGAGCGGCCCTCGGACACCATCTGCACATCGCGTCCTGACGGTTGCGTCCGAATGCCAGCGTCGTCGATGTCCCTATCGTCATCGGAGGCGCTGCTCGACGCGTGGATCGGATTTGGATCCGGCCACTCGGGTGCGAGTCCACCAGCAGGCACTTCCACAGGGCGGTTGAATCAGCAGCCGAATTTTCTCGACCTGGCGTCCCCGCCACCCATTTCGCGCCGCGGTTGGCCCGACCTTTGCTTAGCCAGACTGGAACCTTTCAAGCTCGGATCAATCGGGGAAGCGCCATGAGCATGCTGGAACAGTTTTGCACCACGTCTTTATCGGGTCTGCGCGGCCTGTGGCCGATACTCGCGGCGCTGATCGTGATCCGCCCCGAACACTATATTGCGACGTCGATTCCGGGACTCGGCACATGCAAAAGCACCTATTGCAAGCCCGAGCGACGCCTGCACCCGCGCTGAGCGCAGCGTCCGCGATTGTCAGAATCTCACGAGACCTGTCAGCACCGATGTCACGGATTTACACCGCTTGCCGACCAGGGAAAACCATCAAATCGAACTACCGTACTGCGTCCGGTGCCACCACAAGGCAGAATACCCATGAGCTACGATATCCTGAAAAACCTCGGCCTCGACCCATCCGACGTGCGTTCGCCGGATTTCCTCGAAACGCTGCAACGCATGCAGAAAGAAGCGTTGCGCAGCCTGGAGCCCGCCGCCAACGAGCCGGAAATTTCCGGTTCCGGCACGCTGCGAATTTGATTTTTCGCCGAGTCAGTCTCCCGCTGCGAGCCGGCTGCCCGACCTACGGCAGATCCCGCGCTTCGCCCGGACCGTCGAAATGGATTTCATCGAGGGTCGGCACCTTGATGGCGGGCTTTTCGGCGGCGGCGAGCGCCGCATTGAGCGCAGCCAGATCGCGATCACGCAGCGTGTACCAGCGATCGAGCGATTGCGCGAGGCGTTTCGAATAGTCGGCATATACGGCGCGCTGAGGCGCAGTCGGTGCGCGATCAGTGCCTTCAACGTCGGTCTCGAGCGACGCGAGCACGCCGCTGATTGCGGGCACACTGCCGGTGTCCTTGCCTTGGCCTTCCACGAGCGGTGCGGTGGCCTTCATTAGCGCGTCGATCGATGCACGCATCGCGCGATCGGTCGATGCATCCGCTCCCTTGTGCAACGCCTGAAGCTGATCGCGTACGGACTTCAGTTCGCCATACCCTTGGTAGGCCTTACCGAGCGCATTGCCGATTTCGAGTGCGAATGCACTCGCCTGTTCAACAGCCTCGGGGGCAAGGTCCACGCGCGGATCCATGCGCACGGTCAGCGGCGCATGCAGGATCTTGCCGTCAACGCTGAGCGCAACATCGTAGTTGCCGGGCGGCACCATCGGGCCCAGCGGCGTCAGTAGCGTATCGTCGCCGTGAATCGCGGCGATGCTGTACTCGTAGCCGATGACGCGCGGACGCGCATAGTGCAAGTCCCACACAAAACGATGGGCACCGGCTTCGGCGCCGGGGTATTTCTGGGGCTGGATCCAGTCAGCGCCGAAATAGCGATCCGCGTTGCGCCATGGCGCTTTCGAGTCGCTTGCGAAACGCCGGACGAGCTTGCCCGCGCCGTCGCGGATTTCGATCACGACCGGCGTTTTGGCGGCTGAGGGAAGCGCGTAATCGATGATCGCGCCATTCGGCGGATTCTGGCCGAGCGGCGTTTCGGGCGGCAACGGCGTGTCGCGATTTTCGCTGCGGCGCAGCCGGTACGCGTCGGCTGGCTTGAACAGAAACGCCACTGCTTGGGCGCTCGCCTGCGACATCTGGCGCAGCGGCGCAAGGTCGTCGAGCACCCAGATTGCACGGCCTTGGGTCGCGACGATCAGATCATCGCCATGAACCAGCAAATCACGTACCCAGGCGGTCGGAAGATTGCGCTGCAGCGGTTGCCAGTCGTCGCCGTCATCGAACGAAACGTAGACGCCCTGATCGGTGCCCGCATACAGAAGCCCTGGCGTTACGGTATCCGTGCGGAGCACGCTGGTGAACTGATCGGCCGGCAGACCTTTGGTGATCGGCGTCCAATGCGCGCCGTAATCGTGTGTCCGGTAGAGTTGCGGCGCGAAACGATCCTGCCGGTGCGTGTCGACCGCGACGTAGGCGCTCGCATCGTCCAGCGCCGAGGCGTCGACCGTGGTGATCCTGGACCAGGCCGGTACACCCTTCGGCGTCACATCGCTCCAGCTTGCGCCGCCATCCCGCGTCATCTGCAACTTGCCATCGTCGGTGCCGACCCAAATGATGTCGTTGGTGCGCGGCGATGGAGCGATCGTGTAGATAACGCCGAAGCCGCAGTCGAGCGCGAGTCTCGGCGTCACCTTGCCATCGCAATTCTTCGCGTCGCTCTTTGCAGCCGAAAGATCCGGGCTGATCGCCTTCCACGAATTGCCGCGATCGAGCGAGCGGAACAGAATCTGCGCGCCCTGGTACAGCGGATACGGTTTGACCTGCGATACCGCGATCGGCGTGATCCACGTGTAGCGATATTTCACGGTGTTCGGGCGAGCGCCGTAAGTGGAGACGGGCCATGGCGATACGTTCTGCACGTTTCCCGTCAGCGCGTTCCAGCGCGACAAGCGGCCGCCGAGCCCGGAGCCGTACACGATGTTCGGATCGGCCGGATCCGGTATCTCGTCGTCGCGCTCGTCGGCGCCGACGGGGTGCCAGTCGCGAAAGCTGATTGCGCCGTAATCGCTTCGGCTCGCGATCGCGACGGTTCCATTATCCTGCTGGCCAGCGTAGATCCAGTAAGGGAACCGGTCGTCGGTGGCGAGATGGTAGAGCTGGCCGGTCGGCTGGTTGTACCAGCTCGACCAGGTGTGGCCGCCATCGACGCTGACGCCGGCGCCCTGGTCGCTGGACGCGATCATGTGATCAGGATGCTCGGGGTTGATCCACAGGTGATGGTAATCGTCGCCGCCGGGCGAACCGCGGAATACTGTCCAGGTCTTGCCACCATCATCGGAGCGACGGATCGACTGGCCTGTCGCGTAGAGGCGGTCGCGATCGGTCGGATCGACCGTGATGCGTCCGAAATAATCGTTCTCGAGCCAGCTCTCCGTGCTCACGCGCATCCAGTTCGCGCCTGCGTCATCGGAACGATAGAGCCCCCCGGCGTTTTCGGAACTCGCATGGGGGACATTGCCGCTGTTCGGGGCGGCATCGACCACCGCGTACACGCGGCCACCCGATGTCGCAGCGAGACCGATACGCCCGAGTTCTGCGTTGGGCCAGCCACCGCCACGGATGCGTTGCCAGGTGACGCCGTCATCGGTCGATTTGTAAACCCCGCTGCCGGAGCCGGCATTCGGCTGGAAGTAGGACATCCACGGATAATTGCGCACCTGCCAGGCGGCCGCATAAACGGTCGAGGCGTGTTCCGGATCGCGTGTGAGATCCACGGCTCCCGTATCCGCGTCGATCGCGAGCGTATGTCGCCAAGTCCGTCCGCCATCGCTCGATCGGTAGACGCCGCGCTCGGGATTCGGCCCGAAGTAGTGTCCGAGCGCTGCGACCAGAACGGTGTTCGCGTCGTGCGGATCAATGAGGATCGCGCCGATGTGCCGGGTCGCGGCAAGTCCTACCGATTCCCAGCTCTTGCCGCCGTCGGTGGATTTGTAGACGCCATTGCCGGCTGCGACGTCGTAGCGCGCGGCGACCTGGCCCGTACCGACGTAGATCGTATCGGGTGCGGACGGCGCGACCGCGAGCGAGCCGATCGAACTCGCCGGTTCGTTGTCGAACAGCGAGGTCCACGTGCGGCCTGCATCGACCGTCTTCCACACGCCGCCGCCCGCAGCGCCGAAATAGAATATGTTCGGTTGTCCCGACACACCGCTGCCGATCGTCGCCCAACCGGCCCGGTAGGGTCCGACCAGGCGCCAGTGCATTCCGTCGAGCATGGAGCCGGGCACCGGCCCCGACGCGGCCAGTGCCGAAACGGAGACGGCGAGCGATGCGAAAACCAAAACAAGGCGAGCGATCATGGCGATTCCCGGACGAGGCAAGAAAGAGCGGTCGGTCGTGTCGACAGGACGAAATGCAGTCGTCCTGCAACACCACGATCGCCTAAGATACCCGACGCGAGCGCCGATCGACACGTGCTAAGGTCATGATGTGATCGATGCGACGCGGGATGAGGCCCAGCCACTGCTGATTGCGTGGAGCGGCGGCAAGGATTGCCTGATGGCGCTGGAGCGGCTTCTGGCCCAACCGGCGTGGCGCATCGTGGGACTCATGACCACGTTCACGCGCAGGTTCGATCGGGTGGCAATGCACGGCGTCCGTCGTGATGTACTGAGGGCGCAGGCTGATGCGCTCCGGCTTCCACTGATCGAGTCGGATCTCGATTGGCCATCTTCCAACGAGGCTTATGAAGCCGCATTCGCTGCGTCGCTGGAACATTCGCGCGCAGCGACTCCTGCGCTGTGTCACATCGCGTTCGGCGATCTGTTTCTGGCCGACGTGCGGGCATGGCGCGAGGCGCTTCTCGCGCGACTCGGCTGGAATGGCGTGTTTCCCCTTTGGGACCAGCCAACCGCCCGTCTTGCGCAAGGATTCATCGAGCGCGGGTATCGCGCAGTGCTGACGTGCGTCGATACGACGCAACTCGATGCCTCGTTTTGCGGACGGGCGTTCGATCGCCAATTGCTCGATGAATTGCCATCGGCGGTCGATCGCTGCGGGGAGAACGGCGAATTCCACACGCTGTGCCACGCCGGCCCGTTGTTCCGCGAAGCGCTGAAGCTCAAGCGCGGCGACAGCGTGTTGCGCGACGAGCGCTTTCAGTACACCGACTTCGCGCTTGGCTGATACCCGCCGCAGCGTCGGGAATGCTAATCCGCGGGAACGACGGAGCCACCGCGCTTGCGCACGATCAACATCGCAATCTCGAGGGATTGTTCGTAATTCAGGCGCGGGTCGACAGTCGATTTGTAGGCGCGCGAAAGATCGCACTCGTGCAGATCGCGCGCGCCGCCAAGGCACTCGGTGACGTTCTCGCCAGTCAACTCGAGATGCACGCCGCCAAGGCGCGTTCCGCACGCGGTGTGAACATCGAAAGCTCGCTCGAGCTCATCGCGGATGTTGCCGAAACGCCGTGTCTTGATTCCCGCCGGCGTGTGCTCGGTATTGCCATGCATCGGATCGCAGCACCACAGTACATGCGCACCCGACGCGCGCACGGCATTCAGCAATGGCGGCAAATGGATTTCGATGCCCGCAGCGCCCATGCGATGTACCACGGTGAGTCGACCGGGTTCGTTGTCCGGATTCAGGGTTTCAATCAGCCGCAACAATGTCTCCGGGCGCATCGAAGGCCCGACCTTGACCGCGACGGGATTGCGGATGCCGCGGCAATATTCAACGTGCGCAGCGTCCACCGCCGCGGTGCGCATCCCGATCCACGGAAAGTGCGTCGCGAGATTGAACCAGCCCCACTGGCGCGGAACCTGCCTGGTCAGTGCCTGCTCGTAATGCAGCACGAGCGCTTCGTGCGACGTGTAGAAATCGACGCGTTCGAAATTGCCGATGCGTTCACCAACCAGGGTCTCCATGAAGCGCACCGAATCGCCGATCGCGGCGACCATGCGCCGGTACTCATCCTGCAGGGGGGCGTGTTCGACCCACGCGAGATCCCAGAACTCGGGATGGTGCAAATCGGCGAAGCCACCGTCGACCAGCGCGCGCACGAAATTCATCGTCATGGCCGAGTGCGCATGGCCGCGAACCAGGCGTTGAGGGTCAGCGCGACGCGCTGCCGCCGTGAATTCGGGCGCGTTGACCAGATCGCCGCGATACGACGGCAAGGCGACGCCGTTGCGACGTTCGACATCCGCGGATCGTGGCTTGGCGTATTGACCGGCGAAGCGGCCCACACGCACGACCGGCAACTTGAGTCCGTGGACCAGTACCAGACTCATCTGGAGCATTACCTTGAGCCGATTGGAGATCAGCGGTGAGGAGCAGTCCTCGAAACTCTCGGCGCAGTCGCCCCCTTGCAGCAGAAAACGGCGGCCTTCGGCGGCCTCTGCGAGCAGGCGCTTGAGCGCGATGATTTCCCAGGAGGTAACGATGGGAGGCAGATCGCGCAACTGCGCGAGTGCGACCTCAAGTTCATCCGCATCGCCATAAACGGGTTGTTGAGTATGCGGGCGCGCCCGCCACGAGCCGGGATTCCAACTTTCGGCAGTGCGAACGGGGACGATTGCGGGCTTGGTTACAGTCATGGAGGGCTTTTGCGATTCGCACGGCATGATGCCACAAGGCCGCTACCGAAAAATTGGAACGTCTTGATCGCCGCCATTCTGCGATTCGGCCTCGCGGCGCGCGATTGCCCGGCTGCGTGCGAACTCAGGAACGCTTGCGAAACCCGCTCCACGCCGCCCAGACTCCCAGCAGCACGAACCAGATGAGCGACCACGCCGGCATGGCCAGACCGAGGAAACGCCAGTTCACGACCGCGCATTCTCCGGAGCCGGTGAAAACCAGCTTGAGTGTTCGCGATAACGGAAACGCATCGAGCATGTAGGCGAGGCCGGGGCCGCAATCGGGTACCTGATCGGGCGGCAGGGACTGCAACCACAGATGCCGCCAGGCGATCGCGATACCAGTCAATACTGCAAGCAGCACAAGAATCGTGTAAATACCGCGGCCCAGACGCGCGAGCGGTGCGTGAATGGCACCGGCCAGAAACACGAGACCCGCTGCAACGAAGGCGACGCGTTGCAAACTGCACAGCGGGCAAGGCTCCACGCCCATCTGGTATTGCTCGAACAATGCGTACGCCAGGAGTGCCGCGCAGATCACGGCGCCAGTCAAAAACTGCGAACGAAACGGCCAGAGTAACGGATTGCGTGTCATCGAATAGGACTCCGTGTGCCGACTTCGGACCACTTGCCTCGCATGGCGTTCAATGACGTTCGTCGCCAAACCAGGCCCAAAACGTCGCGGCCCCGATCGAACGTGCGACCAGGGCCGTGCAAGCGCAACGCAAGTTGAAATCAATCCTCGTCGGATTCCACGGCGCGCGGACGATCGACCAGTTCCACATAGGCCATCGGAGCGCTGTCGCCGACACGGAAACCGCACTTGAGAATGCGCAGATAGCCGCCCGGCCGCTCGCGATAACGCGGACCGATCTCGACGAACAACTTGCCGACGGCCTGCTTGTCGCGCAGCCGGGAAAATGCGAGCCGACGGTTGGCGACGCCGTCGTTCTTGCCGAGCGTGATCAACGGTTCGGCCACCCGACGAAGTTCCTTGGCCTTGGGCAACGTCGTGCGAATCAGTTCGTGCTTTATCAGCGACGCTGCCATGTTGCGGAACATCGCGTGACGATGGCTGCTGGTTCGATTGAGCTTGCGGCCCGACTTTTGGTGGCGCATTGCGGTGATTCCAGTTTGTCAAAAGCGCGATCGAAGCTGCGCCGTTCTATCTGAGGGTGCGGCCAGGGATGGCTGCTTCCGGACTATCCAATGCGAAAAGATCGTACAAATCGCGTCGCTTGGTTGTTGCCACGAGCAGGAACGATCGCCTAACCCAGTTGCATGCCGTGCACGACGCCCGGCGGTGGCCAGCTTTCGAGCTTCATGCCAAGCGCCAAACCCCGTTGTCCGAGGACATCCTTGATCTCCGTCAGCGACTTCTTGCCGAGGTTCGGAGTCTTGAGCAATTCCACCTCGGTTTTCTGCACCAGATCGCCGATGTAGTAAATGCTTTCGGCCTTGAGACAATTGGCCGAGCGCACCGTCAACTCCAGATCATCGATCGGCCGCACCAGTATCGGATCGACTCCATTCTTTTCGGCTGATGTCCCTTCGCTTTCACGACGCGTGAAGTCCCCAAACACGGTGATCTGGTCCTGCAGGATTTCGGCCGCCTTGCGCACTGCATCCTCGGCTTCGATCGCGCCGTTGGTCTCCACGTCCAGTACCAGCTTGTCGAGGTCGGTGCGTTGCTCAAGGCGCGCGCTGTCCACGTGATAAGCCACGCGACGAACCGGGCAGAACGATGCATCCAGTTGCAGTCTTCCGATCGGGCGCGCTTCCTCGTCCGGCAGACGCCGCGCCGTCGCCGGCTGGTAACCGACGCCCCGCGCGATCTTGAGCCGCATGTTCAGCGCAACATCCTTGGTCAAGTGGCACAGCACATGCTCGGGATTGATGATCTCGACCGAATGATCAACCGTGATGTCACCGGCCGTAACCACGCCCTTCCCCTTCTTGTTGAGGACCAGCGTGGTTTCGTCATGGCCATGCATGCGAATGGCGACGTCCTTGAGATTCAGCAGAACCTCGATGACGTCCTCCTGGAGCCCTTCGAGCGTGGTGTACTCATGCAGCACGCCATCGATCTCGACTTCCACGATCGCGCAGCCGGGAATGGAGGAAAGCAGCACGCGCCTGAGGGCGTTGCCAAGCGTATGACCGAAGCCACGCTCCATCGGCTCGACCACGACCTTGGCGCGATTGGCGCTGGTGCGCTCGACTTGAATGCCGCGCGGACGCAGCACATTGGTGGACGATCCCGCCATATAAGGACTCCGGATTTTCCGGCGCAGGCGCGGATGAAAAATCCATGCCTGCGCAGGTAAAGGTTGCTATTTCGAATAAAGCTCGATGATCAGGCTTTCGTTGATATCCGACGGAAGATCAGCGCGCTCGGGCAGCGCCTTGAGCACACCGCTGAACTTGTTTGCATCGACTTCGACCCAAAGCGGCACCAGGTCCATTTCCTGAGCCACCGTCATGGCTTCCTTGGTGCGCAGATGGTTCCGTGCGCGTTCGGTGAGGGTAATCTCGTCGCCCGGGGCCACCTGGTACGAAGGTAGATTGACCTTCCTGCCATTGACCGTTATCGCAGCATGGGAAACCATTTGGCGAGCCTGCGCGCGGGTAACGGCAAATCCCATGCGATAGACGATATTGTCAAGCCGACCTTCGAGCATGCGCAGAAGATTTTCGCCGGTGTTGCCCTTTTGCCCGGTGGCTTTGTGGTAATAGCTGCGGAATTGACGTTCGAGCAACCCGTAGATGCGCTTCACCTTCTGTTTTTCACGCAGTT
This sequence comes from uncultured Gammaproteobacteria bacterium, assembly GCA_963775445.1. Taxonomy (GTDB): domain Bacteria; phylum Pseudomonadota; class Gammaproteobacteria; order Xanthomonadales; family Rhodanobacteraceae; genus Dokdonella_A. The sequence continues at coordinate 746,511 of CAVZIT010000004.1, read as the reverse complement.
GCACGCCATAATCCGACAGCCGGCCGCGGCGCGTGGCCACGCCATGCTGACCGGGTTTTTGCTCGAGCTTGCACTTCGAGTCGATCGCGCGCGCCGGACTCTTGAGACTCAGATCAGCCCCTTCGCGTCGCGCCAGTTTGCAGGTCGGTCCGATATAACGAGCCATGGTGACTATCTCTTGCTGAGCAGGCTGGCCACGAATGGCCGGTTCTCGATTCTCGCGATCAGCGACGATCGCACTTATACGCGCCGCTTCTTCGGTGGGCGGCAGCCGTTGTGCGGGATCGGCGTGACATCGATGATGTTGGTTACCTTGAATCCGACATTGTTGAGCGAACGCACCGCCGATTCGCGACCCGGACCAGGACCCTTGATGCGGACCTCGACCGTCTTGACGCCGTAGTCGGCGGCCACGCGCGCAGCCTTCTCGGCTGCAACCTGCGCCGCAAACGGCGTGGACTTGCGCGAGCCACGAAAACCAGCACCACCAGCTGTGGCCCATGACAACGCATTGCCCTGGCGATCAGTCACGGTAACCACGGTGTTGTTGAACGACGCTTGCACGTGAACGATCGCGTCAGTCACCACGCGCTTGGTCTTTTTCTTGGTCTTGGTTGCGACCGGCTTGCTCATGAGGCATCCAGAATGGTTATTGCTGATGATTGTTCGTAGCGCGCGCCCGGTGCATCCGCAGGATGCGTCGAGGCAGCACGACAGATGCGGCGCGGCCCGGGATTATTCAACCCGCACATTACCTCTTGATCGCCCGACGCGGCCCCTTGCGGGTGCGTGCGTTGGTGCGAGTTCGCTGGCCTCTTGCCGGCAGGCCACGACGATGACGCAGGCCGCGATACGTTCCAAGATCGATCAGCCGCTTTACGGCCATACCGACTTCGCGTCTCAAATCACCTTCTATGGTCACCTTGCCGATTTCGTGGCGCAGCTTTTCCACCTCCGCTTCGGTCAGTGCCTTGATCTTGGTGGCCGGGTTCACGCCCGCGTCGGCGCAGATCGACTTCGACCGCGAACGCCCGATGCCATAGATATTCTGAAGGCCTATCCAGACATGTTTCTGGACCGGCAGATTGACACCCGCAATGCGCGCCATGTTTGACTGTTCTCCGAGAGGCTAGATGCGCAGTGAACCCGTTATTCTATCTGATATTACCGACCCTGGGAACCCTGTCCCAAGGTCGACTGGAGTGAAGCGTGGCGCCACTTCAGCGCCCGCGCAGGTTCGACTTGCGCAGCAGGCTTTCGTATTGATGGGACACCAGATGAGCCTGGATCTGCGCCGTGAAATCCATGACCACGACGACCACGATCAGCAGCGAAGTGCCGCCAAAATAGAACGGCACGTGCCACGCGTTCTGCAGCAGGGTCGGAACCAGGCATACCGCCACCAGATAGATCGCCCCGGCGCCGGTCAACCGCGTCAGGACGCCGTCGATGTAATCCGCCGTCGCCTTGCCCGGACGAATACCCGGAATCAAGGCCCCTGAGCGTTTCAGATTGTCGGCGGTTTCCTGCGAATTGAATACAAGCGCGGTATAGAAGAAAGCGAAGATCGCGATCATCAAGCCGTAGATCACCATGTGCAGCGGCTGGCCCGGTGCGAGCGACGCAGTCAGGACCTGCAGCCAGTGCATCTGACTCGAGGAGTTGAACCAAGCCGCCGCCGTGGCCGGAAACATGATCAGGGACGAGGCGAAAATCGGGGGAATCACGCCTGACATGTTGACCTTGAGCGGGAGATGCGAACTCTGGTTCATGTAGGCCTTGCCGGCACCGCCCTGGCGTCGAGCGTAATTCACGGTGATGCGGCGCTGCCCGCGCTCGACAAAGACCACGAATGCCGTCACGGCGAGCACGATCACCAGGACGATCAATACCTTCAGCACCGACAACTCGCCGTTCTGCGCCATGCCGAGCGTGTGCACCACTGCGGCGGGCAGGCCGGCGACAATACCGGCGAAGATGATCAACGAAATACCGTTGCCGACGCCGCGTTCAGTGATCTGCTCACCGAGCCACATCAGGAACATGGTGCCCGCGGTCAGGCTGATGACTGTGGTGAATACGAAACTCGGCCCGGGGTTGTAGACGACGCCTGCCTGGTGCTGGAGCATCGTCGCGACGCCGAACGACTGGAACAGCGCGAGTCCGACCGTGCCGAACCGCGTATACATGGTCAGCTTGCGGCGCCCCGACTCACCTTCCTTGCGCAACGCTTGCCACGCCGGTATCACCGAGCCGAACATCTGCACGATGATCGAAGAGGAAATGTACGGAATCACGCCAAGCGCAAACAGGGAAAAGCGCTTGAGCGCACCACCCGAGAACATGTTGAACATGTCGAGAAGGCCACCGCCGCTCGATATCAGTCGGGCCATGGCTTCGGGATTGACACCAGGGCACGGAATGAAGGCGCCCAGGCGATAGACAATCAACGCGCCGACCACGAACAGCAGCCGCTGCTTGAGTTCGGTGAGCTTGCCGAACGAGGCCAGCATGTTGGAGCCTTGATTTGCCACCCTTCTACTCCACGCTGCCGCCGGCAGCCTCGATCGCCGCCCTGGCGCCCGCGGTCGCCGCGACACCCGTCAACTTGACGGCACGCTTGATGTCGCCCTTCTTGACGATCTTCGCGCGCACCGCGCGCGACTTGATCAGGCCCGCGGACTTGAGCGCTGCGAAATCAATGGTGTCCGATTTCAGCGAATCAAGCTGGTACAGGAGAATCTCGCAAACCTCGTGTGCGCTCCTTGAGCGAAAGCCGATTTTCGGCAAGCGGCGCTGCAGCGGCATCTGGCCGCCTTCGAATCCCGCCTTGATCTTGCCCTTGCCGCTACGGGCGTACTGCCCCTTGTGGCCGCGGCCAGCCGTCTTGCCGAGCCCCGAGCCAATCCCGCGACCCACCCGAACGCGCGACTTTCGTGCTCCGGGAGCCGGTTTGAGTGTATTGAGACGCATCACATGTCCTCTCTTGGCAGGCCGTGTCAGGAGACCCGAACGATTCGCGAGCAAACGATTCGGATCACTCTTCAACGCGGACCAGATAGCCAACCTGATTTATCAGACCGCGAACCGATGGAGAATCCTTCAACTCGCGCACATCGTTGAGCCTGCGCAGCCCGAGCGCCTTGACGCTCAGCCGATGGCGCTGCTGACACCCGTTGGTGCTCTTGACCAGCCGTACGCGCAGCGTATTCGAATCGGTTTTTGCCTTCGCCTTAGCCATTGCCGAGCACCTCATCGACGCTCTTGCCGCGCTTGGAGGCGATGTACTGCGGCGACACCATGGCCTGCAGGCCATTGATCGTGGCGCGAACCAGATTGATCGGGTTGCGCGAACCGACTGCCTTGGCCAACACGTTCTTGACGCCGACCACTTCGAGCACCGCGCGCATGGCTCCGCCGGCGATCACGCCGGTACCTTCCGACGCGGGCTGCATGTAGACACGAGCCGCGCCATGATTGGCCTTCACCGAATGGAACAGGGTTCCCTGATTCAGCTCGACATGGACCATCGCCTTGCGGGCGCGTTCCATCGCTTTCTGGATCGCCACAGGCACTTCACGCGCCTTGCCATAGCCGAGTCCCACACGACCGTTGCCGTCGCCGACCACGGTCAATGCGGTAAAGCTCATCTGGCGGCCGCCTTTTACGGTTTTCGCCACGCGATTCACGGCGATCAGCTTCTCAAGGAAGCCGTCGCTGTTGTCACGGTCATTGGTTGCCATTTTCACCTCGTGCCGCCCCGTTCGAGTGCGGACTTCTGCTTGCGGCACAGCCGCTTGGAGTTGTTTGGTCGTTATCGGTTTTCAGCAATGATTCGTGAGCGGATGACAGTTTCAGGACAACGCCTTCGCCTTTCCACTCATGGCTCGCTCCGTTGTCAGAACTTGAGTCCCGCTTCGCGCGCCGCGTCGGCCAGGACCTGGACGCGGCCGTGGTAGCGGAACCCGGAACGATCGAACGCCACCGTGTCGATACCCGCCTGCAACGCGCGCTCAGCCACGATGCGACCGACCGCGGCCGCCGCGGATTTGTTCTTGGTGCCCTTGAGCCCCTCGGCAACGGTCTTCTGCAATGTCGACGCCGCCGCGAGGACCTTGTCGCCGTTGGCGCTCAGCACCTGTGCATAGATATGCTGACCGGTGCGATGCACGCTCAGACGGGCAACGCCGAGGTTGCGAATATGCGACCGCGTCGATTTGGCGCGGCGCAATCTGGCAATGTTCTTTTTCACTGTGAATGTCTCCAGAAGCGGATCGGCTGTGGAATGGGGGAACACTCGCTTTAGTGAAGAGTGCGGTCGGGGATGACCGCTTCTTCTTCTTCCGCGGATGGACCCGCGTTTCAGTTATGCCTTCTTGGCTTCCTTGAGGGTTATCTTCTCGCCCGCATAACGCACACCCTTTCCCTTGTAAGGCTCGGGTGGGCGATACCCGCGAATCGTGGCCGCCACTTCACCGACGCGCTGCTTGTCGGCGCCCTTGATGAGGATTTCCGTTTGGGCCGGTACCTCGATCGTGATCCCATCGGGCGCATGGAACACGACCGGATGCGAGAACCCGAGCGTGAGGTTGAGCGCCTTGCCCTGCATCGCGGCGCGGTAACCCACCCCGACCAATTCGAGCTTGCGTACATAACCTTCGCTGACACCCTCGACCATGTTCGCAATCAATGCACGTGCCGTTCCGGCCATCTTGTTGTCGCCGACCCCGCGTGGTTTGCATTCGAGTGTATTGCCTTCGATCGCAACCTCGACCCCTGCCAGCGCGGCCAGTTCGAGCACGCCCTTGGGGCCTTTCACGGTGATCGATTCAGCGTTGACCTTGCACTCGACCCCTTTCGGAATCGTCACAGGCATCTTGGCAACACGGGACATCTCAATGTTCTCCTTGGGCGGTCATCCTGACCAGAATCCCGGTCATCGATGACCGGACAACTCAACAAATTACGCTACCTGGCCGATGATCTCGCCGCCGAGTCCCTTGTGACGGGCCTGAGCGTCGGTCATGATCCCCGACGAGGTCGATACGATTGAGACGCCAAGCCCGGCGAGCACCTTGGGCAATTCGTCCTTGCCGCGATACACACGCAGTCCCGAACGGCTTACCCGCTGCAGCCGTTCGATCACTGGCTTGCCATCGAAGTACTTGAGTGAAATCTCGAGCAGCGGTTTGCCCTCGCCCGCGGTTACCTGCACTTCGCCCAAGTACCCTTCATCCTTCAGAAGATTCGCAATCGCACACTTCACGCGCGAAGACGGCATCGAAACGCTGCGCTTGCCGGTGGCCTGCGCATTACGGATGCGGGTAAACATATCCGCGATGGGATCAGTCATGCTCATTGGTTGATTCCTGTTTCAGCATCGATATCCGATGAAAGGGGATTTCGGCATCGGGTTTCAAACCGTCTGGGCCGCGCAACCTGCGCAACCCCGCGGCACCCGAACCGAAATTCCCGGCCGTTGTTACCAACTCGCCTTGCGCAGACCGGGGACGTCGCCGCGCATGGTCGCTTCGCGCAGCTTGTGCCGGCACAAGCCGAACTTGCTGTAGACGCCGCGGGCCCGCCCGGTCAGCACGCAACGATTGCGCATACGCGACGGACTCGAATCGCGAGGCAACTTCTGCAGCTTTTCGACCGCATCCATGCGCTCCTCGTAGGAGGCCGTCGGACTGGAGACGACGCTTTTCAATTCCGCGCGTTGCGCGGCATAACGCTTGACCAGCTTGGCTCGCTTGATCTCGCGGTTGACCATTGATGTCTTTGCCATGGGTAATTTTTCTCTCTTGAAGAGTCCGGCCATGGATGGCCGGTTGTCTCTCGATCACGGACGATCGTTCAATTCCTGAACGGGAAACCGAAGGCTTCGAACAACGCCTTGGCCTCCTCGTCGTTGCGCGCGGTGGTGGTGATTGCGATATCCATGCCGCGCACGGCATCGATACGGTCGAAATCGATTTCCGGGAAGATGATCTGTTCCTTGACTCCCAGGTTGTAGTTGCCACGTCCGTCGAACGACCGGGCCGAGACACCGCGGAAGTCGCGAACTCGCGGCAAGGAGATATTGATCAGGCGATCGAGGAACTCGTACATGCGATGGCGGCGCAAAGTCACCTTGCAGCCTATCGGCCAGTTGTCGCGAATCTTGAACGTGGCAATGGACTTGCGCGACAGCGTGATGATCGGCTTCTGACCGGCGATCAGGGCCATGTCGGCGACCGCGTTCTCGAGCACCTTCTTGTTGCCCACGGCTTCGCCGACACCCATGTTGAGCGTGGTCTTGACCAGGCGTGGCACCTGCATCACGTTGCTGTAGCCGAAGCGTTCCATCAGCTTGGGTACTACATCTTCGCTGAAGATTTTTTCGAGACGGGTCTGCATTGCATTGATCCTCATGATCGTCCTGATCAATTACCCGGCCGCCCATGGCCGGGCTTCTAAGTCAAGCGTCGAGTACCTCACCGGACGGACGAAACGCGCGCACCTTGCGACCGTCATCGAGGACCTTGTAGCCGATGCGCTCGCCCTTGCCGGTGGCGGAGTTGAACAACATCACGTTGGAACTGTGGATCGAAGCCTCGCGCTCAATGATGCCTCCCGGCTGGTTGGCCTGCGGGTTCGGCTTGGTATGGCGCTTGACCAGATTGATGTTCTGCACGTACAGGCGATCGCCCGCAACGCGCAGCACTTCGCCCCGCTGACCCTTGTTCTTGCCGGCGATCACAACGACCTGATCGCCTTTCCTGATTCGGTTCATGACTCTTTATCTCTCTTGAGTGGCCCCCGCGTGCGCGGGTGCCGGCACACCTTTGTTCAGTGCAGGCCACGCCCGCATTGCGAAACGCTTACAGCACCTCGGGCGCCAGCGAGACGATCTTCATGAACTTCTCACTGCGCAATTCGCGCGTAACCGGTCCGAAGATGCGCGTTCCGATCGGCTCCAGCTTGTTGTTGAGCAGCACGGCCGCATTGCCGTCGAAGCGGATCAGCGAACCATCGGCCCGGCGCACACCTTGGCGCGTGCGCACCACGACCGCGTCGTAGACCTCGCCCTTCTTCACCTTGCCGCGCGGAATCGCTTCGCGAACTGAAACCTTGATCACGTCGCCGATCCGCGCATAGCGTCGCTTCGAGCCGCCAAGCACCTTGATGCACATCAATTCGCGTGCGCCGCTGTTGTCCGCCGCGGCCAATGTGGTCTGCATCTGGATCATATCTCGCTCCTTTCACCGGGCCCGATTTCTTATTGCTGCGCCCGCGTGACGACTTCGACCACGCGCCAGTTCTTGGTTTTCGACAACGGCCGGCACTCGCGTATGCGGACCAGATCGCCTTCGCGGCATTCCCCGGCCTCATCGTGAGCGTGAACCTTGGTCGAGCGCCGAATGATCTTGCCGTACAACGGGTGCTGGACTTGTCTTTCCAGCAAGACCGTCACGGTCTTCTGCATCTTGTTGCTGACCACACGCCCTTCCAGCGTGCGCCCGGTTTTCGCGGCCTGACTCATATCGTCGCCCTGTCCTTATTTCTTCTTCGCGCCGAGCAGGGTTTTCACCTGCGCGATTTCGCGCTTGACGCGCCCGAACTGGTGCGTCTTGGCGAGTTGTCCGGAACCGCGCTGCATGCGCAAACTGAACTGCTCACGACGCAAGTCCATCAGATGGTCGTTCAATTCATCGGCCGATTGCTGGCGAAGTTCCTTGAGATCCATCACAGCACCGTCCTGTTGACGAATTGCGTTTGCACGGAGAGTTTTGCCGCCGCCAGACGAAACGCAGCGCGCGCGTCGCTTTCGCTGACACCCTCGATTTCATAAAGCATGCGGCCGGGCTGGACCGGCGCGACCCAGAACTCCACACCGCCCTTGCCCTTGCCCATGCGTACTTCGATCGGTTTTTTCGTGATCGGCTTGTCGGGGAACACGCGGATCCACAATTTGCCACCGCGTTTGACAAAACGCGTGATGCAACGCCGCGCAGCCTCTATCTGGCGCGCAGTGAGATGCCCGTGCGTTGTCGCCTTGAGGCCGAATTCGCCGAAACTGACCCGATTGGATACATAGGCCAGACCTTCATTGCGGCCCTTGTGCATCTTGCGATACTTGGTGCGTTTTGGTTGCAGCATGATTCAATCCTATTGTTGCGCACGGCGCGCAGGGCGCTCGTCGCTGTCCGACTTGGATGAGCGTCGCGCAGGCCGATCTTCCGCGGCTTCGGCTTTTGCTTCTTGCGTTGCTGCGTGCAGATCGAAGATCTCGCCCTTGTAGATCCAAGTCTTGACGCCGATGATTCCGTAGGTAGTGCGCGCTTCGGCAAAACCGTAGTCGATGTCCGCGCGCAGCGTGTGCAGCGGCACGCGACCCTCGCGATACCATTCGGATCTCGCAATTTCGGCTCCATTCAAACGACCGCCGACGTTCACCTTGATGCCGAGGGCGCCGAGTCGCATCGCATTCTGCACTGCACGTTTCATCGCGCGGCGAAACATGATGCGGCGCTCGAGCTGCTGGGCGATCGATTCAGCCACGAGCTGAGCATCAAGTTCCGGCTTGCGCACTTCGGTCACGTTGATGTGCGCCGGCACGCCCATCATGTCCGAAACCTCCTTGCGCAGACGCTCGATATCCTCGCCTTTCTTGCCGATCACCACGCCGGGACGCGCAGTATGAATCGTAACCCGCGCAGTCTTGGCCGGGCGCTCGATCAGGATCTTGGAAATGCCCGCCTGCGCGAGCTTCTTCTTGAGAAGCTCGCGCACCTTGAGATCGGCCTCGAGGTACTTGGCGTATTCGCCCTTCTTGGCGAACCATTTCGAGTTCCAATCCTTGGCAATGCCGAGGCGAATACCCGTTGGATGAACTTTGTGACCCATGATCTGTTTCCCGTATGTGCCTTGCTGCACAGGATTCGCGCATCCCGCACGAATCGTTCGATCAAACCTCGCCCACTACCACCGTGATATGGCTGGTACGCTTGGAGATGCGCGAGCCACGACCCTTCGCACGTGCATGCATGCGCTTGAGGATCGGGCCTTCATCGACCATGATCGTGGAAACTTTCAGTTCATCCACGTCCGCGCCGAGATTGTTTTCCGCATTGGCGACCGCCGACAGCAGCACCTTCTTGATCATGTGCGCAGCCTTCTTGTCGCTGAACGCCAGCAGGTTGGTGGCACGGCCCACGACCATGCCTCGCACCTGATCGGCGACCAGTCGCGCTTTTTGCGGAGAAATGCGCGCGCCGCGCAGAATCGCTTTGGCTTCCATCGATCTCGTCCTTACTTCTTCTTGGCAACCGCGGCTTTCTTGTCGCCGGAGTGACCCTTGAATGTGCGCGTGACCGCAAACTCGCCGAGCTTGTGGCCGACCATGTTCTCGTTGACCAGCACCGGGACATGCAGCCGTCCGTTGTGGACGGCCAGCGTCAAGCCGACCATTTCCGGCACGATCATCGAGCGCCGGGACCAGGTCTTGATCGGGCGCTTGTTGTTGACTGCCGAAGCCGATTCCACTTTCCTCAGCAGGTGATGATCGACGAACGGACCTTTCTTGAGAGAACGCGCCATGGTATTTCTTCCTTAGCTCCTCTGACCCGAATCAGCGTCTGCGATCGCGCACGATGAACTGCTGCGTCCGCTTGTTCTTGCGAGTCTTGTAACCCTTGGATGGCTGGCCCCACGGTGAAACCGGATGGGGATTGCCTTGACCGGCCCGCGCTTCGCCGCCGCCGTGCGGGTGATCCACCGGGTTCATCGCCGCGCCGCGCACGGTAGGCCGCACGCCACGCCAGCGACTGGCGCCGGCCTTGCCGAGTTTTTCCAGGCTGTGTTCGGTATTTCCGACTTCGCCAAGCGTTGCGCGACACTCCGCGGGCACCTTGCGCATTTCGCCGGAGCGAAGGCGCAAGGTGGCGTAACCTTGCTCGCGGGCAACAAGTTGCGCCGATCCACCCGCGGCGCGTGCCATCTGCGCGCCCTTGCCGGGCTTCATCTCGATGCAATGAACGGTCGAGCCGATGGGAATGTTGCGCAGCGGCAGCGAATTGCCCGCGCGAATCGGTGCCTCACGACCCGCCATGAGTTGATCGCCGACGCGCACTCCTTTCGGCGCGATGATGTAGCGGCGCTCACCATCCACATAGCACAGCAACGCGATGTGCGCCGTGCGATTGGGATCGTATTCGAGCCGCTCGATGCGGCAGGCGATACCTTCCTTGTCGCGTTTGAAGTCTATGATCCGGTACTGCTGCTTTGAGCCGCCGCCCTTGTGCCGTGTAGTGATGCGACCGTAATGGTTGCGCCCGCCGGTCTTGGACTGAGATTCGGTCAACGGCGCGTACGGCGCGCCCTTGTGCAAACCAGGCGTCACCACCCGCACGGTCGCTCGGCGCCCCGGGGATGTCGGCTTGAGTGTGATCAGTGCCATATAGATTCTTCCTGATATCCACGGGCGCGACTACGCACCCATATCCACCTTATGCCTTGGCCATCACGTCGATCGTCTGGCCTTCGCCCAGACGCACATACGCCTTGCGCCGGGCTCCGCGAGATCCGTTGCGAAAACGAAATGCCTTCGTCTTGCCCTTGCTGTTGACCACGTTGACCGATTCGACTTGCACGTCGAACAGATGCTCGACGGCTGCCTTGACGTCGGCCTTGGTCGCGTCGAGCGCAATCTCGAAGACGTATTGATCGGCTTCCTGCAAGCGCGCACTCTTCTCCGAAAGGTGCGGTGCGCGCAGTACGCCAAGCAGGCGCTCGTTTGCGTTCATGCGAGCCACTCCTCGATTTTCTTGACCGACTCAACGGTCATCACCACGTGATTGGCGCCGACCAGGCTCACCGGATCGAGCGCCGCAACATCGACCACTTGCACATACGGAACATTGCGCGCCGCGAGGAACAAACCCGCCGGTGCGTTTTCCGCAACCAGCACGGTGCGACCGGTGGCTTCGAGTTCCGCCAGCTTTTCGACCAACAGGCGTGTCCGCGGCTGCTCGACGCCAAACGATTCGATCACACGAAGCCGTCCCTGCCTGTTGAGCTCAGAAAGAATCGACGCCAAGGCGCCGCGGTACATCTTGCGGTTGACCTTGTTCGCGAAACTGCGTGGCCGAGCGGCGAAAGTCACACCTCCGCCGATGAAGATTGGCGCGCGGTAATCGCCATGGCGCGCGCCGCCGCCCTTCTGATTCTTGAACTTCTTGGTGGTCCCGGACATGTCCGACCGGGATTTCTGCGCCTTGGTACCCGAACGACCGGCATTGCGGTAGGCGACGATCACCTGATGCACGAGATACTCGCGGAATTCCTTGCCGAATACGGCCTCGGACACGGTCATGGGTTTGGCATTGATGACGTTGAGTTCCATGACGCCCCCTTACTTCCTCGCCTTGGCGGCGGAACGAATGACAACGTGGCCGCCAGGCGCACCCGGAACGGAACCGCGAATCGCAATCAAGTGACGCTCGTTGTCGATCTGCACGATTTCCAGGTTCATCGATGAACGATTCACGTTGCCCATCTGCCCGGACATTTTCTTGCCCGGGAACACACGTCCCGGCGTCTGGCGTTGACCGATCGAGCCTGGCGAACGATGCGACAACGAATTGCCGTGCGTGGCATCGCCCATCTTGAAATGATGACGCTTGATCGTGCCCTGGAATCCTTTTCCCTTGGTGACGCCGGATACATCCACGATCTGGCCGACACTGAACACGTCGGCAGCGGACACTTCACCGCCAGGCTGGTATTTGCCCAAATCACCTGCTTCGACCCGGAATTCCCACAGGCCGCGACCTGCCTCGACGTTGGCTTTCGCATAGTGGCCCGCCAACGGCTTGTTGACGAGCGCGGCCCGCTTCGTTCCCGAGGTCACCTGCACTGCGCTGTAGCCGTCGGTTTCGACCGTCTTCACCTGGGTTATGCGGTTAGGCGTCGCCTCGATCAACGTCACCGGCACAGAACGTCCGTCCTCGGTGAAGACTCGACTCATGCCGCATTTTTTTCCAACCAATCCGATCGTCATGGTGTTGTCCTGCTTCTCACGCCCGAATCGAGGGCTGAGGCTGGAAACCTCGGGTCTTCAGCCCTCATTGCTCAGCCCTGCTTTCAATGCAACTTGATCTGTACATCGACGCCAGCCGCCAGGTCGAGCTTCATCAGCGCGTCCACGGTCTTGTCGTTCGGATCCACAATGTCGAGCACCCGCTTGTGGATGCGCGTCTCGTATTGATCGCGCGCATCCTTGTCCGCATGCGGCGATACCAGAATCGTCACGCGCTCGATCTTGGTCGGCAACGGAATCGGACCGAGCACCTGCGCGCCGGTGCGTTTCGCCGTCTCGACAATTTCACTGGCGGAACGATCAATCAGCCGATGATCGAACGCCTTGAGCCGGATGCGAATCTTCTGTTCCGCCATTGCCATTTCCTCGATGCGCGAAAGAACGTTTTGTAGCCGAGCGGCATCTCACCGCTTTTGATTTCCAGGGAGACAGAAGTACGCAAGGAGGGCCGCAACTTGCGCTCTTCCTTCTGACCTTCAGCCTCGAATTACTCGATCACCTTGGCGACGACACCGGCGCCCACGGTGCGACCACCCTCGCGGATCGCAAAGCGCAGCCCGTCCTCCATCGCGATCGGGTGAATCAACGTCACCACCATCTTGATGTTGTCGCCCGGCATGACCATCTCCACGCCCTCGGGCAGTTCCACCGCGCCCGTTACGTCGGTCGTACGGAAATAAAACTGCGGCCGGTAGCCCTTGAAGAACGGCGTGTGACGCCCGCCCTCTTCCTTCGACAGCACATACACCTCCGCCTCGAACTTCGTGTGCGGCGTGATCGATCCGGGTTTGCACAGCACCTGGCCGCGCTCCACATCGTCGCGCTTGGTCCCGCGCAGCAGCACCCCCACGTTGTCTCCGGCCTGGCCCTGGTCCAGCAGCTTGCGGAACATCTCAACACCCGTGCACGTCGTCTTGGTGGTCGGCCGGATCCCCACAATCTCGATCTCGTCGCCCACCTTCACGATCCCGCGCTCCACGCGTCCGGTCACCACCGTGCCGCGACCGGATATCGAGAACACGTCCTCGACCGGCATCAGAAACGGCTTGTCCAGCACGCGCACCGGCTCGGGAATCCACGAATCCAGCGCATCCACCAGCTGCACCACCGACGGCACGCCAATCTCCGAGTCGTCGCCCTCCAGCGCCTTGAGCGCCGAGCCCTTGATGATCGGTGTGTCCTCGCCCGGGAAGCTGTACTTCTCCAAGAGCTCGCGCACCTCCATCTCCACCAGCTCCAGCAGCTCCGCGTCGTCCACCATGTCCGCCTTGTTCAGGTACACCACGATGTACGGCACCCCCACCTGGCGCGCCAGCAGGATGTGCTCGCGCGTCTGCGGCATCGGGCCGTCCGCGGCCGAACACACCAGGATCGCACCGTCCATCTGCGCCGCGCCCGTGATCATGTTCTTCACGTAGTCCGCATGGCCCGGGCAATCCACGTGCGCGTAGTGCCGCTTGGGCGATTCGTATTCCACGTGCGCCGTCGAGATCGTGATCCCGCGCGCCTTCTCTTCCGGCGCCGCGTCAATCTGCGCGTAATTGCGAAATTCCCCGCCAAAGCGTTCCGCGCCGATCTTCGTCAGCGCCGCCGTCAGCGTCGTCTTGCCGTGATCCACGTGACCGATCGTGCCCACATTCACGTGCGGCTTCTTGCGCTCGAATTTTTCCTTGGACATGTCTGCGTTACCTGTCGCTGATTTTGAGTGTTGTTAAGAATCAGGGCTGAGGGCTGAGGATCAAGAGCGGCGCTGTTGTGCTTTTTGCCCTCAGCTCTTGGCCCTCACCCTGCTTTCCCATCAACCCTTCTTGATGACCGATTCGGCAATGCTGCTCGGCGCCTCGGCGTAATGGTCGAACTCCATGGTGAACGTCGCGCGGCCCTGACTCATCGAACGCAGGCTCGTCGCGTAACCGAACATTTCGCCAAGCGGCACCATCGCGGCAATCGTCTTGCCGGATGGGCCGTCGTCGGAACCCTGCAGCACGCCGCGTCGTCGACTCAGATCACCCATCACGTCGCCCATGTAATCTTCGGGAGTCACGACCTCGACTTTCATGACCGGCTCAAGCAACACCGGATTGGCTTTGCCGAAGCCCTCCTTGAATCCCATCGAACCCGCAATCTTGAAGGCCATTTCATTGGAATCGACCTCGTGGTACGAGCCGTCGACGAGGCGAATCTTTATGTCGACAACCGGGAAACCGGCCATCGGACCACTGCGCATCGCTTCCTGAATGCCCTTGTCGACCGCCGGCACGTATTCCTTTGGAATCACGCCGCCAACGATCGCGTTCTCGAACACATAGCCTTCACCGCGTTCCTGCGGCACCAGCTCCAGCCAGACGTGTCCATACTGACCTCGACCACCGGACTGGCGCACGAATTTTCCTTCCTGACGGACTTCCTTGCGGATCGTCTCGCGATAAGCCACCTGCGGTTTGCCGACATTCGCTTCGACGTTGAATTCGCGTCGCATGCGATCGACCAGAATCTCCAGGTGCAACTCACCCATGCCGGCAATGATGGTCTGGCCGGATTCCTCGTCGCTGCTCACCCTGAAAGAAGGATCTTCCTGCGCGAGTCGCGACAGTGCAATTCCCATTTTCTCCTGGTCGGACTTGGTCTTCGGCTCCACCGCCATCGCAATGACCGGCTCCGGAAAAACCATGCGCTCAAGCGTGATGACCCTGTCCTGCGCGCACAGCGTATCGCCGGTCGTGACGTCCTTGAGTCCAACCGCAGCGGCGATGTCGCCAGCCCGGACTTCCTTGATTTCGTCGCGATTGTTGGCATGCATCTGCAGGATGCGTCCAACGCGCTCCTTCTTGCCCTTGACAGGATTGAACACGGTGTCGCCGGAGTTGAGCGTGCCGGAATACACACGGAAAAACGTCAGCGACCCGACAAACGGATCCGTCATGATCTTGAACGCCAGAGCCGAAAACGGCTCGCTGTCGCCGGCCTTGCGTGAATCATCCTGCTCATCCTCGTCGACACCCTTCACCGGCGGGCGATCGGAAGGCGCGGGCAGATAACGCACCACGGCGTCAAGCATTGCCTGGACACCCTTGTTCTTGAAAGCCGAGCCGCAAAAAACCGGAATCAACGAATTGGCGACCGCCCCATCGCGGATGCCAAGAT
The DNA here is from genome assembly GCA_963775445.1 of uncultured Gammaproteobacteria bacterium. Lineage (GTDB taxonomy): Bacteria > Pseudomonadota > Gammaproteobacteria > Xanthomonadales > Rhodanobacteraceae > Dokdonella_A. Next base: position 731,285 of record CAVZIT010000004.1, on the reverse strand, counting down.
GAATATCGTCCTCGCTGAGGTCCCCCTCATCGAGATACTTGTTCATCAGTTCCTCGGACGTTTCGGCGGCGGCCTCGACCATGAACGAGCGCGCCTTCTCGCACTTTTCCTGCAACTCGGCGGGGACATCGCGGTATTCAAAGCTCATCCCTTGCGATTCCGAATCCCATATGATCGCCTTCATCTTCACCAGGTCGATCACGCCTTCGAAATTCTCCTCGGCGCCAATCGGCATCTGCATTGGCACCGGATTGGCGCCAAGGCGCGACTTCAACTGGCCTACAACCTTGTCGAAATCGGCGCCCGTGCGATCCATCTTGTTCACGAACGCAAGGCGCGGCACGCCGTACTTGTTGGCTTGGCGCCAAACCGTCTCGGACTGCGGCTGCACGCCACCCACCGCGCACAGGACGAAAACAGCGCCGTCGAGAACGCGCAACGAGCGTTCCACCTCGATTGTGAAATCGACGTGCCCCGGCGTATCGATGATATTGAATCGGTACTGCGGCAACGAGCGATCCATGCCGTTCCAGAAGCAGGTGGTCGCCGCGGAAGTAATGGTTATTCCGCGTTCCTGCTCCTGCTCCATCCAGTCCATCGCGGCCGCACCATCGTGCACCTCGCCAATCTTGTGATTGACGCCGGTGTAAAACAGGATGCGCTCGGTCGTCGTGGTCTTTCCGGCATCAATATGCGCCATGATGCCGAAATTACGATAGCGCTCGATTGGAGTGGTGCGGGCCATGATGGGTTACTAAGTAAACGCTCTTGTGAGAAGTCCGCCATGAAGGGCGGTTGAATCTTCGCTAGCAGGGAGGACAGCAAAAAAAACGATAACTACCAACGATAATGCGAGAAGGCCTTGTTGGCTTCGGCCATGCGATGCGTTTCCTCGCGCTTCTTGACAGCGCCACCGCGACTTTCCGACGCCTCGATCAGTTCGGCGGCAAGTTTGCGCGGCATCGAGTTCTCACCCCGCTTACGTGCCGCATCGATCACCCAGCGCATTGCCAATGCCATGCGCCGGGAGGAACGCACTTCGACCGGAACCTGATAGGTCGCGCCACCGACGCGGCGCGATTTCACTTCGACCGCAGGCGCCACATTGCCGAGCGCCTTTTCGACGAGTTCGACCGCTTGTGCGTGCTTTTCGCCGATATGGTCAAGCGCGCCGTAAACGATTTTCTCGGCAACCGATTTCTTGCCGCTCTTCATCACCATGTTGATGAAACGCGCAATCACCTGGCTGCCGTGCTTCGGGTCGGACAGCAGAACACGGGTTGGGGTTTGACCTTTTCTCGACATCGTGAATCCTCAAACCTTGGGCCGTTTGGCGCCGTACTTGGAACGGCTCTGCCGACGCTTGGTGACACCAGCCGCATCAAGGCTGCCGCGCACCGTGTGATAGCGAACGCCCGGCAAGTCCTTGACACGACCGCCACGAATCAACACAACCGAGTGTTCCTGCAAATTGTGTCCTTCACCACCGATGTAGCTGATAACCTCGAAACCATTGGTCAAACGAACCTTGGCCACCTTGCGCAGCGCCGAGTTGGGCTTCTTCGGTGTGGTTGTGTAGACACGCGTGCACACGCCGCGGCGCTGTGGACAATTAGCCAAAGCCGGCGAGTCGCTCTTGTATGACTTGGGCCGCCGCGCCTTGCGCACCAGCTGGTTGATGGTTGCCATATCCAGACCCTGAAGAAACAAATGACAGGCCGAACGCATCCGGCCTGTCAAACGGAGAAGTTTAGCGTGCGGTTCGCTGGACCGTCAAGGCAGCGAACCCGCTTCCTGCGCTCGAACACGAAGCGCTTCCTGCGCCTCATTTCGATGTTGGTGGATGCGCTTCAGCTATTGCGCGTCGTTATCTTCCGCAACGGCTTCGGCAACGGAACTCGTAATTCCGAGAGTTTCCCGCTCCGCATCGGACAATTCCCCGGCCTTCGCGCTGCGGCGCTTGGCGTGGAATGCAAGTCCGGTACCCGCCGGGATTAGCCGACCGACTATAACGTTTTCCTTGAGTCCGCGCAATGTATCTCGAGTGCCGCGAACGGCCGCCTCGGTCAATACACGAGTGGTTTCCTGGAACGACGCGGCTGAAATGAACGACTCGGTCGCAAGCGACGCCTTGGTGATACCCAACAGGATCGACTGATACATCGCGGGCTGCTCGCCGCGCGTTTCCGCGCGAGTCGCTTCCTCGATCACGCGCATGCGATCGACCTGCTCGCCCCGCAGATAACGCGAATCGCCAGGGTCCGTGACTTCGACCTTGCGCAACATCTGGCGAATGATCGCTTCGATATGCTTGTCGTTGATCTTGACACCCTGCAACCGATAAACATCCTGGATTTCCTTGACCAGATAAGCCGCAAGGGGCTCGACTCCGAGAAGCCGCAGGATATCGTGAGGATTCGGCTCGCCGTCGACTACGGTCTCGCCTTTCTCGACATGTTCGCCTTCGAACACGATGACGTGGCGCCATTTCGGAATCAGCTCTTCGTGCTCGTCGCCCTCGGCATCGCGGATGACCAGCCGCTGCTTGCCCTTGGTGTCCTTGCCGAAACTGACCACGCCGGAGCGTTCCGCCAGCACCGCAGGTTCCTTCGGCTTGCGCGCCTCGAACAAATCGGCAACACGTGGCAGACCGCCGGTAATGTCGCGGGTCTTTGACGTTTCCTGCGGGATACGCGCGACGAAATCGCCGACGCCTACTTCCGCGCCATGCTGCAGCGAAATGATCGCGCCGGCCGGCAGGAAGTATTGCGCCGGAATGTCGGTGCCCGGCAAACGCAGCTCCTGGCCCTTCTTGCCGACCAGACGCACCATCGGACGCAGATCCTTCGAAGCCACGCCGCGTCGTTTTGGATCGGTCACGACCGCACTCGCCAGACCCGTCAACTCGTCGATCTGTTCCTGAACGGTCACGCCATCGACGAAGTCGATGAAGCGAACCGTACCGGCCACTTCCGACACGATCGGATGCGTATGCGGATCCCACTTCGCAACGGTCTGCCCGGCCTTGACCGCCGCGCCGTCCTTGGCATCGATGACCGCACCGTACGGGACCTTGTAACGCTCGCGCTCGCGACCGTGGGCATCCATGATGGACAACTCCCCTGAGCGCGATACGGCCACCAGGTGACCGGCACTGTGCTGCACGGTCTTGAGGTTGTTGAATTTGAGCGTACCCGTGGTCTTGACCTGCACGCTGTCCACGGCCGCGGCACGTGAGGCTGCACCGCCGATGTGGAACGTGCGCATCGTCAGCTGCGTGCCAGGCTCGCCAATCGACTGCGCGGCGATCACGCCCACCGCTTCGCCCATGTTGACCAGGTGACCGCGCGCGAGGTCGCGTCCATAACAACGGGCGCACACGCCGAAACGGGCTTCGCATGTGATCGGCGAGCGAACCTTCAACGTCTGCACGCCGTCCGCTTCAAGACGCTGCACCATGCTTTCGTCGAGCAGCGTATTGCGCAGCACGATCGGATCATCGTCATTCCCCGGCGCATAGACATCCTCGGCCGCCACGCGACCCAGCACGCGCTCACGCAGCGGCTCGACGACGTCTCCGCCCTCGACGATAGGCGTCATGGTCAGTCCGTTATCGGTCCCGCAGTCACCTTCCACCACGACGACGTCCTGCGCAACATCGACCAGACGTCGCGTCAGATAACCCGAGTTTGCGGTCTTGAGCGCCGTATCGGCCAAGCCCTTGCGCGCGCCGTGGGTGGAGTTGAAGTACTGCTGGACATCAAGGCCCTCGCGGAAATTGGCCTTGATCGGCGTCTCGATGATCGACCCATCCGGTTTGGCCATCAGTCCGCGCATGCCGGCCAACTGGCGAATCTGCGCAGCACTACCACGCGCGCCGGAGTCCGCCATGATGAACAGCGAATTCATCGATTTCTGGTCGATTGTTTCTCCCTTGGCCGTGGTGACGATATCGGTTCCGATACCTTTCAACATGGCCGCGGCGATCTGCTCGTTGGTACGAGACCAGATATCGACGACCTTGTTGTAGCGCTCGCCGGCCGTCACGAGGCCCGACTGGTACTGCTCCTGTATTTCGACAACGTCCTTTTCGGCGCCGGCCAGAATGGTCTTCTTCTCGGGCGGAATCTTCATGTCGTCGATGCCGATCGAAATGCCGGCACGAGTCGCGTAGTGGAATCCCGTGTACATGAGCTGGTCGGCGAAGACCACCGTATCCTTGAGGCCGAGTGTGCGGTAACACGCGTTGATCAGGCGGGAAATCGCCTTCTTGGTCAGTTCCGTATTGATCAGCGAAAAGGCCATGCCGGCCGGCAGGATTTCCGCCAGCAGTGCGCGTCCAACCGTGGTCTCGGTCAGCCGTGTTACCTGGCTCCTATTGCCGTCCGCGTCGATCTCGGTCTCGCTGATGCGCACCCGAACCTTGGCGTGAAGTTCCACCGCGCGATTTTCGTAGGCCCGATGGACCTCGGCCACATTGGTGAACGCCATGCCCTCGCCTTTGGCGTTTTCTAGCCCGCGCGTCATGTAATACAAACCCAGCACCACGTCCTGGGTCGGCACGATGATCGGCTCGCCATTCGCCGGCGACAGGATATTGTTGGACGACATCATCAGTGCGCGCGCTTCGAGCTGGGCTTCCAGCGAAAGCGGCACATGCACGGCCATCTGGTCGCCATCGAAGTCGGCGTTGAACGCGGTGCAGACGAGCGGATGCAGCTGGATCGCCTTGCCTTCGATCAACACCGGTTCGAACGCCTGGATACCCAGGCGATGCAGGGTCGGCGCCCGGTTCAACAGCACCGGATGTTCGCGGATGACTTCTTCGAGTATGTCCCACACCTCGGCGCTTTCGCGTTCGACCAGTTTCTTGGCCGCCTTGATAGTGGTTGCCAATCCGCGCCGCTGCAGCTTCGAGAAGATGAACGGCTTGAACAGTTCCAGCGCCATCTTCTTCGGCAAACCGCATTGGTGCAGCTTGAGCGTCGGGCCGACGACGATGACCGAACGGCCGGAATAGTCGACGCGCTTGCCGAGCAGGTTCTGGCGAAAACGCCCCTGCTTGCCCTTGATCATGTCCGCCAGCGACTTGAGCGGGCGCTTGTTGGTACCGGTGATGGCGCGGCCGCGGCGGCCGTTGTCCATCAGCGCATCGACCGCTTCCTGCAGCATGCGCTTCTCGTTGCGCACGATGATGTCCGGCGCGTTGAGCTCGAGCAGCCTTTTGAGGCGGTTGTTGCGATTGATCACGCGCCGATACAGATCATTGAGATCCGATGTTGCAAAACGCCCACCTTCGAGCGGCACCAAGGGACGCAAATCAGGTGGCAACACCGGCAGCACGGTCAGCACCATCCACTCGGGACGGTTTCCCGACTCACTGAAGCTTTCGACGAGCTTGATGCGCTTGCTCAGCCGTTTGAGCTTGGTTTCCGAGTTGGTCGATGCGATTTCCTCGCGCAGGCGGATCATTTCCTGGCCGAGATCGATGGTCTTGAGAAGCTCGTAAACGGCTTCGGCGCCCATGCGTGCATCGAACTCGTCACCGTGCTCTTCCACCGATTGCAGATACTGCTCTTCGTTGAGCAACTGCCCGCGCTCGAGCGTGGTCAGTCCCGGATCGACAACGACATACGCTTCGAAATACAAGATGCGCTCGATGTCGCGCAAGGTCATGTCGAGCATCAGGCCGATACGCGATGGCAGCGACTTGAGGAACCAGATGTGCGCAGTCGGGCTGGCCAGTTCGATATGACCCATGCGCTCGCGGCGGACTTTTGCCAGCGTGACCTCGGTACCGCACTTTTCGCAGACCACTCCACGGTGCTTCATGCGCTTGTACTTGCCGCACAGGCACTCGTAGTCCTTCACCGGCCCGAAGATCGCCGCGCAGAACAGGCCATCGCGCTCCGGCTTGAACGTGCGGTAATTGATGGTCTCGGGCTTTTTCACTTCACCGAAGGACCAGGAGCGGATCAGATCCGGTGACGCCAACGCGATCTTGATCGAATCAAAATCCAGCGACTGGCGCTGCTGATTGAACAGATTGAGCAAATCTTTCATGGTGCCGTCTCCAATCGGAGTAATTCTGGAACGAGGGTCAAAAGCTGAAGTCCGGAGGCGGGGAAAGAACCTCCAAACTGGGAAGCACTGATGCCCCCAGCCCGGATGTTGCGATCCCGGTTCACCCTCAACTGGATTCCTCTAGTTCCATGTTGATCGCAAGCGAGCGGATTTCCTTGACCAGCACGTTGAACGATTCGGGCATGCCAGCCACCATTTCGTGATCGCCATCGACGATGTTCTTGTACATCTGGTTGCGTCCGGATACATCGTCGGACTTCACCGTCAGCATTTCCTGCAGCGTGTACGCCGCGCCGTAGGCCTCGAGCGCCCAGACTTCCATTTCGCCGAATCGCTGACCGCCGAACTGGGCCTTGCCACCGAGCGGTTGCTGGGTGACCAGCGAATACGGGCCGGTCGATCGCGCATGCATCTTGTCGTCGACCAGATGGTTGAGCTTGAGCATGTGCATGTAGCCGACTGTCACGGGTCGGTCGAACGCCTCGCCGGTACGCCCGTCGATCAAGGTGGTCTGCCCGGACTCGGGCAAATCGGCCAGCTTGAGCATCGCCTTGATTTCGCTCTCGTACGCTCCATCGAACACCGGCGTCGCCATCGGCACGCCGTGTTGCAGGTTGCGAGCCAGCTCCAGCAGTTCGTTATCGTCAAGTGACTTCAGATTGACCTTGTGGCCAGCCCCCCCGTCCTTGGAGTGGTTGTAGATCTGGTCGAGGAACTTGCGCAGCTCGCTGACCTTCTGGTTCGATTCGAGCATGCGCTGGATCTTTTCTCCCAGCCCCTTGGCCGCCCAGCCGAGATGGGTTTCCAGAATCTGTCCGATATTCATTCGGGAAGGCACGCCGAGCGGATTGAGCACGATATCCACAGGCCGGCCATCGGTACCGTATGGCATGTCCTCGACCGGCACGATCATCGACACGACACCCTTGTTGCCGTGGCGGCCGGCCATCTTGTCGCCAGGCTGGATGCGACGCTTGACGGCCAGATACACCTTGACCATCTTGAGCACGCCCGGGGCGAGATCATCGCCCGCAGTAATCTTGGCCTGTTTGGCCTTGAAGCGCTGGTCGAAATCGTCCTTGTGGCGCTTGATCTGCTCCTGCGCCTTCTCGAGAAAGTCCGCCGTGTCCTCATCCTTCATGCGGATCGCGAACCATTCGTCCTTCTTCAAGCCGTCGAGATACTCGCCGGTGATCGCGGCGCCCTTCTTGAGCCCCTGCGGCCCACCATTGGCGGGCTTGCCAACCAGCATCGCACGCATGCGGTTGTAGATCGCGCCTTCGAGAATGCGGAACTGATCGTCGAAGTCCTTCTTGATGCGCTTGATCTCCATTTCCTCGATCTGGCGCGCACGCTTGTCCTTCTCGATTCCGTCGCGAGTGAATACGGTGACATCGATCACGGTGCCGTCCATTCCGGGTGGCACGCGCAGGCTCGAATCCTTCACATCGGATGCCTTCTCGCCGAAGATCGCGCGCAGCAGTTTTTCCTCCGGCGTCAGCTGTGACTCGCCTTTCGGCGTGACCTTTCCAACCAGGATGTCGCCCGCCTTCACCTCGGCACCAATGTAGACCACGCCCGATTCGTCGAGCCTCGCGAGCGCCTGTTCGCCGACGTTCGGGATATCGGCGCTGATTTCCTCCGGACCGAGCTTGGTGTCGCGCGCCTGGCAGGTCAGCTCCTCGATGTGGATGGTGGTGTAGCGATCCTCCTGCACCACCCGTTCGGAGATGAGGATCGAGTCTTCGAAGTTGTAGCCATTCCACGGCATGAATGCGACCAGCATGTTCTGCCCGAGCGCGAGTTCTCCGAGATCCGTGGACGCACCATCGGCCAGCACGTCGTTCTTTTCCACCTTGTCGCCGACCTTGACCAGCGGACGCTGATTGAGATTGGTGTTCTGGTTGGAGCGCGTGTACTTGGTGAGCGTGTAGATGTCGACCCCGGCATCGTTTTCGCCGAACTCGGCGTCATGCGCCTTGACGACCACGCGCCCGGCGTCGACCTGGTCGATCACACCGCCGCGGCTCGCCGCGACGGTGACTCCGGAATCGCGCGCCACTGCACGCTCGATGCCCGTTCCGACCAACGGTGTCTGGGCGCGCAGTGTAGGCACCGCCTGGCGCTGCATGTTGGCGCCCATGAGCGCGCGATTCGCGTCATCGTGCTCGAGGAACGGCACCAGCGCGGCGGCCACCGAGACCGTCTGCATGGGCGATACGTCCATGAACTGGATTTCCGAGGGCGCACGCAATTCCGATTCACCACGATAACGGCAGGCGACAAACTCCTCGGTGAAGGTGCCGTCGCTCGCCAGCGGCGAGTTGGCCTGGGCGATCACGTATTCGCCTTCATCGATGGCCGACAGGTATTCGACCTGATTGCCGATCTTGCCGTGGGCCACCTTGCGATACGGCGTCTCGAGGAAGCCGTATTCGTTGGTTCGCGCATAGACAGCCAGCGAATTGATCAATCCGATATTCGGGCCTTCCGGAGTTTCGATCGTGCATACGCGCCCGTAGTGGGTTGGATGCACGTCGCGGACTTCGAAGCCGGCACGCTCTCGAGTCAAGCCGCCCGGACCCAGCGCCGAAACGCGGCGCTTGTGCGTGACTTCCGACAACGGATTGTTCTGGTCCATGAACTGGCTGAGCTGCGAGGAGCCGAAAAACTCCTTGATGGCAGCCGCAACCGGCTTGGCATTGATCAGGTCCTGTGGCCCCAGGTTGTCGGCTTCTGCAAGCGAAAGACGCTCCCTGACCGCGCGTTCCACCCGCACCAGACCGATGCGGAATACGTTCTCGGCCATTTCGCCGACCGATCGCACGCGCCGATTGCCCAGATGATCGATGTCGTCGACCACGCCGCGCCCGTTGCGGATTTCAATCAGGACCTTGAGCACGTCGAGGATATCGGAGCCCTTGCCGAATTCCTTGACCAGCGCCTTGGAGGTTTCGTCGTTGCGCTCGCCAAAATACTTGGCGTCGTACAGGATGCCCGGGCCTTTGTCGTCCTTGCGCCCGACACGACGGTTGAATTTCATGCGGCCGACGCGATCGAGATCGTAGCGTTCGGTGGAAAAGAACAGATTCTGGAACAGGTTCTGCGCCGCCTCCTTGGTCGGCGGTTCCCCCGGCCGCATCATGCGGTAGATTTCAACCAGCGCCTCGAGCGGCGTGCGCGTCGGATCGACACGCAAGGTTTGCGAAATATAGGGGCCGCGATCGAGATCATTGACCCACAACGTGGCGAGTTTGTCGACGCCCGCCTTGCGGAACGCCTCGATATGGGTCTCGTTGATCTCGTCGTTGGCACTAGCCAGCAATTCACCGGTTGCCTTGTTCGGGACGTCATGAGCCAGGATGCGGCCGAGCAGGTACTCATCCGGCACATCGAGCGATTTGATTTTCGCCGCTTCGAGCGCGCGCACGTGGCGCGCGGTAATGCGCCTGCCCGACTCGACCAGCACGTCCTTGCCCGCGTGCAAATCGAAATTGAGTGTCTCGCCACGCAGCCGCTCGGCGACCAGTTCGAGCTTCGCGCCGTCTTTCTTGCCGAGATGAAAGATGTTCTTCTCGAAGAAGATATCCAGCATTTCCGCGTCGTTGTAGCCGAGCGCGCGCAGCAACACCGTCACCGGCAACTTGCGGCGTCGATCGATGCGCGTGAACAGAGCGTCTTTCGGATCGAATTCGAAATCGAGCCACGAGCCGCGATAGGGAATCACGCGGGCGGAATAAAGCAACTTGCCGGAGCTGTGCGTCTTGCCACGGTCGTGATCGAAGAACACGCCGGGCGAGCGGTGCAGCTGTGACACGATGACGCGCTCGGTTCCATTGACAATGAACGTACCGGTGCCGGTCATGAGCGGAATTTCGCCCATGTAAACTTCCTGCTGCTTGACGTACTTGATCGCCTTGGTCGAGGACTCGCGATCGTAGATCACAAGGCGCACAGTGACGCGCAGTGGCGCGCCGTAGGACATGCCGCGCGAGCGGCACTCGCGCTCGTCGAACGCGGGCTCGCCAAGACGGTAACTGACGTACTCGAGCGCCGCGCTGCCCGAGTAGCTCGATATCGGGAACACCGATTGCAAGGCGGCGTGCAGGCCCTTGTCTTCGCGTTTGGCCGGATTGCCCTCATCTTGCAGAAACTCGCGATAGGAATCGACCTGGATCGCGAGCAGATAAGGAACCTCAAGCACCGGCGGCCGCTTGCCGAAATCCTTGCGGATCCGCTTTTTCTCGGTAAAGGAATAGGTCGTCGTGGTCATGCGGGGCATACCTCGTACAGCGTGCGACGGCGGTGCGTCGCAAGGGAGAAACCGGAATGGAAAGAGGGCATCGGGAGTCGCAGAAGCTACAGATGGGGGCGAAGACTGCGATTTCCCATGCACGTTCCCATGGACCTGCAACAGGCGCGGCCCAAGAGGCTTGCGCCTCCCGGGCCTGGATTCACACGGAGCTGCCGCGCACCCGGGTTGATGGACGGAAGTTCAGCAGCACGCGTGCTGCATCACCCGGATCCAACCTTGCGGGTGCCGGATCAGTGCACATCCATGTGCGAAACGGCGCGAAAAATCCTGTTCTCACTTGACCTCGACGGATGCGCCTGCGGCTTCGAGATCCTTCTTGAATTTCGCGGCGTCGTCTTTGCTGACGCTGTCCTTGACGGTAGCCGGCGCTGATTCGACGAGATCCTTGGCTTCCTTCAGACCCAAGCCGGTAATAGCGCGCACCACCTTGATGACCTCGACCTTCTTCTCGCCAATGGCCTTCAACGCCACGGTGAATTCGGTCTGCTCCTCGGCGGCGGCACCGCCTGCTGCCGGGGCCGCAGCGATGGCCACGGGCGCCGCGGCTGAGACGCCGAACTTTTCTTCCATCGCCTTGACCAGCTCCATCACCTCCATGAGGGACTTGCCGGCGATCGCATCGATGATTTCTTCGTTGCTAAGTGACATGGATTCAACTCCTGAATGTACGATCTGATTGGATTACCTGGATGGCTAACGATGCCGGACGGTCACGCTGCCTGTTTGTTGCCGGCCACCTGGTTGAGCGTGCGCGCCAGCATGCCGGCGGGCTCGGCCAGGGTACGGACCAGTTGCGTAGCGGGTTGCGCCAAAAGGCCAAGCAGCATTCCGAGCGCTTGATCGCGGGTCGGCAACGAGGCGAGTACATCCACATGGGATGCCGGATACGCCTTGCCTCCGATCGCTACCAGACGGGCCTGAAGCTTGTCATGGGTCTTGGCAAAATCCTTGATCAGACGACCGGCGGCACCGGGATCTTCCTTCGAGAAGGCATACAGCAGCGGCCCCACGAGTGTGTCCTTGACGCACTCATAGTCCGTGCCTTCCATCGCGCGGGACGCCAGGGTGTTTTTCGCAACCCTGAGATAAACCCCGCCCTGACGGGCCTTCGTGCGCAGCTCGGTGAGCTGGCTGACGGTAAGTCCGGCATACTCGGCAGCGACCAGGGAATGTGCCGATTGAGCCACATCCGCCAGTTCGGCAACGACCTCCTTCTTTTGCGCAAGATTGAGCGCCATTGCTTCCTCCGAACGGAAAGCGCCGCACTCCGTGCGACCGCTTCCCAAAGTCAACAAAGTCCGGATCCTTCCGGGCTCCGGCGCCGCGAGGCGCCACGACTGGTGGCCGTTCCAGATAAACCAGATCCGGGCAACACCATCTACGCAGGCTGCTTCTTGTTTAAGACCTTGCCGATCGCGGAAGCCTTCGCAGCGGGCTGCGTGGCATGGCTGGTCGCGAACGTTTCGGTCGCCTGCGGTCTTTGACGGCTTCGCCTTGCGGCGAGCGCCCTCAAATAAACTGCGCTGATCCCGCGCGTGAAAGCGGCCATCCATGGCCGCACTTTTCCAGTAAGCTACTTTGCCAAGGCCAGAGACGACGGATCGACCGTCACGCCGATGCCCATGGTGCTCGACACCGACACCTTCTGCAGGAACTGTCCCTTGGCGGCGGCTGGCTTTGACTTGACCAGATCCGCAATGAGCGCATGCAAATTGTCCTTGAGCGCGTCGATTTCAAAACTGGCCTTGCCGATCGTGCAATGCACGATGCCGCCTTTGTCATTGCGGAACTTCACCTGACCTGCCTTGGCGTTGGTGACCGCAGTTACCACGTCGGCAGCGACCGAACCGTCCTTCGGATTCGGCATCAGCCCACGCGGGCCGAGCAACTGTCCGAGTTTGCCTACGACGCGCATCGCATCGGGCGTTGCGATCACGCGGCCGAAATTGATATCTCCTCCCTGCATGCGCTCGGCCAGATCCTCCATGCCGACCGCATCCGCACCGGCGGCTTTGGCTGCTTCGGCCTTTTCTCCCGGCGGGCAAAATACCGCCACGCGAACCGTCTTGCCGGTTCCGTGCGGCAGCAAGGCCGAACCGCGCACACCCTGATCCGACTTGCGCGCATCGATGCCGAGGCGGATGGCGACATCCACAGACTCGACAAACTTCGCCTTGGCGTTGTCCTTGATGAGCTTCAACGCCTCTTCGATCGCGTAGGATTTCTCGGGGGAAACGGTCGCGCTGATAGCCTTGTAACGCTTGCTGGGCTTGGCCATGTTCAAGCCTCCGTTACCAGGCCCATGCTGCGCGCGCTGCCGGCAATGGTGCGCACGGCAGCATCCATGTCGGCAGCGGTCAGATCGGGCATCTTGGCCTTGGCGATTTCTTCGAGTTGCTTGCGCGTCACCTTGCCCACTTTTTCCGTGTTCGGGCGCTTGCTTCCCGACTGGATACCGACTGCCTTCTTCAACAGGATGCTGGCCGGCGGCGTCTTGGTGATGAACGAGAAGCTGCGGTCTGAATAAACCGTGATCACGGTAGGAATCGGCAGCCCGGGCTCGAGCTTCTGCGTGGCAGCATTGAACGCCTTGCAGAACTCCATGATGTTGAGACCGCGTTGGCCAAGCGCCGGGCCGACCGGCGGCGACGGATTCGCCTGACCCGCCTTGACTTGCAATTTGATGTAACCGGTGACTTTCTTTGCCATTGCTGTTTACTCCTGGAGTTCAAACGTCTGCACGCCGGGTGGCTGCGGGACTCCTCTGTTATTCATGCGGTTCTCCATGACCGAACAATCCGGCGTCCCTGCCGGACATTTCATGAAAGCTTCGCCTCGCGCGGAGCGAAGGTCAGGCTTTTTCCACCTGCGCGAATTCGAGTTCGACCGGCGTTGAGCGACCGAATATCAACACCGCCACGCGCAAGCGGCTTTTCTCGTAATTGACTTCCTCGACCACGCCGTTGAAATCGTTGAACGGACCTTCCGTAACACGCACCATTTCCCCGGCCTCGAACAGCACCTTCGGCTTGGGTTTGTCCATGCCATCCTGCACGCGCTGCAGGATCGCATCGGCCTCGCTGTCCCTGATCGGCAACGGATGATCGGCGGTCCCCCCGATGAATCCCATGACCTTGGGCGTTTCCTTGACCAGATGCCAGGATTCGTCGTCTATCTTTTGCGCCTTGTCGGATTCGCTGGTCTCGATCTGGACCAGCACATAGCCCGGGAAAAATTTGCGCTCGCTGCGCCGTTTCTGGCCGCCGCGCATCTCGATCACTTCCTCGGTCGGTACCAGAACCTCGCCAAACTTCGACTCCATGCCGGCGCGCGTGACGCGCTCCTTGAGCGATCGTGCGACCTGATGCTCGAATCCGGAATAGGCGTGAACCACGTACCAGTGCTTGGCCATGCGAATCCTCAATGCCCCATCTTGAGCAGGTGATCGAGCAATGCCCACTTGAGGACCACGTCAATCAGTCCGAGCAGCAGACTCAGGATGATAACCACCACGATGATGACCGCAGTGGTGCGTACGGTTTCGTCGCGGGTTGGCCAAACGACCTTGCGCAGTTCGAACTGCGATTCCGACAGGAATCGCCGCGCCGAATACCCAGGTCCAGTGAATGCCGCGACCGCAAGGCCTGCCGCTAATCCGGCCAGCAGAATCGCCATGCGCACCAGCGAAGAAAAATCGCCGAAGTAGTAATAGCCAAAGACGCCCGCCGCGAACAGCAACAAGCCCAGACCGAGCTTCGCCACGTCCGCGCCGCTGACACCACTGGATTGTGCAACCTTTGCGTTCATATCGACCGACTAAAAAAGAGCATGGGCGAGAAACGGGATCCATGAATCAAGGAAAGAAACTAAGAGCTCTGGTTCAACTTTGACTCGTCTTCTGTCCTCCGGTGATGGCACGCCAGGAGGGACTCGAACCCCCAACCTGCGGTTTTGGAGACCGCTGCTCTGCCAATTGAGCTACTGGCGTTTGCTGTTGCCGTCCTCCATGACGGCGAGAAAAGAACCGATCATCATGGTCGCACCAACGCTCAATTCGATTAGCTGCCTAATCAACGATTCACTCGATCACCTTGGCGACGACACCGGCGCCCACGGTGCGACCACCCTCGCGGATCGCAAAGCGCAGCCCGTCCTCCATCGCGATCGGGTGAATCAACGTCACCACCATCTTGATGTTGTCGCCCGGCATGACCATCTCCACGCCCTCGGGCAGTTCCACCGCGCCCGTTACGTCGGTCGTACGGAAATAAAACTGCGGCCGGTAGCCCTTGAAGAACGGCGTGTGACGCCCGCCCTCTTCCTTCGACAGCACATACACCTCCGCCTCGAACTTCGTGTGCGGCGTGATCGATCCGGGCTTGCACAGCACCTGGCCGCGCTCCACGTCGTCGCGCTTGGTCCCGCGCAGCAGCACCCCCACGTTGTCTCCGGCCTGGCCCTGGTCCAGCAGCTTGCGGAACATCTCGACACCCGTGCACGTCGTCTTGGTGGTCGGCCGGATCCCCACAATCTCGATCTCGTCGCCCACCTTCACGATCCCGCGCTCCACGCGTCCGGTCACCACCGTGCCGCGACCGGATATCGAGAACACGTCCTCGACCGGCATCAGAAACGGCTTGTCCAGCACGCGCACCGGCTCGGGAATCCACGAATCCAGCGCATCCACCAGCTGCACCACCGACGGCACGCCAATCTCCGAGTCGTCGCCCTCCAGCGCCTTGAGCGCCGAGCCCTTGATGATCGGTGTGTCCTCGCCCGGGAAGCTGTACTTCTCCAAGAGCTCGCGCACCTCCATCTCCACCAGCTCCAGCAGCTCCGCGTCGTCCACCATGTCCGCCTTGTTCAGGTACACCACGATGTACGGCACCCCCACCTGGCGCGCCAGCAGGATGTGCTCGCGCGTCTGCGGCATCGGGCCGTCCGCGGCCGAACACACCAGGATCGCACCGTCCATCTGCGCCGCGCCCGTGATCATGTTCTTCACGTAGTCCGCATGGCCCGGGCAATCCACGTGCGCGTAGTGCCGCTTGGGCGATTCGTATTCCACGTGCGCCGTCGAGATCGTGATCCCGCGCGCCTTCTCTTCCGGCGCCGCGTCAATCTGCGCGTAATTGCGAAATTCCCCGCCAAAGCGTTCCGCGCCGATCTTCGTCAGCGCCGCCGTCAGCGTCGTCTTGCCGTGATCCACGTGACCGATCGTGCCCACATTCACGTGCGGCTTCTTGCGCTCGAATTTTTCCTTGGACATGGCGTTCGAACCTCTGGGGAAAAGTCTTCTCTGAACAGTGCGGCCATGGATGGCCACTTCTTGACTCTCGCGATCACGGACGATCGCACAAGCAAATGGTGCTCACGACTGGAATCGAACCAACGACCTCTTCCTTACCAAGGAAGTGCTCTACCGACTGAGCTACGTGAGCATCGAAGCATCCAGGACGGAGGATCCAGACAGTTGTCTTGCGACATTCCCTCTTTTCTATCTCCTGAGTCCTCTTTAAGTATTGCCCGGTCTCCTGTCCTTTGCTCTTCCATCCTTAGTCTCTTGGAGCGGGAGACGGGAATCGAACCCGCATGATCAGCTTGGAAGGCTGAAGTTCTACCATTGAACTACTCCCGCCTGGTGCACACTGGTGGAGGGAGGTGGATTACTCCGGGCATCCTGCCCTTCGCCCTCCGGGCCGCGCCGCTTCCGCGTCGCGTTCAAATTCGTTCCAGACGAATTTGTCGAACAGGACTTTCCATTTCGGTGGTTCTCATCCACCTCCATGTGGATGTGCCGCAAGCCATACCTTGGTGGAGGGAGGTGGATTACTCCGGGCATCCTGCCCTTCGCCCTCCGGGCCGCGCCGCTTTCGCGTCGCGTTCAAATTCGTTCCAGACGAATTTGTCGAACAGGACTTTCCATTTCGGTGGTTCTCATCCACCTCCATGTGGATGTGCCGCAAGCCATACCTTGGTGGAGGGAGGTGGATTACTCCGGGCATCCTGCCCTTCGCCCTCCGGGCCGCGCCGCTTTCGCGTCGCGTTCAAATTCGTTCCAGACGAATTTGTCGAACAGGACTTTCCATTTCGGTGGTTCTCATCCACCTCCATGTGGATGTGCCGCAAGCCATACCTTGGTGGAGGGAGGTGGATTACTCCGGGCATCCTGCCCTTCGCCCTCCGGGCCGCGCCGCTTTCGCGTCGCGTTCAAATTCGTTCCAGACGAATTTGTCGAACAGGACTTTCCATTTCGGTGGTTCTCATCCACCTCCATGTGGATGTGCCGCAAGCCATACCTTGGTGGAGGGAGGTGGATTCGAACCACCGAAGGCGTAAGCCAGCAGATTTACAGTCTGCCCCCGTTGGCCGCTTGGGTATCCCTCCAACATTCCTCGAATTTCTCTGTCACAACGGTTGCTGCGAGGGGATGGGTGAGGTCCGGCAATTCTCTCCTTCGCTTTCGGGCGCGCCGCTTGCGCGTCGCGTTCAGATTTCGCTCCCGACTGATTTCGTCAAACCCTCGAAGGCCACGCTCGCAGATTTCATTGGCCTCCTCTGAAATTGGGTCGCTCCGTCCGGGAACTCGGATGTTATTGGCCGCCGCAAGCGGACGACGAGGGAATTCCCGCACCGCAACGGGACGACTCGAACTGTCTTTCGGAACCAGCACGTACCGGGCCGGCCACTGGCGATGGCTGATTCAGCCCTCCGACACAGAGCCGCGCATTCTCACGCTGAGGAGAGCGACTGTCAAGATTCACCATGGTCTGATACGGGTCCCTTGGCAGTCGGTTTCCCTGTCCACCGGCTTGCTAGCTCCCATCGCCGCCACGCGATCCCATTTCCCATTGTCCTGTCAGGCATTGCCTGCTGCCGACATGTGCTTCAACTTCAAACATTGAACAGGAAGTGCAGGACATCGCCTTCCTGCACCACGTAATCCTTGCCTTCCTTGCGCAGGCGGCCGACCTCACGCGCCCCTGACTCGCCCTTGCACCGGATGAAATCCTCGTACGCGATCGTTTCTGCCCGGATGAAGCCGCGTTCGAAATCGGTATGGATCACGCCGGCTGCCTGAGGTGCCGTAGCGCCCCGGCCCACAGTCCACGCGCGCACTTCCTTTTCCCCCGCTGTGAAATAGGTTTGAAGTCCCAGTAGCTTGTACGCCGCTCGGATAACCCGATTCAGGCCGGGTTCGTCCAGCCCGAGATCGGCAAGAAATTCGTCGCGGTCGGCGTCCTCGAGTTCCGCAAGCTCCTGTTCGATCGCGGCGCATACCGGTACGACTTCGGCGCCTTCGGTGCGGGCATGTTCGCGCACGCTATCGACATACCGATTGGCACCAATGCCAGCTTCGTCGACGTTGGCAATGAACATGAGGGGTTTTAACGTCAACAGAAAAAGATCGCGAACCAATGCTTTTTCATCGGCGTCAAGACTGGCGGTACGCGCACCCCGCCCTTCGTTCAGGACGAGGCGTAATTTCTGCAGGACCGGGAGTCGCGCGAGTGCGTCTTTGTCGTTGGCCTTGGCTGCCCGCTCCGTGCGACTGAGGGACTTGTCGACCGATTCGAGATCGGCCAGCGCAAGTTCGGTATCGATTGTCTCGATATCCGATAGCGGATCGATTCGATCGGCAACGTGCACGATGTCCGGGTCGTCGAAACAGCGCACGACATGTGCAATTGCATCGACCTCGCGAATATGTGCAAGAAACTTGTTGCCAAGTCCTTCGCCCTTCGAGGCGCCTGCGACCAGGCCGGCGATATCGACAAACTCGATGGCCGTCGGAACGATTTTCTGCGGCTTGACCAGATCGGCGAGTTCACGAAGCCGCGGATCGGGTACCGGCACCACACCGACATTGGGATCGATCGTGCAGAACGGAAAGTTTGCCGCAGCGATGCCTGCCTTGGTCAGGGCGTTGAAAAGGGTGGATTTGCCGACGTTGGGCAATCCGACGATGCCGCATTTGATGCTCATGATGGATCCAGCAGTATTTCAGGAAACGCCATACCATGACTCAATTGGGCCGAACCACGCATAGCGTCCTGAGTCTCCCCGAGCGTCGCAGCGCCAACGATGCTATCCGGCCTTGTCGTCGCCAACCTCCCGCTCCCCCGCCACCGTGTGCAATCTCTTCATCGCCTCGTTGAACCTGCCGCGGACGATTTGAGGCAATTCATCGAGCGCGCGCGCAATTGAGTCGAGCATCGCTTCCTCGTCGAGACCGCCCGGACGCCCGAGGACCCAAGGCGTTACGCGATCCTTTTGGCCCGGGTGGCCGATTCCCACGCGCAGACGGTGAAAATCGCCGTGCCCGAGATGCGCAATCACATCGCGCAAGCCGTTTTGACCTCCGTGCCCACCACCAAACTTCAACCGCACGGCGCCAGGCGGCAAATCCAGGTCGTCGTGCGCGATGAGCATTTCCTCCGGCGCGACTTTCCAATAGCGCAATGCCGAAGCCACGGCATTGCCGCTATCGTTCATGAAAGTGGATGGCCGGAACAGCAGTAGCGGTTGGTCGTCGATCCGGATCTTCGCAATGCCGCCAGGCAGCTTTGCCGCGCTGCCAAAACGGGCGCCTTCGCGCTCGGCCAGCGCGTCGACGAACCAGAACCCGGCATTGTGACGAGTTCGCAGATAGTCGGCACCTGGATTGCCGAGGCCGACAAGGAGCTTCAGGCCTGGCATCGGATCGATAGTGGAACCCGCCGATGCCCGATCCGGCTCGGACATCATGCCGCTCCCTACTTCTTGTCTTCCTTGCTGTCGTCCTTCCCTGCCGGGGCCGCCGAGGGTTGCCCCTCGGATGTCGACGCCGGGACCGCTCCCGGCACAGCTGAAGCGACCGCGCCTTCCGCGGTCTCGGGCACTTCCTCGACCTCTTCCCGGATCTCGCGGACCACGACTACTGCAATGTCGTGTTCCCTGCCGAAACGCAGCTCGGGAACTTCGACGCCCGGCGGCATCTTGATCTCGGACAGGTGCACGATGTCGCCCGTGTCTATGTTCGCCAGATCGACCTCGATGTACTCCGGCAGGTCCCGCGGCAAGCAGGCGATTTCGATATCCGTCAATTCGTGCATGACGACGACACCCGAGGCCTTGCCTGCCGGCGACTTTTCCTGATTCAGGAAATGCAGCGGAACACGCAAGCGTATCTTCTCGTTCTCGCTGATGCGCTGGAAGTCCAGATGCAGTATCTGCATCTTGAACGGGTGCCGCTGCATATCGCGCAGCAGCACCTTCTGGCAGTCACCGTCGAGGTTCAGATCAAGGATCGATGAATAGAACCACTCGTGCTTGGTGGCGAGCAGAATGTCCTTGTGGTCGAGCTGGACGCTCACCGGATCGAGATGCGCGCCATAGACGATGGCCGGCACCTTGCCCGTGCGACGCAGGCGACGGCTCGCACCCTTTCCCCCGCTATCGCGGCTCTGCACCGGAATTTCATGAATTGCTGCCATTGCTGTTGCCTCGATGGAATTGACCGCCAGCGGCGGATAGCACGTAACGAAACGAGTTGTTCCTCGGCAACCGGGGCTCCACGCGATGGAGCTGGCGCCGATGCAACCCATAAGTTTACCACGAGCCCCGCGAACGCGGTAATCAATCCACGTACAGCGAACTGACCGATTCGCCGAATGCGATGCGGCGTATCGTCTCGCCAAGCAATTCCGCCACCGACAACTGGCGGATCTTCTCGCAGCCTTGCGCGCTCGGGCTCAGCGGGATGGTGTCGGTAACCACCAATTCGTCGAGTTGTGAAACGGTCAGGTTCGCTATCGCCGACCCCGACAGCACCGGGTGGGTGCAATAGGCGACGACCTTTCGGGCACCGCTGCTTTTCAACGCTGCGGCGGCAGAGCACAACGTGCCGGCGGTATCCACGATATCGTCGACAATGACGCAGACCTTGTCCGCGACGTCGCCGATGATGTTCATGACGATCGACTCGTTCGCCCGGGGACGGCGCTTGTCGATGATCGCGAGATCGGCATCATCGAGACGCTTGGCGATGGCCCGGGCGCGTACCACGCCACCGACGTCGGGCGAAACGACAATGATTTCATCCGACCCGTAGTAACGCCAGATGTCCGCAAGCAGCACCGGCGAGGCATAGACATTGTCCAGCGGAATATCGAAGAAACCCTGTATCTGGTCCGCGTGCAGATCGACCGTAAGGACCCGGTCGGTGCCGACTGCACCGATCATGCGCGCGGCGACCTTGGCGGTGATTGGCACGCGCGCCGAACGCGGACGGCGATCCTGCCTCGCATACCCAAAGTAAGGCAGAACCGCCGTGACACACGCAGCCGAAGCGCGCTTGAGCGCGTCGACCAGCACCAGCAATTCCATGAAATTGTCGGCCGTCGGCGCGCAGGTCGACTGCAGCACGAACACTTCCTGCTGCCGCACGTTCTCCTCGATCTCGACCTGCACCTCGCCATCACTGAAGCGGCCGACCATGGCCTTCCCGACTGGCACGTTGAGCTCCTCGCAAATCGCCGTGGCAAGCGTGCGATTGGCATTGCCGGTAAAGACCAGGATGCCTGCCGCGTCTACCTTGGTGTTCACTTTTCACCCCGCCGAGCTGGTCCGCTCAAACGACAAATGTCTCGAATAGCAGGTTTTCGAAAAAGTCCCTCATGGACTTTTCGATCCGCTGCGCCACCCACCCGGCGAGTGCCGATCGATCGGCTATCGCAGCCAGCGGGATGACTGGGGCGGCAGGACTCGAACCTGCGAATGCGGGGATCAAAACCCCGTGCCTTACCAACTTGGCGACGCCCCATCCGAAACCGCCTGTTGCATCCACGCATCGCATTGATCCAGCAGTGGCGAGCGCGCGACGCCGCGAACCACGTGACAGCGCCACTCCGGGGGACATCGCGCCATCAGAGAGTCGCCCTCCGTTCGTGATCCGAGGGGCATGAATACCGAGCCACCAGAGCCACTCAAGCGCGCTTCGCCATGCATGCGCAGCCAATCAAGCGAGTGCGCGACCTTCGGGAAGCGCCCGCACACGACCGGTTCGAACACATTTACCGTCGATGCGCCAGAAAGGAAGCTTGAAATTGTCAGGGCCGCCGCGTTGCGTGTCAATTCGGGTGCCATGAACAGCTCGCCTGTCGCGACCTTGACCCCGGCATCGATCAACAGATACCACCTCGGAGCGAGGTCCATCGGAACCAATACCTCTCCGATGCCTTCGGCCCAGGCGCTCCGCCCGCCGACGAAAACCGGCACGTCCGCGCCAACGTCAAGGGCAATCCGGCTGAGCGAGCGTATATCGAGGCCGAGCCCCCAGAGCAGGTTGAGCGCGACCAGCGTGGTCGCGGCATCGGAGCTGCCGCCTCCCAAGCCGGCGCCCACGGGAATGTTCTTGTCGATCGCGATATCGACGCCGAGTTCGCACCCGCTGGCCGCGCGCAATGCGGCAGCTGCGCGCAGGCACAGTTCCTCTTCGGCATTGATGGCGGCCGGCAGGTTCTGATGCCGCAGCAATCCATCTTCACGCACGCGCAGGTGGATTCGATCGCCCCAGTCCAGAATCTGGTAACAGGTTTGCAGCAGGTGATAACCATCCGTGCGCCGACCCAGGATATGCAGGAAAAGATTGAGCTTGGCCGGTGCCGGCCAGGCACTCCATCCTGCCGCTTTCATTGCGTCGACCAGTGCCGGACTGAAAGCCGCACGTGATATGGCCCTCGACTGGCGAATATCCGGGTTGGCAGTGGCGGCGAAAGCGCGACATCGTAGTCGGCGTATCGCACCGTCCAGCCGGCCTGAACGATTTCGGCCGGCAAGCCGTCGCCGCGAAAGGTCATCGTGGCCGAACCTTCGGCGCGCGCGCCGCGCACCCACGCGGTCAGCCGGGCAACGGGCACGTGCCAACCCAGTTCCCGCTCGATCAGGGCGCCCGCGTTGTCGCCAACGATCGGCCGGGCCGCAAGGCCGCTCAGCACGGCGTGCGTCGGGTCACCCATCAATTTCCATGTCTTTCCGGTAATCGGTGCATGCACCTCGAACTCGAATCGAGCCCCCTGCTGATGCCATTCCAGGGTGCCGCTGCCTCCATCGTGACCGTCCGACACGGCCAACCGGCCTTCCAGCCGCCAGTCGAGCTGAGCTGCAAGCGCGAGTTCACGCTGATCCTGCGCTTCCAGATGCGCGCGGTCAGACTTGACCAGCGGCGCCGCGCATCCCGCGATCCCCAGCAACAACGCCAACAGGATTCCGCCGCGAAAATCGAACGATCCGCCGAGCTCTGCCGCCCTGATCACGTGGTCAGCCGCCGGATGGTATCGAGCAGCGTCTTGTTTCTTGCGTCCTTCTTGCTTCCCTTTTCCCATACGCGGCGCGCTTCGGCGTGCTGGCCATCGGCCCAGAGGACCTCCCCCAGGTGGGCTGCGATCTCCGCATCCGGCTGCAGCGCGAATGCGCGACGCAATTCCTTCAGCGATGCAGCAAAATTGCCCAGCCGATACTGCACCCAGCCCATGCTGTCGATAATTGCCGGTTCATCCGGTTTGAGCTTTATCGCCTTCTGAATAAGCGCAAGCGCTTCCTGTTTGCGGGTGGTCTGGTCCGCGAGCGTGTACCCGAGCGCGTTCAGCGCCTCGGCGTCGTCCGGTTTGAGTTCGATCACGCGACGCAAATCGCGCTCGGCGGCGGCAATATCGTTCATGTCGACTTCAACCATCGACCGCGCGTACAACAGGCGCAAATCATCCGGCAGCGCGTGCAGAGCGTTGGAATACACGGCCAACGCATCCGCACGACGTTGGTGGCGGGCCAGGAGATCGCCTTCGAGGAGCCAGGTATCGCCGCGTTGCTGGCTGTCGTCGCCCACCGCATCGCGCAGTCGATGGAGTTCGTCCAACGCCTGCGCCGTCTTGCCTTGATGATCGAGCACCACGCACACGCGGGTACGCGCATCGAACCAGTGCTCGCTGTCTTGCGGTACCTGGCGGTACCAGGACAACGCCTCGTCGTGGCGGTCCAATAATTCCGCAACCTGGCCCAGCAGATAAAGGCGCGCATCGGAACGCGGCGATTTGTCCGCCTCGAGTTCGCGATAGAGAATGTTGAGGTCGGATTTGCTGTCGGCGCGCGCCGCATAGGCAGCCCGGGCGCCGTAGGTCCGATCATCCTGCGGCCCGACGGCCAGCGCTCGTGCAGCGCCGGCATTGTCGCCACTCTGCGCAAGCAGCGCCGCATAGCCGCTGCGCAGCTGCGCGTCATCGGGACGTTTCGAGAGCGCGTCGGCGTAGAGTGCGCGGGCCTTCCCCTTGTTGCCTGCATCGAGCGCGAGATGCGCGGCCCACGCATAGGTGCCCGCCGTGTGGAAACGCTGGACCGCGCCCGTCGACAGGCGCTGCGCCAATCTCTTGTCGTCCAGCTTGAATGCCAGCTGGCTCAACGCGACCCAGGTCGCCGCGTTCGAACCGAGTCGATCCGGCGTCGCCAACCGCGCGAGCATCGCTGACGCAGCCTTGCGATCGCTGACGGCCAGCATCAACTCGGCGATTTGGCGCCATCCCGACTGGTCGGTTCGCGCAGCGAGCGCGGCCAGATCATCGAACGCCGCGTCCGCGCGCCCTTCTCCGAAAGCGATCCAGGCGCGCGCCTGCTGCAAGCCATCGGCGTGTGGCGCCAGCGTTTGCCAGCGCGCGAGCGCTGTCTCGGCCGACGTCCAGTCCTTGGCCGCCAACGCGAGATGCGTTGCCTCCGAAGCGATTTCGGCGTTCTGCGACAGCCCGGCAGCGCGAACGAAACCGCGCGCACCGGAGGCCAGGTCGTTGCGCTGCAATGCAAACTGCGCATCCAGCAATTGCAGCAGCACGTCGTCCTCGCGAGGCGGCGGCTTCACCGAAGCGTGGGAAAGTTGAGCAGGCCCTCGCCTCGGCGTCATCGGCGCGCACGCCACCAGTGCGAACGATAGCGCGCACACTGCGACGCGCGCGGTCAAGCCGGCTGCGACGAATGGCGTTGTTGCATGATAGTTGTCTTTCCGAAAAAACTGCCGATGCATCATGCGGAACCTGCGTGTTGCGTGATACGTGGTTGCTTGATCTTGAACTGGGGCGCCCGCACAATTCGCGATGGCGTGCCGGAGACCGCGCTTGCGGGAACATCCAAGGCCCCGTTCGCAACGCCCGGACGCGAGCGCATGGAGCGCACGAGGGATGCTCTAGCTTAGCCGATTGCCGCCCTGCATGGCCCTGATCACTGTCGGACTCAACCACCTCTCCGCGCCGCTCGCACTGCGTGAACGGGTCAGCTTTGCCCCCGACGCAACGGTCAATGCGCTGACGGAGCTCACCGCCGAGCCGGGTGTGCGCGAAGCCGTAATCCTCTCCACCTGCAATCGCACCGAACTCTACTGCACGATCGATGCGGGAGCGGAAACCACGCCGGTCGCCTGGTTACATCGACATCAGGAAATGACGGGCGCGAGCTTCGATGAATTCCTCTACAGACATATCGACGCCGATGCCGTCCGTCACCTGTTCAGGGTGGCGACCGGACTCGAATCGATGGTGCTCGGCGAGCCGCAAATTCTCGGACAGGTGAAGAGCGCCTACTTGCAGGCACGCGCGGCGCACAGCCTGCGTGCCCCGCTCGAACGCCTTTTCCAGAACACATTCGCTGTCGCCAAGCGGGTCCGCTCGGACACGCGCATCGGCGCGAATCCGGTCTCGGTTGCATTTACCGCGGTGCGACTGGCCGAGCGTGTTTTTGCCGATCTTCGCAAGGCCTGCGTGCTGCTGATCGGCGCCGGCGAGACGATCGAACTGGCCGCGCGCCACCTGACCGAGGCGAGGGTACGCCAGCTCATTGTCGCCAATCGCACTCTGGAAAATGCGCAGGCATTGGCGGGACGACTCGGCGGTTATGCGATCACGCTCGCCGATCTGCCGCGTCACCTCGCAGAGGCCGATATCGTGATCGCGTCGACGGCCAGCCGGCGCCCGGTGCTGACGCGCGATCTCGTGGCCTCGGCGATCGCTGCGCGTCTGCGCCGCCCGATGTTCCTGGTCGACCTCGGCGTGCCGCGCGATATCGAGCCGGCGACTGCGGATCTCGAAGACGTGTTCCTTTACACGATCGACGATTTGCGGCGCGTCATCGACGACAATCTGGTTTCACGCCAGCAGGCGGCGCGCGAAGCCGAAGCGATGATCGAGCTGTCGGTCGAGAATTTCATGGGCTGGTGGCGCGCGCTCGATTTGAAGAATCCGATCGTTGCGCTGCGTGGTGATGCCGAAGCGACGCGCGATGAGTTGCTCGCCAAGGCGCAACATCTGCTCGCGCGCGGAAGGTCGCCCGAGGAAGCGCTGGCCTATCTTGCCCACAGCCTGACCAATCGTCTGCTGCATGCGCCGAGCGCGAATCTGCGTGCGGCCGCGCTGCGCGGCGATGCCGAATTGCTGCGTGCCGCCGAACGGCTGTTCGACGCCGGTTCGGGCAATGGATCGATCGAACCGGACGCATGAATCCGTCGATCCGGCGCAAGCTTGAGCAGCTTGCAGAACGCCAGCAGGAACTCGAACATCTGCTGGCGAGCGCCGAAGTGCTCGCCCACCCGCAACGTTTGCGCGAGCTGTCGCGTGAACATGCGCGCCTCGCACCGCTGACCGGGACGCTCGCCGATTACGATCGCGCCACGCACGCGCTCGCGTCCGCCAACGCGTTGCTCGACGATCCCGAAATGAAGGATCTTGCCGGCGCCGAGATTGCAGCGCTCGAATCAGAGCGCGAGCGCCTCGACGATCGGCTGAACCTGCTGCTGATCCCGACCGATCCGCGCGACGAAAGCAACCTCTTCCTCGAAATCCGCGCCGGCACCGGCGGTGACGAGGCCGCGCTCTTCGCTGGTGACCTCATGCGCATGTATCTGCGCTACGCCGAGCGCCGCGGCTGGAGGGCGGAGATCCTTTCGGCGCACGAGGGCGAGCATGGCGGCTTCAAGGAAGTGGTCGCACGCATCGAGGGCGACGGCGCCTTTTCGCGCCTCAAATTCGAGTCCGGCACCCATCGCGTTCAGCGCGTGCCGCAGACCGAGTCGCAAGGGCGCATCCACACCTCGGCGGCAACCGTGGCCATTCTCGCGGAGCTCGACGAAGTCGATGAGATTCCGATAGCGGAAGGCGATCTCAAGGTCGATACGTTTCGCGCATCCGGCGCCGGCGGGCAACATGTCAACAAGACCGATTCGGCGATTCGCATCACGCACTTGCCGAGCGGCATCGTTGTCGAGTGCCAGGACGAGCGCAGTCAGCACAAGAATCGCGCTCGCGCTCTGTCGCTGCTCAAGGCACGCCTCATCGATGACGAGCGCTCGAAGCAGGCGGCGGAAATCGCTGAATCGAGGCGGCTTCAGGTCGGCTCGGGCGATCGCAGCGGGCGCATTCGCACCTACAACTTTCCGCAAGGCCGCATCACCGATCACCGCGTGAACCTCACGCTGTACCGCCTGCCGGAAATCCTCGCCGGCGATCTCGACGAACTGATCGACACTCTGACGCGCGAAGACCGTGCCGATCAGTTGCAGGCACTGGCCGCGCGCACGTGAGCGCGACTGTTGATGCCCAGCTCGCCTGACGCACTCACCGCAGATCTCGATGGCATTGCCGAGCTGTTGGCCGATGGCGATGCTGCGCTGGCTGCCGAACGCGCACGCCGCCTTCAAGAGAACTTTCCGCACTCGATCGAAGCCGCTCGCTTTCACGGCATTGCGTTGCTCCACCTCGGCCGTAACGCAGAAGCGCGATTGACGCTCGAGGCCGCGCACCGCAACGCGCCCGATTCGGTCGAAGTACTATGCAACCTCGGAAGCGCCGCCCTCGCGTGTGGCGATGCGGGGGCGGCCGTGGATGCGTTGGAGAAAGCCCATGCGCTGGCGCCATCGCATCCGGCGACCTTGAATGGCCTCGGCACGGCGCGGCGGGCGAGTGGCGACATGCAGGGAGCGCGCGATGCCTATGCGGCGAGCGCGAGGTTCGCGCCGGGTTACACCGCTGCATGGCTCAACCTTGCCGCAAGCGAATTGGCCTTGGGCGCTATTGCCGACGCCGACAGTCACGTGCGCCAGGCTCTCGGAATCGAGCCGACACTAGCGGAAGGCTGGCTGCTACTCGGGCATGTCCTTGCGGCCCAGCAACATTTCGCGCAAGCCGGAATTGCCTACGCCAAAGGCGGCCAACTCGCGCCACAGGATGCGCGTTTTGCCTATCAGGTCGGCCTGATGGCCGAAGAACAGCATCATCTTGGCGAAGCCGCCGCAGCGCACGCGCGCGCAATCGCCCTGGCGCCCGATCGCTGCGCGGCACTCGGACAGTTGGCGTTCGTCAAACGTCGTCTGTGCGACTGGGAGAATCTCCCCGCGATCTCGGCACGACTTCGCGAATGCATAGCGAACGGCGCGCCGGACATCGGGCCATTCGGGCTGCTCGCCGAACCTTTGAGTCCGGCTGAACAACTGCACGCGGCCGTCAATGCCGCGCGTCACGTCGAAGCCGCTGTGGCCCCGGAGCGCGCCCGCCTCGATTTTCGCCACGCGCGCTTGCCGGCTGATGCGCCGTTGCGAGTGGGGTTTGTGTCCAACGGCTTCGGGGAACATCCGACCGGGCTGCTGATGGTCGCGTTGATCGAAGCATTGCAGACGAGCGCCATCGAGGTTCACCTGTTCGCGAGCGAAGCCGACGATGGCTGCAGCATCAGCCAGCGTCTGCACCGTGCATGCCAGTGGCACGATATCGCCGGTTTGCCGGCCGCAGCCGCTGCGGCCAAGGTACGCACGGCGCAAATCGAGATCCTTGTCGATCTGGGGGTCTGGGCAGCCGGCGGCATGACCGAACTGTTCGCTCTGCGCCCGGCTCCGCTGCAAGTCAACTGGCTCGCCTATCCCGGAACGTCCGGTGCGCCCTGGATGGATTACGTGATGGCCGATCGGATCGTGCTGCCGGATGCCGAGCGCGCGAATTTTTCCGAGCAGGTCGCATGGCTGCCGCGTTGTTTTCAGCCTTCCGATTCGACGCGTCGCGTTGGCACGCCTCCGCCGCGTGCCGAGTGCGGATTGCCCGAAACGGGCATGGTCTACGTCTGCTTCAACAATAGTTACAAGTTGAATCGCGCCAGCATGGAGCGCATGTTCGCGGTCCTGCGCGGCGTGCCCGGTTCCGTGCTGTGGCTGTTGTCGGGACCGGAGGATGCCGGCCGACGGCTCCGCGAATTTGCGCGCAGCAAGTCGATCGATCCGGCGCGGCTCGTGTTCATGCCGAAGCTGCCGCACGGCGACTACCTCGCGCGCTACCGCCACGCCGGCCTGTTTCTCGATACCACGCCCTACAATGCGCACACGACCGCTTCGGATGCCCTCTGGGCCGGTTGCCCCTTGCTGACCGTTGCCGGAGACACGTTTGCAAGCCGGGTCGCCGCGAGCCTCAATCATCATCTGGGCATGGATGCGATGAATGCGCCGGACGATTCCGCATTCATCGATCTCGCGGTGAAGATAGGTCGCGATCCGGAGCTACGCGTCCGGTTGCACGCGGACCTGGCTTCCCGCAAGGTCGATCATGGCCTGTTCGACATGCAGGGATACGCAAAGGATTTCTCGTCGCTGTTGCTGCGGATGGCTGCGCGCCATCGCAGCGGCCAGAGCCCTGCACACCTCGATTAGCAACACGCCACGCGTATCATGCGCAGATTGCCGGCGAAGTTCCCGGCGAGCCACGCCAGGAATAGACCTTGAGCGCTCCAACCGAATTCGTTCCACTGACGCTGTGCGTGTTGACGGTGTCCGATTCGCGCACGCCGGACAACGACACTTCGGGCGATTTTCTCGCGCTCGCGCTCGGTCAGGCCGGACATCGGCTCGGCGAACGTTCGATTCTCAAGGACGATCGGTATGCGATCCGCGCTCTGGTCTCCCGCTGGATTGCCGACGCACAAATCCATGGCATCCTGATCACCGGTGGTACCGGATTTACCGGTCGCGATTCCACCCCGGAGTCCATTGCGCCACTGCTGGACAAGGAAATGCCGGGGTTCGGCGAAATGTTCCGGGCGATCAGCTATGAGGAAATCGGCACATCGAGCCTCCAATCGCGCGCATTTGCCGGCCTCGCGAACGGGACTTTCGTATTCTGCCTCCCGGGCTCCACATCGGCGTGCCGGACGGCTTGGGAAAAGCTGATTCGCAGTCAACTCGATGCGACCACGCAACCATGCAACCTCGCGGGCTTGATGCCCCGCCTCGACGAATCCACCTGAGCGATGCCCGGCCATGAAATCCCCGAAGCACCAGAAATACAACCACGCGCTCATGGATTTGCACGACCAACTGGTCGATCTGCAGCGCTGGATTATCGCCAACGGCCATCGCGTGGTGCTCGTGTTCGAAGGCCGCGACGCGGCCGGCAAGGGCGGCGTGATCAAGGCAATCAGCGAGCCGCTCAATACGCGCTACACACGTATCGTCGCACTGCCGAAACCGAATGATCGCGAGCATACGCAATGGTATTTCCAGCGTTACATCGAACACCTGCCCGCAGCCGGTGAACTCGTGCTGTTCGATCGCAGCTGGTACAACCGCGCCGGCGTCGAGCAGGTCATGGGATTCTGCACCGCCGCGGAATACGGCCAATTCCTCGTCAACTGCCCGATCTTCGAAAAACTCCTGACCGACGACGGCATCATCCTGCTGAAGTATTGGCTCGCGGTCGACCAGAAACAACAGGAAGAACGCTTCGGCGAGCGCGCGACTGATCCGCTCAAGCGCTGGAAGATCTCGCCGATCGACCTCAAGGCGCGCGAGCAATATGCGGCTTACGGCAAGGCGCGCGAAACCATGCTCAAGGCGACGAATACCGAAGCCGCGCCATGGTTCGTCGCCGATTTCAACGACCAGAAACGCGGCCGCCTGAACCTGATCCGGCACCTGCTCGATCGCCTGCCCGAACGCACGCCACCTGACAAGCCGTTGCGCCTGCCCAAGCTCAAGGGCTCGCTGCGACGCGAGAAACTGGGCAATCCGGAACTGTGGATTCCCGAACCCTACTGAGCCTGGGTTCGGACGCAATCTACGCGTTCAGCGTAATCAGATATGCGTCTCGGCGCCGTGACTACGGACAAATTTGGGAGGAACGAGAGAGGTAAAGATGCATGGAGCAGCCTCTTTTAACCTGGAAAAATTCATTTCGTCGCTTCCTCTCCCGATATAGCCCGACACAGCGTTCCCGCGTCGGTATCCTTGTGGAAAGGCGGACCGCTTTGAGGCACGTCACTTGCCTTTAGGCGGTGCTCAATTTCTATGTCGGACATCAAGAACACCTAATCGTCAACAACGTTGCCGCCCACCATGGTCGAATCTGGCAGCGTACGCGGAAGGTCCCTGATCCGACGGCGCATGTCATTCTCAATGTCTTTGAGCCCGGCGAGTTTGGTGTTCCTGAACCCGCTGGACTTGAGGGCGCCGAGCATGTAGCAATTGTTTATGCCTCTTGTTATCCAATAGTCGTACGCAATGTCGACTCGCGGCAAAGTTGCTCGCGAGCACGAGTCCGGCCATGAAGGATGCGAGTATCGACACGTCACATCTCCGAGATGCGCCAGACGCCGTCGGCGCCGAGCGTCACGTGGGAACAGGTCGCCATGTTTGATAACACAAAGTACTTCCTCCGGAGCCGACTGGATGGAGCCGCATGAGGGGCCATCATCAGAGTGCGCGAAATCCAACGAGCGTCTGTTCGGGCAAGTCCTCGCGGATTACCGATTCCACACGGGCATTGGCAGGGCCATGTCGCAACCAGGTCTGCAATGCATCCAGCGCCGCCACTTCGCTGCAGGCCATCACCTCGACGCGACCATCCGCGAGATTGCGCGCGTAACCGCCGATGCCCAGCCGCAGCGCTTCGGTGCGTGCCGACGCACGAAAGTACACTCCCTGCACATGTCCGCTCACGATGAAACGTGCGCACGGCATACGCCAGTCAGCTTCCTTGCGAAGGCTTCCACGCTTTCATGACGACGTCGAGATCATGTGCCGTGATCGGGCCGATGAAGCGCTTTGCCATGCTGCCGTCCGGCGCGATCAGATAAGTCGTCGGCAGGCCCTCGGGCGCCCCGAAATCGGCCGGGGGCTTGGCCGTGTCGACGCGCGCAATCGGATAGACCACCGGATGTTTTTTCAGGAATGCCTCGACATCCGCGCGCTCGGTTTCCTCGAAATCGAGACCAATCGCCCTGACTTTGGCGTGGCTGGAAACGAAGGCGGAGAGTTCGGGCATTTCCTTGATGCATGGGGAGCACCAGGTTGCCCAGAAGTTCACGATCACCCAGTGGCCGCGCTCGGTCGCAAGGTCGAAGTGCGATCCGGAAAGTGTGGCCACGGAGAGTTTTGGATGACTGACTTTTTCGGTCAACGTCGTGCCAGCTGTTGCCGACGTGGCGAGTGCAGTCAGCGCAATCTGAAAGCAAAGTGCAGCGCTAAGCGCGATATTCATGGCGACTCCGAAGCGGATGAGGGATTTGCTTGCGGCCCGGCAGATGCTCCCTCAATGGACCGATCCACTGGCGCAAAAAGTTCGCTGAGTGGCACGTCGAGACCGCTTCGCACTGCGTCGGCGAGCCGCGTCAGGAGCTCCGTCGGGCGTTGATGTTGATCGCCCGGCAAGTGAGGTGCATCGAGCGGCAGTCGATAGCCGCTGGCCTGATAGACATCGAGCAGACTCGCGCTCGCGAGGTCGCGTACCAGCACCCACTCTCCCGATTCGCTTCGCTGGGCCAGTCCTGCCAGATACAGATCGCACAGGTAGCCCTGCAGCAAATCGTCCGTGAGATACGGTTCGGCCGCAAGCAGCGTTTCGCTGTGCAGACCCGTCCCGCGCCGCTGCGCTGCCGCGAAGTGTCCGAGCACGCGCAACAGGCCGGTGAATTCCTGTCCAGGCGGCAGTCGCAGGTCGGGCGGGCGGTAATCGAATGCGCTGAGCGAGGCGGTCAGCGAAGCGCCGAACAGCACGATCATCCACGAAAGGTAAATCCAGATGATGAAAACCGGCACCATCGCGAGAGCGCCATAGATTTCCTCGTAGTTCGCATAACCGGTGACATAGAAAGCAAACCCGCGCTTGGCCACCTCGAAAAGTGCCGCCGCGAGCAGCGATCCAAGCGCGGCATGCCGAAACCTGACCGTGCGGTTGGGAATCGCCATGTATCCGGCGAGCAATGCAGTCCAGACGATCAGGAACGGCAGCACGGACAGCGCTCGCGCCTTGATCGAGAGCTGGGCCCCGGCGGCATCGATGAACGGCAATGCGAGCAGATACGAACTGACCGCAAGCGCAGCGACCAGCAACAGAGGACCGAGCGTGAGCGTGCTCCAGTACACGACAAAGCGTGAAGACGCGCTGCGCGGCGTGCTCACGCGCCAGATCCGATTGAATGCATCCTCGATGCTCATCATCAACGCGATTGCGCTGAGCAGCAGCACGAGGACGCCGACGACGGTCGCCTTGCTCGCGTTGCCGGCAAATTGCGTCAGATAATTCTGAACGGTGCCGCCAGCGGCCGGTATGAAATTTCTGAACGCGAAATCGGTGAGTCTCTGGCGCCAACCCGCGAAACCAGGGAACACCGCCAGTATGCCGAGTATCGCCGTGGTCAACGGCACGATCGCGAATACCGTCGTGAACGATAGTGCGCCTGCGACCTGAAGGCACCGATCCTCGATGAAGCGCTGCCAGGTGAAGCTCAGGAACGCGCTGACCCGGTCGCGATCGAAGCGTGTCCTCTCAGCTGGAACCTTCTGGCGACTTTCGGACATGCAGGCAGATTAGCAGGCCGGAAATTGACTGTCCCGCAACGCTTGATCGCGAACAGCACCGATTTCCAATAGGCTGCGCCACATACCAAACCTGATCTGGCGCCTGAGCCGTGAGCGAAATCCTGATTCTCCACTACAGCCGCAGCGGCGCCGTCGCGGACCTGGCTCGATTTGTTGCTCGCGGGGTGGAGGAAGTCGCCGGCATGGGCGCTCGTCTGCGCAGCGTGCCGGCGGTGGCGCCGGTGACTGAAATTGCCGCGGCGCCGGTACCGGACGCGGGCGCACCCTACGCGACGCGCGCCGATCTCGTCGAATGCAGCGGCCTCATCATGGGCAGTCCGACCCGCTTCGGCAACATGGCCGCGCCGCTGAAGTATTTTCTTGATGGCACCGGCGCCGAATGGGCGTCCGGCACGCTAGTTGGCAAACCGGCGGGTGTCTTCACGTCGACCAGCACCATGCACGGCGGACAGGAAACCACGCTGCTGTCGATGATGCTGCCGTTGTTGCATCACGGCATGTTGCTGGTCGGGATTCCTTACACCGAACCCGCACTCAATCGAACGATCGGCGGCGGCTCTCCCTATGGCGCAAGCCATGTCGCCGGCACCTCCAGCGAGCGTCCGACGACCGATGACGAGCGCGAACTCGCTCGTGTGCTGGGACGGCGCGTCGCGACCATCGCAGCGACACTGGAGCGCGGCGCTTGAACCCGCGCGCGCGCGCCATCGGGCTTGGTGCCTGGGCCGCTCTCGTGGTAGTGCAGTTTGTCTGGTATCTGTGGCTTGCGCCGCCAACCGGCGCGGCCCCGTTGGTCGCACTACTGCTTACGGTACCGCCGTTGCTGCTGCCTTTGCTTGCACTGTCGCGCGGACCTCGCCGCGCATTGCTCTGGGTCGGCATTCTGAGCCTGGTCTATTTCTGCCACGGCGTCGTCGTTGCGTGGTTGCTGGCATCCGCGCGCGTGCCGGCCTTGATCGAAGTCGCGCTGTGCGTGACGCTGATCGGTGCGCTCGGCTGGGATGCGCGACATTTTCGGCGTCGGTGCGAAACCCGTTGACGGATCAACGCGCTGCGGTGATGTGCGCGACCTATAATCGAGACCCGTCGCGCTGCCATCGACGGTCGCGCAAGACCGGACATCCATGACTTTCGTGCAGCCCGCCGTCGAACTCGGCAACCAGTACACCAGCGATCGCGTGCTTCGATCATGGCTCGCGCACGCACTTCCGCAGGGTGTGCTGGCCGCAATTGAACCGGATCTGATCGAACTTGGCGAACTCGCGGCAGACGCGTGGCGCGCAGCGCGCGCGCGTTCATCGACCGAACCCGAGCTGACGCGCTGGGATGCGTGGGGACGGCGCATTGACCGAATCGAGATCACCCCGGTCTGGCGACAGGGTCGCCAGCTGTCGGCGCGCTATGGCCTGGTCGCTGCGGGGCATGACAACGACCACGGCGAACATGCGCGCAGCAACCAGTTTGCGCGTGCTTACCTCTATCACGTTGCGAGTGAGTTCTATACCTGCCCGTTGGCGATGACCGATGGCGCGGCGAGCGCACTCAAGGCATCGGGCAATGGCCGGCTGATCGAGCGCGCGGTGCCGCACTTGACCAGCCGCGATGCGGCGACGTTGTGGCTTTCCGGCCAATGGATGACCGAGGCCATCGGCGGATCGGATGTCAGCCGCACCGAGACCGTCGCCCGCTGCGATGAGGGTGGCCGCTGGCGCCTGTACGGCCGCAAATGGTTCACCTCGGCCGTGATCGGTGAAATGGCGCTGACGCTCGCGCGCCCCGAGGGAGCCGGCGAGGGCGCCGATGCGCTGGCCATGTTTTATGTCGAAACCCGCGAGACAAGCGGCGCCTGGAACGGGATCCGCGTTGAGCGTCTCAAGCAGAAACTCGGCACGCGCGAGTTGCCAACTGCGGAAATCGAGCTCGAAGGCGCGATCGCCGAACCCGTCGGGCCGCTGGCCAACGGCGTGCGCCTGATCGCGCCAATGCTCAATGTCACGCGAACCTGGAACGCGGTCGGCGCCCTTGCGACGATGCGCAGATGTATCGCGCTTGCCGCTGATTACGCGCAAAGGCGCCAAGTATTCGGCCGCGCACTCATCGATCAACCCTTGCACGCTGCGACGTTGGCCGATATGCAGGCCGCATTCGAGGCTGCCTTCCATATGGTGTTCTTCGTCGCCTCCCTGCTGGGCCGCGCGGAAACCAATGTGGCAAGCGCCGATCAGCTCCAGCTATTGCGCCTGCTGACGCCACTGACCAAACTGTGGACGGGCAAGCTCGCCGTCCGGATCGCATCGGAAACCTGCGAAGCATTCGGCGGCGCAGGCTACATCGAGAACACCGGTATTCCGCAGCTCGCGCGCGATGCCCAGGTATTCCCGATCTGGGAGGGAACGACCAATGTGCTGGCGCTCGATGCGCTGCGCGTGATCGCTGGCGGCGGGCTCGATGCGGCACAGCGCGCGATGTCGGCAACGATCGAAGAAGCCGGTGCCGGCGCTACGCTTGCCCGCGCGACATTCGAGGCCGCCAAGGCATGGCTCGATCAACGTGCAGGCGATCGGACCAAACTTGAGGCGGGTGCGCGCGGTCTTGCGTTGACGCTCGCCCGCAGTTTCGCCGCTGTCTTGCTGGCCCGGGACGGGGCAAGGGCGCAACACACGAACGACGACCCACATCCAAACGCCGCGTTGCGTATGTTCGAACGCCATGGGCTTTCGCGGCTGGAAACACACGATCTGACGGATACGACGTTGTTGTCGGTCGGCTGACCGGTCGGCAACGGCACACAGGAAATCGGGAATTGCGCATGCAGCATCTGACCATCGTCACGACCGGCGGCACGATCGACAAGATCTATTTCGACGAGAAATCAGAATTCCAGATCGGTGCGCCGCAGATTGGGCAAATACTCGAGGTACTAGGTGTCGCCTTCACATTCGACGTGCTGCCACTCCTGCGCAAGGACAGCTTGCACATTGACACCGCCGATCGCACGCTGATCCGACAGACGATCGAGAGCCAACCGCACCGTCATGTGCTGGTTACCCACGGGACCGACACGATGGTGGAGACGGCGCGCGCGCTGTCGGGCATTTCGGACAAGGTCATCGTTCTGACCGGCGCACTGAACCCCGCGCTTTTTCGGGGCAGCGACGCGGTCTTCAATATCGGCTGTGCCGTCGCGACCGTGCAGATCATGCCGCCGGGCGTCTATATCGCGATGAACGGACGCATCTGGGATCCGCGCAGCGTTCGCAAGAATCGCGACGCCAATCGCTTCGAGGCCGCATGAAAAAGAGCGCGGGTCCTTGAACCCGCGCTCCACATGGATGGGAAACGTCCGTTCCTGAACGTTTCCCGCGCTTCAGATCCCCGCGCTACTGGGTGTAACTCCCGACCAGCGAGACACCCGAGTAGGTCTGGTAGGCACGCACTCTTACGTAGTACGTGCCGGGAGTCGCCGTCATCGGACAACTTTCGTTGTTGCCGGTCAAATACGGACGGCAGTCGTAACGACTTGTCGTCGGCGCGCTGCCACGGCGCACATACAAATCCGCATCGCCGGTACCACCCGAAATCTGGAACACCAGGTTGCTGGCGCCGGAAGGAACCGTCATCGTGTAGGTGGCGGACCAGTTATTTCGCGTGGCATGCAGGCCCGTAACCGGGACTCCGTTCTGCAGCACGGTGCCGCCGCCACCGCCGCCGGCGGTGTAGCTGCCGGTGAGGCTCAGTCCCGAGAAGCTCGAGTACGCGTAGACCATCACGTAATAGGTACCGGCCTGTGCCGTGCCGATGTTGCAGGTCTCGCTGTTGCCGTAGTTCCATGAGCGGCAGTCGTAGCTCGACGTGGTCGGCGCCGACCCGAACTTCACGTACAGATCACCATCGCCACTTCCGCCGGAGGTGACAAACGTGAGATTGGTCGCACCGGCCGGGACGGCCATCGTGTACAGCACGTAATTACCGGTCGTCGCAGCCAGACCGGTGGCGGGCACACCATTCTGCAGCACGTTGCCGCCACCGCCACCGCCGGATACCGTAACCGATTCGGTCTTGCTGCCGGTGCCGCCATCATTGTCGGTGACGGTAAGGGTGACGTTGTAGCTGCCCGACGAGGAATAGGTATGGCTCGGGTTGGTCGCGGTGGACGTGCCGCCATCGCCGAACGTCCACGCGCGCGACGTG
Source organism: uncultured Gammaproteobacteria bacterium (assembly GCA_963775445.1). Classification (GTDB taxonomy): domain Bacteria; phylum Pseudomonadota; class Gammaproteobacteria; order Xanthomonadales; family Rhodanobacteraceae; genus Dokdonella_A. Next base: position 693,831 of record CAVZIT010000004.1, on the reverse strand, counting down.
ATCGTGCCATCGCTGTCGGTTGACGTATCGGTGAAGTTTGCGGTCAGGCCGCTGGTGGTGAACGTGAAATTGGCCACCGGGGGCACATTGCCGCCACCACCGCCGCCCAGATCATTGACGGCCAGGTTCATGATCATGCTGCCGCGCCCGGAGGCGAGATCGTAGCCGGGCCCTGCGGTCGAGCCGTTGTTGTTGCCCGAAGTGATGTCATGGAAATCGGACGCGGGCAACTGGTACACAAGTGGACCGGCGAAGCCGATGCCACTTCCGTTCGCCGCCATCATGCGTGCCCATGCGCCGGAGAACAGCGGAGCAGAGAGGCTGGTTCCGCCATATTGCGCAAGGCTGCCGTTGACGATGATTTTCGAGCCGCTGTTCGGATCGGCGTCATAGGCAATGTCGGCCACGCCGCGGCGCGGACCGGACCACAACGTCTGCCAGCTCGGCTTGGGCTCGAATGTGCTCTGGCTTCCGCCCGAATCACTCCACACGGTTTCGCTGTTCCAGGAGGTGGTCGATGCGTTCAGAGTGGTGCCGGCCGCAGCGATCACGTATTGCGAGGCCGCCGGCCAACTCGGCGTCGTTCCACCGGTGCCGCATTCATCCGCACCGGAGTCACCGGTCGAGATCGAGAAGGTCTGCCCCTGCGCGACGGCCTGCTGGAAACTCTGGTCCTGCGCTGCGGCCGATCCGTCCTGCTGGGTGTAGGTTTCGCATTCCCCGAGGGAAACATTGATGATCTTCGATGCGTTGGATCCGGTCGCAGACACGACCGTATTGATATCGGCGGTCAAATTTGCATTCGACAAGGTCGGAATGTTGTAGAAGATCAACTTGCCGACTTGGCCACCGCCCATGCCCACGATGTCCTGGCTGTCGAGGTTCCATTCGCCAATGCCGCTGGTGTCGTTGCTCGTACCGTTGGTATTGATTGTCTGCGTGGTGACAGTCGGCAGTCCCTGTTGGGAGGTGAATGTGTTGAGGTCGGTAATGGTCTGATTGAGCTTGCCCTGGGTAATGATGCCGACTGTTATGCCAGCCGCCGTCGGCACACCACTGCCGCCATAGATTGACGAGAACTCGGTTGGATAGTGTCCGGTGACCGCATCGATCTGATAGCCGTTTCCCTGCACCGGACGCGCCAGTGTGTGGGCCTGATGCACCGTCTGCAGACCGAGCACCGCCAGGACGATCGGTTGCAGCGACGTTGGTATGTGGACATCTTCGGTATTGGCAAACGCTTCGCGACCGTCTGCCGCCTGCACTTGCGCGAGCGACGTGGCGAATGCGACCTCGACGATATCCGCGGTGCCGTCGGCCGACACCAGCAGCCGGTTGGGCGCAACCACGATGTTGTGGAATCCTTGCTGGCTCAGGAAGTCCACAACGGCCTGTGCTTGATCGACGGTTGGCGAGTGGTCTGCAAGGAACTGGGCTGGCGTCAGGCTGCGTTGCGACGCCGGCGTGTTCGGCTGATTGGCATTGGCGATGAACGCGTCCAGTTGCGGCTTGTTGCGAATTTTCAGCGCAATCTCCACATGCACCGGCGTGGTGAACGGCAACATGCCATCAATGAATTCGTTCTGCCCCAGCGTGGTCGCAGGCGCAACGGTCACGAGCGAGGGATTTGGATCTGGCGCGCCCGAGGCGGGATTGGAACCCAATGCGACGGCGTCAGCGGAAATGGCGCCGCCAAAAACCACCAGTGCAGCCGTGAACAGACAGCTGCGGTGTAAACAGGCTTTGTAATTCGGCATCACGGAAACCTCCTGTAAGTGGATTGAATCCAACCGCGGCAACCGCGGTTTATCGGTGCGATCCGGCACCCCCTTCCGCACTCCGGCGCGCGAGGCGAACCTACCAGCACGAATGCGCAAAATCCAGTGACGACGTCACATAAGCCAATGATGATAAAGTGTTTTTTCTGCAACGCAACAAACTTGTCCGGACATGCGTCTTGGATCAGCGCTTGTATCCACGGTCAACTGCACGCACGAGTGGCGCCTCGCAGCTCGCCGGGGCCGGATTGGGCCGGAAAAGGAGGCGCATGGAGGACAGCGAATGGAGCTGCGCTTAACGCGACGACTCGATGGAATCCAGTTTTTTCTTGGCGAGATCGCGAATCCAATCGGGATTGCTGGTCTCGCGCGCCTGGCCCATGAGGAAATCCCGATAGTCCGCTGCGGGCATGGATTTTCGAGCCTGATCAAGCGCTGTATTGATGCCCGCGCGGGCCTGAGCGTTGTACGGATCCAGCGACAGTGCCTCGGCAAATGCAGGAATCGAATCCATACCGTAGCCTGCAGTGAGGTATTCGGCGCCGTCGTGGAGGTCCTTGTTCAACGTCGTTGTTTGTTGCGGCGTGAGATTCGAGCGCGCCAGATAGCTTTGCACCGGGTCCGCCAGGAACCATACGCTGCTCCCGATGACGGCAATCACCAGCGCCGCGGCGATGCCGATACGGCGCCAATCCAGGCCACGGTAAGTGCGCAGGAAAGCGGCCGCATCCGGGTGACGTTCGGCCCGCGTGAACGCCAGCGCCTTGCGCAAGGAACGCCATTGCACCCGCGAAATGGAACGCGGCCGGCCTGGCCTGCGTCGCAGCTCGCGCGCTTGATCGGCACGCAAGTGGTCGAATGGGTGCTTGCCGGCGTGCAAGGCATACACGATGCAACCCAGCGCATACACATCGTCGGCCGGTGTGGGCCGTTCGCCGGCGAGCATTTCGGGACTTGCATAGTCGACAGTGAGAGCGCCGATGTCGTCGGCATCGAAGACGTTGTCGTGCTCGAGCCCGCGAGCGATGCCGAAATCGAGGACCTTCGGCTCGCCATCGGCCGAAACCATGACATTCGACGGCTTGAGGTCGGCGTGCGTAATGTCATGCGAATGGGCGTAGCTGACGCCGGCGAGGATGCCGCATGCGATGCGCGATCGTTCCTCTGCATCGAGAGGCCGCTGGTCGGACTGACGCAGTCGCTGTTGCAGCGATTCGCCCTCGAGCACTTCCATGGTCAGGTAGACCAGCGATTCGTCGCGATCGAAATCGAATACCTTGACGATGTTCGGATGGTTCAGCGTCTGAGCATGCTTGGCCTCGCGCTGAAGCGACACAAACGCAAACTCGAACCCGTCCAGCGCGGCGGAAAGGAACTTGATCGCGACCCACTGATTGGGATCCTGCGCCTCGACCTTGCGCAAGTCGCGCGCGCGAAACACGGCACCCATTCCACCGCGGCCCAGTTCATCGACCAATTCGAAACGCGATTTGATGATCTGACCCGCCTCGGGCAGATCGCTGCGTCCGATGGCGCTCGCCGCTGTGGGCGCGCGCGACTTCGACGAGGGTTGCGTTGCCCGGGGCGGCGAAGACAGATGCGTCGTGACATCACGCTGACCGACGCTTTTTTTCGCTTCGTCGTTGTGGGTGACGCGGGTCGCGCCGTCAGCCGGTGCGCCGACCTTCGCGCTCTCATTGTGCGTGACGCGCGTCGCCGCATCGCGCGGCTGGCCGGGTTTCATCCCGTCGTTTTGCGTTACTCGCGTCGGTTCTTCTGATTGCGTTGCGCGTTTACCGGCCTCGTTATGGGTAACGCGGGTCGCGTCATCACGTTGCGCGGCGGGCTTTGCGCCATCGTTGTGAGTGACGCGCGTCTCCTCGCCACGCGGTACCGGCTTATTTGGCGCGACGCCGCTCGCCCCGGTCGCTACCGTAAGCGAATCGCGTTCAATCGGAGTCCGCTCCTTGTCCGAGGCAGGGGACCGCCCGGGTTCGGCGCCGCCGGGGGTCTCCGGTTCCTCGGGTTCGATGGTCATGCTGCGCCGCAGGTCAGAAAGGCACGCGCGCGTCCAGCCGCAGCGACCAGCGACGCAGGTTGTCCGAGTCGAACAACTCGAGCGCACCGATGTTGAAATCGACCGTGCGCGTACCGATCGGCCGGCTGTAACCCATGCCGAGTTCGACCGTGCCGTAGCGACGGTCGGGCTGCGATGTGATCAGGCGAATCGGCGTATGGCTGCCGTCGGTGTTGGGCAGCTGGAACGTCGCGAACAGATCGTCGGGCACGCCACCGCTGTCGGCATAGTAGAGCAGCCGCGAATACGGTCTGAATGCGCCAACCGTGGTGGCAAAGGTCCGATCAACATAAATCCCCGCGGACAGCGAGCCGCCATTGTCGTGCATGCTCTGGTAGTCAAGATTGAACGCGGACGGTCCGCGCTCCGAAAACGCCGAATAGTCCGACTTCAGGTACAGGTACTGCGCCTGCGGCGCAAACGTCCACGCTTCGTGGATGATCGTATAGGTCAATCCGATGCTGGCGTCCAGTTGGCGCACGCTGGGATTGCTTCTCGCGAGGTTTCTCCCGAGCGAGCTGTAAGTGGTGCCGTCCGGGCTGAGCTGGAAGAATTCGATTGCGCGGCTTAAATCGTAGTTGCTGTGGGTATAGCTCAGGGACCCATCGAGTGCGAGGCCCGAATCCGCGGTATAGCCGCCGTAGAAATGCAATGACGTCGCGTTTGCCTTGAGATCGCCCTGGTCGTTGTCGAACGAGGAATCCTGCCGCGAGAATCCCACCGCAGCACCAAGGAACAGGTGATTGGTGAAGCGATAGTCCACGCCGCTGGTCAGCGACCAGGTGTTGTCGTCGAAGCCGGAGTTTCCCAAATCGCGGCTACGGGTTGAGCCTCCTAAGGTGCCATTGGCCCACACGCCCCAGCGTGTTCCGCCGAGCAGCGTGCGTTTTTCCTCGTTCTTCTGATTGGTCTGGCTGTCGTCATCTGCCTGCAGCGTATCGGCAACGCCGCCAAGCGACAGCGGAATGCCGTCGCTGACCAAAGTAAGGCCATCCAGGCTGGATCCCGGTGCACTGCGGCTATGCAGCGCGGTAAGCCGCTGCGAAAGGTTGGTCTGCTGGTTCATCGTGAGTTGCCTCGCATTGAATGCGAGTGCGGTGGTTTCGTCCGGTGCGACCGCGAGCAGATTGTTTTCGAGCACGGTCGTCGCGGCGTCGCGAACTGCAGGTGACGTATTGGGATCGTTGATGCGGCTGGCGGCGTCACGTGTTGCCGCGCATCCGGGATCATCGCGGCCCCCGCCACTGCCGGGGCGACAAAACTCGTCGACCGCCTGGGCGACTTCGCTGGCGGCCAGATCGAGCCCTTGAGTGGCGTTGGCCGCGTCGGTGATTCCAGCGCCAGGAGCTATGGTCACGGCGACAATGGCCGTCTGGCTGCCGGGCACGTTCCCGACCACCGGCGATCCGGACGCGGTCTGGCCCTGGAAAGACCCATCCTGACGAACAATATTGAAGGTTCGCTCTGATGTGGCTGTCGCGCCATCCAGGAGTTGCACCGACACGGTGGCATCCGCGCTGGCGCCGCCTCCTTCCCGTGACAATGTCAACGTCGCCACGCCCGGCGCCGATGAGTAGTCTGTCCCGCGCACGGCGTTTCCACCGCCCGCATCGAAAGGGATCGCCGCGCTGCCATCGATGTTCGAACAGGTTTCAGTCACTTCGATATTGAACTCCGCAGTGGTGTCCACGCCGCGCTGCAGGCGCCGGGTCACCTGACCATCCGCCGGAGCGACAACAAACGCAAATTCCACGTCTTCGGAATCGCATACGGCGGCCGTCGATTTGAGCGCATGCGTACGCAACGCATAGGCACGCGCATGCCCGCTCTTGTGCACGACAACCAGCTGAGACTGACTCGCCGCGAGGGCCGGCAGACAGCCCAAGTTCAGGCCCGCGGCCAAACAGAAACCGATGAACTTACGGCTGCTCTGCATGAATCACCCCTTCATTCATGGCGCCGCGGGAGGCGGCAACACCAGCTGGTTGTCATCAGGATTCGAATCGCCGTCGAGGTTCGCATGCACCGTCAGCGTGGCTGTTCCGTCCGGAACTGCAAACAACGTAATCGTTGCTCCCTCCGGCAGCGATGCGATCGTGCAGGTCGAGCCGCTGCAAGTGACGCCCTGCATCGGCGGTGGGCTCGGACATACGACCACCACGGTGCCACCTTCGCCATCGCTCGCGGTGCATTCGGCCGCGTAGCCAGCGAAGAGGCTCAGACTCGTTGCCGGTGTTGCCGTGACGGTCAGCGGAACCTCCGTGCCGTGGTTGACGACGTCGAACAGCGTGCCGACGAGCCCTGCGGCGACGAATGGACGCGAATTGCCGAGCGCCACATCGGCACCCGGTATCGTCGTTGCCACCGGATTGGTCACCGCGCACGAGGTACATACCGGGGCGTCCGTCCCGCTGGCAGTGACGACGTTGCGAATCGAGCCGCTCGCATCGGTTGCAACGATCGCGTCGATGGTTACACGCCGCGTACCGGTGTATCCGGGAGCCACGCTGCAAACCAGCTGCTGCCCCGCCGAGGGTTGACTCGGACTGCACTCGACCCCCGCGTCCGCAGCCACCGAAATGTCATTGACCATGTTCGGCAGGCTGTCAGAAAGAATCACGACGCCCGTCGTTGCAGTGCCCGAGTTGCGCGCGGAAAGCGTCCAGTGGATTCCCTGGCCCGGCTGAACCGACACACCGCTCGGCGGGTTCCCCGTCTTGGACACACTCACCATGGGTCGGCCAGGCTGAATCACCGATATGCTCACGCTCGCCGTGCAACTGCTTGCAACGCATCCGACGCCATCCGACGGTGTGGCGGTCGCGGTATTGGTCACCGAATCCTGCGCAGCGGCCGCAACCGATGCGTCGATGGAATAGCTCACCATCGCGCCCGCCGGGAGACCGGTCAGGGTCTGATTGATCGCACCGTTCCCGCTGGCGGCCGGACAACTGAGTCCGCTGCATGTCCATGCAAATGTGCTGATTCCCGACGGAATCGGATCGCTCACGAGGATCGAACCCGCGGCATCGCCGTCGCCCTGGTTGGCGACACTTACCGTATACATGACTTCGCCACCCGGATTCACCAGACCGACATCTGACGTCTTGGTGACCAGCAGGTTCGGCATGCCGGGCGGGATGACGGGCAGCGTGACCGACGAGGTGCAGTTGCTGCCCGAACAGATGCTCGGGTCCGACGGCAATGCGCTCGCGGTATTGGTCACGTTGCCGGAAGCATTGGCGGCGACTGACGCAGTGATGGTGTAGGTCGCCTGGCCCCCTGCGGGAAGCGATGCGAGCAATTCATTGATCGAGCCGCTGCCACTCGCGTTCGCGCATGAAGAGACCGGAGCGCAAGTCCAGGAAAACGCCGCGATTCCGGTCGGGATCGGATCCTCGACAGCAATCTGCTGACCGTCGCCATCTCCATCGTTGCTGATCGACACCGTGTAGATCACCTGTCCGCCTGGCGTGAGCGAAGTCACATTCGCAACCTTGTTGACCAGGATATCGGCTGCGGGCGGCGTACCCACCGGCAACGTAACCGATGATGTGCAGGTCGTTGGATCCTCACAGCCCATGCCGTCCGCGGGCGCTGCCGTTGCGGTGTTGGTGACGCCCGCTGGCGGCGGATTGGCAGATACGTTCGCATTGATCGTGTAGCTGACGTTGGCGCTCGCGGGCAGCGTTCGCAGGCTCTCATCGATGGAACCGCTGCCGCTGGGAGACGGGCACGTCACGCCGCTGCCGATGCAGGTCCAGGAAAAGCTGGTCAAGCCTGCTGGAATCGCGTCGGACACGGATACCGGACCGGTATCGGCTGTGCCGTCGTTGCGGACCTGGACGGTGTACTGCACCTGGCCGCCCGGCAACACCTCGGTGGCTTGCGTGGACTTGGTGACCGTAATGTGCGGTGCGCCCGTGGTGCCGGTGGGCAACGTGACCGACGAGGTACAACTTGTCGCCGTGCAGCCCATGCCATCGGCCGGTGTCGCGGTGGCCGTGTTGGTCACGTTCGGCGGTGGGGTCGGCGATACCGTTGCCGTGATGTTGTAGCCGATAAACCCGTTCACCGGCAGTGTCGCAATGGTCTGGTCGATCGCACCCGTGCCGCTCGCATTCGGGCAGGTCGCGCCGTCCTCGATGCAAGTCCAGGTGAATTGCGTCAAGCCGGTCGGTATCGGATCCACGATAGTCACAGCGCCAGCGTCGGTCTGACCGCTGTTCGATATGGATATGAAGTAGGAAACCTGTCCGCCCGGCGTTGCCTGCTGGTTCTGCGTGGTCTTGCTGACATTGATCTGGGCCGCCCCCGCCATGCCGGTTGGCACCGACGAGGTTGCCGTGCACACATCCTGATCGCAGGTCGCGCCGTTCATCGGCGTGATCGTCGCGACGTTGACGATCGTTGCAGGCGGCGGAGGCTGCCGGTTCACTACCGCTGTGGCCTGGTAAGTGACTTCGCCGGTAAGCATCGGAATGGTTTCGTCGATGTCGCCGCTGCCACTCGCGTTCGGGCATTCGTTGGTCGAACTCGTGCAGGTCCAGTTGAAACCGCCAAGTCCCGCAGGCAAAGGATCGGCAAGCACGGTATCGAGCGCTGCGGCATCACCGATATTGGTGACGGTGATGGTGTACGTGATCGGCTGGCCGGGTATCGCTTCGGTGACATCGGCGGTCTTGGTGATGGTCAGATTGGCCATCGGCACCGGTGCCACGGGCAAGGTCAACGCGGCATCACACATGTCGTTTTCGCACACGCCGCCAGCGATGGGTGTGAGACTGGCGACGTTGGTAACGCTGTCCACAGCATCCTGGCTCACCTGCGCCGTGATGCTGTAAACCGCCTGCGCGCCTGCCGGAAATACGCTGAATTGCTCTTGCAATCCACCAGTACCCGAATCTGCCGGGCACTGCGTGCCGAATCCGGTACAGGTCCATGAAAACTGATCGATACCGGAAGGCACCGGATCGCGCAATACCGTGCCGTTGGCATCGTCTCCGGAATTGCCGACCGTCACCGTGTATGTGACCACCCCGCCGGGCACCAGTTGCTGTTGATCGGCGGTCTTGGCCACGCTCACGGTGGGCCGCGTGTACGTGACCACCTGGGCGCTGCACGGTGGCGTCGAACCATCGAAGCATATGCTGCCTGACGGCGGCGCGACGGTGACGATATTGGTGATGCTGCCGGGCGGATTGGCGTCCACCGTGGCCATGATTGTGTAGTCCAATTCGTAACTGTTGGGGAGCGTCGTCACGACTTCATTGATATCGCCGCTGCCGCTGACATTGGGGCAACCAAAGCCTCGCGGAGCATTCGAGCCCGGCATTCCCCCACCGAACGCGCTGCACGTCCATGTCACGTTGTCCAGGCCCGCCGGGACCGGATCGCTGATCGTCAACGGGGGGCCGCCCGTCGCGATGTCCGCACCATCGTTGGCAACATAAACCGTGTAAGTGACGCTGCTGCCGGGCGGAGTGGACGAGCCATTGCCAAGGGGCGAAATTTCCGTGGCGCCGTTCGGAGATCCGGGGATACCCAGAAATTTGCCGACATCGATCACCGGGACCGTGGGCAGCATGTCCTGCGCGACGCAGGGCGGCTGGCTGCCGTCCGAACAAACACCCGACCCACCGGAACCGAAAGGTGGTGTCGCCGTCGCCACGTTCGTGATGATGGTCGGGGGGGATTGGTTCACCGTCGCGTTGATCGCATATTCAAGGCCGCCGCCTGGAGGCAGATCGATGGTTTCATTGATCGCGCCGATGCCCCGGGCATTCGGGCACTGGGCATTGCCTGCGATATTCATGCAGGTCCACAGATCAAAACTTGCAATCCCCGCGGGAATATTGTCGACCAATACCGTGCCGTTGGCCGACGCGCCGGTGGCAAAATTTTCAACGTCGACGTAATACGTCACCGAGTCGCCGGGCAGTGCGTAGCCGTTGTAGTCGTACTTATCGATGTATATATTCGCAACCGTACCATCCGGAACCGCGGCCCGCGCCTGCTCGCAGGCTGGAGCCCCCGCGGTACCACACGCGATGTGACCAGCCGGGCTGATGGCCGCTGCGAAGCATGGCGGCGCGTGGATCGAATCGCCCTCGCCGCAGCTTCCGCCGTACGGCGGATTCGCGGTGGCCATCTGGGTAATGCGCGCGGGCGGATCGGCGATGGACCGCGCATGGATTGTGTAAGTCAGCGCCGATGCAGCAGGAAAACGGGCCAGCCTTTCGTGCAGGGGACCCGACCCGCTGCTGCGTGGACACAACGCGCTGGGCGCGCAAGTCCAGTCGAATTGCGCAAGGCCGGTCGGGATCGGATCGCGGATCATGGTTCCGGCTGCATCGACCGTTCCGGCATTGCGAACGGTCAGCGTGTAAACGAACGGTTGCGCCGGTTCAGGCGCTTGCACATTCGCATTGCTCGCGATGGTGATTCGAGGCCCCGCCGGAAGGTCGAGACGGGCTGTGCACGGTGCGGTTTGTCGATCAGCACAGGTCACGCCCGTGGGCACCTGCACCGTGGCTACATTTTTCACCCACGAAGGCGGACGCGCGGCAACGTGGGCATCGACGCTGTAGCTCAAGATACCGCTGGCCGGCAAGACGGCGATCGATTGGTCCATATCGCCGTCTCCGGAGGTGCCCGGGCAGCGCGCACCTCCGTCGGCCGAACACGTCCAGTGCATGGAATCGATGCCAACGGGCAACGGCGCGAGCACATGCATGCCCATCGCATCCGCGTTTCCGTTATTGCCAACGGTAATGGTGTAGGTAATCAGGCCGCCCGGATCCAGCGCGCCACGCGATGCCTTGAGTGCGACGGTCACTGAAGCATGATTGGCGGGCGACGGTCCCCCAACAGCCGAGACGACATCGCCACTCAGGAAAATGCTCGCCACCAGCGATGCACCGGTGCAGATCAACGCCTTTCGCACACTGTGACTACCAGGCGCCTTGGTGTGTCCAGATTGCATGATGCTCCCCATGCTTCAGGTGGCCCAGCGGGCCGAAATTTATTTCATGATTTCCAGCGGAACGAAACGCAAGCTCAACCTCCCGCCACCGCACGCGGTACCAGGAAGAACGCGCCGCCCGTGTCACCAGCCGAACGCATTTTCTTGAGCTCAGGCGACTGTGCCATGCCCAGTTCAACCGACTTGGTATGCACAGGACCTGCGAGTTCCTGCTCGAGGCCGGTTTGGGTGAGGATGCGGTCGTTCTCGTTTAGCACCTTGAGGAACACCGAGGTGAACACCGAATGGCCGTCGCCCGACTGATCCAGAACCGGCTTGAGGCCGCCCGAGGCAAGCACGTAGCGCGCCTTGCGGTCCAGATAGCCGCTCGGAATTCCGCTCGCGTAGAACTCCGGGCCGCCCATGTAGCGACCGATGCTGGTCGAAAGTGCACTGCCGAAGCACGAATCGGCCACCACCAGGATGCTGCGTGCCTTGAACATGCGCAAAAACTCGGCGAGCGTCGCGGTGGGCAGCGCGGGGCTGCGGATCTTGGGCTGAGCATCGAGCGGCAGCCAGAATCCGCGATTGCTTCCGTCGAGAACGCCGTGACCGGCAAAATAGATCAGCAGATTGTCCTCGGGCGTCAACTCGGTCGACAATTTCACGATCGCGCCCACGATGGCCGAAAAATCCGGGTCCAGCAGGACCGTCGTGCTGAACCCGTACTTCTTGTGCAACACGTCGGCTACCGCGCGCGAATCTTCGATCGGCGTACGCAGCGGCGCGTAGTCCTGATAATTCTGCACACCGATGATCAGGGCGTGATAGCGGCCGAATTGAGCGCCGTCCACCGCGACCGGAGCAGCCGCGTCGCTGATGATCGGAAGCTTTGAAACGCTGCGTGTCGCCGAAGGCACCTTGGCCAGCTGCTCGCTGGTGCTGGCCTGGCGCGCCTGAGACGCACGCAACGCCTTCTCGAGACTTGCCAGCTTGCTGCGATCGCTCGCATGACTCGCGTTGCTGCGCTTGAGCGTTGCGATCTGGTCTTCGAGCTGCTGGATTTCGGCTGTATTGGATGCTTTCTGCGCCTCGAGCTTTTTCGCGAGGTCTGCGGCGCGTTGATCCGCCTCGCTGACACGGCGATTGGCCTCTTCGCTGCTGACCAGGTCGCCACTCTTGATGCCCATCGCCTCGCGATACAGGTTGACCGCGCCAGTCGGATCAGCCGGCATGCCATGGCCTTCTTCCATCAACGCGGCGAGCGAGAGCTTGGCTTCGATCGAACCATTCGCAGCAGCCTTGCGATACCACTTCGCCGCCTCGTTGTAATCGGGCGGCTGATCCATGCCTTTTTCGTAAAGCGCGCCCACGTAAAATTGTGCCTGCGCATCGCCATCCTTCGCCTTGTCCATCCACACACCAAGGCTCGATTTCAGATTGGCCCGATCGTAGGCGGTGTATTCGCCACCGCGGATCTCGCAAAGTTTCGCGGTGGTCTTCACCGGCAGGCGCGGCCCGATGAAGGTCATCATGCCCGAGCGGCGCACCTGTCCGGGCAACAGGCAATCGACCATCGTCATCTCGTCGATCGGTTGAATGCCTTGGAGCGCACCGTGATCCTGTACCAGCGGAGTCCAATCCGAGGACTGGGCATCAGCCGTGCCCGGGCCGGATGACAGCAGCGCAAGCAATAGCGCAATCAGCAAACTCGATCGCTTCATCGTCCCACCCCTCACTCCGGTCCCAAGCTTATGTAACGCACGTTGCGTCGTGAAACCTGTCCGCGTCTGCAATGCGTATCGTCTTCCTCGATGGCTTCCCACAGCGGGCAAGCGCGCGCACCGCGACGTTCGATGATACACCGATAGTCCCTCGCGCATCCGCAGCCGGGACAGGACTTGTGTTCACTGATTCGCACTATCTCAAAGCGAGCGCGCACTGCGCAACGACACGAAACGGATTTGATGCCGCCCGGCAGTCTTGAGGCCCGATACTTCTTCGCGTATGCATATTTCTCGCAGTTGTTTCCAGGTCGTCTCGGTTCACTTTCGTCGCGTTGAAAAGGAGTTGACAGTGCGCTGCAGTAAGGCGACAGTATCGGTTACAAGTCTTCACGTCGTAACCGGGGGCGGGATGCGCACGAATACGAAGCACGGGTACTCAATTGGTCGCCGAATTCTGCTCGTGATCGCGAGCGGAATGCTGTGCGCTGCACTTGATGCGTCGGCGCTCGAAGAGACTGCAAAAACAGACAGCTCGACCGTTGCAGCTGCGCCAGCGGAGAACAAACCGCCGACCGATGACGCGATGGCCGACAAGTCGGATGCGAAAAAGCCTGCCATGGATGCCGATGCCGAACACGCCAAAGTGTTGGCCGGCGATCGTTATCCATCGGCGACCAAATGCGCGGCCTGTCATCCCAAACAGTATTCGCAATGGTCCATCTCGCAGCACGCGTATGCGCAGATGAGCCCGGTGTTCAACGCGTTCCAGGCCACGTTGCTGAAACTGACCAGCGGCAGCAATGGCGACTTCTGCATTCGTTGCCATACACCGATCGGCATGAATCTGGGTGAAGCCGAGTTCATGAGCAACATCGATCGCCCGCCGGCGGCACGCGAAGGCATCTCGTGCGTGGTCTGCCATCGCATCAACAAGGCGTACGGAAAGCTGAGCGGTCGTCTGGCACTGCATGAAGGACCACTGACCTCTCCAGTTTACGGACCAACCGGTCCGCAGGATCGCCTCAAGCAGGTAATCGACAAGGCCGGTCTTGCGACCAATCCGCATTCGCGCGGGCGCCAGATCCATTCCGAAACCGTCAAGTTCTTCCAGCTGGTCACGCCGGGTTTCTGCGGCACCTGCCACGACGTCAACCTCATCAACGGGTTCCGCCTCGAGGAAGCATTCAGCGAATACAAGAGTTCGCCCGCCGCCAAGCGTGGAGTCACCTGCCAGGACTGCCACATGGGACTGGAGCCTGGCCGTACCGTCGTCGCCAAGAGCGATCCGGATTTCGACCGCAAGAACTACGATTTCGGCTCGGCCGCGCAGGTCGGCAGCATCAAGACCAAACCGCGCCTGCTGACCAATCACATGTTCCAGGGCCCCGACTATTCGGTGCTGACCCCGGCGCTGTTCCCGATCAATGCGCTGGCGATCAAGGAAGAAAACCAGAAGGACGATCCGACCGCGCCGGGATTCGCGACGATTCGCGATTGGCTGGCGTTCAATGTCAAGGCCGGCTGGGGAACCGAGGAATTCGAGGACAAGGTTTCCGACGATTACAAGTTCCCGGATCGCTGGGCATCCGTCGATGACCGTGATGACGCGCGCGATATCCTCAACAAGAACCAGGCGCTGCTCAAGATGGCGCGAGAGCAACGCCTCAAACTGCTGCGCACCGGCTTCATCCTCGGCGATATCCGCACTGTCAAGGCCGGTCCCGACGGACTCAGCTTCAAGGTGCAGGTCAAGAACGGGACCGACGGCCACAATGTGCCGACCGGCTTTGATGCCGAGCGTCTGGTGTGGCTGCATGTCACGATAAAGGACGCCGACGGCAAGGTGATCAAGGAGTCGGGCGATCTTGATCCGAACGGCGACGTGCGCGACCTGCACTCGCTGTATGTACACAATGGCGAGTTGCCGCTGGATCGCGAATTGTTCTCGTTGCAGTCGAAGAACGTGACGCTCAATCTGCGCGGAGGCGAGCGCGAGCAGGTGCTGCCGGTCAACTATTCGTCGACGGCACTGCCGTTCGTCAGACCGTCGACCGTGCCGACGATCCTGGTCGGTCACCCGGTCAATGTGCGCAAGCACAAGCAGGGTATCGACCCGCTTGGCGAACGTTGGGCCGATTACAGTGTCTCGGCCAAGCAACTCGACGGGCGTGGACCTTACAAGGCGATCGTCCAGCTGAAGGCGGCGATGGTACCGGTGAACCTGATCAGCGCGATCCGCGATGTCGGCTTCGACTACGGCATGAGTGCGCGCGACGTGGCGAACAATCTGGTGGCTGGGCACCTGGTCGTGTGGGAGCGTGAAGTAACTTTGGGCGACCAGCCGCCAGCCGTTGCGGCACAGCGCTGAATTCCAATCCGGGGAGCCTACGCATGCGCGGGAATAGCGTTGTCTTGAGTTCGTTCCTGGCGGTCTCGCTGGGATGGTGGGGTATCGCTCAGGCGAGCGATCAGCAGCAAACAGCGGGCCATGCGTCCGATCAGGGAACGGCATCCGCTCAGCAGGCCTCTGAATCGGATGACGCCGACGACGAGGCCACCCCTCCTGACAAATCGGCCGCGGCGCAATCGCCCAACGCCAAGGATTCGGCCAAAGCGGATGCCAGTCCAAAGGGCGCCGACAAGGGCGATAACCATCCAGCGGAGTCGCGAAGCCGGATATCGGATGCACGCGTGGTCAAGATCGAACCGGGCTCAATCGCGCAGCGACCGCCACCGATTCTCGAACTGGGTTCCCATTTCCTCGGCACGGGTCCGCTGCAACAGGGCTACACGCTGCCCACGGGCGACGTCATTCAGCCGCAACTGACCGTGTTCGGCACGTTTCGCAGCGCGCTCCAGTCGTACACCCGCAACGATCTGACGCAAAGCGAGTGGGCCAATCGCTTCGACTTGTTCGCCAACCTTCAACTGAGCGGATCCGAGCGTCTTGTGGCGGGATTGCGTCCGCTCGACAAACGCGGGCAATTCGCGGGACGAATATTCCAGGATGACCCCGACCCCTCCAATGCGCACCAGGGTGTGGACCCGTACAACGGCATCCTGTCCACGATTTTCTTCGAAGGCGATTTTGGTGAAATCTTTCCCAACCTCGATCCGTACGATCGCCACTCGCTCGACTACGGTTTCTCGGTCGGACGACAACCGCTGTTGTATCAGGATGGCATCCTGATCAACGACACCATTGATTCGCTGGGCATCATTCGCAACGATATCCTGCCCAAGGGCGGATCGAACCTCCAGATCACCGCACTCGGAGGCTGGAATCAAGTCAACGACGGCCTCAGCAATCCGAGCAACGCCCGCCTCTATGGCTTGTTCAGCCAGGCGGACTATCCAAAGAGCACCTTCAACGTCGATCTGGTGTACGTCAACGATGTTGCCGACACCAAGTCGGATGCGTTCTACTGGGGCGTCAGCGCCTCCCAACGCATCGGCAAGATTGGAACCATTTTCCGCGTACTCGGCTCACATGTGTTCGGTGACAAACCGCTGCCAGGCCCGGCCGGGCTGCGCCCGGCGGACAATGGCGAGCTCATTCTCATCCAGACCAACTACATTCCCGCTTACACCGAAAACAACCTGTACGCCAATGCCTTCGTCGGCATCAACAATTTCACTTCCGCGGCGCGCGGTCCCGCCACGGGCGGTCCACTCGGGTCTGTGGGACTCCTGTTCGCATCGTTCGGCATCGGAAATTTCAACAGTGCGGGGGCGGCTCTGGGCAGCATGCCAAACAGTTCATGGGGTGGTGCAATCGGTTACCAGATCTTCTCGCACGATACACGCCGGCAACTCGACTTCGAGATCGGCGGTCGTCATCGCACCGACAATGTGCCCAATCCCAACCAATACGCGGCCGGAGTGCAATTGCAGCAGGCGTTGGGGCGGCGTTTCGTCGTTCAGGTGGCTGGGTTTCGCGAAAAAATCGCGGGCTCCACGGGTGGCTGGGGCGGGCGGGTCGAGCTCTTGACTCAATTCTGATCCGGAGAAACCAGCACTTCTCATGTCTCACGCAGATACCTTGATTACCCTTGCCGGAGCGTTGATCGTTCTGGCGGTACTGGCGCATGTTTCGGCCAACGCGTTTGGTGCATGGCGACGCGTCGCGCATCAATCCCAGTTGCGCCAGCGTGCAGACACGCTGCTCGATCTGCGCATCGATTCGGCCTACCGCGAGCGCCAGGTAGAAGAACAGAAATCGCTGGCGTGGGCTGGCTGGCGCAAATTCCAGGTGCGCTGGAAGCGCTTCGAGAACGAGCGTCGCGATATCTGCTCGTTCTATCTCGTGCCGCACGACGGCAAGCCGATTCCCGGCTTCGAGCCGGGGCAATTCCTCACGTTCCGGCTTGATGTTCCAGGTCAGGTCAAACCGGTGGTGCGCTGCTATTCGCTGTCGGACTCACCCAAGCCGGACTACTACCGCGTTTCGATCCGACGCCAAGGCGCGCCCCCCGGAAAGGACGCCCCGCCTGGCATATCGTCGAACTATTTCCACGACCTCGTGCAAGAAGATGCGATCCTGGATGTCAAGGCGCCTTCCGGCATTTTCCATCTCGATCCCGGTGGCAAGGAGCCGGTCGTGCTGATCGGCGGCGGCGTGGGGATCACGCCCGTGTTGTCGATGCTCAACGCAATTGTCGATTCGGGCAGTGGGCGCGAGACCTGGTTCTTCCTTGGAGTCAGGGATGCCCAGGATCACCCGATGAAGGAACATCTTGAGGCAATTGCGCGCGAACATTCAAATGTCCATTTGCAGGTGTGTTACAGCCAGCCGCGCGAGGGCCAGGACATCGAGGGTCGCGATTTTCATGTCAAGGGATTCGCCGGCGTCGAATTGATGCGCAAGGTGCTGCCCTCGAACAACTATCGATACTATTTCTGCGGTCCGCCCCCGATGATGGCCGCGCTGGAAAAAGATCTGAAGGAATGGGGCGTCCCTGGAGAGCACATCCACTTCGAAAAATTCGGACCCGGGCCGAAATTGCCCACAGCCCCCGTTGTGGCGACCCCCGATACACCGGGCATCGAGGTCAGTTTCAGCAAGTCAGGCAAGAAATTATCGTGGTCGCCAGCCGTTGGCACGTTGTTGGAACTGGCGCGCGCCAATGGCATCGTCATAGACTCCGGATGTGAGCAGGGCAATTGCGGAACCTGCCAGACCGCGATTCGCAGCGGCGAGGTCAAGTATTCTTCGGAGCCTGCTTACGAATTCGAGCAAGGCACCTGCCTGGTGTGTGTATGTCACCCGACATCGCCGTTGGAACTGAACGCCTGAAACGCGTCGCCATCAACCGTCGACAACCTGTAGGAGATCGTCCATGAAATTCGCAGCCCCACTGGCGCTCGCGCTGATTCTGGCGCTGGCACTCATCCACACTGCCGCATATGCGCAGGACGACTCCACCGCCGCCGCTGCCAAGATTGCGGCCAAGATTGTCGGGCCAACAGGAACCAACAAGGACACCTGCTCCAATTGCCATGATCTCGAGACCAAGGCATGGATGCACACCCATCACTTCAGTTCGTTCAAGGAGCTGCATCGCACGCCGGAGGCGAAGAAAATCATGGCGGCAATGGGCATCAAGTCGATGAAGCGCTCCGACACCTGCCTCAATTGCCATTACACGTCGGTGCTGGCCGGCAGCAACGTGCGTCCGACCTGGGGCGTTTCATGCGAGTCGTGCCACGGCGCAGCGCGCGACTGGCTGAATATCCACAACAAGGTCGGCGGAGTCGCTACGGCCAAGTCAGTGAAGTGGGGCGAAGGCAGGAAGAAGGAAACTCCTGCGCAGCTCAAGGCGAGGCTGGATCCCGCCATCGCGAAGGGCATGATCACATCCGACATGATCTACGGTATCGCGGAGAATTGTTTCGGCTGCCATACGGTTCCCAACGAGAAGCTGGTCAATGTCGGCGGCCACAAGGCCGGCAGTGATTTCGATCTGGTGAGCTGGTCGCAGGGTGAGATTCGCCACAACTTCGCGACATCCGCCGGCGCACCCGACAACCCGACCAATCGAGCCGCCACCAAGGAAGAACTGCGGCGCCTGTATGCCGTGGGCGCGCTGGTCGACCTGCAGGTGAGCCTGCGCAACCTCGCGAACGTCAAAGACAAGGGTGGCAAGTTCCAGACCGCCATGGTCGATCGCGTCAACAAGGCGCGCGCCAAGGCCGAGCCCGTTGTCGCTGCGGCAGGCGATGCCAAGCTCAGCGCAGCGTTCAAGGCGATCCCCGCAAAAGTGACCGCAGATTCCAAGGTGACGGACGCAATGGCCAGTGCATTGGGTGCAGCGGCCAAATCGATCCAGGGCAAGGCTGGAACATACGCTGCGCTCGATTCGAAGATCCCGACCAGCGCCAAGGGCACCGTTTTCACGCAATGAACTGCGTCGCGCCCGCCGAGAGAGCGTTGCCGATCCGCGACCCGAAACGGCCAGGATCGGCACTCTCATGACCGAAGCGGTCGGGATGGAAAAACCGAAGCGCTGGGACGTTCCTTTCGCCACCGAGGTGGCGGAAGGGCAGGCCCCGGGCGAGATGACCCAGGCCGCCATCGATCGCCTGATGCAAGTTGAGCCGTTTCGCTCGATGGATGCGACGCGTTTCCCGGCGAGTCTGCCTTTGCGCGGGATCGTGCAGAACGATACCCGCGTGCGCACGTATCGCGATCGCGAAGTCATTGTGCGCGAGGGCGACTATGGAAATTCGGCGTTCCTGATATTGACCGGCAAGGTGCGCGTGGTGCTGGAAGGGCTCGATCCGGTCGAAATTGGCCGCCAGACCGCACAACGCCTGAGTCCGCTGCAATCGCTCAAGCGCTTGTTGAAAAATCCCACCTCGCCCGAGAGCCGCGATTCACGACGGTATCCTCAAATGCAATCGCACGGCGGAGCTGATCCGTCGCTGTCCATGACCATGGCAATCGCGGCGGATATGCCCACGCCGCGCGTATCCGCCGACAAGCTCGCGGCGACACGCAGCACCGTGCTGGGTGGCAGCAGCGCGGGACAGTACGAGTTGTTCGGCGAACTGGCTGCCTTGGGCCGCATTCCACGCGCGACGACGGTCGTCGCGGATGGAGATTGCGCGCTGCTGGAGATCCGCTGGCAGGGCTTGCGTGACCTGCGCAAGCACGACACGGCAATGCGCGAATGGGTGGACCGCGTATATCGGGAAAGGGGACTCGCAGCGACCTTGGCGAATGCCCCGTTGCTGTCCGGCCTGGATGAGCATCAGACTCGCGCGATCGCCGCGGTTGCGGAGTTCGAGACGTTCGGTTCCTTCGATTGGTACGGCAGTTACAAATCCCTGCGGGAGCAGGGGTCCGCCTCGCGCCTCGGCGACGAGCCGCTGATTGCCGAACAGGGACACTACCCGAACGGGCTGATCATGATACGCGCCGGTTTTGCGCGTCTGTCACGCCGCCACGGCAACGGTGAGCGCACGGTCAGTTACCTGAGTCGGGGCGATGTCTACGGTCTGACCGAGATTGCGCACAATGCAGACAGCGATCATCAGATCTCGTTGGGTTACAGCCTGCGCGCAATCGGCTATGTCGATATCGTGCGCTTGCCCACCCGAACCGTCGAGGAACTGATTCTGCCGACGCTGCCCGCATCGGCGATTCCTCCCCTTCCGACCGATACGGACACGCTCAAACGCGGTACCGGGGATATCGAAACGTCCTTTCTCGAGTTCCTGGTGGAAAATCGCTTCATCAACGGCACCGCAACCATGATGATCGACATGGATCGCTGCGTGCGTTGCGACGATTGCGTGCGCGCCTGCGCCGCAGGGCACGACAACAACCCGCGTTTCGTGCGTCATGGCCGCATCCAGGACCATTACATGGTGGCGAACGCCTGCATGCACTGCATGGATCCGGTTTGCATGATCGGCTGCCCGACCGGGGCGATCCATCGGGATCCGCTGCACGGCGAAGTCGTGATCAACGATCGCACCTGTGTCGGTTGCGGTACATGCGCCAACAGTTGCCCCTACGAGAACATCCGCATGGTGGCGCTGCGTGATTCGACACGCGACGATGCCATCATGATGGACGCGCAGCGCGGCGAACCCATCATCAAGGCAACCAAGTGCGATCTTTGCGTCGCACACGCCGGAGGCCCCGCGTGCGAGCGCGCCTGCCCGCACGATGCGCTGATCCGGATCGACATGCGCGACAAGCAGAAACTCGCGGCATGGCTGGTGCGCTGACCAGCTTGCGCGCCCGGCGCTGGCGCGCAGCGCTGCTGACGCTGGCGGTAGCGGCAATACTGGCACTGTGGTTCGGTTCGCGTTCGCTCGCGCTGCTCGATGTCGCCTTCCTTTCCGGCTGGCTGTTGCTGGGTCTCGTTGCAGTGCTGTCGCTGTTCAATCGCCGCAAGAAGCTCCCCTACCCGCCTTTGTTGCGAGCCTCGACCTGGCTGCAATGGCATATCTACCTGGGGTTACTGGCGCTGTTCGTGTTCCTGATGCACCTGGGCTGGCGCTGGCCGGACAGCGGATCGGGCTTCCTTCTCGGCGGCATGTTTGTTCTGGTGGCTCTCAGCGGGGTCGTTGGAATCGCGTTGTCACGGCGCGCACCCTCGGCATTGACGGTACGCGGCCAGGAAGTGATCTTCGAGCGCATACCGATGTTCTATCGCCAGTTGCGCGAGGAAGGCGAGGCGCTGATCGTCGAGGCGGCGCGCGAAAGCCGTGCGACCACCCTGCCGGAGTTCTACCGCCGCCGCGCCAGCCCGTTCCTGGCCACTCCGCAGGACGCACTGCGCCATCTGATGCATATCAGTCGCCGCTGCCATCGGCTGCGTGCCGAGCTGGATTCGTTGACCCGTTACCTTGACGAGCGTGAACGCGCGCTGGCGCAGCGTCTGGATAAAATCCTTGAAGCCAAGGATGCGCTCGATTACCACCGCGCGTTGCAAGGCGCGATGAAGCTCTGGTTATTCGTGCACATCCCGGCGACCTGCGCATTGCTGGTACTGGTGGTGGTTCATGTCGTGCTCGTCCACGCATTCGGGCGGGGGCTGTGATGAGCGGTATTCAGAAGACCGGCCACCGCGACAGCCCATACGAGCGCCCCAACCAGCGATGGGTTTGCGGCTGGGCCGATTATGGCGATGCCTGCGCGTTCGGCCCCGATGGCCATGGCAACTGCCCGGCCCGGCTGGAATGCGAGTGCGAGCCACGGCGTGTCGGAGATCGTTACCTGTGCGGACGCCCGGCCGTGTTCGGCGGCCCGTGCGAGATAGGTCCACTGCCCGACGGCAGCTGCTGCCATCCGACGCCGCGCCGCGCCGTCTGCCAACCACGTCTGAGCCTGCGCGCGCGTCGCGGGCGGATGGTCTGGCTGGCACTCGCCGCAACGATTGGCCTGCTCGCGCTGGCATTCGGTGGCGCATGGCGCCTTGGCGCAATCAGCCCCGGCGGCTTGATCGCCGCACACCAGCCAATTCCGCCGCCACACGGCGCCAGGGCCAACTGCGCGGCCTGCCATGCCGCCGCCGTCAACGGCATGAGCGGTTGGGTGCTGGCCGCGTTTTCCTCGGGCACGCCCTTGCGCGACAGCGAAAAGTGTCTGGACTGTCACTTCCGCGGCGACGCGAGGTTCGCACTTGCCGCGCACAGCATCGATCCGAAGACGCTTTCCGCTTCCAAGAAAATGCCCAGCGTGCAGGGCCATCGCACGGCATCGCTGTTGCTGGCATCGTTCAGCAGCAAGCCCGACGACCTCAACGCCATTCCGTGCTCGACTTGCCACCACGAACATCGTGGCGCAATCAACGCGATCAAGCACATGGACAACACGCGTTGCCAAGCTTGCCATCGCGTCGTATTCGACAGTTTCACCGGCGACCACCCGGAATTCGGAGCCGTGCATCACGAACGCGCGGGGATCCTGTTCGACCATCGCAGCCACAAGAACACCTACTTCGGCAAGGAACAGCCATTCGAGTGCAGCCGATGCCATCGGCTCGATGCGGCGGGCAAGGTCGAAACCACGCGCGCTTACGAAACGTCGTGCGCCGGTTGTCACCACGCAGGCACCGACGATCATCACGGGGCCAAGATTCGCGGTACCCAGGTTGTGGCATTCCAGTTGCCGGATCTAGGATCCGCCTTGACCGGGGTTACATGGAGCAAGTCGGCGCCGACAGGCACGCAGATTCCCGGCCTGATGCAGGTTCTGCTCGCCGGCGATCCGATCGTGCGGCCGGTGCTCGGCAAGTTGATGGACAGCGGTGGCGATCCCAGCGACTGGCCGGATGCCGACGACGATCCGACGCTCCGGCAAAAGCTCGCAACAGGCGTCGAGGAGCTGACCAACGACATGCTGCTCGATGGCCACGCATGGTTGCGCCGCCAAGTAGCACTCGTACTCGGCGTGGCCGGCGATTCGGACAAAGCCGAAAGCGTGACCGCTGATATAGAGGACGCGCAAAGTTCGCTGCGCAACGATATCGCGCCGCTGATCGGATCGGTCGCGGATGCGCCGTCGACCCAGGAACTGGCGATCGTGCTGACCCAGCCGGCTGCCTCGAAACCGCAAGTGGCAACTAGCGTGCGTGAACTGGCCTGCGCCAACAGCACGCAGGCAGTCTGCGCCAGAAGCGCCAGCTCGGCTGAAGCCGCCTTGAAAGCGAGGGACGACGCGCTGGACGGCACCACCGACGCGACGGGTATCAGCGCCGGAGATCCGCGCGTGCAGACCTTGTTCGCCGATGCCGCACTGGCACCGGTACGCTTGCGCTCGCGCATTGCGCACGCCCTCGATGTGCCTCTCGACGATGCGAAAATCGATCCACTACTGACGCAGCTGGGCGGCGCGCGCTTCGCGGTGCAGCAGTGGCGCGCACTGATCGACGCGGGCGCAACCCCAACCATGGGCGCCACTTCGGTCGCCGCAGCGGGCGGCGCCGGCTGGAGCGTTCACCCCAAGGACGGCACGGTCGTCTACCAGCCCACCGGACACGCCGATCCGTTCATGCGCGCATATCTCGATGCCGCCGTCGCCGTGACTGCGCAGCCGGCGAAGATGCTACCCACTGCGCTGCACGATGCGATCCGCGACCGCGCACGATCCAGCGAATGCCTGCGTTGCCACGCGGTCGATCAGGGCGACGGAATGGCAAGCGTCAACTGGACCAGTGCAGGTCGCGATTTCGACGCGATCGGTTTCTCCAATTTCGTCCACGGCCCCCATGTGGACCTGCTATCGCAGAAAGGTTGCGATCATTGTCATGCGATTGCAAAGGACGAGGCCAGCGGCAAGCAGGCACGCGGCTTGATGCCGCACCACAAGGCGGTCTGCGCCGAATGTCATAATCCCGGGCAGATCAATGCCGACTGCGTCACCTGCCATCGCTACCATCGTGTGGCCGCCGATGCACGCGTCGCATCGCGCAATCCATAGAGGAATCAGGTTTTGTCCGCAGCACAATCCAGCGACCCGCATTCGGGAATTCGCATCACCGTCGTCGGCGACGACGGCGATGGAACCTCCTTCGCGCTCCCGGTTGAATCCGGCGTCGTGCGCATTGGCCGCGCGATCGAAAACGATATCATCCTGAGCGACGAACGCGTGTCGCGCTTGCACGCGCGCGTCAACGTGACCGAACAGCGCTGCGAAGTCGAAGACAAGGGCAGCCGCACCGGCGTGGTGGTTAACGGCGAACCGATCAGCAGTGCCACGCGCCTTCGCGCAGGGGATTTACTGCGTCTTGGCACAACCCTGCTGCGCTTCGACAGCGACAGAAAAGCCGATCAGCCCCCCGAGGCGCGCGCCAGCGAGCCGCTCGCCGTACTGCGGGTGTCGAGCGCGGCCGCAGGCAAGCCACAGCCTTACCCGCTGTCCGCCGGCGAATACTTGATCGGCCGTGACCCGGGTTGCGAGATCGTGCTGACCGGCGAGAACGTGGCGCGTTACCACGTCCACCTGTCCGTCACCGCCGACGGCACCCGAGCGGTGGATCTCGGCAGCGCCAGCGGCACGTTGTGCAATGGCATCGCGCTCACGTCGGCCAAACGGCTGCATTTCGGCGATGCGCTGCGCATCGGCGCCTATGCGCTGCAATATTCGGAACCTGAAAAACCTGTTGCGAGTCCAAAGCCGGAGATGGGCCAGCGCGTGGCTATAGAACACACCGTGTTCGGCTCGATCGACCAGATCCGGGCCGCGTCGCAGGTCGAGTTCGCGCTGGTCTGCCTCTCGGGAACCGCCCGCGGCATGCGCTACCCGTTGAGCGGCGATCGACAGGTGCTCGGATCGGCGCGCGACTGCCATCCCCAACTGATCGGTGTCCCGGCGAAGGTGGCGACGCTCAACCGCATGGGCGACGGATATCAGATGGTGCTCGAACCCGGCGCATCCGCAGTGCGCGTGACGGGGGGGCGCAAGCCGCCCTGTCTGCTGGTCGCGGGCGATTTGATCGATCTTGGCGGATCGGTATTTCGCCTGATCCGTCACGGCGACGTATTCACCGCGCGTTTCGATCCGGGCGAGTTCGATGCCCCGAGCTTTTCGTGGAAGCGGCTGGGCGCCTCGCTGAAAAGCCTCTGGCGCTGGCCGCCATGGGGGCCATCGAGTTCGTCCTGAGGATTCACATTGACCGGTTGCGCGTTGCAAGGACGCTGGCTGCCATTTCCTGCATGCTCAGCGCTGTCCCATGAGACGGATCGGCTTGGGGCGAAACCACCACAGAATTGCGGCCAGAAGCAAAAGCGCCGGTGCCGCCCGGTACAGAAACTTGAAGCGCCCATGCGCCGCACTCCAGCTGCTGCCTAGCACCAGGTCCATCGCGGCGGTCGGGTCATTGCGCAGTTCGGACCATCCCTCGGCGAACGCGAATGACAATTCTTCCGCACCCAACTTGCGCAGCGGCGGCACCGCGTCGTCTAGCGGCTGTCCCAGCCAAAGGTAAGTTGTGGCAATCGGGGCCTCGCGCAGGGCCGCATTGGCGATGCTCGGGCCGACAACCGGCAGCGAGCGCATCGCGCCCCACGTCACCAGATCATATGCGAAACACGGCAGGAACAGCCCAAAGGCAATCAGATAAAGGCGACGTTTCATCGGCCGACCCCCGTGGTCTCTTCGCGCAGCGCGGCTCAGAGCATGCCGGTTTCCAGCTTGGCCGCTTCAGACATCATGCTGAAATTCCAGGGTGGATCAAACACCAGATCGACGTCGGCTTCAATAGTCGGAATGAGTTCGAGTTTGGTGCGCACGTCATCAACCAGCACATCACCCATGCCGCAACCGGGAGCCGTGAGGGTCATCTGTACGGCAACCTTGCGCCGTCCGTCCTCGAGCGGCTCGAGATCGCAGCCATAGACCAAGCCAAGATCGACAACGTTGATCGGTATTTCCGGGTCGAAGCAGGTACGCAACTGCTGCCACAGCAGCTTCTCCACGTCCGCGTCGCTCGCGCCGTCCGGCAGCGCGATGGCCGGCGGCGGCTTCTTTCCCAGCGCGTCGGCATCGCTGCCCGCGACGCGAAACAGGTTGCCGTCCATATAAACCGTGAAACTGCCGCCGAGGGCCTGCGTGATATAGCCGGCCTGACCAGCGGGCAGCGTCACGCGCTCGCCTTGCGGGACCATGACTGCCGCGCAATCGCGGGTGAGATTGATCGGTTCGGACGTGTGACTGTAACCGCTCATGCAATCGATCGATTCAATTCCGGCAATGGCCGATTATGCGGCCGATTGATCCCTATCTGGGCCCATAGTGCGGGATTAAAAGACCCGCGAGACGCCTTGAATCGGTCATGCGGCGAGCCCGACCTCGCGAAGGCAGCGACCCAGCAAACGCATCGCCGCTTCGATATCGGCGGGGGGCAGGCTGGCATAGCCGAGCAGCAGGCCGGGCCGCGCAGGCGCCCGGAAGCAATAAGGTGTCACCGGATAGAGTCCGAGTCCACGTTCACGGGCGTGGATGGCGAGGCGTTCGCAATCAGCCGAACTGCCATTTGCCAACCATGCTGTCAGATGCATGCCCGCATTGGAGTCCACTACGTCGAACACGCCGCTGGCGTGTCGACTCAGTCCGGCCAGCATGGCTTCCCTGCGCGCACGCAGACTCTGCGCTGCGCGACGCAGATGGCGCTCGAAGCCCCCGTCTGCCATGAAGCGCGCGAGCGCCGCCTGCTGAAGGGCATTGCAGCCGCGATCCTCGAGCCATTTGGCCGCAGCGAATGCTTCGCGCACCAATGCGGGCAAGACCATGTAACCAAGACGCAACGCCGGGAACAGGGTCTTTGAAAAGCTGCCGATATAGATGACCCGCGCATCCTGATCGAGCGACTTCAACGCGGCGAGAGGGCGACCACCGTAGCGGAATTCACCGTCGTAATCGTCTTCCACCAACCAGGCTCCCCGCCGCGCAGCCCACTCCAGCAATTCGACGCGACGCGCCAGCGGCAACAGCGCGCCGGTCGGAAACTGATGTGATGGCGTGACCACGGCCAGACGCGCCCTGTGCGGCAACGAAGCAGGCACCAGTCCCTCCGCATCCACGCGGCAGCCGCCGACGCGCGCGCCGTACGCGCTGAACACCTGGCGCGCACCCCGATAGTGCGGATCTTCCAGAACCACCGCATCGTCCGGTCCGAGCAACACGCGCGCCGCCAGCGCCAGGGCTTGCTGCGTCCCCGACACGATCAGCACATTTTCGGCAAGTGCAACGACACCACGTCGACGCACCAGGTAATCACAAATCTGCTCGCGCAACGCGAGTACGCCCTGAGCGTCCGGATAATCGAACTCGGCATGTTCGGCGGCATGGTTCAATTCGCGACGCCATGCGCTGGCCAGCACCGGGTTGACCATCGGCGAGCCGTATTGCAGGTTGTAGCGCAACCTTCGGTGTTCGTGACCGGGAATTGCAACGCCATCGCTGACCGACAGCGCACGTTGCGCAAACTCGGACAGCGGCGCCGCCAGCATGTCTTCGCTGGAGCGGGCCGACGCCGGATGTCCGATTTCGCCGACATAGCTGCCTGATCCAACGCGGCCCACCAGAAATCCTTCCGCCTGCAGTTGCTCGTAGGCAGCCAGCACGGTGTTCCGCGAAAGCTCGAGGTCGTGCGCCAGTGCGCGGCTGGCTGGCAACCGCGTCCCGGCGCGCGCGCTTCCGCTCAGAATCGCACCCTTGATAGAGCGAATCAATTGCGCGTACCGCGGACCCTGCCCATCGAGTTCCAGATGCATGATTGGCCCTGATCAGAACCCCGAAAATGGTGCTCCTTCAAACCAATTTTCCGGCTTAATCTTGCCCAGTCAAGCCAGAGGAACCTGCGGCATGCCGACAAACGCCAGACATCGCGTGCAACGCGTCAAGGCTCGCGCGCGCTATGACCGCGCGAGCATCCATGCAATTCTCGACGCGGGCCAGATTGCCCATGTCGCTTTTTGCGTGGATGCGCAGCCGTTCGTGATTCCGATGCTGTACGTTCGCGATGCAGAGTCGTTGTTGCTGCACGGGTCGATCGCAAGTCGATTGCTCAAGACGGTCGGGGCCGGGATCGACGCCTGCATTGCCGTGACCCTGCTCGACGGCCTGGTTCTGGCACGCTCGCATTTCCATCACTCGATGAATTACCGATCGGTCGTCGCTTTCGGCCGCGCGACGGCGGTCGTCGATCCCGACGCCAAGAGCTCCGGGTTGTTGCGACTCGTCGAAGCAATGATTCCGGGCCGCGCAGCCGAATCGCGGCCGCCCGATCGCAATGAGCTTGCGGCGACCAGCCTGCTGCACTTCGAAATTGACGAGGCCAGTGCAAAGGTGCGCAGCGGCGGTCCCAAAGATGATCCAGCCGATCTCGACCTGCCGCATTGGGCTGGCGTCGTGCCACAGTGCATGCAGTTCGGCGACCCTGAGCCGGCAAGCGGGAACGTCGAATCGACGTGGCCGGCATCGGTGCGGAATCTGCTCGCGAGCAAACTTCTCGGCTGAGCCGCTACGGCGGTGAGCGCGCCGCGCATTGACCTTCGGCCGTGCTCGACGTGCGAACACGCCGCCAACTCCGCGGCGTAGTGGACGCGCTTCGCGTACCGCATCTTCAGCCGCTATGATTGCGCGCTCTTTGCCTCCGCGGGGTCCGTCCCATCGCCGCCATGAAAACGCCCGCCCCCTCGTTCGGCGCATTCCGCCCGTGACGCATGCCGCGTGAAAGCAACCGGCGGTCGCCACGCGGTCGGCTTCTCGCTGTCCTCACGGCTCTGATGTGCGCGCTGGCATCTGGCGCGATCTGGTGCGTTCTGGCCCTGTACACGGGTCGCGACCTCGCGATACTGGCGTTGCCGAGCGCAGTGGTAATCGCATGGGCGTTGCGCGGTAATCGCCAGTCAAGGTTCCTGGATGCGGCGCTCGCTGCGATCTGCACGGCGTTTGCCTGCGCCTATGCGCAATATCTGCTGGCTGCAGCCCGAATCGCCAGCGTGCTCGGAATTCCGATGCGCAAGACTCTGTTCGACATGGGCGCCGGTCTGGCAAGTGACGTCGCCCGAACCGGCATCAGTCCCTCGGACTGGGCATTTTTTGCGCTGGCGCTCGTGCTGGCCGCATGGCTGGTCTTGCGAAGACCGCAGAGCACGCGCCCGTGAATCGCGCATCGATGCCGCTCAGTGGCCCGATCCTTCGATCGCCTTGAGTTCGACCACGAGCTGGTTGGCCGCTTCCTTGCCGTCGCCGTACAACATGCGTGTGTTGTCGGCGTAGAACAGCGCATTCTCGATCCCCGCGAAACCAGTGCCCTTGCCGCGCTTGATCACGATCACCTGCCGCGCATCGATGACATCGAGGATCGGCATCCCGAAAATCGGGGATGACTTGTCGGTTTTTGCAGCCGGGTTCACGACGTCGTTCGCTCCAATCACGATCGCGACATCGCAGGTCTTGAACTCCGGATTGATGTCGTCCATGTCGGCGATCAGATCGTAAGGCACACCGGCTTCCGCCAACAGCACGTTCATGTGGCCGGGCATTCGTCCCGCGACCGGATGGATCGCGAACTTCACTTCCTTGTCGGCCTTGATCAGTGCCTGGGCGAGTTCCCATATCTTGTGCTGCGCCTGCGCCACGGCCATCCCGTAACCGGGCACGATGATGACCTTCTCGGCCATGTACAAAAGGGACGCCGCGTCCGAGGCCTCGATCGGCTTCTGTGAGCCGGCGATTTCCTCCGCGCTTGCACCGCCGCCCCCGAAACTCGAGAACAGCACGCCCGAAATCGGCCGGTTCATCGCCTTGGCCATGAGCTGGGTCAGCAAGGTGCCCGCTGCACCGACCACCATGCCTGCGACGATCAGCGCCTCGATCTGCATCACGTAGCCTTCGAACGCGACGGCCAGGCCGGTGAACGCGTTGAACAACGAAATCACGACCGGCATGTCGGCGCCGCCGATCGGCAGTGTCATCAGCACGCCAAACGCCAGGGCCAAAGCGAAGAACACGAGGATCAGCGGCAAATTGAGCTGCCACAACACCAACGCGAGACCGGCGAGCACAGCCGCAGCGAACACTGCCAGGTTGAACAGCTGCTGGCCGCCGAACGTGAAACGCTTGTCGATGCGTCCATCGAGCTTGCCCCACGCGATGATCGAGCCGGTCATCGAGATCGAGCCGATCAGTGCACCCAGCACCGCAAACACGACTATCGACAATGGCGGCGCCTCGCCGAAGCGCGTGAACTTGATCAACTCGCTCGCGCCGATCGCCGCAGCCGAACCACCGCCCATGCCATTGAACAGTGCGACCATCTGCGGCATGTCGGTCATCGCGACCTTCTTGCCCCAGATCCAGGTGGGCGCGACACCGATCACGATACCCGCGACGATCAACCCCAGATTGTTCGATCCAGTGATCGCGAACGTCGCCAGCACGGCGATGATCATGCCGATGCCGGCCTGCACAATTCCCTTGCGCGCGGTCACCGGCGAGGACATGCGCTTGATGCCCAGAATGAACAGCACCGTTGCGACGAAGTAGCTCGCCTTGGCGAGGAGTGGCAGCCATGAAGACATTTCCATCGCCGGTCAGTCCTTGCGGCTCTTGCTGGACTTGAACATCTCCAGCATGCGTTCGGTCACGACATAACCGCCCGCCGCGTTGCCCGCGCCGAGCACGACGCCGATGAATCCGATGCTCCGACCGAGCGTCGTGTCGGCGCTGGCCAGCGCAATCATCGCGCCCACCAGCACGATTCCGTGCACGAAATTCGATCCCGACATGAGGGGCGTATGCAGGATCACCGGCACACGCGAGATGATCTCGTGCCCGGTAAACGCGGCCAGCATGAAAATGAACAAGGCAAGAAACGGATCGATCATGGGTTCGCTCCGGAAGCGGCTTTCGATGCACCTGTTGCATCGACAAGTTCGCGAGTCGCCTCGTGACGGATCTCGCCGGCGTGTGTCAGGCAGGTCTTGGCGATGAGTTCGTCGTCCCAATCGAGATTCAGCGCGCCATCCTTGAGCGACAGTTCGAGAAAATTGTAGAGGTTGCGCGCATACATTTCGCTCGCGTGAACCGGCACGCTCGCAGGCAGGTTCATCGGCCCGATCACACTGACACCATTCTCGCTGAGGAAAGTTTCGCCCGCCCGGGTCAGTTCACAGTTGCCGCCGCCCTCGGCCGCGATGTCGACGATCACCGCGCCGGCTTTCATACCGGCGACCATCGCCGCGCTGACGATGCGCGGCGCCTTGCGCCCCGGCACGGCTGCCGTAGTCACAACCACGTCGATTGCCTTCAGATGATCCGCCAGCGCCTGTTGCTGGGTCGCGCGTTCTTCGGCGCTGAGTTCACGCGCGTAACCCCCGCTGCCCGATGCCGACACGCCAAGATCGAGAAACTTTGCCCCGAGCGACTGGATTTGTTCCTTCGTTTCCGGACGCACGTCGAAACCCTCGACCTGTGCACCGAGACGGCGCGCCGTCGCAATCGCCTGCAACCCAGCGACTCCGGCGCCAACAATGAGCACCTTGGACGGCCGGATCGTCCCGGCAGCCGTGGTCAGCATCGGAAAGAATTTCGGCGCAGCAGCGGCTGCGATCAGTACCGCCTTGTAGCCCGACACGGCTGCCTGCGAAGACAAGACGTCCATCGACTGCGCGCGCGTGATGCGCGGCAGGAGTTCCATCGCAAACGCAGTGATCTTGCGATCGCGCAATGCGCGCGTGCGCTCGGGTGCGAGATGCGGTTGCAGGTGCGCAATGACGATCGCGCCCTCGCGCAACAACGCAATTTCCTCCAGCGATGGCGGCTGCACATGCAGGAAAACATCGGCTCGCGCGAGCGCCGACGCGACGTCGGAAGACGTTTCGATATCGGCGAACGCGGCATCGGCAAAGTACGCCGCTTCGCCGGCTCCCTGCTCCAGAATAATGTTGGCGCCGCGCGCCTTGATTTTCTTCGCAACTTCCGGCGTCAGCGCAACGCGACGCTCGCCCGGCACGCTTTCGCGCGTGACAGCAACCGTGACCGGCATGGATACTCCCGACCATTCCCACCAGCGGTGCATCCTACCGCAAGCGCGCACGCGATATCGACGCCGTTGCGCGCAATGCTGCACGCGTGCCTGAATTCGCGCCTGCTAGAATCGACGCGCATGAAGCCACTTGATTTCATTGCTTCGCGCCGCTCCGTGCCGGCGCGTCAACTCGGCGCGCCCGCCCCGGAAGGCGCGACGCTCGATGCCCTTCTCACGGCCGCAATTCGCGCACCGGATCATGGCAAGCTGGTTCCATGGCGCCTGCTGCTGCTGCGCGGCGATGCGCGCATCTCGTTTGGCGAGGCCATCAGCGCGATACACGCGCGCAACGAACCGGACATCGCA
Source organism: uncultured Gammaproteobacteria bacterium (assembly GCA_963775445.1). GTDB lineage: Bacteria > Pseudomonadota > Gammaproteobacteria > Xanthomonadales > Rhodanobacteraceae > Dokdonella_A. The sequence continues at coordinate 661,426 of CAVZIT010000004.1, read as the reverse complement.
CCGAAGGCATTGGAGAAGGACCGAACCCGTTTCGGTTTTGCTCCTCTCGTCGTCATCGTGATTGCCCGCGTGGAATCCGATCATCCGAAGATACCCGAGCAGGAGCAATTGCTGTCAGCCGGTTGCGTGGCTTACAACCTGCTGCTCGCCGCACAGGCGCAGGGATTCGGTGCGCAATGGCTCACCGGCTGGGCGGCCTACGATCGCGATGTCGCAACGCTGCTGCGTCTGGCCGGCAACGAGCGCATCATCGGTTTCGTGCATATCGGAAGCGCACAGGAGACGCCGCCCGAGCGCGTGCGTCCGGAACTCGCAACGATCTTGTCCGAGTGGAAGCCGGAATGAGCGTGGCGAAATCGACGGTTCACCTGGTCGATGCGAGTCTCTATATCTTTCGCGCGTGGTACGCGCGTACACCGGATGTCGCCGACTGCGAAGGCGCGCCGGCAAATGCCGTGCACGGCTTCGCGCGCTTCCTGCTGGATCTCCTCGAACGGGCGCGACCGACCCATGTTGCAGTCGCGTTCGACGAATCGTTGACGCATTCTTTCCGCAATGCGTTGTATCCGGCCTACAAGGCCAATCGCGCGCCGGCGCCCCCGGAACTGAAATCCCAGTTCGAAGGCTGCAAGCAGATTGCGGCAGCATTCGGTCTCACCATCATGGCGAATCCGGCGTTCGAGGCCGACGACCTCATCGGCAGCGCGCTGACCGCGCTGCGCGTGCACGGTTTTCGCGCCGTCATCGTCTCCGCGGACAAGGACTTCGGACAGCTGATCGGCGACGACGACGAGCAATGGGATCCGCCGCGCCAGCAACGCTGGAACGCGGCCGGCGTGCGCAAGCGCCTTGGCGTCGATCCCGCTCAGGTTGCCGATTATCTCGCCCTGACCGGCGATGCGATTGACAACATCCCGGGAGTGCCGGGAATCGGCGCGAAGACTGCGGCGATTCTGCTCGGCCATTTCGGCACACTCGAAGCCCTGCTGGCCCGTGCCGATGAAGTCGCATTCCTGCGCACGCGCGGCGCAGCCAGCGCGGCTTTGAAGTTGCGTGAGCACGCAGCGCATGCGCGCATGTCGCGCAGCCTGACCGGCATCGCGCTGGACGCACCGGTCCCCTCGACCGCGAATGCCTATCTGCGGCGGCGGCCGGATAATGACCTCGTTGAAACGCTGTTCGAGCGCCTCAGGCTGGGGCCGCTGACGCGCTCGCGCGTGCGCGATCTGGCCTTGCACCAGATCGCCTGACGCAGCCATGCGCTGGACTGCCTGACTGATTGACGTTCCGGTCAAGACCGTTCAGTCATCAGGGCCGTGTCCATCGTCCTTGTTGGCGGGCTTTGCCCCCGTCTTTTGCTCCAGCAGCTTTTTGCCTGCGCTGGGCGTGGCGACCGGGATCGGACTCACTTTGGTACCGACGCCGTCCTTGTTCCACGCGAAGCGCAGATTGCTCCGGAACACGTGGATCGGTTGCAGCTTCGATACATCCTTGGGGTCGCCATACTTGTCGTAGTGGTTCCTCTGGCTGTTGGCGATGAAATACAGCGAATCACCATCGATCGCGCCATAGGTCGGCAACGAGAAATTCGGGTTGGCGGCGTCGAGCGGCATGACCTTGGCGATGTCGTGGCCATTTGCGCTCAACGTCAGGCGCATCACCCTCGGTGGCGACATGCCGTTCTCGATCGCAATCAGATTGTTCTGGTACCAGTAAAGTCCGTCGATGCCGCCAAGGACGAGTGAAGCCGGATCGTAATTGAGATCGAATCCTGTGCCCTTGCGAAGATCGACGCCAAAAATGCCGAGTGCGTAGTCGGCGAAATAAAGAAAATGCCCGTCGTCGCTGACGGCAAGGCCACGCACGCTGGTCAATCGGGGATTGGCGACCAGCAACTTCAGTTTTCCGCCGTCGACACGATAGATCTCATTGCGTATGCCATCGGCGACGAATGCGGCGCCATCCTTTCCAACCGCAAGGCTGGACAACGTGTGCGGTTTGCCATCGGCCGGCAGCAACATCTTCTGCAGAAACTTGCCGGTCGACAAATTGAATTCGAACAGGCCGGCCTTGCCGTAATCGTCCTGCTTGAATCCCTTGAAATAGACCGAGGCGGTGCTCGCGACGTACAGCCGATCGCGTGCGGGAGCGGCGGCCATCGCATACACGCTCCACAAGCCGTTATTGGCATCGGGCTTGATGAACTCCACCAGCTTGCCGCTCTTGTCGACGCGCTGGATCGTGCCATCACGCACGCTGCCGACCAGAAACTGCTGACGCTTGGGATCCCAGACAAGCGATTCGAGCAGCGTGTCGCCAGTCGGCAGGGAGAACGCGACCTTGCCTTCGCCGAATGGCTTGAGATTGGCCTTGAGATTGGCCACGACGTAAGCCCAGACCTTGGTATCGGCAACCTTGTCGAAACGCGCATCGTGCGACAGGTCGTAGCCGAAACCCTGCTGTTGCATGCGCAACAGCAGATCGTAGGTCTTGGATTTTTCGTCCTGCGCGGCGTACAGCGTCGCGAGTGCAAGCTTCGCTTCGCCTGAATTGGGCAACAAGTCGGTGAGTCGCTGCAGGGACCAGGTCAGGCGTTGCACATCGCCGTTGGCCCGGTACGCGGATGCGAGCCGATCGAGCACCTGCGGCACCGTGACGCCCTTGATCTGGGCTTCGCTGAGCGTCGACGGATCCGGTGCGCCAGCGACAGGCTTCTCGCCGCCCAGTACTTGCGCGAATGCCGTCGCAGACAGCAACATCAGCGCGAGACAGCATAGCAGTCGCTTCATCTTCATCGAGTTACCTGGCAAGTTTGCGGAGTGGCAATGACCCGGCACTCCAGCGAAAGTTCATGGACTGACCGGATCGATCAATGAAAGTGACCGAAACCGAAACGCTTTGCAACGGAACCTGGCTGCGACTCAAGCGGCGAGGCCGCTGGGAATTCGCCGAACGGACCAACAAGGGCGGTGGCGTGATCATCATCGCGCTGACCGACGATGACAAGCTCCTGTTCGTCGAACAGTACCGCGCCGCGATCGACAAACGCACGCTGGAGATGCCGGCGGGGCTCGTTGGCGACCTTGCCGGCAGCCCGGACGAAAACGCAGTGGAAGCCGCGCGGCGCGAGTTGCTCGAGGAAACCGGTTACGCCGCCGCGCGTATCGAGTTCCTGATGTCCGGACCCTCTTCATCGGGCATGAGCAACGAGATGATGGCCTTCGTGCGCGCGTTCGACCTGAGCCGCGTCCACGCCGGCGGCGGCGATGACAGCGAGGACATCGTCGTCCATGAAGTGCCCCGCACGGACGCTCCACGCTGGTTGCTCGACAGGATGAAGGACGGCTATTCGGTCGATCCAAAAATGTTCGCGGGGCTCTACTTTCTCGATCACGGTGCGGCATTGTTCGGAATGTGATGGAACTCGCCGCCGTGAAGGCCGCGGCGCGGGTCCATCGTCATGCCATCGCGCGCAAGCACAGGCACTAGATCAGCGCAATGGTCGCCGCCTGCCAGAGCAGCAGCAGAGCCATCACGACAATGACCGTCCAGGTGCCGAGCGTGCCGATCGCGCGACCCGCGCTTGCACCCGCACTGCGGCTCAAGCCAAACGCATGTGCGATGCGCGAGAGAATCAGTACGATGCCGAACAGATGCAGCAACCACGGCAACGTCTGGTTCCATTCGAGCAGCAACAGCAGCAGCAGTGCAATCGGCAGGTACTCGACCGAGTTGGCATGCGCGCGGATGCGCCTGGCGAGGACATCGTCGCCGTTGTCGCCGATACCGATCTGGAGACGACGCCGGTGCAACGTAACGCGTATCGCGAGCACCAACAGCAGCAGTGCGCCCAGAGCGGCGTAGATTCCAGTGATGTGCATGCGTTAACCCCGTTGCGCGTCGCCGTTAGTCGATGACCCCTCGAAAACGCAACGTGCGGGACGATCCTGAGCCGCACCAGCCCGTCGCACCGCTCAAGACTACCCACAATCGGACTTCAGCCGCGGTCGGGACCCATCATAGCGCCACCGCGGAACGCAGCAGCAATTTGTCGCCGATCTGGACGCCGCTCACCTTGAGCGCGCCCAGCGGGATGATGCGATAACTCACGCGCAGATCTCCCACTTTCGGATGAGCCGGGTCGCCGCCGGCCACGAGGACCCCATCCTGATCGTGAAAGCTGACCGCAAGATTGGGCGGCAATTGGGCGACATGCACCGGATACGCGCGTGGTCGGGGCCCGTCAAGGCGCGGCGCCGCGCTGAGCGCGAATGCCCCGATATGCAAGCCGCCAGCGTTGAATCGCGACTCGCGGAAGGGCAAGCGCACCGGATTTTCGTGGCCCGCCGCTTCGTGGAACGATGCGGAATCGATCCATTGACCGGACCAGACCTTGGCATAGGTGCACGATCCGTCCACGCAGCGCTCTCGCCACTGCAGCATTTCGACGTGGCGCAGCAGCGTCAGCGCATCGGCACTGACTCCGAGTTGCGAATCCGTGGCGGGGGTGTTCGCGACAAGTGGTCCGCTGATCGCCACCAACCGCCCTTCATTGGCGGGATCGACATGATCGGCCGCCACCGCAAGAGCCGCGACGGTACCCTCGTGATCGACCGCCGAGCTCGTCGATCGCGAACCTGGCGCTGGCAGCGGTGAACGATGCCACGTGAACACTCCAATCACACCAACGACAATCAACATGAGGATCACCGCGGCCGCGATGGTGCCGCGGCGTGATCGCAGGCGTGCCGCGACGGACTTCATGCAACCAGTCCAATCAATTCCGGAACTTCGTCCGTGGTGCCGAAACGCCCCTTGTCGTCGCGCGTCACGGAGGCCATCGCACATTCGGTATCGTGGGTGAAGTAGAGTTTGACCTTGCGTTCGAGCTTGTCTTCGAGAAAAGCGCGCTTCTCGTCGATCAGCAGTTCCGGGAAACGGTCGTAACCCATCGTCACCGGAAGATGCACCCACGGGCGCCCCGGAATCAGGTCGGCGCAGAACACCACACCGCCCTCCTCGCCCTCACCCGGCGCGATTTCGGCCAGCATCAGACCCGGCGTGTGGCCATCGCTGTAGCTGAAACGCACCTGCATGCCAAGCGTCGGGGAACGCGTCCCCTGGACGCGTTCGAGCCGGCCCGACGCTTCGAGCAACGCGGGCAACTCAGGGATGAACGACGCGCGGTCGCGAGGATGCGGTTTGAGCGCGCGCTGCCAGCCCAACTCGCCGACCAGATAGGTCGCATTCGGGAACAGCAGCCGTGGCGGCTCGCCGTCGCTCCAAGGCGCGAGCAACCCGCCGGCATGATCGAAATGCAAATGCGACAGGACTACCGCGTCGATATCCTCGTGCGAAAACCCGGCGTCGCTCAGTGAATCGAGCAGCACGTGCTGCTCCTCGACCACACCGTAGCGCGCACGCAAACGCGGTTCGAAAAAAGCGCCGATACCGGTTTCGAACAGGATGCGCTTGCCGTTGAGACCGTCCGCGAGCAGGCAGCGGCAGGCAAGGCCGATGGTGTTGTCCGCCTCGGGCACCAGCCATTTCTCCCACATCGCGCGTGGCGCATTGCCAAACATGGCGCCTCCGTCGAGACGCTGGGAATTTCCGAGTAGCGAGTAAAGTTTCATGGCCCTCCATGATGGCGCAAGAATTGCCAAGAGTTGCGTGCCGGACATTGTAGATGGCAGCGGGCGAGGACGCATGCAACCCCGCCGTCGCTGCTCAGCATGAAATGGACATTGACGGCGCCGATGGAACGATGATGGCCGCTCAGGCGGAGCCAGCATGTCCAGCGGCCATGCAACCGGACTTACAATCGCGTCATGTCCCTCGCCCTGCTGACCCACCCCGCCTGTCGCGAACACGATCCCGGCAACGGCCATCCGGAAAGTCCGGCGCGGCTTGCTGCCGTTCTCGAAGCACTGCATGACCAGCGCTTTGCGGCGATCGAGTCCATCGAGGCGCCGCGTGCGACGCGCCAGCAGCTTGCCCGGGTGCATGCGACAACACTCATTGAAGACGTGCTGGATCGGGATCCGGGAAGCGGATTACGCCGGCTGGATCCCGATACGCTGATGTCCCCCGGGTCGGCTGAAGCCGCATTGCGCGCCGCCGGTGCGGTCTGCGCGGCGATCGACGCCGTCATGGCAACACGCGTCGACCGCGCATTCTGCGCGGTCCGACCTCCGGGTCACCACGCGACTGGCGACACCGCGATGGGATTTTGCCTGTTCAACAGCGTGGCGGTCGGCGCGGCCCATGCACTCGCGGCACATGGACTGGAGCGTGTCGCGATCGTCGATTTCGACGTACACCACGGCAACGGAACGCAGGACATCTTCTGGTCGGATGCGCGAGTGCTGTACGCATCCACGCACCAGTACCCGCTGTACCCGGGAAGCGGCGCGGCCGACGAGCGCGGCGCCGGCAACATCGTCAATGCGCCGCTGGCACCTGGCGCCGGTTCGGCCGAGTTCCGCGAAGCCTGCGAACGAATCATCTTTCCGGCACTCGACGCGTTCGAGCCGCAGCTCGTCCTGATTTCGGCCGGATTCGACGCCCATCGCCTGGATCCCCTGGCGGGGCTTGATCTCGAAGCCGCGGACTACGCATGGATCACCGATCGCCTGGTGGAAGTCGCAAAGCGTCACGCCAAAGGGCGCGTCGTGTCGAGCCTCGAAGGGGGCTACAGCCTGGAGGCGCTTCGAGCATCGACAGCGGCGCATGTCGCGGCGCTTCTCTGACTGGAGGTTGGGGAAACGTCGTCCTTCCTTCGCACTGGGTAGGTCCGGACGTTGTGCTCAGCGTCGTGTCGATTCGTGCCGGGACCGCGTCGACGGAGTCGTTTTTCACGCGATGCCAAGCCCCTGCACTTCGCCGATTGCATCGCCGTCGAAACCGGCGAGGCTCGCAAACGCCCGCCCTCGTTGCGCATAGTCGCGAAACGCGTCGAAACTCGGCGCGCCGGGCGACAACAACACCGTCCCGCCCGGATCGCTTAGCTCGCGAGCGATAGCCACCGCGTCAGCCAGTGTCGCGCATCGTTCAAGCGCGAACGGCGGCGGTTCGCGGCATTCGAGGAAAGTGGCGATGCGCGATCCGCTTGCGCCCATCGTCACAATCGCGTGCGGTGGCATGCCCCGCACGGCGTCGGCGAAGCCGGTCCAGTCGAGCCCTCGATCATGGCCGCCGACCAGCAGGGTTGCCCGCTGGCGGTCCGGCAGGCTGGCCAGCGCTTCGAGGCTCGCACGAGGCGTCGTGGCAATGCTGTCGTCGATCCAGACCAGGCCATCGCGCTCACCGAGCGTTTGCAGGCGATGTGGAAGCGGTGTGAACGACGCAATGTGGGGCGCCGCTGCGAGCGCATTTTCGCCAGCCGCCTCGATTGCGCTCAACGCCGCGCACAGGTTCAGCGCATTGTGCGGACCCGGCAACGGCGAGGCGTCGATCATGAAGACCTGCTTTTCGTTGCGGCACACGGCGCCGGCTCGTACGTGCCAGCCAGGGTTCGAACCGAAGGTTTGGACAATCGGCAATTTACGGCCTGCAGCAACGAAGTCAGTCTCGATGCGCGAGATCACCGCGGGTTGCTGTGCGTTGACTACCAATGTTCCGACATGCGCCGCCAGCGCGAGCTTGTCGGCGATGTAGCGTTCGCGCGAGCCGTGCCAATCAAGATGCTCCTCTTCGAGATTGGTGACGACGCCGATCTCCACGCGGCCGGCATCACGCGTCTGGAAGCTGGAAAGCTCGATAATCCAATAGTCCGGCACTTGCACAGGAGCCAGCAGTTCGAGCAACGGCAGGCCGATGTTGCCGGCCAATGCGGTGCGGCGATCGAGCGCGCGCAGCAAGTGCGCGATCAATGCGCTGACCGTGCTCTTGCCTTTGGTCCCGGTCACGGCAACGACACGCGCCTCGGGGTGTTCGCCAAACCATAACGCGGTGCCCGAGGTGAATCGGGTGCCTCGGCGTTCGGCGTCGAGCAGTTCCGTTCGATAAGCACTGATGCCGGGAGACTTGATCACGATGTCGAAATCCGACAACGCGCCGGCATCCGGCGCAACCGTGATCATCATCGCGGTGGATGGAATTCGCGCCCGTGCTTCTTCGACGCTGCAAAAAACCGTGATCGGTAATCCCGGCAGATGCTTTTCGAGCACACGCAGCGCAGCGCGACCCTCGCGACCGAAGCCCCAGATCGCGACGCGTCGACCGGCAAGGTCAGCGAGGCGCATGGACCAGGGGCCGCAGGCGCTCGGGAATGAGATCCGGGCCTTCCGGTCGCAACATGGTTGCGAGCTCGAGCGTGGCGGGATCGAGTTGCGGCGCGATGGTTTCCGCGAAGCGCGCGACGATCGCGTCCTCGCGCCATTCGGGACGCCGGCTCAACGCTAACATGGCTGCGCGCGATTCGAGACCCTCGCCGACGCACTCGAAAGGCTTGTGCCGACCATATTCGAGCAGCGCGTCGAAGGCGTTCGCGAGATCCGCGTCGTCCAGCAGGTTGCGCCCGAAAATCGTGAGCACGCGCGGCTTTGGCATGAATGGCGCCAGCGCGAGAAACACGAAGTGGCACTTCGGGCACTGACCACACCAGCGATCGGCAGGGCGCGGACCAAGCAGGCGAAAGTTGCGGTTGCAACTCGAAAAGACGCCATCGTAACGCGTGGATTGCGCGAATCGCGCGGCCACGGCCAGCTCCGAAAAGGGCCGCAGCAAGGAGAAGTAATCCAGGTCGCAGGCTATGCGGGATTGCAGCAGGTCGTGGAATGTCTGTTCGAACGCCCAGCTCTTGCTCCATTGGTGATTGACCGCCTGCTCCTCGTATTCGAGTGTTGCACTCGAGGCCGATCGCTCGTTCGAAAATGCGATCGTGTCGAAACCGTACAGCACTGCCGCGACAACGAGAATCGCCGAATTGATCGCGGTGACGGGGATATGCCCGTTCCAGGCGCCGAGGCGGTTGTACTCGAACAGGATTGGCGACAGCTCGCGACCGATATTGAGTGACGGCAACCCGGTGCGTTGCGCACACGCGGCAATCAACGGCGAATCGCCGATCCAAACCGCCGTCGCAGGTTCGTCTGCGGCCTTGAGCATTTCCGTGCTGACCAGCGAATCCTTGCCACCCCCGATTGCCACCAGGGTTTGCCGGGTCCTGGTTGAATCAGCCATGCGCGTCGCGGCACGCATCGCGATCACGTCGACCTCTTGACTCGCTGCAACCGGAAATCGAATGCGCTCGCGCAAATCCAGCTTGTTGTGGTAAGCGAATTCACCGAGGCCGTGCACGTAGAGCGTCTCGAGAAACCTCGCCGCCGCTGGATCGGGACGCCCGCTTTCGACGACGATTTGCGCTGGAACACCGGCCTTGTAGTAGCTCACGCCGGCAATCCAGTGCATCAGCTCCAGCGCCTTCGCGAAGGCAACCCGCCGACCAGCCGGCAAAGTCGGTGCATCGGGAAACGTGATGCGTTCAATGAGTTCCGGCCCATCGTCGAATGCAAAAACCATTTCGGCGACGCCATCGTCGTAGCCACAGCGCACGAACCGGAACGCTTGTGCGCGGCGTGGATCAGCGAGCGCCATCGATCAACTCCTTGCGACGCCGCGCGGCGATTCCATGCGCCAGCAATGCCGTCGTGGGAAAGGTGATCCAACCGACGGTGAGCAGCGATGCCGCAAAAAAGAATCCGGCCTGGATTACAAGGTCCGACACGCCACCGTTTCCGATCGCCTTTTCCCAGCCGATCGACAGCGTCAGGACCACGCCCAACAGCACGCCGAACAGCAGGTGCGTGATCGCTGCCATGCCAATGCCGGTCTGCCATCCGCCGGTCAAGGCGCGGACCCGTCGTTCTAGCGCGGACCAGCGCAGCCATGCGGCGATCTCGGCTGCCACGGCTCCGAAGCCTCCGAAAATCAGCGTCATGCGCAAGAAGATCCATGGGTCCCGGTGCGCAATCCAGCTGCTCCAGGCAAGTGCCGCGGAGAATGGCAGCCCGAAAGCGCTGATGTGCAGGCAGGCACGCGCTCGAATCACAACACGACCTCTGCCGCGGGCTCGCGCAGGTTGTAGCGTGACGCCATGACCGCGCCGTAGGCCCCTGCTTGCGCGATCAGCAATATGTCGCCTTCGCGGCATTCGGGCAAACGCCGGTTGCTGCCGAGCACATCGCCCGATTCGCAGATCGGACCGACTACCTGCACCAGTTCGGCCGGCTCCTCTCCTAGTCGCGACAAATTCACGATCTCGTGCCAGGCCTCGTACAGCGCCGGACGCAACAGCGAGTTCATCCCCGCATCGACACCGACATAACACGTCGCACCCTTGCGCTTGACCTGGGTGACGCGCGCCAGCAGTACGCCGGCCTCCGCCACCAGATAGCGCCCGGGCTCCATCCACACGGCATACTGCGGATAAGCGCGCTTTACCTCCGCGAGATGCGTATCCAAGGCCGTGAGGTCCAGCGCAGCCTCATCCGGACGCGATGCGACCCCCAAGCCGCCACCGATATCGAGGACGCGCACGCGATTGAAATCCTCGGCCAGACTCGCAAGGCGCGCGTGCACCTCGCGCCATTGCCTCGGATCGAGCACCCCCGAGCCCAGATGCGCATGCAGACCGACGATCCGCGCACCATGCTGCCGCGCGAGGCCCCGAAACGCATCGATCTGGTCCAGCGCGACACCAAACTTGGAATGCGCGCCGCCGGTCCTGACTTTTTCGTGATGCCCCACTCCCGCGCCGAGATCAATGCGCAGGAAAATCTCGCGATCGGCAAACAGCTCGCCCCAGTGCGCCAAGGGGTGCAGTCCATCGAGCGTGACCTGGACGCCAGCGGCGAGCGCGGCCTCGTATTCACGGCGAGCGGCGAAATTCGGCGTGAACAGAATGCGCTCGGCGGCGAGTCCGGGCAGTGCACGACGCAGCGCCTCGATCTCCGGCCACGACACGCATTCGAACGCGAAACCCTCGTCATGCAGCATTTGCAGTATCGCGGGATGCGGATTGGCCTTGAGCGCGTAGTGCCAGCGATCGACCGAAGTCAGCGCGGCGAGCGAGCGCGCGCGGGACCGGACAATCGGCAATTCATAAACGTAGCGCGGAGTCCCGGCGGCCGCGCAGTCGAGCAGGCGCGCCGCGTCATTGCGCCACCAAGCAACCGGCTGCGGCAGGGACACGCCGGTCAGCGCACGCCACGATGGTCCGAAAATCTCGCCATCGTCGACGCGCATCGCCTCGGCGCGAATCAGCAATGCATGCAGGCGCGGCAGCAGGTCGTCGAGCAGCGCTTCGGCGACGACGAAGGTCAGATTGAGGTTGTTCGATGACTGACTGATCAGGTGCACATCGAGCGCACCGAATTCGGCGAGTACGCCGGACAGTCGATGCAACATGGCGCGCATGCCGCGTCCGACCAGCGTGATCGCCGCGCACGGCGCGATCACCTTGACGCGGCAGATGCCGGCAAGATCGGCGGCGAGCGTCGACAGCACGTCGGAATCGACCAGGTTCGTTCCGGGATCGAGCGACACCGTGACATTGGTTTCAGCCGAACCGATCAAGTCGACCGACAAGGAGTGACGGCGAAACCGCTCGAACACGGCCGCCAGGAACCCGACCTCCTGCCACATGCCCACGGTTTCCATCGAGACCAGGACAATGCCCTTGCGCGCGCTTATGGCCTTGACGCTCGGTGCGCCGTGAGGGCCTGCAGCACCGATGGTTGTCCCGGCCAGATGCGGGCGATTGGTGTCCTTGATTGCGAGCGGCACGCGGGCGGCGCGCAGCGGATCGAGACAGCGCGGGTGCAGGACTCTCGCGCCAGTGGTCACGATTTCCTGCGCTTCGGCGTAATCGAGCCGCGTCAACAGACGCGCATCCGGGACCTGCGCCGGATCGGCCGTGAACAATCCTGGCACATCGGTCCAGATCTCCACGGCTTCCGCCGCCAGCAGCACGCCGAAATACGCGGCCGACGTGTCCGATCCGCCACGACCGAGCACCACCGTCTCGTTGTCTTCGTTGCGCGCGATGAAACCCTGCGTCAGAAATACGTCTCCGCGCGATGCGAGCGCGCGTGCGCAAACCGGATCGGACACCATTTCCGCCGAAGCCGACAGATAGCGGTTCCACGGGCCCTGATTCGGCAATGCATGCGAATGCAAGTAATCGCGTGCGTCAAGCCAGAGCGCGTCGAGACCGAGTGCGCCAAGGCACGCTGCACCCGCCACGCTCGACAACAACTCACCTTGCGCAAGTATTTCCGCTTGCCATGGCAATGAATTCCCGCGATCCCCGACCTCTCCAAGCAGGTCATCGAGCCGCTCGAGGCCATGCTCCAGCGCTGCGTGCGCATCCATGCCCAATTCGCGCAACAACCTGCGATGGGAGTCGCCGACCGACCGCGAAAGCTCGCATGAACCCGTTGCGCGCCCGGTACTTGTGAACGACACCAGCCGATCCGTCACCCCCGCCAGCGCCGACAGCACGACAAGCACTCGACGCCCCCGCGTGTGATGGGCACGCACGATGTCTGCGATGCGACGCCAGCGCCCGGCCGTGGAGACGCTGGTGCCGCCGAATTTCGCGACGATCCATGGCGCCGCGGGCGGCAACGGAGCTGCAGTGCTGGAGCTCTCCAAGGGGCGAAACCGCGAGCGATACGGAAGCGGCATTCTTTCGTGCGGCGCAGCAGAACGCAACGGTGGCAATGGCCTTGTGCCGTACCCGATAGCTCCCGGACATGTTGGAAGTGGCCAAAAAAATGCGCGTTACCAACACGCTACGCCAACAAAGACCTCGCCACGCGACCGCCCGGAACAACGCAGCGCGAAACCTGCCAGGCTCGCATCCGCCTTGACATCGATGCGACAATTTCTCGATCGGGCCACCGGGCCGCGTTGCCTGGCGCATTGCATTTGCGCTGCGCTGCTTGCTCGATCGGAGGATCCATGCAGCGCCTGTCCAAAAACCCCGACGCGACCGCAGCGACGACGACCCCGAATATGGACAACGACGCCTCCCGTGCCGTTCATGTCAACGGCAAGCCGTACTACCCCGATGGCGACCCGACCATGCCACTGCTGTGGTTCCTGCGCGATGAGCTGCGTCTGACCGGAACCAAGTTCGGTTGCGGAATCGGGGCCTGCGGGGCATGTACGGTGCTTATCGACGGCAAGGCAGCGCGTTCGTGCGTGACGCCGATGCAGGCCGTCGCTGGACGTGCGGTGACGAGCATCGAGGGTCTCGAAACCGACAAGCTGCATGCATTGCAGCAGGCATGGATCGACGAGGACGTCCCGCAGTGCGGTTATTGCCAGGCCGGACAGATCATGGCGGCGCTCGACCTGCTCACGCGCAAGCCCAATCCCGGGGATGCGGATATCGCCTCGCTCAGCAATCTTTGTCGCTGCGGTACCTATCCGCGTATCCGACGTGCGATTCTCGGTGCCGCGAAAGCCATGCGCTCGACAAGAAAATGAAAGACTCCGCGTCGGATCCCGGCCGCCGCCGCTTCTTGGCCATCGCCTTGACCGCTTCGGGCGGGTTGCTGGTCGGATTGCGCCTGTCCGATGCCGCGGATGCGCTATTGCCGCCCGAATTGCTCGGTGACGATCTGACCCGGATCGGTCCGTTCGTGAGAATCGAGCGCTCCAATCGCGTGGTCATCGGTGCGCGCGGCTGCGAGATAGGCCAGGGGGTCATGACCTCGCTGCCCATGCTGGTTGCCGACGAATTGGACGTCGATTGGGCGCAGGTGCGTGTGATCCAGTTGCCCTACGGCTATACCGAAACGGATCAGGGTCCAATCGATCGCTACGGTCCCCAGTTCGCCGGCGGCAGCAGCAGTATCCCGGACGGATGGCGCGATCTGCGCGAAGCGGGTGCAGTGGCGCGCTGGTTGTTGATCAAGGCCGCAGCGGCGGAGTGGCATCTGCCGGCAGAGCGGCTTCGAACCCGCTCCGGGCAAGTGGTCGCGCCGGATGGTCGAAGCCTCAGTTACGGCGCATTGGCGCGTAGCGCCGCGGACCTCGATCCGCCGACCCAACCGATGACGTTGAAGAATCCGGCCGATTATCGCGTCATCGGCAAGCCGACGCGCGTCGTCGATGCGCGCGATATCGTGACAGGTCGCAGCGAGTTCGGCATCGATGCGTACCGCGCGGGTGCGCTGACGGCAGTCATGCTGCGCTGTCCGGAACTTGACGGCACGATCGACAAGGTCGACGACACCGATGCCCGCAAGGTCGGGGGCGTCAAGGATGTCGTCGTCATTGACGGACCCGGTACCGGCGATGCGTTCACCGGACCACTCGCTGCGGGCGTGGCGGTGCTCGCTGAAAATACCTGGGCCGCACTCAAGGGGCGCGAAGCGCTGCAGGTAACCTGGAAGTCCGGACCCTGGACTCGCGAATCGAGCGCCGCGCTGACGGCCAGCGCGAACGCGCTGCTTGATGGCAACGAAGATGGCATCCAAGTGCGCAAAGACGGCGACCTGGCCAAGGCGCGCAAGCAGGCCCACCGCGTCATCGAGGCGCGTTACGAGGTTCCTTTCCTTGCGCACGCGACGATGGAACCACCTGCGGCGTTGATTGAGATCACCAGCACCAGTGCACTGCTGATTGCCTCGTTGCAAAATCCCGATGGGGCGTCGCGCACGATCAGCGCGCTGACCGGTTTGCCACGCAAAGCCATCGATATCCGAATGACACGCGCTGGCGGCGGGTTCGGGCGGCGCCTCAAGAACGATTACGTCGCCGAAGCGGTGCTGATTGCAAAGGCGGCCCGCAAGCCGGTCAAGCTGATGTGGACCCGCGAGGACGATCTGCAACACGATTTCTACAGGCCATTCGGCGTGCACGCGATGACGGCGACGCTGGACCGCAAGAATCGCTTAACCGGCTGGGCGCACCGATGCGCGGCGACACCACGCAATTATCGCGAAGAAGGATCCTCCAATCGACCGATCTGGAAAGGCTGTCTCGAACCCGACGATTTTCCGGCGGGTCTCGTTGCAAACCTCGAAAAGACCTTCTACAGCCTCAAGTCCGGCATGCCGCGCGGCTCGTGGCGCGCGCCTCTGCATACCTTCATCACGTTTGCCGAGCAGGTGTTCGTCGACGAAATTGCGCATGAGACCAAACAGGATGCGGTGGACCTGCGACTGGGCATGCTCGGAGACGCCAGGCAGCTGCCGTACAGTGGCTATGGCGGACCGGTGTTCGATACCGGTCGCCTAGCCAACGTGCTGACGCTTTGCGCCGAGCGGATCGGCTGGGGCAAGAAACGCAGAGACGGCCATGGCATCGGCATCGCGTGTCACTTCACCTTTGGCGGCTACGCGGCCAATGCATTCGAGGTTTCGGTGGTCGGCGGCGCGCTCAAGATCCATCGCGCGGTCTGCGTCGTCGACATCGGGCGCGCGGTCAATCCGCTGGGCGTCGAGGCGCAGATGATGGGTGGCACGATCGACGGTATCTCGACCGCGCTCAACCTTCGGATCACGGTCAAGAACGGGCAGGTACAACAACGCAATTTCCCGGACTACCCGGTGATGCAGATGGCACAGGCACCGAATGCGGTCGAAGTGCAGATTGTCGAGTCGGACGAGGCGCCGAGCGGTGCCGGCGAAATGGGCATTCCGTGCGTCGCCCCCGCGCTCGCCAATGCGATATTCGCGGCGACGACCGTGCGAGTCCGCAAGCTGCCGATCATGCCGGAATTGATGCGGATGTTGTGATGGGTCCGGCGCTTTTCGATTCGGCCTGGAAATGGGTGAGAAGTTCCGTTCGCCCTGAGCGTAGCGCAGCGAAGTCGAAAGGTGTTTACGCCACTACTGTTGCTGGGCCGAATCAATAGCGCGGCGATTCGCCACAGACTTGTTCGCCGGCTTGCGCGCGGTTGGCTACTCATATCGGATGCTTGCCCTTTCCTGTCTGATTCCATATCGCCACGTGGTTCTGCTCGCCTCGGCGACAAGCCGTTTCGTATCGTGTTCAGCCACTCCCAACCCCCGCGGTGACTCCGTGGAGTTCCGCCCGGAACACCTGCAAGTTTGCCAGGCGGGCGAGAGCACTTGCCACGGCAGCGGCGATGCGAAGCCATTCGATCACCCTCATAATCTGAGCCGATGATGACGAGAGCCAGTCCCGATACGAAGAGTCGTCCGGTGCTCGTGTTGCACGGCGGGGCCGGCGTCATCCGCGCGTCCCTCACTGACGCGAAGGAAAGGCAGGTGCGCGCGGATCTGGAGGGGGCGCTGCGGCAGGGCTACGCGGTACTGGAACGGGGCGGCAGCTGCGTCGACGCGGTTAGCCAGGCGGTCACCGTGCTCGAAGATGCGCCGCACTTCAACGCCGGCAGGGGCGCGGTATTCACGCACGAGGGTCGCAACGAACTCGATGCGGCGATCATGGACGGCGCAAGCTTGCGCGCCGGCGCGGTGGCGGGCGTTTGCCGCATTCGCAATCCGATTCTTCTCGCACGCGCCGTCATGCAGAAATCGCAACATGTGATGCTGTGCGGCGACGGAGCCGAGACGTTCGCACAATCAATCGGCATGGAGCTGGTCGATCCTGCCTATTTCCACACCGACGAGCGCTGGCAGGAGCTCCAGGAGGCATTGTGCGCCGCCGCCGAAAACCCGGAATCCACATCGGACCACGCGATTCACTATGGAACGGTAGGGGCTGTGGCGCTCGACGCGCATGGCCATCTTGCAGCCGCCACTTCGACTGGCGGCATGACCGGCAAGCGCTGGGGTCGCGTCGGCGATTCACCGATCATCGGCGCCGGAACGTATGCGAATGCCTGCTGCGCAGTCTCGACCACCGGTTGGGGCGAATTCTTCATGCGCACCTGTGCCGCGCATGATATCTGCGCCCGCGTGGCATACAGCGGCGAGTCCATCATCGAGTCGGCCGAAGCCGTCGTCATGCGCGCGATTCCGCAGCTCGGTGGAGACGGCGGCGCGATTGCACTCGATGCGAACGGCAATTTCGCGACGCCATTCAATACCGACGGCATGTATCGGGGTTGGGTGAATCGGGACGGCAAGCTTCGTGTTGCGATTCTCGAAGATTGACGCGCATGGTCAATGCCGATTTTCGCCTCAAACGACAGCTCGGCGAGAAGGCGGTTCAGCGGACTGATCGCGCGGTAACGTGATTTCCACGAGCAACCCGCCGTCATCGGCGTTGCGAGCAACGATCCGGCCGTGATGCCGTTCAATTGCGCGGCGCGCGATCGCGAGGCCGAGTCCGGTTCCGCCGCGCGATCGCATGCGTGCACCATCGGTGCGAAAGAACGGCTCGAACAGTCGATCCAGATCGCCCGCGGCGACGCCCGGCCCATGATCGCGCACGCTGATCGTCACGTCGCGCACGGCGGCGCCGTTGCCCCGTAAACGCACGCTGACCGTGCTGCCGTCGGCGGTGTAGGCCAGCGCATTGCGGATGACATTCTCGAACGCGCTGTACAACGCGTCGCGCCAACCTGCAATCGCGATCCGCTCGCACTCGACCAGCAGCACCTTGCGTCCGCGCGGTGCGCCCTCGTAACCGGCGTTGGATATCACATCCTCGAGCAGCTCATCGAGTGCGATCATGTCGCGTGCCGGATGCTCGGCCGTTTCCAGCCGCGACAATTCCAGCGATTGCGCGAGCATCCCTTCGAGCCGGTCGGATTCGAGTTCGATGCGATCGAGCGCGATGTTGCGATCCGCGGTGTCCGAGTCGCGCGCCAACTCGAGTGCGACGCGCAGGCGCGCGAGCGGCGAGCGCAGTTCGTGCGACACATCCCGGACCAACCGGCGCTGGCTTTCGACCAGCGCCTTGATGCGTTCGGCCATGCGATCGAATTCGCTCGCAAGCGCAGTGATCTCGGTGCTGCGACCAAAGCGCAATCGACCCACGCGCGCATCGAGATCTCCCTGGGCAACGCGGCGCGTGCTCGCGCGAATGCGTTCCAGCGGCGCCGTCACGTACCACGCCAGCAACAGGCCGAGCGCGGCGCTGATCAGCATGGCGATGGCGAGATTGCTCCAGAACGTGCCGGGCCGGTGATAGATCAGCCGGGTCAGGAAATTGCCCTGCAACTTGGCGACTGCGACGTAACTCAGTCCGTCGGCCGCACGCATGACGCGCGTGCGCATCCGCGCCGGACCAAGCCGGGACCCCGGCTTGGCCGTGGCGAAGGCCGCGCGCACATCGGCCGGAGGATCCCGCCCGAGCAGTTCGCTGCCATCCGGCTTGAATACATAGATGCCAAGCGCACCGGTTCCGCCGCCGCTGGCCAGCCAGTCGCGCACGCCGTCGATTCCGTTCTGGCGCAACTTGAGCGCGGTGCGATACAACTGGTCGTCCAATGCGGCCTGCAGCCGCGTGACGTCCAGACCCGGGATTTTTGCGGTTTCGAAATGACTCGTGCTGAGCCACGCGAACGCGACCAGCATTGCCATGGTGGCAAACCAGAACGCCGCGAACAGACGCCAGAACAGGCGACGCATCAGACGTCGTCCAGACGCCGGAAAAGATAGCCGCTGCGATGAATCGTGGTGATCGGCGAATTGCCGTCCGGCGCATTGCCGAGCTTGCGGCGCAGGTTGGAAATATGCACGTCGATCGATCGATCGAACGGACCAAGCGGGCGACCGAGTACGGTCTGCGAAATCTGCTCCTTGCTGACCACCCGGCCGCTTTCTCGCAACAGCAAGGCCAGCAGATCGAATTCGGTCGCTGTCAGGACGATTGGCGCGTCGTCGACGGTCACGCTGCGCGATGCCGCGCGCAACCAGATCGGTCCATTGTGCAGATCGGTCAGCGTCTCGCTGCCTTCCCCGCGCGCGCGCCGAAGCACGGCGCGCAGACGCGCGGCCAGCTCGCGTGGATTGCATGGTTTTGGAAGGTAATCGTCGGCGCCGAGTTCAAGACCGAGGATCCGGTCTATATCCTCGCCCAGAGCCGTCAGCATCAGCACCGGCACGGCCGATTCGCGCCGCAGCTCACGCAACAGGTCGAGGCCCGAACGCCCGGGCATCATGACATCGAGCACAAGCGCGTCGAACGCCGAGTCGCGCACCTGGGAAAGTGCGGCTTCGGCATCGTGCGCCAACGAGATGTCGAAGCCTTCCCGCGTCAGGAAATCGCGCAACAGGGCGGTGAGTTCCTGATCGTCGTCGACCAGCAGGATGCGGGGAGCGCTCATTCCTGAAGCATACCGCCGCCGGAGCAACACCCAGAGAGGGTTTGCACGCAAATTGCGCGGCTTTGCAGCCTTTTACAACTCGCCGCGCCGGCGTCCCATCGAATTCTCCGAGCGCAACCGCTGCGCCCGGCTATTCTTCCGATGCGATGGTCGGCATGCCGGCCGCTGCGCTGGCAACGTGCCCGCTGTGCGTCGCGGACAGGCGTTTCATCAACGGCAGCACCGCGATCGCGATCAGGGTACACACCACGGCCGCGATACCGAGCTTGTTGAACAGGCTCGTATAGATCGGCAGCGTGCGCAGGGGCGCAGTGATGTCGCGCGGCACGCTGGCGTAAGTCGCCACGACGCCCCCGAGATATTGCGAGACGCCAGAGGCAACGAAATAGGCACCCATCATGAAGCCGCCCATGCGAGCCGGGACATAGCGCGCGATCATCGCGAGCCCAAGGCCGCTGACCAGCAATTCGCCCAGGGATATCGCGCCGTAACCCCAGACCATCAGCCACGACGACACCTTGCCGTTGGCGTCGGCGAAGTGGCCGGCCGCTCCGTAAATGAAAAACCCGAGGGCGACGATGACGAATCCGAGCGCGAATTTGGCTGCGATCGAAATATCCTTGTTGCGCTTCCCGGACCAGGTATAGATCCACGCAAGTATCGGACTCAGGATGAAGATCCAGATCGGATTGAACGCCTGGAACTGCGCCGGCGACCAGTCCCACAAATGCGCCCCGAAAACATTGAAGGCCGGATCGACGTTGCGCAGCGCGAACAGGTTCAGCGAGG
Organism: uncultured Gammaproteobacteria bacterium; assembly: GCA_963775445.1. Classification (GTDB taxonomy): domain Bacteria; phylum Pseudomonadota; class Gammaproteobacteria; order Xanthomonadales; family Rhodanobacteraceae; genus Dokdonella_A. Next base: position 641,418 of record CAVZIT010000004.1, on the reverse strand, counting down.
TGGACATCTGCTGGTAGAAGATGAAGTAGAAAATAGTCTGCACGGTCAGGACCAGCGCGGCGATCAGCCCGGCGCGTTCGCTGCGCTCGCCGCTGGCGATCAGGTACGCGAAAATGCCGACCACCGCAGCGCCCGCGATATACACGAACGCGCGCGCCACGCCCTCGTGCTGCAGGATGTAGGCCGAGGCGAAAACCGCAGCGACGCCGACGAGCAACACCGCGCCGAGCTTGTTCCACTCCAGGGGCCGCTCATCGGGTTCGGAGCCGATATGCGCCATCGCCTGGCGCATTACCGCGTAGTTCGCCAACCCCACCAGGAGTCCCACCGCGCATACGGCGAACGCAATATGCCAGCCCCAGCCGTTGCCGTAATGATCGTTGAAATAATCCTTCAACCACGGCGTGAGCAATTGCGAAATCATCGCGCCGAGGTTGACCGCCATGTAGTAGATCGTGAACGCGCTGTCGATCCTCGAATCGTCACCCTCGTAGATCTTGCGCACGAGGTTGCCGGCATTGGCCTTGAACAGGCCATTGCCGACGACGATCACACCGAGCGCGCAGAACAGGAACCACACGCTCTGCCCCGGCACGACCATCAACGAATACCCGACCGCGAGGATCACGGCACCCAGGATCATGGTACGGCGGGTGCCGAGTATCTTGTCTCCGACCCAGCCGCCGATCGCCGGCGCGACGTAGATCAGTGCGGCCGCGGCCCCCCAAACCAGCGTTGCGCGAGAATCCGGAAAATCCAGTCGCTCGACCATGTAGTACACGATCAGCGCCTGCATGCCGTAATAGCCGAAGCGCTCCCACATCTCGATCAGGAAAACGGTCGAGAACGAGCGGGTCTGTGAGGTCGCAGGTTGCTGGGTCGTCATGGGCGTTCCCGTCGGAATGGAAATCGCTCGACAGCGCCTTGCGTGAGCAAGCGCGCCAAGCGTCGGCGGCGAAGGGTAACCGATGCCGCCGGCCCGTGCAGACGCAGTGCAACATGGGCACGGTCGATGAACCCCTTTATGGCATCATAATGCGCACTTATTGGAGCGACGCGGCGAGCCATGCTGATCTTCGAGATGTCCCAACCCGGCCGCGCCGCGGCAGCCCAACTGAGCGACGCGGCGCCACTACCGGCCGACCTGCCAGCACGCTTTCGCCGCGAAACGCCGATCGGTCTTCCTGAAGTATCGGAACTGCAGGCGGTCAGGCATTACACCAACCTGTCGCGCCGAAATTTCTCGATCGATACGCAGTTCTATCCGCTCGGTTCGTGCACGATGAAATACAACCCGCGTGCATGCAATTCGCTGGCAATGCTGGATGGGTTTCTCGCACGCCACCCCTACGCGCCGGAGTCGCTCTCGCAGGGATTTCTCGCCTGCATGCATGAGTTGCAGGAAATCCTCGCCGACGTGACCGGAATGAAAGGCGGCGTATCGCTGGCGCCTCTCGCGGGAGCCCAGGGCGAGCTCGCTGGCGTCGCGATGATCATGGCTTACCATCGCCAGCGCGGCGATTCCGAGAGGTCGGAAATCATCGTGCCGGACGCGGCACACGGAACCAATCCGGCGACCGCCTCGATGTGCGGCTGCACCGTGCGCGAGATTCCGACCAATGCCGAGGGCGATATCGATGTCGAAGCCCTGAAGAAGGTCCTGGGCCCGAAGACCGCCGGGATCATGCTGACCAACCCGTCGACCATCGGCGTATTCGAACGGCGTATCGTGGAAATTGCAAGGCTTGTCCACGAGGCCGGTGGTCTGTTGTATTACGACGGTGCCAATCTCAACGCGATCCTCGGCAAGGTACGCCCCGGCGACATGGGATTCGACGCGATCCACATGAATCTGCACAAGACCTTCTCGACGCCACATGGCGGCGGTGGTCCGGGTGCCGGTGCGGTCGGTGTATCGGAGCGGCTGCGTCCGTTTCTGCCGATTCCAATGGTGGAAAAAGTCGCTCGCGAAGGCAGTGACGCCAGCGCGCTTCCCTCGCCTGAGCGCGAAGGGGAGCTGCCGCAGGGTCTTGAGGGGACAGCTTCCCCCACGCCGCCGGGGAAGGAAAATCAATATTGGTACCGCTGGGTCCGGAAGAAGGACCGCCCCCAATCAATCGGCCGCCTGACAAGTTTCGCCGGCAACGCCGGCGTGCTGCTGCGCGCCTACGTTTACGCGCGCATGCTCGGTCGCGAGGGTATGGTGCGGGTCGCCGAATATGCAACGCTCAACGCCAACTACCTGGCCAAACTGCTTGGTGCCGCAGGCTTCGATCTTGCGTACCCTCGGCGCCGCGCAAGCCACGAATTCATTGTCACCGTGGCAAAGCAGAAGAAGACCAACGGCGTTACGGCGCTCGATTTTTCCAAGGCGCTGCTTGATCACGATATCCATTCGCCGACCAATTATTTTCCGCTGCTGGTGCCCGAGTGCCTGCTCATCGAACCGACTGAGACCGAAAGCCGGGAAACCCTGGACAACTTCGTCGAGGTGATGGCCGGCCTCCTCAAGCTCGCCAGCGACGATCCACAAGCGCTCAGAGATGCACCCCTGACGACGCCGGTGCGTCGCCTTGACGACGTAAAAGCGGCGCGCGATCTCGATCTCGCCTGGCGCGACCCCGAATCGTCGGAATCTTCCGCGACCGCCGCCTGAAGCGCAGCGGCGATCGGGGGAGCCACGTCATGCCCAGCAGCGAACGCCGCGGCCCGCGTCAACTCCTGCGCGCGCTGGTTTGGACTTCCCAGGGATTGCATGCGGGTTGGCGCCATGAGGCGTCCTTTCGGCTCGAAGTGTGCCTGTGCGCCGTGCTGTTTCCTCTTGGGCTGTGGCTTGGGCACGGTCCGATCGAGAAAATACTGCTCTGTGGCAGCCTGCTGTTGACGCTCTCCATGGAGTTGCTCAACTCGGCGATCGAAGCAATCGTCGACAAGGTTTCACCGGGATTCCACGAACTGGCCGGACGCGCCAAGGACATGGGTTCGGCCGCCGTGTTCCTCGTGCTGCTCAATGCCGCGCTGTGCTGGATCTTGATATTGTGGGCGCATCTGGCGGCCTGATTCGCGGAGTCCTGGGGCTTGGAATTTTTCACCGAACCGCGACTGTGGGTCGCCCTGCTGACCCTGTCGACACTCGAGATCGTGCTCGGAGTCGACAATCTCGTGTTCATCTCGATTGCGGTCGGCCGGTTGCCCGAAGCGCGGCGCTCGCGCGCTCGCCGGTTCGGTCTTTCGCTGGCTTGCCTCACGCGCATCCTGCTGCTGGTCACGCTGGCCGAACTTTCGCGCATGGGTGACGAGGGCGGTGGCCTGTTCGAGTTCTTCGGTCAACGCATTTCGATTCGCGATCTCGTGCTGATCGGTGGCGGCATCTTCCTGCTGGTCAAGGGCACCATGGAAATAATCGATGCGCTCAACGGCGGCAACGATGAACACGAGGGGATGCGCGCGCCTGCGCGCTTTGGTCTGGTGATAGCCCAGATTGCGATCATCGACATCGTGTTTTCGCTTGATTCGGTCATCACCGCGGTCGGGATGGTCAACAACATCCCGGTCATGGTCGCGGCGATCGTGCTGGCAGTGGCAGTGATGATCTTCGCTGCCGATCCGGTCGGGAATTTCATCGACCGTCACGAGTCCATCCGCATGCTGGCGCTGGCCTTCATCATCCTGATCGGCGCGGTACTGGTCTGCGAAGGTTTCCAGATCCATATCCCGCGCGGCTACATCTATTTCGCGATGGCCTTCGCCGTTGCCATCGAGAGTTTGAATCTGCTTGTAAAGCGGCGCCAGCGGCATCGCGCGCGGAATCAGTCCGACCGGTCTTGAGTCCATGGTCCCCGCCTGGGGCCGATCGATCCGCTTGCATCGACGGTGCCGAAGCGCGACATTGCCTTCCACGCCACTACCTGGAACCCGAAAAATGCGCGCATTGCGATTGGTGTTGCTCGTGCTCCTCATCGGCCTGGTTTCCGGCTGCGGCTACAACTCGATCCAGCAGAAGGATGAAGGTGTCAAGGCGGCCTGGTCCGAAGTGCTCAATCAGTACCAACGGCGCGCCGACCTCGTTCCAAACCTGGTCAACACCGTCAAGGGTTACGCGACGCACGAGGAAGAGGTATTCACCAAGGTGACCGAGGCGCGCGCGCAGGTTGGCACGATCAAGGTGACGCCCGACATGCTCGACAACCCGCAGGCAATCGCCAAGTTCCAGGCCGCCCAGGGCGAGCTGTCGAGTGCCCTCACGCGCCTCATGGCGGTATCCGAGAACTACCCGAACCTCAAGGCCGACGGGCTGTTCCAGAATCTGCAGGCACAACTCGAAGGTACCGAAAATCGTATCGCGGTGGCGCGCAATCGGTACGTGCAGGCCGTGCAAGACTACAACGTGCTGATTCGAAGCTTCCCGCAAAACCTGACGGCCAAGATGTTCGGATATCACCCGAAGGCGAATTTCTCCGTCGAAAACGAGAAAGCCATCTCGACCGCGCCGACCGTTGACTTCAGCAAACCGCAGCCGGCGCAACCCGCGCAGCAACCACAACATTAGGCCGGGGCCCTGCATTTGAGCGCAAGACTTCGGAGTCGGTCGCTCGGCGTGATTCTCTGCTTCGCCGTGGCGCTCATGACTGCGAGCCTTTCGGGCGCAGCGGATCTTCAGGCTATCCCCGACCTGCATGCGCGCGTCACCGACACAACCGGCACGCTGAGCGCTGACCAGACGCAATCGCTCGACGCCAAACTGGCCGCACTCGAGGCGCGCAAGGGTGCCCAGCTCGCCGTGCTGTTGGTGCCGACCACCGAACCCGAGGATATCGCCCAGTACGCAATACGCGTATTCGATCAGTGGAAGCTTGGCCGCAAAGGGGTCGACGACGGCGTGCTCTTGATTGTCGCCAAGAATGACCATCGCGTTCGAATCGAAGTGGCGCGCGGGCTCGAGGGTGCGATCCCCGATGCCGCGGCCGCGCGCATCATCCGCGAGTACCTGACGCCCCACTTCCGATCCGGCGATTTCTATGGCGGAATCGACGCCGGCGTCGGTGCACTGACCAAACTCATCGACGGCGAACCGTTGCCCGCGCCAGCGGCCGCACCCGTCCACAAGAGCGCAGGCGATTTCGGCCATGCGCTGATGCTGGCTTTGTTCGCGGCCGTCTGGGCGCGCACCATGTTCGCGCGGTTGCCACCGGTAGCCCGCGCCGGCGCGGTCGGCGTTGCCGCAGGCGGGGCTGGCTGGCTCGCCAGCAGCATTCTGCCGCTTGGTATCGGTCTGGCGGTTCTGGGCATCCTGTTCGGTTGGATTGGAGGAGCCGGCGGCGCTTTCGCCAATCGCAACGGCTTCGGTGGCTGGGGCGGCTGGGGCGGCGGCTTCGGTGGATCGGGTGGTGGCGGAGGCTTTGGGGGTGGTGGCGGTTTCAGCGGCGGCGGCGGCATTTCCGCCGGCGGCGGCGCGTCGGGCAGCTGGTAGGAAACGATATGCGCTGGTTGAGACACCTCGTCCACGCCCACGACGCGCGACGCCACTTTCCGCCAGCCGTCCTCGATGCGATCCAGCGTGCGATCGTCGCAAGCGAACGAAATCATCTGGGCGAGATCTGCGTCGTGATCGAAGGCGCGCTTCGCGTCGTCGAACTGATGCGTAACCGCAGCCCGCGCGAGCGCGCGCACGAAGTGTTTGCGCACTCACGCATCTGGAACACGGCAGCCAACACGGGCGTGCTTGTCTACGTGCTGCTGGCCGATCGCTCCATCGAGATCATCGCCGACCGAGGTATCGGGGCAAAGGTCGAGGCGAGAGAGTGGGCGGCCATTTGCGATGCCATGCAGAAGCACTTTGCCGGCGGTGAATACGAGCGCGGCGCGATCGCCGGCATCGAGGCAATCGGTGCATTGCTCGCTCGTCACTTTCCGGCGGATGGACGCGACAATCCGGACGAGTTGCCTGATCGTCCCGTGGTTTCATGACCGCAAGTGCGCAGTGCGCGATGTCGCGCGCGCATGCGGACAGGAAGCGAAATGCGGCGACCTCGCGATCGGCATCGCCAAGTCAGATCGAAGTGCCCAAGAAGGTTTCTGCCACGAGTTCGTGCAAGGCATCCGGCGTCGCGAGCGCGGGTGAGCAGCTCGTGCCGCGGCACAGATACGCGGCTCCGCCGCGGCCGGTTGTCTGCCTGCCCAGCACGCCGGGCAGCGGCTCATCCTGCGAAGCAAGCAGATAACCATCCAGCGCGATGGCGCCGGAAAGAATCGCGTCCAGCGCCTCCTGCCAGCGGTCGGACTCTTCGCCTTTCCTGCAGCGAATCACGACATGTGCACGTGGATGCAGAAATTCCTCGAGAGCCAGCAATATCGTGCAACATGCCTGCGGCGCCTCTTCGAGCATGGGCCATGCGGCGCGCAAGCAACGTTCGGCCGCCCCCAGATATCGCGCGTCGCCGAGCAGGTGACCGAGCCTCAGCAGTGCACGTGCAGCGACGCCGTTGCCATTGGGCAATGCCTCGTCGGCGAATGACTTGGGACGTTGCGGCAACGGCTCGGCGTCGTCGGCGGTGAAGAAGAACCCGCCAAGTTCACGGTCCTCGAAGCGTTCGATCAATGCATCGGCAAGCGCGATTGCCCAATCGAGATCGCTGCGCTTCCAGCGACGTTGCAGCATGAGCAGGATCGCATCGAGCAGGAACGCATAATCGTCGAGGTAGGCCGCGATTTTCGCCGTGCCTCCGGCGTGGCAAGCGTACAGGCGTCCGGCGCGCCAGAGATTCTCGTGCAGGAACGTCAATGCGCTTTCGGTTTCACTGGCCAGCGGTGAATCCGACAACCAGCGCCCCGCGCGTGCCGCGCCGGCGATCATGAGCGCATTCCAGGATGTGAGTATCTTGTCGTCGAGCGCAGGACGCGCGCGCCGCGAGCGTTCGGCCAGCAACGTGGCCGCGGCAGCAAGCCAACGCTGGCGCGCGACATGCTCTTCGATGCCGAGTTTCGCCGCTGTGTCGGCGAGAGACTCCCTCACGCACAGGTGCCAGGCGCGATCCTCGAAATTCGGCGGCTGGTCGAAACCCCAGCGTCGCTCAACGACAGCGAACTCCTCTACCGGCAACAATCGCCGTACCTCATCCACATCCCACACGTAGTAGCGGCCTTCCTCGCCTTCGGAGTCGGCGTCGAGAGAACTCCAGAACCCGCCGCCCGCCGCATGCATCTCGCGGCTGATCCAATCGGCACAGGCGTGCGTGGCGTCGGCAAACTGCTCGTCGTACAGTTGCATCGCGACCCGTGCATAGAGCGGAAACAACAACGCATTGTCGTAAAGCATCTTCTCGAAGTGGGGAATCTGCCAGCGCGCGTCCACCGAATAGCGAAAAAATCCGCCCCCGAGCTGATCCTGCAGCCCTCCCTCGGCCATGCGCGTCAGCGTCATGCGCGCCATTACTTCATACAGCACCACGGCATCGGCTGCGGAGGACGGCGATGCCGCGCGATTGAGCAGCAATTCGAGTTCCGGCGCATGAGGAAACTTGGGGGCGCCACGTCGCCCACCGTATTCCGAATCGAAGCTGGCGCCGATGTACTTGAGCGCAACGGCAATCGGCGCGTCGGTAAGCGGCGCGGCGCCCGGTACGGTGCGACCATGATCGGCCAGCAACGCGGCGAGCGCCGTACCCTGCGCGCTCACCTCATCGGGCTTTTCGTCAAACCAGCTGCGCACGCTTTCGAGTACCTGCACGAACGACGGGAGACCCGCGCGCGGCGTCTTTGGAAAGTAGGTGCCGACATAAAACGGCACCAGGTCCTCGGGCGCAAGGAATACAGTCAAGGGCCAGCCGCCCCCGCGCCGCGTAAACGCCTGGTGAGCAAACTGATAGACCTTGTCGATATCGGGACGCTCTTCGCGGTCGACCTTGATGTTCACATACAACTTGTTCATGACCGCAGCGACCGCGGCGTCCTCGAAACTCTCGTGCGCCATCACATGGCACCAGTGACAGGCGGCGTAGCCGATCGACAGCAGGATCGGTTTGCCGTCCCGGCGCGCAGTGGCCAACGCCTCTTCGCACCACGGCCACCAGTCCACCGGATTGTCGGCGTGCTGACGCAAATACGGACTGGTTTCGTTGGCGAGGCGGTTGGGCATGGATTGACCGGCGTGGACTGCACGCATTGTGACGAAATGGTTGGGGCGAGGCTGTAACTCGTTCGCAATGTTATTTTTAAAAAAAAGCGACACGGCAGGGCAAACTTTGAAATTCTCGCGGGGAGCCCGCTCGCGATGCCAGTGCTGAAAGACACGGGCCCGATACGCGCACACGGCATCCATCCGACGCATCCTGGCGCGGCGCGACGACATGATCACGGTGCGCCACTGAACGGACTCCGAAAACGATTCATCGGTGCGCAACGGGGCAAAGGCCTGACGCGCTGCGCCGACGTCGGCATGGGAAATTGCCGCGCCGCGCCGACCCATGCGCGAAGGCGGACCGGAATTCGATTGCGATGCGCGGGATCCCCGGGAACCCAAGCGGTACTGCGATCACCCGCCAAATGCAGCAGGCTCCGTCCCCGAACCCGTCGCTGAAAGTAACATCCGCGGTCAGCAGCCTCGCCATCCCTGTCTGCTGGGCGCGGCGTTCGCTCGAAAGTCCGTTTGACGGCACAATGGCGCGTTGTTGCTGTCCGTCCGCTGGGATGAATTGCGCTTGATGCACTATTTCGTCGACATCAATCCGATCGCGTTTTCGATCGGTCCGGTGGCCGTGCACTGGTACGGCATCATGTATCTGATCGGTTTTGCCATGGCCTGGTGGCTCGGCGAACGCCGTCGCCGTGCCGGCCGGCTGCCGATCAGTGCGGAACAGTTTTCCGACCTCGCGTTCTACGGAATGCTCGGCGTCATCATCGGCGGGCGCGTCGGCTACATGGTGTTCTACGACACGCCCGAGTTGATCCACCATCCGCTGTCGCTGTTCCGCATATGGGAAGGCGGCATGTCATTCCACGGCGGCTTGCTCGGTGTGCTGGTCGCGGGTTGGATCTGGTCGCGGCGCAATCGCATCCATTTCTTTGACACCATCGACTTCGTCGCGCCGCTGATACCGATCGGCCTCGGCCTCGGGCGCCTCGGCAATTTCATCGGCGGCGAATTGTGGGGCCGTCGCACCGACCTGCCGTGGGGCATGATCTTTCCACGTGCACTCGAGTCGCTCGGCAAGACGCGCGATCAGCTGCACGCCATGTACCTCGCCGGCCAGCTCGACAACGAGGCACGCCAGCCGTCGCAGTTGTATGAAGCCACGCTCGAAGGCGCGGTGCTGTTCGCGGTGCTGTGGATCTACTCGCGCAAGCCGCGCCCGCGCTACGCGGTCTCGGGACTGTTCGCGCTGCTTTACGGGTCGTTCCGCTTCGCGGTGGAATTCGTGCGCGAGCCCGATGTGCAACTCGGCTTCATCGCGTTCCACTGGCTGACGATGGGGCAGATCCTGTCGCTGCCGTTGATCCTGGTGGGCTTGTTCCTGTTGTGGAAGTCGCGAAGGGAACAGCCGAGTGCCGACGGTTCCGCATGAGGCAATACCTAGAACTGCTGCGTCATGCGCTTGAGTGCGGTATCTCCAAGTCCGATCGCACCGGCACCGGCACGCTCAGCGTGTTCGGCTGGCAGATGCGCTTCGACCTCAGCCAGGGATTCCCGCTGGTCACGACCAAGAAGCTGCACCTGAAATCGATCATCCATGAGTTGATCTGGTTCTTGCGCGGCGACACCAATATCGCCTATCTCAACGAGCATGGAGTGGGCATCTGGGACGAATGGGCCGACTCGAAAGGCGATTTGGGTCCCGTCTATGGCAAACAGTGGCGAACGTGGTCCGGTGCCGATGGCAGCACGATCGATCAGATCGCCGGAGTCATCGATGAAATCCGTCGCAATCCCGATTCGCGGCGGCTGGTCGTGAGCGCGTGGAATGTGGCCGATCTGCCACGCATGGCATTGCAGCCGTGCCATGCGTTGTTCCAGTTCCATGTCGCCGACGGCCGCCTGTCGTGCCAGCTTTATCAGCGCTCGGGCGATATCTTCCTCGGCGTGCCGTTCAATATCGCCAGCTATGCGTTGCTGACGCACATGGTGGCCCAGGTGTGCAACCTCGAACCCGGCGATTTCGTGCATACGCTCGGCGATGCGCATCTGTACGTGAACCATGTGGACCAGGCACGCACGCAACTTGCGCGTGCACCGCGAGGACTCGCGCGTTTGCGGCTCGATCCGGGAGTTCGCTCGATCGACGACTTCCGCTTCGAGCATGTCGCCATCGAGGGTTACGATCCGCACCCGGCCATCAAGGCTCCGATCGCGGTTTAGGAAACGCGCCGCGATTGCAGTCCCGCGTACATTCGAAGTACGCCGCGGCATCGGGATAATCGATGGTCATCACGAAGTGCTCGAGCGCATTGCCGCCGATGGCGCCTTCGACCTGGCGGTCCATGAAGCCCGACATGAACTTGTGAAAGTTCGCATCTGGCCGCCAGGTGAACCAGACCGGGCCGATGCGGTATCCGGCGATCTCGACCTCGGGCACTTCGATCATGGCCGCATGCGAGCCTTGCTGCGCGTCATCGATCACGCGCCAGTCCGGATGCCGTTTGCGCCAAGCCTGAAACTGCTCGTCGACGATCATGCTGGTCGCGCGCTCGGCCGGCAAATCGTCATTGAGTGCCTTCATCGCATGCGGCGTCAGCACGGTGGTCGCCCCGGTGTCGAGCAGAACATCGATCGGTTTGCCGTCGACCCGGATGCGCATACGCGGGAAATTGGTTTCGCGCTTTCCGTCTGCGCTGGTCTTGAAGCCCAGCACGACACGTTTTGTTCCGCTCGCACGTGTCCATCCGGCGCCATTGACCACAAGTCGTCTCCCCGGGTAGTCCCAAGTCCAGACGCGCCCTGCAAACCACGCCTCGCCAAGCATGCCATCCCCGTCGATCCCCTCCTTCGCCTGTTTTTCCGCCCGCGCGGCAGGCACCACGAAAAGGCTTCCGCCGTTGCCAAGCGGCGCGGGGATCGCGAAACCCGGGGCAAATCGCGGCAGACTCGCCAGCTTCGCACCGGGCGGCGCATCGCTACCGGCCGGTGCCGCCGTGGTGGCGAGTTTGAGCCGCTCGACGGCGCGCTCATCGAGGAACAGACCACCGCCGGTGTCGGTGTACAGGCGCAGTTCCTGCCCATCCCGCGTTCGTGGCACGACAAAGACGCGGCCGGCTTCGAAACGCGCTGGCAGGATCATCGCGGCGTGCCGCATCCCGCCGGTCTCGTGCGTGGCGAGCGGCAGGCTGGCGAGCAACATCAACGGAGCCAGGATCATGAGTGGGCTCCTTCGTGGATCAACGGCAGTATCGGAAAGCATCGCGAACGCGGCCAGTGACCATCGTCACGCTGACAACAACGACAGCGAAGGTGAAAATGGAGCCATGAGTGTCAGCGTGATCGCCGCACTGGATCGAAACCACGCCATTGGTCGCGATGGCGCCATGCCGTGGCACCTGCCCGCCGATCTCAAACGCTTCAAGTCGCTGACGCTCGGCAAACCCACGCTGATGGGCCGCAAGACGGCGCTCGCGATCGCTCGTGCTCTGCCGGGGCGGCAGAATCTGGTATTGACGCGCAGCGGCTCTGCGCCATTCGAGGATCAATATGCCGTCGCTTCACTCGATGCCGCACTCGCGCAAGCCGGCGATGCAGAACTCATGGTGATCGGCGGCGGAGAACTCTATCGCCTCGCAATGCCTGTCGCCGATCGAATGTATCTGACCTGGGTCGACACGACGGTGACCGACGCCGATACGTTCTTCCCGCGTTTTGCCGAGAGCGAATGGATCGAAACCGGTCGCGAATTTCATCCGCGCGACGAGCGCCACGATTTTTCATTCAGCTTCGTCGATTACCGTCGAGCGTAGCGCGCACTTCGGGCACTGCGGGCACTCGCGCACTGCATGACACCTGCATGCCGATTCGCGTGCGGAGCGCCGCGCTTGGCACCGCCAGCGTCACACGCTATCCAGCCACGCGTGCATGAAAACGCAGGGACCACGGCCCATTGCAGGCGATCAGCTCAATCGCCTTTCCCCGGTAATGACGGACGATCCGATTTTACGCTGATGTAAACGGACTCATCCGAATCGATGCGCAGCGCCGTCAATTCCCCGCCCCATACGCAGCCGGTGTCGATGGCGCGGATTCCGAGACCGTCGAAACGGCCCAGTGTCGACCAATGCCCGCATACGATGCGTATGTCACGCGGAACCTGTCCGGGTACCGTGAACCAAGGGTAGAGTCCCGCGCGTTGCGTGCCGGGCGCGCCTTTTTCCTGGTAGGCGATGCGTCCGCGTACATCGCAATAGCGCATTCGCGTCATCACGTTGATGTTCGCACGAAGCCGGTCTATACCGCGCAGGCGCGGATTCCACAGGTCGGGCTTGTTGCCGAACAAATGGCGCATCAACCTTCGGTAGTCATGGCCCTGCAACTTTTCCTCGACATCCCGTGCCGCCTGCTCCGCATCTGCAATGCTCCAGCTCGGGAACAGGCCCGCATGCACCATGAGGTAACGCAGATCGCGATCGACATGGAGCAGTTTGCGGCCGCGAAGCCAGTCCAGCAATTCGTCGCGATCCGGCGCGAACAGCACCTCGCGCAATTCGGCGTTGACGCGCGATTGGTCCTGCTGCTTGCGTTCGGCCACCGCGAGCAGGGACAGATCGTGATTGCCAAGCACCACGATCGTGCGCTCGCCGAGTGATTTCACCAACCGCAGCACCGACAGCGACTCGCCGCCGCGATTGACCAGATCGCCGCAGAACCAAAGCGTGTCCTGCGACGGATCAAAGCGCAGCTTGTCGATCAGTTTCGCCAGTTCCTCATGGCAACCCTGGACGTCCCCGATGGCCCAGATCGCCATGTCAGCTGACCGCTGCGTTGTTCGGCATCAGTGCAGGACCCGCGGCGTGGACAGGACGAATGCCGGAATGTCGGCATCAAACTGGGTGCCATCATCGGCAACCATGCGATAGCTGCCGCGCATCGTGCCGAGTTCGGTTTCGAGTACCGCGCCGGAGGTATACGCGAAGTCGCTGCCGGCGAGCAGCAGCGGCTGTTCGCCGACGACTCCCTCGCCGCGCACCTCGGACACCTTGCCGTTGCCATCGGTAATGATCCAGTGGCGGCTGAGCAGACGCGCCCCGATGCTGCCTCGATTGGCGATGGTGATGGTGTACGCGAATACATAGCGGCCATCGGCCGGTTTCGACTGATCATCGAGAAACTGCGTATCAACGGATATCGCGATGTCGTAGGGTTTCTTTTCGTTCATGCCGTGGATTCTCCGGGAGCGGCGGCCCAGCGGCAAGGGCCACGCGGCGCATCGGCAGCGCAACGAGTATCCCAGCTGGGCGAACACGGATGCGGGTGCCACGTTCTTGCCTGCCTGCAAGCGGTCCTTTGGGCCGCGCTTCACGCGAAGCGCGAGCGAGGCCGCTCCCACGATCACTTGCTCAGCCGGCCAGCACCGCGGCCAGTGCAACGAACGCCTCCGGTGCGAGCTGCTCGGCGCGCTGGCCCGGGTCAATGCCAGCTGCAGCAAGCGCTTCGCTACCGGCTACGCCACGCAGCGCGTTGGCCAGCGTCTTGCGCCGCTGCCCGAACGCGGAACGTACCAGGCGCGCTACCAATGCGTGATTCGCGCCATGGCGTTCGTCCTGCGGCAACGGCGTCAAGCGCACCAGCGCCGAGTCCACTTTCGGCGGCGGCCGGAAAGCGCCTGGGCCAACCTGCAGCAGCGGCTCGACGCGGCAGGCCAGTTGCAACATCACCGACAATCGACCGTAGACCTTGCTGCCTGGTCCAGCGGCCATGCGTTCGACCACTTCCTTCTGCAACATGAAATGCATGTCGCGGATCGCGTCGAGAGATTCGATGCAATGGAACAGGATGGGCGTCGAGATGTTGTAGGGAAGATTCCCGACCAGGCGCAGATCCACACCGGCGCCGATCGTTCCGAAATCGACGGTGAGTGCGTCGGCCTCGATGATTTCGAGTTCGCGTCCAGCCGGCACCGCCGCGCGCAGGCGCGGAATCAAATCGCGATCGAGCTCGATCACCGTCAGGCGTCCGAGAATCTCGAGCAGCGGCCAGGTGATCGCGCCCTCGCCCGGGCCGATTTCGATCACGTTCTCGCCCGCGCGCGGCGCGATGGCCTGGACGATGCGCCGGATCATGGCCGGATCGTGCAGAAAATGCTGTCCGAAGCGTTTGCGCGGCTGGTGTCGCGCGCCGGCTGGCCGGCCGCTCCGATCGGCTGCCTCATGCAATGCGTTTTCGCGTGAAGCGCGCTTGACGTCGCCCTCAGCAGGTCCTGCGCGCCTTCGCGTCATCGAGCGGCCACTGCGGAGCGCCCAACCAGATCGAGCGCCATCTGGGCGGCCGCGATCAGGCTGCCCGGGTCGGCACGGCCACTACCGGCGAGATCCAGTGCGGTCCCGTGGTCGACGCTGGTGCGGATCCATGGCAGGCCAAGCGTGATGTTCACGGCATGACCGAATCCCGCGCGCTTGAGCACCGGCAGGCCCTGATCGTGATACATCGCGAGCACCGCATCGTAACCAGACGACTGGCTCGGCACGAACGCGGTGTCGGCCGGAAGCGGCCCCACCAGATCCAGTCCGGTCGCCCGCATGGCGCTCAACGCAGGCTCGATCGTATCGATCTCCTCACGCCCGAGATGCCCGCCTTCACCTGCATGCGGGTTGACGCCGAGCACGGCGATGCGTGGCCTCTCGATGCCGAAGCGCACGCGCAAATCGCGATCAAGGATGCCGATCTTGCGCCCGAGCAATTCGCGCGTGATCGCGCCCGGCACGGCGGCGAGTGGCAAGTGCGTAGTCGCCAGCGCAACCCGCAGCTTGCCAGCCGCAAGCATCATCACGACCGGGCAGCCCGCGCGCGCGGCGAAGAACTCGGTATGTCCGGTGAATGGAGTGCCCGCCTCGTTGATGATCGCCTTGTGCACTGGAGCCGTCACGATCGCGTCGAACTCGCCGCTGGCCGCACCGTCGGCCGCGCGCGCGAGCGTCGCGAGAACATATGGGACGTTGCGTACGTCGAGCTGGCCCGGAATGGCTGGCGTCGCGAGCGGCACATCGAGAACACGCATGGAACCACGGACGCGTTCGGTCGGTGCGTGCGCTGCGTCATACGCGATCAGATCGAGCTCGACGCCGAGCGCCTTCGCGGCGGCGGCAATCAACCCGGGGTCGGCAATCGCAACGAGATCGGCGGCGATGTCGCTCGCCGCAAGCCGCACGAGGAGTTCCGCGCCGATTCCGGCCGGTTCGCCGGCGGTCAGCGCGAGGCGCGGCAACCCGGGGTTTTCCGACACCCTGTCAGTTGGAGGTCGCGTCGGGCTTGGCCGCTGCATCGCCCGCCCCGGGGAGACGCACGTCGATATAGGCCTCGCCGCGAATCTGGCGCAGGAAGCTCTCGTACTCCTCGTCCGCCTTGCGGTTGAGCAGGATCTGTTTCGCCTGCTGGCGCTCGAGGTCCTTGCCCTTGTCCTGCGTGCGCGAGCCGAGCAACTGGATGATGTGCCAGCCGACATCGGTCTGGAACGGCTCGGAGATCTGATCCTTTGACAATCCGGCTATCACGTCGGCGATCTTGGTGCCGTAACCGTCGGCCGGGAACCAGCCCATGTCGCCGCCGAGATTCGCCGTCGCGGTGTCCTGGGATTCGGCCTTCGCGACCTTGGCGAAGTCTTCGCCGCCGACAATGCGCGCGCGGATCTGGTCGATGCGGTCCTTGGCCTGGTCGCTCGACACGAGGTCGCTGATCTTGATGAGGATGTGACGCGCGTGGTATTCGGTGACCATCTGCGAACCGGCGTGGTTGCGGCTTCCGTACAGCTTGATGATGTGGAAGCCGTTGGGTCCTCGCAGCGGCGGCGAGACGTCGCCATCCTTCATGTCCTTGGTGAGATCGACGAACGCCGTCGGCAATTCGCTGCTGCTGCGCCAACCGAGATCGCCACCCTGCAGCGCATTTTCGGCATCGGAATAGCGGATCGCCGCAGCCGAGAAATCCATTCCGGCGTCGATCTGTTCCTTGGCCTCCTCCGCTTTCTTGCGCGCCTTGTCGATGACGTCGGGTGTGGCGCCGTCGGGCACCGCGATCAGGATATGGCCGAGGTGCAATTCGTCGTTGTTGACCTTGCCGTGCTTGAGCAGATTGTCGATCTCGGCGTCGCTCACCTGCACGCGATTCTGCACCACGCTCTGGCGCAGCCGCTGCACGATCACCTGGTCACGCACCTGCTGCCGGAATTGATCGTAATCGAGACCCTGGTGCTCGATCGCGCTGCGCAGCTGATCCACCTGCATGTGGTTCTGCTCGGCGATCTGGCCCAAGGCCTGATCGACTTCGGCATCGGACACCTTGACGCCATTGTCTTCGGCGTGCTGCAACTGGAGCTTCTGCATGATGAGTTGCTGCAGCACCTGCTGCTCGAGCACATCGCGAGGCGGCAGCTGTTCGGGCTTGGACGCGTATTCCGCGACGACATTGTCGACCGCGTTTTCGAGTTCGCTCTTGAGGATGACGTCTTGATCCACGACGGCGACGATGCGGTCGATCGGCTCGTCGGGCAGCGTTTGCGCGCGTGCCGGCAGGCCGTTTGCGACAGCAAAAAAGACAAAAGCGGCAAGTAGGAGGAGTTTCTTCATGGAGGGCTTGTTCAGGGGGAAAGCGGCGACGAAAACGCCCGCCTATTGGTAGCCAAGAATACCACGGCGCAGAAAGTCGTCGGTCTTCTGGCCGACCGATCCGAGGCCCTTGAATTCGATCTCGAAATACAGCGCATCGTCGGAGTTACCCTGGATGTCGTGAATCCAGTGGCGCGCCAGCAGACGCCAGGTAACGCAACAGGTGTCGTGCTCAACGCCGACCAGGCGTTCGAGCGTCTCGTGATCGCGCAGCGAGAAGTTCTCGCGCGCGATCACGCGCCAGCTCGGCGTGATCGGGAACAGCGTGGACACGTCGACCTGTTCGAGCACGTTGCGCCGGAAACGGTAGGAGAAATTGAACAGCCCATCGGTCCTGAACCGGCTTTGCAGGCTCACTGCGGAAAGATCGGTCTGCCGGGTGTTCGGGTTCCACTGCTGGTCGAGCACGACGCGCCAGCTGTCGTCGATCCGAAGGTCAAGTTCCCCGGCATAGGTGGAACCGGAATAGTCGGTCGGCACGCAAGACGGCAGTACCACGCCGTTCACGGTACACGGCAACTGCACGCGCTGATCCTCGAAGTAACGGATCTGGCCGATGCTTGCCGACAGGCGTTCCTCGCCCGTGGAATCCTCGAGCAGGCGCGAAGTCAGGGCCAGCGTCAGGTTGTTCGCGTCGGACTGGCGGTCCGCGCCGACAAACTGGTTGGTCCGGAACAACTGGCCGAAGCTGAAAGGCACCGACTGCGTGTCGAAGATCGGCAGATCGGCCTGATTGCGATACGGCACGCGCAGATAGAACGCGCGCGGCTCGAGCGTCTGCGTGTAGGCCTGGTTGCCAAGTTCGAGGCTGCGCTCGAAGATCAGGCCGCTGTCGAGGCTGAAGATCGGCACGCCGCGCGACGGGCTGTTGTCACTCGAACGATCGAGGTCGTAGCCGGTGTAGCGATAACCGAGCGTCGGGCGCACGAACCACGCCGCCGTTTCGATCGGCCAGGTCAGATACGGGTACAGATCGACGCGCCGGCCATCAAGCGCGTCGTCCTTCGAAAACGCGACCGCCTCCGAATCGACGCCCCACTGAAGATCGCCCGCAATCGCGTGCTCGGCATTGAAGGTCATGCGCGGCAGTCGCCGATAGGGCGTCAGGCGATTGGGCAGCGACGGGTCGGTTATCTCGTACTCGTCACCACCGATGTTCGCACTCCACCAGTCTCCGCGACCCTGAACGTAGGCGCTGGCCGGCAACAGGCTGGTCGCCGCCTGGGTCAGGCTGCGCCCGAAATCCTCGAAATAGCTATTATCGGACACGCGATTGATGTCGACCGTGGCGCCCCAGTTTTCGCTGAAGGTGGTCCAGTCCTTCCATTGGAACGAGCCGCGGTCGCGGTCCGCGAGGCGATCGTCGGGCAAATAGGTGAATTCGACCTGGCCGTGACTCCCCGGCACGAGGTAGCGGAATTCTCCTCCGAGCATCAGCCCGCGCTCGGTCATCAGGCGTGGGAACAGCGTGGCGTCGTAATTCGGCGCCAGGTTGAAATAATAAGGCAGTGTGAGGTCGAACCCGCGCCGGGTGCTGTAGCCGAAATTCGGATACAGGAATCCCGACGCGCGTTCGTCGTTGAGCGGAAAGGTCGCGTAAGGCAGCCAGAATATTGGTACGCCATCGACGCGAAATGTCACATCGTGCGCGTGACCGATATTCTTCGCCTGGTCGAGCGTCATGTCGCGCGCTCGAAAATCCCACTGCGGATCGCCGATGTCGCAGGTCGTGTAACTCGATTCGGTCAGATGCGCATGATCGGGATCGCTGAGATCCGCCGTGGCCGCGCGACCGTTGCCGCGGGAACCGAGCAACTGGTAGCGCACGCGTTTGAGGTTCGCGTGCTCCGGATCGGTGGCTCCCCTGGCCGTGTCCGCCGACGCCAGCAATCCACGGTCCTGATAGCGCACATGCCCCAGCGCTTCGTAGGTCGTCGTGTCGTTGTTGTAGGAAATGGTGTCGGCGCGCAGCAACTGATCCAGCCGGCTGAGTTCGGCGTCTCCTTCGAGAACGTAGTGATGGACGTCGCCGGACTCGACCTTGACCGCGCTGAAATCGGCCGGCGTACTCGCGCGATCACCAGTGACCGGCAAGCCGGGCACATAGAAATCGAGCAGATCGCTCTTTTTGCACATCGAGAAGTCGTCGGGCTTCTTCGGGCATTTGACCATGCCGAGCGGGCACTTGGTCGCCGGAACGTCGGTCGAGACAGGCACGCCTGCAACGTCCGCCACGGGGTTGGTGTCGCTTGCATCGGCAACGCCGGCCGCATGCGCGCAAGCCGCCAGGGCGATCAGGCCGACCGACGCCGCGAGGTGCCACCGGAAGAAAAATCGGAAACGGCGCAGCACGATTCGCGGCACAATCCAGGAATGCGAAGGGCGCTAGCTTGCCGTAACCGCCCGCGGCCGGCAAACGTCGCGCGCGATCGCCTTTCGACGCGCGGCACTGGGTGGTCAAAAGCAACCTCGCGCTGCGCGTCCATGCGCACGGGCCGGGGGACTTACCCGGCACCGCTTGCCTGTGCAAGCCCCGGCAACACCCCCTTTCGACCGTGGCCGCGTCGAGCGAAACCACGTGATTCAGCCACCGTGGTTACAATCGACCGATGCCACGGTTTCCGATCATCCATGCGACGCGCCTGGCCGACACCAGCAAGTTCCTGCGCGTCGAGGAAGTCGATCTCGAGTTTTCCAACGGCGAGCGGCGCATCTACGAGCGTCTCAGGGGATCGGGTCTCGGTGCGGTCATCATGGTGCCGATGCAGGATGACGACACGGTGTTGCTGGTACGCGAGTACGGCGCCGGCATCGGTGCTTACGAACTCGGCCTGCCCAAGGGACGGCTCGACCGCGACGAAACGGCGGAACAGGGCGCGAACCGCGAACTCAAGGAGGAGATCGGTTTCGGCGCGCATGATCTGCATATCCTGAGGACGCTTTCGCTGTCGCCTGCGTACATGACCGCGATGACGCATGTGGTCCTTGCGCGCGATCTCTATCCCGAGCGTCTGCCGGGCGACGAACCGGAGACACTCGAAGTGGTGCCGTGGAAACTGTCCGAACTGCACACGCTGCTCGCACGGCCCGACGTGACCGATGGGCGATCGATTGCCGCGTTGTTCGTCGCGCGCGAATACCTCGCCGGGCGCTATCGGCCTCAGCCATGACTGAAGATCTCGGCGAACTCGCGCATGCCGTCGAAGCGATCGCCGTGCACGCCGCGGCGGCGATCCTCGAGGTGTACCGCGAGGACTTTTCGGTGCAGCAGAAGGACGATCGCTCGCCACTGACCGCAGCCGATCTCGCCGCGCATCGCGTGATCGTCCATGGCCTCAACGCGCTCACCCCGGACTGGCCGGTGTTGTCCGAGGAATCGGCCGCGATCGGCTGGACCGCGCGATCGAACTGGCAGCGCTACTGGCTGGTCGATCCGCTCGATGGCACGCGTGAATTCGTGCGGCGCAATGGCGAGTTCACGGTCAACATCGCGCTGATCGAACAGCATCGCCCGATACTCGGCGTCGTGCAGACGCCGGTCAGTGGCGATCTTGCATGCGCGTGGCGCGGCGGCGGCAGCTGGCTTGCACGCGAAGGCGGTGCGCCGATGCGCATTACAACGCGACCTCGTCCTTCGCAACTGGTCGTTGCGGGCAGCCGCTCGCATGGGTCCGAGCGCGAGGTCGCGATGCTGCAACGGCTCGGCACGTACGAAAAACAGCCGTTGGGTTCCTCGCTCAAATTCATTCGCATCGCGGCGGGCGAAGCCGATGTGTATCTGCGCCTTGGCGCGACTTCGGAATGGGATACCGCCGCCGGTCAATGCGTGCTCGAACAGGCCGGTGGCGCGGTACTCGATCTGAACGGGAATCCGTTGACGTACAACGCGCGCGATTCGCTGATCAATCCGGAATTCGTCGCCGTCGGCGACGCGGCGGCCGATTGGACGACGCTGTTCCCGCGCGCGCCATCGGGTCCCGCATCGTGACAGCTGAAGCGCCGCCAACCATCGATACGCTGCTCGCGATCATGGCCCGCTTGCGCGATCCTGCGTGCGGCTGCCCGTGGGATCTTGCGCAGACCTTCGACACGATTGCGCCGTACACGATCGAAGAGGCCTACGAGGTCGCCGACGCGATCGATCGTGGCGATGACTCCGCGTTGTGCGACGAACTCGGCGATCTGCTGCTGCAGGTGGTGTTCCACGCGCGCATGGCCGAGGAAGCCGGACTGTTCGCGTTCGACGATGTCGTCGCAGCCATCTGCTCCAAGATGACCTCGCGCCATCCGCATGTCTTCGGCGACGCGACCGTCGCATCGGCGGAATCGCAATCCCTCGCATGGGAAGCGCACAAGCAACGCGAGCGCGCGGCGCAAGGTGTCGATGATCCAAGCGCACTGGCCGGCATCGCGCACGGCATGCCCGAATGGCAGCGCGCATTGAAACTGCAGCAGCGCGCCGCCCGTGTCGGATTCGATTGGCCTTCGGTCGACCCGGTATTCGACAAGTTGACCGAGGAACTCGAGGAAGTACGGGCCGAATTTACCGAGCGTGCCGATCCGGACCGCTTGACCGACGAGATCGGCGATGTACTTTTCGTCTGCGTCAACCTGGCACGGCACGCGAAGGTGGATTTTTCGCGTGCGTTGCGTCACGCCAATGCCAAGTTCGAACGGCGCTTCCGGCGCATGGAAGAAATGGCCACGCAAGCCGAATCGACGCTGACCGGCATGTCGCTGTCCGAGCAGGACTCGCTGTGGGATCGGGCCAAGCGCGAGGAAACGCGTTGACCGGCAAACTCTGAGCGATCCCTCGCTGCATCGGCAATCGCACACGCAGTAAGGCATCATTGCGTGCTGCCCTCGAACGGACGCCCGAATGTTTTCCCGCCTGCAATGGCTGCTGCTGCAACTGTCACGCGAAATGTGGTTGCGTGCGACCGCCTTTTCGGTGCTCGGCGTCATCACTGCGCTGCTCGCGCTGTGGATCAAGCGCTATATTCCCGCGGACATCCCGGCCAAGATCGGATCCGATGCAGTAGACAGCCTGCTGCACATCATCGCGGCGAGCATGTTGTCGGTGACGATCTTCTCGCTCAGCACGATGGTCGCGGCATTTTCCGCCGCCACCAGCAACACCACCCCGCGCGCGACCCGATTGCTGAGTGCCGACAGCACTTCGCAGAACGCGCTGGCCACGTTCATCGGCTCGTTCCTGTTCAGCCTGGTCGGAATCATCGTGTTGAAGACCGGCCTCTATGGCGATACCGGGCGTGTGGTGCTGTATGTCGTCACCTTGTTCGTGATCGTGTTGATCGTCGTGACGCTGCTGCGCTGGACCGACCATGTGCTCGGGCTCGGCCGGGTCGGACCCACCAGTGCGCGGGTCGAGGACACGTCGCTGAAAGCGATGCGGCTGCGCCGCAAGGCGCCGTATCTCGGCGGCCAGCCACGCCGCGATGACGACAGCGACATTCCCGACGGGGCGCAACCCGTGCACAGCAACGAATTCGGCTATGTCGAACACATCGACATGCAGGCGCTGCAGGACGCCGCCGAGGACGCCGATGCCGAAGTGCATGTCGTCGCGCTGCCTGGACAGCTTGCCGGCACCGGCCGACCCATCGCGTATGTCTCTGGCGCGAACGCTGCCGATTGCATGGATTCGGTCCGCGAAAGTTTCAAAATCAGCGACGTGCGCTCGTTCGATCAGGATCCGCGTTTCGGCGCGTGCGTCCTGTCGGAGATCGCATCGCGCGCATTGTCCGCGGCCATCAACGACCCCGGCACCGCGATCGATATCCTGACGCGTGGCGTGCGCGTGCTGGCGGACTGGGCCAGACGTCCCGGCGATGCGCACACGGAGACAGACGAAGTACGCTTCCAGCGTGTACACGTACCTCCGGTGCGAATCGAGGAATTGTTCGATGATTTCTTCGTGCCGATAGCGCGCGATGGCGCCGGCATGGTCGAAGTTGCCGTCCATCTCCAGAAAATGTTGCAGACGCTGGCGCAACTCGGTGACCAGCGCTATCTCGACGCAGCCGCGGATCAATCACGCCACGCACTCGCCCGCGCGGAGGCGGCGCTGGCCCTCGATGACGATATCGAACGCGTGCGTTCCGCGGCGCACAAGGTCGGGCGCGATACCCAGCGGAAAACCGACGCCGCGAATCCAGGCACAAACCACGCCTGAGGCATCGCCCGCGCGCATCCATCGTGCCTTGCGCCTTGAAACCCGGATTGTGTGCCCGATGTTTGCTGTGGGAGCACGCGAACTCCTTGCCATGCCGTGAATTTCCCGGCGCATTTTTCCTTCCGACACGAGGATTCCCATGAACATAGACGACGGACGAGTCGCCACGATTCATTACACAGTCACCGATGAGGCGGGCGAAGTGCTCGACCAGTCGGCCCCTGACGCTCCACTCAGTTACCTGCACGGCGCCGGCAACATCGTGCCGGGGCTGGAGCGCGCGCTGGCCGGTCAGGAAATCGGCAGCAGCATCGAGGCCGATGTCGCGCCGGAGCTCGGCTACGGTCCGCGCCGCGATGCGCTGGTGCAGGACATTCCACGCAGCGCCTTTCCGAATGCGGACGTCAAGCCCGGCATGCAGTTCGAGGCACGCACCGAAAACGGTCCCTTGCTGGTCACCGTCGCCAAGGTTGCGGACGAACACATCACGGTCGACGGAAACCACCCTCTGGCCGGCAAGACGCTGCATTTCGCCGTGAAAGTCGCCGACGTGCGCGAGGCGACCGAAATCGAAAGCAACGAAGGCCGCGTCGTGCAGGCGGCTTGAGCCTGCTGCGATCCGATCCATCGGCGCCGCTCATCGAGCGCTCATGTGTGCAAGGAAAGAATGATCGGATGCCTTCGCGGTCCACGCTCAACAAGATGTGTGATCTCGCGTCGGCCATAGCCGTGTCGTCCTGACGCCGCGCAAAACGCTCTCTCGTCGGGCCACAGCCAAGGTGTCACCCCCGTAGAAGCAGGGAACAGCAACGTGGGCCAACGCATCGAAGATTACGCGCTGATCGGCAACATGCGCACCGCGGCGCTGGTCGGTCGCGACGGTTCGATCGACTGGCTGTGCCTGCCGCGCTTCGATTCGGCGGCCTGTTGCGCGGCGCTGGTCGGTTCGCCCGACAACGGCCATTGGCAAATCGCACCCGTGGCGAAGCCGAAGGGCGTGCAGCGCAGTTATCGCGGCGACACGATGGTGCTTGAAACGCTGTTTCGCACGGAAGCAGGGGAAGTCGCCTTGATCGACTTCCTCGCCATGCCGCGCGATGACAGCAGCGCCATCGAGCTGGTGCGCATCGTCGAGGGCCGCAGTGGCAGCGTGCCGATGCGCATGCAGGCGCTGTTCCGCTTCGACTACGGACGCATCGTGCCGTGGTCGGGGCGCCGCGACGACGCCATCCAATTCATCGCAGGACCGCATGCGCTGGAATTGATCAGCCCGCTCGCGCTCGATGCCGAGGGCGACACATGGCAAGGCGAGTTCACGGCAACCAAAGGCAGTCGCACCGCGTTCGTGCTGCGCTGGCAGGATGCCTGGTGCAAGCAGAGCGGCCCTGTCGATGTCGAAGCGGCGCTGGAGCGAACCGCCAATCATTGGCGCGACTGGAGCGCCAGGTATCCGCATTCGCATCCATGGCGTCAGCCGGTGGTGCGCTCGCTGTTGACGCTCAAAGTCCTGAGCGACAGCCGCACCGGCGGAATCGTCGGCGCGCCCAGCATGGGATTGCCGGAAGTCCTCGGCGGATCGAAGAATTACGATTACCGCTACACGTGGCTGCGCGATGCCACCTTCACGCTGTACGCGCTGCTGCATTCGGGATATCGCGACGAAGCGCGCGCATGGCGCGAGTGGTTGCTGCGCACGACGGCCGGCAAACCGGCCCAGTTGCAACCGGTCTACACGCTCGATGGCGATTGGCGTCTCGGGCAACACGAGCTCGATTGGCTGGACGGATACGAGCACAGCCGTCCGGTGCGTGTCGGCAACCATGCCTGGCAGCAACGGCAGATGGATGCGTACGGCGAGCTCATCAACGGCGTGCATGTCGCGCACGAGCACGGTCTGGCCATGAGCCAGGACGAATGGATCGAACAGGTGCGCGTGCTGGAGTTTCTCGAAGGCAACTGGCAGGAAGCCGGTTGCGGCATCTGGGAACTCGGCGACCAGGAAGCCCACTACACGCATTCGCAGGTCATGGCCTGGGTGGCCGCGGACCGCGTCGCGCATGCGATCGAGCATTCCGGATTCGACGGCGACGCCACGCGCTGGCGCGCGCTGGCCGAACGCATCCACGCGCAAGTCTGCGACCAGGGCTTCGATCGCGAGCGCAACACCTTTGTGCAACGCTACGGCGCGCAGGCACTCGATGCCGCCGTGCTGCGCATGCCGATCGTCGGATTCCTGCCTGTCGACGACCCGCGCATGCTCGGAACGATCGAGGCGATCGAGCAGCAGTTGTGCCGCGACGGGTTCGTGTGGCGCTATTCGACCGATGCCGGCGAACTGCCCGGCGAAGGTTCGTTCACCGTGTGCGGATTCTGGCTGGTCGAGAACTTCGCGCTGCTCGGCCGCCACCGCGAAGCCCGTGAGCTGTTCGAGCGCCTTCTCGCCATCCGCAACGAGGTCGGATTGTTGTCCGAGCAATACGATCCGTCATCCGAGCGACTCCTCGGCAATTTTCCGCAGGCGTTCTCGCACGTCGGCCTGGTCAATGCGGCGCATCGGCTGAGCGCCAACGGTGAAGCGGATGGCGCGAATCGATCTGCAGCTGGTTGGCGGGAAGACCGCGTGGCCCGAGCGCATAGTGCTCACCCCAAAACCGTACCCGATCAGCGACGACGCTCAGCTGGAAATTCCGTTCACACTGCGCAGCTTGGTAAACAAGCGAAGTCGAAGTGCCTGGCGCGTGAACCCTTCGGTTCCCTGTGGGCTACGCTCAGGGCGAACGGAAAAGATGTCGGCTGAGTCCCGTCGCTAATCGGGAAACCGTATACTCGACTCCAACCGCTGTTCCCAATCCGCAATTCACTCGGTCACTTGCAAGGGGAGTCCATACACGAATTATTAGCCAGCACCTGCACTAAAACTGGGCCCCGTATCTTGAGCAGGTCTCTTTCAGGCGTTGACGAACGCATTATAGCCTAGTCGGGATACGCCCTTAGCACTGCTGGGATGTAATCTCTGGCGCAGGGGCCGGCATGCTCAATTTGGTCATTTGCGGCACATATGTTTAGAACCTCGACTGCCTGTGCGGAACCGAGTGCTCGCAAATGAGGCATTAGGAAACCGAAGTTTTGCTCGGCGCTACGATAGCTACGCGAAGACGATAGTAGCTCTATCAAGTTACCAAGGCCCCTATCAACGTCCCTAGCCGTAACCGCCGCCGCGATCTGAGCTATGTCTACGCAAGCTGGATCTATGCGGACCGATTGAAACAGGCCAAGAAAGCCAGGCGAAACTGTTTGATCGAGAGAAAGAGGGTTTACGAGAAATCAGACCAGAACGCCGCAATGGGACTCTGCATGCACCAAACAAACATTGATAGTGCTCACTCAAAAGCACGGCAAATTTCGCCTCCTAGTTCATGGAAGAGCATCGTGCGGGCAGTAACTGAGCGGCAATGTGCTCATGCGGCATGAAGGCCGCCATGCCAAGCCGTTGCCTTTCGCGGCAACCCGAGCCGCATTTCTCGCTCGGAACTGTATAACTGATAAATGCTCGTGAGTAGCGTGGCATGTCCGGTGCTGGCTAACGACCAAGCTCAGCCGACGCGAAACCGCGCAGCGATTGAGTAATCGGCTGGAGCGCCTTGTTATGCACGTCTCTGCCTTTTTTCAATGCGCTCTTGCTCACGACTTGCCAAATACCACCATTCTTCCTCCGAATCGCTTCGCGACGTTCTCCTAGCCCCTACTTCGTGGAGTAATTGCCGCACTTCATCATCGGAGTAGCCGCCCACTTTCTTGCGGATTGCCTCAAACGAACGATCTGTGTAGCTCTTATGGCTCAGCATCTCGATCAGAAGGGCCTTCACATTTTCAGCACTTTGGTTGCGAAGGATATACATCTCCTTATCATGCGCAAATTGCCTACTCTGCATGCAGAGATTAACAATGCCAGAACCCACGATCCCGACTACTACGCCAATGAGCGCGAAGATTGCTTCAGTCATAATAGGCTAATTCTCGCAACGTGCATAACTACAATTGGGCTGATTACTACCGCACATCAGTAGGTGTGAAGAAGATATTGGCGGAGCCACCGCAGTTGATGTAATACGTATTGGCCCTACTTGTACTCTTGTCTCCGTACTCGACGCGCGCACATTTTCCGGCATTCAGGAACTTTACTGCCCCTTTGTAGAGAACTTGGATGTCTTGCTCGGTCAAGCCGTTTTGCCCGACTTTCGGCAATGCATCTTTGGCTATGCGCGGGTCAGTAGCAAGAGACGGTTGCGGGAGTTCAGCAGGCCGAGAAGACGAAAGCCCACGGGCGAGCACCCAGCTTGCCACTTGGCCGTTTTTTCCCTCTACGGCACCGTCGTAATACTTGGAGACGCGAGCCCACCCGCTTTTGATCTCGAAGACTTCAACCTTTTGCTGTCGGTATATGCGGTTTGTAACGCTCCCAGTTGCATTTGGAGCTAATCGTTCTTCGAGGACGCTTTCTTTCACGTAGTACGTGCCTGGTTTGGTTGCCTGCGCAAAGGCAATCCCTGTAACTGCAAGATGAGTATTGCGAGACTCAACTTCTTCATGCGTTTCTCCTTTGCAGTTTTGCCGCCTAACGCTTGAGTTGAGCGGCGGCGTAGCCGTCCGCCTCGAACGAATTGTTATGTCACTACCCTACTTGCTTGATCCAATCACGAAGATGCATTTCTAGTCGAGCGCCTTCAACCGCTGGGAGTTCGTTTGTGTGTGCAATTACGTTTCGAGTGCGCTCTGAATCTTTCACTCTGCTAGCCACCCACGCCTGATCAGGAAAGAAGTCCGAGAACACGCCCCAATGATTAATGATGAGTAATGCTAGATCACCAAAGTCCTGTAGAACAAGGGATGCTCATTACGGCCGGTATGCCACTGGTTGCTCACCT
Organism: uncultured Gammaproteobacteria bacterium; assembly: GCA_963775445.1. GTDB lineage: Bacteria > Pseudomonadota > Gammaproteobacteria > Xanthomonadales > Rhodanobacteraceae > Dokdonella_A. Next base: position 613,503 of record CAVZIT010000004.1, on the reverse strand, counting down.
CGTCGGCCTTGCGCGAAGTCAACTTTTTCTTCATTGCGACGTTCGCTCTCTTGTCAAACCAATCTTCACCATCTTCATCGGTAAATGTATTTGATATGAACTCTCTAACAAGATTTTCAAATACGTACAACATCCTGTAGTAGCGCTGCATCTGAATGGAGCCAAACCTGATTTTTTCAGACGCGGTGACGAATAGGTCGTGATCCTTATTGTCCGCCACAGACTTGTCCGGCGACCTTAATACACCGGAAGTTTGCAACTCCCGAATACAGTAAGCGCCAAAGATACCTTTGAGGGTGAAGTCGTTAATGTCTTTAGCCATTACATCAATTCTTCGCGTAGGGCTCGGAATATTGATCGATACGTCTCGATGTTCTGCGTATCTGGCAAATGGATCTCTAACCGGTATACGAGCCCGAATTTACTTTCTCCAGTGATAACGGGTGGCGTAGGCGGTAGAGTATCCTCGACTGGCGGAGGCGATTCTATAACTGGCTCGGATGATGCGTCTACGCTCTTAGTGAAGTCTGCGAATTGAGCCATCGCCTTAAAGGTGCTCGCCATCTTCAGTGCAACTGCATCGCCTTTCCCGGTCTTCGACTTAAACCAACCCTTCAAGTTATCGACCGATTTCTCCTGAGCTTTCTTGTTGCTTGCATAGAGATCGTCATAAGCGACACGCAACCGTTCAGCCAGTACATGCTTGGTCTTCGTGTGATCAACAAATTCTCGGTAGCTACTTTGCGGGCGGCCCGAGGCGTCAATAATGCCGAGATACTTCAAGACTTTAAGGATCGATCTGTCGTTCGAGCTGGAAAAGCCCAGGTCTTTCAAGAACTCGTAAGTGAATGTTTCAGGCACGGCCGCGTGCTGGATTTTTTCAAGAATTTTCGGGAGATTCTTGATCGATGGCATGTATGGAACGTCAATATTCATCGCTTTCCCCTGTGCACGGCATTTGAGGCATAACGGTTGAGCTAAGTGGCGGCTGCCACGATGCGCATGATCTTAGCGCGACCAACACGCAGCCGTCCGCTTGAGCGAATAGTTAGAGGGCACCGCGCGGATTTCGTTGAAACTCCGCCGTCAGCTTGGCGATGAGCTCGTCCGTGTACCCAAGACGGTGCATTATGTGCCGCATGAAAGCCTCAATTCTTTTCATTGCCTCGAAGAATGCGCGTGTCCTCAAGCTCCAACACTAGCGGCTCGACGTCGCCGGAAGTGTATGCCTCTACCGTTTCGCGAAAGAATTGATGAGCAAGATAAGCTCGCTTCGCTTTCGACTTGTCGAGCGCCGCCTCAAGTTCTGGCGGGATGACCGAAACGTTCTTGAGCGTCTTGATTAAGTTACCAAGCGTCTTTTCAAACTGTTGCTCGTAGTAAGCCTCGTGCTGCGCAGGCGTATATTTGCCAGCAGTAGATGGGGCTAGGTCGAGAAAGACAAGGGCATTAACGATGCCGTGTTCTAGCACTTGGGCGAAATACATCGCGGCGCCGAAGCGCGCGCATACTTCTTTGAAGTTTTCGCCAGGTTCCATGTGCCGCCTAACTACAAATATGCCCCAGATCCGGGGCGATAAGTCTCATCTTGCGCGCCGCGTCAAGCCGTGGTCAAGGCAAAATCCTGCGTCGAAACATCGACTTGCCCGACATTGTCGCCTGCGCGGATGCGGCAGCATGCGGCGCTATCCGACGTAAACGAAGCGATATGTCTTATCACCCCGAATCCGCGGCGATAACAGCGCGTATTCCCCCGGCTCGCGGCCACACCTTGCCGACGAAGTTCGCGACCATTGCGACCCGATAAGACTTATCACCTCAATCCACCACGATAACCCCGCGAGGCGAAACGGGATCGCCGCGACGCCTGTTCGACGAAGTTTGCCGCCGCCTGCTGGCCAAACGCCACGACTTGAGCGCCGAGCGTGTACGAGCGCGCCGAGGCGGAGCACTTTCTGTCGTCACTGGCGATCAGCGCACATCGCTTCGACGCCAGCATTCCGCGGCTACGGCTGCCCGAACACCGAATCGAGATAGGCGATGTCGTCTTGGTCCAGCGAGCGCCAGGTTCCAATTTTTCCGCGGCGCACTTTCGGGAATCCGTCCTTCGGCTTGAGCCACGGCTCGGGGAAACGCTGCGATTGCTCGAGGGCCTGCATTTTCTCGAACGTCGCATTGGCGGCCGCGGATGCGATCGCCGCGTCGTCGCTGTCGATTTCGTAATACGCGAGGATGCGCCGCAACGTCGCCTCGGCATCCGCATGGCATTCCTCGTAGGTCACGACCGGAAATCCGAGTTCGCGCACGATCCCGGTCCACATCTCGCGAAAGCGCTGGAGGATTTCGGCGCCGAAGTAATCGTCGCGGAGGAATTGCGACAGCGTGCCGTCGTAATGGAAGAATGCGCGGAACCGTCCGGTGACCTGCCAGTACAGGCTGATCATCACGTCGCGCGGATCGCGTTCGAGATAGATCAGTTTTTCGACATGGCGATAGCGCGCAATGCGCGAGGCCACATCGAAATCGTGCGGCGGTTTCGCGCCGTCGTTGAATTCGAAGCGGTCGTGATGGAACTCGATGTCGGCTTCGTGGCCGAGTTGGCCGAGCATGTAGCGAATCCAGGTGCGCCCGGATTTCGGGAACGACACGAACTGGCGGATCATCGGCTCACGTCCGCCTCGCCCGGTACAGCATCAGGTTGCCGAGGTTGGCCGATTGCGCGGTGCGGGTCTTCCTGCTCCACGCGTTCGAATCCCGCGCGCGCGAGTCGCTCGTCGATGCGGTCGGCTTCGGCAATGGCCGCGGGCGTGCGTATCGCGAACCAGTCTTGCGCAAGATCGATCGCGAAGCACAGCAGAGCCTCGCGCGTGTCGGCATCGATATGGTGATGAATCCCGAGATACAGCACGATGTCGTACTTCGCACGCAACAGATCGGCCTGTTCGGCGCGAAACACTGGCAGGTCCGAAAGATCGGCTTCGCGAAAGACCGCTTGATCGAAATCCGCGCAAAGTGCCGCCGCGACGCCGACGCGGAACGGATCGCGCTCGAAGCCGTGCAGCAGGCTAGCGCCGTGGCGCAGGAACTCGCGCGCGACGATGCCTTCGGCGCAACCGAAATCGATGATGCTCTTGCCGCGCGCGTTCTCGATCAGCGGCGCCAATCCGGCGAGACGATCCTCGGCCGGCCATTTGCCGTAGAGGCCGGCTTCGGGAAGATGCACGTAGTGCTCGGCGTCGTCGGGCGCAATCAGTTGCAGCAGGCGGCGCGAATAGTCGCCCCATCCGAACTGGGCAATCGTCTCGCGACCGCGCTCGGCGAGTTGGCGGCACAGCGCAGCATCGCTGCGCAGGCGTTCGATCGCCGCCGCGATCGGTTCCGCGAGCGGTTCATCGACGACGAGTGCGGTGTCCTCGTGACGCGCGAACGCCGCCGTTCCGTGGCGCGTGCAAACCAGCGGCGTCGCGCTCGCCAGCGCCTCCGCCGCGAGATTGGCCCAGCCGGCATGCGACTCGCACATGACCACGCAATCGACGCCGTGGTAATAGCGCGGCAGATCGTGCTCGGTGATCGGACCGGAAAGTTGCAGACGCCCCGCCGCGACGAGATCGGCGTGCAGCTCGGCGAGGTTCTGGCGATCAGGCCCGTACAGTCTCAAGGTCACGTCGGGCGGCAGATGGTCTAGCGCCTCGATCAGAACATCGGCATTTTTCGCTGCCTGCCCGCCGACGATCCATCGACCGGCTTCCAGTGGATGCGTGCGATAGGCTGGCGGCCGGAAGGCTGCGGTATCGACGGCGCCGACAAGCACATGAAAACGCCGCGCCTGGAAGTCGGTAAACGATCCGACCGGCCAGTCGGGATTGTTGAAGATCACCACGTCCGGCGCGAACGCGGCATTGACGCGCTTGAACCCCGCGTGCACGGTTCGGTCGTTGAGCACGTGCTGGACACGCACGCCGAAATTCGGCGCCCGCAACTCGGCGAAGCGCTCGATCGTTTCGGACGGGAATCCGGCGCCCGGAACCATGACGGCATCCCATTGGGCGGCGGCGGCTTGCGCCATCGACAACACGGCAAGATCGGTGTCGCGCTCGGGCGCGGGCGTTTCGGAAAAGCGCACGAACGCGAGCTCGTGCCCCCAGCGCGCGAGCTCGCGACCCACGCGCTCGAAACGCAGCAGGCCGCCGCTCCAGATGATGTCGTGGCAGGCGACGAGGATGCGCTGCGGTCGCGTGGGGACAGTCGGCGCATCGTGCTGCAGTTTCTGCAGCACGAGGATTTTTCCGACGCGCTCGACTTCGCGGTAGCGTCTGCTCTCGAGGATTTCACGCACCACGCGCGCGGGGCCGCACGCGGGATCCAGCGCATCGTCGAACGCAACGAGGCCGCCGAGTACGACGTGGCGGTCCCAGCAGCGAAAATCGCGCAGGACCTGGTCGTAGTGGTGATCGCCGTCGATGAACGCGAGGCCGACCGGCTGCGTCCACGCAGCGGCAACGTCCTCGCTGGAAAGATTGACCAGCGCGACCTCGTTGAAGGCGCCGGTTTTCGTCATGACCTCGTAGAACGCGCCGCGATCCTCGGGGCCGAACCGACCGCCATAGAAACCGGTGAAATCCCGGTGCGGCTCGATGCAGTAGATCCGCGGACGCACGCTGTGCCGGTTTTCACGCACACCGAGTGCCAGCGCGACCGCCGATTTGCCGCGATAGGAACCGACCTCGACGATGCAGCCGCTGCCCACGCGCGCGGCCAGGCGGCCCAGCAGCGCGGCTTCCTCGGCCGTGATCCCGCCCTTCAAGGCCTCCATCAACGCAGCGAAATCGTCGGGCATCCCCACGCTCCAGCGCATCGCGACGGACCGGCATTGTCCGGAACCAAACTTGTCCAATATCGGTCCACCAACTAAGCTTATCAGTCTGCACGTCCAGGCCCGTTCCGGGCCGCCCGCTCAGGTATCCCATGGTTTTTCTCCACCGCTTCGTCCCGGCGGTTCTTCTTGCAACGGCCGCGCTCGCAGTTTCGCCGATTGGCCGCGCATGCAGTGGCAGCCTGCACATCGAGTTGCAGCACGCCGGCGTGTATGCGCTCGATTACGCCGCAATCGCCGCGAAACAGCCGGGCCTCGCCGATTGCCGCAGCAGCGAACTTGCGCTTTCGCTGGATGGCCATGAGGTTCCGATACGCATCGCTGGCGATCGTGATGGCAAGTTCGCTGCCGGCGCGCGGGTCGAATGGATCGGCAAACCCTTGCACGGCCCGGTGAGCTGGTTCGATCCGTTCTCCTCGTTCAACGCCTACATTCTCGGTGCGTCGGCGGGAATGCATCTGCGCATGCACGAATTCGCGACCGCGGCGCCCGGCAAACGTGCCGCGGCGCTGGTCCGACGTGTTCATCTGGAACGGCAGAAACTGCTGGTGCGGCTCGACCAGCAAACCATGAAGCCGGGCGATGAGCCCGACGTGTGGCTTTGGGCCAAGCTCACGCACATCGACCAGAAACCGTTTGCGCTCGAGTTCGATCTGCCCGATCTCGCTCGCAACGCGCGGACGGGCACAAGCGCCACTGCCGACTTGCGTTTTCGCGGCATGTCGAGCGTGCCGAAGCGCGCGGGCGAGCGCGTCAGGCCATCCGACCACGTGGTCGAGTTGACACTCAACGGCCATGCGCTCGCACCGCTCGACTGGAACGGTCGCGACGAAATACACAAGCAGGTGAAACTGCCCATTGCGTGGTTGCGGGCGAAGGGCAACACGCTCGATCTGCGCGTTCCGGCTCGGCACCGCAAATCGGATGACACCACCGCGCTGGTCGATGTCGTCATGTTCGATGCAGCCGATCTGACCTATCCGATCGCCGGCGATCTCGATGCGAGCAGCACGCCGCTCGAAACCGCCGACTCTTCCACGCCGGCAGCCGTGACGCTCGCCTATTCGGGCCACGATCCGGTCGCGTTCTACAGCAGCGCGGGCGAATACCGCGCGGGCGCCAGAGCCGCGGGCGGACGCTATCGATTGGCCGCAGCGAAACCGGGCGTTGAAATCTACCCTGTGGCAGGCGCGCAATTCCGTCAGCCGACGCTGCTGCGAGCCGTCGCTGCGCAGGACCTGCGCGATGCCTCGCCCGGCTACGATTACCTGATCGTGAGCTATCCGAGCCTGATCGACGCGGTGCGGCCGCTCGCGGAATTCCATCGCAAGCAAGGACTGCGCGTGGATCTCGTCAACGTCGACGATATCTACGATCAGTTCAACGGCGGTGTCGTGCATCCCTCGGCGATCCGCGACTTCATCGCTTGGGGCCATTCGCACTGGCGGGTCAAGCCGCGCTACGTGTTGCTCGTCGGCACGGCCAGTTTCGATCTTCGCCATTCGGCCGATCCGTCGTACAACGAATCGCAGGTGCTCGATCCGCGCACCGGTTCGGGCAAGGTCAAACGGGCCGATACGGCTGCGCTGGCCAAGCTGCCGCATCCCGACGAAATCCGACCCGATCGCAACCTGATCCCGACCTGGCAATTCCCGTCTCCCGAAGGCCAGTCCGCGAGCGACAATGCTTACGTCGCGTTGAAGAAAGGCGACTTTCATCCGACGCTCGCGATCGGCCGTTTTCCGGTGGTCACGTCTGCCGAAGTCGCCGCCATCGTGAAGAAGACCATCGATTACGAGTCGAAGCCGGCAGCGGGCGCCTGGCGCAGCAAGGTGATGTTCATCACCAACGAGAGCGATTATTTCCACCAGGCTTCGGACCAGATCGCGAAGGACATCGAGGGCCAGGGCTTCACGGCCGAGAAGATCTACGCCAGCGCCAAGGAAAAGGACAATCTCGCGCACCAGGCCGATATCAAGTCGAGCCTCGATGCCGGCAGCCTGCTGGTGCACTTCCTCGGACACGGCGGGCGCTTCATCTGGCGCTCGGGACCGCCGGATTTCAGGAAGAACCACGATCTGTTCACGCTGGCCGATGTCAGCGAACTCGACAACGCCAATCGCCTGCCGATGGTGCTGTCGATGACCTGCTATTCGGGCTCGTTCGACAACCCCAATTCGGACACCATCGGCGAGCGTTTCCTGCGCACGCCCGACAAGGGCGCGGTCGCGGTGTTCGCGGCGTCGTGGCGCAATTCGCCAAGCCCGATGTATTCGAAATCGCTGGTCGACGAATTGCTCAAACCGGGCCAGCGCATCGGCGATGCGATCGTTGCCGCGAAGGCGAAAAACAATGATCGCGTGCTGGTCGAAACCTACAACCTGTTCGGCGATCCGGCCGTGGTGCTGGATCGGCCGCGCGGCGAAATCGCGATGGCACGCAGCGCCGATCGCTGGCACCAGCGCGTCGCCGTGCGATTGCCGCAACCGGCCTTCGACGGCAAGGTGACGGTGGACTGGATCGATGCGGACGGCACGACCATCGGCTCGCGCGTCTACACCACCAGCGATCGCGCGTTCGAGTTGCCGATTCCGTCGAGCCCGATTCCGTCCGACCGGATTGCGCAGGTGAATGTGTACGCCGCCGACGCGCGCAGCGGGCGCGGTGCGATGGGCCATCTCGACCTGCGACCGCCGCCGGTCAAGGTCGCCGCAGCAAAACCCGCACCCCGCCAGGCCGGGCAGGTCACGACGCCGGTGGCCGCGGTCGCGCCGAGACCCGCATTACCATCCAATCGACCGGACCCGATTTCCCGGTTCGATTTTGAGGGTCCGGGTGCTGCAACGTCGGCCAGCGCATCCAGCAAGACATCCAAGGCCAGCGGATTAGATACGGCAGTAGCCGTCGATCCAGGGCGCGGCAAACGCGAGCCACAGCAGTAACGCGGCGAGCGCGGCCCCGACGAAGAGTGCGCCACGGTGAACCGCGACGCGCGAGGTTTCCGGACCAAGCCTCGCGACAGCATCGCCCGCGAAACCACAGAAGATCGGAGTCATCGGCAACAGGTACCGCGCCTGGACGTGCAGCCCGAGATACAGCGCCAGCTGATAGCCGAGCAGCGCGAACAAAATCCACAACCACGGCTCGCGCCAGTTGCGCCGCAGGCACAGGCCGAACGCGAAGCCGACCAGCATCAGTGCATGCCCAAGGTGCGAGCTCCAGCGCACGATGCCGACCAGCCACGACGGGCGCGGCGAATAGCTGCCGAGATATCCCGCGCAACGCGGTCCGGGCAGCTGCGTGAGGAGCAGCGTCTTGCTCTCGAACAGACGGAAATACTGCCGATCGAGTTGCGCGCCGATGAGCGTCAATGGCGGCGTATTGCGCAGGCGTTCGCGTATCTGCTGCCAGGCCCACCGATCGCGTTGCTGCGCATCGCTGCCGCTCGCTTCGTATGCGGCGAACAACGTGGCGGATGGACCCGGGATGTAGTCGTTGCGTGCGCTGTCGTCGAGTCCGATCAGGAGATTGATCGCGGACGAATCGGCGATGCTCCAGCGTCCGGTATCGCGGTGACCCGCGATGACAGCCGGGGCGATGGTGATGGCCACGCCGAGCACGAACAACCCTGCCCCGCTCCAGCGCACCTTGAGCGGACGCCAGGTCACGAAGCACAACAGCAGCACCGGCCAGAATCCCGTGAGCAGGCTCTTGAACAGCAACGCGAGGCCAATCGACAAGCCGGCGCCGAGCGCAGCGATGCGCGATGGCCGCCGCGCGAGCAACAGGTCCAGCGCGAGCAACAGACAAAACAGGTGCGGAATCTCCGGCCAGAGGTATTGCGCATAGGCCGCGTCGCTCGGGTTGACCAGGAACAGCGCTGCCGCGAGCGCGCCGGCCGTTGCATTCCCGCTCAGCCGCGACCACAGATGCCACAACAACAGGCCGCAACCGAGGAACAACAGCATCTGCACGATCTGCACGGCCAGAACCGATTTGCCGAGCAGCAGAATCGCGGCAATGAACAAGGCCTGCGCGGGAGGCCACAGCGCACTTTGATCCCACGGGCCACCGGCCAGGATCGAACGCGCGCCGGCGAGGTAATGAACCTCGTCGCCCACCAGCTGCTTGTCCTGACCGTGGTAGTAAAGCCACCACAACAGCACTTGTTGGACAACCAGCAGCGCGCCGACGACAAGAATCGCCGGAACCACGCGACGTTCGGTGGCGATCGGCAATGCCTCGCCTCCGGCACGCTGAATGGGAATCATGGCTGCGAGGCCTTGAAAACCCTCCCTCTGCTTGCCGGGGAAGGTGCCAGCAGCCGGAAGGAGGTCTTCCGAGAGACCGGGAGAATCGATATTGGAAGCACCGCGCACAAGCTCGCAGCGCCGAACAATGGCTTGGGCACGCGCGCGTCCGCGTCGTCAGAAAACCGACAGGCCGCTGAGCGCGGTGAAGCGGTCAAGCGCCGCAAATCCGGCCAGCGAATTGCCTTTCTCGTCGAGGCCCGGCGACCACACGGCGAGCGCGAGCACATTGGGCACGACGGCGACGATGCCACCGCCGACACCGCTCTTGGCCGGCAAGCCGACGCGGAACGCGAAATCGCCCGCGGCATCGTAAGTGCCACAGGTCAGCATGATCGCGTTGATGCGCTTGGCGCGTTCCGGCGTGATCACCGCCTCGCAGGTACGCTGGCAACGCCCGCGGTTGGCCAGATACAGAAAGCTGCTCGCAAGATCGACGCAGCTCATGCGCAATGCGCACTGGTGGTAATAGAAATCCAGCACCGCGTCGACCGAATTGTGCAGGTTGCCGAAGCTGCGGATGAAATTGGCCAATGCGGCGTTGCGAAATCCGGTTTCGCGCTCGGACCGCGCCACGATCGGATCCATCACGATATCCGGATTGTCGGCACGCTCGCGCACGAACGAGAGCAGCCGCCCGCGTGCGTTGTCGTTGCTGGTCAGCACCACATCGGCGACGACCTGGGCCCCCGCGTTGATCAGTGGATTGCGCGGGATGCCCTGCTCGCGTTCGAGTTGCACCAGCGAATTGTAGGCACTGCCGGACGGCTCGCGGCCCACGCGCTCCCACAGCTCCTCGCCGATCGCCTCGAGTGCGAGCGTCAGCGTGAAGACCTTGGAGATGCTCTGCACCGAGAACGGCTCCGTGGCATCGCCGACCTGGAAGTTGCGTCCATCGAGCGTGGCGATCGCCATGCCGAATTGGTCCGCGGGCACTTCGGCGAGGCGCGGGATGTAATCGGCGACTTTGCCCTGCCCGATCAGCGGTTCGACTTCGCCGATGATGCGTTCGAGGATCGCCGCGAAATCCTGCTCGGCAAGCGTCGCGGGCTGCGTATCGCACAGGTTCATCGCGCTATCCTCGCATACGATTTGCGGCGCGTCCCGATCAGGTCCGAATCCGCTGCCGGCAGGGCCGACCCGCGATCCGATGCAAGCCGCGCCGCTTTCGATTCGCGAGGGGAAAACAGGGCAAGCATCATGTTGCCGTCAACGGGTCGAACACGAGGCTGCAACAGGTCACGGCGGCTTCCGCCTTCTGCAGCTCCGACACATCGACCCTGGTCGTCGCAAATCCGGCCGCGGCAAGGCGCGCCGCGGTGCGCGGAAACGAAGCCGGATAAATCAGCTCGTCGCCGATGCGCAACGCATTGGCCGCGTGGGCTTCCGCCGGATCGACCTCGATGAGGGTGAAATCCGCAAATTGCGAGGCATCGATCCAGGCCGGCTGGATCAGCAGGACGCCGTCGGCCACTTCGGTCAGGGCCGATTTCAGATGCAGGCAATCCCGTGTGGGTACTGCGCGGACTTCATAACCATGCGGCGCGAGCAGCTCGCGCAATTGCTCGATTCCGTGCGTATTGCTGCGCCGGCCGCATCCGACATGCAGCGTGCGTCCGGTGCGCAGCACATCGCCACCATCGAGTGTTCCGGGCGCCTCGATCGAAAGCAGCGGGCGCAACGGCGCCAGTGCCGTGGCGACCGTGCCGACTTCCGCGCGTCGCGACTCGGCGCCTGGACGCGTCATCACGGCGACCTCGTCGAGCACGACCGCAACATCCTCGACGAATACTGCATCCGGCAAATCCGGCTCGGCGGGCAGCGCAATCACGCGACAGCCGAGTGCTGAAAGCGCCCGTCGGTAGGCCTGATGCTGCGCGGCCGCAAGCGCGCAATCGATCGCTGCGCGCGGCACGAACGAAAGTTCGCAATGATCGAGACTCGGACCCACGTCGCGGGTGATGGCGATGCGCATGCGGGAAGGCGTCGAACCCGGCCGAAAGGCCTATGCTAAACGACCGCGGCGGGCAAAGGCGCCTGACGAGGACTCATTGTCCATCCAGATCAGCGACGACATTCAGCCGACCACCCCGCCGTTCGCCCCCGGATCAAGTCCGGGACACGGTCCGAGCGTAGGCCGAAGTCGCAGGCCATCTCGACAAACCCGCCGTTCGCCCTGAGCGTAGGCCCGTAGGGCCGACAGTCGAAGGGCCGCGTCGATCAGTGCTTCGACTTCGCTTGCTTGCGCAAGCTACGCCTGTCCTGAGCTTGCCGAAGGGCTCAGCAAGAACGGGATTTCATTGGCTGAGCATCGTCGCCAATCAGGTTGTCCATTGCGCTTCGGGCTTAAACCCTTGGCCCATTCCTGGCATCCAACCGCTCTCAATCGTGGACACGTCGGAGGAATCATGCTGCGTCTGTCGCTTGCCGTCGCAATTGCGCTCGTGCCGCTGTTGGCGAGCGCCGAAGACTGCGCCTTTCACGCGGAGCGTTCCGTCACGGTCGATGCCAAGGGCCTCGATGGGCTGAAGCTCGACACCGGCGCAGGTGATCTCGTCATCGAAGGCGTGCCCGACCTCGAGCGCATCGAGGTGAGCGGAAAGGCCTGCGCCAGCGAACAGGCTGCGCTCGATGCGATCAAGTTCGAGCAGCAGCGTGATGGCGCCAAGGCCGTCATCGCGACAAGCATCCCGAATGAAGGCGAGAACTGGAGCCTGCTCGGCAACCACTACGCCTACATGGACGTGACGGTGCGAATGCCTGCGCGCCTCGCGCTGTCGTTGCGCGATTCGTCGGGCGATCTCGAAGCGTCGAAAATCGACGGCAACATCGACTTGATGGACAGCTCCGGCGACATCCGCCTGCACGATCTCGGCGGCAACGTCGAAGTCAGCGACACATCCGGCGATATCGGCATCCACGGCGTTGCCGGCAAGGTCACGATCCTCTCGGACAGCTCCGGCGACATCGATATCGGCGACGTCAAGGGCGATGCGATCGTGCACCAGGACAGCTCCGGCGACATCGATTTCAATCGCATCGGCGGCAATGCAAGCGTCGATCGCGACAGTTCGGGCGATATCGATTTTCGCGACATCGGCAAGGATGCCAGTGTCGGTTCGGACGGCTCGGGCGATATCGAGGCCGACGGCGTGCACGCCAATTTCAGCGTCGCGCACAAGGCAGGCAACGGGGACAACATCCGATACCGCAACGTCGCCGGGAAGGTGACGCTGCCGCCAGCGGATTGAACCATCGGAAAAAGGGAGAGACGCTGCCGGGACAATCGCGTTCCGCGCATCGTCCGCTGTGCACGAGCGAGGCTGATGGCGAGCGGCCCCATCGATCGTGCATGGGGTGCATCGTGCGACCGCTGGGGTCTGTCGCCTGGCCGGCGCACACCGGACACATCGCGGGTCCCGCTGTCAGCTAGCCGCGATACACATCCGAGGACGTCCACACGCCGGCGTATGATGTCTGCGCTGCGCAGGCACTGACGACGGGTCTTGCGCAACCTCTTCCGATCCCGCGGAGGACTCCGCTGATGGCCCGCAGCAATTCACGCAGCGCACGTTTCAGGCATGGGGCTGCGTTTCTTTGCAGCGTGCTGGCCAGCCAGTTGCTGTGGGCGTCACCGAGGAAGATCGACGACTACCATTGGACTGGCGTGGACCGGATCGTCGCGATAGGGGATATCCACGGCGACTACGCGAGTTACATCGCGACACTGAAGGCGGCGGGAATCGTCGACCAGGGCGGCCGCTGGCAAGCCGGTGATACGCATCTCGTGCAGGTTGGCGACATTCCGGATCGCGGTGCCGATACCGCGAAAATCATCGCGCATATGCGCAAGCTCGCCGACGAGGCCGAGCGCGAGGGTGGCCGTGTACACAACCTCATGGGCAACCACGAGGCGATGAACGTCTACGGCGACCTGCGTTATACATCCGCAGGCGAATACGCCGCGCTGGCCGGCCCGCACGCGCGGGAATTGCGCGATCGCTACTACGCCAATGTCCTGGCCGATCTCAAGGCGCGTGACCCCGAACGCTTCGCAACGTTGCCGAAGAGTTTCCGCCAGGACTGGAACAGCAAGCACCCGCTCGGCTGGGTCGAGCATCAACAGGCGTGGAACCCGCGCTGGAATCCGCAAGGGCAGTATTTCGAATGGGTCAATCGCGAGCCGGTGGCGATCGAGCTCAACGACATGATTTTCGTGCACGGTGGCATCAGCGCTTCCTACTGCCAGAACAGCCTTGCCTCACTGACAGACGCAGCGCACCAGGCATTGCGCAAGCACGATCCGCTCGCAAAGTCGATCCTCAACGATCCGCAAGGGCCGCTCTGGTACCGTGGGCTTTCCGGCGACGAGCCGGAGGCATCGGCCGAAACCGTGCAGGCCATCCTGCAACACCATGTTGCCCACTACATCGTCGTCGGCCACACGCCCACGGCCGGTATCGTCTGGCCGCGCTATGCGGGTCGTGTGATCCAGATCGATGTCGGCATGACCGCCTATTACGGCGGCCATGTCGGCTACCTCGAGGTGACATCGGACGGACTTTTTGCGGGCTACCGCGGTGGCAAGATCAAATTGCCAGACGCTGCGGCCGGGCGATTGAAGTATCTGCAGCAGGTGGTCGCGCTGCAGCCTGACAACAGCGCACTCAAGCAGCAACTGGCCGCACTCGAGGCATCGCCGACCCAGGACCTCGATGCGCGCGCAAATGCGACTCAACCGGCGCAAGCGAAAACCGATTCCTACGGCAAGGATGCCGCCGTATCGGCCGCTATTTGCGGCATTTCTCCTTGATGTCCTTCGCGAATTTTTCGTCGTCGCGCAAGATCTCGAAAAACGTCGAGAGATAGGCGTGCGCGTTTTCCCCGGTGCGCGGACTCAGGCGACTCTCGTTGCGAACCACATCGAGGATCTGCGGCTCGCGCTCGAGGTACTCGCGGCGTGCCGCCTCGAGTGTCGCATTCTTCGCACAGAATCCACGAAACACACGCTGAGTTACATTGCGAATCTTCAGCGATGCGTTCGGCACCGCATAGCTCGCATCGACCAGCCCGGATGAGTCGAAATCATAGGGCACCGCATAAATGGTCCCTTGTGGATTCGGACCGAGCAGCACGCTGTTGTGGCAGCAATGATCGGGTGATGGGCCGTTGAGCACGGCCCAGTCGGTGTTGCCGATGAGGTATTCGAAAAGCGCAAAGCGGTTGATGGCGAGCGAATCCAATTTGCCGAGCTCGGCTCCTGGAACGCGAAGCTTCTTGAGGCCGTTGCGTTTCGCAAGCGCGCCATCATCCTCGATCAGAAACCCGAAATGCGGGCCGTCAGCTGACGCTTGCTTGCTGTCGAAATACGTGATCGAAACGGGTCGCACCCGAAAACTGAGATCGGTCATCAGGTTGTAGATGCGATAGGCGAGCATCTCCTTGACGTAGTACTCCTCCGAACGCTCGCCGTTCTTGCAATGAGTCGCCAACTTGAGCGATTTGCTGCCGCGAAACACGCTGCCTTTGGCCACCCCTTTCGCGAACCGCAACCTGATCGGTGGGAAATCGCAGAGGCGCAAGCGGGTCAGGCCGCGGTGCTCGACGGCCAAGGCGAGATCGTGCTTCGACCCCGCCTCGTCGGTGTACTCGAGCGTTGCCGGGTACGAAGCCGGCCCTTTCTTGTCATGCACAAGATCTCGCCACGGAGCCGTGATCGTGAGCACCAAGGGATCGGCGGACGCGAACAGTTTGTCCGGCTTGTGCGGCTTGGATTTGGGTGGAGCGGCGCACGTCGATTGTGCAACGGCGATCAGCAGCAGCGCGCAAGCGAGATGTGCAAGCCATGCGCCGGGAAACGACTTCGGTGCGACCCGGGCTGCTTGCGTGCGCACGGCCGTCGGCGCTTTCACGGCGCGTCCCGTCGACCGTCGTCTTTTACCGCCACCCCTGGTTCATCCGCGCGCTTGCGGTTCTTTTTCCATTCTTTCTTCTGGGCCAGGAAATCGGATTCGAGGCCGTCCCCGAAGTAATGGACATAAAGAGTCGCATAGCTGAAGAACACGGTCAGTACGGCCGCGATCTCGAGCGCCCTGACTCCTGCGGCGATGCCGGTACCAATCGCAACGAGGATGAAGAGCGCATCGTACGTATCCTGAAGCGCGCGGCGAAACTGCACGCCGGCGACGATGCCTGCCAGGCTGAAAGCCAGCGCCAGACTGTGCTGAACCACCAGCACCAGCGCAGCGACAATGCCGGGCAGGATCAGCACGGTTTCATCCAGCGAGTGATCGTGGATACTGGCCCGGTGAATGCCCTTGTGGACCCACGAAACCGGCAACATCAGCAACCACACGCCGGTCAAGATGATGATCAGCTGCCGCGCATAACCGAGCTGGTCGAAAGCGCTGGTGGCCTTGAGGACATTGTCCATCAGCTCTGTGTTTTCCGGCGTCGCGGAATGTTTGACCTTGCTGACGCTCAACGTCCCGCCCTGGACCAGTTCCCTGACGCCGCCAATCGGAAGGTAGTGCGTGAACTGCGGAAACAGGGCAACGCCCAGCAGCAGGCCCGCGGCGATGATCGTGTGATAGATGAGCAGACGACGGAACAGTCGGCCGCCTCTTTGCCGGAACGCGCCCCGCGGTTCCGGAACCCCTTCGGACGGTACCTGATCTTGTCCTCGCGGTAGCTCGGTCACGACTTCCCTCCCCACCCCGGCGCCATCCTACGCCAGTTCGCGAGGGCCCGCGCAACGCTTCCGCGGTTGCCGGATCCGTTGTCACGACGGGTCGCATCGATCCCCGCCGACGATGATGCGCGCGCTGCGCTGGTAGGTGAAATAGGACCAGATCCAGTCGATCATCACGATGAGGCGATTGCGAAAGCCGATCAGGAAAAAGATGTGCGCGAGGAGCCAGAACAACCACGCGAGCGCGCCGGAAAGCTTGAGACCGCGCAGATCGACCACGGCCGCCATGCGCCCGATTGCCGCAAGCACGCCGAAGTCGCGATAGCGGAACGGTTTCGATTCGCGGCCCGCCAGGCGATCGCGGATGGCCATTGCCGCGTACTTTCCCATCTGCTTGGCCGCCGGAGCGACACCGGGCACCGCTTCGCCGTCCTGCTTCAGGGTGGCGAGATCGCCGATGACGAATACTTCGGAGTGGTCCGCCAATGAAAGATCTGCATCGACCGGGACTCGCCCCGCCCGATCGGTTTGTGCATCGAGTTGCCGACCGAGGGGCGATGCGGCAACACCGGCGGCCCACAACACCGTACGTGCGGCAATGCGCCGCTCGCCAAGCGCGACACCCTGTCCGTCGATACCGGTAACCGCGTGGCCAAGTTCGACGTTGACGCCGAGTTTCTCGAGCTGCCGCTCGGCCTTGCGCGAAAGCGATTCGGGCATGGCTGGCAGCACGCGCGACCCGGCCTCGACCAGGTGGATATGCGCGCGGCGCGGATCGCTCTGGCGAAATTCGCGCGGCAACGTGTGTCGCGCGATTTCCGCCAGCGTGCCGGCGAGTTCGACACCCGTGGGACCGCCGCCGATGATGACGAAATCGAGCCACTTGGCCCTCGCGGCGGGATCGGATTCGCGCTCGGCGGATTCGAACGCCTCGAGAACACGACGACGGATGCGCAGCGCATCGTCCAGCGTCTTGAGGCCCGGCGCATCGTCTGCCCAATCGTCGTGGCCGAAATACGCATGGCGCGATCCGGTTGCGACGATCAGGTAATCGTAATCGAGCACGCCGTGTGCAAACGCGACGCGGCGCGCGGCGACGTCGATGCTTCGTGCCTCGTCCATGATCACGCTGACGTTGCGTTGCCGGCGCAAGATGTGGCGCAATGGCGCAGCGATATCCGGCGCAGACAGACCGGCCATTGCGACCTGGTACAGCAGCGGCTGGAACAGATGGTGATTGCTGCGATCGACCAGCGTGACATGAACCGGCGCCGAGGCCAGCGCGCGCGTCGCCGCAAGACCACCGAAGCCGCCGCCGAGAATCAGCACGTGAGGGGTGCGTGGGTCGTTCATTGCGGAATGATCACCGGGGTTCGCACGGATTGCGTGCGATCGGGCGGTTTGGCCCACGCTCGCTTGGAAGATCTCCAGCCTGGCGCACGATTGGTTCCACCGCAGCGGTGCATTTCATCCGGCAAGGCAATTGTCTCAGTCATGTTGATGTGGTCATTTGATCGGAAAGCAATCGCGCCTCCTCGCGTCGCCAGGCAGGCGATATCCTGTAGGTGAATGGGCGCCGCGTAAACCGACCGGAGCACGGTTGACTTCGACCCGCCCTCACGTGAGAGGACGACAACGAACCAATGTCTGCCGACGTGACCACGCTGATTGAATTGGTGCTTGGCGTGATCGGGCTGTTCGCCGTCACGATCATCGCCAGCCTGAAAATTGGCGCGCGTGCGCAAGCGGACACGCTGCAGGAGACCAACGCCGACTGGGTGTGGAACACCGTTGCCGGTGGTGATTGGAATCGTACCGACCTGCTCTATGGGATCTGGGAGCGGAACATGACCGATGTCGTCATGGTGGTGCGGGATCACGACGACAGCCACGTTGGCACCATCACGGACAACATGTTCGCTGCGACGATCACGATTGGCGACGAGACCTTCCGGGCCTCACCGGGGGCGACCTGGCATGAAACTGCTGAACTGGTTGCGCCGGACGCGAGTGCATCGAGCGAAATTCGCGCGCTGTGCACGTTCGAGCGCACGGGTTGGTTCGGCCATCGTGTTGCGCGTTACGCGCTGCCCGGATCCGAAAGCCTGACAATTCGCGTCCCGTGGGCTTTTCCTGGAAAACCGTCGACGCTGCGAATCGAGGGCGGCGACGGCAGCGCCATCGGCCAATTGTGTTCGCTCGGTGGCTGGGCGTTCAACAAAGGCCGAGCTTTGACCCTTCCTTCATCGGTGCCATTGCCCGTTCGGCTGTTCGTATTGTGGAAAGGCGCCGGAGCCAGATCGCGCAACCGCAGTACATGACCGAGGCACTGATCCAGGTCCTGTGCGCAAGTTGCCCTGCAATCCGGAAATGACTTGCAGCAGGGCCTTCGCTCTCCAAGCTGCAGGTCGTTCCGATCACGGGCAGATGTCGTCGCCGGTCATGCCGGGCGTCGAGCACTGCCAAATGAACCCGCCATCGCTCGCCGGGTCGGGATCCGGTGTCGGCGTGAAACTCACCATCTTGCCGCCGACCCTCGGCACATCCGGCTTGAACACCACGCTGATGACGCCTTCCGACCCTATCGTGCGTGACTGGATACTTCGAGGGGCGGGAAGGTTTGGATCGAGCACCTGTTCAACCGAAGACGGCCATGAGTGATTGTGGCCCCGGTAGTACTCCTCGGCGTTGGCCTCGAGCAGATCGACGGCTGCCATCAGCATGCCACGCGGGTTGGTCGGTTCCAGTGGTGGCGGCGGCGGCGGTGGTGCCGCGTCGCCAGTGAGTGCCGCGGTCTTGCGACCGATCTGGTTCTTGTCCAGCGCGAAATGGAGTTCCATACGGACTTTCTTGTCGCGATAGCTGGCATTGCCTTCGATGCGTCTGTCGTCCAGCCGGTCGAGGTGCAACGTTACCTTCGATCCATCAAGATTGGTCACCCGCCCGCCACGTGCCTCGATGATCGAAAGCTGCACGATTCGCGTTCCGTCGGCGGAGGCCGGCGATATCACCAGTTCGACCGGATGCGCACCACGATCGGACAGCTCCCTGAATACCGTGTCTGCCGATACGCCGCCATCGATGGTCGCGAAGCTGCCGCGCACCTTTTTTTCGACCCGGCTTGAGGCGCGGGCCCTGTCGCTGAAGACGATGAGGTCGCTGCCCGCGGGCCCGGAGGGCTCGGTGTGTGCGTAAATTGCGGTGACGGCAACGTTGTGCCCATGGAGCCTGAGTGTGCCCGTATTGCCCGCCCAGGCGACGCCGCAGCCGACGAGCAATGCAACGCCAGCCAACGCAAATCCGATTTTCATCACGTTTCTCCCTGGATCGTGTGGCCGCAGTCGCCGGCGCCCTTCCGACCGAACTCGATGCGCTCTGATCGAGAGAACGCAAAAACCGAGCGGGAAGGGACAAGGCGCGCTGCGATCAATCACTGCAGGCCGAATCGGGAGCGCGTGACTGGCGACGCGTGCAACATGAGCCCGAAGGCGCGAATTCGTTTGTCAGCAAACTTCCGGCGCAGTTGCTGCGCAAGAGCCATGTGCCGCGGCTCGTACGCTTCGCTTTTAGCGATCGTCTTTCCTTTCCAATGGCGTTCGCAACTCGAAGCGGAATGCGCAAGACTTCGCCCGACGCCGGCTGACCGCAGGTTGCTCGCATGATCGTGGTGGTGCTTCTGGTTTCGCTTGCCACGCTGGCGACAATATTCCTTGCATCGCTGATTGCGATCGCACGGCGGCGCCACGCGCTGCGACCGAATGCCGAGGCAATCGCGCTGGGTGCGGTGACCAACTTCTTCGATACGCTCGGTATCGGCTCGTTCGCGCCGACCACGGCGTACATGAAGTTGCGCAGCCTGGTGCCGGACAGTTTCATTCCGGCGACGTTGAACACGGGCCATGCGTTGCCGACCGTCGTCGAGGCGCTGGTATTCATCCACCTGGTGCGCGTCGATCCGGCGTTGCTGATCGCGTGCATCGTCGCTGCCGTGGTCGGGGCGACGATCGGTGCGCCGCTGGTCTTGCGATTGCCGGTGCGCGCGGTACAAGGCATCGTCGGCGTCGCGATGCTGATTGCGGCGCTGTTGTACGCGCTCGCGAATCTGCAGCTTTTGCCGATTGGCGGCAGCGCGCTCGCCGTGCACGGCTGGTTGTTCGTCCTCGCCGTCGGTGTGCATGTGCTTCTCGGCGCACTGATGACGTTCGGCATCGGCCTGTACGCGCCATCGCTGATCCTGCTGAGTCTGCTCGGGCTCAATCCGACCGCCGCGTTCCCGGTGATGATGGGCGCCTGCGCGTTCCTGATGCCGGTCAGCGGCCTGCGCTTCGCGCGTTCGGTCCGCGTCGATTTGCGCGTCGCGCTCGGACTCGCGCTGGGAGGCATTCCAGCGGTGCTGCTCGCGGCCTACATCGTCAAGTCGCTGCCGCTTGCGACATTGCGCTGGGGCGTCGTCGCCGTCGTGCTGTACGCGGCTGCGCTGCTGCTGCGCAGTGCATTGCGACCCGGGCGATCACCTGTCGCGGAGGCAGATGGTCTTTGAAGGTGCAACGCCGTCTGCGCGCGCAGAGAATGCCTCCAGTCGGCATGACCGTCGGCTCCAGATCCGACCATTCACGGAAGGTTGTCGCGCAAGCTGCAAACAATACGATCCTGATCGGTGATACAAGGCCGATCGTCTTTCCGCCATTCCACACGGCAAGCTCATCCCACTCTATCGAGGTCGCATGTATATCGTTGGGCTTGGCACCGCAAACCCGGCTCAGCGATACACCAAGGCCGAATGCTGGGATGCGTTCAAGGCGTCTCCATGGTTTGGACGGCTGAACCGGCGCGCACGGATCATCGCCGAGCTGGTTCTCGCGCGCGACAACGGAATCGACGCGCGGCGCCTGGCGCTGGAATCGCTGGACGAAGTGTTCTGCATCGATGCCAACACCCTGCACGCACGTTTCGTCAAGCACGCACCGCTGATTGCGTCGCAGGCGGCGCAGCGAGCGATCGTCGACGCCGGGCTGTCGGCGGACAGCGTTGACGCGGTAATCATCAGCACCTGCACCGGATATCTATGCCCGGGATTGAGCAGCTACGTCGTCGAATCGCTAGGGTTGCGCGCGGACGTCCAGGCGCTGGACCTGGTTGGCCAGGGGTGCGGTGCGGCGCTACCAAACCTGCGCACCGCGCACGCGCTGATAGCCTCCGGCCAAAGCCAACGCGTATTGTCGGTATGCGTGGAAATCAGCAGTGCGGCGATGTACCTGGACGACGATCCGGGCGTGCTGATCAGCGCATGCCTGTTCGGTGACGGCGCGGGCGCCGCGCTGCTTTCCGCGCAACCGAAGCCGGGACGGCGCAGCGTGCGGTGGCGCGCCGCGGCGTCGCTGGTCGATCCGGCAGAACGCGATGCGCTGCGATTCGACAAACACAACGGCTTGCTGCGCAATATCCTGACCCGCGCCGTTCCTGGATTGGCCGCCGACTATGCGCAACGGGTATTGCAGGCCGTGTTGACCGCCGAGGACATGGACCAATCGCAAATCAGCACCTGGATCTGGCACGCCGGCGGTCGCGATGTCCTTGCCGCACTACGCGAGAAGCTCGGCTTGTCGCAGACCGATGTGCATCACAGTGCGCGGATGCTGCTCGAGTACGGCAACATGAGCAGCGCATTCGTGTTCTTCGTGCTCAAGGCGGTGCTCGCAGAGAAAAAAGCTGGCGGGTTGTGCTGGATGGCTTCGTTCGGTGCCGGTTTCAGCAGTCACGGTGCTTTGCTGGAGATTTCGTGAGCGCGTGCGACCGCCAATGACCCGTCGTGCGATCGCGTCGTGCGAAGTCTCGTTGAGCACGCAAATGTCGTGTCCACGTGCGATGGTTCGTCAATCGTGACTCGACTGCGGGCTGTAGAGCCCGAATTGCTTGACAGCCTTCCGGCGGATCATCCAGCGGCCGTCCGTTCGCGACGCGATTTGCGGCGCATCAACTTCTTGATGCGGAGCGCCAGCCTGCTCGGCCGTCCAATCGATTCTTTGCTCAAGTGCACGCACTCGACACACCTGGTCGAATTGGGCGCAGGCGACGGACGACTGCTGTTGCAGATCGCCAAACAAAACGGCAGACGCTGGCCCCGAATGAAGGTGGATCTGCTTGACCTGCAACCCGTGGTGCAAGCGCATACGCTCGAAGAGTACCGTGCGCTGGGCTGGCAGGCCGATATCGTTCGGGCCGAAGTGTTCGACTGGTTGGCACAGGCACCGCCCGCTGGTTCGCAAGCGCCGATCATCGTTGCGAACCTGTTTCTCCATCATTTCGATGATTCGCGGCTGCGGCGCTTGCTGGAAGGGATCGCGGCGCGCGCATGCGCTTTCGTGTGCATCGAACCTCGCCGTTCGGGATTTGCCTTGCTTGGCAGCCGCATGGTTGGCCTGCTCGGCGCGAACCAGACCACGCGGCACGACGCGGTTGCGAGCGTGCGCGCTGGTTTTCGCGCGCAGGAGTTGTCGGCCGAGTGGCCGCCCGACAGCGCGTGGCAAACCAGCGAAACGGCGGTCGGACTCTTCAGTCACAAATTCATCGCCCTCAAGGGTCCGATTGCGGATCGCGTTCGGTCGCCGTGATGTACAGTTACGACGCAATCATTGTTGGAGGAGGGCCCGCCGGCTGCACCGCGGCGATCCGGCTTGCCGCGGCAGGATGGTCGGTTGCACTTGTCGAGAAGCGCCGATATCCCCGTCGCAAGGTTTGTGGGGAATGCATCGCCGCATCCAATCTGGAGTTACTGGAGAGGCTGGGAGTCGGCGCGGAATTCGATGCATTGGCGGGACCCGAACTACGTCGCGTGGGCCTGTTCGTGGAGGAGCACCGGATCATCGCGCCGCTGCCGCCACTGGCCGAGGCCCGACACGCATGGGGCCGCGCCCTCGGCCGCGAGCATCTGGATACCCTGCTACTGCGTCGCGCGCGTTCCGCTGGCGCGCACATCTGGCAACCGTTCGCTGCACGCAAGCTCGAACGCGAAGGCATCCGGCATCGTTGTCGAATCAGGAATGCCGGATCGGGCGCCGAGGTTTGCCTTGAGTCCCCGGTGCTGATTCATGCACACGGATCGTGGGAACCCGATCCCGACGCAACCACTGCCGGCAAGCATCGTCCGCACCGGGACCACGACTTGTTCGCCTTCAAGGGCACCTACCGCAACGCGTGCATCGAGCCAGGGATCCTGCCGGTGCTCGCCTTTCCGGGAGGCTACGGCGGCATGGTGCTCGGCGACCACGGCCTGACCACGCTTGCGTTCTGCGTGCGACGAGATGTGTTGCGTCGGGAACGTGCACGCAACCCGGGAATGCAAGCGGCGGGCGCTGCCCTTGCGTACGTCGAGAAACACTGCGCGGGCGTGCAAGAAACTCTGCTGGGAGCGGAGGCGACCGCGGCCTGGCTAAGCGTCGGGCCGCTGCAGCCCGGTATTCGTGCCCCGTGGCGCGAAGACGAAACCTTCGCAATCGGCAACGTCGCCGGCGAAGCGCACCCGATACTCGGCGAGGGCATCAGTATGGCAATCCAGTCGGCATGGCTGCTGTGCGACCAGTTGATCGGCAACGAGCACGAGCTTCGGGGCGACAGCTGCACGCCCGACTTTCGTGCGGAAACCGGGCGTGCATACGCCACACTCTGGCGACGCAGCCTTGCGGGACGGATTCGCTTTGCCGCAGTCTGCGCGCACCTCGCGATGCGACCACATCTTTCGAAGGCCCTGCTACCGGTCTTTCAGCGCATCCCGACCATTCTCACCCGCGCGGCGCGCATCGGCGGCAAGGTCAAACCTTTGACCGTCGCAACCGGAGCACGTCCGCTCGCGTTTCAGTCACGGGAACCCGGTTCTGGAAGCGAGCACGAAACTGGCGTTTTGTCGTAGCCCTACGGCCCGTCGAACCCGTTTGCGAAAATGGCGTCGTCGGCAACGGGCCGACCGACGTGCATCGGACGACCGGCCCAGCGCGCGATATTCGGGGTGAGGCATCACCAGCACATCTTCCGCACCGTTGGCATTTGCCGCGTAGCTCGACCAGCGGTATTCGGACGGAGGCGACACCATGCCGGCTCGCACCGGATTGAGTTCGATGTAGCGCTTGCAGGTCAGCAGGTATGCG
This sequence comes from uncultured Gammaproteobacteria bacterium, assembly GCA_963775445.1. Lineage (GTDB taxonomy): Bacteria > Pseudomonadota > Gammaproteobacteria > Xanthomonadales > Rhodanobacteraceae > Dokdonella_A. Next base: position 589,488 of record CAVZIT010000004.1, on the reverse strand, counting down.
ACGCTGTCGATCAGCGTCGCCTTGTAGCGCCCCCCCACAACGTGCCCGTGCGCCGGTAACAAGCGTTGTAATACTGCACGTAATAGCGCCCGAGCATCTGCATCGTCAGCGGCAGACTTTCGCCAGACTGCGGCGTCACCAACAGATGCACGTGGTTCGCCATGAGCACATACGCATGCACGCCGCAGCCATGCTTCACACAGGCGGCTTGCAGCTTTTCCAGATAGAACACGTAGTCAGCGTCGGCGCAGAACGTCTCTTGCCGATTATTCCCTCGGACAATCACGTGCTCGGGGTTGGCCGGGAACAAAAATCGAGGCAGACCCGCCATTGGCTACACCTTGGACTGTATTGCCGCCGTGTATGCTCGCCTTGGAGCTACATCAATCGAGTCTGACCCCATTGATGTTGTGACCCCATCGATGACCCATCGATATGAGATTCTTCGATTTTGACCCCATCGATTTCGGTATATCACGCTGAAAGCGCGCTCAGCTGCCCCATCACCCGCACGACTTTAGCGAGTTCATATGGCGCGCCGGGAGCGGTGGAACGCTCAAGTTCATTGGAGAGTTCACACAAAGCTGGAAGCGCGGAGCGGATTCGATGATCTGCGATGAGAGCCACCGCATCAAATCGCTTATTTTCATCATCTGAAAGCACCCATGTTGAAAGGAGTGAGTCGATTTCACGCCGTTCTTCTGCGGAGTGCAGTGCATATTGTTTCGATAATTCTAGCAGCGCCTGTTGCGAAGATTTTTGAGCTACAGCCTCTCTGTCGAGCCGAACCCGCAAACTCTCCCATCGCTCTTTGACCTCACGTGCGTTCATCTCGGCACCTGGATGAACTCGGGCGGAATTGAATATGGGAATTTCATTTCGTAACCACCACTAGGCATCGAGTACACACGACCGTCGGCGCCTCGAACTGTGTTTGAAACTCTACTTGCGTTCGGTATTTGGAGATCAATGGGGTCAGACCCTGAGGTTTCCCCACAAATCCCAAAACTAGATCAGTGACTTGCGCAACAATGCGATTGTACGGAGCGCGCATGACGCGGTAGGTTCCTCACGGTTACCACACCAAGAGGACCGCGCCATGCACGCGACACAAGTATTGCAGAACTGTTTGGGTGGAGCATTGGGTGGCATGCATGCCCTGCGACGACGCGTATTGCTATGGGCGACCGAGGCGTTGATTGCGGGGCGGCGATTGACCTTGATGGACGTGGCGCGTTCGTGGCCCGGTGCCGAGCGCGTTCGCGCACCGCTCAAGGCGCTGGATCGGCTGTTGGGCAACCGCCATCTGCATGCTGAGCGCGAGCCCCTCTATCAGGCGATGACGCACTGGCTGATACGCAGCAGGCAGCCGATCATCGTGATCGACTGGTCGGACTTGAAACAGGATCGCAGCTGGCATGTACTGCGCGCGGCGATACCGGTCGGTGGTCGCACGCTACCGATTCTTGACATGGTATTTCCGGGGGGACAGCAAGGTTCGCCAGGTGCCGAGAAGAAGTTTCTGCGGCGTCTGGCCCATGTACTGCCCGACGATGTCTGCCCGATTCTGGTGACCGATGCCGGCTTTCGCGGGCCGTGGTTTCGGGCAGTCGAAGCGATGGGTTGGCTGTGGCTGGGCCGCGTGCGCAGCACCACGCAGCTCAAGCCTTGCGAGGTGCCGGATGAGCCGTCGCAATGGGTGTCGTGCAAGGCCATGTACGAACTGGCGACGCAGATGCCCCGCGACTTCGGACCGATGCAGATCGCACGCAGCAAGCCGCTGACGGCCCACGTGGTGCTGCATGCCAAGTCACCGCGAGGGCGCAAACACCGCAATCGGCAGGGCGTGCCGGCGCGCAATTCGAACAGCCACAAGAACGCGCAACGCGAGCGCGAGCCATGGCTGCTCGTCGCGTCTCCCAATCTCACACTCAATGCGCGTCAGTTGGTCGCGCTGTACGCACGACGCATGCAGATCGAGTTGTCGTTTCGCGACCTCAAATCGCACCGCTATGGGCAGGCATTCGAAGACAGCCTCACGCGCAAAGGCCCGCGTATCGAGGTATTGCTCCTGCTCAGCGCGCTGGCAGCGTTCGCCACTTGGCTGGTCGGCATGGCATGCGAAGTCAGCGGCATCGATCAGTGGTTCACACCGTTTCGATCGAAGCGTCCGCTTTACTCGGTCATGCGTTTAGGTCGCGAAGCGCTGGTACGACGATGGTTGCAAATCCCACTCGGTGGTCTCATCCAACAGATACGTCAGCCCACACCAGCCCTGCTCGATCAGCTGGACGTTCCAGCATGAAAACGTGGGGAAACCTCAGAGTTTGACCCTATCGATTTGTGAACCCGATTCGTGACCCCCATTCGTTTGATTTATCGCTCGCGTCTTCGCTTTCCGGGTAGCGGACCCTCAACGCTGCGATAATGCTTTTTCGGGTCACGCGCTCTGCCACTCTGTTCGATCCGTTTCTTTCCTGTTGCGGTCAAATTGAACCAACAAGACATGTCACCGAGTTTCGGGCCGTTCGGCAATCGAATCCACTCGGCCTCAATGCGACTACACGCTTCACTCGGAGGTGTTTGCCAAGGTCGGAACCCAACTTCGGTGACATCGCCCACTTCGACTAAACCCGCGTCGAGCGCCTCCCGAATCGCCGCCAGCGACAATTTCCGCACTTCTTCCGGAGTGGTGGCGCCCCCGACTGACTGAGCTATCCACGGTAGCTCCCAAACACCAAGCCAGTCATCCTCTGCAGCCACGAGAACGCGATCCACGAATGCGGGCAGGCTTATCATGAGCCACCTCCAATGTGGACCTTCCAAGTGGGCCCGTTTGGAGAGTGGACATCGATCGTCGGTCCTCCAGAGCGTGACGTAGACCGAATCCCGACTCGCGTACCGTCAGGCAGTTCCACCATCCGCCCCGGATAACTTGTCCCCTCCATCGATTTGCCTCCTCGGCTCAGCTTGCTAAACAGGCTCTCAAGCTCTCTACCGGAGTCGACGATCTTGACACCAGCACCACGACCATTGCGCAACACTGATAACACATTCTCTATGGCACTAGTTCCTTCCTTTACCCCATCAGCCTCACCAATCATACGAATCGCCGCGCCGCCCACGGTAACCGCCGCTTTCTCAAGGGCCAATCCCGTGAGCGCGTTGATCAACGGCTCGACGATGGCCAGGTTCGCCAGCTTTGCAGCATCGCTGTTCGTGCGTTGTGTCGCATAACGGCCCGCCCACGCAGCCTTGTCGCGAAGATAATCCGGGTAGAGGAACAGCTCATATGCCATCGCGTAATCGATCGTCCTCGAAGAACTTGGAGTGACGATGAGCATTGGCAGCGGATAGCCTTCCATGACCCCTTTATCATCCGCCGGCTTCGGCTTCTTCGGCGCCGCGTTCGCTATCGTGCTTGTATTGCTCGACGCGGTCTGCACCTCGGCGTCTACGGACACATTTTGCGTCGACTGTGTCGTGCGCCCGTTGCTGCCAGCCGGCTTCATTGCACTCGGCGCGCTCACTTGCGTCACATCGACGCCGAGGTTCTCACAGCTTTGCCCGGCGATGTTGGTGCCCGTAGTGCAAGTATCCGACGCATACCCACTCGGGTCCTTCCCAGCCAGCGGGTTGTTGAGGATGTAGCTGTACGGGTTCAGGCTCTGCGTATTGCTCGGGAACTGCACGAGCGGATCGACGCTGAGGAAGCGCCCGAGGTTGTAGTCGTACGCGCGTCCGCCCATGTGGATCAGCCACACATCGTCGAGGTGGTTGTGATCGGTAAACCCGTGCAGGCTCCACGGCAGGAAGTTGAACGTGCCGTTCGGGCGGTCGGTGAAGTTGCCGGTGCGCGCCCTGCCGAACGCGTCGTAGGCGCGGTAGGTCACGAAATTGGCGCCATCGTCGAGCATCGTCACCAGCGAGCCAAGCCGGTCGCGCAGGATGCTGCGCACCGTGTCCACACCATTCTCGCGCAACACCACGGTCGGGCCGAGTTCGTGGCGTTCGATGGTCTCGCCGTTATAGTGCGTGACCTCGTAGCCGCGCGGATAGAACTCGGTGGTGTGCGTCGGCGAAATCTCCTGATACACCTTGCCCTCGGGCGTGTAGCCGAAATCGGAGGTGCCTGCACCGACCCGCGCGAGGTGCCACGGCTGGTTGTTGAAATCGTAGATACCGCTGATGGTGCTGCCGCCGGTGACGTTGCCATTAGCGTCGCAGCTGAACGTGATGGTTGAGCCCCCGCATTCCGGCGGTGGCGAATCCGGGGACCCCGGTGGCAACGTATTGCAGATCGGTGGATTGACCCGGCTTGCCCCGTGCGGGCCGCAGCCGTTCGTTCCGTAACCATAGGATCCCGCGGGAACATCGCTGTAGTCGCTCTTGTGATCGATGTTGCCCGACGGTGTATAGCCGAGATTCACCGACGCGGCCGAGCAAAACTTGCTGCCGGCAGGACAGATCTGACGGGCCGCCTGCGTCAAGCGCTGCATCCCATCGTATCCATAGGATTCACTATAGGTGCCGCCCGATCCGAGGCCGCCGAGCACGATTCGCGCCTGGCTGGTCAGGTTGGCGAAGCTGTCGTAGCTGTAATCCCACTGATCGAGCGGGCTCGTGCCACGAGTCCACTTGAGCTCCTTGACCTGTCCCGTGCTCGCGTAGGTCTGATGCGTGCCACCGCCGCCGCCGTAGTAGCTTTCGCTGGTGATGGTGCCCCAGGCGTCCTTGGTGTTGCCGATCCAGAAGTGGTGCCCATCGGCGACGTTGATCAGGCTCTGCAAATCGCCCCAGGACGTGTAGGTGGACTGCACCGCCAAGCCACTTGGATAGGTGCGCGTGTTCTCGCGCCCGTTCGCATCGTACACGTAGCTGGTGGTTGCCGTTGGCAAGGTGCCGATCTTGGTATGCTGACTGCTCAGCCGCTGCGTCGTGGGTGAGTAGGAATCAAGATGAAAGACCTGACCCTGAAGCTCGCTCAGCGCCAAGACACAAGATCCATCTACGAACCAACGGCACTGCCGGTCGCCAGTGCGGCGACCGGCTTACGACATTTACCGATGGGCCTACGGTCCGTCGAACCCGTCCGCAAAAATGGTGTCGTCAGCCACTGTGCACGGATCGAACTGCTCGTTGACTGCGAGTTGCGTCAACCCGTCCACGTCGTAGCCACCGGTCGCCCAGATCTGACCGCTGACCGGATCGGTGCCGGCAGCCAGATTGCGACGCGCTGCGTTGAGCGGCGGACCGATGGTCCAGCTGTCCGAATCCGGCGAGTAGATATCCACTTCGTTGCTCGGATTCGGCGCCACGCGTCCCCCTCCGAGCACCCAGATCGAACCGTCAGGTTGCGCAACCGCCCGCGTTTCGCCGGTCGCGCGCGGAATCATGGCGATCGGTGTGATCGTATCCGTCGCAGGATCATAGCGAGATGCGTCGGATGAATCGCTCAGCGTTGCGTCGCTGTTGAAAATTGAACCGCCCATCAGGTAGATGAAACCATTGGCGGCCGCGGTCGGGATATAGCCGAGCGGATTCGGCAAGGTCGCGTTCATGAGCGTCCAGCGGCTGCCTTCGGCTGCGGCCGGATCGAACTGGTAGATGGTGTCGACCATGCTAACCCCGATATCGAAACCGCCGAATACATACAGCTTGTTGTCGACGACCGCCGCGCCACCCGGCAGCAACGTGCCGTCAGCGTTTCCGGGCCACGGGTCATTGGTCAGCGTGGTCATGACATCCGCGACGGGATCGTACTGTCGCACTTCGGAGGTTGCCGTTACAGCTCCCGCGGCCGATCCGCCCACCGTGACGATGAAATCCGTGCCACCGAAGTCGAGCACGCCGCCGACCATGTTGTTGACCTGGCCATCGGCATAGGCGCCAGCCAAGGTCGTCCAGCTGTCGAGCAGCGGATCGTAGACGCTGGGTTGCATGAGGTCGCTGCCGGCGCTATCGGTCGAGCGACCGCCCATGACGTAGAAGTTGCCATCGTCGGGAAAGAACTGGCCCCAGGCGCGAACCACCGGGCTTGGGAAATCCGCCCGGGTGGACCAAGCCCCGGGTGGGGTACAAGTCCCGGCGGGCTGCTCTGCCGCAGTTCCAGCAACGGCAAAAAGTGTCGCGGCGAGCGCGACGACGAGAACGACATTCCGAGACCTGCGCATGATGACCCTCCTGTGGAAACGCAAAATCGAAGTCCTCGATCCCCTGCGCGAGCATATTCCCCGAATCGCGCACAACGCAATGACTCAATGCAAGTACCGGGAACTCGAAAGCGCGAATCCGCCGCGCCGCCATTCGCCCGCCTCGGGGGCCGTCGGAGCGACACAAGGCACGGACCTTTCGAAGAGTAAGGATCGCGTCGTCGGCGCTTTTGCGCAACGGATATTCACGAGTTGAGGTGAGGAGAACCACAGGATCCGCGCCCGCACCCGGCACCCGGCAGCCGGCATCACCTGACAGCCATCAAGGCCTCGATCTCATCGGCATCGCGCGGCGCGGCCGCGGAGATCACCTCGGGATCGCCCGAGGTCACAAGGACGTCGTCTTCGATGCGGATGCCGATGCCGCGATAGCGCGCGGGCACCGTCCTGTCGTTCGGCGCGACATAGATGCCGGGTTCCACCGTGAGCACCATGCCCGGCTCGAGCTCGCGGAACTCGCCGCCCACGCGGTAATCACCGACGTCGTGCACATCGAGGCCGAGCCAGTGGCCGGTCTTGTGCATGTAGAAACGCCGGTACGCGTGCTCGCGCAGGTTCTTCGCCACGGTGCCCTTGAGCAGGCCGAGCTTGATGAGCCCGCGCGTGATTACGCGAACCGCAGCCTCGTGGTAGGCATCGAATGGGCGCCCGGCTCGCACCTCTGCGATCGCGGCGGTTTGCGCGGCCAGCACGATGTCGTACAGCGCGCGCTGCGACGGATTGAAACGCCCGTTGACCGGAAACGTGCGCGTGACGTCGGAGGCGTAGCATTCGAGTTCGGCGCCTGCATCGATCAGCAGCAGATCGCCATCGCGAAGCTCGGCATTGTTGGCGCGGTAATGCAGCACGCAACCATTGGCGCCACCGCCGACGATCGGCTCGTAACTCGGCACCGCGCCGTGGCTTCTGAAGGTATGCAGCAGTTCGGCCTCGACCGCTTGCTCGTTCATGCCCGGTCGCGTCGATCGCATCGCGCGGATATGCGCCTTGGCGGCGATCGCCGCGGACTTCCGCATCACGCGTGATTCGGCGCGCGACTTGTACAAGCGAAGGTCGTGCAGGAGATGCGACAGCGCGACAAACTCGTGCGGCGCGCGGGCGCCCTGGCGCACCTGGCCGCGCACGCGATTGACCCAGCCGATCAGCTTGAGGTCGAATTCGGGATCGCGCCCGAAATGGTAATAGACGCGACTTCGGCCTTCGATCAGACCGGGCAGAATGTCATCGATATCCTCTATCGGAAACGCGTCGTCCATGCCGTATCCGGCGACGGCGCCTTCCTGCCCCGCCCGCGGTCCGTCCCAGAGCTCTCGATCCGGATCGCGTTGGCGACAAAACAGGATCACCTCGCCCTGCTCGCGGCCCGGCACCAGCGCAAGCACGGCATCGGCTTCGGGGAATCCGGTCAGGTAATGGAAATCGCTGTCCTGGCGATACGGGTAATGCGCATCGTTGTTGCGCAGGCGCTCCGGCGCTGCCGGCACGATCACGATCGCGTCGCGGCCGGCCATGCGCATCAGTTGCCTGCGTCTTCGCGCGTACTCGCTGGACTGGATCATGACGTGTGCCTCGCCTTCAGTGGACCGTCGCGGATTGCCTCGCCCGGGTCGTCTCGGCATACAGCAGCAAGACACCGATGCGCACGAATTCCACAACTTCCGCGAGGGCGATCTCGTCGTCCTCGGAGTTTCCGGTTTCAAAACGGGAACGCGCAATATCGCCGAAGTCGTGAAGGATCTCGGCGCCGTCCGCGGATTTCGCCGCGGCGGCGGCGCCTCCGGCAAGACCCACGCCGCCGAGAAAGCCGCGACACCAATCGACCAGCGCGTCGGCGCGCGAGGCGAGCGGCGCTTCGGCATTCGGCAACAGTGGCTCGAAGCCCAGTTCCGGATCATCCAGTTCGGCGCAGCACTCGCTGTGGAGGCGCGTGGCCAGCAGGCTGCGCGTTGCCTGCGGCTCGCCAAGATCGAGGGCGAGCGCGTCGACCCAGTGTTCCGCTCCGGCATTGCCGCCACCGCACAGATAGCCGATCAGCGATCCATGCAGGTCGCTCGCGCCGACGCCTGAGCCCAGCGCAATCAACGCCCGCCCCAGTTCATCGTGATTCAGTGCAGGCACCGGCGTGCGTCGCTCGTATCCATTCGCATGGGCGCCCATTGTAACCGCGCTTGCGCGCGTTCGTCGCATGTCGGGTGAGTTGCTGGGACCGGTACAGTCGCTTCGGCGTCTGAATGGGTTCGGGTGTCGGGCTGCGACACAACGGAAGAATTCGTCTGCGCGAATCCGATAGGGGAGTCTATTCCCTCAGCGTTGACGCGCTGGCCGGAAGTCGAAAAAACGATAATCGGGATTCTTGCCAGTCGTGCGCGCCCCACCACAGTGGTGAGGTTACTCGCGGCGAGATGATGCGCAGTCAGGCAGGTGGCCGAACACGAAATTCGACCCAAAGTGGCTAGCCGTGCGCCACGGACAACGAACGCAATTTCGCCGCGAGCGTGGCCAGCCGCGGGTTGTCGGGGCTCAACTTGCGCGCCTCATCGAGCGCGCGTCCGGCATCCTTCGTACGCCCCTGCACCAACTGTGCTTCGGCCTGGTCGAGAAATGCGGTGCCGAGGCGCGCGCTCATGTCGCCAATGGCAGTATCCGCGGGCGCCAACTGTCGCACGGCATCCAGCAGACCCAGTGCGCGAAACGGCATGTTCTGCTGCAACGCCTGGCCGAACAGTTCGCGCGCCCGTGCCGGCAAGCGGGCCAGGCCTGCCAGCGCGGCCGGATTGTCGCCGTCGAGCGCAAGCGCAGCGCGGTACTTGTCATAGGCGCTGTCGCCCGGCGGAACGATCAGGTTTCCCGCATTGGCCGCGGCTCCGGCCTCGGCGATCAGGGTCTTGATCTTTTGCGTATCCGCATCCGAGACAACCGTGCTTCTGGCGCCGGCCTCGAGGCGATCATGCGCATCGCGCAATCGTTCCCGGCCCGCGCGCAATTCCGGCAAGTCCGGTGCAAGTTTTGCCGCCTCTGCGAGCAGCGTGCGGGCGCGATCGAGATGGCTGTCCTCGAGCGCGGCATCGGCCAACGTGACCAACCCGAGCGCCACATTGCGCAAGCCCGCACCCGCGCGCTTGTTGCCCGGATCGAGTTGTTGCGCAGCCGCGAACAACGCCTCCGCGGAATCCTCGCCGCCGACAAGATTCCCTGCATGCAATTGCCGTTCGGCGCGATCGAGCATGTCGCCGACCTTCGCGTTCGCGGTTTCTTTTGCCTGCGCGACCTGTCCGAGCAGATCAGGCAAGCCCGGATAACTCGGCAGGAACCGTCCGATTTCGCCAGCATGATCGGCTGCGGCCGCGACATCGCCGCTGGCGAGTGCGGAGCGCGCTTGCGCCGCCAGGGCATCCGCGCTTTTTTCGAGACCAGCCTTGGCCAGCGCGCTGCTGCTGTCCTTGTCGAGAAGACGCTGATACAGAGCCGCCGCGCCATCGTCGCCGAGGATATTTCCGGACGCCAGTGCGGCATCTGCCTGATCGAGGACCGTCACGGTGCGGGTCGCACGCGCTTCGGCCTGCTTGATGTCCTTTTCGACCGCATCGAGCGCAGGTCCGCCGCCGAGGAGGTCGCGCGCCGCATCGAGCGCTTTGCGCGCCGAGGCTACGTCGTTTTGTGCGAGCGCGGCGCGGGCACGATCGAGCAACTTGTGTCCGACGGCGCGCAAGCCGGCACGAGCCGCGTCGTTGTCGGCATCCTGCGACTGCACCTGCTGGAACAATTCGCGTGCACCGTTGCCACCGTCGTGACCGACAAGCCTGCCTTCGGACAACGCGGCTTGCGCCTTCGCAAGGGTCGCGTTCAACTCGGTGCGTGGCAGCAGCGCGCGCAGCTGATCCTGGTTCTGCCAAAGCGCGCCGGCGCCCGCCGCCAAAAGTACGATAAGGAGGGCCGCGATCACCATCGGCCGGCGCCGCCTGCGACCGCGGCCAGCACGCGCTTGACCACGGCGGTTCGCACGCATGACACCGTCGTCGACCGCAGCGACTATCTCGTCCAGCCGCCCGATGTTCGGCTCCGCGCGTACGCGCTGCTCGACGCCGTCATCCCTCGGGGCAAACGGCACCGGCGAGATGAAGGTCTCGGCGTCGGTCACGCGCGTGGAATCCTGCGGCAGTCCCAGCGCCTCGGTTTGGCCGGTGTCGATGCGCTGCTCGAAGGCCGCGATTGCGGCAGCGGCTTCGTTGCCCGTCTGGAAGCGATCGTCAGGCTCCTTGGCCAACAGCTTGTCGATCAAGGGTTGCAATGCGGCGACACTTTCCGGCAAAACCGGCACCGGCTCGGTGATGTGCATGATGCCCACCGCGAGCGAATCCTCCGCCTGATAGGGCACCCGCCCGACCAGGAGTTCGTACAGCACGATGCCGAGGCTGTAGATGTCGCAGCGTCCGTCGATCTGCTTGCCGCGCGCCTGCTCCGGACTCATGTAATGCGGCGTGCCGACGACTGCGCCGGTCTTGGTCATGCGACTCGCGCTGTCGGTCGCGCGCGCAATGCCGAAATCGGTCAGAGCCGCAGAGCGATCGTCGCGAAGCAGGATGTTGTCGGGTTTTACGTCGCGATGGATGAAGCCCTTTTCATGGGCGTAGTTGAGTGCGGTTGCGATCTCGCGCATGACGCGCAGCGCAAACGGCACGGGACGCGCGATTCCGTCCTTGGCCAGTACGGGTCCGCCGCCGAGGTATTCCATCGCGATGTAGTGGTAATCACCGGCGCGCGCGACATCGTGAATGCCGACGACATGGCGGTGATGAAGCTTGGCGGCGATCTTGGCTTCGCGCAGGAAACGTTCGCCGAAGTTCGGGTCGGCGAGCAGCGCAGGCGACATGACCTTGAGCGCTACTTCGCGGTCCACCGATTCCTGGACCGCAAGGTACACCGTCGCCATTCCGCCGCGGCCCAACTGACGCAACAGGCGGTAACCCGGAATCTCGATCACGTTCGCATCATATCCGCGCTGGTGAGCCCGTGCGGCACGACCAGTCGTACCCCAGGCCGGAGAATGCGTGGCAAGCATAGCATGCGATATCGCCGCAACCGTGGACGATTCGGGCCACGCCGGACACCGTTCGCAACGGTCGACGACGGTATTTTATCAGGGGAATTTCCAGTGGTCCGACATGGCATGGCGGCTGTCTTTTGTCATGCGATCCGGCGCGCATCGATCACGTTCGGGACACTCAGCACCCGGGCCAGCAGACCACTCAACTGGGCGAAATCCCGAACCCGCAACGCGAACCGCATGTCGACAAGGCCGCTTTGCGGATCGACCGTCATGGTGACGGCGAGCAGATGCACGTCGCCGGCGGCGATGACATTGCTCACATCCTTGTGCAGCGCCTTGCGATCGTGGCCCTTCACCAGGATATCGACGTCGTAGGCCTGATCCCGGCGTGCGCCCCATTCCACTTCGACGATGCGGCTCGCATCGCGCGCGCGCAACCGGAGCAACTGCGCACAATCGCTGCGATGCACCGACACTCCGCGCCCGCGCGTGATGAATCCCGCGATGCGATCGCCCGGCAACGGTTGGCAACATCGGGCCAGTTGGGTCATGAGGTTTCCGACACCCTCGATCGTGATCGCGTCGCCGGATGGCGCGCGCGATCGCGCGGGGATCACCGGCGGCGCTGCGGCGCGGGCCGGCTGCATATCCTCGTGCAGTGTGCGTGCAACCTGGCCGGCAGTGATGTCCCCAAGCGCCAGTGACTCGAACAATTCATCCTGGGAACCGAGATTGAATTTCGCCGCCAGGCCGTCGAGTTCGACCTGATGCAGGGCCAATCGCTTGAGCTCGCGATCGAGAACCGCACGGCCGGCGGCAAGGTTCTGCGCCCTATCGATGCGCTTGAACCATGTCCGTACCTTTTCGCGTGCACGGTGGGTATGCAGGAAACCGTGCTGCGATGAAAGCCAGTCGCGTCGAGGCTCGCTGGTCTTGCCGGTGATTATTTCCACGCGATCGCCGGTGGTGGGCTGGAAATGCAGTGGAACGATGCGCCCGTTGACCTTGGCGCCGCGACAGCGATGCCCCACGTCGGTATGAATGCTGTAGGCGAAATCGAGCACCGTTGCGGTTCGCGGCAGATCGATCACCTCGCCTTTGGGCGTCAGGAGATAGACGCGATCCTCGAGTACGTCGGTACGAAACCCGGCGAGCAATGCGGCTTCGTCATCTCCGGAATCCTTGCTCTCGAGCAACTGGCGCATCCACGCGATCTTGCGCTCGAAACCGCTGTCGCCCCTGCCGCCTTCCTTGTATCGCCAGTGCGCCGCGATACCGAGTTCGGCCTGCTCGTGCATTTCGACGGAACGAATCTGCACCTCGAGATTGCGGCCATCGGGTCCGATGACTGCCGTGTGCAGCGAGCGATACTGATTGCCTTTGGGATTGGCAATGTAGTCGTCGAACTCGCCGGGCACATGCGGCCACAGCGAATGGACGACGCCGAGCGCGGCGTAGCACGCGGCCAGATCGTCGACCAGCACGCGCAACGCGCGCACGTCGTAGAGCTCGGAAAACTCGATGCCCTTGCGCTGCATCTTGCGCCAGATCGAATAAATGTGTTTCGGGCGTCCCGCCACTTCGGCCCGGATGCCGGCATCGCGCAACGCACGAGCCAGCAGGTCGCATGTCCTGGATATCCAGGCTTCGCGATCGCCGCGACGCTCGTCCAGAAATCCCGCGATGCGCCGGTAGACGTCCGGCTGCAGGTAACGAAACGCAAGATCCTCGAGCTCCCACTTGAACTGCCAGACACCGAGCCGATTGGCCAGCGGAGCGTGGATGTCGGCAGTAAGCCGGGCCAGCTCCCGGCGCTCGACTTCTTCTGCGTCCGCGATCGCGCGCATGCGCACGAGCTGGCGGGCGAGCAGGATCAGGACGACGCGAAGGTCGCGCACCATCGCCAGCAGCAGCCGCCGCAAGCCCTCGGATGCGCCGACGCCCCGCGTTCCGTGCAGCGAGAAAATGCGTGCGGCCGCACGTTGGCCTTCGAGCAGGTCGCGCACATCGTCGCCGACGCTCGCCAGCGCGTGGTCGTCGAGAGCGACACCGCCGCAATCGAGCGCATGAAGCACGCTCGCGACGATCGGCTCGGAGCCGACATGCAAGTCACCAAGCAGCTTGATGACCGCCGTCAGCTCTCCCTCGCTACGCATCCAGGCGTCACGCAATGCACTGCCTTGCGTGGAAGCCGCCGACAGCACAGTCAGCAGGGGTGCCAGTGTTCTTGCGTCAAGCAGACCAGGCCACGCGAGCGTGGCCTGGATCAGCTTCGCTTCTATTTCCGGGACGATCGAATCGTCTTGCCGCGCAACACCGCCTGATGTGCCGGATTTAGTTCTGCCCACCGCTGCGTTGACCGCAGATACCGAGTGGATAACAACCGAACAGCACGTCGTCTCCGACAAATCTGTCGCTCGAGTTTCCCGAGCCATCGGTCGAACCCACGAAGATCGCTGCGGCGACCAGCGGCGAGGCGTAATTCTCGGGCAGGCCGGCAGCCGTCACATAACGATGCACGAGCACGTAACGAACGACGGAAGGCGTCACCTCCGAAAGCGCAAACGGGATGTCGAGGAATCCGTCGCTCAATATCGGACCGGTTTCGGTCACGTTTCCGGACGGCAACACCGGGCAAGCGGTCGTGAGATCCGCAAACGGCGTGGTCGACACGCAATAGTCGCCGACGTCGGACCCATTGCCCGGGTTGGGCCCGAGAAACGCGCCATGATAGGCATCGCGTACCGTGACCGGTACGGTGATGCCGCTGGGATTCGTGTTGAGCGCGGCACCGAATTCGAACGTGTAGGCGAATCGCGTTCCATTGCTGTAGGAAAGCACCTGCATGCACGTCGCATTCGGATTGGCACCGCCGCACGATGCCGTGCCAGCGGTGAACACATCGACCGCCTCGGCGGGTTTCGGCGGCAGCGTATCGTTGAAGGGCTGGTCATCGAAGCCCTGATAGAACAAGCCGTCCGAGACCGGCGACGGAGGTTGCCCTGCATTGTTGGTCGGATGACAAACCAGGGTCGAATCGGAGATACCCTGATTGACTTTCAGCACGGTTCCACCCGATCCGTAGCTGATTCCACGAATGTCGCTGGCGGACGGAAACTGCCATGCACTGTTGCGATACATCGGCAGGATGTAACGAACGGGCACCAGCGGCTCGTCGACATTCGCGCACATCAACGGCCCAGCGGTTTGCACCATGAGACTGGTGCCGTCATAGCTGAAATTGCCACTGGACCAAAGATCGAACGGCGCACCCCCATTGACGGTGATGCTCACGGCCATTGCCGACGGTGCGGCGAAAACACCGGCTGCAAGAGCGGCCAGCCAGCCCAGTGCATGCTTGCTTGCAATCATTTCGGACTACTCATCGTAAGTTCAGTGGACACCAGCAACAATCAATAAAAGTGCGTGACCGGTAACCCGTGGAATCGGTGGCACGCGCACAACGCAAGACGCACGCAGGTCCAGCCCATCCGCGCGTCCGTTCGATGCATCCTTGGCCTTTCCTGACCTTGGCCGGCCTTCCGGTGTGCCAGCCAGATAGCTCGTGCTACAATTTCAGCGCGATCTTGCGGTGCAGCATATAGCATGCATCCTATTTGTAAACCCCCTGTTGCACAAGGATTTTTTCAGCGGGCGCCCCCATCTCCGATCTGCTCACCTCAAACCGCCATGCACAAGATTCTGCCGATGATCGCGCTGCTCGCGCTGGCTAGCGTTTGCTCAGCGCAAGGTACCACGTCGACTCTCGAGGAGCGTATGTCGCAGTCGGCATTTCACGCTGCCGGTCTCGACAAGCTTTCCGCGAGCGAACTCCAGTATCTCGATGACTGGCTCGCAGCGCACGGCGGTGAGGCGCGCGCGCGCGCGGGCGGGCATTTCTATTCGGACTCGGGCGATCGGCAGACGGTCGAAAGCCATATCAGCGGCGACTTCACCGGTTGGTTCGACAAGACCGAGTTCACGCTCGACAACGGCCAGAAGTGGGTGCAAGCGGAATCGGGGCGTTTCACATCGCGCAAGCTCAGCCATCCTGCGGTCACGATCAAGCCAACGATACTCGGCAGCTGGCTCATGTATGTCGATGGTTGCGGGTGCAGCCTGCGCGTGCAGCGGGTGCAGTAGTCTTCAACCGGCGCGGCGTACTGCCGGGCGCCAGCAACAAGGAATCGTCCGGATCAGCCGTCGCATCAGGAACAAGCCCGGCGCAACTCCGTGATCAGGCGCGCAATGCGTTTCGGCGAGACCGGCTCGGGCGTGCCCAATTCCTGCGCGAACAACGACACGCGCCACTCCTCGATCATCCAGCGAAGCTGTGCAATCTCCTTCGCATCGCCTTTGCCGCCGTCGACGATATCCAGGTAATCGCGCCAGTATTCCTGCACCATCAACATGCGCGCCTGATCGCGTTGTGGATCCTGGCGCAGGCGCAGTGCGCGCGCATGAACGGCCTTGAGGTAACGCGGGAATTCGGCAAGCCTGGCAATCGGGGTCTCGCGCACAAACCCCCCATGCAGCAACTCATTGAGTTGCGCGTGCATGTCATCGTAGCTGGCGGCTGCAAAACCCATGAGCGGCGGTTCCAGCCAGGGGCGCAGGCGCGTGTATTCAACCATCAGCGCTTCGACCTGCTGCAGGCGTTGCATCGCGCCCGGGAAGAGGGCGCGCGCAATCTCGTCCTTCACGCCTTCGAATGCCTTGCGATCGCGGGCGACCAGGCTCGTGGCGGCGAACGCATCCCGCAGGGCCGCTTGCACCAAGTCATCCCGCAACGCCTCGAGACTTCCGAATCGGGTCCACTGCAACGCCAGCGCGCCGCCGACCGGCAACTGCCGCCGCGCCATCTTGAGGCGATCGAAAAGCACGCGCTTGAGCAACGCTTCAAGGCCGCTCCGGTGCGCGGTCGCCGCCTCGTCGGCATTTTCGAATACATGCAGCGCGACGTGCCCGTCGCGGGCCTCCAGTGCGGGATAAGCAATCAATCCCCCATCTGCCTGCACACGCTCGGGAATCTCGTCGAAATCGAAGTCGGTGACTTCTTCGCGCTCGAGCTCGGCCTGAGTCCGCCTGGCAAAGGCGTCGCGCGCGGCCGCCATCCAGTCAGCCTGGATCAAGGTCAGGTCACGGCCCTCGGCAATCTCCCGACCGAATTCATCGACAATGCGAAAGCGCATGCGCAAATGATCCGGCAACACGTCCGCCGCAAAATCCGAGGGAGCCAACGCGACGCCCGTAACGCGTTGCAGGTACCCTGCGAGGATGCCGCCAAGGGCCTCGTTTCGCGGCGCTTCGGCTTCGGCAAAGGCCTGGGCAAAGTCCGGCGCCGGCACGAAGTTGCGCCTCAGGGATTTGGGCAAACCGCGAATCATTTCCGCGACCCGTTGCTGCAGCAATCCCGGGACCAGCCATTCGAAACGCGCAACGGGTATCGCGTTGAGCAGCGCCAGCGGCACGACCAGCGTGACGCCGTCGATCGAATCGCCCGGCACGAAGTGATATTCCAGTCCCAGGCGATGACCACCGACTTCCATGTGCTCCGGAAACTCCGTGGCTGCAACCGCGACGGGTTGCGTCATCACGTCATCCAGCGACCAGTGCAGCGCGGCGCGCTGATCGGGCGTCGCCGAGCGATACCATGCGTCGAGCGCAGCCGCACTGTTGATGTGCTCCGGCAACTTGCCCATGAAGAACGTCGCGAGTTCCGCGCTCGAGCGGATAATTCCGCCGCGGCGCTGCTTCGCCTCGATGTCGAGCGCCTCGGCCAGCACACGGGCATTGGCGCCGATGAACTCGGCACGCGCGTCGATCTGCGCACTTGCCAATGCCTCGCGCAGGAAAATCTCGTGGGCCAGACAAGGATCCTGACGATCGAAGCGCACCCGACGCTTTTCGACCAGAACCAGGCCGAACAAGCTTGCCTGCTCAAGCGCCATGATCGCCCCGCGTCGGCGCGAGAAGTGCGCATCGCGCCAGCTGCGCTTGACCAGATGCGCGGCTTGTTGCTCGATCCACCGTGGCTCGATGCGCGCGCAATTCAGAGCGTAAGTCCTGCCGATATCGATGATCTGGGCCGCCATCAGCCACGGCGGCGGTGACTTGGCCAGCGCCGAGCCGGGAAAGATCGCAAAGCGCCGTTCGCGCGTTCCGCGATAACGTCCGTCCTCGTCCTTGCGTGCAACCTGCGTCGGCCAGCCCGACATCAGACAGCGATGGATGGCTTCGTACCGTCGTTCGGCATCCTTGCGCGTTTCAGGCTCGGCGGATGGCGACAGGTGCGATGCGCGATTCCCCGCACCCTGCCCCGCGGACTGCGCCAGCAGCAGCAACTGCCGGTGCAACTCGCGCCATTCGCGCAAGCGCACGAACGACAGGAAATGCGCACCGCACCAGTCGCGCAGTCGTGCCTGGGTCAATTCCTCGTGCGCGCTCGAGTAGATTCGCCAGAGTTTGAGAACGCCGAGAAAATCGGAGCTGGAATCGCGGAACGCCGCGTGCGCCGCATCGGCCTGGGCGCGCGCATCGGCCGGCCGCTCCCGAGGATCCTGGATGCTCAAGAATGCGACCAGCACCAGCATGTCGCCGAGCGCACCCAAACGTTGGCCTTCGATCAGCATGCGCGCCAGCGCGACGTCCACCGGCCATCGCGCAATCGCGCGACCGATTTCGCTGAGCCGACGTTGATCGTCGATCGCGCCGATCTCGGAGAGGCGTCGATAGCCGTCGCCAATCGCACGCTCGTCGGGCGCTTCGACGAACGGAAAGGCGGCCGGGTCGCCGAGCTTGAGACTCAACATGCGCAGGATCACCCCCGCCAGCGACGAGCGCAGGATCTCCGGGTCGGTGTAACTCGGACGGCGGGCGAAATCCTCCTCGCTGTACAGGCGATAGCAGATACCCGGACCAAGCCGGCCACATCGGCCCTTGCGTTGATCGGCGGCAGCTTGCGAGATCGCTTCGATCTGGAGGCGATCAAGCTGGCGGCGCGGCGAGTAGCGCTTGACGCGTGCCGTGCCGCTGTCGATGACGTAACGGATGCGCGGCACCGTCAGAGAGGTTTCGGCTACGTTGGTCGCGAGCACGATGCGGCGCTCGCTTCCGGGGCGAAACACCCTGTCCTGATCGGCAGCGGACAGCCGTGCATACAGCGCCAGTATCTCTGTTGCGCGGTATTTGCGTCGGGCGAGCGCGAGATGCGCGTCGCGGATTTCGCGCTCGCCCGGCAGGAACACCAGCACATCGCCGGTGCGGTCATGCGCGGTGATCTCGTCCGTCACCGCAACGATCTGCTCGGCGAGACTTGCCTGACCTCGATCCGGATCGACGACTGCATGCGCGCGCCTGCGCCTCGCATTTCCGCTTCGGGCTGCGGCTTTCTCCCGCGGCACCGATTCGCTCGCAGCGGTTGCAGATGTCGCAGGCGCCGGATCTCGCCAGCGAATCTCCACGGGAAATGCGCGTCCCTCGATCTCGACGACCGGCGCGCCGCCAAAATGATCCGCAAAACGCGCGGTGTCGATCGTCGCCGACGTCACGAGCAATGTCAGGTCGCGACGTCGCTCGAACAGACGTTTCAGGTAACCGAGCAGGAAATCCACATTGAGGCTGCGCTCGTGCGCCTCGTCGATGATGATCGTATCGTAGGCCGACAGCCACGCGTCGGATTGCGTCTCGGCCAGCAGGATGCCGTCGGTCATGAACTTGATCAGCGTGTCACGCCCGACACTCTCGGCGAAGCGCACCTGGAAACCGACCGTACCGCCGATTGGTTGCTCCAGTTCCGCGGCCACGCGCCGCGCCAATGCGCGGGCGGCGACGCGCCGCGGTTGCGTGCAGCCGATCATGCCGGCCACGCCACGGCCGGCCGCGAGACACAGCTTTGGTAGTTGGGTGCTCTTGCCCGAGCCGGTCTCACCGGCCAGCACGACAACACGGTGGCGCTGGATCAGCGCGACGATCTCTTGCGCTTTCGCTGCAATCGGCAGGGCGTCGTCCACTGCGCATGCCGGAACGCTGGCGGCACGCCGACGCCGCTCGGCAGCCGAGCGTTCAATCTCCAATTCGATTTCCGCGGCGAGTGCGGCATGCGCCGCCTGCTCAGTGTGCGTGCGCGAACGCGTGAGGCGGCGCAGACGCCCGATCAGGCGACCGCGATCGCGCGCCATCACCTCATCGAGCGCGGCTTGGAAATCGTCCGACGTACTCACAGACTGCGTCGTGGTGGCACCAGCAGATCGCCGAACAACAAGCCTGCCACGATAGCGACCAACAGCGTGATGAGCGTGACAGCGGTGTCGAGGCTGAGCATCACGTCGCGCTCGAACACGAAATTGAGCGTGCGGAATCCCACGCTGCCGGGTACCAGCAGAATGATGCCGGGCTCGCGCACCAGTGCGCCTGGCAACTCGCATGCGCGCGCGAACCCGTTGCTTGCCGCGCCGATTACGAGACCGCCCAGGAACACTCCGAACGGCGGCGACACATGCGCGCCTCCAATCTGGGTGCACACGTAGCTCAATACCACCGCGCCGATCACGACCGGATAGAATCGCCCCGGACTTCGGAACAGGACCGCGAACGAACACGCCGCTGCGAGGACCGCGAGCCATTCGATCCAGCTCGGTACCGACGCGCCCGGGATGCCTTCGGGCACCAAACCGAACAGGCTGCACAGTTGGGCCGCGGCGACCGTACCGAACGCGAGCTTGAGCAGCGTCGCAACGGCGCCAGCCATGCGTGCCGTGCCGGAAATCAGATGCTGGCTCGACATCTCGCGCACGGCCGTGGTCAGCGCCATGCCCGGCAACAGCACAATCAGGCTCGATATCACCACCGAACGTACCGCAACGGGCACGACCCAGACCGCAACGAGCGTGGCAATCGTGGTCGCGAGCAATGCCGAAATCGCTTCCGACGCAGCCGCGACATGGGGTCGCCTGCGCGCGACCAGCGACACGATTCCGATCATCCCGCCGATCACGGCCGATGTCGCCACGCCGGCCCAGGCCGTGTGCAGGATCACGGCAATGCTGGCCGACGAGACCCCGTAGCTTGCAGCCATAAACAGGCGCATGATCCGCGGTGACCGAGCCGCGCCGATTTCGCGCAGCAGGCGGCGCGCTTCCGCGATCTCGATGGTCCCTGCAACGACGCGCGCGGCCACCGCGTCCACCTGGCACAACTTCTTCAGGTTCACTTCACCGGGGGAGATGCGAACGACCTGGGTGAATTCGGGCATCGCGTCTTCGCGCGCGTGATCGGTGAACGACATCACGATCGATGTCGGTGTCGCGAGTACGTTGCAGCCGAGTCCCAGGCGCGCGCCGATCAGGTTGATCAGATCTTCAAGGCGCGGCGCGGCCGTGCCGTATTCGTGCAGGCGCGTGGCCAGGTCCACAACGAAATGAATGCGCGCTTCGAACGCGGCGGGGTTGTCCGCAAATTGGCTGGCCGGA
Organism: uncultured Gammaproteobacteria bacterium; assembly: GCA_963775445.1. Lineage (GTDB taxonomy): Bacteria > Pseudomonadota > Gammaproteobacteria > Xanthomonadales > Rhodanobacteraceae > Dokdonella_A. Next base: position 568,759 of record CAVZIT010000004.1, on the reverse strand, counting down.
AGCTGTTCACGGGTCATGTTGATGGATTCTACCGGTCCGTGCGTGTCCGCGCGGTGGCTTGCGCACATCGTCCAATCACATCGCAATTGATGCAGCCATCGCTCAACGGTCAACACATTCCCGCCACTCAGCGCATCGACGATTCCGCTGTAGGTGAGGCCCTGTTAGCCTAGCCCCATGGCAAATGCGGCTACGGCAAGCATCGAACCAAGTCCAGATGGTGAACACATCGCCGCCGCGGGCGATTGGACACTGATGCACATCGAAGCGCTGTCCGAGCGCGTCAGGCGCCTCAATATTCCGAAATCCGGCAACGTGCGCATCGATGCGAGCGCCCTGACCCGGCTTGATACCGCCGGCGCAAGCTTGCTGCTCGATCTGGCGGATGCCCGCCCGGATGCGATCGAGGGACTGGACGAAGGCCGCCGTGCGCTGCTCGAGGCGGTCGCCCACGCACAGAGATCGCTGCAGGAATCCCTTCCTCCGCGACGCCATTCCGGACTCATCGACATCATCGCGCGTGTCGGCCTCGCCGTCGAAGCAGCCGCAAGCAATGCGGTCAAACTTGTCGGCTTCATCGGTTTGGTGTTGACCACGCTGGTACGCTCGATCCGGAATCCGCGCCGCTGGCGCGTCACGTCTCTGTTCTTCCATATCGAGCAGACCGGTCTCGACGCGGTGCCGATCGTGGTCCTGCTCAGCTTTCTGATCGGCGCGGTCGTCGCGTTCCTCGGCGCCACCGTGCTCAAGGACTTCGGCGCAAGCATCTTCACGGTGGAGCTGGTCGGCTATTCGTTCCTGCGCGAATTCGGCGTGCTGCTGACGGCGATCCTCGTCGCAGGGCGCTCGGGCAGCGCATTCACCGCGCAGATCGGCTCGATGAAGGCGCGCGAGGAAATCGACGCGATCCGCACGCTCGGTCTCGATCCGGTCGAGGTGCTGGTGCTGCCGCGATTGCTCGCCTTGCTGCTGGCCATGCCGGCGTTGACCTTTCTCGCGATGCTCGCCGGCATTCTCGGCGGGGCGGCCGTGTGCACGCTGGCGCTCGGCATTTCGCCCGGGATGTTCATCACGCGCCTGCAGGATCTGGCCGGCGTGCGCCACTTCTGGGTGGGCATGAGCAAGGCGCCAATATTCGCGTTCCTGATCGCGTCGATCGGCTGCCTCGAGGGCTTCAAGGTCAGCGGTAGCGCCGAATCGGTCGGCTCGCACACGACCTCCAGCGTGGTGCAGTCGATCTTCGTCGTGATCCTGGTGGACGCACTCGCGGCGATCTTCTTCATGGAGATGCACTTGTGAACGCGCGCGATGTCGTCATCAAGGTGCGCGGGCTCGGCAATCGGTTCGGCAAGCAGGTGGTCCACGAGAATCTCGATCTGGATGTCTATCGCGGCGAGATTCTCGGTGTCGTGGGTGGATCCGGAAGCGGCAAGTCGGTGCTGCTGCGCTCGATCATCGGGCTCAACGAGCCGTCCGCCGGACGCATCGAGCTGCTCGGCGAGAACATCGCCACATTGTCCCCGGAGCGGCGCATCGCACTCGAGCGGCGCTGCGGCGTCCTGTTCCAGAATGGTGCGCTGTTCTCGTCGCTGACCGTGGCCGAAAACGTGCTGGTCCCTCTGCGCGAACATGTCGAACTCGCGCCCGATCTCATGCAGCGTCTCGCAGCACTCAAGATCGCGTTGGCTGGCCTGCAGGCCGAAGCAGGTGCGAAATATCCGTCCGAACTTTCCGGCGGCATGGTCAAACGCGCGGCGTTGGCGCGCGCGATTGCGCTGGATCCGGAAATCCTGTTCCTCGATGAACCGACTGCCGGCCTCGATCCGATCGGCGCGGCCGCATTCGACCGGCTGATCCTGACCTTGCGCGAGAGTCTCGGATTGACGGTGTTCCTGGTCACGCACGATCTCGATACGCTTTACACCATCTGCGATCGTGTCGCCGTGATTGCCGAGAAACGCGTGCTGGTTGCCGGTCCGCTGAACGAGGTCGCGCAGTGCGACCAGCCCTGGGTGCACGACTATTTCCAGGGACCGCGCGGACGCATGGCGCAACAGGCGGCCGAAGCCGCGATGGAGGAATAGGATCTGAACGCCTTCGAAACAGGCTGCGTTGCGCGACCGCGGCCGTCAGGTGTCCGTGCGCGGCGCGGCGACAGGCTGGGCGCCTGTTCAAGCCACGCGCGCGCGCATGGTAGCCGCGGACTCGCAAGAAGAAGAGCCGAGCCTGAGTGCACGCGGGTCGGCGTTATCATTCGGTCGTGTAGTGACATGCATTCCCTCATTCTTCCTCGCCCCGCGCACACACACAGGCGTGGCGTCACCTGTCCCGACAGCATTAGCAGGCCCTGACCATGGAAACCCGCGCCCACCATGTCCTGATTGGCGCTTTCACGATCCTGGTATTCATACTTGCTCTCGGCTTCGTGTTGTGGCTGTCCAAGGCAAGCATCGATCGCGAATTCGCCTACTACGACGTGGTGTTCAATGAGTCCGTGACCGGCCTGTCCAAAGGTGGCCTGGTGCAGTACAACGGCATCAAGGTCGGTGAGGTGATCCAGCTCAAGCTCGCTCCGGACGACCCACGCAAGGTCATCGCGCGCATACGTCTCGACGGCGGCACGCCGATCCGCAAGGACACGCGCGCCAAGCTCGGCTTGCTCGGCGTCACCGGTGTCGCGTTCATCCAGCTGTCGGGCGGAGCACCGGGCAGCCCGCCGTTGCTGCCGACCCATTCAAACCCGGTTCCGGTGATTCCGTCCGAGGAATCCGCCCTGTCGAAGCTGCTCGGTTCGGGCGCCGATATCGTCACCAGCGCCAACGACGTGCTGTACCGCATCGGCCAGCTGATCTCGAAGGACAATGTCGATCGCGTGTCGGCAACGTTGAAGAACATCGACCAGTTGACCGGAGCGGTTGCGGACCAGCGCGACGCGCTGGCCACCGCGCTCAAGCAGCTGGCCGATGCCAGCGGCCAGCTCAAGAATACGCTCGACACGCTGGACAAGATGGCGACGACCACCAACGACCTGATGCGCAACAATGCGCGCCAAGTACTCGAAGCGACGCAGCAGGCGCTGAATAATGTCGACAAGGTAGCCGAATCGACCAATGGCCTGATCAGCGACAACCGCGCGGCAATCAGCAGTTTCAGCAACCAGGGGCTGCGCCAGGTTGGTCCGGCACTCGCCGATCTGCGTGCGACACTGCGCTCGTTGAAGCAGCTCGCCGACAAGCTCGCCCAGTCCAACAGCATTCTGCTGGGCCGCGAGCAGCCCGAGGAGTTCAAACCGAAATGACCGATATGCATCAACACGCTGTCATGAAGGGCATCATCAACATCCTGCCTTCGGTCTCGCGGCACGCAGCGATACGACATTCGATCGTTTTCATGCTGCTGGGTTGCCTCGGCGCGTGTTCGGCAATCACGGGCAAACAGACTCCCTATGCGATTTATTCGCCGAGCCTCGCCGCGACACAGCGATCCACCGGCAATGCGGTTGCGTGGCAACTGGCAGTGGAGACTCCACGCGCGAGCGACGCGCTCGATGGCAATCGCATTGCCGTGATGCCGACACCAGGGGAGTTCCAGGTATTTCCTGCCGCGCGCTGGCGCGATCCGGCACCCAAACTCGTGCAGGGGCTTCTGATCCAGGCGTTCGAGGACGATGGTCGCGTGATCGGCGTTTCCACGGCCGCGGCCGGCTTGCACGCGGATTTTACGTTGGCGCTGGAGTTGCGCAGTTTCGAAATCGACTACGTCGATGGCAATCCGCATGCGGTCGTTCAATTGACTGCGAAACTGGTCGATTACACGTCCAACCGCGTGCTCGCGGTGCATGCGTTCGCCGCGGATGTGCCGGTCGGCGGTCGCGGTGCCGGCGACGCCGCATCAGGCATCGGTCAGGCTCTCAATCAGATCCTGCCCAAGGTCGTCGCATGGACGCTGGCTCAGGGAAATTCGGCTTGGGCACGACACGCTCCCGACTCCGCGCCGCAGCCGTCCGACATTCCCTGACGATCCCGCACAATTGAAGCGCTCGATTGTCGCTGACGTCACGCGCGGAAATCGTGGGCTATCACGACCGCACAGCGCGAATGCCGTTATTCGCTTTCGCATGCGCGCCGCACGATCGAGCGCACCGACGCTCGGTTGAAGACTGGATGTGGCGGAATGTCAGATTGATGCGTTCTTCGACGTGTCCATGCACTTTCGGCAAGTCGTGTTGATAGAGGCGCTGCGTTTCGCCGCCCATCAGCAACAGGCTGCCGTGCTCGAGTTCGATCATCTGCACGACACGCTTGTCCCTGCGCGAACGCAGCCGAAACTTTCGCGCCGCACCGAAGCTCAGCGACGCGATCAACGGCTGGGCCCCGAGTTCGGGCTCATCATCCGCGTGCCAGCCCATCGAATCGCGGCCGTCTCGATAAAGATTCGCGAGCACGCTGTTGAAACCGGCACCAAGTCGCGCATTCAACCTATCGCGCAACGACCCGGCAGTGTGGGTCCATGCGCGCGGTTCGAAGCGTGTCCCCGAATACCGATAGCTCGCTCCGGGATCGGCGATCCACGCCGACAGGCGCGGCGCTTCGACGCGCCGACCGAACAATCGCAGGCAATGCTGCTCCCATGCGATTTCGGCGCGCAACGCGACGTGCAGCGCGTCTGCCGTCGACGCATCGAACGCGCCGGCAATGTAACGCACATCGACTCCGGGCAGATCGATTTTCAGGGCGTCATTCCGGCAGGATATGCGGGGGCCGCGTCCAGCGTCGCCGCGCACGCGCCCGCCAGTTCGAGCAGGCGCAGGTCCGAGCCCGGGGCACCGATGAGTTGCAGGCCAACCGGAAAGCCATCGGGCAACATGCCCATCGGCAGGCTGATCGCCGGGCACCCGGCAATGCTTGCGAAACTGGTCAGGTCCGCATCGTTTGCGCGTTCGGGCTCGGAGTGCGCATACGGCCCATGCGGCACGGTTGGGCACACCAGCACGTCGACGCTCGCGAACAGGCGACGTGCGGTGAGTCGCGCCGCATCGAGCAGGCGATCGGCACGCACGTAATCCAGCGTGGATTTCTTGCGCGCGTAGTCGAGCATTGCGTGCAACCGCGGGGAAGGTGCGGCTCCGCTGCCGCCTGCCGAATCGTCCAGGTCCACCGCAAGTTCGCTTTCCATGATCAGCAGTGCAGCACGGCGCATGCGCGCGAAATCGTAGTCGGAAAAATCGACCTCGCGGCATTCACCGAGTTCGCAGCGTAGCGTCGCGATCGCCTCGGAGAAGACATCGCGAACTGCAGGACTCACCGCCAGAATTTCGAGATGGCCCAGCACGCCGCTTTTCAGGCGACCGGGTTCCCAGTCTGGCAGGGCGAGTGGGATGCGTCGCCCGCGTGAGCGCGGATCGGACGCATCGAATCCGTCCAGGACCTGCAGCGCAATCGTTAGATCCTCGACCGAGCGGGTGAGGATTCCGACGCAATCAAGCCGGCGCACACCGCGCGCGAGCCCCACGGTCGAGATCTCACCCGCGGTCGGTTTGAGACCGTAGACGCCGCAATGGCTGGCCGGAATCCGGATCGAACCCAGGGTGTCGCTGCCGAGTGCGAATGCGCACAAGCCTCGTGCCACCGCCACTGCCGATCCGCCCGACGACCCGCCTGCGGTAAATCCCACGCGATACGGATTGTGAGTCGGCCCGAGATGCGGGCTGGCCGTCGTCGTTCCGAGCGCCGCTTCGTCAAGCGCGGTCTTGCCAAGGATGATCGCTCCGGCCGCACGCAAGCGCGCGACCGCGCCCGCATCCACGCCGGCGACGCGTCCGTTGGGCATGCCGCAACCGGTCATCAAACCGGCGACATCCATATTGTCCTTGATCGCAACGGGCAACCCATCCAGGCGTCCGACGATACAGCCTTCGCGCCGACGCGCATCGCTCGCGGCGGCAGCGGCCATGGCCCCGTCATCGAGCGAGACGTACGCGTTGAATCGTGGATTTTCCCGAGCAATCACCTCTCGATAGACCGACGTCAGATACGCGCTATCGATGCGCCCGGCGGCGAGCCAGTGCAGCAGATGGAATGCGCTTGCTCCGCGCAATTCCTGTTCCGATGGTGGGTCTGCTAACGTGTTCGTCATCGGGTTTCCAATCAGGGGATGCTCCGCCCAGGGTGACGGACGATTATGCCGCAAGCACTTTTGCGTGATGGTGACACCCCGGACACGCGCGCGATCGGCGCCGCCAATCCGCCGCGATCGCGTTATCGCGAGGTGGCCGACAGCCTGCGCGAGGAAATCCGCCGCGGCGAACATCCGGTAGGACGCTTCCTGCCGAGCGAGGCAGCACTCGGCCTGCGCTTCGGCGTGAGCCGCTGGACCGTGCGCGAAGCGTTGCGGCTGCTCGACGAAGCCGGCCTCGTGCTGCGCCGGCGCGGTGCCGGCAACGTCGTGCGCAGCGCGGAGGCGCACGTGCATTTCGGACAGGCGCTGCATTCGATCGACGATCTGATGCAATACACCGAAGAGAGCGATTTCCGGTTGCTGCATAGCGACCGGGTCAGCGCCGATCAGCGCATCGCAGGCTGGCTGCAAACCCGCGTGGGCACCGAGTGCATCCTGTTGCATGGCGTTCGCTATGGGCGGCGTTCGCGCCAGGTAATCGCCTGTACGGATATCTACAGGCGCGCGAGCTGGCGCGGCCTGCCGGGCGGGCATGCGCGTCAGGAAGAAGCTGTGCGCGCGCTGCTCGAGGAGCAGTTTCTCGCACGCATCGGGCGTATCGAACAGACCCTGTCGGCGATTGCGATGCCGCCTGCGGCAGCACGCGACCTGCGCACCGCCGAAGGTTCGCCGGCGCTGCGCGCGCTGCGCCGCTATTTCGACGCCAAGGGGCGCCTTATGCTGGTGGTCGTCGCGTTGCATGCGGGCGAGGGTTTCAGTTATTCGATGCATTACGAGCGCAGTGACATCGCGAAGCCGAACCTCCCGGGCGCGACCGCGTAGTTCGCCGTACGTCTTCCGAATTGCCGCATGAGCGCCGAAGCCGGACAATGAATCGGCATCATCGGGAATATCGCGCAAAAGCCAGCACGCCGACCGGGAGCCATCCATGAGCGAACGCGAAACCATGCAATACGACGTGATCACGGTGGGTGCCGGACCGGCAGGTCTCGCGTTCGCGATACGGCTCAAGCAGGTCAAGCCCGAGGCCAATGTCTGCGTCATCGAAAAGGCGTCGACCATCGGTGCGCAGATTCTTTCGGGCGCCGTGATCGAACCCGAACCGCTCAATGCCCTGCTGCCAGAATGGGGTGCGAATCCGCCGCCGATCTGCGTGCCGGCAACGACCGATGAGTTCTGGTGGCTGCGCGATCCGACGCGCGCGATGAAACTCGTCACGCCGCCGCAGATGCACAACCATGGCAATTTCATCGTGTCGCTCGGCGCGTTGTGCACGTGGCTTGCGCCGCAGGCCGAAGCGCTCGGCGTCGATGTGTTTCCAGGCTTCGCGGCGGCCGACGTGTTGTTCGATGGCAACGACGCCGTGGCCGGCGTGCGCATCGGCGACATGGGTGTCGCGCGCGACGGCTCACACAAACCCGGCTATACCGAAGGGATCGATATCAAGGCGCCGATCACGGTGCTGGCCGAAGGGTGCCGTGGCCATCTTTCCAAAAAGCTGATCGAAAAATATCGGCTCGATGCCGCGAGCGATCCGCAAACCTACGGCATCGGCCTCAAGGAGCTGTGGCAGCTGCCCGAGGGGCGCGCCGATGCGGGCAAGATCGTGCACACGATCGGCTGGCCGCTCGATCCGCGAACCTACGGGGGCAGTTTCCTCTACCACCTCGACGGCAACCGTGTCGCGATCGGCCTGGTTGCAGGGCTCGATTATTCCGATCCCGGATTTTCGCCGTTCGAAGCGTTCCAGCAACTCAAACACCACGCGACGATCAAGCCGCTACTCGAAGGCGGCACGATCCTGTCGGCTGGCGCGCGCGCGCTGGTCGAGGGCGGTTACCAATCGTTGCCGAAAGTCGAGATGCCCGGTGCGCTGCTGATCGGCGATAGCGCAGGCCTGCTCAACGTACCGAAGATAAAAGGCACTCACCAGGCGATCCGCTCGGGCATGCTCGCGGCCGAACATGTCGCCGAATCCGGCAATTCACAAGGATTCGACTCGAAACTGCGGGCCTCCGCGGTCATCGCCGAATTGAAGAAGGTTCGCAACATCCGTCCCGGCTTCCGTCGCGGCTTGTGGCTGGGCCTCGCCAACGCGGCGTGGGAAACGGCAACTGTCGGACTATCGCCATGGACGCTCAAGAACCATGCGGATTGGTCGGCACTGAAGAAGCTCGAAGCCGGCGAGGTCGCCGAATACGCCGGGGCCAAGCGCGACGGCATTCCGCCACGCGCGCTCGAAGGTCGCGAGTATGTCGCACGCACATTGCCCCCGCGCGACCGCGTCGCGAGCGTGTACTTCGCCGCAACCGAACACGATGAGGACCAGCCGGTCCATCTGCATGTCGCCGATACCACGATCTGCGTCACGCGTTGCGCCGAGGAATATGGAAATCCCTGCCAGCGTTTCTGCCCGGCCGCCGTCTACGAGATCCTGGGAGAAGGTTCGGACAAGCGCCTGCAGATCAACTCGGCCAACTGCGTGCACTGCAAGACCTGCGACATCAAGGACCCGTACCAGATCATCACCTGGGTAACACCGGAAGGCGGTTCGGGCCCGAATTACCAGAATCTTTGATCGAAGAGTCGACCATTTGAATACCAAGCCCACGATTTTCGCGCGCGTGCGTTCAGGTGGCAAAGGCGGCTACGCGGGGAATGCTTGCCCGCGCGAAACCCGGACCACGCTTCAATGAACCGCCTCGCGATTCCAAACCTGTTGAAGAGCTTTCCGGGAGTGCAGACGTTTGCCGAATCTGCGCGAGGCCAAGCTTTCCGTCATCGAGTGGCATTGCATTTCGAGAACCGAAAGGCGTTTACCTTCACGCAATTTCTGCGTCTTCCTTCACAGCTCGACGCACTCTGTGGCCCTGTCTTGGAGTTCGTCCGACCGCATGACGGAACTCCGGTACGGATCGCGGTCATCGGATGTTCGAATGGCGCCGAGCCCTATACGATCGCCTCGATACTGCTCCAACGAAGGCCGGATATCGCTTTCACGATCGACGCATACGACATCGATCCGGACGTTCTAAGGATCGCTCGCGCCGCCACTTATTCTGCCGATGAAGTATTCGCCAATCCGTTTGTCACTCCGGAGTTCGTCGCGCATACCTTCGATCAGGGCGCCGCCCAATTGGCCATCAAATCCGCCATCGCGCAGCGGGTTCGCTTTCATCTAGCCGACGCGACCGATGCCGGCGCATCCCGCTTGATTGCGCCTGCCGACATGGTCTTTTCGCAAAATGTGATGTGCAATCTTCAACGCCGCCAAGCAAGGCGCTTTTTTGACAATGTGGCGGCATTGCTCAAGCCACGCTCCGCCCTGTTTCTGGCCGGCATGGACCTGGATATGCGCGAGCAGCGCACCCGCAGGCAGGGTCTGGTTCCACTGGCGTTTGCGCTCGAACGCATTCATGACGAAGCGCGCCTGGTTCTGGGCGAACGATATCCATGGCACGCGGCCGGATTGGAACCGTATTCGCGTCGCAAACGAAATCTCGAGCGCCGCTACTCGACGATCTTTCTCAGGGGCTGCGAATCCGCCTCCAAATCCCTCGATTAGTCGCGACTTCCGCTTCCTGCCCGGCGCACTCGACCGCCCGGGGTGGAATCGGCCCTGTCTCGATCGTGACAGCGTCCGTAACACCGCAATCCCCGTTCGCGAAGCTTGCGCACGCCCGAACAGTGCTTTGACGTGGCCGGACGGTCGGGTTCGTGCCTACCACTCCTTCGCGCCGAGTCCGGACTCAAGGCGGTACTGCGCAGACGACGTGTCGATTCTTGCGCGAATTGCCCGGGTGTTACTTCCGGGACGGTCGCCGGTCGTCGCGCCGGACTAGCCTGTGACGCTTCTTGACAGCCATCATGCACGGGAGACGTCATTCATGAACAGAATCGCGATTCGGTCCGCACTGCTGACGACGGTCTTCTCCGCGATGACATTCGCTGCAGGTGCGCTTCACGCCGCAGATGTCTACGACGCCGCGGTTGCGCACAGCGGCCGCAGCGCGAGCGATCTCAAACGTGATGCGACCGACAAGCCCGCCACGGTTCTGCGTTTTGCCGGGATCAAGCCCGGCATGCGCGTACTCGATTTCCTCGCGGCCGACGGCTACTACAGCGAGATCTTGAGTTACATCGTCGGTGCAAAGGGCCACGTGATCCTGCTCAACAATGCGGCATACGACGCGTTTTCCAATAACGGGTGGCGCGATCGCATCGGCCATGGTCGCTTGCCCAACGTGGAGCATCGCACGGTCGATCCGGCGCACATGGATCTTGCGCCCTCCTCGCTGGATGCAGTGATCATGATCAAGGTGTACCACGATCTCTACTGGGTATCACCCTCGGATGGCTGGCCGAAGATCGAAGTCGGCGCGGTGCTCGACCAACTCGCGCACGCGCTCAAGCCCGGCGGCCTGCTGTTGGTGGTCGACCATTCGGCCAAACCCGGCAGCGGGAACAAGGATGCCGGCACCTTGCACCGCATCGATGAAACCTATGCGCGCAAGGACTTCGAAGCGCACGGTTTCGAGTTCCTGCGCGCGAGCGACGCACTGCGCAATCCGTCCGACCAACGCGACCGCATATCCTACAAGCCGCCGATGATCGGCAAGACCGATCGTTTCATGCTGTTGTTCCGTAAACACGCGGGTTGAGCTTCGCCTTTTCGGTTGCGCCGCTTCCAGCGGATCTCCGGTATGCGCCCGTGACTTTGGCAACGAGTCAGCGGGTGCATGCCATCATGGGTCAGCAACCATGGATGGAGAATCCCATGCAGCAACGCAAACTCGGTGGCTCGCAACTCGAGGTCTCGCTGGTCGGCATGGGCTGCAACAATTTCGGTTCACGCATCGATCTCGAGGCCGCGCGCAAGGTCGTCGACGCGGCGATCGATCACGGCATCACCCTGTTCGACACCGCTGATATTTACGGAAGCGAAAGCGGTGCTTCTGAAAGCGTACTCGGCAAGGCACTGGGCGAGCGCCGCAAGAAAGTTGTCATTGCGACGAAATTCGCAAAACCCATGGACGGATCGAGCGAACAACGACGCGGTTCGCGCGCATACGTGATGCAGTCGGCAGAAGCCAGCCTGCGCCGGCTCGGCACCGACTGGATCGATCTGTACCAGATGCACGAGCCCGATCCCGCGACACCGATCGAGGAAACGCTGCGCGCGCTGGATGATCTCGTCAAGGCCGGCAAGTTACGCTACGTGGGCTGCTCCAATTTCAGTGCGCGCGAGGTCACCATCGCGCAGCAGGTTGCGCGCGAAACAAGTCTGACGCGTTTCATTTCGTGCCAGGACGAATACAGTCTCGTCGCGCGCGATATCGAGAACGAACGGCTGCCGGTCATGAAGGCTGAAGGGCTCGGCCTGTTGCCGTATTTTCCGCTGGCTTCGGGTTTGCTCACCGGCAAGTACCAGCGCGACGTCGCGTTACCGGAACAATCGCGCTTCGCGCATTGGAAGGGCCTCGGCGATCGCTACCTGACCGACGCCAACTGGGACATCGTCGAAAAACTGGACGCTTTCGCGGGGCAGCACGGCCACAGCCTGCTCGATCTCGCCTTCTCCTGGCTGGCGGCGCAGGAGCCGGTCGCGAGCGTCATCGCCGGTGCAACGAGACCGGAACAGGTCGCGCAGAATGCCAAGGCGGCGCAATGGAAACTCGGCGTGGATGAACTCGCGGAAATCGACAGGCTGACAACGGGCAATTGCCGAGATTGAATCTCTCGATTTCAAGCCGATATCGCGGTTCGGTCTGAATCCATCTTGCGTTTGACCGAATTCGCGATGCGAACGCGAACATCGGCAAAGGCCGGATGCATCGGCGATCGCGTCGCGATCAGTTCGCATTGTCGTGCGCCAAAACCGGTGGCGTCTCCGCCGTATCCGGCGATGCGTGATGTCCACGCAGCAGCCGCAGCCGTGCCGTCCATTCGCTCGCGGCATCCATCGATTCGAGCAACGTGATCACGCCGCCGACCCGCGTTGCGATCGGCATGCCATCGCGATACAGCACGCGCGCGGAGGCCAGCGTCGGCACGTGCGCACCCGCAACCACGTTGCCCACCAGGTTCAGCGGATCGGCGCCGCTGAGCGAGACCAGAATGCCGTCGCGAGGCGTGTTCCTCACCTTGCGCAACAGGCCGACCGCATCGGGCAGCGCAAACTGTTCACCCGAAAGGCCGGCGATGAAGCGGCCACCGCGGATTTCACCGCGCGCTTCGAGGCGCTGGAACACGCGTACCAGTTCGCGCCATGGGGGCATCCAGGGCGCTTCACGTGCGAGAGCGCGCCAGCAGACGACGCCGTAGCGTCGCAGTAGCGTCCATGCCACGAGTTCGAGAATTTCCGGCGCGGTCTGCCGACGGGACGAGCTGGCGTTCTCGGCGGGCACTTCGGGGCTCCGTCGGAGCAGGCCCCAGCGACCCGCATCGGCGATGCCGAACAGTGCCCGACGCCGACGGCGGCGTGAATTGCGCTTCGCCGCTGGCACCAGCAGTGCGCGCAAACCGGCGAAACTGTCCGAATTGACCAGCCCGACGGCGACCAGCTCGGCCAGCGCATCTTCCAGTTCGGAGGACAGCAGGCCGGTCGCATCGCTGAGTTCGTCAAAGAATGCCGCGCCATGGGACGCGAGCTGTTGCACCACCGCTTGCGCGCGCGAAGAGACTGCGGCCGTTGCGTATGTGGGGCTTTGAGCGCATGCCGCCCACAACGAAAGATTGCGCCGTTGCAACAGAACGACTGGCGTCGAGCGTACCGGACCGGCGGCGCGCATGCGCGCCGGGTCAGCGGCTGCGACCCGCAGGCGCGTCCAGACGACGCGCCCGGCCAGACACAGGTCATTGAGCCAGGATGGCTCGTAATCCTCGATGCGCGCGGTGAGGATTTCGTTCTCCCACGCCGCAGCCGGCGCCTCATAGCCTTCAAGCTGGGTGAGTACGCCGGCCAGCGCCTCTGGACCGGCGAGCACGGTCCCCGGCGCAACGTGCTGCCACTCGAACAGGAAACGCATGAAGTCGCGCGGCTCGACCGGCTCGATCTCCCGACGCAGGCGTCCCACGGTGTAACGATGAATGCGCGCAAGCAGATGACGTTCGCACCATTCGACCCCCGTTGCCGATTCGGTGAATTTTCCACGCATCACGTAGCCTTCACTTTCGAGGCGAGCGAGCGCGACCTCGACATCGGCAAGCGGTAACGCGAGCGATCGCGCGATTTCCGGCGCGTCGATCGGGCCGAGTCCGGTCAGCCGGGCCCGGACGATATCGAGCAACGCATCTTCCTGCGTCCAGACCTCGCTCGCGTATTCGGCCGGCGCATCGACCAGCGGATGCACTTTCGCCTCGGGAAAAATCGCATGGAATTGCGGGAGCCGTTCGGCTGCGACCCAGAGCCTGACGGTCGCAGCGAAGGAAGCTCCATCGCCATCCGCAAGTCGCAGGCACGTGGCCCGTTGGACCTTGCCCAGCTCTTCGAACAAATCCGCCCAGCCGTTGCTTGCGCGTTCCTCACCCTCGCGCAGGAAGGCGAGACTCATCAGCGCGTCGTGCAATTCGTCGGCCGTTCGTGCTGCTGGCCATGCTTCTTCGCGAACTGCCTCGATGGCATCCGGATCGAGGCGGCCAAAATCCGCAGCGGTTTCGGCGTCGACCCAACGCCGACTTGAAACCGCCTGGGTGCGGCGTTCCTCAAGCGGCGCATCATCAAGATAAGCATACGGTCGCGCGCCGAGCACTTCGGCCGCCAGCGGCGAGGGTTCGGTCAGATCGCGCGCGACGAAATGTACTTCGCCCGATTCGAGAGCGCGCAGCAAATCGATCAGGCCATCGACGTCCATCGCCTCATTCAGGCAATCGTGGAGCGTCTGGGCGACAAGCGGGTGATCCGGTATCTGCCGTTCGCCTGCGAGATTCTCGGCACAGGCGACCTGGTCCGGGAATACCGTTGCGAGCAGATCCTCGGATTTCATGCGCTGGATCTGCGGCGCGACCTTCCTGCCACCGACGAAACGGGGCAGCGCGAGGGCGGTCGTTGCATTCCAGCGCCAGCGCACGCCAAACATCGGCGCATCCAGCAGTGCCTGGGTCAGCACATCGCGCACCGAGTTGGAGTGGAGGTAACTCGAGATCTCCTCAAGTGGAAAACTGTGGCTGGTCGACAGCGACAGCACGATTGCGTCCTCGGTGGCGGCTCCCTGCAATTCGAAATTGAACTTGCGACAGAAGCGCTTGCGCAGCGCGAGGCCCCAGGCGCGGTTGATGCGGCTTCCCAGCGGCGAGTGGATCACCAGTTGCGTGCCGCCCGATTCGTCGAAGAAACGCTCGACCGCGAGCTCGCGTCGTGTCGGCAATACGCCGAGGGCAGCCTTCGCCGCACCGAGATAATCGACGATCTGGCGCGCCGCCGAGTCATCGAGCCCCACTTCTTCGGCAAGCCACGACAGCGCTGTTTCGCGACCGCCGGCATCCAGGCACCTCGATACATCCGCTCGCAAGCGCGATACGGCAAACGACAGCTCGTCGCTTCGTCCGGGTGCTTCGCCGAGCCAGAACGGAATCGTCGGTGGCGCGCCCTGGGCATCCTCGACGCGCACGCGGCCGCGCTCGACGCGCAGGATGCGATACGACATGTTGCCGAGCTGGAAAATGTCGCCAGCGATGCTCTCGACCGCGAAATCCTCGTTGACCGTCCCGACCATCTGCGCCGAAGGTTCCAGCACGACTTCGTAATCGGCAGTGTCCGGAATCGCTCCGCCGGACGTGATCGCAGTCAGGCGCGCACTGCGCCGCGCGCGCAACATGCCGTTGACGGCATCGCGATGGACATAGGCCGATCGCGGACCGAAACGCGTCGTGAATCCGTCGGCCAGCATGCGCACGATCCGCGTGAATTCGCTGCGCTCCAATCCGGCATAGGGCCATGCGCTGCGAACCAGATCGAACAGCGCTTGTTCGTCCCATTCGCGGCAAGCGATTTCCGCGACCAGCTGCTGGGCCAGCACATCAAGTGGCGCGCGCACGACATGCAGCGCATCGAGCTCGCCGCGGCGCACGCTGTCGAGCAATGCCGCGCATTCGACCAGATCGTCGCGCGACTGCGGAAAAAGGAATGCCTTCGACGTGCCACCGACGGCATGTCCCGATCGACCTGCCCGCTGGACAAACGCGGCGATCGAACGCGGCGAGCCGAGCTGGCAGACAAGGTCGACATCGCCGATATCGATGCCGAGTTCCAGCGATGCGGTCGCGACGAGCACGCGCAGGTCGCCGCGCTTCAAGCGTTGCTCGGCCGCAAGCCGCGTCTCCTTGGCGAGACTTCCATGATGTGCGGCGACTTTCTCCTTGCCGAGCCGCTCGCTCAAGTGCCGCGCCGCACGTTCGGCCATGCGCCGGGTATTGACGAAAACCAATGTCGTGCGGTGAGATTCCGCGAGCTCAGCCACGCGCGCGTACACCGCGCTCCAGGCGTCGGCCGACATTACCGCCTCAAGCGGCGCAGGCGGTACTTCGATGCGCAACTCGCGGTTGCTCGCGTATCCGACATCCACGATCACGCAATCATGCATCGGCGTATTACTTCCCGCGATTGCGCCGGTAGCTACCGCAGGAGGGGCGGTGTCGCATGCCTCCGGGGCCGATCCGACCAGAAACCGGGCGACCTCTTGCAGCGGCTTCTGCGTCGCCGACAAACCCACCCGCACCAGACGCCGTTCACACAGTGCTTCGAGGCGTGCCAGTGACAGTGCCAGATGACTGCCACGCTTGTTCGACGCCAGTGCGTGGATCTCGTCGACGATGACACTTCGCGTCGTCGCGAGCATGCGCCGTCCCGATTCGGAACCGAGCAAGATGTACAGCGATTCGGGCGTCGTCACGACGATATGCGGCGGACGCTTGCGCATTCTTGCACGCTCGACCTGTGGCGTATCGCCGGTGCGCACCATCGTGGTGATCTCGACATCAGGCAAACCGAGTCGCTCGAGTTCGGCGCGGATGCCCGCCAGCGGGGCTTCGAGATTGATGCGGATGTCGTTGGAGAGGGCCTTGAGTGGCGAGACGTAAACGATCGCCGTCTCATCCGGCAACGGACTCTCGACACCCCGGCGCACCAGATCATCGATCGCGGCAAGAAATGCGGCGAACGTCTTTCCGGACCCGGTCGGGGCCGCGATCAGCGCGTGTCGCCCCGAGCGAATGGCCGGCCAAGCCTGGATCTGCGCCGGAGTCGGCGCGGCGAACGTGGCGCCGAACCAGGCCGCTACAGCTGGATGGAAGGACTCAAGTGACATGCTGGGCGCAGGTACGACGTTGCTCGCAATGACGACGTCCGGGATGCTGGAACATGGGGATTCAGCGATTCGATCACAATCGATTCGCAGTCCGTGAGACGCAAGCTCATGCGTCCAGCAGCCCGTGTCGGCGGTGCCATTCCTCAAGCGATTCGTCCGGAAAGTGCTCGAAATGGTGCTCGCGCTTGCCGCGCGGTACTTCGACCCAGTTCGCCTTCGAATCGAGCAGGATATGAAAGCGCTCTGGCGGCTTCGGCAAAGGTGTGTCGATTGCCGATGCATGCGGGTGAACCAGATCGGGCCAGGCTGGATCCCAGGCCCAAAGGGCGCTTCCGCAGTGCTTGCAGAAGTGTCGGCGTGCGCTGCTGGCGCGACGCTTGCCATCGCGCTCGATCTTCGCGCGGTAAACGCCGACGTGTTCGCGTCCACGCACCTTCAGCGTCTTGCGGTAGGCGCCGAGATTGATCGCAAAGCCCCCACCGCCCGCGGTTTTGCGGCAGATCGAGCAATAGCAAAGCATGAACGGAGTGGGCGCGTAGGCGTCGACCGAGAACGTCACGCGAGCGCAGTGGCAGGAGCCTTGGAGTTTCATCACCACCGATTGTAGCGCCCGCGTCAGACGTGTGATTCGCGCGATGCGCTTTGATCCTGAACGCGAGTAAAGTGGACGGGTCTTCCATGGGGCGAAGGCCGGGGAGGAACGATGTTCGAGCAGTTGATCGGACTGGCGCTGCTGATTGCCATCGCGATCCCGGTGTTGCTGGTGCTCGCGCTGGTATCGATCGGATCGCTCAAGCGCCGGGTTGAATCGCTTGAAGGCAAGCTCGCCAAGCTGCTCGTCGACCGGCGGCAATCGGAGCTGCCGGCAAACAGCGCGACCGGCCGCGTCGAGACACCACAAGCGCCTGCGGAAGCGGAATCCTCTCCGACACCCACGCCGCGCGCGTCGACCCAACCGGCCGCGCAATCGGAATCGCCAACGGTGTTGCCCGCTGTCGAACCACCTGCGATGCCCGCGCCACTGCCCTCCTCATTGCCAGGCTCGGCAGCCGCGCCTTCGGCATGGAAGAGTGCGTCGGCGCAACCCGGTCCTGTCGATGTCGCGCTGCGCACGGTGAAACGCTGGTTTACGGTCGGCAACGTGCCGGTGAAGATCGGCATGCTGGTTTTGCTGGCGGGCGTCGCAGCCCTGCTCAAATATGCAAGCGACCAGGGTTGGCTGCGCTTGCCGATTCAGCTGCGCCTTGCCGGCGTCTCGGCGGCGGCAATCGCCGCGTTGGTTTTTGGCTGGCGCCAACGCGAGGACAAGCGGGCATTTGCGCTGGCGCTCGAGGGAGGCGCAATCGGCGTCCTGCTTCTGACCGTATTCGCGGCGTTCAAGCTTTATGGTCTGTTGCCGGCTGCCGCGGCGTTCGCCTTGAGCGTGGTGCTGGTCGCGGGCCTCTGCGTGCTCGCCGTGCTGCAGAATTCTCGCACGCTTGCGCTGCTCGGTATCCTCGCCGGATTTCTCGCGCCAATCTGGTTGTCGAGCGGCAACGGCAATCATGTCGTGCTGTTTTCGTATTACGCGCTGCTCAACGCCGCGATCTTCTTCATTGCCTGGGTCCGGCCATGGCGCGTGCTCAACCTCGTCGGCTTCCTGTTCACCTGGGGCATCGGCACGGTGTGGGGCGTGCTGGTCTACGATCCGGCGAAATACGCGAGTACGCAGCCGTTCCTTTTCCTGTTCTTCGCTTTTTATCTGCTGATCCCGATTCTCTACGCACGCAAGCGACCGGCCCGTCGCAGCGATCGCATCGACGGCTGCCTGTTGTTCGGCACACCACTCATCGCATTCACGCTCGAGGCGGCGCTGCTCAACGGCGCACGACTGCCACTCGCGTTCCATGCGCTGGGTCTCGCGGCTCTCTACACCGCTCTCGCATGGACGTTGATCCGGCGCGAGCGCTACGCAGCGCTCGGGCAAACGCATGCATTGCTCGCCGTTGGCTTCGCCACGCTTGCGATACCGCTGGCGCTGTCCGCGCGCGCGACGGCCAGCGTTTTCGCGCTGGAAGGCGCTGGCTTGGTATGGCTCGGGCTGAAGCAGGATCGGCGCCTGCCTGTCTGGACCGGCTTTGCTTTGCAGGTTGCAGCCGCGCTCGCATTCTTTCTCGGCGCAGGCGACTGGACCCGCGACACGCACGCACTCGCGAATCCAACCTGCATGGGCGCGCTGCTGATTGCGATCGCCGGATTCGCGTCCGCCCATTGGACGCGTGACCGGGGCAAGCTGGAGCTCGCGACAGCATGCTATCTGTGGGCCCTTGCTTGGTGGTGCGGCAATGCGATCAATGAAATCGACCGCTTCGTCGCGCCGATGAACCGCGCCGATTTTTTTCTCGCCTTCGCGGCGATAACAGGTTGGCTCGCGGCCGAAGGCGCACGCTGGCGTCCGGCGCGGCCTCTGGTATTGACCACGCTCGCCGCATTCCTCATCGCGATTCCGCTGGCATTCGCCGAGTCCAGCGCCCACCTCCAACCATTCGCCGGTTATGGCATCGCGGCGTGGATCGCCTTCGATCTCCTCGGCGTACGCAGCCTCATTTGCCTGCGGGCCAGCGAGGATGAATTTGCCTCGTGGGTGCAGGGTGTGTGGTGGCTGGTGTGGCCGACCGTCCTGTCGCTGCTTGGCGGATACATTGCGCGGCATCTGGCATTGGCCGATGGCTGGCGCATCCTGACGATCGCGCTGCCATGGCTGGCGGTCACGGCGCTGGCGCTGTTTCGCTGGGCGTGGCTCGCGATGCCACGCGGCGCGCGCTTCGATGCGTGTCGCACGCCGATGCACTCAACGTATTTTGCGCTGCTCGGAGTCGGCTGGGTGGTCTCGCTGTTCCTCGCTGCGGGCAGCGCGCCATTGCCATGGATGCCCGTGCTGAATCCGGTCGAACTGGCCGAGCTTGGCGCCCTTGGGCTGGCGGTGCACTGGCTGCGGTCAGGACCGGCGCCGCGTCTGCTGGTGCGTTGGCGCATTCCCTTGTTGTCGGCGCTGGCTTTTGCATTGCTCACGTGCATGACGCTGCGCACGGTGCATTTCTGGGGACGATCGCCATGGAATTCCGCGTTGCCGTGGACCGGCCTTGCACAGACCAGTCTGACGATCGTCTGGAGTGTGCTCGGCGTCGTCGCGTGGATTCTCGGCTCGCGCCGCGGCCGACGCGCATTGTGGCTGGCAGGGGCCGTGCTGATGGGCCTGGTACTGGCCAAACTGATCCTGGTCGATCGCCAGCATCTGGGCAATCTGCTCGGCATCGGCTCGTTCATCGCCTATGGCGTGCTGTGTACCCTGGTCGGATATCTTGCACCCGCACCGCCACGGGCCAAACTGGATTCGGGAGAAGCGCTCGCATGAGACGTTTCATCGGGTTTGTACTGATCTTGCTGCCGGTCCTCTGCTGGGCCGGCTACCGCGAGGACTATGCGCGCCAATGGCCATTGAGGATGCAGGACCCGCAAGCCGATGCATACCGCGTGGTGCTCAGCTTGGAGGTCTATCGCAGCAGCATGTCGGCCTCCTTGGGCGATATCGATGTGTTCAACGCCGACGGCAGGCCGGTGCCGGCAGCGCTGTTCGAGGCGCAGACGCCGCTGGCTCAACCGCCGCACAGAATCGCGCTGCCCTGGTTCGCGCTGCCGCGCGGCAGCGCCGCCCAGGCACGCGACATCACGCTGATCAGTGAACGCGATGCCGACGGTCATTTGCGCAGGGTGGAGACACGACTTGCGAATGCGCAGCCTCAAGGCGGCGAGCCGGCGAATGCGTGGCTGATCGATGCGAGCGGGGTTCATCGACGCATCGTCGCGCTGCTGCTCGATTGGCCGACTGCGACGAGCCCGCTCGATGTCGCGTATCGCGTCGAGGGCAGTGACGAATTGCGCACCTGGCGCACCTTGCAGCCGCGCGTGCAATTGCTCGATCTCATGCGCAACGACCAGCGCCTGCGCCAGCGGCGCATCGCGCTCGACGGCGATGCACATTACCTGCGCCTGCTGCCACTCAGCGCCGACGCCGCATTGCCGTTGGCTGGGGTCACCGCCGAACTCGCGCCGATCCCGGCAGCGCAAAACTGGCAATGGATGAACATCGAGGGAAAGCCAGTCGAGGAGAAAGGCCGCAGATATGTCGACTTCACGCTCGATGGTCACTTTCCGGTCGCGCGGGCCGATATCGACGTCGGCAGCAACGATGCCGGCGAATGGACCTTGCAAAGCCGGGACGATGTCGAGCATCCCTGGCATACCCGTGCCGGTCCGTGGGTTGCCTTTCGTGTAGGCAAGGACACCGTCGGCGATCGCTCAGCGGCGCAAGCATTGAACGGCATCTTCCGCGACCGGTACTGGCGTCTGTCTTCGCGCTCGCCCACGGCCGGCCTGCCGACGCTGAGGCTCGCCTATCGCCCCGAAGTGATGGTGTTTTTGGCGAACGGCAAGCCGCCATTTGCACTCGCGGCCGGCAGCGCTCGCGCGACACGCGCCGATGCGCCCCTGCCCCAACTCGTCGCGGCGCTGCGCAAGCAGCATGGCAGCGAATGGCAACCCGCTACGGCAACGCTCGGCGGCGCCGAGATGCTCGCCGGTCCACAGGCTCTCGTACCGCGAGCGCAGGTACGTGACTGGAAAGATACGATCCTGTGGACGCTGCTCGTTGCGGGCGCACTTGTCGTGGCTGCGCTCGCCATCGGCCTGTTGCGCAAGGCGCCGGGCGGAAGATGACACGCGCTTGCGCGAATCGCCGTCCATCCGTCCGGATCACGGAGGAATCGTCGGCTGCGTGCGTGACCAGTTCGGCGCGCGCAGTACACCGATCAGGTAGACGACGTAATAGGCGATCACGGCCGCCAGCAGGGCAAGCGTGAGCGGACTGCGTTGATATCCCGCCAACGGAAAGGCGCCGCGGCCCGGACCCGCCGACGCATGCAGCGCAGGATAAATGACGAGGAAGCGATAAATCAGTCGTCCGAGCAGCACCAGACTGATTGCAATGCCGATATAGCCGTGTGGCGTGTACCAGCGGCGACCCTCGGAGTCGGTTTCGAATCGCGTCAGGCGCAGGCCCGCGATCGCGAGGGCCGCCCCGCCGAGCAAACCCACCACGGCTCCCGCCGCAAGTCGCGGACTGAGGAGTGCGGGGAACAGGATCAGCACCCCGACCACAGCGAGGATGGCAATGCGGGTTTTCATGCGGCCGGGTCGCATTGGCTGGCGTCCGAAGTTGCGCCGGAAGCGCCGGTAGATCGCAAACAGGATCAACGGAACAATCAGAACCGGGGTCCAGGTACTGGGTGGCAGCGGAGTCATCGAATCCCAATTCCCGTGTCGAAAGCCGTTACCCGCATCGCCGTCGGCGCGGCACGAAGAACACGATCACCGGCGCCGCGCGATCGACGCGACGAATCCTTCGACGAAATTGCGCAGCGCCTGGTTGACCTTGTCGTCAATGATCGTCCCCTCGGCATCGAACACGTCACCTGCGCGCGAGACCAGCAGGCGCCCGCCAGTCCAGAGCTCCGCTCCCAGAGTTCGCAGCACCGGCAGCCACGCATTCTGCGACAGGATGGTCCCGAACCCGCCGGGCGAGGCACCGATCAACGCGACAGGCTTGCCGCGGAACACGCGGGGAATGTCCCCCGGCGGACGGCTGAGCCAATCGATCGCATTCTTCACGACACCCGGGATGCTGTTGTTGTATTCGGGCGTCGCGACCAGCAAGCCATCCGCGGCCGCGATTGCATCCTTCAGCGCCGACACGGCCGCTGGAATGCCCAGAGCAAATTCGTCATCGGCGTTGTAAAGGGGGAATTCGCGAATGGAGCCCTCTTCGAGGCGGCTGCCGATCGGCATCATGCTCCGAGCCGCTCGCAACAACGCGCTGTTATACGAGCCCGAGCGCAGGCTGCCGGCGAAGCCAACGATCGTGGTCATCGCAAATCGTCCTTCGGCACTAAGTCAATTCGGGAGATCGGTGCCTGGGATCCGGCATGGGAACGCAACGTGCTGTCCCGTCGTCGCGGCGGACTGTCCCGGCTGACGACTCCATGGCGTACGGCAGCGAACCGGCCGTCCATTGCAGATGTCGGCTCGCCGATTAGCGCAAACCGGACCGGGCATCACCCACATTTCGAATAGCCACAGGCGAGGCACGTCGCGCAGCCGTCCATGAGGATCACGGCGCTGGTGTGGCATTTGTCGCAAAGCGTGGCGCCTCGAGGAAACCCGCCGTCTTTTGCTTCGGCCGCGGCCAAGTTCGGTTTGGCGGCTACGCTCATCGCTTCGGAACGCGCTCGGGCAATTGCGTCGACCGCTGCGCCGCCGGCCGCAGCGCCCGGATCAGTCTTTTTTTTTGTCGCTTTCCCGGTCGATCGTGCCTCGTAGGCAGCGCGCTTCTCCGCAATCAACGCACGCTGCGCCGGACTCATTTCCGGATCGTGCAAGAGTCCGATCGACTTCAGGTGGGTCTCGATGATCGCGCCGAGTTCGGCCACGATCGAAGGCATGTAAACGCCGCCGGCCTTGAAATAGCCCCCGCGCGGATCGAACACGGCTTTGAGTTCCTCGACCAGGAAGGTGACGTCGCCACCCTTGCGGAATACGGCGGACATAATGCGCGTCAGCGCGACGATCCACTGGAAGTGGTCCATGTTCTTGGAATTGACGAACACCTCGAACGGCCGGCGCAACTCGTGCTCGGTGCCGGCGTTGAGCACGATGTCGTTGATCGTCACGTACAACGCGTGCTCGAACAGCGGCGACTTGATCTTGTAGGTCGCGCCGATCAGCACGTCGGGGCGTTCGACCTTTTCGTGCATCTGGATGATTTCGGCGCTGCTCTCATCCTCGATGGCCGCGGGCGCACTCGGCACAGTCGGTTGCTGCAGCTTGTCGTCATCGCGGACGACGGCATAACTCTTGATGCGGTTGCCTATCTTGATGGTCATGTAATCGGTTGATTATGCAAGTCGTGTGAATGTTGCGCAGTCTGCTGCGAACGGATGAATCACGGCCGGCCGGCCCGGCGACCCGCCGTGACGTTGCGGATGAACCGCGGCTCTATTTGCGCCTGCCGCCTTTCTTCTTTGCAGGTGCGCGGGATCTTCCTGCCGCTTTGCGCGTGGCCGTCTTGCGAGTCACCTTCCGGGGCGCCGCCTTGCGGGCGGATTTTCGTGCCACGGCCTTGCGCGCAACCTTGGTGGCGACCTTTCTTGCCGTCTTGCGTGCGGTCTTGCGTGCCGTCTTGCGTGCGATTTTCCGCACTGCCGCCTTGCGAGCCGGACTTCTGCGCGCCGCCTTTCTTGCCGCCGGTCTGGTACGCGCCTTCCTTGCGGTGCCTTTTCTTGCTGTTCCTTTCCTTGCGGCCGCGGGTTTCGCCGTGGCTTTCCTGGTGGCTTTTCTGACGGCCTTCCTCGCGGCCTTCTTTACGGCCGTCTTCTTTGCCACAACCTTCTTCTTTGCCGGCTTCCTGGCAACGGCCTTCTTGACCGTGGCCACAACGGTTTGCACGCGGCGCGCAGCCTGCTTGCGCGCCTTGGCCGCCTTCTTGCCGACTTTTTTCGCCGTATTTCCGACGGCCTGACCGGTGTCGCTGGCTGCGGTGGTCACCGAGCCGGTAACCGCTGTGGCCATGTCGGCCACGGCGCCACCCATTTCTGTCACGCCTTCCTTCATCTCGTCCAACGACTCGCCGAAACTGCTGCCTTCAGTGTGCATGATGGTTCCCCTCTGCGGAATGATGCATATCCGAAACGTGCCGTGCGTCGCGACTCATCCGGTCGGTCCGCTCAGAACTTGCCGTAGTAGCCTTCCTTCAGCGCATCGAAAAGATTGGCCGCGCTGTGCGTTTCGCCATCGTACTCGATCTCTTCGTTGCCCTTGACCTCCACCACGGAACCATCCTCGAGCTCGAAGCGGTAGGTGGTGTTGGCCAGATCATGCTCCTTCACCAGCACTCCTTGGAAGGCCGACGGATTGAAGCGGAACGTGGTGCAGCCCTTGAGGCCCTGTCGATAGGCGTAACGGTAGATGTCCTTGAAGTCCTCGTACGGGTAATCGGTCGGCACGTTGGCGGTCTTGGAGATCGACGAATCGACCCAGACCTGCGCGGCGGCCTGGATGTCGACGTGCGCGGTCGGAGAGATGTCGTCGGCGGACACGAAGTAGGCCGGCAGCTTTTCGCCGGCCTCATCCGAGCCCGGCATGGCCTTGCCATTGATCAATTCGCGATAGGCCAACAACTCGTAGCTGAATACCTCGACTTTCTCCTTGGACTTCCTGCCTTCGCGGATCACGTTGCGGCTGTAGTGGTGTGCAAAGCTCGGCTCGATGCCGTTCGAGGCGTTGTTCGCGAGCGACAGCGAGATGGTGCCGGTGGGTGCGATCGACGAATGATGCGTGAAGCGCGCGCCGATTTCGCCGAGTTCGGCGACCAGTTCGGGTGCGATTTCGGCAACCCGCTGCATGTAACGGCTGTACTTCGCGTGCAGCAACCGGCCCGGCACACGGTCGCCCACCTTGTAGCCGTCGGCGCGCATTTCGGGGCGCTTGCGAAGGAGCTCGCCAGTCACCTCGAAGTCCTCCTGCATGATCGGCGCCGGCCCTTTTTCCTTGGCGAGGCCAAGCGCGACTTCCCAGCCGGCCAGCGCCATTTCGCGCGCGACGTCGCCCGTGAACTGGCACGCGTCTGCCTCGCCGTAGCGCATCTTGAGCATCGTGATGGTCGAACCCAGACCGAGGAATCCCATGCCATGGCGGCGCTTGTGGAAAATCTCTTCGCGCTGCTGGGCAAGCGGCAGCCCATTGACCTCGACCACGTTGTCGAGCATGCGCGTGAATACGCGCACGACTTCACGGTACTCATCCCAGTCGAAGCGCGCCTTGGGCCCGAATGGATCGCGCACGAAGGTGGTCAGATTGACCGAACCCAGCAGGCACGAACCGTACGGAGGCAGCGGCTGTTCGCCGCACGGATTGGTCGCGCGAATGTTCTCGCACCACCAGTTGTTGTTCATCTCGTTGACGCGATCGATCAGGATGAACCCCGGCTCGGCGTAGTCGTAGGTCGACACCATGATCATGTCCCACAGGTGACGGGCGCGCAGGTGACCATAGATCCTGCATGCGACAAGACCGTCGTCTCGGGTCACATAGTTCTTGTGGGTCGGCCAGTCGCGCCAGACGACCCTGGACGGATCGGCCAGATCCGTCTCGTCCTGTTCCTTGACATGGATCGGAAACACCAGCGGCCAATCGGCGTCGTTTTCGACCGCCTGCATGAAATCGTCGGTGATCAGCAGCGACAGATTGAACTGACGCAGCCGACCGTCCTCGCGCTTGGCGCGAATGAACTCGCGCACATCCGGATGGGCCACATCGAACGTCCCCATCTGCGCGCCGCGGCGGCCTCCCGCCGAAGACACCGTGAAACACATCTTGTCGTAGATATCCATGAACGACAGCGGGCCGGACGTATAGGCACCCGCGCCCGACACATACGCTCCGCGCGGCCGCAGCGTCGAGAATTCGTAGCCGATTCCGCAACCGGCCTTGAGGGTCAATCCGGCTTCGTGCACGCGATCGAGAATGTTGTCCATCGAATCGTCGATGGTGCCCGACACCGTGCAATTGATCGTCGAGGTCTTGGGCTTGTGCTGCTGGGCACCCGCATTCGAGGTGATGCGCCCGGCCGGGATCGCGCCGCGACGCAACGCCCACAGGAAGCGCTCTTTCCAGTACGCCTGCTTTTCCGTCGATTCCTCGACCTCGGCCAATGCGGTCGCGACGCGCTGATAGGTTTCATCGATGCTGCGATCGACCGGGTCGCCCTGCTTGGACTTGAGCCGGTACTTCTTGTCCCAGATATCGAGCGACGCCGGCTGCAGCGGAATTTCCACCGCGTCACGCGCGGTCGTTTCCTGGCGAACCGTATTCATTGGGGCGTATTCCTCCTGCGTATCCTGTTCCATGCCATCGCGCATCTACCCCGGACCGTGATACGCCCCGCGGGACCGCGCCGGCGATCCTCGCGAAGACACCGGAACCGCCGGCTTTGCTGTCCCGCGCCGCCGCCCGTTGTCCCCAGCCATCGAACCTTCCCCCCCGCGACGGCCGAACGGCACGATTGCGGCCTTCTACCCAATTTGTGGGAATGGCTCTGCCAATCGACCACAACATCTTGTGTCGATCTCAATCCGGACGATAGCGCGACCTTCGCCATCGCGCAAGAATTTTCGCGCGGTTTGTCGAACCTGCTTCGACGCGCCCGACATGAATGGCTCGTGGTGCGCTAATCTCGTGCAGGACACTGTCGCGCAACCCAGGGAATCGCGCCGTTGCGCCGCTCCCGGGGGAACCCTCGGGCGAGCGTGTGGTCATTGCTCGCGTCGCATCGACAAGGATCGCAATGAGTCGTTTTCCCTGGACCCACTCTCTCAAGCGCACGTTGCCTGCCATAGCGCGCACGCTGACGCTCGTGCTCGCGCTGGCCGCCGTGAATGCCGGAGCGACGCTGCCGGCAGCGGTCGGAAGCGAGCCGCTGCCATCGTTGGCACCGATGCTCGACCATGTGACGCCCGCGGTCGTCAATATCAACTCGAAGACGCGCGTACGCGTGCGCGATCCCTATTTCGACGATCCGTTCTTCCGGCGTTTCTTTGGCGTGCCGGATCAGCCGCGCGAACGCGTGCAGCAATCGCTCGGGTCCGGCGTCATCGTCGATGCGGCGAAAGGTTATGTGCTGACCAACAATCACGTGGTCGCGAGCGCCGACGACATTGCCGTCACGCTGACCGACGGTCGCACGGTCAAGGCCAAGGTGGTCGGCACCGACCCCGATTCGGATCTCGCCGTCGTGCAGATTCCTGCCGATCATCTGACTGCGCTGCCGTTGGCCGATTCGTCGAAATTGCGCGTCGGGGATTTCGTTGTCGCAGTCGGCGATCCGTTCGGGCTCGGTCAGACCGTGACGTCGGGCATCGTCTCGGCTTTGTCGCGGACCGGCTTGCGCGGCCAGGGCTACCAGAACTACATCCAGACCGACGCGTCGATCAACCCGGGCAATTCCGGTGGCGCGCTGGTGAATCTGCGCGGAGAACTGGTCGGCATCAATTCGATGATCTATTCACCCTCTGGGGGCAATGTCGGCATCGGTTTCGCGATTCCCTCGGACCTTGCGGCGAGCGTGATGCACCAGCTGGTCGCGTATGGCGAGGTCAAACGCGGCGCACTTGGGGTCGAAGCGCAGGACATCACGCCGCAGCTGGCCAAGCTGTTGTCGATCCAGGATGACAAGGGAGCCGTCGTCACGCGCGTGCGCGCAGGATCGCCGGCGGCAGCAATCGGGTTGCGCGCCGGCGACACCATTGTCTCGCTGGACGGCAAGCCGGTGGACAGCGCGCAGCAACTGCACAATCTCGAAGGCCTCACGCCGACCGGGTCGGCCGTCAGCCTCGGTGTGCTGCGCGATGGCAAGCTGCTGGCGCTCACGACCACGCTCAAGGCGCCAGTAGTGCACACCGCCGACGGAGCGGGCATCGATCCGCGCCTTGCCGGCGCGCAAC
Source organism: uncultured Gammaproteobacteria bacterium (assembly GCA_963775445.1). GTDB lineage: Bacteria > Pseudomonadota > Gammaproteobacteria > Xanthomonadales > Rhodanobacteraceae > Dokdonella_A. The sequence continues at coordinate 540,687 of CAVZIT010000004.1, read as the reverse complement.
TGGCCGATCTCGCCGACAGCCAGCGGCTGGGCGGCAACGGCGCAGTCAGCGTGACGCGGGTCGCCGACGGCAGCCGCGCATTTCGCAGCGGCCTTCGCATCGGCGATGTGATCGTCGCGGTGAACCAGCACGATATCCAGGGCACGCGCTCGCTCGCGCGCATCGCGGGTATGCATCCGGCACAACTTTTATTGACGCTGATCCGTGGCGACAAGGCCTATTTCCTGCTGCTCCAATGAGAGCACTCACACGGCCGAACAGACCCACACCACTCGCGATGTTGCGGGTGCTTGTGCGTGATATGGTTGCCACGCAATCATCTTGACCGTCGGGTTCTGCCGCATGTCGTTTCGTCGATCGCTTCCGTTCCTGCTGGGCGCATTGCTGCTGCCGGCGCTGTTGCTCACCACTCCTTCGGCAACGGCGCGGAAAGCGCATCCGAAAACGCCCGAACCCGACTTCATCTGGCGCGGCGACATTGTCAGTGCACGCGGTTTCATGGACGACATCGCCAAGGAATTCGAGAAGGCACACAAGGGCCACATCACCTTGCAACCCTTCAGCACGATTTCCGGGCTGGATGCGGTTGCCGCGGGCCGCGCGGATCTCGCAGGCACGGCGCGCGGTCGCTACGCCAGGCGCGCCGAGGAAGCCCACATCGATTTCATACCGGTGGCGCTCGATGCCATCGTGGCGATCACCCACCCGCGCAATCCGGCGCACGACATCAGCCTGGCGCAATTGCGCGATGTGTATCTGGGAAAAATCACCAACTGGAAGCAACTCGGCGGCAACGACACGCCGATCAACCTGTACGCGATCGCCGCACCGCTGGACGGCGTTGAGTTCAGCCTGCGCGCATTGCTTTTCCACAATGGCGACCAGCGTGTTGCTGCGCCGCGCCTGTATCTCAATACCGCCAAGCTCGAGGAAGGCGTTACGCTCGATCCAGCCGGGTTGGGGTTGTCCACGCTTTCCTCGAGTTACGCCAACAAGGGCGTCAAGATGCTCAGTGTCGAGGGTGTCGCCCCGAGCATGAGCCATGTCGCCGACGGCAGCTATCCGCTGTTCAATACCCTGTACCTCGGTGACGATGCCTCGACTCCGAACAAACCGGAAGTCGACGCGTTCATCGCGTTTCTCGCCACGCCCGAGGCGCAGCGAACCATGCGCCGCCATCAACTCGTGCCATATGCCGAGGCGGGGGACGTCACCGCGCTCAACGCCGCGAGAGTCGCGCACATCGACACGGAACTCTTCGCTGGTGCCCCGCCTAGCGCGATCGCGAGCGCACCACCGCCACCGACGCAGGTCGCTCCGACGGGTCCGGTCGCTCCGAGTGCATCGCCCGACGCCGCGGCGAAACCGGCGAGGCAGATCACGCCGACCACCGCGTTGGCCGAGCGCGCGAATGTGAGTGCCGTGGCCGCGGCCGACTCCCACAAGAAGCTGGCGCAGCGAGCGCAAACATCGCGCCACGAACCGCACGCGGCAATCGCAAGCAACCACAAGGAAGCGCGAAAGTCGCCCAAGGCCAAGGCCCATGAAAAGGTTCGCCTTGCGAGTGCGAAAACGAAGACCACCGCTCCAGGGAAGGCAAAGCCGGCGAAAGCCAGTTTCGACAATGTCAAGACGACCGTAACCACCAGCAAGAGCGCGAAACGGGCTACGACTTTCGGCAATGTGAAGGGTGGCACTGCGCGGTCGGGCGGCGACGAAAATCCGGACTGAGCGCACATCATGCGACAGGGGGATTTTGCGATGCAGGGTTGGATCGAACCGGAAAACTCGCACGCGGCCACACCGCTGCTGCTGATTGACCCGAGCGAATTCGCGGGGCTCAAGGAGAGCCTCGGCGAACGTGCGGCCAACTGGTGCGCGAGCCACGGTTTCTGCGGACAGGCGAACCGGTTTCTCGCATTACCCGGCAGCGACGGCGGCATGGAATTGGTGCTGGTGGGTTGCGATCACGACAACCCGTTTTATGCGCTGTCCTCCCTGCCGCTGCGCCTGCCGGAGGGCGACTATGCACTCGACATTCGCGGGCTCCAATTCGATGCGGATCAGGCAGCCTTGCGCTGGGCACTCGGCGCCTACCAGTTCGATCGGTATCGCAAGCCGCAACGAAAGCCGGCACGTCTGGTGGTGGATGAGGCGACGCGGATGCGTGTCGCCGCGCGCGTTCGCGCGGTTTGTCGGGTGCGCGACCTGGTCAACACGCCGACCGAGGATCTCGGGCCGGCCGAACTCGCGAGCATCGTGCAGAAGATTGCCGAGGTTCACGACAGCGAATACCGCGAGTGGAAAGGCGACGAGCTTGCGGCCGACTTTCCGGCCATCCATGCAGTCGGCCGCGCAAGTCCGGATGCGAGGGCACCGCGCCTGGCCATGCTCGCGCACGGCAACGAAGGCGCCCCACACGTGGTACTGGTCGGCAAGGGAGTCTGCTTCGACACCGGCGGGCTCGATCTGAAAACCGCCGACGGCATGCGCTGGATGAAAAAGGACATGGGCGGTGCCGCGCATGCCATTGCGTTGGCCGGTCTCATTCTCGATTCCGAGCTGCCACTGCGTCTCACCTTGCTGATACCGGCGGTCGAGAACGCGGTCGGAGGCGATGCGTATCGCCCGGGCGAAATCATCCGCACGCGCGCGGGCCTCGCCGTCGAGGTCGACAACACCGATGCCGAAGGGCGCCTCGTGCTGTGCGATGCGCTGGCCTACGCATCCGAACTGAAGCCCGATCTCATCATCGATTTCGCGACGCTCACGGGCGCGGCGCGTGTGGCGCTCGGACCGGATCTGCCGGCCCTTTTCGCCAACCGCGATGACATCGCCGATCGAATGCTCGCAAGCGCGCAGGCGGCCGGCGATCCGTTGTGGCGCCTGCCGCTATGGCGCCCCTATCTGGCGATGCTCGAATCGTCGATCGGCGATCTCACCAATTCGAGCAGCTCGCGACACGCCGGAGCGATCACTGCAGCGCTGTTCCTCGAACGCTTCCTGCCCGAATCGCAAGTCTGGTGCCACTTCGACACCTACGCGTGGAACGACAGCGACCGGCCCGGCCGCCCGCGCGGTGGCGAAGCGCAAGGCCTGCTGGCCTGTTTCGAATTTCTCAAGGAACGCTACACGCAGCGTGCGTAGTCAGTCAGGTCGCGACAGGCGCGCAATCGCGAGCTCGCTTTCGGCTCGCCGATTGTCGTCGAATGCTGTGATCTCGACGCGCGTTATCGTTGCCGCATCGAGACAGCGTACGTTGACGTCGATGCCATCCGGATTCGAACGCGGCACGTAGAAGCTCTTGATGCCGCAATGGCTGCAGAAGCGATGCCTCGCGATGCCCGTGTTGAACGTGTACTCGCTGAGTGCATCCGCGCCGGACAGGAGGCGAAAACGCGCGGTCGGCACGATCAGATGCAGATAGCCGCTCATGCGGCAGATCGAACAATTGCACTCGAGCGCCTCGATGACGGCGGGCGCATCCACCTCGAAAGCGACGCGCCCGCAATGGCAGCCGCCGCGGTGAGTGACCCGATCGGTCACGCGTCGCGCTTGCGTCCGAGCAACGGTTCGATCAGGTCGAGCGGCAACGGGAACAGGATCGTATGGCTCTTGTCGCCGGCGACCTCGACCATGGTCTGCAAGTATCGCAACTGGATTGCCTGTGGTTGCTGCATGAGGGTCTGCGCCGCCTGCATGAGTTTCTCGGAAGCCTGCAACTCGCCTTCGGCGTTGATCACCTTGGCGCGCCGTTGGCGCTCGGCTTCCGCCTGTTTGGCGATTGCGCGGATCATGCCCTCGTCGAGATCGACCTGTTTGATCTCGACATTGGCGACCTTGATGCCCCACGCATCGGTGTGCTGATCGAGGATCGCCTGGATGTCATGATTGAGCTTGTCACGCGCGGCCAGCATGTCGTCGAGTTCATGCTGACCCAATACGGAACGCAGCGTGGTCTGAGCAAGCTGGCTGGTTGCCTCGTACACATCGGCAACCTGGATCACGGCTTTTTCCGGATCGATGATGCGGAAGTAAATCACCGCGTTGACCTTGACCGAGACGTTGTCGCGCGAGATCACGTCCTGCGGAGGCACCGACAGCACCACCGTGCGCAGATCCATCCGCACCATCTGCTGCACTACCGGCAGCAGAATGATGATGCCCGGCCCTTTTACGGACTGGAAGCGCCCGAACAGGAACACCACGCCACGCTCGTACTCGCGCAGGATCTTGATCGAGGAGAGCAGCAATAGCACGATCAGAACGACAACCACTGCAAGACTCGAAAACATCAGCATTCTCCATTGATTGAACGATTCAGCGTCACGCCTCCCGCACGCCCGGCAATTCGCCAGGACTCGCGCGATCGTTCGCCAGCGCGCTGACGATGAGCGTCAGGCCATCCAGTCCGGTCACGCGTACCTGCTGATCCTTGCGAATCGGTACGGCGCTTCGCGCCTGCCAACGCTCGCCATGCACATGCACGGTGCCGTGATCGTGGAAATCCTCGAACGCGATCGCGATGGCACCGATCATCTGCTCGCGCCCGCTGACGATCGGCTTTCGCCGCGCGCGCAGTGCCAGCCAGATGATGCCGACCACGATGAGCGCCGCCGCCAGACTGACGCCGATCAACAGCGGAAGCGAAATTCCATAGCCGGGCAAATCCGTATCCATCAGCACCACGGATCCTGTGACGAATGCGATCACCCCACCGATGCCGAGCGAGCCGTAAGCCGGCACGAATGTTTCGGCGACAATCAACACCACGCCGAGCGCAATCAACGCAAGGCCCGCAAAATTTACCGGCAACAGCTGGAACGCATAAAGCGCCAGCAGCAGACAAATCGCGCCGACGACTCCGGGCAGCACCGCGCCGGGACTGTAGCCCTCGAACAGCAGGCCGTAAATGCCGAGCAGCAACAGGATGTAAGCGATTGACGGGTTGGCGATCACCGTGAGGAACCGGCTGCGCCAGTCCGGCGTCCAGTCGTGAACCGCCGCGCCGCGCGTATCCAGGACCGTGGGTCCGGCCTCGGTCGTTACCTTGCGGCCTTCGATTTTGTTCAGAAGATCCGGAACATCTTCGGCAATCAGGTCGATCACGTGCATTTGCAGCGCCGCGCTCGCCGGCAGGCTTGCTGCATCGCGCACGGCCTGTTCGGCCCAATCCGCGTTGCGGCCGCGGCGCTCAGCCAGCGCGCGGATGTACGCGATTGCATCATTGCGCACCTTGCGCGATTCGGCATCCTTGGGTGCTGGAGTGGATGGCGTCGCGCTCGAATCCGGGGACGGCTTTTCCTTCGACTGCCGATCCTGCTGCTCGCCGCCGCCGATCAGTTGGACCGGCGTCGCGGCGCCGAGGTTGGTGGCCGGCGCCATGGCCGCGACATGGCAGGCGTACAGGATGTAGGTGCCGGCGCTCGCCGCGCGCGAACCGCCCGGCGCCACGAAGCCGACCACCGGTACGTTCGAAGAAAGTATCGACTTGATGATGCTGCGCATCGCACCGTCGAGGCCGCCCGGCGTATCGATCTCGATCACGACGGCCGCAGCGGATGCGGAGTTTGCCTTCGCAATGCCACGTGTTACGTAGTCGGCGGCGGCCGGCCCGATCGCGCCGTCGAGATGCACCAACCAGACGCTACGGGAATCCCCCGTTGCCGGCGATGCACACTGCGACACGGCCGGCACCATGGCCAGCAGGCCCGACAGGATAAGCAGCGACAGTCTGCCCATGCAGCCATCAGACCAGATTGGCACGTCAACGGCAAACTGCGCCGCGGTATTGCTGCCGCCGGATCAGTCCCGCTCTGTCAGGCGGCGAGTCGCGGCGCGGGTTGTGGCGGAGGCGCAGCGCGCGTCGCGCGTGCAATGGCCCAGATGACGATCGCAAGCAACAAAAACGGCAGCACCATCGGCAACAACACCAGACCGAAAGTCAACGCCAGCGCGCCGCCAACGAACATCATCGGGATCGCGAAGACCAGCATCAGAATGCCACCGGCCAGACGCAGCACGAAACCCAAGACTGCGAACGCGATCCACAATCCGATGCACACCGCAGCGAGGGCGAGCAACGCCGGCAGCACGGCAAATCCCGCGCTGAGCAACATGAATCCGCCGAGCACCGCACAGATTGAAAATATGAGACCCATGTCCGAATCTCCTCTTGCCAGTCTGTGTCAATCATAACCTCGAGGGAACCGGCGCGCCTGTGCAAGAGGTAATCGCTGCAATCGCCACATTTGAGCCGCATGCTGCGCTCGCGCGCGCAGATCGCGCGACGACGACGTAAGCTAGGCAATAGCGGTGGAAGCACCCTCGTCGGACCACGCTGCTGCCGGTTCTGCGAGCCCCAGCTCCGGCGTGCTGCCGCGGAGGCGAGAACCATGGCCAAGCTCGACACGTCCAAGCCCGAACTGCTGATCCACCTGCGTCGCACCGAAGACGGCTTGCCCGCGGTGCGCGCGGGCCTTGCACTCGCAAAGCGGCTCGACGCCTGGGTACTCGGCCTGCACGTCGTCCCGATCGCAGCGGCTGCGTTCGCGTCGCCCGAAGCCGTTGCCGTGCATGTCCATGAAACCGATCAGTTCTACGAGGCGGCCCTGCAACGCGCGCCATGGTGGCACGAGCAACTGGAGCGGCACGGCCTGGCCGGCGAATGGCAGGTATCGCAGGGCGACACGGTCGAGGCGTTGTGCCACGCGGCGCGCTGGTGCGATCTCGTGGTGGTTCAGCGACCTCTGCTCAATCCCGATGCCCCGACCGGCTGGGGTGTGGTGTCGCGCACCGTTTTTGGCGCCGCGACGCCAGTGATCGTGGTGCCGGAAGCCGCGGCGCTCGATTCAATCGGCGCGCACGTGCTGGTGGCCTGGAATCGCAGCCGCGAAGCGACGCTTGCGATCCGTGCCGCGCTGCCGCTGCTTGCCCGCGCGGATCGCGTGACCGTGCTTGCGGGGGAACCGGTCGAGAATCCGTTCGGCTTGCGTTACCTGCCGAGGCTAGATCTCGCTGCGTGGCTTGAGCGACGCGGCGTCGACGCTCAATTTCGCGATTTCAAGCCAGAACGCAAACACGGCGCGGCGATACTCGAACTTGCGCACGAGGCTCAAGCCGATCTGATCGTCATGGGCGCGTGGGGTCACTCGCGCGTCAGCGAGCTGGTACTGGGCGGAGCCACCCGCTATCTGTTCCAGAACAGCGATCTGCCGTTGCTGGTTGCGCATTGAACGTCATTTCTTGTTTCGCCCAGTCATTGCGAGGGTCATGTCCAGCATGCGGTTGGAAAAGCCCCACTCGTTGTCGTACCAGGCCAGCACCTTGACCAGGGTGCCGCCCATCACGCGCGTCTGCGTGGCGTCGTAAATCGACGAGCGCGGATCATTGTTGAAATCGACCGATACCAGCGGATCGGTGTTGATGCCGATGATGCCCTTGTAGTCACCCGTCGAGGCTTCGCGCACGATCGCGTCGATTTCCTCGCCCGATGTCGCGCGTTCGGCAACGAACGTCAGGTCGACCACCGACACGTTGATCGTCGGCACGCGCATGGAGAAGCCGTCGAGTTTTCCGTTCAATTCCGGCAATACCAGGCCGACCGCGGCGGCCGCACCGGTCTTGGTCGGTATCTGCGACATCGTCGCCGAGCGCGCGCGGCGCAGGTCCTTGTGGTAGACGTCGGTCAGCACCTGGTCGTTGGTATAGGCATGGATCGTGGTCATGAGGCCATGCACGATTCCGATTTTCTCGTGCAGGAGCTTCGCCAGCGGCGCGAGGCAGTTGGTCGTGCACGAGGCATTGGAGATCACCGTGTCCGCGGACTTGATCTTGTCGTGATTGACGCCGTAGACGAAGGTCCCGTCCACATCCTTGTCGCCCGGAGCCGAAATGATCACCTTGCCGGCGCCGGCCGCAAGGTGCGCGCTGGCCTTGGCCTTTGAGGTGAAAAGCCCGGTGCATTCGAGGACCACATCGACGCCGAGCGCCTTCCACGGCAATTTCGACGGGTCGCGCTCGGCGCAGACCTTGATGTGATCGCCGTTGACGACGAGATCGCCGCCTTCGACTGCGACGCTCCCCGGAAACTTGCCGTGCGCGGTATCGTAGCGAGTCAGGTGCGCGTTGGTTTCAGCGTCACCGAGGTCGTTGATCGCGACAACATTGATCTGGTTCGTGCGATCGGATTCGTAAAGCGCACGCAGGATATTGCGGCCGATGCGGCCATAGCCATTGATCGCGACCTTGACTGCCATGAACGGGACTCCCGGGATGCCGAACTTCATATTTTAGCGGTACCCGCGATTGTGCGCACAGGTCCATTCGAGCGGAGCCATTGATATCCAACCCATCTTGCAGCGACATCAGGCGCACGCGATCAGCATCCCGACCCTGCCCGCTGGATCAACAATCCATGCTCCCATCGGGCACGGCCGCCACCGAGCGCAGTAAAATCGGCTTGCGCCGTTGCGTGGGCAATACGAGACCAGACACGATGAATCCACTGGTGCACGGATTCCACCATGCCGCGACCGGCTCATGGACCTACGTCGTCGCGGACCCCGGGAGCCACAGCGCGGCGATCATCGATCCGGTGCTCGACTTCGACGCGGCATCGGGCAAGCTCTGGCCGGAGGCCGCCCGACGGATCGCCTCCTGTCTGCGAGAGCACGAGCTCAAGGTGAAGTGGATACTCGAGACCCACGCGCACGCGGATCATTTGAGCGCGGCACAATGGCTCAAGCACGTAGTCGGCGGGCAGGTCGGCATCGGGAAGGACATCATCGAGGTACAGAAGCGATTCGCGCGATTACTCGGATTCGATGACACGTTCGGCACCGATGGCAATCCGTTCGATCATCTGTTCGCCGACGGCGAATCGATGAGCATCGGCGATCTCGATCTACGCGTCATGGCCACGCCGGGACACACGCCCGACGGCGTCAGTTACCTGATCGGCGACGCAATCTTCATCGGCGACACGTTGTTCGCGCCGTCCGCCGGGAGCGCACGTTGCGACTTCCCAGGTGCCGATGCGGCGACGCTGTATCGCTCGATCCAGCGCCTTTACGCGCAACCGGATGCGACGCGCGTTTTCCTGTGCCACAACTATCCGCCGGACGGCGCGGAAGCGATCTGCGAAACCAGCATTGCCGAGCAGAAAGCGCACAACGTTCACATTGACGCGCACACCAGCGAAGCGGATTTTGTCGCACGCAGGCGCGCACGCGATGCGACGCTGAGTGTGCCGCGCCTGTTATGGCCGGCACTGCAAGTCAACATTCGCGCCGGCGCGCTGCCATCCTCGGATGATGCGGGCAATCGTTATCTCAGGATTCCACTCGACACCGCGGCGCTGACCTGAAACGCAATCGAGGAGGCCTCCGATCGCCGCATCAGCCGCGTTTCAGCGGCGATCGGGCGCCGACGACATCGATAGTCTCGAGCGCACCCGGCGGTGTCGCGAGCTGTGAACCCGGTGGCGCCACACTTCCGTTGCGATTGATCGTGTAGCGGATCGGAATCGGCGCTGTGCCAGATACCGCGATGCCACCGCGCATTGCGGGATCGAAAGTCCATATCTTGACCGCAGCGATCGAGGCGTCGCCCAGCGCGGCGGCCGACGCGGGTTCGACATGGTCCACTCGGGCGGATTCCACGCGGCCATCGCTGCCCACCGGTGCATCGACGAACTCGACGCCTTCGATATCGTCTCTTATCGCGGCTGTCGGATAGCGTGGCGGAGACAGGTGGCGATAATGCGGTCCGATCGGGGCCGATGTTGCCGTTGCCACACTCGCCTCAGGCGGTTGCCAACCCGCATCGTGCAGCGCGAGCGTGGCGTCGATCCTGAAACTCGTCTGCCCGTCCGCGCCATTCACCTTGACGCTTGCCGGCTTGTTCGGTTCCACCACGATCGTCGGCTTGCCGATCGTCACGCCGCCCTGTTGCAGAACCATCGCGAGTTTGATATTGCCGTCGGCTGCCGCAGACGCGATGAAGTCCGCCTGCCACGGACTGGCGCCTTCGCCCTTTGCCATGAAAGGTTGGTCGAGCGGATTGACCAGCCGCAGCGCTTTCGGCGCTTCCTTGCCGACGGTCACGACCAGTTGTGCATCGACGACCCGGTCAGCGGATTTACCGCTGGCGGCGAGCGCGCGCGGCGGTTGCGCGGCCCAGGCAACGTAACTTGCCGCCGCGCCGAACAGGCACACGAACAGCAGGCCCCAGGCACGGCGCGAGCGCGCGGGCAACGGAAACTTCAACATGGTAATTCGCTCCTTGAGTGGATGATCCGCATGCCATTGGCAACCGATCGGCAGGGCATTGGCGGTCAGATGGGTCTTGAGCATTGCGTCGGCATAGCTTCGGCGCGCATTTGGAAATCGTGCGATGACGGCCGCATCGCATGCCAGCTCCTGATCCAGCCGGAAGCGCGCCATCGCGAAATGCAGCAGCGGGTTGAACCAGAACACGCAGCGCAGCACGGCCGCCAGGAGGTTGACCTGCGCGTCGCCGCGTGCGCGATGCGCCTGTTCGTGCGCGACGATGAGATCACGCTCGCACGTTGTGTAGCGGCTCACGAAATCGGCGGGCAGAACGATGCGCGGACGCAGCGCACCGATGAGCGCCGGGCCGCTCGCCGCGCGATCGGAATGCCAGACGCCGCCATCGGAACGCGCGAGCCGACCCAGATCGCGCATGAAACGACGTTGCTGCCACGTCAACAGGCTCGTGGCCGCGGCGACACCCGTCAGCCAGATCCAGAACATCCATGCAATCGAATCCGGCGCGGAGGACAGCGTTGCCGACAGGGCAGGTGCTCGCGTCAACGCGTGCAACACAAGCACCGCGTTCACACCATCCGGGACTGTCGGTGCCGGCAGCAGGGTCGCGATGGCAGCGAGCGGTATCAGGCTCCATAACGCGAACGCCGTCTGTGCGCCAAAGTGCCTGCGAACCGGATTGCGCAGGACCAGATTCGCGAAGATCGCCGCGCTGATTGCCAGCGTGGCCGAGCCGAGATACGCGACCGTTTCAGCGATCATCATCGAGTTCCTCGATCAGCGCGCGCATTTCGGCTACATCGTTTTCGGTCAATTTCATGCGCCGGGCGAAATGGACCACCAGCGCCCCGACCCTTCCTCCATAGAGTCGATCCAGCAGATTCTTGCTTTCAGTGTGGACATAGTCGGCGCGCTTGATCTTCGGGAGGTACAGATAGCGTCGACCGTCGCGTTCGGCGGCGATGGCCTTCTTGCGCAGCAGCCGGTTGAGCAATGTCTTGACCGTTGACTCCTGCCATCCCTGGCGCGCGGCCGTCGCAGCGACGATATCGTCCGCGCTTTGCGGCGTTTGGCGCCGCCACAGCACTTCCATCACCACACATTCGGCTTCGCTGATGCGCATTGGCGTTTACAGGCGTAATCGATGGGTTACGATTACATGTGTAAATGCAAATGTCAACTGATCAAGACCACTCGTACTTCGCGGACGCGGAAAGACAGCGTTTGGCGAGAAAATCCCCGCCCGTCATGAACCCCGACTGACGCGATACCCACCCGTGCGCGAACGCGGTCGCGGCATGCATGGTCGAATTGTGCGCATGGCAAATCCGCCATGTGTTTGACTACAACAAGACAATATGGAGTACTCGATCATCATGAGAAATACCCTGCTTTCCATTGCCGTCGGTGGCGCGTTGGCGGCCATGGTTCCCACTTTCGCCCAAGCCGCCGACAGCGGTTTCTTCGTCAACGGCAATATCGGTCGTTCTTCGCTGAACGAAACGCCCATCAACGACCATGACACCGGTTACGGCGCTAATATCGGCTACCGCTGGGCCGTCGAACCGAACGCCCTGATCGGCATAGAGGCCGGCTACACCGATCTCGGCAATTTCCACGCGGATGCCCCGGTGGATGCGCAGGCCAGGGTCCGCGGCTGGAACGTCGGCGCCAATGGCCACTTCAACCTGAATCCGAACTGGTACGTCAGCGCCCGCGCCGGCTTGTTCCGGGCCGATCTGAAGGTCGACCAGCTTTTGCCCGACGCCAGCATCGCAACCCTCCACGACACGCACGACAGCCCATACGGTGGCGTCGGCTTCGGTTACGATTTCAGCAACAACGCGAGCGTCGGCCTGAACTACGATTACTACAAACTCGATGATCATGGCTACAACGCGAGCCCCCACCTCGTGTCGATAAGTGGCGAGTATCGATACTGAGGCACGGAGACGGGCCTGCGTCACCCGCGAAACGGGTGCCCTTCCCAAAGGACGTAGCAGGCAACGTCGTAGACCCGGCCCGTTCGCGGGCCGGGCTTCTTGTGCACCCGGCAAGTCGAATGCTGATTTGGCCTCCGTGATCCATTCGTCGGAGGCGTCTCGGTATTTATATAACCATATATACGTCTATATGGACGCGGTGCTCGTATGAACAAGCGGCCATGGATTCACGTCATTTTTGATCGAACTCGGCAGCAGCCCTGAGACTTACCGACCGCGCTTGTCTTGCGGATACAACTCGGGCAGCGGCGAATGGGCGTCGCCAGCTCCGCGCCGTGCCCACGCGAAGCCGTCCTTGAACGCTTGCCCGAGACGGCTCGCGAGTCCTTCGGTCGCGCCGCCCGCATAACGCGCGCGTTCGAGATCGGCGATCGCTTGCCCCTGCTTCGCATCGGTCAGGCGCGTGGCGAGTGCGCCGAGGTTGCGTACGTCGGCGTGTTCGTCGTGGGCCCATGCGACAAGGGCGCGCTCGGCACCGGCCAGATCGCCGAGCGAACATGCGCGCAGAAACTGTGGACGCGCGGAACTGACACTCGTCGGCGCACGCTTGATGTCGGGGCCGGTCCTGGCGCGGCGCGTGCGCCACCACATCGCCATCGTTGCCAGCCACAGCACGAAACTCGCGAGCGCGAGCACCTGCCAGCGACGCGTGGTCCAGAAACCCTCGGCCGATGGTGTTGCGCTCGAAGCGATCGGCGAATTCGGCGCCGGCACGGGCGCCGCTCCCTCGGGTGCGGGTGCGACGGAAGATGGTGGTGGGGCCGCCGCGACGGAAGCGACGTTCGCCGGCAGCACGTCAATGGTGCGCGGCGGCACCGCGGTCGTCTGCGCTTCGTCGTGCACGGTATCCCACCAATGCATGCTGTAACCCGGCACGACGAGCTTGCCGGGCCGCGTCGGCACGAACGCGAACTTGCGTATGCGTTCGCCATAAAGCCAGGTGCCATCGTCGCGAGTGCGTGTCTGCGGCTTGTCCGGATAGACCTCTGCGCCGTCGGCAGGCGCGAGCGTGATGGCGGGTAATTGCTCGAAACCCAACCCCTTGGCCTCGACACGAATCGTGCGCGTGACCGGATCGCCGACATGCACCTGGTCGGGCAAGCTGCTCTGGTCCTGCACGGTCATGGACGCCGCGGGCAGCCACTGCTCCGCACCCCAGCTTGCCGGTTGCGGACGTACATTGAGTTCGATCGCGTCAGACCGCGCATTGACGCGTCTGCCGCGATTGAAGAACCCCGTAGGATCGCTGGCGTCGAGTGCCGTGCCGTGGAAGGCGAGCCCGGCAATCGTCACCGTGCCGCTGCGTTCGGGCTTCAGGGCGTAGTGGCGCTCGATCACGTGATAGCGCTGCTGGCCCACCGTGGCAAGGTAGTGCTTGTCCTGCCCGAGGCGTTGCACATCGAGGCCCTTGGCCGCCGGCTCGTCGAGACTGCCGTCGGTCAGATCGAACGCGTAATAGAGCTTGACCGTGTAGCGCACCTGTTGCTGCACGTAGGGCGCAAGCGGCTCAGCCGAGACATCCAGAAACACGTCGTCGCCCGGCTGGCCCTTGGCACCGGCCGGTTGCGCAAGCACCGTGAGGGTGAGCGGCGAGGTCGATGCGTTTCCGACCTTGAGTACCGGGATCGTGATACTGCCGACATGCGTGGGCTCGAGTCCGATCGCCCACAGCGTCTTGGAACTGCGCGCGCCGTTGACGATGCTCATCTGCTGACTCGACTGCGTGCCAAGCAGTTTGAAGTCGCTCGACAACACCGAAAAATCCGGTGGCGAATCGACGTTTCCGTCGGCCTGGACGTTCAATGTAACCGTCTCGCCAAGATGCATGCTGTTGCGATCGAGCCATGCACGCGCGCCCGCGGTAGCGGCACTCGCCAGCGGTGCGACAAGCAGCAGCATGTGCAGCAAAACGGCTATGCGCATCGCGCGTCTCGCAAGGCCAGACTTCATCCGCCGTCTTCCCCATTCTGCTGGCGGAGCTGGTATTCGAGCAGGAACTTGCGCCGCAGCAATCCACCCGGATCGTCCGGCACGCGTTCGAGCCATTGATCGAGTGCCTGGCGCTTTTCCTCTGCAGCGCTGTCCTCGCGCGCGGCACGCGCCTTCACCTTGGCGCCGTTCTTGTCCTTGCCGGCCTTTGCGAGCGCCTGATCCATGGCCTTGGACAAAGCCTGTTTCTGCGCCGCACTGGCCTTGGCATCGCTCGCATCGGGCGTCGCGGATTGATCGTCCTGTTTGCCCGAATCGGATTGTGGGTTTTTGGCGTTCTTGCCATTGGGCGGAGTGTTGTCGTCGCCTGGTTTGGTCTGGTTGCCCTGTCGTGATTGCTGGTCCTGCTTGCCCTGCTGCTGTCCGTCTTGTTTCTGCTCCTGATCCTGCCGCTTCTGTCCGCCCTGCTGCGCGCCTTGTTGCTTTTGCGAAGACGACTTGTCCTGGTTGCCGGACTTCGATCCATTCTGCTGACCCGCCTTGGGCTTCGATTTCGGTTGCCGTTTCAACCACTCCTCGACGGCCTTGCGGTTGGCCACGGCATCGGCCATATCGGGTTGCATCGCGAGCGCTTTGGAATAAGCGCCGATTGCATCTTCGTAGCGGCCGAGCTTGGCCAGCGCATTGCCGCGGTTGTACAACGCATCCGCACCAGGTGTCTGGGCGTAGTTCTCCGCCGCCGCCGCATAGTCCCCGGCGCGAAAATCCGCGCTTCCCCGCCACGCTGGCGCGGCGGCCACCGCCGCCGCATGCTTGGCATCGCCTTGCGCGAGCGCCGCAGCCGCCTGCTGATCCGGGCGCAGCCAAAGATCCGACAAGCTCGCGGCGCCAGCTCGAGGTAGCGACATGAAGCACATGAGTGCGATGGCCATCAGCCAGCCGCGACGAAAACCCAGCAACGCCAACGGCAGGATGAGCAACAGCAACCATGGTCCGCGATCGCGCCATTTCGCGCTGGCGAGTTTCGATTCACGTGTCACGTTGCCGGTGGATGGCGCACGGGCCAGAAGGGCGTCCAGATCGCGCGCATCGGCGGTCATGCGCGCATAACGGCCGCCGCCCGCCTCGGCGACCTCGCGCAAGGCCGCCTCGTCGAGTTTCGGCACCACGATGTTGCCGCTCGAATCACTGAGAAAGCCGCCTTGCGCCAACGGAACCGGTGCGCCTGACGTGCTGCCGACGCCGAGCACCGACACGGTCAGGCCATGTTCGCGCGCGTTGCGCGCGGCTGTAACGGCACCGGGACCCACGCTGTCGGCGAGCAGGATCAGCTCGCCCTGCTTGAGGCCCGCCTGCTTGACCAGCCTGCGCGCACGCTCGATCGCGCGTGAAGTCGCATTGCCCGCGACCGGCATCGTCGAGGGATCCAGCGAATCGACCAGATTGCGCACCGTCGCCACATCGTCGGTCAGCGGCGCGGCGACGAAGGCATCGCCCGAATAGGCGATCAACGCGGTCTGAAGATCACGACTGCGTTGGAGAATGTCATCAAGTTTGAAGCGCGCGCGCTCGAGCCGGCTCGGCTTGACATCCTGCGACAGCATGGTCGGCGCGAGTTCGAGCGCGAGCACCCGCGCCGCCTGGTTGCGATACAACGGCAGCGTCTCATGTTCCCACGTTGGTCCGGCCAGTGCGAGTGCGATCAACGTCCACAGCACGCCGGCCAGCAACAACCCATAGCCGCGGCTCGCGGCCGCGCCGCGCTCGAGCAGATGCGGCAACAGATCCGCGTCAACCGCTGCAAGCCATGCATTGGCATCGGTGCGAGCGCGCCGCCAGAAAAAATGCAGGAGCGGTAACGCCAGCAGCAGCAACAGCCATGCGGGCCTGAGAAAATGGAAATCGGACAGCGCACTCATCGCGCGGTCACCATGCGCAACCGGCGCACTCGCCAACCGGGCAGCAGGAACGACAGCGCGCCAAACCCCAGCGTGCCGGCCAGCGGCAGCCAGTAAAGCTCCTCGGTCGGGCGCAGGCTCTGGCTGGTATCGGCGACGGGTTCGAGCTGCCCGATCGCGTGATAGATGCCGGCCAGCTCGGCGCTGTCGCGGGCTCGGAAATATTGCCCACCGGTACGTTTGGCCATGGCCTTGAGCATGCTTTCGTCGAGGTCGGCCGACGGATTGACGATGCGGCTGCCGAAAAGACTGTCCACGCGCACCGCGTCGGCACCGATACCGATCGTGTAGATGCGCACGTGATTGGCTTCGGCGAGATCGATCGCCTTTTGCGGATCGAGTTCCCCGGCGGTGTTCACACCATCAGTAAGCAGGATCAGCACGCGCTGGCTCCGGGGTCTTTCGCGCAGGCGCTTGACCGCAAGCCCGACCGCATCGCCGATCGCAGTCTCGCGCCCGGCGAGGCCAATGGTCGAATCGGAAAGTTGCTTGGCGACGGTCTTCAGATCGAAAGTGAGCGGAACCAGGAGATAAGCGCGGCTGCCGAACAGGATCAGGCCGACGCGATCGCCCTCGCGGCGACGGACGAAATCCGAGGCGATGGCCTGGATCGCCGCAAAGCGCGTCGCGGGCGCGCCGCCAAGCTGCATGTCCTCGATGCTCATGCTGCCCGAGGTATCGACCGCCAGCAGGAGATCGCGACCGCTGCGCGGCACGTCCTGGGGCGGTCCCAACCACTGCGGACGCGTCGCGGCCAGCACCAGCAACGCCCAGGCCGCCAGTGCGAGCCCGCGGCGCAGTGTCGGCACTGCGGATATCTCGGCCTGCTGCGGCAACGCGAGCTCGGCATGCGGCAGGCGCAACGCCATGGCCGCGGCGTTGCGCGCACGCGGCAGCACGCGTGAGATCAGCCAGGGCAAAGGCAGCGCGCACAACATCCAGGGCCATGCAAGGTCAAGCATGACCGCGACTCCGGCGCAGCCAGCGCTCCTGGATCGATCCATTGGAACGCCGGCGCGGCGGGGCTGCCAGCGCACGCGCAAACCAGCGTCGCGCGAGCTGCAGCAGCGCCGACGCGTCGACATCGGCCGTGCGCCGATAAGGTGCGTCGATCAGCACGCGGCCGGCTCCACGCGTGAAAGCGTCTCCGCCCATGCGCGCGTCGAGAAACTCGAGCCAACGCTGCCCGGACAACGCCGCGGCACGGCGATCCAGCAGCAACGTCGCGCGCCTCAGCAATTGCGAGATTCCCGCGACGAATCTCGGTCCATCGGGATCGGCGCGCTGCACGGCCGCGAGCGCCGCAAGCTGCGCGTGGATGCGGCGGCGCCAGCGCCACAGGCGCCAGCGCCGGATCAGCAGCCAGATCGCCCAGGCGACGACTGCGAGCACCAGCGCCGCGAGCAACCACCAGCCGGGCGCCGGCGGCCACCACGAGGGTGGTGGCGGCAAGTGGATATCGCGCAACTTCGGGCCCGTGACGGGACTCATGCCGCACCCGCCGTATGCCGGCTGCGCGCAAGCAATGGAGTCAGCGCACGGCGCAAATCCGCATGGCTGTCGAGATCGACGACGCGCGCGCCAAGACGCAGACACTCGGCACGCAAATTTTCGCGCGATGCGGCAAAGCCTTCGCTCCACGCAGTGCGCAATCTTGCATCGCTGAAATCGAGTACGCGGCGCATGCCGCCAAAACTGAGTGCATATCGCCCCGGTGCGGGCGGCGCAAGTTCCAGCGAATCGCGCAGCAGGATCAAGGCAGTCTCGTGGCGCCCGGCCAGTTGCGGCAGCATGCGCGAAACGGCCGGATCGGCGCTGAAGCCATCCGTGACCAGCACGAGCCGCATGCCGGGGCGCAGCAAACGGCGCACGCGCGTCAACGCGACCGACAACGGTTCGCGCGAGTTTGCGTCGGCCGCGGCATCCCAATCGTGCAAGGCACGCAGCACGCGCAGCACGCCACGCCTTCCGCCTGCCGGTTTGATTTCATGCTCGATGCCGCCGCCAAACCCCAGAACACCGACACGGTCGCCGCCGTTGGCTACCATCCAGGCGAGCAGCGCTGCCGCCCGCGCAGCCTGCACGCTCTTGAAACGCACGCGCGTTCCGAAATGCATCGACGGATTGAAATCGAACGCCAGCAGCATCGCTTGTTCGCGCTCTTCCTCGAACAGCTTGGTGTGCGGTTTGCCGCTGCGCGCGGTAAGGCGCCAATCCATATGACGGATATCGTCGCCAGCCTGATAGGCGCGCGACTCGCGAAAATCCACGCCGCGTCCGCGCCAGCGCGAAGCGTGGCCGCCGCCGCGTTGCGCGGGACTGCGCCGCGCCGCAAGGCTCGCTCCGCGCGCCATGGCGGCGAGCGCGATCAACTCGTCGAGCGAGACATCGATGGCAGAATTGGCAGGCTTATCGGTCACGGGGCTCGTTCTTGGCTCATGGAGAAACTCGCGATGTGGGCTCATTGCCGCACTCGGTCGGCATTTGTGAATGCACACGATTCGGGCGCCGCTGCGGCCGTTGCCAATCGAATCGTTGCTTCCGAAGCTGCGCAACGTGCACTTTGTGCTCGAAGGTGCACGCCGACTTTCAAAATCGCGAGATCGTGCACGTAACGCCCTCTACAACTCGAAATGCCAATGGGTGCGGCTTCGGATGATCGCCCCTTTCGGCTGCCGCCACTCTTCCCCGCAAGCGGGGGCAGGACCTGAGCTTGCAGCGTCCTGGTTCCCTTCCGCGCGAGCGGCGAAAAACCTGAGCTTGCAGCGCCTTGGGTTTGTTTCCCCCGCATGCGGGGGAACGCGCCCAAACGGCGGAAGGGGGCGAGCGCCATAGCCGCGCGGCCGAACCGGAAGATTGGCACGGCGTGTCCATTGAGAACGTCGCGGCAGACATGCCACCGCCCTACGGTAGTGGAACCCTTTCCAGCAAATCGCGTATCACGCGATCCGAATTGATGCCTTCGGCTTCGGCCTCGTAGGACAACAGCACCCGATGGCGCAGCACATCCGGCGCGACCTCGTGCACGTCCTCGGGAGTCACGTAATCGCGGCCGGCAAGCCAGGCATGCGCGCGTGCGCAACGATCGAGCGCGATCGTGCCGCGCGGACTCGCGCCGTACGCGACCCAGCGCGCAAGCTCGCCGCCATACGGCGTTGCATCGCGCGTCGCCAGCACGAGCTGCACGATATACGCTTCGAGTGCCGCGGCCAGATGCAGGTTCAGCACCTCGGCACGTGCGGAAAAGACCTGCGCCTGACTCAACACGCGTGCCGGCGCGGGTTGCGCGGTCAATGCCTCGCGAGCACGCTCGCGTGCGAGCGTCAGGATCGCCGCTTCAGCCGTCGCATCCGGATAATCGATGCGTATGTGCAAAAGGAAACGATCGAGCTGGGCTTCGGGCAAAGGATACGTTCCTTCCTGTTCGATCGGATTCTGCGTCGCCATGACCAGGAAGAGCTTGGGCAACGGATAAGTCGCGCGTCCTACCGTGACCTGGCGTTCGCCCATCGCTTCAAGAAGCGCCGACTGCACCTTGGCCGGCGCACGATTGACCTCGTCGGCCAGGATCAGGTTGTGGAAGATCGGCCCGCTCTGGAACTCGAAACTGGCGGTCTGCGGACGGTAGATTTCGGTACCGGTCAGATCGGCCGGCAGCAGATCCGGCGTGAATTGCAGGCGGTGAAAATCACCATCGATGCGTGCCGCGAGCTCCTTGATCGCCGTGGTCTTGGCCAGGCCCGGAGCGCCTTCGACCAGGAGATGTCCATCGGCGAGCAACGCGATCAGCAATCGGTCGATCAGCGCCTGCTGGCCGATGATGCATTGGCCAAGCTCGGTGCGCAGCGCGGCGAATGCGGCGGCGGGTGCGGTTTGCTGTTCTGGCATGTCCATAGGCTACGCTAAGGCGATTATCGGAAATTGGAAGGGCGCGATTCGAGCCGGGAGTGGCCGACGCGGCCTCAGACAGCGGTTGTCGTCAGAAGTTTGCGCAGTTTTGTCGTTTGGTTCAGCCAAGCATTCGCCGACGGATGCGACGGGCGACCGGGAACGCGCGGGATTTGCGATGCGGATGGTCGGGTTCAGGCCGGCGTACGGAAGTCGCCGCGCAGAACATCAGCCACTTGCAGCGGCATGCCGAGCAGCCACCCTTGCGCGTATCGACAACCCAGATTGCGCAGGGCATCGAGTTGCGCCTGGGTCTCCACGCCTTCGGCGATGGCGTCGCATCCGAGCGCCGAGGCCATGTCGAGCATCGCCTTGACCAAGGCCAGTCCACGCGCACTATCGAGCGCTTGCACAAACGCCCGATCAAGCTTGATCTGGTCGAATTCGAGCGCAAGCAGCGGAGCAAGATTGGACCACCCGGTGCCGAAATCATCCAGCGCCACCTCGACGCCCGCAGCGTGACAGCGCGCGAGCAACGCGCCGACCCGTACGCGATCCGGTAGCAAGCTCTCGGTGATTTCGATCTTCAGGGAAGCGGGAGGCAATCCGCGCCCGTCCAGATTGGCGAGTACGCGATCGAACCAGTCGGCATCACCGATCTGGCGCGCCGACACGTTGAGTGCGACGAAGGGTTGCGCGTCCGGTCGATGGCGGTGCAATGCGATCAGCGCATCGCACACCTTGCCGAGCACGTAATCGCCGATCGGCAGGATCAGCGACGTTTCCTCGGCCAGTCGGATGAAGGCAGTGGGCGAGATTGCGCCGCGCTCGGGATGCGGCCAGCGCGCGAGCGCCTCGTAACCCGCAACCGCACCGGTTGCGATCTCCGCGATCGGCTGCAGGCGCACTTCGATCTCGCCGCGTTGCAATGCGCCGCGCAGGTCGTTTTCGAGGCGGATCTTGTCGAGCGCGCGAGCACCCTCGCCGTCACCGGCCGCATCGCCGGCGGCCACTTCGCCGGTCAAATGCGCGAGCACCGAGCGATAGCGACTGAGTTGGCTGAGCAGCAACGCGCGCACGATCGGATCGGTCGCAGCGAGACGTTCGGCAAACTGACCGCGATCGATCGGCGTCAGCGCGCAATCGCTGAGCGCGCGCGCCGTCGAGGTGCACGGCTTGTCCTCGATCACCGACATTTCGCCGAGCAGATCACCCGGACCGAGCTCGTTGAGCAGGGTACGCGCACCGAACTGGACTGTGCTGATCTCGACGCGGCCCGATTCGATCAGGAACGCACCGCCCGGCGCATCACCTTCACGGAAGATGATTTCGCCCGCCTTGAACGTTTCGCTATCGGGCTGCGCGGCGCGCTTCTTCTGCCGCGTCGCCATCGAGGTAGTCATTAGTTTACCGGCTGATGGCATAAAAAAGCAGGGGCCACTTGAGCGGCCCCTGTTTTGGTCAGTGACGATCGCATGTCATGGCGAATTAAACAGTGCCGTGCAAGTTGCCCCCGCGCTGCTCACCGTTACGCTCGCGGATGGCGACGTACCTGCACTGCTGCAATCGCCGGTGCCCCACATCTCGAACGGTGCTGCCGTTCCGGCAGGCGCGCTGGCGGCAGACAGTGCGACCACGGTGCCGACTTCTACCGTGAAGGTGCAAGTATTCGCGGTCATGTTGGGCGGCGTCGTGTCCGGCGATGTCGTCAGGGTACAGCTGGTTGATTGGCCCGGCGGCGAAAACCCGCCAGAAGATCCGCTGGCGGCGAGAGTCACCGTGTAGATGCCTACGGCGTTCGCGCCAAACTGGTTGTCGACATTGACCGTCAATGTCGCGGTCGTTGATGGCGGGGGTGCCGCCTCAACCGGCGACTGGATCATGATCTGCGCAGATTGGCCGGCGGCCGTGATATCGAGTGTTCCGGCGGTCATGGCCATCGTGGAGGACGGCACATTGCTGGTGACCGCGGTTCCCTGCGTGCAACCGATACTCTTGGTGGTGTGGTTGAACGTGCCGCTTCCCTGATGACCATCGACCCTGCCGTCGCCTCCACCCGTGAATTCGAAAGCGAAGCCGACCACGACGCCGCGCAATGGGATGCCAAGCGCGTCGGTCACGCACACATTGATCGTCTGCATGCTGTTGCCCGGGATCGTCAGCGGCGAAACGAACAGCGTCGCCGGCGCAAGGCCCGGATAGACCAGCGTGCCCGCATCAACCACCTGGCGCGATCCACCGGTAATCGCGATCGATGCCGTCTCCCTGCGCCCAGATGGCTGCCGAATTGCCAACCGAATTGACGGTATAGGTGATGCTGGCATGGACTATACCCGAGGCATCCGTGGTGCCCTGCCCGGTGATGTTGCCGTGCTGCGCGCGACCGATCAGGTACGGCAGAACCGGGCCGTAGTCGACGCTCGTGCCGGTCGTGTCGTTGTGGTTGAAGGGTGTCGTCACGTTGAGGCTCGTGGCGCTCGTGACCGATTGAACGGTCTTGGCGCTTTCAAGATCGGAGTTGCCGTCGACGGCCTTGCCGAACACGAGCAGCGTGTCGCCGGGGCCCGCGCCGCCCCCGCCGGTCGTGAATCGACCACTCGGTGCGGTGAATAGCCTGCCGCCTTCCTGCGGATTCCCGTCGGAGCCCGATAATTTCGAACTGATTGTCATCCGGGGCATCGGGAAGACCGACCGGCTCATCGACGAGACCAAATTGAACTGGCGTGCCCGGGATGACCGGATTGCCCTGCCGGTCGGTCGCCACGGCACTCACCGCGAGGCTCAGCGTCGCGTCCGGATCGGGTGGAATCGTACCCTGACCGGCGGTGACCTGGTCGGAAACCGTGTTGATCGTGATAGACGGCAGGTTCGGGGCGATGGTCGGCGAAGTGATCTGCAAGCTGTAAAGCTTGCCGTCCGACACGACCACGCTGGTGGTCGCAGAGAGCGGATCGGCAATACCGTTGGTCACATTGTTGTCGGCACGATCCACTGTTGCGCGGATCTGGAATGTACCCTGCGTGGTGCCGGACTGGAACGACGCCGTGGCGACGCCATGGACGGTGTGCGTCGCGACCGATGTGCCGCTGACCGGACCCGTTACCGAATTCGCCGACAGCCGCGCACCGCCGGCCTCGCCGACGATTTCGAGCAGGACATTGTCGGCGCCCGAGTTGCCGTCGACCGGATCGGGCACCGGGCTGCCACCGCCGTCCAACACCGCGATCGACAGGACCGAATTCTCGTTGCCGCCGGAGCCGGGGATATAGATACCGCTCGGCTGTGGAGACAGCGTGACCGAAGCCGGGAGCGGGCCGGACGCATTGGCGACCGTGAACGTGAGCGAAGCGGAATCGCTCCGGCCGGTGATCGGATCGACGCCCGTGACATGGAGCACCGCCGTACCTGCGTGACCACGCGCGAACACGAAACAAACTGCGTGCCCGGTGTCCGAGTGTGCCTGGACATTGCCGTAGTCGATCGCCGATTCGTCCTGGGTCGTGGTCGGATCGTCGAGGATATGGATGCTCGCGACCTCGAGCGGGCTGATGCTGCAAGACAGGTCATGACCGGAAATCGCGGTGCCGTCCGCATTGCGCCAATTGATGTCGACCTCGGAGGAATAAGGCGAGGTCGGAGACCAGGGGCTGTTGGACACGTTGAGCGGCAACATCGTGGTCGTCGCGGTCAGCGTGATGGTGCCGCTCTGCGGAGGCTCGAACGCCCCGTGGCTGCCGCCGCCACCGCAAGCGGTAAGCGCAAGGCCAGCCAGCAGCAGTGTCAGGATCTTGGCGGCACAATTCATGGGATTTCTCCAAAGGCGCATGTGGTTCTCGTATTCGATTGGTGTCGTGAAGATCATTTGAGGCTGTCGCTGAGGATGCGGGGCGTGACGAAGATCAGAAGTTCGGCCTTGGTGTCGTTGCGCTGGGTCTTCTTGAACAGATTGCCCAGTACCGGCACGTCACCGAGGAACGGAACCTTGGTCAGGTTGTCCTGTTTGTTGACTTCATAGACGCCGCCGAGCACGACGGTCTGGCCGTTTTCGACCAGCACCGCGGTGTTGATCTGGCGCGTGTCGAGCTGCGGCACCTGACCACCGCCAGGCACGTTGATGAAGCCGTTCAACGCATCCTTTTTCACATTGAGATTCATGAAGATGCGATTGTCTGCGGTGATGGTCGGCGTGACCTTGAGTTCGAGCACCGCTTCCTTGAACTGCACCGTCGCAGTGCCGACACCACCGGCACCCGAATTCTGGAACGTGACGTAGCCGATCTCCTGACCCTGCTTGATGTCCGCTTCCTTGTGGTTGGCCGTAATGACGCGCGGCGTGGAAATCACTTCGCCCCGCCCTTCGGTCTGCGCGGCCGACAGTTCAAGATCGAGCAGGTAATCCGCTCCGAGGATCGCCAGGCCGAAGCTGCCAGCCGGCGTCGTGGTCGGCAGGTTGACGTTGAGACGATTGGCGAGATCCGGCACGGCGATGCCGCCGGGCACCGCGCCCGGCGCGACGTTGGGCAAGCCGCGCTGTCCCGCGCTGAAGCGATTGGCGAGCGCCACGTTGCTCATTGCGTCAGTCGCAGCAGCGGTGCCCGAGGTGGAGATGACATTGCCGTTGCTGTCCTCGTAGCCTCCGCTGACGCCGAAGCGCACGCCGAGTTCGCGCGCGAAGCTGTCGGTCGCAACGACGATGCGCGATTCGATGAGTACCTGCTGCACCGGCCGATCGAGCACCGATACCAATTGCCGTATTTCCGCAATCTTGGACGGGATGTCGCTGACCAGCAGCGTATTGGTGCGGTCATCGTAGGTGACGCTGCCGCGCGTCGACAGGAAACCGCGCTGATTCTGCCCGCTCGAACCGCCCGCGCTGCCGCCGACCTGGTTGGTCTGCGCTTCCTTGGTCAGAAGCGCCGCGATGTCCTTGGCTTTTCCGTAGCTTATCGGAATGTAATCCGAGACCAGCTCCTCCTGTTCCTCGTGTTTCATGCGCGCGCTTGCGATCGCCTGTTCGCGTTCGGCGATTTCCTTCTGCGGCGCCACCCAGATCACGTTGCCCTTCTTGCGCTTGTCCAGCCCCTTGGCCTGCAGCACCAGATCGAGGGCCTGATCCCATGGCACGTTGATCAGCCGCAGCGTGACGTTGCCCTGCACGCTGTCGGACACCACGATATTGAGATCCGAGACATCGGCGATGAGCTGCAGCACCGAACGCGTCGGGATGTCCTGGAAGTTGAAGGTAACGCGGCTGCCGCTGTATACCGGCTCGGCGTTCTTGCCCTTGGGCTCCTCTTTCTTCTTCTTCGAGACCTCGACGACGTACTCATTGCCGGTCTGATAGGCAAGCTGCTGGAATGGCGGCGTCGCGCTGATCCGCATGCGCGCTCCTCCACCGTGCGATCGCGTCTCGATCGATTGCACAGGCGTTGCGAAATCAAGTACATCGAGCTTCTGCGCCAGTCGCGGCGGCAGAGTGACGTTCATCAGGTCCAGCACGACGTCGTCGCCCTCGCGGCGGACGTCGGCATTGGCGCCGGGGCCCGAAAAACTGACCAGCACACGCCCGGCGCCGTCCTTGCCGCGACGAAAATCGATATTGGTTATGGCCAGCCTCTCCGCACCGCTGACTCGCTTGGTCGGATCGGTCATGGCAACCGCCGCAGAGTTCGCACCGGACCCTGCCGCACTGCTGCCGACATTCAGCACCAGCGTGTTGCCGTTGACATGGGTTTCATAGGCGGCCGGTCGATACAGATCGACTACCACCCGCGTGCGGCCGGCAGCTTCCACCGCCGCGACGCCTGCCGTGGCGCCCGTGCCGATATCGATACGGCGTTGCGTCAGGCTGTTGCGCGTGTCGGGAATGTCCAGTGCGATGCGCGGCGGCGATTGAGTGGTGAATACCTGCGGTGCCACGACCGGCCCCGAGAATTTCATCGTTATGTCGACGCTGCCACCCGGCAACGCATGCCAGGTGATGTCCTCGAGCGCGTTGTCGGCCCGCGCGCTGGTGGCCAAAAGCAGCCCGAGCGTCGCGAACAGCCAGACCAGATGCGCTCGACCCACGGGGAGAGCCCAACGCCGCTCCGGTTCAAAAGCTGTTGTCGTCATCATCGCATTACCCCCAACGGGTCGGTCATTTCTTGGAATCGGCCAATGAGATCGTTGCTTCGTGCTCCATCCAGCTGTCGCCACGCGGAACCAGTTCCACGAGATCGACCTCGCTAGGGGCGATGCTGACGATGCGTCCATAATTCTGGCCCAGATAGTTGCCTGCGCGTACACGATGGATAACCCCATTCGGATCTTTGATGAGTGCCTGCATCGACTTGCCTGCACCGATGGTGCCGACCATCTTGAGGCCGTCCAGCGGGAATGCCTCCAGAGGTTCGCGCGGGCGATTCTGGTCCGGACGCGGGCCGTTGTTGGTCGACTCGGCCTTTTCCGAATCGCTCGGGCCGAACGGATCGCGCAAATCCTTGTCGTTGTAGACGAAAGTCTCGAACGTCTTCATTTCAGGCAATGGGTCGAGCGGCGTGCCTTTCTGGGCTTTCTCGTGTTCAACCCACCGGTGAAGGTCGGACTGGCCTCGCGTGCAGCCAGCAAGGATGGCGAGCGTCGCTGCGACGAGCAGCGCGCGGGATCGGAAATTGAGAGGACCTGACATCTCAACGCCCTCCCTTGGCGGCCTTGGGCCGCGCCCTGCCCCGACCGGGCTTCTTCGCCGCAGCCGCCGCTTCGGCCGCCGCGATCGTATCCTCGTCGAGGTAATGGTAGGTCTTCACGGTGCCTTCGAGCAGCAGCAGGTCATCAGGCGCACCGTTCTTGCCGGCATTCTTCGCCGGCTGCAACGATACGTTGTGCATGGTCAGGATCACCACGTGCGGCAGTGAGGCGACATCGCTGATGAAGGCACCAAACTGGTGGTAGGTGCCAAGCATCTTCAGCATGATCGGCTTCTCGGCATAGACCTGCTTGGCGACCTCAGGACCGGGCTGGAACAGTTCAGTTTCGATGCCGGCCGCGAGCGCCGTCTGCGAGATGGCCACCAGCACGTTCGGCATCTCGGTGGCGCTCGGCAACTGCAGCACCATCATGTGCAGCATGGCTGTCATGTCGGCGAGTTGCTTGCGGTAAGCGGGCAGGTTGACCACGCGCTTCTGCTTCTTTTCGAAGTCCGCCTTGAGCGTTGTCTCCTTGGTTACGCCGGAATCGAGCGTGTCCTGCTGGTCGCGAATCTTGAACCACCACCCGGCGAGCAGGATCAGGGCGAACACGAGCACCGCGAAGAACCCCTTGATCGTCTTGGGCCACGCGCCAATGTTGTTGCGATCGAGATTTCGCAGATCTTCGAAGAAGCTCATGGCGTCGCTCCTCGGTGCGCCGGCGCCGCTGACGGCGGGGTCGAGGGATTCGAGTGGCGTGCGGGAACTTGCGGCGGGGTCGCCGGAACTGCATTGCCGCCCGGTGCGGCCGGTGGTTGCGGAGGACTCGCGGTGGCAGGCGGCGGGGACGGCATTGCGCTGCCCTTGATTGCTTCATCGGTTGGCGAAGCCGCTTTGTCCGAGGTAGTCGCGGTCTTCCCGCAATCGACGATCGCCGAATCGTCTTCGCTCGCCGACGCCTTGTCGTTCTGCCCGATTTCTGCTGGTTTGTTCAGCTTGACCTGAAGGGAAAATACATAGGGCAGCTTCTTCTCGATGCCCTTGTCGCCGGCCTTGTTCTCGATTTTTTCCAGCTCCGAGTGTCCCATGCATGGCGCCTTGTCGATGTTGCGCATGTAGGTGGCGACACGTGCATTGGATTCGGCGACTCCCGCGAGGGTCAGCGTCTCATCGACTTGCTTCATCGACGTCAGGCGCGTGCCGTCAGGAATGGTCTTGACCAGATCATCGAATAGATGGACGGTCTGCGAACGGTTCGATTGCAGTTGCTCGATGATGCGCTTGCGTGTCAGAAGGCGCGCCTTCTGATCGTCGAGCTTGGCGATGTCCTCGATCTTCTTGTCGAGCGCCTTGATTTCTGTGGTGAGGTAATTGTTGCGCGCGTCCTGGTTGTCGATCCGCGCGCCCATCCAGCTGATCCAGAGAAACATGAGCACGATCCCGGCGATCGCCGCAGCGCCAAGCAATCCGTAGAATTCGCGCTCGCGCTGTTTGCGGCGTTCGATGCGCCATGGAAGAAGATTGATCCGGGCCATCAGTCGAAACTCCTCAGCGCGAGACCGCAGGCGATCATCAGCGCCGGTGCGTCACGCGCCAGGGTTTGCGCCTGCACGCGACCAGCAAGCGACATGTTGGCCAGCGGATTGGCCACCACGCACGGAACCCCGAGTTGCTCTTCGATCAGTTCGGGAACACCGGGGATCGATGCGCAACCGCCGGCAAGAACCACCTGGTCGACCTTGCTGTATTCGCTGCCGGCAAAGAAAAATTGCAACAACCTGCTCAGCTGCTGGACCATCGATTCCTTGAACGGCTCGAGCGCCTCGCTTTCATACGAATCCGGAAGCCCACCCTGGCGCTTGGCGAGCCCGGCTTCCTCGTAGCTCAAACCGTAGCGGCGCATGACCTCGTCGGTGAGTTGCTTGCCGCCGAACACTTGTTCGCGCGAGTAGATGGTCCGCTGATTCTTGAGCACGATCAGCGTCGTCATCGTGGCGCCAATGTCGACAACCGCGACCACTGCACTCTTGGGCACCGCGAGCTGATCGGCGATGAGCCGGAACGCATTCTCCATCGCGAACGCTTCGACGTCGACGACGCGCGTGCCGAGTCCACCGAGGTCAAGTGCCGCCACGCGCAGATCGACATTCTCGGTGCGTGATGCAGCCAGCAACACATGGACCATGTCCGGATTGTCCTTGACCGGTCCGAGCACCTCGAAATCCAGACTGACCTCGTCGATCGGGTACGGAATGTACTGATTGGCCTCGACCTGGATCTGCGATTCCATGTCGTCCTCCGACAGATCTGCAGGCATCGGAATGACCTTGGTGATCACGGCAGATCCGGCGACACCGGCTGCGGCGAATTTCGCCTTGCTGCCGGATCGAGTCAATGCGCGTCGAATCGCGTCGCCAACCGCTTCGACTTCGACGATGTTTTTTTCGACGACCGCATTGGGTGGCAACGCTTCGACCGCATAGTGTTCTACACGGTAGCGGCCGTTGGCCTGACCCAGTTGAAGCAACTTGACGGCCGTCGAGCTGACATCAACTCCGATCAGTGCTGGAGATTTCGGAGTGAACAGACTCACACTTTTCCCCTCCCCGCGGGCCCTTACGAGCGAAACATGCGCAGCTACATTAAATCTAAACTTTAACTAATTATCAACATGGGCTTTACCTTGGAGGCAAAACCAGCCCAACTTGCCCATTTTTCACGGGAACTCCCTCGCCCGCAGGAACCTTCGCCCTGCCGGGCACCCGCAAGCGATCTATACTCCGTAATTCGCCTCAATGACGTTGACTGCCATCACATCCTCGCCAATCGGCATGAAAATTCTTGTTCGCCTTCTACGTTACGCCGCCTATCTCATCGTCGCCTGCGTGCTCATGGGCGCGCTCGGTCTCGGCATCACCTATTGGCTGATTGCACCCCGTCTGCCTTCGGTAGAGACCCTGAAGGACGTGCGCTTGCAGGTTCCGTTGCGCGTCTATACCACCGACGGCAAGCTCATTGCCACCTTCGGTGAGACTCACCGTCGGCCGGTCCGGATCGAAGATGTACCGGATCGGCTGAAAGATGCCTTCCTCGCAGCCGAGGACGCCAATTTCTACCACCATCCGGGCATCGACTGGCAGGGCACCTTGCGGGCCGGTCTGCACGTGGTTTTCTCCGGGGGAGGCAAATCCCAGGGTGGTTCGACCATCACGCAGCAGGTTGCACGCAACTTCTTCCTCAGCCCCGAGAAAAGCTATACACGCAAACTTTCCGAGATATTCCTTGCGTTCCGCATCGAGAACGCGTTGTCCAAGGACGAAATCCTCGAGCTGTATCTCAACAAGATTTTCCTGGGTCATCGCTCGTATGGAGTGGCTGCGGCGGCCGAATTCTATTACGGAAAGACACTTCCCGAGTTGACGCTCGCCGAGTGCGCAATGCTTGCCTCGCTGCCAAAATTCCCATCGACCGGCAATCCGCTGTACAACCGTGAGCGTTCCGTGCAGCGCCGCAACTATGTGTTGTCGCGCATGCTCGACAACCATTTCATCGACAAGGCGGCCTACGATCAGGCAGTCGCTACGCCGGAGCTGGCCTTTGCGCATGAGCCGCCGATCGAGGTGGACGCTCCGTACGTCGCCGAGATGGTTCGCCGCGAGGCGATCGAAAAACTCGGCAACACCGCGCTGACGGACGGCTACGTGGTCCGCACCACGATCAATTCCACATTGCAGGAAGCGGCCGATCAGGCATTGCGGAAGAATCTTATCGACTACGATCACCGCCACGGCTACCGCGGTGCGGAGGCACATGTCGACTTGAAGGCGCGCTCGACGCCCGATGAGTGGAACCGAGTGCTGGCAGACTACGACACGACCGCGGGAATGGTGCCCGGGTTGGTCACTCAGGTGAGCGCCAAGACGGCGCTGGTCTATCTCGACGACGGACAAAGCGTTCCGCTCGACCTGGAAGCAATGGCCTGGGCGCGCCCCTATGTCGACGAGAATCGCCGCGGTCCGTCGCCAAGGAAAGTTGCGGACGTACTCAAGCCCGGCGACATCGTGCGGCTCGCCCGCGATGATCAGGGTGATTGGCGACTGACGCAGATTCCCGGTGCGCAAGCGGCCCTGGTGTCGGTGGATCCGGAAAATGGCGCGATCCGGGCGCTCGACGGTGGCTTCAGCTTCCTGCGCAGCAAGTTCAACCGGGTCACGATGAGTGCGAGAAGTCCCGGTTCGGGATTCAAGCCCTTCATCTATTCCGCCGCGTTCGAGCACGGATTCACGCCGGCATCGGTCATCAACGATGCTCCGGCGGTTTTTCCGGATCCGTCCAAGCCCAATGGCGTGTGGGCGCCACAGAACGATGACGGCAAGTTTTCCGGACCGATGCGCCTGCGCGAAGCGCTGGTCAAGTCGGTGAATCTGGTGTCGGTGCGTTTGCTCGATGCAATCGGCGTGCATTACGCACGTGAGTACTCCACGCGTTTCGGATTCAGCCTCGACCAGATTCCCGACAATCTGTCGATGGCGCTTGGGACCGCGTCGGTATCGCCGATGGAAATGGCACGCGGGTACGCCGTATTCGCCAACGGCGGATTCCTCGTCGACCCCTTTATCGTAAACACCATTCTGGATCGCGATGGCAAGGTCGTGTACCAGGCCGACCCGGTGCGCGCGTGCCGCAATTGTCCCGAGCGCGCGCTCACCGAAAACCAGCCGGCCGCGCCACCTCCCGCATCGGCCACCGGTCAAGATGCCGCAACGCCTTCGGGCGCGAGTCTCAATCCGATCGCCACTGCGCAGGCGACCGCGACACCCGTCAGCAGCAATGGCCAGACTCGCCTGGCACCGCGCGTGATTGATGTGCGCAATGCCTATCTTCTGACGTCGATGATGCGCGATGTCGTGCGGCGCGGAACCGGCTCGGCGGCGATGGTGTTGAAACGTACCGACCTCGCCGGCAAGACTGGATCGACCAACGACCATCGCGATGGCTGGTTCACGGGCTTCAATCCCGATCTGGTCACGAGTTGCTGGCTCGGACTCGACGATTTTGGATCGCTCGGCCATGGCGAATTCGGCGCCAAGGTTGCATTGCCGATCTGGATCGACTTCATGCGAGCGGCATTGAAGGATGTGCCAATGGAACCCTTCGACATGCCGCCCGGCATCACCACCGCACGCATCGATCCGGCGACGGGTCTGCTGGCGCCTGCGAGCCAGCCCGACGCAATTCTCGAGGTATTCAAGGTCGAGGACCTTGCCCGATTGACCGCACAATCGAACGAATCGCGCCAGAACACCGAGCAGCGCGAAGCCTACGACGTATTCTGAGATCGTGACCAGCTCGAATCCGCCCGCGTACCCGCCGCGTGGACGCGTACGCCAGCAGCGCCGAAGCATTGCCGTCGAAGCCGCGCGGCTGATCAGCGAGAGTGGTTTGCGCGATTATCAACAGGCCAAACGCAAGGCGGCCGCGGATCTGGGGATCGCGGGCGAACCGAATTTCCCCGACAACGTTGAAGTCCAGCAGGCCCTGCGCGAACACCAGCGCCTGTTTTACGGCAATTCGCAACCACAGACACTTCGCCGCTGGCGCGAAGCGGCACGGGAAGCCTTGCGATTCTTCTCGACGTGGGAACCGCGGCTGGTCGGACCTGTGCTCGATGGCAGCGCGGATGAGCAGTCGGCCGTGTGCTTGCATCTGCATACCGACGACGCGGTCGAGGTGGCCCGATTCCTGCGGGAACACGCCATACCCTATCGCGAAAAGGATCGGCGGTTGCGCCTCACCCGCACCATGGCGGCGGATTTTCCGGCGTTCCTGTTCGCTGCCGGCGACGTACCAATCGACCTCACCGTGCTGCCCTACGATCGCGTGCGCCAGGCGCCGCTGGATCGTTCGGGAACCAAGCCAATGCGACGGGCTACTCTCCGGGCACTCGAGAAGTTGATCTCGGCGCCCTGAAAGCGCCTTTTCCGTTGCCTGCTAGCGCTTGGTCAACGGCACGTAATCGCGTTTCAGGCTGCCCGTATAGACCTGCCGCGGACGGCCGATCTTGGTGTCTTCGCCCTGGTTCTGCTCGAGCCAGTGAGCGACCCACCCGGCAGTCCGCGCGATCCCGAACATCACGGTGAACATTTCGGTCGGAATGCGCAGCGCCTTGTAGATCAGGCCCGAATAGAAATCCACGTTCGGATAGAGCTTGCGCTCGACGAAATACGGATCCTTGAGCGCGACCTCTTCCAGTGCCATCGCTATGTCGAGCAATGGGTCGTTTACCCCGAGCTCTTCGAGGACTTGGTGACACATCTCGCGAATGATGGCGGCGCGCGGGTCATAGTTCTTGTAGACCCGATGACCGAAGCCCATCAGCCGAAAACCCGATTCCTTGTCCTTTGCCTTGACGACAGCGCTCGCGACGTTCTTCACGTCGCCGATTTCCTCGAGCATCTTGAGTACTGCTTCATTGGCGCCGCCGTGCGCTGGTCCCCACAACGCGGCGATGCCAGCCGCAACGCAGGCGTAAGGATTGGCTCCGGTCGAACCCACGAGGCGCACCGTGGAAGTCGAGGCATTCTGCTCGTGGTCCGCGTGCAGGATGAACAACAGGTCGAGAGCCTTGGCCGCCACCGGACTCAACTCGAGCGGCTCGCTCGGCACCTCGAACATCATGTGCAGGAAGCGCGTGACATACTCGAGATTGTTGCGCGGGTAGCGTATCGGCCAGCCGATCGAGTAGCGATACGCCGCTGCGGCAATGGTCGGCATCTTCGCAATAAGTCGCACCGCGGCCAACTTGCGTTGCGACGCCTCGCTGATATCGAGCGTGTCGTGATAGAACGCAGACAATGAGCCGATGACCCCGCACAACATCGCCATGGGGTGCGCGTCGTAATGGAATCCATTGAGAAAGTTCTTGAGGCCCTCGTGCATCATCGAGTGATGCGTGACCTCGTCTTCGAACTTCGAGAATTCCGAGGAGCCGGGCAACTCGCCGTTGATCAGCAGGTAGGCTACTTCCAGAAAATTGGACTGCTTGGCCAATTGTTCGATCGGATACCCGCGGTAAAGCAGAACGCCCGCTTCGCCATCGATGAACGTCACCGCACTCTTGGTCGAGGCGGTTGCCATGAAGCCTGGGTCGTAGGTGAAGTAACCGGTTGCCTTGTGCAGTTTGCCGATGTCGACTGCGGGATCACCGAGTGTGCCCGTGACGATCGGCAACTTGGCGCTGCGCTGGGTGGCGGAATCGATGAACTCAACAGTCTTGTCGGACACGGCTGGCTCCTTTGCGCAGGCCCGGATACGGGCGCAGATTGTGCCGGGCGAATGCGCCGGCAGCTTTGTCACGCGAACCGATTTCCTCCGGCCCGACGCACAACCGGTCGGCACACCGGACGTGCTGCCAAAGACTCACAAAACCTATGCCACGCGTACCCCAAAGTCCGAAGAACCGGCGGCGCCCGAAGGCAGCCGCGACATTCTACGCTGCCGCGTTCAGCGGTAGCGGCGACGGAACTTGTCGACGCGCCCGCCGGCATCGATCGACTTCTGCTTGCCGGTGTAGAACGGATGTGAATGGCTGGAAATCTCGACCTTGATCAGCGGATATTCCTGTCCGTCCTCCCACTTGATCTTCTCGTCGCTGGACATGGTCGATTGCGTCAGAAACGCGAAATCGCTGGACCTGTCCTGGAATACGACCGGCTTGTATTTGGGATGGATGTCGGCTTTCATGCACAAGCTCCGCGGGACGCCGGGAAAAGCCCGGCATAGTAGCGGTGAGCCGTTCCATGCGCAACTCTCGGCGGCGTGCCGCAATCCTTGTTCCGGTCGCTCTCGCGCGCTGGCAATCCTGGGATTACCCAGCCGAATCGGCTTTGACTACGACGCAGCCCGGCCCGCAATGATCACGTCACGTGGTCGAGCGAAAGGTATTCCCCCTTGGGTAGCAATCTCGACCCTCTTCGAAGCCGGCCATGCGCAGACGATCGAGAATATCCAGGCCATAGTCGCGATATGCAAGTATGCCTTTGCCATCGCGCAACGGGTCCGTGTGATAGACCGGATCGAGCAGGTATTCGACCCGGTCGTTGTGAAGCCGCGCTCGTTCTACCGTATGCGGACCACCATGGAGCGGCACGGTGAACAGCATCACTCCGCCCGGCCGGAGCACCCTATGCAGTTCGGCGAACGCTCGCGCATCGTCGGGTACATGCTCCATCACTTCAGTGTGGGTAACCAGATCGAAACTCGCGTCGCGATAGGTCAGTTGCTGCACATCCTCGCAGCGAATCCCGTTGCGAATGCTGCCAGGGGGCAAGTCCGCGAAGTACTCCGACAGCATGGCGCTGCGAGCGTGGTCCCGAAGATAGCCCGCCAGAGGCCCGCTGGTCGACAGTTCACAGACGTCCATTCCCGCGATCCCGTCGGTCTCGGCGAGTAGCGCCCGGCCGATCGCGAGGTGCACCGCCGAGGAGGTGCACCGCACACAGCGCAAACCGGCTTCGTCGGCGTTCAGGCGAACAAACACGCTCGGTCCGCAAAATGGACAACGACCGCGCCGCATCGCGAACTCGCGCAAACGCAACTGCGACAGCCCGGCAGCGAGATGACGCAACCGCATGCTCAAGCACCTGCGAACCGCGTGGAGGCTCCGATCCATCGTGCAACGAGGCGCTCCGCCCGCGCCGGATATTGGCGCAGCAGTTCCTCCCCGACCCGCTGCACCGCCGGCAACAGACGAGCATCGCGCACCAGATCGGCCACACGGAATTCCAGCTGGCCAGTCTGTCGCGTACCGAGCAATTCGCCGGGGCCACGCAGCTCCAGATCCTTCTCTGCAATACGGAACCCATCGTGGGTTTCCCTCATCACTTCAAGCCGCGCGCGTGAGGGATCCGACAACGGCCCGCGGTACAGGAGCACGCAGGTGGAGGGGCAATCGCCGCGTCCAACGCGACCGCGCAACTGATGCAGCTGAGCGAGTCCGAGACGTTCGGCGTTTTCGATGACCATGAGACTTGCGTTCGCCACATCGACGCCCACCTCGATCACGGTGGTCGCGACCAGAAGCTGGGTACTGCCCGCCTTGAAGGCGTCCATCGCGGCGACTTTCTCGGACGCCTTCATGCGCCCATGCACCAGGCCGATCGTGATGTTGGGCAGCGCGATGCATAGTTCTGCAAACGCGACTTCTGCAGCTTGCGCCTCGAGCAGATCCGATTCTTCGATGATG
This sequence comes from uncultured Gammaproteobacteria bacterium, assembly GCA_963775445.1. Taxonomy (GTDB): domain Bacteria; phylum Pseudomonadota; class Gammaproteobacteria; order Xanthomonadales; family Rhodanobacteraceae; genus Dokdonella_A. Next base: position 504,708 of record CAVZIT010000004.1, on the reverse strand, counting down.
GTGCAAACCCAATAGACTTGCCGCCCTTCGCGGCAGACGGTGCGGATGCGTTCGACCACGTCGGCGCGCCTCACGCTTGAAATGGCGACCGTACGAACCGGCTTGCGCCCGGGCGGCAACTCGTCGACCACCGAAACATCCAGATCCGCGTAGGCGCTCATGGCCAAGGTGCGCGGAATCGGCGTTGCCGTGAGCACCAACTGATGCGGAACCGCGTTGCCGTCCAAACCCTTGTCCCGCAGGGTCAGACGTTGGTGCACGCCGAAACGGTGCTGCTCATCAATGATGACGAGCGCAAGGCGCGCGAACTCGACGCTCTCCTGCATCAAGGCATGCGTACCGATGACCAGTGGTGCGCCCGCGGCGACCGCGGCCAGTGCCGTCTGCCGCGCGCGCCCCTTCACTTTTCCAGCCAGCCAAACCGGCTGAATCGAAAGCGGTGCCAGCCAATCACACAACAATCGGCGATGCTGATCCGCCAGCAGCTCCGTGGGCGCCATCAACGCAACCTGGCAGCCCGCGTCGATTGCTTCCATCGCTGCAAGCGCGGCGACCACGGTCTTGCCGGACCCGACATCGCCCTGCACCAGCCTCAACATCGGCACGGGCTTTGCGAGATCGGCCAGAATTTCACCAAGCACCCGCTGCTGCGCCGCGGTCAATTCAAACGGCAAGTTGCGCAGCAATCTGAGGCGCAGTCGGCCTTTACCGACCATTGCATGAGCCGAACGATCCTGGAGCCTCTGTCGCAGGCGTCTGAGGCTCACGTGGTGCGCCATCAGTTCCTCGAATGCCAGGCGCGTTTGGCCCGGATGGGCGTGCGCGACGAGGGCCTCTCCATCGCTGCCGGGCGCCGGACGATGGACGCCGAGCAGGGCCTGGCGAAGCGATCCAAGTTGCAGTGACGCGCGCAGCGGCAACGGGATCAGTTCGAGACAGGCCTCATCGGGCAGGCGCTCGAGCGCGCGAGCAATCAGCGCGGCCAGACGTTTCTGGCCGAGTCCCTGCGTGGTCGGATATATCGGAGTCAGACACGGCTCGGGCAGCACCGTCTCATCGTCGCGCAACCGCGCGTACTGCGGATGGACCATCTCGGGGCCGTGGGCGCCAAGGCGCACATCGCCATAACAGCGGATGCGCGCCCCCGGATTGAACTGCGCGGCTTGGGCTGCGCGGAAGTGGAAGAACCGAAGTGACAGCGTCGAACCCGACGCATCGCTGACGGCGACGCGCAGCTGCGGGCGGTAGCGAAAACCGCGCTCGACCGCTTCGACCACACCGCATACCTGCGCTGCCTCGCCGATACGGGCATCCCGGATCGCCGTGATACGCGTGCGATCCTCGTAACGCAACGGCAAGTGGAACCACAGGTCCTGTACGCGCGAGATACCGAGACGCTCCAGCGCGAGCGTCAGCGACGGCCCGACACCGGGCAGCGCAGAGACCGGCGCAAGACCGGGATCCTCGGCCGCGTCCGCGACGTCCTCGCGCGTGTGCGTGGCCGATGCGGATTTCATCTTTGCAAGCGCGGTGTCAATCGAGTGCGAGGATCGCATCGATCTCGATGACGGCGCCCCGCGGCAGACTCGCGACGCCGATGGTCGACCTCGCAGGGAAGATCTCCTTGCAATAATCGGCCATGACCGAGTTGACTGCTGCAAAATCATCAAGATCTGTCAGATAGATGCCGATGCGCACCACCTGCGCGATTGAGCCGCCGGCCGCGCGGCAGACGGCCGCCAGATTCTCGAAGGCGCGTCGCGCCTGTGCCGTGATGTCGCCTTCGACCAGTTTGCCGGTGGCCGGATCGAGCGGAATCTGTCCGGAGAGATACACGGTGTTACCTGCGCGAATGGCCTGCGAGTACGGGCCGATCGCCGCAGGCGCATGCCCGGTGTTGACGATGCTGCGATTCATCGAAGCTCCGAATAAATGGGGAAGCGCAGAGGATGCCCGTTTGCGGCGCAACGATCAAAGTCGACGGTGCACGCAAGCTCGTGACCGGCGTCGATCGCGCGTTGACCACGGTCAGACCGGATGCCGATACACGCCGGTGACGACACCCAATCGGCGCACGCCGCGCATGACATCGGCAATGTGCTTTCGATTGCGTACCTCGATCGTGAACAGCAAAGAGGCCGCCATCGGATCGCGTTCGCGGTATTCGACATTCTCGATGTTGGAGCCGGCTTCCGCGATCGCCGCGGCAACCTGTGCGAGAACGCCGGGCTGGTTGTTCACGCCGATGTGCAGCTCCACCTTGTAGTCACCCTGGACATCCCTGTCCCAGCCGATCTGAATGCAGCGCTCCGGGGATTTGCGAAACTCCGTGACGTTCGGGCATTCCAGGCGGTGCACGACGATTCCCTTGCCGGCGGAGAGATAACCCATGATCTCGTCTCCCGGAACCGGGTGGCAGCAGTTTCCGAAACTCAGCACGCCGCGCTCGGTTCCATTGATCAGTATTTTCTCGTTGCTCGCCTGCGAAGTCGTATTCGGAACTCCCTCCTGCCTCGGCAGCAAGGATGCGGCGACCTGATCGGGCATGCGGTTGCCAAGCGCAATGTCGGCCAGCAATTCCTCGAGGCGCTTGAACCGGTTCTGGTCGAGATAGCGTGTCAGCACCTTTCGTGGAATCGCGTCGAGGGAGGCGCCACGATTGTCCAGCGCGCGGTCGAGCATGCGATGGCCGAAATCCACGGCGTCCTCGTGTTGCAGATGCTTGAGATGATGGCGGATCGCGGTTCGCGCCTTGCCGGACACCACCCACCCGAGCCACTCGGGACTCGGCGTTGCCGAAGGTGCCGTGACGATTTCGACGGTTTGGCCGCTGATGAGACGCGTGCGTAGTGGCGCCAGCTTGCGATCAATGCGGGCAGCAACCGCATGATCGCCGACATCGGTATGCACCGCGTAGGCAAAATCGAGTGCGGTCGCGTTGGTAGGCAGCGAAAGGATCCGGCCCTTCGGCGTGAACAGGTAAACCTCGTCGGGAAACAAGTCGATCTTGACGTTCTCGATGAATTCCAGCGACGACACGCTCCGCGTCTGCTGGTCGACCAGACCCGAGAGCCACTCGTGGGCGCGATTCTGGGCGCTGTTGGCCGGACTTGCCTCGGTCTTGTAGACCCAGTGCGCAGCAACACCGCGTTCGGCAATCGCATCCATGTCTTCGGTGCGTATCTGCACCTCGATCGGTGCGCCGAACGGGCCGAACAACACCGTATGCAGCGACTGATAACCATTCGCCTTCGGAATCGCGATGAAATCCTTGAAGCGCCCCTCGAGCGGTTTGTAGAGTGAGTGCACTGCGCCGAGTGCCTGATAGCAGTTCATGACGTTCTCCACGATCACACGCAACCCGTAGACGTCCATGACCTGGGCAAAAGAGCTGTGCGTGCTGCGCATCTTCGAATAAATGCTGTAGGGCGATTTGATCCGGCTGGCGATGCGGTGCGCGATGCCCTCGGCGTCCAGTCGCACGTCGAGCGCGCTTTCGATCCGCGCCATCGCTTCCCGGCGATTACCTAGCAGTGCCCGGATGCGCGCCGAAATGACGCGGTAGCGGTCCGGATGGAGCGCGCGCAAGCCGAGATCCTGCAACTCGGCCTTGAACCGATTCATGCCCAGGCGTTGCGCGATCGGAGCGTAGATATCGAGCGTCTCGGAGGCGATGCGCCGGCGCGATACCGCATCCATGGCGCCGAGCGTGCGCATGTTGTGCAGGCGATCGGCCAGCTTGATCAGGATGACGCGCAAGTCGCGCGCCATCGCCAGCAGCATCTTGCGGAAGCTTTCGGCTGCTGCTTCCTGCCGGTTCTTGAAACGCAGGGTGTCGAGTTTGGTCACGCCATCGACCAGTTCCACCACGCTGTTGCCGAATTCGGCCTTTATGCGCTTGGAGGTGAGCCGGGTGTCTTCGAGCGTGTCGTGCAGAATCGCGGCGATAATGGTTTCGGCATCCATGCCCAGATCGGCCAGGATATTGGCCACTGCGACCGGATGCGTGATGTAGGGTTCGCCGCTTCGGCGCGTCTGACCGCGGTGTGCGTGCGCACCGAGCTCATACGCCCGGCGCACGCTGGCAATCTGTTCTGGCTGCAGATACTCGGCGAGCCGCAACTCCAACGCTCGAAGATCGACGGACGGATCGCTCGCCGCCGACGCCTGAGTATTCAGGGCGGCATCCATTTTCACTTTCCCTGCGTCCGCTCAGGCCGCTCCGCGCGCAAAGTTCCCACGCCGGTCACGGGACCCCTGCTCCCACGCCGGGAAGCAATGCAAGGGTGCCGACGAATGCTCCAGCACCATGGCAGCTATTGTCGACATCAGTGGATCGCCCAGGGTCGCCAGCCGCCCGGTCAAAGGTCGTCGCCGACCTTCAGATCGTCGTCGACCTCGGCTGCTGCCCACTCGAGGGCTTCGCGCTCGGCCCGCTCGCGTTCCTGGAGCTCGATCTCGTCGATCATTTTCTGATCAACCTTTCGGTCGGCGATTTCGCGCAAAGCGATGACGGTCGGTTTATCATTCTCGGCATCCACCGCCGCTTCGGCGCCTTTAGCGAGTTGGCGTGCGCGTCGGGTAGCCATCAACACCAACTCGAAGCGGTTATCGACCACTTGAAGACAATCCTCTACTGTAATCCGTGCCATCGGGCTCTCCGGGAGCAAAAGTGAAAACAATTCAAAATCTTAGCATCCCGACATTGTAGCTGGGCGGGTCTGTCCCGCGCAAACATCCGGACAGCCCGGCGGCACATCACATCGCCTGGGTCCCGAACCGCAAACCCCTCTGCGGGCCCGCCTCCACGGCCTGCTTCACAAATGACGCGAAGATGCGTCGACTGGACTTTCAGTACATGCTTCGATTCCCGGGCCAAAACCGATTTCTCTCTGTTGGGCTGCTGCTTCTCACGCTGGCGCTGGGCGGCTGTGCCATTGCGAAGCCGCGCACGGACGATCCACTCGAGCACTTCAATCGCAAGGTGTATCGATTCAACGATGCGCTGGACAAGGCGGTCATCCGGCCCGTCGCCGTCGGCTATCGCAAGATCACATCATCCAACGTGCGCCGGTTGATCAGCAATTTCTTCGCCAACGTCAAACTGCCCATAACAATCGCCAACGACATCCTGCAAGGCGAACCTCGCCACGCGCTGCGAAACGCGGGCCGTCTCGTGATCAACACGACGGTCGGCTTCGCCGGGTTCTTCGACCCTGCCAGCGAGCTGCGACTGCCGCCAAACGAGACCGACTTCGGAGTAACCCTGGCGAAATGGGGAGTGCCGGACGGTCCTTATCTTGTGCTGCCATTCATCGGCTCGACATCCGGCCGCGACGTATTCCGGCTCCCGGTCGACAGCTATCTGTTCGATCCGCTGAGCTGGTACGCACGCAACCGAGATTATCGCTACCAAGCGCAGTATTTTCCCAACTATTTCTATCTGGTGACGTTGCGCGCACGCGGCATCGAGGCCGAAAACCTGCTCGAAGGGGTCTACGATCCGTATGTGTTTTATCGCGACGCCTATCGGCAGCGGCGCCTCTATGAAATCTACGACGGCCAGCCCCCGCCTTCGGTCATCGAGCAGATGGAAGGCACCAACGAGATCGATGTCGACAAGCTGCTCGAGGAACAGGACGAGTACGAGCAGAAGCACAAACCGGCTGCAACCCACCCATCACCCAAAAAGCATCCGCCGACTCGCGCAAAACCCGCCGAAAACAAGGATGCTGATGGTAACGGAGCGCAGTAGCGAGCCGCGACGCGCTGCGACCTGTCAGCGGCGGATGACTCGCGCATGACGATCTTCATCGAACTCCACGACGCAAGACTATCGCCACGTAAAGCGACTCCATCGCGACGTCGTCAAGGCGCGCCTGCCACGCCCGGATCCCGCTTCAAGTTTCGCGCGTCATCCCGAGCAACGGCTCCACCTCGGCCAAGCGCGCAAGTGCGCGCAGGTCTTCCGGCACTCCGCGGTAACGCAATTGCTCCCCACGTTGGGTGGCGCGCGCACCCCAAGCCAGAATCAGCGCTAGTGTCGCGCTGTCGGCGTCGGCCAGTCCTGAAAGATCAACTTCGGTGCCGCCCGCGCGCGAAGTGAATGCATCGCCCTCGGGCAATGCGGCGCCCGCGTTTGCGAAGCCGAGCGTCCCTGCTACGCGGATACTGCCGTTCGCTGCGCGCTCGATCGAGAATCCTTCCGAGGCTTTTCTCACTTGCCACCTTGGTCCTTCTGCATCGCGTCGATGGCCTTGTCGCCCTGTGTCTCCAGACGCGTTATGAGCGCCTCAAGACTGGATTTGCGGATTTCCGCTGCAACCTGGTTTCGATAATTGGTCACATAGGAAATGCCTTCGATAATCACGTCGTAGGCTTTCCATTCACCGTCCCTGGTCTTGTGGAACGCGTAATCCACCGGCAGCAATTTGCCATCGTCCAGCTTGACCTGCGTGCGCACGATCGTGCGCCGATCGCTGGTTCCGCCCTTGGATGCCAGCACCTGCACGCGACCGCGGGTGTAGTTGAGCAGACCTTCTGCGTAGCGATGCGCGATCGAGTTGTAAAACGCCTTGGCAAAGCGCGAACGCTGGGCCGGCGTCGCGGTTCGGGCATATTGACCAAGCACGAGAATCGAGGCGTAATCGATGTCGAAATGCGGCAACAGGATGCCGTCGATCAACTTGATCAGCTTTTCATGATCGGCTTTCAGTTCGGCCTTGTGGCCGTCTATCGAACTCGCGAGTTGATCGGCAATACCACGGACGATCTTGTCGGGCGCCTCACCGGCCGCGAGCGCGGGCATCGCCGCCACGACGGCGAAAAGCGCCGCCAAGGTCAACCCCAACAGACGCGTCGGCACAGTTGCATGCATGTTTGAGAGACAGGTTAGGGACATTCTCTGAATCCTCATTGGTGTACGGCCGGTTGCGATGCATCCGCCGGTTTCTTGTCGGCGGCGCCGGGGGACTTGTCAGGCCCGCTGCCGCCAACCAGAAACTTGCCGATCAGATCCTCGATCTGCAGCGACGACTGCGTGAGCACGAATTCGTCACCGTCCTTCAATGCGTCGGGAGAACCGCCAGGCTGGATCGCAACGTACTGATCTCCCAGTAAACCGCTGGTGAATATGGCCGCCGAGGAATCTTCCGGCAGCGCATCGTAGCGCCGATCGATCGACAGCCTGACGACCGCGTCGAGCTTGTTCTTGTCGAGCGTGATCGACTTGACCGAGCCCACGCGCACCCCCGAAACCTTGACCGGCGCCCTGAGTTTCAACGTGCCGATATTGGTGAAACGCGCGATCAGGGTGTAGCTGTCGCCCTCGCGATAATTTGCGATCGATGTCGTCTGTGTGGCGAGATAGGCCAGCGCCGCGAACCCGAGCAGGATAAACAGCCCGGTGCCGATCTGGTAGGAGCTTCTGTGCGTCATGGCTTGTTTGCTTCCTGTCTGCATGAATCGTCGCGCGAGGGGTGCGCGCAACCAAGAAATTTTTGCTACATCAAAAATGCGGTCATCACGAAGTCGAGAGCGAGCACGGCAATCGACGAAAAGACCACAGTGCGGGTGGTCGCGTACGCCACGCCCTCGCTCGTGGGTGGCGTGGTGTAGCCTTGGAATACCGAAATCAGGCTGACCACGGCGCCAAACGCAAGACTCTTCCATACGCCGTTGACCACATCCGTCCACACGTTCACGCTCGAAGTCATGTTGCCCCAGAACGTGCCGTTGTCGAGCCCCAGCCAGGTGACGCCGACCAGATGCGCACCGAAGATGCCAAGCGAATTGAACACGCACGCAAGCAGTGGCATCGCGATGAGGCCGGCCAGAAATCGTGGTGCAACCACGTAGGCGAGCGGATCGACTGCCATCATTTCCATTGCGGAGAGCTGGTCGGTCGCGCGCATGAGGCCGATCTCGGCGGTGATCGACGTCCCCGCACGCCCGGCGAACAACAACGCCGTCACCACCGGGCCGAGTTCGCGAAACAATGACAACGCGACCACCGTGCCGAGCGCCGCGGTTCCACCGAAGATCGACAGCGTGTAGTAAAGCTGCAGCGCGAGGACCATGCCAACGAACAGGCCACAGGTCATGATGATGACCAGACTCATTGCACCGACGAACCAGATTTGCCTGATCGTCTCGCGCACATGACGCAGGCTGCGCGGAATCGCTGCAAGGATCGAGAACAGGAACAAGCCGCACGCCCCGACCTGTGCGAGGGCCGCGGTCCAGTGTCGCAGGCCCTTTTCGGATGGCGCAGTCATGCCGCGCCCCCCGCAAATCCGAGATCGGTAGCATAGTCTCCGGCTGGATAGTGGAACGGTACCGGACCATCGGCCGCACCGCCGAAGAACTGACGCGTCCATGGGGAATCGTCGTTGGCAAGTTGTTCGGGCGCGCCCTCCGCGACGATCTTTCCGCCAGCCAGCAGATAGACCCGGTCAGCGACACGCCGGATCGCGGCAAATTCGTGCGCCACCAGAACACTGGTGATGCCCAACGTTTCGTTGAGGGTGCGAATTACGCGCAGCACCTGATTGAGCGCAACCGGATCGAGGCCCACGAAAGGCTCGTCGTACAGAATCAGCATCGGATCGCGCACGATCGCGCGCGCCAGCGCGACGCGTCGCGCCATGCCACCGGAGAGTTCGCTCGGCATCAACTCCGCCGCGCCGCGCAAACCCACCGCCTGCAGCTTGGTCAGCACGATGTTGCGCACCAGTTCCTCCGGAAGTCTCGTGTGCTGGCGCAGCGGAAACGCGATGTTCTCGAACACCGTGAAATCGGTCAGCAAGGCCGAATTCTGGAACAGGAAACCGATGCGCTCGCGCAGATCAAACAACGCACTGCGCGACAACTTTGGCACATCGTGTCCATCGATCCGAATGCTGCCTGCGTCGGGCGTCTGCTGCCCCGTCAGATGACGCAACAACGTGGTTTTGCCGGTACCGCTCGGCCCCATGATCGCCACGATCTTGCCGCGCGCAATATCGAGATCTACGCCATCGAAGATGACTTTTCCATTGAGCGCAGTCCGAAGCCCACGCACCTCGACCAGCGGCGCATCGACGGCGGCCGGGGGGTTTGCTTTACGTATTTCGTTCACGGGGCGTCGGTTCGATAGCGGCTGCAAGGGGCAGCTACCTTAACGGAGCGCCGAAGCGGCCGCCAGCATCGATGCATCGTCGCGAAGAGCAACTCGGCCACTTCTCCCGGCTCGCCCGGCACGCGCAAGCCGATCAATCGGTCCGGGGGGTACGGACTTGTCCTCGGCGTATCGATCTTCAGGTCCGCTTGAGGTCCGCGAGCAGGGCCGCGTGGCGTTCGCACTGACGCGCAGTGCGCAAGCGCTGACAGTTGACGATTGCGCGAAGATCGTCGATCGCCTGTACGAAGTCGTCGTTGACCACGAGGAATTCGAACTCATCGGCACGCGCAATATCCGCTCGCGAATCGGCCAGGCGGCGCGCGATCGCGTCGGCGCTGTCGGACGCGCGCGCGCGAAGGCGCCGTTCTAGTTCCTCGCGCGATGGAGGCAGAATGAAGATGCCGAGGCAATCCGACAGCTTGCGCCGCACCTGCCGCGCTCCCTGCCAATCGATCTCGAGCAGCACGTCGCGTCCGGCGGCCAGCAGGGGCTCCACGGCACTGACCGCTGTGCCCTTCAAATCACCATGCACGTCGGCATATTCGAAGAACAAATCAGCCGCAGCCATGCGCTCGAACACCTCGCGCGAAACGAAGTGGTAGTGGACGCCATCGATCTCGCCCGGGCGCGGCAGCCGCGATGTGTAGGACACCGACAGTGAAATGCCCGGTTCGCGTTCGAGCAGCGCCTTCACCAGGCTGGTCTTTCCCGCGCCCGAGGGGGCCGCGACGATGAACAAGGTGCCGCTCATAGTGCAAACCACCCGGGGGTCGCGAGCGAACGCGAAAGCATGCTCGCCAGGAAGGTGAGCGTGATCATTCCAGGTTCTGCACTTGTTCGCGCATCTGCTCGATCAGCACCTTGAGTTCCACCGCCGCGCTGGTGGTGCGCGGATCGGCCGATTTCGAGCCCAGCGTGTTGGCTTCGCGGTTGAATTCCTGCATCAGAAAATCGAGCCTGCGGCCGACCGCCTCCCTCAGGCTGAATATGCGCCTGGCTTCGGCGATATGCGCACTCAACCGATCGAGTTCCTCGTCGACATCCATGCGCGAAAGCTGCATGACGATCTCCTGTTCGATGCGACCAGGTTCCGCGGGCTGCTTGATTTCGGCAAGCCGCGCGTCGAGGCGGGCACGCAGGGCCGCGCGAACCTCGGGAAGGTGCGCGCGCACGTCGGCGACGAGGCGTTCGATCGCATCGAGCCGCTCGCTCAGGAAGCCGGCCAAGCGTTCGCCTTCGCGTTCACGCGTCGCGATCATGTCGTCCAGTGCACAATCGAGCAGGTCCAGCACATTGCCTTGCAGCGTTTCAGTTTCGACGGCGCGCTCGCTCAACACGCCCGGCCACGCCAGCAGCGAAAGGAAATCCACATCGAGTCGTCCGAAGCGAGGGGCAAGTGCGGCGGCGGCGGCGGCCAGTCGAGTTACAACGTTCTCGTCCAGCAACAACTCAGACGACTTGATCGCCGATTTGTTGCGCAGGGTCAGGTCGACCTTCCCCCGGGACAGCCGGGCACCGACGCGCTCGCGAATCTGGGGCTCGAGGCTGCGCAGCTCCTCCGGCAGTCGCAACCCGAGTTCGAGATAACGGTGATTCACGGAGCGCAGCTCCATGGCGAGGCCGCCTTGTTCGGTCTCGCATTCGACGCTTGCGAATGCAGTCATGCTGCGGATCATGCTTCGCCTCGCGGCTGGCCTGACAAGACGCAATGGTAAACTGCGCTGCCGTTTTGCCATAGCGACAGCGCAATGACGTTCGCCCGACCCTCCGGCCGCAGCGCCGGCCAATTGCGACAGATCGCAATAGAGCGGGCCTTCACGCGCCATGCGGAAGGCTCGGTGCTGATTGCTTTCGGCGACACTCGCGTGCTGTGCACCGCGAGTGTCGAGGAGCGCGTGCCACCCTTCCTGCGCGGCAAGGGCGAGGGCTGGATCACGGCGGAATACGGCATGCTGCCACGCGCAACCCATGATCGCACCCAGCGTGAGGCCATGCGCGGCAAACAGGGTGGCCGCAGCATGGAGATCCAGCGTCTGATCGGTCGTTCGCTGCGCGCATGCGTCAATCGTGCCGCGCTCGGCGAGCGTACCATCACGCTCGATTGCGATGTTCTGCAGGCCGACGGCGGCACGCGTACCGCCGCAATCACCGGGGCCTATGTTGCGTTGTGCGATGCGATCACCTGGCTGCAGAAGAAGAACCGGATTGCGCGCAATCCGGTCGTCGGCGCCGTCGCGGCGGTATCGGTCGGCATCTATCGCGGAGTGCCGGTACTCGATCTCGATTATGCCGAGGATTCTGACTGCGATACCGACATGAACGTCGTCATGAACGATGGCGGCGGCTTCATCGAATTGCAGGGAACCGCGGAAGGTCATGCCTTTCGCCGCGAGGAGCTCGATGCGCTGCTGGGACTGGCCGCGGAAGGGATAACCACCCTCTGCGCCCGCCAGCGCGAGGCGCTCGCCACCTGATGCGAAGCGTATTGCGTGCAAATCGTTCCCCGGTGGCATGCGGACCGTCTTTTCCTGTTTGTCCGATGGAGTCCGTGCAACGGGATGTCGCTCTCTCGATAATGAGTCGGTTGTTTTTCGGCGCTTGCTCGAGAGATACGGGCGCCTCGCAAGCGCCGTCATGAAAAAAGTCGTTCTCGCGAGTGGCAATGACGGCAAATTGCGCGAAATGCAGGCGATCCTCGCCGATCTCGGAATCGAACTCATCCCGCAATCCGCGTTGGGCATCACGGAAGTCGACGAGACCGGGCAAAGCTTCATCGAGAACGCGATCCTGAAGGCGCGCCACGCCACGCGGATCAGCGCGATGCCCGCATTGGGAGACGACTCCGGATTGTGTGTCGACGCGCTGGCCGGAGCACCGGGGCTTCTTTCCGCGCGATACGCGGGCAGCCACGGCGACGCGAAGGCAAATGTCGACAAGCTGCTTGCGGAACTTCGGCATGTTCCCGACGCGCAGCGACACGCGAGCTTCCACTGTGTGGTTGCGCTGATGCGCTCGCCGATCGATCCAATGCCGCTGGTTGCCGAGGGACACTGGCGCGGCTCGATACTCGAGCAACGGCGCGGAAACCTCGGCTTCGGTTACGACCCCGTATTCCTGGATCGCGATTCGGGATTGAGTGCAGCCGAACTCGACCCCGCCACGAAAAATCGCATCAGCCATCGAGCCCGCGCGCTGGCACACCTGCGCGAACTTTTCGGGACCCGCGACACGCCATGACGCTGCATGTCGAGACCGCGCTGCTCAAAGCGCCCCCGTTGTCGCTGTACATCCACATTCCCTGGTGCGTGCGGAAATGTCCTTATTGCGATTTCAATTCGCACGCGCAAACCGGCGCACTGCCTGTCGATGAGTACGTCAACGCGCTGCTGGCCGATCTCGATCGTGACCTGCACGAGCACGCCGCGGCGCTGGCCGAGCGTCCCCTGGTCAGCCTTTTTTTCGGGGGCGGCACGCCGAGCCTGTTCGCTCCCGACGCGATCGCCCGGGTGATCGATGGCGTAGCCAAGCGCCTGGCGATTGAACGCGACGCAGAGATCACGCTCGAAACCAATCCGGGCACGGTAGAGCACGGGCGGTTTGATGGTTATCTTGGCGCCGGTGTCAATCGCATCAGCTTCGGCGTGCAGAGTTTTGACGACGACAAGCTGCGTCGCCTTGGCCGAATCCACACGGCCGCCGAAACCGAAATCGCAATTCGCGATGCGCAGGATGCGGGCTACGACAACATCAACCTCGATCTGATGTACGCGCTGCCCGAGCAGACGCTGAACCAGGCGCTCGAAGACATCGAGCGCGCGCTCGCGTTTGCGCCGATGCACCTGTCGCACTATCAGCTCACGCTCGAACCCAACACGCTGTTCGCCGCGCGACCGCCGCCACTACCCGACGAGGATGCCGCCTGGGAGATGCAGGAGCACTGCGCGCAGCGCATTGCACATGCGGGATTCGAACACTATGAAGTCTCCGCCTACTCACGTCGCGGCAGCGAATGCGTGCACAACAGCAACTACTGGTCGTTCGGTGACTATCTCGGCATCGGCGCAGGCGCCCACGGCAAAATCAGCGATGCCGCAACCGGAGCGGTGATACGCACGACCAAATTGAAGGTCCCGCGCGGCTACCTCGAGAGGCACGCGGGTGCCGGCCGCTTTGGACACACGGATTCCATTGCCGCGGACCAGTTGCCGTTCGAGTTCATGCTGAATGTGTTGCGGCTCTACCACGGAGTGCCGACGGATACGTTTGCCCAACGAACCGGACTGCCGCTTTCCAACATCGCCGTGACACTGGGGCAGGCAGGCTCACACGGATGGCTCTGCGATGAACCCGGGCGCCTTCGAGCGAGTGCCTTGGGACAGCGCTTTCTCAACGACCTCATGGAACTGTTCCTTCCCGATCGGCCAAGGACGTGAAGCGATGCTCCAATTCATCGATGTGGTCTGTCCCTACTGCGGCGAGAGCTTCGAAACGCGTGTCGATACGTCGGCGGGCTCGCAACGCTACATCGAGGATTGCGCGGTTTGTTGTCGGCCGATCGAACTTGCGCTGCATGTCCACACTGACGGAGCGTTCGATATTTCGGCCTCGACTGATCGTGACTGAACAATCTGCGCTCGAATAGCGGTGTCTCTCGCTCGATGCGAACGCGGGAATGGCGTGCGCCAGGCCGAGCGGCACGACCTCGGGCGAAGGTCTAGGGCGCGGGGCCGGCTCGCACCGAGCACGGCACATACGCGCGCAGGAAGAAATCCACCGTGGCGTGCAGGTGCTGGTCGATCTCGGCCGCGTCGCAGGGTCTTGCGCAACCGCATAACAGGCGGGCGTGGTATTCACCCTTGAGCAGGCAGAAAAACTGCGCGGCGGCCCGTTTCACGTCGGGAATTTCCATGCGACCCGCATTCACCTGGCGCTGCAGGAAGTCCGCGAATGTCTGCTGTACACGCTGTGGGCCAGCCTCCCAGAAGAGCTGCGCAAGTTTGGGCGACGAGCCCGCACCGGCGCTCAGCAAGCGGTGCAGCGCAATCGCTTCCTGACCGGTAATGAGTGCGAAGAACGCCCCCGCGATCGCTTCGAGCTGTCTGCGCACGCTGCCGTTCGAATCAAGAGCAAACAATGCGGCAGGCATCTGCGACTCGCATTTGGCACGCACCGCTTCGACGAACAAGGTCTCCTTGTCGCGAAAATGACTGTAAACGGTAAGTTTGGAGACACCCGCTTCGGCCGCGATCGCATCCATGCTGGTGCCTTCAAAGCCGCGCAGGGGAAACAGGCGCTTGGCCGCACCGAGAATCGCATCGCGCTTTTCGAGATCCTTGGGCCGTCCCGGACCCGGGGATTTTTCAGGAGCTGGAATCATTTTCGCAACATGGATAAATCATCCGATTGAGCATACTATACTGGTCGGTTCATGAATAGTCCGGCCGCTGGGTCCGGGCGACAAATCGGGATGTGGCTCGCCCCTTGCTATAGGAACCCATGTCGTACGGGAAATGGGTGCGTTGCGTCGTCAGGAGCGCGTCCAGGATGAGCCGGACAGTGTCCGGGTGTCCGCGAGCGGTCGAATTCCGGCCTGACTTGCCATCATCGTGGCAGGCGTCGTCGGTGACTTCCGGCACTTCGGCGATGGATGCCATCGCGGACAAGGTGAAGGTTCGCGGTAGTAACGGACGCCCAGGCTTGCTCGCATTTGGCGCCAACGAGAGAAACGTTTTTTTTTGCGCGCTCGACACCCGGCGACGTATGTGGATGGAAGAAGCAGATGGATTTTGAACTGGCAAGGCGGAACATGGTGGAAAACCAGGTGCGAACCTGGGACGTGCTCGATGCGCGTACTTTGGACGTGCTCACGGATGTGCCGCGCGAGGACTTCGTCGCGCCGGCCTATCGCAAGCTGGCCTTTGCCGACACCGAACTGCCGATCGGCCACGGCGAGAGCATGATGAAGCCTGTCGTCGAAGGCCGCCTGCTGCAGGCGCTGGCGTTGAAGGCGACGGATCGCGTACTCGAAATCGGCACGGGCTCGGGCTTTGTCACGGCCTGCTTGGCGCAGCTGGCCGATGCGGTCCTCAGTGTCGAGCAACATGCCGATCTCGCAGAGATGGCCAGATCCCGGCTCGTGAAAGCTGCGATCTCCAACGCCCACGTCGAAGTAGCCACTGTGCTCGAAAATTTCGCGACCAGCGAAACGTTCGACGTGGTCGTGCTGACCGGCGCGGTCTACGCATTGCCGGATGCGTTTCGCGAGTGGGTTCGTCCGGGTGGCAGGCTGTTTGCCGTGATCGGTGCGTCACCGGCGATGCAGGCGATGCTCGCGACACGCGGGGATGGCGATCACTGGCATGAGGAAATCCTGTTCGAAACGGACCTCCCTTACCTCAATCATGCCGCGCCCCCCCAGCGCTTCGTGCTGTGAACGGCGTGCGCAATTTCCTGTTTTGCCGAGGATGAATCGATGATGCGCACTTGTTCCCTGTTGCTGGCCTTGGCCGTGTTGCCTGGTGTGTTCGCGCCCACTGCCCAAGCCGACGACTTGCTCCAGATCTACCAGGAAGCGCGGGCTTCGGATCCCCAACTGGCCGGCGCCGAGGCAACCAAGTACGCAACGGAGGAAGGCGTCGATCAGGCGCGTTCGCAATTGTTGCCGCAGCTCAGCGCCGGTCTCGATTACCGGAAGGATCGCAGCAGCGGCACCAACGAGCAGTTCTTCAACGACCCCAGCGGCAACCTCGTGCTGGTGCCGATCACATCCTCGTCAAACAGCTACGGACGCACGCTCAACGGCACTTTGAACCAGAGCATCCTGGATATCAGTCAATGGACCGCACTGGCATCGAGCAAGGCACAAGCACGGGCCGGCGACGCAACCTACGATGCCGCACAGCAGGACCTGTATGTGCGGGTCGCCACGGCCTACTTCGCGGTGCTGACAGCCGAGGACGCGCTCAAATTCGCCACGTCCAACGAACGCGCACTCAACCGTCAGTTCGAGCAGGCACAACAGCGCTTTCAGGTTGGCTTGTCGGCCATCACCGACGTCAACGATGCCAAGGCCAACCACGACTCCGCTGTTGCCAACGTGATCGCTGCGCAGAACGCGCTCGACGACGCGCGCGAAGGCGTGCGTCAGCTCACCAACAAGAAACCCGGCACCTTGAAGACGTTGCGCGACGACTTGCCGCTCGATCATCCGAAACCGGACGATCCGAGCAAGTGGGTGGATGTCGCGCTCAAGGAAAATCCCGCGCTGAGTTCCTTTGCGTACCAGCTCGACGCAGCCGGCGACAACGTCAATACCGCGCGCGCCGCCCATCTGCCGACCATCACCGGTCAGGTGATCTACACGCGCGCACCGACCTGGGCGGACCAGAATTCCGCACAGTACGGCGGCGAGATCCACACCAACAGCACGCGCTCTGACACGGCGATCGGATTTTCCCTCAATGTGCCGCTGTTTACCGGCGGCCTCACGCAATCGCGCGTACGCCAGGCCATCTACAACCGCGATTTCGCGCAGGATCAGTACGAACTTCAGCGCCGCCAGGTGGTGCGCGACACGCGAAGCAACTATCGCGCCGTGATTGCGGGAGCAAGTGAAGTCGAAGCGCGCAAGCAGGCCGTGGTATCCGCCAAGAGTTCGCTGGATGCCACCCAGGCCGGTTACGAGGTCGGTACGCGCACGATCGTCGATGTCCTGATCAGCCAGCAGCAGCTTTTGCAGGCGCAAAGCGATTATTCGCAGGCGCGCCACAGCTTCGTGCTCAATGGTCTCAAGCTCAAGCAGTCCGCCGGCGTGATCCAGTTGCGCGATTTGCAGCTGGTCAATTCCCTGCTGGAATGATTCCAGCGCTATTCGCGTTGAGCTGCGCTCGCGTCAGCCTCGATCAATACCCGCTCGATGATGGTCATGGTGCGCTCGACGGCGCCCCGTTCATGCTGCATGACCGCTCGAGCCGCTTCCCCCATCGAACGCCGGTCCTGCTCGCGCGCAAGCAGGCGTACAACCGCCGGTCCCAGCGCATCCGCGTCGGCGATGCGCTGGGCTGCATAGGCGGCAATGAGGTCCTCGGTGATTTCGGCAAAATTGAACGTGTAGGGGCCCACCAACACAGGCTTCATCAGTGCCGCGGGCTCAAGCAGGTTGTGTCCACCGACCGGCACCAGGCTGCCGCCGACAAAGGCCACGTCAGCGCCGGCGTAGAATCCGAGTAATTCGCCCATCGTGTCGATGACGAAACATTGGCATGCGGGGTCCGCGCGATGGTCCTCGCTGCGCGTCTCGGTGCGAAATCCCAGCGCCCGACATGATGCCGCGATGAACTTGAACCGCTCTGGATGCCGCGGCGCAACCAGCAGCAGCGCGTCCGGAAATCGCCGAAGCACCGCGGTATGCGCCTTCAGTACCGCCAATTCCTCGCCTTCGTGGGTGCTCGCGGCGATCCAGACCGGACGCTGCTCCCCCCACGCGGCGCGATATTTCGCTCCGCGTTCGCGCACTCCGACCGGCAGCTGCATGTCGAATTTCAGATTGCCGACCACGGCCAGACGTTGCGGTGGCGTGCCCAGGGCAAGCAGGCGTTCGGCATCGGAGGCCGATTGCGCCGCGACGAATTTCGCGCAGCGAATCGCGCGACGCGCCATGGGTCGTACCGGGCCGTAGCCGCGCAACGAACGCTCCGACAGGCGTGCATTGGCCACAACGATGGGAATTCCCCGCCCGTTGCAGGTCATGAACAGATTGGGCCAGATCTCGGTCTCCATGACCACCGCGAGTCGCGGTCGCACACGATCAAGAAAGCGCTCGATCGATGCGGTGAGGTCGTACGGAAGATAGACATGAAATGCGCGCTCGCCGAACAGCTTTTGCACGCGCTCGGAACCGGTAGGCGTCACCGTCGTGATGACCAGCGGCACGTTGCGGTAGCGTCGCATCAACGCCTCGATCAGCGGCACGGCGGCGTTGACCTCGCCGACAGACACCGCGTGTACCCAGATGCTGTCCCTGAGTTCCGGATCCGGAAAGAAACCGAATCGCTCGCGCCAGCGCTCGAAGTAATCCGGATAACGCAAACCGCGCGCCGCCAGTCGATACAGAATCACCGGCGTGAGCAGGTACATCGTCAACGTGTACAGGAAGCGCTGGAACACGGCGATCGCAGACAGGTCCGGTCGGGCAGTATAGCGATACGGCGTGGGCGTCCGATTCGCCCGGGATGCGGCGAGCGGCCATGGGCGTTGCACAACATCCATTGAAGGCCGCCGTAATGGCTTTTCGTGAAACCTCCTAGGTCATCGCCCGGGGCGACTTCATAATGGCCTGATGGATCAGGATCGGGTTCCCTTCCGCCCCGCACTGCTCGCGCCACGTCACTGGCCGGCATGGATTGGTTTGGGAGCGATCTGGCTTGTAGCCAGACTGCCTTACCGCTGGCTCTTGCGCCTGGGCCACGGGCTCGGTCGGCTCGCGCCACGCCTGCTTGGCCACAGACGCGATGTCGCCGCTCGCAACATCGCCATCTGCTTCGCGCATCTCGATCCGCGCGAGCAAGCACGCATGCTGGATGACAACCTGCACGACGCCGGCATGATGCTGGTGGAGTTTGCGCTGGCCTGGATGGGCTCGAAGCGCGCGCTGGAGCGCATCGACTTCAGCATACACGGGCTCGACCATCTTGCCGCCGCACGCGCGGCAGGCCGTGGAGTGCTCCTGGTCGGCGGGCATTTTTCCCATCTCGAACTTTGCGCGCGCCTGGTCTCGCAACGCGTGTCCATTGCGGGCATGTATCGCGTGCACGACGATGCCGCGTTCGAGTGGGCCATCAAACGCGCGCGGCTCGACTATGCGAATGCGATGTTCACCAAGAAGGAGATCCGCCGCACGGTTCGCTACCTGGCCAACGGCGGTGTGATCTGGTACGCGCCGGATCAGGACATGCGCGGCAAGGATTCGGTATTCGCACCTTTTTTCGGTGTGCCTGCCGCTACGATCACCGCGACTCACCATCTGGCGCGGCTCTCCGGCGCACGGGTCATTCCATTCTTTCATCGGCGATTGCCCGAGGGTGGTTACGTGCTGCGACTCGATCCCGAACTCGAGGATTTTCCGAGTTCCGACGCGACGGCCGACACTGCCAGGATCAATGCCTGCATCGAGCAGATGGTGCGCGACGCGCCGACCCAATACCTGTGGATGCATCAACGCTTCAAGACACGGCCGCCCGGAACGCCGGCGTTGTATTGAAGCGTCGCGGCCGGTTGGATTGCGAGCAAACTTCGGCCGAGAAAGCCGCTCTGGCCTCAGGATCGAATTCGCGCACGCACGTGATCTCTATCCTCGATCCGGGTCATGCTGCAAGGCCGCGCAGTACAGCGCCAGCAGCCACCAGAACAACAAACCCCACCACGCCGAATAGAATGCCAGGTGGCTGTTGATCGGGAAGCACATCGCGACAAGCGCCAACGCCGGTGCCAAGGCCCGCGAACGGGCGGGCGCGCCGGCGCGACGCCACGCGCGGATGGCCACGAACGTGCCGGCGATCCATGCCGCGAGTCCGACCAAGCCGGTCTCGCTGAGTATCTCCAGCACGATCTGGTGTGCATGCATGGCGCCCGTGCCCGTCGCTCGATCGACGAAACGATCGCCCGGCGCTGCGTAGGCCGGATACGCATAGCGAAAGCCGCGCACGCCGACGCCGGTCAGCGGATGGGCGCGCGCCATCGCCAACGCGTCGTGCCAGATACTGAGCCGTCCCGCGGAAGCGTCGTTCCAACCCGCGAACGTTCCTTCCAATGCGAGCAAGCTGCGATCCACGCGTGAATCGAACCTGTGCGACCCTATCCAGGCGATGCTCGCGACGGCAGCGGCGCAACCAGCAATGAGCGTGGCAAAAACAAGAAATTTTGGCCATTCGCGCGTTTCGCACCAGGCGAGCACCAACGCCACAACTGCGAACGAGAGCCATGCCGCTCGCGACCCGGCCAGAAGGATCGGAACCAGCAGCAGAAGAAAGGCAACGCCAAGCCCGATGCGGCCGAATCGCGTTCGCGCCGCCAGCAGCAGGAACGGCGAAAGCGTCGCCAGCACCGGCCCGAACTTGAGATTGTCCGCCCCGAAAATGCCGGACACACGCTCGGCTTCCTCGGCGCCGCCCAGGCTGAACCCGGTGGCCATCTGCACCCATGCATCGAGCACCCAGAACAGCAACACGATGCCGACGCTCGTTACGAACACCCGCCACACTGAATCACCCCGCAACGCAATCGAGGCAAACCATGCGAACGCGAGAAATCGCCATGCAACGGCGATCGTGGACCAGGTTTTTCCCGGCGCAACCGCGGTGAAACCCGAAACCAATGCCGGGATCCAGTAGCACGCGAACAGCACTGCAGCGAGCTGGATTGCGGGAGCGGCGAGCCAGACACGAGGATTCGCACAGAGCAACACGATGGCGACAACGCCACCGACCACCACGGGCAACTCCGACACGCGTCCAATCGGCAACAGCACGACGACCGCAAGCACCAGCAAAACGCGCCAATCAGATAGTCCGTTTCGCCACTCGATCGGTGCAGGCGCCTGCATGGACCGTCAACCTCCGGCGACGTTCCGGTACAGCGTCAGCGTCGCCTGTTGCATGTCGGCGAGCCGGTAGCCTTTTATCTGCGCGATCGGTGGTGCCAAGCGTAACAACTCGGCGGCGCGCTCCGTCAGCCTCGCAAGATCGCCGACCGGCACGCGGCCGGCGGGATACAAGGCGGCCAGCAATTCTCCGACGCCGCCGTGTGCGTATCCGAGCACCGGCCGGCACAGCGACAATGCCTCGACCACCGTGCGACCAAACGCTTCGGGTTTGTTGGAAAGTTGCAGCACCAGCGCCGAGGTGGCGAATACATCGCGCACATCGTCGCGCGGCGCGCTGATTGCGAGTTGCTCGGCAACACCACGCGCGCTCGCCAAACGCTCAAGCTCGGCGATATAGCGTTCGCGCCCGGACTCGCGCGCTCCAAGCAGCAGCAATCGAACGTCCATGCCACGCGCCTTGAGCGCAGCGAGCAGTTCGATTGCATCCGCGTGACCCTTGAGGCGCGTACCGCGGCCCGGCAGTGTCAACAGCGGGGCGCCGTCGAGCTGGGGAAATTCCGAGAAAAAACGCCTGCGCCAATCATCGTCCGGTCGATAGCCGAACGGGAATCGTTCGGGATCCACACCGCGCGGGATCACCACGAGGCGGCCGGGATCCGTTTCGGGATAATGATGCAAGGCATGATCGCGCACCGTATTGGATACGCAGATCACGCGCTCGCCGCGCGCCATGATCGAGCTGTACCAACCGGGCGTATTGAGACCGTGCATTGTCGTAATGAAGTGCGGGCGCTTCGATAGCCGCCTCAGGGCCGCATGCGCGAGCCACGCAGGCAAGCGCGAACGCGCATGCACGATGTCCGCGCCGGTTTCGCTGAACAGGCGCCGCAGCGCGGGCACACAAAGCAAGCCGGCAGCCGACTTGCTTCCGACCGGCAGATCGACATGCTCACTGCCCGATTCGAGCAGCTCTGAAAGCATCCGGCCTCCTCTCGAGACCACGATCGAGCGATGACCGGCGGCGCGCAGCGCATGGCCGATTTCCAGCGCAGCGCGTTCCGCCCCGCCCGATTCCAGGGCAGGGATCATCTGCACGACTGTCAGCGGACGAGATGCCACTGACCGATCACCCGGCAAGTTCGAATTCAGCCCCGCAATACGGACACTTGGCGCGGCCACCCTGATCGGCGATCGGCAAATAGACTTTGGGATGAGAATTCCATAACGACATCCCAGGCATCGGGCAGCTCAACGGAAGGTCAGCCACCGTGACGTGATAACGGTTTTCGGCATTCGCGAGGACAAGGGTCGCGCCCGCCGGTGCAGATTGCGACATGGCTGGTTTTCCGAAGCGGTGGTTGGATGAGTCTAGCAGGCAGCAAATCGCCAAACCGGTCGCTGCTGCCACGCGCGCGAACGCACACCGGCGGCAACTGCCAGGTCGCTGAAAAAGGTTCTCAGCAGCGTGAAAATGCAGCGCGCACACGAATCACGCCACGGCAAAGCACACAAGTCATTGATTCGCCTAGCGACGCCGTGGACGGCGCGCTTACGAAGCGCTTGAAGGAATCGAGATGGACCTCTTCACCCTGCATGGAGGCGTACGTCAAATAGAGGCCATCGTGGCCTAGAATAGGTCCGCTGCCCACGGCGGCGCGGCATTTCATTCATCGATGGGGAGTCGCATCATGGATCTCAACAAACTAATCACGCGCGTCAGGAACATTCTGACCACACCGAAAACCGAGTGGCCGCTGATCGGGGCTGAGGCCGAAACGGTCGCGGGCCTGTACGCGAACTACATCATCTGGCTCGCGGCGATCCCGGCGGTTTTCAGTTTCATCCGATCGAGCCTGATCGGTTACGGGACCCTCGGTTTCCACGTGCGCGTGCCGATCGTTTCCGGTATCGGCCACATGATCCTGACTTATGCGCTGAGCCTGGTGCTCATCTATGTGATGGCGCTGATCGTTGATGCGCTCGCACCCAGTTTTGGCGGCCTGAAGAACCGCGTCGGGGCGCTGAAAGCCGTGGCGTATGCCTGGACGGCAAGCTGGATCGCCGGCATCGGCTACCTGATTCCGTGGCTCTGGTGGTTGATCCTGATCGCAGGCGTCGTTTACAGCATTTACCTGTTGTATCTCGGGCTGCCTCACACAATGCGGTGCCCTCCGGACAAGACCGGCGGATACACAGCGGCGAGCATCATCATCGCAATCGTCCTGAGCTGGATTGTCGGGCTCATCATTGCCGCCATGATCGGCCCCGCCGCTTACATGAACGGCCTCGGTGCGGTTCAGCCAGACACTTCCAACGAAGTCTCGATTGATCAATCGAGCCCGCTCGGCAAGCTGGCAGCCCTCTCGCAAAGCATGGCAAAGGCCGGCAAGGAAATGGACGCGGCGAACAAATCCGGCGATGCCAACGCCCAGGCCAATGCGGCCGGCAAGATGTTCGGAACATTGATGGGTGGTGGCGATCGTGTCGAGGCGCTGGCGCCGGCGCTGCTCAAACCGTTCGTCCCTGAAACGCTGGCCGGTTTGAAGCGCACCGATCTATCGGCAGAACGCAACGGGGCGATGGGCATGCAGGTGGCCACGGCCGAAGCGCACTATTCGAATGGCGCGAACAAGAACCTGCATCTGGAAATTACGGACATGGGCGGCGCCAAGGGCATCATGGCGTTGGCCGGATGGGCCGGCGTCGAAAGCGACAAGGAAACCGACCATGGTTACGACAAGACCTACAAGGACAATGGCCGCCTCGTGAACGAGAGCTGGGACAACCAGACCCATCATGGCGAATATGGCATCGTGCTCGGCGATCGCTTCGCGGTCAAAGTGTCGGGCAATGCCGACAACATCGACGAGATCAAGTCCGCAGTCGCGAGTCTCAATCTCGCAGGACTCGAAGCGCTCAAGACTCAGGGCGTGAAGAAAGACTGATCAGTCCCGGCACCGACAATGCCGGGACTGACAGGTGACTGCGACGACGACAAGCACGCAACCGACAACGACTCACTCGCTGGAGCGGCGTCGAGAGATCACTTGCCGGATTTTTTCGCCGCGATCGCTTCAGTGGTGATATGCACGCGAATCTCGTCGCTTACGGCTGGCACATAAGCGCCCATGCCGAAATCGCTGCGCTTGAGCGTCGTCGTGGCGTCGAAACCGATCGCGGGCGCCTTGCGCATCGCGTGTTCACCCCGCTTGTTCAGGGTCGCGAGCAGGGTCGCTGGTTTGGTTACTCCATGAATCGTCAAGTCGCCGGTCACCTTGAAGGTATCGGGTTTTGCGGCGCGTTCGACTGCGGTGCTCTTGAAGGTGATCGTCGGGTACTTCGCGGCATCGAAGAAATCGGCCTGCTTCAAGTGCTCGTCGAGCGCCGGCACGTGTGTATCGATGCTCGCCACGGGAATGGTCACTTCCACTGATGACTTGGCGGGATCTTCAGCGTCGAAAACCAGCGTGCCGTTCACTGTATTGAAATTCCCGGTCGGATTCGAGAAACCGAAATGATTCCAGGTGAACAATGTCTGCGTGTGATT
Organism: uncultured Gammaproteobacteria bacterium; assembly: GCA_963775445.1. GTDB lineage: Bacteria > Pseudomonadota > Gammaproteobacteria > Xanthomonadales > Rhodanobacteraceae > Dokdonella_A. Next base: position 480,402 of record CAVZIT010000004.1, on the reverse strand, counting down.
CGAATCGAGCGTATAGGTTTCGGCGGCGATAGCAGATGTACCGGCAAGGACGAGCAGCGAGGACAGAGCGAGGGCAAGGCTGCGAAACATTGGCATCTTCTCCAGTGGACCAGGCAATCGACCATTCGACCGCCACGTTTCGGCTATGGGGGCAAAATGCCTGACAATCAATGCTCAGGCGCGCCGCCAGGCCGCCCGCTAGCGCCGCGTGGACCTGCCGATTTGATCCATTCGCGATCTCGACGAAATGGGTAACACGGATACAACCTGGGCGATCAGCGATGGCACTGCCGGCAACGAACGCCAGGCTTTGGCGCTGGCGCGCGCGCTGGGCATCGAGCCCCAGGTCCTGAGGATCGGCCCTCGTGCACCATGGCGCTGGCTCGCACCTCATTTGACGCTCGGGGGCCTGGACGCCATCCGCACCATCAACGGCGCAAGCTTGCCGAGACCCTTGCCTGCTCTGGCCATTGGTTGCGGGCGACAGTCGGCGCTGCTTACGCGTCTGCTGCGCGAGCGCTGCAACGGGCGCTGCTTCACCGTCCAGATTCTGGACCCCCGCATAGATCCCGTGCATTTCGACGTCGTCGTTGCGCCACGCCATGACAATCTCCAAGCAAGCAACGTCATCACCACCATGGGTGCGCTCAATCCCGTCGATCGTGAATGGCTCGCTGCGGGGCGCTCGCGCTTTCGCCGGCTGGCGACGTTGCCCGTCCCGCGTACTGCGGTACTGATTGGCGCGAGCAATCGCGCACAACAGCTCGATAACGCCTATTTCGATCGGCTGATGCAGAAGCTGGCCCCCTGGTACGAGGCAGACGGCGGCAGTTTCCTGGTTACCACATCTCGTCGCACGCCATTGGCGATTCGCGAGCGTCTGCGCGATGCGTTCAAGAGGTTTCCGGGTGAATTCTGGGCAGGCTCTGCCGACGGCGAGAACCCGTATGCCGGATTTCTCGCCTGGGCAGAGCGCATCGCGGTCACTCCCGATTCGGTCAACTTGATCTCCGAAGCTTGTGCCACTGGCAACCCGGTCTACACGCTTGCCATGCGTCCGATAACCGGCAAGCTTGCCGCCTTTCACGGCGCCCTGTTGGCGAGTGGACATTTGCGTCGGCTTGGCGAAATCAGCCGCCTCGGCCAGCCTCCGCCGCTGGCCGAAACGGCAGCTGTCGCAGAAATCGTCCACGAGCGATGGCAGCGGTTTCGTTCATCTCTCTAGCGGCTGGCTTCGCGATCGATCATTGGCCACGCTCGTTCGGTATCTGGGACGTCCCGGCTGGCCTCGGCGAAGGGCAAGCGGCGCGCTCGCATCACACCGAACGCGACAGGCGCAATGTCGTGCCGAGCAGATCAACGCTTATCTCGCGCATCAGCTGTGCTCGTGCCGCCCCGCGCAAGCAAAATCCAATCCGTGCGCGCTGGCTATCTCGAGCACCGATTGCGTGCGTTGGTCGAGATCCGCCGTACGCGGCACCACGCGCGAGCGCCCATCGAGGGTACAGCCGAGCGCCTGATGCAGCATTGTCACATGGGCCGCCGCCAAATCATGGGCTTGCACCTCAGTCAATATCCCGATCCTGGCCGCCGCCGAAATCAGGACGGTCGTGTCTCCGCTATCCATCAAGACCGGATGTCGATGCGCATGGGCAAGCACCAACCCCTGCAACAGGAACTCTATATCGACCAACGCCCCCGGACCGTGCTTGAGATCGAGTCGCGTGGCATCGCTGCGATCACGTTCTTCACGCCAGCGCGCGCGCATATCGACAATTTCCGCGCACAGCACCGCAGGTTCGCGCGCGATGGCGAGCAATCTGGAGCGAGCCTCGTCGAAGCGGCGGGCAATCGTCCCGTCACCCGCCACGGCACGCGCGCGCACCAGCGCCTGATGCTCCCAGGTACGCGCGCGATCTCGCTGATAAGCCGTATAGGCGTCCAGTGCCGTCACCAGCAGTCCGACACCTCCTTCCGGACGAAGGCGCAGGTCGATTTCGTACGGCTTGCCGGCACGAGTCGGCAACGTCAAAAGATGGATTACGCGTTGCGCCAGACGCGCGTAGTAACGCGCACCATCGAGTGGTTTTTCGCCATCCGATTCGGTCGTGGTCAACGCGCCGTCGTAGATGAAGACCAGATCAAGATCGGAACTGAACCCCAGTTCGCGTCCGCCAAGGCTGCCGTAACCGATCACCGCGAGCCCGGTGGCTCCCCCAATGTGGCCATCCAAACGGCCATGACTTGCCAGCAGGTGGCGTTCGGCAACGGTCAGCACGGTGCCAATGACTACATCGGCTGCGTCGGCCAGCGCGCGCGCGCACGCGACTGCGTCAAGTCGGCGTTCGAGGAACGCGAGGCCGATGCGGAACAACGCCGCGAGACGTTCTTCCTGGACAATCAGCATTTCGGCCTCAGGATCGGGCGCTCCCAATGCGCCAAGCCGCCGCGCGATTTCAGCCGCGATGTCCGAGCGCTGCGGCAACGCGCGGTCGAGCCGATTGGCGAACAACTCGTCGAGCAACAAAGGGTGCTGCGTCACGTGGTCGGCAAGAAAGGCACTGTGGCCGAACACTTCGGTCACGCGCTCAAGCGCCGCGGGCTGCTCATCGAGCAACGTCAGGTATACCGTCCGGCGCGCAATGGCCTGCACCAGTCCAAGCAGGCGAACGAGGCATGCGGTCGGTGCGACGCTGCCCGCCGCGGCTGCCATCAAGGCCGGGAGCACCCGGTCGAGGCGCCCGCGGGAACGCGCCGACATCGAAGCAAGCGCCGGACTCGACAGGAGCGACTGAAGCGCCGTGATGACGTCGTTCGGCGGATCGAAACCGGCGGCAATCAGCTCCTCGGCACGAATTCCGTCGTTCGAGAGTCGTCGCCAAACAGCCGGCCACGGCGATTCGCTTTGCTCGTCGCGCGCCCGGGCGGCCGGCGCCATCAGTGCAGCAAATTCTTCAGCGACCTGTGCGCGATGCGTTTCGAGGACCCGTGCCAACGCCGGCCAGTCGGGGTAGTCCAGCGCGAGCGCAATGCGCGCCCGCACTTCGTCCGAAGAAGGCAATTCATGCGTCTGCTCATCGGCGTACATCTGCAGACGGTTTTCCAGCAATCGCAGGAATCGATAGGCCTCGCGCAGCGAACGGGCGGCGCCGGAGGGAATATAACCGCGTTGCTCACAGGCGGTCAGAGCCGGCAACAAGCCACGCGCGCGCAACGCCGGTTCGCGACCGCCGCGAATCATCTGCACCAGTTGCACAATGAACTCGATTTCGCGGATGCCACCCGGGCCGAGCTTGATATGATCCGACATGTCCTTGCGCACGACCTCGGCATCGATCAGCGCCTTCATCTCGCGCAGTCCGGAGAACGCGTTGTAATCGAGGTAGCGGCGAAACACGAAGGGTCGCAGTGTCGCCAGCAGGCGCGCGCCCGCCGCCTTGTCGCCGGCAACGGGTCGCGCCTTGATCCAGGCGTAGCGCTCCCAGTCGCGGCCTTCACGCTGGTAATAGAGTTCCATCGCGGCGAACGACTGCGCGAGGCGGCCCGCCTTGCCGAATGGCCTCAGTCTCAGATCAACACGAAATGCGTAGCCGTCAGCGCTGCGCTCGGCGAGCAGGTTGACCAGTTGCTGGCACACGCGCGCGAAATACTGATCCGCGTCGAGCGGGCGAGCGCCGTCGCTCGATCCGGTTTCGGGATAGGCGAATACCAGATCGATGTCCGATGAAAAATTGAGTTCGCCGCCGCCCAGTTTGCCGAGCGCGATGACGACCAGACGTTGAACGTCGCCAGCGCAAGAGCGCAACAAGCCATGGCGCGGAACGATCTGGCTTTCGACCTGCGCAAGCGCGGCTTCAAGGCAACTTTCCGCCAGCACCGACGCGCCTGCCAGAATACCCTCGATGCGGTCCAGGCGATTGACGTCGCGCCAGATCAGGCGAACGGCTTCGCGTGTGCGAAAGCGGTGCAACTCCGCGCGAAAGGAAGCCTCGTCGGTTACCGCCACGAGCACGCCAGCGCGTGCATCGGCATGGCGCGGATCCCCCATCAATCTGACCAGTTCCGGACCCAAGAGGAATGGATCGGTCAGGAAGCAGCTGTACGCGAAATCGCTGGCGAGCAACACGCGCTGCAAATGCTCGTCGACTCCTGCATCGTCGTAGAACGGCACGCCTGCCTCACGGCAGGCCCTTTCGAGGCGGGTGAGTCTTTCGTCGAGCAGGCGCGTGAACGGGTTCGAGGCGTGTGTTGCGGCATGCATGCGTTGATTACACCAGATCGCCACGACACTCGCCCAGGCAATGCGGCGAGCGCCGTCCCACCTGCAGTTGGCATGCGGCTTTCGAAACCTGCACTTCGGTCCCCTGCCTGAGGATGCAATCGCAGAGCCGCGCGGATTTTTTAGTTGATCTTGCGCGTCCCTTCCCTGTCCTCTGTCCTCTGACCTCTGATATCGTTCTGCTTCTGCAATGAACCCGAAACCAAGCCCCCCCGCTGCCCGCGTGTGGCGACGCGATGCCGTGCGCATCAGCGTCGGCATCGGCGCGGCGATCATCTTGCTCTCGCTTCTCGTCGCATGGCTCGATCCGGCGTGGCCCTGGCGCAGCACCCAATGGAACGCCTCGATCGCCGGCCTGATCGCGCTCAATGTGCTACCTGGCCTGATCCTGTTCCTGCTGATGCTGGCATGGACCCGGCGCGTCGTGCTCGCGATCTGGATCAGTGTGCTGGTCGTCCTGGGGCTGTACCTGGCCGATGCGCAAAAGCTTCATTATCTCGGCACACCCCTGCTGCCGGCCGATCTGCGCCTGCTCGGCGAAGCCGGCCCGGCGGTTCACCTGCTGGGGGAGTACCTGCACGTTGCGTGGTTGCAAATGCTCGAAATCGGGGTGGGAACGATATTCACCCTCGCGCTGCTGAAGGAGCCGCGTCTGAACCTCTTGCGTGGTTGGCGCCGCGCGCTGCTCGCGCTGGTCGCACTCATCCTTGGTACGACCCTGATCGTCGGGCTACCGCCCTGGACAAGCGTCTACGACGCCGATCGGCTCGATTTCCATCCGTGGGCACTCAAGGAGAGCGCAAACCACGTCGGCCTGATCGGCACCTTGCTGCTTTACCAGTGGCAATTTGCCGGTGGCGACATTCCCCACGCGGATCGCAAGGCTGCCGCGCGCTTGCTGCTGGCGCACGCTGGCGCTTTGCGCACACGTCTCGCCGCGTCGACGACAGCGTCCGATCTGCCCGACATCGTCGTGTTGCAGAGCGAATCGCTATTCGATCCGGCGCGTCTGCGCGACGTCCCGGAAGGCCGCTGGCTACGCAACTTCCACCAGCTTGCTGCCGACTCGACCAGCGGCAACATGCAGGTGCCGACGTTTGGTGGGGGCACCATCCGCACCGAATTCGAAGTGCTGACCGGCGCGCCACTGGTGAGTCTCGGCGGCGTGCAATACCCGTGGATCGAACTCAGCCGTAACCGGCTGCCGGGGCTTGCGCGGGTGCTCGCCACGCACGGATACGTCAATAGCGCCATCCATCCGAATTCGGCCGCGTTCTGGAATCGCGGACGCGCGTTCCCGGCGTTGGGATTCAATCGTTTCATCGACGACTCGGCATTTTCGCAAAACGATGTGGTCGGCCTGTTCATTGGCGACGCGGCACTGACCGACCGCATACTGACCGAGCTCGATCACGGTGCGAAGGAAGGCAACAGTTCGCCGCAATTCATCTTCGCGATCAGCATGGAAAATCACGGACCGTTCGATTGGCGGCCTGGCCTCGATCCCGCGCGCCTTGCTGCGCTGCCGATGCCACAAAAACTCGACGCGGGAGGACGGTTGTGGTTCGGCAATTATCTCTATCTGCTCGACGATGCGGATCACGAGCTCGGCCGGCTCGCTTCGGCGCTGCGTCAGCGCAAGCGACGTACGTTGCTGCTGTTCTATGGGGATCATCTGCCCTCGCTGGCGCCGGTCTACTTTCAGCTCGGATTCAAGGACGGCCAAGATGCGCGCAGCCAGCCGGTCCCGTGGTTGCTGTTCGACAACGCGCATCCGCAAGGACACCCGTTGGATACCCGCAGCTGGCTGTTGCCGACCTTGCTGCTCGACGCCGCCGGCATCGGCGACGCTACCTATTTTGCGGTGATCGACACCCTTCGTACCGAAATGGATCTCGGTGCAAAGCCGATTGACGCGAACACCGAGGCGGGTATCGACGCGCTTGCGCGCCTGCAACTGCGCGGCGAGCTCGATGCCTTCGTCCATCAGACGCTTGCCCCCTCCACCGCAACCCCGCATCGATAACGCGTGACTATCCGATCCATTCCCGCGCAGCCCGCAGGCACCGGCGCAACGACAACATCCGCGCGCGCCAGTGTGTTCGTCGTGTTGTTTGCGGTGGTTACTCTTGTCGTACTTGCCTACGCCGTGAGCGAACTCGATGCGCCCTTGCTGCACACATTCACCAACGGCGCCGACTGGACACTGCTGTTGTTGAACGCGGTGCCCGCGCTGCTGTTGAGCATTTTGCTTCTCGCGTTGACCCGACGACCGTTGACATCGATCTGGATCAGCATGCTGGTCCTTGCGCTGCTGTACGCGGTAAGCAGCTTGAAGTTCGCCCAGCTCGCCACTCCCCTGCTACCGGCCGATTTCCAGATGCTCGGCCAACTCGGCGCGGGCGGGGAACTCTTTGCGCGCTACCTGCCTCGGGACGGCGCCACCGCGGTGCGCTGGCTCCTGATCGCCATGACGACCGGGTTGATGGTCTTCGAGCCGCGCCGATTTGCGATGCGTGCATGGCTTCGAGTCAGTCTCGCGGTGGCAGCTGTGTTGCTATTTGCCACCCTGGTGCACGGAACAACGCCGTGGCCCTCGCTGTATTCGAGAGCGACTCTGGATTTTCAACCATGGTCCCCGGTCCACAGTGCGAGCCATGGCGGATTGGTGGCGAGCCTGCTGCGCTATCACTGGGAATTCTCCACCGCCCCGGCACCGCCCGATCGAAGCGCAGCCGAGACCTTGATTGCGCGATATCCAATACAACCCACTGCAGCGCCGATTTCCCCTGAGAGCAGCGACACGACAGCGCGCCCCGATATTGTGGTGCTGCAGAGCGAATCGTTTTTCGATCCGGCCCGCCTGCGCGGCATTTCGCCGGATCAGGTGATCCCGAATTACCGTCGCCTTGCTGCACACGCCGAACATGGCGACCTGTGGGTGCCGACCTACGGCGGCGGAACGATTCGCACTGAATTCGAAATCCTCACCGGCATCGCCCTGCGCTACTTTCCCGACGTGCAGTATCCGTACTTCGGACTGACCCGCAAAGCACTGCCGAGTCTGGTGCGCACTCTGGCGCAGCATGGTTACCGGACACTGGCGATCCATCCGAACGATCCTTCATTCTGGAATCGTGAAAGCGCATTTCGTGCAATGGATTTCGCCGCATTCGACAGCATCAAGGCATTCAAACCGGTTCGCCGCAGCGGCTATTACGTCAGCGATGCGAGCCTGGTGGATCACATGCTCGCGCGCCTGGCCGACAACGGGCCGCCACAGTTCGAGTTCGCGATCAGCATGGAAGCCCATGGGCCGTACAATGCCAGCCCCGGCATCGACAAGGTGCGACGCGACGCCGAGCCCGTTACGCGCGGCCTGTCCTCAGGCGCGCACCGCGAGATGCAGGATTATTTGTACCACCTGGCCGACGCCGACCATGCGCTTGGCCGTCTGGCCGATGCGCTCATGGCGCGCAAGCGGCGCACACTGCTGGTGTTCTACGGCGATCATCTGCCGGGGCTCACTGAAGTCTACGACAAGGCAGGATTCGACAACGGACGAGTGGCCACGGCGCAACCGGTGCCGTATCTGCTGATCGATAGTGCGTCACTGAAGGATCGGCCTGAGAACAGCGCCGCATTTTTTCTGGCCGGCCAGGTGCTCGCCGAGGCCGGGATTCACGATCGCTACTTTGAACTGACCGAGGCGATCCGCAAGCAGACCAAGGTCGGGCCGGATTTTGCCTTGGCGGATGATGCCGGCGTCGCCGCAGTCATGCAGTTGCGCCAAAGGGGTCAGCTGTTCACTCATGCTGAATTTCCAATAGCGCCGTCTGCAGCCAAAGCGTCGCCTCATTGATCTTCTATCGCGCCTGGGCTGTTACTTCCGACACTGCGCTCGACCAGCGCAACGGCGTAGCGTCGATAAGCACCGACACGTAGGGGCGATCCTCGCGATGACACGACTCCGATTGCTTGTCATGCCGTTCCTGGCATCAGTCACCTTGTTTTGCGCAGGCTGTGGACGCAACGATTCCGGAGATTCCGTATTTGGTCTTCTCACCGTGCATGACACCGCAGTGACCATTCATGCATCGGGTTCGCCCGACGCGACCGTGAGCGCAGCGGGGCAACTTCAGATCGGCGACGCGCCCGTTGCAACGCCTGAACCACAACGTGCGCAACTAAGCCTTTATTTCGTGCAGGCGCAGGCGCTGCAGCGGGACGGTCTCGCCATTGGCAAGGCAGGTGCAAAGACGGCATTGCATGCGATCGGCGGCGTGGTCTCGGGCCTTGCGCACGGCGATCCCGATCGCATCGGTCCGGCGGTCGAGGCGCAGGCGGCAAAGGTCGAGGCGTCCGTCGCGGGTCTGTGTGCCGACCTCAAGGCGCTCAAGGCCACCCAGGACAAGCTTGCCGCGGCACTCCCCGCCTTCAAACCGTATGCCGTGATCGATTCCGCGCGAGCTGACGATTGTCGCTAGGGCAATCTTCCGGGCACGAAATCAGTCGCTCTCTTCGGGGGCCGATGCATTGGCGCCCACGTAGCGGTACTGCCCGGGCGGCAGGTAAAGCGGATACAGAAGCGACTCCTCGACTCGCAGCGCCTTGCTGAAAAAGTTCGCGATACGTACCACTTCGCTGACAAAGCGGCGGCGCTGGTCGCGGTCCCAGGGGCCACCGAGATATTCGCTCAGGATGGCCTCGATACACAGCGCATGACGATCGACTTCGGCATGCATCGACTTGAACTGCGTAGTCGCTACCTGATCGTTCTCCAGCGCCCAGCGCAGATACGGATAGAAAAACACGCTTTTGGCGAGACCGATGCGCCGGAAGGCGACAGCGAACTTGCGCAGATTGACGATCTGCGCTTCTTCATCGTGTGCGCGACACGCATCGAGCACGGCGCGCATCTCTGCGCAGGCTGCAAGGTTTTCCCCTGAAAGCTCGTCCACCAACCGCGGTCGGAAGCGGGCCCACGACTGACTGGCATCTCCATCGCGATCCGACGCACGGCGCAACCGACGATCGCGTTTGCTGCGACCGAAGATATCCGCAAAAAGACGGGGCATATCCCTTCCCGTGGCCAGCGCCCGACTGGCATCTGGGAGGGAATTGTAACGCGATAACGTGGCGCAGTTGGCATCAGGGCCGATTGCGACCGCGCCATTCGAGCAACGAGGAACCGGGATCGCCGCTGGTCGATTGTTCGACTCGATTGCGTCCGGCCAGTTTGGCTTGGCGCAACGCCCTGTCAGCTTCGCGCAGCAGAGCATCGAGATCCTGTCCGGCCTTGAGTCCGGCAACCCCGATGCTCACCGACAATGGCCTCTCCCGATAATCGATCTGGCCAACCACATAGCGCAGACGTTCTGCCGCCATCAATGCCGCCCCGACCGATACTGCCGGCAACAACACCACGAATTCCTCGCCGCCTACACGCCCCAGCAGATCGCCGGCACGCAGCTCCGTCGACAACGCAGCGGCGATCAGACCGAGCGCCTCGTCGCCGGCCTCATGCCCGAGATCGTCGTTGAGGGGCTTGAAGTGGTCGACGTCGATGTACAGCGCCGACAGAATGGTTCTCGTCAGGTGGGCGCGTTCGACCGCCGGCGTGCCGAGTTCAAAAAAGCGATGGCGCGACAGCACACCGGTCAGATGATCGAAGAATGCCGCTGCGCGCAGACGTTGATCGAGTGCGTAACCGCGCGCGTGGATGCGCACCATTGCCGTGGCGAGAATAAGCGCGATGGTCAACGCGATGAACAGGTAGATAGCATAATGCAGGGTCTGCACGAGAGATGCGTGGCCCAGCAGCAGCGCAGTCCCCGGAGCAAGAACCGTCAGCGCAGCCGCGATGACGAAACTGGGACGTGTCGGCCAGAACGGCGCGCACACAACCGGCGCGAGCACGTACGCCGGCAGCGCCCAATCGATACCTTGCGACGAACCGAGAGCGCTGACTGTGGTGCCAAGCTGGATCGCGAGCACGTACAGCACCCATATGATCGGCAATTGCCGGCGCCCCGCTGGCTGGCGCACGAAGATCGCGAGCAGGACCAGCACAATGCCGATTAGGATGCGCGGAGCGATCGAATCGGGACGAGTGCCAGGGTGGAGGATGATGTCCCCTGCCTGGAACACCAGGTACGCCAATGGCAGGAACGCGAACACGAGCCGGCAAACCGGGTACACATAATCGATCACACGCTCGCGCAGGGCCTCGGCTTCCGGAGTCGCGAACTCGGCGAGCGCGTTGGCAACTGCAGATTGAGTCGTACGTCGATTGGTCGATCGGGCCATTGATAAACGCTTGCCCCCTGGGCAGATTTGGCTCGGCAATTAGCAAGTATGGTGCCAGTGGGTGGAAAGAGCTTGACCAGCAAGCGGAATGGTCGCAGATATCTGCGGCGATGACGACTCCACAGACAGCCAAATCGGCGAATACGAGCATCGCGCTCCGAGGTCGTCGAATTGAGTGGGGCGCTCCCTGCGCGCCAAAAATTTCGCCGATCGTCGTCCAAATCGCCGCCTCGACGAACAGTCGCACGCTGATTCGATGCAGCGCGGAGGTTGCGAGACAATTTCCGAACGTGCAGGCTTGTAGCTCGTCGGGTCAGCAACGAATGAGATCGCGTCATGATCACAGCACGTTTCTCAACTCCGCACACGGCCGCGTGGATGAGGGCGGTTGCGACAGCGCTGCTGTGCACGTCGGGGCCTGTGCATGCGGATCTCCATGCGTCACGAACCGGTTCCCGGGATGCGCCAGCGAGCGGTGTTACGCCGTTGGAGCAATGGCTCGAACAAAAAGTCGCGGCGAGCGATGGCGCGACAGGAGACAACTTCAGCTATTCGGTCGCGATCGAAGGCACTACTGCCGTTGTCGGAGCGTCGAACGCCGCTGTGAATGGTCAGCCGGGACAAGGCAGCGTTTATGTATTCACCGAATCGGATCGCACCTGGAACCAAACGCAAAAGCTTGTGGCGGATGATGGGACGGTCGGCGATGCATTCGGCTTTTCGGTTTCCATTTCGGGCGACACGATCCTGGTCGGCGCGCCATACGCCACGATCGGCGCCAATGGCGGCCAGGGCGCGGCTTATGTCTTCAACCAGTCAGGTGGCGTCTGGATCCAGACCCAGAAGCTGACGAACGAAGATGGCGATTCGAACAACAACTTCGGCTGGTCGCTTTCGGTCAGCGGTTCGAACGCGTTGATTTCCGCACCGGTAGCGCCGGTGGGTCAAAACGCTTTGCAGGGCAAGGCGTATATCTTTGCCGATTCAGGCGGGATGTGGAGCCAGGGCCCGACGCTGACCGCCGACGACGGCACCGCGTTTGCCGACTTCGGCTATTCGGTCGCGCTCGACGGCACCACTGCCATCGTGGGCGCGCAAGGCGTCAACTCATATTTCGGCGCCGCCTACATATTCGATGGAACCAGTGGAACCTGGACGCAGACCGCTGAACTCGTCCCGGATGATGGCACCACGTTTGAGTTCTTCGGCATCTCGGTCGCCTTGAGCGGCCCCAATGCACTGGTCGGCGCGTACTACCAGAATGTCGGAGGCAGTGCGCATCAAGGCGCGGCATACGTGTTCACGGACACGGGAGGAACCTGGTCCCAGGCCCAAAAGCTCACCGCAGCGGAAGGAGCGGATGGCGATCGTTTCGGCCTGTCGGTTGCACTGGGCGGATCCACCGCACTGGTCGGTGCCTATTTCGCCAATGGCCAGCGCGGCGCGGCCTATGCGTTCACCGAGGACACCGGCCATTGGACCGAAAGCACCGAAGTCACGGCCAGCGACGGCGCGACGGGCGATCATTTTGGCAACGCCGTCGCGCTGTCCGGTGATAGCGCACTGATCGGCGCATTCGACGCCGGAATCGATGGCCGCGCGAGCCAGGGCGCGGCGTACTTCTATGCGCCGTCCATCGACGACACGATTTTTGCGAACGGATTTGACAGCTCGCCCTGAGCGTTCCGGTGGCTCATCGAACCGCGGCTTTGTGGATTTGCAGCGCGCACTCGCGCATGAACCCATCTTGCGGAACACCTCCACCCCAATCGTGCCGAAGTGCACGCTAGGGATTCGGAGCGCATCGGCTCGCGGCGATACGAACCAATGTGGCCCCTCGCCGCCTCCTTTCTCGTGGACATCGACGAGCACGGCGACCTCGCCGCGCCTTGTCGAAACCCTATCGGGAGGAAACCTGTGATGAGCTGGAAATCCCTGCTGTTTTCGTTCGAAGGCCGCGTCGGCCGCGGCCCCTACTGGGCGCTGTTCGTTCTGTCGTTGCTGGTGTTCGGCGGTCTCGCCGTCGTGCGGGTCATGAGCGTCATGCATTCGTTGGATTCCCCCGATCCGGCCGCTGCTGGCGGTGGCGCCAGCCTCGCGATCACGATTCTCGGTCTCGCCTTTCTGTGGCCCGCTCTCGCGATCCAGGCCAAGCGCTGGCATGACGTCGACAAGTCGGCGTGGTGGATCCTGATCGGTCTGGTGCCTCTGGTCGGCGGCCTTATCGCGCTGGTGTTCAACGGTTTCATCGCCGGCACGCCGGGATCGAACCGCTTCGGTTCCGCGCCGAAGTCGGCTACCACCGGGCAGCCCCTGCCGGCAAGGTAGATATCGAGCGCTTCAACGCTGCGCCACGCCGCGCGTCGCGGCGGAGGCGCAGCGCACCCTCCGGGTTCCACTCGCGTTTTCATTTTTCCGTTGCACGCTCCAGCTCCGTAGCGAGCGAACGCGAACGACATCATTTGTGTGACACTCGCGCGACGGCTGCAGCAATATCGCGTTGCGATTGCTCGTAATCGGCCAATCGCGGTTCATTGCTCGCTCGCGCGATGACCACGGCTTCTGCAATCAGCGAGGTGGCCTCGGCCAGACTGGACTGGTTACCGACGCTGGCGAGATCGAGGCTTAGTTGCCACGCGGATTCTCCAGCATCACGCGAATCCGCGCCGTACAGCTTCAGCGCCAGCGCGCGCCAGCGGCGATGCGCCTTGAGCGCCGTATCGAGTTCGCCTTGCGCGCGCGCCACCTCGCCGAGCTCACGCAAGGGCCGCATGACCTCGGGCATTTCTCCGCTCGGCACCAGTTCATGGAATCCGGCCAGGGCCGCTTCGATCGCACGACGACCGCCGGCGGCATCGCCGCCCTTGAAGATGGCATATCCGTAGTCCGCTCGCGCTCGCCAGCGCTGATAATCGTTGGGAAGGTCAACCTTGCGATACAGTCGTTCAGCTTCCTTGAGTTCGTTTGCAGCCTCCGCATAACGCGTCTCGCCGATCAGCGTGAGTCCCAGGTAACGATGTGCATGGGCCGCTTTGTATTCGCTTGAGCCGAATGTGTGCAGTGCCTTCACAAAATCCGTCTGTGCATCGTCGTAGCGGCGCAAACCGAGCATCAGGATGCCGCGCGAAAACAGCGTCTGACCATATAGCCTTGAATCGCTTCCGTAGAGTTGCCGCTCGCAATCAAGTGCGTGTCCGAAAAGCGGAAGCGCCTCGGTGCTCCTGCTCATGCGATCGAGCAGGCCGGCAAAGTTCGCTTCGGCTTCGCAGACATCGGGCGCAAACGCACCATTGGCGTTGATCATGACCGGCAACGCCAAGCGGTATGCCGCCTCGGCTTGCGCATAGTCGCCTACTTCCTCGAACATCAACGCCAGTGAAAGGCGATGGTCGGCAAGACGCGGGCTATTCCCGGGCACACGCCGGCGCATGCGCGAAATGACCTTGCTTTCCAGAGCAAGAGCCGCTGCCGGGGACTCGGTGTTGCTCACCACGAACGCAATCTCCCGATCCAGATCGTCCAGCCGATCGGCATTCCCCACAGGATCCACGGCAAGAATCGTGCGCGCGCTCTTGAAATCGCGTTCGGCATCCTCCGGTCGGTCGACCTGGTCGTAGAATTTGCCTCGAACCGTGTACGCCGCAGCAAGGCGTGGATCAGTCGCGGGCACGCTCGCGATCAGCAAAGGCATGGCCAGCTCGGCAGTCGCAAGGCCGTCGGTGTACACGCCAAGGTTGCCCTGAATTTCGGCGATGGCAATGAGCAGTTCGCCGCGCGTTTGCGGATCATCAGCCAGGGAGCTACCGAGCTTCTCGCGGCCGCGCTTGAGGATTTCAGCCGCGCTCAACGGCGCGCCCTTGGCCACTGCCGGATCGTTCTGCTGGAACAGGCCGATCAGAAACGCCTTGACACGTTCGGCGCGCTCCGCCTGATGCTGCGCGAGCGCTGCCTGCTGGCGTGCCTCGGCTGCCTGGTACAACGCCGCACCGAGGCCGCCTATCAGCGACAGTGCAATCAACGCACTGGCAGCAACACCGACGCGGTGGCGGCGCACAAACCGGGTGAACCGGTAGGCGGTCGAATCCGCGCGTGCGTTGATCGGCTGGCCATCGAGCCAGCGATGCAGGTCTTCGGCGAATGCGGCGGCAGTCGGATAGCGCCGTTCGGGTTCGCGCTTGAGCGCAGTTGCGATGATCACATCAATGTCGCCGCCGACGCTGCGTGCGAGGCGCCGGGAATCGACATCTGCACCATACAGCGCGACGACCTGATCGGACGTCAGTCGTGCAGCGAGCGTGCTCGCGCGCTCGGTCGCCACGGTCGAGATATCCCGCGCCAGTTGCTCGAAGGTCGTGATCCGGCGCCGCTGCGGCAGTTCGCCCACGAGCAACTCGCAAAGCATGAGACCGAGTGCGTAAACATCGGTCGCTGTACCGATCGGCTCGCCAAGGATCTGCTCGGGGGCCGCATAAGCAGGCGACAGCACGCGCATGCCGGTCCCCGTGCGCGTCTGCTCGCCACTTTCCTCGATCAACTTGGCGATACCGAAATCCAGCACACGCGGTGCACCGTTGGTGTCGATCAACACATTGGACGGTTTCAAATCGCGATGCACAATCAGGTGCGTGTGCGCATACGCGACTGCTTCGGCGACAACCGCGAGCAATCCGACGCGCGCGCGCACATCGAGATGATGCTCGGCGGCGTAGCCAGTGATCGGCTGGCCATCGACGTATTCCATGACGTAAAACGGACGGCCATCGGCGCTCATGCCGCCGTCGACGAGGCGCACGATGTGAGCATGATTGAGCCGCGCCAGGATGCGGCGTTCCTGCAGAAAGCGGTGCAGGATCGCGTGCGTATCCATGCCGCGTTTGAGTAGCTTGACGGCGACCTGCTGCTCGTAGGCGCCATCATTGCGCTCACCCAGATAGACGACCCCCATGCCGCCTTCCCCGATCGGCCGCAGCAGGCGCCACGCACCGACCCGGCCGCCGTCGCCGGTCGCGCCGGCACCGTCGGCAAGGATGTCGGGCACGATGGCCGCCGCATTGGCGTCGAGCAAATCGGTCGCATCCTCATCCGCCGCGAGCAGAGAGCGGACCTCCGCAGCGAGCGACGCATCGCTCCGGGCAATCGCGTCGAGTCGCCGCTCCCGATCGGCGGACGCAAGATCCACCACGTCATCGAACAACGCAGCGATCCGCGCCCAACGCTCGGCCGCATCGGTCATGCAGGCAAGTCGGTCAGTTCGCGCTGCAGGAACGCGCGTGCGCGGCGCCAATCGCGTTTCAACGAGCGTTCGGAGCGCGCGTTCACGACCGCGATCTCGGCCAGATCGAGCCCTCCGTAGAAACGCAGTTCGACCAAAGCCGCCAGGTTGGGATCGAGTTCCGAAAGGCGTGAAAGCGCCGAATCGAGCGCGAGCACATCGGTCTCCCGGCCCTCGGCGGCGGCTTCGATCGCGGTCGTGTCGAGCGATTCGATATGCATGCCACCACCGCGTCGCAATGCCGCGCGCGCGCGCACGTGGTCGACGACAATCTGGCGCATCGCACGCGCTGCGACCGCGAAAAAGTGACTGCGGTCATTGACCGTCGGCGCGCCGTGCTGGGCCAGCTTGAGATACGCTTCATGCACCAGCGAAGTTGCGCGCATTGCCGCCGCACCTCCGCCGCGCAACTGGCCGGCGGCAAGCCGATGCAACTCATCGTAAAGGGTTGCGTAGACCCGTTCCGAAGCGTCGCGATCGCCGTCGCGCGCCCTGCCGAGCAGTTCCGTGATATCCGCCACAGGAGGTCTCTCCGCCCCAGCGCTACGGTGCCGCGCATGCTCACTAGTATAAGCGCGAACGGTAAGGGTGTTGCTCGCCAACTCCGTTCACTTTGAGCGCGGGCCGAAGTCGAAGAGCCCAACAGAACGAACGCTTCGATTTCGCGCCGGCACCGCTACGCTCAGCGCGAACGGTGAGTGCATCGGTTCAACAGACAGTCTCTGCCGTGCGCAACGGATACACTTGCCGGCAGGCCGATGGCAGACTGTTCGGCAGAGTCGACCTCGAATCGACGCCGGGAGAGAACCGATGAGCCGTCGACGGCTGCTCGAACACGACCCGATGAAAAGAATGCGCGATGGCGAGCGATAGCAACGCCGGCCCGCGGCGACCATCGTGGCCGGCCGAGGCATTCAATGTCTTCCTCGGCCATGCGCCCCATTGGTACAAGATCGCCCTGATTGCGGCGCTGGTCCTCAACCCACTGGTGCTGACGGCATCCGGCCCGTTCGTGTGTGGTTGGCTGCTGCTGATCGAGTTCATCGGCGCCCTCGCGCTGGCATTGCGCTGCTATCCCTTGCAGCCCGCTGGCCTGCTCGCGATCGAGGCCTTGTTGATGGGCCTCACCTCGACTGCGCACGTCGCGCACGAGGTCAAGGCCAATTTCTCCGTGATCCTGCTGCTGATGTTCATGGTGGCGGGCATCTATTTCCTGCGCAGTCTGCTGTTGTACGTGTTTACCGGATTGCTCGTGCGCGTGCGCTCCAAGCGCGCGCTGGCGCTTATGTTCTGCGGTGTCGCTGCGCTCCTTTCGGCGTTTCTCGATGCGTTGACCGTGATCGCCGTGATTGTGAGCGTGGCAACCGGTTTCTACATGATCTATCACCGCGTCGCTTCCGGCGGCGGATTTGATGATGACCACGGGCACGATCACGAGGACGATGCGTTGATCGAGGACCAGCGACGTCAGGATCTGGTGCGGTTTCGCGGCTTCTTGCGGAGTCTCGTGATGCACGCCGCGGTCGGCACCGCGCTGGGCGGTGCGTGCACGCTGGTCGGCGAGCCTCAGAATCTCCTGATCGGCGATGCGCTCGGCTGGAGCTTCGTCGGCTTCGCGCGGCACATGGCGCCGGTCACGCTGCCGGTGCTGGTCGTCGGGCTTGGTACGTGTCTTCTCCTCGAGATTCGGGGCTGGTTCGGCTATGGCGAATTACTGCCCGACTCGGTTCGCGAAGTGATTGAACGCTACGCGGCACGCGAACGCGCGGGTCGCGATCGTGCCGGATGGTTGCGCCTCGGTGCGCAGGCTCTGGCTGCGGTGTTTCTGGTCATGGGCCTGCTGTTCCATCTGGCCGAAGTCGGCCTGATCGGCCTGGGCGTGATCGTACTCGCAACCGCGTTGTGCGGCGTGGTGGACGAGCGTCGCATCGGCCATGCATTCGAGGAGGCACTGCCGTTCACTGCACTGCTCGTCACCTTCTTCGCGATCGTCGCCGTGATTCAGGAGCAGCACTTGTTCGTGCCGATCATCGACGACGTGCTGGCCGCGCAGGGCCACGCACAACTGCTGGAGATGTATGTCGCCAACGGCATTCTCTCGGCGATCAGCGACAACGTGTTCGTGGCCAGCGTCTACATCAAGGCACTGGAAACCGCCGCGACCGCCGGACATCTCGCGCGCGGTCAATTCGAGCTGCTCGCGGTTGCGGTAAACACGGGCACCAATATTCCGAGCGTCGCGACACCGAACGGCCAGGCCGCGTTCCTGTTCCTCCTGACTTCGGCACTTGCACCGCTGATCCGGCTCGGCTACGGACGCATGCTGTGGATGGCGCTGCCTTACACCGTGACGATGTCCGTTACCGGTTTCCTCGCGGTATGGTTCCTGCTCGTGTGATCGGCGCAGCAGCCCGATGATCGGTTCGGCCCATGTCAGTGAGGCATGCCGCGCTTCCTGTTCGGCGCCGCGTCAGCGACACCGCGATAATCTCGACCTGAGGCAAGCACCGCGCAATGGTCCGGCAAGGAGGAATCCAGAGTGAAACGCCGTGAATTTCTCGCTACCGCATCTGTAACATCGCTGTCGGCCATCGCATATCCACACCTGGCCCTCGGCGCAGAATCCGTACTGGGCACGAAAGCGAAAGGGACCTCCCAAACGATGGCTATGCGTGCAATCCCTACGAGTGGCGAGCGGCTGCCGGTGATCGGCATGGGCACATCGGGGACATTCGAAATCGGGCGTGATGCGGCCGCGCGTGCGGCGCTGAGTGAGGTGCTGCGCCGATTCTTTGCCGGCGGCGGCACGCTGATCGATACCGCACCGTCGTACGGCACGGCTGAGTCGGTGCTCGGCGATTTGCTGACCGAGCTCAAGCTTCGCGAGCGCGCATTTCTCGCGACCAAGCTTTCGTCGACGGGTCGCGAGGCGGGACTTGCGCAATTCAGGCAGTCGCTGACGCGCCTCAAGACGGACAAGGTCGAGTTGCTCCAGGTCCACAACCTGCGCGACTGGCGCACCCAGCTTGCACTCGCTCGCGAACTCAGGCAGCAAGGCAAGGTACGCTATGTCGGATTGACCCACTACCGCGAAAGCGCGCAGGACGAGCTCGCCGATGCGGTACGGCTATCGAAGCCGGACTTCCTGCAAATCAATTATTCGGTCACCCAGCGCGGCGCCGAAAAGCGTGTGTTTCCGCTGGCTAGGGAACTCGGAGTCGCCGTTCTCGCCAACCGAAACTTCGACGACGGCGACCTCTTCTCCCGGGTCAAGGGCAAGCCGCTGCCGGATTGGGCGAGCGCCATTGGAGCCACCTCCTGGGCACAATTGTTCCTGCGCTTCGCGTTGAGCGATCCTGCCGTCACCGTGGTGATTCCCGCCACGAGCAAACCGGAGCGCGAAAGCGACAACCTCCAGGCCGGCAGCAACGCCGCGCTCGATGCGAAGCAGCGCAGCGCGTTGATCGCCGCGGTTGGTTGACTGCGGCGACCGGTCCGTGATTTCGAGGGCTGGCCGATGGATCGCGCGCCTCCTCGCAATCGAGGACGGCGAAACGGGCGCCGTGTGCTGCGGCATGCTCGTGTTCCTGTTTCTGTTCACCGGCTATTTCATGCTGCGGCCCGTGCGCGAAACGATGGGCATCGCCGGTGGCATCGACAAGCTGCAATGGCTGTTCACGGCAACGTTCGTGTGCACGCTTGTCGCATTGCCGTTGTTCGGCTGGCTCGCGGCGCGTGTCGCGCGGCGCCACATCCTGCCGTGGCTGTACGCGTTTTTCGCGGCCAACCTGTTTGCGTTCGCCATAGCGTTCCATGTCGCGCCGGGCAATGTGTGGTTCGCGCGCACGTTCTACGTATGGCTGTCGGTGTTCAACCTGATTGCGATCTCGGTCGCGTGGAGCGTGCTCGCCGACGTGTTCACCGTTGCGCAGGCGAAACGCCTGTTCGCCGTGATGGCCGGCGGCGCGAGCTTCGGCGGTCTGCTCGGCCCGATACTCGGCACCGTGCTGGTCGGACCGATCGGCTATGCCGGGTTGCTTGCGCTTTCGGGGGTGTTGTTGCTCTGCGCGATTGGAGCAGCGCAATCGCTTCGCGCCTGGCATCGCCGCCATCCGAGCGAGGACAGGCGCGAGACGACTTCGGCAAAACCGCTCGGCGGCAGTCCATTCGCCGGCGCGAGCACGGTCGTGCGCTCCCCTTATCTGGTCGGGATTGCGGTTTTCGTGCTGCTGCTCGCGAGCGTCAACACGTTTCTCTATTTCGAGCAGGCGCGTCTGGTCGCTGCGACGTTTCCCGATCGCACCGACCAGACCCGCGTGTTCGGCGTGATCGACACGATCGTGCAGACGCTCGCGATCCTGACCCAGTTGTTTGTTACCGGCCATATTGCGCGGCGGCTCGGCGTCGGTGTGTTGCTGGCGGCGGTTCCGATCATGGTCGCGGGCGGATTCGTGTGGCTCGCATTGAGTCCGGTCTTCGCCGTATTCGCAGTGGTCATGGTGCTGCGCCGCGCGGGCGAGTACGCATTGGTGCGGCCGGGGCGCGAAACCTTGTTCACCCTGGTCGACAGCGAAGCCAAGTACAAGGCCAAGAATTTCATTGACACAGTTGTCTACCGCGGTGCCGACGCGATCAGTGCCTGGTTCAAGGCGCTGATCGCGCTGATCGCCGAACACCCGGCGCTCGCCTGCGTGATTGGCGCCGCGCTGTCACTGGTTTGGGCTGCCAATGGGCTCGTGCTCGCGCGCAGTCAGCGTGAGCGCGCTGCCCGCTTCGATGTTTCGCTACGCGACGATCGCGGCGCAATGCAACCATGAGGAAAGCCCCGCATCGCGGGGCTTTCCTGTCCATTCGAGTCGACCGGTCAACTGGCCGGATCACGACTCATCGCATGCTGATCATGCGGCCTTTCGGTCGTGGCGCCCTTCCGAAATCTCCTCGATCAATTTTGCATTGAACGCGGCGAGATCCTTGGGCGTACGGCTCGTGACGATCCCGTTATCGACCACTACTTCCTTGTCGACCCAGGTGGCGCCCGCGTTTTCGATATCCCTGCGGATGGTCGGCACCGAGGTCACCGTGCGGTCCCTCAAAGCGCCGGCGTCGGCCAGAATCCAGGGGCCATGGCAAATGGCGGCGATCGGCTTGCCGGCCTTCAGGAAATCGCGAACGAGATTCAGGGCGATTTCATTGGTGCGCAACTTGTCCGGATTGAACAGACCGCCCGGCAGAACGACCGCGTCGTAGTCCGCGGCACGGATGTCGGCGAGCGGACGATCGACCTTGACCTTGAGGCCTTTGTCGAAATGCTTGAATCCCTGAATCTCGCCCGACTCCGGCGAAGCCACGTGCACCTCTGCTCCGGCGTTCTTAAGCGCCTTCAGGGGTTCGGTGAGTTCGGATTCTTCAAAACCGTGGGTGGCGAGAATGACTACTTTCGTGCCTTCGATACGCGTGTTCATGAGACCTCCGATTCTTTGGTACCTGCCTGCTTGCAGCGAAATTTCGCTGAGGACCCGATGACGATACGCGGGTGACCTTGAACCTGCGGCAAAGCGCGACCGTGTTCGTTCGGGCGAGCTTCAGTTTTCCGCTGTCGCAGCGGTCGCTTGTTGCGTGTCTACGCGAAGGTGGTGGCGGCAGGTCACGAAAGCAGGCCTATTCCCCGTGCCAAATAGAGCGATCCGCCACCGAGGCCCATGCCAATCAGCGTTGCGGCCAGAACATCACTTGGATAATGCAAGCCGAGGACCACGCGCGACGCGGCAACGAGCACGGTGAACGGCAACAACAACGGCGCCAGCAGCGGGAAATGGGCAACGGCGACGATGGTGAACGCTACCGCGTGCAAGGTGTGTCCCGACGGGAAACTGAATTCGTCGAGCGGTGGCACATGGGCAATGATGCCGTGGTGCGTACGAAATGGTCGCGGGCGCCGTGCCCAGCGCTTGAGAGTGCGATAGAGCAGTGCCGCAACCAGGCCGATTCCCGCCATGTGCAGTGCCGTCCTGATTCCACGCATTCCGCCGAACAGGCTGAATGCGGCAATCAGCAGATACCAGAAGGCGCCATCGCCAAGCCGGCTGACCATCCCGAAGAACCGGGTGATCGCCGTGTCCGCTGCCCAGCGATTGCAAGCCAGGCACAGACGCCACTCGCCACTTTGCAGGTCGAGCCGTCGCCAACGTTCGAGCTCCATCAAGCAGCCTCGCGCAGCATCAACGAAGCAAGCAGCTGCGCGAAGCAGGCGCTGGCCTGATGGGGACTGCTCACGCTTTCAGCCACCGCGCGAGCGCACGCACGCATCCGAGCGCGGCAACCGATGTCGCATGCGAGCGCCAACGCAGCAGAAACAAAGGCGTCTGCATCGCCAAACGGCACGAGAACACCAGAGGAAGCATCCACGATCATTTCGCGAGCGGCGGCATAGTCGAACGCGACGACCGCCAAGCCGCTTGCCATCGCTTCGAGAGTGACGTTGCCGAAAGTTTCGGTCAGACTCGGAAACAGGAACACATCGGCACTCGCATAGCAACGCGCCAGATCGTCACCACGCAGCGCGCCGGTGAAGACCACGTCCGGATTTTGTGCTGCAAGCGCGCGGCGGTCCGGCCCATCTCCGACCATCACCAAGCGGGCCCGTGGCTGTCGTCGCTGGATTGCATGAAATGCCTTCACCGCCAGCGCAAGATTCTTTTCCGGAGCGATGCGCCCGACCTGCAGCAACACCGGATCCGCCGTTCCGACACCCCAGGCGGCGCGCAGCGATCGATCCCGCCGCATCGGATGGAACAACTCGACATCGACCGCGCGTCGCAATACTCGAACGTTGTGAAAGCCGTTGCGTTCGAGCACTGCAGCCAACTCGGCGGTCGGCACCAGCGTTACCTGCGCGCGGTTGTGAAAGCGCCGCAGGTAGGACAACACCGCTGGCGCGATCAGCCCCAAACCGTAATGGTCGGCGAAATCGTCGAAGCGGGTATGAAACCCGCTGCTGACCGGAATGCCGAGCTTTCGCGCGATCGCGAGAGCGCTCCAGCCCAACGGACCTTCGGTCGCGGCATACAGCACATCGGGTTTTTCCGCCTGCCAGCGTCGCAGCAGCAGGCGACCGGCCGGCAGACCGAAACGGAGCATCGGGTAGCGCGGCACGCGAGCGCCTGGCACCGCAACTTCGTTGCACACTCGCGAAGAAAGATCGGGGTCGTTGTCGGCCTTGACGCGCGGGCGGATCACCTCGACAGCATGACCTTGCGCGACCAGGCCAACAGCCAGTGCCTGTACTGTCAATGCGACCCCGTTGATTTCTGGTGGCCAGGTTTCGGTGACGATGGCGATGCGCATGCTGCTATTCCGTGGCCGACGCGGCGTATGCTGCCCGCGTTGGGTGAATGGCAGATGGCCGCGCAATGACACTTCAGTTACAACCGCAGCAGCCTCGATCGGGCGTATCCGAG
This sequence comes from uncultured Gammaproteobacteria bacterium, assembly GCA_963775445.1. Classification (GTDB taxonomy): domain Bacteria; phylum Pseudomonadota; class Gammaproteobacteria; order Xanthomonadales; family Rhodanobacteraceae; genus Dokdonella_A. The sequence goes on along the minus strand of CAVZIT010000004.1, from coordinate 457,085 downwards.
TCGAACCGCTCGATCACCATGCCGTAGCGCGGGGACCGATCGACACTCAAGTACCGGCATCGGCAAGAAGCGTCCGGGTCGAAGATCGTCGCGCGCTCAGCGCGGCAAATGCGACGCCTCCGCCGAGGAGGGTCAGGTGAAATGTTGCAAGACGCCAGATCAGGAGCGCCGTCGCGAGGCTCGCGACAGGTGACCATCCACCGAGGGTCTTCGCGAGAATCAGGTCGGCGCCGCCCACCCCACCCGGCACACCGGTCCACTGACCCGCATGCAAGGCAACCGCCTGGAAAAGAAATACCGCAATCGGCGGGGCCGGATGCCCCAGCCAGGCCAGCGCCACGCCGAGCACAGCGAAACGCAAGACCCACTGAATGACGGTCATCATGAGACTCGTGCAGAGGACCAGGGGAGAAGCCGTGCGCAACGTACGCAGATGCGCGCGCAATTCGATCCACCAGCGCGCGAGCAGCACACGCCGGCGAAGCAGCAAAGGTAGTCTCGCCAGCACACTGATTAACACGCCCGGACGCAATCGAGTGATGCGCCAAAGCACAAGCGCGCATAACGTCACTGCGGCCAGTAGCAGAAGAGATGCACTCACACTGACTCTGATCCACACCGACACGCCGTGCGCAGCCAGCCACAACGACGCCAGCGGAACCGCAACCAGAAAGAAGACCAGGTCGAGCGCCTGATCGGCCGCCGCGATTGCCGCAGCGCAAACGGGAGCAACACCGACACGATCGAACAGGAAGATTGTGGCGGGATATCCTCCGACGCCGCCGGGCGTGGCAGCGAACCCGAGATCGCATCCGAGCGATACCGCGACGCAGGTCGCAAGACCGGTCGACTGCCCCAGCGCGGCGGTCAGCAAACGAAACTTTATTCCCTTCGCCAGCCAGCTTCCAAGAATCACGGCGCCGATTGCCAGCGTCCCGTTAAACGGAAAGCGAGACAGCGCCGGCAACCATGCGGTGCCCGTGAGCGCGGTTGGCACTATCAGCGTGGCCGCCACCGCGAGTGCGCCGGCAAGCCAGGTGGCCGCGCGCAGCGTCATGCCAGACCCAGCGCCTGCGCCTTGGTCACCGGTTCACGCTGGGTCAACAATGCGCCAAGTACGCGCCGCCAATCTTCCATCACGTCGTCATGTTGCGCATCGGACGGATGCAAGGCGATGCGCAGCAACGGTGCCGCGGCCATGGTCGCGCGAAACCAGTGCAGCCAAGCGCGACTGATGCGGCGGCGCCAGCAAGAACGCACCGACAACGAAAGGGCTGGCGCGTGGATTTCGCGCATGTCCTCGAGCAGAACCAACGACCGTCGCGTGCTGGCATAGCGCAATGGCGAGTCGCACAGCGCCGTCCACGTTCCGCCGCTGCTGAGCCACGCGGGAGCGACGAAACCGCGAGTGGGCCAACCAAGGTCGACCAGTTCGCTCCAGCCGCGACGGATGCGGCGCGCGGCTTCACTTGCCGCCAGCGCGGAAAACTCGCCCTCACCAGCCGTCAGCACCCGACGGCGCACCCAGTCACCGGTACGTCGCGGTGGCGCCGATTCGTCGCAGTGGGAGTAGCCGTGCAATGCCACTTCGGCGCCCCGGTCCACCCACGAATCGATCGCGCGCACCACTTTGGGCGATTCGATCAGTCGACCGTGACGGTGGTAATCGGGAACGACCAGCAATGTGACCGGCGGACTGCCGAATTCGCTGATCAGCTTGAGCAGACTCTCGCACTGCGGCCAGGTAATCGGCGCGACATCGTGCACCGCGATGCACAAGCGCGCTGTCATGGCGATGCGTAATTGGGAACCAGGGACGGCGCCCTCTCGCTGAGCCGGATCAGCCGCGCATAGTGTCGCAGTTGCGCAGTCAGCGTTTGTTCCCAGGTGTATTGCTGCTCGACGCGCGCTCGCGCGCGACGGCCCATGCGCTCGCGATCACCGGCATAGAGGGCGCGAATTGCGTGTTGCAACGATTCGACGCGATCAGGTTCGGCGAGACAACCGACTTCAGCATCGACGAGCTCGGCGAGCGCACCGGATTTGACCGCGACGACGGGCAAGCCGCAAGCCATCGCTTCGAGAACGACCAGACCGAAAGTTTCATGCGGGCCGGCATGAACCAGCGCATCGGCGCTGGCAAGAAGGCGCGCGATCCGGCGCGCGTCGTGTTGATACGGCAGCAACGTGACTTGCGCCGAAACGCGGCGGCGCTCATGACCTCCAATCAGCAGCAGGTGATAGCGTGGACCGAGTCCCTCAATCGCACTTCGCATGAGCGCAATGCGCTTCTCGCGCGCCATGCGCCCGGCGAACACCAGCAGCCGCGTATCGGCCGGCAGAGCGAGTTGACCGCGCAGACTGATGTCGCGCGCTGCCGGGTGAAACACGTTCGCATCAACTCCCAGCGGCTGAATTTGGACGTGTTCGACGCCGATGGACTTCAAATGCGTCGCGACCGTCAGACTCGGTGCCAGCACCAGATCGAAGCGTGCGTAAAGTCGCCGCAGATACGCATCCATGGCCATCCCGACCAGTCGGCCGAAATTGCCGGCAACCAGTCGCGACAAATCCGAATGGGCAAATGCGACCGTCGGAATGTCAAGCCTCTCGGCCGCGGCCAGCGCAGCCCAGGCGAGGTGATAGGGATCGCCCACTTCGATCACATCGGGTTGCAGTTGGCAGATGGCGTCACGCCATGCTGTTGGGCGCAACGGCAAGCGGTAGCCGCCCGCAAACGGGACACGCGGCGCACCGACTTCGACGACGTCGGCCGTATTCATGCTGTCGCGTGCGCCCGGAATCAGCAACGTGTGATCGACGCCGTGGCGCGCGCTCAGGAAATGGTGTTTTGCGAGAAGGTAGCGCTTCACTCCGCCACTGTGCGGCGCGAAGAACAAGGTCGAGTCGACAATGTGCATTGGAGTTGTTCGGCGCATCGGGATTGTTCCGGTTGATCGCATCGGCAGGCACTGCGGCGCGCGCTCTAACCAGTGCGCACGCTCCCATCGGTGCCTATGTAAACCTTGGCGCCGTTACAAGGTGATGACAGCGGCGCCGGTTGTCGCTGGAGCGCTCGCGGGAACAACCCGTATCGTTGATCCGCCGCAGTTATCGGGTATTGCGCGGTCGGAAGGATTTCCCGTGTCCGACAACGCAGCGAGGGACTATCGCCGAGCCGGGCACGAGAGCTCGCATGCGGCGTCAACGACCCGCGGGGCTACGCCGAAAGCCGACGATCAGATAATGAAAGCAGAAACTTGAACCTGCGGCGAAGCGTGGCCGCGATGATTGCACCGCGCATTATTTTCCCGAGCGCAGGTTGCGGAGATCGTCTTCAAGACTTGCGATCTGCTCCGAGATTCGGCATCTCGGCGTCGGACGTTTCATCGCCCTTGCGGCGCGGCGTCTGCAACGGCTCGCCCTTGACCAGGAACCAGACATTCTCGGCGATGTTGGTGGCGTGATCGCCGATTCGCTCGATGTTTTTCGCCATGAACAACAGGTGCGCACAGGAAGTGATGCTTCGCGGATCCTCCATCATGTAGGTCAGGAGTTCGCGAAACAGACCCGTATAGGCCTCGTCGAGCTTGACGTCGTTGCGCCACACGGCGTGCGCACGTTCGGCATCGCCGTCGCTGTAGGCGGCCAGCACTTGTCGCACGGCGCGCGTGGCGAGTTCCGAGAGCCGGTACAGCCCCCGAGCCGGCGTGACCGGCGCCACCATGGACAACGGAATCGAGCGCTTCGCAACGTTGGCCGCATAGTCGCCGATGCGCTCAATGTCGGCAGCGATGCGCAGGGCAGCGAACACTTCGCGCAGGTCGCGGGCCATTGGCGCACGCAACGCCAGCAGGCGCACGACATCGTGGCTGATCTCGTGTTCCATCGCGTCAATCGCGTCGTCGTTTTCCATGACGCGCATGGCCGCACGCTCGTCGCGGCGCTCGACCACGTCGATGGCGGCTTCGAGCTGGCTCGCCGCGAGTTCGCCCATGCGCACGATCTCACCGGTCAACCGATTGAGCTCGTCGTCGTAGCTGCGAATGATGTGTTCCTTGGAAATGCTCATCGTGCTGGATTCCTGTTCCTCAACCGAAGCGGCCGGTGATGTAGTCCTCGGTCTGCTTGCGTTCGGGCCGCGTGAATATCTTCTCGGTGTCGCCGACCTCGATCAATTCCCCCAGGTACATGAATGCAGTGTTGTCGGAAACGCGCGCGGCCTGCTGCATGTTATGGGTGACGATGACGATGGTGTAGTCGCGTTTCAATTCCTCGATCAACTGCTCGACGCGACCCGTGGCGATCGGATCGAGTGCCGAAGTTGGCTCATCGAGCAGCAGCACCTGCGGTTTCAGCGCGATGCCGCGCGCAATGCACAGGCGCTGCTGCTGGCCACCGGACAGACTCAATGCGCTCTTTGCGAGTTTGTCCTTGACCTCGTCCCACAGCGCGGCGGCACGCAGTGCGGCCTCGACGCGCTCGTCCATCGCCTTGCGCTTGAGTCTTTCGTGATGGCGAATACCATAGGCGACGTTCTCGAAGATCGTCATCGGAAATGGCACCGGCTTCTGGAACACCATGCCGACCTTGCTGCGCAGTCGGTTCAGCGAATAGCCGGGGTCGAGAATGTTCTCGCCATCCAGCAGCACCTCGCCGCGTGCCTGGAGTTTCGGGTAGATCGCATAGATGCGATTGAAGATGCGCAGCAACGTGGATTTGCCACATCCTGAGGGACCGATGATCGCGGTCACCTGGTTTTGCGCGATATCCATGCCGATACCCTTGAGCGCATGGAAATCCCCATAATAGAACTCGAGGTCGCGCACCCTGATCTTGATGCGTGCATCGGCGACATCCGATCCGGATACCGGCGTCATGGAGGGCATGGCGAGATCAGTCATAACTTGCCTTGCGGCGCGCAAACAGCAGGCGAGTCACGAGGCTCAGCGCCAGCACGAACAACGTGATCAGCAACGCACCGGCCCATGCTATTGCGTGCATCCTGGGATTCGGATCGTTGGTGTACTGATAGATCGTCACGGGCAGGCTGGCCATCTTGTCGAAGGGTTTGAGCGTCATGTAGTTGTTGCCGAACGCCGTGAACAGCAGAGGTGCGGTTTCGCCGGCAAGACGCGCAAGCGCGAGCAGCATGCCGGTCAGGATGCCTGAACCGGCCGCGCGCATCAGTACTTGCGTCGTCAGCTTCCATTGCGGGATACCGAGCGACAGCGCCGCCTCGCGCAGAGTGCCGGGCACCAGTTGCAGCATCTCGTCAGTGGTCCGGACGATGACCGGCAACCCGATCAGCGCCAGTGCCACGGCCCCGGCAAACCCCGAGAAGCTCACCCTGCCGTGCGTCAGTGATGTCATTGGCAGCACCACGATGACATACACGAACAGACCGAGCACGATCGACGGCGCGGAAAGCAGGATGTCGTTGAGGAAGCGAATTGTCGAACCGAGTTTCGAGCGGCTCGCGAATTCCGCAAGATAGGTCCCGGCCATGACTCCGATCGGCGCGCAGATCGCAATGGCAAGCAGGTCGATCAGGAGACTGCCGACAATGGCGTTGGAAAGGCCTCCCTCGTCCGCATAGGCGGTAATTTTTGTAAACAACGCGCCGCTGAACGCGCTGAAGCCACGACTCAGCGTGATCCACAGGATCCACGCTAGGAAGATCAGCCCGAATGCGGTCGCGAGGCCGCTCAGGGTCAGCGCGATCACATTGAAAGCGTGACGTTTGCGATAAATGTCCACAGCCATCAGTTGCCCTCCTTCTGCGACAGGCGGCGCAACATCAAGCGCGCGATCAGGAGCACGATGAAGGTGACCACGAACAGAAGGAAACCGAGCGCGATCAAGGCCGACCGGTGGATGCCCACCGCCTCATTGAACTCGTTGGCAATCGACGAAGAAATCGAGGTACCCGGCATCAGCAACGAGCTGGTGATCGTGTAGGCATTGCCGAGGACGAATGTGACTGCCATGGTTTCGCCAAGCGCGCGGCCGAGACCAAGGAAAACCCCCCCGATCACTGCAGAACGCGTATATGGAAGCACGATGTCCCAGACCACTTCCGACGTGGTCGAACCGAGCGCGTAGGCCGATTCCTTCAAGCGCGCGGGCACCGTCTGGAACACCTCGCGCATCACCGAGGAAATGAAGGGCAGGATCATGATCGCGAGCACGATGCCGGCCGTCAGGATGCCGAGGCCAAGCGGCGGCCCATCGAACAGCTTGCCGATTACAGGCAGCCTGCCCAGTGTTGCGGACAACACCGGTTCGACGTGGTTGGCCATGAACGGCACAAACACGAACAGCCCCCACATGCCATAGATGATCGACGGAATCGCCGCGAGCAGCTCGATCGCCGTGGCCACCGGCCCACGGAGCCAGGCGGGCGCAATTTCGGTCAGGAACAGCGCAATACCGAAACTGACGGGTACCGCAATGACAATCGCGATCAGCGAAGTGACCAGCGTGCCATAGATAGGCGCGAGCGCGCCGTACTGGTTTTCGACCGGATTCCAGGTCTCGCTCGTGAGGAAGTGCCAGCCCTGACCAAACAGGATCTCGCGACCGCCCCACAGCGTTGAAGCGGCCGCGCCGAGCAGCGTCGCGAGCACCAGCAGCGCGCACGCACGCAGCACGAAATGGAAGACGCGATCGTGGCGCGCATCCTTGCGTGCCCGCTGTTCGATGCCGTTTGAGATCGTAGCTGTCGCGGTCGCATTCATGCGCGGAAGAGGCGGGCTGGATAAAAGTGCGCAGGACGCGCGCAATCCGAAGGACTGCGCGCGCCGCGTCCACGCCGGCTGGAAGCAAGGCGCCGGCAACCCAAGGTTACATCGCTTGGTTACATCGTGTACTGCGACTGCCAATAGGCCTCGATCTGCTCGACCAGATTGGCCGGGAGCGGCACGTAATCAAGAGACTCGGCCTGTTTCTGCCCATGCTCCAGCGACCACTTGAAGAAGTCGAATACGACCTTGCTGTTGGCCGGGTTTTTCGGCTTCTTGTACATGATCACCCAGGTCGTGGCGGTGATCGGCCAGGCATCGGCGCCCGGTGCATTGGTCATGATCAGGTTGAAATCCTTGGCGCCCTTCCAGTCGGCCGTGGCGGCCGCAGCCTGGAAGGTATCGCCGCTGGGCTTGAGGGTTTTTCCGGCCGCATTCTTCATCAGCGCGTAACTGATGTCGTTTTTGAGCGCGTACGCATACTCGACATAGCCGATCGAACCCTTGATCTGTTTCACGTAGGCCGAAACGCCTTCATTACCCTTGCCGCCGATACCGACCGGCCATTGCACTGCCGTGCCTTCACCGACCTTGCTTTTCCACTGCGGGCTGACCTTGGAGAGATAGTTGGTGAAGTTGAAGGAAGTTCCCGAACCGTCGGAACGATGCACCACGGTGATCTTCGTCGCCGGCAGCGACATGCCAGGATTCAGCCCGGTAATGGCGGCATCGTTCCACGTGGTGATGTTGCCGAGAAAGATATCAGCCAGTGTCTTGCCATCGAGAACCAGTTTGCCCGCTGCGATCCCTTCGACGTTGAGCGCCGGCACGATGCCGCCGATCACCGTCGGGAACTGGCCGAGACCGAACTTGTTGAGATCCTCTTCCGAAAGCGGTTTGTCGGACGCGCCGAAGTCCACGGTACCGGCCTTGATCTGGGCGATGCCGCCGCCCGACCCGATCGACTGGTAATTGATGTGATTGCCGGTTTTCTCGGCGTAGGCCGCCGACCACTTGGAAAGGACGGGGTAAACGAAGCTCGATCCGGCACCGGTTACGTCGGCGGCGTGCACCGAAACGGCGCCGAGCAGGCTCGCGAGGGCGACAGCGGCGATGCGGAGGTTGCGTGGAATCAACATGAAAACTCCTTCAGCAGTTGGGAAACAGGACGATTCGCTTCTTCGGCGACCGTTATCTGCCAGCTACGTTGCAGAACGATGAGAGTCATGTTGCAACTTTGTTACAGCCGCGCCCGTTCCGTGGGTCCGGGGGTGTTCCACGTTGTCACGGTTTCGTCATCGAAACGGCATCAAACCGTCAAACAGCGTCGGCAATCTGCGCACCGGACGCCGCTTCGATCAATCGATCGGTGTCTTGTCGCAGACCGCAAGGGGACTGCGACACCCACTAGAAAAACATTGCCCCCACAGGAGCATCCGACAAATGCATCGACATCTACTGGCCGCGGCTGTTGCCGTGGTTCTCGCGACAAGCATGAATCTTGCCCGCGCCGACGATGGCGACACGACCATCGGCGGCAAGGCGTACGTCGACATTACCAACATCGACCAGACCTCGAATGGCGAGGACACGTCCAACAAGGGTACCGGCATTGACGTGAAGCGGTTCTATCTCGTCATCGATCACAAGTTCGATGACGTCTGGTCGGCCGACCTGACCACCGATTTCAACTATGTGAGCAACGATTCCGAAACACAGGTCTTCGTCAAGAAGGCCTACGTGCAGGCAAAGCTTTCCGATGAGTTCATCGCGCGGGCCGGCGCGGCCGACATGCCATGGATTCCGTTCGCGGAAAACTGGTACGGCTATCGCTACGTCGAGCAAACGATTGTCGATCGCTTGAAGTTCGGCAATTCCTCCGACTGGGGTGTCCATGTCCTCGATGGCGGCAAGGGACTTTTCAACTACCAGGTCTCGGCAGTCGATGGCGCCGGTTACAAGCACCCCGAACGCAGCGGCAGTGTCGATGTGGAAGCGCGCGTGGGTATCCAGCCGGTGCCGGGTCTCATGCTCGCTGTCGGCGGCTATTCCGGCAAGCGCGGCCTGGATCTCAACAACAACGACACGCCGGCCCTGCATACGGCCACACGAGGCGATGCGCTGGTCGCCTATCAGAATGCCAGGTTCCGAATCGGCGCCGAGTACTTCACTTCGGACAACTGGAACCAGGTCACTTCCGTCAACACCGACAAGTCCGACGGCTGGTCGGTGTGGGGCAATGTGAACTTCACACCGGAAGTCTCGGCTTTCGCGCGCTACGACAACGCCAAGCCGAGCAAGGATCTCGATCCCTCGCTCAAGGACCGGTACTACAACGTCGGAGTCGAATGGGCTCTTCGCAAGGGCATCAAGGTCGCCGCGGTGTACAAGCACGAGAAGCTCGCCAACGATACCGATACCAACCTCAAGACCAACGAAATTGGCTTGTGGAGCGAAATCAAATTCTGACGACTACCCACTCTCCGGTCGTCCTTTTCGGCAGGCGTGAGCCTGCCGTTTTTTTGGTCATTTCGCACCGACCGCGCCCGGGAGTGCGTGCCTTGGCCGCCCGGAGTACATGGTGTGGGCTTGTCGCGCAAGCGTCGCCAAATGGCGCCTGCGCCGGGATCGCGCACCTAGAAAGATCACACACTGTTGTCTGGCCAGGCAGTCCGAAGAACTTGTCGGGAGGGGTCAGTCAGACACCAGTGGGATCTGGTCGGTTTGCAAGAACGAGAAGCGAATGCGCACTTGCCTCAACTGCTGCCGTTTTGTCCGTTGCCAGGCGGCAGCACGCGCTCCGGACCGAATGCGCAAGTAAAGGTCGATCCCTTGCCGGGTTCGCTTTCGATCAGCAAACGTGCCTGATGCAATCCGAGCACATGCTTGACAATCGACAACCCCAGACCGGTGCCGCCGCTGTCACGCGAACGACTTGACGAAACGCGGTAGAAGCGCTCGGTCAGGCGCGCAAGGTGGTTGGCGGCAATGCCGAAGCCGGTGTCGCTAACCGAAAACGCAGCGCCATCCGGCGTGCGCTGCCAGCGCATGACGATTTCGCCGCCGCTTGACGTATAACGCACGGCATTGCTGACGAGATTCGAAAAAGCGCTGTGCAATTCCTTCGGCGCGCCCAACAGTGCGGCGTTCGACTGATTTTCCACGCGGATGCGATGACGGCCCTGACTCAGCGCCTCGGCTTCCTTGAGCAGACTGGAAAGAACCGCTTCCATCTCGACCCGCTCGTCGAACAGCTCCTGTCCCGTGGTCAGGCGCGACAGGGTCAGCAGATCCTCGACGATCTGACCCATGCGCTGCGATTGCGTGCGCATCTCGGACAACACCGGTGCCAGCGCCGGAACATCGTCGGGATCGAGCGCCTCGAGATAGCCGTGGATGACCGTCAACGGCGTGCGTAATTCGTGCGAGACATTGGCCACGAAATCGCGCCGGGCCTGCTCCAGCCGGCTCAAATGGCTGATATCGCGAGCCATCAGCACGCGCTGCCCTTCACCGCACTCGATGACCGATACGGCAAGATGGATTGCGTTGGATGTCGGCGCCGGGACGTCTTCGAGCGGCTCGCTCGCGCCTTCGCGCAACCACATGCCAAGCTCGCTGCGACCGAATATTTCCGCCGGTTTCACACCGCGGTCGCGAAGCCTCTCGAATCCGAGCAAGCGCCCTGCAGCCGCATTGCACCAGCGCAGCGAACCCGCATCATCGAGCAGGACCAGCGCATCGGGCAACGCACCGGCAGCACGTCTCAGATTGCCGAGCTGAGTGACGAGCTGGCGCTCGCGCGTTCTGCGCGGACCGCTCATGTCTGGATCGAGAATCGATAACCGGCACCGCGCACCGTCTGTACCAGGCGGTCCAGCCGCCAAGGCTGCAACGACTGCCGCAGGCGGCGGATATGCACATCAACCGTGCGTTCCTCGACATACACGCTGCTGCCCCACACATGGTCCAAAAGCTGCGCACGCGAGTAGACGCGTTCGGGGTGCGTCATGAAAAATGCCAGCAGGCGATATTCGGTCGGGCCGACTGTCACCTGTTCGCTGCCCGCATAGACGCGGTGTGCCGGCCCGTCGATGGTCAAGCCGCCAAGCTCGATGCGGCCCGAGCCATCGCCGCCCTGGGTGCGCCGGAGCACCGCATTGATGCGCGCGACGAGTTCGCGCGTCGAAAAGGGTTTCACCACGTAATCGTCGACGCCGGCCTCGAGGCCGTTGACGCGATCCAATTCCTCGCCGCGCGCAGTCAGCATGATAATCGGCACATCGGCGGTCAGCTCTTCCTTGCGCAGACGCCGGGCAAGATCAAGGCCGCTGATGCCGGGCAACATCCAGTCGAGCAGGATCAAATCGGGTACGGCGTCGGCCACTGCCAGCTGGGCCTCCTGCGCATCGGCCGCCTGCACCACGTGCATGTCGGTCTTGCGCAACGCGAACGCAACCATTTCACGAATGGCGGCCTCGTCTTCCACGATGAGAATGCGTTTGTGCACGTCTCTCGGTATCCCTGTGACGCTTCGATGACATTATTGCAGCGCACGAATATGACATGTCGATGACAGGATGAACGCCGACGTGCGACCGCGTGACCGCGTCGCAACGATTTACAGGCTATCGTGGTCAAGTCCGCATGCCCAAGATCGGCGCAAACCGGCATGCGGAGCGACCAGAGTGCCGGCCAGCCCCGCGCCTTCATTCCCCTTTTTCACCGGAATCAATCCGACGGCGGCGCGAGATTGATTTGCTCGATTCGACCAACCTTGGTCAGCTCCGACTGCACATCAGGTCGCGCGATCACGGCACGCCATCGCGCATTGGTCTCGATGGTACTCCACACATCGAAGCCGGTTGCGAACTCCTGCTGGAAGTGGCCGGATTTCGCCATGCCTCGGATTTGGCACTGAACGAAATCCGTGCGGATCATCGTGTGCGCTTGGAGGCAGAACCGAACAACGCTCACGACCCGGAAGCGGTCGCGGTGTATTTGCAGGAACACAAGATCGGCTACGTGCCGCGCCAACAAGCGCCGGCCGTAGGCCGCTTGCTAAGCAATGCGGCGATCGCAGCCACCATCGAGCGCGTCAACGGCAGCGCAGAGCGGCCCCTGATTTACCTGTTCACTCGGATCAGGTCGTCGACGACGTCATCGGTTTCGCCCCGTCGCTGGGCACAATAATTACGCTGAACTGTTCGCTCTTGCACCGCACGTCCCTTACATTTGCAACGATCTCGCGCGGCTCTCTTACCACCTGTTGTTTCCGATCGTTGAATGGGATCAGCGAGGCTTCTCAGTGCGATGCGTCGCATAGAGGCTTCACATATACCCCGCGTTCTCGCCACGCACAAATATGAGCTGCCAAGCTGCCGTTTGGACTCGCGTGCGCGACGAAAATGTCGGCAGCCAGCCGTGCGACCAAGTCGTTTCTGGCGCATGCCCGTTTCCTGTCGAGTTGCCGCGAATCGGTTTCGGCTGAAATCACCAGGAGATGCCCTTGATCCATCGCTTGTTGCCAACCCTTCTGTAGTCGCGCCGATTTGATGGCGCGGGCCAGCACAACAATCGTCGGGCAATGCGCTTCACGCAACAGACCCAGCACTGAACGTTCAAGCGGAGACTGAAACCCGCTGATGACGGGGCGTTGGTTGCGCGCCTGTTCCAGGGCCCAAGCCATTCCTGCTCGTATGGCAGCGCCTGGGCATACCCTAGACGCGAAGAACGCGGTCAGTCGCAACTTCCTTGACCATCTGCGCACCCATGTTCTCGAACTTGTCGGCGAGTTCGATCTCCTTGGCGACCGAAACGCCATCCTTGGTGATGGTCGGTGCGCCGAAGCTCTTCTCGAGCACGACGTTGCGGCCCTTCGGGCCCAGAGTGGCCTTGACTGCATTGGCCAGGATGTTGACCCCGCGCAGCATCCGCGCGCGCGAGTCTTCGGAAAAACGGATTTCTTTCGCTGCCAGTTCGTGGGCGACGCGGACATCGTGGTTGCCGCAGTCGGCCGCCCGGGACTTATCCGCGGTGAATGGATCAAGCCCGGTGCCGTCGTCGTCGATGTCGGCATCAACCGACTCGATGACGGTCGTCTGGTCGGCGACGTCGAATTCGAGCCTGCTGCTGAAAGGGCGTCCTGGATCACCCCGGTTCCCGGCGGGGTCGGACCGATGACGGTCGCCACGCTAATGGAAAATACGCTGGAGGCAGCCGCAACCTTCCAGTGAGGCGGTACGCGATACGGATGGATATCACGTCTTTTTCCCCTATCATTCAACGCTGCCATGGATGACCTCGGGGTTTGCCGCGCCATGCCGCGAAACCTGGTGGATCACGACGGGCGATAGTCCCGATGGAAGTTTGGCTTGTGACGATTGGAGGGCAGCGTGGGAGACGACGCACCACTGACGGATTGGCTGCGCGCGGCCGGTAGCGGCGACACTGCAGCGGGCGAGCGCGCCTACACGCTGATCTATGACGAGCTGCGGCGGATTGCCGCGTGCCAGATGACCGAGGCGGGCCGGCAGGCCATGCTGACGCCGACAGCGGTGGTGCATGAGGCCTTTCTGAGGCTCGCGGGCGGCGCGCTCGCGAAGGTCAACGATCGCGAACATTTCTTCAATCTGGCTGCGCGCGGAATGCGCCAGACCGTGATCGACCATGCCCGCGAACGTCTTGCGCAGAAGCGCGGTGGCGATTTCGTGCGCACCGATTTCGACGACAACCGTGCCGGTACGAGCATGGATGCCGGCCAGGTGCTGGACCTTGAGCGCGCGCTGGCGGCACTCGATCGCCAGGACGCGCGACTGGCGCAAATCCTGAGCTGGCGTGTTTTCGCGGGACTCAGCACGCAGGAGATCGCCGAGTTGCAGGGCCGCAACGAACGCACGGTACAGCGTGACCTCGTGGTTGCGCGCAATTACCTACGCATGGCCCTGTCGAGTCCGCCGTGACCGAGGGCGGCGGCGATCCGCTGTTCTCCGCCGAGCGCTGGAGCGCCGTGCGCGGTTTGCTCGACGCGCTGGCCGGACTCACGCCGGAGCGACAATTGGCGCGGCTTGAGCAGGTCGCCGTCACCGATGCCGCGCTTGCAGGGGTCGTGCGCGAACTGCTTGGCGGGGCACAGGACGATGTGGACGTGGCACCCGGCCCGTTCAAGTGCCTGCTGCCGGATGTCGAGACTCCGGTTCCGGCACGCGTCGGTCCGTTTCGGCTGTTGCAACGCATCGGCATTGGCGGCATGGGTGTGGTCCATCTGGCCGAACGCAGCGACGCGGATTTCACCCAGCGCGTCGCACTGAAACTGCTGGACGGCGACGTCGCACGCCTGTCGCGCCTCGCGGCACGCGAGCGACGCATCCTCGCAGCACTGGCGCACCCCAACATCACGGCCTTTGTCGATGCCGGCGTCGACGCAGGACGCGCCTGGCTGGCAATGGAATATGTCGACGGCGATGCGCTGCTCGACTATTGTCGCCAGCACAATCACGGCATCCGGGATCGGGTACGCCTGTTCGATCAGGTCTGCGCCGCAATTGCGCATGCGCATTCGCAACTCGTGGTGCATCGTGATCTGAAGCCGGCCAATGTGCTGGTCACAGCCGATGGCGTCGTCAAGTTGCTGGACTTCGGCATTGCAGTGGTGCTGGATCCAGCCGAGGAACAATCGCCCGCCACACGCGTGTTCACGCCCGAATACGCCGCGCCCGAGCAACTGCGCGGCGAGCGCGTGACCACTGGCACCGATGTGCATGCATTGGGGCTGCTGCTGTACGAACTGATCAGCGGGACGCGCCTGCCCACACTGGAGCGCGGCACTGCGACCATTGGCTGGACCACCGGTAAGCTCGCACGGCATGCCAATACCGGGTTCGATGCCGAAATGGCGGCTGCAGAACTGAAAGTTGTTTCGGCCTCGCTGCGCGGCGATCTCGGCCGCATCATCGCGCACGCGCTGGAACCGGTGGCGGCGCAACGCTACGCATCAGTCGCGCTGCTGCGCGAGGATATTTCGCGCTGGCTCGGGCATCGGCCGCTGACGATCGCCCGGCCAGGTTTGCACTACATCGCCGCGCGCTTCGTGCGCCGTCATCGCCTCGGCGCCGTGGCAGCATCCATCGTCGCGCTGGCGCTCGTCGCGGGAATCGCAGGTGTGGTCTGGCAGGCGCGTGTGGCGCAGGCGCAGGCGCAGCGTGCCACCGCCGTGAAGGAATTTCTGCTCGACATCTTCAAACGCAACAGCATCGCGAACCCTGACGGCGCGCAGGCGCGGCGAACCACAGCGGAACAACTGTTGGCCATGGGTGCCGCCCGTATCCGCACGCAACTGCGAGATGTTCCGGAGGTGCGTGCCGAGCTGCTAGGTACGATTGGGCGGCTTTATGCCGATCTCGCGCTCAGCAAACCCGCAGTCGCCTTGTACGAGGAACAGATCCGTACGCTGCGGGACGCTCACGGCAACGCGCCCGGTGATGCGTCGGTCGCGGCCGTGCAAGTCGTACTCGGGGCCGCACTCACCGACTCCGGCCGTACCGACGAGAGCACCAGGATTCTGCAGGATGCGCTGCACTCACTTGACCAAGCCGGCGATCTTTCATCGACGACGCGCGCAAACGCCTATTACTATCTCGGGCAAAATGCGTATCTGTCGCTGCCCGCCGACAATCCCGCCGCCGTGCGGCAGTTCTCCGAAGGCTTGCGCATCATTCAGACCTATCATCCTGACAGCCCTTTGCTCATCACGGCCTTGCTGGGTCTGGCCCGTGCCGCCGAATACGCGGGTAATCTGGATCTCGCCGATACGCACTATCGACAAGGACTGGCCTACGCACTCGCAGCGGGCGACGACCATCGTCGCCTGGATGCGGCGAGCGCGTATCAGCAACTCGGCGACCTGCTGCGCAAGCGTCAGCATTTCAAGGAAGCCGAGCGCGATCTGCGATCTGCAGTCGCCATCTACGCCGAATCCGCCGGTGCCGACAATCCCTGGACCGCGAGCGCGCAGCAGGATCTTGCGAAGATGTTGGCGGACACCGGCCGCCGCGGCGAGGCGCAAAAGCTGCTGACCACGGCGCTGCAAACAATGCTGCGCACCCGCGGTGCCGACGACAAGGAACTGGTGCCATTGCTGCGGCTTGATCTGGGCAGCCTCCAGTACGAGCGCGGCGAGCCGGAGGCTGCGGCGGAATCGCTCAAGACCTGCCTCGACAGCTCGGCGGTGGGAAGCCATCTACACGCGATCGCGTTGGCGCATTATGGACAGACACTGCTCGTCCAAGGCCGCCTCGCGGAAGCCGCAACCAACATTGACGACGCCGTCGCCGCCATCTCTCGCGCTTATGGACGCGAAAGCGGGAGTTATGCGCGTGCCAGGTTGGTACAAGCCGAACTGTGGTTTGCCAACGGCGACCCCGCACGCGCGCAAACGGTGTTCAATGAGGTGCTGGCCGACTGGCCCGCGATCGGCACCACTCTGCCGCCGCAATACGTGCAGGCAAGCGCTGACTTGATGCAAGTTCAGATTTTCGCCAGACACCCTGCCGCTGCGGTCGTGATCGGCGCGTCGCTATTGTCGCGCATCCAGTCGCTGCCGCAGGCGGCCGCGCTGTTGGACGATGAAGCCAAAATCCGCTTGTGGCTGGGTGAAGCACACCGACTCGCGGGTATGCCACAGCAGGCACTGCCCGACCTGCAACGCGCCGTGATCCTGCGCGAGCGACTCGACGACCCGCAAAGTCCGCTGCTGGCCCGCGCGCGCGTCGCCGTGGCCGAGTGCCTGCTGGATTTGAAGCGCCCCGCCGATGCTCGCACGCTGCTCGCGGCTGCCGCATCCGCGCAGGCGCAGCATGCGCAACTGGCGACACGCTTCACCGAACCGCTGGCCGCCGCAACGGCGCGTCTGCACAGAACCTGACGACGGCCACGCGGCAGTAGCCCGAGCCCGCGTCGAGAATTCGTCTGCGGCGACAGGGGAAAATTCGTGCCCCGTCCGCGCTTGGAAGCTCATGCGCTTTCGCTGGGTCGAACATTTCCCGGACAAAGCGCACGTCGTTCGTGTCGGCAATCGCCGCGGATTCCGTTTCCATGGACAGGAGTCCCATGCGGAGCGATCAGCCATGTGTCACGACGATTGCGCCACTTGATCAGCGTTGCTCCAGGACTTCGCGGTGCCTGATTTTGCCTTTCCGACCATTTTCAAGGTCAAACACGCGATTGGAGGCTGAAATGAACATTCGCCAAAGTTGTCTTTGCACAGCCAAATCACTCGGTTTACTGTTGCTCATCGTCGCAGCGATGGGTTGGACGATGGCAAATGCCGCAGTCACCTGCGTGAACAATTCTTTGGGGTTGGCGGCTGCGTTGATCGCCGCACAAGACAACGGCGACGACGATTTCATCGAGCTTGAGGTCGGCACCTACGATCTCGGCGGCGACCTTGAGTACAACGCGGTTCCCTCAGAAACTTATGATCTGGCGATTTCCGGCCGCTGGGCGCCGGGCTGCGACGTGCGCGCAACTGCGGGCAGCAGCGTGCTTGACGGTCAGAATTCCGCGCGACCGCTGACCATCAGCGCGAATGGCGGTGTCAGCATTTTTGGACTCACGTTCCAGAACGGCAATCCCGCACAGTACGCCGGCGGTGCGCTGAATGTCAGCGCACCGGTCGGCACGTACGTCCAGATTGACAACAACATATTTGCTGCCAATCGCGCCGCCACGAATCAAGGTGGCGCGATTTATGTCTCCTCGCCCGGCACGATCCTGATGCGGGACAATCTGTTCTTCGGCAACCAGGGCACCAATACGATTTATCTGAACAATGACGGCGAGGCCGACCTGAACAACAACACGATTGTCGGCAATCTGCTCGCCAATCATGCCGGACTGGGCGCGTTGGATCTGGCCGGTAGCGGCACGTATAACATCAGCAACAATCTGCTCTGGGGCAACGAAGGCAACGATCTGTACGACCAGAGCGGGCTAGCGAATTTCTACAACAACGACATCGGCGTGCGCGATGGACTTGCGCCGGCCAGCGAAAGCAACGATCTCAGCGTGGATCCGCAATTCAGCGGGATCCTCAGCGTGCGGCCCGGACTCGAATCGCCCCTGATCAATGCGGGCCTGGATACGCCCCCGCTTGGCGGTATCGGCATCCTGGACCTGGCTTTCGGCGAACGCCTTGTCGGACAACACGTCGATATCGGCGCCTACGAATCCGAAGTGCTGTTTACCAACGGTTTTCAGTGACGACAACATCACGGGTTCGACCCGGCGCCTGAGCCTGAGCGATCTGTCAGTGTGTGGCGGATCGGTGCACAAGAAGAGAAGATAGGAAGTTCAAACGCCCTTTTCGGGCAGTCTGGCGAGTAGGCGGCGGTCGCGCAAGCGCGGATTTGGGCTTGGATCGGACGTCGGCGGGTGGCTTTTCGACCTTGCACGGCCGCCCAGGCGCGCGGTGCCCGGCCAATTCCCACCGATCCCCGACAGCGCGCCGAGCGCGCCCTGCGGGCGCGTGGCCGCATCGGATCTGGTTGCGGTTTCGCCGTCGGCATCGTGGCCGGCGGGATGTCACGCCGCCGCAGCGGGCGGGGCGCGCGGGGCGGGCGGTAGTGCGCGAACTCCCGTGCGCCGTGCCTTGCGAAGTGGGCGAGGATGGCGCGGATGGTCGCAGGGTCTTCGATGCTGGCCACGATCCGCACCGGGCCGCCGCAGTGGACGCAGGTGGTCACGTCGATGCCAAACACGCGCTTGAGGCGTTGCGCCCACGTCATCGCGCGGCAACGCTCCTCGGGGTGCGGTGCTCGGTGCGGGCGTCGCCGTCTGCCGGTGCTCCATCGATGGCAGGCCGCCTGCCGCGCCCCGATGGCGTCAGCCGTGCGCGCAGGGCGGCGTTCGGGGCAAAGACGCCGTGGAATCGTGTCAGGTGCGCGCGCGGCGGCGCCACCAGCGCCGCCAGTTTGGCGATGAACTCGATGGGCTCGAACGCCACGTGCGTGGTGCCGTTCCGCCACGGGGTCTTGAGCTGGTAACGCACCCTGCCCCGCGCCGAAAGCGACAGCCGCTGCTCGCGGCAGCGTCTGCAGGGTGACGACCTTGCGCCCGGCCTGCGCACCGGTGGCGATGCGGTAGGTGATCGAACTCATCCGCAGCGCATCCATGCCGTCGTCGCCGCCGACACTGTCCGACAGGAAGAGGGATTCGTCCTCGCCTTCGAGCCAGCCTTTGCGCGTCAGGTGCCGGCATAGGCGACTCGCGATCTTCTCCGCCAGCTCTGCGTCAACTGGGCGCAGGTGGGCGCGCGGGCGCGGTGCAGGCGCGGCTTGCGCTGCGGCTGCTTCACGTTCGCCTCGTACACGCCGTCGAACCACAGCATGTGGAAGTGGATGTTCACGTTGAGCGCGCCGCCGAAGCGCTGGATCAGTGTCACCGCGCCGCACTGCGCCGTGGCGCGGTCGACCCCCGTTCGATCCGCCAGCCAGCCTGCGATCACGCGCTGCACGATGCCCAGCACCGGGCCGATGGCTTCGGGCTTGCTGGCGAACAGCAAGCGCAACGGCACCGGGAAACTCAACACCCACTGCCGCACCGGCCGCGCGCCGAACACCTCCTCCACCAGATGCCGCGCCGACTCGGCCATGCGGCGTGCACCGCAACTCGGGCACACATGCCGCGCTTCTTGCAGGAAAACCCCACCAGCCGTTCGGCATGGCACTGCTCGCACACCACGCGCAGGAAGCCGTGGTCGAGCACACCGCAGCGCAGGTATTCCTCGAACTCCGCGCGCACGAAGGCAGGCACGAAGCGGTCTACAAGTACGCACAGGCGTCATGATATCCAGAAGGTTTTCAGATGGGTGTGCCTGGCGCGGTTGGCATTGCTTTTCCCAACATTAGGAGTAGCGTTCCGAACATGCGCAAACTCCTCGCGACCGCAATCTGCTCGTTCGGCATACTTGTCGTCGTCTGGGCTCCTGAAGCGTGGGCCGGAGACTTCGTATGGACCCACCTCGGCACTGGCGGATCGCCCGGAACCGCCTCGCTCAACGGCGCCGTGCGTGCGTTGCACGCGGATGGAACCAGTCTGTATGTCGGAGGAGCGTTCACCGATGCCGGCGGTGTCGCGTCCGCGGATTACATCGCCAAGTGGAACGGCGCCGCATGGAGCGGGTTCGCATCGCTCAACGGTCCCGTCAATGCCATCGCGTTCGCCGGCGGCAAGCTGTTCGTAGGGGGGAGTTTCACCGACGCGAGCGGTAATCCCGACGCCGACTTCCTCGCGGTCTGGAACGGGTCCGCCTGGGGTCCATTCTGCAGTTCGGTTGCGGGCGGGCCATCGTTCACTGCCAACGTCAACGCCTTGCAAGTGATTGGCACCACGCTCTACGTCGGTGGGTCGTTCCAGGAGGGCGCCGGGATCGCGTCGGCCGACTACCTCGTGGCCTGCAACCTGACGACGGGAGCCGCGAACTCGACAGTCCCGAGCGTTGCCGACAGCCTGAACGGCGCGATCTACGCGCTCACTGCCGACGACAGCGGAACGTTGTATGCCGGCGGGTCGGCAATCGACATCGTCGGCAACCCGGCGATCGACCATATTGGCGCGTACGACGGCACGTGGCACGCGATGGGAAGTGGTCCAGGCGCCGGCGGCGGCGCCGTCGACTCCATTGTGCGGGCGCTCGCGTCCGATGGCACAAATGTCTTCGTGGGCACCGACGCCGTGGATATCGCCGGCATCGCCGGCGCGAGCTACGTGGCGCGGTGGGGCGACGGCGCGTGGCACGCGATCGGTCCCAATTATTTCTCCACGCCGACCAGCATCCACGCGCTCGCCGTCGCCGGGTCGCTCGTTTTCGCGGCGGGCAGCTTCGATGACGCGAGTGGGAACCCGCTCGCCGATGCGATCGTCTACTGGGATGGCGTCGCCTGGCACCCGCTCGGTTCCGACGGTGCCGGCAACGGCCCGCTGTCCGCGAGCGCAAACGTGCTGGCCTTGGCCACGGTCGGCGCCCGGATCGCTGCGGGAGGCGTGTTCACGAGCGCCGGCGGCGACACGCTCGCCAAGTACATCGCACAATCGCCGATCGCACCGATTTACGTGTTCGCCGATGGGTTCGAGTCGAATTGATCACTGGAGACGGGGGAACGGAGAATTCCCTGTCCCCCAAATCCCCCCTTTGCCGCCTACTGAAACCCATCGGCAAAAATTGAATCAGGCAGCGCGTATTCGAAAGCACCGATATCGCATAGCGGGGAGTATGGGAAATTCAAACGCCCTTTTGGGACCGTCTGCGCGGTCGCCGGAGGCGGCGCAAGCGTCGGTTTGGCTCGGTTTGGCCGTGGTTGGCGCGTCGTCGCAGAGCATTTCCGCGGTTTGATCGGCGTTCGGCAGTATTCCGCGTCGTGATGCACGGCCAAGTCTCGCCGATTCCCGGCCTCGGGCCGAGCGCGATCCTGCGGGTGCATGGCCGCATCGCAAGGTTTACGGACTTTCGCCGTCGGCGGCTCGGCCGACGGGGTGTTACGCGGCGGCCGGCGGTGCGCGCGGGGCGGGGCGGTAGTGCGCGGACTCGAGTGCGTCGTGCTGGGCGAAGTGCGCGAGGATGGCGCGGATGGCGTGGGGTTCTTCGACGGATGCGACGATGCGCACCTTGCCGCCGCAGTGGTCGCAGGTTTCCACGTCGATGCCGAACACGCGCTTGAGGCGTTGCGCCCAGGTCATGGCGCGGCGTTTTTCGTCCGGCGTTCGATCATTCGGGTTGGCGGCATCATCGCTCGCCGCTTTGTTGCCTTTGCCACGATGCGCGGGCGTGAGCTGTGCGCGCAGGGCGGCGTTCGGGGCAAACACGCCGTGGAACCGGGTCAGGTGCGCGCGCGGCGGCGGGTACCAGCGCCGCCACCTTGGCGATGAAGTCCACCGGCATCCCGTTCGACATGGGTGGTGCCATTCCGCCACGGGGTCTTCAGTTCGTAGCGCACCCTGCCCTGCGGTGAGATCGACAGCCGCTTCTCGCTGATCGCCGGGCGCGTGATGTAGCGGCACAGGCGTTCGAGCTTCAGGCTCTCGTGCGCTTCGGCAGCCACGCCCGCGTGCAGCGAGAAGCCGCCGACCTTGCCTGCATCGCCTTCGATGGGGCCGGCATCACCCGGCAGCGTCTGCAGGGTGACGACCTTGCGCCCGGCCTGCGCACCGGTGGCGATGCGGTAGGTGATCGAACTCATCCGCAGCGCGTCCATGCCGTCGTCGCCGCCGGCGCTGTCCGACAGGAAGAGGGATTCGTCCTCGCCTTCGAGCCAGCCTTTGCGCGTCAGGTGCCGGCATAGGCGACTCGCGATCTTCCCCGCCAGCTGCGTCAACTGGGCGCAGGTGGGCGCGCGGGCGCGGTGCAGGCGCGGCTTGCGCTGCGGCTGCTTCACGTTCGCCTCGTACACGCCGTCGAACCACAGCATGTGGAAGTGGATGTTCACGTTGAGCGCGCCGCCGAAGCGCTGGATCAGTGTCACCGCGCCGCACTGCGCCGTGGCGCGGTCGACGCCCGTTCGATCCGCCAGCCAGCCTGCGATCACGCGCTGCACGATGCCCAGCACCGGGCCGATGGCTTCGGGCTTGCTGGCGAACAGCAAGCGCAACGGATACGGAAAGCTCAGCACCCACTGCCGCACCGGCCGCGCGCCGAACACCTCCTCCACCAGATGCCGCGCACTCTCGGCCATGCGGCGCGCGCCGCAGCTCGGGCACAGATGCCGCGCTTCTTGCAGGAAAACGCCAGCAGCCGTTCCGCATGGCATTGCTCGCACACCACGCGCAGGAAGCCGTGGTCGAGCACGCCACAACGCAGGTATCCCTCGAACTCCTCGCGCACGTATTGCAGGCACGGAGCGGTCTTCCGACTCAAGGCGCGCAATGAAATCCGGGTAGTGCGCCTGCACCAGCTCGCACAGCAGCGTGCGCTCCGGCGCGTGCCGCGCGTAGCGCGGCGCGACGGGGCCGATGCCCGCAGGCGCGCCAGCCGCGGCCTGCGGCCGTGGTGAGGCCAGACGCAGCACGCAAGGCTCCCGTGCAAGATCGGTTGCACAGGATTCCGCGCACCGTCCCGGCCTGGTACCAGCGTTTTCCGACGCCGTGTGTCAGACATCGGCGCGATGCAGACAGTAAGATTCCGGGCCGCGTGCCGGCCAAGGCACGTCTCCAGCCCCGGAAAACACGAAGCCCGGCACAAGGCCGGGCTTCGCAGTCAGGCTTGCCGGAGGCCGCGGCTTAAAAATCCATGCCGCCCATGCCGCCCATTCCACCCATGCCGCCTCCACCACCGCCACCGCCGTGGTTGTGCTCTTCCTTCTTCGGCGCTTCGGCGACCATCGCCTCGGTGGTGACCATGAGGCCAGCGATCGACGCGGCGTTCTGCAGCGCGGTGCGCGTGACCTTGGTCGGATCGAGAATGCC
Source organism: uncultured Gammaproteobacteria bacterium (assembly GCA_963775445.1). GTDB lineage: Bacteria > Pseudomonadota > Gammaproteobacteria > Xanthomonadales > Rhodanobacteraceae > Dokdonella_A. The sequence goes on along the minus strand of CAVZIT010000004.1, from coordinate 433,887 downwards.
CATCTCGACCATGTCGCCGTACTCGCCGTTGGCCGCGTTGTAGCCGTAGTTGCCCTTGCCGTCGGAGACCTTGTTCAACACCACACTCGGCTCGTCCCCGGAGTTCGCGACGATCTCGCGCAGCGGCGCTTCCATCGCGCGACGGGCGATCTGGATGCCGTGGTTCTGATCCTCGTTGTCGCCCTTGAGCTTGGCAAGACCGGCCAGCGCGCGGATCAGCGCGACGCCGCCACCCGGAACCACGCCTTCCTCGACGGCCGCACGCGTGGCATGCAGGGCGTCTTCGACGCGCGCCTTCTTTTCCTTCATCTCGACTTCGGTCGCGGCGCCGACCTTGATCACCGCCACGCCACCGGCGAGCTTGGCGACGCGCTCCTGCAGCTTTTCGCGATCGTAATCGGACGAGGTTTCCTCGATCTGTGCCTTGATCTGCTTGATGCGCGACTGGATCGCGGAAGCCTCACCGGCGCCATCGATCAGCGTCGTGTTCTCCTTGGTGACGACGACTTTCTTGGCGCGACCAAGATCCGTCAGTGCAGCCTTTTCGAGCTGCAGGCCGACTTCCTCGGAAATGACCTGGCCACCGGTCAGGATCGCCATGTCCTCGAGCATCGCCTTGCGACGGTCGCCGAAGCCCGGCGCCTTGACGCCGCATACCTTGACGATGCCGCGAATCGTGTTGACAACCAGCGTCGCGAGCGCTTCGCCTTCGACTTCCTCGGCGACGATCAGCAGCGGCTTGCCGGACTTGGCCACGCCTTCGAGGATCGGCAACAGATCACGGACGTTCGAGACCTTCTTGTCGTGCAGCAGGATGTACGGATCTTCCAATTCGACCTGCATCGACTGCTGGTTGTTGATGAAGTACGGAGAAAGATAGCCGCGGTCGAACTGCATGCCCTCGACGACGTCGAGTTCATTGTCCAAGCCCGAGCCTTCCTCGACCGTGATCACGCCTTCCTTGCCGACCTTGTCCATCGCTTCGGCGATGAGCTTGCCGATGGCGCTGTCGCCGTTGGCGGAGATGGTGCCAACCTGCGCGATCGACTTCGAATCGGCCGAGGGTTTGCTGAGCTTCTTGAGCTCCTCCACCGCGCTGATCACGGCCTTGTCGATGCCGCGCTTGAGATCCATCGGATTCATGCCGGCCGCGACTGCCTTGAGGCCATCGCGGATCATCGCCTGCGCGAGCACGGTTGCGGTGGTGGTGCCGTCACCGGCGACATCGGAGGTCTTGGACGCAACTTCCTTGACCATCTGCGCGCCCATGTTCTCGAACTTGTCGGCGAGCTCGATCTCCTTGGCGACCGAAACGCCATCCTTGGTGATGGTCGGTGCGCCGAAGCTCTTCTCGAGCACGACGTTGCGGCCCTTCGGGCCCAGAGTGGCCTTGACTGCATTGGCCAGGATGTTGACCCCGCGCAGCATCCGCGCGCGCGAGTCTTCGGAAAAACGGATTTCTTTCGCTGCCATGGTGAATTTTCCTCAGAGATTGAAAGTGTTTGGCGAGTTGGAAGGAGAAAAAGGAGGGGGAGCGGAATCAGCACGCCGGCGCCGGCTCCCGAATAGGGGGGCTGGCCTGTTGGTCAGGCGAAGCTGGCCGCTCACCGGCAGAAATTCAGCCTTCGATCACCGCCATCAGGTCTTCTTCGCGCATGACGAGCAGTTCCTCGCCTTCGATCTTGACCTCGGTGCCGGAATACTTTCCGAACAACACCTTGTCGCCGGCCTTGACCGCGATCGGGCGAACCTTGCCGTCCTCGAGGATCTTGCCGGTGCCGGCGGCGATGACTTCGCCGCGAATGGGTTTTTCAGCCGCGGAATCCGGAATGACGATGCCGCCAGCGGACATCTTTTCCTCTTCCATACGCTTGATGATGACGCGATCGTGCAACGGGCGAAGCTTCATGGTTATCCCTCAACTGGTTAATCAAAAAAGGGGCTCTGGTCCGGCTGTTAGCACTCGGTCCAGATGAGTGCCAATTCTAACGGGAAAGCATTCCTCTCCGAAAGAGTTCGAGCCGGGCTGGCATCCAGATGATGCTTGGGGGGTCTGGATTCAAGGGTGACGCCCGACTTTTTGTTTCGAGGGGCAGCAAGCCGACCAATGGTGAGGCTCCTGTCGTGCACCCCGGGGCCGTCGGGGCCTTGTTCGAAGCGGCCGAGGCCTGGGGCCGGAACCCCTCGATGGATTTGCCCATGGCGGGCGGTTGACCTAGCCTTGCCGATCCATCCGGCCGCCGAGTCCGATGTCCGTCCTGATTGCCTTTTCCACCGTCGCCAGACGAAGCGGACGCCGCGCGCCTGGCGCGCACCCTCGTGGACGAGGGCTTGGCTGCGTGCGTCAATCGCATTCCGCAGATAGCTTCGACCTATCGTTGGAAGGGTGAGGTCTGTGAGGAACCCGAAGTGTTGCTGGTCATCAAGACCACAAGCGAGCGTTTTGAGGCCCTGAAGGAGCGCGTGGTCGAATTGCATGCGTATGAGATACCGGAACTTGTCGCCGTTGCAGCGACGGATGGACTGGCGCCGTATCTCGCGTGGCTCACTGCGGCAACGCAGGCCCGATGAACGCGTTGCCGAAATGGCGGTCCATCCAGGTTCGCACGCGACGGGCCTCAACACCCCGATTCGAGAGACGAGCGAAAACCGGCGATCCACCCGGGTGCGCCGCACCCGCGACCGCGATGAATGGACACCCTGTCCGGTCAAGATGCATTCCCGGGCCGAATCCTCGGAGTTCCGATTGATGCGCAAATTGTTTTGCAGCTTTCTCGCATTGCTGACGCTTGTCCTCGCGCCACTCGTGGCGGCGCAGGATGAAGCCGGCCTGCTGCACGTGGAGCAGGCGTTCAAACTCGATGCCAGCGTCCCGAACGCAGGGCGCATCGCGCTTCACTGGACAATCGCACCGAACTACTACCTTTACCGTTCGCGCATCAAGGCAACGACCGCGACAGCGGGCGTGACGCTCGGCACGCTCGACATGCCGGAGGGCAAGACCAAGCACGATCAGTTCCTCGGCGATGTCGTGGTGTATCACGATCGCATCGACGCAACGCTGCCATACACGTTGCACGATGCCGGCATTCATTCGATCGCGCTCGCCGTATCCATGCAGGGTTGCCACGAGGTCGACCCGAAAATCTGCTATCCGCCGCACACCGTCAAGGTGAATCTCGATTTACCGGGGGGGCGTGAGACCGCGGCGATCGATCGTGCGAAATCGTCCGATGGCTCTCTCGCCGACAGCGACGCGTCGCATGGCACCCACGTTCCCGGGAATACGGGCAACGGCGCGGCAATCGATTCCGCTGGCGGCGTCAACGCATTTCCCCTGGCACAGCGATTGGGTGGTTCGGATCATGCGTTCGGCCAGGGAAATGGCGCGGGCGACCTGCCCTTGCCGCCGGAGCAGGCTTTCGTTTTCGAGGCGATCGCGGCGAGTCCGACATCGATCCTCGCACGCTGGACCATGCCACCGGCCTATTACCTGTACCGCGACAAGAGTCATGTGACGCTGAAGTCCGGCGCGGGCGTCACGCTTGGCAAGGCAAGCTGGCCGCAAGGCGTGCAGCACACCGACGAGCATTTCGGCAGCACCACGGTGTACTTCAACGAGGTGGAGTTGCCGATCGCGCTGCATCGCGAAAACGGCGCACCGCAGTCCATCGAATTGGCGGCCGAATTCCAGGGCTGCCAGGAAAACGGCATTTGCTATCCGGTCATGCAGCGCACGGCGACCGTTCAATTGCCCAAGGCGAGCGCAGCCCAACTCGCTGCATCGCAGACCCCGGCCTCGCCGAACGCGAGAAATTCATCCGCGACAGGCGCAACCGGCGATGTCGCTCTACAAGGCGGCGAGCAATCGCAGGACCAGGTGCTGGCCGCGCGCCTCTCGCACGGCGGTCTGCTCGCCCTGCTGAGCTTCTTCGGATTCGGGCTGCTGCTCGCCTTCACCCCCTGCGTGTTTCCGATGATCCCGATCCTCTCGGGCATCATTGCCGGTGCAGGCGAAAACATCTCGACGGCTCGCGCTTTCGTGCTGTCACTGGTTTATGTGCTCGCGACTGCGGTCGTGTTCACGATAGCCGGCATCATCGCCGGGCTGGCCGGAGCAAATTTGCAGGCTGCGTTCCAGCAACCCTGGATATTGTGGTGTTTCGCGCTGCTTTTCGTGTTGCTCGCGTTGTCGATGTTCGGCTTCTACGAACTGCAACTGCCCGGCTCATGGCAGTCGCGGCTGGCCAATCTCAGCAACCGGCAACGGCCCGGCTCGCTGGTTGGAGTCGCGATCATGGGCGTGTTGTCTGCACTCATTGTCGGGCCGTGCGTCGCGCCGCCGCTGGCTGCCGCCGTGCTTTACATCAGCCAGACGCGCGATCCGGTGTTCGGAGGCGTTGCCTTGTTTGTGCTTGCGCTCGGCATGGGCGCGCCGCTGATCGTGTTCGGCACTGCAGCGGGACGTCTGTTGCCCAAAGCCGGCGCATGGATGGAAGCGGTCAAGGCCGTCTTCGGCGTGATGTTCCTTGGCCTCGCGATCTGGATGCTCTCGCGCATACTCGATCCGCTATGGATCATGTTGCTGATCGGTGCGTTGCTGATCGCGTCAGCCGTCTATCTCGGCGCGCTCGAGCGCCTGCCGGAAGCCGCCTCGGGCTGGCGACGCTTGTGCAAGGCGTTCGGTCTGATCCTGTTGATCGCCGGCGCGGCGGAACTCATCGGCGCCTTCGCCGGCAGTCGCGACATCACGCAGCCACTCGGCGGACTGGCATCCGGCTCCGGCGGCTCCGCAAACGCCGAAGCGGCGTTGCCGTTCCGAACGATAAAGTCGAGCACCGATCTCGCTCGCGCGCTCGCGGACGCAGGCAAACCGGTGATGCTCGATTTCTATGCCGACTGGTGCGTGTCGTGCAAGGAAATGGAGAAGTTCACCTTCACCAAACCGGCCGTGCGCGACGCGCTGTCGGGCTTCGTGTTGCTCAAGGCCGATGTGACCGCGAACGACGACGCCGATCAGGCACTGCTCAAGCGTTTCAACCTGCTCGGTCCGCCCGCCACCATCTTCTTCGGACAGGACGGACAGGAGCGGCGCGGCCTTCGTCTGATCGGATTCGAGGACGCCGGCCCATTCGTCGAGCGCGTTGAAAAGGTGCATCCTTGAGGCGCATCTTCAACAACACCAACCTGCTGATTCTGGCGATCGCCGTCGTCGGTGCAACGGCCGGATATGTGATCGGCGGTTGGCTGCAAAAACCCACGCAGCAGACGCCGCGCGAACCGGCCGCCGCGCGAGTCGGCGAACTGCGGCCCGACCTGACGTTGCCGGATCTCGACGGACGTTCGCAGACCCTTTCCCGCTGGAACGGCAAGCTCGTACTGCTCAACTTCTGGGCCAGCTGGTGCACGCCGTGCCGTGCCGAGATGCCGTTGCTTCAGGCGACGCAACAGGCGCACGCAGCCGACGGCTTGCAGATCATTGGTGTCGCCATCGACGATGCCGCTGCGGCGCGTGGATTTCTGCGCGCGCATCCGGTCGACTATCCGGTGCTGATCGATGCGCCTGAAAACACGGTCGATTCATCGGAGATGTTCGGCAATAATCGCGCGTTGCTGCCATACAGCGTGTTGATCGGCCCGGATCGGCGCGTCCTCGCGGCACGCTTCGGCAGTTTCACCGCGGCAAGCCTGGACGCATGGCTCGCGCCCCATCTTGGGCAACCAGCAGCCGAGTAACACGTTGCCTCGAAAAGGCAATCGCCTGTGCCTCTCGGCACTTGTTGAACCCGCTCAATCTTTTCGCATCGCTCCCCGTCGCCCTGAGCGTAGCGCCCCTTCCCACCACTCGGAGCGTAGCGCGCTCGCTCCCGGTTCGTTCTGAGCGTAGCGCCGCCCGCTTAACTCTAGCGCAGCGCCGACTCGTACTTCTCCTTTCGCATCGGGCGTAGCGTCTCCCGTTCACCCTGAGCGTAACGTCGAAGGCGCGAAGTCGAAGGGCCGTAATGAAGCCTGAAAATTCGGCCTTGAAATCTGCGCAAAGTCATCGCGCGACAATGAGCTCGCGCAAAGTCGACCAAGCCGCGAGTTTGTCCGTGCGCGTCATCGATGCGTTGGCCGGACTGGTGGATGGCAGCGCAACCAGGCGCACGTTCGTTGCGTCGATCCGTTCCGCAAGATGCCGCCGAAACGATTGGTGGGCTTTCGCCCCATTGAACACGATCGCGCGAATCGTCGGCGTCGCAGCGAGCAATGCCGGAATATCATTCGGCACCTCGCTCGCACGCACGATCGCACTGTCGAGGCTGCCCGGGCGCTCACAATGATGCAGCACATCCCAGATGCCGATACCCAATGCGTGAAGTCGCGCGATGCGTTCGGCATATGGAAGATCGGGTCCGGCATCGAACAACTCGCCCATGAACGGCCAGAACAGATTCTGTGAATGGCCATACGACTGCCGCAGCGCGAGCGAGCGCACGCTCGGCACCGTTCCGAGCACGAGCACGCGGCAATCCGCTGCGACTTGCGGCGGGAAACTTTCGACGGCGTGCTCGGATTTGCGTCGCGGCATGGGGATCGGTACGGCGGAACGATCAGTGTCCTTCGGTTCTTCCTCCGCAAAGTGAGTCCAGGAATCCGTGCGGACCTTCGCCTGACCAGAGTGTATGTGCAAACGGATGTTCGAATGATCAAGCTATCGCGCGATAATGCTCCGCAAGAAGAACAAATCTAATGGCAACCAGCATCATTCGCGTCCCGTGGCCCGTGGGCAGTTTCGGTCCCGTCTTGTCAACGTGCAAACGATAGCGACGCAACGAACGGGGCCCCCTTCGAATTCATCCTTGAGGGCACCCCGAGCGCCGCCCGAGCTCATTGCCTCGCAAGCCTTGGTTGGGGTACCCGGCTTAGGTCAGATTTGTTACATGCACCCGCGCTACAAGCGCAGGTTCCTAACACTGCTCGAAATCGGCAGCCTTGCCAAGCGAAGGGCTCACAAAGCATGTGCGCAATGGCGTGGCGGTGGATGCCGGCTTGCGCGACACGAATGGCAAGATCCGCACGAAATCGCGGGAGGCAATGCCTCAGTCCGAAAGTTCGATAGAACTTCGCTGGATCAGTCGATCTTGATCGGCTCGTTCATTCCCGGCAGCTGGCAGTCGAAACCGCGCGCACGCAGTACTTCCTGCAGCGCCCGCATGCCGCGATCGTATTCGCCGTGCACGAGAAATACCTTGCGCCGCGGCGCGTCTCCCAGCCATGCGAGCAGCGCCGGCTGGTCGGCATGCGCCGAGAATCCGTTGATCGTCCACACCTTTGCACGCACCTGGATGTCTTCGCGGAAAATGCGCACGCGGGTCGCGCCATCGACGATTCGCCGCGCCAGAGTCCCCTCGGCGGCGTAACCGACGAACACCACGCTGCTGCGCTCGCGCCAAAGGTTGTGCTTGAGGTGATGGCGCACGCGGCCGCCGTTGCACATGCCGGATCCGGCCAGGATGATCGCACCGCTGTCGATGTTGTTGATCGCCATCGACTCGCTGGTGTCTCGGGTGAAATGCAACCCCGGCATGGCGAACGGGTCGCCGTGTTGCAGTTCATCCAGAAACGGCTGATCGAAGCACTCCGGATGTCGGCGGAATATCTCGGTGGCCGAGATCGCCATCGGCGAATCGAGAAACACCTGAACGTTTTCGGGAATCGCGCCATTGCGCATGCCGCGATGCAGGTAGTAGAGAATTTCCTGCGTGCGTTCGAGCGCGAAGGTTGGAATCACCACGTTGCCGCGTCTGGCCAGCGTTTCGCGGATCGCCTGATAAAGCTCGTCGACGGAGTCCGGCACCGTACGGTGCGACCGATCGCCGTAGGTGCTTTCCATGGTCACGTAGTCGGCATTCGGCGCCGGTGTCGGATCGCGCACGATGGGGCGGCCCGGATTGCCGATATCGCCCGAGAACAGCATGCTGCGCTGCTGCTGACCGTCATCGAGCTCAAGCAGGATCGAAGCCGAGCCGAGAATGTGACCGGCATCGAGAAAACGCGCGCTGATGCCTTTGGTGACCTGCACGGTTTCACCATAGGCCACATCGGCAGCGAAGAAATCCATCGCGTGAAACGCATCGTCCAGCGTGTACAGCGGCGGCGCAATCACCTCGCCGCGACGATTGCTGCGCTGCGCCCGGCGCGCGTCTTCTTCCTGGATGCCGGCCGAATCGACCATCACGACGCGGGCCAGCTCGCGAGTGGCGGAGGTCGTGAAAATGCGACCGCGAAAGCCCTGACGCACCAGCAGCGGGATGCGGCCGCAGTGGTCCAGGTGGGCGTGGGTAAGCAGCAATGCATCGATGCCCGCCGGATCGAACTCGAACGGCTGAGCATTTGCCTTTTCGACATCGCGGCTTCCCTGAAACAGTCCGCAGTCGACCAGCACGCGCCGATCGTTGCAGGTGATCAGGTGACACGAACCGGTGACCTGCTTGGCGGCGCCATGGCAGCTGTAAAGGATCATTTTCCCTCAGGGACTTTGCCGGTGAAATCTCTTCGCAGCATACTGCGTCGTGGAGCGCAAAGCCTGAGCCACGAAATGCTGCTGTCCAGTACTGCCCCATCGCGAATGCGAGCGAGGGCGGCGGCCTGCGGCGGCGCATGCCGCCTCGACCCGTCATTTTTGCTCCGCGCCCTTCCGTGGCCGTGGGGATTCGTGTTAATCGTCTTTAGGCAAAACCATGATGGACATGCGCACGAACGCCAAGTTGATTTCGACCAATTGTGCGGACCTCCCAGAGATGTGATGGCGGCGCGACAGGGTTTCGGTGGCCTGCATCAACGCCATGTCCACCAACTCAGCGCTCGCTGCCTGCATCGCGTGCCTTTCGTGGCTTCGATTCGTTCGACATTGCTTCACTGCCGGTTATCAAATCGAGCAGTTCTGCCGTGATCTCCGATTGCCGTGCTTGCCGGGCGGTCTGACGCAAATAGGCAAGCTTCTTGGTCACGTTGTCGTGTGCCGATGTCATGGCCGCCAAGCGCGCGGCGTTTTCGCTTGCGATAGACTCTACTGCGGCCTCGGTCAGAAGCCCGAACACATACTCGTCTACCAGTTTCTCTAGCAGCAGTCGCGGCTCCAGATTATGAAGCGGCGGGAGCCGGGATTGTCTGCCGGCCAAAGCTTTGGTGTCGAGCGGCAACAGCAGGCGTGTTTCGATTGTGGAGGCAACTCCCTGACGATAGCGGTAAAACATCACTTCAACGCGCGAAATCTCGCCGCGCACGATGCGGGCGTAGAGTTCACCGGCCAAATGATTGGCCGCGTCGGGCGCGCCAGCCAATCGGGTCGCCATCGGGCTTGTCCAGGTAACTTTTCGTCCGCGCTCGGATGCGAGGGCCGCACCGCGACTACCAAGCACAAAGAGCAGGTCAGCCGGCTTCAGGATCGCTTCCGCCGCCTCGATCAATCTCTCGTTGAAGGCGCCGACAAAACCGTGCTCGGAGGCGCACAGAACAAGCACCAGGCGCCCGCGATTGGCGCTTGTCTCCGGCGCCGGTTGCGGGACGAGCGAGAGCGAAGCCCCGATCCCCGCAGCCATTGAGTCGGCGTAGCGGCGAATACCGGGCAGCGCACGCTGCGCTTCCTGCACACGCATGCCCGCCAGCGAGCGCATTGCACCGACGATATCGAGCAGCTCGTCCATGCTGGCGATGTGCCCTTGAATCTCGGCCAGCCGGGTCATGGTTGTGCCTCCGGCGTCGCAGAAGCCACAACGGAGTCGGCAAGCGCGACCAGCGCCGCCGTGAGACGGGCGTGGAGATCGTCCGAAAGCGCCTTGGCCTTGTCATCAAGCAAAAGGATTTCAGAACAATGCTCGGCCAGCCACTGTGCGAGGCCGGCGCGAAACGCATCGATGCGATCAAGCGGCACGGCATCAAGGACATCATCGCTGAGTGCACACAGCAACGCGACCTGTTCACCAACCGACAGCGGCGCAAATTGGCGTTGGGCGAGAACCGCGCGAATCCGCCGGCCGTGCTCGATGATCTTGCGCGTGTGCTCGTCCACCATCGTGCCAAAGCGCGTGAACACTTCCAGTTCCAGGAACTGCGCATATTGGAGCCGCAGGCTTTCGGACAGGGACTTGAGGACCGGCGCCTGCGTCTTGCCGCCAACGCGTGATACGCTCTTGCCGACATCGACGGCCGGCTTCTGGTCTTCGTAGAAGAGACGCGGATCGAGGCATATCTGCCCGTCCGTGATCGAAATCAGGTTGGTCGGAATGTAGGCGCTCATATTGCCGGCCTGCGTCTCGGCGATCGGCAGCGCGGTCAGCGACCCGCCGCCGCGGGCCGGCGCCAGTTTCGCGGCCCGTTCGAGAAGACGCGAGTGGATATAAAATATATCGCCGGGATACGCCTCGCGTCCGGGCGGACGCCGCAGCAGCAGGGAAACCTGTCGGTAGGCCGCCGCGTGTTTGGTCAAATCGTCGATGACAAGGAGCACATCACGTCCGCGCTCCATGAAATACTCGGCCATCGTGCAGGCTGAATACGGAGTCAACCACTGAAGGCCGGGCGCTGCGTTGGCTTCACCGACCACAAAGATGCAGCGCTCGGGCGACCCGTATTGGCGCACGGCGTCGATGACGCGCGCCACAGATGACGACTTCTGCCCGACCGCGGCATAGACGCAGATCACATCGCTCGATTTTTGGTTGATGATCGTATCGACGGCGATGGCGGTCTTGCCGGTCCCCCGGTCGCCAATGATGAGTTCGCGCTGACCTCTGCCCAGCGGGATCATCGCGTCGACGACCAAGAGTCCGGTCGCAAGCGGTCGCGTGACGAGTGCACGGTCCACGATGACCGGAGCTGCCTCCTCGACGGGGGCGAACTGTGTCGTCTCCAGCGTCCCTTGTCCGTCCAGCGGTATGCCGAGCGCATCAACGACGCGACCCAGCAAGACATCGCCGACAGGAACGCGCGCAACCTCGCCCGTGCCGTGCACGACGCTGCCGGCGGCAATACCGCTCGTCTCGCCCAGCAACACGCAGCCAATGATGTCCTCACCGAGATCAACCGCGAGCCCGCGTATGCCGTTTTCGAAGACCAGCAACTCGCCAAGTCGTGCCTGCGGCAATCCCTCTAAAGTAGCCACGCCGTCGCCGACCCTGATTACCCGGCCGATATGTTCAAGACGCGGCTCCAGCGCCAGAGTACCGAGACGCTGGCGGCTTCGTCCCACCCAATCCTGAAGCTCCTCAACGAGGGTCATGAGCATCAACTTCCGATCGCGCAACGGCGAGCGCGCTCTGCCATGAAAAGCGGAGCACGGCCGTCGGGAAGTGAAGTTCCGCGCCGGCAATCAGTTCCGGATTCGCTTCAAACGCGATAGCGACGCCGACCCCCAGCGGACGGCGCAGGCGTTCGCGCCATATATCAGCCGTTGCCGCCGACAAGGGCGCCGCCGTAATAACGGTCAGGGACTTTCCGCCCGCGAGCTGCTGGACGAGGGCGTCGCGTTCGGACTTGGCAAGCCCGGCGATATGTTGCTCGATGCGCTCGATCCACGCTTCGACGCGAAGCTCCATCGGCACTTCGGCGAGCAGCCGCTGCGCGAATTCAGCACCAAGATCGAGAGCCATCCGCCGGCAGTCTTCGAGCGCTTGCGCACGCTCCGATGCCAGAGTCTTGCGCGTGCCATCGAGCAGTGCCTGCGCATCGCGTTCTGCCTGCGCGCGGCGAGCTTTCGCCATTTCCTGTGCCTGCGCCGCAGCGGCCTTGAGCGCCGCTTCGCGTTCGGCGCTGATACCAGCACGTTCGGCTTCGATGGCGGCGAGCTGTGCCTTTGCCTCGTCCTCCACCGTCCGGGCGTCGTCGTACTGCCGCTGGACCTCGGCTTTGCGCTTATCGATCAGGTGCAGCACCGGCTTGTAAAGAAAACGGTGCAGCAGCCAGACCAAAATGGCGAAGTTTACGGTCTGGAGACCTATGGTCCACCAGTCGAGGTGCATCGGTCACCCGGCGAATGGATTGGCGAACAGCAGCAGCAGCGCCACCACCAGACAGTAGATCGCCATCGTTTCGATCATCGCGAGGCCGACGAACAAAGTGCGCGAGATGGTGCCGGCTGCTTCGGGCTGACGCGCGATGGCGTCCATCGCGGCGGCGACCGACCTTCCCTCGGCCAGGGCCGGACCGATCGATCCGATCGAGACCGCGATGACGGCGCCGATAATTGAAATGAACTTGAGATCCATGATACCTCCTTTATCCTTTCTCGATGCCGCCGACGGCGGCGCCGATGAAGACAGTTGCGAGAACGGTGAAGATGTAGGCCTGTACGACGCCGACCAGAATGTCGAGGACCATCAGCGGGATCGGGACGAACAGGCCCGCCAGCGCGATGACCAGTGCAATGATGAATTCGCCGCTCATGACGTTGCCAAAGAGCCGGACCATCAGTGAGAAGGTTCGGGTCACCTCGGAGAGAATATTGAGCGGCAGCATGATGAGCTTGGGCTCGGCGAAACTGGCGAGGTAGCCGCGAAAGCCGCGCGCGCGGATGCCAAAGTAATGGACCGAGAAGAACACGATGAGTGCGAGCGCCGCCGGCGTCTCGATTTTGCTGGTCGGGGCTTCGACACCGGGCAGAACACCGGAAAGATTGGCCACGACCAGAAAGATGAACAGTGTTCCCACCAGTGGGAGAAAAGGGCGCGCATCGCTGCGCAGCACATCCTGCATCTGGCCGGTGATGCCGGACATGATCACTTCAAGCACAGCCTGGCGTCCATCAGGCACGGTTTGCAGGCGCCGCGTCAACACTCGGCAGATGACGGCCAGCGCGAACATGATCGCCCATGTGGTTACGACTGGACGCGTGATCGCCACGGGGCCGAGATGGAAAAGAACGGTGCTGGTAAGGGGCGATCCCTGCATCAGGCGGCCCTCCGTCCCGCGTGCAGCGCCAGCGCGCGCGCCAGCAGAAACCCCGCAAAAGCCGCTAGCAGTGGGCCAGCGCCGAGCTTTACGGCCAGGACAAGAAAGATGACGGTCGCGCCGATGCGGCCCAGCGTCAGCGCGAGCGGACCAAGCCAGCCTCGCCCTGAAGCAAGAAGCACGGTCGTCCGCTTCAGGGCCGCGAAGTAGAGAAGGCCGAAGGCAAAGCCCGCAAAACCCGTCAAGGCTGTGAGACTGGAAATCAAGGCTGTGTGTGTCATTCGCTGTGCATCCGTTTCCAAGCCAATGTGCAACCGACGGCAAGGCCGGCGACCAGCAGGCCGAGAGTCCAGAAAACGCCCATGCCGAAGTGCCGGTCGAGCCAGCGCCCGGCGAAGATGCCGATCAGGGTCGGCAGGACGATGGTCCAGCCGAGCGCGCCGATCATCGCGAGATTCTGACCGAGCGAGCGCTCGCCTTCCCGCTGCCAGCGCTCGCGTCGTTCCTGCCGCTTTCTTACGGCCTCATCCAGTCGTTCGTGATCTTCGCGCTGCCCGGTCATTGCGGAAATCCGTCCTGCGCAATGATTCCCGGCCCGCCAGGGACGGAGGAAGCACGATCGGGTTTGAGAAAGCGGTAGATTTGACGGATGGCGGCGAGATAGAGGCGCTGTGCGTCTGTGCGCGCCCTCGTCTCCTCCTCGGTGCGGCGCTGGAACGACGCAAGCACGTCGGTTTGAAGGCGCTGCAGATCGTCATCCGCGACCGCCTCACGCGTGGCGATGGTGATCGCGTCACCACCGCGTACTTCAAGCATGCCGCCGCGAACCGCCAGATAGTGTTCGACGCCTTTGCGGTCGCGCCAGCTCACCACCGACAGTGACAGCACCGTCAGGAAATCCGCATGACCGGGCAGGATACCGAAGGCACCGGTTTCATCCTCGGCACGAAGATGCGCCACGTCGTCGGATTCGGTAACGATCGCAAGAGGGGTGGCGACAGAGAGCTTCATGCCACCCCCTTTGCCGCCACGCGCTCACGCGTACGCGCCTCATCGAGGCTGCCCACCATGTAAAGCGAACTTTCGGCCCAATCGTCAGCTTCGCCGTCGAGAATCGCTCGGCAGCCGGCAAGCGTATCGTCGAGTTCGACGGAACGGCCTTCCTTGCCGGTAAAGGCAACGGTGACCATGAAAGGCTGCGTGAGGAAACGCATCAGACGCCGCGCGCGGTTGACGATGCGGCGATCGGCAGCGCTCAGTTCCTCGATGCCGAGGAGCGCGATGATCTCCTGAACCTCGCGGTAATGCGCGATTGTCTTCCGGACATCCTGTGCGATCCGGTAGTGCGCCTCGCCGACAAGGCGCGGGTCGAGCAGGCTCGAAGTCGAGGCCAGCGGATCAACTGCCGGATACATGCCCTCGCTCGCCATGTCGCGGGACAGCACGATCGAGGAATCGAGATGACTGAATATCTCGGCCACGGCCGGGTCGGTAAAATCGTCCGCCGGAACATAGACCGCCTGAATCGACGTGATTGCTGCGCCCGCTACCGACGCGATGCGCTCCTCCAGCTCGGCGATCTCGTTCGCCAGCGTCGGCTGATAGCCGACACGAGACGGCAGACGGCCGAGCAAGCCCGATACCTCGCTGCCCGCCTGCACCATTCGGTAGACGTTATCGATGAGAAGGAGCACGTTCTCATGCGCCTCGTCGCGAAAGTGCTCGGCGATGGCGAGCGCTGTCAGCCCTGCGCGCCAGCGGGCGCCCGGCGGCTCGTTCATCTGACCGAAGACCAGCGCGGTGCGCGCCAGCACGCCTGACTGCTTCAGTTCGAGCAACAACTCGTGGCCTTCTCGCGAGCGTTCCCCGATGCCGGCAAAGACCGAGATTCCCGAATACCGCTCAACCGTCGTGCGAATCAGCTCCATGATGAGCACTGTCTTGCCAACACCGGCGCCGCCGAACATGGCGGCCTTGCCGCCCTTGACCAGCGGCGCAAGCAGATCGATGACCTTGATGCCGGTTTGGAAGACTTCGAGCCCGACGTCGAGTCGGTCCATGGCGGGGGCTGGCGCATGGATAGGGCGGTAGCTGGTATCCGGCGGAAGAGACGGACCACGGTCGGCAGGCACACCGATCGCATTGAGAAGCCGCCCGAGCACGGCATTCCCGACGGGCACGCGGATGGATGCGCCGGTCGCACGCACCTTGGCGCCGCGACTGAGTCCCGCCGTGTTGTCCAACGCCACGGCGCGCACGGTGACCGGATCGAGATGCTGTTGAACCTCGGCTACAAGGGGAGGGTTCTCGTCGCGCTCGATTTCGATACCTTCATCAATCGCGGGCAAGACGCCGGTGGAAAACCGCACATCGACAACCGAGCCATGGATGGCCGTCAGTCGACCTGGAGGTCCTGCGTTGTCGACGTTCGGCGGCTGCTCCATCATGGACCTGCGTTGCCCGTGACCATGATCCAGGTTTTCGCCGCCTGCAATTCGGAAAGCCGGAACACCGGGAGTTCGCCGTGAAAGAAAGAGCAAAGCACAGCGACCCCTGCGCGAAACCAATTCTGCTCGGTCACCACAGTGATACGCGAGAATTGATGGGAGCGTTTCAGGCCGAAACCGCCATCATCCCGCAGCGCTTTCAATTCAAACCCCAGGAAATTCATGCGAACGACACAAAGCGAAAGAACTGTGGGCGAACATTATTTCGTGGCCTATTGTCACGAAAGCCAATGCAATTTTTGTCTTGACACCCCAGGAGGCAGGTTTCACCAGCCGTCCGGCAACGTGGTGAAGCGACTTCCAGCACTCGACACGTCCACTGGTGTGCGCATTGGCGACCTGCGCGGTCTTCATGGCAGCAGCGAGCGAACCGTCGGGAAAATTCGTGTACCCCCCCCAGCCCTGCGAAGCCGTCGATGTATCAAGGGTCTCGCCGTGAAACCGGAAGCCCGAGATCGAAAACAGGCGAACGCACAGGATCGGAGCATCTCGATCCTCGCGATCGTGCACTGCGACGCATCCCACACTACGGGCAGTTTCTCCGACAAACCGATTTCCAACAGAACCGCGAAGTCAGTTTGGCTGATGCGAACATCGGTCCCTCACTGAGCATGTGGGACGGGTATCGTGCACCATTTGCAGTTTCGCTGCGACAATAGACCGAGGGGATGGGACGGTTGTCACTTCGTATCGGAGCGATCCCGAAGCATCAGGCCCAGTTGAAGCCGCTGGGTGTTGGCGAGAACACGGCAGGCAATGTCATGCTCTTACCGGAATTTCACATCACCGCGAATAGTGGTCGAAACGTCTTCGAGGGGTCAGGCAGCGATGCCACAACACGAGCCCCTGGAGCTTACACGGCAACGCGCCCACGCATTGGCCGTGCGAACGCAACCCCAACCCATCAACGCTCCCGTAACCGCTACCGCCGCCATGCTGCCGCCGATGTCCTGGTTCCCCGAGTTGCAGCAAATGTACGCACAGGTTCTCAAAGCTGCTGGGCACCAGACGTTGAGGAGGCGCTCCTGTATCGTATCAAGATCAGCGTTCCCCGGCGCCAAGTCCTTTCTCCATGCCGGGTAGCCGATAAAGATTCCTGAGAGGTCGCGGTAGAACAAAACGGCATCCGCGTTTTTCGTACGAGCCTTGAGATAGAAAGCGATCGACAGCGCCCACCTCTCTGTCCGCGGCCCGCGAACACGGGCGAAAGAGCATGGACCTGCAAGAACGCGAGAGAGTTGCTGCAAGTGCGGCGCTCGAACGGCAAAGTCCTCGCACCGTCGCGCAGCGCATCAAGACGAGCCGCCCACACCTGCATCATCCTATTTCGGTTCTCAAGACGCGCCGCCTTGTTGCACGTTCCCCGTATTTTGTCGGGATCTGCGCGCGAATTGCCGCTTGATCCAGTCCGTTTCACAGTCTTTCTTGCTCGTTCAAAGCGTGCTGGTCAGATGCCGAAAGCCATACGTCGTCTGACGCAGCATCTCGACGCCTTGAGTGGGCAGCATCTAACGTGACAAAAAACCCAGCAATTACGCCGGGTTTCCTGGTTCTGCGAGACTTCTTGGGGCATCCGGGAAGTCACTGCTGGCTGGGCGAATTCAACGCATGATTATTTATTGGTCATCTCGCCGTTCGCGCGTACGCCACACATTGCAGTGCTGCGGGGCTTCCTGGGACAGCTTGGGAAGTCGAGTTGGCTGGGGGACTAGGGCTCGAACCTAGATTAACGGTGTCAGAGACCGTTGTCCTACCATTAGACGATCCCCCAAGACTTGGATCTCGCGCCACCAATTGAATGGCGCGGCAGGCGTCCGCAGTGGGATTTTACCCGGACAGGGAGCCCGAGTGAATCGACGGCCGGTCGATCGGCGGCGTGAAGCCTGGCCGCGCTGTGAGAGCAGACTCAGCGCTTGGAGTACTGCGTCGCCCGGCGCGCCTTGTGCAGGCCGATCTTCTTGCGCTCCACTTCACGCGCATCACGCGTCATGAAGCCGGCCTTGCGCAGGGGCGACTTGAGCGATTCGTCATAATCGACCAGCGCACGTGCGATGCCGAGACGGATCGCGCCAGCCTGTCCGGTCATGCCGCCACCTTCCACCGTCGCGAGCACGTCGAAGCGTTCGGTGTTCTGCGTCAGTTCGAGCGGCTGACGCACGATCATGCGCGAAGTTTCGCGACCGAAGAATTCATCGAGCGGCTTGCCGTTGACCACGATCGCGCCCGAACCCTTGCGCAGGAACACGCGCGCGGCAGAGGACTTGCGCCGACCGGTACCGTAGTTTTGCTGAGTTGCCATGTGCGATTAGATCTCCAGAACCTGGGGCTGCTGCGCGGCATGCGGGTGCTCGGCACCGGCGTAAACCTTGAGCTTTCGATACATCGCCCGCCCGAGTGGATTCTTCGGCAACATGCCCTTGACCGCGATTTCGATGACGCGCTCCGGGTGCGCAGCCAGAAGGTTCTTGAGCGGCGTGGTCTTGAGGTTTCCGACGTAACCGGTGAAGCGATGGTACATCTTGTCGTCGAGCTTCTTGCCGGTCACAGCCACCTTTTCGGCGTTGATCACGACGAGGTAATCGCCGGTATCGACATGCGGCGTGTAAATCGGCTTGTGCTTGCCGCGCAGGCGGCGCGCAAGCTCGGTGGCGAGACGTCCAAGCGTCTTGTTCGTGGCATCGACCACGAACCAGTCGCGCTTCACGCTCTCGGCTTTGGCGCTGATCGTTTTCATAGTGGGAAACCGGACGGGCCCGCCTGAGATGCCAGGACCGGGCCGGGTGCTGATGAAAGGCGCGGGAGAATAGCGGATGCGGCTTGTAGAGGCAAGTCCACGGCTCATGAACGGCCTCGCGAGAATCCTTCATTCGACAACGATCCTGTCCCGCAGATCGCCGCAATCCGCAAGCTCGCAGACGCGGGTCTGGGCCGCCGGTCCGTTACGCGAACCGGCTGTAACGGCCTGCTAGGATGATCCGATGCCAGAAACCGACCATCCGGCAGAGGTTGCCGAACTGCTGACGCTGGCCGATCAGTGCGTGATGTGCGGTCTTTGCCTGCCGCATTGCCCGACCTACCGGCTTACTGCGCACGAGGCCGAATCACCGCGCGGTCGCATCGCGATCGCACGGTCCCTCGCCAACGGCACGCTGGCGCCGACGCCGGCGGGCCTCGCACATCTCGATCATTGCCTCGCGTGTCTATCCTGCGAGCCGGTCTGTCCTTCGCGTGTGCATTATGGCCGGATCCTTCTGCTCGGTCGCGCGGCTCTTGCAAGCAAGCGGGCGCGGCCAAGCCTGTTGCAGCGTCTGCTGAGAAGTCCGATGGCGCTGGTCGCGCTCGCGCGAATCGCCGCTGCGCTTCGCGCGCACCGCTGGCTTCCCCGCGTCGCGCGACTTTTACCCGAAGAGTCGTTGCTGCGTCGGATCGCAACAACGCTTCCGAAGCCACCAGCTCAAGTGTGGCGCCCGGTGACGAAGAGCCGCGGGATGAAAGTGCGTGGGCGCGTCGCGTTGTTCCGCGGCTGCGTGGCGAGCATTTACGACAGCGACACGCATGCGGCCGCAAGACGAGTGCTCGAGGCCCTCGGGTACGAAGTAATCGTGCCGCCCGGAACGCTGTGCTGCGGCGCGCTCGCGCTGCACGCGGGCGACATCGCCGCAGCCGCAAAGCAGGCAGCAAAGACCCTTGAAGCCATCAATGCGACGCGCGCCGATTCGGTCCTGGTCAGCGCAACCGGGTGCTTCGGTAGCCTGCGCGCGATGCTCGCCGATGCCGGACTCGATGCCCGCGTAGTCGATGTCAATGAATTTCTCGCGCATGACGAGATGCTCGAAACGCTGCACTTTCGCCCGATTGAGTTGCGCGCGACCCTGCACCAGCCCTGCACGCAACGAAACGTGGTCGGCGGCGATGCGAATGTCGTGTCGTTGCTTGCACGCATTCGCGGCCTGAGTGTGCAGCAGTTGCCGGAGCAGCCCAAGTGCTGTGGCGCGGCCGGCAACTACTTTCTCGAACATGCGGATTTTGCCGATCGACTGCGCGACGAAAAACTCGATCAAGCGCAGAATCAGCTACCGGATCTGCTGCTGACCACCAATATCGGCTGCCGCATTCATCTGCAGAATGGCCTGAATCGGCGCGAAGCGGATGTGGCGGTCATGCATCCGCTGACGCTGCTCGCGCAGCAACTGGACGATCGCGATGAAGCCCTGCGTTTAGCGCCGTCCAGGACACTCATGGATAAAATGCCTCGGACGCCGGTCCGCGCTAGTGGAGAATAAAGGCATGGGAACCACCAAATTGTCGCGCACGGACCGTCTGATCGTTGAGGTGCAGCGCGCACTGGGTACCGTGTTCGACCCTGCGCCTGCCGCAACGCGCCCGTCGCCCGCCGCGGTGCTTGCCGATGGCGAGCTCGATACCAATGAAAGGCGCCACGCCGCGGGGCTCATGCGCGTCAACCATGTCGGCGAAGTCTGCGCGCAGGCGCTCTATTTCGGTCATGCGGCGACCGCGCGGGACGCGTCGGTGCGTGGGCAGATGCTCGCGGCTGCCGACGAGGAAACCGATCATCTGGCCTGGTGCGGCGAGCGCCTTCGCGAACTTGCGAGCCGGCCGAGCCTGCTCAATCCGCTGTGGTACGCCGGTGCCTATGCGATCGGCGTCGGCGCCGGGCTCGTCGGTGATCGCACGAGTCTCGGCTTCGTGGTCGAAACCGAGCGCCAGGTCGAAGCGCATCTCGATACGCACCTGGAAAAGCTGCCGGCGAATGACCGGCGCAGCCGCGCGATCGTCGAGGCAATGAAGAGCGACGAGGCGAATCATGCCGATCGCGCGTTGGCCGCGGGCGCGCAATCCCTGCCATGGCCGATACCGCGCCTCATGCGATTTGCGTCCGATGTCATGAAGGCGATCGCATACCGGATCTGACACGGGTCGGAAAACCGGCTCTGGCGGGCGGTCACATGAGATTGCGGCCGTGGAACAGCTCCTCGATCTCGCGGCGCAACAGCGATTCGATGCGCTGACGATCCTTGAATGAAAGATCGTCGGCGTTGGCCTCGAACAGGTAGGTGTCGAGGTCGAAGTCCTTCAGGTGCATCTTCGTGTGGAAGATGTTTTCCTGGTAGACGTTGACGTCGAACATTTCATATTTCTGGCGGATGTGCTTGGCCAGGTATTCCTGCACCGAGTTGATGCGATGGTCGATGAAATGCTTGCGACCCTTGATGTCGCGCGTGAACCCGCGCACGCGGTAATCCATCGTCACGATGTCCGATTCGAAACTGTCGATCAGGAAATTCAGCGCGCGCAGCGGCGAGATGACGCCGCACGTCGCCACGTCGATATCCGCGCGGAATGTGGCGATACCGTTGTGCGGATGCGTTTCCGGGTAGGTATGGACCGTGATGTGGCTTTTGTCGAGATGCGCGACGACTGCGTCGGAAATCATGTCGCGGCCGAGTTTCTCGACCACCGGATGCTCTGAAATCAGGATCGTGACCGATGCGCCCTGCGGGTCGTAGTCCTGCCGTGCGACATTGAGTATGGTCGCACCGATGATGTCGGCAACATCGGTCAGGATGCTCGTCAGCCGATCGGCATCGTAGGTATCGTCGATGTATTCGATGTAGCGCTGGCGCTGATCCTCCGACACCGCGTAGCAGATGTCGTAGATATTGAAACTCAGCGCCTTGGTCAGGTTGTTGAAACCCTGCAATTTCAGTCGGGGAAGGGGCTTGACCACCTCATCGGTACCTCGCATGTGGAAGGGATCGCCTCGATACGCCTGCGCAACCGCTGTGGGCGACTTGTGGCAGGTCAGGGCACAGACGCGGTTGTTGCGTCCGGTGGAAGGGCGCGAATTATGGACCATGCGGCCGGGCGAGGAAACTCACCAAAGCGCCCATCGGACGCGGGATGCCTTTGCCGCTCCATCCGTCGAGGCGATCAGCCGCCGGGCACACACCAGTCATTCCGTCAACATTGCCTCTCACTCGCAAATGCCGCGCATGACCTCAACGCAACACGCGTGCGACGAATTGCAATAAGATGCGAGCGCATGCCGGTTCTGCTTCCGGCCAAGGCGCGGAAGCGACACACCGGTGCCGGCACATGTCATGCGCCACCGATCGGGAGGTAATTCCGTGCAAGTGAAGGCTGCCGATTTTCGCTACACGTTGCAACGCGCAGCCAGCAAGGTGCTGCCACCGGCGATGCTGACGCTTGATCGTCCGGCGATGGAGCGATTTCTGGAGCATTGCCAGCGCCGCCGTTTCCCGAGCAAGACCGCGATCATCCGGCCGGGGGATTCAGCCAATATTCTCTATTACGTGATCGATGGATCACTGACCGTGTCGTCCGAGGACGAGGAAGGTCGGGAGCTGATCCTCGCCTATCTCAACCGCGGTGAGTTCATCGGCGAGATGGGTCTTTTCGTGGAAACGCCCAAGCGCGAAGTCATGGTGCGCACGCGCGCGCCGTGCGAGCTTGCGGAAATCGGCTACGAGCGTCTATTCAGCCTGTTCGAGGGAGACCTCGCCAAGGATTGCCCGAAACTCCTGTTCGCGATCGGCTCGCAGCTGACCAACCGCCTGCTGCACACGTCGCGCAAGGTGAGCCGCCTTGCGTTCATGGACGTGACCGGCCGCGTCGCCAAGACCCTGATCGATCTGACCGAGGAACCGGATGCGATGAGCCATCCGGACGGAATGCAGATCTCGATTTCGCGCCAGGAAATCAGCCGCATCGTCGGCTGTTCGCGTGAAATGGTCGGGCGTGTGTTGAAGCAGCTCGAGGAACAGGGCGTCATCGACGTGTCCGGCAAGACCATCGTGGTGAAGGGTACGCGCTGAACCCGGGGCGCTCGACGGACCAAGCGCTGCCATCGTCGTTTCGTGTCTTTGTCAAGGCTTGAAAGCCTTCCGCAACCCTGCGGTGCACATCCTTCCGGTTATCCAGCGGCAATCGCACATGCATCGCGCATGCGCCCGATCACTTCGCGATAATCCTTTTCGCCGAAAATGGCTGAGCCCGCAACGAAGGTGTCCGCGCCGGCGTCGGCGATGGCGCCGATGTTGTCGGGTTTGACGCCGCCGTCGACTTCGAGCCGGATCGTTTTTCCGCAATCATCGATGCGCCTGCGCGCACGGCGCAGTTTTTCCAGCGCACTCGCGATGAAACTCTGTCCCCCGAAACCGGGGTTGACGGACATGATCAATATCAGATCCAGCTTGTCGAGCACGTAATCGAGATGATCGAGCGGTGTCGCCGGATTGAACACGAGGCCGGCGCTGCAACCGCATTCGTGGATCAAGCCGATGCTGCGATCGATGTGGTCGGTCGCCTCCGGATGAAAGCTGATCGACGTGGCGCCGGCTTCGGCGAAATCACCGACGATGCGGTCGACCGGCTTGATCATGAGATGCACATCGATCGGTGCAGTGACGCCATAACGACGCAGGGCGCGCAACACCACCGGTCCGATGGTCAGGTTCGGAACGTAATGGTTGTCCATCACGTCGAAATGGATCCAGTCGGCGCCCGCCGTGAGCACCGCGTCGACTTCCTCGCCCAGGCGCGCGAAATCGGCCGACAGGATCGATGGGGCAATGACAACGGGTTGCCTGGACATGGTGGTCGAATCCCGGAATCGTGGTGCGCTAGAACCTTCGTTCCGCCTTGATCTTCTCATATGCGGCATTGATTTCGCGCGCGCGGTCTTCTGCGCGACGCTTCAATTCATCCGGCACGTCGCCGAGCTTGTCCGGATGATGCTGGCTCATGAGTTTGCGATACGCGTGCTTGATATCGCGTTCGCCGGCATCGCGCGAAATGCCGAGCACTGCGTAAGGATCCGGGCCGGCTGTCGGCGGTCGGGCGCGGCCGGTCGGACCGCGTGAGGACCAATCCGCGCCCGGTGCGTGGCCCTTCATGGCTGCAAGTCCCGCAAGCTCACGATCGCTGACGCCGAGGGCCCAGCACAACTGCCGCAGGAGGGCCATCTTCGCGGCCACCGGCGGCCCTTCGGCATACGCGAGATCGAGCAGCAGATCGAGCAAAAGGAAGGCGAGATCGCGACGACGCCCGCACCAGGCCTTCAGATCAGCCACCGCGAGTCGCACCTCGAAGTCCGCACGTTTGCCGATCGCAAATTGGTCGATCGCTACCCGTTTTTGCGCGCCATCGAGGCGCAATCGCGACATGAGCGCTTCGGCCGCGGTGATCTCGCCTTCCGAAACGCGACCATCGGATTTGGCCAGCGCACCCGCAAATGCGAACAGCGGCTCAATGAAGGCGCGGCCAAGCGTCGCCGCATGCCGGTGCGACACGGCGACGTCGTAGAAGTGACCGAGCACCGCGCCGATCACGAGGCCGATCGGATTGTGCAGAAGGAACAGACCCAGCAATGCGCCGACCAGTTTGCCGGTAACGCTCATCGCGCGCTCCCCGGACAGGCTGGCTGTGCCGAATACCAGCGAGCGAGCGCTTCGATATCACCTTTCGACAGCGCGCCTGCGACAGCGTGCATTGCGCTGTTGGAGCGATCGCCCGCGCGGTACTGTGCGAGCGCCGCAGCGAGATAATCCGCATCCTGCCCGGCCAGATCTGGAACACCCTTGGCGACGGCGATGCCCGACGCGCCGTGGCAGGCCGCGCACAAACCGAGCTGCGCAGGCGGCTGCGCAGATGCGCAGCACGCCGCGGCGAGCATCATCGATGACAGGGCAACACGAAGCATCGGCCCACTTCGATCACAAACAGGGCTCGCGATTCTAGCAAGCGGCCCCAGGGTGCCCGCTCGATCCGGCTGCCGCGAGCATCTTCCATCGTCCAATGCAATGCTGTCGCAGAGACTGCGTTCGCATCTCGCTTGGCTCGCCTGATGCGATTCTGTCGCAAGGGTCCCCTCGCCTCGGCGGCTGACTTGCACCCTCGGCTGCTGTGTCCCGCTTCTCTCGCGCTCTGCGACGTCCTCGCCTTTGCTCCGCTCGCCTCAGCGGCGAGCGTGCCACCCGGAGGCGGCGCCTTCCGGGTTCAGCCCGGAAGGGTCGCGGGCGGCGGCCGGGTTCGCCGACAGGCCATCCTTGGCCTGTCGGCGGATCGGCGCGATCCCTCGCGCCGCCACCTACGGGACCCAAGAGCAACAGCAATCAGCGCGCGCACCCCACCGCTCTTGATTCTGGTGTCGTACGCGGTGCCGAGCATCGCAGCTGCTGGCGGGGACACCCGAAGGGCGGACGCGAGGAATCGCGTTCGCCGAGCGCCAGCACAGGGATGTGCTGTCGCGAGGGCCGCCAGCGGCGAGAAGCGCAGGGAAGTCGCCGGCTTCGCCGGCGACCACCGTGTCCGGCACTAGACCTTTTGGTTCCTCTTGGGGCAATGCCAAAAGAAACCCGCTCGCCGCCGAGGCGAGCGGAACCTCGGCAAAATCGCATCAGGCGGAAGAAGCCAAGCGCCCATCGTCAAGCACCCGACGCCGCTGAGGCAAGCAGAGCACAAGAGAAAACGCATCACCGGACGAGCGAATCAAACGTCAAACCATGAGTCCTCAGAGACCGAGGAAGGAAAACCGCCCGCACGCACGCCACCGCTATAATTGTCCGACCTCTGCGTGATGGACAACTCGTGCCGACTACGCTGGAACGTTCGCAATTGCCGGGTCTCGATCTTGTCCATCGTGGCAAGGTACGCGACGTGTATGCGATTTCGGATACGGAGTTGCTGATCGTCGCGAGCGATCGGCTCTCGGCGTTCGATGTCGTGCTACCCGATCCGATCCCCGGCAAGGGCGAAATACTGACGCAGATGTCGAACTTCTGGTTCACCCGCACTGCCCATCTGACGCCCAATCATCTGACCGGCAGACGCATCGAAGACATTCTTCCATCCGGGGCGGATGCCGCGCTCTACCGACATCGCAGTGTGATCGTGAAACGCCTGGCGCCGGTGCGTATCGAGGCGATTGCGCGTGGCTGGCTGATCGGTTCGGGGTGGAAGGATTATCAGGCGACCGGATCGCTGTGCGGCATTGCGTTGCCATCGGGATTGCGCCAGGCGGAGCGCCTGCCCGAGCCGATCTTCACGCCGTCGACCAAGGCCGCGACCGGCGCGCACGACGAAAACATCGGGTTCGACGCGGTGGTCGAAACGATAGGCGCCGACCTCGCCGAAAGGGTTCGTGACGCGACGCTCGCAATTTATCGTTTCGCGGCGGCCCATGCGGCCGAGCGGGGGATCCTGATCGCCGACACCAAGCTCGAGTTCGGCACCGACTCCGCCGGCACGCTGTATGTGATGGACGAGATGCTGACGCCGGACTCATCGCGGTTCTGGCCAGCCGATTCGTATCGCGTGGGAGCGAGTCCGCCGAGTTTCGACAAGCAATACGTGCGCGACTATCTGGAAACGCTGGACTGGGACAAGCGCGCTCCGGGTCCGCGCCTGCCGCGTGAGATCATCGAAAATACCGCGGCTAAATATGCCGAGTCGCTGCGCCGATTGACCGCGCCGTGATTGCGCGTTGCCGCTGACCCGAGACGAATCCGGAATCGATCATGCGCGACGTCCACGACTGGTTCGGCAGCTACGCCGACGATCATCGCAACTCGACCAATCGCGCGATTCACTGGATTTGCGTGCCGGCCATCCTGTGGGCCGTGATTGCCCTGCTCTGGACCGTGCCGGTGTCCCCTGCCATCGGCCGGCCCGGATTCTGGTGCGCGTTGGTCATGGTCGCGGCGCTGGCATTCTATTGGCGTCTGTCGCGGCCGATCGCGGCTGCGATGTTCGTCGTGCTGGTGCTGCTGGGACTCGCGACCGAGGGCCTCTACCGCGAGCTGGGCACGGCGCATTTGCTGTGGCTCGCAATCGCCGTGTTCGCGCTGGCCTGGGTCGGCCAGTTCATCGGTCACGGCATCGAGGGTCGCCGACCCTCGTTCGCAACCGACCTGACCTATCTCCTGATCGGCCCGGCATGGCTCGCGGGAAAAGTGCTTCGACGGTTCGGCGTGGCCTATTGATTCGATCGGCCCCGCAGCACGCAGCGTGCGTTTCCTGCACGCTACGCGCGGGATGACGTCGCGACTATTGAGCGCGGATCACCGACGGATTCGCGATCAGCACCAGCGTCCCGTCGCTCGCCGTCATGCTGGCCATCTCGCCCTGCATTTCCTGGGTGACCAACGGAAAATCGGTCGGGTCAAGAATCGAGCCATGCTCGCCCGAGGTGAACCGCACCGCCCCGCGAATACCGTCGGCCGATTGCGTGGTCATGGTGATCGAGGCCAGACCAAGCGTCGCGATCAAGGGTTCGGTGCCCGACAACGGGGCGTCGGCGACACTGTTTGGTATGACTTGGTCCGGTGGCGATGTGTCACTGCCGACGACTTCCTGCAGCAGCAGGCGGTCGCTGTGCAGCAGAGTCTGGTTGGCTTGCAGCGCATAGTTCACCGGATCGGCTGAATCGATTGCGCTCTGCGCGGCGACGAAGAACGCGGCGTAATCCGCAGTGCCGGGTTCGAGCCCGGCACCTTCAAGTCCCGCCTGGATGCGCGGCCCGAACGTGGGAGAGGCCTCGAGCAACTTGGCGATGCCACCGCCGGGCACATTGAGCACGCCGACGGTCACCGCCGGATCGATTGCGAGGAAATCCGTTCCAAGAATGCTGCCAAGCGACTGCCCGACAAAGCTGATGCGTGAACCGTTGAGAGCGCCACCGGCAGGGGAAACCCGCATCGCCGGAATCGCATGCGCCAGTTCCGTCAGATCGGCCACGCCCTCGCGCAGGTTGTCGCGCGAAGTCAGAAGACTCGACAGGTTGATGAAATACGCGCCAGACGGATCGATCACGCCATCCGGACCGGCGGCGCCCGTCGCATTGTTCTCCAGATCGAGGTCGAACGTGCGCTCGTGTGCGCCGAGTTCGGCGAATGGGGTATTGCCGATGTAGAACGGATTGGTCGGATCGGTGATGCCGTGCAGCGGAATATCGATCGCGACCACCGCGAATCCCTGCGCAGCCAGCGTGCCGGCCACTGCGAACATGTCGGTGCGATTGCGGGTGATGCCGTGCTGGAAGATCACCACGGGCCAGCCGCCCGGCGGGCGGGTCTGGCCGGATGCGGCATTCGGCAACGTCAGCAGCAACGGGACCGTCTGCACGGAAGTCTGCACCGGCACCGGATTGGCGTAGGTGACGTTGGTCGAAGTCGGGTCGAGCCCGAACTGATCGAACGGCGGCACGTACGCGCCTGGTGCCGCCTGCCAGAAATCGGTCAGCGGCGCGGTCGGATCGCTCGCATCCGGTACGCCGAGGTAGTACGGCAGATCGATGGTGCCAATGTAGATATCCGCGACCGGCGGCAGTCCGGCGCCAAGATCACCGAGGGTCTCGCCGGTCGGTGCGATATGCGTCACCGGCGCCGGACTCTGCGCCACGGTAGCGGCGAGCCGGCCAAGCACCGGCGTGATCGCCTGGGTCGTCGCGACCCATGACAACACGATGCGGCCAGGGTCGACGCCGGCCGAGGCTGCCGCGGTTTCCTGCGAGTTGACCAGTACACGCAACGGCTCGAGCGCACACGCGGTCGCATCATCGAGCGATGGATCGGTGCTGTGACCGTCGACGCACAGCACATCGTGACGCTCGGCGAGAAAATACGGAATGTCCGGCACGGCGGGATTGCCGGAGCTATCGGTGATGTCCTTGGTCAGGACTGCCATGTACGACGTCGCCTGCTTGAGCGGCTTGGTCGGCACGATCGCAAGCGTCTGTCCGCTGCTGTCCGAAGGCGTGATGAGCGCGACGAACTCCTGCGGGGACTGCAATTCGCGCACGACCCCGGTCACGGCGCCACCAGGCCCGCTGTGGGTTACCTCGAACACGCGAACGCTTTGTCCGCCAACGACGGATTGCGTGTCGGGCGCCATCGAGAACGTCGTGGTCCATGGCGCGACCGTGCTGAAACCGTCGAGCGCATCGAGCGCGACTTTCGGATCGCTGTAATCGGTGGGATTGGCGACCGGGATGTTCAGGGTCAGATCGGTGGTTCCGGACAACAGCAGATCGGTCGGGAACGGCACCACGCCCGAGGAAGGATCGAACTTCGCCGCGAGCACCACGCCGTTGCCGGGCGGACCAGGGGGCGGCGGCACGACTTGCGAGCTGTTGCTGCCACCGCCGCAGGAAACCAGCAGGCAGGACGACAAGGCCAATGCGACGATCGATCGGAGCTGCATGCCGGTCCCCTCGAAAGCTGTGGAATGTCTGCGCATATTAGCAGCGAAAGGGCGACTGTCGCATGGCGATCATGGCAACGCGGGAGGCACCCAGCACGAGACGTCCGGCCGGAATGCGCGCGGCGTCCAGCCAAAATCGGTGCGCGCAGCATCGTTATCCGCAATCTGATCGCTGTTGAGACGCGCAAAGGCGGCAGCGGCAGACCACTCACGGCCAAACAGCCGAAGCGAACCCGCAGCCATGCGCAGCATCCCAAGCGACAGCGGGACAGGCAATACCCGAACCGGCAGGGAAAGCCGCACGGACTCGAGCATCCGGCCGAATGTCAGGCGCTCGCCTCCGCCGACCGGGTAGATACGGCCGATCGCATCGGGGCACGAGAGCAGGCGCATGCACGCCGCCGCGAGATCCTCGGCGTGGACCGGCTGGCGCAAACCTCGCGCGGCGGGCAGGTGCGGAAACAAGCGCCAGCGCACGCCAAACCGCGCCAGCGGCGTCAGGCTGCGATCGAGCCCCGCGCCGTAGATCAATGTAGGACGCAGCAAGGTCCAGTCGAGACCTCGTGAGTCCGCGGCGGCGATGACCGACTTCTCGGAATTCTCAAGACGCATGGCAAGGGCGCGCTCGCCGGCGTCGGTCGAATCGCGTTTGCTCAGGAGACTCATCGAGCTCAGCGCGATCAGCCGTGGCTGCGCGCCGAATCGCGCCTGTATCAGCCAGTTCGCCAGCCCGTCGAGCGGGCCAAGGCTGAAAATCGCATCGAGATCGGGCAGCGCAGGCATGCTGCCGTAGAGGTCCACCCGCAGCCAGCTCAGAGACGCCCGATCCACTTGGGGTTGCCTGCTAAGCGCAAGAACGTCCCGATTCGCGGCGCACAACCGCGGCAAAAGGAATCGCCCGACTGCGCCACTTGCGCCGAGGACCAGGACAGCCGGCATCGGTGACAGCGTCCGAAGGCAGGCTTCAGCCAGCGCTGGCGAGCCAGGTTTCCCCGATGAGGAATACTGCGTAAGCCAGCAGGAGTACCGCGCCCTCGCGCCGCGACAGTTCCCCATCGCTGCGCATCATCGGGTAGATCGCCACACTGAGTACGAGCAGCGCGGGAATCTCGACATGCTGCAGCGATCGCGCCACCGCCACCGTCTGCCACAGCGCGAGTGCGCCGAGCAACAGCAACAGGTTTCCGAGTACGGCGCCAAGCGCATGACCGATCGCGAAATCGCTCTGCCCGCGGCGTGCGGCGAGTACCGTCGGCCAGACGCTCGCGAGCGCGGTCGAGGCGCCGAGCAATACGAGTCCGACCACGACCCCAGACAACGCCAATCCATGGGCAATCGCCAGCGCGCCATCGACCAGCCACACGGCTGCAAACGGCAGGATCAGCACGCCGACGACGAGGCGCAGACCGTCACGCCATACCAGCATTTCAGTGCCGGTTGCATTTTCAAGCTCATTGCGCAAAACGTGATCTTCGCGCCGCGCACCGCGCACGACGAATACCAGGACTGCGACATAGGCGGTCAGGAGGATCACGCCGTCGAGCGGACCAAGACGCGCATCGAGGGCGAGCAGCCACACCAGCAACGCGGCGCCGATGACGGCAGGGTCGAGCCACGCAAACAGCTTCATGCGCGCCCGCAGCGATGCCGTCAGTGCACAAATGCCGAGGATCAGACCTAGCTGGGCAATGCTGCTGCCGACGAGATTGCCCAGCGCAAGTTCCGGATGGGAGGCAAATCCGGCTGCGAGCGTAACGGCAAGTGCCGGTACCAGTGCACCAAGGGCCGTCGAAAACAGCGCCACCGCATAGCTGCTTGCACCGCTGCGCAATGCCAGCCCCGCCGCACCACGTACAAATGAATCGGCGCCCACGATCAGCAGCAGCGTTCCGAATACGAATCCGGCGATTTCAGCGGTCATCGCGATTCCCCTCTATTTCTTTTTCGGCAGGTACAGATCAGTGATCGTACCCTCATACACTTCCGCCGCCATGCCGACCGATTCGCTCAGGGTCGGATGCGGATGGATCGTCAAACCGATGTCGGCCGCTTCGCAGCCCATCTCGATGGCCAGCGCGAGTTCGGAAATCAGGTCGCCGGCGTGGACTCCGACGATGCCGGCGCCAATGATGCGATCGCTGGCTTCGTCGAAGATCAGTTTGGTGAATCCTTCAGTGCGATCGATGCCGATCGCACGGCCGCTGGCCGCCCAGGGAAACTTGCCGACTCCGAACTTCAAGCCCTGCCGCTTCGCTTCGCGTTCGGTCAGGCCGACCCAGGCGATTTCCGGATCGGTGTACGCCACTGATGGAATCGCGCGCGCATCGAAGCCACTCTTCATGCCGGCCGCAACTTCGGCCGCAACCTTGCCTTCGTGAGTTGCCTTGTGGGCGAGCATGGGTTGTCCGACCAGATCGCCGATGGCGAAGATATGCGGCACATTGGTGCGCATCTGCTTGTCGACTGCAATCAAGCCGCGTCCGTCCACCGCAACTCCCGCTTTGTCGGCGCCTATCCGGCCGCCGTTCGCACTGCGCCCGACGGAAACCAGCACGCGATCGAACACGGACGTTTCGGGAATGCTGTCTCCTTCAAACGTGACCTTGATGCCGCTCTTCTGGGCCTTGGCTTCCACCACCTTGGTCTTGAGGTGGATGCCCTTGTATCGCTTGCCGATGCGCTGCTGCAGCGGCCGCACGAGGTCCGGATCGGTGCCGGGCATGAGCTGGTCCATCAACTCGACCACCGTCACTTCGCTACCCAGGGCGGCGTAGACGGTTGCCATTTCGAGGCCGATGATGCCGCCGCCGACGACCAGAAATTTCTTCGGTATGTCGGCGAGTTCGAGTGCGCCGGTCGAATCGATTATCCGCTCGTCTTCCCAGGGGAACCCGGGCAGTTTCAGCGATTGCGAACCCGCCGCGATGATCGCCTGCTCGAATCGGATCAGGGTACTGCCGTCCTTGCCCTGCTTGCCTCCGCGCACTTCGATCTCGTGCGGCGAGACAAACACGCCGCCACCTTCGACGACGCGCACCTTGCGTTGCTGCGCCATCGCGGCGAGGCCGCCGGTGAGCTTGCCGACGACCTTGTTCTTGAAGGCGCGCAACTTGTCGAGATCGAGTTTCGGATGGCCGAAACTGATGCCGTGCGCTGCCATCGCGTCGGCTTCGTCGATCACGGCAGCCGCATGCAGCAGCGCCTTCGACGGGATGCAGCCGACATTGAGGCAGACCCCGCCCAGCGTCGGATAGCGCTCCACGAGCACCACATCGAGACCCAGGTCCGCCGCGCGAAACGCAGCCGTATAGCCGCCCGGACCGGAACCGAGCACGCACACGCCGCATTCGATATCGGCCTTGCGCCCGGAATCCGACGCGGAACGCGCAGCCGCGGCGGCTCGCGGCGCGTCTTTCCCGGATGCTGCAGCGACTTGATCGCGTGTATTCGTCTTTTTCTGCGGTTCGGGTTCGCTGCCTGACGCGTTGCCGGACTCCTTGTCGCCAGCGCCCTCGCCGCCATCCACTTCGACCATGGCGATCACATCACCTTCGGAAACCGTGTCGCCTTCCTTGATCTTGACCTCCCTGATGACGCCCGCCGCGGACGCTGGCACGTCCATGGTCGCCTTGTCCGATTCGAGCGTGAGCAGGCTCTGCTCCTTGTCGATGCGGTCGCCGATTTTCACCAGCACCTCGATCACCGGAATATCGGTGAAGTCGCCGATGTCTGGCACCTTGATTTCGATTGTCCTGGCCATGTGCGGGAATCCTGTTACGTTGGTGTGCGCCGTGAGCGACGCCCGTCATTTGCGCCGATTTGTCTGCGTATCGGCAGCGGACGCGTCGCGGCCCGCATCATTATGCGCATCGCGGAACGCGCCATCGGACGCTGGTCCATTGTCGTTGTCGCTGCCGGGGGCATCGCGTTTTCGCATCGCGCTTCGCGCATCTCCGCCGATTTCGCGCTCGACGTCGCGTGCAGCATCGTTTTGGGAGAGCGCTGCGCCTTCTCGGTCCCCGGCTTGTCGGCCTTGCGCAGGGCCGCTGGCCGGCTGATGACTCTCGGCAACGGCTTCGCGTGCCTCCTCACCCGACAGCCCGAACCAGGAACGTACGCGCAGATCGCGTTGCGGAAACGGAATCTCGATGTCGTATTTTGCGAGCGCGCTGTGCAACGCCCAGTTGTACGCCGCAGTGACTGCACCGGGTCGCTTGACCGCGTCGGAATTGAGCCACACGACCAGCGCGAAATCGAGCGAGGAATCTCCAAAACCGGTCAACCAGACCTGCGGCGCGCGCGCGCCTTCCTGGGTCAGCGTGAACGGCACTTCCCGAGCCGCTTCGAGCGCCGCTTTCTTTACGAGCTCCTTGTCGCTGCCGTAGGCCACGCCAAACGGAATGCGCTGGCGTCGCGAGGCCTCGCGCAACGTCCAGTTGACCACGTTGTGGGTGACGAACTCCGAGTTCGGCACCAGGATATCGATGTTGTCGTTGGTCGTGACCAGGGTCGCGCGAATGTGGATGTCGCGGACCGTTCCATGCACACCGTTGGACAACTCGACGAAGTCGCCGACCTTGAGGCTGCGATCAAACAGGATGATCAGTCCCGACACGAAGTTCGAGAAGATCGCCTGCAATCCGAAGCCCAGGCCGACGCCGAGCGCACCGGCGAACAACTCGAACTTGCTCAACGGAATACCGGCGACCGACAAGGCGATGAAGGTGCCGACCACGAGCAGCACGTAGTGCACCAGCCTCGATACCGTATACAACGCGGCCTGGTTGGACTTGTGCTTGTTGGCGTAGCGACTGATGCCGCTGCGCAGTACGCGCGAGATTACCAGCGCGATCAGGATCGTGATGATCGCCGCGAGCACGGCACCGATGGTGAGACTGATACCTTGCGTGTCAAGCAACTGGGTGTTGAGAAAATCGCTGACGTGATGCGATGCCGAACCGAGCGTGCCGAGTACATCGGCACGCGTATCCGGGGGCTGCTGGGCTACCGGGACCGCCACCGGGCCGTCACAGCAAGAGCCGCCGCAAATCCCCGAGCACGCCGGCGAGATACGCGGTGAACCGGGCCGCCGCGGCACCGTCGATCACGCGATGGTCATAGCTCAACGACAGCGGCAGCAGCAGGCGCGGGGAAAATTCCTTGCCGTTCCAGACTGGTCGCATCTGCGATTTCGATACACCAAGTATCGCGACTTCCGGCGCGTTGATGATTGGTGTGAACGACGTGCCGCCGATGCCGCCGAGGCTCGATATCGAAATGCAGCCGCCGGACATGTCGGCCGGACCCAGTTTCTTGTCGCGTGCCTTTGCCGAGATCGCGGACAGCTCACGCGCGAGGTCGAGCAGCCCCTTCTTGTCGCAGTCACGGATGACCGGGACCACGAGGCCATCGGGCGTATCGACCGCGATGCCGATATGGAAATACTTCTTGAGCACCAGGTTTTCGGCGCTCGCATCGAGCGATGCGTTGAAGCGCGGAAACTGCCTTAGCGCCGCCACGACAGCCTTGATAAGGAACACCAGCGGCGTGATTTTCAGGCCCTCGCCGCGCTTTCCGGCCTGCTCCTCACCGAGCTTTCGCCGAAACGCTTCCATGTCGGTGATATCGGCATCGTCCTGCTGCGTGACATGGGGAATCATCGCCCAGTTGCGCGCGAGATTCGCTCCGGCGATCTTGTTGATGCGTGACAGCGGGGCGGTTTCGATCTCGCCGAACTTGGCGAAGTCGACTTGCGGCCATGGCAGAAGTGCAAGGCCGCCGGTTCCAGCTGGAACGGCCGCTGTGCTTCCCGACAACGCGCGCTTGACGAATGCCAGCACATCTTCCCTGAGGATGCGGCCCTTGCGTCCGGTCCCGCTGATCGCAGCGAGATCGGCACCGAGTTCGCGCGCGAACAGGCGCACCGCCGGACTCGCGTACGGCAGCTTGTCGGGTAACGCAATGCTCGGATCGAATGGAACTGGCGGCGCATGCGGGCCCGGCGAGATTTCGCTGTCGCCACTCGTCGAGTCAGGTGCAGCCGGCGATTCGGCTGCGTCATTTTTCGGCGCCGTGTGCGTCCTTGTTTTCTCGGATGCCGCCGCGGACCTGGATGGCGGCGCGGCCTGCTCGGTTGCGGGCGCGGCCTTTGGTGACGCCGGTTGTTTGTCTTGCGCCGGCTTCTCCTGCGCCGCTTCTCCTGCTGCCTCGATCAACGCGACGACGGCGCCTTCGCCGATCTCGTCGCCAACCTGGACCTTGACCTCCTTGATCGTGCCTGCAAACGGGGCCGGCACTTCCATCGTTGCCTTGTCCGATTCAAGCGTTATCAGCCCCTGATCCTTGTCGACCGTATCGCCCGCCTTGACCAGCACTTCGATGACCGGCACGTTGGTGTAACCGCCGATATCCGGCACTTTGGCTTCCTGGACGGCCATCGATCCTCCTGGCGCTCGCGAGTATTTGCTGCTCCAGTTTCGCCGATAACCGGCGCGCCGTCATGTCGGGACTTTTTTTGAAGGCCCGAGAGGCCTCCGTTCGGCCCGGATGCCGAGCGACTCGTCGCCCGTGCAGCGTGCCATCAGACCCGGCGCTATCCCGTCTCGATGCCGGGAGAAGTCAGGCGCCCACGTGATGGAGTGGCTCGCGTTTCAGTGCGGCGAAGTCCCAACTCTCGGTGGCGGTGGCAGCGGCGCATTTGCGGTGGGATTGTCCTGATTTTCCTTGAGCCAGATCATGGCGCCGCGCACACGCGTATAGCCGCTCGGATGATCGTAGAAGATGGTCTCCTCGATCGGGCCCGGCTTGATCTTGCGATAGGTCGAAAGACGCATCGCAGCCATCGCAAAGCCGTTTGGCTCGCGCGCGGCATTGAGGCCGAATGCATCGGCTTCCGCCTCGGCCTGGCGCGTGATCGAATTGGTCAGAGGCGTCGCGAGGAGAAAAAAGGTGGAGAGGATCACCACAGCGAGCGGCAATGCGGCCGGATCGCCGCGACCCTCGAGAGCGAGGCGCCCTCCCCACCGCGCCAGCGCGCGATCAAACACAAGGTGCACGATCCAGAATCCCAGCGTCAGCACCAGCGTCAGGTAAATCACGAGCCGCAAACCGTGATTGAGCACGTAGTGACCCATTTCGTGGCCGAGCACGGCCTTGATTTCAGGCAGCGAGGTCTTGTCGAGCAGGTTGTCGTTGAGCGCAACCCGCGTGGTGCCCAGGAAACCGGCAACGTTGGCGCTGATGCGCGTGGTCTGGCGCGACGCATCGAATTCGACCACATGGTCGGTCGGAACCTTGTTGGCACGCGCGAGCGACAAGACCGCCTCGCGTACCGGGCCGGCACGCAGGGGTTTGTAGTGATTGAACAACGGCTCGATGAACACCGGTGCGAGCATCGAGAAGAACAACAGCAGCACGAACGCGCCGCCGCCTGCCGCGACCCACCAACGCGAACCGAGGCGACGCACGCCGGCATAGAGCAACGCGAGCACCGGAGGCACGATGACGAGACTCACGAGCAATGCCTTGAGCTGATCGCCGAACCAGCCGCCAAAATCCTGCGTCGCCAGATCGTACTGGTGTTCGCGCACGAAGTCCGTGTAAATGGCCCACGGCAAACTCAACACGAATACCGCAAGCAACCACAGGAACACGTAGATCATCGTGTACAACCAAGGGCGCGCACTGATACGGCGAGCCAGGTTGCGCAGACGCTGGGACAGGCCGCCCCATAACAGGATCACCGCGACGACGACGCCGTAGAGGAATCCCCACAATTGCAGCCAGTATCCGCCCACGAAATAGGCGTCCGACCGCGCACGTTGCTCGGGCGACAGCAGATTGATGTACGCATCCGTCGCGCGATCGACATTGAAATTGGGACCGGGGCGCGCGGCATCCGGAATCTGCAGGCCCGGCGGCAAGACGTCCGCGCCCGGTGCCGCTGCGTGAAGTTGCCCGATGCCGCCGAAAAACGTCATCAGCACGATGACGAATGCAAGATACCGCATGGCCCGCTCCCCGATTCATTGACGACCGACGCGTCGCACGCCACAGCGTCGGCAAACACGCCGCCCCCGTCAAGGGCCAATCGACGTGGCAGCCCGGTTTTCGCATCCTGTTAGGATGCGCATCGTCGTATCCCGCGGAGACGAATCATGTGGCTTCTCAGCCTGATCCTTTTGATACTGCTCGGATTGCTGGGGATTTCGTCCTGGCTCAAGATCAGGCGCCCAGGCGTCGATGATCACCTGCGTCCGCTGGAATCGGTGGAAGGCTGGATCGGATTGATCGGACTGATCTGGGGGCTGTTCCTGTTGTTGCGCTGGATCGCCGGGCTCGGCGCCTTGCGGTTTGCGCCGGGCCTGATGCTGCTCGCCTTGATTACGGCACTCGTGATCGCGGCGACGGGCCTGATCATCGCGATGCCGTTGCTCCGATCCCTGATCGGCAGCAACCGATTCACCGGCTCGCTCGAGGAGTTGACCGCAAAGCTGATGCCTTACAAGGTCGGGCTCGGTTTCGCCTGTCTGGCGCTGGCGTTGTATTCCCTGCTGAACGCGGTGTTCTGACCGACTCCAGGCGCAAAAAAACCGCGGCACGTTGGCGCCGCGGATTTGAAAATACCAGGAAAGCCTTACTTTGAACCGGCGCGGCTCAGCGTGAACGCGCCGAAGCTCACGCCCAGATTGACCCCTTCGCCCTTGCCGGCGAGGGCCAGCGAAACCGTACCCTTGGTCATGACATGCGCCCCGGCGGAGCGACCGGCGCCCGCGCTGGCTTCGCCTTGCGCATACGTGCCGAGCACATCGGAAATCCGATGCACGTCGGTAAATGTGCCCCGGCCGTTATCAATGTGGGACTTGCCGACGGTGAGGCCACCGCCTTTGGCGGTGATGGCCACGGGCATGCTGGTCCCATTGGCGCAGCGAACCATGCCGTGCCCTTCCGCATGCTTGTAAATGGCTGCCCAACCGGTCAGCGAATAGGTCAGCTTGCAGTCGAGGTCGGCTTCGCGTGCCTGCGCCGGCGAAAATGCCGTCGCCGAAATGGCAAGCGCGACAGCCGAAGCCAGTGTCGTCATCATCCGGTGTTTCATCGCGTTTCTCCTTTGGTTGTTCAACCAATCCAGTTTCGATGGCTCATGCTGAACGGCGATAAACCGCAGGGGCGCACCGAACCCCTGCGTCATCAGGTTGTTGCGCCAATGGAAGCTTGAAAAGCCGCGATGCGGTGTCACTTTCGCATTCAGGTGCGGGCGTTTAGGGTAAACGGCGATGCCCCACCTGCACCGTAGCTGTCTGTGCGGGCGGATGCTGGAATCGGTGAGACCCAAGCAGCGCACCAGACTGGCGAATCGCGATGTTCCTCAAGAAGCTGTACGCGGCGCACGGCAGCGACGGCAAGCTCTATGAAATACACGTGTATGCCGAAGCCGTCGACGCGCCCGGCAAGAAGGCCGCGCATCCATCCATGGAGGCGTTGACCACGATATGCACGTCAGCGGGCGAGACGCTTGAAGTACTCGGCAAGGGACACTACGAGATTCCCGACACCGGCGTCACATTGCGCTCCGACGATCCGGAGGCTGTCTGAAGTGTCGGGAGCTGCGCCGCAGTCAATACCTTCGGCAGGGATCGCGTCCGAGATTGCGCTCGTAGGTCGATACTTGCTCGTCACGCTCATGTCCGAAGCGATCGCTGACCGTGGTCTCGTTGATCATGCGGCAGGCATCGGCGCGCGCAACCCGATGCCCGACCACTCGTAACATGCCAACCCGGGAACGCCCGCGTTGATGCGCTTTGCGCGAAGCACGGGAACTGCCACTGACGACTTTGGGGCACGATCCATGGCGATAAAAAACCTCGCCATTGGCGACGCGGCATTCCCACGACATGGCCTCGCGGACTCGCTTTGATCTGCCGCTGCGGCCAACGTGAGCCTTGGCGACGCGATGGACGCGCGGCGATATCGCGGGCGATCTTGCCGACGACGCGTAAGATACTGGAGTAACCGAGGACGGCGGCGGAATGATTGCAACCATCGACTGCTGCAATCCATGCGCGCACGGCCGATCCTGGTAGGCAGGTGATCCCCGCGCGTCGGTACACTTGTAGATCGATGCGGCGCAGGCTTGCGAGGCAACGCCCATCCACGCCAACAATCCGAGTACGCCACCGGCCATTGCACATCGCAATGGTTTGCTTCGCTGCTGCATCGTCATCGCGCGATCCTGATCGACTTGGCACGATGATGGCGAGGATCGGATGACGCCGCGAGCACGGGACGTCGCGTCAAGTTGTAGGAAATCCACCCGCGAGTCGCAATATCCGGAATGCCCGCTCCCTGCCGACACGAGGGCAGGCGCAGTGTCTCTTCGAAGTGTTGCCCGCCTGCATCGCGCTCTCGCCAATGGTGCCGCGCCGAATGCATGCGGTCGCACTATTTCGATTTCTCGTGCGCGCCCTTGGGCAACTGTGGAAACCGGGTCGCGTCATAACCGCCGACCTCGAATACCAACGTCTTCTTTCCCTCTCCTTTCAGCATGACATCCAGTGAAATCTTGTGCGCCTGCTGCATCAAGCTGATGAAACGCGCGTCGTTCTCGATGAACAGTGCAGGCTCCCCGGTGGGCGGCAGATATGCCTTGAACCGCTCGACTGGCTTGTCGTCGAAGCGAACGGCCACGCTGCATCTGCCCGCGCAGACGAATCCCGCGCCATGACCGAACAGATACACGCTTTGTCCCCATTGTGAATGCCGGCGCAGGACCAGCCGAATGCGGTCGTTCAAGCCCTCGGGTTCGCTGCTGTAGATCGACGCCGTGTTCTGGACCCCACCGGATTCGGGGCCGGTCTGGTACGACCACAAGCGCTTCAGCCGGCGCATCCCGCTACTCGCCTTGGCCCGCGCAACCGTATCGGGCAAGGTCTTGCTTACTTCGGTCGCAGCCGGCGTTCGTGCGAAGCGGGTCGCGATCTCCTGTCCGAGCGGCGCGGCCAGCTCGTAGTTTCCCTGGGCGAGCATGGATCGGTACATCGCCAATTCCTTGTCGGCCTGCGCATCAGCAGCCCGGGCGGCCACCGCAGGCTGAGCGCGGCGCTCGCTCGGCGTCGGACCGTTCGAGGATTGCGAGCACGCGGTGAGCACGAGCGTCGCGACGACGGCAGGTAAAAACGCGCGATGCATGCCCGGCAACATGATCAGGATTCCGTTTGAACGATCAACGACTATAGGGGAAATCGATGCGCGGCAGAATTACCGCGGCTACACTGGCGGCGTCGACCGGAGAGGCTGCCATGTCCAAAGCGATTCTGATTTCCATCCTCACATTCGCCGTGGCCGGCTGCGACATGACGTCAACGCGGCCATCTTCCGAGGCGCCACAATTTTTTGCGATGCCTGGCGCCGCGAAACTGCACCTGCCGTTTTCCGAGGCTGTGCGCACAGGTCAGCTGTTGTTCCTGTCCGGCCAAATCGGCATCTCCCCCGGCACGCTCTCGCTGGTACCGGGCGGCATCGAACCCGAGACGCGACAGGCCATGGAGAACATCAAGGCGGTCCTCACGCGCCACGGTGCGGGCCTGGACGATGTCGTCAGGTGCACGGCATTTCTCGCCGACATGCACGAATGGCCCGCGTTCAACAATGTTTACCGCACCTATTTCACCGCGCATTTTCCGGCCCGCAGTGCGTTCGGTGCGACCGGACTCGCGCTCGGCGCGCGCGTGGAGATCGAGTGCGTAGCCGCGCTGCCTTCATCGCCGCATCGCGCATGAGCAGGCAGGTCGTCGCGAGGCGCATTCCGGAAAGCGCCGGCGGCGAACTGGCGACACGTCTCGGTCGCGCCGTCATGGAGTTGATGGCCCGCATACCCGCGACCGAGGAAACCATGGCGCCCGGACCCGAGCGCCATGCTCGGCGCATCGCCAATGCCGCAGCGCACCGCGCGGCGCTCACGGCTGGCACGCTTGCGCTGCCGCCCGGCGCGTTTGGGTGGCTCACGCTGATCCCTGAATTGATCGCGATATGGCGCATTCAGGCGCAGATGGTGGCCGACATCGCGGGCGTCCACGGCAAGAGCGCAGACCTCGGTCGCGAACAAATGCTGTTCTGCCTGTTCCGCCACGCGACCGCCCAGGCACTTCGCGATGTGGCCGTGCAGGTCGGCGGGCGGGTGCTGATCCAGGAGGTCCCCGCGCGGGCACTGGAGCGCATTGCGCGCACCGTCGGCATGCGTTTGTCACAGCGGCTGGTACGCCGTGGCATCGCGCGCTGGCTGCCACTCATCGGTGCCGCGGGCGTGGGCGCCTATGCGTGGTATGACACGCTCCAGGTCGCCAGGAATGCTGCGGCGATTTTCGCTGCAGTCGATGACGACGCGGCGGCATGAACCCGCACGCGCCGATGCAATCGCGACCGGTCATCGATTGAGCAACGCGGGACATCCGACATGACCTCGAGCGCCAGCAAGAAGAAGAAGGATGCGATTGGCGATCACGGGCTGTCAGCCAAGGAGAACCGCAAGGTCGAAGACCAGACCAGTATCCCGTCGCCTGTCGTCTATCACACCGTGCGCGCCGAAGGTGAAGTCGAGCTAGCGCGCCCGGCGCAGTCCTTGTGGTGGTCAGGACTCGTCGCGGGCATCGCGATCAGCAGTTCGGTGTTCATGCAGGGAATTCTTCACGGCTATCTGCCCGATGCGCCATGGAGTGCAGCGGTCGCGAGCCTCGGTTATTGCACCGGTTTCCTGATCGTGGTGCTGGGGCGCATGCAGCTGTTTACGGAAACGACGATCACGGCAGTCCTGCCGTTGCTGGTCGAGCGCACATGGCGCGCATTGATGTCCACGTTGCGTTTGTGGGGCATCGTGTTCGTGGCCAATCTCGCGGGTACGGCGCTCGCGTCGATCATGGCGATCTACGCGCGAGTGGCGACGCCGGAACAACTCGCCGGCTTCTATGCCGTGGCGCAGACCCTGGCATCCAAGACACCTCTCAATGTTCTGTTGCAGGGTGTGCCCGCCGGTTTCTTCATCGCGGCGATGGTATGGATGCTCGCCGCGTCCAAGGAAGGCCGGTTCTGGATCATCGCTCTGATGTCCTACATCATCGCGCTGGGCGGATCGACGCACGTGGTGGTTGGATCGACCGAGGTGTTTCTGCTGATGTTCAGCGGACAACTCGCGCCGCTGCATGGCATTTTCGGCGTACTTGTGCCGGCGTTGGTCGGCAACATGGTCGGCGGAACCGGCCTGTTCGCTTTGCTCGCTTACGGTCAGGTCAAAGAGGAGATCTAGTGCCTGATTCGAGCGCCCTGCTGCGGCTCGGGATTTTCATCGGTGTGTGGATCGTCTGCGCCTTCGCGGAGGCGCGCTGGCCGCGACACCTGCAACGACGCGAGGCGGCACGCCGCTGGACCGCCAACTTCGGCATGTCGCTGATCGATACCGTGCTGCTGCGCCTCTTGCTGCCGTGGCTCGCGGTCGATGCCGCCCTGTGGTCGCGCGCGCACGCTTTCGGCTTGCTGAACATGTTCTCGGCACCGTACTGGCTGCGCTTCACGCTTGCGTTCGTCGCGCTCGACCTGATGATCTACTGGCAGCACCGCTTGCTGCACACCGTCGGCTGGCTATGGCCGCTGCACCGCGTGCATCACAGCGATCTCGCGCTTGATGCAAGCTCGGGTGTGCGTTTCCATCCGCTGGAAATCCTGCTGTCGATGGGCTTCAAGATCGGGCTCGTGCTGTTGATCGGCGCGCCGGTGCTCGCGGTGTTCGCATTCGAGATCCTGCTGAGCGCTTTCGCGCTGTTCACGCATGCGAACGTTGCGCTGCCCGCCGCGCTCGATCGCGTGCTGCGGCTCTGGTTCGTGACACCCGACATGCATCGCATCCACCACTCGGTGCGACGCGAGGAGCACGACCGGAATTTCGGTTTTCACGTGTCTTGGTGGGACCGCCTGTTCGGCACCTACCTCGACGAACCTGCCCTGCCGCAGCGCACCCTGATCCTCGGTTTGCCGGTCTTTACGCGACCGGCCGATCAACGCCTCGACGCGCTGCTGCTGCAGCCGTTTCGACACGCGCAACGTTGATACTGCGTCACGCCTTGGACTTTGACTCGATCACCAGCGGATGCGCGCCCAGCTTGCGCAGCCTGGCGTTGAGTGCAGCGAACTCCGCTGTGTGAACCCCATTCCATTCGTGCAGGGTTGATTCCACAAGAGCCGCAAGCTTCGCGTAACCCGCCTTCGCATCCGGCGAGGGCGCGGCATCGGCGCCATCGACCGCCTCGCGTAACTGTCCGAGCGCCCGGGCAAGATAGGCGAGCGATTGCACCCGTTTCGGCGGGAACGCCCACCCATTGAATGGATTGGGCGAGGAGATGCTGCCGCTGATGTCGTCGACCCTCGATGCAAATGCATCCAGCGCGCTCGCGGCAGCTCCAATGGCCGACTTGCGTCGCGCATCCAGCGCCTTGCGAATTGCGTCAGCCTGACCTGAGGCGGCACCGATGCGCGTCTGTAAGGTTTCGATCCGGCGCGCCAGTGCAAATTGCGCAGCGTATGCCGAATCCGAAAGGTGTATGCGCGGATCGGGCGCAAGGACCAAAGGCTGCGTGTAGTGCTGACCATCGACAACGAGCTCCACCGTGTAGTGCCCAGGAGGCGCCCACACACCGTCCTCGAAGTCATTTTCGCCGGCCGATGCGTTGCTCGGTGGATAGTGCAACGGCCACACGAAGCGGTGCATGCCTGGGCTCGTCGACAGCACGACCGGCGGCGTGATCCATTCCGGGGCCGATCCGATCTTGGTCAGATCGATCTTTGGTGCCGCA
This sequence comes from uncultured Gammaproteobacteria bacterium, assembly GCA_963775445.1. Classification (GTDB taxonomy): domain Bacteria; phylum Pseudomonadota; class Gammaproteobacteria; order Xanthomonadales; family Rhodanobacteraceae; genus Dokdonella_A. The sequence goes on along the minus strand of CAVZIT010000004.1, from coordinate 390,371 downwards.
TCGCTGCTCGAATAACGCCGCACAAGCTTGCCGTCGGCGTCGCGGATGGACATTTGCACAGGTTTGCGCGGTTGCTTCGCGAGTACGTAGTCGATCAGCGCGCCCGCGGCCGGATTGGCCGCCATCGGTTCGTCCTTGGGCAGCGGCGTGCCGGTGAAACTTGCCTGGCGATAACGAATCGCGGTTGCCGGCGCGAACAGGTGCGTCTTACCCGCATCGGCAGTCGCGTCGATCTGCCTCAACGCACTGATGTCGTCCATGATCCAGATGCCGCGCCCGTGCGTGCCGATCACAAGATCGTTGTCGTGCACATCGATATCGCGTACCGAAGTCCGCGGCAGGTTCTGCTGCAAAGGCTGCCAGTCCGCGCCATCGTCGAACGAGATGTACATGCCGAGCTCGGTAGCCGCGTACAAGAGACCCTTGCGCTTGGGGTCCTCGCGCACGGCATTGACGAAATCGCCCTCGAGGATTCCATGCACGATGAGTTGCCAGGATCTGCCCGCATCGCGTGTGCGATAGATATACGGCTTTCGATCCTCCAGGCGATGCCGGTCGATCGCGGCATACGCCGTCGCCGCATCGAAATGGGATGGCTCAATGGTGCCGACCTTGGACCATGGCGTCAGCGCGGCAGGCGTGACATTGGCCCAATGCCCGCCGGCATCATCGCTGTGCCAGATCAGGCCATCATCGGTTCCGGCCCAGATCACGCCGCCGGTTACGGGCGATGTCGCGATTGCGTACACCACGCCGCGCCGCGGGCCGGTGCCGAGATTGTCGGCGGCGGTCACCGGATCGAGATTGGCCGGCACGCCTGGATCCTCGCGCGTCAGATCGGGACTGATCGCCTGCCAGTGCAGCCCGCCATCGGATGTCCGCCAGACCTTCTGGTTGCCGAAATAAAGCAATGACGGATCGCGCTGGTCGAATGCAAGCGGCAGGGTCCACGTATGCCGGTAGAGATCCGGATCGGCCAGCGTCGGATCTACCGAGCGCGTCTGCTGCGTGCGCAGATCGAGCTTGTCCACGGCGCCGCCATAGATGATGTCAGGATCGCGTGGATCGGGAGCAATCATCCCGGACTCGCCACCCGCGGTGATTTCGTGGAACTGCTCCATGGTGATTCCGTTGCGGTTGATGCCGCGGTTTGGCAGCGCAATCGCGCCCGAATCCTGTTGCGCACCGTACACGCGGTACGGGAAACGCGAATCGGTGCTGATGTGATACATCTGCGCGGTCGGCTGGTTGTGCCAGCTCGACCAGGTCTTGCCGCCGTCGACCGTCACCAGCGCGCCCTGATCGACCGCAAGCATCTGCCGATCGGTATCGACCGGATCGATCCACAGATCATGGAAATCATCGCCGGTGTTGTCACCCTTGAACGGAATGAAGGTCTTGCCCCCGTCGTCCGAGCGCAGCACGATCGTGTTCATCGCGTACACGCGATCGGCGTTTTTTGGATCGACCGTGATACGGCCGAAATACCAGCCGCGCTGCCAGATGCGGTTGTCGCCACTCGTCCGGCGCCAATGCACGCCCGCATCATCCGAGCGGTACAGGCCACCCGCGTCGGCATCGACAATCGCAAAGACTCGCTTCGGCGCGCTGGCCGACAGGCCGATTCCAATGCGTCCGACATGTTCGGCGGGAAACCCGTTGCCACTGATCTCGCTCCAGGTGTCGCCGCCGTCGACGGATTTGTACAGGCCTGATCCGGGACCGCTGGCTGGCGGGTACACGTTCCACGGCGTGCGCCGTGCCTGCCACAACGCGGCATAAATCACTTTTGCGTTGCCCGGCTCGAACGCGAGATCGATTGCGCCAGTCACCTCGCCCTTGCCGAGCACTCTCCGCCAGCTCGTGCCGCCATCGCGCGAGCGATACACCCCGCGCATCGCATTCCGGCCGTATGGATGGCCAAGCGCGGCGACGTAGACGAGATTCGGATCATGCGGATCGACCAGAATTCTGCCTATCTGTTCGGAATCATCGAGGCCGATCTTTTGCCAGGTCCGGCCAGCGTCGAGGGACTTGTACATGCCGTCGCCCTGCGCGATGTCCGAGCGCATGTCGGCTTCGCCGCTGCCGACATACAACACATTCGGATCGGACGGTGCGACTGCGATTGCGCCGATCGAACCGATTGACTGGTCATCGAAGATCGGTCGCCAGGTGCGCCCGGCATCCTTCGATTCCCAGACACCTCCGTTGACCGAACCGAAATAGAAATGTTCAGGCTGGGCCGGTACGCCGCTGACCGCAAGTACGCGACCGCCGCGAAACGGTCCAAGCAAACGCCAATGCATGTCCTGGAACAGGCTGGGAGCCACCGCGGCGCTGGATACGCCGGTAGCGAGCAGCAGAAGCAATGACACAGCGATGCGCAAACGAAACATGGTTGATCCTTGGGTGAAAGATGGCGCGATGACACACGATCATAACCGCCGGCCTCGATGCATGGCACCGCCATTGGTACCGGCCGTGGGTTCGGCTGTCAGCTCTTGTGATGGGGTGCCACGGAACGAATCGGCGTGAGCGCGAGATCGCCGAACCAGGCACGCACGCCGCTGTGTGTATTGTCGGTATCGTTGGCCAGCACGACGCCGCTGATGCGCGGTGACGCGCTATGGAAAGCGGCACGATAGTCTGCGGCGACATCGCGTGACTCGGCGCGCCAGGTACGCGCGTGCTCATTGCCGCTTTCGAGCACTATCATCCTGACCTGGCTGGTGAATGCGCTCGGCGCGATGGTGCCAACCGGCGCGTGATTGGCCCATACGTAACACAGAGCGGCAGCTGGCAAGTCCGCGCCAAAGACCATGCGCGCGAGCTTCAACTTGATGCGTGCGCCAAACCCGAGTGCGCTATCGGGCAGGTCGAAGAACACATAGACCCGCGCGGCGAAATCATCGCCGCTGCGCCGGAAGAGATCGCCCCGAGGGACGACATGATCGACCTTCCACCGCCACCCAAGCCGTGTGGCAGGAGGCAGATCAAGCGGATGCACGACCATGCCGGCTGCGTTGTCCGCCGTCGCTTGCAGCACGCTGACTCCATCATCCTCGACCACGGCGAAGTGACTCGCGTGCGCCTTTCGCGAAAGCGCGTGGTAATACCAGCCTCGCGGCAATGAAGCCCCCGGCGCCGCATCCGAGAAGCGCAAGTCGAGTGGCAACGTACTCGCCGCCTTCGCTGCGAGGGCTGCGCAACCGAATAGCGTGACGATGCATGTAAGGATAGTGAGGCGGATACAGGCTCTCGCAATAGTGGATCGGCGGGATTTGGACAGCGTCAGGCACGATGCAATCGCATGACCCAAGCGCTCGTGCGATTCTCGACCGCATCATAGCGGCCTGAGCTTCTTGACCGGAGCCCGATCAGCATTACGGCAACCGTGATTTCGCGGCGCCTGCCGTCTACGCTACTTCGACCAACCCCCGAAGCCGGCGCAACGGGACGATCGACCTTCTTGAACGGCTTCGATTGAACTGCGTGCCAAAAAAGGGCCACGCGGGATTGCGCGTCGCGCCCTGGTCTGTCCTTGCCGCGTGGATTATCGCGTTGTCACTGACTGGTCAGTACAGGCGCCTGAACCCTGAACTGGCGTCAGCCGGGTGTAGTCGTGCATCCCGCTGCCGTATTCGGGCAGGGTCGATGCATAACTGAATTCGGCATCGCTGCACGAGTTGAACTGGATCTGCATCGTTCCCCAGGACGGACGCATGACCACAGCCGGATCGAACATGTCGCCGAAAGTCCCGCCGGTGGTCAAGTACGCGTTGTCGACGATGAGCGTATCGTCTTCGACCGTGCCGACGCCTTGAATCCACGCCTGTGCGGTGCCGTCCGGCGAGTACGTGTAGAACGTCACCACGCCGCCGGTTCCGCCTTGGTACGGATACAGATCGACCTGAATGCCCTCGCCACTGCGCGCCGGGTCGTACCAACTACCCGAGAAACTGGTGTCGATCGCGGGACCAATATGGATCCTCACAATCTGCGCGCCTTCGCGTGTGAAATCGGCGGCGACCGGATCGAAGAAGATGCCGGCCGGGTTGGTGCCGCCGAGGATGTTCATCGGCATGCCGTCGGGGTTGCCGACCGAACCGTTGAACCCCGGATGTTGCGTGATCACGCCGCCCTCGGTCTCGCCGGTGTCGGGCGCAGTCTGGTTCAAGAATGCGGCGTCGGTCTCCGTATTCACCTCGGTGCCGGCATCGCGCACCTGATCGCCATTGACGACGATATCGAAGCTGCGCACGCTGCCGTCGTCATTGAATACCGGATAGGCTTCGGGAGAGTCGTTGCCGATGAAAGCATCGTTGGACGGGACCACCATACTGGCGAAAGTGAAAAACCCCTGCGTACCGGGATCGACATCGAACACCTGGGTGGCGCTGTTGCCGGGATCGAACACCGGCAAACCCGGAAAGCCGCTGGGCTCGGTAATGGTGGCATCCTGACCAGCCGGATCTGCGGCCCCGAATGCGCCGGTGATCGGCATCGTGTTGCCATCCTCGGCGACGCGTTCCAGCTCCGGACTGGCCGGCGCGCCCATGTCGAACAAATCGAAACTGCCATCGTGGAAGGCGACCCAGAACGGGGTCGTATAGACGCCATTGGCTGGCGCGAGACTGGTTATCGTCACGCGGACCGGGGTTGCAAAGGCCGGAGCAGTCCCGAACAGACATGCGGCAAACAAGGTTGCGACGCCGCTTTTCAACGAATGAAGTCGTGGATTCATTGGAGGCTCCCTTTTTGGCTACGAGCGATTAGTCCCGTAATCGCCCGTCCCCCCCCTGCTCCCGACCACTTGATCAGCCCGGCATTTAAATCTCATTCACGCGCATGTGCGCCAAGGCTTGCCAGCTGGTCTTCGTCGCGCAGCAGAAACAGCGCCACGCAGGCGCCCAGCATCGGCCAAGCGGCGAAAAACAACAGATTCACGTGCTCGAATGCATGGAAATACTGCTGATACGACGACAGCGTCGATGCGGCATGCAACAGCAGAATCAGACCATAGGTCCAGGTCTTGAACAGTCCGAGCGCGAACAAGGCGATCAGAATCAGTTCCGCAACCGCCATCACGTAGATCGGGCCGTTGCCGACGCCGACCACGCCATAGAAGTGCGCCAGGATGCGCGATCCGTGCTCCGGTCGCACGAATTTGTCGATCGTCCACATCAACATCACGAGAGCCACGCTCAGACGCAGAATCAACAGGCTGGTGCGCAAGCGCAGGATGCTCTTGTCCATCGTTTCCTCCATCAGATCGCGGCCACAATCGACCCAGCATGCACCATAGCAGCGCGCCGACCGTCCGGCGGCCGGAATCGGGCCGGTGAATTCACGCTCGGACGCGCGTAGTCACGTCGGCCATCCGAACCGCTTGCGTTCGTTCGCCGCACCTGCCTGTCGTCGCAATGCACGACGCCCCCGGTCGGACGTACTCGGCAATGATCGATGTCCGCGCATCGGCGAATTTTTCTGCTTGACCTATTAGATATTTCGTATATTCTAGAAATATGAAACATACGTCCGCGTTCAACGCGCTCAAGGCGCTGGGCCAATCGCATCGCCTGCACGTCTTCCGTGTGCTGGTGCGCGCGGGCAAGCAGGGCCTGCCGGTCGGCGCGATCGCCGCGGCAACCGGGCTGCCCGGAGCCACGCTCAACAACCATCTCAACATCCTGCGCAATGCGGGATTGATCGACGACGAGCGCCAGGGTCGCAGCATCATTTGCCACGCCAACTACACGCTGATGAACGCGTTGCTCGGTTACCTCACCGAAAATTGCTGCGCCGACGACCCTGCCGGCGGCGCCTGCAAGGAGGCGGTCACGACGTGCGACACCACGTCCGCAAGCCGGAAAACACGCGCTTGAACACCGCCCTCGCCCACATCGCGCTCAACCATTCGCGCACGAGCCTGCGCGTCGACGCCGGAGACGATACCGTCGGTCATGGCGCGGCGGAGGCCGCCCGCATGCGCTGCCGCGCTTCCATCCGCATCGACGCACGCAAACGGGACCGACCGATGAGCCCGAAATCGGATCGTGCGCCCTTTCAAGTGCTGTTCCTGTGTACCGGCAACTCGGCGCGCAGCATTCTCGCCGAGGCCCTGCTCAACGTGTTGGGTCGGGGCCGGTTTCTCGCATTCAGCGCCGGCAGCCATCCTTCCGGAAAAGTGCAGCCGATCGCGGCCGAATTCGCGGTGGCGCTCGGCTACCCGCGCGAGCGCTTGCGCAGCAAATCGTGGGACGAATTCGAAAAGCCCGATGCGCCGCACATGGACCTGGTCATCACCGTTTGCGACAACGCGGCAGGCGAGGTCTGTCCGATCTGGCCCGGCCAACCACTGACCGCGCATTGGGGCGTGCCCGATCCGGCTGCCGTGAAGGGCGACGAGGCGACCCGTCGCGCAGCCTACCGCAACGCGTTGGTCGCATTGCGCCGGCGTGTCGAATTGTTGATCGCCCTGCCGCTGGACAAGCTCGACCGGCTCGCGCGCGAACGCGAAATCCGGGCCATCGGGCAAGTCCCGGCGAGCGTGGATGCGCCTCTGACATGAGCGCCACCGATCGGCACGCGGCACCCTCACCATTGGGCAATCTGGCACGCTATCTGACCGTGTGGGTCGCGTTGTGCATCCTCGCCGGCATCGCGCTCGGACATGCGCTGCCGAATGTCTTCGCCGCAATCGCCAGTGCGCAGGTCAGGCAGATCAACCTGCCGGTCGCGATCCTGGTCTGGTTGATGATCGTGCCGATGCTTCTGCGCGTGGATTTCACCCGCCTCGCGGACGTGCGCGCACAGTGGCGCGGCATCGGCATTACCCTGTTCGTCAACTGGGCGCTGAAACCGTTTTCGATGGCCTTGCTCGGCTGGCTGTTCGTGCGCCACCTGTTCGCTGCGTGGCTGCCCGCCGGCGAACACGACGCCTACATCGCTGGACTGGTACTGCTGGCTGCGGCGCCATGTACGGCGATGGTGTTCGTATGGAGCCGGCTGTGTGGAGGCGAACCGCACTTCACGCTCGCCCAGGTTGCGCTCAACGACACCATCATGGTGTTCGCGTTCGCTCCGATCGTGGCATTGCTGCTGGGCGTCGCCGCGTTGACGGTGCCTTGGGCGACGTTGTTGCTGTCGGTGCTGTTGTACATCGTCGTGCCGGTGCTGGCCTCGCAGGGTCTTCGCGCGTGGCGGCTGCACCGCGGCGGCGAGCCTGCGTTGCAACGACTATTGCGCGCGCTCGAACCCGTATCCACTGCCGCACTGCTGATCACGCTGGTGCTGCTGTTCGGATTCCAGGGGCGGGCGATTCTCGATCAACCCGCAGTGATCGCACTGCTCGCGGTGCCGATCGTGATCCAGGTCTATTTCAACGCCGGTGTCGCGTACTGGCTCAGCCGCCGTCTGCGCGTTCCCTTCTGCATCGCGGGACCGGCCGCACTGATCGGCGCGAGCAACTTTTTCGAACTCGCGGTCGCGACCGCGATCAGCCTGTACGGACTGCGTTCGGGCGCGGCGCTGGCCACCGTAGTCGGTGTGCTCGTGGAAGTGCCGGTGATGCTGTCGGTGGTACGCCTGCTGAAAAGCAGCCGCGGCTGGTACGAGCGCGGCAGCACCCTCCAACCGGCCGGCCGGCCACGCACGCAGTGACGTCGGCGCATCACCTTTCGGCATCTGGTTAGTCAGCGCACCAACACATGGATCAACGCACCGAACAGCGCGCCGACAGGCAAGGTGGCGACCCACGACAACGCGATGTGGGTCACGACTTTGCGATCGATACCGCCCTGACCGGTCGCACCGGCACCGGCCAGCGCGCCGACCGACACGTGGGTCGTCGACACCGGTAGTCCGTTGATGCTCGCGATACTGACCAGGAGGCTCGTGGTCAGACTGGCCGCCAGCGCCGCGCCAACATCCAGATTCGTGATTCGATCGCTCATCCTGCGAGCGACGCGCCGGGCGCCGAAGAGGCCACCGACCAGCATCGCCGCACCCACTGCCAACACTGCGCCACTTCCATCGAGCAGCGCGATCGGCAGCAACAGCGCGGCGATTTTCGGCGTGTCGTTGACACCGCGTGCGAAGGTGACCGCACCGGCGAATACGAACAGCATCGTGTTGACCGCACCCGTGGCGTCCAAGCGCAGTAGTTGTCGGCGCATGCCGTGCACTTCGCACTCGGCATTGGTGCCGCTGACCGTGGTCGCTGCCGTACGCAACAATAGTCCCTCCGGCGTGACCATCGATGCCTCGTCGCTGCGACAGATGCACTCGGGTTCGCGCGCCGCCCGAGACACCAGCTTGCGCAGCACCGGCGCGATGAACAACGCGGGGATGATCGCGATCACCGGGCTGGCCAACAGCGGCAGCAGAAACGTCTTGCCGAGCGATGCGAAGTGCACACCGGTACCGACTGCGACTAGGTCGGCGCCGCTCATGGCTCCGATCAATGCGTGCGTGGTCGAGATCGGCAAACCCCACCAGGCTGCGAGCGCAATCGTGATGCCGGCGCCGCCGGCCACCGCGAGGGGCGAAACCCGTCTGCGCGGCGATATCGGCGGGTACCAATCCTGCACCGGTAAACGCCTTCAGCAATGCCTGCGCCAGAAACACCGAGCACAGCGAGCCCGCCAGTGTGGTGCGCCGGCCCAGCCGAGGCTGGTCCAGTACCCGGCGACGCGACTTCCGTACAGCACTGCCACGCCCTTGAAATTGTCGTTCGCGCTCGTTGGTTGCGGGGAGAAACTACACGGCCACGAGCAGCGCAATCGTCACGCAGGGATCTCCTGTTTTCGTGCGAGTGGGGACTGCTCACAGAGCCAAGCACGCAGAGCCTGCTGGGCCGGCAATGGCGCCTCCAGTTGTGTCAACGCGTCCTCCAACGCGGGCAGGTCGTCCACATGGTCCACATCAGTCAATGTCGGTAGCTCCGCGATACGGCCGAGGGGCGCCAGCGCGGAACACAATTCCGATGCGGTCTGCGATTTCGAATAGGTCACGCCGCGCCATACGTCGTCCGTTACCGGCACGCGACCGCCGAACAACCAGAACCCGCCGTCGCTCGCGGCACCAAGAACGAACGGCGTGTCCGGATCGTCCAGTGCGACGCAGGCGGCGCGCAGCAGGTCCACCGTGATCTGCGGTGCGTCGGCGCCAATCAGCAGCGCGCGGCCATGGCGCGATTGCAAGGTCGAGTAGACGCGATCGAGGCGTGCGGCGAGATCGCCGTCGCCCTGCCAGAGGCATGGAAACCCGGACCACGAGCGCTCATCGAGCGCAGCGTTTTCGGCCACGGCCCAGTACGGCGTGATCGGATCGCCCTGCGCCTCACTTGCGACGCGCACGACCTCCGCGACTGCACGTGCCGCCAGGCGATGAAATTCGCTCGCGCGTGCCTCGCCGATCGCCGCCGCAAGGCGCGTCTTGATCGGCGAATAGCCAGGCGTCTTGACGAAGATTGCGAGTGCCGTCGCGTGCAACGTCTTGTCAGTCGGCTTATCCGTTCGTTCGCCCGCAACACGCGCCGGCGCCAGCGCCTTGTCTACATCCGCACGTAAACGTTTCCATTCGGGCCATGCCTGGCGCGCGGTCAGTGCGACATGCCGAACCGTGGTGCGCAGCCAGCCTTCGCGCGCGTATTTGCGCGCGCTCGACATCAACGGCGCGCCGATGCGACGGATCGGAAGGCCAGCGGCGCGCGCGCGCCAGACCAGCAAGTGATCTTCTCCATAGGTCGCCGCTTCATCGTACGAACCGAGCCGCGCGAACCAGACCGCCGGCAACACGAATCCCTGATCGCCGAACGGCAGGCCAAGGCAGCGCGCGCGAAAGTTGGCGCCGGCGGCGTTGAGCGCAGCCAACCAGGGACCGTCCTTGCGAAAGGCGAGATCGAAATAGCCGAGCGCATCCTCGCCGTGCGCGACAAACGCGCGCAGCGCCGGCAGCGTGCGCGCGATGCAGGCGCGAATCGGCATGCAGGAACCACAGCCAGCGTCCGCGTGCGACAAGCGCACCCGCATTCATCTGGCGCGCGCGCCCGCGCGGGACGGCTATCTCGCGATGGGTCGCGACCGGGTCCTCGAACTCGGCAGCGACTGCCGCTTGGGCGTCGTTGCAGCCGTCGCCCATGGCCCGCACCACGATGATTTCGCAATCCGCGGCGAGCGCATCGAGTTGCTTGCGCAGTCCCGGCCACTCCTTATCGCCCGGCGCCAGGGGAACGATGATTGAAAGCCGTGGAGCTGCAGCGCTCACCGGCTCAGCAGCACGGCGCGCCGTTGTTCACGACAACGCTCGTGCCAATCGGCGCACAGTCGAACAGACCGAAGTGGCGGCGCTTGTCGCCGTCGATGCGGAAATGCGCCGCAAAGCGGCTGTTGCCGAGCATGTCGGCGCTGTTGCCGCACACGCGCAGCGGCTTGCCGGTCTCGAAGTGATGATGATCGTCGAGATCGAAACGATGCGGATGGCCAGGCAATGTGCCGAGATAGGTCGCGCTTTGGCCATAGTCCTCGCAGCGATCTTCGAGGTCGCACTTGAACACACGCCAGGTAATCGACTGGAAATTCGCAAATCCAATCTTCTCGGCAACGGCCGGGTCGTCGAGCGTGATCTGGCTGCGCGCGCAGACGCGCGCATCGGCGACGCCGAGCTCTGCCAGCAGGCGACGAAAATCCTCGACATAGAGCGCGCCGGCCAGGCATTCGCCGAGCAGCACCGGATCGTCGAGCAGATCGCGCGGCAGGCGCCGATCGCTGAATACATCCGCGAAATACAGCTCGCCGCCCGGCTTGAGGACGCGCAGCGCTTCGGAAAATGCGCGCGGCTTGTCCGCGACCAGATTCAGTACGCAATTGGACACCACGACATCGACGCTCGCATCCGCGATGCCGAGCGCGGCGAGGTCGGACAGGTCGCCGAGCAGGAATTCAACGTTGCTGCGCGGATGGCCAAACACCTGCGCGTGAAAATCGCGATGGCGTTCGGCGATCGCGATCTGCTGGGGCGTCATGTCCACGCCGATCACGCGGCCGTGGGCGCCGACCAAGGCCGAGAGCAGATACGCGTCGCGCCCGCTGCCGCTGCCCAGATCGAGCACGGTCATCCCGTCCAGCGCCGGCGGCAACGGCGACCCGCAGCCATAGAAGCGACTGGTCACCTCGGGATGCAGTTTGACCAGTACCTCGCGAAGATGCGGCGCCATCGACTCAGCGCTGCAGCACGCGGATGTTTTCAAGTCGCCACTGGAACGCAAGGTTTCGCCGTAATACGAACGTACCGCGTCCTGCATCGTGGAGCCAGCATCGACCCTTTCCGTGGCGTCGGTTGCCATTGTCGCGATGCTCATGTCGTTGCGCCTCCACAGGAACTGCCGGCACCGGCGGTACAGCCGAAGCAATGCGGGGCGAAGCGGATGCGTCGCCGCAACAAGCGTTCGTAGTCGAAGTCGAAGATCGTCATCGGCTTGCGTCCGCCGTTCTCATCCAGCGTCAATTCGATCTGCTGGTTGAAATCGCAGTCGTACACCGTCCCGTCCCAGCCGACCGAAACCAGGCTGCGACACATCACGCCTTCGGCGGCGGTTGGATTGAATGCCGCGAGCAGCCGTTCCATGTAGTCCTCGTATTGCCCGCTCTTGCGCAGATGCAGCGCGAAACGGTGGATCGGCATGTTGGTGATCGTGTAGAGCTCGTTGAACTCGATGCCGAACTTGTCACGCAGCTCACGCTTGTAGTCAGCCCGAAGCGCAGCTTGCGGCGGCGGCAGATACGGTCCGACCGGGTTGTAGACCAGATTGAGCGCCAGACCCGAATCCGGATGGCCGTAGCCAAGCGCATTGAGGCGTTTCAGGCCAGCCATGCTTTTCTGGAATACGCCGCTGCCGCGCTGCTTGTCAGTGAAGAACTCCTGATAATAGGGCAGTGAGGAAATCACCTCGCAGCGGTTGGCGGCAAAGAATTCCGGCAGATAGTCCTTGGATTCGCCGGTCTGTGGATTGCCGTCGAATGTGACCGTCAGATTGTGGCGCACCATGACGTGCTTGCCGAGCTTCACCGCCGCTTCGACCAGGTAATCGAAATCCGGGTGCAATTCCGGCGCGCCGCCGGTGATATCGAGACTCGAAATCTGGGGATGCGCCCCGAGCACCGTGAGCACTTGTTCGATGCCCGCGCGCGACAGCGCCTCGGTGCGCGCCGGCGATGCATCGACGTGGCAATGACGGCAGGCCTGATTGCACAACTTGGTGACGTTGACTTGCAGGGTCTCGATGCCGAGCGGCGGCAGAGCGACCTGGTGCGCCTCGAGTACGCGCTCGAAGTCGAACCGGTCGGTGGGGGTCACCACCTTCAATTGCGGTAATGCAGACATCGGTTTGCGCGTCCTTGTTTCTGCGCAGCTCAGCGCTGCTGAATGATGGTCCAGTCGTAATCGATGAACTCGACCGAATAATTGCCGGGTATCTGGGCATCCGCCGCACGGTACCGGTTGGCATACGCGATCAACGACGGCGCCTTGGAGAGAAAGTCATCGGTGTAGAACTTGAGGATTTCCGAGAAATGCACCGTCTTGCTTGCCGTATCGAGCCTGACGTTGCGCGGCTCGGCGAAGAACTTGCGGGCGAGCTGATCAAGCCGCTGATCCAGGCCATCGGCCACAAACGCTTCGCGCGGCAGCCGCGGGCAACTTTCCGACATGCAGTTGAGCGCGAAATGCACGCGCGGATCGCCAAGCTTGCGGATCACGTCGGTTTCGTAGGACGTGAGTGTGTATTCCTGGCCGCCGACCGCAATCGAATCGCGGCGAAAGAAAAACTGGCGCGCGAAAAACCCGAGATCGTGCGGTACGCCGGCCTTTAGTACTTTCCACATCGCGATCGCATTGTACGAATTGAGGTAATAGGCGAGCTTGTCGTCACGCGTCGGGAACAGGTCCGGATGATCCTGCGGTCCTACCTTGCCGACCCAGGCGACATAGCGATCGAGTTCGGCGTGATCGGCTTTGAGGCCCTTGAAATCAACGTAGCCTTCGGCATTGACGAATTTTCGGAGCACATCGCCCCATAGCTGGGTCGCATCGCTGACCGAACCTGGCGACTTGAAGTTGCCCTGATCCTCTGCCGCACGCGCCGCTGCGCAAGCGAATGCGGCGCATATCACGATGCCAAGTATCAACACGCTGGATGGAGTCTTGCGAATCATCGATCGTCCCTTGCAATGGTGGACGTGGCACCCGGCGTGGCCGGATGCGCGCATCTGTGTGATCGGTCGGCGCGGTCACCTGACCGGATCGCTGCAGGTTTACTTGCCCAATCCGACATCGGTACGCATGCAGCTGGTCGCAACACGGAACCGACGCTGCTCCGAACGAACACGTCGCCGCTACAATATCAACTTGTCGAGGTGCTTCATCATCTGCGTGCTGTGCACCAGCGTGATGCCGGCCTGCATCACGGCAGCGACGTGTACCGCCTCCATCATCTGCTCCGGATTGGCGCCGGCCTCAAGACACGCAGTGCTGTAGGCGTCGATGCAGTACGGACATTTCATCGCGTGCGAAACGGCCAGCGCGATCAGTGCTTTTTCGCGTTTGCTCAACGCGCCGTCGCTGCCGGTGACTTCGCCGTAGTACTTGAAGAACAGATCCGCGTGCTGCTTGCCGTATTTGCCGATCTCGCCGAATTGCTTGAGGTCATCCGAGTCGTAGTAGTGCTCGTTCATCGCTGCATTCTCGATTCCGGTGTTGCAGACTGACACCAACTCAGTGCCGTCGCCACCTGTGCAGGCGCTCGGACCAGCGCAACGCGGCCTGCGGCGCATGCGCGCGCTTCCATTCGCCGGCGGCATACTTGTTGGCTTCGGCCCAGGTCGGGTAGGCATGCACGGTACCGAGTATCTTGTTGAGCCCGACTTTGTGTTTCATGGCGAGCGCCAATTCGGCCATCCATTCGCCAGCATGCGCGCCGACACAAGTCGCGCCGAGAATCCTGTCCTTGCCCGGGGCGGTGAGAATCTTGACGAATCCGTGCGTATCGCGTTCGGCCAACGCGCGATCGAGTTCATCGAGCGCGTAACGGGTGACTTCGTATGCGGTTTCCTCCTCCTTGGCCTCGCGCTCGTTGACGCCGACGCGCGCGACCTCGGGATCGGTGAAGGTCACGGCGGGCATTACGCGGTAATCCACTTTGAACTTCTTGAAGACGCCGAACAGCGCATTGACCGCGGCGTACCAGGCCTGATGTGCGCCAGCGTGCGTCAACTGGAACGGGCCGGCTACATCGCCGCAGGCGTAGATGTTCGGATACAGCGCGTGCAGATACTCGTCGGTCTCGACGGTTTTCGTTTTCCTGTCGAGCGGAATATTCAATTCCTCGAGTCCGTAGCCCTCGGTGCGCGGCTTGCGGCCGACCGCAACCAGGATTGCATCGAACGGCACATGCACCTTTTCCTTGTCGTGCTCGCAAAGCAGCACGTTGGCATCGCTGCCCTTCTCGACCGCCACCGCCCTGTGGCCGGTCAGAACGCGTACGCCGTCGGCCTCGAGGCGCGCACGCACCAGGGCCGACACGTCGTCGTCCTCACGCAGCAACAGGCGATCGGCCATCTCGATTTGCGTGACTTCGCTGCCGAGGCGCGCGAAGGCCTGCGCCATCTCGCAGCCGATCGGGCCGCCGCCGAGAATCGCAAGGCGCTTGGGCAGTTGCTTGATGTCCCACAGCGTGTCGGAAGTCAGATAACCGCAATCGGCGAGCCCGGGGATCGGCGGCACCACCGGTTCGGCGCCGGCTGCGATCACGATCGCGCGCGCCGTGATTGGCTTGCCATCGACTTCCACGCACCACGGCGAAACGATCTTGGCCCGACCGCGTTGCACGTCGACGCCCATTTTTTCGTAACGCGCCTCGGAATCGTGCGGCGCGACCGAAGCGATCGATTCATGCACGCTTTTCATGACCGCGGCAAAATCGACTTTCGGTTTCGACACTTCGATACCGAATTTACCGGCTTGCCGCGCCTCGTGCGCGGCGCGCGCGACTGCGGATCAGGGCTTTCGATGGCACGCAACCGTAGTTCAGGCAATCGCCGCCCATCTTGTTGCCTTCGATCAGGGTCACCTTGGCTTTCACGGTCGCGGCGATATACGCGCTGACCAGACCCGCAGCGCCGGCGCCGATCACGACCAGGTTGCGATCGAATTGTTGCGGCTTTTCCCAGCCTTTGTAAAGGCGCCGTGCCTTTACCCAGCCGATAATCCCGCGCGAAATCCATGGCAAGAGCGCGAGCAGCAGGAACGAGCCGATCAATGCCGGCGACAGCAGGCCCGACAGCGAATTGATGCTGGCGAGGCGCGTGCCCGCATTCACGTAGACCACGGTACCGGCAAGCATGCCGATCTGGCTGACCCAGTAGAACGTGATGAACGACAGCGAGGTCAGTCCCATCACCAGGTTGACCACGAAAAACGGAAACACCGGCACCAGGCGAATGCTGAAAAGATAGAAGCCGCCTTCGCGCTCGACGCCCTTGTCGACGCGCTTGAAGCGCGAGCCGAAACGATCACGCACCCAGTCGCGCAGAATGAAGCGGCTGGCCAGCATCGCCAGCGTCGCGCCGATCGTCGAGGCGAACGACACCAGCAGCGTGCCTTCGAGCAGTCCGAACACGGCCCCACCGGCGATGGTCAGGATCGCGGCGCCAGGCAGAGAAAACGCGGCAACCGCGACGTACGCGACGAAATATCCGCCGGCCAGCAGCAGCGGATGTGCCATTCGATAGGCATCGAGTGCGTGCTTGCGGCCCTTGATCGCATCGAGCGTCAGATAATGCTGCAAGCCGAGTGCGAAGAATGCGATCACGGCGCCGACAAGAATCAGCAGCACGGCGATGCGCACAATGAGGCCGAATTTGCTGTTCTTGTTTTCCGCCATGGCCCACCCTGACCGTGACAACGCGCGCTAGCTTACAGGCTGGGCGCGTGCAGACCGCGTGCAGACGAGCGTGACCCATGTGGCCACCCGCAAGCTCGCGCGCAATCCGCGGTCTATGGCAACGATTCGAACCCGTTGCGGAAGATGAGGTCGGCCGGCGCGTAGCTCGCGGTCAGCGTCGCGCTGCCGCCCGTCGCGACACGCGCGACGTGATTCTGCGCGCCACCGTCCGACCAGCTCTGGAAAAGATAGGTGGTTGCGTCCAACAGTTGCGGACTCGGTGCATCGACGGCGAAACCGGCATCGACGATCTCGGTGCGCGTGAACGGAGCCGCGGTGGGCGGATCGCCGCGGTACCCGAGAAGCAAGCCGTCCGGATCGCTCGCCATCGTTACATCGACGGTCTCGGGATAGATCGCGACCTCGGCGGTGCCGGTCAGATCACCGTTGTCGGTACCGGTCAGCACGATGCGCAGGTACGCCGGGAAGCGAACGTCTGGAGCGACAAAACCGGTGCTCGAACCGGTCTCCGTGTCGATCCGGGTTTCCGTGCAACCGGTAAAATCGGGATTGACGCAGTCCTCCTCGAAGATCTGCCAAGCCAGTGCGCTGTCGGGAAGAGTTCCTTGTTCCGCATCGAAACTGGTTGCTGTCAGCGCGATGCTTTCATCCGCGGTCCACGTCGTGCCAACGACAGGTGAGGTAATCGTCACCGTGGGTGCTGTGTTGGTGACGGTGACGATCATGCGGGCGATATCGCTGCGACCCTGGCCGTCGTCCACTTTCACCGCCACATTGTGCGGCCCGTTGGCGGCGAAGAACGCACCGGCGGTCATGCCGCTCGCATCGCCGAACACCCCGTTGCCATCGAGATCCCACGAATAACTCAACGCATCGCCGTCCGGATCGACGCTGTTGGAAGCGGTGAAGTCGACCTCACGCGGCGCGCCGTCGCCGATCGAACCGGCGTCGAGCGCAATCGCCGCCGACGGCGCCCGATCGGTGCAGCCATCGCAGTAAGAAATGCGATCAATGGTGCCGTTGTTGATATTGACGTAGAACAAGTCGCCGCCCGGGCCGGTGGCGAGCTGCACCGATGTGGTCCCAAGGAAAGGTGTCGCCGTATCCGTGGTCGGGGTGCCGTCCGGCGGCGCATCGGGGATGCCGTCGCCATTGGCGTCGACATATGGAATCACGAAGATGATGGCGCGACTGTTGTCGCAGAAAAACAGCGCCTGTGAATACGCCGCCGGATAGCTCGACCCTTCGTAGAATGCGAGCCCGGTGATATCGGAGCCACCCCGGTGCGCGTAGGTGTACCAGGGTTGGGTGAACGGCGTGCGGCCACCGGTATCGCCGGCGCAATAGAGCGCCGTGCAGATCGGCCCGCTGAAACCTGCGTGGTGATTGCGACCTTCATAGCATGGCCAGCCGAAATTGATCAGGCTGGCGCTGCCATCGTCCGGCAGCGCCGGAATCCGGTTGATTTCTTCCCAGGTGTTTTCGCCGACATCGCCGACCCACACCTCGCCATCGGTACCGGGCCGGAACGTGAAACGAAATGGATTGCGAAGACCGTAGGCGATGATGCGTTGCGCGTTCGGCTCCGTATCGGTGTCCAGAGGATTGCCCGGCGCGCCCTCGCCATTCGCGGGATCGACGCGGATGATGCTGCCGTTGAGCCAGACATCGTGTCCATTGGCGTTGTACACGCTCTCGATTTCGAGCCCTTGCGCGCGCAGCGAGCCGCCCTGGTTGGTTTGCTGATCGCCGGGATTGGCCGGATTCAACGGCGAGCGCTGGTCCGGATAATCCGGGTTGCCCGATTGTCCGAAATCGTGGAAATTGAAGCTTGCGCCATCGCCGCCACCGGCATACAGATAGCCATCCGGACCGAATTTGATCGTGCCGATCGAGTGGCTCGGAAACTGCTGGTACCAGTCCTCCACCAGCACGTGCTCATCACCGGCCGTATCGCCGTTGACGGTAAGGCGCGAGACGCGCCCGCTGATGACGCAGCCGCCATTGTTGTTGGTGT
Source organism: uncultured Gammaproteobacteria bacterium (assembly GCA_963775445.1). Taxonomy (GTDB): domain Bacteria; phylum Pseudomonadota; class Gammaproteobacteria; order Xanthomonadales; family Rhodanobacteraceae; genus Dokdonella_A. The sequence continues at coordinate 372,390 of CAVZIT010000004.1, read as the reverse complement.
CGCCGGGCGGATCGGGACAGAAATCGGTGCCGCCATTGACTCCGCAAAATGGGTCGCTTGCCGGACAGCTTGGCCAACGCGGCGTGGGACCGCCGAGTCCGAGGCCCCCGTTGTATGCGTATTGCACATAGACATACGGCACTTCCGGAAAGCGCGGATCCAGCGCGAAGCCGAGCAGACCGCGATCCCAGTTGTCGTGCACATTGAGCGTGAGATCGGCGAGGGGCTGCGGGTTGGTATCGAGCAGGTTCTGGTAAACCCAGATCAGACCGCTCTTCTCCGTGACGAACACGCGCCCGTCGTGTGCGAAGTAAACGCCGGTTGGCGCTGTGCGCTCGCTGATCGGTGTGTCGACGTTGAACCCCGGTGGGAGGCTTTGGGCACGAGCCAACGCTGTGGCCGCAAGCAGCACGACGCCACAAATTAATCTCGATGGTGTCCGAAACATCCCTCCCCCCATGCATCCGCAACGCGCGTTTCCAGTATATGTCGAAGCGTGACGCAGTTCACGCTGCGGGGACGATGGGTTAATCGGCGGCGGCGGGGAGTCAGCCCAGAGCGCTTCGCGGCGCAATCGCCGCGGCACGCCGGGCTGGAATCACGCAGCCGACCGCAAGCGCACCGAGGAGCACCAGCGCGGTCGCCGCCAGTGTCAACGGATCCCACGCCGCCACACCGAACAGCAGGCTGTGCATCGTCCGGCCGAGCGCGAGCGCGACGATGAGCCCCGCCGCGATGCCGATGGCTCCTACGCCGAGGCCGCGTCGGAGCACCAGCAGCAGGATCTGCCGACGCGACGAGCCGAGTGCCTGACGCAGCGCGAATTCGGGCCGCCGCTCGCCAACCGCGAACGACATGAGCCCATAGATGCCGCCGAGCGCGAGCGCGAGGGCAATCGCCGCGAATACGCCGAACAGCATCAGCGCAAAGCGATGGTCGTCGAGGGAAGCGGCATACACGGACTCCAGCGGTTCGAGCTTGTAAGGCACGTCCTTGGCCACACGATCGAGTGTGGCGCGCAGCGTCGAACTTGACGTGGCGATCGGCAGTTTGGTACGCACGACCATGCTGAAATCGGCCGCGGCTTGCGGGCGCTGGTTGACGTCGACATAGACCGTATCGCGCGCGGGCTCATCGAGCCCGCGCTGATGCACATCGCCGACGATCCCGACCACCGTCAACAAACGGGTGTCACCGTCCATGTTGCCGAACTGGATCTGCTGACCGATCGTATTGCCCTCACCCCAGGTCTTGCGTGCGAGCGAACGGCTGACCATTGCGACCGGTTGCGTGTCGGCACCGTCGGTGGCGCGGAAGCTGCGCCCGCGTTCGAGCGGAATGCCGATGGCCGAAAAGTAGTCGGCGCTGGCTACGCGGTACTCGGCATACCCGAGCGATTTCGGATTGCCGCGCATGTCGTCCATGCTGCGCACGCTGGGGCCGAAGAACGATCCATTGGCGCCATCGTCCGTGAGCGGCAGCGCATTGGTGCCTCCGACCGCGCTGACGCCGGGCAGCTGCGTAATATCTCCCATCAGTTCGCGAAGGTGCGCGGCGAGCCGGCGTTTGCCGGCCTCATCGTTCGCCTGCGGCAGCGACATCTGCACGGCCAAGGCGCCTTGCGGCTGGAATCCCGGATCGACGCGCAGCAATTCGAGAAACGTATGACCGAGGAGACCCGCGCCGACCAGCAATAGCGTGGTGACCGCGGTCTGTGCGACGAGCAGAGCGGCACGCAACCGATGACTGCCGCGCCCGAGCGAAACGCCACGGCCGGTTTCGCGCAATTCGCCAACATCAGCGCGGCCCAGGCTGTTCCAGGCGCTGATCGCCCCGATCACGATCGCAAGCAACGCCGCCACGATGAGCATCGCGAGCACGATGCGCGAATCGAGATGGATTTCGCTGGCCCGCGGCAGGCTCGTGCCGGCCAGACGCACCAGCGTCCCGAGGCCGAGGCGGGCGATGATCACGCCGAGTACCGTTGCCGCGCCCGTGATCAGGAAGCTCTCGATCACGACTTGCCGCAGCAAGCGACGTTTGCCGGCACCGAGCGCGGAACGGATCGCGAGTTCGCGCCCGCGCGACCAGATCATCGCCATCAACAGGTTGATCGTGTTGGTCGCCGCAATGAGCAGCAAAAATGCAGCGCCCGCACCGAGCACAAGCAGGGCCGTTCGAGCCGGCGCGACCAGGGCGTCGCGCAATGGCGTAAGCGCGAAGCCGGTCGCATCGGTGTTACTGCCGAGTTCGCGCTTGAGCCGCGCAGCGAGGTCATTCGCTGCCGTTTGCGCCACGGGTAGCGCGTCGGCGTCCTTCAGGCGGCCGATCACCTGCCAGTTATGCGCCGTGCGTGACGTGTTCGGCGGATACAGGCTGGCGGGAATCCACGCCGACGCGCCGGGCGGGAACGCGAGCCCGCTTGGCATCACGCCGATGACGGTGAAGCGTTCGCCGAAAAGATCGATTTGGGTGTTCGCAAGATTTTCGGGCGCACCGAGCAGTCCGCTCCAGAGCGCATGGCTGACCACCGCGACGTGCCCGTGCTCGTCCGGACCAATGGCGCGCCCGCGCACGGGCGACACGCCGAGGACCCGGAAAAAATCGCCCGTCACGATATAGCCGTCGCCCCGCGTCACCGCGTTCTTGCTTGCAATCGATCCGCTGCTACCGCCATATGCGGCAAGTCCGGTGAATTGACTGTTGGCCGCTGCGAGATCGCGGAAATTGGGCCCCGCGACCGGCATTTTGCGGCCGCTGTCGCCGACTTCCTTGATCTGGACCAGTTGCTCGGAATGCGGGTACGCAAGGTCGCGTACCAGGACGGCATCGACCACGCTCGCGATCGCCGCCGCCGCACCGAGGCCGCAAGCCAGCGTGACGATCGCGATCAGCGCAGTGCCGCTTCGAGCGCGCAGACTGCGCAGCGCAAAGCGCAAATCCTGGATTGGGTTCGATTGCATGAGTGCGTGTCCTCGTCAAGACGATTGGATGCGAAACGCGTCGTTTGCGTTGGAAGCCATGCGCAAAGCAAGTCGCATACCACCGGAATTGGGGGCGTCCACTCTCCAATGCGCTCCGAAAGTGCCCGAGTTCATGCGGTTTCCCGCGACCAGCCGACCGTCGGTTCGCCTGCGCGCAAATGGCGAGGTGTCCACTCGCGATCGCTCGCGACCGCAGCCGGACACCCTCATGACATCGCCAACTGAATCCCCTCACGGCACCTGGCGATCGAACCCTGCACGGTTGCCCCGACACCGGCAATGCTGCGCGCGCCGAAAACCGGGGTATCGCCGCGCGCGCTGGCGGATGCACCGGAAATGCGGGTTAAAGTAGGCGCATGTACCTGGATTATTACGGACTCAAGGAGCCCCCGTTCTCGATCACGCCGGATCCGCGGTATGTGTTCCTGTCCGAACGCCACCGCGATGCGCTCGCGCACCTGCTGTACGGCGTCGGCAAGGGCGGCAGCGGCGGGTTCGTGCAATTGACCGGCGAAGTCGGCACCGGCAAGACCACGCTGTCACGTTTGTTGCTCGAGCAATTGCCAGAATACACGCGCGTGGCGCTGGTGCTCAATCCGCGTTTGTCGCCCGTTGAACTGGTCGAGACCGTCTGCGAGGAGCTCAAGCTCGACATCGCGGGTCAGCGCGGCAATCTCAAGGCGCTGACCGACACGCTCAACACATTTCTGCTCGACGCTTACGCGCAGGGACTGCGCGTCGTATTGATCGTCGATGAGGCGCAGAACCTCTCGCCGGCTGCCCTCGAACAGGTCCGGCTGCTGACCAATCTCGAAACACCGACGCAGAAGCTGTTGCAGATCATTCTGCTCGGTCAGCCCGAACTGCGCGAAATGCTGGCGGAGCCCGGCCTGCGCCAGCTAGCCCAGCGAATTACCGCGCGCTATCACCTCACACCGCTCGATGCCGCCGAGAGCGAGGCGTACGCGCGCCATCGGATGGCCGTGGCCGGTTGCGCGCGCGTTCCGTTTTCGCGGCTGGGCCTGCGCGCCTTGTACCAGCGATCGGGTGGCATTCCGCGTCTGATCAACGTCATCGCCGATCGTGCGCTCATGGCAGGCTACGCGCGGGAGCAGCCCTCGCTCGGCGAGCGACTCGTGCATCGTGCAGCCGATGAAACGCTGCCCGGCCATGCCCGCTATCTGTTGCGCCGCTACGGTCCCTGGGTCGCGGCAGGCGTGATTGGGATCGCGCTCGCCGCCGGCGGTCTTTGGTGGGCGCGGCGATTGCCGCTACCACCTCCCGCGCCGATCGCAAAGCCCGCTGTCGTGGACGCGGGCGTGGCCCAACTGGGCAGCCAGCTTGCAACGATCGGCGAATCCGAGCTTGGCGCATTCACCCAGATGCTCGCGCGCTGGCAGGTCGATTCGGATAACGTGACGGTCGACGAAGCGAGTCGTTGCGCACCCGTGATCGTACCCGGCCTCGATTGCCTGAGCGGCCATGCCTCGCTCGAGCAACTCGCCCGTTTCGATCGCCCGTTGATCCTGCTGCTGCCGCATGGCGACAAGATCGCGTACGCGATACTGCAGGGCGTAGGGCGCGACAAGGTCCGGCTGGACCTTGCCGGGCAACGTCATGAACTTGCGCGCCGTTCGCTGTCGAAGTTCTGGAATGGCGACTTTGTGGCCTTGTGGCGCCTGCCATCGAGCGTACCGGCTACACTCAAACTGGGCGATGCCGGGGCCGGCGTCGCCTGGGTCAAACGTCGGCTCGACGATTTCGACGGACAGCGCTCGGCCGACCGCGGGCCTGCGTTATTCGATGCCGCGCTAGAGCAGCGCGTGCGCAAGTTGCAGCAGGCCTATGGCATCCGTGCCGACGGCATCATCGGGCCGGAAACGCTGTTTGCCCTGTCGGCGCTCGATGATGCCGGCCCGCACCTGGCCCGCACGCTGGACTGAAACACGCTGGACTGAAACACGCTGGACTGGAACATGCTCGACTGAAACACGCTGGACTTGAACATGCTCGACCGAACACGCTGGACTGAAACCCGGGAAACCCATGTCGCTGATCCTCGAAGCCTTGAAGAAATCCGAACAGCAGCGCCGCCTCGGCGAGGTCCCGCAACTGGGTACGCCGATGCCGCCAACGCATCGACGCCGGCGTTGGTTGCCGATCGTGGGGGGTCTGTTTGCCGGGGCGGTTGCCGCCTGCGGCTGGTTCGTCATCGAGTCTCAGCGCCATTACGCGGATCAGCCCGGCACCGGCGCCGAGACGCGCGCGGCTCAAACCGCGGCAAATACCCGACCCATCACGAATCGGCGCATTCCCGCTGCAACGCGCGGCGCGTTGCAGCGCACTGCGGCAACCCATGCAAAACCGCCAACAGCCGGCGTATCGAATCCGGCGAGCGTCACCTCAACGACTAAACCCCGGAATGGCCATGTCGGTGGTTCCGAAGCCTTACCGGGGCGGCAGCAGGCAAGCACGGCGAGAGGGAACGCACTGCCACCGCCACCGAAAGCATTGACTCCGATCAGGCCGCCGCCCAAATCCGGCGCGCACGCTGCGCCGACCGCAGCCACATCCACACCGAAGGCGGGAAGCGCGGGGACGAAGAGTCCCACCGGATCTGCCAAGTCGCAAGCAAACGGAGCTGGAACGAAAGCCGGCGAGTTGCCCATGGTCTGGGAACTCCCGTTGTCGACGCGCACCGCGCTGCCGAAGCTCTCGCTGATCATGCATGTGTATTCGGCTGACCCCACGCAGCGCTTCGTGGTCATCAACGGCGATCGCCATGTGGAAGGCGATGCCTTGGCGGATGACCTCAGTATCGTCGAAATCCGGCCGGATGGCGTGGTGCTCGATTACAAAGGTAAACGCTTCCTGCTGCCTCGCGACGGTCGTTGACAACCGACGGACAGCGATTGCGTGTTTGTGCATCTGCCCAGCCGACGCAAACCGAGGGCCCCGTGGGCGACGCTGCTGATCGTTGCGGTCTGTGTCATCGTGTTCCTGTGGTTGACCGGCGAACCGCCGGGCGAACGCCTGCGCATCTTGACTCGCTGGGGCACGGTGCCGTCCACCTTGCTCGACAGGAGTGCGCCATGGTCGCAGCAATTGACCGAATTGCGCGCTGCACGACTGGTCACCGCCTTGTTCATCCATGCCGACTGGCTGCACCTGACCGGCAATTTGTTGTTCCTGATCGTGTTTGGAGTAACAGCCGAACGCGCGCTCGGATTCAGCCGGTTCCTGTTGCTGTTCGTCATCGGTGGTGCATTGGCCAATCTCGTCGGCGCGTTGACCCTGTCGGGCACCAGCGCACCGATCGTTGGATCGAGCGGCGCGGTATCGGCCGTCGTCGGCGCCTATCTCGTGTTGTTCCCGCGCGCGCGCCTGGGCCTGGTGCTGCCACTCGGCGTGTTTCTCGAATTCGTGCGCGTGCCGGCGCCACTGCTGATCGGTTTCTGGGTGTTGCTGCAACTGATGTTCACGTTCGTGGGTCCGGCGTTCGGTGCCGTTGCCTGGTGGACGCATATCGCGGGATTCCTGATCGGGATCGTCTTTGCGCTCGTGTCGCGCGGCGCGTTGGCGCGGCGTTTGCGTGAGTGAAAGCCGATCGTGCGAATGGAAACGGCTGAATGACGGAATTGAGATTCGGAATCGGAAAGCGGAAACTCGCATGTCGCATTCCGAACGCCGGTGCTGCATGAGCAAGAACAAACTCTACAAGGTCAGCTTCCTGTCGCAGGGAAAGACCTACGAAATTTATGCGCGTCATGTCGCATCGAGCGCGCTGTGGGGCTTCACCGAGGTGGGGGATCTCGTATTCGAGTCGCCGGGCGCCGCAAGTGTCATCGATCCGACCGAGGAAAAGCTGCGCAACGAATTCAAGGATACGCGTGTGTTGCATCTGCCGATGCAGGCGATCGGTCGCATCGAGGAAGTCGGCAAGCGCGGCGCACTCAGGATCCACGAGGCCGAAGGCGGCGACAAGATCATGCCGTTTCCGGTCGCGCCGCCACGCAGCGGCGGCAATTGACGAATCAACACGACGACGGCTCGGCAGCCAGCAGCGATATCACCCCGCCATGACAAAACGTGTCGAACGCCGTGATGGATCGGCTTCGACCAACCTGACTTCGACCTCCTTGCCGAGCGGCAATGGCGAAGCCGCACAAACCGGCGCCTCGATCGCCGGATCGCGCAACATCAGCGTGCCGTTGTGCGGGTTGTCGCCGGCGACTTCGATGACCGTACCGGTAAACGATTCACCCACGCGGGGCGCAAGAATTGAGGCTTCGGCCAGATCGAGTACCGCTCGTTCGTAGCGACTCGCCAGATGATCGGCTTGCTGCATCGTAGCCGGCAAAGTGGGCAACGCGGCCAGCGCCCATTCGGGAATCGGCTGCCCCGCGCACAGCGCAACGCACACCTCGCCGCAATAGCGATCCACCAGTCGACGCAGCGGTGCCGTCACGTGCGTGTATTCGGCAGCGACCGCCGAATGCAGCGGTTGCGCCGGCAGGCTGCCGTTGAATGCGGCGTAGCCGGCTCCGCGCAGCACCGCGGTGCATGCGACGAGCATGGCGACATGCGGGGGTTTGGCGGGATCCAGCGAGCGGATGAAACCAGGATAGGTTTCGCCGACGGCCCACGCAATCCCGAGCGCCGCTGCCGTCAGGCGCAGCCGCTCGATCGCACGCGGATCGGGTGGCGGCAGCGTGCGCAACAAACCCACGCCGCCCTTCACCATCAGCGAGGCCGCTGCCATGCCGGTCAGCAGCGAGACTTGCTCGTTCCAGTCCTCGACCGGCAGGCGCGCGCGGTATGCCAGATGCCAGCGCCCCTTCTCGACGAGAAGTTCCTGCTCGGGCAGCGGCAGACTGATGCCGCCACGCATTTGCTCGCGCTGCCGACGCAGTTCGCCGACTTCACGCAGCGCAGCCCAGAGCGGATCGGTACTGCCGCCGTTTACGTCCTTTTGCACACCCGCGTAATCGAGCTTGGCGCGACTTCGCACGCGCGCACGGCGTACGTCAATCGCGACGATTTCGCCGGTGTCATCGAGGTCGATGCTCCACAACAGGGCCGGACGCAGCTGGTCCGGCAACAAGGATGCCGCGTTTTCGGAGAGCACCTTTGGATGCAGCGGGATTTTTGCGTTCGCACCGTACAGCGTTTCGCCGCGGCGGCCCGCCTCGAGATCCACCAGATCGCCTGCAGTGACGAAGGCGGCGACATCGGCGATCGCGTAATACACGCGGTATCGCGAATCCGCCCGCTCCACGAACAATGCCTGATCCAGATCCATCGATCCGGCCGGATCGATTGTGACCAGGGGAATATCGGTGCGGTCTTCAGCGGGCATACGCGGATGCGCGGCCGCCTGCTCGGCGGCACGTTCCACCTCGGAAGGAAACGCCCCCGGCAAACCCAGCTCAAGCTGGATATCGCGCAAGCTCGTCGCCAGAGTCGCATCGATGCCGGGCTCAAATCGAATACGACGAGTGCCCGACACTTGCGTTGTTCCTCAATCGTGTGCGTCGTAGCAGGGACCTCGCATTGCGAACGACACGTGCAATGCGTTTTCAACCGAGCTTGACGTAATGTCGTTCGCCGTGTTCGGAATCGCTGTACACGCCTATCAGCGCCCCGCTTCCGGGGTCGGTGAAACGCTCCCCGGTATCGGTCCAATGCGGATCGGCCTGGTCCGCGTCCGGCTTGTAGCGCCAGCGTTCCCAAGCGATGCCTGCGGTCAATACGAAGCCTTGCAGCAACAGGTAAGGAAACGCCCGCCAATAACCGAAGGACGCAGCGATGATCGCACTGACAAGCAACAATGCCCCGAGCGCAAGCAACACCCGGCGCAGCATTGAATGACGATCCACGTCGGGCGCGGCGGTCAACGCAGCGATCTCAAGCCTGGGGTTCGAGCACGACGGCGGTCCCATAAGCGACGATTTCGCTCATGGTGTTTCCGATTTCGGCGCAATCGAAACGCATCATCACAACGCCGTTGGCTCCCATGGCCGTCGCGTTGGCGACCATGCGATCGATCGCGTGACGGCGCGCCTCTTCCAGCATCTGCGTGTATTCGTGGATTTCGCCGCCGACGATGGAGCGCAACCCGGCCATTACATTGCCCCCAATGCCGCGGCTGCGAACCACGACTCCGAACACCTGACCCTTGGTCTTGGCGACTTTATGCCCCGCCACGTACTCGCTGGTTACAACGATCATCGACGTGCTCCCGATGCAGAATCAACCCTTGGCGGATGCGCTTGCTTGCCGCGCCGGTTTTGTTACCGGTTGCCGGCGCAGCGCCAGTCCCTTGAGGACGTTCAGCGCTTCGTTGAGCGCGTAATCCTGCTCGACCGCCTTGTCCGGAACAAACGTGGAGGCCGCCGAAGCCGCGTCGGATTCCTCGCTAGCCTTGAGATGATTGTGCAGATCGCGCTCGCTGACACCAAGCGTCGGCGGCGAATCGGGGCGGGTCAGCGCGAGATTGGCGAGCGCGATATCCGGTTGAATGCCTTCGGCCTGGATCGAGACGCCGCTCGGCGTGTAGTAGCGCGCGGTGGTCAGCTTGATGGCATGCTCGGCATCAAGCGGCAGCACGGTTTGCACGGAACCCTTGCCGAAGGTGCGCCGACCCATCAGCAGCGCGCGATGATTGTCTTTCAACGCGCCCGCGACGATTTCCGCCGCCGATGCCGTGCCGTTGTCGACCAGTACCACCAGCGGCGCGCCACCGAGCAGGTCACCCGGCGTCGCGCTGAAACTCAGGTCCGATTCCTTGAGGCGTCCGCGCGTTGTCACGATGACGCCGCTGTCGAGCAGGTCATCGCTGACTTCGACCGCCGAGGTCAGCAGACCTCCGGGGTTGCTGCGCAGGTCCAGCACTGCGCCTTTCAGCGGGGCCCGATTGGCCTTCTGCAGCCGCTTGATGCTGCGCGCGAGTTCGTTGCCGCTGTCGGCCTGGAACTGACTGATGCGAAGGTAGGCATACCCGGGCTCGAGCAGGCGCCCGTGCACGCTCGCCACCCGGATGATTTCACGCGTCAGCACCACATCGACTGGCGCAGTCTGGCCTTCGTGGATGATGCCGAGCTTGATTGTCGTGCCGGTCTTCCCGCGCAACCGGTCGATTGCACCATCTAGGTCGTCCGACTGCACGTTCTTGCCGTCAATGCTCACGATGGTGTCGCCTGGCTTGATGCCGGCACGTTGCGCCGGAGTTCCGTCGATAGGCGCCACCACGCGCAGGGTGCCATCCATCTGCGCGATCTCGACACCGAGTCCGGCATAGCTGCCCGACGTGTCCTCATTGAGATCCGCCAGTTGCTTGCTGTCGAGGTACTCGCTATGCGGATCCAGTCCGGCGAGCAGGCCGTGGATTGCCGCCTGCATCAGGCGATGATCATCGACGTCTTCAACATAAGCCTGCTTGACCAGGCTGAACACCGCCGTGAAGGCACGGATGTCGTCGAGGTCGATGACATCCTTCTTGTTCGGCGCGGCGGCCGGCGCAGTGGCAGGTCCATGGGCAGGCATCGCCGGCGCGGATGGCGGCGGTGCCGCCGTGCTGGTCGCGCAAACGACGAGAAATACAAGGGGAAACAGACGAAAACGCATGCAGCAAGCCTCGTAACGATGGAGCCAGTGTAATCCGGGGTCGTGTCGCGCGCCCCACGAGTGATGCCGATCGTCGGCTTTCGCCACATCAGCGACACCAGACCGCGTCCGCTTGGACAACTATTTCAGCCACAGGTGCGGATCGACCGGATGGCTGTCGTGGCGCAGCTCGAAATACAGAGCCGCCCTCGACTGGCCTCCGCTGGCGCCACTTTCGGCGATGGTCTCGCCAGCCTTGACCCAGTCACCCACATCCTTGAGCAGCGCCTCATTGTACCCGTACAGGCTCAGGTAACCGTCACCATGATCGATGATCATGAGCAAGCCATAGCCGCGGAACCAGTCGGCGAATGCGACCCGGCCATAGGACACGGCGTGTACCGCGCTGCCGGGCCTGGCCGCGATAAGCCAGCCGACGCTCTTGCGCCGCGATGCATCGCTTGCGCCGAACGCCGTGAGCAAGCGACCGCGTAATGGCCAATCGAGACGGCCTCGCAAGGACGCGAACGGTTGCGCACCCGACAGTTGCTGTGGAATATCGGCGAACACGTCGCGCAACTTGTCCAGCAGCGCCTTCAGCGCCTGCTCGTCCTTGCCGAGCAGCGCAATGCGCGCGTCCTGGTCCTTGAGTGTTGCATCGAGCTGCGCGAGCGATTGCCGGCGCTGCTCGCGCGCCGCTTCGAGCCGATCGCCTTCGGTCTTTCGCGCGGCGCGCGTGCGCGTCAGTTCCGCAGTCTTCCCGGCGAGCGCCTTGCGCACCTCGCCGAGTTGCTGCAAATCGTCGAGCAGGGCGTCGATCTGCGAGATGCGTGCGCGCTGGAAATAGCGGTGGTACGCAAGGACGCGCGCGATATCCGAAACATTCTCCTGCTGCAGCAGCAATTTCAAATCCTCATCGTGTCCCAGCACGTACGCCGAGCGCAACAGATCGGCGAGCGAATGGCGTTGCTGCTTGAGCGCGTCTTCCAGGCGCGCACGACGTTTCTCGAGCGCATCGACTTCGCGCTGCTGCCGGGCGAGCCGCCCATCGATCACGTTGAGGTCCCTCGCTACTCGGCTGATAGCGACCTCCTGCTCGCGAAGGTCGGTCACGGCGTCGTCGCGCTCGCCGCGAGTCGCCCGGCGCTGATCGGTCAATGCCTTGATCTCGCTACGGACCTGCTCGATTTTTTGCCGGGTTTCCTTTTCCGTTGCGGGTTGCGCGGAATTCGTCGCGGCCTGGGCCTGCGCAATACACACACCCAGCATCAGCACCGCCGGCACCGCTCGGCGCATCAGCCGTCGAACTCAACCAGGCTCTCGCCCGTCATCGCGGGCGGCTTGGGCAAATCCATCAAAGCAAGCACCGTAGGCGCCAGATCGCGAAGCGCGCCGTGGCGCAAATGGGCTGCCCGCCCAACGTAAACGAGCGGCACGGGGCCCACCGTGTGCTGCGTGTGCGGGGTGCCGTCGGCGTCGCGCATCTGCTCGAGGTTGCCGTGATCGGCGCTGATCAACATCTCGCCGCCCGCGTCGCGGATGGCCGTGGCAATGCGGCCGAGTGCAACATCCACCGCTTCGGCGGCCTTGATCCCCGCGTTCTCGTCACCGGTGTGCCCGACCATGTCGGCATTGGCGATGTTGCAGACGATGAAATCGAAACGTCGCGAAGCGATCGCTTCGACCAGCTTGTCGGTCAGCTCGGGACAGCTCATTTCGGGTTTCAGATCGTAGGTTGTCACATTCGGGCTCGGGACCAGGATGCGCTCCTCGTTCGCGAATGGCGCTTCGCGGCCACCCGAAAAGAAAAACGTGACATGCGCGTATTTTTCGGTCTCCGCGATACGCAACTGCGACAAACCCTGTTTGGCAAGGTATTCGCCCAGCGTGTCGTCCAGCGATTGCGGCGCAAATGCGATTGCGGTTGCACCAAGGCCTTTCTCGTAATCGGTCAGCGTGACGAATGCCGACAGCTTGATGACGTGCTCGCGGCGAAAGCCGTCAAAATCGGCATCGACGAAGGCATGCGACAACTCGCGTGCGCGATCGGCGCGGAAGTTCATGAACACGATCGCATCGCCATCATCCATGAACCAGCCTTCGTGCGTCAGGGTCGGCTTGACGAACTCGTCGGTTTCGCCGCGCGCGTAGGCCGACTCAAGCGCGGCGAGCGCTCCCTCAACGTACGGCGCACGTCCACTCGAAATGGCCTCATAGGCGAGCTGCACGCGATCCCAGCGCTTGTCGCGGTCCATCGCGTAATAGCGGCCGCTGATCGTCGCGATGAACGCATTTGGCAAGTCCGCACATTTCGCTGCCAGCCGTTCCAGCGACGGCCGCGCGCTGCGCGGCGGCGTGTCGCGGCCATCGAGAAAGACATGCAGCGCAATCCGTTCAACCCCACGCGTTGCCGCGAGGTCGAGCATGGCGTGGATGTGCGCCTCCTGGCTGTGCACGCCGCCTGGCGAAAGGAGACCGAGAATGTTCAGCGTACCGCCGTGACTTTGCGCTGCCTTGCAGGCCCCGACCAGAGCCGTGTTCTCAAAGAAACTGCCGTCGGCGATCGCAGCGTCGATGCGGGTCAGTTCCTGATAGACCACCCGCCCGGAGCCGATATTCATGTGCCCGACTTCGGAATTCCCCATCTGGCCCTCAGGCAATCCGACTTCGCGCCCGTGCGTTTCCACCAGCGTATGCGGACACTCGGCCAGCAGACGACGCCAGTTCGGGCAATCGGCAAGCGCGATCGCATTGTGCTCGGTCTCGGCGCGATCGCCCCAGCCATCGAGAATCAGGAGCAATACGGGTTTAGGGCGGGGCACGGGGCGATTCCAGTCCAGACGGCGACATGATATCGGAATTAAACTTTACGTCCGGGATACGCATCCAAATTACAACCTGCCGCTGGAGACTTGTCATGTTGCGCCTCATTGGTATTGCGTTTATCGCTCTTGCCTTCGGTGCATCGGCCCGCGCTGGCGGGGGCGATATCGAGAAGGTCAATGGATCGATCCATCTGGAGGCGAACCAGACCGGTGGCGATCTGACCACGGTAAACGGTTCGATTCGGCTTGGGGACGGCGCGCATGCCGCGGCGCTCCAAACGGTCAACGGCTCGATCGATCTGGGCGCCAACGCGGTCGCGGCATCCGCCAACACCGTCAATGGCCATGTCACGCTGGCAACCTCCGCGCGCATCGACAAGACGGTCGAGACCGTCAACGGCGCAATCACGCTTCATCACAACGCGGATGTGGCTGGCAAGGTAACCAATGTAAACGGCACGTTGACCCTCGATGCCGCGCATGTCGGCGGCGGCCTCGAAACGGCTGGAGGTGATATGGAAATCGGCATGGGCTCGCGCGTCGAAGGCGGGCTGATGGTGGACGAACCGAGTCGCCTGTCAAGCTGGTTCGCCTGGTTCGAACGCAAACCGCGCATCGTCATCGGTCCACACGCCGTGGTCACTGGAAAGATCGACATTCGCCGCGAGGTAGATCTTTTCGTCAGCGCCAGCGCGACTATCGACGCCGTGAGCGGCGCCAAGCCGATCGTGTTTTCGGGTGACACGCCATCGTTGTGAGTCCGCTATCGTCTGACTGTTATGCGTTTCGCTTCTCTCGCTTGATGTGATTCTGTCGCCGGTGCTCCGCTCGCCCGGCGGCGGCGGACGCTCGAACTAAATGCTTCGCTTCTCTCGCCTGATGCCATCCTTTCACCGGTATTCCGCTCGCCTCAGCGGCGAGCGGGTTCCTTTTGGCATTGCCCCAAAAGGAACCAAAAGGTCTAGTGCCGGACACGGTGGTCGCCGGCGAAGCTGGCGACTTCCCTGCGCTTCTCGCCGCCAGCGGCCCTCGCGACAGTGCGTCCCTGCACTGGCGCTCGGCGGCTGCGATGCTCGGCACTGCGTACGGCACCAGAATCAAAAGAGGGTGGTTGCATGCTGTGGCTTGGCTGTCGACGTTGGGTCCCGTAGGTGGCGGTGGGTGGTGGACGGAAAAGCCCACGGGCGGCGCGAGGGATCGCGCCGATTCCGCCGACAGCACATGGATGTGCTGTCGGTGGAACCCGGCCACCGCCCGCGAACCTTCCGGGCACCGCCCGGAAGGCGCCGCCTCCGGGTGGCCCTCTCTTTGGTTAACTTTCTCTCGGCCAATCGAGAGAAAGTAACCCGCTCGCCGCCGAGGCGAGCGGAAGCGTTGCCACAACGTTGCATCGGGCGAGAGAAGCGGAACATAAAAACAGCCGAGTGCAAGCACGCCACCAAGGCGAGCGAAACACCGGCGACAGCATCACATCAAGCAAGAGATTCGACACATGACCAACCAATCGCGGGTCGCGCCGGCACGGCGCGCCCACTAGAATCGGAAATCCATTTGATGCGGAGGCCGTCATGAGGTCACTTGTTCTTTCCGGTGCAATAGCGACAGTCGTTCTCGCCCTTGCTGCATGCCAGCAACAAGAATCCGCACCCACAACGCAAAACACACCGGCTGCGGAGGCGGCGCAAAACAACGTGCGCGCGCCGGTCGTTCCGACTCGAGAGGGCCATTTCAGCGGCGCCATCACCGCGGAGGATTTCGCGGCTCGCTTGATAAAGGTCAGCTCGGATCAGTTCGAAGGGCGCAAACCCGGAACCATTGGCGAACGCGTCACCACCGCCTGGATCAAGGATCAGTTCGAACAGGTCGGACTCAAACCGGGCAACAAGGGCAGCTGGTTCCAGACCGTGCCGATGGTCGAAACGACGCAAATCGATCCCGACAACACGAAGATCGAGGTCAAGACATCGGCTGGAACGGAGTCGTTTTCCTATCCGGCCGATGTCGTGATCAACACGCTCGATGCGAGTCCCAAGGTCGATATCGAGAATTCCGATATCGTGTTCGCAGGTTACGGCGTCGATGCGCCGAAACTCGGCTGGAACGACTACGCCGGGCTCGACGTCAAGGGAAAAACCGTGGTCGTGCTGGTCAACGATCCGGGCTGGGGCAATCACGACGACAGCCTGTTCAAGGGCCGCGCGCTGACCTACTACGGCCGCTGGACCTACAAGTACGAGGAAGCTGCGCGCCAGGGCGCTGCGGCATGCCTGATCGTGCATGACACCGATGCCGCAGGGTACCCGTGGCAAGTCGTCGTCAACAGTTGGTCAGGCGCGCAGGATGCGTTGCCGACCAGCGGCGATTCGGCACCGCGACTCAAGGCCGCCGGTTGGCTGACAGGAGACGCGGCCCAGCGTCTGTTTGCCAAGGCGGGTTTCGATTTTGCGGCTCTCAAGAAGAATGCCGACTTGCGCGGCTTCAAGCCGACCGATCTCAAGGCCACGCTGTCGGTCAGCTTCGCCAACAAGATCCAGAATTCGAGTTCGGAAAACGTGCTCGGCTACCTTCCTGGCAGCAAACGTCCGGACGAAGTCATCGTGTACAGCGCCCATTGGGATCACTTCGGCCGCGATCCAAAACTCAAGGGCGATCAGATCTACAACGGTTCGATCGACAATGGCACCGGTATCGCCGGACTGATCGAGATTGCCGAAGCGTTTACTCATCAGAAAGCGCCGCCGGAACGATCGATCCTGTTCCTCGCTGACACGCTGGAAGAAGCCGGATTGCTCGGTTCGCAATACTACGTGGCGCACCCTGCCTTCCCACTCGACAAGACCGTCACCGACATCAACATGGATGCGTTGATGATCATGGGTCCGACGCACGATATCGCCGTGATCAGCGAAGGCAAGTCGGACATCGACAAATACATCGAAGCCGCCGCAAAGGCCGAAGGCCGCACGATCGTCCCGGACGACGCGCCGGAGAAGGGTTTCTTCTTCCGCTCCGACCAGCTCAATTTTGCCAAGGGCGGCGTGCCGGTGCTGTACGCGCGTTCGGGCCTCGATCTCGTCAACGGAGGAGAGGAAGCGGGTCGCAGGATGTATGCGGACTACACCGCGAATCACTACCACAAACCGAGCGACAACTATGATCCGAACTGGGATTTCCGCGGCGTGATAGAGGACATCCGCGCGTTCTACGCAGTCGGCAAGAAGCTCGCGGATGAGACGACGTTCCCCGGCTGGAATGCCGATGCGGATTTCCAGCGGCCCGGCAACGAGGCGCCGAACGGGAAGTGACGAGCCGCAAACAGTCCTCCAGGACATTCCAACCTACGGGTTGGATTGCTCCTGGCAGGCCCGAACCGGCGCTCAAGCTTAAGCTCCATCCCTGGAGCGGTCGCGGCATCCGGTGCACCAGGAATGATCGCGTAGCGCCGTCTCAAGAGCCGAGACGCCGCTACGCCGGCTTGTGACGTTCTCCAACGCTGAGCGTAGAGTCCGTCAGCGCGTCGCGCTGTCGTAGAACGCCGCGAGGTCCTGCTTGAACTGTTTTTGCGCGTCGACGTTCAGATAAACCATGTGGCCCGACGGGTAGTAGCGAAATTCGAGGTTCTTGCGCAGACTCGGATCGAGTTCCATGTGCGAGAGTGCGTACTCGGTCTGGAAGAACGGTGTGGCCAGGTCGAAGTAGCCATTCGCCGAGAGAACCTTGAGCGCAGGATTCTCGCGCATCGCGCGCGCGAGGTCGCCCGCGACGTACGGCACGCGCTGTGGCCGCCGCGAGTCGGGCTCCTTGTGCTTCCAGTCCCAGTCCTTGATCACGTCGTAAGCCGTCGTCCGATAGTGCAGATCGCTGGTGTAATGCAATTGATCGGCAAGATACGAATGGAATGCGGCGGTGAATGCATCGCTGATCGCGGTGTCCGACGCATCGTATTCGGGCCGCTCGCCGGCCGCATCGACATCGATGCCTTCGTAACGCGCATCGTAGCGGCCGAGAGTGCGGCGCTCGCCACGCAACAACTCCTTGCGGAACCGGCTCGCATCGACGCGCAGATTCGCGTCTTCGAGATACTCAACCGACAAGCCGATAAAGCCATGCATTTTTTCCGCGATTGCGTCCTCCTCGGCCTTCGGCAAATCCTGTCCCTTGGCCAGCGCCTGTGCGTAGGGGCCTTGGGCGAAAGCGCGCACGTCGTCGAGGAACGGCGCGAGTTGCGGCGGCTTCTGCGGCAACTTGTCGTGATACCAGGCGATGGCAGCGAAGCTCGGCAGATAGCCGATGAAATCGTTGTCGAGACCTGGCGATCTCGCAGCGTAATTGAGGATCGATGAGAGCAGCACGACGCCGTTGAATGCCATGCCATGGCCTTGCAACTGATTGACCAGGGCTGCCGAACGCGTGGTGCCGTAGGATTCGCCGAACAGGAACTTGGGCGAAT
The DNA here is from genome assembly GCA_963775445.1 of uncultured Gammaproteobacteria bacterium. Lineage (GTDB taxonomy): Bacteria > Pseudomonadota > Gammaproteobacteria > Xanthomonadales > Rhodanobacteraceae > Dokdonella_A. Next base: position 354,526 of record CAVZIT010000004.1, on the reverse strand, counting down.
TCCAGCGCTGATACAACGTCACGTAGCGCGTGATGGCCTTGTCGAATGCATCGAGATCCTGGTCGACGCCCCAGAAATCCTTGCCTTCGCCCTTGCCGACCGGGCGCGAGAAACCGGTTCCCACCGCGTCGATGAAAACCAGGTCGGATTTGTCGAGCAGGCTGTCGTGATTGGCCACCAGATGGTAGGGCGGTGGCGCGGTTGCCGACGCGTTGCCCGACTCGACGCGCACCGGCGCGTACGAACCCATGTGCAGCCAGACGCTGGAGGAACCGGGGCCGCCATTGTAGAAAAACGTCACCGGCCGATTCGACGCATTCTTGATGCCGTCGGCGGTGTACGCGACATAAAACACGCTCGCATTCGGCTTGTTGGTCTTGTCATCTCGGATCAGCAGCGTGCCGGCAGTCGCGGCGTACTCGATGCTGCGCCCGCCGATTTCCACGCTGTGATGCGTCACGGTCGTGGCTTCGGGCGGAATCGGTTTTTCCTTCTTGGTGTCCTTGCTGGCGTGGTCGCTCTTGTCCATGTCGTGTCCACCGGATTCGGCGGCGAGCAAAGGCGCGCCATCGAGGCGAACAGCACGGCGAGTGTCAGGATCCCGGATCGGAGCATGCGCATGACAAGATTTCCTGTCGCTGACGGGAAGGCGCGACCGCACGGCCCATCCGTACGATCCGGCAAGAATCCCCGAATCGCCTAGTGTCCCAAGCGACCCGCCGGAGCACGTGTGACAAAAGTACCGCGTTGCCGATCTTTACACGCGATAGCCGCGGTGGATCGCGACGATGCCGGCATTGAGGTTGCGCACATCGACTTTTGCGAAACCGGCGCTTTCGAGCATGCACTTGAGCGTCGCCTGATCGGGATGGCGCCGGATCGATTCGGCCAGATATCGATAGCTGGCCTCGTCGTCGGCGATCAGCTTTCCGAGACGCGGTAGGACCTGGAACGAATGGAAATCGTAAAGCGGCTTGAGCAACTCCGACTTCAGTGCAGAGAATTCGAGTACCAGCGCTCGCCCGCCGATCCTGAGCACACGATGGATTTCGGCGAGAGCGTGTTCCTTCCTGGTCACATTGCGAAGGCCGAATGCCATCGTCACGCAATCGAAACTCCGGTCCGGAAACGGCAGCGCTTCCGCATCCATCTGCGCATGATCGAGACCTCCGACCAGGCCACGATCGATCAGCCGATCGCGCCCAACCCGCAGCATCTCGCCGTTGATATCGCCGATCACCACATGCCCATCGTCACCAACGAGTGGGCACAGCAGCGCCGCAATATCACCGGTGCCGCCGGCCAGATCGAGTACCGTATCGCCCGCGCGCACGCCACTGGTCGCGACGAAATAGCGCTTCCACAAGCGATGCATGCCGAACGACATCAGATCGTTCATGCGATCGTAATTGCGTGCAACCGACGTGAACACTGCGCCGACAAGTTTCGACTTGTCGTCTTCGGGCACGTCGCGATAGCCGAAGTGGGTCTTGTGCGGTTCGTTCATCGGCAATCTTCCAATTTTCACGCTGACGGCTGACGCGACAATCCAGCCTCATGCAGCGCGTCGAGATACGACTGCCATTTTCCCGCCTGATCCTGGCCGAGTGCATACAGCGTATCCCACGCGTAGATGCCGGTCGCGTGGCCATCGTCGAACCTGAGCAGCACCGCATAGTTGCCGATCGCTTCAACCGCATCGATGTTCACATGCGCCTTGCCGGGCACGAGCACCTGTTGGCCTTCACCATGCCCCTGCACTTCTGCGCTCGGCGAATTCACGCGCAGGTATTCAGCCGGCAAACGAAACGTCTCGCCGGTATCGAATGCGACTTCGAGCACGTGCGAGGCGCGATGCAGAGTGATTTGGGTCGGCTGGGGCATATCGCATTGTAATTGTTTCGCGAATCGCTTCTTGCCTGGCGCGGCGCTGATGCAGTTCCGCGCGCCGCAGCGATTAGTCATGGTCGCCGACCCGTTTGGCATCTTTTGTTTGAACCAATGCTGCTGCACGGCCCGGCCCACCTCGGCGGCGAGTATGCCGGGGAGTCTTGCTTGGGTTCTCTCGCTTGATGCCAGCCCTTCGCCAGGGGTCCGCTCGCCTCGGCGGCGAGCGGGTTACTTTCTCTCGATTGGCCGAGAGAAAGTTAACCAAAGAGAGGGCCACCCGGAAGGCGCCGCCTCCGGGACCCAACGTCAACAGCCAAGCCACAGCATGCAACCACCCTCTTTTGATTCTGGTGCCGTACGCAGTGCCGAGCATCGCAGCCGCCGAGCGCCAGTGCAGGGACGCACTGTCGCGAGGGCCGCTGGCGGCGAGAAGCGCAGGGAAGTCGCCGGCTTCGCCGGCGACCACCGTGTCCGGGGCAATGCCAAAAGGAACCCGCTCGCCGCTGAGGCGAGCGGAATACCGGTGGAAAGGATGGCATCAGGCGAGAGAAGCAAAGCAGAAAATAGCGCGCTAGCGCGCGCAAGACATCAATGAACCGTATCGCTCGCAGGGGCGCGCGACGAGCGCGCCCCGCCTGGAGGTCCGGCGACCTGCCACAACGCGTCGAGATAACCGCTGCCGAATCCGATCGAGCCGATCGCCTCGAATTCGTAGGCGCCGGTATCGGGATACCACACCGCATTCGGATCCACTTCACGCAGGATCACTGCATCGGGTTCGAAATCGACGAGTTTCCCAACGTAACTGATCTCGCCTTCGGCGTCCTCTACCATGTTGATCGACACGAGTGGCGCCAGCGCCGCGGCGGAACGCGCGATCCCGGCCCAGTCGTCGAGTTCGAATTGTTCCGGAACTGTCAGTCGTTCGCCGCGCAAAGCCAACGCCTTTTCGACGAATTCGCCAGCCGGATCGGGTTCGACCACTGTCAGGTCGGCGATCGCGATGGCCAGATAGCCATCGAAACGCAAGTTGTCGCCGACCTCGGCAATCAGGCAATGATCACGCGACAAACCGATGACGTAGCCGTGGATCAGTCCGGGCTGCAACTGCTCGCGCAGCAGACGCATCGGAAGGCGCTGTTCGAGCGCCTCGCGCAATTCGGCACGCAATCCGCGCGCCTTGAATGGAACGACTGTCGTCATGTGCCTATGGTCTGACAGTCGGCCTGCCGCCGCAAGTTGCCGGAACGCGGAAGCTCAGCGCGCGCGTCACAGGATATATCGTGACAGATCTTCGTCCTTGACCAGCGCGCCAAGGTGTTGATCGACGTATGCCGCGTCGATCGCGTAATGTTGCCCGCCCTTGTCGGCCGCCTCGAAGGAAATCTCGTCGAGCAGGCGTTCGAGCACCGTGTGCAGGCGCCGCGCACCGATGTTCTCGGTGCGTTCGTTCACGTCGAATGCGATTTCGGCGAGACGCGCAATGCCCGACTCGGCAAATTCCAGCACCACGTTCTCGGTGCCGAGCAGAGCGACATACTGCTTGGTCAGCGCATGCTGCGGTTCGGCCAGGATGCGCCGGAAGTCATCCGCGGTCAGGGCCGCGAGTTCCACGCGGATCGGAAAGCGTCCCTGCAGTTCCGGAATCAGGTCCGAAGGCTTGGCCACGTGGAACGCGCCGGACGCGATGAACAGGATGTGATCGGTCTTGACGATGCCGTATTTGGTCGAAACCGACGAGCCTTCCACCAGCGGCAACAGATCGCGCTGCACGCCTTCGCGACTGACGCCGGCGCCTTGCCAGTCGCCGCGTTGGCAAACCTTGTCGATCTCGTCGATAAAGACGATGCCGTTCTGCTCGCAGTTCTCGACGGCCTTCTGCTTGATTTCCTCATCGTTGACGAGGTTGCCCGCTTCCTCCTCGATCAGGAGCGGACGCGCCTGGCGCACATTGAGTTTGCGCTTCTGACTGCGCTGGCCGGCCAGCGACTGGAACATGCCATGCAATTGCTGGCTCATTTCCTCCATGCCGGGGGGCGCCATGATCTCCACGCCGAACGACTGTGCGACTTCGATCTCGATCTGGCGCTCGTCGAGCGCGCCTTCGCGCAACTGCTTGCGCAATTTCTGGCGCGTATCGGTATCACGCGATTCCTCGGTCTGCGGCTCGTTGGCGAATCCCACCGATTGGCGGCGGGGCAGCAGCGCGTCGAGAATCCGGTCCTCTGCACGATCCTCGGCTTGGGAACGCACATGCGATTTGGCCTGCTCGCGCGCCATCTTGACCGCGCTGTCGGCGAGATCGCGCACGATCTGCTCGACATCCTTGCCGACATAGCCGACTTCGGTGAACTTGGTCGCCTCGACCTTGATGAACGGCGCATTGGCGAGCGTGGCCAGTCGCCGTGCGATCTCGGTCTTGCCGACTCCAGTCGGGCCGATCATGAGGATGTTCTTGGGCGTGATCTCCTCGCGCATGGTCGGGTCGAGTTGCATGCGTCGCCAGCGATCGCGCAACGCGACGGCCACCGCACGTTTCGCGGGGTTCTGGCCGATGATGAAACGATCCAGTTCCTGGACGATTTCGCGGGGGGTCATCTGGGACATGGGAAGGAATTCAGGGCTGAGGGCTGAGGGCGGAGAGCGGAGGACGGAGAGCGCAGAGAGAGCAAGAGTGGGCATCCGGTTTTTCAGCCCTCGGCTCTCAGCCCCTCAAAGCTCCTCAATGGTTACGTTGTGGTTGGTATAGATGCAGATGTCGCCGGCAATCCTGAGCGCGCGCTCGACAACATCGCGCGGATCGAGCTCGGTGTTTTCGAGCAGCGCCTTGGCGGCGGCCTGCGCGAACGGGCCACCGGAGCCGATCGCGATCAGCCCGTTTTCGGGTTCGAGCACATCGCCGTTGCCGGAAATGATCAGCGAGGTCGATTTGTCCGCGACCGCGAGCAGCGCCTCGAGCTTGCCCAGACGACGCTCGGTGCGCCAGTCCTTGGCCAGTTCAACCGCGGCGCGGGTCAGGTTGGCACCATGCTTTTCGAGCTTCTGTTCGAACAACTCGAACAGCGTGAATGCATCGGCCGTGGCGCCGGCGAATCCGGCCAGCACGGCGCCGTTGCCCAGCCTGCGCACCTTGCGCGCATTGGCCTTCATCACAGTATTGCCGAGCGTTACCTGACCATCGCCGCCGATCACGACGCGCTCGCCCCGGCGCACCGAGACGATGGTGGTGGCGTGGAACGATTGCATCGTGCCCAGCTCCGAAAGTGCCTTGAAGTCCGGACGTGGGGCCGTCCGGGCCGAATCCAAGAGCCCGTGCGCGTCTCAGGTGCGGCGCTTTCGCCGGGCACGCGGATGCGCAGCGTCGTAAACCCTGGCCAGATGCTGGAAATCGAGGTGCGTGTAGATCTGCGTCGTGCCGATATCGGCATGGCCGAGCAGTTCCTGCACAGCGCGCAAATCACCGGAGGATTCGAGCAGGTGGCTCGCGCAGGAATGGCGCAGCAAATGCGGATAGACACGCTTCCAGACGCCCTGCTCGCGCGCGCAGCGCTTGATCCTCGCGCGCACCCCGTTGGTGGTCAGCGGCTTGCCGTGGCGACCGCGGAATATCGCGCTGTCATCGTCCGATTGGTCCGGCACCCGCAATGCGTCCAGTGCCTTCAGCGCATGAGCTCCAACCGGCACGATGCGCGTTTTGGATCCCTTGCCGACCACGCGCAGCAGGCCCGCTTCGGCGTCCAGATCGCGCCAGCGGATGGTGACCACTTCGGCGACGCGCAAACCGCTCGAGTACAGAAGTTCCAGCAGCGCGCGATTGGTCACCGCGTCGGGGCTCTCGCCGGAGGTCTGGACCAGTGCGGCGACTTCGTCGGTATCGAGCACTTCTGGCAGCTTGCGTTGCAGCTTGGGCGCGCGCACCCCGATCGCCGGATTGACCGCGAGTTCGCCCGCGCGCGCCAGGAAATTGAAAAACCCCCGGCACGCCGACAGCAGAGCGCGCAGACTGCCAGCACCACGCCCGGCTCGATGAGCGCGCGCGACGAGTGCCTGCACCTGGTCGGACTGGAGCTCGCGCCACCTGCGCACACCCACTGCATCGGCGTGCGCGAGCAGCAAGCTCAGGTCGCGTGCGTAGTTGGCAATCGTTCCTGTGGCATAACGGCGTTCGACGCGCAGATAATCCAGATAGCGATCGACGGCCTGCGCAAGCCCTGGAGGTGCTCCTTCCTCGCGCAGCACAGGACGTGCTCTTCCGCGGGTCATGTCGTCTGCGGGGGAAACCGCTCGACGGCAGTGGCCATGGCTTCGGCGATCAATTTGAGGAATACCGTTCCCATCCCTGGATGGAAACGGTTTGCCTCGAGACTACCGATGGCGAGGAGACCGATCTCTCCCACCGGCAACAGTGCCACCGACTGCACTTCGCTTGCGCGCGCGTCGAACAAGGTGTCGAGCTTCTCCGGCTGCAGGCGCCCGCACAATGGCTCGCGCCGGGACAGGAACTCGGCAAATGCCGGTAACGCGCCGGCCCCTCCCGGCTCAACGACGAGCCAGTCGGCCACCGGAAGCTCCGCGTCGGCTCGGAACAGCACGATTCGAACCAGATCGGTCTGGAAATCTTCGGTCAGGCTCGCGGCAACGCGTGCCAGCGTGTCGCCCAGGCTGCCGGCCTGCATCATCGCGAGCGTCAACATATGCACGCGTACCATCAATTGCTCGTTCTCGTGCGCGATATCGATCAACTCACGCAGGCGGCGCGAGAGTTCGCGGTTCTTGTCGCGCAGCACATCCAGCTGATAGGTCGCGAGCGAGGCAGTCTGGCCCTGCTCGCGCGGCAACATGAGCGCCAATGCGAGATCGGGAAACTCCTTGAGGAAATCCGGATGACGCCTAAGGTAGCTGGCAACCTCCATCGCATCCGGATCATCTTCAACACTGGCTTCCGACATATCCCCTCCTCGTTCACTTGCAGCGGTGGCTCGATCGCACCAAGCATAGCGTCAACACGCTACGGACATGCTGGCAAAGGAAACTTGTCCGTGTCTCGCCTGTAGACGCGATCACCGCCACTCAATCACGAATCCGTCCATTCCCCCTCGAACACGAACGCGGCGGGTCCGGCCAGCCAGATCGGCTTATGCTCTCCGCTCCATTGGACCTCGAGTGTTCCGCCCGGCAGATCGACACGCACCTCCGGATCGACCCGGTTGCGCCCACGCAGGATCGCTACGGCAGCGCAAGCGCCGCTGCCACAGGCGAGCGTCTCGCCGACGCCTCGCTCCCAGACACGCAGCCGAATCGCAGCGCGCGACACGACTTCGGCGAAGCCGACATTGCAACCTCGTGCAAACACCGATGCGTGTTCGATCTGCGGCCCAAGCACCGCAACCGGGGCATGCGCAACCGCATCAACTTCGATCAGCGCATGCGGATTTCCAATCGACACCGCGCCCATTTCGACTTCGCGCCCCGCGATATCCAGCAGATAAGGATCCCTTCGCTCGGCCACCGCAAGCGGAATGGCCTCAGGTGCGAATTCGGGGATCCCCATGGCGACGCGGATCCGGGAATCATCGATCCATTCGACCGCGACGGGACCAGCGGGACCCTCCAGTCGCACCACATGCTCCCTGATCGCGCCGGCGCGAAGCAGCCATGCGGCGATACAACGCACACCATTTCCGCATTGGCGCGCGCTGCTGCCATCGTTGTTCCAGATGCGGTAGGCAAACGCACACTTCGAGTCGTTCGCAAGCTCGATGCTCAGCAGTTGATCGAAGCCGATGCCGAGATGTCGATCTCCGAGATGGCATATCTGCACTCGATCGAGCGCGAACGGTCGCGAGCGACAATCGATCACGACAAAATCGTTGCCACAGCCGTGCATCTTGGTGAAGCGGAGCGGACTGCTGGTCAGCGGATCCGGCGTCATCGAACGCTATGGAATCGCCTTGGCGAGGCCACTGCGCGAAGTGTCCTTGATCAGTTTCGCGGAAGCGCCCGATATATCGCCACCATTCGCGCCTTCTTGAGAGGCAGGTTGCGGCGGTTGAGTCGTCGGCGGTTTCTGGTCTGGCGCAACCAGGGGGCCCTTGTTGCCGCAGCCGCACAAGGTCAGCGCTGCAGCAAGCGCAATCAGAATCGGAAACCCGGGGTAGCCGCGCATGCGGGGTGTCTCCATAGGGGCGATCGAAGGTGGCCCGAATACAGTATATCGATCGCCCGCGGACCCGTTATGCTTGCGAGATGCCATTGACGCCCTTCCTGATCGGCTTGTATATCTTTGCCGGATGCTGCGCGCTGGTTGCGATCGGCCATGGCGCGGGCGCGCGGCGGCGCTGGCGGGACCGTCGCCATGTCGCGGCCTGCAATCGCGGCCTGTGGTGTTTGATATTCGTGTTGCTGGCGGTGATTGGTCTGTTCGCAGCGACTGCGCTGCTAGGCTATCGAAGCCTGACGACCGAAGCGCTGGTCGCGCGACTCGAAACATACAAGCTCGGGCCGCAGCACTTTGCGGTGCGTATCGCATTCCCCGATGGAAGCGCGCGCCATGTCGAGCTGGATGGCGATCAATGGCAGCTCGACGCGCGCGTGATCAAGTGGAACACCTCGGCCATCGTTCTCGGTGCGCCACCGCTCTATCGGCTCGATCGCCTGAGTGGACGCTATCGCGATGCGGCAACGGAATCGACCGCGGTCAAACGCGTCATCGATTTTTCGTCTGACCGACCGCTGGATGCGCTCGATGCGTGGCGCCTAAAACAGCGGTTTCCAAGCTGGATCCCGTGGATCGATGCCGACTACGGTAGCGCAGCCTACCTGCCGCTGATCGACGGCGGGGCGTTCAAGGTGACATTGGCGCCGGCTGGCGGCCTCATTGCGCGACCCGCGGATGCGGCCACCGCGGACAAGCTCAAACAGGCCGCGTGGTAGGACTGTGCGAAGTCACCCTCCCCGCCCACCGGATAAATCCTTACGATAGCGCTGTGCATCATGACCGTCTTCGTAATAACCGTGTTTGACTGCAAAGCATTGGTAACCGTAGCGCTCATACAGTCGTTGAGCACCGATGTTGTCGCTGCGCACTTCGAGCGCAATACGGCTTGCGCCTCGACGGCGCGCCAGGCGCTCGGCTGCGGTGAGCAACAATGCACCGACGCCCGCTTGGCGCGCCTCGTCGGCAACGGCGATCGAATAGAGTCTCGCGACGGTGCTTTTGGCCCGAAAAAAAACCACGGCGGCCCCGATGACGGCATTCGACCGGCTCGCGACCAGCACTTCGACGCTGGAACCCGCGAGGTAACGACGCCATTGCCGCTCGGCAATGCGCTCGCTCGCGAATACGCGATACTCGAGCGCCACCAGCGCGGCAAGATCCGTCGCAACCGCACCGCGCACCCGCACCCGCACATCGACTGGCGGCGCGCGATTTCGATCAATGGACATGGCGCTCAGCCTATCAGGGCACGAGCCGCGCGGGCCGTTCCCGGCAAGCGCGAATATGGCCCGGCATGTTCCGGGTACCGGGCATGGGCACCTTTCGCTGTGATCGGACCATTGTCGCCACGCAGGATGAAGTCACGGCATGATCCTCGCAGAGTAACCGGCACGCGCGTCCTCGAAATGGCGGGACCATGAGTCGCCTTCTGATTGTCGTCGAGAAGGCTTCGGACTGGGGTTCCTACTACCCCTCGGACAATATCGTCACGGCGCAGGATTACCTCAAGGAACCGGTCGGCGCCGACGATGAACGGACCCAGGTCATCAATCTGTGCCGCAGCTACAAGTACCTTGGCACGGGTTATTACGTGTCACTGCTCGGCGAGGCGCGGGGCCACAAGATCATTCCCTCGGTGCGAACGATCAACGACCTGCGGCGGCGTTCGCTGTATAGCCTCGATATCGCGGATTTGAACCAGAGCCTGGCAAAATTCCTGCCGGCTGGCGGTCGCGACACGACCGATTTCGGCATCCTGGTGTATTTCGGCGAGACCTCGTATCCGAGCCTTGAAAATCTGGCGCACGAGGTATTCGAGACATTCCCGGCGCCAATCCTGCGCATCGAATTCGAGCGCGATCGCGTTTGGCAGATCAGCGCAATCAAGCCAACCGGTCTGCATACGCTGTCCGACGGACAGGAGGACGGATTCGCGCAGGCGCTCGACAAGTTCTCGAAGAAACTCTGGCGCAAGCCGCGTGCGCGCAGAAAATTTCGCTTCGACGTGGCGATGCTGGTCAACCCGCAGGAGACATTCCCGCCATCGAACAAGCGCGCGCTCAAGCTGTTCGTGGAAGCGGGCAGCCAGATCGGAATTGAAGTCGATACGCTGACCCGAAACGACTACACCAAGCTGGCCGAATACGACGGCCTTTTCATCCGCGAGACGACGGCTCTCGACAACCACACCTACCGCTTCGCCAACAAGGCGGAAAAGGAAGACATGGTTGTGATCGACGATCCGAGTTCCATCCTCAAATGCACCAACAAGATCTACCTGCACGATCTGCTGCGCACGCGCAAGCTGCCCATTCCGCGAACCGAAATCCTGTACCGGGACGACGCGAAAAAGCTGGCCGGTCTGCCGGACCTGCTGGGTTTCCCGATCGTCCTGAAGATTCCCGATGGCTCGTTCTCCCGCGGCATCGTCAAAGTCGAAGACAGCGCGCGCCTCAAATCCGCCGCAGAGGAACTGTTCCAGCACACCGCGCTGGTGCTTGCGCAGGAATTCATGTTCACCGATTTTGATTGGCGCATCGGGGTTCTCAATCGCGAGGCGATCTACGCATGCAAGTACTTCATGTCACGCGGCCACTGGCAGATCTACAACCATACGGCCAAGGGCAATGCACGTTCAGGCGGGTTTGAAACACTGCCGGTACGTGACGCGCCCCCCGAGATCGTGAAACTCGCACTGCGCGCAACCTCGACCATTGGCGATGGCTTTTATGGCGTGGATCTGAAACAGGACGGCAACCGCCTCGCAGTCATCGAAGTCAACGATAATCCGTCCATCGACGCGGGCGTGGAGGACGCCCATCTGGGCAGCGAGTTGTACCGGCGCGTCATGGAGGAGTTTCTGCGGCGGATGGAGCGCAAGCGGCTTGGCCTTCGCGGCTGACGAGGGTGCCGCCGTGCGGCCCAGACGAGCCACGCCAGATCGATGACCGGCGCCGCAACGAGCCAGAACGGCAGGGTCGCGCCCAACGCGAAACTGGGGTGTGCCGCCGGCACGCAAAGCAGGACGCATCCCCCCAGGACCAGCCACGTCAGCAAGCAACGGCGGACTGCGCGTTCGCGCGGGCGCCAAGCGGTGATGCGGATCGAAGCGCGATCTGCGCGATGCAGTGGCCGGATCGATGGTGTGACGAGCAGCATGTCCAGGTGTCCTCGATTTGCGCGGAGCGAGTTCCCCGCGAAGCAACACTCGCACCGTCCGGTCTCAGCGCCTGAGATGCGCTCAATTGATTCGCCGACGCTCAATCCGTGGGTTGGTCCAGACCCCCAGGGAGTAGAGCACTACGAGGGTGCTGCCTTATCGCCGTGACATAATCGGTGATCGCGCGGAGGCCACTTGGCAAGCCAATATTCCCTGCAATATGTCGTTGTCCTGCTGCTGGCAGCGGTGCTTGCAGTGCCGCTCGCGCGGCGTTGGCGACTCGGGGCGGTGCTCGGGTATCTCGCGGCGGGCCTGGTGATCGGACCGTCGGCGCTGAACCTGATCGGCAACAGCGGGGAAGTGGCCCACATCAGCGAGCTTGGTGTGGTCCTGATGCTCTTCGTCATCGGGCTCGAACTCTCGCCGCAGCGTCTCTGGGTCATGCGTCGCCAGGTATTCGGCCTGGGCGGCTTGCAGCTTGCCGCCAGTGCACTTGCTATCGGGGGTGCTGCGCTGTTGTTCGGATTCGGCTGGCGATCGGCCTTGGTCATCGGCCTGGGACTGGCCTTGTCGTCCACTGCCATTGGCCTGCAGCTCCTGGCCGAGCGGAAGGAGCTGACCAGCGCACACGGCCGACTGGGTTTCGCGATCCTCCTGTTTCAGGATGTCGCTGCCATCCTGATTCTGGCCCTGGTTCCGATACTCGCGGCGAGTCGCGCGGCGCCGGACTTCGCAACCCATCTGGTCGCGGCCTTCAGGGTCATTTTGGTCATCGGCTTGATCGTGGTGGGTGGGCGTTACCTTCTGCGACCGTTGTTTCGTGCGGCCGCGCGTACCGGCATTGCCGAGGTTTTCACTGCGAGTGCGTTGCTGGTCGTGATCGGTACCGCGTGGCTCATGCAGGTGGCCGGCAGTTCGATGTCGCTCGGCGCATTCCTAGCCGGGATTCTGCTGGCCGACTCGGAATACCGCCATGAGATCGAATCGCAAATCGAACCATTCAAGGGACTGCTGCTCGGTCTTTTCTTCATCAGCATCGGCATGACGTTGGACGTGCATCTCGTGCTTCGCCGTCCCGAGTTGATCGGCGCGCTGCTGCTCGCGTTGCTCCTCATCAAGGCGTCGGTGCTGTACGCGGTGGCGCGAGGCGTTGCGCGAGAAAACAACGCACAGTCCGTCGCGTTGGCGGCGATCCTTGCGCAAGGCGGCGAGTTCGCGTTCGTGGTGTTCACCGTCGCTGGCGCAAGCGGCCTGATCGATGTAGCACAACGCGACATGCTGATCCTGGTCGTCACCTTGTCGATGGCTGCGACCCCACTGCTGGTGCTGGCGCGCGCTCAACTCGTGCCCGCCGGCAAGACCCGGCCGAAACGCGATTTCGATCCAATCGACCAGGACAATCCGCGCGTTGTGATATCCGGTTTCGGCCGCGTCGGCCAGATCGTCGCGCGTGTGCTGCAGGCACATCACATTCCGTTCACCGCACTGGAGCAGAACTCCGAACAGGTGGATTTCATCCGGCGCTTCGGCAACGTCGTCTACTATGGCGACGCGACCCGCCTTGACTTGCTGCGCGCGGCGCATGCGGAGAAGGCCGAAGTATTCGTGCTGGCAACCGGGAACCCGGATGCCAACGTGCGCACGGCGCGCCTGCTCAAGCGCCATTTCCCGCAGGTCAAGGTGCACGCGCGCGCGCGCAACCGGCAGCATGTTTTCAAGCTGATGGATCTCAACGTGGACGACGTCGTGCGCGAAACCTTCCATTCGAGTCTGGTGCTCGCGCGTCACGTGCTTGAAGCACTTGGCTACGATCCCGCGGTCGCGGCCGAACACGTCGAACGCTTTCGACAGCACGACGAACGCGTCCTGGGTGAGCAGTATCCCGTATACGATGACGAGGCGGCGCTGCTGCAATCCGCCAGGGAAGCGCGCATCGATCTCGAACGGCTGTTCGAGGCGGACAGCGCGCGCTGATCCGACCGAGTCGAGCGCCACGATCGCATGGAATCTCGCCACAGATCAGTGCGTGGACTCGCATTCGCCGATGAGAACCTCATCACGTTCGACCGGCAGTTTCGCGCGGCCTGCCGCGTGCAGCGCCCCGACCGCTATCGACTGCTCGAAGCGCTCGAAGCGGACCGGCCGCGCATCGCGCGCGGATCAGGGGTGTCCTACGTCGGCGCAAGTTTCGGCAACAACGCCACGGTCCAGCAGTTGGATGCATTCAATCGCCTGCTTGCGTTCGACCCTGAAAAGGGCCTGCTCACGGTCGAGGCCGGTGCGCGCATCGGCGACGTGCAGCGCTTCGCCCTGGCGCACGGATGGTATCTGCCGATCACACCGGGGCATCCCGCGGCCACCGTGGGTGGCTGCATTGCTGCGGATATCCACGGCAAGAACCCGGCACGCGACGGCACCTTCCGGCGACAGGTCGCGTCAATGGAGTTGTTGCGCGAGGGCGACGGGGCAGTGGTCGTCGACGCCAACTGCAACGCCGATCTGTTTCGCGCAACCTGCGCGGGCTTCGGCCTGACCGGAACCATTGTGCAGGCGACCCTGCGCCTCGCGGATCCGCCTGCGGCCTTGATCATGCGACGCATCCCGGTGAAGAATTTGGCCGATGCCGCACGCGTGCTGCGCGAAGCCGCCAACGCGCCCGTGCTCTATGGCTGGCACGATGGCAGACCCGGGCGGTTCGGTCGAGGAGTCGTGCGCATCGGACTTGCCACAGACGCCGGCCCCAAGCCGGGGCCTGCCATGTCGAGCCCCCGGTCGGATCTGCCGGCCCGAATCTCGCCGCTGCCCATCGCCTTGTGGAACCGTGCCGGTATTGGCTTGGCCAATCGCTGGCTCGGCCTGCGCTGGTGCCGAGCGGGGCAATCGCCGATGACGTTGTCCGCGGCACTGTTTCCGTTGAACGACGCCCGACTTTATTTCGCCGGTTACGGCGAAGCCGGATTGGCCGAAGCACAATGGCTGGTCCCGCACGAGCGCTTCGACGAATTCGCTGAGGCACTCGGCGACTGTGTGGCTCGCGAACGGCCCCGCATCGCGCTGGTTTCGAGCAAATTGTTTGCGGGCGAAAGCACCGGCTTCGCCTTCGACGGCACCGGCATTGCACTCGCGATGCAGATTCCCGAGCCGGCACAATCCTCGCAGCGTGCATTCCTCGAATCGCTCGCCAAGTTGGCCATCGGGTACGGAGGGCGAGCCAACCTCATCAAGGACTCGACGCTTGATCGCAGCACCGCGCGCAAGGCGATCATGGCGTTCGACGAAGCGCGCGAGCAGCTCATCGACGCCAATCCCAAGGCGTTGCACACGTCGGAACTCGCACGCAGGCTGGGCTTATGACCGCGATCGTGGTTGGCGCTTCGAGCGGCGTCGGGCGCGCACTGGCCACCGAGCTGGCGCGTTGCGGATGGCCTTTGCTGCTGATCGCGTCCGATTTGCGCGATATCGAAGCACAGGCGGCGGATCTGCATCTTCGTTTCAACGTGGCCACACGCGCCCTGGCGTTGGACCTGGCGCGAGAGCCCGACCCCGGCGCTCAAGTCATCGCTTCGCTCGGCGCGCTTCCCGCACCGACTGCGTTGTTGCTGCCGGTCGGCAACTCCTCTGGGGGCGATGATTTCTCGCTCGATGCAGTCGCCGTGGGAAAACTGGTCGCCATCAATCTGCACGTCCCCCTCGCGATCGTCCATGCGCTGTTGCCGAGCCTGCTCGAAACACACGCTGTCATCGTCGGTTTCGGCAGCGTCGCGGCCGCGCGGGGACGCAGCCGCAACGTGGTCTACGCGGCGGCAAAGCGCGGCCTCGATTCGCTGTTCGAGAGCCTTCGCCATCGCTATCGGCCGCAGGAGTTGCGCGTCCAGTTCTATCGCCTCGGCTTCGTGCGCAGCAATCTGACGTTCGGCCAGGAGTTGCCCCTGCCGGCTGCCGAGCCATCCGCCATTGCCCGCACGGTCGTGCGGCGACTACGAGGGCGCTCAGGTGATTGGTATCTGCCGCGATGGTGGGCAATCGTTGCGTTGCTGGTCAAATTGTTGCCATTGCGGATCTACCGCCGACTCAAGAACTGAGCATCAGTCCGGCGCGCGCGTCGGCCGTCGCAAAGTCTGACCCGGATTGGGAAGCGGGACACGTACGACGCCGAGTTCGGTCGCGAGATCCACATACCCGAGCATTGCCGCCACTTCGCCAGCCGTGCGCCCGCGCGTATCGCACAGATCGAGTCTGGCGCCGCGTGACTTCAAAAGGCGTGCACAACCGAGCAATCCGTGCATCGCACAGGCATGCAGTACGCCAACACCACGCAGGTCCTGACAGTCGAGCGAGACCTTGTGGTCGAGGAGCAAGTCCACCAGCGTTGCGAGGTGCGCAGCATGGCACTTCGCGCCCGGTTCAGCGCGCGCGCCGAGCAGCAACAGCAATGCATCCTGACCTTCCTCGTTGCAATGCGCGTGGGAAGCGCCGGCGCGCAGCAGGGCACCCATCGACGCATGCGCGGAAGATGTATCGCTCGTGCCGAATGCGAATTGAGCTGCTGCTTGCAGGGCTGTCGTGCCATGATCGTCGGCGGCATTGACATCGGCGCCCCCAGCGATCAACAGATCGGCGGATCGGGGTAACCCTCGCGCCGAGGCAATGATCAGCGCGGTACTTCCGCCCGGAAGCCTCTGATCAGGTTCGACACCCCGGTCGAGCAACAACTTGACCACTTTCTCCTGACGAGCACTCACTGCAGCGCACAGACAGGCGACGCCGGAATGCGAGGCGTACGCCGGATCTGCGCCTTGGTCGAGCAAATGGCTTACCAGGTCGGCATGACCGGCGCCGGCGGCCCGTATCAGGGCCGTGGCCCCCTGTGCATCTTCCGAGTCTGGCGCGAAGCCGAGCAACAACAGGCGATCCACTGCCTCGATGTCCCCGAGTGCGGCGGCGGCGGGTAGATCAGACGCGCGCAACGACCGGCCCGGCAATCGCCAGTGCCGCCAGTCGAGCCATTCCGCTGCGACATGCAGCCCTCGCGAAAAGGCCACGCCCAACACCGTTTGGCCGCAGCCATCGGCAATCTCGGGATTTGCTCCGTGCAGCAACAACATCTGCACGAGCTTCGACGCCTCGCTCGGTGCAGCGTCCATGGCAAGGTGCAGTGGCGTGCGCCCCAACGCATCGCGGGCATTTGGGTCGGCCCCGCGAACGAGCAGCAAGTGGGCCATGTCCAGCTGTGGAAGCGAAGCCGCGAGATGCAGCAACGTGGTTTCGCCGAACGGCGTCCCGCACCAGTCGGCACCGCGCTCCAGCATTTGCTTCGCGAGTTTCGGTAACGCCGGTTCCGTCCCGTTCGACGCCCGGAGCACCCGCGCCACGCTGCCGCTTCCGAACTGGGCGCCACGCGTGAGCAGATCCTCCAGTCCCCCATGGCTTTCCGGCAACGCGGCGAGCAACGCATCCGCAAGCCGTTGGCCATCGGCAAGAACGGAATCCGCGCCAACACCACGATTGAGCAACCAGCAACGCGCCTGCGACTGGACCGGCTTGTTCAGTTGCAGGTAGATTTCCGCCAGTTCGCATGCCGGCCAAGAGCGAATGGTCGGTGCAATGCCCTCCACGATGTTCCAGTGTCCAAACCGCAGCGCATCGACCAGGCGACCGACGTTGATTTCCGCGTCCGCCTGCGAACCGTCGGTATGGCTGCTCGGCAACGGATACGCCGGATCGAGCAGCGCAACGATCGGCCAGCGACCGGCATCAACCGCGTGATCGAGCGCGCGTTTTCCATTTGCATCCACGAACGCGGGATCAGCGCCAATTGCGAGTAATGCGCGGATGGTTTCAGCGGCGGCTTTGCGCGAACGAGTCGCAATCATCAGCGCGCTGCGTCCCGCCGCGTCGCATTTCTCGGTCGATACCTTGCGCCTGCCCAGCGCGTGGATTATCTGCACAGCGCCTGATCGTGCCGCTTCCATCAACGCCGTCGTACCGTTGTTGTCGGCAACTTCAACGTCTGCGCCCGCTGCGAGCAGGGTTTCTGCAACATGCGTGTGCCCGCAAAGCGCAGCAGCATGCAGCGCTGAGCGTTCCAGTGCATCGATCGCATTGATCCTCGCCTTTCCCTTGATCAGGAGCGCAACGCCCTGCGGATCGTCCTCGTCAACCGCCGCGGCGCAATGGAGCGGCGGCTTGGCATTTGCGGGATTGACATTGGCACCGCGTGCCAGCAGCAATGCGGCTACCGGCCAACTTCGGCCGCTGCAGGCGACGCCAAGCGGGGTCAGTCCCTCACGGTTCGTTGCGTCGATCGGCGCGGCTCCATCGAGCAGCAGCGCCGCGACCTCCGGTTCGGCGCAACGCGCGGCGTGATGGAGAGGAGTATTTCCGTTCGCGTCGGCGAACCGCGGATCGGCGCCATTGGCGAGCAGCGTCATGACAGCGTCGGGGCGGCCAAGGTAGCTGTCGCGAGTGGCGGCAATCAGCGGTGTCATGCCGTCGTGATTGCAATTGACGTCCGCTCCCTCGGAAATCAATCCTCGAACCAACCGCAGATCAGCCAAGGTGGCGGCTGCCACCAATGCGCTTCGCTGGTCGCAGTCCTCGACTGCCGGAAGAAAGTTCGGATCGGCTCCCCGCTGCAGCGCAACGAGCGCTGATTCGACATCGCCGGAACGCGCAGCGCGCAGCAACGTTGCGCCGGGATTTTGGTCTGAAATTTCATCGCGCAGCGCCATACTCGCGCTCGAATCTTTTTCACGCGGCGTTCCAGAGGCCGGCTCACGATCGCGTGCGCGACGCTTCGCACACAACAAAACGTGTACGCATCGATTTGCGAGCAGCAGATTGCCGATTGGCAATGCGATTGCTCCATAAATCACCAGGCCACTCACGCGGAACTCGCTGGGCAGCATCCCTCCGAGTCCTGCCAATGCCAGCGCGCCAAGCGCGAGCGTCAACAGCGCCAAGGCAGCCGGTAGACCATGGCTGAAGAATTGGCGTTGATCACCGGTCAGGTGGTAGGCAAATACGAGCGAGCGCCTCAGCGCAGTCGAGAGCCAGGATGCACGCCCGTGCTGCGGATATGCGTCATCCCACAGGAACGGCAACGCGAATGCCGGCCACGAGCGCGACAGCACCAGCAGTGCTGCGAGCCCTGCCACGGAAAGCGCGAGTGCCGCGAACAGCGTTTCCTGTCGCGCAAGCCACCACCCCGGACCGGCGAGCAGCGCGGCAACAAGGGCACAGTAAACCGTGAAAAAAATGAAATATGCCAGCCCGCGCCGAACAATGCTTCGCACGAAGCTGACTTCCATCACGAATCCAAGAGCATGACAGATGGCTGTTATCGCGAACGCATTCGCCGCGATCAGCAGAATCAGGGCCAGCGGATGATCGATGAATACCACGGCTGCTACCGCGATCCACGCGGGCATCATGTAGCGCAACCCGACGGACAATTTCAGCAGGTGACCGGTTGCTGGCTTCGGCATTCGAACTCGATGAGTCACTCGGGCATGGACCGCGTGGTCGCGAGTATATCGGCGCTGCCTTGCTCTGCGGCTAAGTGCCCGTTAATGGCCGGCCGCGTTCGAGCAAACGTCGCACGTAGGCGACCTTTCGATATTGATCTCTTGCAACACGCGCGATGGTGCACCAGCAAACGCAAACGGCCGCCTGGAAGGCGGCCGAGTGGTCTGTAATAAAGCCCCTGGCGGTGACCTGTTGCAGGTCGCGCCTGCGGCGCAACGACAAAAAAAGGCCCCTGGCGGTGACCTACTCTTGCATGGCTTGAGCCACACTACCATCGGCGCGGGTGCGTTTCACTGCCGAGTTCGGGATGGGATCGGGTGGTACCACACCGCTATGGCCGCCAGGGAATCGGTGGAGACAGCGCGCCGGGGCGAGCACTCCTGAGTGCGTCGCGCGCGGCCGTGCGCCGGTCTCGCAGAGGGACTTGGGACGTAACAAGGTTTCGTTTCTTTCGCACCCACGTCTCGTCGAGGCCGCGAAGCCACTTGGAGTTATATGGTCAAGCCGCACGGATCATTAGTATCGGTTAGCTCGGCATTACTGCGATACACACCCGACCTATCAACCACGTCGTCTTCATGGTTCCTTCAGGGGCCTTGTGGCCCGGGAGGTCTCATCTTGAGGCGCGCTTCCCGCTTAGATGCTTTCAGCGGTTATCGCTTCCGACCATAGCTACCCGGCAGTGCCACTGGCGTGACAACCGGAACACCAGGGGGTCGTCCACTCCGGTCCTCTCGTACTAGGAGCAGCCCCTCTCAAACCTCCAACGCCCACGACAGATAGGGACCGAACTGTCTCACGACGTTCTGAACCCAGCTCGCGTACCACTTTAAATGGCGAACAGCCATACCCTTGGGACCGGCTACAGCCCCAGGATGTGATGAGCCGACATCGAGGTGCCAAACACCGCCGTCGATATGAACTCTTGGGCGGTATCAGCCTGTTATCCCCGGAGTACCTTTTATCCGTTGAGCGATGGCCCTTCCATACAGAACCACCGGATCACTAAGTCCTACTTTCGTACCTGCTTGATCCGTCGATCTTGCAGTCAAGCACGCTTATGCCTTTGCACACAGTGCGCGATGTCCGACCGCGCTGAGCGTACCTTCGAGCTCCTCCGTTACTCTTTGGGAGGAGACCGCCCCAGTCAAACTACCCACCATACATGGTCCCCGACCCGGATTACGGGCCCAGGTTAGAACGTCAAGCACATCAGGGTGGTATTTCAAGGTTGGCTCCACGCCGGCTAGCGCCAACGCTTCAATGCCTCCCACCTATCCTACACAGACGAACTCAACGTTCAATGTAAAGCTATAGTAAAGGTTCACGGGGTCTTTCCGTCTTGCCGCGGGAACGCTGCATCTTCACAGCGATTTCAATTTCACTGAGTCTCGGGTGGAGACAGCGCCGCTGTCGTTACGCCATTCGTGCAGGTCGGAACTTACCCGACAAGGAATTTCGCTACCTTAGGACCGTTATAGTTACGGCCGCCGTTTACTGGGGCTTCGATCAAGAGCTTCGCCCTTACGGGCTGACCCCATCAATTAACCTTCCAGCACCGGGCAGGCGTCACACCCTATACGTCCACTTTCGTGTTTGCAGAGTGCTGTGTTTTTGGTAAACAGTCGCAGCGGCCTGGTCACTGCGGCCCAAGACTGCTCAGCTCCGCATGGAGCCACAATCCTGGGCGCACCTTCTCCCGAAGTTACGGTGCTATGTTGCCTAGTTCCTTCACCCGAGTTCTCTCAAGCGCCTTGGGATTCTCACCCTGCCTACCTGTGTCGGTTTGCGGTACGGTTTCTCCATAGCTGAAGCTTAGGGGCTTTTCCTGGAAGCGTGGGATCAGTGACTTCGTCCCGAAGGACTCGTCTCGGTGCTCGGCGTGAATGGGAGCGGATTTGCCTGCCCCCAACGCCTACCTCCTTTCCCCGGGACAACCAACGCCCGGTACACCTACCCTTCTCCGTCCCCCCATCGCACTACGGACAAGTGCTGGAATATTAACCAGCTTCCCATCGACTACGCGTTTCCGCCTCGCCTTAGGGACCGACTCACCCTGCGCCGATGAACGTTGCGCGAGGAAACCTTGGGCTTTCGGCGGGGAGGCTTTTCACCCCCCTTATCGTTACTCATGTCAGCATTCGCACTTGTGATACCTCCAGCAAGCCTCTCGACTCACCTTCACAGGCGTACACAACGCTCCTCTACCGCGCACACACTTCCTCAAGCACACGCGGTCCAACTCCAACGTTGGAGAATGCGCTTGAGTGAAGTGTGTGCACCCCGAGCTTCGGTGGATGGCTTGAGCCCCGTTAAATCTTCCGCGCGGGCCGACTCGACCAGTGAGCTATTACGCTTTCTTTAAAGGATGGCTGCTTCTAAGCCAACCTCCTGGCTGTCTGTGCCTTCCCACATCGTTTCCCACTTAGCCATCACTTGGGGACCTTAGCTGCAGGTCTGGGTTGTTTCCCTTTTCACGACGGACGTTCGCACCCGCCGTGTGTCTCCCGTGCTTGCACGTGTTGGTATTCGGAGTTTGCCATGGTTTGGTAAGTCGCGATGACCCCCTAGCCATAACAGTGCTCTACCCCCAACAGTGATACACGAGGCGCTACCTAAATAGCTTTCGAGGAGAACCAGCTATCTCCGGGTTCGATTAGCTTTTCACTCCTAGCCACACCTCATCCCCTACCTTTGCAACGGGAGTGGGTTCGGGCCTCCAGTCGGTGTTACCCGACCTTCACCCTGGACATGGCTAGATCACCCGGTTTCGGGTCTACGCCTTGCGACTATGCGCCCTATTCGGACTCGGTTTCCCTTCGCCTCCCCTACACGGTTAAGCTCGCCACAAAACGTAAGTCGCTGACCCATTATACAAAAGGTACGCGGTCACCCCATCTTCAAGCCATCTCCTGCTTGATTTGGGCGGTTGGGCCCTCGCTGCGCGACGGCAACCGTCTCCAACCTTCCGGCTGGTTCCAGCTTCTCGCCAAAATGGCTTGAAGATGGGGCTCCCACTGCTTGTACGCATACGGTTTCAGGGTCTATTTCACTCCCCTCTCCGGGGTTCTTTTCGCCTTTCCCTCACGGTACTGGTTCGCTATCGGTCGGTCAGGAGTATTTAGCCTTGGAGGATGGTCCCCCCATGTTCAGACAGGGTTTCACGTGCCCCGCCCTACTCACTTTTCATGCACAAAGCCCTTTCGCATACCGGGCTATCACCGTCTATGGCCGGCCTTTCCAGACCGCTCCGCTAAAACTTCGTGCACTTTTGGGCTGCTCCGCGTTCGCTCGTCGCTACTTGCGGAATCTCGGTTGATTTCTTTTCCTCGAGGTAATGAGATATTTCAGTTCCCTCGGTTCGCCTCCCAACCCTATAGATTCAAGTTGGGATACCTCTTGCGAGGTGGGTTTCCCCATTCGGACACCGCCGGATCAATGCGTGTTGCCAGCTCCCCGGCGCTTTTCGCAGGCTGCCGCGTCCTTCTTCGCCTCTGACCGCCAAGGCATCCACCGTATGCGCTTAGTCGCTTGACCATATAACTCCAAGTCGCCTCGGAATCATTCGCCAAACTCCTCTACTACTTCGCCTACTTGCCTCAACGACACGTCTGGTTCAAAAGAACCAAAACGCTTGTTACGTCCCAAGTTGTCAAAGAACACGGCCCAACCTCAACGTCGGACCGTCTCAAATGCTTCAGTGTGCCTGTTCACGCGTTGAAGAGTCCCCACCCAAGGATGTGCGGTTCTTGCTCCTCGCTCCTCGCCGTGGACTCGCGTCGCAAATAAACTGGTGGAGCCAGCCGGGATCGAACCGGCGACCCCCTGCTTGCAAAGCAGGTGCTCTCCCAGCTGAGCTATGGCCCCTTTGACTGGTCTTTTGGCCCGCTGGACGGCGTTGTCCTCGTCGCTCGCTCAGTCACGTACATGGGTACGCTCCCTCGCTCGCTCCGACGTCCGCCTTGCCAGCGAACCAAAATCCTGCCTCAAAGCCATCGCGGTCTGTCTCAGGAATTATCCGGAAGGGCCATGGTGGGTCTGGGAGGACTCGAACCACCGACCTCGCCCTTATCAGGGGCGCGCTCTAACCACCTGAGCTACAGACCCATTGGAGATCCAACGTCTGAAAGCCGAAAGCCCGGGTGCCTGGACTCAGGCCTCGTCAGCCCATCGATCAGGGCGGGTTTTCGTGAAGAGTCCGGCCATCGACGGCCGGTGCTTGATCTTCGCTCTTCGCGAAAGGGATTTCGCGTAAACAATACAGGTGTCTTGTGTGGACGCCTTGCAGCGTCAAAGTCGTTGCTCGAAGGAGGTGATCCAGCCGCACCTTCCGATACGGCTACCTTGTTACGACTTCACCCCAGTCATGAACCACTCCGTGGCAAGCGCGCCCCTTGCGGTTACGCTACCTGCTTCTGGAGCAACCCACTCCCATGGTGTGACGGGCGGTGTGTACAAGGCCCGGGAACGTATTCACCGCGACAATGCTGATTCGCGATTACTAGCGATTCCGACTTCACGGAGTCGAGTTGCAGACTCCGATCCGGACTGGGATCGGCTTTCTGGGATTGGCTCCGCCTCGCGGCTTGGCAACCCTCTGTACCGACCATTGTAGTACGTGTGTAGCCCTGGCCGTAAGGGCCATGATGACTTGACGTCATCCCCACCTTCCTCCGGTTTGTCACCGGCAGTCTCCTTAGAGTTCCCACCCGAAGTGCTGGCAACTAAGGACAAGGGTTGCGCTCGTTGCGGGACTTAACCCAACATCTCACGACACGAGCTGACGACAGCCATGCAGCACCTGTGTTCCGATTCCCGAAGGCACCCCCGCATCTCTGCAGGGTTCCGGACATGTCAAGGCCAGGTAAGGTTCTGCGCGTTGCATCGAATTAAACCACATACTCCACCGCTTGTGCGGGCCCCCGTCAATTCCTTTGAGTTTCAGTCTTGCGACCGTACTCCCCAGGCGGCGAACTTAACGCGTTAGCTTCGACACTGAGCACCTAAGTGTGCCCAACGTCCAGTTCGCATCGTTTAGGGCGTGGACTACCAGGGTATCTAATCCTGTTTGCTCCCCACGCTTTCGTGCCTCAGCGTCAGTGCTGGTCCAGAGGGCCGCCTTCGCCACTGGTGTTCCTCCCGATCTCTACGCATTTCACCGCTACACCGGGAATTCCACCCTCCTCTACCGCACTCGAGCTTGCCAGTATCCACTGCCATTCCCAGGTTGAGCCCAGGGCTTTCACAGCAGACTTAACAAACCGCCTACGCACGCTTTACGCCCAGTAATTCCGAGTAACGCTTGCACCCTTCGTATTACCGCGGCTGCTGGCACGAAGTTAGCCGGTGCTTATTCTTTGGGTACCGTCATCCGACCCGGGTATTAGCCCGGCCGCTTTCTTCCCCAACAAAAGGGCTTTACAACCCGAAGGCCTTCTTCACCCACGCGGCATGGCTGGATCAGGCTTGCGCCCATTGTCCAAGATTCCCCACTGCTGCCTCCCGTAGGAGTCTGGACCGTGTCTCAGTTCCAGTGTGGCTGATCATCCTCTCAGACCAGCTAGCGATCGTCGCCTTGGTGGGCCGTTACCCCACCAACCAGCTAATCGCACATCGGCTCATCTCATCGCGCGAGGCCCGAAGGTCCCCCGCTTTCACCCAAGGTCTCTCAACCCAGGGTCGCATGCGGTATTAGCGTAAGTTTCCCTACGTTATCCCCCACAACAAGGCAGATTCCGATGTCTTCCTCACCCGTCCGCCGCTCGCCGGCATCCCGAAGGACCCGCTGCCGCTCGACTTGCATGTGTTAGGCCTGCCGCCAGCGTTCACTCTGAGCCAGGATCAAACTCTTCAGTTGAACTTCCCGGCCGAAAGTTCCCTCTCGGCCTGTTCCACAAAGAGCGTGACCCAAGCATCCGGTAAAGCTTGCTGCTTTTGACGTTTGCTTGAGGACGCACTTCTTATCGATGGACTCTTCCACCACAAGGCGCCCACACAAGTCACCTGCGCACACTGTCAAAGAACACAAAGGCCCAAAACAGGCCCGCGCACGAGCCTTTCGCTCAAGCGAGCCGAGCATCATACAACCAAAACTTGAGGCGTCAACATGTTTGAATGCCCATGGGCGCCGAGGCCTGTCGATCAACAATTTCGGCCCGGAATCAATCGCACGCGCGCAAAAGCGCGCTTGCCGATCTGGAGCAGAAGTTGAGCGCCAACCGGCAGGACCAGTTCGCGATCTTCGATTATTTCTCCATCGATGCGAACGGCGCGTTCCCTTATCTTGCGCATGACTTCCGAGTTGCTCGTCGCAAGTTTTGCGCTGACGAACAGCGGACCAATCCGCATCCCTTCCGGCGCAATCACGTCCAATTGCGGGAGCTCCACGTCGACGCGTGCTTCCCTGACGATCGCATTCCACGCATCCACAGCACGTCGCGCTTCGGATGCGCCCTGAAAACGCGTTGCCAATTCCTGCGCCAGTCCAAGCTTGGCATCGCGCGGATGCAATTGCCCGCATTCGACATCGCGGCGCATACGCTCGACAACAGCTTGCGAGCAATCGAGACTCAGCAGGTCGTACCAGCGCCACATCAGGTCGTCGCCGATCTTCATCGTCTTGTTGACGATGTCGATCGCCGGCTCATTGATGGCGATCGTGTTACCGACCGACTTGGACATCTTGGCGACGCCATCGAGACCTTCCAGGAGCGGCATGGTCAAGACGACCTGAGGTGGTTGGCCGGCATCGGCCTGCAATTGGCGACCGACCAGTAGATTGAACGTCTGGTCGGTACCGCCTAGCTCTACATCCGCCTGCAATGCAACCGAGTCGTAACCCTGCACCAGCGGATACAGGAACTCATGGATTGCGATTGGCTGGTGTGCGGCATATCGCTTGGCGAAATCATCGCGCTCGAGCATGCGCGCAACGGTCTGGCGTCCGGCCAAGCGAATCAGGTCGGCGGCCGGCATGGCGGAGAACCACTCCGAATTGAACCGAACTTCGGTCCGTTCGCGATCGAGCACCTTGTAGACCTGATCGGCGTAGGTACGCGCATTCGCGTCGACTTCCGCACGCGTCAGCGGTTGACGCGTAATGTTCTTGCCGCTGGGATCGCCAATCATCCCGGTGAAGTCGCCGATCAGGAAAATCACCCGATGCCCGAGATCCTGAAACTGGCGCATCTTGTTGAGCAGCACCGTATGACCCAGATGCAGATCCGGTGCAGTCGGATCAAATCCGGCCTTTACGCGCAGCGGCCGAACGTCACCGAGCCGCGCTTGCAGTTCCTCGATCTTGATGATGGCGTCGGCGCCTCGGCTCACGAGGTCCAGCGCCGATTGCATTTCCGTCATGCGGGACCTCGTGGCCTGATCGGTATCGAACGAGCGCCTTGATGAGCCGTATGGATGGCCATTCTCGAATTGACCGCTGCGTTAAGAAGTCGTTAGTGAAAATCGGCGCTCGCCGCGCGCCTGTAACGGCGTTGACGCGGCTTGCGAAGGCCCGGTATCGTACCGGTCCACTCGCCGGAACGCGATTGTGATCAAGCTCAAGACGCGCGTCACTCAATCTGCTCGCCGCTGCGCCCGCCGCCAAGCCATCAGGCGCAAGACGCAAAGTCGCCATTTTCGATTTTATTCGCGCTGGTCCGCTTGGACGTTTGCACAGAATATCGCCACAGCCCCGATCTCATGGCGGCGAGAGCACTGGATTCTGGGCGCCGTCGCGGTGCTGCTCACGGTGCTCACCGGCGCTGTCCTGCCGACATGGGCCAGCGCCATGCGGCGCGATCCATCTCCGACAACCTACACCACGCTCAACCTGAATTTGCCCAAATTGCCGGTAACGCTGGCAACTCCAACCGCCTCCGTACCGCAAATGGATGGTGACGACGGCTGGCAGCTCGTCCGCGTTGAGGCCGGGCAATCGCTGGCCGACATCTTCCGCGAGCAAGGCTTCAGCCCGGCGGATCTCCAGCATGCGCTCGACGCCAGAGGCGATGCAGCGGCACTGCGCAGCATTCATCCGGGCGACGAATTCGCATTCGCGCGCGGCAGCGATGGCAGCCTGGCCGCCATGCGTTTCGATCGCGGAGACGCCAAGCGCGTGATGTTGACTTTCGATGATGCGGGCGTTCATGCCGATGAAGTATCGCGATCACTGATGCAGCAAGTGCAGTACGCGCAAGGCGTCGTCCACGGCTCGTTGTTCGACGCGGCCAACAGGAGCGGCATGAGCGATGCCATGGTGCTGAAGATGGCCGATGTCTTCAAATACGACATCGATTTCGCTCGCGAACTTCGGCCTGGCGACAGCTTCACCGTGATTTACGACAAGATTTATCGTGACGGCGTTTTCCAGCACGATGGCAACATCATCGCCGCGGAATTCTTCAACCGGGGCAAACGCTACACGGCGTACCGGTTTGAACAAGCGGATGGCACGCTCGGTTATTACAGCGAGGATGGTCGCCCGCTGCGTAAATCGCTGATGCGCACGCCGGTTGCGTTCACACGGATTTCCTCGGTGTTCAGCGCAGCGCGCAAGCATCCGATTCTTGGCTACACGCGCGCCCACAAAGGCGTCGACTACGCCGCTCCGATGGGTACGCCCATTCATGCCGCGGGCGATGGTGTCATCGTGTTCCGCGGACGCGAACACGGTTATGGCAATTTCGTCCTGATCCGGCACGGCGCCACCTACAGCACCGCATACGGGCATATGTCCCGCTTCGCGAACATCAAGGTCGGCCAGCATGTGCATCAAGGCGATACGATCGGCTACGTCGGCATGACCGGCCTCGCAACAGGCCCGCATTTGCATTATGAAGTGCGCGTCCATGGTGTACAGGAAAACCCGCTCACCGTGACGATGCCCAAACCGCAGCCTCTCCCGGCCTCCAAGATCGCACAATTCCGTCGCGTGACGGCACCGTATCTGGCGCAGATGCAAACCATCGACGCGCGTCGCGAATTGGCCCGCGCCGACAGTCATTCGCGTTCCGGCCGCGGCTGAAGTGGCGCCGACGCCGGCGTACCTCGGACTGATTTCCGGTACCAGCGCCGACGGCATCGACTCCGCGCTGGTCACCTTCGAGCCCGTTGTAAGGATTGTCGCAGCGCATACCACCCCTTACCCCGACGCGCTGCGGTCACGGCTGCTCGCCCTGACTCGTTCGACAGCGGCCATCGCGCTGGACGACCTCGGCGAACTCGATGTCACGATTGGCGAGCGATTCGCCAAGGCTGCGCTCGACCTGCTGGACCAGGCGGGAGTCGGCCGCGACACAGTCGCCGCAATCGGCTCGCACGGACAAACGGTGCGTCATCGGCCCAAGGGCCATCATCCGTTCACGTTGCAGATCGGCGATCCGAGCGTGATAGCTGAACGCACCGGTATCCGGACCATCGGCGATTTCCGTCGTGCGGACGTCGCTGCCGGCGGCCAGGGTGCGCCATTGATGCCGGCATTCCACCGTGCCGTTTTCGCGCGTCCCGACGCGACGCGCGTGGTTCTCAATCTCGGCGGAATCGCCAACATCACAGTACTCGATCCCGACCAGCCGATATTCGGCTTCGACACCGGTCCGGCCAATTGCCTGCTCGATGCCTGGGCGCAACGACATAACGGCACTCGCTGTGATCACGACGGCGCTTGGGCCGAAAGCGGCCAGCTAAATCGCGATCTACTCGAGCGGTGGCTGGACGATCCCTATTTCGCCGAGGCCCCACCCAAAAGCACGGGCCGCGAGGTGTTCAACCTGGAATGGCTCGAGCGCAACCTGATCGCCTCGGTAACACCCGCCGACGTGCAGGCAACGCTGCTCGCACTGAGCGTTCACACCATCGCCGATTCCGTGCGGCAATATGCACCGGCGACGGTCGAACTCCTCGTGTGTGGTGGAGGCGTGCATAACATGGCGCTCATGCGCGGACTGACCACACAAATGAAACCGATCGAGGTTCGCAGCACTGCGGATTTCGCCATCGATCCGGACCATGTTGAAGCGGCAGGTTTCGCGTGGCTCGCGCGCGAGCGACTCGCGGGTCGTCCCGGTAACCTGCCGTCGGTCACCGGAGCACGCGGATTGCGTGAACTCGGGGCGATATACGCGGCGCCCTGATCGAGCGGAGGCTGTCACCGGGATGCCGGGAGCTGGCCCGCACTCAGGACGTATCGTTCCCGAATCCACTGAAACGTGGCCAAAGCCACGCGGCCAGCATCATGGCCGGTAGCACCGCAAGCGCCGTGATGATGAAATACATCCCATAGCCGGCAGCCGCGGCGATGCCGCCGGCGAAGAAGCCCAGAATCTTTCCGGGCAGATTGACCATTGAACTCAGCAACGCATATTGCGTCGCGGTGTGGCGACGACTGACCAGCGAGGAAAGGAATGCGACCGTGGGGGGGCCGAGAAAACCCAGCGTGAGGTTCTCGCCCGATATCACCGCGGTCAGCACCAGCAGGTTTCCGGGAATGGCGATCAACCACAGATACAACAGGTTGCTGCATCCGCATAAGACAATTGCCGCGCAAAGGGATCGCCAGGCGCCCCAGCGCGCGACCGCAGCTCCTCCAAGAAACACACCCACGATACCGATCCAGATTCCGTAGATCTTCGTGACCGTGCCGATCTCGGTCTTGGAAAACTGCATGTCGCGGTAAAACGGACTCATGATTCCGCCGATCGTGGCCTGTTCCGGAATCTTGAACAGCAGGATGAACAATACGATCACGGTGAACAGATGCCAGCCGTAGCGGCGGAAGAAATCAGCAAACGGATCAACGATCGCGTATCGCATCGCATCGCGCCAACTCTGCGCACCTGCGCGAAGGATGTCCGGTTCACGCGCGAGGAGAGTCGCCGCGATCGGAATTCCCATTGCCAGCGCCATGACGACATACACGACCTTCCAGCTGACGTGGTCGGCGAGGATCAGCGCGAGCGCACCGGCGACGAGCAAGGCCATCCGGTAACCCAATGAATAAGTCGCCACCAGCGCGCCCTGCGCTTCGGGCGGCGCGATCTCGATGCGATAGGCGTCGACCGCGATGTCCTGCGTTGCGCCGAACAGCGCCACCATCAACGTCGCCGCTACGAACAACACAAGATGTGTCGGCGTCAGTGCTGCCATGGCCAGAAGGCCCGCCACAACGCCAAGTTGCGCAAACAGCAGCCAGCCGCGCCTCAAGCCAAGCCTTTCGACGCCGGGCACGCGCCAATGATCGAGCAACGGGGCCCACAGGAACTTCAACGCATAGGTCATTCCGGCGCTCGCGATCATCGTGATATCGGTCAGAATGACACCACTCTCCTTGAGCCAATAGGCCAGCGTCCCGGCGACCAGCAGGAATGGGAGACCCGAGGAAAACCCGAACAGGCACATGGTCCACGCCGCCGGGTGGGCAAAGGATTTCCACACCGGCTGCCTGGGCGGCTTCGCGTCGATCAACGCACTCACCGAGGTGCGCTCACTCTGCGTAGTCGACGAGGTAAGGGGCGTGATCGGAAAATCGGGGCGCGGCGTGGATTGAGCACGCCTTGGCTCGCTTGGCCAGAGCGGGCGTGGTGAGCTGGTAGTCGATGCGCCAGCCGACGTTGTTCGCTCGCGCAGCGCCGCGGTTGCTCCACCAAGTGTAGTCCTCGCCCTGCGGGTGCAATATGCGGTAGGTGTCGATCCAGGCCGCCGCCCCCTCGCACAATGCGTTCATCCAGTCGCGTTCGGGCGGCAGACAGCCGGAATTCTTCTGGTTCGAATTCCAGTTGCGGATGTCGAGTCGAGTGCGCACGATATTCCAATCGCCGCAAAGCACATAGTCGCGGCCGCTGCGCAACCAGTCATCGAGCAACGGTCTGAGCCAATCCATGACTTCGAACTTGAATGCCTGGCGCGTCTCGCCGGAGCTGCCGGACGGGATGTACAACGACACCACGCTCAGATTTCCATAGCGCGCCTCGATATAGCGACCCTCATCATCGAACGGTGCCCAACCGAGCGTGGTCAATACCTTGTCGGGCTCGCACCGTGAATAGATTCCGACGCCGCTGTAGCCCTTCTTGGTAATTGCGTCCTTGAACCGTGCGCGGAATCCGGCCGGTCGGTACACCTCTTCGTCGAGCTGACTTTCCTGGGCCTTGGTTTCCTGCAGGCACAAGACGTCGGCTTTCTGTTTGGCGAACCAGTCGAAAAATCCCTTTCTGGCGGCCGAACGAATGCCGTTGGCGTTGAAACTTACGATGCGCATTTCAGAAAAGTGGGTTGGTAGACAAGTGGATGACGAACGCAGATCAAGATGCAGAGATGTGAGCGACAATAGCAAATGGTTCAAGATGCGTATGTACTTCGAATAGGATGCCCGGGTCCCTTGAAGGCTGCGGGTCCATGTTGATTTCAGTAGCCCCAGTGGATGCATCCCTGCGAAAATCGGTTCTGGCACTCAGGTTTGCAAGCGCGCAATTTCCCGAGGCGGGTTCGATCGACGCGATGCTGATAGCTGCCGATGCCAGCCCGTCGGCCGAATCGATGGCGATCCTGGATGCGGATACCGTGGTTGGCTACTACCGATTGGAAGATCGTTTGCAGACGATTACAACGCGAACGTTCACCCGACCCGGGATCGCGTTGCTCGGGTATTGCATCGATGCGGCCCATCAAGGTCGCGGCAAGGGCGCCCGGGCGCTCAGCGTCGCATGCGATGATGTGCGTACGCGACGCCCCGAGGCGACCGTCCTCGTGCTGAATGTGGCCTGCAACAATCTGGCTGCGACGCGCATGTATCGCCGCGGGGGTTTCAAGGCAGTTGGACCGCCCCATCCGGCCGGAACCGGCGGCCCGGAACAATTAATGGCGTTGCATCTGAAATCTTCGAATTCAGCCGATCCGCCAGACCATGACTGAAGGATTCGACTCACGACGGGAATTTCTCGATCTTGCGGTCGCTCGCAACGCATTGCGCTTCGGCGAGTTCACGCTGAAATCCGGACGCAAAAGCCCGTATTTCTTCAACGCGGGCCGTTTCGATTCGGGCGCTGCGCTCGCGGCGCTGGGCCGCGCGTTTGCGGCCAGCATCGCCGATTCGCGGCTCGATTTTGACATGGTCTTCGGCCCCGCATACAAAGGAATCGCATTGGCCGCGGTCACCGCAGTCGCATTGGCCGATTCCCACCAGCGCGACATTCCGTTTGCGTACAACCGCAAGGAAGCAAAGGACCACGGCGAAGGCGGAAATCTCATCGGTGCTCCGATTGCGGGGCGAGTGCTCATCATCGATGACGTGATCACGGCAGGAACGGCGATCCGCGAAACGATCGAGATGATCCGCAGCGCGGGAGCGACGCCGGCGGGCGTCGCGATTGCGCTCGATCGCGAGGAGCGCGGTTTGGGCCAACTTTCCGCGACACAAGAGATAAGCGCGGAATTCCGCATCCCCGTGATCGCAATTGCACGCCTGACGGACTTGCTGGCCTACTGCGTTCAACGCGCCGAGCTCGTCGACTTTCGCGAGCCACTCGATCGATATCGGCTGCGTTACGGAGTGTGACCGGGCTTGTCGACCAAGGGATAATCACCTGCCTATACTTCGGAACGTTGCGGGTTGGCCGCACTTTTGCATTTCAATTTTCAGGTGGGAGAGTGCCGGATTGGAGATAAGCATGCGCGATTTACTAAGTCGAGCTTCGATTGCCCTTGCGCTGTGCCTGTGCTGGTCCCTGGCCGCGGCGGGACAGGATGCGAACCACAATCGGTACAAGTGGCGCGACGGCCAGGGAAACCTGCACTACAGCGACAGCCTCCCGGCGGACGCGGCAGTCCGTGGCTACGATGTTCTAAGCGCCGACGGCATCCTGATCAAACATGTCGATCGCGCACAGAGCCCGGCCGAACGTGCCGCCGCACGTGCTGCCCTGGCAAAGAGCAGGGCCACGACCGAGGATGCGGAAAATCGTGTGCGCGCCGATCAGCAGTTGCTGGTCGCCTACCCGGAAGAAGGCGACCTTGTGCAATCGCAGCGACAACAGCTCGATCTGCTGGATCGCGGAATCAAATCGGCGCAACTCGACCTGACCAACGCCGAAGCCAATCTGTCCGACCTTCTCGACCACGCGGCGACATTCGATCGCGATGGCAAGCCGGTACCCGCGGATATCGTCCGCAAGATCGCCGAGATGCGCCAACGCACTCGCGTGGAGCGCGACACGGTCGCACGCCAGCAAAACGAGCGTGAACAGACCCAACGCAAGTTCGCCGATGACCTCGCGCACTATCGGCAACTCAAGGCTGCCAGGGTCCAGCGCCAGGACTGAAACGGGGGGTGTCCGAGGATATCAGCCAGCCGTGGAGCAACCTTCAGGGCTCTCCAACGCTGCGCTTTTCGGCTAGAACGGCAAGGACAAATCGGGATCCACGGCGAGCAGCTGTTCGCGAAACACCGACTTGATGCGTTCAAGCGCTACTGCGCTGTCCGCATCGAATCGCAACACCAGAACCGGGGTTGTATTGGACGCGCGCACCAGTCCCCAGCCATCCGGCCAATCTGCCCGCAAACCGTCGATGGTGGTCACGCGCGCACCCTCGAAAGTCGCCTTGCGCTCGAAACGTTCGATGAAGCGGTGGTGCTCTCCTTCGGGCATGGGAATCTTCAATTCGGGCGTGGAAACCCCATTGGGCAGGCTCGCAAAAATTTGCGCGGCGCTGCGTTCATCCACATCGCCAGCCACGATTTCCAGCAGCCTCGCGGCCGCATAGATCGCGTCGTCGAAACCGAACCAGCGATCCTTGAAGAAGAAATGGCCGCTCATTTCCCCGGCCAACGCGGCTCCGGTCTCGCGCATTTTCGCCTTGATCAGCGAGTGACCGGTTTTCCACATCAGGGGGCTACCGGCATGTTGCAGAATCACCGATTGCAGGTGCCCGGTGCACTTGACGTCATAAATAATCGTCGCGCCTGGATTTCGGCTCAGCACGTCGATCGCGAACAGCATCAACACGCGATCCGGGAAGATAATCTCGCCCTTGCGGGTTACCACGCCGAGACGGTCGCCGTCGCCGTCGAATGCCAGTCCGAGGTCGGCTCCTGTCCGGGTCACCGTCAATATCAGATCCTTCAGATTCGCGGGATCGGATGGGTCCGGATGATGGTTGGGAAAATTCCCGTCGACCTCGCAATACAGCGGCTGCACTTCGCAACCGATTTCCTCGAGCACGCGTGGCGCAAACGCGCCGGCAACCCCATTGCCACAGTCGACGACGACCTTGAGTCGCCGCGCCACCTGGATGTCGTCGCCGATGCGCGCGCAGTAGTCGGCTCCGACGTCGTTGAGCTGCAAGCCACCCGCGTCATCGCGAAAACGTCGCGCCTGGATACGCTCGTACAGATCCTGGATGGCTTGCTCGGCCAGCGTTTCGCCACCGAGCACGATCTTGAAGCCGTTGTAGTTTGGGGGATTGTGGCTCCCCGTGACGGCGACGCCCGAACCGGTATTGAGTTTGAACCCGGCGAAGTACACCAAGGGCGTTGGCGCCAGACCAATGTCAATCACATCGATTCCGCTCGTGCGCAGACCCTCGATCAACGCGGCCGACAATTCCGGGCCCGACAGGCGCCCATCGCGTCCAACGACGATCTCGGCGAGCCCACGATCCCGCGCTTCGCTGCCGATGGCACGGCCGATCAACCGCGCGACCGGTGGCGTAAGGCTGTCGCCGACCACGCCACGAATGTCGTAGCTGCGAAACATGCTGCGATCGACACGGATCGCCTTTTCGTCCGGTCCGCGCCGTTGCTCGGCCGTCGCGGTCGACTTGATCGGAACCGGCGGCGCAGCCCCATCGGATTCGCTCATCGTTTGTGCGAGCGTTGCCTCGTCGACGGTCGACCTGGGCTTGCGGCGCAAGCGATCCATGGTCTGCCTGATGCCGGTGTATCTCAGCCACAACGCGCCGAAGCCTCCGACAAAACACGCGATGGTCAGCAGCACGAGGCGCCAGAAACTGTGGGACACCACAATGAATGCGCTCGGCTCAGCCTTGGCGATGCGCAAGCTCGAACCGGCAATCGCCACGCCCGGGTCGCCAGCCGAGCTGCCATTGCCATGGCCGGCGCTCGCAATCATCAGGTCGTTGGTGCCGTCTCCCTGCCGAAGATCGAGCCGTGCGTCTTCGAGATTGGCACTCCGGAACACTTTCAGGATCGGCTCGAAGGAGAGCTCTGTCACCGCATAGGCGACGATCGCGCCGCCCGAACGGACCGGAAGCGCGAACACGAGACTCTCACCTGACTTGCGATCCATGCGCATTTCGGCCGATTCCGGTTTTCCGCTGATGCGTGCCTGCATCAGGAGGGCAGCGCGGCTGTATCCGAAGCGCGAAAGGTCGCTGTTCAAGACTTCGTTGACCCCCGCGCTGTAGAACACGGCCTGTTCGATTTCAGGCATGCTTTTCACCAACGCGGCGGCGGCGGCAGTCCGCGCGGCATCGCCGCCTGGAGCAAGCGCCTGTTGAACCGGACCCGAAGTGAGCGCCGATTCAATGCGCGAGCGCTTCTGCGAGATCAGGCTGCCGATTGCAGTGACCTGTTCCTTGCGGATTCTCTCGGCGGCGGCTTCGCCGGTTCGCTCGCGCAGCACGAGGTGCGCCTGCCACGCGAAGAAAGCCCCGAGCAGCAAGAGCAAGGTAGCCACGGCGACGAGCAAAGGCGCGCGCCAGTTGACACTGCCACGCGGCGCCACAGCCCACCACGCACGCGATCGCACCTTCTTGTTTGGCGAACTCATGTGCACCTGTCCCATCAACGACGTCCGGAGCTGCCGAAACCACCCTCCCCGCGGGCACTCGGCGCAAACGCCGCCACGAGGTCAAAGCCGACGCGCACGACCGGCATGAAAACCAATTGTGCAATGCGCTCGCCGGGCTCGATGGTAAAAGGGATGGTCGAGCGGTTCCAACACGAAATCTGCAAAGGTCCCTGATAGTCGGCATCGATCAGGCCAACGCCATTGCCAAGCACGATCCCATGCTTGTGGCCCAAACCCGAGCGCGGCAAAACCATCGCGCACACCGCGGCATCGCCAATGTGGATCGCGACGCCACTAGGGATCAGCGCACTCGCCCCGCTCTTGAGGTCAAGCGGTTCGTCGATCATTGCACGCAAGTCCATGCCGGCTGCCGCAGCACTTGCATAGTCGGGCAGCGGAAAGTCGCGGCCGATGCGCGGATCGAGAATCTTCAATTCGACTGATTTCACGAGCCAGGCCCGCGCCGATCAAGAGTCGCCCCGTAACGCTCGGCAATGCGCATGACGAGTTTGCGCGCCAAGGCTTCCTTGTCGGTCCTGCCCAGCTCCTCGCGCCCATTCGGCCACAGCAGCAGCAATGCGTTTTCCGCATCTCCAAAACCATGGCCCGAACTCACCTGATTGGCGGCGATCATGTCGATCCGCTTGTCGCGCAGTTTCTTCGATGCATTTTCCTCCAGCGCATCGGTCTCGGCTGCAAAACCCACGATGAAGGGGCGCTTGGGTAGCTCCGCGATTTCCGCAAGGATGTCGGGATTCTGCACCAATGTGAGCGTCACCGGCTCGTCGTTCTTCTTGATCTTGCTTGAGGCTGCCGTCAGCGGCCGGAAATCGCCGACCGCCGCCGAGGCGATGAAAATATCCTGTTTCGGTGCAAGCTTTGCAATGACATCACGCATTTCCGCGGCGCTTCGTACATCGATGCGGGTCACGCTCCTCGGAGTCGTGAGCGCGACCGGTCCAGCAACCAGCGTGACGTCCGCACCCTGGTCTGCGGCGGCGGCGGCAACCGCAAAGCCCATGCGCCCCGAGCTGCGGTTGCCGATGTAGCGCACGGGATCGATATCTTCAAAGGTCGGTCCGGCATTCACGAGGACGGAAATCCCCGCAAGCAAACGCGGACCGCGCGCCGCGACAAGCGCTGCCACGATGTCCTGCGGATCGAGAAGCCTTCCAGGTCCAATATCGCCGCAGGCCTGACTTCCGCTCGCCGGCCCGAGCACGCTGGCGCCGCGCGCACGCAGCGATTCGACGTTCGCTTGCGTCGCCGGATGGACCCACATCTGCTGATTCATGGCCGGGGCAATGGCAACGAGCGCAGCACTGGCAAGACACAGCGTGGTCAGCAAATCGTCGGCCTGACCGTGCGCCAGGCGCGCGATGACATCGGCCGAGGCTGGCGCGACGAGGATCTGGTCCGCCCATCGTGCCAGTTCGATATGCCCCATGGCGGCTTCGGCCGCCTCGTCCCACAGGCTGCTGCGGACAGGATGGCCGGATAAGGCTTGGAAAGTCAGTGGAGTGACGAACCGTGCGGCACTCTCGGTCATGACGACCATCACGTCGGCACCGGCATCGCGCAGACGCCGAACCAGTTCGGCGGCCTTGTACGCCGCGATGCCGCCGGAAACACCAAGCAGCACCTTGACCCCGGCTAGCGGAACACTGTTCAAGGGGAAACGGATCTCATCGTAGGAATTAGCTGACGGCGGTGCAAAGTCCAAGCTTACTCAAAAAACCAGCTGTTGCTGCTGATCGCGAATTTTATGCCGGGTTAAGGTGACCTTCGCGAACAACTGATCTGCGAGCCTTGACAAGCCTGTTATGAGCATCCGCGACTGGCCTGACGGCGAAAGACCGCGCGAGAAGTTGCTGGAACGCGGAGGCGGCGCGTTGTCGGACGCCGAGTTGCTGGCTGTCTTCCTTGGCTCCGGTCGGCGTGGGCAGAGTGCTGTAGACCTCGGTCGCAATCTGCTCGAAACCGCCGGCGGCCTCAAATCGTTGCTCGATGCGCCAAACTCCACGCCCGGCATCGGGCGCGTGGCATGGTGCCGGCTCAAGGCTGCGCTTGAACTGGGAAGGCGCTACCTGGATGCGGAATTGCGCGCGAGTGAGGCGCTGACCGATCCGGCCGCGAGCGCGCGCTACCTCAAGGCGCGCCTCAGCGGCTATCCCTACGAGGTCTTTGCGTGTCTTTTCCTGGACAACCGCCATCGCGTGCTCGCGTTCGAGGAAATGTTCCGCGGCTCGATCGACGGGGCGAGCGTGCATCCGCGCGAAGTGGTTCGTCGTTGCCTTGCCCACAACGCCGCGGCGGTCATCTTTGCGCACAACCACCCCTCCGGCGTCGCAGAACCCAGCCAGGCCGACCGCGCGATCACCATGCGACTGCGCGATTCGCTGACCTTGATCGACGTACGGGTGCTCGATCATTTCGTGATCGGCGCGGGTGCGCCAACGTCGCTCGCCACACGCGGCTGGCTTTGAGCCGCCTCGGCAGGGACGACCGGTTCTTGC
Source organism: uncultured Gammaproteobacteria bacterium (assembly GCA_963775445.1). GTDB lineage: Bacteria > Pseudomonadota > Gammaproteobacteria > Xanthomonadales > Rhodanobacteraceae > Dokdonella_A. Next base: position 316,414 of record CAVZIT010000004.1, on the reverse strand, counting down.
GACCCATCCAAGGGGAGCGATGAGGTTCCGACGAGGCGCGCTGCCGTTGCCGCCTGTGACCGATCGACCCACTTCGGGAATGCACCGCATGCACCCTCTTGGCTCGCTCGACTTGGCGAGCAGGCGTGACGAGATCGACACGCATTCCCCCGTAAACACGGCAATGCGCGACGGCTTGAGGAACATCGCCGAGCTTCGCCGTTTGGATCTCTATCTGCACGATTCAGAAGGGGTATTTCGGAGCTAACTGAATGATCGATAAGATCTTGCCGGCCGGTCTTTTTTTATGGTAGCGATCTCACGTTATGCACAGTGCGCCGCGCCTTTGGCTCCGAGCGCCATTCATTGTTTGGTCATCCAAAGTTAATGTTTATCTTGTTGTTTTAAATCAGAAAAACGCAATTTCCGATTGGCGCTCTGGTTGCTGTCCCTCCACGTGTCATGCAGCCAACGCCGGGCGGTCTGGCGTTGCCCACAGACTTATCCACATACCTGTCGGGCACTATTCCTCGCAACACCTTGATTGTCATGGGCCAGCGCGACCGTGACGCCCATCACGAATCGTGCAAGTCCGCTGCCCTTGTTGAGTGGGGTGCTTTTCGCACACATCTGTTGCGCGACGGTCTGTTGATGCGGCCCGAAAGCCGCGCGTAGGCCGGATGAAGTACCCGTCAACTGCGCGCGCAGTTTCGAGAAACTCGCCCGGGTCCTTACAATAGCGTCCTTTTGCGATGGGCGAGCCGGTGAAACAGCAATTGCGCGAGCAGGTACGCGAAGCGCTGGCGACGCTTGCCCGCGATGGCATTGTGGCGAGCGGTGCCGCGGCGGACTTTGTGGTCGAACGCACGCGCAATCGCGAGCACGGTGATTTTGCGACCAATGCGGCTCTGTTGTTGGCCAAGGCGAGTGGTCGCAAGCCGAGGGAACTTGCCCAGGCAATTGTCGCCGGGCTGCCCGACAGCGCAGAAGTTGCCCGAGTCGAAATCGCCGGTCCGGGGTTCATCAATTTCTTCCTCGGGATTGCCGCATATCAGCGTGAAGTGGAAACGATCCTCGCCCGAGGGCACGACTACGGCCGCGCGACAATCGGTGCAGGCTTCAAAGCACAAATCGAATTCGTCTCGGCCAATCCCACGGGGCCGCTGCATGTGGGACATGGCCGCGGCGCGGCCGTTGGCGACAGCATCGCGCGGCTTCTCGATGCGACCGGCTGGCAGGTATCACGTGAGTTCTACTACAACGACGCGGGCCAGCAAATCGCCAATCTGGCGCTTTCGGTGCAGGCGCGCTGCAAAGGTATCGGGCCGGACGACCCGGGTTGGCCCACCGATGGCTACCGGGGCGATTACATCACCGATGTTGCCGCTGCCTACAAGGCGCGCGAGCGCGTGCATGCTGACACGGGTGACGTCGTCGCCCATGGTGACGTCGAGGACATTGATTCGATTCGCCGTTTCGCGGTCGCGTCACTGCGCCAGCAGCAGGACCAGGATCTACGGGCGTTCGGCGTTGCATTCGACGTCTACTTCCTTGAGTCGTCGCTTTATACGGACGGCAAAGTCGAGGCAACCGTTAACGATCTGGTTGCACGTGGGCATACCTACTGCGATGGCGGAGCGCTGTGGCTCAGAACGACCGACTTCGGTGACGACAAAGATCGCGTGATGCAAAAGAGCGACGGCGACTACACGTATTTCGTGCCGGATATCGCCTACCACGTCGACAAGTGGCGACGCGGCTTCACTCGCGTCATCGACGAGCAGGGGGCCGATCACCACTCGACCATCACGCGCGTGCGTGCCGGACTGCAAGCGCTCGACATGGGCGTGCCGGCCGGGTGGCCCGAATACGTCCTGCACCAGATGGTCACGGTGATGCGCGGAGGAGAGGAGGTTAAGATCTCCAAGCGCGCCGGCAGTTACGTAACACTGCGCGAGCTGATCGACGAGGCAGGACGCGATGCGACGCGCTATTTTCTGGTTGCGCGCAAGGCGGACGCCCAATTGACCTTCGATGTCGATCTGGCACGGGCGCAGAGCAACGACAACCCGGTTTACTACATCCAGTACGCACACGCACGGATCTGCAGCGTGGAGCGCCAGCTCGGCGAGCGCAAACTTGCGTGGAACCGGGCGAACGGCGTGGCGCACCTCGATCGCCTGGACAGCGAGCACGAACAGGCGCTGGTGTTCGACCTGTCGCGTTATCCCGAGATTGTAGAGGCCGCTGCAACCAACCTCGAACCGCATATCGTTGCCGCGTATCTTCGCGAACTGGCTGCCGCCTTCCACGCGTACTACAACAACCACCAGTTCATCGTCGAAGATGCCGATATACGGGATGCGCGCTTGGCACTCGCGATGGCGACGCGTCAGGTACTGGCGAATGGACTTGATTTGTTGGGCGTATCAGCCCCGGAGAGCATGTAATGGCCGCGAAGAAAAAGGGCAGGCAGGCAACGCGCGGAAACGCTCACCAGGCACTCCCGGCGTGGATCTGGCTTGCGATAGGAATCGTCCTCGGGCTGGCGCTGTCGGCGCTCGTCCTGGTCAAACAGTGGGCGCCCATGCTCCGCGGCGGCAAGTTGCCACGGCCGAATGCACAAGCGACGGTGCCGAGCGAGGGCGAGCCCGCCGTAGCCGATGATGCCAAGGCGAAACCCGCGAAGGCCTTCGATTTCTATCAGGTCCTGCCGGAAATGGAAGTTGTGATTCCGGACGCGGAGCTGACCGCAAAAGCCCGTGCCGAACAACAGGCCAAGGCGACGCAGTCCGCGCCCGGCAGCACGACGCCAGAGGCGGCTCAATCGGGAAACGTGCGCTACATGCTCCAGGCCGGCTCGTACCCAGACGCCGGATCCGCCGACGAAGCCAAGGCCAAACTGGCGCTGCTTGGTTTCGTCGCGAGCATCGAGCCGGTCACGATCAACGGCAAAACGTGGAATCGCGTGCGCCTTGGGCCGTATGCCAGCGCCAGCGCGCTGGAAACGGCCAAGGCTACCCTTGCAAGCAATGGCGTCCATGCGATCGCGTTGAAGGAAACCAACTCGCCGTAGCATGGGGTTCGCGCACGCCCAAGCGCGAAGGTGAACCGTTTCGCCGCCCCCGAACTGCGCTTTAAGACCCGTCGAAGCCGTTGGCGAAAATCAGGTCATCGGCAGCCGGTTCAAACGTCGCGGTGACGGTGCAATCCGCCGTGATCGGACCGGTGACGTACGTATTGCGAGCGAGGCTGCCATCGCAGCCGCTGACGTCAGCGACTTGGTAACCCATGTCCGGCGTGACCACAAAACTGATCGTGGCGCCGTCGCCTACGGTCTGCGGCGTGTCGGGCACGATGCTGCCGTGTGGTCCCGAAACCGGCGTGACGGTGTGCGTGAGGACCGAGAAGCTCGCGAGCACGTCGCAATCGGCCGTGACCGGTGCAGTCGTGTAGAGGTTGTCGGCCAGCGTCCCATCACAACCGGTCACGTCGGCAATCTCGTAGCCGGTGTCCGGCGTCACCATGAAGCTGACGGTTGCTCGTTCCTCCACTGTCTGTGGTGTATTCGGGTCGATATTGCCGCCAATCCCTGCGCTCGGCGTGACCGTGTACATCGTCGGCGGCGTGGTCGGGATGAATTCATAGACCTTCCCCTGGGTCTCGTCGACCAGGTACAGGTTGCCAGCCTCATCCTCCCCGAAACTGACGACGGTGCCGTATCCGGTGGGAAGGGAGAAAGGAAAGACTGTCGAGGTCCAAGTCGATCCATCGGTGGTCGCGAACCAGATCGTTGAGCTGCACGAATCGCTGTAGACATAGGTCCCCTGCAAGGATGCGATCGGTCCGCGATAGCGAAAGCCTCCCGTCGTCGCGCAGGAACCACCTGAGTGACTGTACTCGATGACCGGTGGGGTCGTGCCGGTGGTCTCGGGGCAATCGGCGCCGCTGCCCGAGGGGCTGTAGTAATGATTGCCTTCGCACAGCTTGAAACCATAGTTGAACGAGTCGGTCGAATCGACCGTGCGCAAATCCTCTTCCTCCCAGGCATTCTGTCCGACATCTCCGATCCACAGATCGCCGGTCGCGCGATCGATACTGAAGCGGAACGGATTGCGCAGGCCGTAAAGAAAGATCTCGCCGCAATCGGTGCTGCTGCCGGCGAACGGATTACCCGCGGGAATCGAATAAGGCGCCGGCATGCCCGGAGTCGCGGCGCACATGTCGGCCGTGGCCGACGCGGTCGGATGATGCACATCGATGCGAATCATCTTGCCCAGCAGGTAATAGCTGTGCCCGCCGACATCCATGCGTCCGGTCGTCTGGGAGAAATTGTGCGGATCGCCTTCGCTGCCGCCGTCGCCCATGCCCCAGTAGAGGTACCCATCGGCGCCGAAGTGGATGTCACCCCCGTTGTGATTGCTTGCAATATCCGGCAGGCGAATGATGTCCGTTTGGGTGGCTCCGCTCGCATCATTCGAGGCCGGATCGTCCACCGTGTAACGCCGTAGTACCTGATCGGCGGACGCCCCTTGCATCGGATCGCCGGGAGGCGCCGTAAACGCGAGATAGAAATCCCCGTAACCGGGCTGCTGCGGATCGATACCGAAGTTTGGATCGAATGCCATCCCGAGCAATCCCTGCTCGCCGCCATCGGGCGAAGGCGCCGTGACCGGAACCGTCAGGTAGGTGCCGACGCTGTTGCCCGTGCTGTCGAGAATCTTGATGGCACCGGTCTGCTGCAGCACGAACAACCTTCCGCTGCCGTCGTGCGGCGCCCGGATCGCATCGGGAAAGCTCAGCGATCCGTTTGAAAATTGCACCAGTTGCACGTCTGCAGGAATGCCCGCATGCACATCGACTGCCGAGCGACAGCAGCAGCCCTGCGAGCGCCAGCAAGAGGATTCGCAACATCAACATCCTATTCTCCGTTCAAGTGCCGCGCGGTCAGTTGCCATCGAAGCCGTTGGCGAAAATCACGTCGCTTGTCGCATCCGACGCGAACCGATAAACCTGCCCTCCGCCGGCGGCAATGTAGAGATTGCCCGCTTGGTCTTCACCGAAACTGTACGGGCTCATGTTTGGCGTACCCGGGATGGTTTCGTACGACCAAACCGATAATGTGGGATCGGGATCGGCGACAACATAAATGCGGCCGTTGTCGATGCATGAGTCGCTGAACAGGTATTGTCCTTGCAAGGGCACGATGGACCCGCGATATCGGAAGCCCCCGATCACCGCGGCGCAGGATCCATTGTGAGGGTAATCCAGCTTGGGTGGCACACTTCCGGAAGGTCCCGGACACGGCGTGTCGCCACCCGGGTAGGTATGAAATCCTTCGCAGACATTCCACTGGAAATTCTGCCCCTCGCTGCCGGCCGGCTGGTAATCGATTTCTTCCCAGGCATTCTGGCCCACATCGCCAATCAGCATGTCGCCGGTCTGCCGATCAAAGCTGAAGCGGAACGGATTGCGGAATCCCCAGTTGAAGATTTCGGCGCATTCGTCGGGATACGAGGCATCGTCCGCGAAAGGATTGCCCGGCGGCACCGCGTACGGTGCCGGGCTGCCCGGCGTCGAACCACAGAAATTGCCCGGAGCGGAGGCCGTGGTCGCGTGCACATCGAGCCGGATGATCTTGCCCATCAGGTAATAGTTCGGACCGGATCCACTGGTATCGTGGCAAGTGGCCGGATTCTGGTCAGCCTTTTTGCGTCCAGTGCACTGGGCGAAACCGTTTGGGTCCCCCTGGACACCGCCATCGCCCATCGACCAGTAGAGATAGCCATCCGGGCCAAAATGGATATCGCCGCCATTGTGGTTGCTCGCAATGTCGGGGACACGCAGGATCACCTCGCCAGTGGGGTTGGCGACATCGCCATCAGGTGGAGAGACCGTGTAGCGCGCGAGCACCTGGTCGGGAGCCGCCCCGATCTGCGGATCACTGCCGGGTGCCGTGTAGGTTACGTAGAAAGTGCCGTTGTTCACAAAGTCAGGATCGAACGCGAGTCCGAGAATGCCCTGCTCGCCGCCGCAGCTCGGCGTGATGGACAGGAATGGCGTCGCCAGCAACTGGTTATTCTCGACAATGCGAATATCGCTGCAACGCTCGATGATGAACACCCGCCCGCTGCCGTCATTCGGCGCGCGCACCGCGATCGGCTGGGCAAACGTCGTGTTGGCGTCGGGAAAGCGCTCGAGGTGCAAGTCCGGAGGATTGATGTCGGCCAGCGCCGGCAAAGGCAACAGCAGCGCGATGGCGACAATCGGGCGTAGATGACGATACATGGGCAATCTCCAATAGAGCGCGCGCGAGCTTCGCATTATCGCCTTGCCGTGTAGTTTTTGTGTGAGCGGATGCCCGACGTGGAGACGACCTGTTCGTTGGCACAGCGGCGCATGCTGGCTTCAGCCAACGCCTCGTTGATGCTCAAGAAGCACGTTTGAGACGGATCAGCGCCGAGATGTCCTCGTCAGTGCGGCCATCCGCGATCAACGTGGCGTAATCGGCCAATGCCTTGTCGATCACGCTGCGATCGGTGCCCGCGTCGCGCGCGAGTTGCTGCACGATGCCGAGGTCCTTGTGCAGCAACGCCAGTTTGAATCCCACGGCAAATTCATTGCGCAACATGCTCGCGCCGCGCTTGTCGAGAAACCAGCAACCGGCGGCTCCGGCCCCGAGCGTTGGCAGAAGCGCGTCGGCTGCAAGTCCCAGCGCTTCGCCCAACGCAAGTCCCTCGCACACCGCAGCCGCGATCCCGGCGACGAGCACCTGATTGACTGCCTTGGTGTTCTGGCCCGCGCCGATCGCGCCCATATGGCTGATGCGCGCGCCATAACATTCGAGCAACGGCCGCGCACGTTCGAGTGTGGCCGCGTCGCCACCAACCATGATCGACAATGTGCCGTTTCTCGCTCCCTCCACTCCGCCCGAAACCGGTGCGTCGAGAAAATCGCCGCCAACCGACCGTATCGCTTCGCCGGCCATGCGCGCGGTGACGGAGGAGACAGTGGAGTGATCGATCACGATGGTTCCGGGTCGTGCGCGCCGCGCGATTTCCGCGGTCAGCGTCAGCACATCCGCATCGGCCGATACGCACAACGCGATCATGTCGCATGACGTTGCGATATCGCCCGTCGTGTCGGGCGCCAGCACGCCCAGCGATTGCGCGGCCGCCTTCGCCTTTGTCTGCGTACGATTGCCGACCGCCACCAGCAGACCGACTTGCGCAAGATGGCCCGCCATCGGCAATCCCATCGCGCCAAGTCCGATAAAACCCGCTTTGATCGCAGTCATGTCCGCTCTCCAGTTCGAATCCAACCGCGGATGTCGTGGCGCCGATCAAAAAACGAGTCAACCGACGTGCACTGTGGTCGCCTGTGGGGCTATGAGCGATCAGGGTTCGGCGAGATACGTGTAGCCCGTGAGGCCCGCTTCGAGTGCCGCTCCGAGACGTTCGGCCTCGGCGCCGACGATACCCGCGCCGGCGATCCGTTCGCGATAGTTGGCACGCAATGCGGGGACATCGTACCCGACGTAATCGAGCATCACATCGGCGTTGTCGCCGCGCTTCGCGTGAATCAGCGAGTAGCCCGCGGCAGTCACGCGCACATCCACCGTGTCGGTATCGCCGAACAGGTTGTGAATATCGCCGAGCGTTTCCTGGTAGGCGCCGACGAGGAAAATGCCGAGACGATACGGCTGATTCTTTGTGAGCCGATGCAACGGCAAGCTGACGCCCACGCCATCGGCATTCACGTAGCGATCGATACGGCCATCCGAATCACAGGTCAGATCGGCAATCACACCGCGCCGCGTAGGCTCGATTTCGAGTCCGGCGATCGGCACGATCGGAAACACCTGATCGATGGCCCACACATCCGGGATCGATTCGAACACCGAGAAATTGACGAAATACTTGTCGACCAGCTTTTGTTCAAGCTCATCGAGCGCTTGGCGATGCGCGCGCTCGGCAGGGCGGAGCCGAGCTTGCACTGCCTGCACGATCGCATAATAGAGATCGTCGAGGCGGGCGCGATCGGCAAGATCCAGTTGCCCCAGTGCATACAGCGAATGGCCTTCGGACAGGCGGTATTGGGCCTCGTGATACAGCTCCAGCACCGGGCGCCGGTCGATCTCGTCGTGGATCTCACGCAAATGGCGCAGTACGGCGGGTTCGTCGGTTTGCGCAGGTGGAATCGACCCGGCTGGGGCGGGCTCGACTTCGCTGACATTGACGATCAGGACCGCGTGATGTGCGGTCATCGCACGACCGGATTCGGTCAGCACGTGCGGCGGCATGACGCCCTGTTCGGCACAGGCTTCGGCCAGCGTCTGCACGATGGTTGCCGCGTACTGGTCGAGGCCGTAATTGATCGAACAGTCCGAGCGTGAGCGGGTTCCCTCGTAGTCCACACCGAGGCCACCGCCAACATCGAGGTAACGGATCGAGAGCCCCGCTCGAGACAGCTCGGCGAAGTAGCGCACGGCCTCGCGAACTCCGCTGGCAATGTCGCGCACGTTCGACATCTGCGATCCCATATGGAAATGCAGAAGTTGCAGTGCGCTCGACAGTCCGGCGTTCTCGAGATTTCCCAGCAGGTCGATCAGCTGGCGCGGTGTCAGCCCGAATTTGGCCTTGTCGCCGCCGGTGTTCTGCCATTTGCCCGCGCCAAGACTGGTCAGGCGCATGCGAACGCCGAGCAACGGATCGACGCCGAGCACGCGCGCTTCGTCAATCACATGTTCGAGCTCCGAGGGTTTCTCGATGACAATGAAGACATCCAGCCCGAGCTTGCGTCCGATCAGGGCCAGACGCACATACTCGCGATCCTTGTAACCGTTGCAGATGACGAGGCTTCCCGGTCGCGCCAGTGCAAGCACCGCCATCAATTCCGGTTTGGAACCGGCTTCCAGGCCGAAGCCGGGACCCGCGGCGAAAGCACCGGCCACGCTTCTTTGCTGGTTCACCTTGATTGGATAGATGGCCGTATAGCCACCCGAATAGTTCCAATCGCCCATGGCCTGCGCGAACGCCTGCTGCAATCTGGCCAGACGATCGCGCAGGATGTCCCCGAAGCGCAGCAGCAGCGGCAGGCGCAGACCCTGCGTGTGTGCAGAATCGACGATGTCGACCAGACGCACCGCGGCAGCATCGCTGCCGCGCGGACGCGCGATGATCATGCCGGCGTCATCGATATCGAAGTAGCCTTCCGACCAGTGAGACAGGGCATAGGTTCGGCGCGCCGCGTCGATGTTCCAGGTTTTGCTCATCTCGTTCCGGGGTTTGTTGTGCACGACGCCGTCACAGCGCCGTATTGTAGCGACCGACGCCGCAGGCGTGTCGCTCGATAATCGACCCGCTACAATGGCGCGCCACGACCCATGCTGCCTCGTCGGTGTTCCGTGACCGGCCAGGAACTCATATGCATCCCCGCAGGAACCCCATGTCCGAGCAGAGCTGGTTCACCGAGCAGCATGCGCAATCCGGTTCAGTGATCGGCTTTCGCGTGAAGACGCGCCTGCACGCCGAAACCACGCCGTACCAGACCATCGAGATCTACGACAGTACCGACTGGGGCAAGCTGATGGTCATCGATGGCTGCATGATGGTGACCGGCCGTGACAATTTCCTGTATCACGAGATGATGGCGCATCCGGCGCTGTTTACCCACGCGCGTGCCAAGCGTGTCGTGATCATCGGCGGCGGCGATTGCGGGACGCTGCGCGAAGTGCTGCGTCATGAGGAAGTCGAACAGGCAGTGCAGGTCGAAATCGACGAACGCGTGACGCGACTTTCCGAACAGTATTTTCCCGAACTTTGCGAATCCAATTCCGACCCTCGCGCCGAATTGCTGTTCGTGGACGGCATCGAATACATGGCGGCGTGCGAGCCCGAGTCGATCGACGTCGTGATTGTCGATTCGACCGATCCGGTGGGTCCGGCCGAAGGCCTGTTCAACACCGGCTTTTACGCGAGCTGCTGCAGGGCGCTGCGCCAGAGCGGCATTCTGGTGCAGCAGTCCGAATCTCCACTGGCCCATCTGGATTTGATCAAGTCAGTCCGTGCTTCGATGCGCAGCGCGGGTTTTCAGGCCGTGCGCACGCTGACTTTTCCGCAGCCATGCTATCCGACCGGGTGGTGGAGTTGCACATTGGCGCGCAAAGGCGCGGATCTCGCGGGTTTCCGCGAGCGCGGCGCGGCGACCAAGCAGTTCCCGACGCGCTACTACAACGCCGACATGCATCGCGCCGCGCTGGCGTTGCCCGAATTCATGCGTGAAGCGCTCGGTGACTAGGCGTTTGTAGAGCCGCGTCCGGATTGCGCCCTGCGGCCGGATTCGTGCGTAACAGCGACTCGGCGGGATATTGACGGTCGTCGTTGACTTCGGGAATGGGCCGTCCGCGCCTTCCCCGGCATTCTTGGTAGGATTGGCATCGTCGAAGCCGAATGGAGCGAATCCATGATCGTGGCGACGTTCTTGACCGTCGCACTCGCCACAAGCGCGCAAACCGTCGGGACTCGCCCGGATGCCGCGGCTGTCCGGGATCCCGGCGCCGCAACAACGGGCGCCTTGAACGTTGCGGGCGATCCGGGCACCAACGCTGGCACGGACGAGCAACAAGCGAAGACCGCGTTCGCCGCTTACTCCGCGTGGCAAAATAGTCTTTACGTTGTCCTGTCCGACAGCGCCAGACCGCGCGACTGGGCACTTGCCTCCCAGCTTCGTTTCACCGGTGCCGTTCACGCCGCGCCTGCGTTGCAGCAAGCCCCAGACGAGCTGCTCGATCGCGCGATGCGGCGCGCGCCGGACGATTTTCTCGTGCAATGGCTGGTCGCCTCGGATCGCGCGGTCGGAGCAACCGGCCAGTCGCGCCCCTCGCCCGCGGAGCCACTCGCCAACCTCGAACGCCTCGCACCGGACAACGCCGCCACCTGGTTGCTCGCCCTCGACACCGCTGCCGATCGGCACGATGCAGCGGCGATCGACGACGCGCTTATGCACATGGCCGAAAGCTCGCGCTACGACGAGCCTCACCATGAACTGCTCAGCGCGTGGCTGGATGTGTACGACACGCAACCACCGCCTCCTGCGAGCTGGGCATCGCTGACCGGCAGTGCCCGCGATTTAGCTGGTTACGTACGTCTCGGGATGGCCCAAGACATGGTCATGGCCACGGTTTTACCAAGCTACGAGGCACTGATGTCGGCGTGTACGCTCGGCGCGAAAACAAGTGGCGACTGGCGGCGCTTCGCATGGTGCGACGACGCCGCACATGTCATGGCGACGCACGCGACGACCCTGATCGCGCGGAACATCGGCTTTGCGTTGCTGCGCACAATGGAGGGGGGCGAACTCAACGCGTCCGACCGCGCAGCTCGGCGGCGCCTGGACTGGTTGCGCGTCAACCTGATGTCGGAGCGGATTTACAGAGATGCCGCGAACACGCTGCCCGATCTTGAAACACGGTGGCGCGAGAGCGCCAGCGAGATTGCTTTCCACCGCGGCTTGCTGCGGACCGCAGGCGTGAGTGCCGAACCGCCTGCAGGTTGGAAGGCACCTGACTACGGCCAGCCCGTTGCGGTCGACCCGAATTGATTCGGCGGTAATCCAGACTTCGCTTGGCGGTCGCCTTTTTTTGCAAACCCGAAGGCCGGGTGTAACCTGCGCCGGAACTCGCCAAGCCCGTTGCCGAATAAGGACACATCCATGCTGAAGATCCTCGTGGCAAGCTCCAAGGGAGGCTGCGGCAAGACCACCATAGCGACCAACCTGGCCGCGCATTACGCGGTCACAGGCAAGAAGACCGTGCTGGTCGACGCCGATCGTCAGGGATCGAGCGAGCGCTGGTGCGCGAAGCGCGCAGGCGGCTCGGTTCCGGCGGTCCTGCCGGTATCGGGCTTGCGCCGCGACTGGCACCGGCATTTGCCAGGGGACAGCGAGCGCGTGATCATCGATTCGGCTGCGGGCATCCGTTCGACGGAGGTCGCGGAGTATCTCGATCACGTCGACGCAATCCTGGTTCCGATTTTGCCCTCGGCGATCGATCTCGAGGCCGCCGCGCCGTTCATCGCCGAAATCGCGAAGTTGCCCGGCATCAAACGCGGCAAGACAGCAGTCGGGGTGCTCGCCAATCGCCTCAAGCCGTGGACCAACGCATCTCAACAGGCGCTTGCAGAGATGCATGAGTTCGCGTTTCCGATCGAGGCCGAATTGCGCGACACCCAAGGCTACGTGCTAGCCTCTGCGCTCGGAAAGAGCATCTTCGATTACGGCTCCGAGCTGGTGCGTTCGCACCAGGCCGACTGGAAAAAACTGCTGCGCTGGCTGAACCGACTTCGCTGAAGCCCGGGGCGAACCAGTGCCGCGGGTTACGCGACTGCCGACGACGCTGCTCTCTTCAAACTTGATCGGCCCGTGACCGGAGCGATTCCATGACGCGCGAAATAATCCTGGTCCGTCACGCCGATGCCGAGCCTGCCCGGGCAGGCCAGCGCGATCTCGCCAGGCCGCTGAGTTCGAAAGGCACCCTCGAAGCTGATACCGCCGGCCAGTGGTTGAAACAGCATCGCGCCAGCCCGGATTGCGTCATTTGCTCCGGCGCGCAGCGTGCCGTGGCGACCGCGCAACGTATCGTCGCAACGTTGGGCATGGGGCAACCGCTGATCGATGAGACTATTTACGATGCGACTCCGGGCGATCTCGTCCGGGTCCTCGATCAGCACACCGGCGCAGCGAGTGTGCTGATCGTCGGACATAACCCGGGGCTGGAGTCCCTTGTTGGACTGCTCAGCGAAGGCGCGTCCGATTCCGGGCGTGGCATGCCTCCCGCCACGATCGCCTGGTTGAGCATGCCGGTCGGCGCGGCGTTGGAACCGGGCGTCGCCGAGGTTCGACATTTCTGGTGGCCCTGAGCCACGAAAAGATGGCGACCGCCGATGCATGGTCGTGCGCAGGCCGCCGGCATGGGCCGCTTGCAACGGTGAACCGACTTCATCCGCGCTGGATCATGTTCGTCTTTGCATTGCTTCTCGGGATCGCGCACCGCGGCGCGCGTGCCGCAGATGATCGTTACGAGACCGTGAATCTCGATGGCGCGCGCTCGCAGGCCAAATTCAGCCTCAAGGCGTTCTGGCTGATCGACGTGCACGGCACCTTCGGCAGGATGCACGGCACCGTGCGCATCGACCATTTTCGCAGCGAAGCCGTGGTCGATGCGCATATCGACGTGAACGCCGTGCATATGGCCAATCCGGACTACGAGCGGGGAGCTCGCTCCGCCGAGTTCTTCGATGCCGCCCGCTATCCTGACATCCATTTCGTGTCGGACGCGTTTCCGCTGCTGCGGTTGACGGCGGGTGGGCCGCTGCCCGGTATGCTGGATATGCACGGCAACCGCAATCCGGTCGATTTCCTGATTGCGCCAGCAGCTTGCCAACGACCGGCAATCGACTGCCCATTGCAGGTCAGCGGTGTCATCAGGCGCAGTGCATTCGGCATGCATGCGCGCCGCGCCACGCTGAGCGACAAGGTAACGCTGTCGCTCAGCATTTTCGAGGCACCCGGAACCAGCTGATACGGAATGCCAAAGGGCGCGCTTCGACGCGAACTTGAGATTGACGCTGCCCGGCGCGGTAGCTAGTCTCTGCGCTGTTTCCCACGTGGAGCCATTGCCATGTCGATCGCCATCACGATCGAGCTCGGTGACGCCGACCTCGAGCATTTCGTAGATGCCATGCACCGCGCGTACAAGGAAGCCGCGCACCTGTCGCCGCAGGAAGTCACCGACTCGGCCAAGCGCCTGCTTGCCGAAGGCCACGAAACCAAGTTGCCGCAATTTATTGCCGAGCGACTCGGCAAGCTCGACAGCATGATCGCCATGGTGCATGACGAGGGCTTCGCGCTGCCCGATGAGGATCGCCATCGCGTTCTCTCATGCCTGACGTATTTCGCCAACCCCGAAGACATCATCCCCGACAACGTGCCGGTGCTCGGATTCCTCGATGACGCGATCATGATCGAACTGTGCGTGCGCGAGCTCAAGCACGAGATCGAGGCGTACGAGGATTTCGTGCTGTTTCGAACCGAAGAAGCACAGCGCCGCGGAATCGATCCCGCCGAGCTGAAGATGCGGCGCGTGGAGTGGGCCGAAGCGCGGCGCGTCGAATTGCTCGAACGCATGCGCAAGCGCCGCAACATGAGTTATGGCAGCGGTGGCGGTTGGCACCCGACGTTGTTCAAGATGGGCTGAGAACTGCGCCGCCGAAAGAACCGTTTCGCCAAATTGTCAGCTGCGGTGCAGCCACCCTTTCACGGTTCGACCCGCACGTTGCCAAAACCCCTCGGCCTTTGTCTTGTCCGCCGCCGCAGCGACGCGGCTGGGCGGGCGAAAGGTCTGATCGAACACCGTCGGCATGTCCGCGAATTTTTCGGCCGGCGCCTCCTGCTCCCGCCCACGATTTTCCGCCCCATCATCGTGCGCGATGTATGGCGTTCGCGCCTCTGCTGCGCGCACCTTCGCAGGCGGCGCGTTTGCGGCCGATTGGTCGTCTGCCGTTGCGGCAGCATTGCGCCAGTGATCGACGCCGCCCATCGATGCCCATTCGTCCACCGAGGGTTCGCGCGTGGCTTCGGTGGCAACGGACAGGGCTTCCATTTCGAGGGTCGGAGCGGCGGCGGCACTCGGCGCTGAAACCTTCGCAATCGACGGGGATGGTGGCACGACGGCGGCCGCTTCCCGCGAGACTTCGGACGGCGGCGTTGCGCTGTTGGACTTCGGCTCGACCAAGGACTCGCTTGGTCGCGACCTCGGATGCTCTGCGGGCGCTGTCCTTTCGGGCTTGTCCGGTTTCGGCGCCGCAAAGGTTTCGTCTCGCGGCGGTCGTGCCGGTTGTTCAGTTGCGGGCGCCTTGATGGGCGCAGCGGCAGCCGCTTCACTACCATCGACGTGATGCGGCGCTTCAACATCGGAGCGAACGGGCTTCGGCTTTTCTGGCGGTTCCGGTTGCAGTTGCGGTTGCGCCGGTGATATCGGTTGCACAGGCGCCGCATCGCCGGTTGGCACGGGCGCCATGCCCGCATCCGCCGAAGTCTCCACGGCGGCCCACGGCTTCCACTCGTTGCTGCCGACCTCCGCGGCTTCCAGCGCCGACGATGCCCAGATCCCGCGACGAATGCAGTCTTCAATGTACGCATGCGGCAACGGGCCATGCACCTCGTTGCTGGAAAGCACGAACAGATTCGGACGATCGTCGAGTTTGAGGACCTGCGCTTCGGCGCCTATCGCCTGGATTTCGCCTTCCAGTCGCCGCAGTTTGTCGGCATCCGGGCTCTGCTTTATCGCGAGCGGTGCGCGCGGCAGCACGCGCGCATGCAGACGCTCCTGTTCGATACGAAAATAAGTGGCCAGCGCCGGCCACGCGGTGGCGGCGTCGAAGCCGGGCATCAGCCCGCCGGTGAGGATCAACGCATAGTTTGCATTTTCCATTTACCACTCCCCGAGGGATGCTGCCGCACCGGGAAAATCAAGAGAGTCGCGCGAATACCTCTCGCTTTTTTATTCAATCGAAACGGCCGCGGTTATTCTGGCGTCCCTCCAGCCGGTGCATTCGTGTGGCTTGCAATCGAGAGGTCAGGCGCCGCGCGCGCCGCGTCACGGTCGCTCGACAATCGCCGTCACCCCCATGCCACCCGCCGTACAGATGGAAATGAGCCCGCGTCCAGCGCCTTTTTCCTCCAGCAATTGCGCGAGTGTAGCAACCAGACGTGCGCCAGTCGCCGCAAACGGGTGCCCGGTCGCGAGACTCGATCCATTGACGTTGAGCCTGGCCGGATCGATCGCACCAAGCGGCCGCTCGCGCCCGAGGCGCTCCCTGCAATAGTCGGCCGACTCCCACGCGCGCAGCGTGCATAGAACCTGGGCGGCGAAGGCTTCGTGGATTTCGTAGAAATCGAAATCCTGCAGCGTCAATCCAGCCTCGTCGAGCATGCGCGGCACGGCCACGGTTGGCGCCATCAAGAGGCCCTCCCCATGCACAAAATCGACCGCCGCGACCCGCGCATGGGTCAGCAGGGCCTGGATCGGCAGACCGCGCTCGGCGGCCCACTCCTCGCTCGCCATCAGCACCGCTGCCGCACCATCTGACAGTGCGCTGGAATTGCCCGCGGTCAACGTACCCATGCCGGAACTCTTGTCGAACGCGGGCTTAAGTGCCGCGAGCTTCTCCATGGTCGTGTCGGGCCGCATCACATTGTCCCGTTCGACACCGCGGAACGGCAAGACTAGTTGATCGAAGAAGCCGCGTTCGTACGCCTGCGCAAGTTTGTGGTGGCTCGCCAGCGCCAGGCGATCCTGCTCCTCACGCGCGATGTGCCATTCGCGCGCCATGAGTTCGCAATGCTGGCCCATCGATTTGCCGGTGCGCGGTTCGGTGACGCCCGGGAGCGATGGCTTGAGTTCCGCCAATGAAAAGCCCTTGGCCGCGACCTTGAGCTTGTCCAGCGGCTTCCTGGCGCGTTCGGCGGCCAGCAAACGGCGTCGCAGCTCCGGCGAATAGACGATCGGCACATCACTGGTGGTATCCGAACCACCCGCGATGCCGGCCTCAATCTGACCCGTGGCGATCTTGTTCCCGATCAGGATCGCATTGTCGAGCGAGGTGCCGCAGGCGCGCGCCGTGGTGATGCCTGGCGTCGTCGGTGCGAGCCCGGATGACAGCACCGCTTCGCGCGCGAGATTCCAGTCCGATGCAAGCTTGATCACCGAACCGAACGCGACTTCTCCCAGCTCGACGCCGTGCAGGCCGAAACGCTCGACGAGACCGCCGAGGGTTTTGACCGACATGCCGAAATTGCCGACATCCGCGTAAGCCGTCTTGTTGCGGCAAAAAGGAATGCGAACACCACCAATGATGCCGACTTTTCTCACAAATCACCTGCAGTATGTCTGCAAAAATCCAATGGACGAACTTCTCCGTGGCTTAGCGCCAGCCACTTTGGGTGCCCGATGGGACTTCCATCATCGCGCACCTTCCGATCGACCGTATTGTATGCCCTGCATTCGCGAGAGCAGAACCCTGCCCTCGCGCCCTCACCATTTCTTGAGCACGCAATTCACGACGTACCTGGCGAGCGTGTTCTCCCGACCCGGATGACGCCGATTCGGCACCAGTCGATTGCACTCCAGTGCCAAATGACGACTTCATCGCTCGATGACAAGCGTGCGTCGCATGACCCTCGTTGTCGGGGCATCCCTTCTGATATCGACAATCGCGGGGGCAAGCTGCGCGCCGTCGGCGGCCGCTCGAAATGAAACGGGTACGCCGCTTCCACTCCATTAATGTTTGGCCCCTGTCACGAACATGCCTCCGGCCTCCTGCCAGATTTGCCAGGCCTCCGGTGCCTCGCGCAAACGCTGATCAAGATGGGCAACATAGCGAGCCATCACTTCGTCGATTGGCAGCCCAGGCGGCAACGGTTCGATCCTGAGGTCACGCGATCCGGTGGCGAAATCGAGGCCACAGCTGAAAAGCGCAACCCGTATGCCATTGCGCTCAGCGAGCCGCGCAAGACCCGCCGGCAATTCCACAAAACCGTCCAGCAGCGGCGCGCGCACCGCTAGTTGTCCTGCCCGAGCGGGAAGGTCGAGCATGCCAACGAGGCTCTTGTTGGCCGCCAGCGCCTCGATCATGCGTTCGGCGCCGCCACCGACAAAAATCGGACCGAGGCTGCCGATGCGGATCAACGCACGATTGCGCAGCTTTCCATAGGCCAGCGCGACGCGACTGGCACCCAGATCGACGGCCTGCGCGCGGCGCGCAACGAAGTGTGCATGAATCCCATGTGCGCGCAGGGGCATCCACACCCACCAGCCGGCTCCCCAGTGATAAGTCAAGAGGACCCACGGCTGCTGCGCGGGCGGCCAAACACCATCGATCCGCGTGTGCGCCTGCCACCAGCGTGCGCTGCGCAGCAGCGTCAGCCAGGTATCGACGCGCTCGACCAGACGCAGCAGGCGAAAACGCCGTTTCCAGCGCGTCTCGTCGACACCCGGCAGGTGTGCTTGCGCCACATGCCAGGCGTTTTCGACACTGGTCCGATGCACGAATTCCAGGCGCGCGAACTGCTTGAGGATGCGAAAACCCAGCGACCACGGCAGCAACGCGATCAATACCGGAAGCGCAAACAGTGCCCACAAATCGACAACATTGCGCTTGGCGCGATCGAAAAGTAATGCCGATGCGGTCATGTGCGAACGATGTTCCATTTCGGCACATGACAGTCGGCGCCCCGACGCTGGGGACGGGGCGGTCGGATAGCCAGCAGCCGATGCGTGGGCACGAGTCCCGTCATTCAGAACGCACGTTCGAACAGAAGATAATGCGTTTGCTGCATGCCGAGGCCGGCGTAGGTCGCCTGCGCAGACTGGTTGTCTCGTTCGACGTACAGTCGCAATCCGATGACCTCGGGGGCGGCTTGCGCGCGCCGCTCGGTTTCGGCATGCAGCGCGCGGAATACCCCATGGCGCCGCGCCGCCGGCATCACGTACACGCTCTGGATCCACCACCAGTTGCCATTGCGCCAATCGCTCCATTCGGTCGTGATCATCAGACACCCTGTTAGCTCACCGGCGAGCTCGGCAACCAGATAGAACCCCCTGCGCGGTTCGTCCAGGACTCCAGCGACACCTGCAGCCAGCACCGCGCGATCGAGTGACTTGCGCTCGGTTTCCCATGCCATCGCTGCGTTGCAAGCGGCAAGGAAACTTTTATCGTCGGCGCGCGCGGCACGCACAATTATGCAGCCGGACATCATTTTCTCCGCGGTTTGCGCGAGCTGCCGAGCTTGCGCGTCAATGTGTTGCGCCCAACACCGAGCGCGCGCGCTGCATTCTGTCGATGCCCGGCATGTGCATCGAGTGCTGCGTCGAGCAACGTGCGATCGAGGTCCGCCCGCGCCCGAGCATGGATCGAATTCGCGCCGCGCGCGAGCTGTGCGTGGGCCCAGGTTCGCAGCAGGTCAGTCCACTTCGCGAAGGCCGAATCGGTATCGGCGGCCGCCGTCAACGGCAGATCTGCTGCACCGATTTCGCGCGCGGCTGTCAACACCGACACGCGTCGGCAAAGGTTTTCGAGCTCGCGCACGTTGCCCGGCCACGCACGTCCGCGCAACGCATCCAGCGCCGCCGTCGAGAAGTGCTTGTGCCCACTACCGGTCTCGGCTGTCGAGCGCGAGAGAAAATGACGCGCCAGCGGAGCAATGTCATCGGGCCGCTCGCGCAAGGGCGGCAAATGGAGGCGCAGCACATCGAGCCGATGCAATAGATCCGCGCGAAACTGTCCGCTCTCGACGCGAGCTTCGAGATCCTGGTGGGTCGCCGCCAGCACCCTGACATCGGTCCGTATCAATTCGCGTCCGCCGACGCGATAGAATTCGCCTGCGGCAAGCACGCGCAACAGGCGCGTTTGCAACGAAGCCGGCATGTCGCCGATCTCGTCCAGGAACAGGGTTCCGCCCGCCGCTTGTTCGAAGCGACCTGCATGGCGTCGTTGCGCGCCCGTGAAGGCGCCAGCCTCATGACCGAACAATTCCGATTCGAGCAGTTCAGCCGGCATGGCTGCGGTGTTGAGCGCGATGAAGGGGCGTGACGAACGCGCACTCTCGCGATGCAGCGCGCGGGCAACGAGTTCCTTGCCGCTGCCTGTTTCTCCAGTGATCAGCACATTGAAATCGCTCGCTGCGGCGCGGCCCATCGATCGGAACAGCGCGCGCATCACGGCACTACGTCCGATCAGACCGGTTTCTTCGGCCGCACCCGGAACGGGTGCAATAGCTGGCGCTTGCGCAGCGGCGAACGCACGCTCGGCCACCGCGACGGCTGCGTCGAGATCGAAGGGTTTGGGAAGGTAGTCAAAGGCACCGTGGCGATACGCCGCAGCCGACGAGGCAACGTCGGTGAACGCGCTCATCACGATCACCGGGAACGCGGGTTCCCTGCCGCGAAGGCGTTCCAGTAATTGCAGGCCACTGATTCCGGGCATGCGCACGTCGGTGAACAGCAACGCCGGTTGCGCGTGCTCGAGCGCAGCGAAAACAGCGTCGGCATCGACCAATCCGCGTACTTCGAAACCAGCCTCGGTCAACGCCGCGGACAGCACCAGGCGCACACTGCGATCGTCGTCAACGATCCACACCACCGGCTTGGGACCGATGCGTGAGTGCTTTCGGTTCATTCGGCCACCGGCAACAGCAACGTGAAGACGGTCGCGCCCGGTCGACTCGCATGACGCAACTCGCCACCGTGCTCGTGCGCGGTTTCCTGCGCCAGCGCGAGACCCAGGCCGGTGCCGCCGAACCGCCCCGATACCAGCGGCTTGTACAGCGAATCGGCAATTTCCAGCGGCACGCCACAACCATCGTCGAATACATCAATGCGTAATGCCACGCGCACGCCGTGATCGCCGATGCGCGCGGAATGCTCGACCCGACTACGCAGGGTGATCGTGTTCGCCTGTGCTTCGATCGCGTTCCGGACCAGATTAAGCAACACCTGGTACAACCGGTCGCTGTCGCCTGTAAGCGGTGGCAGACTCGGATCGTAATCACGCAGTACACGCGGCGTTTCCGACTCGGCCTCGACCAAACCAGCGACGCGCTCGAGCAATTCATGGATGTTCATGCGCGCCAGACGTGGTTTGCCGCTGCTGTGCAACAGGCGATCGGCCAGTACAGCCAGCCGATCGGCTTCGTCGATGATGGTATCCGCGAGTTCAATCATCGACTCGCTGTCGAGCCGGCGCCTCAGCAATTGCGCGGCACCGCGCACGCCTGCGAGAGGATTCTTGATCTCGTGTGCAAAGCCGCGAAGCGACTCCGACAAGCGCGGCGCGCTCGCCGCTGGCGTCGCTCCGGGTACGAGTTCCATCAACAGTTCCGCGGCATCGAGCGGAGTGAACACGAGGTCCGCAACAAGATCTCCTGCGTCCGCACCATTGAGGTGCGCAGCGCGCAGCAGGACCCTTCGCCGTTCGCGCTGGGCAAGAGTTGCCGCAACTGCCAGTGACGGAGGCGTGGCGTCGAGAACATCCAGCGCCCGACCTTCCAGGCGGCGCCCGAACTGTCCCAGACGCTCCGCCAGCGCCGGATTCATCCAGCGCAGGTGGAGCTGCGCATCGAGCACGCCCATGGCCGCGGCACACACGTTCGGCAGGTCGGCCACATCGGGTATCGAAGATGGAGATGACGCAACGCTCGGCGAACGCATCGCACCATTCTAGTGCATTGCAGGCATTACCAGAGCCACAGCAGATACAGCACCAGTGCGACGAGCGCGACCTTGGTGGTGCGGTAACCAATCGGCGTCGCGCGCTTGAAGCGCTTGCGCTGAACACCTACGGTGTGGGCGAAGCCATAGAGCCGGTTGACCACCCCGACGCGTTCGTGCGCCAGGTTCTGCGTCGCGGTCGCGCGACCGAGCAGACTGCTCACGCCGCGATTGATCCAGCGCATCGGCGCGGTATGCAGCGGCCGCTCGACATCACAGAACAAGATGACGCGCGTTGTATCGGTGCGGTTTTCGGCCGAGTGGATGAAGGTCTCGTCGAACACGATGTCCTCGCCGTCGCGCCACGAGTAGGGTTCGCCATCGATGAAGATGCGGCAATCGTCCGAATTCGGCGTGATCAATCCCAGGTGATAGCGCAGCGAACCCGCGAATGGATCGCGATGCGGATTCAAGTGGCTGCCGGGCGGCAGCAGCGCAAACATCGCCGCCTTGACCTCGGGGATTGCGCTGACCAGCGCAACGCTTTTCGGGCACAGCGAGGCGGCCGACGGCAGTGCGTCCTGGTACCACTTGAGATAAAAGCGCTTCCAGCCCTCCTTGAAGAACGAATTGAAACTCGCGTCGTTGTTCTTTTCCGCCGCACGGATGTAACCCTCGTCGAACAGCGACAGCGCTTCGTCCCGGATCGTGCGCCAGTTTTCCCGCAATGGACTCAAGGCGGGAAACTGGCGCACGTCGAGTATCGGTCGCGACGGCACCGAGGAAAACGCGTACATGAGGACGTTGTAGGGAGCGAGAAACGCCGAGTGGTTGAACAGTTGCCGGTAGAAACTCAGTCGCACGCGCCCGCGGAAATGCACGTATCCGATTGAAACAAGGAATACGTACAGGACCAGGAATTTGGGCGCGAGCGGGTCGATTCCAATCAAAGCGAGTAATACATCTGATATTCGAGTGGATGGGTCGCCGCGCGGAAGCGAGTGACTTCCTGCATCTTGAGCGCGATATAGCCGTCGATGAAGTCGTCGCTGAAGACTCCGCCGGTTTTGAGGAATGCCCGATCCTTGTCGAGCGCGTCGAGCGCCATGTCCAGCGCGTGACACACGGTCGGGATCTTCTTTTCCTCCTCCGGCGGCAGATCGTACAGGTCCTTGTCCATCGGCGGGCCCGGATCAATCTTGTTGAGAATGCCGTCCAGACCAGCCATCAGCAATGCGCTGAAGGTCAGGTAGCCCGAGTTCATGGGATCTGGAAAACGCACCTCGATGCGGCGGGCCTTGGGACTTTGCACAAACGGAATGCGGCAACTGGCCGAACGGTTGCGAGCCGAATACGCGAGCATCACCGGCGCCTCGAAATGCGGCACCAGGCGTTTGTAACTGTTGGTCGTCGAGTTGGCGAAGGCGTTGATCGCGCGCGCATGCTTGAAGATGCCGCCAATGTAATACAGCGCGGTTTGCGACAGGCCGCCGTAAAGTTCGCCGGCGAACAGGTTCTTTCCGTCCCTGGCCAGCGACTGGTGCACGTGCATGCCGGAGCCGTTGTCGCCAACCAGGGGCTTGGGCATGAACGTCGCGGTCTTGCCGTTGCGATGGGCCACATTGCGGATGACGTACTTCATCGTCATCAACTCGTCGGCCTTCTTCACCAGCGAATTGAAGCGCGTGCCGATCTCGCATTGGCCGGCGGTCGCGACCTCGTGGTGATGGACCTCGACCGTAATACCCATCTGCTCGAGGATCGTGCACATCTCGCTTCGAAGGTCATGCAGCGAGTCGACCGGCGGCACCGGAAAATAACCACCTTTCACGCCCGGCCGATGACCGGAATTGCCCTCCTCGAGACGCCGGTGGGACGACCAGGCGGCTTCGTCCGATTCGATCTCGTAGGAGACCTTGCCCATGTCGTTGCGGAATCGCACCGAATCGAAAATGAAGAACTCGGGCTCCGGACCGAAAAATGCGCTGTCGCCGATACCGGTCGATTGGAGATACGCTTCGGCGCGGCGCGCGAGCGATCGCGGATCGCGCGAATAGGCCTGCATCGTGGTGGGTTCGAGCACGTCGCAGGTCAAAATAAGCGTTGGACTTCCCGTGAATGGATCGATCAGCGCGGTATCCGGATCCGGCATCAGCACCATGTCGGATTCGTTGATGCCCTTCCAGCCGTTGATCGAGGAACCGTCGAACATCTTGCCTTCCTCAAACACGGACTCGTCCATGGCATGGGCCGGAAACGTCACGTGGTGCTGCTTGCCCGCCGGATCGGCAAAACGCAAATCGACGAACTCGATTTCCTTGTCCTTGATGAGCTTGAGTGTGGAATTGACGGACGACATGGACACCTCGAGGTGAGTGGGGTTGGGAGCTTACGAACAAGGCAAGCGGCGTGCCATGTTGCTGAGGGTGGCCAGTCACCGCAAACTCGATCTTATCGCCGAAGAGACGTAACGACATGCACTGCAATCGTGCAATGGTTTCTTAAATGTGCACCTTATTGGTGCGATATGCTGTCTGCGGCTCTCGTTCAACAGAGCCGCGTCTTGCGGCTGGTCACGCACGAATAACGCGGGCCTCATGATTCGGATCGTCGGCCGAGGGGCGGTGCGAATGCCTGGCCGACTCCGCTTTTCTCGCTCAGCGCAGCACTAATCGTCCAGAGTCAGCAGCGACGCATTTCCGCCCGCGGCAGTTGTATTGATCGTAAGCGTACGCTCGTTGAGGAAGCGCAACAGGTAATGCGGGCCGCCGGCTTTCGGGCCGGTCCCTGAAAGGCCTTCGCCGCCGAAAGGTTGCACCCCGACGACTGCGCCGATCTGGTTGCGATTGACGTAGCAGTTGCCGACGCGCGCGCGCTGCTGGATGTATTCCACGGTATCGTCGATGCGGCTGTGGATGCCGAGCGTGAGGCCATATCCGGTCGCGCTGATCTGGTCGATCACGCGATCGAGTTCGCCGGCTTTCCAGCGCACGACGTGCAGGATCGGGCCGAAGTTTTCCTGTGTCAGCAGATCGAGCGAAGGAATCTCGTACGCGCTCGGCGCGAAGAAAGTGCCGTGCGCAGTGTCCTCGCCGAGCTTGACCACGTTGATCCTTTTCGCTTCGCGATCCATGCGCGCGGCGTGGTCGGCCAGCGATTTGCACGATGCCTGATCGATCACTGGCCCGACATCGGTCGAAAGGCGCCCCGGATCGCCAACCACGAGTTCGTCCATCGCGCCGGACAGCATGCGGATGACCTTGTCGGCAATGACATCCTGCACGTACAGCACGCGCGCGGCCGAGCAACGCTGGCCGGCCGAATCGAACGCCGAGGCCATGACGTCCTTGACCAGTTGTTCCGGCAAAGCCGAGGAATCGGCGATCAGCGCATTCTGGCCGCCGGTTTCGGCGATCAACGCGGCGATCGGCGCATCGCGCGCGGCGAGCGTGCGGTTGATGTGCCACGCCGTCTCGGTCGAGCCGGTGAACACGAGACCGGCGACGCGCGCATCCTCGGTCAACGCCTGGCCGATGACCGATCCCTTGCCGGGCAGGAATTGCGCGACCGATTCCGGAATGCCCGCGCGATGCAACAGCCGCACGGCGGCGCAGCCGATCAGCGTGGTCTGCTCGGCCGGCTTGGCGATGACGGCGTTTCCGGTGACGAGCGCGGCGGCGACCTGGCCCATGAAGATCGCGAGCGGAAAATTCCATGGGCTGATGCACACGAATACGCCGCGCCCGTTGAGGAACAGCTGGTTGGTCTCGCCGGTCGGCCCGGGCAGCAGTTCGGGCTGGCCGATCAGCCGACGCGCCATCATTGCGTAGTAGCGGCACATGTCTGCCGCTTCACGCACTTCGGCGACGGCTGGGGCAATCGTCTTGCCGGCTTCGCGCACGGCCAGGGCGATGAACTCGCCGCGTTCGGCCTCGAGCAGATCCGCGGCGCGTTCGAGCATGGTTGCACGCACCTCGACGGGGGTGCGGTCCCAGTCGGGCTGTGCCGCCACGGCATTGGCAAGCGCTTGCTCGAGAGTCGCCTTGTCAGCCATGTGGCGCGAGCCGATGACACGCCGACGATCGGCCGGGTCCGTGACCTCAATGGCGTCGCCGGCCAGCTTCGCCCCTGGTACCAGCGGACGTGCCTGCCAAGGCGCGCGTTGGACGTTGACGGCTTGCGCGAGCGCCTTCAATTGGTTGTCGTCGGCGAGGTTCACACCCATGGAGTTCTTCCGCAATGGTTGGTAGATGTCGACCGGCAATGGAATGCGCGGGTGCGGAATCGAAACGAACGCACGCACCACATCGCACGGATCGGCGATCAGGTCCTGCACCGGCACCGCGGCGTCGACGATGCGGTTGACGAACGAGGAGTTCGCGCCATTTTCGAGCAATCGGCGCACGAGGTATGGCAGCAGCTCCTCGTGGCTGCCGACCGGTGCATAGACGCGGCACGGCACGTTCATGTGGTCCGGGCCGATTACCTCATCGTATAGATCGACGCCCATGCCGTGGAGGCGTTGGAATTCGAAAGGCGAGGGCGTGGCGGCGCCCGCTTGCTGCGCCATTTGCGCGATGGCCGCGATCGTATGCGCGTTGTGGGTCGCGAATTGAGGGTAGATCAGATCGCTGCCGACCGCGAACAGGCGTCGCGCGCACGCAAGATACGACACATCGGTGTTCGGCTTGCGCGTGAACACCGGATAGCCCGCAAAGCCGCCTTCCTGTGCGCGCTTGATTTCGGCATCCCAGTAGGCGCCCTTGACCAGCCGCACGCACCAGCGCCGCCGATTGGCGCGCGCGATGTCGGCAAGCCAGTCGATCACGAACGGCGCGCGCTTCTGGTATGCCTGTACCGCGAGACCGAAGCCGTTCCAGCCTTCGAGCGACGAATCGGCGAACACCGCACCGATGATGTCGAGCGAAAGTTCCAGTCGATCGGCCTCCTCGGCATCGACCGTCAAGGCGACGCCCTTGGACATCGCGAGCTGCGCGAGTTCGAGCACCCGCGCCCCGAGTTCGGTGTGCACGCGCCGCCGCTGGCCTACGTCATAACGCGGATGCAGCGCCGAAAGTTTCACCGAGATCGAAGGCGCGGCGAGCACATCGGTGTGCGGCCCGTGCCGGCCGAGCGCGGCGATCGCATCGCGATAGGCCTGCTGGTAACGCTCTGCATCGTGCTCGGTCAGCGCGGCTTCGCCGAGCATGTCATAGGAATAACGATAGACGCGATTTTCGCTCTGGCCTGAGCGATCGAGCGCCTCGGCGATTGTCCGGCCCATGACGAATTGATGACCCATGATGCGCATGGCGCGGCGCACCGCGAGGCGGATCACGGGCTCGCCACTGCGACCGATCAGGCGCCTCAGCGCACCGCCGAAATCGCGCCGCGTGTTCTCGCTCAGGTTCACCATGCGGCCGGTCAGCATGAGTCCCCAGGTCGATGCATTGACGAACACCGACCCGCTGCGGCCGAGATGCTTTTTCCAGTCGGCCTCACCGAGCTTGTCGCGGATCAGCTTGTCCGCCGTCGCCCTGTCCGGAATGCGCAGCAACGCCTCGGCGACGCACATGAGCAGGACGCCTTCCTCGCTGGACAGATCGTACTGACGCATGAACGCATCGACCGCACTCAACTCGTCGGTCTTTGCGCGCACGCGGGCCACCAGTTCGGCCGCTCGCGCGAGCACCAGTTCGCGTTCGGCCGGCGCGAATTCGGCCTCTTTCAGGGCCTCGTGGACCGCGGCAATTTCATCGCGCGACCAGGCCTGCGTGATTCGCGCGCGCGCCGGATCCACATCTGCCGGAAGCTCCGACGCCAGGATTTCGCTCACGGTGCCATGGTCTCGCTGGGTAATGAACGGGTTGAACCTGCCACGTCGGGCAATCGGACACGTGTCTGGCGTGCGCTGCCCGAAGGCAGCGCCTGGCGGGCTGCTGAATACAGCTTCCGACAACGCGATAGTGTAAGGATGACCGGACGATGCGCCAAGCGCCCGTGGCCTCTTCGGGTACAGTCTTCCGTTTATCTGTTGAGAGTGCGAGCGACGAGCACAGAAACCGAGACGCCGCATGCCGATCCTGCAGATGCCGTTGTACCACCTGAGCGACGAGGAACTTCGTCTTCGCTACTGGGAAACAGTGAGTGGCGAGGGCTATGCCTCGAGCGAGCGCGACGCGCTGATGCAGGAACTGGCGCGGCGTCGACTGCACCGCGGGCCATCGACGCGGCGATCGCCGCCCCTCGACCCGTCAGCCTGGGATGGAATCGAACGGCGATCGATCCGAGCCATGGCAATTTCGGGCATGCTCTTCGCGGGGACAGAGCGTCGCCGATCCAACGTACGGGCAACACCGATTCGCTAAAAAGGCGAATTGCTCACGGGTCGACACCGATCCGCAGCCAGGCACCGAAGCTGCCCGTAGCCGTCGATCAGGGAACGTGCTTCAAGTTGCAGGCCGATTCACTTGATGGCGCCGCCGCCGTGTCACTGCATCGGCCCTGGGATGGTGGCCAGTCACGTCGCGGGCCGATCGCGCGGCCCAACGGCGCCCGTCCTTGCCCGCATTGGCGTCGCTCAACTATCATTCCGGGGTTCCTCGCTGCCTGTCCGTATACTGGGGCCCCCGACCCGGGCGGCATGCTTCTCACGATACCCGCAGCTGTCCTGCGCCGATCCCGGCGCTGCCGGTTAGCGCAACGGGGTATCGGTCGGATCGGGCTGAAGTCGATGAGCCGGCGACTCATCATTGCAGGACGAATTGGCAGCACTAAGGTGACGAGAATGAAATCAGCTGCGATTGCGCTTTCCACCTGTCTGGGAGCGGCCTTGACCGGCCTCTGGAGCGTCGCCGCGAGCGCCAATCCAGAGCGGTGGCAGATCAACCTGACGCCCGGTGTAACGCAGATCTCGCATCGCATCTATCACCTGCACATGCTCGGTTTCTACCTGTGCGTCGTGATCGGCATCATCGTGTTCGGGGCGATGTTCATCGCGATGTTCCGCTTTCGCAAGTCCCAGGGCGCAGTGGCGGCACAGTGGAGCCATTCGACCCGGCTTGAGATCATGTGGACGATCGTGCCGGTGATCATCCTGGTCGTGCTCGCGTGGCCTGCCACCAAACTGCTGGTCAGCATGGCCGATGTGGAACATTCCAACATGACCGTGCAGATCACCGGTTACCAGTGGAAATGGCGTTATCAGATCCTCGATTACTTCGGCAAACCCTACAAGGTCGATTTCATATCGAGCCTCGATGCCGATTCGAACCGGGTGCGTCAACTTGGATCAGGCCTGGATCCGGCCAGCGTCAAGGATGGCGATTACGAAAGCTATCTGCTCAATGTCGACAAGCCGCTGGTACTGCCGGTCGGCGTCAAGATCCGCTTCCTGGTGACCGCCGCGGACGTCATTCATGCGTGGTGGTTGCCGGCGCTCGGCTGGAAACAGGACGCGGTGCCCGGCGTCATCAACGATCAGTGGTCGCTGATCGACAAACCCGGCACCTATCGTGGCCAGTGCGCAGAGTTGTGCGGTCGCGGCCATGGCTTCATGCCGATCGTCGTGAGGGCGGTATCCAAGGCCGACTTCGAGCAGTGGCTGGCGCAGCAGGAAGCCACCGTGGAAGCGGCTGAACCCGCTGCCGCGAAACCGGCTCCCGCACCGGCGGCAACTGCAGCACCCTCAACAAAGCCGCCCGCAACAAAGCCGCCTGCGCCACCGGCGCCATCCGCCGCCGCGCCGGCCCAGAGTTGATCGCATCACAGCAGGATTGAAGGCAGAGGTTCAAACCATGGCCCACGCAGCCACGCACGACGCAATCCACCACGATGACAAGCCGCATGGCTTCCTGCATCGGTGGCTGTTCACGACCAACCACAAGGACATCGGCACGCTGTATCTGCTGTTTTCGCTGACGATGTTCTTTGTTGGCGGCTCGTTCGCGATGGTCATCCGTGCCGAGTTGTTCGAGCCCGGCATGCAACTGGTGCAGCCCGAGTTCTTCAACGAAATGACCACCATGCATGCGCTGGTCATGATCTTCGGCGCGATCATGCCGGCGTTCGTGGGTCTGGCAAACTGGTTGATCCCGATGATGGTCGGCGCGCCGGACATGGCGCTGCCGCGCATGAACAACTGGTCGTTCTGGCTGCTGCCGTTCGCCTTCTTCCTGCTGCTCTCCGAGATGTTCATGCCGGGCGGCGGCCCGCAGGGTGGCTGGACCATGTATCCCCCGCTGTCGCTCGAAGGCGGCATGCAGGTTGCCTTCATGGTGTTCGCGATTCACCTGATGGGCATCTCGTCGATCATGGGTGCGATCAATATCATCGCGACGATCCTGAACATGCGCGCACCGGGCATGGATCTGTTGCGCATGCCGCTGTTCGTCTGGACCTGGCTCATCACCGCATTCCTGCTGATTGCGGTGATGCCGGTGCTCGCGGGCGCCGTGACCATGCTGTTGACCGACAAGTATTTCGGCACCAGTTTCTTCAATGCGGCAGGTGGCGGCGATCCGGTGCTGTACCAGCACGTGTTCTGGTTCTTCGGGCATCCGGAGGTCTACATCATGATCCTGCCGGCGTTCGGCATCGTCAGCGAGATCATCCCGACGTTTTCCCGCAAACCGCTGTTCGGCTACCAGGCCATGGTGTACGCAACTGCGTCGATCGCGTTCCTGTCGTTCATCGTCTGGGCGCACCACATGTTCACGACCGGGATTCCGCTCGGCGCCGAGCTGTTTTTCATGTACTCGACCATGCTCATCGCAATCCCGACCGGCGTGAAGGTGTTCAACTGGGTCACGACGATGTGGCGCGGCTCGCTCACGTTCGAGACACCGATGCTGTTCGCGATCGCGTTCGTGATCCTGTTCACCATCGGCGGATTTTCGGGCGTCAGCCTTGCGCTGGTTCCGGCGGATTTCCAGTATCAGGATACCTATTTCGTGGTCGCCCACTTCCATTACGTGCTGGTGACCGGCGCCGCTTTCTCGATCATGGGCGCGGTGTATTACTGGCTGCCGAAGTGGTCGGGCAACATGTACAGCGAACGCTGGGGCAAGATCCATTTCTGGTCGAGCGTCATCTCGGTCAACGTCTTGTTCTTCCCGCAGCATTTCCTCGGCCTTGCGGGCATGCCGCGACGCATACCCGATTACAACGTCGCGTTCGCACCGCTCAACATGATCTCCTCGATCGGCGGATTTTGGTTCGGCGCGACACAGCTGATCTTCGTCGGCGTCATCTTCCACTGCGTGTTCCGCTCCAAGGTACGGGCGACGTCCCAAGTCTGGGAGGGCGCACACGGACTCGAGTGGACGCTGCCCTCGCCTCCGCCTTATCACAGCTTCACCGAGGCACCCGTAATCGATGCGACGCGACTGGCGCACGGAGACGTTACGCATTAGTTCTTGCGATTTTCCTTGATCGCGGAGATCAAGAAGCGGCCAGTTTGCTTGTGCGTTCATTTTTGAACGCGAGAGTCAGATAGCGGCCATCCATGTCCGCACCGTTGGAGTTATGAGACGAGACGACAGTACGGTGAAAATGCAGGCGCGGCGGGCCGCGGCGCGGCGCACCGCGGCAATCGTCGGTGCAATCGCCATTGCGATTTTCGTGCTGTCGATCGTCGAGGTGGTTCTGCACAAAGGAACCTGACGCAAGTCGGGCTGCTGTATTTTTCGAACAATGAAGGCTTGAACGCCGGGGTCGGGAATCATGGCGCAAACGCACGATGCTTATTACGTTCCGCACGGCAGTCACTGGCCGATCATCGGCTCGTTCGGACTGATCGGAACGCTCGGTGGCGCCGCCCTCTGGCTCAACGATTTCGGTTCTTTCGGCAAACCGATCATGGCGATCGGGTTCGCGCTGCTTCTCGTGATGCTGTTCGGCTGGTTCGGCACCGTGATCCGCGAATCGATTTCCGGCACCTACAACAAGCAGGTGGATACCTCGTTCCGGATGGGGATGATGTGGTTCATCTTCTCCGAGGTGATGTTCTTTGCGGCGTTCTTCGGTGCGCTGTTCTATGCGCGGGCGCTGTCGGTGCCATGGCTCGGGGGCGCCGGCGATGGCGCGTTGACCAATTTTTATCTTTGGCCGCATTTTTCCGCAGCGTGGCCGACCAATGGCCCCGGACATGTCGGCGGCGTGTTTTCAACCATGCCGCCATGGGGCATTCCGCTGCTCAACACGTTGATCCTGCTGTCGTCGGGCGTCACGATCACGATCGCGCATCACGCACTGCGCCGGGGCAATCGCAAGCAACTGCTGATCTGGCTGGCCGCCACGGTGATTCTCGGCGCAACGTTCCTGACCTTCCAGGCACACGAATACCTCGAGGCCTATACGCATTTGAACCTGACCCTGCGCAGCGGCGTCTACGGTTCCACTTTTTTCATGCTCACCGGTTTCCACGGCCTGCACGTGACCGTGGGCGCCATCATGCTGACCGTAATGTGGTTTCGCTGCGCCAAGGGCCATTTCACGCGTGATCACCATTTCGCCTTCGAGGCGGTCTCGTGGTACTGGCACTTCGTCGACGTGGTGTGGCTCGGGTTGTTCCTGTTCGTCTATGTGCTTTGACGCACGACTGAACGCTGCTGTCTAAGGGCCGCGTCAAGAAATCCATCTTGCGCAACGCTCTTTGGCTCACTGGCTCTTGGTTTTCAGTGGCCGATGCCGTGCGGCCGGATGATGCCGGTCCAGATGCCGATGATGACCAGGATAATCAGCAGCACGGACAATCCGATGCGGCGCGTCAGTGCGCGCAGGGTGCGATCGGTTTCGCCCTTGTCGGTCATCATGAAATACAAACCCGCGCCAAGGTTGTAGATGATCGCCACAAAAAAAACGATGATCAGTATCTTGCCGAGCATGGATGCCGTTCCGTTCCGTTCCAGTGGCGGCCGGTCGTGACGCATAGTGTAGCGCCTCATTCCGGCATCGCGGCTCCGTGACGCGTCGCTGGCACGCTCCCGGCACATTCGCGATGCTGATCACGCTGATCGGTGTCGCATTCTTCTGTGCGCTGGGTGCGTGGCAGATTGCCCGGGCACATCAAAAGCAACGCCTGTTCGCGGCGTTTGCGGGCGCCGGCGGCATGCCTGCGGTGTCGCTCGCTGTCGCGCGCGCGCAGGGCGAGGGGGCGATCTATCCGCATGTTCGCGTGCGCGGCCATTTCGTTGCCGGCCGGAGTTACGTGCTCGACGACAAAGTGCGAGACGGGCATCAGGGGGTCATGGTCTATTCGGTTCTGATCCCGCAAGACGGTGGGGCGCTGCTGGTCAATCGCGGATTCCTTCCGCGAACGCGCAATGGCGCGTTGCCGGA
This sequence comes from uncultured Gammaproteobacteria bacterium, assembly GCA_963775445.1. Taxonomy (GTDB): domain Bacteria; phylum Pseudomonadota; class Gammaproteobacteria; order Xanthomonadales; family Rhodanobacteraceae; genus Dokdonella_A. Next base: position 283,830 of record CAVZIT010000004.1, on the reverse strand, counting down.
AATCCCGCCAGCGCCGGCCGGCGAGCAGGTTTTGCAGGGCTTGTACGCGCCGCCACCGGGGTCGGGTCTGCGTATCGGCGGCAACCGCCTGCCGCTGCAGAAAGCGTGGCCCAAGATCGCGATTTATCTTGATCTTGATGAAATTGCGGCGGACTTCGGGCGACCCCTTGATAGCCGCGTCCTCCTGCTCGATCCGGTGGCCGGTGCGGGCTTCGTGCGCGAATGGCGTCCGCAGGTTTTTCCGCCTGCGCGCCATTTCGGCTATGCCGTTACCTGGTTCACGTTTGCGCTGGTCGCACTGGTGATCTTCATCGGCATGCACTGGCGTACGGACGCTCTACGCCAATGACTCCCCGGACCCGCAAGCATTTCGCGCTCGTCGCCATCGTGCTGCTGTTCGCCGCCCCGCTTGCGACGGCGTGGTTGCTGCACGCACTGGGCTGGCAGCCGCGCGCGACGCGTAATTTCGGAACGTTGCTGGAACCGGCACAGGATCTCAAGACAACGCGACTCGAGCTGCAAGATGGCAGCCGGTTTGCCTGGAAGAATCCGCCCGACTGGCAGTGGACCTTGCTCGGACTGCCCGGTCCGCACTGCGCGCACCGCTGCCTCGACAAGCTCGACGAGTTGCGGCGGGAACGCCTGACGCTGAACCAGAATGCAGACCGCCTGCGCGTCCTGGTGGTCGATAAGGACTTGCCGCGTGCGGCTCTCGACAATCTGCAGCCGCTGCAGCTCGCACGGGACCCAAGCGGCGGCCTCGACCGTCTGCGCGCGCCGGATACCGATCAGGTTGCCGCGGCACTGGTGGATCCGAATGGTTTCCTGATCCTGCGCTACGGCGAAGGATACGACGGCAGCGGTTTGCGCAAGGATCTCGCGCGCGTGGTGAAATAGCGATGCGCCAGGCAGATAGAACAACGACGCCCGACCGCATTACCGCGGAGCCTGTGCGATGACGCGTGATGTCGCGCTGCAAAGGTTGGCCTGGCTTGCGACCGCTCTCGCGTTCGTCGTGATCGTGTTCGGGGCGTTCGTGCGTCTGTCCAACGCGGGCCTGTCGTGTCCGGATTGGCCGACCTGCTACGGCAAGGCCACGTGGCCGGAGCAGCCGCATGACATCGCGCGTGCCGACGCGCGCTTTCCGGATCGTCCGGTCGAAACGCACAAGACCTGGCGCGAACAGGTACATCGCATGCTCGCCGGATCGCTTGGCATTCTGGTGCTGGCATTGGCGCTGCTGGTCACGTGGCCGCGGCGAAACCTGCGCCTGGCGATCATCGGAGCCGCCGTCGCCGCCGCGATCGGTGTGGGTCTGTACATCGCTCATGAACACGTGGCGTCAAGTGTTTTCGCGGCGATTGCCATCGAATTGCCGCTGGTAGTCGCCGCACGGCTTGATTTCGCGACGCCCTTGCGGATCGCTGTCGCAACGCTCGCCGTCGTGATCCTGCAGGCCATGCTCGGCATGTGGACAGTGACCTTGCTGTTGAAGCCGATCGTGGTAATGGGCCACCTACTCGGCGGCATGACCACGTTCGGCCTGCTCGCCTATACGGCACTTTCACTCTCACGCGATGGGCCACCGCTGACGTTGGCGGCCTATCGCCTCAAGCCGTTCGTCGTCGCGACACTGGTCATCCTCGCGTGCCAAATCGCATTGGGCGGCTGGACCAGCTCGAACTATGCCGCGCTTGCATGCGGTTTCGACTTTCCCAAATGTCTTGGCCAATGGTGGCCGCCAACCGATTTTCACCAGGGTTTCGTGCTGTGGCGACAAATCGGCGTCAACTACGAAGGCGGCGTGCTCGATCTGGCGGCACGCAGCGCGATCCAGATGACGCATCGCATTGGCGCGCTCATCGTTTTCGCGAGCGTGCTTGGTCTGGTCGCGCTGCTGTGGCGTCGTGGTTTGCGCGGATTTGCCTGCGTGCTATGCGTCCTGCTGTGCGCGCAGCTCGCGCTCGGCATCGGCAATGTGAAACTCGGGTTGCCTCTCGCCGTCGCGACCGCCCACAACGCTGGCGCAGCGCTGCTACTGTTCACCCTGATCGCGCTGCTGGTGCGGCTGCAACCGACTGCCCGCGTCGCCGGAAGCAGCAGAGAAGGAGAGCGGCTCCGTCGCGCGTGCAAGTCCTCCATCGCGCCGAGCAGAATGAACGCCATGGAGTTCCGTCGATACCTTGAACTGACCAAACCTCGCGTCGTCGTGCTGATCGTGTTCACGGCGGTGATCGGCATGTTCCTCGCGACGCCGGGCATGGTGCCGTTGCGACCCCTGATCGCCGGCACGATTGGCATCTGGCTCGCCGCAGCTTCGGCCGCCGCGATCAATCACCTGATCGATCAGCACATCGATCGCCTGATGGCGCGCACCGCGCGCAGGCCATTGCCGACCGGAGCGCTCAAACCGGCGCAGGTGTTGACCTTTGCGGTCGTGCTCGGCGCGCTGTCGATGACGATTCTGATCGCGCTGGTCAATCCGCTGACGGCGCTGCTCACGTTCGCATCGCTGATCGGATACGCGATCGTCTACACCGCATGGCTCAAGCGCGCGACGCCACAGAACATCGTGATCGGTGGCGCGGCCGGTGCGGCGCCACCGGTGCTCGGCTGGGCTGCCGTAACGGGCCATGTCCATCCCTACGCACTGCTGTTGTTCCTGATCATCTTCGTGTGGACGCCGCCGCATTTCTGGGCGCTCGCCATTTTTCGGCGCGAGGACTATTCGCGCGCGCAGGTTCCCATGCTGCCGGTGACGCATGGCGTCGAATACACGCGCTGGCACGTGCTGCTGTACACGATCCTGCTGGTCGTCGTTACCGCGCTGCCGTACCTGACCGGGATGAGCGGTCTGTTCTACTTTGGCGGCGCGATGGCGCTCGGAGCGGGCTTCCTCTATTACGCGGTGCGCCTGATGAAACCGCCGAACGAAATGTTTGCGATGCGCGTGTTCAACTACTCGATCGTGTATCTGATGGCGCTGTTCGCGTTCCTGCTGATCGATCATTACCTTGCGCCCCCGCTGATGGCGAGCGCTGCCGGCCTGCTGCAGGCTGGACGCTGAGCGGATCCCCGCGGATGCTCGCGAATTTTATTGACTGGTGGGTTCCGTGGGAACCGTCCTGCGTCGTGATGGCGGCCTTCGCAGGGGCGGCGATCGTGTATTTTCGCGGATGCTCGCGCCGCCACGAAGCGCCCATGCGTCAATTCTGCTTCTGGCTGGGTTTCGGGCTTTTGTATGCCGCGCTGCACACGCGCCTCGATTACTACTCCGAACACGAATTCTTCATCCACCGCGCGCAGCACTTGCTGCTGCATCACCTCGGCCCATTCCTGATCGCATTGTCCTGTCCGGCGCATGTACTTCGCGCGGGCCTTCCCCTTCGATGGCGCCTCGTCGGCGGCCGGTTGTTACGCAGTCCGCCGATTCGCAAGTCGCTCGATTTCCTGCTCAACCCGATTGTCGCGGCAGTCCTTTTCGTCGGACTTGATTTATCTCTGGCTGTGGCCCGCGGTCCATTTTGTCGCGATGCTCGACGCGCGCTGGTATCGCGTCATGAACTGGTCGATGACGCTCGACGGACTCATGTTCTGGTGGCTGATACTGGATCGACGCCGGCACCCGCCGGCGCGACTCGCGCCCGGTGTGCGCGTGTTGCTTGCAGTCGCGGTCACCGTGCCGCAGATCCTGCTGGGCGCCTACATCACGTTCAGCCACGACGAGCTGTATCCGATCTATGCGCTTTGCGGTCGCGTATTCGGTGGCATCAGTGGCGCAACCGATCAGTATCTCGGTGGCCTGATCCTGTGGATTCCAAGTTCGATGATGAGCGTCATCGCCGCACTGATTGCGATGCATCGCTGGCTCGTGCTCGACAGCCGCGCATCGACGCGAACCGTCGTGCGGGCGCGCTGACCGGACATTCCAACGTCCCGCTCGCTGCGACAGCGCCGGGCCACACGGACCCGCGCGCTGTCGCTTCCGGCTCTCGAGGTATCTCTAGGGCGATAGCTCGAACCCGTTGGCGAAGATCACATCGCTGAGCAACGCGGTCGAGAAAACCTCCGAAGCCGCGGCCGGCAGGAAATTGCCGCCGCCACCGTATGTCACCGTCAACGTGAACGCGCCGACATCCGGCACGGTCAAGGTGCAACTTGCGACACCATTGCCGGCGGTCACACCGTTGCACGACTGGCCATCGACTGCAAACCCGATCGTCGCGCCCGATACCGGCACATTCGGCGTCACCGACACATCGAGCAAGGTTGCCGTCAAGCTGACCGGCCTGCCGGCAAATCCACCGGCGGGCGTCGCATTGAGATTGAGGAACGTCGTATGCGCACCCGCATTCCAGGTCACTCGCGCGGGATTGGATGTCAGCGTTGCGCTGTTCGCGGTTGCAATGGCCACAACCGTGTCGGTGCCCGCGTTGACTCCCGAATAGGTCAGCGTCGCCGTACCGTCCGCATCCGTGTTGGTCTGTATCAGCTGCGCATTCGCTCCGCTGATCTGGAACTGCACCGGCGTTCCCGCTGGCACGCTCACGTTGTGGAAACTTGCGGTGAACGTCTGCTCGCTTCCCTGGGTGGGCGAAACAAACGGCGGACTGAGCGCAATCAGTGGATTGGCCACAGCGAGCGGACAACTTCCATCGGCGTTGGTGACCTTGTACACCGCCACGTTCATGCTCACGTACATGCAGCCATCGGGGCCGATGACCTGCACGTTGGCGTAGCCATTCTGGAGCTGCAGTCCGGTCGTCGTGACCGGATCGGTGGTGATGTCGTAGCTGTGGATGCCGAGGGGAAGGTCGGGGGGATTCGGAGGACTGGTGGCGAGTGCGATCGCCTGCGCATCACCGTTGCCTTGCGAGCCGATCGCGGCGATTCCCAGATCCGGTGCGGTGATGCCGGGCAGGACGGTGATCTGGCCCGGGTTTCCGCTCGCGGTTCCGGCAACGGACACGACGCCGGCTGCTCCGCCATTGTCGCGGTAGCTCAGCATGTACAGCGTTCCGCCGGGCGCAAACGACAGGCTGCCATTCACGCCGGGGGTCGCGGCGTAGACCGATGTCGTCGGCGTCGCGCTTCCCGGATCGGAGATGCGCCAGATCGAGCCATTCTCGGACCCACCGCCGGCGCAGGAATCATTGACGAACAGATCGCCACTGGCCGGATCGGTCTTGACGAAGCTCGCACACGTGATCGAGGGAGCAACCGTCCTCACCAGAGCGCCTGTGACCGGATTGATTTCGATGACCGCGCCGGTGAAGAAATTGCCGGTCGTCGCGTTCTGCGAGCCGTAGAGTTTGCCGTCCAGACCGAACGTCAGGTCCTCGAGGCCCGGGCCCAAGCGGCGTCGGCGTGATCAGGGTATCCGGACCCACGGCGCCGCCGGCCGGTCCGAACTTGTAGATATTGCCCGAATGAAGATCGGACACGTACAGGTTGCCGAGGGCATCGAATGCCAGCCCGGAGGCGCCGCGACAACCGTCGTTGAGACCCCCAAAATTCGTGATCAGCGGGACGAAGCCGGTCGCGAACGGCGTGATGGCATAACCGGGGCCCGCGCTGATATCGGGATTGCCAAGATTGGTGATGCCGCAGTTGTCGCCACCGCCGAAGCTGAAGTTGACCAGGGCCGAACCGGGCACCGGCAAGTCGCCGTCGGTGACATCTGTCGCGGTGTAGGTGATGGTTTCCTGCACGGTATCGGTCACGGTGAACACGATTTCGCCGTTGCCATTCGTCACACTCGGGCTCGGTGCCGAGATCACCGAGTTGCCGGTCTGCGCGAGCGCGACGAGCTTGCCAGGGGTCGGGCGGCCCATCCCGTCCGCAAGCGTCACGGTGATCGTGTCGGTACTGGTGCCATCGGCAACGACCGCGTCGGTGAACGCAATAATGCTGCCGCTCCCTGCGGACGACACTCCGAAAGCCACATTTGTGGCTTGTGTCAGCGTCACATTGTCGCTGGTGTCGCTGGCCGTCAGCGACAGCCTCTCCGGTATGGAATCCGACACCGTGAACACGGCGGCGCCGTTGGCCGTATCCGAGACAGCGCTTGATGGCGAGATCAGCGCGTGGCTCCCGGCGCCGGCGGTCAGTGCGACGGTTTTGCCGCCGATGATATTGCCGTCGCTGTCGCGCAGGGTCACGACGACGCCTGCCTGCGAGGTGCCGTCATCGGGCACGCCCGAGAATCCCGGCGCAAATGCAATCGCTGGGCTTAGATAAGTTGACACGCTCGAGGCTGTCGGGCTCACCGGTCCGGTTGTCTGGCCGGCGAGTAGAAGGTGCATTGCGTTGACGTTGGGAGACCCGAGACCAACATGCGCAAAGTTGGTGCCCATCGATGTGGCACCGTGAAATGCGGACGTGTTGCCGAGCGGATAGATCAGCTGGTTCAGTGACCCGAGGTTGTGGCCCTGCGCCTGGTTCAGACGTGCATCAAGCGCCGCCCAAAGCGGCGCGGCATAGCTGGTGCCGCCGTAGAGAAGTCCAGTCGGACAACCGCCGGCGCTCTGCTCGCACAATACGATGCCGGTTGCAGGATCTGCATTGATCGCGACGTCGGGAATCGAGCGCGTCGCAGCCGAGCTGTATCCGTCCTGGTACGCCGGACGTGCGAAGAAGCGGCTGACACCGAAACCACCTTGACCGGTCTGCGGCGTGGAATTGGCGCCGTTCCACCAGGTCTCACTGACATAGGTACTGCCCGATCCGACAGTCAACGTGGTTCCACCCACGGCGGTCGCACTGGGCGAATCGGCCGGTACGCCGATCGTGTTCGCTCCGCCGTCGAGGCACGTACTTCCGCTGTCGCCGCTGCCGTTGAACACGGTGATGCCGGATGCGGCAGCCGCCTGCAGGACCGCGTCGATGCTGCTGGCGTCCGCGAGCGTGGTCTGATCCTCGCAGGAGCTCCAACTGTTGCTGATGATCGTGACGCCGCCGCCGATCATCGCGTTGAACATCTGCTGGTAGCTTGCATTCGCAACCGAGCCTTCATACACGACGACGTCGGCACCGGGGGCACCGGTCAGGATGGTGTCTATGTCGAGCAGCACTTCGCTCTCGCCCGCGCCGGGCGTGGTACCGCCGTTTACCGAAACAGTACTGAGTTGACTCAATTGGCTGGCAGGATTGCCGATCAGCGCAAGGTAGTCGGAGATGTCTCCCATCTGGAACGCATCGAACTCGAGCAGCCCGACGCGTTGCCCGGTGCCATCGAATTGCAACCATGGGGGCAACGTATCCGGCAGCGATTCCGATTCGACAGGGTTATTCGCGGAGGCGGGAGAAAGCGCGGCAGCAGAGCCGCTGAAACCGCCGAAACCGTTCCCGAAATAGGCGGCCACGCCGGCCAAATCGCTCAGGCATTCCTGGTACAACTGCTGTGAGGTCGGTGGCGTGTAGCCATCTGCCGTAAAGATGATTTTCGAGTTTAATTCGCAAAATGCCATGACCAGAGCAATATCCGGCTGGGGTGTGGCCAGATTGGAAAGACCGGTAATCGACTCTACACGAGGGGCAATGACCGAAGGCAACGCGGGGTCGCGGTTGTTTGCATAGAACGTCCTGTTGCCGATGTGGAAGTCGGTGATGTCCACGTCGAAGGCGCTGTCGGCTTGAGCGCGCGTGCCACTCACCGTCAAAGTCAGGCGATTGGCCGAGCCCTCGGTGAGCTGGAATCCCTGTGATTGCAGATAACTTAGAACCTGCTGGTAGTCGTCCGCGGACGGACCGAAGCGCGCGGCGACATCCGCCTGACTCAGGAACTGACGGAAGATCGGCGATTGCGGATCGTAGACATCGTGCAGGTATTGCTGGAATCCCGCCTCGTCGTCGCGTGCGAGAACGAGGGTCAAGCTGAGTGGCTGCTCCTGCTCGGTGGCGACCAGTCCGTCCCGGGCGAGCGAACCCGGCGCCAGGGGCGTCGCGTCGGCCAGTGCGGGCAGCACGTGGTTGGCGAGTCGCACGCCTGAAGTGCCCCCACCGCCATCCGGCTGCGCCAGTCCAATTACGGGAGCAAGCAGGCAAACGGCAAGCAACAACCTCCCGAGCCAATAGCCCCATCCAACGGTTCCGGTAGCGGATTCGCAACGCCGAGTACGACCAGACTCGTTTCCCATGGCTACATTCCTCCTGACAAAGTGGCGTGGCCGCACAGCCGCGACCGCAGCGCTGACCCCGCAGACGGCAACTGGCGCCGTGCGCGACAAGATCGCTGTTCAAACAGGAGTGATGAAAATGCGAAATACATCACGCGAATGCGTGATGGTTCAACCTCGGTGACGCTGCGCAGCCGCCCGTCAGTCTGAGCGTGCCAAGCGGACCGTCCACTGCGCAAGCGCTTGCTCGCCGCCCTGCTGCGCCAGCGAAATGCGCCGGATACCCGGCGCCAGCAGATGCGCGGGCGCCATGGCCTCGACGAACGCATAGGGACCGGCTTGCCGTACTTTGAGATTGTGTGCCGCGAATACGATCCGATTCCCGTCTGCGACTGTCAGTTGGTAGCGAGCCTGCGCCGCGGGACGTTCGATTTCGAGTTGCAGCCGGATCGCCGTCGCAGTGCGAGGGATCGTCAGGCGACGCGTCTGGTCCGCGCCGCGCTCGGTGCTTGCCAGCAAGGTCAGGTTGACGATGTCGCTTGACGGGGCCGCCAGCGAGATCATGGCCGGCGCGCCCATCCGGTCACGCTCGACGCGTACACCGAGAACCAGGACGACGACGGCGAGCGCGGCAATTGCGCCGAAGGCCGCGACATGACGACGCCAGCGATGACGTGAGTCACGCTGCGATTGCGGCGTTCGCGAAGCCCGCGCAAAACGAGACGCCTTCCGCGCATCGCGTTTCGCTACCGATTGAGTTAAGTCGGGTAGCGATTTTTGCCCTGCTGCGCGCAATTGCGCGAGAGCGCGGGCGCTCCACAGGCGTTCGCGGCTCGCAGCGGTTGCAAGCAGATAATTTTCCACAGCGCTGCGATCCGAATCGTCGAGCCGATCGTTCGCGTAATCATCGACAAGGTCGTACTCGGCTTCCTCGACACGACTGGCGAACTCGTCCTCGATCAGCACGCGTTGCTCGAACGCTTGCGCCCCGGTTTCTGAAAGCCGGTGCAGCAGCCAGTTGCGCAACTCGGATTCGGGCGGAGCGGCGGTCGTATCGTCGTTCATCGGCGAACGGTTCGTTGGAAGGGATTCAAGAGGAGTGTCAGGTTGCGCATATCCATCACGCGGCGCCGGCCGCTCCATTGAGCCGATTGCGGGCGCACTCCTCCAATGCCTGGCGCAAACGCAGCGCCCGATTGCGCAACGCATTGACCGAGATCCCGAGCTTTTGCGCGATGTCCTGCCGCGTCCGAATGCGCAGGGAACCGTCCGCGCCGTAGTAGCTCAACAACAACTGGCGCCCGCTTTCATCGAGTGCGGCGAGGCAGGCCGATACGGCGGCCAGCATGGGGCTTCCTTCGGCGTCTTCCTCGTGGCTGCCAACTTCTCTGGGAAACAATGTCGGGTCCTCGACGATGCGCTGCGCTTTCTGCGCGCTCGCCTGCGCTTCCATAACCAGCTTGCGAGCGATACCGAGTGCGTACAGCTGTGGATTATCGATCGGCGCGCCTTCATGGATGCGGCGTGCAAGCCGCTCCAACGCGACATCGGCCAGATCCTCTGCCTCGACCGGCACATGCCGTCGCAGCATCAGGATCAGACTCCGGCGCAATCGCTCATAGGCGGCGCCGCTGGATTTTCCCTGCTCCCCGAGCCGGGACAGCAAGGCGTGCAGATGCGACGGAACCTCGCGGTTTACCGAACCTGGGGACGCCAGCTGCTGGGCGGCGATGTCGGACATGTCGTGCGCACTTTACCTCCAGTCACCCTGCACCACGAAACCCGCCCAGTAGAACGGTTGTCGCCATCGTGCGTCGCGCTGCATTCCCGCCTGAGCATCGGCGATCGCTGCCTGCGGCGCACGATGATGTTGCAGCAGCGCTTCGTAGAAAAGCTTCATGAACGCCGCGCTCGCGCGATCGTCCACCGGCCAAAGGCTGGCGACGACGCGGCGCACTCCGGCATAAAAAAAAGCGCGCGACAGACTGAACATGCCTTCCGGCCCCATGGTCTTGCCGAGCGCCGAATCGCAAGCGCTCAACACGACCAGATCGACCGGCATATGCAGGTTGTAGATATCGTTCATGCGCAGGAAGCCGTCCTCGGCATGACCGTTCTTGTCGTACAGCGACAGCACGATGCCGGACAACTCGGGATGGCGGGAATTGAGCATCGCGTGCGTCGCGAAATGCACGAGGGCGTACGACGACCAATCTGCCGTCTCGACCGCCGCGCGGCTTGCGTCGAAATCCAGCGCCTGCCATACCGGGCGCGGTGCAGCGAGCACCGCGATTTCATGCGCCTCGTCGCGCGCATGGGGCAGGCTCGGCAAGGTCGCGACGTCCGTCTCGCTCGCCGCGCGAAGGAGTTGCTGATCAGCCGCAGCGGATTGGGACGATGCGATTTCGTGGCTGTGGATGCGTGGATCGTCGGGACGGAAAACCGGATCGGCGAAAATGGCGAAATCCTTTTGCGCGCTCGCAGGCCGCTTCATTTTGCGCAATGCGCGCAGCGTGCCGACCGAGGGCAGATAGACGAATGTCGTCACCGCCGAAGGGGTGGCCTCCGTCGCGGATCTGGACGCATCATCAAGCACGCCGAATGGCAGCCGTTCCAGGGACCCATCGGCCACGACGACAATCGTGGGCTTGCGCAATTCGCGTCCGACTGGCGCAAGCACCATCTGATCCAGTGAGCGAGCCAGCGCATCGGTAGCTGAAATGCTTTCGCGCTGACGAGCGGCAAGTGCTTCCATTGACAGGTCGACCGGTGTGGTGGCGGGCGCAACCAACGCGGTCCTGAGATCGCGCGACAACACGTCGATACTTGCGCGCGCCGGCAGCGTCCACGCGCTCACGCTGTGGTCTGCGACTGCCCACAGGTAACTGTGTTCATCGCCGAGCCAGTATTCGAGCACGACCACGTCAGCGTCGAGCAATCCCTCGATCGCGGTGGACGTCAATGGTGCGGGGTGCGCGAGTTCGGCGTAGCGCGGACTGGCAGCGCGGATGCGACCGCGCGCGTCGTCCACGGCGTGGCTCGCGTCGTCGAGCTGTATCGCCAAGGCATCACGCGCGGCAGGCGGCGCTGCGGCCGGCAACTGCGCCTGGCGCCAGGCAATCCGACGCAAGCGGTCTTCGTCTGCGCGTTCGGCATCCAGGAGTGCCGGATCGAGACCGGTCGCGACGCGGATGGTGCGTTGCGCGAGCAATTCCTGCAGCGAACGCGCGCGTGCACGCTCGCTGGTCTCGAGCGCGAGCGCGGCATAACCCTTTCCCGGATCGCGTCGATCGAGCTGCATCAGGACATCGATCGCGCGCTCGTAATACCCGCGCTGTGTCGAAAAATAGTTTGTTGCGAGTGCCGGCTCGGTGATCTGTGCGCGCTGGTCTTCCACGAGGGTAAGCGTGCGCTCGATCAAGCCTCGGGCAGCCGTCAGATCGCCGGATAATTCGGCCGCATGCGCACGCCCGGCCAGTGCCGCGGCGCGCCCGCTGAGGTCCCGCGACGCCACCGACAACGCATACGCACGCTGGTAATTGTGCTCACCTTCCGGCAAATTCTTCCGGCGCAAGTCAAGATCGCCCAGCGCCAGGTAAGCAGCCGCTTCGAGAGCCGCTGCGCCGGCCTTGTGGGCCACATCGCGCGATGCGAGCAGCTGGCGCGAGGCCTCCTTCCAGTCGCGACGTGCCATCGCGCAGCGGCCGAGCCCGGCCAGCGCATGTGCACGTTCACGCTGGCGGTCGTGCTTGTCGTAGTACGCCAGCGCGGATTCGAACAGGCCTCGGGCGCTATCGATATCACCGTCGCGCAGCGCCGAATCCGCCTCGTTGAGCCGGGTTTCGGTCAGTCCGTCCTGGTCGCCGCTGTCTTGCCATGCGGTCTCGGCTTGCCGGTATGCCTGCGAGGACTCCGCATAATCCCCGAGCTCGCCGTCGAGGGTGCCGAGATCGTTCCACGCCATGCCCGCAATCATCGGATCGGGGGTTATTGCGAGATCCGCAATGGTCTGCCGGTAGCCATCGCGCGCGAGCGCAAGCTCACCGCGCTGCAAGTGGATTGCGGCGATGCTTTCGCGCACGAAAAGGGCGCGTTTGCGATCGCCACTCGCCTCGGCGAGCCGCAACGCAGCGTGCGCGACATCGAGCGCCTTCTGGGTTTCGCCGAGTACCCGATAGTCGGCACTGAGGTTGCCCAGTGCCATCGCCTGGAAGTGCGCATCGCCGGTCTGGCGGTACAGAGCCAATGCGCGTTCCTGTGCGTTTGTGCCGGCGATCAGATCGCCTACATAGCCGAGCGCGGAACCGAGCGTCCTTTCCGCGACGGCACGTTCGGCCGCAGCGGACGCATCGCTGTCCTTGCCGCAACGAAATCGAAGCGCGGATTTCGCCGACTCGGCAGCGGCCGCGTAGTTGCCGGCCGCATACTGCAATCGCGCAAGATCGGCATGTGCCATCAACAGGAGGCACGCATCCGTTGCCGCCCGGGCGTGATTGATCGCCGCTTCGAATTCAGTGTGGGCTTGGGCCTCGGCGTCGGCGCTCGCCTGGTGATTCGTTTCCGAACTTCCGGTCGCGCGACGCAGATTCTCGGCTTGCGCCAGGCTTTGCTCCGCGGCAGCGCGTTCGCGGTCAGCGCGAGTCGTTGCATGCGGGCCGGTGAGCGAAATCCGGTAGCTGGCCGGCGACGTGGGGTCTTTTGCGCCGATATCGATCCGCCAGTCGGTCGTCGCATCGGCATACAGGGTTATGCGCAGGCGCGCGTTGCGGCCGGCATCGTCCTGGAATAGCGGCGTTGCCGCGCCGCCGGCCTTCGACAGACGCAACTGGAGCGTGGCATCGAGTTGCAATAGCGAGAGCTCGGCAGACTGGCCGCGTCCAAGATGAACCCGATAGTGGTCGTTCTGGCCGATTGCGAGGAGGTGCGTATGCTCGGTTCCTGGCGCAAGAACGCTCGCGAGCGAACTCGCCGGCGCAGCGGCTGCGCCCGAAAGAACCAGCATCAAAATACGACGGCCCCACCTTCGGGCGACAATGCGCATTGTCGATCACCTCATTGCGCCGCGGTCCTTCGATTCACTCATCCGCTGCGATGATCCGGAACCCTTCCCGACCGCCGATGTGCCGTTCACGCACCGATCGCGCATAGGTCAGAAAGGTACCACATGGATCGATCATCGCGTCCGCACGGATGCCGCCCACGCCGACTTGAATGGCTAGTTCGCGCCCGTCGCATTCGCCGGTTTTACCGGAAGCACCACCTCGCGCGTCGCGCCATCGGCGAAATCGAGTTTGAGGTGAATCACGTCACCCGGCACGATGGCGTGGCGTGCCTCCATCAGCATCAGGTGGTAGCCGCCGGGTGCCAGCGTCACCGTGGCGCCCGCATCGATATCGATGCCCGCGACCGGTTCCATGCGCGACACACCGTCCTTCACGACCGAACGGTGCAGCATGATACTGGCGTAGTCGGGGCTGCTGGCGCCAGTCAGCCGCATGCGCGTCGCACCACGGTTGGTCAGGCTGGCATAGGCCGCGCTCGGCAGATCGCCTGGCAGCCAGCGCACCCATGCGTCGCTGATCTTCAGCGAAGCGGAGTCAGAAACGTCGCCTGCCGACGCAGCCGCAGGCGGAATCGATGCGCCGATGCCGAGCAGTGCCGCCAACAAAATCGCCAGGACGCGTGCCGAACACATCATGCCGACTCTCCAAGCAGCATTTTCAAATCATGCGTCATGGCATCGAGCGAATCGATCGGCGTCGCAATCAGGCGCGCGTGGCCCGCCCGATCGAAGATGTAAATCGCCGAGCTGTGGATTACTTCGTAATTGCCGCCCGAGACCTTGGGTGATTCCCGGTTGAACACGGCGCGGTAGCGCTTGGCCAATGCCTCGATGGTCGACGCCTCGCCGGTCAGACCGACGATATGCGGGTCGAACGCATGCGCATAGGCATGCAAAACCGCTGGCGTGTCGCGCGCGGGGTCGACGCTCACGAACAAAATGCGCGCATCTTTCGCCGCCGCACCCAGCTTCTGCATGACGACATGCAAGTGCGTCAACGTCAACGGGCACACATCCGGGCAATGCGTGTAGCCGAAATACAGGAGTGCGACCTTGCCCTTGAAATCGGCGGCATCGACGCTTTTGCCCTCGTCCGAGGTGAGTTCGAATGCGAGATCGGGCAGGTGGCCCTGCACGTTGTTGAGTTCGAACTTCGGCTGCCTGGCGCAACCGGCGAGCAGCGCAACGAGCAGCGCAATGAGCAATGTGTATCGAATCAGGGATGCGGAGGATTTGTTCAAGGCAACTTCCGTCGAGCCGATAAAACTGGCTAACTAGGAGACTGGCGGCATGTTGGCACGAGCCGCCTCGTTGGCGCGAATCCTTGAGACCGTGGTCGCGCGCCGTCGTTCCCCATCGCAGGAGCCTGCACGCCGATGCAGCCATCCAAAATCGTCAATTCGCCCGCGTCACTGACGCGCCGCGACAAGCGCACGCTGGTTCTCGCGTCCCTCGGTGGCGTCCTCGAATTCTACGACTTCATCATCTTCGTCTTCTTCGTGGACGTCATCGGCCGCGTCTTTTTCCCGCCGGACACGCCCGATTGGCTGCGCCAACTGCAAGCCTTCGGCCTGTTCTCGGCCGGCTATCTCGCGCGACCGCTCGGCGGCCTCGTCATGGCGCATTTCGGTGACCGGCGTGGTCGCAAGCGCATGTTCATGCTGAGCGTGTTCCTGATGGCATTGCCGACGCTCGCGATCGGCCTGCTGCCCACCTTTGCGACGGCCGGCTACGCGGCGCCGCTGATCCTGCTTGTGCTGAGAGTGCTGCAAGGAGCCGCCGTCGGCGGCGAGGTGCCTGGAGCCTGGACTTTCGTCGCCGAACACGTGCCCCCGAACCGCGTCGGATTCGCCTGCGGCACTCTCACGGCCGGCCTCACCTTGGGCATCCTGGTCGGCTCGTTGATCGCGACAGCGATCAACACTGTCTATACCCCGGATGAAATCGACGCCTATGCCTGGCGTATTCCGTTCCTGATCGGTGGCGTGTTCGGCGCGCTTGCGGTGTACCTGCGACGCTGGCTTGCGGAAACGCCGGTATTCGAGGACCTCAAGCGGCGAAAACTGCTGACCGCGGGGATGCCTCTGGGACAGGTGCTGCGCGGCCATCGCGCGGCCGTCTTGTCATCGATGCTGCTGACATGGGTTCTGACTGCAGCCATCGTCGTCGTGATCCTGATGACGCCGACCCTCGTACACAAGCTGTTTGCCATCGGGCCCACTGCCGCGCTACGTGCCAACAGTCTCGCGACCCTGGCTCTGTCGATCGGCTGCATTTTCGCCGGATCGATGGCGGATCGCTTCGGTGCGGTACACGCGTTTGGAGTGGGGTGTTGTGCTTTGCTGGTCACGGTATTGATGTTGTACTACGGCAGCGCGCTGCGCCCGGATCTTTTTACCGCCTTGTATGTGATCGCCGGATTTTCAGTTGGCGTAACGGCGATCGTGCCGACCCTGATGGTTCGATTGTTTCCGCCCGCGATCCGTTACACGGGACTCTCGTTCGCGTACAACATCGCCTACGCCTTGTTCGGTGGCCTGACGCCTCTGGCCGTCGCCTGGTGGTTGCACGCCAATGCGATGGCGCCGGCCTGGTATGTCGCGGCGGTGGCGGCAATCGGAATCGCACTCGCGCTCTGGCTCGCGCGTGACGCACGGCGCGAAACGGCGGCCACCGCCCGTGCGTAGCAGAACTGCGTCGTAGCGACCCATGCAACGAACCCTTCCGGCGTGACCCATCGCGAGCCGACATCCACCGTCATTTCGACCGACATTCCTGCGCGGCTCGATCGGCTGCAATGGTGCCGCTTCCATACCCTGGTCATCGTCGCACTTGGCATCACCTGGATTCTAGACGGTCTCGAAGTCACGCTGACCGGCGCGTTGTCGGGCGCGTTGCAGGCGAGTCCGCGCCTGCATTTGAGCGATGCCGACATCGGGCTTGCCGCGAGCTTCTATCTCGCGGGCGCCGTGCTCGGCGCGCTGTTCTTCGGCTGGCTGACCGATCGCCTCGGGCGCAAGCGTCTGTTCACAGTGACGCTGGGGCTGTATCTCGCGGCGACTGCGTTGACGGCGTTTTCGTTCGACTTCTGGAGCTTCGCGCTGTTTCGCTTCCTGACGGGAGCCGGCATCGGCGGCGAGTACACCGCGATCAATTCAGCCATCCAGGAATTGATTCCGGCACGTTATCGCGGCCGCACCGATCTTCTCGTCAACGGCAGTTTCTGGATCGGTGCGGCGCTCGGCGCGCTTGGCGCGGTGGTATTGCTGGCGCCCGGGCGTTTGTCCATCGACATCGGCTGGCGCGTCGCATTCGGCATCGGCGCCGTGCTCGGCTTGGGCATTCTGTATCTGCGCCGCTACCTGCCCGAAAGTCCGCGCTGGCTGATGATCCACGGTCGCGAAAGCGAAGCCGACGCGGTTCTGGCCGGGATTGAGCGTGATGCTGACGCATCGCCTCCATCGCAGCCGTTGTCACGCATCCGCCTCCGCGTACGTTCGCACGCGAGCGGCTGGCTTGACATCGCGCGCACGCTGTTTCGCGTCTATCCGAAGCGTGCGACGCTCGGCGTCGTGCTGATGGCGGCGCAGGCATTCTTCTACAACGCGATTTTCTTCACCTATGCGCTCGTGCTGGGCCGTTTCTTCGGCATCGCATCGGATCGCATCGGCCTTTATCTGTTGCCGTTCGCAGCCGGCAATTTTCTCGGCCCGCTGATTCTCGGCCGCTGCTTCGACACGCTCGGACGCCGCCCGATGATCGCCGGTACCTACGCACTGTCCGGTCTGCTGTTGCTCGTTACCGCGTGGCTGTTCGTTGCGGGCGTGCTCGATGCGACCACCCAGACGATCGCGTGGTCGATCGTGTTCTTTTTCGCGTCGGCCGCAGCGAGTTCGGCCTATCTCACGGTCAGCGAAAGCTTCCCGCTGGAAGTGCGCGCGCTCGCGATCGCGCTGTTCTACGCACTTGGCACCGCGCTTGGCGGCATCGGTGGTCCGTGGTTGTTCGGCACCCTGATCGGCACCGGCACCCGCGAACCGATCGCGTGGGGTTACGTGCTGGGCGCCGCACTTATGCTGGTCGCCGCCGGCATTGAACTGAAACTCGGTGTCGCTGCCGAACGTCGCTCGCTGGAAGATGTTGCCTCTCCGCTGTCACGTGTAGTCTGACACGCTTCCGGCGCTGCTTGCTCGAAGCTCGAATGTCTTATCCTATGGGTGCATTGCAAGAAATCGCGCGCACACTTAATAATACTTATTTCCACTGGCTCTCATATATACGGCCTAGGAGCATGGAATTTCAGGTAGCGTGGAATCGCGCGGCCTGGCTCGCGCTTTTGGCCATTGCGGGTTTCTGGATTGATCTCCTCGCATGGTGGCCGGGCCTCATGTCGTTCGACTCTGCATATGCATGGTGGCAGGCACGCGGGGGCGAAACCACTGACGTCGGCTCTCCTGTCATGATCGCGTTGTGGAGCGTTCTGGACGACATCCTGGAAGGGCCTGGACTCGTCTTCGCGTTACACGCAGCCCTATTCTGGATCGGACTCGGGCTCGTGCTTTACGGGGAGCGTATTTCCCACTGGAAAGCGATTGTCGCGGTCGGTGTGGTCGGTTTTAATCCTTTGATTTGGCTTCTGCGTGGCCAAGTCTGGACAGACACCGGAATGATGTCAGCTCTCTTGGGCGCGGCGGGCATGCTCGCCGCCTTCGACCGTTGCAGGCGGTCCGGCTTCCTCGTCCTCGCCCTAGTTTTGATGTTCTACGCCATTGCGCTTCGTCATAACGCGTGGCCGGCAGTATTTCCACTACTCTATTGGTGGGTCCTTCTCGCGTTCGGAGAAACGTCATGGCGGTCCCGAAGCGCGCGCATAATTGGGCGCAGCTTGATTGCAGTCGTGCTTGCGAGCGCCATGTCGATAGTGCTAGCTGCAATAAACTCGCGTGTCGACCACCACGTGCCGATCTGGCCATCACTCGCCGAGTGGGATCTCGCTGCACTGTCAATCGCGAGCGATACAATGTTGCTTCCATCATTCATGATTGGCCCTGGGCTAACGGTCGACGAATTGGGTGCGGCGTTCCGACCCTGGAGTAACGTGCCGATGTTGCAAAACACGCATCATGGAATGCGCGATCCGCTGTTGGGGGAGTACACGACGGCTGAACTCGCGACATTGGGTGCTGCGTGGAGATCGGCAATCATGAATAATCCGTTCGCATGGCTGCGCCATCGACTGCGCCTTACAGTGGCGCTGTTCGGTCGTCACCCCGCCGACTGGCCGCGCGAACTCATTTATTCTCCGATCGAGTATCAATACCGCGACAATCCAGCGGTCATCGTGAACGACACGTCCCTGCGCCGACTATTACTCCGCGCGGCCGAGTGCTTGCGCTCGACA
This sequence comes from uncultured Gammaproteobacteria bacterium, assembly GCA_963775445.1. Classification (GTDB taxonomy): domain Bacteria; phylum Pseudomonadota; class Gammaproteobacteria; order Xanthomonadales; family Rhodanobacteraceae; genus Dokdonella_A. The sequence continues at coordinate 265,250 of CAVZIT010000004.1, read as the reverse complement.
TCGGCTTTGGCTGCATGGCCGTATTTGCTGGTCGGTCTTGCAGCGTTGCCGCTCGCTTGGCGCAAGCGCTGGGGGGACAGAATATTCGTTGCGGTAATGCTGGCGAGCGCGTGGAGCTACGCACTGCCGCTCGTGTTCATCGCGCCGGCGGCCGAAACGCGGTATCTCGGCTGGAGTTGTCTCGCAAGCCTCGTGGCTTTGATCAGCTTCGGGCGCGCAAGAGATAAAACGACGGAGTAGTCAAGGTTTAAGTTCGGGCTGTGGATCGGCAGCGCATAATGTCCGCATGACAGCGCGCGAATTCGACGCAATCCTGATCGGCGCAGGCCACAACGGTCTCGTCTGCGCGACTTATCTGGCCAAGGCGGGCCTGAAAGTGATGGTGCTCGAGCGCCGTGATGTCGTCGGCGGCGCCGCTGTCACGGAGGAGTTCCATCCGGGCTTCCGCAATTCGGTCGCCGCCTACACGGTGTCCCTGTTGCAGCCGAAAGTGATCCGCGATCTCGATCTGGAGTCGCATGGCCTGCGCATCGTCCAGCGTCGGCTCAACAATTTTCTGCCGCTGCCCGACCATGCCGATCCCAATCAGCGCTATCTCGCAGTCGGCGGTGGGCGCACGCGCGAGGAAGTCGCGAAATTTTCCGTTCGCGACGCCGAACGGCTCGCCGAATACGAGCGTCGTCTCGAAGCCATCGCCGATGTGCTGCGCGCGCTCGCGCTGCAGCCGCCGCCAAACGTGACCGAAGGCGGCTGGCTCAAGGCGCTCCCGGAAATCCTGCGCGCCGGACGCATCGGCAAGCGGCTGAGCGCACTCGATGCCACGCTGCGACAGGATCTTCTCGATCTGTTTTCGATCTCGGCTGCCGAGTATCTCGAGCGCTTTTTCGAGAGCGAACCGATCAAGGCGGTGTTCGGCTTCGACGGCATCGTCGGCAACTATGCGAGTCCATACACGCCGGGCAGCGCCTATGTATTGCTGCATCACGTGTTCGGCGAAGTCAACGGCGTCAAGGGTGCGTGGGGCCATGCGATCGGCGGGATGGGCGCGATCACCCAGGCGATGGCCAAGGCGGCGACCGCAGCCGGTGTCGAGATCCGCACCGGTTGCGGTGTGCGCGAAGTCATTGTGGAAAATGTCGAGGGCCGGCCCGGCTGCGCGGTCGGCGTCGTGACCGACCACAGCGACGTGTTGCATGGGCGCGCGATCGTGGCCAATGTCAATCCGAAACTGTTGTACGAGCGTCTATTGGCGCCCATGCTCGTGCCCGAGCCGACGCGCGAGCGCATGGCGAACTGGCGCTGCGGTTCAGGCACATTTCGCATGAATGTCGCATTGAGCGAGTTGCCGCGATTCGCCGCGTTGCCGGAGCCGGGCGATCATCTGACCGCGGGCATCATCATCGCGCCGAGCCTCGATTACATGGATCGCGCCTACGCCGACGCGCGGGCCTACGGCTGGTCGCGCGAACCGATCGTCGAAATGCTGATTCCGTCGACGCTTGACGACTCGTTGGCACCCGAAGGCCAACATGTCGCCAGCCTGTTCTGTCAGCACGTCGCGCCGACCTTGCCCAATGGACGGTCGTGGGATGAATGCCGCGAGGACGTCGCCGACCTGATGGTCGAAACCGTCGATCGCCAGGCGCCAGGATTCAAGGCGTCGGTGCTCGGCCGCCAGATCAAGAGTCCTCTCGATCTGGAACGCGATTTCGGCCTGCTCGGCGGCGACATCTTCCACGGAGCCTTGAGCTTGAACCAGTTGTTCAGCGCAAGGCCGATGCTCGGTCAGGCGAACTATCGCGGTGCACTGCCGGGCCTGTACCTGTGCGGCGCCGGCACGCACCCCGGAGGTGGCGTCACCGGTGCGCCGGGACACAACGCGGCGCAGGTGATCATCTCGGATCTGTGCTGAATTCGACGGACTCCAGCAATGTGCCGTCTGCCGCGGACGCATTCGCAAACGGATACCGTTCGGTCCCGTTCTGTATCGTCACTACGTACTTCGCACGCGCCGGTCTGCGTGCAGCTCTTCCACGGCACGCGCGGTTCGCGAACATTGCACTCGATGTGATAGGTTCCTGTGCTGCATCGGCTCGGGGAGCGATACGATGGGCATCATCAAGTACGCGTTGATGGCGATGGCGTTCGCCTTGGCAGCGCATGCGCATGCACACGCGTCGCCGCGACATGCGGTGGCCTGTATCGACGGCATCGCCGAAGGCTACCCGTGCAACAACGTCGATCTGGCGGGTCACCTGAGCTTGGCCGAACTCGGCGCCAACGGCGGCGACGGCAATGACATGTGGGGCTGGACCGATCCCGACACCGGCAAGGAATATGCGCTCGTCGGTCTGGAAAACGGTACTGCGTTTGTCGATATCAGCGACCCGGAGGAACCGGTTCGGCTCGGCAACCTGCCGACGCACACGGTGACGTCGATCTGGCGCGACATCAAGACCTACGGCCACTATGCGTTCATCGTGTCCGAGGCCGCCGGACATGGCATGCAGGTATTCGACCTCGATCACCTGCGCGATGTGACGACGCCGCCGGTCACGTTCACGGAGGATGGCTGGTATGGCGAATTCGGTCAGGCCCACAATATCGTGATCGACGAGGAGTCCGGTTTCGCGTTTGCGGTCGGCTCGCGCACGGGCAACCAGACCTGCGCCGCCGGCCTGCACATGATCGACATCCACGATCCGCTTAACCCAGTGTTTGCGGGATGCTTCAGTGCGGACGGCTATACGCACGATGCCCAATGCATTGTCTACGATGGCCCGGATACGCGTTACACCGGCCACGAGATCTGCTTCGCCTCGAACGAAGACACGCTGACGATCGTCGACGTGGAGGACAAGGCAAATCCGGTCATGCTCTCGCGCACCACTTATGTCGGAGTCGGATACACACATCAGGGATGGCTGACGGACGACCGCCGGCATTTCCTGCTCGATGACGAACTCGACGAGCAGCATGACGGCCACAACACGCGCACCTATGTCTGGGACGTGCAGGATCTGACAGCCCCATCGGTCCAGTTCACCTACACCGGGCCAACCGCGGCGATCGACCACAATCTCTACATCCGCGACGGTTACGCGTTCGAATCGGATTACAAGAGCGGTTTGCGCATCCTGAGCCTGGCCGATATCGACAATGGCAACCTGAGCGAAGCGGCTTACTTCGACACGTTTCCGGCCGGTGATGATGCCAACTTCGACGGCGCCTGGAGCAACTATCCGTATTTCGCGAGCGGCATCGTCGCGGTCAGCGACATCAGCGGCGGCTTGTTCCTGCTGCGACCGAATCTGTGTATCGCGCCGGCAGCGGTCGACGGTCTCTCGGCGCAGGCGGCTGGCGACAACCGCATCGACCTGGTCTGGAATGCGAGCGCGACACCGGATGCGAGCTACGCGATCGAGCGCACGCTCGGCGGCTGCGCGGCCAGTCACAGCGAAACCATCGCCGAAAATCTGACCGATACGGCATTCAGCGACATCACGGCATCGGGGCAGGTCACTTACGGCTATCGCGTGCGCGCCGTGGCCGCGTCCGGGCAATGCTCGGCACCGACCAGCTCCTGCGTCGAAGCGGACACCACGGGAGAATGCACCGCGCCGCCGCAGTTCGACGGCATCGCGAGTGCAAGTTCGCCGGGCACGCCGATCTGCCGCATCGATCTTGGCTGGACGCCGGCGACGCCGTCGTGCGGCGGAGGCGCGAACTACAGCGTCTATCGTTCGACCGATCCGGCGGCCGAACCCGGCCCCGACGATTTGCTGACCAATGGCATCGTCGCCGACAGTTATGCGGATACCGGCGTTTCGTTCGGCACCGACTACACGTACATCGTGCGTTCGATCGACGGCGCGAGCGGCGCGAGCGACGACAACAGCGTACGCCTGACCGCGCGCGCGTTCGGGCCGGCCGCCGACGGCGACTGGTTCAGCGGCGCCGAAGTCGGCGATCCAGAGCTGGCAGGCAACGACACGCCTCTCAAGACACCGGCAAGACTCGGCGCGAGTCCCTTGCATGTCGCCTGGGAGATCGTCGACGACGTCGCCCACAGCGGCGAGCGCAGCTATTACTCCGGCTACAACAATTCCGAATGTCTCGCGCTCGCGACCGACGCGATCACGCTCAGTTCTAACATGGCCGGTGATCTCGGCTTCTGGACGCGCTACGGCATCGAGCAGGGATGGGACGCCGGAGTCGTGCAGCTTTCGGCCGACGGCGGACAGAACTGGCAGATGCTGACGCCAACAGGCGGCTATCCGTCGATGCTCACCCACACCGGCAATGCCTGCGGTTTCCCGAGCGGCACGCCGGTGTTCACCGGCAGTGCGCTCGACTGGACCGAATACCATGTCCCGCTGGACGAGTGGGCCGGTCAAACGATTCGCCTGCGCTGGCTGTTCGGCACCGATACCGCGCAGACCGACGCGGGTTGGTGGCTGGACGACCTGACAGTCAGTCACGCGCAGGTGCCGGGTCAATGCGTCGACGCGGCCGATGCGGTTTTCATCGACGGGTTCGAACGGCCGTAAGGTTTCCTTCGGCGGATGCCGCCCCGCTTACGCACGCGATCGAGCTTTGCTCGCCAGAAGTTCGCGCAGCTCGGCCGTTTCGCTGTCGTTGAGCGCGGTTTCGGCCTTCCTCGCGAGCAGGTCATCGAGCCGCTGCTGCACCGTTTGACGATCGAGCTGCGCAATCGCGTCGACGAACTCGATGCGCGCCTCATCCTCGCCGCCCGGAAAATCCATGAACGCAAGTTTCGCCAGCGCGTTTGCCTCGTCGCGATTGGTGTAACGCTCGAGCAATCCAGCCGTGCTGAACTCCGGGTTGGCACGGCAGCACTCGATCAGTTCGACCAGCAACTCGATTCCGGGCTGGCGCAGTTCTGCGAACCGCCAGGGCGGCTGCAAGGCAGCAGCCAGACCGGGCCGCTGCACCAGCAGGGCGACAGCGGTGCGCACCAGCGACCGGCGTGGTGCCAAAGCCGCCGCGCTTCGCTCGCTTCTGCCGGTGGAGGACGCGGCAAGTTGAATGGTCATGCCGCTGCGTCGATCCAGCTCGGCCAGCATGAGATCACGGAACGCGCCGTCGGGAATTTCCGCAAGCAGCGGCCGCGCACGCTCAACAAGGCGCGCCTTGCCGTCGAGGCTGGCGACATTCACGTCCTTGCCGATTTCGGCGAAGAAGAACGCGCTGAGCGCAATCGCGTTGGTGAGGCGTTGTTCGAATCCCTCCAGTCCCTCCTTGCGAACCACACTGTCGGGATCCTCGCCTTCGGGCAGAAACACGAAATGCGCCTGACGCCCGTCGCGCATGCGCGGCAGCACTGATTCGACCGCACGCCATGCCGCCTGGCGCCCCGCGCGATCACCATCGAAACAGAAATACACATCGGGTGCCTGGCGGAACAGGATTTCGGCATGGTCCCGCGTGGTCGCCGTGCCGAGCGTCGCCACCGCCTGCGTCGCGCCGAACTGGTGCAGCGCGATCACATCCATGTAACCCTCGACCACAATCAGCCGCGCAAGCTTGGCGTTGGCTGCGCGAACTTCCGAAAGCCCGAACAGCTCACGGCCCTTGTGAAACAGGGGCGTCTCCGGCGAGTTGAGATACTTTGGAGAATGCGTCGCTTGAGAAGTGCGGGCATGGACGCCCGCCGTTCGATCCGCGCGCTCAGCATGCTCGCTTGAAATATCGACCGAAACAGCGGGATTGGCCGTGTCGTTCGGCGAAGGCAGCAGCCTGCCACCGAATGCGATCACGCGGCTGCGCCGGTCGCGTATCGGAAACATCACGCGATCGCGGAATCGATCGTAGCGGCCACCGCGCTCACCGCTGGTCAACATGCCTGCTTTCTCGAGCAGCGCGATGCGTGCGGTGCTGGTACCGAGCGCTTGCTTGAGTCCATCCCAGCTGTCAGGTGCGTAGCCGACGTCGAAGCGTTCCAGCGTGGCTGCATCGAGGCCGCGTTCTGCAAGGTAGGTTCGAGCCTTGTCGCTGGTCGCAAGTTCGCGGCGATAAAATGAGGTCGCAGCGTCCAGCAGAGCATAGAGGTCGGTCGCATCCTCGCGCGGCGCCGACTGCCCGGCCCCTTCGTGCGGCACCTTGATGCCGACTCGCGCTGCGAGTTCCTCGATCGCGTCGGGAAATTCGAGGCGGTCGTATTCCATCAGGAACCTGATTGCGCTGCCGTGCGCGCCACAGCCGAAGCAGTGATAGAACTGCTTGGTCGGGCTGACCGTGAACGACGGCGAGCGCTCGTCATGGAACGGGCAGCGCGCCGAGAAATCGCGTCCGGAGCGTTTGAGCGGTACGCGCTCCTGCACCACGTCGACGATGTCGACACGTGCAAGCAGGTCGTCGATGAAGGAATCGGGGATGCGCCCGGCCATCCGGCTAGGATGCCACGGGATGATCGAGGCTCGACAGTTCGCGCCAACCGGCGAGAGGAGTTTTTCCGCTGCGGATCAGCTTTCCAGCGGAATCAGCAGCCACAGGATCAGATACACCAGGATGCCCGGAAAGGCCGCCGAAAGAATCGACACGAGTACATAAACCACACGCAGGCCGTTCGGGCTGAACCCGAAATGCTCGGCGAGGCCGCCGACGACGCCGGCGATCATGCGATTGCGACGCGAGCGGCGCAGCGGCGTTGAATGGGTCATGTCGATTACTCCTGAAGTCGGAACACGCTCGTTAATGACGACATCGCCGACCGATGGTTCAGTCCGAGAGCGCTTGCTTGACCTGCGCCGAGACCTGTCCCATGTCCGCACGTCCCGCGACTTGCGGCCTGACCAGGCCGATCACCTTGCCCATGTCCTTGGGCCCCGCGGCTCCGCTGGCGGCGATGGCGCCGCCAATGATCGCGGCCAGTTCGGCTTCCGACAATTGCGCCGGCATGTACGCCTCGATCACTCCGATCTCGAAGGCTTCCTTGTCGGCCAGATCGGTGCGTGCCGCCGCCTTGAATTGGGCGACCGAATCGCGTCGTTGCTTGAGCATCTTTTCGAGCACCGCTAGCACCTGCGCGTCGTCGAGGCTGATGCGCTCATCGACCTCGCGCTGCTTGACAGCCGCGAGAATCAAGCGGATCACGCCGAGGCGCTCCCGGTCGCCGGCACGCATCGCCCCTTTCATATCCTCGGTAATGCGTTGGGTCAGGGGCATGATTTGAGGGATGAGGGATGAGGGATGAAGACTACGGTCGCCCGCTTGAAGAGTGCAGCCATGGATGGCCGCTTCTCGATTCTCGCATTCATTGAGGATTGCACGAGCATACCCCGGCTCCGCTTGCGCGGTACCGGCCCAAGTAACGCCCAATGCAGCAGAGTGTGAAACAGCGGATGGAATCCGCCAACAGCAGTATCAGTAAAGCCGACGCCTTTTTGTCACGTCGCGCGATACGCGGCGCAAATGACGCTTGACGGCGGCCGCGCGCTTGCGCTTGCGCTCCTGGGTCGGCTTTTCGTAGAACTCGCGCTTGCGTACCTCGGCGAGAACGCCGGCTTTCTCGCAGGTCCGCTTGAAACGGCGAAGAGCGAACTCGAACGGTTCGTTCTCGCGAACTTTGACGCTGGGCATAGACTCTCCGCTGGTAGACTCGGACCCGGCAGCCGGGCGAGCCGCGCATTCTATCGTGACCATGAAACCCAATGCAAAACAGGCCAATGTCTCGCCGACCGCGGTGCTCGGGGTCGAAACCTCGTGCGACGAGACCGGCGTGGCGCTTTACGATCCGGGGCGAGGCCTGCTGGCCCATGCGCTTTACAGCCAGGTGCGCCTGCATGCCGATTACGGCGGGGTAGTGCCGGAACTCGCCTCGCGCGACCACGTGCGCAAGCTCACCCCGCTGATCCGGCGGACGCTTGCCGATGCCGATCTCGAGCTGGCCGATCTTGGAGGCGTAGCCTACACCGCCGGGCCAGGCCTCATCGGCGCGCTGCTGGTCGGTGCGACCCTCGCGCGTTCGCTGGCCTGGGGGCTTGGCATTCCGGCGATCGGCGTGCATCACATGGAAGGACATCTCCTGGCTCCGCTGCTCGAACCCGATCCACCAACACCGCCGTTCGTCGCCCTGCTGGTCTCGGGCGGTCATTCCATGCTGGTCGAGGTTGCCGCGATCGGGCGCTATCGGCTGCTCGGCGACACGCTCGACGATGCGGCCGGCGAAGCATTCGACAAGACCGCCAAGCTCATGGGACTGCCCTACCCCGGTGGCCCGGCGCTCGCGAGGATTGCCGAAGGGGGGCAACCAGACGCGTACCGGTTTTCACGTCCGATGACCGATCGGCCGGGACTCGATTTCAGTTTCTCCGGACTCAAAACGCAAGTACTGCTGGCGTGGCAGAGCAGCGATCGCAGCGATCGGGCGCGTGCCGATATCGCGCGCGGATTCGAGGATGCCATTGTCGAAACGCTCGCGATCAAATGCCAGCGCGCGCTGGAAGCCACCGGCGTGCAGACGCTGGTAGTGGCCGGTGGAGTCGGCGCCAACCGCCATCTGCGCGCAAGGTTGACCGAGGCAGGCGAACGCGAAGGCTTTCGCGTGAGTTTCCCCCGCCTTGAATTCTGCACCGACAACGGTGCGATGATTGCGTTGGCTGGCGCGCTGCGATTGCAGGCCGGTCAGACCGCCGATGCGGGCATCCACGTGCAACCGCGCTGGGCGCTCGAGAGCCTGCCCGCCCTGGCTTGAGCCGATTGCCGGTGGCGTGCCGATGACGGATGATTTCCTGATTACTGATGATTTCCTGATTACTCATTGCACCGATCATCGAATGGACACCGTCTTCATCGAAAACCTGCGTATCGACTGCGTCATCGGCATCTACGACTGGGAGCGGCGCATCCGTCAACCCGTGGCGATCGATCTCGAGATGCTATTCGACAATACCCGTCCCGCAGCGACCGACCGAATCGGGGACACGCTCGATTACAAGGCCGTGGCCAAACGCCTGATCGGCTATGTCGAGGCGTCGGAATTCCAGCTGGTCGAGACGTTGGCCGAGCGCTGCGCCGAGATCGTGCTGGCCGAATTCGATGTGAGCTGGTTGCGCCTCAAACTGTCCAAGCCTGGCGCGGTGCGCAGTGCGGACAACGTTGGTGTCGCGATCGAACGCGGCGAGCGGCCGCGAAGCTGACCCGGCGCCTCGTCGCTCCGCTGCCGGCCCGGCACATCATGGCGCGCGCCTATCTCAGCCTCGGATCGAACATCGAACCAGAGCGGCACCTGCGCCGCGCGCTGAGCGAATTGCGTGCCGAGTTCGGCGAGTTGATCGTTTCGCCCGTGTATCGCACGGCGGCAGTCGGATTCGACGGTCCGGACTTCCTCAACCTCGCCGTCGGCCTCGATACGGATCGCGACCCGCTCACGCTCGATCGCTGGCTGCATGCGCTTGAAGACCGTCACGGACGGCGGCGCGACGTGGCGCGTTTTTCCGACCGCACGCTCGATATCGATACCGTGCTTTACGGCGACCGGGTTCAGCACGGGCCCGGGCATCTGGACATTCCACGCAAGGAGATCAACGAGGCGTTCGTGCTCAAGCCGCTGGCCGACATCGCGCCGGAGGTCGTCCATCCCGTTACGGGCGTGCGCCTTGCAGAGATGTGGCAGGCGCACCCGGATCGCATGGCGCAGCTCGAGCGCGTGGCGTTTGACGAGGAGGAAGGGCGGTAAGTCCAGGCTCGGTGTGGCCTGGACTGTCGCGACCTTCCTGACCGTTCCCGTGCTGGTCAGCCAGAATGTCGGGCCGATCGATGCGGTAAAGCGCAGCGCGGAACTCATAAAGAAAAACCGGGGCGAAAACCTCGCGGGCAATGTCGGCATGGGCGAAGTCGCCTCGCTCGCAAGCCTCGTGGTGGTCCTTCTCGGCACCGGATTCGGCAATGCTCGCCGCCAAATCGCAATCGATCGCGTTGGCGGGCCTGGTGGTCGCCGTCGTCACGATTTCGGTGATGCTGCTTGCGCTCATCCAAAGCGCACTGCAACGTGTCTATGCGGCGGCCCTGTATCGTTATGCGACGACGGGCGAGGCGACCCCCGGATTCGATCGCGAGTTGGTCGCCGACGCTTTCTGCATCAAAGCCTGAGTTCGCTCACATCGCGAGCGAGCGACCGCCGTCCACGCGAACGATCTCGCCGGTCACGAACGACGCGTCACGCAGCAACCACAGCACAGCTCCCGCGACGTCATCCGGCGCGCCGACTCGCTTGAGCGGCGTGCGTGCGATCAGGCGCTCGCGCTCGGCGGACTCCTTGCCCGATTCGGGCCACAGCACCGCGCCCGGCGCGATCGCGTTGACGCGAACTTCGGGACCGAGGTCCACCGCAAGCGAACGGGTCATCGTCGCAAGTGCAGCCTTGGCCATGCAGTACACGCTGTGATTCGGCAGTGGTCTGTCGGCATAGATATCCGTCAGATTCACGATCGCGCCGCGGCGCGCCGCAAGATGAGGCGCCGCTGCCTGGGCCAGGAAGAACGGCGCGCGCGCATTCGTCGCCATCAGGTCTTCCCACTGATCCGGCGTAACCGATCCGATCGGCGTTGGATGAAAGCTCGATGCATTGTTGATCAGGGCGTCCAGCCGACCGAAGCGATCCACAGTTGCCGCGATGAGGCCGGGTAATTGCGCGCTGTCGGCAAGGTCTGCATCGAGCGCAAGGGTGCTTTCCGCGCGTGTCTGCTCGAGTTCGCTGATCAACGCGTCGCGCTCGGCGCGCGAGTGCCGGCAGTGCACAGCGACGTCGTAACCTGCTGCGTGCAGCCGACGCGCAATGACCGCGCCGACCCTTCTCGCGGCGCCGGTGATCAACGCGACGGGACGAGCGTTGGCATGTTCGGACATTGGCGTTCTCCGGCTGCGTCGCTATTCTGTACGATCCGTTCCGTGCGAGAGTGCCGCAGTTTGCCGTGGCGAGCCAGCATGAGTGTTGCGTTGCCCGCACCCGGCAGTGACCAGCGAGCGCTTTCGGATGCGCTCGCCGCCGCGATCCGTGCCGAGATCGAAGTGGCGGGACCGATGCCATTCTCGCGCTTCATGGAACGCTGTCTCTATGCGCCGGGACTCGGCTACTACAGCGCCGGATCGAGCAAGTTCGGTATCGGCGGCGATTTCGTCACGGCACCCGAACTCGGTTCGTTGTTCGCGGCAACGATTGCCACGAGCCTCGCACCGGTTTTGCGCGAGCTGCGGCCGCCAGCGGATTTCGTCGAAATCGGCGGGGGCAGCGGCGCATTTGCGCAGGTTTGTCTGGGCAAGCTCGCGACACTCGATGCGCTTCCGCGGCGCTATGCGATCCTCGAGCCCAGCGCGGATCTGCGCGACCGCCAGCGCGCGCGCCTCGAGGCGACGCTGGAAAGACCCCTGATGGACCGCGTCGAATGGATCGATTGCCCGCCCGAAAGCGCGTGGCGAGGCGTGCTGTTCGCCAACGAAGTCGTCGATGCGCTGCCCGTGACGCGCTTTGCCATTCGCAACGGCGAGGTTTTCGAGGAGCACGTGATCATCGGCGGCGAGGGGTTCGAGCGCACGGATCGACCCGCCGACACGCTGGTCGCCAGCGCGGTTCGTCAAGTCGAGCGCGGTCTCGACGCACCATTCGGCGATGGGTACCGGTCGGAAATCTTGCCGCAGCTGCCGTACTGGATTGCCGCGATCATGGGCTCGTTGAAGGTCGGCGTTGCCTTGTTCGTCGATTACGGCTATCCGCGCCGCGAGTACTATCTCCCCGAGCGCAATGATGGCACGCTGGTATGCCACTACCGACATCGCGCGCAGGCCGATCCGCTGATTCTGCCGGGCCTTCAGGACATTTCCGCGTTCGTCGATTTCACGGCGCTGGCGGAAGCTGGCGTCGCCGCCGGTTTCGACTTCGTCGGCTATGCGCCGCAGGGGCAGTTTCTGCTCGCGAGCGGTCTGCCGGCATTGATCGAAGACGCGCAGGACCTCGCCGAAAGCGCCCGCCTGCAGGTCGTCGCCGAAGCCAAACGGCTGACATTGCCGAGCGACATGGGCGAGCGCTTCCAGGCTATCGCATTCGCACGCGGCGTCGAGAATGCGTTGTCGGGTTTGCGCAGCGTCGACCTGTCGCGCCGTTTGTGAGGATCGCTGCATCATGCTGCCGAATTGGCTGATCGATACCGTGCTGTCCCCGCTGGGTTTCGGCCTGCTGCTGACGCTTGTCCTTTGGCTACTGCGAAGACGCCTGCCGCGAGCGTTATGGATTGCCGGTCTCGCGCTCGATCTGTTGTGCATCGTGCTCGCCACGCCGGCCGCCGCCAATGCACTAATCGCATTCGAGGAGCGGCGCGCTGCCGCAATACCGATATGCACGGCACCCTTTCCGACGACGATCGTGCTGCTCGCTGGCGGCAACCGACGCGTGCCACACGAATCGGACGACATTGGCGCGCTGAACGACGCCAGCACCCAACGGACAATTGGCGCGGCGGACCTCCTGCGCCAGCAACAAGACGCTGAATTGGTGATCACCGGCGGCACTGATCCAGGCAACAGCATCGCCGAAAGCACGTTGATGGCGGCGCTGGCACGCCGCCTCGGCGTTTCCGCCGCCGCGATCCGCACCGAGATCCGCGCGCAGACGACCTGGCAGAATGCCGCGTATGTGCGCGCCCTGCTGCCCGCGGTGCCTCGGAGGATCTGGCTGGTCACTTCCGCGCTGCACATGCCTCGCGCGCTGATCGCGTTTCGCGCTGCCGGCTTCGAGGTCTGCCCCGACCCGGTCGATTTTCGCGCCACGCCCATTCGCGAATTCGCCGATGTGCTGCCACGCGGCGGCGCCGTGGTCCGCACCGACGCGGTACTCCATGAACTCGTCGGCGAGATCGCCTACCGCTGGCGCGCGGCGCGCGAATGATTCCAATGCCTCGCAACCAGGCAGGCGCCTGGACGATCGGCGTTCGCCACCGCGGTCATCGCCCGATGCCAAATTGCTAAGCGGGTTTGATCAGTTTCGAAATGGCCCCGATACGTTCGCGCCGCATGGCGTCGCCGATAGCGGTTCCTGACAGACCGTCGGCCAAGAACGGAGCGGCCGTCACCGCGCGCGCCGCCGCGCAGGCACTGTGCAGATACGCGCCCTGCGGATACGCGGCGTCCTCGTAACCGGGGCGCCCCCGCTTGTCGGCTTCACACGCCTTGAGGAACACATCCAGTCGCTCGGGCCGACGCAAGCTATCGAGCTGCTCAAGCAGCTTGAGCACGGTTTCCGGGCGCAATTCGAGCGCGCGATGCGCATTGAGATGCAGAACGACAAACCAGCTCAGCCAAGGCTGCATGTTCGGCGGGCACGCGCAGGCGCATCGCGAGTTCGCGCAACGGTGCGACACCGCGGGCTTCATGGGCGATATGTCTCGGCAACTCGTCGGCGGGCGTCAGTGCTTTGCCGAGATCGTGCGTAAGCGCGCAAAACCCGACGAGATCGTCGCCGGGCGCGATGCGCGCCGCCATGTCGAGTACCAACTCGACATGCACACCGGTATCGATTTCAGGATGGTGTTTGGGCGATTGCGGCACGCCGTAGAGCGCATCCAACTCGGGGAACAGCACTTCGAGCGCGCCGCAAGCCCGCAGGGTTTTCAAGAAAGCCGACGGCTGCGGCTCGGACAGCGCCTTGCGCGTTTCGGCCCAGACACGTTCGGCGACCAGGTGATCGACCTCGCCGTCCGCGACCATTTGGCCCATCAAAGCGAGCGTCTCGTCGGCAACGCGAAACCCGAGCGACGCGTAGCGCGCCGCAAAACGCGCGACTCGAAGTACCCGCACCGGATCTTCGACAAATGCCGGCGCGACATGTCGCAGCACGCGGTTCTCCAGATCTCGCGCGCCATCGAACGGATCGATCAACCGACCATCGGCATCCTCGGCCATCGCGTTGATGGTGAGGTCGCGACGCGCGAGATCCTGCTCCAGCGTGACCTGTTCATCGGCCTGGAATTCAAATCCATGATAACCGCGCCCGCTCTTGCGCTCGACGCGCGCGAGAGCGTATTCCTCCTGCGTATCCGGGTGCAGGAAAACCGGGAAATCCTTGCCGATCGGGCGGTAGCCGCAGCGCAGCATTTCCTCGAGCGTCGCGCCGACCACGACATGGTCGCGATCGATCACAGGCCGACCAAGCAGCCGATCGCGGACTGCGCCGCCGACCAGGTAGATTTGCATGCGCGCATTGTGCCAGAGGCGTTGCGGCGCCGGTTTCGGCGCATGCTTCGGATCGGTTCTTGCGGCAGGCCGCAACACCCGTCACCGTTGGCGCTGAGCGTAGCGCCGCAGGCGCGAAGTCGAAGTGCTCGTGCGGCGGACGCCTCGACTTAAGCCCTTCGGGCTTGCGCTCAGGGTGCGCAGGAATTGAGTACGCGCTGCGACCTGACTCAGCGCTGGTGCTGCTCGCGAAAAATGTCGTATCGTGCCTGGCGATCGCTCGCGGACGCGAACAGCGCCGGCATGATGAACTCCATCGGCGTCGCGACGATTCCGAGCGCGGCGAGTCCATCGACGTCGCCGATCGAATCCAGTTTGAGCGAGCGGAAATTGTCGCGCGAAATCGGTTTCCCCGGCAACCATTCACCCATGCACGCCTGCAGGAAGCCGAGGAAATCCGGCAACGGCACGACCCATCGACGCTTGCCGATCAGACGGGCGCTCCAGCGCACGATCTCGCCGAGTGTGATGGCGCGTGGGCCGAACAATTCGTACGTGTGCTCCGCCGTGCCCGGATGCACCAGCGCACGTGCAAATGCTTCGGCGACATCGCCGACATATACAGGTGCGAATCGCGCGCGGGCGCGAGCCAGCGGCAGCAGCGGAATGAAGCGCAACAATTTGGCGAAACGGAAGAACAAGCCGTCGTTTTGGCCGAATATCACCGATGGACGAAAGATCGTCCAGGCCAACCGGGAATTGCGCACCAGATCCTCGGCCTCGCCGCGCGTTTGCAGATAATGACTGTCGCCTTCGCCTGCGCGCAAAGCGCTCATCTGCAAGAGGCGCGGTACGCCGGCGATTCGGCAGGCGGCGATGATGCTCGCCACCAACTCCACGTGGGCGCGTCGGAATCCGGCGCCATCCGAGCCGCGCTCGTTGAGGATACCGACGAGATTGATGACACAATCGGCTTTGCCGAAATGCCGCGCCAGACGCTCGCGCGCGTGCACATCGGCATTGACCAGCGTGACGCGTGGCAACACGGCCAGCCCACGATGCTTCTCGCGGTTGCGCGTGAGCACACGAATGGAGTGGCCCTGCGCGCTGAGCCGCTGCAGCAGCACGCTGCCGAGGAATCCTGTGCCGCCGAGTATGACGATGCGCTGCGGGGTCATGCCGGCCTCCTGGCCAGTGAACGCAATGGGCAAGATGCGCAACAGCCGCTCACGGCACGTGTCGATCGCTGTGCGCGTGCCACGCCCGCACATGCCGCCCCAATTCGATCAGATGCTGGAGCGACTGTGTGCGGTCCTGTCACATGCTTCGAGCGGCTGAAAAGCCCTTGCTGACCAACCGATCGCGAAATCCTACCAGCCTCGATGGTGCAATTCGTGAAAGTGTCGCGGATCAGCGCAAGTCCGCGCCGGGCGCCGCATCCGCTGCTGCCACACAGCTTACGTCCTTTCGGGCCGTGCCCGGCGTCGGTGGATGGTAACGCTGGCCGATCGGCGGCATGCGCGCGGCCAGTGGCACCACCTTGCCGTTCAAGCGCCAGTCGTAAACCACGCTGAAAGCCAGCACGCGTGAAACGTAATCGCGCGTCTCGTGATACGGAATGGTTTCGATGAACAAGTCCGGAGCGAGATCACCTCTTGCATCGAGCCAACGCGCGAGCGGACGTTTGCCCGCATTGTACGCGGCGCTCGCGAGCCACGGACTGCCGTCGTAATCATTCGCCATCTGTGCCATGTAGCTTGTACCGAGTCGCACGTTGAGCGACGGGTCGAACAGATCGCGCGGACCACCCCAGGTCAACTTCTCCTGGCGCGCGAGCTGTTTGGCGACGCTCGGCAACAACTGCATGAGGCCGTAAGCGTCGGCGCCCGAGCGCGCATCGGTCATCCAGGCGCTTTCAGCGCGAATGATCGCGTAGGCCCAGGCCGGATCGATGCCTGCGCTGCGCGAGGCACGAACCACCTGCGGTTTCATGGCGAGCGGAAAGCGCCGGTCATAAAGCTTGCGCGTATCCGCATCCGCCGAGAACGCGAATACGGCGCGATCGTACCAACCGCGGCGATAGGCAAGATCCGCGGCGATGTGTCGCTGGTCTGGATCGAGCTTCTCCATCGCGAAGTTCCACTCGCGGCGCGCATCGGGTTGCATGTCGAGCGCATGAAACTCGAACGCGCGATCCAGATCGGGCTGCCGCGCAAGTGATTTCTCGATCGCGGGATCGATAGCCAGCGTGTCGGGGCAGATCGAGTAATCCTGCGAAATCCAGTCCGCTGCAAGGAATCCGTAGTAGTCGGGCTCGCGGGCAAGCGCCACGAAAATCGGCGTGGCCTCGTCCTTGCGGCCAAGTTTCACCAACACGCGTGCGCGCAGATAACGCCAGCGCGTGTCGATCTTCTGCTCGTCGCCCAACTCATCCAGTGCAACGAGCGCTTCGCTCCAATTGGACGTGGCGATCGCAACGCGCACATGCCATGCCCGCGTGGTGTTGTCGTTGGCGGCGACGGGCAATGCCTTGAGTCGGGCCAACGCGTTCGGCGCGTAGGACGCGGCGCGGTAGAGGGCCAGCGCGTGCAGCACCTGGTTTTTCTGCGCCGTGCTGAAGTCCAAGCGATCTTCAAACGTTGCCCATGATGTTTCCGCGGCATCCGTGTCTTTACGTGCGAGTCGGGCGAGACCGAGTGCGATCGCCTCGCGGTTGACTGCGGTATCCGGCCACGCATTGGCCTCGCGGAGAGTCTTGGCAGGATCAGCGAGGAGGGCTGCGATGTTATCGGCGGCCGCGCGTTGGTCGCCATCGAGTAATCGCGCCAGAGCCGCGACGGTCTCGGCGTGGCCCGCAGCCGCGGCCGTGTGCACGCGCGCGCTGATTCGTGCGTCGTCGAGAATGCCGCCGCTTTTCGCCGCGGCGAACAAGCGTTCGCAATCGGATGTCACGCGGGTGTCGTTCCACGCCGATTCGATGTCGGCAAAGGCAAGCTTTTCGCCTGCAGCCAAGCGCGCACGCAGGTCATCGCACGCGAGATCGCGATCGCCGGTCTCCTGCCAAAGCGCGCGAAACGCCGGCCAGTCCGAAGCATCCGCGCGTTGGTGCAGGAACGCGCGCCGCAAGTCGCGCGCGGCCAACGTATCGGGCCAACGCGCGAGAAAGTGCTCGACTACGGTGCGATCGAGCGGACCCTTGCCACGACGCAACGCCGCAAGCTCGACATATGGGAGGAGCGGATAGTCCGTCAGATCGATTGCCAGGCGTTTCCAGTCGTCACCGTGCCCATGCGCGGCGGCAGCCAGCGCGCTGCGGAACAGGTCGCGCTGGTGAGCGCGATCATTGGCTCCAGCAGGTAGCGCGATTACCGCTGTTGCGCAGGCCAACGCCACGCGCAAGCCCCAGCGTATGGACCCCGCCGCGAGGCGTATCACTTGGTCCGCGCCACATTGCGCGTGACATCGCCACCCTTGCGTGCCGATCGCGCAGCTCCAGCGGGCAGACGCACGCTCGCCGCAATCGGCAGGTGATCGGAGACCGGATGCGGAACCACCCACAAGCGCTCGACTTCGAGCGCCTCCGATACGAGGATGTGGTCGAGGGCACGATTCGGGCGCCAGCTCGGAAAGGTGGCCGGCGAGCGCGATGGAGGCGTCAGCGATGTGCGCGTGTATAGCGCGCGCAGTTCGCTGCTGTCCGAGGTCGTGTTGAGATCTCCCATCAACACGACGTTGGCATGATCCCCGATCAGTTCGGCCAGAAAGCCGAACTGGCGCAATCGTGCGCTCGGCCCGAGCGAAAGATGCGCAACGATCACGATCAGCGCATCGGCGCCGGCGCCGAAACGCGCCCACAACGCGCCACGGCCCGGAATCCGCCCGGGAAGCGGATAATCGAGCACCTCGTCCGGCGCCACGCGCGCCAGCAAGCCATTGCTCGAACTGGCCAGATTGGAAACGCGCCGGTTCGGCTGATGGCTCCAGTACGGGAAGTGGGCGGCTTCCGCAAGATATTGGGTCTGGTTGGTGAAGCCCGATCTCAGACTCCCGGCGTCCGCCTCCTGCAATGCGACCATGTCG
Organism: uncultured Gammaproteobacteria bacterium; assembly: GCA_963775445.1. Lineage (GTDB taxonomy): Bacteria > Pseudomonadota > Gammaproteobacteria > Xanthomonadales > Rhodanobacteraceae > Dokdonella_A. The sequence continues at coordinate 246,986 of CAVZIT010000004.1, read as the reverse complement.
AAGTCGCTGATTACCGCGGCCAAGCCGTCGAGATTGGCGCGCTTGCCGGTCGGCAGGACGTGCTTCCAGCTGTGCGTCACATAGTCGCGATAACCGCGCATGCGACCGCCGGCCAGAATGTTGCAGCTGAGCAGGCGCAGGCGGCGATCTCCATCGTCCGTTCCCGGCGTTTCCTCGTCCGCAACCGTGGGCTCTCCAGTGGCCCGCTTGCTCATTGGCGCGGCGCTTTCGTTCGCGATGGCGCCACGTCGCGCCACAAACGCGAAGGCCGCCCGCAGGCGGCCTCGCAGGCATTGCGAGATGAACTGCTACTTGGCGGGTTGGGTGGCATCGTGTTCCTTCTTGACCAGCCAGTCGACCAGAGCGATGAGTTGCGGATAGCCACCCGCCGATTGCCCCGTGACCAGATATTTGCCGTTGACGACGATACTCGGCGTGCCCTGCACGCCATACGCCTTGACCATCTTCTCCGCGCGCATCAGCTTGCTGTTGACCTCGAACGAGTTGGAAGCGTCGATGAATTTCTTCGGGTCGACGCCGAACTTCGCATAGAAGGTCGACAGATCCTGGATCGTGCGCAGCGGTTCGTGATCCTTGTGCAACGCGTCGAACAGCGCCTGATGGGTCTTCTTGGCGACCCCGAGCGACTGCGCGGTGTAATAGGCGCGTGCAAACGGTTCCCAGGAAGCGTTGAATACCGCCGGCATGTTGTCAAACTCGGCATAGGACGGCAGGCTTGCCTTGAGCTGATCGGCATACGGCTGGAAATGCGCGCAATGCGGACAGGCATAGGAAAACACTTCAAGCACTTCAACCTTGTCGCCAGTTGCGGTCGGCTGAGGCGGCTGGATCAACGTGTAGTTCGTGCCGGCCTGCCATTTCGCCGTCGCGTCGAAGCCCTGTGCGCCGACCAGTCCCGCGTAGAGAAGTCCGGTCAACAGGATTGCCAGCGTTCTTCGCATCATCGTTTCCTCGGCTTGTTCGACGGATCGGGAGCGACCGCGCGCACTTCAAACACTTTCAGTCATGGTTTTGCGCTTTCCTTGGCGACGAGATAGTCGACCAAGGACACGACCTTGTCCCAACTGCCGAGCGAGCGCCCAGTCACGCGGTACTTGCCATTGATGATCAAGGTCGGTGTCGAATCGACACCGTATGCCTTGATCTGCGCATCCGCCTGCTTCATCTTGGTGTTCACCGCGAACGAATTGGCGGTGGCGACGAAATCCGCGGGTTTGACTCCGTAGCTGGTGAAGAAGTTCGCGATGTCCTCGATGCTCGGTTGGGGCTTGACCAGCTGGTGAGTCACAGGATCGGTGGTCTTGAGCGAGCCGTTGGTCCACACCGCATCGAACAATGCCTTGTGGGTTTGTTCGGTCAAGCCCAGCGCCTGCGCCGTGAAGAATGTGCGCTGAAACACCGGCCAGTCTTCGTCGGGACGAAACGCGGCGGGCAGGTAACGCATTTCGGCGTTCGCTGGCAGGCTGGCCTTGATCTTGTCGGCGGTCGCGCGGAATGCGTTGCACGCGGGGCAGGCATAGGAAAACACCTCGACTACCTCGACCTTGTCGCCCGTCGCCGTGGGTTGCGGCGGCTCGATCACGAAATAGTCCTTGCCGGCCTGCCACGATTCGCCTGCGGCATGCGCAGCGACTCCGAAAGTGAGACCAAACAACAAGGTGCCAAGGATTTTCAACATGAATTTATCTCCGACAAGGTTCGTTCGCGATGCCCGAACGCATTCCGGTACCGGACCCGGGAAGTATCGAGGGCCCGTTCTGAACGCGACCCGTCGCTTCACCTGGCCGCGTCGGGAGCACCCGCGGCAGCATGGAGACCTTCGACGTAGGACGAAAGTGCCGCGACATCGGCATCGCTCAGGCGCGACGCAATGGCCGGCATGATCTTCGCGTGCGCATCGTCGCCCCAGGTCGTGCCGCTCTTCCAGTCCTTCAATTTCGCCATCACATAGTCGGTCCATTGGCCCGCGAGGTGCGGATATCCGGCACCGGCCATGCCTTGCCCATCGGGCCCATGGCAGGCCATGCAGGCGGGAATGTCCAGCTTGCCGTCGCCGCCGCGGTATACGCCCTGGCCGCGCGCCATCATCTGCTCGTCCGCGACGCCCGGCAGCACCTGCTGGCTCGCGAAATAGGCGCCGATGTCATGCATGTCCGTGGTCGAAAGCGGAGCGACAAAACCGACCATGACCGGATTGACGCGCTTGCCGCTCTTGAACAGCTCGAGTTGGCGCACGATGTAGGCCTCGTTCTGTCCGGCCAGTTTCGGGTATTGCTTGTCGATCGAGTTGCCGTCCAGGCCGTGACATGCACCGCAAACGGCCGCCTTGGTGGCGCCGGCCTTGGCATCGCCGAGCATGACCTGGCCGCTTTCGGTCCCGGCTGGCGCTGATGCAGAAGCCTTGTCGGAAGTCGAACCGACCGGAGCGCTGGTCGCCTTCGTCGACGTGGCGGGACCTGCTTTCCCCTGCGCGGCATTCGTTCCATTCGGCGGTGTTGGTGCCTTTTTGACTGGAGCGGCCTTTGCGGCCAGAGCCGGCGGAGGATTGACGGTATTGACGGCCATTGCAGTCGCAGCCGCCATCGCGGAGCCGGCGGCAGTCGCAACCGCCAGCGCAAGAACTCGCCGAAAACTCATACACTCACTCCGCGAAACCTTCGGGATCGTAGCGCGCGCCGAAAGGATGATCGGTCGCCGCTGATCGGGCGCATAGCCGCCGAATTATCCGTGTCGCTCCGATCCGGGTCAAACTCCGCCTCCCAGCCGATTACCGCAGCAATGGCCGATAACCCGTTTCGCCAAGCGCATTACCTCATCAGCGCGCATCGATTGGCCCAGCTGCCGCCTGATGGCGGCGCGGAGATCGCGTTCGCTGGCCGATCGAATGCCGGCAAGTCGAGTGCGCTCAACACGATCTGCGATCAACGCAGCCTTGCACGCACCTCGAAGACCCCCGGCCGCACCCAGCAGCTCGTTGTGTTCCCGCTCGACGAAGCGCATCGCCTGATCGATCTGCCCGGTTACGGTTACGCCAAGGTCCCCGGCGAGTTGCGCGATCACTGGCGTGGGTTGATCGATCAATACCTGCGCACTCGAAGCTGCCTTCGCGGCGTCGTGCTGATCATGGACAGCCGTCATCCGCTGAAGGATTTCGACCGCCAAATGCTGGAATATGCCAATGCGGTGGGCTGGCATTGCCACTGTTTGCTCACGAAGGCCGACAAGCTTTCCAGAAGCGAGGCAGTGCGCACGCTTGCCGCCGTGCGCAAGGAGCTCGTTGCTCCGGCCACGGCGCAGTTGTTTTCCTCGTTGAACAAGGAGGGGGTGGGAGAAGCCCGGGCGCTGCTTCGCGACTGGCTTGGACTGTAGGATCGCACCTTTGGCGAACGCGCCATACGCGACGTTTCACTTGCGCGCCGTTGTTGTGCCCCCATCTTGCGGTTTCCGACACTTCCGAGCACTGCATGTCCGGACCCAGCGCCGCCAATGACGAGCGGATCACGCGACGCGAACAACTGATCGCGTCGATAGCGGATGGCGCCAAGCCCGAGGAGCAGTGGCGCATCGGTACCGAACACGAGAAGTTCGGCTTCCGACTGGACAACCTGCGCCCGCCGGCGTGGGAAGGCTCCCAGGGCATAGGCGCATTGCTCGAAGGTTTGACACGCTTTGGCTGGCAGCGGGTAATCGAGAATGACAAGCTGATCGCGCTGTTGCGCGACGGCGCTTCGGTGACACTGGAACCTGCCGGACAGCTTGAGCTTTCCGGCGCGCCACTCGCCACCATCCACGACACCTGCTGCGAAGTCATGGCGCACTTGAAGGAGGTCAAGAGCGTCGCCGACGAACTCGGCCTCGGCTTTCTCGGCATGGGCTTTCAGCCGAAATGGCGACGCGACGAAATGCCGTGGATGCCCAAGGGCCGCTACGCGATCATGCGCCGCTACATGCCCGAAGTCGGCAGCCTTGGGCTCGACATGATGACGCGCACCTGCACCGTGCAGGTCAACCTCGACTATGCCAGCGAGCCGGACATGGCGAAGAAGTTTCGTGTTGCACTCGCGTTGCAGCCGGTCGCCACGGCGCTGTTTGCCGATTCACCATTCACGGACGGCCGCCCGAACGGATACCTGAGTTACCGCTCGCACATCTGGACGGATACGGATGCCGATCGCACCGGCATGCTCGATTTCGTGTTCGAGGAGGGCTTCGGCTACGAACGCTATGTCGACTACCTGCTCGATGTGCCGATGTATTTCATTCAGCGCGATGGCGAATACATCGATTGCGCCGGCATGAGCTTTCGCGATTTCCTTGCAGGCAGATTGCCGGCTCGTCCGGGCGAGTTGCCGACCATGCGCGACTGGACCGATCACATGACCACGGCGTTTCCCGAAGTGCGACTCAAGAAATTCCTCGAGATGCGCGGTGCCGACGGCGGACCGTGGAATCGCCTTTGCGCGCTCCCCGCCTTCTGGGTTGGCCTGCTGTACGACGCCGAGGCACTGGACGCCGCTTGGGATCTGGTCAGGGATTTCTCGATGGCCGAACGCCATGCGCTACGCGACGGCGTGCCCGAACTCGCCCTCAAGCTGCCGGTTCGTTCAGGGGGCGTCGAGCACGGCACGGTCCGGGATCTCGCGCTTGCCGCCTTGCGCATCGCCGGCCATGGTCTCAAGCGTCGCGCGCGATTGAATGGAAATGGCGCCGACGAAACCATTTTCCTCGACCCGCTGATCGAATTTGCAGAAGCCGGACAGACCCCGGCCGAACGCAAACTCGAATTGTTCCACGGCGAATGGAACGGCAGCGTCGATCCGGTATTCCGCGAGTTCGCCTACTGAGCGCTTGCGCGCAAGGTCCACTCGAGGCCAGGGTGCGCGCCGTCCATCTGGAACGAAGCTCCATGTCTTCTCGCTGCGCAATTGATGCCCGTCGAATCGCGGCGGGCTGCCTGCGTCTGAGCGACCGAAATCCGGTCATTGTGAAAAAGCCGCGCATTGCGGGCTTTTTTTGACTCGTTTTCCCACGACAGAACAGATGCGGCGCGCTCAGCAGGCCGAGCGGGCAGACAGAACCCCCGATCACGAGGGGATTAAGACGTCGTGCGACTGCCAGCTTCTCGCATCTACGGGAGCAGGAGCGAGGGGCCAGTGGTGATCTGACCGCGCATCACCTTGGTGGCTGCGGAGAATCGCTGACGAAGCCCGCGGCGCGGGGCGCGACGCATGGCGGGCCCATGACTTCCGACGCTGGCGGAGGGGTAGTCGAGCCTGTACTTATACGGGTCCGAATTCCCGCGTACCGGAGTGGCCCATGCGCTCGTCCGCCCTGTTGTGCTCGCTGCTTGCTCTTGCCGCCTTCGCGGCCTTGCCCGTTTCCGCCCATGCCGGCACGCGTCTGCTGCGCTTTCCCGATGTGTGCAAGGACCGCATCGTGTTCACCTACGCGGGCGATCTTTGGACCGTATCAAGCAAGGGCGGCACCGCGACGCGGCTGACCGCCGGGCCGGGACTCGAACAATCGGCGCGGTTCTCTCCCGATTGCAGTCGCATCGCGTTCACCGGCGAGTACGGCGGCGACGATCAGGTGTTCGTGATTCCGGCGACCGGCGGCGATCCGGTGCAACTGACCTACTACCCGTCGCCCGGCCCGCTGCCACAGCGCTGGGGCTTCGAGAATCAGGTCTACGGCTGGACGCCGGACGGGCAGAACGTGCTGTTCCGGTCATGGCGCGATGCAGTCAGCGAATCGAATCCGCGCCTGTACACGATTGCAGCGAGCGGTGGTCTGCCGACCCCGCTGCCGATGCCGGTTGCCGGCGTCGGTCGCTATTCGCCGGACGGATCGAAGATCGTGTACTCGCCGAAGTACCGCGATTTCCGTACCTGGAACCGCTACGTCGGCGGCTGGGCGCAGGATCTCTTCATCTACGATTTCGCGGCCAAATCCGCGACCAACATCACCAATGATCCGAACACCGATCGCGATCCGGTGTGGATCGGCAACACCGTGTATTTCCTTTCCGATCGCGACGAGCATCTGAACCTGTACAGCTACGACACCGCCGGCGGCCAGATCAAGCAGCTCACGAACTACAAGGGTGTCGACGCACGCTGGGCAAGCGGCGACGCGGATGGCCAGATCGTGTTCGAAGTCGATGGCGCGCTGCACCTCTACGACACCAAGGCCAGCCAGGATCATGCGCTGGACATCACGGTACCGAGCGATCTGGTGTCGCGGCGCGCGTCGGAGCGCAGCGTCAAGGATCAGCTCGAGTCGGCAGCGCTCAGCGCAAATGGCAAACGCGCGTTGTTCGTTGCGCGCGGCGATGTGTTCAGCGTGCCACTCGAGCACGGGATCAGCCTCGATCTGACGCATACGCCGGGTGCGCACGAGCGCGATGCGGTGTTCTCGCGCGACGGCAAACGCATCGCGTACATCTCCGACGAGAGCGGCGAGGATGCGATCTGGGTGCGCGACGCGGATGGCAACAATGCGCATCAGCTCACCAGCGAAACGTTCGGGCGTCTGTATCAGCCACGTTGGTCGCCCGACGACGCGCGCATCGCATTCGTCGACAAGGACAGCCGCCTGCATATCGTCGCCTCGGCGGGAGGCCCCGCGCCGGTTATCGCGGACGACCCGGCCGTCATGCGCCCCGATTACACCTGGTCGCCCGGCGGTCACTATCTCGCGTTCACACTGACCGATGCGGCAACCTTGCAGACGCAATTGTATGTTCGCGATCTCGCCGCCGGGACCAATACGCGCGTGGGTGGCGCGACGTTCAATTCGTACGGACCGTCATTCTCCCCCGACGGCAAGTATCTGTACTTTCTGGCCGATCGCGAATGGGCACCGCAGCTCTCGCAGATCGAATGGGATTACGCGACCAACCGCTCGACCGGCGTCTATGCGTTGGCCTTGCGCAGGGATCTCGACAATCCATTTGCGCCGCGCAACGACAGTGCCGCAGCCGAGGACAAGGCGACCGGGGCCAAGGCCAAACCGGACAAGGCGAAGCAGGAAGGACCGAAGGATCCCGCGTCGATCAATGACCATATCGAATTCGGCGGACTCGATGCGCGCCTGATCAGCGTGCCGATCGACCCTGACAACATCGATGTCGTCGTCGCGACCGAAAAGGCGCTGATCTACCGCGTAAGCGACGCGCCGTACTACGGGCGCAAGGGCGCTTTCAAGCCCAAGGTGATGGCATACGAGTTCAAGGATCGCAAGGACAAGCAGATCTACGAAGGCGCCGATCAGTTCGACGTGTCGGCCGACGGCGGCACGCTGCTGGTGCAGGACGGCAAGGCGTACAAGCGCATCGACCTGGGCGAGGGCAAACCCGAGGCCAAGGACGTCAAGCTGGATGGCTTGTACATGCTGGTCGATCCCAAGGCCGAATACACCGAAATCTTCCACGAGGTATGGCGTCGCTACCGCGATTACTTCTACAGCGCCAACATGAACGGTTACGACTGGGAGGCGCTGCGCAAGAAATACGCCGCGTTGTTGCCCGATGTCGGCGACCGCAGCGATCTCAACTACCTGCTCGGCCAGATGGTCGCCGAGTTGTCCAATTCACACAGTTACGTCGGCGGCGGCGATCTGGGGTTGCCGGACAAGCCGCATGTCGGTTTGCTCGGGGCGCGCTTTGCCCTCGATACGGCGAGCGGACACTACCGCATCAGCCGGATCCTGGCCGGCGAAAACGACGAGAAGCGCTACCGCTCGCCGCTGACCGAAGTCGGTGTCGGCGTGCATGAGGGCGACTATGTGCTCGCGATCAACGGCCGCCCGTTGAGCGCCGCGGACAATCCCTACCGCCTGCTGCGCACTGCGCCGGGGCAGCTCGTGCAACTGACGGTTAATTCGCAACCCAACGCCACCGGGGCGCGCGAGGTGCTGGTCAAGCCGATCGACAACGAGCAGCCACTCAATTACTACGCGTGGGTCGCGCACAACCGCAACTACGTCGACAAGGCGAGCAACGGCGCCATCGGCTACCTGCACATACCGGACATGGGCGCCGATGGCATTCGCGAGTTCATCAAGTGGTATTACCCGCAGCTCCGCAAGCAGGGGCTCATCGTCGACGTGCGCGACAACGGCGGCGGCAACGTGTCGGCGATGATCATTGAACGCCTTTCGCGCAAGCTGCTCGGACTCGGTTACGGGCGCGCGATCGACATTGCCGGCACCTACCCGCAACAGACGTTTCTCGGTCATCTTGCTGCGTTGTGCAACGGCACCACCGCGTCGGACGGCGATATCTTTTCGTACATGTTCAAACAGGCCAAGCTCGGCCCGCTGATCGGCACGCGCACCTGGGGCGGTGTGGTCGGCATCAACAACTGGGGTCCGCTGATCGACGGGGGTGATGTGTTCGTGCCGCAGTTCGCGACGGCCAGCACCGAGGGCAAGTACGTCATCGAGGGACACGGTGTCGATCCGGACATCGTGGTCAAGGAAGACGTGTCCGCCGAACTCGCCGGTCACGATCCGCAACTCGATCGCGCGGTCAGCGAACTTGAAAAGGAGATTGCAGCGCATCCGTTCAAGCTGCCGCCGGCACCCCCCGAGCCGGTCAAGGCGCCCGCCGACATGCGGCCGGCGACATCGGCGCAGTGAGTGGATTTGAAACACGCTGACCCAGCGCCAACACCGCAGCCTTGAGGAAACCCTGGGTGCAGGGCACCCCCTTTCGGCTGCCGTCACCTTCCCCCGCTTTGCGGGGGAAGGGTTCCACATTTTGGCGCTTTCGCTGTTCTTTCCCCCGCGAGCGGAGGAAGCGCTCCATTTTGCTTTCGCTGTTCCTTCCCACGCGAGGCGGGGAAGGTGCCGAAGGCGGAGGGGGAAGCGCTGCAGGCGCTCTGGCAGATGGCAGCACGGCGGAGCCTTTGGCGGTAAATGCGCCCGTCCAACGGCGATCGCTGCGACCGGTTTCGCAAGCGCGAGGCCGAACGCTGACGGAACTTGCCGGCCGCCCGCGCTATCTGAACGCCATCGCTGGCCGCGACCTCATGTAAGCGGGCTTTACCTGGACCAAACGTACGCGCCGATTGAGTCCTGCTAGCCTCTCTCCAGATAACGATAATTGCCGTGTTCGGGCTGCGATGATTGTGACCGCAGAATCCTGTCCGGAAACAAGGAAACGCTCATGTCGCGTTGGAAGATCGCGCTCATCATCGTGGTTGTCGTCGTGGCCGGCATTCTCGGCTGGCGCATGCTGCATCACGCCGGGCAGACCAAGAGCGAGAAGCCGGTCGACGCGCCGGTGCCGGTAACCGTGGTGCCCGTCACGCAGAAGGATGTGCCGGTCTATCTTGCAGCGCAGGGCACCGTGCAGGCGTTGAACACCGTTACCGTGCGCCCGCAGATCGGCGGTCAGCTGCTCAAGCTCGATTTCGCGGAAGGCAAGGAGGTCAAGAAGGGCGAAGTGCTGGCCGAGCTCGATGCGCGCGCCTCGCAGGCACAGTACGATCAGGCGCTGGCCAAGCAGAAGCAGGATGAGGCGCAGGTCGCAACCGCACGCAGCAACCTTTCGCGCAGCCAGGAGCTGATCAAGCAGAACTACATTTCGCACCAGGATCTCGATACCCAGCAGAACACCCTGCACCAGATGCAGGCTACCGTCGCCGCCGATGCGGCCAGTGCGCGCGATGCCAAGGTCCAGCTCGACTACACGACGATCCGCGCTCCGATCAGCGGACTGGCCGGCATCCGCCAGATCGATCCGGGCAACGTGGTCACCACCAGCGATGCGATCGTCGTGCTGACCCAGTTGCATCCCATCAACGTGCTGTTCACGCTGCCAGCGCAGGACCTTGCGATGGTGCGCAGCGCGCAGGCCGAAGCGCCGCTGCCGGTCACCGCGCTCGATACTGCCGGGAGTGGCGTCGTCGCATCCGATGGCGTGCTCAAGGTGATCAGCAACCAGATCGATGTCACGACGGGCACGTTCCAGCTGAAGTCGGAATTCCCGAACGCCAACGACGAATTGTGGCCGGGGCAGTTCGTCAACGTGCGCATGCAGGTACGCACGGTCGAGAACGGGCTCGTGGTCCCGACGCAGGCGGTACAGCGCGGTCCCGATGGCGAGTATGTGTACCAGTTGCAGGGCGACAACACGGTGAAGGTGCAAGCGGTCACGACTTCCGGGCAGGCCGACGACACGCATGTCTTGATCGGCAACGGCCTGAGTGTCGGCGACAAGGTCGTGACCGAGGGCCAGTTCCGCCTCAAGCCGGGCAGCAAGGTGCAACCGCTCGCTCCGGGCGAAGTGCCGAAATCGCCGACCGCAGCCGAGATCAAGAAAGCCGGCGAGAACAGTGGCGGAGGGGGACATGGACACCATTGATCAGCTGAGTCCACGCTCCTTGGCACGTTTGCGCGCCGCCGCGTCGGGCCGGCACGCCACGCCCGCCGCAATGCCTCCTCGATCGATCTGAGGGCACAGCGCGTGGGTTTCTCGTCACTCTTCATTCGCCGCCCGATCGCGACTTCGCTGTTGATGGCGGCGGTCCTGCTGCTCGGCATACTCGGCTACCGCAATTTGCCGGTATCGGCGCTGCCGGAAATCGACGCGCCGAGTCTGGTGGTCACCACGCAATACCCGGGCGCAAGCGCCGACACCATGGCGACGCTGGTGACGACGCCACTCGAGCGTCAGCTTGGGCAGATTTCCGGTATCACGATGATGAGCTCGGATTCTGCCGCGGGCCTCTCGACCATCGTGCTGCAGTTTGCGATGGATCGCGACATCGATGTCGCGGCGGAGGACGTGCAGTCGGCGCTGCGCGCGGCGCGGCTGCCCGGAAGCCTGCCGTATCCGCCGGTATACAACCGCGTGAATCCGGCCGATGCGCCGATCCTGACCCTGGCGATGACGTCGGACACGCTGTCGCTTCGCGACATCAACGACTACGCCGATTCGATACTCGCGCAGAAGCTCTCGCAGGTACCGGGAGTGGGCCTCGTATCGATAGCAGGCAACGTGCGTCCCGCCGTGCGCGTGCAGGTGAACCCGGCCAAGCTCGGCAATCTCGGCCTCACGATGGAAGACGTGCGCAGCGCGCTGACTCAGGCCAACGTCAACGCGGCCAAAGGCACATTGAACGGAACCGTGCAGACCTACTCGATCGGCACCAACGATCAGTTGGCCGACGCCGCCGATTACCGCAATACGGTGATCAGTTACAACAACGGGGCGCCGGTGCATCTCGGCGATATCGCCAAGGTGGTCGACGGCGTCGAGAACGACCAGCTTGCCGCCTGGGCGAACGGCAAGCCCGCGGTGCTGCTCGATATCCGCCGCCAGCCAGGCGCGAACATCGTCGATACGGTTGCGCAGATCCGACGCATCCTGCCCGATCTGCGCAAGGTGTTGCCGGCCAACGTGAAACTCGATGTGTTCGCCGATCGCACGGTGACCATCCGCGCGTCGGTGCGGGATGTGCAGTTCACGCTGCTGTTGACCATATTCCTCGTGGTCGCGGTGATTTTTGTCTTCCTGCGCCGGCTGTGGGCCACCGTGATTCCCTCGGTCGCAGTGCCGTTGTCGCTGCTGGGCACCTTCGGCGTGATGGCGTTTACCGGCATGTCGCTCGACAACCTGTCGCTGATGGCGCTGACCGTCGCGACCGGTTTCGTGGTCGACGATGCGATCGTCATGATCGAGAACATCGTGCGCTATATCGAGCAGGGCAAGAGCGGCCCCGAAGCGGCCGAAATCGGCGCGCGCGAGATCGGCTTCACGGTGGTCTCGCTGTCCGTATCGCTGATCGCGGTGTTCCTGCCGCTGTTGCTGATGCCCGGCGTCACCGGCCGGCTGTTCCACGAATTCGCCTGGGTCCTGAGCATCGCCGTCGCGATCTCGATGCTGGTGTCGCTGACGCTGACGCCGATGATGTGCGCCTATCTGCTCAAGCCCGATCAATTGCCGGAGGGCGACGATGCTCACGAGCGCCATGCTGCTGCGGGCAAGCGCACGATCTGGTCGCGCATCGTAAATCGCTATGCCACAAGCCTCGACTGGGTCTTGGCACATCAACCCCTGACGATGGTGGTCGCGAGCATTTCGGTGGCGTTGACGATCATCCTCTACATCGCGATTCCAAAAGGTTTGTTGCCCGAGCAGGACACCGGCCTCGTGACCGGGGTGGTGCAGGCCGACGACAACGTCGCGTTTGCGGCGATGGAGACACGCACCAAGGCAGTCGCTGATGCGATCCGCAAGGATCCGGCCGTGGCCGGCGTCGCCTCGTTCATCGGCGCCGGCTCGATCAATCCGACCCTCAATCAGGGGCAACTCAGCATCGTGCTCAAGGACCGCAGCGACCGCGGTGGGCTGGACGAGGTGTTGCCGCGCCTGCAACGCGCGGTCGCCGATGTTCCCGGAGTGGCCTTGTACCTCAAGCCCGTTCAGGACATCACGCTCGACAGCCATGTCGCGGCGACCGAGTATCAATACTCGGTGTCGGACGTCAATTCCGACGAACTCGCCACCGCAGCCGACCGCATGACACAAGCGTTGCGGCAACGGCCGGAACTGGCCGATGTCGGCAACAACCTCGCCAACAAGGGTCGTGCGCTGCACCTCGCGATAGATCGTGAAAAAGCCAGCCGCCTCGGCGTGCCGGTGCAAACCATCGACGACACGCTTTACGACGCGTTCGGGCAACGCCAGATCTCGACGATTTTCACCCAGCTCAACCAGTACCGCGTGGTGCTCGAAGTCGCTCCCGAATACCGTACCAGCAGCGATCTGCTCGACAAGCTCGCTGTGCGCAGCAACGGCAGCGGAGCCCTCACGGCGAGCAACGCGACCAGCTACGGCATGGTCAAATCGGCCAATTCGTCGACGGCAACTGGCGTCGGTGAGCACAACACGGGAATTCCGCTCGGAGGCGGCAGCACGGTGCCGATTTCCACGCTGGCAACCGCGAGCTACGCCAACGCGCCGCTCGTGATCAGCCATCAGGATCAGCTGCCGGCGGTGACCATCTCGTTCAACCTGGCGCCTGGCTACTCGCTCTCCCAGGCAGTCGATGCAATCCATGCCGTAGCCGGCGAGATGCGCTTCCCGGCTTCCGTGCGCGGCGAGCTGGTCGGCAAAGCCGCCGAGTTCTCTGCTTCGCTGGGCGACGAGGTGTTGCTGCTGCTTGCCGCGATCGTCGTCATCTACATCGTGCTCGGCGTCCTGTACGAAAGCTACATCCATCCGATCACGATCATTTCGACGCTGCCGCCCGCCGGTGTCGGCGCGTTGCTCGCACTCATGCTGTTCGGCATGAGCCTGTCGGTCGACGGCATCGTCGGCATCGTGCTCCTGATCGGCATCGTCAAGAAGAACGCGATCCTGATGATCGACTTCGCGATCGAGGCCAAACGCGGCGGCATGAATGCGCATGACGCGATCCGCCGCGCCTGCCTGCTGCGCTTCCGACCGATCATGATGACCACGTTCGCCGCGTTGCTCGGCGCGTTGCCGCTTGCGCTCGGCACCGGCATCGGCTCGGAGTTGCGCCGCCCGCTCGGCGTGTCGATCGTCGGCGGATTGCTGCTGTCGCAGCTCGTGACCTTGTACACGACGCCGGTGATCTATCTCTACATGGAGCGCTTCTCGGACTGGGTGGAAACCCGGCGTGCGCGGCGCGTACCGGCGCCTGCGACGCCTGAAGGCGTGCCTGGATGAATATCTCGGGGCCATTCATCCGGCGTCCGATCGGCACTTCGCTGCTGGCCGCGGGCCTGCTCGTGGTCGGCGCGATCTGCTATTTCCTGCTCGGCATCAGCGCGCTGCCGCAGCTTTCGTTTCCTGCGATTTTCGTCACGGCAAGCCAGCCGGGCGCCGATGCGAGCACCATGGCCGCGACGGTGGCATCGCCGCTCGAACGCCATCTCGGGCAGGTGCCCGGCATCGACACGATGCGCTCGTCGAGTTCCGAGGGCTCGACTTTCGTCTTCATGATCTTTCAAGGCGGCGTCAACCTCGATTCGGCGGCGCGCGATGTGCAGGCGGCGATCAATGCGTCGGCCGCCGATCTGCCGGCCGGTCTGACCAAGCTGCCGACCTATCGCAAGGCCAACCCGAACGACGATCCGGTGCTGCAGCTCGCGCTGACCTCGGATACCCAGCCGTTGTCGGTGCTGTTCGACCGCGCGAACACGCTTTTGCAGCCGCGCCTGAGTCAATTGCCGGGCGTTGCGTCGGTCGAGGTTTCCGGCAGCGCGCAGCCGGCCGTGCGCGTCGACGTGAACCTGCACCAGCTCAACGCAATGGGGCTCTCGTCGAATGAACTGCGCAATGCGCTGACCGCCGCCAACGTGACCTCGCCACAAGGTTTTCTGAGCGACGGCAAGACGCGCGTCGCCGTGACCGCGAACGATCAACTGCATTCGGCCGAGGACTTCGCCGACCTCGTCATTGCCGTGCGCAACGGCACGCCGGTTCGCCTGCGCGATGTCGCCAAGGTGTATCAGGGCGCGGAAGACAGCTTCCAGGCCGCCTGGTTCAACGGCAAACGCGCGATCGAAATCGACATCTACAAGCGCCCGGATGCAAACGTCATTGCCACCGTCGATGGCGTCAAGAGCGAACTGGCATCGCTCCGCTCGCTGCTGCCACCGAGCACGAAACTGACGCCGTTCTTCGACGGCACGCCCACGGTGCGCGCGTCGGTGAACGAGGTGCAAATTACGCTGCTGATCAGCCTCGCCATGGTGATCCTGACCATGGCGTTGTTCCTGCGGCGCCTCGCGCCGACGCTGATCGCGGCACTTGCTGTTCCGTTGTCGCTGGCCGGCGCGTTCACGGCCATGTACATCTTCGACTACACGCTGGACAACCTTTCACTCCTCGCACTGGTCATCGCAATCGGTTTCGTGGTCGACGACGCGATCGTGGTAATCGAGAACATCATCCGCTACGTCGATGCCGGACAGACACGCATGCAGGCCGCGCTCGCCGGCGCGCGCGAGATCGGATTCACCATTGTCTCGATCACCGCCTCCCTGATTGCGGTGTTCATTCCGCTGCTATTCGCGCCGGGGCTGATCGGCATGTTCTTCCGCGAGTTCACGGTGACCTTGATCGCGGCGATCGTGGTCTCGGCGATCGTGTCTCTGACATTGACGCCATCACTGTGTGGGCGCTTCCTGCGGCGCCACACCGGGCAAACACCGTCGCGCATCGGCCGGGCACTCGATCGGTTCCACGCCGGCATGCTCGGCGTGTACAAGCGCGCGCTGGAGTGGACGCTTCGCCATGCGTGGCTCATGGCGCTGTCGCCACTTGCGCTCATCGTCGCCACGTTTTTCCTGTTCGGCGCGGTCAAGGCCGGATTCTTTCCTGCGCAGGATTCGGGTCTGATCTGGGGCCGCGCCAGCGCAGGATCCGCGTTGTCGTTCGCCGACATGGAGCACCGCCAGCAGCGTATCACCCGCATGCTGATGGCCGACCCGGCAGTGGAATATGTCGGCGCGAGCCTCGGCAGTGGTCGCCACGGAACGAGCGGCTGGTTCAGCATCCAGCTCAAACCCCTTGGTCAGGGACGCGACGAATCGACGCAACAGGTGCTCGCTCGCCTCTCGGCGAAGGCCGATCGTTTTCCGGATGTGGATTTGCGCATGCGTCCGCACCAGGATCTGCCAACCGGAGGGCGCGGCACAAGCCAGGGCGCGGAATATTCGGTGTCGCTCAAGAGCAACGACCTGGCCGAGTTGCAGGAATGGCTGCCCAAACTCCAGGCCGAACTCAAGAAAAACCCGTTGTTGCGCGACGTCGGCAGCGACATCGATGAGGCGGGCCTGCGCCAGAACCTCGTGATCGACCGCGCCGCCGCGAGTCGCCTGGGTGTCAGCGTGGCATCGATCGATGATGCGCTTTACAACGCATTCGGCCAGCGCCAGGTATCGACCATTTATTCGGATATCAATCAGTATCAGGTCGTGGTCAACGCACTGCCTGCGCAGAGTGCGACGCCCGAATCGCTGGATCGGCTTTACGTGCGATCGAACGCCGGCAAGATGGTGCCGATCACGGCCCTTACCGTACAGCAACCTGGCCTCGCGCCGACCCAGATCGAGCACGAAGATCAGTTCACGACGATGGACCTGAGTTTCAATCTCGCGCCCGGCATCAGCATGAGCGAGGCTACGGACGCGATTCAAAAGACCATTGCCGACATGCGCCTGCCGGGCGATATCCACATGGATTTCGGCGGTGGTTTCCGACGCTTCCAGCAGAGCGCCTCATCGATGCCCTTGCTGCTGCTCGCCGCCATCCTGGCGGTCTATATTGTGCTCGGCATGTTGTACGAAAGCCTGCTGCATCCGGTCACGATCCTGTCCACGCTGCCGTCAGCCGGCGCCGGCGCGCTGCTGGCCTTGGTGCTCACCAACACGGAATTGTCTATCGTCGCCGACATGGCGCTGGTATTGCTGATTGGTCTGGTCAAGAAGAACGCGATCATGATGATTGATTTCGCGCTGGTGGCCGAACGCGAAGGTCGCACGCCGCTCGACGCGATCCGCGAAGCGTGCATCGTGCGTTTCCGGCCGATCATGATGACCACGATGGTCGCGATCCTCGCGGCGTCGCCACTTGCGATCGGCATCGGCGCCGGCGCCGAACTGCGCCGCCCGCTCGGCATCGCACTGATCGGCGGCTTGATCGTCTCGCAAAGCATCACCTTGCTGAGTGTTCCGGCGCTGTATCTCACGTTCGCGCGTCGCGTCGCGCGGCGGCGCGAGCGCAAGGCGGCCAGACGTGCGCGCCGAGCAATGGCAACGAGCGCACCGGCTCATTGATCGGCCGACGCGTTGGCGTGTTGCTGCAAAAGTCCCGGACGAATTGGTCGCGATCGGAATCGTTTTGAACCGCGTATTGCAATACCACGTCCGCGACTCACCGATTCAATGCACTGAACGTCCGCCGCGTCGGCGTGGCGGCCGCGTTGCGTCAGCCTTGCCGCTGCGCGCGCGTTCCTCGGCGGTGATCGGGTGTTCTTGCCAGTAGTCCGCGATCGCGGCAACCGTGGCTGGAATCTGCGCGAGGCAGTCGTCGTATTCTTCGTCCGAGAGCGGCGCGAATTCGGTATCGCTCTCGAAAATGCCATCGTCGATCGCCAGCGCAATGATCGGGCCGAGCAACTCCATGAGGTGCGCATCGTGCCCGAGACGCAGTTCCCAGGATTGCGCGCGCAGGTCGATGCCGCGCGAAAACCCCTCGCACCAGCCGCGCGCGGTGAATGTGGTCGCGCCTTCGACCGTGTCGATTTCGCCGAGTATCGGCTCGTAGGCACCGGTGCCGAGTTCCGGCGCAATCGCATCGTTGAGTTGCGCCAGCAGCTTAAGGACGCGTTCGGCTTCGACACCATCGACGAACGGCGCATGCAGAATCTCCGGCAACCATTCTTCCGGCTTCGGTGGTACCGGGCCGATCGCCAGAGCGGTCAACAATCCATGGACGCCGTCGAGCAGCAGGTCGTCGTCACTGCTGCGTGCGCGCAGGAACTTGTCGAGTTGCTCGAGCTCGCTATCGTCGGGCGACGCGGGCCAGGTCTCAGCCATCGGCGACCTCCAAGGTGACCGGAGCATGATCCGACGGGCGCTCCCAGGCACGCGGCGACGGATCGATCGATGCCGCCCGGCAGTCGCCGCGCAACGCATCGCTGGCCAGCACCAGATCGATGCGCAATCCGAGGTTGCGCCTGAACGCGGCTTGCCGGTAATCCCACCAACTGTAATGGCCTGCGTCGGCATTGAACAGGCGGAAACTGTCGTGCAAGCCCAGCGCCTGCATGCGCGCGAGCGCGTTGCGTTCGGGCGTTGAACACAGGATGGCTTCGCGCCACGCATCGGGGTCGTGCACATCGCGATCGTCCGGTGCGATATTGAAATCGCCCATCACGACCATGCGCGGATGCCGGCGAATTTCATCCGCGAGAAACGCGGTCACCTTTGCGTACCAATCGAGCTTGCGTGCATATTTTTCGCTGCCGACCGCCTGGCCGTTGACCCCGTAGAGATTGACCACGCGCACACCGCCGATGGTCGCGACGAGGATGCGTCGCTGCGGCTCGTCGAGCCCCGGGATGTCGCGCAGGACATCTTCGATCGGCGCCCGCGCGAGCAGCGCCACTCCATTGTAGGTCTTCTGTCCCGAACAGACGCTGCGATAACCGGCGGCCTCGATCGCGGCGGCTGGAAATTTCTCGTCGACGAGCTTTGTTTCCTGCAGCGCGAGGACATCGGGCGCTGCGGATTCGCACCACTTTTGTACGTGCGGCAAGCGCACGGTCAGCGAGTTTATGTTCCAGGAAGCGAGGATCATCGATTGATTCTAGCGGCTGCCGCTGACGCTCGCCGACAGCGTGCGCAGCTGCTTCAGCAACGCGCGACGCACGGCAGGATCACAGTCGCCTGTTGCGACTCGAGGGTCAGGCGACGAGCCCATAGCTTCTCAGCAGCGCATCGGGTTGCGGTTCGCGCCCACGGAAAGCCACGAAACTTTCGAGAATCGGACGTGAGCTGCCGACCGCAAGGATCGCCGAGCGAAAGGCTTGCCCCGTTTCGCGATCGAATACATCGGTCTCCTCGAATTTCGAGAACGCATCCGCCGACAGCACTTCGGCCCACAAATAGCTGTAATAACCCGCGCCATAGCCGCCCGCAAAGACATGCCCGAACGCATGCGGAAAACGTTGCCACTCGGGAGGGTGCAGCACGGCGACTTCGTCGCGCACCTGATCGAGGATTTCGAGCGCGCGCGCGCCGAGCGCAGGATCGTATTCGTGATGAAGGCGAAAATCGAACAGGCCGAACTCCAGCTGGCGCACCAGATACAACCCCGCATGGAAGTGCCGCGCTGCGAGCATGCGCTCGAACAATTCGTCGGGCAGCGGCTCGCCGGTCTGCCAATGCTTCGCGAACAGATCCGAGTGACTGACGTTGCCAGCCGAAGTTCTCCATGAACTGGCTCGGCAGTTCCACGGCGTCCCATTCGACGCCGGCGATACCGGCGACCGCGGGATAGTCGACTTCGGTCAAGACATGATGGAGGCCATGACCGAATTCATGGAACAGCGTCAACAGTTCCTGATGCGTCAGAAGCGTGGGTCTGGCATCGCCCGGAGGCGCGAAATTGCAGATCAGGAATGCGACCGGCATGCGCACACCGTCAGGGCGGCGGAATCGGCTGGCGCATACGTCCATCCATGCGCCGCCGCGCTTGCCGGTGCGCGCGTACAGATCGAGATAGACGCCAGCGAAGACCTTCCCATCCCGATCGAGCAGATCGTAGTAACGAACGTCCGGATGCCAGACATCGACATCCTCGCGCCGGCGCAGCGTCACCTCGAAAATGCGTTGCGCTATCGTGAACAGCCCGCCGATGACCGCATCCAGCGCGAAATACGGCTTGAGCTCCTCTTCGCTCAGCGCGTACTTGCGTTGACGCAGCTTCTCGGCAGCGTACGCGACATCCCACGGCTTGAGATCCTCAATGCCCAATTCGGCGTCAGCGAATGCGGCGAGTTCGGCGAGCTCCGACGCCGCGACCGGTTTCGCGCGGGCAGCGAGGTCGTGAAGAAACTCGAGCACCTGCCGCGGCGACGACGCCATCTTGGTGGTCAGCGATTCTTCCGCCGCGTTGGCGAAACCGAGCAGCCGGGCGGCCTCGTGGCGCAGACGCATGATTTCTTCGATGCGCGCGCTGTTGTCGAACTCGCCCGCGTTGGGACCCTGATCCGAGGCGCGCGTCTGATAGGCGTGGTAGACGCGTTCGCGCAACCCACGATCATCGGCATACGTCAGCACGGCTTGAACGCTCGGTTGCTTGAGCGTCACCACCCAGCCTTCCTGCTTCTTTTCGAGCGCGGCGGCGCGCAGGATTTCGCGACCCGATTCCGGAATGCCGGCTAGCTGCGCGGCATCGCCGAGCGATTCGCTCCAGGCGTCGGTCGCATCGAGCACGGCTTCCTCGAACTCGCTGGCAAGTTTCGCGAGCCGATTCGCGATTTCCCGAAAGCGCGATCGCGCGGGTTCCTCGAGCGCAACGCCGGACAGTCGGAAGTCCCGCAGCTCATGCTCCACCAGCGTTCTCGAAGCGCGCGGCAGCGCTTCGAAGTCAGACGCCTCCGCGACCTCCTTGACGGCGGCATAGAGCGCACGGTTCTGCCCGAGTTCGCTCGCGTGCTCGGTGACCTTTTCGAGCGCGGCGCCATACGCTTCGCGCAAGGCTTTGGAATCCTTTACCGAATGCAGATGGCTGACAGGCGACCAGGCGCGGTTCAGCCGATCCTCGAGTTCCTCGCCGAGGACCATCACATGGTCGAAATCGCGCACGCTATCCGACGCCAGCAAGGTGTCGATGGAGCCGCGGTAGTCGCTCAGGACCTTGTCGATCGCGGGTCCGACATGCTCCGGACGGATCGCGGAAAATCGCGGCAGGCCGGTTGTTTCGAGCAGGGGATTGGCGTCGTTCATGGCACCATCGGCAGGTTGTGTATCTGAGGAAGGGATTCGCGTCCGGCAGTCGCCGCACGATAATCGGCTCGGCGTCGGGACTTTTCAACTTGGAGCATCGCCCGGCAAAATCAAGCACCACGGCGAGCATGCAGGAGGCTTGATGGGGTTCCCAACCAATATTCGCCCTTTCCAGGGCGTCGCGCCGCGAATCGCCGCGAGTGCCTATGTCGATCCGATGGCGCTGGTCATCGGCGATGTCGAACTCGGCGAGGACGCATCGCTGTGGCCGTGTGCGGTCGCGCGCGGGGACGTTCACTTCATCCGCATCGGCGCGCGCAGCAACATCCAGGATGGCGCGGTGCTGCATGTCACACACGATGGGCCATACACGGTCGGGGGCTTCCCGCTGACCATCGGCGCCGATGTCACGGTCGGCCACGGCGCCGTCGTGCATGCCTGCACCGTCGAGAACGCGTGCCTGATCGGCATCAATGCCACGATTCTCGATGGCGCGCACTTGACCACGCACAGTCTTGTCGCTGCGGGCGCCGTGATTACGCCGGGCCGAGTGGTCGGCGAGGGCGAGCTGTGGGCGGGTAATCCCGCGCGCTGCCGCCGTCACCTGTCCGACACGGAGATCGAGCAGCTCTACTACTCGGCCGCTCACTATGTGCGGCTCAAGAACCGGCATCTTGGCCTGGATAAATAACGGTCCCGCAAAAGCCGGCTTCCCGCCACCGTTTGACCCGGCACTCGCTCCCGATGGGCACGGCAGCCTGCATCGCCTCGTGTCAGCCCGCGAGCGGAAATTCCGCGCGCAGGGTTGCGTATAGCGGCGTCGTTTCGGGCGGCAACCCGTGCCAGATCGCAAAAGATTCGGCCGCCTGCTCGATGAGCATGCCCAAGCCATCGATCACGCGAGCGGCTCCGGCGACCCTTCCCGCAGAGAGGGCTTCCCTGGCCACCGCGCCGTAGGACAGCGTGTAGAAAATGCCACCGTTCGCGCAGCCTTGCGGCAACGTCAGTCCGTCCGCGCCGTATGCCGCTGACGTCGCATCGATCACGAGATCGGCCTCATCCTCTGCGGCGAAAGCGCTGACCGCGACGACGCGAACGCGCTTCGGCGCACCAAGCTCGCTGGCCAATTCAATCGCCCGCTCAGGCGAGCGATTGGCAATCAGCAGGTAGTCGGCGCCCGCACCCAGAAGCATCCGCGCAATTGCCCTCGCCGATCCCCCCGCACCGAGCAGCACGATCCGCTGGCCCGCCGGATCGATGCCGTGTCGGTTGCGCAGGTCGCGCAGCAACCCCGCGCCGTCCGTGCTGTCGCCGCGCCAGCCCGCGCTGGTCAACGAGAGCGTGTTGACGCTGCCGGCCTCTCGCGCTGACACCCCGAGTGATTCGCAGGACGCGAGCGCTTCGCGCTTCAGCGGCGAGGTCAGGTTGGCGCCTCGTCCTCCGGATGCGGCAAAGGATACGAGTGCCGCGCCGAGGTCTCCGCGCGCACACTCAATCGCCCGGTAATCAAGCGGCAGGTCGAATTGCGTCGCAAAAGCTGCATGGATGCGCGGCGACAGCGAATGCGCAATCGGCTGACCGAAGACGGCGTGACGCGGATTTCTCACTGCAGGCGCCTTGGTCTATTCGCGCAGCCTTTCAAACATCTGGTCGCTGTGCCGACAGGATCGGAGCATCCCTCATCACGATTTTCCGGTCAGCCAGGCTGCGGCATCCAACGCAAAGTAGGTCAGAATTGCATCGGCGCCGGCGCGCTTGATCGACATCAGCGTCTCCAGGACGACGGCTCGCTCGTCGAGCCAGCCACTGAGCACGGCGGCCTTGAGCATCGCGTATTCGCCACTGACTTGATAGACCAGCGTCGGCATCCCAAAACGCCTTTTCACCCGGCGCACGATGTCAAGGTATGGCAGGCCCGGTTTGATCATGACCATGTCGGCCCCCTCGTCCATATCGAGAGCGACCTCGCGCAAGGCCTCATCGCTGTTGGCTGGATCCATCTGATACGTGGACTTGTTGCCTTTTCCGAGGTTTCCGGCAGAGCCGACCGCGTCGCGAAACGGCCCGTAGAACGCCGAAGCATATTTGGCCGAATAGGCCAGGATGCGCGTATGCACATGACCGCCCGTCTCAAGTGCCGAGCGGATCGCGCCAATGCGCCCGTCCATCATGTCCGACGGCGCGACGACATCGGCACCGGCTTCGGCATGGGACACCGCCTGCCTGACCAGCGCATCGACGGTCGCGTCGTTCATCACGTACCCGCCATCGTCAATGAGTCCATCCTGCCCGTGCGTGGTGAAGGGATCGAGCGCCACGTCGGTAATCAGACCGAGCTCCGGGAGGGCGCGCTTGAGCGCGTTCACCGCGCGCTGGGTCAGGCCCTGCGCGTTCCAGGCCTCGCGCGCATCCAGGCTCTTGACGCCGGCCGGCACCACCGGGAACAGAGCCAATGCCGGGATACCCAAGGTTTGGGCCCGCTCGGCCAGCAGCAGCAGGCGATCGATGGAAAGCCGCTCGACTCCAGGCATCGACGACACCGGCTCGGCGATATCACGACCTTCGCATACGAACGCCGGCAGGATCAGATCGGCCGGAGTCAACACGCTTTCCCGCATCAGCGCGCGCGAGAACGCATCGCGACGCATTCGGCGCAGACGTGTGGATGGATACCTCATGACGAACTCCGGATCGGCGACGCGGTCATTGTAGCCTCGCGTGGTGGCGGGACTGGCCCGGGCGGCGCTCACATGTCGCCACTGCGACCGCAGACGCTTCGCAGGGGCCGATACGTCCGAGGGTCTTGCTCCATCCCCTTGGCGCGCGTTTTGCTTTGAGTTTTCTGCCGCGGGGCCCGACGCATTCAGCGCAGATTGGTGCCTTGCAACGTAAGATGTTAAACACTTGTTAGCGACGCGAATTTATGGTTTGATAGACCTGACATGAAGTTCGCTTTGCAACTTCCTGTGGTGGAATATAAAAATGATGCTCCCGATACTTTTCATGGCAGTCTGCACGGTTCTTGTGCTTGCGGCTGCATCGGTACGCCGGATTCCAGAAGGCTCCGTTTACTCGCTCCGTCGCATCGGCGGCCACACCCGCATGCTCGGCGCCGGCTTGCATCTGGTCATGCCGCTGGTGGAATCGGTTGCCCACAAGATCAACCTCGCCGGAAACACGGTGAAGTTCGACAGCAGCTTGTCTTCGGGCCAACCTTGCCGCGGCACGCTGTACTTTCAGGTTCTCGATCCGGAACGCGCCGACGCGGTGATCGACGGCGTGAACGGCTGGTTGCGCACGCGCACCACCGACCTGCTGCGACATGCTGCGTTTCCCGATCACGCCGATGAGCGTCGCCAGTGGCTCAAGCAGGCCCTCAATGCTGAACTGCGCGATCGCGGCCTTCTGATCGCACGCGTGGATCTCAGCGTCACGGACTGAGATTCATCCGTCACCCGAAGTCAGCCGCGCCAGTTCCACTCACGGCTTGCGTCAGTTCTGTGCAGACCTTTTGAACCAGTGGCCTCGGGGCCAGTGGATTTCATTGCAGCGCGCATCGATACTTGGTGGCCCGACCTGAATTGGATGCCATGTTCGAGCGCGTGTCGTTGCGGCCGCAACTGGAGGGCGGCCTGGCCGATCTGGATATCGATCTGCCTGGAGCTGCAATCGAAAGCCTGCTCGATTATGTAGGACTGCTGCAGCAATGGAATGCGGCCTACAACCTCACCTCGGTGCGCGATGCCCGAGGAATAATCTCGCGCCATTTGCTCGATTCTCTTGCGATCGCCCGTTACGTTGTCGGAGAAACCCTGGCGGATCTTGGATCCGGTGCCGGCTTGCCGGGAATTCCGCTGGCCGTCGCCGCGCCTCGGCGCCGGTTCACGCTGGTTGATTCCAACGGCAAGAAGACGCGATTCCTGCGGGAAGTCGTGCGCAAGTTGGGCCTGCGTAACGTCGAAGTGGCAGAATGCCGCGTCGAGCAGGTCGATGGCCGATTCGACTGCGTTACGGCCCGTGCTTTTGCATCGCTTGCGGATATGCTCAAACTGGGTGGCCGGCTGCTTGCCGACGATGGAACGTGGCTGGCACAGAAAGGGCGACTGCCGCGGGATGAACTCGCCGCCGTCCCTGGTGCGTTCCGGGTAACGGCGATCCATCGCGTCGACGTGCCGGGCCTGGACGCCGAACGGCATCTGGTCATCATCAGGCGCAATGCGGCGCCGGGGAATCGACAACCACCATGACACGCATCATCGCCGTCGCAAACCAGAAGGGAGGGGTCGGCAAGACCACGACTGCCGTCAACCTCGCGGCGACGCTTGCAGAAGCGCGGCGCAAGGTGCTGCTCGTTGATCTCGATCCGCAAGGCAATGCGACCATGGCGTCCGGCGTGGACAAGCGCAGTGCACAACCCAATGGTTGCGATGTGCTGCTGGACGAGGTTCCGATCGAGCGCGCAATCATCAGCACCGAGAGCGGCTTCGATCTGTTGCCGGGTAATTCCGACCTGACTGCCGCGGAATTGAAATTGATGGATGCGCTGGCGCGCGAGTCACGGCTCAAGGATCATCTTGCCGCGCTCGGAGGGCGCTACCAGACCATTCTGATCGATTGCCCCCCGTCGCTGCATCTCTTGACGATCAATGCCTTGACCGCCGCCAACGGAGTGCTGATTCCGGTGCAATGCGAATATTTCGCGCTCGAAGGTTTGTCGAGTCTGCTCGATACGGTCGAGGCCGTGCGCAAGCGCCTCAATCCCGGGCTGGAAGTCGAAGGTCTGCTACGCACCATGTTCGATGTACGCAACAATCTCGGCAACGAGGTTTCGGCGCAACTCAGCCGCCACTTCGGCGATCAGGTGCTGCGCTCGGTCATCCCGC
Source organism: uncultured Gammaproteobacteria bacterium (assembly GCA_963775445.1). GTDB lineage: Bacteria > Pseudomonadota > Gammaproteobacteria > Xanthomonadales > Rhodanobacteraceae > Dokdonella_A. The sequence continues at coordinate 221,583 of CAVZIT010000004.1, read as the reverse complement.
GCAATGTCCGGTTGGCCGAGGCGCCGAGCCACGGCAAGCCGATCACCCTATACGATCGCGAATCGCGTGGCGCGATCGCCTATCTCGGCTTGGCCGGCGAAATGTTGCGGCGTGAACGCCTCGCCGCCGCGCGCGCGTCCGTTTCATAGATTCGAATCACGGAAATCCAGATGGCCAACAAGAAAAGAGGGCTTGGGCGCGGGCTCGATGCATTACTCGGCAACGGTGATGGAGTGTTCGATACCGCGCAGGAAAACGAGTTGCGCGCGCTGGCAGTCAGCGCCATCCAGCCTGGCAAATACCAGCCGCGTCAGAACATCGATGCCGAACGCCTGGAAGAGCTGGCCGCGTCGATCAAGGCACAGGGCATGATCCAGCCCGTCGTTGTGCGCGCAATAGGCCGAGACCGCTATGAACTGATCGCCGGCGAGCGACGTTGGCGGGCAGCCAGCAAGGCCGGCTTGACCGAAATTCCGGCCGTGATCCGGGAGGCACCAGATCAGGCGGTCATTGCGATGGCGTTGATCGAGAATATCCAGCGCGAGGATCTGACTCCGCTCGAAGAGGCGAAGGCTCTCGGGAGGCTGATCGAAGAATTCGGCCTCACCCATCAGCAGGCCGCGGACGCCGTCGGCCGGTCGCGCGCGGCGGTATCCAACTTGTTGCGCCTGTTGGATTTGCCGATCGAAATCAGGCGGCTGCTCGATGACGGACAGATAGAAATGGGCCATGCACGTGCGCTCGCGACGCTGCCGCCGGCAAGAGCGATCGCCCTTGCACGCGAAGCGGCTTCGAATCAATGGACGGTTCGGGAACTCGAACGCGCAGCCAGCAGAGCCCAGACCGCTCCCCACATCCGCAAGTCCGCGCGAATTCGCGATCCCGACATCGAGGCATTGGAGCAGGAACTGGCCGCCAAGCTGGGGGCGCCTGTGACGGTGAATCATGCGCGCAGCGGACGCGGCAGGCTCGTTATTCGCTACCACAGCCTGGACGAGCTCGACGGTATACTGGACAAGCTGCGCTGAGCTCAAAATCCGATCCGTACTCCGGGAGATCAGGAAGCATCGGATCGTCGCAGCGCGGCATTTCACCAGCGAATTGACGAGTTTGCGCCATCCCGGCGCAGACCCACACGGGAGATCGGTCGTGCGCAACTCTCTGCTCGTTGCAGCCATTCTGTTTGTCGCGTGCCGTGCAGCTCCGGTCCTTGCGAGTGACCATGTGGTCACCGCTCTGACCGGCCCATTCCGGTTTGAGCCACCGACGCTGATCATCGCGCCGGGCGACACGGTCACGTTCGTAAATGGTGGAGGTTTCCACAACGTGCGGTCGGACGACGGCTCGGTCATCGTCTTTCGGTGTGCCAACGGCTGTGACGGCGCTGGCGGCAATGGCAATCCGAATTCCGACCCGTGGAGTGCCACTGTCAGCTTTCCCATTGCGGGCGTGGCGCCTTATCACTGCGAGATTCACGGCAGCAATGGCGGCGGGATGCACGGGACGATTACCGTGGATGAGGGGCTCATTTTCGAGGACGGCTTCGACAGCTGATCCTCGGGCGATGAATTCTGCAAGCCAAGAGCCGAAGACCCGGTCCAGTAAGGGAGTGGACGCACGCCAGTTCCAATTCAACGCGCTGGTAAAAACCTGGTCGGGTGAAATGTACCGCTATGCCTGTTGGCTCACCGGTGACAGCACGCTTGCGCAGGATCTCGTTCAGGAGACCTTCTTGCGCGCCTGGCGCGCGCTCGACAGCCTGCGCGAGCCGGAGGCGGCCAAGGCCTGGTTGATCACGATCCTGCGTCGCGAACGCGCGCGCTTGTACGAACGCAAGGTTTTGCCGACCGCGTCCGTCGACGATGTCGAAATCAGCGATTCGGCGCCGGGACCCGAGCACAGGAGCGAGCATGCAGTAATGCGCGCGGCCATTGCGCGTCTTGATCCGAAATACCGCGAACCGCTGGTATTGCAGGTGCTGTTCGGCTTTTCCTGCGCCGAGATTGCAAGCCAGCTCGACATCACGGAAGCGGCGGTCATGACCCAGGTATTTCGCGCCCGCCAGCAATTGAAGGCCCGGTTGGGCGATCCAGGGCACGAGGCGGATGTCCATGAACTGCCTTGAGTTCCGACGGCTGCTGGGCATCAACCCGGATTCGGGTGATGCCGCTTTCATCGCCCATCGCGAATCGTGTGCGCGCTGCGCTGCAGCCTGGCGCGAAGCGGTCGCGTTCGAGGCACGGCTGGCGGACGCACTGGCTTTACCGGCCCCCGCAGGTCTCGCCGATCGCATTCGATTGACACATGCCACCGGTTTGCGAAGCCGCCAGCGGTCACTGCGCGCGCGGGCTGGATGGACAGCGCTGGCGGCCGCCGCCTGTTTGGCATTGGTCGTCGGCCTGATGCGCTGGCACGCATCGCAGGAGCCGCCGCTCGACGATATGGTGGTTCATCACGTGATGGGCGAACCTGCGGCCCTGGTCAGCGTGACGCCGGTCGCGCCGGTGCTCGTTCGAAGCGAGTTTCAGCGCCGCGGAGTGCATCTGGCGGGATCACCGCCACCGGTCACCTATCTCAGCGATTGCCCGCTCGGACCGTGGCACTCGGTGCACATGGCGATGCGCGAAGGGAATGAGCCTGTCACCGTCATTTTCGTCACGCAGCATCGCGAACCGGAACAACGCAATTTCGATCACGGAATGTGGCAGGGACGCGAAGTTCCGATTGGCACTGGCACGCTGGTGTTGCTTGCGCAGGACAACGCCAGTTTCAACGCACTCGAGCGTTCCTGGCGTGATGCAATTGAAGGGCCGCCGGACACCGCCGCCGGGAGCAGGTGACGGCAGAAGTGACCTGATGCCTTATCGGCGATAATGCCGACCCTCTGCGCAGCAATCGATAGATCATGCTCGAGCTTTCCGTCGTCGTGCCGGTCCACAACGAGCGCGAAAACATCCTCCCGTTGCTCGATGAAATCGTCGGTGCGCTTCGCGGTCGCATCGAGTTCGAAGTGCTCTACATAGACGACGCGAGCACCGACGGCAGCCGTTCTGTCCTGGAGTCGGCAAAGTCGAGCCACGCCGAATTGCGTGTGATCGCTCACGCGGCGCAAAGCGGGCAATCGACGGCCATCCGCAACGGCGTGAAGGCCGCGCGCGGTACCTGGATCGCAACGCTCGACGGCGACGGTCAGAACGACCCGTCGGATATTCCGAAAATGCTGTCTCTTCGCGACGAGGCTGCGCCAGCGACCAAACTTTTCGCAGGCTGGCGCGTCACCCGGCGCGATTCGGCGAGCAAGCGCGTCGCGTCGAAACTCGCCAACGCAATCCGGCGCCGACTGCTGCGCGATGACACCCCGGATACCGGTTGTGGCACCAAGCTGTTCGAACGCGCGGCATTTCTCGACCTCCCCTATTTCGATCACATGCATCGCTATCTCCCCGCGTTGATGCAGCGCGCCGGCTGGAAAGTGCAAAGCGTGCCCGTCAACCATCGCCCGCGCGCCGCTGGCGTATCGAACTACAACAATTTCGGCCGGGCACTGGTGGGGATTTCCGATCTGCGTGGCGTCGCGTGGCTCATCCGCCGCTCGCGCCATACCGACGCGACGGAAGTTTGATAACGGCCGAGGCAATACTTACCCACAGCTTGCCGCTGGCACCTGTTTGGGCTATAAAAGGCGGCTGACTTCGACAGTGGCCGCGTTTACCCTGCTGTCAGTGGAAACTGCACGATTTCCCGCAACCCCCGAAGCCACCTCCAGCAACGTGCGACCGGGTCTCCCCCGGCTGCTGGGCCGCCACCGTTCTGGCCAAGGACGGCAAACTGAAAAAGCGAGGGTGTCATGTCAAGAGTCTGCCAGGTAACCGGCAAGGGCCCGCAGTCCGGAAACAGCGTTTCGCACGCGAACAACAGGACGCGACGACGCTGGCTGCCGAATCTGCACGAACGGCGCTTCTGGGTGGCAAGTGAAAATCGCTGGGTCAAGCTGCGCGTGAGCAGCCATGGCCTGCGCACGATCGACAAGAACGGCATCGACTCCGTGCTCGCCGAAATGCGCGCGCGCGGCGAGAAGGTTTGAGGAGAACAAAACGATGGCATCCAAACGCGACAAGATCCGCCTGACCTCGTCGGCCGGCACCGGGCACTTCTACACCACCGACAAGAACAAGAAAAACACGCCGGACAAGATGGAAGTCAAGAAATACGACCCAGTCGTGCGCAAGCACGTCATCTACAAGGAAGGCAAGATCAAGTGAGTTCAGGATGAACTCATCCCGTGCAGCACACGCAGGGGCGATGACACGGGATCCAGTGCCTCCCTTGTGTTGAACTTCAGTTGCGCCCACCGTTCACCCTGAGCGTATCCGCGCGGCGCGGAAGTCGAAGGGCATCGGCGCTCAAGTGCTTCGACTCCGCTAGTCGCGCAAGCAAGCCTGCTCCTGTGCTTGTCGAAGGGCTGAGCACCAACGGGTCTGGCTGACCTGAGTCTCGACAGTAGCCAGATACCGCCGCCGCGCAAACGCGTTTGTTTCGATTTCCAGTTTGCGGTAACGTCCTGTTCTGCATGATGAACAGGGAGGGATCGTGCGCGGAACGAAAGTTCAGCGAAGGACAGCAGCTGTCCTGTGCTGCGCGCTTGGTCTGATCGCGACAGCAAGCATTGCCCACGCGCAGTCGATCGTCTGGCGAAACGATTGGACGATTTCCGCGCCACCGACCCTGTCCGGTGCCGAGGCTGTTGTCCGCTTTGGGGCCGACGGCGACCTGCTGATGGCGACGATGGCGGGGACCGACAATCAGATCCAGCGTCTTGACCACGCTGGTCTGGAGCACTGGACCGTGAACCTCGCAGATCAAGGCGACTACGTCACGGCATTGCTTCCGGCAGCGGACGGCGGTGCATACATCGGCACGGAGTATTTCGATGAGGTAGTCCGCATCGACTCGAAGGGCGCGATCGACTGGTCGAGTCGCGTCTCCGCGCGCGCACTCGCGCTATACGGTTCGGATTCCACCGTTGCGATGGGTTGCAACAAGATCACGCTGCTGTCCGATTCGGGGCTCGGCGCCCCGGTATGGCAATACCGGGTGTCGGGCCGGACTTATCCGTGTCCGTTGCAAGGGGTCGCCGCCGGCGACGATGGCAGCGTCTATGCTACCTATCTACTCGACGCGAACAATCCTGCCAGCGGCGTAAGGCTGATCAGGTTCAGCGGGGTCGGCCGGTTGATCTGGCAGACGACAATCGCCGATGACGAAGCGATACCTCTCGGCGTAGATGGGTCCACGGTGTATGTCAGTACCGCGTTGGGCCTGAGCACGTTCGCGGTCGCCGACGGCTCGCCGATCTGGCAGGCGACGGCCGCACGCGCGTTCCTCGTGCCCAGCGACCCGGCGCTGCCGGTGGTCATCACCGCGAACAGTGTAGAGGGTCTCGATCCCGCGACCGGCGCGACGGTCTGGACGCAGCCGATCGACGCCACCGACGTGGCCGCTGTCGTCGGCGACGCATTCCTGGTCGATTCGACGCAGGGCCTGGTAAGGCTTGACCCCACGACTGGAAATATCGACTGGACCACAATGCTGCCGACGGTCGATACGGACGGCCATCCAATCCCCCAATATCTCGCTCTTGGCGGGCTTGCCGCCGGTCAGTTTCTCGCGGTCGCCAGTCCCTACGCCTCCGGCCAGCCGATTGCGCCGTTCGTGCAATCGGTTGATCTCGCGAGCGGCCAGCTCGGCGACACTATCGGAGTACCGGCGACGCTGCAAGGCCTGTCCAGCACCCGCGTCGCGGCCGGCGGACGCGTGTTCGCGATCGGCCTCGCCAATGGCGCGCGAAACGAGGAAGTGAGACTTCGAAGTCTCGATGCTGATAATGGCTCGGTGCTCTGGAGTGCTGCCGAACCATTCGTGTCTCCGGAATTGGCGGCCGTGTATCCCGGAAGAATCCACGTTGCCGCCAGCGCCGACGTCGTTGCGACATCGGTGGCCCCGAGCATCCTTAACGGTAGTGGGATCAATGTCTCTAGCGCGTCCGTCAGCGAGCACGACTTCTCAACCGGGGCGCTACTTTGGCAGACGGAGCTGCGCCCTGCTGATGAAGCCTGGTACAACACTTTTGTTTCCGATCCGGTTATCGACGCCGAAGCGGATGCATTCGCGGCCGTCGGCACTGGAATTCTTTGCGATCCGTCCAACAACTGCGGCGCGCAGAGCCTCTACAAGCTGGGCGTAGCCGATGGATCGATTCTCTGGCGCTACGATCTATTCCGCTCCACCGGCCACGGGCTGGTTGAGTCATCAACGCCAGAATTCGCGCTGATCGGCGAGGATGCGTTGCTCGCCGGACCCGACTCACTGGTGCGATTGTCCGGTGTAGACGGGACGGTCGAGTGGACGTCCGATGCGTCAGCGCCGCAATACATCTATGTGATCCGTTTGGTCGATGACGGCAATATCGTAGTGGTCGGAAGCGATCAGTGGGCCAAGCTTGACGCCACGACCGGCGCGACGTTGTGGTCGGGCAATCTGCCGCAGCTCAATTGCACAACCGGCGCGTGCTATCCCAACTTCCAGACGCTCGCGCTTCCCGGGGGTGATCTCCTTGAAGTCGGCGCGGTCGATTACGCTCCGATCGTGATTCTGCTGCATGGCGATGGCAGTGGCGAGAGCGAGGTATGGCGCCCGGACTCATCACCGCTGCTTAGCTCGACTCTGATTGATGCCGCGAGCGATCCCGAGGGCGGTATTCGCGTGAGTCACAACGAATGCCTGCAAACCTCCGGACTCGGCGTCCGCTTCCTGTCCCGCTTCGACCCTGCGAGCGGCGCACTGATCGACGAGCAGGCGCTTGGTCCGTTCTACTACGATCCGCTCGCGGAACTCGTGTCGGCGTCTTGGTTGGCACCTCCTGCAGGCGATCAGTTGCTTGCGACAACTTACGTCGAGCAGGCGCCGCTGCCGACCACCCAAGGCACCGCGTTGCTCGACACCGGCATCAATGCCCATGGCAACCTCTCGCTAACCACGAGCCTTGAACCCGGAACGGGCGGGCCGGGCGACATTGCCCATTTTGAAGTCGTCGCGCACTACGAAGGCGATGTCTCACTGAGTGGTGTGCATCTGATCGTGCGCACGCCCTGGGTTGTCACCTCCCCGAATGTGTTCTGCTTTGGGTCCGGCGCAACCAATTGCACTGGCGACTTGTATTCGGGCGATATCCGGGTCACGTTCGATATCGATACGGGCGGCGATCTGCACCTTCAAGGGAATGTGCCTGTGCTCGATATCGACGACCCGACGCCAACCATCGATGCGATCGTTTATGGACCAACCGGCCTCGTGGAGCAAGACACGATCGACAACTTCACATCGATCCCAGTCGCGCAAAGCCTGTTCCATGACGGTTTCGACGGCCGGCAGCCGTAATCACCATGCAAAGTGGCGATCTGTAGCGTTGGCAGCAACTGGAGTGGTGAATAGCAGCCGTTCAGCGCGGGCGCAAGGAGGCATCCGACGCGACGCTTGGGGGATTTGGCCGCAGGAAGGGACTAACAGCGATTGCAGGCAGGAGCCAGCGCGAACAGCGAAGCTGGCTCGCGGGGCAAGCTGCAGGATCGGCGAGTCAAAAGTCCAAGAGGGACTTTTTCAGCAACCGGTCAAAGGCGCCTGGCGTTAGTTGTGAGGACAAGCGCCCGAACAGCCGCGTTTGCCAAACGACTCCACAGCGGCACCTCTCGGCGCACTGACTCTCTGCCTTAAAATCACAGACGGCTTATTTTGCGAACCTCAGCTGCGCTCGCCGGCGAGCTGGTAGCCCTTCAGGCGCCCGGCGAATTCCTGGAGGGTGCGGATCCCGGTTGCTTCGGCCTCGTGACACCACTGCTTGAGGTTTTCGAGCAGCGCCTCGGGTTTGCGGCCATTGCGTTCGAGCATTGCGGCCAGCCGTGCGCGGAACTCGCATACCACCGCCAGTTGTGGACGCTCGCGCAACGCGCGCTGCAACTTGGCACGTGAGGCTTCGTCGAGCCAACGACCGCCGTTTGCCAATGCACGGCGCAGCTTGCGCGGCAGTGCCTTGACACCGTCGTCCAACGACGCTTTCTCGGCGCGCAGGGTGGGCGCAGTGACACCGCGAAAGTAGTCGCTCATCACATGGAAGCGGTGCGCGAGCACGGCCTTGAGCGTCTCCGTGTCGGGGAGTTTGACGTTGGCCCGCACATCCAGCGACGGCGCGACGCGCAGAACCTTGGCCAACCGGAGCTTCTCGCTCGCACGGATCAGCAACCAGCCGATATCGAACTCGAAACGGCGCAGGGCAAACTTGGCGCTACTCGGAAAGGCATGATGGTTGTTGTGCAGCTCCTCGCCGCCGATGAAAAACGCCCATGGCGTGAGATTGGTCGATGTGTCGGCTGTCTCGAAGTTGCGATAACCCCACCAGTGGCCGAGACCGTTGACCACGCCGGCAGCCCAGAACGGAATCCAGCACATCTGGATCGCCCAGATCGCGACACCCACCACGCCGAACAGCGCGATATTGATCAGCATCAGGAGAGTCGGTCCGTACTCGGGGAAGCGCGAATAGACATTCCGCTCGATCCAGTCATCGGGTGTGCCGACTCCGTATTTGGCCAGATCAGCCGGATTGCCGCTGGAGACCTTGTACAGGTCGACGCCCTGCCACAGCACCTTGCTGATACCGTGGATCTGCGGACTGTGCGGATCCTCCTCTGTCTCGCAGCGCGCATGGTGCTTGCGATGGACCGCAACCCACTCCTTGGTGACCATCGCCGTGGTCAGCCACGACCAGAAACGGAAGAAGTGCGCGAGCACAGGATGGAAATCCACGCCGCGATGGGTCTGGCTGCGGTGCAAATACAGCGTTACCGTGAGGATCGTGAGCTGGGTCACCACGAGGAAATAAGTGATCCAGGCGCCCCACGAAGCTTGCGTCAGGCCGCGCGATACGAAGGTCAACAGGGAATCGAGCATGAAAAGGGGGAACTCCCGGAACGAACGTGAATTGTACCTGTCCAGACATGGCGATTCCACCGCCTGCTATCAAGGCACCGAGGGTGTGCAATGGCTTATGACCGTGCCGCGAGGCTTGTCCCGGTCGGTGAGTGCAGCCCGCAGGGGATCATCCATCGCGTTCATGTTGAGTCGGAACCGCCACGGCGCTTGCTGTGCCGCATGTGAAAACGAAACAATCAACCAATGACTGCGAATCAGGCTGAAGCGTTGTTGTCGGTGGAGCATGTGACGTGCCGGCTGGGCGGCCACGACATCGTTCGCGAGCTGACTCTCGCCATCCGCCGCGGCGAAGTGCTCGGTCTGCTCGGGGTGAATGGCGCGGGCAAATCCACCAGTTTGCGCATGATGGCCGGTTTGTTGCCGCCGACGCGCGGAACGGTACGGCTCGAAGGCGCCGACCTGCGCGAAGAACCGCAACGCGCGCGCCGGGACATCGGTTATCTTCCTGAGGAACCTCCCTTGTACGCGGAGCTTTGCGTGGAGGAATACCTGCGTTTTTGCGGTCGACTGCACGCACTCGCCGGTTCCGCCACGAGAGCGGCACAACGCGTTATCGAACGTTGCGAATTGGGGGATGTACGGCACCGACTGATCGGCGTGCTGTCACGTGGATTTCGTCAGCGCGTCGGGCTCGCGCAAGCCATCATCCACGAACCCGCGCTCATTATTCTCGATGAACCCGCGTCGGGACTAGATCCGGTGCAGGCCCTGAAATTGCGCGAACTCATCGCTGGACTGCGCAATCATCATGCCGTGGTGTTGTCGACGCATGTCTTGAGCGACGTCGAAGCTTGCTGCGATCGCGTGGCAATCCTGCACCAGGGCCGCCTGCGGCACGAAGACATGCTATCGCGCAAAGCAGCCACCGCGCGATTCCAGATCGGTGTAGAGCCGAACCCGACCGATGCCGCGTGGCGCGCGCTGCCCATGGTGCGCTCGGCCACGCAGCTCTCGCAGGATCAGCGTTGGCACATCGAACTCATCGACGGTGCTGGCGTCGACTCGCTCGTTCGAGCCCTGGTCGAACGTCGCTTCGGAGTGATCGAAGTGCGCGAGGAAAGCGCGGCCCTGGATCAGATGTTCCTGCAGATCGCCGCGACCGATATAACCAGTGAGGCGGCATGAGAGCGACCGGCCTGATAGCGGGCAACGAGTGGCGGCGCCAGTTCGTGCAGCCATTCGCCTGGATGCTTATCGCCATTGTGCTGGCCCTGACTGCCTATCAGTTCCTGATCGCACTTGGGGCGTATCTCGAACTCATGCCAAAGCTCGGCGCACTCAAGGATGCGCCCGGCGTGACCGATCTCGTTGCGATACCGCTGCTGCGTGCATTTGCCAATCTGTCGATGCTGCTGGTTCCCCTGATCACGATGCGCACGATCGCCGGAGAGCGTCGTGGGCAGACGCTGTCGTTGCTGCTCGCTTCGGGTATCGGCAACGCGCGCATCGTGCTCGGCAAATACCTCGGCGCGCTCGGCCTCGCGTGGCTGATCCTCGCGGTGGTGCTGTTGTTGCCGCTCACGTTGGAGTTGGGCAGCACGCTTGATCTGGGAAAGCTCGCTGCCGCGGCACTCGGTCTCGCGCTTTATATCGGCGCGCTCACGGCGATTGGCCTGCTGGCGTCGGCACTCACTGCGCAACCTGCGCTGGCCGCGGGTGCGGCGCTCGCAATCGCGGTATTGCTGTCGATTGTCGATGCCGGCGCACGCATGGAGGGTATCGACAACGCCAGCATCAATTATCTTGCTTCCGGCAGCCATCTTGAACCGTTTTTGCGCGGTCTCGTCGCGAGTGTCGACATCGTCTATTTCCTGCTGCTGACCGGGTTTGCCCTGACGCTGGCTGTCTGGCGACTCGATGCCTTGCGCGGACGAATCGACTGATGTGGGCGCGGCTTGCCGGCGCGTTGCGCCTCCTTGCATTGCTGGCGATCGCCGGTTGCGTTGCATTTCTGAGCACGCGATTCGGTCTCGAGCGCGACTGGAGCGCCAACCACCGCGCAAGCCTTGCAGCTGCGTCGGTCGCCTTGTTGAAGGCCCTCGACGCACCTGTCGTGGTGACCAGCTACGCGCGCCCACAAGGCGGCTTGCGCGCGGTCATTTCCGCATTTGTTGCACGCTACCAGCGCATCAAGCCCGACATCAGCCTGCACTTTGTCGATCCGGATGCAGATCCTGCAGGCATGCGCGAAGCGGGCATCACGCTCGACGGCGAGATCGAGATCCGCTATCGCACGCGCAGCGAACACCTCAAGGTCTTGAGCGAAGAAGAGTTCTCAGGTGCCTTGCAGCGCCTCGCGCGCTCGCGTACGCACGTGGTCGCGTTTCTCGAAGGCGAGGGTGAGCGCCAGGCCAACGGCAAGGCCAATGCCGATTTCGGGCAATTCACCGCGGCACTTGCGGATCAGGGCATCCGGTCGGTGCCGCTGCCGCTCGCCAACCTCGGCAAGGTACCTGACGATACCGATCTGCTGGTTATCGCCGATCCCCAGGTGCGGCTCGCAGCAGGTCTGGTCGACGCGCTCAGCGACTACATTGCGCGTGGCGGCAACCTGCTGTGGTTGACCGACCCGGGCGAGGACGTGGGTTTGGACGCGCTCGCGCAGGATTTGTCGTTGCGCGTGCTCGCAGGCACCGTGGTCGATGGCGGAGGCCAGGCGTTCGGCATCGGCGATCCGAGCTTCGTTGCCATCAGCCAATATCCGGATCACGCGATTACCCGCGATTTCGCGCTGACCACGCTGTTTCCGCAGCCGGTGGCATTGGCCGAACTTTCCGGCGCGCGCTGGAAATTTGCGTCGTTGTTGCGCAGCTCGGCCAAATCGTGGACAGAGACCGGACCGATCCCCAAAGCCGGCGACGCGGCAGCGAACATCCGCTACGACGCCGATGCCGGCGAAATCCCGGGACCGCTGGACCTCGGATTCGCGTTGACGCGCCTGTCGCCGCGCCCGGGCAAGCGCGAACAGCGCGTCGTCGTGATCGGCGATGGTGATTTTCTGTCCAACAGCTTTCTCGGCAACGGCGGAAATCGCGAATTCGGCCAACGCGTATTCGACTGGCTGCTCGAAGACGACACGCTGATCGATGTGCCGGATCGCAGCGCGCCGGACCGCAACCTGGCGTTGTCGCAAGCGGCGCTCAACGCGATCGGATTCACTTTCCTGGTCGGCATCCCCGCCCTGCTCATGTTTATCGGCGGCTGGATCCGCTGGCGCCGACGCCGGCGCTGAGCATGACTCGGCAAGTCCGTACCAACCTGATTCTGCTGCTGGTCGCGGCACTGCTCGGCTGTTGTGTTTTCGCCGAAGTCCGGCGTGAGCAAGGCACGCGCGAACCGCCATTGACCGGGCTCGACCTCGGCGCCATCAACACCCTGGATGTGCAGTGCCCTGACTGCGCGACACGCACCTTCGAGAGAGTTTCCGGGCGCTGGTGGATGCGCACTCCGTATCGACTGATGGCCGATGACACGGCCATTGCGCGATTGCTGGCGATCGCCCATGCGCCGGTCCGTTCCTCGCGCCCGGCAAGCGCGTTCGATCCAGCGCGCGTTGGCCTCGAGCCGGCCGGTGCGACGCTCGACATCGGCGGAACACGCCTTTCATTCGGAGATACAGACGCAATCGATGGCAATCGCTATGTTCGTGAAGGCGATCATATCGCGCTGATCGATGATCGCTTCAGCCCCTATTTGCATGCGACTGCCGAGAGCGAACTCGATCGGCACTTGCTGCCGCCCGGCGAGCAATTGCTGGAACTGCGCGTGGACGACATGGCCCGTACGCAAAGTGCCGGCGCCTGGCGCACCGTCGAGGCCAGACGCATCGACAAGGCGAAGCAGAATGCGCCTCTCGCTGTCGGGGCTGTCCACGCGCAGCTTCGCCTTCGCGATGGCAGCCGCATCGACTATCGCTTTTACCGCGACGGTGCGCAGACGCTCGCGTTGCGCCAGACGCCGCCACTGATATATACGCTGGACGAAGCCCAGGTGCAGGCGTTGCTTGGTCCTCGGGCGGCGCGCTGAAGCGAAACCCTCGAAGACTGCCTCGCTCAGCGCAAGTGCCCCATCGACCGCCGAACGTTCCCCACAACCATGCCCGAACTGCCCGAAGTCGAAACCACGCGTCGCGGACTTGCGCCGCACCTGATCGGCCGACGCGTGCAGGCCATCGTGGTACGCGAGGCTCGTCTGCGTTGGCCGATCACTCGCGCGCTGCGAACGCATCTCCCGGGCCGGCGCATCGAATCGGTCGATCGGCGCGCAAAATATTTGCTGCTTCAGACCGACAACGGCAGCGCGCTGCTGCACCTGGGGATGTCGGGCAGCCTGCGCATTCTTGATCCTGCGGCACCAGTCGGCCGCCACGATCATTACGATTGGCAGCTCGATTCCGGTCGCGTGTTGCGCTACACCGATCCGCGCCGATTCGGCTGCCTGTTATGGCAGCCCCGAGGCCGCGTACATCCCCTGCTCGCTGCGCTCGGCCCCGAACCCCTGTCGGACGCATTCGACGCAGACCACTTGTGGCACCGGTCGCGCGGACGCTCGGCACCGGTGAAGCAGTTCCTGATGGATCAGCGCATTGTCGTGGGTGTCGGGAACATCTACGCGGCCGAAGCGTTGTTCGCGGCCGGCATCCATCCCGCCCGCGCAGCCGGGGCGATTTCGCGCGCACGCTACGCGCGTCTGGTGGGCGAAGTGAAGCGCATTCTCGATCACGCGATCGCACGCGGTGGAACGACGCTACGCGATTTCCTCAGTCCCGACGGGGCGCCCGGTTATTTCGAGCAGGAACTTTTTGTCTATGGGCGCGCCGGCTTGCCATGCCGCGTATGCGCATCGCCGGTCCGCCTGCTGCGGTTGGGACAGCGGTCGAGTTTTCACTGCGCCCGCTGCCAGCATTGAAAGCGTCGGCTATTCTGCACACACGGGACATCTTCGTCGAGGCGCTAGCTGTCCGGTTCGCCGAGAGGCAGTCCAGGCTGCGCCAACCGCGTATTCTCGTCGCCGTTCGCCAGGCGCTTGTACTCACTGCGGCTCACCGAAACGTAACGCTCGTTGCCGCCGATTTCGACCTGCGGTCCACTGGTCAGCACACGTCCTTCCTGATCGACGCGGACCACCATCGTGGCTTTCTTGCCGCTGTGGCAGATCGTCTTGATTTCCTCGAGTCGATCCGCCCAAGCCAGTAGATAACCGCTGCCCTCGAACGGCTCGCCGCGAAAATCGGTGCGCAGCCCGTAAGCCAGAACCGGAATATCGTGGCGATCGACCACATCGGTCAGTTGCCATACCTGCGCTCGCGAAAGGAATTGCGCTTCGTCGACGAGCACGCAATGGAGCGCGCCATGCGCAACAATGTCGTTTTCGACCAAGGCAAGAAGGTCATCCGCGGCGGCGAACGGCCATCCATGGGCTTTGAGTCCTATGCGCGAGGCGACGAGCCCCGCATCGCCGCGTGAGTCAATTGAGGGTGTGAGTATCAAACTGCGCATGCCGCGTTCGGCGTAGTTCCAGGCACTCTGCAAAAGCATCGTGGTCTTGCCGGCATTCATCGCCGAGTAATAGAAATACAGATTGGCCATCGCGCATTCTTCGTCTTTCGGATTTGGGCGCGTCGCCCGAAGCACGTACAGTGACGCTCGTGATGTCCCGGCACAAGGGACGTGGCGAGGAAGCCATTTCGTGCCACTTGATTGCTGCAACAGCACAGTTGTCCGCTAGCCAGCTGATCGTTTTCGCATGCTCAATTCCCAACAACGCGCCGCGATCGAGTATGACGCCGGACCCTTGCTCGTCCTGGCCGGCGCGGGTTCAGGCAAGACGCGCGTGATCACCGAAAAGATCGCCTGGTTGATCCGAGGGCGCGGCCTCGCCGCGCGGAAAATTGCGGCCATCACGTTCACCAACAAGGCGGCGCGCGAGATGCGCGAACGCGCCAGCAAGCTCGTGCCGGGCAACCTCGCAGAGGGCCTGACGGTGTGCACGTTCCACTCGCTCGGCCTGCGATTCCTGCAAATGGAGCACGCAGGCGCCGGGCTGCGGCGCGGCTTTTCGGTACTCGATGCCGACGACTGCCAAGCCATTGTCAAGGACCTCTCGCCAAAGGGCACGAAACCCGAGGGGTTGTTCGCATCGATCCGATTGCTGTCACTGGCGAAGAACAACGGGCTGACGCCGAACGCGGCGGTCGCTGCGGCGCAAACGCCTCGCGAGCACGAGGCCGCCGCACTGTATGCGGCCTACCAGCGGCGTTTGGCGGCTTTCAACGCGGTGGATTTCGACGATCTGATCCGTCTCCCGGTTGCGCTGCTCGAATCGGACGCGAGCGTGCGCGCAGCGTGGCATGAGCGCATCCGCTACCTCTTGATCGACGAATACCAGGACACCAGCGACGTCCAGTACCGCCTGATCAAGGCGCTCGCCGGCGCGCATGGTGCGTTCACCGCGGTGGGCGACGACGATCAGAGCATCTATGCCTGGCGCGGCGCCAACCCGGAAAATCTTGCCGGTCTCGCGCGCGATTACCCCGCTTTGCGGGTTATCGCGCTCGAACAGAACTATCGTTGCGCACGACGCATCCTGCGCGCGGCCAATGCCCTGATTGCGAACAATACGCACTTGTTCGAGAAGCGCCTGTGGAGCGAGAAGGCTGAAGGCGGTCCGATCCGCGTGCTCGAATGCCGCGACGATGCGCACGAAGCCGAGTGCGTTGCCGCGGGGATTGCGCATCTCGCGGAGAAATACCAGGCACGCTGGCAGCAATTCGCCGTGCTGTATCGCGGCAACCATCAGTCACGCCCGCTCGAGAAGGCCTTGCGCCTCGCGCGTGTGCCGTACCACGTGACCGGCGGCACGGCCTTTCTCGAACGCACGGAAGTCAAGGATCTCGTCGCCTATCTGCGCGTGATCGCCAATCCCGATGACGATGCCGCGTTCCTGCGTGTCGTCAACACCCCGCGCCGCGATATTGGCGCAGGCACACTGGAGAAACTCGGCCAGCTGGCCGGTTCGCGCCATCTCTCGCTGCTTCGAGCGGCGCAGAGCGATACGGTCCTCGCCCAGCTTTCTGCGCGTCCTGCCGCGGGCCTTGCCGCGTTCGTCGGATTGATCAGCGACCTTTCACGCCGGTCCGAATCCGCGACCAGCGCCGATTTGTTGGACGAGGTAATCCATCGCAGCGGCTATATCGAGCACGTCGTCGCCCAGTTTCCGGATCCGGCCGCCCGTGCGCGACGACTGGAAAACGTCACCGAATTGGGTCAATGGCTGCGCGCGATGCGACGCGAAGGCGGCACGGGCAACCTCGCGGCACAACTGGCCCTGCTCAGCCACGGCGATCGCGACGAGACGGGCAATGCCGTGCGCCTGATGACCTTGCATTCGGCCAAGGGACTCGAATTCGGATTCGTCTGGATTGTCGGGCTTGAGGATGGCGTGCTGCCGCACGAAAACCGTGCTGAAGAAGACCATTGCGACGAGCAACGACTCGACGAGGAGCGGCGGCTGCTCTACGTCGGAATCACGCGAGCCAGGGAACACCTGACGCTGTCTTTCGCTGCACGAAAGCGCCGCTACGGCGAATGGTCAAGCAATCGAGCCAGCCGTTTTCTGGCGGAACTCCCTCGCGACGATCTCCATTGGTCCGGCCACGATGCGGTGCAGGATGAAATCCATCGAAAGGAGCTGGCGACCACCCACCTCGCGCGGCTCGCGAGCATGCTGGCCGACTGAAGACTCACGCGCGAGTTCGCCAAGCGTTTCGGCTCTGCTAGAGTGCGCTCCGGTCGTCTTCACCGGTTGAGGGAAACCCGAATGATCAGGAAACTCACGCGCGCCGTTCTCGCGGCGGCGCTGCTCGTGCTCGTGGCTGGATGCGGCAACAAATCCGAGCCGGGGACCACGCCCGACGGTGCAATCCGCACGTCGGCCGATCTGCTCAAGCAGGGCGACATCGCCGGCTTGCTGCAACATGTCATGCCACCGCCCGATTTCGCGAAGCTCAAGACGGACTGGGGCAAGGACGTGCGCGCGAAACCGATCAAGGATGAAGATCGGCAGAAGTTCGCCGAGACGATGAGCAAGCTTACTGCGCCCGACGCCGAGAAGACGATCTATGCCGAGATCGAACCCAAGCTCAAGCAGTTCGATGCGCAGTACCAGCAACAGGTACCGATGTACGTCGGCATGGGCCGCGGCTGGCTGACCGGCATGGTGCAGCAAAGCAAGGACCTTTCCGACGCCGACAAGAAGCAGGCGCTCGCTGCGATCAATGCGCTCGCAGACTGGGTACAGAAAACGCATTTCACTGATCCCGCGCTGGTCAAGCAGGCACTTGCCGTGGTGTGCAAGACCGCGCGCGCCGTCGATCTTAAAACCCTGGATCAGGCGCGTGCACTCGATTTCGACCAATCGATGCAGAAAATGCATACCGGCTTCATGGGCTTGAAGGACCTCCTCACGGTCTACGGGTTCTCGCTTGACGACACACTCGATTCGATCAAGCCGACGGTGGTCTCCAACGATGGCAAGACCGCCAAGGTCAACGTCGCCTATACGCTGCTGGGTGCGCCTCTGAGCGCCGACACCGAGATGGTCCAGATCGACGGCCACTGGTACGGCAAGGAAACCGTCGACAAGTTGAAGGGAAAGATGAACGGAGCGGCACCCGATTCGGCGACGCCGCCAGCCCCCGCGCCAGCCAAGCCTGCAATTCCGTCCGGCGGCTGAGGATATTCTGGCTGCGCCGCCGCGCCATGTGGCCGGCGGCGCGGATCGCTACAATCAGGCGATGGATTCAATCGAGCCTGCGCCGCGCCAGATCGCCCGCGCCCCGGTTTTTTCGCGCGTGCTTGGCGCGATATTGAGACCGTGGATTCGCATTCGCCGAGAGGCGCGTGGCGGGGCCCCGGAAACGCTCGCCGACCCATGGCCGACGCTCTATGCGATAGAACGGCCGGGACTGTCGGATCAATTGATCCTCGATCAGGCCTGCATCGAGGACGGCCTGCCTTCGCCGTATGCGGCACGCGGCCGCTTGCCGATCGGCCGCCGCCGCGCGCTGGTGGGAATTGCGCCGAGGGGGCGATTGTTCGGGCCGCCGCGCAGCAGCTCGTCGATCGCGCTGATGCGCCTGATCGACTGGCTTCGCGCCGATCCGGTGCGTGATGTGCGCCTCGTGCCCGCGTCGATTTTCGTCGGTCGCGCTCCTGATCGAGAGTCGGGTTGGTTCCGCGTGCTGTTCGCCGAGAACTGGGTGATGGTCGGCCGCTTCCGCCGGTTGCTCGCAATCCTGTTGAATGGCCGCGACACGATCGTGCAGTTCGCCGCACCGATCAATCTGCGTACGCTGATCGACGAATCCCCCGACATGGACAGCGAGCGCCTCGCACGCAAGCTCTCGCGCGTGCTTCGTACGCACTTCCACCGGATTCGCGCGACCGTGATCGGCCCGGATCTGTCGCACCGACGCACGGTTGTCGATGCGGTACTCAACGCCGAACCGGTCCGCGCGGCCATCGCCGCGACCGCGAACAAGGAAAACATTCGCCTCGAACAGGTACGCGCACGCGCGCGCAAGCTCGCGCTCGAGGTATCGGCCGATTATTCGCATACCGTGGTGCGTTCAGTCTCGTTCCTGCTGCGCGGTTTCTGGAACAAGCTCTACGACGGCGTCGTCATGCACCACTTCGACAAACTGCGTGACGCGGCGCCCGGACACGAGGTCATCTACGTGCCGTGCCATCGCAGCCATATTGACTATCTGCTGCTCAGCTACCAGTTCTACCAGAGCGGCCTGGTGCCGCCGCATATCGCGGCTGGCGTGAATCTCAACCTGCCCGGGCTCGGGCCCATGCTGCGCCGCGGCGGCGCATTTTTCCTGCGCCGCACGTTCAAAGGCAACGCGCTTTACTCGACCGTGTTCAGCGCTTATGTCAGCCAGCTCATCGCGAGGGGCGTCGCACTCGAATATTTCATCGAGGGCGGACGCTCACGCACCGGACGGCTGCTCGCGCCACGCGCCGGGATGCTCGCGATTACGCTCAGAAGCTTTCTTCGCGAATCGCGCCGGCCGGTGATGTTCCAGCCGATCTACATCGGTTACGAGAAACTCATGGAAGGCAATGCCTACATTGGCGAGTTGTCCGGCAAGCCCAAGGAAAAGGAATCACTGTTTGCCCTGTTGCGCGCATTCAAGGTCCTGCGCAACCGCTATGGCAAGGTGGCACTCAATTTCGGCGAGCCGGTTCTGCTGACGCCGCTTCTCGACGAAATTGCGCCGGACTGGCAAAGCGCCGCCGCAACGCCGGAAGAGAAACCGGAGTGGCTCGCGCAGGCGGTCGATGCACTGTCCGAACGAATCCAGATCAATATCAATCGCGCCGCCGACGTCAACCCGATCAATCTGCTCGCCGTTGCACTCTTGTCCACGCCCAAGCACGCCATGAGCGAAGCCGATCTCGTGGCGCAGCTGGATTTGTCCAAGGCGCTGTTGTTCGATCTTCCGTATTCGGATCGCGTAACCGTCACGCCGCTCACGCCGGTCGAAATCATCGCCTATGGCGAAAGGATGCAGTGGATCCGTCGTATCAGTGATCCGCTTGGCGATGTGTTGGTCTGCGATGGCGAACCCGGCGTGTTGCTGAGTTACTTCCGCAACAATGTGCTGCATCTTTTTGCGACGGCCGCCTGGGTCGCGTGCTGCTTCCTCAACAACCGCCGCATGGCGCGCGCCTCGCTGATACGCCTGGGTCGCCTGGTTTATCCGTTCATCCAGACCGAGCTGTTCCTGCCGTGGAGCGAAGAGGAATTCGGTCATCATATCCAGGCAACACTCGACTTCTTCGTTGCGCGCGGCCTGCTCCGGACTGATGCCGATGGCCGCCTGGTCAGCCGTGGGCCGGGCCAGAGCGACGAGGCGTTCCGATTGCGCGCGGTTGCGCACAGCTTGTTGCAGGCCTTCGAGCGCTATTACATCGCGATCGCGCTACTGGTTAAGAACGGTCCGGGAACGCTGAGCGCCGGCGAACTCGAAACACTTTGTTATCTGACCGCGCAGCGCCTTTCGCTACTGCACGAGTTGAACGCGCCGGAGTTTTTCGACAAGAGCCTGTTTCGTGGGTTCATCCACAAGTTGCGCGATCGTCGCGTGGTATGGACTGACGAGGCCGGCAAGCTGGTTTTCGATCGCGTGCTCGAGAGCGTGGCGCGCGACGCAAAGGTGATTCTCAGTCGCGAAATTCGCCACGGCATACTCAAGTTGACTGTCGAGAAGCAGGCCGAACTGGCCGAGGAGCCGGGCACCGAGAAGGCAACCTGACAGGCACGCTGCTGAAAAATCGTCGCTCCGATTTTGAAACGCTGCACGCGACAGCGAGTGAACGCAACCGGCGCATTGCGGCAAGGCTCAGGCATCCAGATCGGGTATCAGCTTGTTTTCGAGATAACCGATCATGTCCTTGAGCCTGAGCTTCCTTTTCTTGAGTCGTGACAATTGCAATTCGTCGCGTGCATGAGCTGCGATCAGGCTCGCGATCGCGACATCAAGATCGCGGTGTTCGATCTTGAGTTCGGCCAGTTTGCGGGCCATCTCGCCTGGATCGTCGGTGATCATGCGCACCCCTCGAATGGGTGAATGGATCGGGTCGCGTGGCGGTGCAAACGAACGCCGCATTGTGGCCCACCGGCGACCGATGGTGCACGAACGATTCGGTCTTCATCGGAAAAGAGAACGGTATTTTCGAGCGGTCGCCGCTACACTGGCGTTCCCGCGGCCGACCACGCCGTGTGGATCCGCCAAACACTCCTTTGCGCAAGCGCGCTGTCTGGCCGAATGGCCTGCGGCAGGGCCTGCGCGCATACGTCTGGTCCCGAGCCAAGCCATGTTCTTTCGAAATATCAGTCTGTTCCGGTTTCCCCCGAGCGTCTCCAAGCGCTTGAAGAATCTCGAAATCGATCTTGAGACCCGAAGGTTGCGCCCTTGCGGGCCGCAGGAACTCGCGACCCACGGTTTCGTCTCGCCTTATGGGCGCGATTCCACCGTTCTCATGCATCGCGAGGGCCGTTTCTCGCTGGTGGCGCTGGGTGGCGAGGAACGCGTCCTGCCTGACGTCGTGGTGCGCGAGACCGTGGCGCAAAAGCTGGTCGAGCACGCGGCGAAGCATGGGCGTCGGAGCGGGGGTCGCGAACGCAAGCGGTTGAAGGAAGACGTGATTTCGGAACTGCTTCCGCGCGCGTTCATTCGCCCGTCGCGCCTGATGGCATATCTCGACGCCGAGGACGGCTGGCTCATCGTGGACACGGCCAGCCGCAAGGCGGCCGAACGCATGGTCGGTCAGCTGCGCGAAGCGCTCGGTCGGTTTCCGGCCACTCCGGCCGCTTCCAAGGAATCGCCGCGAACGGTGATGACGTCGTGGCTCGGCCATGGCAAGATTCCGGATGATCTGGATCTTGGCGATGAATGCGAACTTCGCGATCCGGCCGAAGCCGGTGCGATTGCCCGCTGTCGCCGCCAGGACCTGGAATCGGACGAGGTACGGGGGCATCTGAAGTCGGGTAAGCAGGTATTTCAACTCGGTCTGGGATTCGACGATCGCCTGGAGCTGGTGCTGGGCGAAGATCTCGTGATTCGCAAGTTGCGCTTTCTTGACGGTGTGCAGGAGGGGCTCGATGCCGGCGATGCGCCGTCGGCCGAAGACGAACTCGCTGCCCAATTTGCGCTGATGACCCTGGAACACCAGCGCCTGCTGTCCAGGATGAATCAGTGGTTCGGGCTGGTGCGGCCCGGCGATCGCGATTGAGCGATCGCTCGACGACGGCACCGAAACGCTTGGCGGATATCGCGGAGCAATGGGTTGGATAACGCGGACGACTACCTCGAATTGTCGATGCCGACCGGCGAAACCATCAAGGTCTTGCGGCGCACCCATCCGCGCGCGCGCCGTCTGCGTCTGACCGTGACATCCGGGGGGGCCCGCCTCACGTATCCCAAGGGCACGCATCCGGGACAGGTGTTCGCATTTCTGAGGCAAAACGGCGAATGGCTGGGACGCAAACTCGACGAACTCAGCCTCGGCGCGCAGCCGCCTCCGCTCAAGACCGGTGAAGCGACTTTGATGCCGCTTCGCGGCGAAACCATCCGGTTGGTCTGGCGCAGCGGCGCATTCCCGAAAATCGAGCAGACTGGCGACCGCCTCGTGTTGACGCTCCCCCGGCCGTACCGCAAGGGATCGCTGGCTGCCGCTCGCGGCCTGTTGCGCTCGTTTCTCGAAGCGCAGGTCCGACGGGACGTGAGCCGGTATCTGGGCCGCTATTGCCCCGAGCTTGGTTTCGCGCCGACGGCGATCAAGCTACGGCCACTCAAGAGCCTGTGGGGCAGCCTCGATACGCGCGATCGTGTGACGCTGGATCTCGCCCTGGCGCTCGCGCCGCCCGCCGCGCTACGTTATGTGATCGTGCATGAGCTATGTCACCTGCGCATCCGCAGCCATGCGCCGCGCTTCTGGGCGCTGCTCGAAAGACTCTATCCGGACTGGCGCGAGCAGCGCGACTGGCTGCGCGTCAACGGACAGGCGTTGAAGGCCGAACTTGCCCGATTGATATCGTCCGATTGATTCAGGACACGCGCGCTATCTGACTCGCGTCATCATCGGCGTCAGCTTCGAATTCGCGCCAGCCTTGACTGTGCCGCAGCACCAAGCGGACCAACGCATGAACTTGATCCGGATTGTCGTTGAGCGCCGGCAGATACTCGAATCGCTCACCGCCCGCAGCGAGGAACGTTTCGCGGTACCGGATCGCGATTTCCTCGAGGGTTTCGAGACAGTCCACCGAAAACCCGGGGCACATAACCTGAACCCAGCGCACTCCGGCCGATGGCAATGCCGCCAGCACTTCGTCCGAGTAAGGCGAAAGCCAGCGACCTCGGCCGACGCGCGACTGGAAGGCGACCGATATCGCTTCGGGCGCAAGCGCGAGGCGTTCACGTAGCGCCTCCGCGGTTTGCCGGCATTGCTCGAAATACGGATCCCCGTTGCGAACGTATCGTTCCGGAAGTCCGTGAAACGACAGCAGCAGACGCGGCGCCCGTCCGTGCTCGCGCCAATGCGCCTCGACGCTGCGTGCAAGCGCCTCGATGTGCTCGGTCTCGTCGTGATAGCCGTTGACGAAGCGTAGTTCCGGCGTCCAGCGCCAGCCTCGCAGCTCTGCGGTCAGCGCGTCGAGCACTGAACCAGTGGTCGTCGCCGAATACTGCGGATAAAGGGGCAGCATCAACAAGCGGCGCATGCCGTGGCTGGCAAGCTCGCGCAATACCGATTGCAGGTCCGGCTTGCCATAGCGCATGGCGAAGCGAACGGCGATCCGTTCGGGAAACTCGCTGTCGAACGTGGCTTGCAGCGCTCGAGTCAATGAGCGCGTATTGACCAGTAGTGGCGAACCCGCCGGAGTCCACACTTGCTGGTAGGCGTGCGCCGAGCGGCGCGGGCGAATGCGCAGGATGATGCCGTGCAGTATCGGCCACCAGAGCCATCGTGGCAGTTCGACGACCCGCGGATCGGCCAGAAATTCAGCGAGGTAACGGCGCACTGCCGCCGGATCGGGCGCTTCCGGTGTGCCCAGATTGACGAGCACGACCGCAGCGGACCGTTGGCCGGGACGGGGTGAAGGTGGTATTCCGAAATAGCGCGGCATGGAACGCAGACTCGAACTGGGATCGGAACGGCCCGACAGCCGCACCAATGGCCGTCGCGCCGCCAAGGATTTCTGAAACGGTCAGTCCCGCCCTTCTATCGTAATAACAAAATAAATCAATGCGTTGCGTAATATCTCCGCGGGAGATGCATCATGCCGCCGCAAAGCAGGCGCGCCAATTCCCTCGCACTTCGCCCGCAACGTTTCGCCGCCAAGCGCGACCCGCCGCACACGGCTTTGTCGGGTCCGTGAATCGCTGCTAAACTCGACGGGCCTGCATGCTTTCAGCGCGCAGGCGACGACTACCATAACGATAACATGCCGCCATGTGCGTGCTTCACCGCCTGACTGCAGCTTTGCTGCCGTTTGCTTTTGCGTCGGTCGCCCACGCCGCGCCGGTCGCCTATGGCGAAGCATTCAACGAGTTGTACCGCATCGATCTCACCGTACCTGACGCCACCGATATCGGCGACGCCGGTTACATCGGTAGCCAACCCATAGCGGACATCACAGGCCTCAGCGATGGTCCGGACGGTCGGTTGTATGCCGCTTCCGATTCCATCAAGGCGTTGCTCACGATTGACACCAACAGCGGCGCGGCAACCGTCGTTGGTGGCTTTGGCCTGATCGGGCAAGGCGATCCACATCACGACGACGCGCTGGATTTCGGCATGAGCTTCGATTGCGATGGCAATCTTTGGCTCTCCTCGGCCACGACCGGAAAGCTGTGGCGCGTCGATCGGCACTCGGGCACCGCGACGTTTGTCGGCAATCTCGGGCATACGATCACTGGCCTCACCGCGCGTGACGATGTGCTGTATGGCGCCGGGGGCCGCGGCGACAACACGCTCTACCGCATCGATCGAAGCAGCGGCCACGCAACGGCAATCGGCGGATTCGGACCCCAGTTGAGTCAATACGTCAATTCGGTCGCGCTCGGATTCGACGGCGACGGAACGCTGTGGGCCGCGATCAACTACAACCCGCCGGCGAACGATGGCGATCCCGCGATAAAGTGGAGCGACTTGGCCACGATCGATCCCGATACCGGCATGGTCAGTCTGGTCGGGCCGATCACCGGGCCTTCGCAACTTCAGTACGTTGGCATGAAGGGGCTGGTCGTCGGGCCGCTGCAATGCAACGGGTCGACCGGAGGCGGCATCCCGCCGTCGCAAGCCGACGGCCTTCCGTTGCGCTCACCGTGGGCGCTGGGACTCATGATTGCTTTGCTTGGCGCATTCGGCGCCGGCTGGCAGCGGCGCAAGTCAACCGGTTCACGTTGATCCAGCCGTTCCGAAACCCGCCTGCCAACCGCTTCATCGCCCACTCAGGTGCGCATGCTAGCGTCACGTTCTTGAAGCCTTTCCGATTGGAGAATTCAATGCGCCTCATCGCATGTTGTCTGGGTGTATTGCTGATTGCCGGCCTCGCGCCCCGCGCCCACGCTGCCGACAGCGAGATTAACCGCGCAGGCAATGCGGTGCGGGTGCTGAAGGAAATCATGCAGGCGCCGGACAAGGCGATTCCGCGCGATTTGTTGCGTCGCGCCTATGCCATCGCGGTGATTCCCGACGTGCTCAAGGCCGGTTTCGTCGTCGGCGGCCGCCGCGGCGAGGGGCTGATCTCGATCAAGACACCCGAGGGTGTCTGGTCGAATCCGAGCTTCATCACGCTGACTGGAGGCAGCGTCGGATTCCAGGCCGGCGTGTCGTCGACCGATGTCGTACTGGTGTTCCGCACGCAACGCGGCGTACAGTCGATCGTGCACGGCAAGTTCACGCTCGGCGCCGATGCTTCGGCAGCGGCCGGACCGGTCGGGCGCAGTGCGCAGGCTTCCACCGATGCGCAGCTCAAGGCCGAGATTTATTCCTATTCGCGCGCTCGCGGGCTGTTCGCCGGCGTTTCGCTCGAGGGATCGGCTCTCGCGATCGACAACGACGCCAACGCGGCGGTCTACGGGGAAGGTGTGACGCCACGTCGCATTTTCGAAGGCGGCGTCAGCAATGTGCCCAACGCCGTGGTCGATTTCCGCGATCGTCTGGAGGAGTACACTGCAAAGTAACGGCGCTCGTACGGCGCCATCCGACATCACCCGGAGCAGTGGACAACCATCATGGGCGGTTTGAGTATCTGGCATTGGTTGATCGTGCTGGTCATCGTTGCGCTGATTTTCGGTACCAAGAAATTGCGCAACATCGGCGAGGACCTCGGCTCGGCAATCAAGAGTTTCCGCAAGGGCCTCAACGACGGCGACGACAAACCCGCGCCCGAGTTGAAGGCGGATCCGGTGGAACCCGAGCGCGCTGCTCCGGCGCCACCGAATCCCGATTCCGTGATGCCAGGCGCGCCTGACGGTGAAAAGCGACCCGGACGCGCCGAGTCCTGAGCAGCACCCATGTTCGATATCGGTTTCAGCGAGATCGCCCTGATCGCGGTCATCGCGTTGCTGGTGCTGGGACCCGAACGTCTGCCGCGCGCCGCGCGCACGGCAGGCGCACTGTTAAGGCGGGCGCGCGCGAGCTGGCACAACGTGCGCTCGGAAATCGAGCGCGAACTGGCTGCCGAGGATCTCAAGCGCGACCTGAAAGGTGCCTCGCGCGGGGTCGACGTGCGCGGCGAAGTGCGCGCTGCGGCCTCGGACATCCGCGCGGCAGTCGAGCGCGCGACCGGCACATCGAACGATGAGCGCCCCTGACGAGAGCGACACCGACGACGCCGCCGAGCAGTCGTTTCTGTCGCATCTGATTGAATTGCGCGCGCGCTTGCTCAAGGCGGTCGCGGCCGTGCTGCTGATCCTGGTGGCGCTTATTCCGGTGGCCAACCGCCTCTATTCCTGGCTCGCCAAACCCTTGCTCGCGCATCTGCCGAATGGCGCCAGCATGATCGCCACCGAAATTGCGGCGCCGTTCCTGACGCCGATCAAGCTCGCGTTCTGCGTGGCTCTGTTCGTCGCAATGCCGTATGTCCTGTATCAGCTCTGGGCATTCGTTTCGCCGGGCCTTTACCGGCACGAAAAGCGTCTCGCGCGGCCGATCCTCGTCTCGGCGTTTTTGCTGTTCTATCTCGGCTGCGCGTTTGCGTACTTTCTGGTGCTGCCCGCGGTGTTCACGTTTCTCACGCACGTCGCGCCGGCGGGCGTTGCGGTCATGCCGGATATCAGCCACTACCTCGATTTCGTGCTGGTGCTGTTTCTCGCGTTCGGCCTGTGTTTCGAGTTGCCGGTGGTGCTGGTGATCCTGACTTCACTCGGCGTGGTGACACCCGAGCAACTTGGCCGCAGCCGGCCGTACGCGATTGTCGGAGCCTTCGTTGTCGCGGCGGTGCTGACACCACCCGATGTCCTGTCGCAGATTCTCCTTGCGTTGCCGATGTGCCTGCTTTACGAGATCGGCCTCATCGCCGCGCGCATGACCAGTCGCCGCGTGGCTCAGGGAAAATCATCAGCAGAAAGCTGACAGGCCAATGACACCGCGCTAGCTGGCGCCTTCCTCTCGGGCCGGGGGAATAAATCATGTTTGAAAATGAAACACCAACAACATGGATGGCGCTTTCGCTGGTGGGTAATCGGCAATCGGATACCTGTTGTTTCCGCTGGCGCGAGCGGTGCATTGGCGAGCTTTGGTAGGCATGGCGGCACTGCTTGCCGCGGTTGTCGAGGTTTGGATCGCAATCCCGGGCAAGGGATTCTTGAACCGACGCATCCCGACGATCTACCACGATTTGCGATCCGGGCGCCAAAAGCCGGCCACGCCGCTACAGCGATTGTGTCTAATCATCTGTTTCCTTCTTGTAATCTTAGCCGGTACCCATCAGACGCTGCATTTGTGGTGACAGGTTCAGTCGTCAGTTCCATAGCCGAACGGTTCCGCCAATATGATGGGGCGTCGGTCGGCCAACGACGTCCCGAGCAGGGTTTCGCAGTCGGTCCCGCCTAAGCCTAGGGGACCGACCGGGGCGCTAGCTCTCCCGCTCGTCGATCAGCGCCTGCACCACCGACGGATCAGCCAGCGTGGAGATATCGCCGAGCTGACTCACATCGATGTCGTCCGATCCGGCGGCGGCAATCTTGCGCAGGATGCGTCGCATGATCTTGCCCGATCGCGTCTTGGGCAATGCGATGGCCCACTGCAAGTGGTCGGGCGTGGCGATGGGTCCGATTTCCTTGCGCACGTGGGCGACGAGCTCCTTCTTCAGCACGTCGCTTCCGTTCTCGCCGGCCTTGAGCGTCACGAACGCGTAGATGCCCTGTCCCTTGATCTCGTGCGGGCAGCCGACCACGGCGGCTTCGGCCACTTTCGGATGCGAAACCAGCGCGCTCTCGACTTCCGCGGTTCCGAGGCGATGGCCGGAGACATTGATCACGTCGTCGACGCGACCGGTGATCCAGTAGTAGCCGTCCGCATCGCGGCGCGCGCCGTCTCCGGTGAAATAGTTGCCGGGCGAGGCCATGAAATAGGTTTCGACGAAGCGCTGATGATCGCCGTACAGCGTGCGCATCTGGCCAGGCCAGGAATCGGTGAGGACAAGATTGCCCGCGCAGGCGCCTTCGCAGATCTTCCCCTCATCATCGATGATCGCGGGCTTGATGCCGAAGAACGGTAGCGTGGCCGAACCGGGTTTGAGCGCCGTGGCGCCCGGCAACGGCGTGATCACGATGCCGCCGGTTTCGGTCTGCCACCAGGTATCCACGATCGGACAACGGCCGTCGCCGACCACGCGGTAATACCACTCCCACACATCCGGATTGATCGGCTCGCCGACGGTACCGAGCACGCGCAGGCTCGCGCGCGAGGTCTTTTTCACCGGTTCCTCGCCTTCGCGCATCAGCGCACGAATCGCGGTCGGTGCGGTGTAGAACAATGTGACGCGATGCTCGTCGCAGACCTGCCAGAAGCGTGACGAATCGGGAAAATTCGGCACGCCTTCGAACATGAGAGTCGTCGCGCCGTTGGCGAGCGGCCCGTAAACCACGTAGCTGTGTCCGGTGACCCAGCCAACATCGGCGGTGCACCAATACACATCGTCCTCGCGCAAGTCGAATACGCATTCGTGCGTGTAGCTCGCATACACCAGGTAGCCGCCCGTCGTGTGCACCACGCCCTTGGGTTTGCCGGTCGAGCCGGAGGTGTAGAGGACGAACAACGGATCTTCGGCATTCATTGCCTCGGATTCGCATTGCGTGGACTGGCCTTCCATCAAGGTGTGCCACCAGCGATCGCGCGGCGCCTGCATCGCGACGCCGCCGCCGGTGTGGCGGACGACCAGTACCGTTTCGACGCTGTCGGTGCCATCACGCTTCAGCGCTTCGTCGACGTTGGCCTTGAGCGGGATCGGCTTGCCTCCACGCACGCCCTCGTCGGCAGTGATCACGAGCTTGCAACGAGCGTCCGCGAGGCGGCCGGCCAGCGAATCCGGCGAGAACCCGCCGAACACGACCGAATGAATGGCGCCGAGGCGCGCGCAGGCCAGCATTGCGACCGCAGCTTCGGGAATCATCGGCAGGTATATGCCGACGCGATCGCCCTTGGCGACGCCGAGGTGACGCAACAGGTTGGCGCAACGACATACATCGGCATGCAGCTCGCGATAGCTGATGCGGCGCGATTTACCCGGGGCATCGGCCTCGAAAATGATTGCAGTCTTGTCGCCGCGCGCTTCGAGGTGCCGATCGAGGCAATTGGTGGCGACGTTGAGCTCGCCGTCGTGGTACCAGCGGATGTGCACGTCGTTGGGATCGAACGAGACATCCTTGACCGCGCTGTAGGACCTGGTCCAGTCAAGTCGCTCGCCAATGCGTCCCCAGAACCCCTTCCCATCCTCGATCGATTCTGCGTAAAGCCGGTCGTAGCCGTCCCGGTCGATGCGCGCCTTGGCTGCGAATTCCCTCGGTACTGGATGGATATCGGTCATGGCGCCTCCTTGATGTTTGTTCTGCGGCTTTATCTCACCTGCCGCTGGATAATCACGTCTCGCCGTTCGACGGATCGGTATCGCCTGGAACCGGCGATAACGCAGCCGGTGGTTGCGCGGCCTGTTTCGGGCGCGATCCGGCGCGCTCGCGCATCGCCACCAGATCGTCCCTGGACAACATGACCGACTCGGGGCGGCTGGTCGCCGCGATGCGCTCGGCGGCGAACGCCAATACCGCACCGAACATGCCCGCGAACCCCAGCAACAGGCACAATCCCAGTACCAGCGGGCTTCGTGTGACGAAGGCCAGCGCGAACCCGAGCACAGACAAGCCAACCATGATCCAGCGCATCATTGCCGCATCTCCACCGAGGGTTCCTGCGATCGTCCAATTACGCTATCAGAAAAACCGCCTCGGGCAACGGCCCCGTAGCACGCTCGTTGCCGTCGGCAAACGCAGCCTGCGCGACTGACCGATCTGAGCTCGAATTGCCTGGCGGCGAAGGTGTGATGACTTTCGGCATATGCGGTAAGCTTGACGGCTGGGGCGAGGCCTCGGGGGAATGCAACATGTCGAAAAACCAGGCCAGCATGGCCACCATTGGGCCGGCGAAAGTGGCGCCGACGCGCGCGCGCGCTGGGTTGCTTCCGCGCGAGCTGTCCGACGAGGAATGCGCGTTGTTCAAGGCCAGGGGCCGGCGCCGCGAAGTGGAACCTGACGAGGTCATCTTCCGGCGCGGCGAACTCGGCCACAGCATGTTCATGATCGAGTCCGGACAGATCCAGCTGGAATTCGGCGATGGCATACCGAACAAGCTGATCGGCCCACGCGAATTCTTCGGCGAACTGGCCCTGTTCGTGGGCAACCATACGCGCGTGGCAAATGCGATCGCGCTGGCGCCGACCGTCGTGCATATCGTCGAACACCAGGGTTTCGAGCGGTTGCTGGAAGAGGAACCTCACCTGCTCGCGCAGTTCATGCGGCGCTCGTTCTCCTACCTTGTCGCAAGCGAGCAGCAACTCATCGCGAGACTCAGGCGCCGCAACGAGGACCTGATGGTCACGCTCGATTCGCTGCACCAGACCCAGACGCAGCTCTCGACCGCCGAACACCTGGTGCAGACCGACGAGTTGACAGGCCTTTGCAATCGTCGCGGGCTGTATTCCTTCATCGAACACCTGGACAATCGGCGCCTTCCGGGCACCGCGCTTGGGCTGCTGCTCGTCGATATCGATCGCTTCAAGCAGATCAACGATCGTTGCGGGCATCTGGTCGGCGATCAGGTGCTGCGCGCAATTGCCAAGGAGGTCGAAAACGCCGCCTCACCTTGCGATTTGCCGGCGCGACTGGGCGGCGATGAATTCGCGTTGCTGGCGCAAGTCACCGGAGCCGAGGAATTGCGGGCGCGCGCGAGCCAGATCGTTAACAGTGTGCGCGCGTTGCGCTTCCCGCAATGCAACGATGGGCTTTGCGTATCGGTCAGTGTCGGCACCAGCTTGTGTGCCTCCGCATCGGAGTGGGCAGTCTGGTACAGTGACGCCGATTGCGCGCTCTATGAAGCCAAGGGCGAGGGCGGCGACGGTTTGCGCGTACTCGGTTGAACCCGGTCCATTGACGGGGCCTTGAAGGCGCGCGACAAGGGGCCGATCCTCCAATTTGCAGGGGCGGTAGCTGTCGCATGGATCCGGCGATCGCATGAATCAGGCGGTCAACCAAATCATTGCACCTGTCGAGGTCGCCGAGTCCTCTGAGGCCCGTTTGCGCACGCTGGTGCTGTGCGATCTGGTCGATTCCACGGCGCTGGTGGAGCGGGTCGGCGATCGCCGCGCAGCCGAGCTGTTTCGCAAGCACGATCGCCTGGCTCGCACACTCGTGCACGAGCGCGGTGGCCGCGAGATCGACAAGACCGATGGTTTCCTGCTGCTGTTCGAGCGCCCCATCCAGGCGGTGGCGTTCGCGCTGGATTATCGGCGCGCCCTGAACGAATTCAACAAGACCAACGCAACGGCGTTGCAGGCGCGCATCGGCATCCACGTCGGCGATGTGCTGATGTGGGACAACGCGGCCGACGACATCGCGCAGGGCGCCAAGCCGGTCGAAGTCGAAGGGCTGGTCAAGCCGATCACCTCGCGCCTTATGCAACTGGCGCTTCCGGATCAGATACTGATGTCGGGTATCGCCTACGCCCTGGCGCATCGCGCCCAGGGCGAACTCGGACAGCGGCTCGAAACCGCGCGCTGGCGCACCCACGGGCGTTACAAGTTCAAGGGCGTGCCGGATCCCATCGCCGTGTTCGAGGTCGGAGAAGAAGGCCTCGCGCCGCTCAAGGCGCCGGCTTGGTCGGGCAAGGCGCATCGCGAGCTGCCGTTCTGGCGGCGGCCACTGGCGATGGCGATCGAGGCAGTCGTCTTTGCGGCGCTGATTGCTTTGCCGATCTACTATCTGATGCAGCCAACGCCGGCGATCGCCTTCGCGAACCGCGACTGGGTCGTGGTCGGCGACCTCAGAAACGTGACCGGGCAAGGCAATTTCGACGACTCGCTCGAAACCGCATTCCGCGTCGCGCTCGGCCAGTCGCGCTATGTCAACGTGCTGCCCGAACTCAAGGTGCGCCAAACCGTGCGCCTGATGGAGCGCGATCCGGACAAGACAGTCGTCGACCGGACAGTCGGCTCGGAAATCGCGATGCGCGACGGCGCGCGTGCGCTGATCCTGCCGACCGTCGCAGAAATCGGCGGGCACGTACGCGTGACCGCGGAGGTCATTGATCCGCGCACGCAGACCACGGTCTACTCGGAATCGGCCGATGGCGTCGGTGCGCAATCGGTGTTGCCCTCGGTCGACCGGGTCAACCGGCAGTTGCGCGAGCGTCTCGGTGAGGCGCTGGCGACGGTCAGTGAGAATTCGCGGCCACTCGAGCAGGTCGCGACCAAGAATCTCGATGCCTTGCGTGTGTACTCGCTGGGCAACGCACAAGCCGCCAAGGGCAAGTTCGTCGATGCGATCGCTTTCTATGAGCAGGCCCTGAAATTCGATCCCGAGTTTGCCGCAGTGCACCTGCAACTCGGGCGCATCGACGTCGGGATGGGTCGCGATGCGGATGCTCGCCATGAATTCGAACTCGCGCTTGCCGAACCCGATCGCCTGACCAATCGCGATCGGCTGCTGACCGAGGCGCAACTCGCGTCGATCGTGTCACCGCGCGCATCGCTGGAGAAATGGAAAGTCCTTGCCGATGCCTGGCCGGATTACACGGCCGGCACCGGTTCCTATGCGTATACCGCGTGGCTCGTCGCCAACCGATACGACGGCGAAGTATTCGCCAATGCACGCGCTTCGACATCCCGGCAGAATCCGAATCGCGGTGCCGCGGTCCATCTGCTTGGCATCCTCAACCTCGGCAGCGAGCACTACCAACAGGCCATCGCGAGCTTCAAGGATGCCGAAGCCACCGGCGTCGTCTTCAAGCCCTATCACGCGGCGACACTGGCAACCTTGCACAACTATGACGCCGCCGGGAAGCTGCTCTTGCCGTTGCCTGCAAAATTCAACGCAAATCCGGTACTCGGCACGATCAACGAATTGCTGCGCATCACGATTCCACTCGCGCGCGGTGACTGGCCAGGAGCTGAAGCCGCCATAGCGCGTGCGCAGGGGATAGGCGGTGACAATGGCGCATTCCGTCACGTGCTGACCGATGTCGACCTCAGCGTGTTTGCGCCGTATTCAAACGATGCGGCGAAACGCACGCTCGCGGCGCTGACCGAAGCGCACCGTGCATTCGATCCGGATGATGTGGTCAAGGCCAGAATCAGCGGCGGCCGTGTCCTGCTGCGCGCCTATCTCGCCGCACATGCCGGCGAGATCACCCCGGCCCAAACCGCCATCGACGACGTCGAAAAACGCATCAAAGTCGCCGATTCGCCTTTGCTGTCGAACCTCGATGCGGTCGCGAAGTCACAACTCGCCCTTGGCAAGGGCGATTCGGCATCCGCGCATTCGCTGCTGCAACCGCTGCTCGACGGCAGCGAACTTTGCATCGTGCATGTGGTGCTGCTCGATGCGTACACGCGCGA
This sequence comes from uncultured Gammaproteobacteria bacterium, assembly GCA_963775445.1. Taxonomy (GTDB): domain Bacteria; phylum Pseudomonadota; class Gammaproteobacteria; order Xanthomonadales; family Rhodanobacteraceae; genus Dokdonella_A. The sequence continues at coordinate 187,857 of CAVZIT010000004.1, read as the reverse complement.
AGGTGACTACGCACACGCGCTCGAACAGGCGCAATGGCTTGCCTCGCACCCCGGCCGCGCGTATGCCGAATACAATCTCGACAAGACGCTGATGCCGTTCAATGTCGTGCACTCAAACTTGGCGTGGCTCAGCGCAGCCGAACTTTCCAACAAACTCAAGGATACGGCAGGTGCGCGGCGCGACCTGGCCAGATTCCGGCAGGACTGGAGCGAAGCCGGCCAGCCGGCAACCTTGATTGCGCGTGTGAAAAAACTTCAGGAGCGACTCGGGCCGCCCCCCTCGCCGTAGGTCAGCTTGAGGAACGGCACGATCATGCAGACATGATCTGACGCGCCGGATTCCAGGACTTCCCCCAATGCCTCCTGGAACTGTTCCTTTGACGGCAAAGACCCCGGCTTCGTCGCCGACGACGGCAACGCGGCGATCTCGTTACCGTCGAAGCCTATCTGTTTCAGTGCCACTGCCGGATCTTTCTCGAACTGCGCGCGGAAGGCATCATCGCTGGACAACTTGCGCAGCAGCGCGACCGACTCGTCGTGCGTCATTTTTCCGTTCTGCATGATTTCCCGTCTCCCGAATGGATAGTCAGCTCCGCGTCGCGCTGTCTCCGGCACCGCAGATGCGGCAAACTTTACACTGCCTGACATCTTTTTTGGGCCAAAGGCGCGTACGCGCACCAACGGCCGTTGCCCAGAGCTGGCCGGATTATCGTTCAGCGGACGTGGCGCGATTCCCCTATCGGAGACTGGACCGACCGAATGCGCATACGCCGCTGTGCACATGTTTTGATCGAACTTCGCGAGCGACTGGAGTGCGATCTCGCGCGGATCTTCGCCGGCGGAACCGGCCTTGCCAAAGTGCGCGAATGGATCGCGCTGGCGGCGCATCTCGACGATGGAGTGGTGCTGACCGACGCCGAGATCGTGGTGCTCGGGGATGTATCGCCGGACGACTGGATCGACCGCGATGTACTCGTCTCCCGTCATCCGGCGAGTGTCGTCGATGCACTGCTCGACCATGGCCTGCTGGTGTCCGATCTGCCGACCCATGCGACGCTGCGCGCACACGACGACGCGATTCGCGCCAGCCATTGGCGCGGAATCGCCGCCGTGCTGCACCGGCACACGCGCTGGCACGGCGTCGACTCCACAGAGGCCGAACAACGCTTTGCGAGCGAGACCGACCGCCCGTTTCTCGAGCGGCTCGGTCCGCCTGAGCCGCTGGTGCGCGAGCGCGATGTCCGCGACGCGCGCATCTCGCTAACGCCTCCGACACCCGGCATCCTTGAGGATCTGGTGCATGCACGTGTGACCTGCCGCAATTTCGATAACGAAAAACGGGTGACGGCGAGCGACTTCGCGACGATCATGTTCCGCACGTTCGGCGCACGCGCAACCAGCGACGAGCCGGGCATCGAGGTCATGAAACGCGCGGTCCCATCCGCGGGCGGGCTGCATCCGACCGAGGCGTACCTGCTGATCCAGCACGTCGAAGGCGTCACACCCGGTTTGTATCACTACCATCCAGGTCGACCACGCGCTCGAGCCGCTGCGGTTGCTCGATGCCACGTCGGCGTGCGATCTCGCTCTTCATCTCGCCGCGGGTCAGCGCCACTTCCGGCACGCCCATGTGATGATCGTCTATGCGAGCCGCTTTCAACGCACGTTCTGGAAATACCAGAATCACATGAAGGCGTATCGCGCCGTGATTCTGGATGTCGGCCATCTGTCGCAAACCCTGTATCTCGCCGCAGCCGAACGCGGGCTCGCCGCCTTCATCACCGCGGCGGTCAACGAGCGCGATATCGAGGAGACGTTCGGACTCGATCCGATGAGCGAAGGCGTCATCGCAATCGGCGGCTTTGGCCATCGCGCCGCCACGATGGAGGAGGCCGAGTTCGATCCGCTCGGCGTCGTCTGGAGTCACGACGGCAGGCGCCTGTGAAGGCGTGGGCAGCGCCGTTCAAGATGGTGATCGGGGCAAGTCCTCGGGCCGATCGATATCGCGCGCGAGCTGCGGCGCGGCGATGACGCTGACTTCGCTGGCGCGATCACGCAACAACTCGCGCGCACCGCGGTCGCCCTCGATTTGCATCGCGGCAGCGAACCACGCGCGCGGCAACAGTGCCGGAACGCCTATGGTTCCGGCATAACCGCTCGCCACCGCACGCGAGGGCTGCGCTCTCCAGCATTCGCACAGTGCCGTCAGATGCGCCTCATCAAGCGCCGGCTGGTCGGTCAGCAACACCAGCGCGCCTGAGCACCCGGCATCGAGCGCCGTGAGGCCTGTCCGCAACGAGGCCGCCATGCCCCTTTGGTAGTCGTTGCACACGGCGGACCGGAGCGGCAGCCCACGCAGCAGCGCGCGCATGCGATCGGCATCGGCTCCGAGCACGACAAGGCAATCGGCAGGCGCTGTCGCAAGTCCAAGCCGCGCGACGCGATACAACAACGCTTCGCCATCCACGCTGAGTAACTGCTTCGCCTGACCGAGTCGTCGCGAGTCCCCGGCTGCAAGCACGATCACGCCATGACGGGCCATCGTCGAATTACCCACACGATCTACCTGCCAGATGCCGATGCAGTTCCGCCACAATGGCCAGTGCAATCGCGTCAGGACCTTCGCCGCCGAGATCCAGGCCGACCGGCGCGTGCAAGCGCGATCGCAAGTGCTGCGCCAGAGGCTCGCCGATCTCCGTCAGTAGCGCATCGCGGCGCGCGGGCGGCCCGAGCAAGCCGACGTACTCCACTTCGCTCGCGGCAAGATCCCGCAGGCACCGCACGTCAAGATCGGCGTGGTGATTCATCACCAGCGCGGCATCGAATTCATGCGCGGCGAGCAACGCAGGCAGCGCCGCCAGACCTTGAGTGTGCAACCGATCCGGCTCCGGTTTGCGCCCGTACGCGGACCAGCGCTCACGATGTTCCGCCACATCAACTCGCCAGCCCAGCATCCGCGCCATTCTCATAAGGGGTGGTGTCTCCGGCCCGGCCCCGAGCAATAGCAAATGCGGAGCACGCGGCAGAATCAGTTCCGTCAATGCAGCTGAATCCAGATCGCCGATATGTGCGTGACCGTTCGCATCGAAGCGATACGTCTGCTCGCCGACCAAGGCCTCTCCGCCACCGATATGGTCACCTTCGGTCGACAAGCGCAGAGTGAGCGCCAGACCCGCATCGCAGGAACTCACCAGCGCATCGCGCAACGGCGAAGCGTGCGCCGGCAGCGGAAGCAACAGCACCTGCATCGTGCCGCGGCAGCCGCTCCCCGACCCGAACAGCCGATCGCCATCGTCGCGTGTGTCGAAACGTATTTGCCGCGCACGTCCGGCGGCCAGCATTTCGCGCGCGAATTCCTCGAGCTCGGCTTCAAGACAGCCACCCGACAACGCACCGACTCGCACGCCGTGCGCATCGAGCAGAATCTGGGCGCCTGGCTTGCGGTAGGTCGATCCCCTCGTCGACACGACCACGGCGAGGGCTGCGTCACGACCTTCCCGAGCCAGACGCTGGACGGCTTCCGCGATCGCGTGACGCCCACCGATCGCAGCAGGCTCGATCGGATCGGCCTCGATTGGAGCAGGCTCGATCGGATCCGCTTCGTTGGTTGACTTGGCCATCACGGTCCCGGGTCAGCGAAGCTGCGTAACTTCAAGCACCGCGGTGATGCGTTCGCCATCCCAGCGGTAGGTGTAATGCGCGGCCTGCACGCACGGAGCAATCAGGTCGGGATAGAACACCGCGACGCACTCGCCTCCCTGGTGCCGCACGCTGTCGTGGACGATGCCATCCGATCCGTGCTCACGAAGGTTGCGCGCCATGTCCTGACTCGCCGCATAACTATCCGGATCGTGCAGCGTCGGCCAGTTTCCACGAATGTCGTGCAACTGGCCGCGTATTTTCGTCACATAAGAGCGCATCTGGATATCGATCGGCCCCTGCGCGCTCTCGCGCAAAAAACATTCGCGGTGGTACACGGTTTCGTCTATCGCCGTGTCGCGGTCGTGCGCGGCGTAGAACACGCCGAACGTGCCGTCGCTGAAGCGCGATCCGGCCGGGTTGAGATGGGTGAATGCGGCCATGATCGGTGTGGTGCCGGGTCCGCTGATGCGACGGCCCGGCGGGATAAGTCGCAACGCTCCGATTTCCTCGCGAATTCGCGCGTTGGTCAGGCTTTCGATCTCGAATACCGCATCGAGATCCGCCGGATCCGCCACGCGATCGAACAGACCGACCGCTGGAAACCGACTCGCGACGATGCGGTGCGCGCGTCGCCAGTCGAGCCGCACGGTGCCCGGCAATCGTTTCAACCGCCGCCCCGATTGGCGTCGAGATACTGGCGCACGACATAGAGATCGGCGACGTTGCCCGACAACATGCGATCGAGCGGTGGATGACCACCGAACAGCGGCGAGGTGTTGGCCTTGCGCACCCACGTATTCGCGTGCTCGGGCGCCGGCAGCAGGATCTCCAAGGCCTTGAAAATGCCGAGCACGTAACTGATGCGTTCCAGCACGTCGCGTCCGAGCGTCGCCTTGCGTTCCTTTTTCCATTTGAAGAAGGTCGAGGAGGGCGGATCGCCGAGCAGGCGCCGCTGCTCGCTGGTATTCAACCGCCACAATTCGGCGATGCGGAAGAAGGTTCGCAACGCCGGTCCAGTCAGATCAGTCGTTGCGTCGAATTGCGCCTGGGCCTTCGTCTGCATTGATGTCTTCATATGGAGTATGGAGTAATATTACTACACATGTGGTCATTCCGCACCTTGACGAACCGATCTTCAACAGGCGCCGGCTCAACGGGCGGCCGGATGAAAAAAGCCGGTATGTGTCCTTCCGCAGCGGGAAATCCGGACAGCTTGTGCGGGAGATCGAAAAGGCAGCCAATCAAGGCGTCGTCGGCCGCTAGCCGCGTTGCAACCAGCGACGCGCAAGCCAGTTCAGGAATCGCGAACGGCGTCGGCGCGCGCGCTGGACCAAGGCGCCGCCAATTCCCTCAAGCTTGAGACCGACGTTCGCAACCCGATCGTCGGCGAGCTGGCGCGCCACCAGGATCAGCGGCCCGAGGTTGACCCGGTCGCCGACTTCCACCGTATGCTCGAATTGGCGCGCGAAGTGGGCCGCGAGCGTCAATGCGCCATCCTCGGGCCGCACGGGCAAATCGTAGAAAGCGGCGATCTCGCCCAGCGCGACATCCGCATCGAAACTGAATTCGCCGAACAACTCGCGCTCGACCACGTGCGCTTCTTCCGGCGCGGCGAACAACCAGTCGAGCCGATGCAGTCTCCCCGGGGGCGCGAGCAGATACGCGTAATCGCCCGCGCGCAGCGGACCGGCGCTGTCGGAGGTGAAGATTTCGCCGTCGCGCACGACCATGGCGAGTTTGGCCCAGCGCGGTGCCGGAGCGCCGGTCAAGACGGTGGCGTCCGGAGCGACTGGATAGCCAACCAGTTCTCGCGTCAGCGAGCCGGGAAGATCCATCTCGACACGGCGCACGGTGCGCTCGCGGTGTGGCAGCGCGACCTTCAGCAGGCGCGCGGCGAAACCGAGCGTCCATCCCTGAACCAGCAGCGATGCAAGCACCACGATGAAGGCGACATTGAAGATCAGGCCCGCGTGGGGCAATCCCATGAGCATCGGAATCGAGGCGAGGAAGATTCCGACTGCGCCGCGAAGCCCCACCCATGCGACGAATGCGATCTCGCGCTTGCCATAACCGAAGGGTGCGAGGCACAACGTTATTGCCAGCGGGCGTCCCACCAGCATCAGGAATGCGGCGATGCCAAGCGCCGGCCACAGGATCTTCATCAACTGGTGCGGCGCGACCAGCACGCCGAGCACGAGGAACATCACCGTCTGGCACAGCCAGGTACCGGCATCGAGCACTGTCAGAAGGTTCGCGAGGCCCGGCACGCCGCGCGTTCCGACGATGACGCCGGCAATGTATACGGCGAGGAATCCGCTGCCACCGAGGCCGCCGGTTGCGCCAAAGACAAGCACGGCGGCCGCAATCAGAAACAGCGCGGCAAGGCCTCCACCGATCGTGGCCCGTTTGAGTGCCGCGGCGATCGCATAGCCTCCCGCAGCGCCGATCAGCGCACCGAGCGCGAACTGCATCGCGAGTTCAAGCGCGACGCCGGCGAGCGAAAAGTTGCCCGGCGTCAACGCCCACTGCGCCAACAGCACCGTAAGCAGCACCGCAACCGGATCGTTTGCGCTCGATTCGATTTCGAGCGTCGAGCCGACGCGCGCGCGCAACTGCAGGCCCCCGGCGCGCAGCAGGAAGAACACCGCGGCCGCATCGGTCGATGCCGTGACGACGCCGAGCAACAGCGCCTCGATCGGCGCCAATTCGAGCAGCCAGTGTGCGGCAAAGGCGGTCAACGCTGCGGTCAGCACCACGCCGAGCGTCGCCAGCAGCAGGGTTGGCGCAAGCGCACCACGAAAGCTCTCGCGGCGTGTCCGCAGGCCGCCATCGAACAGGATCACGGCGAGCGCGAGCGAGCCGATCCGGTAGGTGATTGTGTAGTCGTCGAATCGGATCCCGCCAGGTCCATCGACGCCGGCAAGCATGCCCACGATCAGGAACACCAGCAGCAACGGGGCGCCGAAGCGCCGCGCGATCAGGCTCGATCCGATGCCGGCGAGCATCAGCGTCGCAGCCCCTGCGAGTAGCCAGTAGGTATGGTCGATCGCTTCCATCGCACCGATCATAACCGCCGCGATGGGCGGATCAGTGCCGGAGGCCGGAGCGCCGCTGGCGTGAGCGCCGAATCAGCCGGATGTGCCCAACGACGAATCGAAGCGCCGATACTGGATGGCTTCGGACAAATGTGCCGCGCCGATCGAGGCGCACGCATCGAGATCCGCGATCGACCGCGCGACCCTGAGGATGCGGTGGTATGCGCGGGCCGACAATCCAAGGCGCTCAACTGCTCGATCGAGCAACGCGTGGTCGCGCCCGGAGAGCGCGCAATCGCGCTCGGTTTCGCGATTGCCAAGCCAGGCGTTGGGCTTGCCTGCGCGTCGGACCTGTCGCTCCCGCGCCGCGAGCACCCGCTCGCGCACCGTTGCGCTGCTTTCGCCGGTCGGCGCGCCGCGCAGATCGGCGTGGGGTACGCGTGCCACATCGATCTTCAAGTCGATCCGGTCCAGCAGCGGACCCGATACGCGCGAGCGATAACGCGCGATCGCGTCCGGCGTGCAGCGGCAGCGGCCCGAAACGTCGCCCGCGTATCCGCATGGACACGGATTCATCGCGGCAACGAGCTGGAAGCGTGCCGGAAACTCCGCCTGCCGCGCTGCGCGCGAAATGACGATGCGCCCCGATTCCATCGGTTCGCGCAGGACCTCCAGGACGTGGCGGTCGAATTCGGGCAACTCATCGAGAAACAGGACACCGTGATGCGCCAGCGATATTTCGCCGGGCCGCGGCAACGATCCACCGCCGACCAGCGCGATGCCGGATGCGGTGTGATGCGGCGCGCGAAACGATCGGGTTTTCCAGTCCGCCGCCGCGACGCGGATGCCCGCGACCGAACGCACGGCCGCGAGTTCGAGCGCTTCAGTCTCTTCGAGTGGCGGCAGGATGCCCGGCAGGCGACCGGCCAGCATGGTCTTGCCGGTGCCGGGTGGCCCGATCAGGAGAAGGTTGTGCGCACCGGCCGCGGCAACTTCGAGAACGCGGCGCGCCTGGGCTTGTCCCCGCACATCGGCAAGATCGGGGCCATGATCGCGTGATGCCGAGGGCACTCCGTCACCTTGCGCCGGCGGCAGCTCGATGCGACCGCCCAGATACGCGCAAACTTCGAGCAGCGATTTCGCGACACGCACGTCGGCGTCGCCAACCAGGGCGGCCTCCTCCGCATTATCCGGCGGCACGACGACGCGACGCCCGGCGCGCGCGGCACGCAGCACAGCCGGCAGCACGCCATGAATCGCACGCAATTCGCCCGACAATGCCAGTTCGCCGAAGAATTCATGATCGGGCAATGCGTCGCGCGGCACACCGCCGTTGGCCGCAAGGATGCCGAGTGCGATCGGCAGATCGAAGCGACCCCCATCCTTGGGCAAGTCGGCCGGCGCCAGACCGATCGTGATGCGTCGCTGAGGGTAATCGAACTGCGAATTGAGGATGGCCGCACGCACGCGATCGCGCGCTTCCTTTACCGCGGTCTCGGGCAATCCGACGATCGAGGTTGCCGGCAGTCCACCTGAAAGATGCACCTCGCAAGTGACCAGTGGCGCGGTCATTCCGTCCTGCGCCCGACTGTAGACAACCGCGAGGCTCATCGCCGTTCCGTGTCAAAAATCGCCCGCCACCCCGGAGCGGGTGAGCACCGCGAAGCGGCGGGCGTTCCCGGGAAATCGTTTGTGCGCATCGCCGCGCATGGATCGCGCGAGGCGGACGCGGCACTCTGCAGCGCTTCAGTGCCTCACAGGCGCGCCGCCTGCAAGCGCCTGTTCGAGTGCGTCGACCTGGCGCTCGAGTTCCTCGAGCTTCTCGCGCGTGCGCAGCAGTACGCAGCGTTGCACATCGAATTCCTCACGCGTGACCAGATCGAACCGGCGCAGACCCGCCTGCAGCGCGCTGCGGAAATTGGCGGTCAGATCTTCGCGCGCTTCCTTCATTCCTGGTGGTACCAGATCAGCAAGCCGCTTGGCCAATTCGTCGATTGCACTTACGTCGATCATGGTTGCCTCAATTCTTGTGCGTGGTCCTGGGCATCCTGCCGCGGCCGTCACCCGGACGGGCCAGCAAAGCGCGGTGACCTGCGCCGAATGCGCCCAGCGCGTCGCCTACGCTACGTCCCTGCATCGAAATCGCTCCGGACCCGGACAACACATCCGGTTGGGAATGGCCGGCGGCGGACTGGTCCGCCGCCGGCCGTGCATCCGTGCGAGCTTCCGTGCGGCCCGGCAATGCCGGTGGAACTCCGATGGGGTATGAGTCTAACCAACGATTTCGGGTCCCGCGACAGCGTTGTTCGCAATCTCGTGTAGGAAAATTCCTACCGGTCGATCCGTTATCATCGCGGTTACGCGACGCTGCCGGAGAATCACATGAAGATGGTCATGGCGATCATCAAGCCTTTCAAGCTCGATGACGTGCGCGAAGCACTCGGCGAGGTCGGCGTCCAGGGCATCACCGTGACCGAGGTCAAGGGTTTCGGGCGCCAGAAGGGGCACACGGAGCTCTATCGCGGCGCCGAATACGTCGTCGATTTCCTGCCCAAGATCAAGATCGAAATCGCGGTCAGCGACGACATGGTCGAACGCGTCACCGAAACCATCATGCAGACCGCCAACACCGGCAAGATCGGCGACGGCAAGATTTTCGTCTGGCAGCTCGATCAGGTCACACGGATCCGCACCGGCGAGCTTGACGCCGACGCATTGTAGACGCGCGCCCGGCGTGCATGCGGGAACTCGACCTGATTCAACGCAGCACGATCCACAATGCCAGCGCGCCAAACAGAAGCGCCGCGCCGACGCGCGCCGCTCGCAAGGGCAAGCGCTGCGCGAATCGCGCACCGAGCAGAACCACCGGCACGTTCGCCAACAGCATGCCGAGCGTCGAACCCGTGACGACCTGCCAAAGCGGATGGTAGTTCGCGGCCAGCACCATCGTCGCGACCTGGGTCTTGTCGCCCATCTCGGCCACAAAGAATGCGATGACGGTCGCGATGAAGATGCTGTGACTGCGCGTGGCCGCGACTTCTGTTTCATCGAGGTGGTCGGGGATCAATGTCCAGAGTGCGACGGCGAGGAAACTGATCGCGACGGTCCACTTCAATGTCGTGGGCGACAACCAATGAGCGACAAGCGAACCGAACGCACCGGCCAACGCGTGATTGGCGAGCGTCGCTACGACAATGCCGCAAATGATCGGCCATGGCTTGCGGTATTTCGCAGCGAGGATCAGCGACAGCAGCTGCGTCTTGTCGCCGATCTCGGCGATCGCGACGGCGGCAGTCGAAACAAGCAAGGCTTGCATGAAGGCTCCGGCGGGCCGGGAGAACAGGGACGCAATGGATCACACCGCGAAATCCCGGCCCGGGCGCATCGCAGGTGAACCAAAGGTCTCGTCGGACCGCAAGGTCGCTCGCGCCATGGCGTGATCGCCAAGTGTGTTGACGCGAACCCCGCGGCGTCTCGTCGCGGTCGACTACTCCCCGATGGAGCGTCGCCGAGTCTACGGGCCAGCCCGTGGCCAGCGCAACTGGACCTCACATTCGCACGGGACTATGTTGCGACAGTTCGCATCCGTCGCGTGAAAAGACGCGTCGTCGCATGCGCATCCTCGCGCCGGGAACGAGCAATCGATGAGTCAGAGACACCTGATTGCATCGATCGTCGGAACAGTCCCGGTACTGGCGCTGCTGGGAGTCATCGGGCTCGCGCTTCTGCTCGCGGCGATGCGCATCGAGCACGACAGCGATACGCTCCTGCCGAGGCGCACAGGACCTTTCCCGGTCGGCCGCACGAGCCGCATCTGGATCGACAACACACATAGCGATCAACCTGCATCTGGCAAACCTTTCATGTTCCTCGTCAGCGACCATGACGACGTGACCGACCCGGTCGAGCGCCGGATCACTGCGGATGTCCGCTCGGTTTACGGTCGGCTGTCGCCGAACGAGCGGTTGCTCCTGAGGATTCGGGGTGCCAATCATTTCGGTTTCAGTGACGATGCGGCGCTGTTGAGAAGCCGCGTCGTACTGCGCACGCTGCGCGCGCTCGGCATTGTCAGCATCGACGGGCGTCGACAACTGGCGGTTACCGCCTATTGGGTACGCAGTTTTTTCGACGCGTACCTTCAGCGACCCCGGAGTTCATCGCTCAGAATTTCATCTTCACGCTATCCGGAGATTCTGGTCGAAAATTGAATCGTCGCGACTGACCTGCGCTCCCGGAACCTGATTTTCGCAGACGCGCAGAACTGCAAAAGAAGGTTTCGCTAAGGATAATGCTCGATACTCCCGCCTTTGATACTCGGACAGACCATGAAAAACGGCATTTGCTCTGCGTTGCTTGTATTCGTTCTCGTATCGATCGGCAGCGCCCGGGCCCACGAACCGGCGCAAGGCGCCTATCGCCTCGTGGATCGCTTCTCGGTCGGCGGCCAGGGTGGCTGGGACGACCTGAGCGTCGATCCGGGATCGCATCGACTCTTCATCAGCCGTTCCGACCGCGTAATCGTTCTCGACGCCAACAGTGGCAAGTCTCTCGGCGTCATTCCGAATACCGCTGGCGTGCATGGGATTGCGTTGGCGCCCGGTCTGGGGCGTGGCTACACCAGCAACGGCCACATCGACAGCGTGACCGAATTCGATCTCGCCACCCTCAAAGTGGTCCGCCAACTCGGGCCGACCGGCAAGAACCCGGATGCGATTCTCTACGATCCGTTTTCCCGACGCGTATTCACGTTCAACGGCCATAGCGACAACGCCAGCGTGATCGACGCTCGGAGCGGCAAGGTCATCACAACCATTCCCCTCGACGGCAAACCGGAATTTGCAGTCAGCGACGGAGCCGGGCGCATTTACGTCAATATCGAGGACAAGGCCGAGATCACGGAAATCGATTCCCATGCTGCCAAGGCGCTCGTCACCTGGCCTCTGACCGGTTGCGAGGAGCCGAGCGGGTTGGCCATCGATATCAAACATCGACGCCTGTTTTCCGTTTGCCAGAACCATCGCATGGTCGTCGTGGACGCGCAAAACGGTCACGTCGTCGCCACCTTGCCAATCGGCGCCGGACCGGATGGCGCCGGGTTCGACGCCGAGCGCGGCCTTGCATTCAGCTCCAATGGCCGCGACGGCACGCTGACGGTTGTCCACGAAGACGATGCGGACCATTACCGCGTACTGGCGAACACGCCGACGCAAAAAAGCGCTCGCACGATGACGCTCGATCCGACAACGCACCGCATTTACCTGTCCGCCGCCACGTTCGGTCCGATGCCGGCTGGAGATCACGGGCAAGGTCACAAGCGACCGCCGTTGGTGCCTGACAGCTTCACCATCCTGGTGGTTGGTCGGGAAGCCATGGCGCAAGACCATCCGGCGTCCGGTCGGTAACCGCATTGCGGTAAACCCGGGCCAATGAGCGACACGACTCACGTGCCTGTACGCTCCGTCGCCTTGGGTCGCGCGTGCGGTGCCGGCCGCATCGCGCGGTGCGAGCCTGCTGACGGATCCGAAACGCCTTGAACCGAACCTCCCGCACACGGGATCACGACGTCCCCGCAGATGACTCCGCGCAGATTCCGCTGGTGGTCCGCTTCGGGCGCGTCGGCGACATGGCCCTGCATATTCCGTTGTTGCGCCTGTTGCACAAGCGCTATCGGCACCCGTGCACGGTGTTGACGAGCGGTCCGTGGTCCAGGCCGTTGTTCGCAGGAAGCGAGGATGTCGCTTCGATCTGGCAGTTGCGCGCCCGCCACGGCCAGCTTCTCCTCAGTCCCGAACGTTGGCGCGTTGTCCTTGCGCTTCGCCGGCACCGAGGCCCGATCTACGTCACGGAGGACATGCCGCGGCATATCGCCAAGATAAGACGATTGTTCTGGTTGGCCGGTATCGGGCCTGATCAATGCGTGTTCCTGATTGACCATCCGATCCGCGAGGTCGAACATTGGGTCGACCGACTGCAGCGGATCGGTCAGTTGACTCCGAAAGCCTTCGACGGATCCCGCTTCCCGGTGGTTCGCGAGGACATCTGGTCGGCTCCGAGATTGGCCGTCGGCGAGGACGACCGCAGGGATCTCGATGCGTGGCTGCGCAAACGCGGGTTTTCGCCGGACCGGCCGCTCGTGGTGCTGCACCCCGGAAACAAGCGCTCGATGAAATGGGGGCGTCCGCGATCGGTCGATTCAAAAGCGTGGCCGGTCGAGCGCTGGGTCGGCCTCGTCCGCGCCATGCATCGGCTTCTCCCGGCGGCGACGCTGTTGTTGTGCGGCTCGAAAGCGGAACAAAATCTCCTCGACGAAATTCATTGCGCCGCGGCGTTGGATGTCGTCGCGCTGGCGACAGACGATCTGCCGCTGCGACGCTACATCGCCCTGCTCGAGATTGCGCACAGCATGGTTGCTGTGGACACCGGACCGGCCCATCTGGCCGCCGCCGTGGGCTGCCCGCTGGTCGTCCTCTATGGTGCCGACTCGCCGCTGCGCTGGAGTCGACGCAGCCCGGTCCAACGTCCGGTGCTTGAACTCGGCGGCACATCACCTCAAGGCGGAATCCGCGATATCCAACTGGACGATGTGATAGACGCCTGGTTGAGTGTCGCGCCAAAGTTCGCGCAGGCATGAATGCGTTTGCAAGTCAGTCATGTACCTGCTCGCCGAACACAGCATGTGTTTTACGCGACATTCAATGGATCGAAGCAGACATCGACTTGGTTTACATTCGCCTGTCGCGTCTGAAAACGTTCGGGTTCGACGCACAGCACCTTGATCGCTTCCGTCCCCCTTTTCCCTCGATAATGCCCGACAGCTTTACGGTGCTGGTCGCAGCGCAAATAGCACGCTGCACGCCTTTCACCGAACGAGCGTCTGCTCGCGACGATTCGCGGCGCCAACCATTTCAGTTTAAGCGACGAGGCGGTTCCGCTGAAAAGCGCCATCGTTCCAAACATCCTGCGTAGGTGAAGCTGAGCGAACGCGGGGCAAGGTTACAATTTCTCGCGACGTTCTGAACGCGGAGCAGCACGGTGCGCACCATGCAAGCCATCGAGATCATGCAACCGGGCGGCGCCGCTGTGCTGCAACTGGTCGAACGGCCGGTTCCCCAGCCCGCAGAAGGCGAGGTGTTGATCGAAGTCGCAGCGGCCGGGGTCAATCGCCCGGACGTGCTGCAGCGGCAAGGCAAGTATGCGCCGCCGCCGGGTGCTTCCGACTTGCCCGGTCTGGAAGTCGCGGGCACTCTCGTCGATGGGGATCTCGGCGACGATAATCCGTTCGGGCTGAAGCGCGGCGATTCCGTTTGCGCGTTGCTTGCCGGCGGGGGTTATGCACAGTTCGCAGTGGCGCCGCTCGCGCAGTGCCTGCCGGTCCCGAAAGGCCTGTCGACGCTTGAGGCGGCGGCCCTACCGGAGAATTTTTTTACCGTGTGGAGCAACGTGTTCGAACGCGGCCAGCTTGGTCGCGGCGAAGGCGGCGTGCAGGAAACCCTGTTGATACAAGGCGGCTCCAGCGGCATTGGCGTGACCGCGATCCAGCTGGCGCGTGCGCTGGGCCATCGAGTGTTCGCGACCGCTGGCAATGCGGCCAAGTGCGACGCCTGCGAGAAGCTTGGAGCACAACGTGCCATCAACTACCGTGTGGAAGACTTTGTCGAGGTAGTGAAGGAATGCACGCAAGGTCGCGGTGTGGACGTGATCCTGGACATGGTCGCCGGGGATTACATTCCGCGCGAACTTGATTCGTTGGCCGAAGGCGGTCGACTGGTGCTGATCGCGACGCTCGGTGGCCGCCGCGCCGACATCGACGCTGCGACAATCATGCGCCGCCGCCTGGTCATTACCGGATCAACCTTGCGTGCACGGTCCGTTGCGTTCAAGCGCGCACTCGCACATGCGCTCCACAAAAGAGTGTGGCCGCTGCTAGAGGCAGGTGTGGTGCGGCCCGTGATCGACCGCGTTTTCCCCGCTGCGGAGGCGGCCGACGCACACACATTAATGGAAAGCAGCTCGCATATCGGAAAGATCATGCTGCGGTGGTGAGCGTGGCTTACAGCCTCGGGTATATGCGTCGCCAGCGGCGGCGTCTGATCCGGATCGCCCGGCTGATGGGCGCTCAGGACTCGGCCGGCTGAGTGCCCACGCCCTAGCGTGAAGACTACGCACGCTCTGCTCAGTGTTTCCCCGAACAAAAGTGGACATCTTGAGTTCAGGGCCCAAATACTCGACGACAAGGGAAAAGCGACTAGCGCAGACCTCGGCCACACTTACAGGAAGCTCTTGTGCATCGCGTTTGACCTTGCCATCTTGCGCGCGCATCTCGGCGACAAGTTTCCGCGATTCGTATTTCACGACGGCGTGTTTGAGTCGTGGACGACCGCAAGAAGTCCAATCTCCTCAAAGTCATCCGCGAATACGTTGATCTCGGCATTCAGGCCGTCATCACCTTGATTGACTCGGATATGCCTCCAGCGATGGAGGGCGGCAAGCCCGTCTTTGCACCTGAGGAGATTATTCTGACTTTGCACGACGCAGGCTTGGATGGGCGCTTGTTCCGCATGAAGTCCTGGTAGCGATCCCACGAACTGGTTGGCGTCGAACCTCAACCGCGATAGTTTCTGGCGTTTCGCAGAAGCGGCGCTGGGATTGACCTGACCGGAACTGCACCTGATTCATCGCCATGGCCCCTCTCCTCGCTCGGGAAGTGCATCAGTGACCCGTTGGCGCGAATGTCCGGAATTGGCCGATAGCTACTTTTTGACCCAGCCAGAGACTGGAGTGGATCAAGCCTTCGGCCGCATGCGATATCCCCGCCGACTCGATGCCTTCGCGTCAGCGCAAACGCCGCGAGCCGCGCAGGCGATCGGCCGAGAACGTCGCGACCTCACCGCCAACTCCGGAGCGCAACGGCTGGCCTTCGGGCGGTCCGAACGCACGCGCGTAGACGACTTCCCAGGTTGACGGGATGCGGTTGTCGACACGCATACTTTCGTAGGCATCGCGCATGCGCGCGAAGCGCGCCTTGCCGGTGAGTCCGCGTTCGCGGTCGATCGCGGCGTTGGTTGCGCCGATACCCTTGAGCTCTCGCATCAGTGCGCCGACGTCGGCATAGGTAACGGTGAGACGCTCGACGTCGAGCACCGGATCTCGTAGGCCCGAAGCGAGCATCGCATCGCCGATATCGTGCATGTCGAGGAATTGCCCGACGTGGGGATGCGCGTTGTCGGCCGCGGCCCAGGCGGCGCGCAATTCGTGCAGCGTGTCGGGGCCGAAGGTCGACAGCAGGAGCAGGCCGCCGGGCCTGAGCACGCGCGCGAATTCTGCGAACAACGGTCGCGGTTGCTCGCACCACTGGATGCATAGATTCGAATACAACACGTCGATGCTGCGATCGGACAATGGCAAAGCGAGCGCGTCGCCCGCCACGCGCAGGAACGGCTTCCACCATCCTGTCTGGCGCTTGGCGATGCGCAACATGGGCGCACTCAGATCGAGCGCGATGGTCTGCGCTCGCGGCCAGCGCTCGCGCAATGCGGCCGCGCCGTGACCGGTGCCGGCGCCGACATCGAGCACGCGCGCGGGTTCGCGCGTCACGCACTCGAGCTGCTCGCGCAGGCGCTGGCCGACCTCGAGTTGCAATGCCGCGTGCGCATCGTAACTGGCCGCAGCACGTGCGAACGCGCGGCGCATCTGACGCCGATCCAGCGCACCGATCATGTCGGCTCCGCCGCGCGTGCAAACGCGTCGATCGCTTTACTGATCGCCTGTGCGTGGCCGAGAAACGGTGCGTGGCCAGCGCCAAGTTCGAGATACGTCCCGCGCGGACTGTGCGTGGCGCCCCAACGCATCGCGGCGGGGGGGACGAGTTTGTCGCGACGCCCGGCGATCCACAGACTTGGCATCTCAAGCCGGGGCAGTTCGGCGCGAAAGTCCGTTTGTTCGAGCAAGTCCAGCCCCCGATGCAGCACGTCGACAGATGGATCGCCGCGCTCGAACACGCGTCGCCCGAGATCGCGCAGATGCACGTTCGCGTTGTCCGAGCCGTGCAGTTCGAGTGCGAGGAAGCGGTCGATCGCACGCCGGTAATCGCTGCGCACATCTGTTGCGAAACTGTCGAATACTTCGCGCGCAACACCCTGCGGCCACCCCGGCGTCGTGACGAAACGCGGATTGGTTGCGATCAGTACAAGCCCGCGCACATGATCGGTCCGGTCGAGCGCGGCACGCAAAGCGACGAGCCCGCCGAGCGACCAGCCCAGCCACAATGCGGGCGGCGTATCCACGGCGATGCGTTGCGCAATGTCATGCAGATCCAGTGGCGCAACGTCGTTGCGACTGAAACCGTGGCCAGGCAGATCAACCAGATGCAGCCGGAAATGCGGTGCGAGATATTGCGTGAGCGATGCAAAGATGCCGCCGTGCATGGCCCAGCCGTGCACAAGCACAACATCGGGACCGTTGCCACAAGTTTCGATATGCATCGCGATGGTCAGCGGCGCCGCGCGCCGGTCGTGCCGTCGCGCGTGCGATGGCGCTTGCGCGGGGAGACGGGCGATCTCGGCGCGGCAACCGGTGTTGCTTCGGAAAGCCCGTCCGGCCGCACGGTTTCGCTCCCGCTTTCGCGCGCGGTGCCGATGATCGCCGAAAGCGCATCGAGCAATCGCTCGACTTCCGTTTCCGAATGCAGCGCCGAGAGCGTGATGCGCAGGCGCGCCTGTCCTTGCGGGACGGTCGGCGGCCGAATCGCCGGCACGTAGAAACCAGCGTCCTCGAGCCGGGCCGATGCCGCGAGCGCATCGGCGCTGCTGCCGATCACGAGTGGCTGGATCGGCAACCACGATGGCAGCAATGAAAATCCGCGCGCTGCGGCGCCCTCACGAAAGTGCCTGATCAACACGGCAAGATGGTCGCGCCGCCAGGACTCGTGTCGCGCGACCTCGATTGCGGCGCTTGCGGCGGCCGCGAGAGCCGGCGGCATCGCCGTGGAGTAAACATGACTGCGCGCGAACTGTACGAGGCCGTCGATCAAGGCGGCGCTGCCCGCGACGAACGCGCCCGCAACGCCGAGTGCCTTGCCGAGCGTCGCCATCAGAACCGGAACGTCGGTCTGGTCGAGCCCCGCGGCAGCGACGCTGCCGGCGCCGTCTGTACCGAGCACACCCAGACCGTGGGCGTCATCGACATGCAAGGTCGCACTTTGTTCGCGACATAGCGTGGCCAGTTGCGCGAGCGGTGCGACGTCGCCGTCCATGCTGAATACGCCGTCGGTCGAAAGCAATGCCGCCGCGTCGGGCCGTGATTCGAGTTGCCGCTGCGCGCTTGCAAGATCGCAATGCCGATAACGCTTCAACTCGCAGCCGGCGAGTCGCGCACCATCGAGCAGACTCGCGTGATTGAGCTTGTCTTGCACGCACAGCGTTCGCGCACCGCGCGGATCGGACGCGCCTGCAGCGGCCAGCGCGCCGATCACGCCGACGTTGGCCATATAGCCGCTCGAGAACACCAGCGCGCGTTCGCGGCCGGTCCATTGCGCAAGCGCACGTTCGAGCGCGGCATGCGCTTCGCGGTGACCACCGAGCAGATGCGCCGCCGTTGCGCCGACGCCCCAGTCGCGAGTCGCGGCGATCAGCGCAGCACGCAACGCCGGATGCTGTGCGAGTCCTAAATAGTCGTTCGACGCGAACGACAGCAGCTGCCTGCCATCGACGACGACATACGCACCCTGCGCCGATCCGACCACGCGCAGACGACGAAGCAACGCATGGTGCGCGCGTTCGGCGGCTTGGCGGACGAGAAGCTCGATCAACGGCGGTCGCTGCATGGAACAGGTATCCTTGAAAGTAATTCCAAGATATGTATAGAAGATACTGCGCGCCCCCACCGCTCTAATTGATCATGAGCGCTCGGGGCTTGAGAGAGCGCACATGCCTTCCCGTTCGCGCTGAGCGTAGCTCGCGCAAGCGAGCGAAGTCGCAGCGCTGTTGTTGCGGCCCTTCGACTTCAGCCTTTCGGCCTACGCTCAGGGTGAACGGACTTTGGATGGAGCCGCGTTGACGATCCCGTTCGCTCTCGGGCCAGTGTCGATTACGCCAGCGCGTGGCGATTCTCACTGTCGCAAGCGGCCATGTTGACGCGCGCAGCCGTCGCTTCTGCCGGCGCGTCCATCGGCTCGATACCGAGTCGCGCGAACAACTGCCGGTCGTGTTCGACATCGGGGTTGCCGGTGGTCAGGAGTTTCTCTCCGTGGAAGATCGAGTTGGCGCCGGCGAGGAAACACAGCGCCTGCAGCTCGTCGCTCATCTCGGCACGACCGGCCGACAGGCGCACCATCGATGCCGGCATCAGGATGCGCGCAACCGCGATCGTTCGCACGAACTCGAACGGATCGAGCGGTTCGGTGTCGGCCAGCGGCGTGCCCTCGACCCGCACGAGACGGTTGATCGGTACGGACTGCGGATGCTCGGGCAATGTCGCGAGCGCGTGCAGCAAGCCGGCGCGCTGCGCGCGCGTTTCTCCCATACCGACGATGCCGCCGCAGCAAGTCTTGAGACCCGCCTCGCGCACGTGTTCGAGCGTGTCCAGGCGATCCTGGTATTCGCGCGTGTGGATGATCTCACCGTAGAACTCGGGCGCGCTGTCGAGGTTGTGGTTGTAGTAGTCGAGGCCGGCATCGTGCAACGCCTCGGCCTGTGATTGGGTCAGCATGCCGAGCGTCGCGCAGGTTTCCATGCCGAGCGCCTTCACGGCCACGACCATCGCCGCGATCTTCGGAATGTCGCGCTCCTTCGGTGAACGCCACGCCGCACCCATGCAGAACCGCGTCGCACCCGCGGCGCTGGCCTCGCGCGCCTTGTCCAGCACGCTGTCGACATCCATGAGTTTTTCGGCGGCGACGCCGGTCGCGTAGCGCGCCGCCTGCGGGCAATACGCGCAGTCTTCGGGACAGCCGCCGGTCTTGATCGACAGCAGGGTGGAAACCTGCACGCGATTTGGATCATGCTCGGCACGGTGAATCGCTTGTGCACGAAACACGAGGTCGGCGAATGGCAGATCGAACAGGGCGCGAACTTCCTCGCGGGTCCAGTCGTGGCGCGCGCCGTCGTGACGTGATGCGGTCATGCCCGAATTCCCGGCTCGTCAGGGTGAAGCATGAGTCTGGGCAGGCCCGCGCGGGCTGTCAACTTCGAGGGAGACGACATGGTTGACAGTGCTGGGGCGCGCTTGCTGCGGATCGTGCTACCGCCGCGCTGTCTGTTGTGCGGCGCGACAGGCGCGAATGGGCGGGATCTGTGCGCCGGGTGCGCGGGCGATCTCGCGATCAACCATCCGTGTTGTCCGCGCTGTGCGCTGCCGCTCGAAACACCGGCGCCAATCTGTGGGGAGTGCCTGCGGCACGAGCCACCCTTCGCGACGTGTCATGCGCCGTTTGTTTATGGCCATCCGCTGGATCTGCTCGAAAGGCGCTTCAAGTTCGGCGGCGATCTGGCGGCGGGACGCGTGCTCGGCGAGCTCTTCGCCGATCGTCTGCGGGCCGAACAGGCGACGCTCCCAAAAGTGCTCGTCCCGGTGCCGCTGCATGACGCACGTTTGCGCGAGCGCGGTTACAACCAGTCGCTGGAACTCGCGCGGCCTCTGGCCCGAACGTTCGGATTGCCGCTGCGCCACGATATCGTGCGGCGTATCAAGGCAACGCCGCCGCAGACTGGCCTCGATGCACCGACCCGACGACGCAACCTGCGCGACGCATTTTCAATCGTCGACGGCTCCGAGTTGCCCGATCACATCGCGATCATCGACGACGTCATGACCACAGGCGCCACGGTGCGGGCGTGCGCGCTCGCGTTGCGCCGCGCCGGCGTGGCGCGCATCGATGTCTGGGCGCTCGCGCGCGCGCCGCTGCCGCGCTGACGTAAACGGTTGGGAAAGCGAAGAATCCTTGGCAATTCTGCGTCGCAAGTGGTAACGCAAACGGCGGCACTTGATCTTTCCTTCCCCGCTTTGCGGGGAAGGTGCCGTAGGCGGATGAGGGCCAATCGGAGCAACGGCATTCACGCTTGGTCGCAGCGACCCCCTTTCGGCCGCCGCCACTTTCCTCCGCAAGCGGGGGAAAGACTCGTTGGCTGCGATCGTTGTTGCGGCAAGGCTCTCGGGTTACGCACGATTGGGTTCGCCTTGGTGCTACTTGATCGCGAGAGCCAGTAGCAATCCGAGCCAGAGCACGAAGCCGACCCAGTTGTTGTTGCGGAATGCGGCGAAACAATTCACGCGGCTTCGATCACGTAGCAACACGTGCTGGCGCACGAACAGCAGGACGGCAACACCGACGCCACTGAAATAAAGCCAGTTCAATTGCGAGCGCGTGCCGACCAGCAGCATCGTCAGCGCGAACATGACCATCAGCACGCCAAGGATCGGCCGGTCGGCGTCGCCGAACAGGATCGCGGTCGACTTGGCGCCGGCCGCGATGTCCTCGTCGCGGTCGATCATCGCGTACTCGGTGTCGTAGATCGTCGAGAACAGCACGTTGCCGAGAAACAGCAGCCAGCAAAGCGGCGGCAGCGTGCCGGTGACGGCGGCGAACGCCATCGGGATGGCCCAGCCGAATGCCGCGCCGAGCACGACCTGCGCGAGATGCGTGACGCGTTTGGTGAACGGATAAATCACGGCGAGCGCGACACCGGCAACCGACAGTTCGATCGTCAGGCGATTGGTCAGGAGCACCAGACAAAATGCGAGCGCGAGCAACCCGGCGAACAGCAGCAGCGCTTCCTTTTTCGACACCCTGCCCGCTGCGAGCGGTCGGCCGCGCGTGCGCTCGACTTTCGGATCGAGCCAGCCGTGATCGGCATAATCGTTGATCACGCAACCCGCCGAACGCATTACGATCACACCGGCCGTAAAAATCAGCAGCAGCCCGATTGGCGGAAAATCGCCAGCCGCGAGCCATAGCGCCCACCACGTCGGCCACAGCAGCAGCAGCACGCCGACCGGTCGGTCGAGTCGCGCCAGCACGAGATACTCGCGCACACGACGGCGGTGACGTTGCGGCAGCTTTGCAAGCAGCGCATCGAGGATGCGCGTCGAACGCGGCGAAGCGTCGGCCGGATGCGAACTCGCTCGACCGCGCGGCGAAGGCGTGTGCGTCGCCCCGTGGCGAACGAAAGAAGGCGCCGTTGGCGAAGTTGGCGGCGTACGCGCAGCAGAAGCGGTTCGGCGCGTTCGCGCTGTAGTCGGAATTTCGCGCGCAGGCGTGTCCATCGCTTTGCGCGACGCAGGCTTCGCAGATGTCGCCGCCGTCTTGTGCGCCGTGGATCCCGCGGGTCTGGCCGCGACCTCGTTGGCGCTCGCGCTGCCTTGCGCCGGATTGACGGCCTTGCGCGGCGCTCTTGCAGCGGGACGTTTCGCGGTGCCGGGCGATGGAGGCGATGGAACCGCCTTGCGGGATCGGGGCGGTTTGGGCGGATCTTTCCGGGCCATGGCGCCAGTTTAACGACATGCGGGGCATCCGCCGTATCCGGCAAGCTGTCGACCCGAACCGGCTAACGGGGAGCAGCGTCTTAGACGCGGACCACCGCGCCAGGGCCAGTAATCCGGCCCCATGCAAGCGAGCTGAAGTCGCAGCGTATGCGTTATTCTCCGGCGGTTGGGCGGGATGCGGGTACGGCAAACGAAGGGGAATTTCATGGAAAAGGTTTTTCCGTCGCGCTACTGGGCGCTGGCGGGCGCGGTTCTTGTATTCGCGCTGACGGTGCCATTGTGGGGCGCGGGCAACGGCTGGCGCTTTCTTACCATCGCCAGCGCGCTGCTCACCGCGGTCGGCATCTATGATCTCGCCCAGCGCCGCAGTGCAGTGCTGCGCAATTATCCGGTGCTCGCGCATATCCGCTTCATGTTCCAGGCAATCCGGCCGATGCTGCGCCAGTACGTGGTGGAATCGGACACCGAGGAAGTGCCGTTTTCGCACGTGCAGCGCGACATCGTCTACAAGCGCTCGCTCGATGCGCTGGACGACAATCCGTTCGGCACCGAGCTCAACGTCTATTCCGAGCAGTACGAATGGATCAACCATTCGATCGCGCCGACGCTGATCGACAGCCACGATTTTCGCGTGCCGGTCGGTGGCGCGGACTGCACGCAGCCGTATTCGGCCAGTGTCTTCAACATCTCTGCGATGAGTTTCGGTTCGCTGTCGCCGAACGCGATCCGCGCGCTCAACGAGGGCGCGCGCCGCGGCGGCTTCTATCACGATACGGGCGAAGGTTCGCTGTCGCAGTACCACCGCGAGAACGGTGGTGATGTCGTTTGGGAACTCGGCTCGGGTTACTTCGGGGCATGCGAGCGCGCTGGCGTTTTCAGCGAGGACCGCTTCGTCGAGCGTGCGACATTGCCACAGGTCAAGATGATCGAGATCAAGCTGTCTCAGGGCGCCAAGCCCGGACACGGTGGGATTCTCCCCGCTGCCAAGGTCAATCGCGAGATCGCCGAGACGCGCGGTGTGCCGATCGGCGAGGACTGCATCTCGCCATCGCGACATTCCACTTTCTCCACGCCCGCAGGCCTGCTCGAGTTCGTTTCGCGCCTGCGCGAGCTGTGTGGCGGCAAGCCGGTCGGATTCAAGCTTGCGATGGGTCATCCCTGGGAATGGTTCGGCATTGCCAAGGCGATGCAGGAGACCGGTATCCGGCCGGACTTCATCGTTGTCGATGGCGGCGAAGGAGGCACCGGCGCAGCGCCGCTCGAGTTTTCCGATCACGTCGGCGCGCCGCTGCGCGAGGCATTGATGCTCGTGCACAACACGCTGGTGGGCCTCAATCTGCGCTCGCAGATTCGCATCGGCGCGAGCGGCAAGGTGATCACGGCGTTCGATATCGCGCGCACGCTGGCGCTTGGTGCCGACTGGTGCAACGCGGCGCGCGGATTCATGTTCGCCCTCGGCTGCATCCAGTCGCGAAGTTGCCACACCGATCACTGCCCAACCGGCATAACGACGCAGAATCCGGAGCGCTGGAAGTCTCTCAATGTCCCGGACAAGGCCGAGCGTGTGCGATATTTCCATGAGAACACCTTGCGCGCGCTCAAGGAGTTGATCTGCGCAAGTGGCCTCAGCCATCCGAGCGAACTGGGTCCCGAACATGTGATCCAGCGCGTCTCATCGGTCGAAGTGCGCTCGCTCGCGGCGTTGTATGCGTTCGTGCGTCCCGGCGCCCTGCTCGACAGCGTGCCTGACCATGCGGTGTTCCAGCGCTTCTGGCCTCAGGCGCGCAGCGACAGCTTCGCGCCGCCGCGCGATGTGGCGGAGTTGCGCTGGACCAAGGTGAATTGACGCTTGATCCAAACACGGTGGTTGCGAGCACAGCCGCAGTCGATCCGAAGAGACTTTCGGCGATCCACGCAAAACGACGGCAAAGATTCGATGCGCGACAGCGCACAGCTGCCACAACGCACTCGACCGCCCGCAACGCTTTCGCAAGACGACTTGCGTATCATCGTGGGCTGACTCGAAACGGGAGAACGCATGAACCTGATTGCGCGACTCACGCGTCACAAGACCATCGAGCAGCTGCAGGGCGAGA
The DNA here is from genome assembly GCA_963775445.1 of uncultured Gammaproteobacteria bacterium. Classification (GTDB taxonomy): domain Bacteria; phylum Pseudomonadota; class Gammaproteobacteria; order Xanthomonadales; family Rhodanobacteraceae; genus Dokdonella_A. Next base: position 163,607 of record CAVZIT010000004.1, on the reverse strand, counting down.
CCGACTCGCGGCAGGATTTTCGCCGCGTGCTCGGCATCTGGCAGCTCACCGCAATCGGTGTCGGCGCGATCATCGGTGTCGGCATCTTCGTATTGGCCGGGCAGCAGGCTGCGGCGAACGCCGGGCCGGCGGTGGTGCTGAGTTTTCTCGTGGCCGGAATCGGCAGCGCCTGCGCGGCGCTCGCCTATGCGGAATTCTCCGGCATGATTCCGGTCACCGGCAGCGCGTATACCTACGGGTATGCAGTGCTCGGTGAACTGCTCGCGTGGATCATCGGCTGGGACCTGCTGCTCGAATATGCGCTCATCGTCGCGGTGGTCGCAATCGGCTGGTCGGGCTACGTGCAGGCGCTCCTCGCGCAACTGACCGGCCTGCATCTTCCGTTGTGGGCACAGGGCGCGTGGGATCCGCTGCATCCGGGCAGTGGCAAGATTTTCAACGTGATCGCGGCGGCGATTTCCCTGGCGATCGCCTGGATGCTCACGGTCAAGACCGAATGGGGCGCGCGCGTCAATACGGTGATTGTCGCGATCAAGGTGATCGGCGTTGCGCTCGTGATCGGCGTTGGCGCGTTTTACGTGAATCCGGCCAACTGGCATCCGTTCGTTCCGGCGGCAACGACCGACGCTGCGGGCATGACGCATTTCGGCTGGGCCGGCGTGCTGGCGGCATCGAGCATCGTGTTCTTCGCCGTGTTCGGTTACGACACGTTGACCACCGCCGCCGAGGAGTCGCGCCATCCGCAACGCGATTTGCCGCGTGCGGTGCTGCTCTCGCTGGCCGTGTCGATGGCGCTCTATCTCGCGGTATCGCTGGTGCTGACCGGCATGGTTCCATATGGCCAGCTCGCGAGCGATGCGCCGGTGGATGCGGCATTCAGGGCGCTCGGCCTCGACTGGGTGCGCGGCATCATCAACGTCGCCGCGATCGCGGGCATCACCAGCGTGATGTTCGCGTTCATGCTCGGCGCGGCGCGCATCTGGTTCGCGTTGTCGCGCGATGGCTTGCTGCCGCAATGGTTTGCGCGCGTGCATCCGCGCTACGGCACCCCGTATCGCCCGACCATGGTGCTCGGCGTGTTCACCGCAATTGTCGCAGGATTTCTGCCGATCGGCGAAGTCGCCGAACTGGTCAACATCGGCACGTTGTCGGCCTTCATCGTGATCTGCATCGCGGTCTTGATCCTGCGCGTGCGAAGGCCCGGTATTCAACGAAGCTTCCGCACCCCGGCGCTGTGGCTCATCGCGCCGCTCGGCGTGGTGTTCTCGCTGTTCCTGATTATCGGCTGGCCTTGGTTTGAGAGCGGCCGGTTCATCTTGCTCGGCGGTCTGCCGATGGTGACGATCTGGCGCTTCGTGATCTGGATGGCGATCGGGCTCGTGATCTATTTCGCGTACGGCATTCGCCACAGCAAGCTGGCCGGCACTGAATAGCCGGTGTCCCGACGCGGACTGTATGGACGCCCGGAGGCGGGCGGAACTCTACTGCGGGCAGGCGGCGGCGTTCGGACCGCAACCGAGACCGTCGAAGTTGAGCAGGCATCGGTAATGCAGCGTGCCCGTGACGGGCGGGGTATCAAAAGGCGGCATGTGAACGTAGTCAATCGTCATGTGATCGCGGTCGGGGGAACGAGAACGTGGCGAACCCCAAGGGATTTCGAACGCATTTGCCCCGAAGTCGCCGGCGAAGTCGCCCCCGCTTCGAGAGCTCGCAGGAACCGTCACTTGCGTCGGATTCCCCGGGTCGATCGTCGTGCTGCCGGAAATCCAGATCGGATTGCCATCGATATCGCAGGTGAACCAGTCGAACACGCATTCCCAGGAGACGCTGCCGTCGGCATTCGGCGAAAACGCAGCCACTTGCACGACGATGCCTTCGCCAGAATGCGCGAGGTCGTACCAGTTCGAGGTCATCAGGCCAGAGTTCGCGGCAGGTCCCTCGCCACCCGGCATGGGTTGCGCGACGGCCAGCGGCTCCACGACCCCACGAAGGGTTGCGTTTCTTCGCCGCGCGGAACGACGATCACGCCCAGGCTGTAGTCACCCGCGGGAAGCAGTCGGAGGGACTCCGACAGGCACGGCATCGGCACCTCGAAACCCCAAGGCGTGCGGCCGGTACTACCCGGCCGCATGCTTGTGGAGGTGGCCAACCTGAGGTTTGCCGCAAGGGATTTCGCGACGGCTACTGAACGCAGTTCGTCGTATTCGGATTGCATGCCAATCCGTCAATGTTCAGCAAGCGCTCGTAATGCAGCGTGCCGCTGCCGGATGGCACACCATTCGGAATTGGTGGCGGCGGCGCATCGAACATTGGCAAACTCGCGTAATCGACCGTCATGTGGTTGGGATCCGGGAACGAAAACGTCACGGTACCCCAGGGGACCTGCGTCGCTTCGGCGCCGAAATCGCCGGCGAACCCACCCTCGACGGAGAAGATCGCGGGGACTGTCACGCTGGTTGGATCGCCCGGATCGATCGTCGCGTTGCCGGAAATCCAGAATGGATTACCGTTGCTGTCGTAGGTGAACCAGTCGAACACGAATTCCCTGGACACGCTGCCGTCGGAATTCGGCGGAAACGCGGCGACCTGCACGACGATGCCTTCGCCGCTGTGCGCCGGATCGTACCAGTTAGAGGTCATGCCGCCTGTGATTGGCAGCGGCTCATTTGCTCCGGCAGACTGGACGTCAAATGAGGAGATCGCATCGACATACGGTGCCCCATTGTCGGAATCGTCCGGAACAACGATCACTTTGACAACGTAGGTTCCCGCAGCAAGCGGACCGACCGATGTCGCCAGACAACTCGTGGGTGCCGGCGGCATCGCCGGATCATCATGCCCGGCCAGATAGACGTTGACCGTATTGCCAACCACCTGGGTCGACAGACCGTCCGGCAGAAACGCAACCTTGCCCACGGAGAACACGATGCTTTGCGTCGCATCCGGGTGCGGCGGATTCAGGTCAAGAAACACCGAAACCGAGTCGATCCCGATGTACCCGGGATTTCCGTCTTGGGGGCAGCTGAAGGGATCGGCAAATACCTGCGGGGCAACGGCGCAAGCGACAAACAGAAGCAACAATCTCAATGCGGTCATGGCATTTCTCCTTTGCCTGGTTTACGAACCGGATACAGTTCGGGTCAACTACGGATTTCTCATTGGAAACGTAGTGTCCTCGACCGTACTCCCGGAGTTTGGCTGGCGCAATTTCCGTCGATTCCGTGGTGCGCTGGCGTTCAGCAATCGCCGCAGCGTGCATATGACGTTAAGCTCGTGATACGCCAACCGGAAAGTGCACGGAGCAGCATGCTTGACGTTTATTACTGGCCGACGCCGAATGGCCACAAGATCACCTTGTTTCTCGAGGAAGCCTCGCTCGACTACGACATCAAACCGGTGAATATCGGCGCGGGCGATCAGTTCGAGCCGGATTTCCTCGCGATCGCGCCAAACAATCGCATGCCGGCGATCGTGGACCACGCGCCTGCCGATCGCGGCGCGCCAATCAGCGTGTTCGAGTCGGGCGCGATCCTGATGTATCTCGCCGACAAGACCGGGCGTTTCATTCCTGCCGACCCGCGCTTGCGAGTGGTCTGCATCGAATGGTTGTTCTGGCAAATGGCGGGGCTCGGTCCGATGGCCGGGCAGAACCATCATTTCAATCGCTATGCGCCGGAAAGGATTCCGTATGCGATCGAACGCTACGAGCGCGAGACTGCGCGCCTCTATGGCGTTCTGGACAAGCGTCTGGGCGATCGCCCCTTCATCTGCGGCGACGATTACACGATCGCCGACATGGCCGCCTATCCGTGGATCGTGCCGCACGAGGCGCAACACCAGGATCTTGGTGAATTCCCGAGTCTCGCGCGCTGGTTCGAAGCGATCGCGCGGCGTCCCGCCACCGAACGTGCGTATGCGCTTGCGCAGCGCTATCGCAAGGATCCGGATGCCCCGATGAGCGATGACGAAAAGCGCATTCTGTTCGGGCACGGCAAGGCACCATGAGCCGAGCGCTGGCGCTGTGGCTCACCGGCATGATGGCATTCCCCGCGATGGCCGCCAAACTCACCGTAGATCGCATCTGGTCCGACCCCGACATCAACGGACCGTCGCCGCGCGGCCTCAAGATTTCACCGGACGGCAGCCGCGTGACGTTCCTGCGCGGGCGCGCCGACGATCAGAACCGGCTCGATCTGTGGCAATACGATATCGCGAGCGGCAGGACCGAACGCCTGGTCGATTCGACTGCGCTCGGCCGTGAGGTCGAATTGTCCGATGCGGAAAAGGCACGGCGCGAACGGGAACGTATCGCCGCCTTCAAGGGCATCGTCGCGTACCGTTATTCGCCGGATGGCCGCAAGTTGCTGTTCGGCGTCGCCGAACGCCTGTGGCTGTACGACTTCGATGCGAAGCCCGATGCGCGATTCCGGGCGCTGACACCGGCGGGCCTCGATGTGATCGACGCCAAGGTCTCGCCGCGCGGACACTACGTGTCGTTCGTCAGCCGTCAGGATCTGTATGTCATCGATCTCGATCACGATCGCAGCTACCGATTGACCCATGATGGCGCGGGACCGATCCACAACGGCGAAGCCGAATTCGTCGCCCAGGAGGAAATGGACCGCGCGAGCGGTTACTGGTGGGCGCCCGACGAGAGTGCCATCGCCTTCGAACGTTACGACGCATCGGGTGTCGACGAGGTCAAGCGCTCCGAGCTCTATGCGGACCGCACCGAAGTCGTCGAGCAACGTTACCCCGCCGCGGGCCGACCCAACGCTGTGGTGCAGCTCGGTCTGGTCAAACCGCATGGAGGGCGCACGCACTGGATCGATCTCGGTGCCGACAAGGATATCTACCTGGCCCGAGTGGACTGGCTGCCTGACAGCCGGCACGTCTCCTACCAGCGCGAGAGCCGCGATCAGAAGCGGCTCGATCTCGTGCTCGTCGATGCGCACGATCTCTCGCAACGCACCGTGCTTATCGAGACGAGTCCGACCTGGATCGATCTCAACTCGGATCTGCGCTTTCTTCACCATGGCGACACGTTCGTGTGGGCCTCGGAGCGCACCGGCTACAAGCGGCTGTATCTGATCGGAATCGACGGGCAGGTTCGCCATGCACTGACGCCGGGCGATCGCGACATCGACAAGGTACTCGCGCTCGACGAGAAAGCCGGCAAGGTGTATTTCCACGCGTCGGGCGATGATCCGTTGTCGCAGCAGATCCATGCGGTGCGTCTCGATGGCAGTGATGCGACGCAGCCGCAACGCATCACCACCGATAACGGCTGGCACGAGGCGGTGTTCGGCGTCAACGCCACGGCGTATATCGATACGTGGTCCGATCCGGTAACGCCGCCCCAAGTCTCATTGCGCAAGGCCGATGGCAGCCTGATCGCATGGATCGAGCACAACGAACTCAAGCCCGGGCACCCGTACTGGCCTTATCACGAAACGCATGTCGTCCCGGAATTCGGCACGCTCGGCGCCGAGGACGGTCAGACCCTCTATTACAAGGTGTACAAGCCAAGCGACTTCGATCCGGCCAGGCGCTATCCGGTGTTCATGACCTACTACGGCGGTCCGGGGCGCCAGTACGTCAACCGCGCGTGGGGCGGCCTGTTCGAGCAGGTAATGGCCCAGCGCGGATACGTCGTGTTCGCGCTCGACAATCGCGGCACGCCGCGCCGCGGACGCAAATTTTCCGATGTGATCTATCATCAATTCGGCAAGATCGAAGTCGCGGATCAGTTGACCGGCATCGCATGGCTCGATCGCCAACCCTGGGTCGATGGCGCGCACATCGGCGTGTTCGGCTGGAGTTATGGCGGCTATCAGACCTTGATGTTGCTGACCAAGGCGTCCGATCGGATCGCGGCCGGAGTCGCGGTGGCGCCCGTGACCGACTGGTCGTTGTACGACACGCACTACACGGAACGCTTCCTCGGAACGCCCACAAGTGATCCGCAAGGCTACGAGCTCTCCGGCGTACTGCACTGGCTCGATGGCTTGAAGTCGCCGCTGCTCCTGATTCACGGCATGGCCGACGACAATGTGCTCTTCGCGAACTCGACCAAACTCATGGCGGCGTTGCAGCAACGCGGGATCCAGTTTCGCCTCATGACGTATCCCGGTGCGAAACACGGCCTGTCGTCACCGGCGCTGCGCAAACATGTCTATACGCTTATTGCGGATTACTTCGACGAGATGCTGAAACCTGCCGATGTTGTTGAGCTGTCACGATTTTCCCAATAGTTTCCGTTGGTGTTGAGCCCTTCGACAAGCTCAGGACAGGCGTAGCTTTGCGCAAGCAAGCGAGGTCAAAGGACTCGGCACCCGATTCCTTTCGACTTCGGCGCTGCGCGCCTGAGCTCAGAGCCTGCCCGGAGTTGATCCGGGGCGAGCGGCAATAAACGTAACTTGAGTTCAGAGCCGGTCAGGCTGGATTTGCTTCGGAGATGACTGATGGTCCATGGCACGCACGATTTCGAGGATGATCCGCGCAATCGCGACATCCTCATTTACGTCAATGGAAACATGAAGCCGCGCGAAGAAGCGGTGGTTTCGGTGTTCGACGCGGGCTTCATCCTCGGCGACGGAGTGTGGGAAGGGCTGCGCGTCAGCCGTGGACATCCGGTATTTCTCGACGAGCACCTGGATCGGTTGCACGATGGCGCGCAGGCCATCGCGCTCGATATCGGGCGTAATCGCGACGAGCTGACGCACGCGATCTATGCGACGCTCCAAGCCAACGCCATGCGCGACGACGTGCATGTGCGGCTGATGCTGACGCGCGGCGTCAAGGCGACGCCGTACCAGGACCCGCGCTTGACCACGGGTCCGGCGACACTCGTCATCATCCCCGAATACAAGAATCCGCTGCCCGCCACGCTCGAAGATGGGTTGCGTCTGTTTACCGTGCATGTGCGCCGCGGATATCCAGACGTGCAGGACCCGAAACTCAACAGCCACAGCAAGCTCAATTGCATCACCGCGTGCATCCAGGCCTATACGGCGGGCGCCGATGAGGCGCTGATGCTCGATCCGCATGGTTTTGTCGCGACCTGCAATTCAACGCACTTCTTCGTCGTGCGCAAGGGCGAAGTCTGGACCTCGACCGGGCCAATACTGTCTCGGCGGCATCACGCGAGCGAATGTGCTGCGCGTGTGCCACGAGAACGGTATTCCGGCGTTCGAGAAATCCTTCAGTCTGACCGACGTTTATGGCGCCGAAGAGGCTTTCGTCACCGGCACCTTTGCCGGCGTCGTGCCGGTACGCGAAGTCGATGGACGGCGAATCGGCACGGGCATGCGCGGCCCGATGGCGCTGCGCTTGCAGACGCTTTATCGCGAGCTGGTCGAACGCGATGTGGCCGGGCGCGAGGCGCGATTGGCCAACGCATGAGCGCCACGCTGCGGATCGCCATGTGGTCGGGGCCGCGCAATATCTCGACCGCAATGATGCGCGCGTGGGAAAACCGCGACGATTGCGTCGTCTCCGACGAGCCGCTGTACGCGCACTACCTTGCGCATACCGGCGAGGCGCATCCAGCCCGCGACGAGGTCATTGCCGCGGGCGAGAGCGACTGGCGCAAGGTTGCTTCGGCGCTGACTGGCCCGGCACCTGAAGCAAAACCGATCTGGTACCAGAAGCACATGAGCCATCATTTGCTTCCGCATATCGATCACGACTGGATTCATTGTTTGAGCAACGCGTTCCTGATCCGCGATCCGACGGCAGTGGTCGACTCGTACCTGCGTTCGCGCACCAGCATCAACGCGGAGGATATCGGCGTCGTGCAGGAAGCGCGGCTGTTCGATGAGCTTGCCGAGTCGGGCGGCGCGGCGCCGCCGGTCATCGACGCGGACGAATTCCTGGCCGCACCGGAAGCGCACCTCCGCGCACTCTGTGGGCAATTCGGCATCGCTTTCAATGAGCGCATGCTGCGCTGGCCGCCGGGTCCACGCTCAAGCGATGGTGTCTGGGCGCCGCATTGGTATTCAGCCGTTTGGAAGTCCACCGGCTTCACATCGCCGAAGCAGCGCCATATTCGCCTCGACGATGTCGCCGCCCGCGTGGCCGACGCGTGCCGACCACATTACGAGCATTTGTATCGTCACAGGCTGCGGGTGGTCTGAGTGCGATGGCCGCGGCTTTGGGCTTCCCCGACCTCGACCACCGCTCCCGGAACGCTCAGAAGCGTCCGCTCTGGAAATCCCGGAATGCCTCGACGATCTGCTCGGGGGTGTTCATGACGAACGGGCCGTGCCGCGCGACCGGCTCGCGCAGCGGCCGTCCCGCGACGACCAGCGCGCGGGTCGGCTCCGAACCAGCGGTCAGCGCGAGTTCCACGCCGCGTCCGAGCACGCCAAGTTCGCGTTGCTCAAGGTCGCGCGTTGCATCGTCCGGTCCTACCTTGATGGAGCCCTGGTACACATAGACGAACGCGTTGTGACCTTCCGGGAGCGGCGCTTCGAAATGCGCGCCGGGTGCAAGATGCACGTCCCAATAGATCGCGTCGATCGCGGGCGCATCCACCGGACCGGTCGCGTCGCCGAGTTGCCCGGCAATTACCCGCACGCGCACGCCGTCGGAAACATCGACCTCCGGGATGCGCTCGGGCGCGATGTCCTGATAGCGCGGATCAGTCATCTTGTCGGCCGCCGGCAGGTTGACCCACAGCTGGAAGCCTGCCATGCGGCCTTCATCCTGCTCGGGCATTTCCGAATGCACGATGCCGCGACCGGCGGTCATCCACTGCACGCTGCCCGCCGTCAGCAAGCCCGAATTGCCCTGGTTGTCGCGATGGCGCATGCGTCCGGCGAGCATGTAGGTGACGGTCTCGAACCCGCGGTGGGGATGATCCGGAAACCCGGCCACGTAATCCGCCGCATCGTCCGAGCTGAATTCGTCCAGCAGCAGGAAAGGATCGAGCATGTCGAGATCGGGCTGGCCGATCACGCGGGTCAACTTCACTCCGGCACCATCCGACCCCGGCCGACCGCGTACCACGCGCTCGACCCTGCGCGTGCCGTTTGCTACGAGAGTGTCCATCGGCATTTCCAGCGCCCGCGAGATGCGGGATTCGTGGCTTACATAATGGTTGCTGGTGGACTGGATTCAAGCGACGCGCAACGGCCGCGAAAGTTCGCGTCACTGCCCGCAAAAAGGTTGCAAGGACAGGCGACGACGGCGCCGGTCCTGCACTCCGACTAGGTTGAAATGGCTAGCCGCTCGCTTTGATAGATACGCGCGGTGATCGCGCAGGCGATGGCCGCAATCAGCGTCGTACCGGCAATGCTAGCGGCCAACGCAGCCATGCTGACGTTGTCGCCGCGCAGCATGCGCAAAATCACCAGTTGCTGGCCCATGACCGGCACGGTGTACATCCACAAGGCGGCTTTCACCGGCAGCAGCGACAACAGGATCGACGGGATCGCCGGCACCAGCATCAACAGCGAAAGATAGGTCTGAGCTTCGCGATAACTTTTGGCGAAACCGGCCACCAGAGTCTGCAAAGACCCAAGCAGCACGACCAAAGGGAACATCGTGATCAGAGTGTACGCGGTGAAGCGCAGGCCAAGATCGAGCACCATGCCGATCTTGTCGGTCGGCAGGAAACGCCCCACCGCGGCAAATGCGACGATGCTGATCACCAGGGTTGTCAGGGCGAATGCGCAGGTCGCGCCAAGCTTGCCAGCCAGGATCTGCCCGCGCCGCACGGGGTTCGCGAACAACGGTTCCAGCGACTGGCGCTCGCGCTCCCCCGCCGTGGTATCGATGGCCAAGGCCATGCCGCCGATGAACGCGCCCAGAATGAAGAAGTACGGCAGCATCGAAAACATGATGCCGGCGCGACTCTGCGGCGTGGACTGGTCGCGCGCGGCTACGATCAGCGGGCTGGTGACCGCCGGAGACAATCCGCGTGCCAACAGGCGCATCGCGCCGGTGCGTCGCCCGTATGTCTGCAGCATGCTGCGCAGCCGATCGACGGGACCGGACGAATCCCGCCGCGAGGCATCGTAGATCATCTCGACCTGGGCCGGCTCGCCTTTTTTCCACGATGCGGCGTAATCGTCCGCAATACGCAACACGACATCGGCATCCTGCTCGTAGACAGCGCGCTCGGGATCGGCCATGCCGGGCTTGACCACGAGGCCTTCGCGTTCGAGCGCGGCAATCAGATTCGGCGCATGCGCGGCGCCGATCACCGGCACTTCAAGCGGCTTCTCGGCCTTGTCGAGTTCGCGTTTGACCGCGACGTTGATGATGAGCACGAAGATCAGCGGTGCCATCAGCGGCCCGGTCACCAGTGTGTTGATGACGGTGCGCCGGTCGCGCAGGTTTTCGCGCACCTCCTTGAGGAACACGATCAGGGCCGCTTTCATCGAAGCGGATTTGACCGGCCAGGCATTCATGCGGCAAGTCCCTCGGCCGAACCAATCACGTTGACAAATGCATCTTCGAGATTGTCCGCACCACCCTGACGGCGAATCTCGTCAGGCGATCCGTTGGCGACCACGTGGCCGGCGGCGATCACGACGATGCGGTCGCACAACAGGGCAACCTCTTGCATGATGTGGCTCGAAAACAGCACGCAGCGGCCGTCATCGCGCAGGCGCGTGAGGAATGCGCGCATCGCACGCGTCGCCATCACATCGAGCCCATTGGTCGGCTCGTCGAGTATCACGTTTTTCGGCTCGTGCACGAGAGCGCGCGCGATCGCGGTCTTGACGCGCTCGCCCTGAGAGAATCCTTCAGCGCGGCGATCGGCGATGTCGTCCATGTCGAGCGCGTCGATCAACGCGGCGCTGCGCGTGCGCAAGGTCCCCTCGTCGAGCCCCTGCAGGCGCGCAAAGTAGGCGATGTTCTCGCGTGCGCTCAAACGCTTGTAAAGACCGCGCGCGTCCGGCAGCACGCCAAGGCGGCGACGCACGGCGAGCGGATCGATTGCCGCATCGACACCATCTACGGCGACGCGGCCCGAATCGGGTTTCATGAGCGTATAGAGCATGCGCAAAGTGGTGGTCTTGCCGGCACCGTTCGGTCCGAGCAGGCCGGTAATCTCGCCGTCGCGGGCGTGAAAGCTCACACCGTCCACCGCCTTGACGGCGCCGAAGGCCTTGCGCAGTTCGTCAACTTCGATCGTCATGGCGCGGCTTTCGATCGGACTCCCGTCAAGCGGCATGTGCAGGCGCGTGGTCGGGAATCCAGCAAGGTAACCAACGCCAGAGTCGGCAGCAGGATGATTGAAAACAACGGTGGTGCGCCGACCAGTGCCGATGCAATGATCGCCGCGGCCCAGACCATGGCGTTTGCGATGACGAGTTTGTGGTTCATGTCGTTACTCCTGATGAAGTCGGGTCAGGGTGTGAAACACGAAACAGCTCGCCGGAGAATTCTCACGGCGCAGCTCCATTGAAATCGAGGAAAGCCGGCGTCGGGCCGAAATCGGCGAGGCAGCTGGCGTCGAGTCCGGCTGGATCAAGCATCTCGACGAAGCGGCGCATCAGCTTGGGAAAACAGCCGCGGCCGATCACATTGTGACCTTGGCCTTTGGCGACCAGCATTCGTGCATTGGAGAGATTCAGCAGCACCACCTTGCCGTAGCGCGGCGGGGTGACTGGATCGAGTTCGCCTTCAAGGATCAGTGTCGGTATTGCGCTGACCAGCGGCGCATGAAAACCGGACGGCCGTGAACCGCGCGGCCAGATTGCGCACTGCGCCTTGAAGGCACGAATCAGCGCATCGCCGAGTATCAACTGCGCGTCTTCAGGTCGATCGTGCAGCAGGTCAGCGTCCTCGCTGCAGATAACGGACAGCGCCATGCCGCTTTCGCTGAGTTCGGCCAGATCGCCGCGAATCAGTTGCGCCTGTCCGAGCAGCGGCGCGGCGTTGCCGGCGCTCGCTTCATCAATCGCGAGCGGCAGCAGCGCCGCGGTTTCCGGCGTGTACGCGAACAGGCGCACGGTCGTCGCCAGCATGTCCACGTCGAGCGTGCCGCGATCCGATGCAAACGTCACCGCATCCGGATAGGTGACCTTGAGCGGCGCGCCGCGCAGTTTGTCGCGCAGCGCATACAGCGCGCGATACGGATCGCCGAAACGTGCCTTGCACGCCGGCGCGCTGGTGCATTCGGCGAAATCGGCCTTCAGTGCCGCATCGAGATTGATCGCGAACTCCGATCCGAGCACGAGCTGGTTCGGCACTACGCTGTCGAGCACGACGCTGCGCACGCCATCCGGGTGGGCACGCACGTATTGCTGCGCGACGCGCGTTCCGTAGGAGACGCCGATGAGATCGAACATCGGCGCACCGAGCGCCTGGCGCACTGCTTCCAGATCTGCCACTGCATTGGTGGTCGTGTAGAAGCGCGGATCGGCCTTGTTGGCGAGGGTGGCGAGGCATGCGGCGGTATCTGCGCGTATGCGTCCGATATCGAGGCCGACATTCTTCTCGTTGGAGGTTTTCTCGTCGTTTTTGCAGGTGAGCGCATTCGATCCGCCCGTACCGCGCTGATCGACCAGCAGGATGTGATGATGCTTTCGCAGCGGCGTGAGTGCTCGCTCCACCGATGCATAGTCGGCAGTTGCGGCCTGGCCCGGACCGCCGGCGAGGAACACGACGATGTCGGGATCGCCGACCGCGGCATCGCTGGCGATCAGCGCAAGCTTGAGATGGATTTGGCGTCCCTGCGGCGCGGCCCGATTCTCCGGCACTTCGAACGACGCACAATAGGCAGCCGTGGTCGCTCCGGAGTGCGGTTGCCCAAGCTCGCAGGCTGCGAAATGCAGCGCCCCCATCGTGAACGCTTTCGCGGTCGGGGCAATCGCGAAGCCGGGGGACGTTCGTGTCGCCCCGGCAGGTGCGCGACGGGCAAAATGCTCATACGCGAACACGCAGGCCACGACCAGCAATGCGATCCCAAGTCGAATGGACTTCTTCATCGAAGCTGCGCCATATTCATTCTGAGCAAGAGAAATTCGCCTGCGTTATCACCGGTTCGAGCCCTCTGCCGGCGTGCGGCAAGTCCACTGGTAGCGCGTGCGCACCCAGATCTGCGCGCCGATCCAGCATACCGTCATGAACACCAGGACGGCGGTCAGGTCCGCCTTGAGCGTGCCAAACGCATCGAGAAGCGCCAGCATCGCGATCGTCCCGTACGATATCGAGAACGCGATCGACATTCCCTCAAGTTCGATACGCTGGCGTAATTCATCGTACTTGCGCAGGCGCAGCAGTTCCGCACACGCAACCCATAGGAGCGCCGGCAACGGCAATGCGGAGACCAGGATGCGCGGGATGCCAGGCGTCATGTGCTTGGTCAACAAGGCGGCGCCGATAACGCTCACCACGTATGCCGCAAGCGGCCAGCCGATACGCTTTGCGGTTGGCTTCGTTTGTCCGTTCATTGCAGTTTTCTCCTCAAGCGTCTGGGTCGAATATCGCTTCGATCGGCTTTCGAAACAATTTCGAAATGGCGAATGCGAGCGGCAGACTCGGGTCGTACTTGCCGGTCTCGAGCGCATTGATGGTCTGCCGCGAGACATCGAGCTGTTCGGCCAGTTCGGCCTGCGACCAGCTGTGCGCGCTGCGCAGCTCGCGGATGCGGTTGTTCACCGGTGGCGCCAGCGCAGGCATAGCTTGGCGAGCCCATAGATCAGAACCAGCACCGGCAACACCAGGAACAGCGCGCCGGGCGGCAGCAAGGCCGCCGACTCCAGCAACGCTCCCGCGAAACGCATCAGCCGCGCGCTTGCCACCGCGATTGCGATTGCGATTGCGATTAGTTCGATGCGCTGTTCGAATTCGTCCTTGCGCAGCAATCGGCGCACCAACGTGACGACCTTCCAGACCACGGCAGGCAACGGCGACGGTGCGATCAACGCACACTGCCAGTGCGCGACCGCGTAAAGGGGGGCCGATGGCGATACTTCGATCAGACAGCGTTTCTGGTGGTCGCGCATCGCTCGATGGTGTGTCAAGCAAACTTGACATCACGATAAAGCCAGCGTTTGCTAGTGTCAAGTACCCTTGACACGGCAAATGTGGACATTCGCACTTCGATGGCGCACCGGCGGAGGCACGCATCGCCATGACCGCGCCGTTTCCAAAGCCATCGCGCCTGCTTGTCGATCACGCGCTTTCAGAATGTTTCGCGATCAATCATGCAGCAGAACGTCCTGCGGTGCGGGTCAGGAAAGCGATAACTTGCGTGAGGCAATCCCTAGCGCGACGAGACGTACTTCTCGCGGCGAATGTGCTGCACGGCCAACCCTGCGTCCTTGAGGTTGGCGAACGCCTCGTCGACCATGTCGGGGTTGCCGCAAAGGTAAGCGATATCGCGATCCGGATCGGGCTTGAGCGCCGTCAGCGCGACGTGCACGTGGCCGCTGCGATCGTTTGCGCGTGGCGCCGCGCGCATTGCACGGCTGAAACACGGATGGAACGAGAAACCCGGCGTCGCGCGTGCGAACGCCTCGAACTCCTCGCCATAGAGGAGTTCACTCTCGTTGCGCGCACCCTGGATCACCGCGACTTCGCAACCACGCTCCGCGATGACCTTGGCGATGCGCGGAAGCATCGCGCGATACGGCGTAACCCCGGTGCCGGTCGCGACCAGCAGATAGCGCGCATTCGTGTCGGCGTCCATCAGGCAGAAGCGGCCGTACGGCCCGCTCGCATCGACCTGCTGCCCGTGGTCGAGCCCCCCGAGAAGGTTTGTCGCCGCGCCCCCATCGACATACGAGACCGCGATTTCGATGAGATCCACCGGCGCACCAGCGCCGTCGTTTGGCGTCGCGACCGAGTAGCTGCGTTTGGTCGGTTTGCCGTCGTCGTATGCAAAATGCACCTGCACGAACTGGCCGGGCAAGAACGCGAATGGCTCGCCGTCGACGCGCGCAAACGCCATGTGGCGCACGGACGGGGCCAGCATGTAGCTCGATTCAAGACGCAGCGGAAAATGGGCGACCACGGAATGCGATGAGCCGGATCAAACGGCTCGTTATACTATCAGGCTGGCGCAATAGCCCGCGTCGCCTTATCCAAACAGCACCCATGGACGTCACGCCAGCGCTCGATGTCGTCGAGCTCAAGAAGACTTATGCCAACGGCGTCGTCGCGCTGAAGGGTATTTCATTGCGGGTCGAGCCCGGCGATTTCTTCGCTCTGCTCGGCCCCAATGGTGCGGGCAAGTCCACGCTGATCGGCATTCTCTCGTCGCTGGTCAATGCAAGCGGCGGGGAGGCGCGCGTGTTCGGCGTATCCGTCCAGCAACAACGCAGTGCGGCGATGCGCCTGATCGGCCTGGTCCCGCAGGAACTCAATTTCAACCAGTTCGAGCGGCCCTTCGATATCTGCGTCAATCAGGCAGGCTTCTATGGCATCGAGCGCGATGTCGCCTGCGTCCGTGCGGAGAAATACCTCAGGCAACTGGTGTTGTGGGACAAGGCGTTCGAATCAGCCCGCACACTCTCGGGCGGCATGAAGCGGCGTCTCATGATCGCGCGCGCCATGATGAACGAGCCGAAGCTTCTGGTTCTCGATGAACCGACCGCCGGTGTCGATATCGAGATTCGGCGTTCGATGTGGCAGTTCGTGCGCACGATCAATGCGGCGGGCACCACGGTGATCCTCACCACGCATTACCTGGAGGAAGCCGAGCAACTGTGCCGCAACATCGCGATCATCGACCACGGCGCGATCATCGTGAACACGACGATGAAGGAACTCTTGTCGAAGCTCGATATCGAGACGTTCGTTCTGGATCTCGTCGAACCGTGCGCCGAGCTGCCCGAAGTCCCCGGCGTGCGCCTGCTGCGCATCGACGACTACATGATCGAGGCCGAGATGGCGCGCGCGCACGATCTTAATTCGCTGTTTGCCGCACTCGGCGCGGCGGGCCTGACGGTGCGTTCGATGCGCAACAAGTCGAACCGGCTCGAGGAACTGTTCGTGCGGCTGGTCGACAACGGCAAGCAGGCGGCATGAGCCTCACGCCGAACCTGGTCGCGCTCGCGACCATCGTGCGGCGCGAGGTGCGTCGCATCCTTCGCATCTGGACGCAGACGCTGCTGCCTTCGGCAATCACGATGACGCTTTACTTCGTGATCTTCGGCAACATGATCGGGCGACGCATCGGCAACATCGAACCCGGCATCGGCTACATCGATTACCTGGTGCCCGGACTGATCATGATGGCGGTGATCAACAACTGCTACGCCAACATTTCATCGTCTTTCTTCGGTGCCAAGTTCGGGCGATACGTCGAGGAAATGCTGGTGTCGCCGATGCCGAGTTGGGTGGTACTGGTCGGCTATGTTGCCGGAGCGGTCCTGCGCGGCCTCATCGTTGCGGTGCTGGTGCTGATCATCTCGATGTTCTTCACGCACATCCATCTGTACCACCCGTGGGTGACCTTGAGCAGCATCCTGTTGACCGCGATCGTGTTCTCGCTGGCGGGGTTCATCAATGCGGTGTTCGCGAAGAAGTTCGATGATGTCGCGCTGGTGCCGACGTTCGTGCTGACCCCGTTGACCTATCTCGGAGGCGTGTTCTACTCGGTCAGCCACCTGCCGCAGCCGTGGCGCGAAATCTCCTATGCCAACCCGATCCTGTACATGGTCAATTCGTTTCGCTGGGGCCTGCTCGGGATCAGCGATGTCGGCCTCGGCGTCTCCTACGCGGTGATGCTCGGTTTCGCCGTGGTGCTCGCGGCCATCGCAATCCAGTTGCTCAATCGCGGTATCGGCCTTCGCAGCTGATTCCTTGTTCCAGCGGTTACAACATGGCACACGCCGGGGAAATTCTATTTTGATCGGAACTGCGACCGCGGGCATGCGACGGACGGGTGCTCGGCTTCCTAGGTAACACGAACTTCGTCGCCAGGCCACGCGGGCAGGCCGAAAAACGCGCGCGCGGTAGCTGTCGCGTTGGCAGCAGTGACCTCGGGCGGCTCGTCGCGGGACGCCGCGACGGCAGCGCAGACATGCGCGAGGAACATCGGCTCGTTGCGGCGATGCGAAGGTTTGGGCATGAGATCCCGCGGCAGCAGATAAGGTGAGTCGGTTTCGAGCATCAGCCGATCGGCCGGGATTGCGCGCACCAGATCGCGCAAATGGATGCCGCGACGTTCATCGCAAATCCAGCCGGTAATGCCAATGTGGAAATCGCGCGCGAGGTAATGCTCGAGCTCGTCTTTCGCACCGGTAAAACAATGCACCACGATCGCACCGAGGCGATCGCGACGGCTGCCGCCAATGACATTGTCGAGGCACGCGATGAAGTCGGCATGTGCATCGCGCTGATGCAGGAACAGCGGCTTGCCGCAATCGAGCGCGATCGCGAGCTGGCGCTCGAACGCATCGATCTGCGCCGCATGCGGCGCATAGTTCCGGTGGTAATCGAGGCCGGTTTCGCCAACCGCCCGGACTTCCGGCTGGGCAAGCAGTTCGCGCAACAGCGCATCCGCCCCCTCGTCGTAATCGAGCGCGTGGTGCGGATGGACGCCCACCGTGGCGAACAAGCGGCCGGGATGACGTTTCGCGAGCGCGAGTGCAGCGCGGCTTCCCGCCGCGCTTGCGCCGGTCACTATGATTTGCCCGACTCCGCTGTTACGGGCACGATCGAGCACTGCATCGAAATCGCCGCGGAACGATTCATGCGTGAGGTTCGCGCCAATGTCGATCAATTCCATGCCCCGGCCCGCGACGCGAAAGGCGCGATTATGCGACAGTGCGTTGTGGCGCAGGAAATTCACTGGCGATTCATTGCCTCGCAGCCATCGTATCGAAACCAGACTTGTCCACGGGGAGAATCGAGATGCAGCTGAATCGTTGTGCATTTGCGCGGTCGGTATTGGTGCTGGCGGGTGTCGTGTTCGCCACGTGTACCTTCGCGGCGGGCAGCCGCAGCGAAGCGTCACCCTCGACGCGCAACGATTCCCGAGTTACCGCTGCGAATGGCGTGCGCGCCCGGCTACTCGAGCTTCCACGGTCCGGCAACACGGCGCCGCGCGGCGATGCCCACGCGAAGGACCTCGAGGCCAACGCGTATAGGGCCTACCCGCCGAGCTGCCTTTCCTACCCGTTGCCCACGGATATCACCGGCCCGCACTGGTCGCGTTCGGTCGATCTGTACGAAGTCGATGGCAACGGCGCCGACTCGCTGGAGACCGTCACGATCACCATTTGGCGCGTGGCCTGCAGCAGCAGCCAGTTCTATACCTCGGCGACGCTGATGCGCATTGATCGGCAGCGCCAGTTCAACGGCGACAATACGATTTTCCCGCGATTCCCCGACGTGCGCGCGGCGCAAGTCAACGAATACGACGACATCGCGTTCGATGGCGGCATCGATTATGTGCGCGTGGCACCGGAAGCCAATACCGTCGTTTCCGATTCGCTGCCCGACACGCCCTTGGTCTACAGCACGACCTATGTGCTCGAAAATTATCCGTCGCCGTTGGCGGGACGTTTCGATTTCAATCTTCCCTTCACCATCCGCTTCGACAATGGCTACGCGAGCAACAACCAGTTCTTCATCGACGTACCGGGCTACGATCCGACCGCATCGACGTATCCAGCGGCATTCGAGTCGCTGCCGATCAATGGATACCTCTCGAGCAACTGGTTCGATCCGGCGCACGGCGGCGAAGGCATCATCACCCAGATCGCCGAGTTCCCGCCGGCTGCTGACGGGACGGTATTCAAGCAACTCGTGTTCGACTGGTTCACCTTCGATAACGATGGCCTGCCATTCTGGATTTCGGGCAACGCGACCATCAATGCGAGCAACCCGACGTCGGTGACGGTGCCGGCCGTGTATCTGACGAACGGCGGGTTTGCCGGCGATTTCGGCGCCAATGCGACGGCGAACCCCTGGGGTACGGTGACGTTCGAGTTCCCCGACTGCAATCACCTCACCGTCACCTACGCATCGAATGGTTCACAGCCTTCATTTGTGCCGACCGGCAGCGGGACGCTGAATCTGCAGCGCCTCGTGAGCGTCAACGGACTGACCTGCGAGTAGGCTCAACGATCACGGTCGTGTGATCTATACGGCGCGGCGGGCAACCGCCGCGCCGTTTTTGTGCGCCGGGGTTATTGTTGCCGCATGAGCGCAACAAGATTCCCGATCCACGACGTGCTGCCCGACTTGCGGCGTGTGCTGGAAACACGGACTCGGCTGGTGCTCGAGGCCCCGCCCGGCGCGGGGAAGACCACTCAGATTGCGCCGGCGCTGCTGGATGCCCCCTGGCTGTCAGGGCGAAAGATCCTCATGCTCGAACCGCGACGCCTCGCGGCACGCGCAGCGGCCGAATTCATGGCCGCGGCGCGCGGCGAAGCCGTCGGCGCGACCGTCGGCTATCGCATCCGCTTCGAAAACCGGGTGTCGGCCACAACGCGCATCGAAGTCCTGACCGAAGGCATCCTGACGCGCCTCCTGCAGGACGATCCGGAATTGGGCGGCGTCGGCGCGATCGTATTCGATGAATTCCACGAACGTCACCTCAACGCCGATCTTGGTGCGGTGCTCGCGCGTGAAGTACAGGCCACCCTTCGCCCCGATCTTCGCCTCATCATCATGTCGGCGACACTCGATGGCGAGCGAATCGCCCGCTGGTTCGACGCAGGGCGGCTGACCAGCGGTGGTCGGGGATTTCCGGTGCGCATTGCGCATCCACCGGCTTGCGATAACTTCGCGTTCGCGCTGCGACGGGCGGTCGCGTCGGCTCTCGACGAATGCGATGGCGATGTGCTGGTGTTCCTGCCGGGACGACGCGAGATCGAACGCGCGAACGCGACGCTCAAAGATCTCGTGGGTGGCGCGTCAGATGAGCAACATCTCGATGCGCCGCTGGATCCGCGCGCTGCGGGAGGATGGCGTTGCGCACATCCGATCGAGATCGTGCGCCTCCATGGCGAGCTGACACTGACGGAACAGCACGCCGTGCTGGAGCCGGCCGCCCACGGAATACGCCGCATCGTGCTCGCGACCAATATCGCCGAATCCAGCCTGACGTTGCCTGGCGTGCGCGCCGTCGTCGACTCGGGACTCGCGCGTGCGCCACGCTTCGATCCCCGATCGGGATTCACGCGGCTCGCGACCGTCCCGGTTTCGCAAGCATCCGCCGATCAGCGTGCAGGACGCGCAGGACGACTCGGGCCGGGCATTTGCTATCGCCTGTGGCCGCAAAGCCGCAGGCTCGAGCAGAGCACGGTTCCCGAAATCGCCGAGGTTGAACTGTCGCAGCTCGCACTCGAACTGGCCGTCTGGGGCACCGGCTCGCACGACTGGCTCGATGCGCCGCCCGCCGGTGCGCTGGCGCAGGCACGCGAATTGCTGACCACTCTCGGGGCACTCGACACGGACGCGCGGCCGACCGGTCTCGGCCGCACCATGTTGCGTCTCGGTGCAGCGCCTCGACTGGCCGCAGCTGTCCTGCGTGCGCCGGCAGCGCAAAAGGAGCTCGCCTGCGCGATCGCCGCCTTGATCGAGGCGCGCAATCCGCTGCGCGGCGAAGCGGGACGCAGCGACGACTTCCGCCTGCGTGTGGACGCCTTGCGAACGTGGTGCAAGGCGGACGCACCCGGCCGTCGCAAGTTCGAAATGGATGGCCGCGCGCTCGCCGCGATCGCCCAGGCGGCCAGCGCATGGCACCGGCGACTGCCGCGATCGGATGACGCGCGGACGGATCGGCCCGGGCGCGTCAAACGCATGTCGCGCAGTCGCGCGGCGGGCGGCATCGGCGCGATGCCGGCATCGATCGGCAACGAGGCATCCGGGGAGTGGCGACTCAACGCAGGTTCGGCAAACGACAATGCCACGGCGGTCGGCGACATCCTGCTGCATGCGTTCCCGGACCGCATTGCGCGTCAGGATCCACAGCATCCCGAGCGCTACCGTTTGGCGAACGGGCGTGGCGCACGGCTCGCCGACGACAGCGCCCTGTTCGGCGAACCCTGGCTTGTCGTCGCCGACCTGCGCTTCGATGCGCGTGACAGCCTGGTTTATTCGGCCGCGCCGTTTGACGCGTCACGGCTCGATCAGGATTTCCCCGAACACTTCAGGCGAAGTCGGACGGCCGTCTGGAATGCCTCGGCGCGGCGCGCGGAGGCGTTCGAGGAGAAGCGCTTCGATGCGATCGTGCTGACGCGCCGCAGTGCGCCGGCGCAACCGCAGGATGCGCTGCCGGCGATGCTGGCCGCGGTTCGTGATGCCGGACTGGAGGTTCTCCCATGGAGTGCGGACGCAAGCAACCTGAGATTGCGCGCGCAGGCGCTCCGGCGATGGTGCCCGGAACTCGACCTGCCGGACGTGTCCGATCGCGCGCTCCTGTCGACGCTCGATGAATGGCTGGCGCCGGTGCTGAGCGGCAAGACCGGCTTCGATGCGATCACACCCGCCGAGCTTGGCAATAGCCTGGCGTTGCTGTTTGATCACGCTCAACGAAGCGTGCTCGACGAATTCGCGCCGGTCTCGCTGTGTGTGCCGAGCGGCATGTCGAGGCGCATCACCTACGCATCGGATGCCGCGCCGGTGCTCGCCGTCAAATTGCAGGAACTCTTCGGCCTGGCCGATACGCCGAGCATCGCGCGTGGCCGTGTCGAGCTCACGTTGCATCTGTTGTCGCCGGGCGGCCGCCCGATCCAGGTGACCCGTGATCTTGCAAGCTTCTGGCGGCGCACCTATCCCGAAATCCGTCGGGAACTCAAGGGACGCTATCCGAAACACCCGTGGCCTGAGGACCCATGGACCGCAACACCCACGCACCGCGCGAAGCCGCGCCGTCGGATTTAATTTCGCTTCGTCGCCTGTACTCGCGCGGCGAGTCGCTTTTTTTTCGTCATGCGCGATTGCGCAACGTCGCGCGGACTCGAATGAACCATCCGCAAGCGCATCGGTCGCAGACAGAACGACTCCGTCGCCGGACAACAGGAATGAATCGATGAACAAATCCCGCCGCGCGCTGCTCTGGATGTGCGCGTTTCTGCTCGCAGTCGGTGCACTCGCTGCGCTGCTGGCGACGCGGCTCATGCAGTTTTTCAATGCGAATCCGTATTTCAATGCAGTCATCCTTGCCGTGTTGGCGGCGGGCATCATCGTCAACCTGCGCCAGGTCATCGTGCTGGCGCATGAGATCGAATGGATCGAACGCTTCCGCCGATCCGATCCGGCACTTCCGCCATCCGGGCGAACGCGACTGCTGGCACCGATGGCGCGCATGCTGGCCGGAAGAGAGCGCGGCAAGACGGCGCTGTCGGCACAGTCCATGCGCACGATCCTCGACAGCGTTCAGGCCAGACTGGAGGAATCGCGCGACTTGTCGCGTTACTTGATCGGGGTTGCGATTTTCCTCGGTTTGCTCGGCACGTTCTGGGGTTTGTTGATCACGATCCGGTCAGTGGCCGACATCATCGGCACGCTCGGCGTCGGCAACGACGCGCTCAGCATGTTCGGCCAGCTCAAGCACAATCTGCAACAGCCGCTCGGCGGCATGTCCACCAGTTTCTCCACTTCGCTTTTCGGCTTGTCGAGTTCGCTCGTGATCGGGTTTCTGGATTTGCAGGCCGGCCAGGCTCAGAACCGATTCTACAATCGTCTCGAAGAATGGCTATCGGGCATGACCAGGCTTTCGTCGGGCGCACTCGCGCTCGATGGCGATGGCGCGGTGCCGGCTTACGTGCAGGCGTTGCTGGAACAGACCGCGGACAGTCTCGATCGCATGCAGCGAACCCTGGTCGAAAACGAACGCGAGAGACACGGCACCAACGAGCAACTCGGCGAATTGCACGTCCAGCTCGCTCGCCTGGCCGATGTGCTCACGCGCGAGGGGCGCGAACGCACTGCCGCAGCCGACGTGCAGGATGAACTGAAAGTGGTTTTGCGCAATCTCGCCGCGCGCGATGCGCCGTCGACGCAACTGTCCGACGAGCTGCGCGCAGAGCTGCGCCTGCTTTCGCGCACGATTGCGGTAGCGATGGGTGAACGCCGCCGCGACACGGAGGCTCGAACTCCCGGCCGCGAGGCATGAGTTCGCTGGTGCGCCGCCGCCGCACGTTTGATATCTGGCCGGGCTTCGTCGATGCGCTGGCCTCGCTGATCATGGTCATGGTGCTGGTCCTGCTGATCTTCGCGATCGGCCAGTTCGTGCTGACCAACACACTGGCGGGCAAGAACAAGGCGCTCGATTCGCTCAATGCTGAAATCGCCCGTCTCGCGCAGACGTTGTCGCTGGCGCAAGACGCGAATACCGCCCTCAATGCCCGCGTGAAGGAGCTCGGTGCGACGCTCGGAACCACCAGCGCCGAGCGCGACCGATTGAAGAGCAGCCTTGACGCGGCAGCGCAGAAAGCCGCCACGCTCGACGCCGATGTCGCGTCGCTCAGCGAGCTCAAGCAGCAGCTCGAGCGACAAGTGGCGAGCCTGTCCGGGCAACTCGATCAGTCGAAGCAGGATCTCGGCAAGCAGGCCGATTTGACGACGGCCGCCACCGCACAGGTCAAACTCCTCAACCGCCAGCTTGCGGCGCTGCGCACGCAGCTTGCCCAGATTGACAAGGCCCTCGATTTCGCGAAGCGGGGCATCGCCACGCGTGATCTCAGGATTGCCGATCTTGGCAAGCGGCTCAACATCGCACTCGCAAACAAGGTCAACCAGCTCGAACGCTATCGCTCGGAGTTTTTCGGAAAGTTGCGCGCGGCGCTCGGCAATCGAACCGACGTGCGCGTGGTTGGCGACCGCTTCGTCGTGCCCACCGACATCCTGTTCGCTTCGGGGTCCGCGGAACTCGATCCCGGCGCCGCGAAGGAATTGCAATCGCTCGCTCAGACACTCCTTGAAGTTACCGCCGAAATCCCCTCAAGTATCGACTGGGTGCTGCGCATCGACGGCCATACCGACCGGCGCCCGATCCACACTGCGCAGTTCCCTTCCAACTGGGAGCTATCCACCGCGCGCGCGGTCGCGATCGTCAAATATCTCGTGGTCCAGGGGATCCCGGCGGATCGCCTTTCGGCCAATGGCTTCGGGCAGTTCCAGCCGCTCGACAAGGCCGATACGCCGGAGGCTTACGCGAAGAATCGGCGGATTGAAATCCGGCTGACCAATCGTTGAGCCCGCGCCGCGACGGCAGTGCGTCGAATGAGTTCGCATGGACATCATGCATGGTCGAAGGTCCGGTCCCCCGCCAGATACGCTGCTTCACGGCATCCTGCCGACGCGCAAATGAAAGTCCCATCGCACGTCCCGACGCAGGGTTGGATCGCCCCACGCGGCTATAAGGTCAGGCTCGATGAGCGACACCGGGTCCTGACCCAGCGTTCCAAAATAGCGCTGTGTGGCTGACCAAGAACGCAGGTACGCGAGAAACTCGGCGGCGTTCCACTGCATGACCATCGGAATCTGCGGCGACTGGATTTCCTCGAAAGGGAAATCCAGAGTCGAATATCCGGCATCCAGCAGCGCGCGCTCGGGCGGCCAATACGGACCGGTCAGGTCGATGTACAACCGATCCTTGATGCGGTCGACAGCCGCCGTGACACGGCAATCGGAATAGCCCCATGCAGCAAGCAATCCGCCCGCTCGCAATATGCGGTGCACCTCTCGATAGAAGCGCGCGTGGTCGAACCAATGCAGGGCTTGTGCAACCGTCGCCAGGCTTGCGCTGCCATCAGCGAGTGAGCTTTGTTCGGCGGTCTCGATGCGGTAATCGATGCGTGGATTCGGTTCCGCGTGGGCGATCTGTGCCGCACTCGGATCGCTCGCGATGACCTGATCGAAGCGCTCCGCAAGCGCGATGCTCGCCTGACCGTTGCCGCAGGCAACGTCCCAGGCAAGATCGCGCGCGGGCGCCTTGGTCGCCAGCCAGTCGAACAGCGCATCGGGGTAGGTGGGTCGTGCTTCGCGATAGACATCCGCGTGACCGGAAAAATGATCCTGAAATGCCATGCCGGGATTATGCTGCAACTACTACGGCGTCACTTCGCGCCATGTCCCGGGCGCGAGGCCCTCGACCCGGTGGCGTCCCACCGCGACACGGACAAGCCGCAGCGTCGGCAGGCCTACCGCTGCAGTCATGCGACGCACCTGGCGATTGCGGCCTTCGCGAATGGTCACCTGGAGCCATGCATCCGGTACGCTCTCGCGAAATCGCACGGGCGGAATGCGCGGCCACAGCCAATCGGGCGCAGTGGAAAGAGTCTCGACCACGGCCGGCAATGCCGGTCCATCCCTCAGCACCACCCCTCGGCGCAGGCGGGCCAGCGCAACTTCGTCAGGCGTGCCCTCGACCTGAACCAGATAGGTCTTGGCGGTGCGATGACGCGGCTCGGCAAGCCGATGCGCCAGCGCGCCGTCGTCGGTAAGCAACAACAGCCCTTCGGAATCCTGGTCCAGGCGTCCGGCCGGATAAACGTCCGCCTGCCCAATGAAGTCAGCCAGCGTGCGGCGCCTCGATCCGCTGCGATCGGTGAACTGGCACAGCACGCCATGAGGCTTGTTGAACGCGATCAGCATGCGGTTCGCACTCGGTCAACGAGGCTTGGAGATGAGCCGCTACCGCGGCGCAGCGCAACCCGCGGGGGTCCAGTGCCGAGCGTGGAACCAGTCGCTCAGGCGCCCATCCTGCCATCGACGCTCTGGCAAAGACCCTGGCGCTACCGAATGGCCGGGATGCGCCCAGCCAAAGGATTACGGCTGCGGCAAATCCGTCCTGTTACTTCGTTCCGTCCGCCGCTTTGCCCGTGTGATCGGCTCCCTGCTCGAAAATCTGGTCACCCTTGGGTTTGACGAACTTCAAGGTCATGCGATCCGATTCGCCAATCGCGAGATACTTGGCCTTGTCCTTGTCGCCGAGCGTAAGCGTGGGTGGCAGCGTCCACACACCCTTCTCGTGATCCCGGGTGTCCTTGGCATTGGCATTGATCTCGCTTTGGTCAGCGAGCTTGAACCCCGCGCCGGTGGCGAGCGACTCGACATAATCCTGCGGAAGATAGCCCGAATGCTCGGTCTTCTTGACGTCTGAGCCCGGCGCGGCGCGGTGATCGGTCACGCCGAGGATGCCGCCCGGTTTGAGCACGTCGAAAAATGCCTTGAACATCGCCGGGGCGGTTCCGGCCGCGACCCAGTTATGGATGTTGCGAAACGTCACGACCATATCCGCCGAGCCGGATGGCCCGAAATTCGGTGCCTTCGGATCGAACTCGATTACCTTTGCGTTGCCGTACTGCGTCGGATCGGCCGCGAATTTCGCGCGCAACGCGGCGTTCTGCTTTGCGGCCTCGCCATCGGGTTTGGACGGCTTGGCAACGGCGGCGACGTAATGTCCTCCCGCATTGAGGAAGGGCGCGAGAATCTCTGCGTACCAACCGCCTCCGGGCGTGATCTCGACCGCGGTCATGTCGGGCTTCAGGCCAAAAAAATCCAGCGTTTGCTTGGGATGACGGTATTGATCGCGCGCCTTCTCGGCATCCGAGCGCCAGCTTCCGGCAAGCACCTGATCGAGATTGCCGGTCGCAAGACTCGCCGCGCTCGCAGGGGGCGGCGGCGTCTCGGGCTGATCCGGCGGCGCAGCTTGCTCGGTCGCCGGCGCACTGGGCTGCGCCGCGGTGGACTCATCTGCGGGAGGCGAATTGCACGCTGCCAGAAGCAGTGCGGCGGAAATCGAAAGGCAGGCGGCGGAAAACGCGGACTTTTGCATGGCTCAACTCCTCGCCGGAGATTCATGAAAAAAAACAGGACGCGAAAGCGTAGCATAGCGCCGCGCGCATTCCCGGGCGACGCATCCTGACCGGAACCGTCCCGCAGGATGGCCCCGGCGAGGCTTAACCGGAAGCCAGACTCGCCAGCGCTTCATTGAAGTTCCTGCTGGGTCGCATGGCCTCGCTGGCGCGAGCGCGGTCCGGGTGATAGTACCCGTGCAGATCCACCGGGCGCCCCTGAACGGCGGCGAGTTCACGGAGAATATTGCTCTCGTTTTCGGCGAGCTTCCTGGCCAGTCCGGAAAATGCGCGCTTGAGCAGGGCGTCATTGTCTTGCGCTGCCAGAGCCTCGGCCCAATAAAGCGCGAGATAGAAATGGCTTCCGCGGTTGTCGAGTTCCCCGACATCTCGTGACGGCGATTTGCTTTCATCGAGGAACCTGCCCGTGGCCTGATCGAGAGTGCTCGCGAGCACACTGGCGCGTGCGTTGTCGTCGCGTGCACCGAGAAATTCGAGTGACGCCGCCAACGCCAGGAATTCGCCCAGCGAATCCCAGCGCAGGTGGTTTTCGGCGAGGAATTGCTGGACATGCTTGGGTGCCGAGCCCCCGGCGCCGGTTTCGAACAAGCCGCCTCCCGCCATCAGCGGCACGATCGAAAGCATCCTTGCGCTGGTGCCAAGTTCCATGATCGGGAACAGGTCCGTGAGGTAATCGCGCAGGACATTGCCGGTGACCGAAATCGTATCCTCGCCGCGGCGGATTCGCGCGAGTGAAAACCGCATTGCGTCATCGGGCGTCATGATGCGGATATCGAGTTGGTCGAGGTCGTGATCTTTCAGATAGCGTTCGACCTTGCCGATGATCTCGGCATCGTGCGCGCGTTTCGGATCCAGCCAGAAGATCGCCGGCGTCATGCTCAGACGCGCACGCGAAACCGCGAGCTTGACCCAATCGGCGATCGGAGCGTCCTTGACCTGACACATCCGCCAAATGTCACCGGCTTCGAGCGCCTGCTCGAAAATCACCTCGCCATCCTGATTGGTGACCTTGACGGTGCCATCGGTGGGAATCTGGAACGTCTTGTCGTGCGAGCCGTATTCTTCGGCTTTCTGCGCCATCAGGCCGACATTGGCCACGCTGCCCATGGTCGCAGGATCGAATGCGCCGTGCGTCTTGCAATCTTCGATGACCACTTGATAGATGGTTGCGTAGCACCGGTCCGGGATCACCGCCTTGCAGTCCTGGCGCTCGCCGCTGGCGTTCCACATCTTTCCCGAATCTCGGATCATTGCCGGCATCGAGGCGTCGATGATCACGTCGCTCGGCACGTGCAGATTGGTGATGCCCTTCTCGGAATTGACCATCGCGAGCGCCGGGCGCCTCGCGTATTCGGCGACGATGTCCGACTCGATCTCCGCGCGTTCGGCGTCGGGCAGGGATCGAATGCGCGCGTAAAGATCGCCGATGCCGTTGTTCGGGCTGAAGCCGATCGCCTTGAGTTTCCCGGAATGTCTGGCGAGCACATCCTTGTAGAACTCGCTGACCGCCACGCCGAACATGATCGGGTCCGAGACCTTCATCATGGTCGCCTTGAGGTGCAGCGAGAACAGCACCTGCTGGCGCTTCGCATCCTCAATTTCGCGGTCGATGAAGGCGACCAGCGCCTTGCGTCGCATCCGCGCCGCGTCAACGATGTCCCCGGCTTGCACCGCCACCTTGTCCTTCAACACACTCGTGGTGCCATCACTCGCGATCAGCTCGATCTTCAGGCTGCCGTCCTTGTCGAGCGTTGCCGATTCCTCGCTGCCGTAAAAATCATCTGCTTCCATGTGCGCAACGTGGGTTTTCGAATCGGTTCTCCACGCGCCCATGCGTTGAGGGTGCTTGCGTGCATAGGTCTTCACCGACGCTGGCGCACGACGGTCGGAATTGCCTTCGCGCAGTACCGGGTTCACTGCGCTGCCCTTGTTGCGATCGTAGCGCGCCTTGATTTCGCGCTCAGCGTCATTGCCCGGCGTGTCCGGATAGTCCGGTAGCGCGAAGCCCTGCTGCTGCAATTCCGTGATGGCCGCCTTCATTTGCGGGAGCGATGCGCTGATGTTCGGCAGCTTGATGATGTTTGCGACGGGAGTCGTCGCGAGCTTGCCGAGTTCGGCCAGATCGTCGGAGACCTTCTGATCGTCTTTCAGGAAATCCGGAAACTGCGAGAGGATGCGCGCTGCCAGCGAGATGTCGGTCGTGTGCACGCTTATGCCCGCGCACGCAGTGAACGCGTCGATGATGGGCAACAAGGATTGTGATGCGAGAAACGGCGCCTCGTCGGTGAGGGTATAGACGATCGTGGGGCTGCTGGACATGATGGAATCGACCTTCCCGTTTGGCAGTCTGCGCGTGGGTCGCGCATTGTCTCCCGAACGACCCCACCGTTGCACGCCATTCCTGTCGCTCGCGTGGTGAGCTATAGTCCATTCGCAACGTCGAAATGATCGACGCGACATTGGCCCGTACGCGGTTGCATGTTTGTCGACCCCATCGTGGAGATTGGCATGTCTATTTCCCTGATCGTTCTTATCATCGTGATTCTGCTCCTCATCGGTGCCGCACCGGCGTGGCCCTACAGCCGCAGCTGGGGTTACGGTCCGAGCGGTATTCTCGGCTTGATCCTGATCATCGTGATCGTGCTGGCGCTGCTCGGCAGAATTTGATCCGCCGCTCGCAATCCGGTGCGCAAAAAAAAGGGGCGCGGAATTGCTCCGCGCCCGTCTCGTTTCGATCCTGACGATGCTTTCTATTGCACCGTAAAATCCTTGCTCATCGCCATCGTTCCGTTCAGCGAGATTTCCACCTTGTAGTTGCCGGTGGGCCAACCATCGGGTTTGGAAATGTGGAACGTGGTCGTGGCCGGGCCGGTGGGTGCGATGGTCTGGCTCGATTGGTTCACCGTCTGGCCGTCCTGATAAGTCCATTTTGCGCTGAGCGTCGCATTGCTTGCGGTGCCGGTTGTGGAAACCGCGGCGTAAATCGTGTCCTTTGGCGCGAACGTGGTGGTCGGGGTCGTCACTTTCTGATCGGTGCCCACGGCACTGCCCAGATCGACCGAGGCGACCGTCACCGGTGCTGCAGCCGGCAAGGTGGTGGGCGGCGGTGTGGCGGGCGTCATGTCCGTCGCCGGAGCCGTCGGTGCCGGCGCCTCATTTGCCGGCGACGTGGCCGGTTCCGGCGTCTTGTTGCACGCGGCCAAAGCCAGCGTTCCGGCCAGGGTGATGATCAGTAGATTGAATTTGCGATTGGCTTGCATGGTCGGACCTCCTTTTGGGTCAACTGCGATTGTTGCTGCCGGATGCTTGGGGGTCGGCGGGGATCTTGATCGACTGGCCGGGGTGGATCATGTCCGGATTCGAGATGCGGTCCCGATTGGCTTCAAAAATCTCGCGCCAGCGGTTGCCGTCGCCATAGAAATGCTTGGCAATCTTCGACAGGCTGTCGCCACTCTGCACCGTGTAGGTCTGCACCGTGGCGGCATGTGCAGTCGATGCGGATCCGCCTTCGACGTTGCCGAAATCGGCCTTGGCTGGCTTCGGCGCACTGCTCGCAGCACCGCTCTGGACGTTCGAAAAGTCCGGCTTGTTTGGATCGGTTCCCATTTTCGTCACTCCTCGCCTACGGGTAAGCATTGAGACCTTCACCCCCGGCGCCTTAATGGTGCTTAAGCGGTGCACCGGTCACTTTGCAGGTGGCATATTGCTGCGCCGAACTTCCACGTGCACAAAACTGACGTGGCATCTCCGCAACGCGAGGTCTCGGACGCAGGCAGCGGATTTTCCGTTGTCATTGACGTGCGCCGCGCGGGTTAGGGGCCGCTTCGCTCCCACTACTGCGCCACGGATTGATGTCGATGCCACCGCGCCGGGTGTAGCGTCCGAACACCGCCAGTTCGCTCGGCCGACAGCGGTTGGAAAGATCCATGAAAATGCGCTCCACGCAATGTTCGTGGAAGCCGGCATGGTCGCGAAAGGAAATCAGATAGCGCAACAGACCGATGCGATCGATCCGCTGCCCCGCGTAGCGGATCTGCACACTGGCCCAGTCGGGTTGCCCGGTCACTGGGCAGTTTGACTTGAACAGGTGCGAAACCAGGCATTCTTCGACGACCTCAGTTCCCGCGATTGACAGATGCGACGGGTTCGGCGGCCCGTAGTCGTCGATCGGCAAATCCAGCGCATCGATCGTGTCCCCCTCCAGCTCGGCGAGTCGTTGCGAGCGGAAAGCATGCGGCTCGATCAGGGACACGCCGACAGCCGCACCTGCCGTGCCAGCCAGATCGGCGCTCATGCGAAAGCGCAGCGCTGCTGCGCTTTCGAGTCGTTCCTGCGCGAATGAATTGAGATAGAGCTTGAGCGACTTCGATTCGATCAGATTCGGCGAGTCGGCCGGGATGCGGATTTCGCCGAGGGCGACGCGCGGTTTCCCACGCTGATCGAGCCAGGACAATTCGTAGACGTTCCAGATATCCACCCCTTTGAATGGCAGCGGCCGGGATACCCCGATCGCGATGCGCTGGTCCGCGCGTGCGATCGGAAACAGCAGGCGCGGATCGTAGCGCGCCGCAGGCTTGATCGATTTCCCGAGCAGCGAGTCTTCGGGGCGATTCATCCGGATGATTGTAGCGGCCCGACGCGTGCCACCACTTCGGCGGACGAGGGGCGCCTGCGCATTCCAGTCACGTCGCCAGCGCTGTTTCGGAATCCTCGCCGGTATCAGCCGCAGCCTGCTGGTGATGGTCGGCGGCCAACATCATATAGACCGCCGGAACCACGAACAGCGTGAACAACGTGCCGATCGCAAGACCGGTGAAAATCACCAGGCCCATGTTGTGGCGGCCCGCCGCGCCCGCGCCGGATGCGATAACCAGCGGCAATACGCCGAGCACCATGGCCGCCGTGGTCATCAGGATCGGCCGCAGCCGGACCCCAGCTGCGTGTTCGATCGCCTCGCGCTTGTTCATGCCGTTCTGCTGCATCTGGTTTGCGAACTGCACGATCAGGATGCCGTGTTTGCTGATCAGTCCCATCAGCGTGACCAAGCCCACCTGAGTATAGATGTTGATGGTCGCGAAACCGAGATTGATGAAGATCAACGCCCCGAACAACGCCATGGGCACCGACACCAGAATCACGATCGGATCGCGCAGGCTGTTGAACTGCGCCGCGAGCGCGAGATAGACGATGATGATCGCGAACAGCAGCGTGAACGCAAAGCCTCCCGACTCGCTGTGAAACTGGCGCGAGGGTCCCGCGTAATCGACGGAATACCCGCTCGGGGCGATCTGATTCACCGTGTCCGTCAGGAATGCGAGCGCATCTCCCTGGGACACGCTCGGCACACCGGAAATAGTCGCCGAGTTGAGCTGTTGGAAGCGGTTGAGCGACTGCGGCACGACCTTGCTCTTGAGGTGCGCGACGGTTGCCGCCTGGATTACCGAACCGTCCGGCGCACGGATGTGGTAATCGAGTACCTGGTCGGGGTTGAGCCGATCGGCTTGGAGTACCTGCGGAATGACGCGGTAGGAACGTCCTGAAATAGAAAAATAGTTCACGTAGCCGCCCCCCAGCGCTGCACCCAGTGAGCTGCCCACGTCCTGCTGGGTCAGTCCGAGCGAGGTCACCATGTCGCGATCGAGCTCCAGGGTGCTTTGCGGCTTGTCGATTTTCAGATCGGAATCGACAAAGAAAAACATTCCGCTCGATTGCGCCTTCTGCAGCACGGCTTGCGCAACCTCGTAGAGATTCTCGAACGGTTCGGTGGTATCGATAACCACCTGCACCGGCAATCCCTGAGCGCCCGGCAAAGGCGGAAACTGGAAGGCGGCAGCGCGCGCGCCAGCAATCGTGCTCCACTTTTGCTGCAACACCTTCTGAAGCTCGGCGGCGCCCCGATCGCGTTGATCCCAGGTCTTGAAGACCACACCGCCAATACCCTGGTTGACGGTCGGTACGCCGGTCAACTGGAACATCTGCTGGTATTCGGGAAGTGTCTTGGAAATCTGGAACATCTGCTTGGCATAGACGTTCATCTGCTGCGCGGTGGCGTTGGGCGGACCCTGAATCTGACCGAGTACGACGCCCTGGTCTTCCTGTGGCGCAAGTTCGGATTTCGATGTCGAGAAAAGGTACACCGCACCTGCCAGCAGGATCGCCCCCATGACCACCGGCACGATCCACGTGTCGAGCGTGCCATGCAGGCGGCGCTCGTAGGCGCGGTGCACGCGTCCGAACTGGCGATCGATGAATTGCACGAAACGGCCGCTTTCCTGCTCGGCCTTGAAGAAACGCGAGCACAGCATCGGCGAGAGCGTCAACGCGATGATTGCCGACATCGTGACCGCGCCCGCGAGCGTGAACGCGAATTCGGTGAACAGCGCGCCCGTGAGGCCACTCTGGAATCCGATCGGCACGTAGACCGCAACCAGCACGATGGTCATCGCCACGATCGGCCCGCCGAGTTCGCGGCCGGCCAGCAGGGCGGCCTGCCACGGAGTCTTGCCCTCTTCTTTCATGTGCCGATCCACGTTCTCGACCACGATGATCGCGTCGTCGACGACGAGGCCAATGGAGAGCACCAGAGCCAGCAACGTCAACAGGTTGATCGAATAACCGAGTACCAGCATCGCGAAGAATGCGCCAATCAGCGCCAGCGGCATCGCGATCACCGGCACGATGACTGCGCGCAACGCACCGAGGAACAGGAAGATCACCAGCATGACGATGATCAGCGCTTCGACCAGCGTCTTGACGACTTCGTGGATCGAGGTGTTGATGAAATCGGTGGAGTCGTAGACGATCTTGCCGGTCAGGCCGCTAGGCAATTGCGACTGGATGGCGGGAAACGCATCGCGCACGCGCTGGGCAACGTTGAGGATATTCGCATCCGGCGCCACCTTGATACCGACGAATACCGACTGCTTGCCACCGAAAGCGACGTTGACATCGTAATTTTCGGAACCAAGCATCACATTGGCGACATCCTCGAGCCGCACAATGGCGCCATCCTTCTGCTTGATCGCGAGCTGCTTGAATTGATCGACCGAATGCAGGTCCGTGTCGGCGGTCAGATCGACGCTGACCATCTGGCCCTTGGTGGTACCAACCGCGGCGAGATAATTGTTCGCAGCGAGCGCCTGGTAGACATCGCTCGCGGTGACGCCATGAGCGGCCATGCGCGTTGGATCGAGCCAAGCTCGCAGGGCGAACTGGCGCGCACCCAGAATCTCCGCCGTCTGCACGCCTTCCACCGAATCCAGCTTGGGTTTGACTTCGCGTTCCAGGTAATCGGTGACATTGTTGGTTGGCAGCGTATCGCTGTAAAAACCCATGTACATCGC
Source organism: uncultured Gammaproteobacteria bacterium (assembly GCA_963775445.1). Taxonomy (GTDB): domain Bacteria; phylum Pseudomonadota; class Gammaproteobacteria; order Xanthomonadales; family Rhodanobacteraceae; genus Dokdonella_A. Next base: position 129,520 of record CAVZIT010000004.1, on the reverse strand, counting down.
ATCGATGGTCTGCCCGGTCTGGACGTTGAGCACCGGCTGCTGCGCCTGAGGCGGGAGCTGGTTGCGGACCGAACTGACCTGGGTCGTGATTTCGGTCAGGGCCCGGTTGGCGTCGTAATTGAGGCGCAGGGTTGCCGTGATGATCGACACGCCGGCGACGCTCGATGAGGATAGATAATCGATTCCCTGCGCCTGCGCGATCGCCGCCTCGAGCGGCTGCGTAATGAAGCCGGCGACGGTCTGCGCGTCCGCGCCGTAGTAGGCCGTCGATACCGTCACCACGGCGTTTTCGGTTTCCGGATACTGGCGCACCGAAAGACTGTCGAGCGATCGCAGACCGAGCACCAGGATCAGCAGACTGACGACGATGGCCAGCACCGGCTTCCTGATGAAAATGTCGGTGAAGTTCATCAACGTTCCTGCGGTGTGGGGTGTGCCGCGTCGGCCGGCTTGACGCTGTTGTCGATAATCAACGGCGTGCCGTTCTTGAGCTTGAGTTGACCGCTGGTCACGACTTCGGCGCCTTCCTTGATGCCCGAAAGAATTGCAACCTGATCTCCGCGAGTCGCTCCGGTGGTGACGAACACCTGTTGCGCGACCAGTTGGTTCGGATTCGATGCAGCACCCTTGCCTGCCAGCGCGCCTTTCGCACCGCTCTTGTTCGTGGATCGAGCGGGATTCGCCGCCGTTGCGTCGGTATCGGCGGGCTTCTTCTGTACCTGCGATGCCTCGATCGCAACGAATACGGTTTCCCCGTAGGGATTGAAGGTAATGGCCGTCTGCGGCAACGTCAGATAGCGCTTCTTGTCGCCCACGTTGACGCTGATCCTGGCAAACATGCCCGGCTTGAGCACCCGATCCGGATTCGGCAAGCGTCCCCTCGACCTGGACATTGCGCGTATCGCCGTTGATTTTCGGGCTGACCGCTGTGATCCGGCCTTCGAATTTACGATTGGCGTAGGCATCCAGCGTGATGTTTGCGTCCTGGCCCGGCTTGATTTCGCCGACATCCTTCTGCGGCAAATAGAAATCCGTGTAGATCGGATCGAGCTGCTGCAGCGTCACCACTTGAGTTCCCGCATTGAGATAGGCGCCTGGACTGAGAGTCACGATGCCGGCGTAGCCATCGAATGGAGCGCGCAGGTGCTTCTTGGCGACAACGGCCTGCTGCTGCGCAACCGCTGCCTGCTTGGCCTTGAGGTCTGCCGCCGCGGTGTCGTAATCGGCTTTGCTGATGGCCTTGACGGCAAGCTGACGCTTGGCCCGATCGAAGGTCACTTCAGCCAATGCGGCGGTGGCCTTGAGCTGATTTAATTGGGCGACTTCCTGATCATCACGCAAACTGACCAATGACTGGCCCTTGGCCACCTTGTCGCCAGAGGCAAAGTCGACCGACGTGACCAGTCCGGAGACGTCGAGCGCGAGGTCGGCACCACGCACAGCCCGCAGCGAGCCGACGGCATCGAACGTCGGTTGCCAGTCCTGATAGGCCGCCTTCATGGCCGTGACCGTTTGGGGCGGAGCGCTCATGCCGGCCATGTATTTCTTGATCATGATGCCCTTGAACACGTTGAAACCGATGAGGCCGGCCAACAGCACGCCCACGATGATCAACATGATGACCATGCGTTTGGCGGTACTCGGTTTCTTGTCAGCGCGTGTGCGCATGCGCGTTCTCCGGGAGTCGATTTGGATCAGTGTCTTGCCAACCGCCACCCAGCGCCGCATACAGTGCGGCGGTGTCGGCGAGGCGCGAGGCGCGCGCTTGGATCAGCGCGATACTCGCCTGCTGGAAGTTCCGTTCTGCATCGAGCAATTTGAGGTAATCGACTGCGCCGACTTGGTATTGCTGGCGAATGAGGTCGAGCTGTCTGGACGCGGATTGTTCTGCATCACTCTGAGCGGCAAGCCCCTCGGCATCGAATTGCAGAGCCCCCAATGCATCGGCGACATTCTGGAATGCGAGCAGAACCGTCTGCTGCCAGTCGCCCAACGCTTTGTCCATTCCGGCCTGTGCCGCGCGCTTTTTGTGGAGCAGTTCGCCGCCATGAAACAATGGCTGCAGCAAGTTCAAGCCCAACGACCACGCACCGGTGCCGGCCGAAAACAGGTCGCTCGCGCTGAGAGCCTGCGATCCCAAGCTGCCCGACAGCGTAATTTGCGGCAGCATCGCCGCGGTGGCGACGCCGACCTCGGCCGTCGCGGCGTGAAGCTGTGCCGATGCTGCACGGATGTCGGGGCGCTGCGCGACTACGCTTGAGGGAAGACTTACAGGAATATCACGAGGCAATTCCACCGTCGACAGGCCGAGCGGCTGTAATTGCAATTGTGCTGGCGTCACGCCGAGATAGGTGGCCAGCTGATTCCGGGTCACGGCGAGCTGTTTGCGCAGCGGCGGCAGCGTTGCTTCGGTAAGTGCAAGTTGCGAGCGCACCGCCAAGGTGTCCGACAGTGACTTCGCGCCGATTTCCTGCTGCTGTTGCGCGATCGTGAGCTCCCTGCTCTGCGAGTCCGCAATTTCCTGCGTCGCGCGCAGTTGCTCGCGCAGCGAGGCTTCCTGCAATGACGCGGTGACGACGTTGGTGGCGAGCATCAGGTAAGTCGCGTCGAGCTGCGCGTGCTGGTAATCGGCAAGCGCCGACTGTGCCTCGATCCCTCGTCGCACGCTCCCGAAAAAATCAAACACGTAGCCGACACTGACGCCGGCGTTGTACACCGTGAACGGTGCCGAAGCGAAGCCACCGCTACCACCGAACTGAGACCCCGAATATTTCTGGCGCGTCGCGCCGACGCTGGCATCCACCGAAGGGAACAAGCCACCTCGCGCCGCAGTCACCGTTTCCCGCGCCTGGCGCAATGCTGCCTGTGCCGAGGCAATCGAAGGGCTATGGGCGAACGCTGCGCGGACGCGCCGGTCCAGCTCACTGTTCCCGAACGTTGTCCACCAGCGTATCGGGGCATCGGCGCCCTTCACGAATCGCTGCGCATCGCCGGTTGGCGCATCGGCCGAGACGGTTCTTGCCGGCAGGGTCGAGCGAACGTACCCAGCGCCATCGGGGGTCGCGGGTTGGTGGAAATCGGGACCCGCGGCGCAACCGGCAAGAGCGCTGGCGAGCATCAACGCGACCAAGCGAAGTGCGCCGCTTGGTCGCGTGCTGTCCTGCACAAGATGAGACGCAACGACCATGCGGCTACCCATTGAAACAAAACTGACTAGTTCAATAATACCCGACCGCGTTGATCATCCGCAAGCTCGCAAAAGTCAGCTCAACCTCGCGCCCTTCTTCACGATAGTGAACATGTCACCGTGCGGCATAAGCCAAAGGTCATATGCTGTGCTGCAACATGGCTCGACACCAGACCGCTCTGCGCCCCGTATCAAGCGCGATGCGCCCGGGCGAGGTATTCCTCGCTCTGCATTTCGATCAGGCGGCTCTGGGTTCGAGCAAACGGGACGCTCAGTCGCTCGCCCGCGTACAGTTCGACCACCGGCGCCGCGGCCGATAGAACCAGGTTCACGGCGCGATCGTAAAACTCATCCACCAATTCGATGAACCGGCGTGCCGCATCCTCGTTCAGCGGCGTGAACCTCGGCACATTGGAGACGAGGGTGGTGTGATAGTCACGGGCGAGTTCGATGTAGTCGGCCACTGCGCGCGGGCCTTCGCACAGCGTACCGAAATCGAACCAGACCGAACCTTCCGTTGCGCATTTGGCCACCACGATGCGATCGTTCAGATCGAGGGCGACATTGCACCGGACCGGGCCCCCGGCAACGCGCCCGAATATGTCCGCCATGACACGCTCGGCGGCATCCCCCGGCGGAGTCTGGTAAGTCGGTGCCTGTTTGAGTGCGCGTAGTCTCCAATCGCGTGGTGATTCAAGTGCGACGACTTCGCAGGCGGATTCGATCAATTGAATCGCCGATACAAACCGCTCGCGCTGCAAACCGTCGTGGTAGAGCAAATCCGGACGCGTATTGGAGGTTGTGACCAAGGTTACGCCTCGCACAAACAGCTCGCGAAGCAAGTTGGCGAGGATCATCGCGTCGCCGATGTCACTGACGAAAAACTCGTCCAGGCAGAGCAGCCGCGTATGGGCCGAAATGCGGGCGGCAACCTGCTTAAGCGGGTCACGCTTTCCCGCAAGCTCGGTCAGACGTGCATGCACTGAACGCATGAAGCGGTGAAAATGGACGCGCTCGGCGAGCCCGGTCGGAATACTCTCGAACAGCAGGTCAAGGAGTACGGTTTTGCCGCGTCCCACGCTGCCCCATAGATATACGCCACGTGGGGTCTCGGCGTTCAAATGCTGCAAGATACTTCCCCAGAAACCGGCGTCAGCGCGTTCGGTGACTTCGGTCCATACCCGATCCAGCGGCGCAAGCACCTGCAGCTGGGCAGGGTCCGATTGCCATCGGCCCGCAGCGACCCCGGCTTGATATCGGCTGCTCGGTGGCCCGGCGCGAGCCGCAACCGCGGTTGGATCGGTCACGATCCGGCGAGCAGCGGCGGCAGATAACCACGCACGGCGTTCTTGATCGCACCGCGCAGATCCATCAAGCGGCGATGAAAGAAATGGCCGGTTTCCGGCATGCGCACCAGCGTCGGGGAATTCGGCAGCGACTCGATCCAGTCGAATACCGCCTGTGCATCGACTACTTCGTCGTCCTCACCCTGCACCACCAACCAAGGGCATTCAGGCACTTCAAGACCCTCGAAGGCCCAGCGCCCGACTGGCGGGGCGACGGTGATCAGCGCGGCCGGGTCGATTCGGCGGGCGTTCGCCAGCACCACGTAACTACCGAACGAGAAACCGGCCAGCCACAACTCCCAGCCCTCGGGCCGCACGCCACGCACCCATTCGACCACCGCAGCGAGATCGTCGCCTTCGCCGCGGCCCTCGTCGTAACTGCCGGCCGATTCGCCGACGCCGCGAAAGTTGAAGCGCACGGTGAACAAACCCGATTCCCGCAAAGCGCGCTCGACGATGGTCACCACCTTGTTATGCATCGTCCCGCCCTCAAGCGGGTGCGGATGACAGACAATCGCGGTACCCCGACGCGCGTGGGCGGGAGCCGGCACGTCGCAAGCGATTTCGAGCACGCCGGCTGGCCCGGGTAGATGGAAGCTCTGCGCAGCGGGCGGGAAATTCTCGGGCGATTTGTCTGCAGGTAGGTCAGTCATGAACGCCGGATCATACCGATTAGCGGGAATTGCGCCAGCGCAAGGCCGTGATGCAAGCCAGAGCTCCCGGCGATCCAGCTGGCAGATGGATTTCGTGCACGCAGCCGGTCATGAACCGGGGCCGGCAGCTTTCCCGACTGAATTGCGAAGGCGAGCTGCGCCGCTACACTCCGCGCCCCGATGATGGGTGACTGTTCAATCGGCGCAGCCTGCCTGCAACACGGATCGAACTCGGCGCTTCGCGCTACAGCGCTGCTACTTTATCTGGTCGACCATCCATTCGACGGTCGCCTTGACTTGTGCATCCGTCAACGCCGGATTACCCCCCTTGGCCGGCATCTGGTTTCCGTCCGGTCCCTTGTAACCTTCGATTGCATGCGTGACCAGCGTTTGCAACCCTTGTGCGATGCGCGGCGCCCAGGCGGCTTTGTCCGAAATCTTGGGCGCTCCTGCCGCACCGGTCGTATGGCACGTCTGACACAGGTTGCCGAAGATGGTTTTGCCGTCGAGCGTTCCGCCATAAGCGACCTGGGATGCAGCGGCAGCCTTGGCCGCCTGCTGTGCGGCGAGCATCGCCGCCCGTCCCGTGTCTCCCGCATAAACTGCGCCCACGGGGGCCATGCGCTCTTGCACAGCCCGCGCGGCGCCGGGGCTGGTCGCAGGTGGATTGTTGTCGTAGATATGCACGGCGATGATTATCAGCACTACCGCAATCAGCATGAGGGCGCCGATCACCATCGCAAAGTGCTTGAGAAAGACCAGATCGGTCTTGACTACAGGACTGCTCACGGATTCACCCTTGCGCGCAAGCGGCGATCGAGCCGCCAAAAGACGCGCAAGTATAGCGAGCGAGCCCGAACCACGAAAGGTCGCGACGCGAGAGCGGACAAAGGTCAAACATGGGAGCGCGCGCCTTTAACAATTCGGCGCAGACGCAGGAGATGGAAACACCCCGTATCCCTCGAAGCCCGATCGCGCCCCGCACAAAGTGAGCCTCGATTCGTCCTACAGGTGGCGCGCCCGGAGGGATTCGAACCCCCGACCCCTGCCTTCGGAGGGCAGTACTCTATCCAACTGAGCTACGGGCGCACTGCGAAATTGTCGCATGAACCCACTGCAGTAACACGGCGCCAGCGTCCATCGGCACGATGTCGCCACAAGTGTCCGGTCGTGCGCAATGAAAGGTTTAGGCAGCCACGCTCTACTTGCCGATGCAGAACGTCGAGAAGATCTTCCCGAGCAAATCTTCGTTGCTGAACTCTCCAGTAATTTCGCCAAGCGCCTCTTGGACTCGGCGCAGATCCTCAAGCGCAAGCTCGATTGCTTGCTGCTGGAACAGCGCGACTCGCGCCGAGTCCAGTTCGCGTCCGGCGCGTTCCAGCGCGTTGACGTGTCGGATGCGCGCGCTGAAAGACCCGCCCGAACTCTCTTCGTAAGCCGCTGCACGCTTAAGTTCGGTGCGCAAGAGGTCGAGGCCCTCTCCCGACAGCGCCGATAACCAGAGATGCACGTTCGTTCCGCACATTCGTCGCCGGGGCACGCCGCCACGAAGATCGATCTTGTTGTGTATGACGATGCCTATCGCACCATCAGCCAGATCGCCGGGAATGCTTGCGTCGTCCTCGAGGTCGTCCTCGGTCACCAGCAATGCGACGTCGGCCAGTGCGAGCTCGGCGCGGGCGCGACGAACCCCTTCGCGTTCGATGGCGTCCTCCGATTCCCGAAGACCGGCTGTGTCGACCAAGGCGACTGCGACACCATCAAGCTCGATGGTCTCACGCAGGACATCGCGCGTGGTTCCGGCGATCTCGGTCACGATTGCGCGATCGCTTTGCGCGAGTTTGTTGAGCAGACTCGACTTGCCGGCGTTCGGTTTTCCCGCGATGACCACATGCAGGCCGTCAGTCAGCCGCACGCCGCGTTGCGTTTCGATCAGCAGGCCGGCCAGATCCGACTGGAGCACGTCCAAGTGCTGAAATACTTCGGGTGTTGCCAGAAAATCGATTTGCTCGTCAGCGAAGTCGATCGCGGCTTCGAGATATCCGCGTAGTCGGATCAGCGCAGCGGTCAACCGACGCACCCGATCCGAAAACTCGCCCTCGAGGCTTCGCAACGCCGCGCGCGCGGCGGCTGTGGAGCCACTCGCGATCAGGTCGGCGATTGCCTCGGCCTGCGTCAGATCAAGCTTGCCATTGAGAAATGCGCGTTCGGAGAATTCGCCGGGCCGCGCAGGTAGAGCGCCGAGTTCAACGACCCGCGCTTGCAACATGCCCAAGGCGACCGGGCTGCCGTGTGCGTGCAGCTCGAGTACGTCTTCCCCGGTAAAGGAGTGAGGACCCGGAAACCACAGCAACAGACCGCGATCTATCAGGTCTCCGGCACCGTCACCGAACACACACACGTGAGCGTGCCGCGGGCGAGCTGCATGGCCCAGAAACGATTCGGCGATTCCGCGACAAAGCGGTCCGGAGACGCGCAAGATTCCGATGCCGCCGATGCCGGGGGGGGTGGCTATGGCGACGACGGTGTCGCCCGGCATGTTCATCGCGTCAGGCTTTCTGGCCTGCATCGATGCGTTTGGTGATGATCCATTGCTGGGCCAGCGACAACGTACCATTGACCGTCCAGTACAACACCAGACCGGCCGGGAAGAATGCGAACATCACCGAAAATGCGAGCGGCATGATCTTCATCATTTTCGCCTGCATGGGGTCCATGCCCGCGTTTGGCGTCAGCCACTGGGTAGCAAGCATGGCCAATGCATTGAGTGCCGGCAATACGTAATAAGGGTCCGGGGCTGTCAGGTTGTGGATCCAGAGGATGAAAGGCGCCTGGCGCAATTCGACGCTTTCGAGCAATACCCAGTAAAGGGCGAAGAACACCGGTATCTGCACCAGCATAGGCAGACAACCACCCAGCGGGTTTATTTTTTCCTTCTTGTAAAGCTCCATCATCGCCGCATTGACTTTCTGGCGATCGTCTCCGTAGCGATCCTTGAGCGCCTTGATGCGCGGCTGCATCTTGCGCATCTTCGCCATCGACCGGTATTGCGCTTCGCTGAGCTTGAAGAATACCGCCTTGATCAGGAGTACGAGCAGAATGATCGCGAATCCCCAGTTCCCGGTCAGCTTGTGGAACAGCGAGAGAATCCAGTGCAACGGCTCGGAGATCACGGTGAATATTCCGTAATCGACTGTCAACGCGAGACCCGGCGCGACCTGGTCCAGTGTGCCCTGCAACTTTGGACCAACATAGAGTCTCGCCGACGTGGCGGCGTGCGCGCCCGGCGCGACCGTTATCGGCGGTGACACTGCACGGATCAGGTAACGGGCTTGGTCATCAGCCTGCACCATCGCTGTGGAATAGTGGTCTACCTCATCGTTCGGCGGGATCCAGGCAGCAAAAAAGTAATGCTGCAGCATCGCTGCCCAACCGCCGGAAAAGTCCTTGGATAGCGGGTCATCCTTGAACTTGGCGAACTTGAGTTTCTCGAACTTGTTTTCGCGGCTGTACCATGCGGCGCCGACAAAGCTGTAACGTGCCGTATTGGCGTAACCCTTGATTCCGCTTGTCTGAAGAACCGGCGGTACGCGTTGCAACTGGCGATAGGCGTTGCCAATCCATTCCTTCGAGCTGGCATTCGCAATTTCCTGGCGCTCGTTGATCACGTAGCTGCCGCGTTTGAACGAGAAGACCTTTCGCACGCTGAGTCCGGCACTGTCGGTCCAGGTCAGGGGTACTTCGATGGAATCACTACCCGCGGCCAACCCGTAGCTAAGTCTCGTCGCATGCATCATCGCCTGATGGCTTGGCGCCTCGGCGTCGGAACTGACCAGACCGGTTTGTGCTACGAAAAACTTATCCGGTTGGCTGTCGAGCAACCGCACCGGATCGGCATAGTCCCTTGGTTTCGTGGGGTAGGCGAGCAGCGCGGCAGACACAATGGTGCCGCCAACAGGACTGATCTCGACGCGCAGAACGTCGGTGGTCACCACGATCGGGGAAGGTGCCGGCGGCGGGGTACCTTGATTATCGTTCGACGCAGCGGGTGTGCTACCTGACGGATTTGCCGTCGGGCCGCTTGCCGTTGGAATTTCGGGACTTGAACTCTTCTGAGTTGCAGCGGCCTGCGTGGCTGCAGCAGTGCCGCGTTGCGCTACCTCCGATTTCGCGGCCGCACTCTGCGCAGATGGATGGAAATCCTGCTGCCATTGCACCCACAGAAGATATCCGAGAAACAGCAGCGCGAGCAGCAACAGGTTGCGTGGATTGTTCATGGTGAACGTTCAAGCCAGGTCAGCTTGGCGAAAGCGGATATCGTCCGCCGCTCGATCAGCAATTCTGATCGGGCTGGGTCGCTATGGGGGATCAATTGCGCGGCAACAATCAGCCCCCATTGTGCCGGGGAGCCCGGCCTGCATCAATGCCGCGACCCGTTGCCACAGCAATACAAGATCGGCGCGCAGCATTTCGTTGCCTTCATTGGCCGCGCTGGCGCGTGCAATGAGCAATATATCGACTGGCGGTAACCGGTGCCGTATCTGCCGAAAGCTCTCACGGGCAACGCGCTTTATACGGTTGCGCCGAACCGCGCTCTTGGATACCCGGCGCGAAACCGCCAAACCAAGGCGTGCGATCACGCCGGCTGCGTCGGCGACTTCCGCGCGAAAATGCCGTGCAGTGACCCGCCTGGCTTGGTTGCGAAGGCGAAGAAAATCGCCGGGCCGCAACATGCGTGCGGCGCTGGGGAAGCTCGCGCAACCCATGGCGCCTGATAACTTCAGACAGCGAGCCGCTTGCGACCTTTGGCGCGGCGCGCGCTCAGGACCTTGCGACCCCCGCGGGTCTTCGAGCGGGCGCGGAACCCGTGATCTCGGGCACGCTTGAGATTGCTCGGTTGATAGGTGCGCTTCATCTCGTAATCCCGTAAGGGAGGGTCGCAAAAAGACCGCGGATCGTAGGTTCTGGCGCTGTGACTGTCAAGTTTTTGAACTGGCGGGGAAGTGTCGCCAACAGGTAGACTGCTGTTGGCGTCCGGCATGCGGGATGAGCAGGCGCGGGGTCGACGCTACACAATATCGAGGCGACATGAGCGACTTATGGCAGAGGTGTCTCGCGCGTCTGGCGGCGGAACTGAGCGCTGAGGACATGCATACCTACCTTGCACCGCTCCAGGCGAGCGAGCAGGGGGATCGCTTGTGCCTGCTGGCCCCCAATGCGTACACGGTCGAGGCGGTTCGCGAACGCTTCCTTCCTGAGATAGAGCGGTTGCTTGCGCACCTTGGGGACGCGAAGGTCTCGGTCGAAATCGGAATCGGCGGAAAATCCCGATCGAGCGCCTCTTCGACTTTTTCGAGTCGCGCCAGACCGAATTCATCCAACCGCGATCGTTTTGAAGCGAACCTCGACCACAATTACACTTTTGAAAATTTCATCGAGGGCAAATCGAATCAACTTGGCAAGGCAGCTGCGATTCAGGTCGCGATGAATCCAGGGCGAGCCTACAACCCCCTGTTGCTTTACGGTGGGACCGGACTTGGCAAGACGCACTTGATGCATGCTGCGGGCAATCTGATGCGAAGCAACCGCCCCGACACCAAGGTACTTTATCTTCGCTCAGAACAATTCGTTAGCGGCATGGTCAAGGCCCTGCAGCAGCGCAATATGGATGATTTCAAACGGCGCTTTCGCTCGGTGCATGCACTGCTAATCGACGACATCCAGTTTTTCGCCGGAAAAAACACCACGCAGGAGGAGTTTTTCCATACCTTCAACGCCTTGTTCGATGGAAAGCAGCAGATAATCCTGACCTGTGATCGCTATCCCAAGGAAGTGGAAAATCTTGAGCCAAGATTGAAGTCGCGCCTTGGCTGGGGGCTGTCGGTGGCGATCGAGCCGCCGGACTTCGAGACCCGTGCGGCAATCTTGCTGAACAAGGCACAGCTGAAAAATGTTGACCTTCCAGTAGAAGTCGCGGTTCTCATCGCAAAAAGCATGCGCTCGAATGTTCGCGATCTTGAAGGCGCATTGAACACCCTGATCGCCCGCGCCAATTTCGAGGCGCGCCCGATCAGCGTAGATTTTGCGCAGGAAACCTTGCGCGACCTGCTCATGGTGCACGCTCAGGCGATCACCATCCCCAATATCCAGAAGACAGTGGCAGACTACTATCAGCTCCGCATGGCGGACTTGTTGTCCAAGCGACGCAATCGTTCAGTTGCACGCCCGCGCCAAGTTGCCATGTCGCTTGCCAAAGAATTGACCGGACACAGCTTGCCGGAAATTGGAGACGCCTTTGCGGGACGTGACCACACGACAGTCCTGCACGCTTGCAGGACTGTGAAGGAGTTGCGCGAGACCGATGGCAAGCTGCGGCAGGATTGGGAAAAATTGCTGCGCGCGCTCAGTGCCTGAGAGAATGGTGGGAGCGCTTGGACGCCATCAAGTGCCCCGGGGGATTGAGTAGTGGGTCGGATTTCTTCAGCGCCATCGCGGAGTGCGACGAGGAAGGCCGCTGGCGGACTTGGTCCTTATGGCATCAGCATTGACCATGCGATGCATACGCCTGCAGCTTGGGAAAACTGTGGATAAGTCAGCCGAGAAAAAATTACACGAAGTTACCCACAGGCCCCCGAGTGATTCCAGCACGCTCCAGTCTGTTTTCGAAGCCACCTATCTATCTGAGTAGAAATGGATTTTTGAGTAGAGATTAATTTACCCAGACCACCAACAGCAACAACACTACCAGATCAAGATTCCCACCATTAGCAGAACAAGGCCGACGAACCATGCGATTCAGCATTCAGCGAGAAGCATTTCTGAAACCGTTGCAGCACGTCGTGGGTGTCGTAGAGCGGCGCCAGACGCTGCCTGTGCTGAGTAACTTGCTTGTTTCGATTGGGGAACGCGGAGTCGCATTGACAGGTACTGATCTCGAGGTCGAGATGACGGCGTGCGCTGACGCGGAGGATCTTGAGTCTGGCGACGTGACGATTCCTGCACGGAAATTGTTCGATATCTGTCGGGCCCTGCCGGATGGATGCCGGATCAAGATGGAGCAGCACGGCGAACGCGCGATTCTCACGGCTGGTCGCAGCAAGTTCACGCTGGCGACACTGCCAGCCAGCGAGTTTCCTACTATAGATGACATTGATTTAATTGAGAAAATAAGTCTTTCAGAGGCGACGCTAAAAGAACTGATGGAGCGCACCAGTTTTGCAATGGCACATCAGGACGTCCGCTATTACCTCAACGGCTTGCTGCTGGACTTACGCAAGAGCGGATTGAACTGTGTTGCAACTGACGGGCACCGGCTGGCTTTGTCTGGCGCGAAACTCGATCGGCCGGTAGCAGAGGCCCGACAGATCATTGTGCCGCGCAAAGGCGTGCTGGAGCTGCAGGGTCTATTCGAAACCGGCGAAGGCACGGTTGAACTTGAATTCGGACGAAATCATCTTCGGGTGCGACGCGAAACCGTGGTTTTTACGTCCAAATTGATCGATGGGCGCTTCCCCGACTATGAAGCCGTCATCCCGATAGGCGCCGACAAGGAGGTTCGCGTAAGCCGTGATGCTTTGCGGGCGGCGCTGCAGCGAGCTGCAATTCTCTCTAACGAGAAGTACCGCGGAGTGAAACTCGAGGTTGCGCCCAATCGTTTGCGGATCGTCGCGCACAATCCTGAGCAGGAAGAAGCTGTCGAAGAACTGGAAGCAAAAACCGGGGTCGCAGACCTCAGTGTCGGTTTCAATGTGAATTATCTGCTCGATGCGCTGGGCGCGCTGTCCAGTGAGGAGGTGCTGCTCTGTCTCCGGGATGCAAACTCGAGTTGCATGATCCGCAAACCCGATTCTGATGAGTCGCGGCATGTGATCATGCCACTTCGCCTCTGACTCGCAAACTCGGTGCGGTTGCTTGAGTTGAGAATAGAGAATCTGCGGGTAATTCGAGCGCTGGAGCTTGAGTTGTCGCCGGGATGGAATGTATTCATCGGCCCCAACGGGGCAGGCAAGACCACATTGGTCGAGGCCGCATACGCACTATCGCACGGAAGATCGTTTCGCCCGGGATCAAAAGATGCTCTTGCCGGCCCGCTCGGTGACAGCTACGCCCTCCATGCGAAAATAGCCATGGGTGATAGGGTGGTCGGCCTTGGTTTGGCCCGCAGAGGCAGCAGGCTTGAAGCGCGCATTGACGGTTTGAATCGACCGCTGGGCGAAATGGTTCGCCAATGCGTCGTAGCCTGTTTTGAACCAGGGTCTCACGCATTGATCGCCGGTCCCGCCGATGAGCGCCGCCGTTTCCTGGATTGGGGTGTGTTTCACGTGGAACACGGATTTATGCCGATCTGGAGGCGCTGCAAACGTGCACTGAAGCAACGAAACGCCGCATTGCGCCAAGACGGAACACAGGCCGAGATCGATGTGTGGGACGAAGAACTCGCGCTCGCCGCAGGTGAATTGAATCGTTTGCGGCTCGAGTATTTCAACGCATTATGTCCATTGATTTCAGAGGCATTGGCTTCCCTTGTGCCGGAACTCGGAGAGCCTGACCTGCAATTCGATCAAGGCTGGGATGAGCAGCTGCTCCTGCGGGATGTCCTTTTCGCGCGCCGGGAAACAGACTTTATGCGAGGCGTGACAACCCGAGGGCCGCACCGGGCTGATTGGTCGATCGCCTTCGATTTGGCCCACCGGCGAGAGCAATTGTCTCGTGGCCATGAGAAGTTGTGTGCACTCGCATGCATCCTTGCGCAGGTTCGCCTGCATGCGGCGCGCACAGGGGAGTGGCCCATTCTCGGCCTTGACGACTTGGCGTCTGAGCTTGATCCACGACATCAGCAACAGACGATCGATACGCTTCGATCCTGGCCCGTCCAGGTCCTGCTGACCGGCACGGGTACCCCAGTTGGCCTGGAGTCGATCAGTCCCACGACGATGTTCCACGTGGAACGGGGCACAGTGCGGGCACTGCTATAATCAACCTCTTCTCTTTCCCCCACATTTGCTTGCGCGTGACGGACATCGTCGCGCGCTTGGAGCTTCCATGATCGAACAATACGATTCCAGTCGAATCAAGGTGTTAAAGGGCCTGGAAGCGGTGCGTAAGCGACCGGGTATGTACATCGGCGACACCGACGACGGGACCGGCCTCCATCACATGGTTTTCGAGGTCGTGGATAATTCCATCGACGAAGCGCTGGCTGGGTATTGTGATCGAGTCACGGTGTCGATCCACATGGATGGTTCGGTGACCGTCAGCGACAACGGGCGCGGCATTCCAGTCGGCATGCTGGCGGGGGAAGGCCGCTCCGCTGCGGAAGTGGTAATGACGGTGCTGCATGCTGGTGGAAAGTTTGACGACAACAGTTACAAGGTGTCGGGCGGCTTACACGGCGTCGGCGTGTCGGTCGTCAATGCGTTGTCGGATCGCCTGCTGCTGACGATCCATCGGGAAGGAAGCGAATATCAGCAGGAATATCGATTGGGGGAACCGCTTTATCCGCTGAAACTCGTCGGACCGTCTCTTCAACGCGGGACTAGCGTGCACTTTCACCCTAGCTCGACGGTTTTTACCAACATTGAATTTCACTATGACATTCTCGCCAAGAGGTTGCGTGAACTGTCCTTTCTGAATTCTGGCGTCAGAATCGAACTTATCGATGAACGAAACGAAAAAAACGATGTTTTTCAATATACTGGAGGAATTCGTTCGTTCGTCGAACATCTCGCGAAACTGAAAACCCCGCTCCACCAGAGAGTCATCAGTTTTACCTCCGAGCACAATGGAACCACAGTCGATCTGGCGATGCAGTGGACTGATGCCTACCAGGAGACCGTGTTCTGCTTCACTAACAACATTCCGCAAAAAGACGGTGGAACCCATTTGACCGGTTTGCGTTCAGCGTTGACCCGGACCTTGTCCAACTACGTCGAAACCTCCGGGATTCAGAAAAATGCAAAGGTGGCACTGTCCGGAGACGACATGCGCGAGGGGTTGATTGCCGTTTTGTCGATAAAGGTTCCAGACCCCAAATTCTCCTCGCAGACCAAAGACAAATTGGTGTCCTCCGAAGTCAAGGGTGTCGTGGAGTCGGTGGTCAATCAGAAACTGGAGGAATTTCTTCTCGAAAATCCAGCCGAGGCTCGAGCAATCTCCGCGAAGGTTGTCGATGCGGCGCGCGCTCGCGAGGCTGCCCGCAAGGCCCGCGAATTGACTCGGCGTAAAGGCGCGTTGGACATTGCCGGGTTGCCGGGCAAGTTGGCCGATTGTCAGGAGAAGGATCCGGCCCTGTCCGAATTGTTCATTGTGGAGGGCGACTCCGCGGGGGGGTCAGCCAAACAGGGACGCAATCGTAAATACCAAGCGATTCTCCCGCTCAAAGGGAAGATTCTCAATGTAGAGCGCGCGCGTTTTGACCGCATGCTGGGTTCAGCAGAGGTCGGCACGCTCATCACGGCCTTGGGTACTGGCATCGGCAAGGAAGAGTTCAACGCCGACAAACTGCGCTATCACCGCATCATCATCATGACCGATGCCGATGTCGACGGGTCGCACATCCGTACGCTGCTGCTGACCTTGTTTTATCGCCAGATGCCCGAGTTGATCGAGCGCGGCCACATTTATATCGGATTGCCTCCGTTATTCAAGCTGAAACAGGGAAAACAGGAGTTCTACATCAAGGATGAGGCGGCCTTGAATGCCTATCTCATCTCCAACGCCGTCGACGGTGCCGAACTCGCTTACGCTCCAGACACGCCCGCAATAAGCGGTCCAGGTCTCGAACAGCTAATGGCGAGTTACCGGGCCGCGCTCGACCAGATCGAACGCCTAGGCTCCCGCTTCGATTCTTTCCTGCTCGCCGCGTTGCTGGATGTTCCCCCGGGTACAGTGGATTGGGACGACGAATCCAGCCTTGCTAGATGGATCGATCGACTGCAGATTCGCCTGGCCTCGTCAGCGCTCGGTCATTCACGATATGCGTTGAGGACCCGTCGAGCATCTTCGGAGCACACGCCTGCGTTGATCATTGATCGTGATCAACACGGAATCCGCCAGACGCAAATGTTGCCAGCCGGTTTTTTTGCCGGAGCCGACTTCAAGCCGATTGCAAGCGCCGCAGCCCAGCTTGAGGGTTTGCTTGCGGCAGGCGCCGAGGTTCGGCGCGCCGGGAAAAGCCAGACAGTCGATACCTTTCCGCAGGCATACACGTGGCTCATGGACGAAGCCAAACGCGGCCGCACCATTCAGCGATTCAAGGGCCTCGGTGAAATGAACCCCGAGCAATTGTGGGAGACGACGGTAAACCCCGAAACGCGCCGACTTTTGCAGGTAAATATCGAGGACGCGGTAGCGGCGGATCAGATCTTCTCCACGTTGATGGGAGACGTAGTCGAGCCGCGTCGCGCCTTCATCGAAGCCAACGCGCTCAGGGTAAGCAACCTCGATATCTGAAGCCATTGGCGTCCCGCGATACACAGTTTTGCCGTTTCCGGCGCGAGGCGCACGTTATGCCCAAATCCGAAATATCCCGTTAGCCTCACGTCGGCGAAGGTCGGGCGGCCTGGCGTTTTATACGAATATACTAATCTATATTTTAGCGGCCACTCTCTGGGTCCTCGGTTGGTCTGGACCGCTGCAATGCAGCACGTCGCGCGCTTGTATTGGCAGCCGCAAGGGCGGTAGGCTGATCCTGCCCACAGGCGTCCATTGCAAGCTTAAGGACGACCTTTCAATTTCCAGTCGAGGTTTTCCGTGATGAAGCTTCCGAGGCGTATTACCGCAACGCTTTGCATCATTGCTTTGCTACTGTTTTCAGCTGCTACGGGGGCAGCTGAAAAGAAGGAAAATCCATATCCGAACGCGACACGCTCGGAACCAAAGCTCGAGATGTCTTCGAGTGACCAGAACACTCTCAACAAGGCCGCGGACTTGGTCAACGAAGACCAGGATGCGCAGGCGCAACCGCTTATCGACAAGGTGCTGGCGAACAAACGCGCCAGCAAGTATGCGCAGGCGTTTGCGCATCAGCTGCAGGCTCAGGTGCTGTGGGAGCAGGACAAGGACGATCAGGCGATTGCCGAGTACCAAAAGGCTGTCGACCTTGATGCGTTGCCCAACAAGGCGCAATTCCAGGTGATTTACCAGATCGCCCAGCTTCAGATCCAGCAGGAAAAGTACGCTGACGCCCTTGCGACGCTCGACAAATGGACCAAGTTGACCGGCTCCGAGACCGCCGAAGAACTCGCATTGCGTGGAAACGCCTATTACCGAACGGACAAGTACCAGCAAGCGATTGACACGATGAAAAAGGCCATTGCGATGGCCGACAAGCCCAACGACAGCTGGATGCAGATATTGATGGCGAGCTACTTCGAGCTCGACCAGTACGACCAGGCGGCGGCGGTCGTGGAACAGCAGATCGCGAAGGATCCGCACAACAAGAAGCTCTATAACCAACTGGCGACCATCTATATTCAGGGCGATAAGGATGACCAGGCATTGGCGACGATGGCGAAGGCCAAGAGTCTCGGCCTGATAACAACCAGCGACGATTATCTGCAGTTGGCGAAATTGTCCGCCGCGGCGAACAAACCCAAGGATGCGGCCGCAACCTTGAAGGAAGGTTTTGACAAGAACATCCTCAAGCCTTCATACGAGACATACAAATTGGAGGGCGATGTGTGTCTTCAAGCCGGAGACGACGCCTGCGCCATGGCAGCGTATGCGAAGGCCTCCCCGCTGGCGCCCGATGGCAACATCGACTACCAGCTGGGTTACGAGCTCTACTACGCTGATCGTTCCAAAGACGCGAAGGAAGCCTTGACGCGCGCCATCACCAAAGGAAGCTTGCGCCAGGAAGGAGAGGCGTACCTGCTGAGAGGAGACGCCGAGAGCGACTTGAACCAATCCAAGGAGGCGATGGCCGACTGGACTAAGGCGCGCGGCTACGCGAGTACAAAGACCATGGCCGAGCAACGCATCAAGGCAACAAAGGGAGGGGTGAAACTGCGACGTTCGAAAAAGAAATAGGCTTCAGCTTGAAACCCCGCATCGCTTGGGTGCGCATTGATGCGGGGTCTTGTGGGATGGGCTTGTGGTGTTGTACCGTCGCGGGCTCGTCCGCCCTCGGTGCAGGCCCGGGCAGGGGTAGCAGCGGTGCAGTGGCGCCTGCAAAGGCAACTTTTCGTTGGCTAGCACGATGGCAGACAACTACCAAACCGAAGGCGACAAATTCAACTGGCGGCGCGTGGTCGCACTTTCGACCGCGTTCGCGCTGCACGCATTTGCGTTCGCCATGTTGCTGGCGCCGGTTGCTCCACCGCCCTCAAAGGAAAAGCCCGTAGACAAGAAGGTGACGGTCGAGTTCATCGAGCCACCGCCGCCACCGCCGCCACCGCCGCCACCGCCGCCGGAGCCGCCCAAGAAGCCGCCGCCCAAGATCATCAAGATCGTCAAGCCACCGCCGACGCCTCCGCCACCCGAGCCGCCACCCGTGGTGACGACCGAACAGACGCCGATGTCGATTCCCGCACCGCCGCCCGCGCCGCCCGCGCCGCCTGCGCCGCCGCAGGATATCGCGCCGAGCGAAAACATCAGTTACCGTAAGCTCCGGCCGCCAAAATATCCGATATCGGCGATCCGCAAGCACGAGCAAGGCAACGTCGTGCTGAAGGTGCTGGTCGGCGTCGATGGCAAGCCGGAAAACGTCACGGTGCAGACATCCAGTGGACACCGCGATCTGGATCGAGCCGCAATCGAGGCGGTAAAGAACTGGATTTTCAATCCGGGCATGAAAAACGGGCAACCCGCGCGCGGCTATGCCCTGGTTCCGATTTCATTCAACCTTTCCGACCAGTAACCAAGCAGGTAGCGCTATGCAGCAAGATCCGAATCAGACCCCGCCTGCGGACCAATCAGGCACGGTTCCTCCGGCCGCCCCGCCGCCGACCGACACCGCTATGCACTCGGCAAGTGGCGCGCTGCCCAACGCGGCTCTTGGCGGCGGTGGTAGCGATGCTCAGGCTCTGAGCCAGATGGGATTCGACCATCTGATCCACCACTTCGACCTCCTTGGCTGGATCGTCTTCATTACGCTTTCGGTAATGTCGGTGCTGTCGTGGTACTTCATCATTGCGAATTTTATTCGTAACGCGATGATTCGGGGCCGAATGGAAAAGGTCATCAGTACTTTCTGGGAGACGCCCTCGGCACAGGACGCGGTTCGTTTCATGGAGGACCAGCCGAAATCCGAGCCGTTCTCGAAGATCGCGCTCGATTGCGCTTCGGCAGCAGCACACCATCAGCGCAACGAAGGCAGCCGCCTTGTCGAGGCGCTCAATCGTTCCGAATTCATCGATCGCGCACTACGCCAAGCCGTAGCGCGCGAGAGCATGCGGCTCGAGGGCGGCCTGACCCTGCTCGCAACGGTCGGATCAGCGGCACCTTTCGTCGGTCTGCTTGGAACGGTGTGGGGCATTTATCATGCGTTGATCAGCATCGCGGCGAGCGGAAACGCCTCGATGGAAGCGGTGGCCGGTCCGGTGGGCGAAGCCCTGATCATGACCGCCTTCGGTCTGTTCGTCGCGATTCCTGCGGTGCTTGCGTACAACTTCTACGTACGACAGAACCGCCTGACTTACGCGCGCTTCGACGAGTTCGCGCACGACCTGCATGATTTCTTTGCCACCGGGTCGCGTGTGGAAACCGGCGGCGTAGCACCGGTAACCACCGCGAGGAAATAAGCCATGGCCTTCAGTTCAAATTCCGGCGGCGGCCCGATGGCGGAAATCAATGTCACGCCCCTCGTGGACGTGATGCTGGTGCTGCTGATCATTTTCATGATCACGGCGCCGTTGATGACCCACCGGATCCATATCGATCTGCCGCAGGCCAATCCCAACGTGCAGAATCAGAACCCGCCCGAACCGATCGATCTCGCCGTGAAGTCCACAGGCGAGATCTACTGGAACGACGAGCCGGTAACCGAGGCGATGCTGCAGGCGCAGTTGCGCGTGACTGCACAGAAACAACCACAACCGGAGCTGCAGATTCGGGCCGACAAGACCACGCAATACCAGCTCATCGCAACGGTCATGTCAGATGCCAAGAGCGCCGGCATGGTCAAGATCGGGTTTATCACGACGTCGCCGACGCAATAGGAACCTGGGCGTCGGAACTACGAGGTGGATTATCGAAGGCGCCGCGTCGAGCGGCGCCTTTTTCATGTGTGTCCACAGGAATCGGACTTGTTGCAACAAGCGCGCATCGAAGCCGTGGTTGGTCTATTCCACGTCGCTTCCAGAGAGAATCGCAAGATAGTTGCGCACGGTCGGAGCGAGGCCGTCATACAGCGCCTCCCCGATCAGCGCATGGCCAATTGACACTTCGGCCAGGAACGGAATGGCGCGCTTCAAGGCAGCGAGATTGCGCTGATTGAGGTCATGGCCCGCGTTGACCGCGAGTCCAGCAGCCTGGGCTTCTCGGGCAGTAATTGCGCAGCCTTCAAGTTCCCGCGCATAGTCGCCCGATTCGAACGCACTCGCGTACGGTCCGGTATAAATCTCGATGCAATCGGCACCGAGTTCGCGGACCGCAGCGACCTTGATGCCGGCGTCCACGAACAAACTGACCCGACATTCGAGTGACTTGAGCTCGGCAATGACCGGTTGCAGTCGATCGGCGTCGCGCTGCGGATCGAAACCATGATCCGATGTAATCTGATTGTCGCTGTCCGGGACCAGCGTAGCCTGCGTCGGGCGCACGCGGCGAATCAATTCGATGTAGCCGGGGTAGCTATCGCGCGCGGGAGCGAACGGATTTCCCTCGACGTTGTACTCGACGGCGGTGACAACATCTGCGATGCGCGCCACGTCATCGACGCGGATATGTCGCTGATCGGGACGCGGGTGTACCGTGATTCCACCGCAGCCGGCTCGGATTGCTATACGTGCTGCTTCAACCGGGTCAGGTGCGTTGCCGCCCCTCGCGTTGCGAAGGGCGGCAACCTTGTTAACGTTGATGCTGAGGCGGATCACGCGCGATATCCCGGCAGTCCTTCATCGCGCCCGCAGGACACTCGCGAGTTTGGCAGCGACTCGCAACTCAACGGCAGGACTCGGACGATTGCCTCCAGATTACCGGGGTCCAGTACGCGCCGTTCCTCCAGTTGGTCCGCTGATCATCATTGAGTCGTGCGGCGAGAAAGTATGTTGTATCGGGCTGCACATCGACAGTGATCGTCTTGTAGGGAGGGGCCGCATTGCGCAGACGATCATTGAAACTGAGGTAGCGACTCTCGATGCGTTCGCCGACCTTGAGCGTGTGCGTACCTGTGCTGACGCGAAACACCTTGCTTGTGGTCGGCCCCGGCAGTTGGCCATCGATGGCTATCAGGGTGGCTCCATGCAGATGCTGCTGTCGTGGCGCCACATCGAACATGCTTATCCGACCGCAGCCCGAAACTGCCGCCGCGCTTGCATGATCACCCGACGAAGGCGCTGCCGTCATTCCAATCGCACGCTGTCCGGCTGACGCGACATCGACTCCGTCGCCGACAGTGAGGTGCATGGCCGGAAGGTAAACGTTCGCGAGCTCCCCCGAAACGTCGCGGGTGCTGCCATCACGTCGGATCCGCAGGTAGAGCGGGTCATCGGAGCGTTGAGAATGCACCGTGTCGCGAAGCATGGTGGCAGCGTCTGCGCGACCCTCCTCATTTGCGCCGCGAGCGACCAGGGACTTTCCATTGACGGCGACCAGCGTATCGCCCGCTTGCAACCCCATGCGCTCGCCAGCACTGCCAGGCGTGACCGCGAGCACATGCAGACCATCGCTCGCGCTCTGCGCGCTGGCACTGTCAACCAGCACCCCGAGATTGCTGACCCGTTGCGCCGGAGCGTTGACGTCAAGGGAGATCTTGTCCGGCGACACGTTTCCGAACGCGCCGGTCTGGATCAAGTCCAGCATGGCAACGCGAAGATCTTCCTGGAGCTTTTGATCAACGGTCGGATTGATGGCGGCACTGGTCGATGGCGTCGCCACACTGCCGCTCGAATCGCCGGCGTACGCGCTGACCAGGCTGCCAGCTGCAACGAGCATCGCTGCGGCGAGCGACGCCTTTTTGAGTAAGACCCTGTGGAACATGCTTCCGCGAACACAATAATTGGTTTTCATGGGACCTCCTTAGATGGTTCAGATCCGGGTAACGGCGACACTCCCCGGGCGCCGGGACACAAGCCTGCGCAATGCCTCATTTCGCTTTCGCCACAACAGTTCAAGCTCTGCCGGTGCCGCACCGCGATCGTAAGCGGCTTGCAATGCCCGATCGACCAAGCGCACGTTCGCGCGAGCAATTGGGTTATCGGGCGCATCGCCGCGCGTGTCCTGCCACTTGCGCTCCAGCCTATGCGACTCCTGTTGCGACGTCGCAAGATGGCTGTGCGCTGACTGATCCGGCGCGCGGGGCATCACAACGATAATCGCCACCAGCAATACCATGATCGCAGCGCCAAAGCCGACGCGACGCACCGCACGCTGTCGGCGGCGGCGTCGATGTGCGGCCTGTACGCGCGGCCACAGCGCTGCATCCGGCGCGAATTCCGGTAGTGCGCCCAGCTGCGATTGCACGTCTGACGCTGACATTACAACCCTCCATTTGCGCATAAGCCCGCACCCAAAGGCGCGGACGAACTTCCAAGATCTGCGAGACGATCGAGTGTGCGCGCCAGGATCGATTTGGAATAGCTTTCGCTTTTCCCGAACAAGCCGGCGAGTTCCTTGTGCGTATAGCCTTCCAGTTCATGCAGGACGAGCACCGCGCGCGCGCGCGGCGGCAGACGCATCAACAGCGACCACGCATCGAAGCGCGTGTCTGCGCCGAGTGTCGCTGTCGGCATCATCGACATCAGGTTATCCACATCGACATCGCCGGCATGGCGGTTAGCGCGCAACGCATCGATCGTGGCGTTGGTCGTGAGCCGCTTCAACCAAAGACCAAAAGGCGCGTCGCCGCGATAACCGCGCAAATTATCAAGCACCTTGAGAAACACTTCCTGCACGACGTCTTCCGCTGCGACCGGGTCTCCGAGGATGCGCAAGGCAAGGTTGTAGCAAGCTTTGCAATAATCCTTGTAGATTTGCGCACACGCATCCATGTCACCGCGGCGCGCCAGCGCCAGTGCCGGTGGAGCCAATTCCTTGCCGAAACCCCAGCTCACTTGGCAGCCTTTTTTCGTCTTGTCGCTCATACAGACGGTCCAGCGGCGCGATTCGTTGCGGGCATGGCAGCCTTTCCTTCGAAGCCGTTGTCGGCGGTTAAGCCGACCATCGCATGGCGCGAATGCCCAGGGGCGGCCCTTGCCACGCGATCGCACCGACCAGTCCTTCGGCCGGGGTGAGTGCGACGATCTGCCAATCGGCTGCGACGCCGCCTTCGGGCGCGATCGACGCAAGCATGTCCGGTTTGCCCTCTTCATCGGGTTTGAACGAAAGACGATCGAGACCGAAGCTCAGCCCGACCCCGAGCGCTTTCAAGACAGCTTCCTTGCACGTCCAAAGTCGCAGGAACGCGTCTACATGCCGTTCCTCCGGCAAGTTGCGCAAGCCACGGGCCTCCTCCGGCGTAAAGTAGCGATCTGCGATATCTTCGAAGCGCTGTCGCCGATCGAGGCATTCCAGGTCCACGCCCAGCGATTGTCCGCGTGCGAAGGCGATCAACGCCGAGCGACCGCAATGGCTGAGATTGAATTCGATCCCGTTCGAATCGGGCAGGAAAGGCTTGCCGTACGGCCCGTGATCGAGCGGGGGTGGCGAGTCGGTATCGCCGTACAGCACGAGCAGGCGAGTCAGGGCTTTGCGCGTCTCGATCGCGATCGCCTTGCGAGAATCATCAATGGTTGCGGCCGTCAGAAACCACAGATGAATCTCGTCCCGGATCAAAGGGGGGCATGAGGCCTGCGGCTCGAAGGCACGGGCGGGGACGATTTGCATCGGCACGATTCAGCTCGCAGCACACGCCAGTGCGCTTTCCAGACCACCGATCTCGCGCAGCCGGTCGAGTTCGCAAGCCTGCCATGTTTGCAGCAAGCGACCTTCGACAATAAGCGCCGCGCGATCGGCATAATGTTCCACGAGGTCGAGCGAATGGGTGGCCAGCAGCACGCCAGATCGGCCCGCGCGCACGCGCTGGAGCAAGTGTTGCTTGGCGGTGAGAGCCGACGAGGGATCCATGCCGTTGAGGGTCTCGTCCAAGACGACTAATCGCGGTTCTCCCAGGAGCGCTAGCAACAGCGAAAGCTTTTGTCGCGTTCCAAACGAGAAGGTCGCGACCGGGTTGGCAAGCCATGGCGATAAACGCAGGGATTCGGCGAGCGCCAAGACCTCGGTATCGAGCGCTTTCAATCCTTTCGCGGCCGCATGCACTTCGAGGCATTGCCAGCCATTGAGCACCGCAGGAAGATGTTCGGGTGCGACGGCGTATCCGAGCAGCCGTTTTGCCGCGAGCGGCGAGGTGAAAAGATCGTGGTTCGCGATCGTCACGCTTCCGCTCGAAGGCCTCTTGCGACCGACCACGCAATCGAGCAACGTGCTCTTTCCGCTGCCATTGGGGCCCAGCACGACGAACCATTCGCCCGCGGCGACCGCCAGCTCGATATCGTGCAGAACCAAATGCCCCTCGTAGGCGGCGCTGAGTCCACGGATATCGAGAGCCGCCAACAGTTGGCTAGCCATGCGGTTCGGTCCGTGACGGCAAAGCCCGCACGCATTCGTAGGCGGTAGTCGCGCACCACCAGATCAGCCAGATGAGACTTGCGCTGATGGAAACCGCGGGCGAGACACCAGAGACCACAAGCAATATGACTGTCGCCATACAGGCGAGTAGTTGCCAAATCAATGCGCGTGGCAGCATGGCGCGCGCCAAACGCGCAGTTGTCAACGGGGTGGGTGCGAGCCACCGCCTCGCAGCCGCGAGGGTCATGCCCAGGCCACGCCACGCATCGACGAGCAGGAAGGCGATCACGCCGCCGCCCAGTGCAGCAAGCGCCACAGGTGGAGGGACAGCCGCCGGCTGGATCAGAAGAATCACGCCGATCGTTTTCGCCATTCCCGCGGCGTTGCCGCGCGCGCGAACATCAAGACCGGGCCAGCGGCCAAGCGCCTGGAGACTGGCGGTGGGCGCAACCTCGGAAGAAGTGTTCCTGGCAAAGTGCAAGCGTGCGTGATGCGACCTGCGTTTGAGCGGTGCTCCAACCATCCAGCCGATGGCGGCACCTAACACGAAGCCGGTCGCAAGGGTCGCAAGCGCTCCGCGCTGCCCGGCCGTCATGGACTCACCGGCGAGCCAATCTGCGAGCACCAGCGCGAGGACCGTCAGCAACGCACGCGATGCAATCGCAGTAAAGGATCGCAGCAGCGCAATGGTGAGCCGCATCGACGCAGCGAGCGGCAATGAGGCAAGCCACGAGCGCAAAAGCATCTGCTCAAACCGCTGCCGATCACGCGCACCGAGCAGTCCGGCCCAGGCAGCCGGCAATAAAAGCGCCAGCATGGCGTGGCGCGCCAGCAAATCCAACGGGGTTCCCGCATTGAGGGTCATGCAGCGCCACGTGACGAGTGCAGCGAGCACGCCAACTCCGATTCGACCGAGCCATGTGAGCGTGGATGCGCGGCGCGCAGGCGACGCGCCACCCGATTCGAGCCAGAGCGCATAGGCCATCGGTCGGCGGGAGATGGCGAGGGCGCGAATCGAAGTGCGAAAGCGCATGGGCCGCATGCCAACCATCGCGCGCCTCGCCTCGAGAACGGCGCCTCAGACTGGCGCTGGCGGTTCCGAGGGAGGCAACGGTTGGGCGATGACGACCTGATCGAAGATGTCGCGATAGGCCACATACATCGCACACCCGGTTACCGCCCAGCCAGCCATCATGAGCGCAAGCCAGCCGAGAAACGGAACGAACAGCAGGACGAAACCCAGCACCACGAACGCGACCAGCAAGACGACGCACAAAAGGATGAATGGGCCGGCATTGGTGCGGCAAGCGGCAAGACTCTCGCGCATCGCGGCAAACGGCTCGATACCGTCGAGCATGACCCTGGGAATCGCAAAAAATTGCAACGCGTACATCGCAAGAACAACGAATAGCGCGATCAGCAGGAAAACCAGAGCACCACCGCCGAGGGCTCCAAGAAAGTTGGCGCCCGATCCATCCTCCAGTGCTGTCAGTCCCCCTCCGATCAACGCGCTTGCCGCAAATATCAGAAAAAATATCAGGAGCACGAAGCCGCCGACGACGCCGGGCAGGCATAGCAACAGCATGGGCCCGATCTTGCCGGGCTCCTGAAACGCGCGGAATAATTGGCCCACATCGGTTGACCGACCCAGCGATTGTTCGCGCGCTGCGAAGACAATCCCGCCAAGCAACGCCGGACCGAGGATCGCGAGTGCCAGACCGCCGAGCAGAGGAACGATGTTGATAGCGGCCAGTATCAATCCCATTACCAGAAAGACCGCGGGTTTGCTGAATACCAGCGAGACTCCCGAAGACAGCCATTTGATGCCGTTTTCCGCAGCAACCTTGCGCACGCCCATGACCAACCTCGATTGCGGCTAAGTGACCCGCAGCATAGCAGGCCGCTGAAAACTCCACCCAGAACACGAAGGCGTCAACACGGAGTTTTCACGGTTGTCGACGCATCGTATTCATTCCGGAGTCAAACTGCCGCTAGTTATACTTGTCAACAAGGTGCTTTGTCTTGAACCAATCGCAAACCGGGATCGAAAGAGATGAGAAAATCGACCGTCGTGGACAATGACGACGCACGTGACGCAAGTCTGCGCGTGTCCAAACGCGTGCGCGACAGCCTCAAGGCCGCGGCGGCGGTAATGGGTCGCCCGTTGTACGAAGTCACCAACCAAGCCATCGACAATTACTTGTCAGCTCTCAAGCTGGGCGATCCGCTCGCCGCGATTCGCCGCAAGCAGCGAAGCCGCAAAGGCTGATCGTTGAGTTTGCATGCAGTGCGCGCCGCCGCAATTGCGCGCCATAGTGAAAGACTCGGTGAATCGGGCACGCTCAACCCGATTGGCGAGCTTGGGCGGCTTGCTCCGAGATTCGCGCAAAGCGTGGAAGCAAACGGGTGGCTTCGGGCGCGGGCGCGATATCTTTGCAAAGTGCCGTGGGATCCAGGCCCTCGCGCAGCAGCGCTTCGGCGCGTCCCTCGACGTAGCCGCGCATCGCGACGCAACTGAATTCCGGATGAAATTGCACGCCCCAGACCAGGGGAGCGTAGCGAACAGCCTGATAGGCCTCGAGCCGCGATTGCGCCAAGACCCTCGAAGACGGCGGCAACTCGATCACGCTTTCGAGATGACTTGCCTGCGCACGAAATACTTTCGGCATCTCGGCAAATAACGGATCTTCCCCGGCGTCGGCGAGCAGCGTGATATCGACGCTGCCGATCTCACGACCGCGCGGATTAGGTCCTACCTTGCCGCCCAGTGCCTGCGCGAGCAGCTGGTGTCCGTAGCACAACCCGAGTATCGGCAGGCCGCTTGCGACGGCGTCGGACAGCCAATTTGCGGTTCGCTCGCTCCAGTCCGCACGCTGGCTGACCATCGCCGCCGAGCCGGTCACAATCACGCAGGTATCGTGCGCTGGCGTGGGCAATGTTTCGCCAAGGTCCACGCGGACTGATGGCGCGTGCTCTCGGGCAACGTCCAGGTCGCGTCGGATCCAGTCGGCAAAATCACCTTGGTTGCGGCGTATCGCCGGCAGCGTCGTGCCGGTCTGGATGATCAGGCAGCGCACGCGGGGTTTCAGTCGATCGGCGGCAGCACGTGGATGACTTCAGCAACGGTCGTAACGCCTCGCACCACTTGCGCCGCGGCGGATGCTTGGAGGGGCCGCATGCCTTCCGCGCGCGCAGCCGCTATGACATTTGCAAGGTCCATGTCCTCGCGAATCAGGCTGCGCAAGGTAGGCGATATGCTCATCATTTCGTAGATGCCCGTGCGGCCGAGGAAACCGGTCTTGCGGCATTCGAGGCAACCCTTCGGTCCGAAATTGCGTTGCGGCGGTTCGATGTTCCAACGGTGTGCGAGAGCGTTCCATGCATCCAGGTCGATCGGAGTCTCGCGCTTGCAATGCGGACACAGCGTCCTGACCAGTCGTTGCGCCACGACACCGGCGAGGGTCGACTGGATCAGGTAATTGGGTATGCCAAGATCGAGCAAACGCGTAATGGCACTCGGTGCATCGTTGGTGTGCAAGGTCGAGAGCACGAGATGCCCGGTCAGCGAGGCCTGAACTGCCATCTGCGCGGTTTCCAGATCGCGGATCTCGCCGATCATGATGATGTCCGGATCCTGCCGCAGCAGCGTGCGCACGCCGCTCGCGAAATCCAGATCGATCGCCGCCTGCACCTGCATCTGGTTGAATTCCGGCGAGACCATCTCGATGGGATCCTCGACCGTGCAGACGTTGATATCCGGTGTGGCCAGCACTTTCAGTGTGGAGTAAAGCGTGGTGGTCTTGCCCGACCCGGTCGGTCCGGTGACCAGCACGATGCCGTGCGGTCGTTCCACCAGAAAACGCCAGATCGCCTCCTCGTCGGGTGCGAAGCCGAGCTGGCTGAAATCCTTGACCACGATGTCGGGATCGAAGATGCGCATGACCATTTTTTCGCCGAATGCGGTCGGCATGCTCGATAGCCGCAACTCGACCTCGCGGCCACCCGGTGAACGGGTCTTGATTCGACCGTCCTGCGGCCGACGTTTCTCCGCGACATCCATGCGCCCGAGTATCTTGATACGAGACGTCACCGCGGTCATCACGGCCGTCGGCAGCTCGAACACCTTGTGCATGATGCCATCGATGCGAAAGCGGATCGGGCTCATCTCGCGCCGTGGCTCCAGATGGATATCCGAGGCGCGTTGCTCGAACGCGTATTGCAGCAACCAGTCGACGATGTGCACGACATGCCGGTCGTCCGCGCCAATTTCACCGCTTTTCCCGAGCTCCACGAGTTGCTCGAAATTTAGAATCGAGCGCCCATCGTGTGTGTCACTCTTGGCATCGCGCGCGCGCTGGATCGAGCGTTGCACGCTCCACCATTCGTTGAGATAACGCCCGACGTCCAGCGGATTGGCCACGACACGCTGGATGTCCTTGCGCAACACGTGGGCGAGATCGGCGATCCAGCGTGTCTCGAACGGTTCGGACGTCGCGAACACAACCTGCAGATCCGTCACCGCCACGGGCAGGATGCGGTAGCGTTGCGCATAGGCGTGGCTGAGAACCTGCGTGACCGCTGCCACATCGATCTTCATCGGATCGATCTTGAGGTAAGGCAAACCGGCGTGCCGGCCGAGCCATTGCGTCAGCACTTCGAGACTCAACGGTTTCTCCGGATCGCGTGCGTTGACCAGCTTCAGGTTCGCGATCAATACCAGCGGATGCAATTCCACTCGCCCGCGTGCGGTGCGCACGTCGGCGCGCACGCGCTTGACATCCGCCTCGGTGATCAGGCCGTCGGCGAGCAGTGCGGTGAGTAGGTCATCGAGATCGAGACGTCGTGAGGCTTCGTGCAGGGGCTCTTCGCCCTTGCGCCGCGCGCCTGTCGGACGTTGCGGAATAGTCGCCATACCGACGCAATCCTCCGGAAAAGCGCACGCGCTGCAAGTAGCCGCCGTCAAGCCGGGAAGCGACTTCTTCAGTGTGCGTCACCCGCCGCTATACTAGCGCGCTTTGCTTCGATACCGCGACGTGGCGCATGGCCGGCCCGACCTTTCAGGAACTCATCCAGAAGCTCAATCGATATTGGGGCGAACAAGGTTGCGTTCTGATCCAGCCTCTCGATACCGAAGTAGGCGCGGCGACATTCCATCCGGCAACCTTCCTGCGCGCACTCGGCCCCGACCCGTGGGCAGCCGCGTTCGTGCAGCCGTGTCGGCGACCGGGCGATGGCCGTTACGGCGAGAATCCGAATCGCTTGCAGCATTACTACCAGTACCAGGTAGTGATGAAGCCCAACCCCGATGATCTTGTCGAGCGCTATATCGGCTCGCTCGCAGAACTCGGCGTCGATCCGTTGGTGCACGACCTGCGCTTCGTCGAGGACAACTGGGAATCGCCGACCCTCGGCGCCTGGGGGCTGGGGTGGGAAGTCTGGCTGGATGGAATGGAAGTCACCCAGTTCACCTATTTCCAGCAAGCAGGCGGACTCGAATGCCGACCCGTAACCGGCGAGATCACCTACGGGCTCGAACGCCTGGCGATGTATTTGCAGGATGTCGACAACGTATTCGACCTGGTCTGGACGCACGCGCCGCATGGCGTGGTCACCTACGGCGACGTGTTCCGGCAGAACGAGATCGAGCAGAGCGCCTACAACTTCGAATACGCCAACGTGCCGGAGCTGCTGCACTGGTTCGATGTGTGTGAAGGTGAAGCGCTCAAGCTCGTCGAGGCCGGCTTGCCGCTACCTGCGTACGATCAGGTTTGCAAAGCCAGTCATGCCTTCAACCTGCTCGATGCACGCCGCGCGATCAGCGTGACCGAGCGTCAGCGCTATATGCTGCGCGTGCGAACACTCGCGCGAGCGGTCGCCGGAGTGTGGTCCGCGAAACGCGCCACCGCGGTTGCAGCCGAGGCGACGGCATGAGCGATCACCAGTCGTTGCTGATCGAACTGGGCACCGAGGAACTTCCGCCGAACGCCGTCGACGAACTCGCCGCGACCTTCGCGCGTGGTGTCTGCGAAGGTCTGACCAAACGATTGGTCGCGGCCGACGTCGAAAATGCGCGTGTTTATTGTTCGCCTCGCCGGCTCGCCGTGCTGGTGCCCGGCGTCGCGCGAATGCAACCGGACCAGATGCAGGAGCGGCGCGGGCCGGCCGTCGTCGCGGCGCTCGACTCAAGCGGTGCGCCGACCAAGGCGCTGGCGGGATTCGCGCGCAGTTGTGGTGTGGAAATCGGCGCGCTCGAAAAGCTTGAGACCGACAAGGGTGCGTGGTTCGTGCATCGGGCTGTCGTCGAAGGTCGCACGATCGCGCAGGTCGTGCCGGAAGTCCTTGTCGAATCGCTCGGTGCGCTGCCGATAGCGAAACCGATGCGCTGGAGCGATCACGAGTACAGCTTCGTGCGCCCCGCGCACTGGCTCGTGATTCTGCATGGCGCAGAAGTAATCGATGCCGAAGTGTTCGGGCTCAAGTCCGGGCGCCAGTCGCGCGGACACCGTTTTCATCATCCGCACCCGGTGCATGTTGCCGATGCCGACTCTTGGTACAGCGCACTGTTTGCCGCCAGGGTCATCGCCTCTACCGAGGAGCGAAAGCAGCGCATCCGCGACGAATCGCGCAATCTCGGTATCGAGTCCGGTTTCGATCTGCAACCGAAACTGTCCGAAAATTTGCTGGCCGAGCTGGCGGCCCTTACCGAATGGCCGGTTCCGATTCTGTGCAAATTCGACGAGGAGTTTCTCGAAGTACCGCACGAAGCGCTGGAGGCAACGATGGTCGCCAACCAGCGATTCATTCCGATGTTGCGAAGTGGAATGATGTCGGTGGAGGAAAGAGCCGCGCGTGGTCCGGAATCAACGCCAGTTTTCCAGTTGAGCTCCTGGTTTGTGGGCGTCGCCAATATCAAAAGCAAGCGGCCGGAGGTAATCCGCAAAGGCTACGAGCGCGTAATCCGTCCGCGTTTCGCGGATGCGAAATTCTTCTACGACGAGGATCGCAAACAGCGACTAGAGACCCACCAAAAGACCCTGAAGACGGTGACCTATCAGAGCCAGCTTGGCAGCGTGTGGGACAAGTGCGTGCGTGTTGCAGAATTGGCGCGCGTCATCGCCAATCGCGTCGGCGTCGATGCGGCGCTTGCGACGCGCGCGGCGTCACTGAGCAAGTGCGATCTCATGACGCGCATGGTCGGCGAATTTCCGGAATTGCAGGGCGTCATGGGCTGGCGCTACGCTGACTCTGATGGCGAAAACCCCGATGTTGCTCGTGCGCTTGCGCAGATGTATCTGCCTCGCTTCGCCAACGATGCGATCGCTGGCGGCAAGGTCGGTCAGGTGCTTGCCGTTGCTGAGCGCCTCGACACGCTGGCGGGCATCTTCGCGGCCGGACTGAAACCGACCGGAAACAAGGATCCGTTCGCACTGCGTCGTACCGCGTTGGGCCTGGCACGCACATTGATAGAGGGCGGACTCGAAATCGATCTCAGGGCACAACTGTACGAACACCTTGAGATGGTCCAAGCACAGATGCGTAGCGTGGCGATCGCAGCGCATGAGCAGCATCGAAGCGGTCCAGTCTTGACCGCTGATAATCGCGATTTGCCAACGACGCTCACTCCGGAAATCTATGAATTCATCCTCGATCGCCTGCGCGGCTATTACGCCGAACAAGGCGTCACGACCGAGATGTTCGAAGCCGTACGTTCGCTCGCGCCCGGTGATCTGACCGATTTCGACCGGCGCTTGCGCGCGGTCGTCGCGTTCGCGCAATTGCCCGAAGCCGCCGCGCTCGCGGCCGCCAACAAGCGTATCGGTAACCTGCTGAGGCAAGCCGACGAAGAGAACGTTGGTACTGGCACGCAGACCGTCGACGAGACACTGTTCGAGGCCGGTGCGGAACAGGACTTCGCGAAGGCGTTGTCGGCGGCTGAGACCGATGCAGCACCGTCGATCGCCGCACGCGATTATCTGGGGCTGTTCCAGCGCCTTGCTCGCCTGCGCACGCCGGTGGATGCCTACTTCGATGGCGTCATGGTCATGGTCGATGACGCTGCCGTGCGGCGCAATCGCCTCGCCATGCTGCGCCGACTCCAGGATCTGTTCCATCACGTCGCCGACATCGGTCGACTCGCGGTCGAATAGTCGCCCGGTGTCGCGATAACGCAGGCGCAACTTGTTTGCATGTCCGGATCAAAGATCCAACCAACTCCTCCGCGTTGAACGCAGCGTCAATGACCGGCGGCTTCGCGCTCCAGTTCGCCGGCGACCGGATTCGTCGAGCTTTCCGCCGGCGGGCGATCGAGCTTGTCCTTGCCGCGTATCTTGAGTGCCGGCTTCGCGCGTGGTTTGCGCGGTTCGGGCGCCTTGACCTCGAACGCGGTGTCGCTGCTCGCGCCGTTCACGCTCAACTTGAGCGTGTACTTGCCGGGCTTGATGTACAGCCGCTGCCCAAGCCGCACGGCTTCCGCATAGGGCGTCTTGGAAAGACTCGGCTCGGCGCCATCCTTCCCTTTCGCAAGTACGGCGCGCTCGGCCGCCAGCGCCAAGTCCTTGTCGACCAGCAGGTTCCAATCGTAGCTATTGACGCCGCGCTTCGCGCCAAGCTTGATTTCGCGTAACGGGTGCTTGTCCTTGTCGAGTACGGTCAGCGTCGCTGCACCGTCGGCCTTGGCCCAGTACGTGCCCTCGAGTTTCGGCAGATACGGCGTCTCGTCGAACCACAACGAAGGCCGTGAATGCCAGTCACGATCGGACTGGACATCCTCGACGGGGAACAGCTTGACACCCTCGTCGCGCACGGACGGCGTAAGTTCCTGCACCGGCAACACATCGACGATCCAGGCGCTGCGCCCGTGCGTGGCCGCGATCAGTTCGCGCTCGCGCGGGTGCACGGCGAGATCGTGCACCGGAACGTTCGGCAGGTTCGATTGCAGGCCTTGCCAGCTTGTCCCGCGATCAAGCGAGACATACACCCCGCGATCGGTGCCGACGTACACGACATCCGGATTGACCGTGTCCTCGCGCACCACGTTGATCGGCTCGGCCGGCAACCCCTTGCCGATGTCGGTCCAGTGTCCGCCGTCGTCATCGGTGCGATAGAGATAGGCCGTATCGTCATCGTCGCGATAGCCGTTGAGCGAGACATAGGCGCGCGCGGTGTCGAAATGCGATGCCTCGACGCGGCTGACCCAGCGGTCCGGCAACTTGTTCGCGAAATCCTTCCATTTTCCGCCGCCGTCCTCACTCAGCCAGACGTGGCCGTCGTCGGTGCCGACCCACAACAAACCGAACTGCTGCGGTGATTCGGACACCGTGGTGATGGTTCCGTACGGCACATCGCCGCGTTTTTTTGTCGTCGTCAGATCGGGACTGATGGCTTGCCAGCTATCGCCCTGGTCGAGCGAGCGATACAGCCGATCGGTTCCGAAATAGACGACATCCTGGTTGTGTTGCGACAAGATGACCGGGCTGGTCCAGTTGTAGCGCAGCGTCTTGTCGGCGAACGTCAACGGGCGCGGACGCACTTCGTGGCGGCCGTCGGGTCCGTTGCGCTGGTAGTGCCCGAACTGGTAACCGGTGTAGAGCGTCTTGTTGTCGCGCGTGTCCATCGCGCAGTACATGCCATCGCCGCCGCCGACTTCGGACCAGCGCTGGCCCTCACGCCATTTGGTCCTGCTCGATCCCTTGTAGCTTCCGTTGTCCTGCAGCCCGCCGCAGACGTTGTACGGATCGGCCATGTCGTAGGTGATCTGGTAGAACTGGCCGACCGGTTGCGCATCGAGCTTGAGCCAGGTCTTGCCGCCGTCGTAGGTGACATCGATGCCGCCGTCGTTGCCGGCGATCATGCGCTTCGGAAAATTCGGGTCGATCAGGAGTTCGTGATAATCGACGTGAACGTTCGGATTGTTGAGTCCCTTCCAGGTCCTGCCGCCGTCGGTCGATTCGATCAACGGCAACCCTTCGGCGTAGACATGCTCGGGGTTGTCGGGCGCCACGCGCACCTGGCCGAAATAATAGCCGTAGGTGTAATCGACTGCGCGCAGGGGTTGCGGGTTGGTCTTGCGCCAACTCTTGCCCGCGTCATCCGAGCGATAGACCTCAAGCTGTTTCACATCACTGTCGAACAATGCGTGCTCGGCCTCGTCGAGTTTGCCGGCAATACCGGCCGGCGTGATCTTGTCCGATTTCACCATCGCCGTGAGTTTCTTCGCGTCGATCGACAGCGGCAGATCGTAATTGCGGATGAAGGTTTCGACTTCCGCGGGATCCTGGCGCAGGAATTCCTCCTTGCTCATCGTCTTGAGGCGCTTGGGCGTCAGCGGTCGATCACCGAGGTCCTGTTGATCGGCGGGCAAGTCCTGCCAGTTGTCGACGCTTGCGTAGAGCGTATCCGGCCGGCTTGGTGCGATCGCGATACCGATGCGGCCGACCTTGTCGTGAGTCGGAAATCCATTGGCCATTCGCGTCCAGTGGTCACCGCCATCGGTCGATTTGTACAGTCCGGAACCCTTGCCCGCCTCACGGAAATTCCAGGCATGGCGTTCGCGATCCCACAACGCCGCATAGATCACATTCGGATCACGCGGATCAAGCGCCAGATCGATCGCGCCGGTCCAGGGCGTATCGCCCTTCAATACCTGCTGCCAGGTCTTGCCGCCGTCGCGGGTGCGGAACACGCCACGCTGTCCGCCCTCGCTGTAGAGCTTGCCGAGCGCGGCAACATACACGGTGTTCGAATCCTTCGGGTCGATCGCGATGCGCGCGATGCGATCGCTCTGGTCGAGCCCGGCAGGGGCGAATGTCTTGCCGCCGTCATCCGAGCGGAACATGCCCATGCCGCCGTACGAAGACCGCGACGAATTGGCTTCGCCAGTGCCGACCCAGAGCGTCTCGGAATGATTCGGATCGACGGCGATTGCCCCGGTTGCCATGGTCGGCAGCCGATCACTCAGCGGCTCGAACGACACGCCGTTGTTGATCGTTTTCCAGACGCCGCCCGTCGCGTAGGCGACGTAGAACGTGTACGGCTTGCCCGGTACCGAAGCCACCTCGACCACGCGGCCGCCCTGCACCACCGGCCCGATATCGCGCCATTGGAGGCCGTTGAACAGCGACTTCCGGTCGAGCGCCAAGTGTTGCTGCCACGCCGGCCAGTGACCCGCGTGATTTGCGTCGGTAATCGTCGTGCGGGCGCTCACGTTCGAAGCGAGCGCGAGCGTCAATGCGATACCCGGCACGAGCGCGAGATGGGGCAAGCGGACTGAAGGCATCTGACTTTCCTGCTGGGGGCAATCGAACGTATCACCATATCCCGTCGATGCGCGCCGCACCCGGGCCACACGTCACGGCAAGTCGAACGGGCTTTGCGACGAGAGGTCGACCGGCACCGCCTTGCGTGGTGATTGCGTCCAACTCAGTGCCAGCAAGGTGACGTCGTCGTCGGGCGCGCGTCCATCGGCGTAATTGCCCAAGGCCTTGACCGCGTCGGCAACGGCGCGCGCAGGCGAGGTGGAGTCGGCAACGGCGGCGGCCAGCCCCTCGCGACTGAACGGGAGCCCGTCGTTCGCGCATTGTTCGATCGCCCCGTCGCTATGAAGCAACAGAACCTCGCCCGCTGCGAGAGCCAGGGTTTCGGCGTGGAAGACGGCGCTGCTTTCAATTCCGAGCGGTATGTCGCCGTGCGCGGCAAGCGATTGCGGCGCGCCTGCCGCGCCGATGCGCAATGCGTGCCCGTGACCGGCGTCGACGAAACGGCACGTGCCGTGCGCTGCATCAAAGATTCCCAGCCACAGCGTCACGAAGCGCCCGCCGCTCGCGTGCAGGCACAGATGCGCGTTGAGTCGTTCGGCTGCATGCGCCGGATCCAGGTCATGGGCGAGTTCGGCGCGTAGAAACGATTGAACCGACGCCATCTCGAGGCCCGCGCCGAGTCCGGCCCCGCTCACGTCGCCGAGCATCGCGGCCACACTCCCATCGGGCAAAGCGAACACGTCGACAACGTCGCCGGCAACCTGGCGTCCAGGATGCAAGTGCAGGGCATAGGTGACGCCGCCGAGTTGCGCCTCGTTGGCAGGTAGCAATCGATGCTGGACTTCTCGGGCCCGGGCAATGTCGGCGGAAAGCGCCGCGTGTTCGCGTTCGTTTGCGATACGCCGCAGATTCGACAGGGCCAGGGCTGCGAGCCGCGCCAGTGCATGGCAGAAAGACGGCGCGTCGCTGTGCCGGTTGCCCGCCGGCCGATCCGAGTCCAGGTACAAAAATGCTTGCGCGTGGGCATCAAGCACGAGCGATGCACATAACGCACGGCGCAGCGGCAGACCGGCCAGACTCTGGTTCAGGGCGACGCCGCTCACCGCGTCGAGACAAGCCATGTCGCCAGTTTCCGCCGACGCGATGAGCGAGCGGCTGAACGGCAAATCGGAGCCGCCTGCCGACTCCGGGCGCAGGCTGCGCACGGCGATTTCGCCCCCTTCGCGCCACAACACGGCGGCGCGCGTGTAACCGGATCCAAGCAGGGCATACTCGGCCAACGTGTCAGCGAGCGCCTGTTCGTCCGCGGCCGCGACGACATCCCCTGCGTAACGCAACAACAGCGCCAGGCGTTGCTCCGCCAGATTGCCGCTACCGCTGACAAGACTGATGCGCGGGTCCGATGCCGCGGGCTCGCGGGCATCGCCCGATCGCCCGGCCTCGACGCGGAATCGCCACGGTCCGACGCCGAGCACGTCTCCCGGTCGCAGCGCCGCAGGCACCGTCGCCACCAGCGGAAGGTCGTTGAGCCGCGTGCCGATGCGACTGCCGCAATCGCGGATCAGCCATCCCGCTCCCTCGGCCTCGATCAGGGCGTGCTGACGGGAAATGCTGGGCTCGACGAGGTCAAGCTCGCTCCCGGCAGCGCGCCCGATCCGGAATGGATCGATGAGGCGCCAACGGCGCTGCGTCAGCGCCGGGCCATCGAGCAATTCGAGCGCGAGCGGTATCGGCATGGGCCAAGCATAGCTGCGAAATGCAATGAGGGGCGCATTCCGCACAAGTCCCGGCGAGGTGTTGCTGCCTCGCACGGCTTCAAGCCGGGTAGTTCTCGAACGCCGCTGACTGGCGCCACATGACCGGGCCTCGCTATCATGCCGACTCGCGAATCGACCTAAAAACCTATTGGGGCGAGGCCTGATCGAAAGCGGTGAGTCTCCCATCGCGTTGTTTGAGTCCCGCTTTTGGCCTCGGATTTCCCCGCCAGGTTGCAACACCGGGCTCGTTTCGCGATACGCATTCGTTGGCCGCAGACTTCGTCGGGCTGCCCGTTACAGGCGATGAGCGGGCTGCGCTACCATCGGTTCATTTCCGCCGCGGTACGCTGTAGCGGTTCAAAAGGCTCCTGCGGCATTCCGTTGGCCGACAAACTACGATATGTTTCGTTCTTCTTGAGAGGATTGAGCCATGCGCAAGTTTCCGTTTCCGGCGTTACTGGCCTTGGCCTTGCTCGGCGGTTGCAATTCCGCGGATCATTCCGTGCAATCCCCGCAGGTCGCGCAACCGGTTCAACCGATGGGTCATACCATCAATGGCACGGTGTCGTTGCGCGATCCCATGCAAATAGGCGATGGCGCGAAGCTCGACATCAAACTCGTGGATATCGCCCAACCGGAGATTCCGGTGGCGGAAAAAAGCCAAACGGTAAGCGGCCAGCCGCCCTACACGTTTGCGCTGGATTTCGACCCCTCGAAGATCGACAGCAACCGCACATACGTGGTCAATGTCACGCTGACCGACGGGCCGCGGCATTTCGTCCCCGCGCTAAATTCGCCGGTGCTGACAGAGGGTGCCAGCAACACCGCCAAGGTCGTATTGAACGCCGAAGCCACGCCGGGCGAAAAAATGGATGCCGAATACGACAAGGTCCAGGCGCACATCGGCGGCATGAAGAAAATTGCCGGTACTTACACGACCGACACCGCCTCGATTGCGTGGGATGCATTCGTCCAGGGACGCAAGGTCGTGTTCATGCGCGTGACCATCGTCGAGGACAAGGGCGGCCGCACCTCGATCAAGTACGCGTTCAAGGACGGCAAACCGCTCGAGCTGGTGCGCAAGCAGGATGGGGTCACCACGCGCGTGGGCTGGAAGGAAGACGGTGACGTGCTCGTCAACCACAAGTCCGACGCGAGCACCGTCGGCGACGATGAGCTCAAAACGCTTTACGACGATGCCGTTGATGCACTCAAGCGCGCGCAGGCCAAGGCAGCGTCGGCCAAGTAGCGAAAGCCTCAGGCGACGCGCCGGCCGTGTCGTTTCAGGTGCACCAGCAACAGTGAGATCGCCGCCGGAGTGATGCCGGCGATGCGCGAAGCCTGCCCCACGCTTGCCGGACGCGATGCGTTTAGCTTCGCGAGGACTTCTGCCGACAATCCGCGCACCGCATCGAAATCGAAGCCCGCGGGAATCGGCGTTTCTGCATGGCGCCGATGGCGTTCTATCTCGTCGCGCTGGCGCTCGAGGTATCCCGCGTACTTGACGCTGATCTCAACCTGTTCGGCAACCTTCGGATCATCGACGCCCGGCCCGAACCCGGGAACGCGCATCAGGGCGGCGTAATCAATTCCGGGTCGGTGCAACAGATCGCGTGCGGCAGTTTCGCGGGTCAGCGTCACGTCCAGATCGCGCGCCAGCGATCGGCCAAGCGCGTTGGTTGGCGTTGCCCACAAACCGCGGAGTCGTTCGCCTTCGCGCTCGACCCCGTCGCGCGTGCGGCACATCGCCGCATGGCGCTCCTCGGACACGCAGCCCAGCTCATGCCCGATTGCGCTCAAACGAAGGTCGGCATTGTCCTCGCGCAGATGCAGGCGGTACT
The DNA here is from genome assembly GCA_963775445.1 of uncultured Gammaproteobacteria bacterium. Lineage (GTDB taxonomy): Bacteria > Pseudomonadota > Gammaproteobacteria > Xanthomonadales > Rhodanobacteraceae > Dokdonella_A. The sequence goes on along the minus strand of CAVZIT010000004.1, from coordinate 89,756 downwards.
CGGCGCGCGAGGTGAACATCCGATACGGCTCGCTGGTGCCGTTGGTCACCAGGTCGTCGATCAAGACCCCGATGTAGGCCTCTTCGCGGCGCGGGCACCATGCGCTCTTGCCTTGCGTGGCACGCGCCGCGTTGAGTCCGGCGATCAGTCCCTGCGCAGCCGCCTCCTCGTAGCCGGTCGTGCCGTTGATCTGGCCGGCAAAATACAATCCCGCCATGCAGCGGGTTTCGAGCGAATGATGGAGTCCACGCGGATCGAAGAAGTCATATTCGATCGCGTAACCGGGTCTTGTGATATGCGCTCGTTCGAATCCGGCAATCGATCGCACCAGCGCGAGCTGGGCGTCGAATGGCAGTGAGGTCGAAATGCCGTTCGGATAGACCTCATGCGTTTCGAGTCCCTCGGGCTCGATGAATATCTGGTGCGAGGTGCGTTCGGCGAAACGCACGACCTTGTCCTCGATCGACGGACAGTAGCGCGGCCCGACACCTTCGATGCGACCGCTGTAAAGCGGCGATCGATCGAGTGCGGCACGAATGATGTCGTGCGTGCGTTCGGACGTATGCGTGATCCAGCACGGAACCTGGCGGGGATGTTCGTCGGCCAGACCGAGAAACGAGAATACCGGCGTTGGCACATCGCCAGCCTGTTTCTCAAGTCCGGCAAATTCGACGCTGCGCCCGTCGATGCGCGGTGGTGTTCCCGTCTTGAGGCGCTCCACGACGAAGGGCAGCTCACGCATGCGCGCCGCGAGCCGTATCGCCGGCGCGTCGCCCGCGCGCCCGCCGGCGTGATCGGTCAGGCCGATATGTATCTTGCCTGCCAAAAAGGTGCCGGCCGTCAATACCACGCAGGCCGCGCGGAATTCGATTCCGCTGGAAGTCACCACGCCGACCACGCGGTCCCCTTCGATCAAAAGGTCGTCGACAGCCTGCTGGAACACCCGCAGGTTGGGCTGGGTCTCAACCATCTTGCGGATCGCGGCCTTGTAAAGCACGCGATCGGCCTGGCAGCGAGTCGCGCGCACGGCTGCGCCTTTCGATGCGTTGAGGCGCCGCCAATGGATTCCGGCACGATCGGCCGCGCGCGCCATCGCGCCTCCGAGCGCGTCGATCTCCTTGACCAGATGCCCCTTGCCGATGCCGCCGATGGCCGGGTTGCAACTCATCTGGCCGATGGTTTCGACATTGTGCGTCAGCAGCAGCGTGCTGGCGCCGATGCGGGCGGCCGCCAGCGCCGCTTCGGTGCCTGCGTGGCCGCCACCGATCACGATGACGTCATGGGAATGCATGCGTGGGTTTGCTCGTGCCAAAGGATTTGCCGCTGCCGGACTCCGGCGCTGCGGCGGGCACTCAAGTTTATCGGATCAATCCGCGCCTGCCGAATGCGCAAAGGCTGGCGCCTGGCGGTCGTAGGAACAGGGGGAATCCAAGAGGACCGTGTGCCAGGCGCCAGTGACCTTCGACCGATGGCAATGAGGCAAGGCGCGGCGCATTATGCGGCGGGCTCGCAGGATTTGCAGGCCGCACGGAGCCGGCGCAGTCAGGCGATGCTCGAAACTGTGACCGTGTTCGCGAATTTCCCTGTATATCCTGCTCAGGGCCTCGAGGGCCTCGACTCCCTGATCTTGCCCATTGCGGAATGCGATCGATCGCAGCGGGCGACCAAAGCGGCGCGCTTTGGAATATCGACCGAACGCCTGGTGTCCCTGTAATGCAAGACGACGCTGCAACTTCACTTCCCGGACTCGCCGAGATCGAACAGGCGGCGCGTCGGATCGCCGCTCATGCGCACCGCACGCCCGTGCTGCGCTCTCGTTCGCTCGACGCAATGGCTGGCGCCGAGCTCTTGTTCAAGTGCGAGAACTTCCAGCGCGCCGGGGCATTCAAATTTCGCGGCGCCTGCAACGCGGTCTGGTCGCTGACCGATGCAGTCGCGCAACGCGGCGTGGTGACGCATTCCTCGGGAAACCACGGCGCAGCGCTCGCGCTCGCGGCACAAACGCGCGAGATCCCGGCACACGTCGTGGTTCCCGAGGGCGCGGTCGCGTCCAAGGTCGCGGCGATCGAAGCATACGGGGCGACCCTGCACCGTTGTGCCCCGACCTTGGCGGCGCGCGAAGCGGCCGCCGAACGGGTGCGTGACGAAACCGGTGCAAGTCTGATTCATCCCTACACGAATCCGGATGTCATTGCGGGCCAGGGAACTGCGGCGCTGGAATTGTTCGAACAAGTCGGAACGCTCGATGTGCTGATCGCACCGATCGGTGGAGGCGGGCTGGTCGGCGCCAGCGCAGCAGCCGCGGCTTCGCGTTCGCCGCCGGTTCGCGTGGTCGCCGCCGAACCCGAAGGCGCCGCCGATGCCGCCGAATCGCTGCGACGTGGCACACGCGTCACCGAAATCGAGCCGGACACGATTTGTGACGGTTTGCGCGCAGTGATAGGACAAGTCAATTTCGACTTGCTTGTGCGCCATCAGGTCAGCGTCCTGACGCTCGTGGACAGCGATACGGTCGAGGCCATGCGACTCATCTGGAACCGGCTGAAGATCATCGTGGAGCCGTCAGCGGCAATCACGCTCGCCGCCGTCCTGCGTTTTCCGGAGCAATTCGCGGGACGCAAGGTCGGCATCATCCTGTCGGGCGGCAACGTGGATCTCGACCATCTGCTCTGGTGATCCGCTCAGCGAGGGGTGCCGTCTCCAACCAGGGTCGCCTGTGTATTGCGACCGCGTGCGTTGACCACGAGCAGGGCCGCCGCCACCAGCAAGATGCCGCCGCGTTCGAACCACGAAGGACGTTCGCCGAGCAGCAGCCACGCGAGTAGGACACCGCAGATCGGAATGCTCAGGCTCGAGAGACTTGCTATGGGGGTCGGCAGGCGTTCGATGATGAACGACCACATCAACCATGCGAGTCCCGATGAAAGCACGCCGTTGTAGATCAATGCGCCGATGAAATAGTGCGACCACTGGACAGCTGGCTCGTGTGCGACAATCGCGATCGCGACCAGAGCGAGCGTGCCCACCAGCATCTGCCAGGCAGTCAGTGACAGAACCGTGACACCGCCGCGCAAGAACAGGCGTTTCGACAGCACCACGCCGATCGCCCAACACGCGCCGCCGCCGATTGCGAGCGCTGAACTCTGCGCACTGCCCAGCCCTCGCCACGGTTCGAGAATCAGGACCAGTCCCGCGAATGCCACCACAAGGCTGAGCCCCTGACGGCGCGACGGCTTCTCGGCGATCAGGAGCCATGCCAGCAATACCGACCAGAATGGCATCGTGAATGCGAGCAGGGCCGTCTTGCCCGCGCCGCCATGGACCAGCGCGAGCTGCACCAGTGCCTGGAAGCCGGTGGTCTGGGCAAGGCCGATCAGGGCTGTCTGGACCAGTGGTGGCGGTGCGAGCGACTCGCGACGCAGCACCAGAACCAGGAACAGGACCACGGTACCGAATACATACCGTAACGCGGCAAAATCGAACGGCCCCGCGTAGCGCAGCACCTGCTTCATCACGATCCAGTTGTAACTCCAGATCAGCGTGAGAACGACCAGGGCAACGAGGGCCGTTCTGCGGGCGTTGGCATGTGACATGGGCAGCGCATGCTTGGCGGCGACCGCCGGACAGTCAGGTGGCCGCGTAATATACGCGCTGACGAGGACACGCATGGCATCGGGTGCGCGCTGGGTCGCGACCCTTTTTCGCCGGATCGAACCCGTATCGGGCAGAGCGCATGAGCGAGCGAAAACGCTGTGGATGGGCCGAGGGTCCCGACCCGCTGATGCGCGCGTATCACGATCGCGAATGGGGCGTGCCGCTGCATGAGGATCGCCGGCTGTTCGAATTGCTTTGCCTCGAAGGGGCCCAGGCGGGCTTGTCATGGCGCACCGTACTGCACAAGCGCGAACGCTATCGTCGCGTGTTCCACGATTTCGAAATCGAACGGGTGGCGCGACTGCGCGACGCGACGCTGGAGAAATTGCTGGGCGACCCGGGTTTGATCCGCAACCGGTCGAAGATGATGGCAATCCGCGACAACGCGCGCGCGGCGTCGCGACAGATCGCCGAATACGGCAGCCTCGACACCGCGCTATGGGCGCTGGTTGGCGGAGCGCCGCGAAGGAATCATTGGCGCAAGCAGGCCGATGTTCCAGCCCAAACCGAGGTATCGGAGCGCATGGGCGCAGCCTTGCGCAAGGCCGGGTTCCGTTTCGTCGGCCCCACGATCTGTTACGCATTCATGCAGGCGAGTGGCATGGTCAATGATCATGTGCAAGGGTGTTTTCGCCGCGATCCTGGTGACGGGAAAGGACTGGGCGCGGGCGCATGACGATGCCCAAGACGCCATACGCACACTCAACGCCCCGCGCGCTGGGCCGCCAAGTTCAGCGGAAATTCAATCCCGGGTGTGAAGACTGAGTGCATCGGGCGGCCGACTGCCGTCGGTGAGGCCGTCCGGGATTGCGATGCATGTCTTCAGCTTCGTTCAAAAACCTGCCCTGTTGCTGGCCGCGTGTGTGTTGATGGGCGCCGCGACGCTTTCTCAGGCGCGCGAAGTGAGTTTGCAGGACGCGGTGGCGCGCGTGCAGCAGCAGACCAATGGCAAGGTTCTCGGCGTTCAGACGCTGAAACTTGGCAAGCGCAAGGTGTATCGAATCAAGGTGCTGACGCCTGACGGCAAGGTGCAGGTCGTGCAGATTTCTGCAGAAGAATGATGTCGGATATTGCGACGATTATGGTCAAGACGCGCCGCTGACGAAGCAACAACCCGCTTGGTCGGCCGCGAACAAGGTGCAGTGCGCTGCAGACACGGGGCGACAACTACGGAGAGGACGCTATGCGCGTATTGCTGGTAGAAGACGAAGCACCGTTGCGCGAGACGCTGGCAGCCCGACTGAAAAGGGATGGCTTTGCGGTCGATGCGGCGGGCGATGGCGAAGAAGGCCTGTTCCTCGGTCGCGAGGTGCCTTTTGATGTCGCGATCATCGATCTCGGGTTGCCGAAGCTTTCGGGAATGGATCTGGTCAAGGAGTTGCGCGAGTCGGGGCAACGTTATCCGATCCTGATTCTCACGGCGCGCTCCTCCTGGCAGGACAAGGTGCAGGGTCTCAAGAACGGCGCCGACGACTATCTGGTCAAACCGTTCCACGTCGAGGAGCTTTCCGCGCGCCTGAATGCTCTGGTTCGTCGCGCCAGTGGCTGGTCTCGACCCCTGCTCGAATGCGGTCCGATCACGCTCGATACGACCGCGCAGACCGTCGCGGTCAATCATCAACCGGTGGATCTGACCAGCTACGAATACAAGGTGCTCGAATATCTGATGTTGCACGCGGGCGAGCTGGTATCGAAGGCGGACCTGACCGAGCACATTTACCAGCAGGATTTCGATCGCGATTCGAACGTCCTCGAGGTATTCATCGGGCGCCTGCGTCGCAAACTCGATCCGGAAAACACGATCAAGCCGATCGAAACCGTGCGCGGCCGGGGTTATCGCTTCGCACTCGAACGCAACGAGACCAACGCCGAAGAGGTGCTCGCCGACGGGGCTTCGCCGGACGCCGTCTGAGGACGCAATCGCGTGGCGCGCCCTCTTTCCCTGCAAGCGCGCTCGCTCGCAGCTGCGGCGCTGGTGCTCGCGGCATTTCTCGGCATGACCTTCTTCGCACTCGATCGCGGCTTCTATGATGCCGCGGAAAGTGCCCTGCGCGATCGCTTGCAGGGCTACATGTACGCCTATCTCGCCGCTTCGGACACCACGCGTTCGGGTTCGCTGATTCCGCCCGAGGTCGGCCCCGATCCGCGCTTCGACCGGCCCGCGATGACCGGCCTCTACGCCGGCATCGTCGGCACACGCATCCTCGGAGCAAAGGACGACGAGTGGCGCTCGCCGTCAGCTGTCGGGCGTGTGTTGCCGTTTGACCGCCAGTTGCCGCGCGGCGTCGTGCGTTTCGACGGCCCGGTCCCGACGCCGTCGGGCGATCTGTTCGTGCTGTCGCAGGGAGTCGACTGGTCCACCGGCAAGCACGACCTGCACCTCACCTTCCATGTCGGTGAGGATATTGGCGCGCTGAAGCGCCAGGTCGATATCTACCGGCGCACGTTGCTTATCTGGCTTGGGGGACTCGGCATCGTGCTGATGCTGGTTCTGTTCGTGGTGCTGCGATGGAGTCTCGCGCCACTGCGCAAAGTCGTGGGCGACCTGGCCAAAGTCGAACACGGCAGCCAGCAACGACTCGCCTCCAGTTACCCGCTCGAGCTGTCCGGATTGGCCACCAGTCTCAACAACTTCATTGATGGCGAGCGCGACCGGCTGACGCGCTATCGCAACACGCTCTCCGACCTTGCGCACAGTTTGAAGACTCCACTCGCGGTGATGCGCAGCCAACTCGAGTCCGAAAGCGAAAGCGAGCAATTGCGCTGGACCGTACTCGATCAGGTCGGGCGCATGGACGAGATCGTCGCCTACCAGCTGTCACGCGCTGCGACCTCGGGACATCAGACGTTTGCCGCGCCATTGCCGGTCGAGCCGTTCGCCGAGGAAATCGTGCAAAGTCTGGAGAAGGTCTATCAGAGCAAGGGAGTGCTCTGCGAGTTCGACATCGACAAGGCGGCGCGCTTCCACGGTGAGCAGGGAGATTTGATGGAACTACTCGGCAACCTGCTCGAAAACGGCTTCAAATGGGCCAGACGCCGGGTCATGCTCAGCGTCCACGTCACGTCCACGGGCGGGCGCAGGGCCGGCCTGGAACTGGTGTTCGACGACGACGGTCCTGGAATCGCGGACGAGAAAATCGATCGCTTGCTGCAGCGCGGCGTGCGCGGCGACGAGCGCACGCAGGGCCATGGAATCGGGCTTGCCATCGTGCAGGATATTCTCAAGGCGTATCGCGGCGAACTCGACGTCAGCCGATCGCCCGCACTCGGCGGTGCGCGGTTCGTGGTGCGTATTGCCTGATCAGGCGCTGCCCGGACGCTGATCACATTTTCGACTGCCAGCAAGACTTGTCATCGAGTCGAGCGCCCATTGCCGCGACGCGGTCAACACATGTGTGGCGACGAGGCTTATCCGAAAAACCAGTAGCACACCGCAATCGAGGCCAGCACGCCCGCAAGATCAGCAATCAGCGCGCAACCAACCGCATGGCGTGCGCGACGGATGCCGACCGCGCCGAAATAGACGGCCAGAACATAGAACGTGGTTTCGGTGCTGCCCTGCATCGTGGCCGCGAGCAGCGACGGAAAACTGTCGGCGTCCGGAGTGGTGCATGGTCTCGATCAGCATCGCGCGCGCGGCGCTGCCGGAGAACGGTTTGACCAGCGCGGTCGGCAGCGCATCGACGAAGCGCGTGTCCCAGCCGATCCAGGCGGAGACGGCGCGGATGCCGTCGAGCGCGAAATCGAGCGCGCCCGAGGCGCGCAGCACGCCCACGGCGCACAGCATCGCAACCAGGTACGGCAACAGGTCGCGCGCGACATCGAAGCCCTGCTTGGCGCCTTCGACAAAACTCTCGTAAAGCGGCACCTTCTTCCACGCGCCGGCCAGCAGAAACGCCATGATGATGCCGAACAGGACGAGGTTGCCGAGCAGCGACGACACCGATGCAAGCGCGCCGGACGACAGACCCGCCAGTACCGCCATGAAAACAGCTAGCAGTACCGCAATCGTCCCGAGCCACGCGAGTACCACGACATCCCATAGCCGCAGCCGCTGCATCACGGCGACGCTCAGCAAACCGGCCAGCGTCGATGCGCTGGTCGCAAGCAGCGTCGGCAGGAACACCAGCGTTGGATCGCTCGCGCCGGCCTGTGCGCGGTACATGAAGATCGACACCGGCAACAAGGTCAGCGAAGAAGCGTTGAGCACGAGAAACAGGATTTGCGCATTGCTCGCCGACGTGTCGCTCGGGTTGAGCGTCTGCAGCTCGCGCATTGCGCGCAGCCCGATCGGCGTCGCGGCGTTGTCGAGTCCGAGCGCGTTCGCGGCGAAATTGAGCGTGATCAGGCCGATCGCCGGATGCCCGGGCGGAACCTCCGGCATCAACCGGCGGAACAACGGACCGAGCAGCCGCGCGAGCGCCGCCACCAGCCCGGCCTGCTCGGCGATGCGCAAAAAACCGAGCCACAAGGTCAGCGTGCCGAACAACAGCACCATCACCGCTACCGAGAGCTTGGCCATGTCGAACAGGCTCGAGACCATCGACGCGAATACACCCGGATCGCCCCCGATCAGCCAGCGCCCGCACGCTGCGAGCGTCGCCGCCAGAAAAAAACCGAACCAGAGCCTGTTGAGCATGGACGCCGCTGTCGATGTTTGCGCAATAAGGGGACAGAGTCTGCTGCTGCGCGTCGTTCCGACGAAAGCAAGAATCCATTCACGCCAACGCCGACCTGCGCAAGCATCGCACACGCGCTGCGATGATGTGTCGCGCAGCGTTGCTGACTCCTTCGGTATGAGCAGGCGGCTGCGGCAGGCCGCTCCCAACGCCCATCCACCCTGGGCGCCGGCCTTCGACAACGCAATCACGGATGTCGCGTACGATGAAATTTCCTCGTCCCGCGCCCGTCCCCCGGAGCATAGGAATTTGCCGCGATCACGGATGTCGAGCACGATCAGATTTCCTCGCCCCACCACCCGTTCACCGTGAGCGTAGGCCGCCGCCGGAGCACACGGATGTCGAGCACGATGAGATTTCCTCGTCCCATCCCAGTTCACCCTGAGCGTAGGCCTTCGCCGGAGCGATCACGGATGTCGAGCACGATGAGATTTCCTCGTCCCATCCCAGTTCACCCTGAGCGTAGGCCTTCGCCGGAGCGATCACGGATGTCGAGTACGATGAGATCTCCTCGTCCCACCCCCGTTCACCCTGAGCGTAGGCCGTCAGGCCGAAGTCGAAGGGCACCCAGCGCGAGTTGCTTCGAGTTCACTTGGCGCAAATTACGCCTGCCCTGAACTTGTCGAAGGACTCCATGCGAACGGAATGTTCGCGACTCACGCTCGCCATCCGTCAGGATCCCGCGTCGAATCGTTCTCACTCCATGCGGCGAAAAGCCCGAAAATACGCATGACACCTCCGACCCGACCAAAACACCTCACTGATGTCGCAACTCGCCCTGTTCGGTACCGACCGCCAATCCCTGATCGACGACGCGAGCGGTCAGATCCTCTATTTTCCTGCTTGCATTTCAGTCGAACTGGCGCGGTCGTGGTTCGACTTGCTGCACGAAGGCATCGCGTGGAAGCACGAGCGGCGCATGATGTACGAGCGCGAAGTCGATGTGCCGCGTCTGGTCGCGGGCTTCCGGCTCGATGACAGGGCCCTGCCGAAACCGCTGGCCCAAGCCGCGACGTTGGTCGAGCGCGTCGCTGGCGCACGATTCAACAGCGTCGGCCTCAACTGCTACCGCGACCGCAACGACAGCGTCGCGCCGCACCACGATCGTCTCGGCGAAATCGTCGCCGGCCATCCGATCGCTTTGCTGTCGCTCGGCGCGACGCGGCGCATGACCATCCGCGCCAAGGCGACACCACGCCGCTCGCTCGCGATCGACCTCGAAGCCGGCAGCGTGCTCCTGATGGACTACACCTCGCAGCTCCACTATCTGCACGGCATCCCGAAACAGAAAACCGCCGTCGGCCCGCGCATCAGCGTCGCGTTTCGCATGCGCCCGGCGCCCACGTTCGAGGTGAAACGCTGATCAAGCATTCCGATGGAGCATCGTTGTGGAGATGGTTGCGATCAAGTCCCACCGGCCCCGACGACGACCGATCGCATCAAGCGCTGCAGCACGCGGCTTGTCGCGCGCAGGTCTCAGTGGGAAGATCGTGGGCAGGGTTCTACCTAAATCCACGGGCACTTCCAAGTAAGCTCGTCATGAGCAGAGAGGAGTGTCATGGCGCAACGAAGGAAGTTCAGCGCGGGGTTCAAGCGTGAGGCCGGCGATCTGACGCGCCTTCCTTGTTGAGCGGTTGCCCCAATCGGTTCAGATTCCAGGGCCGACGTAACTCGTACATCCTACCCAACGAAACCATGGCCTCGCTCGCGCGCAGCATTTTGCAATTCTGGTTCGGCGATGATCCGGATGACGCGGCCGTCATCGCGCAGAAGTCGCCGGTCTGGTTTGAGAAGAGCGCAGCGGTCGATGACGAAATCCGCGAACGCTTCGGTGCACTGCGCGAAGCGGCGATTGCGGGCGAACTGGCGTCGTGGAGTGAAACGCCGCATGGGCGACTCGCTCTGATCGTGCTGGTCGATCAGTTTTCGCGCAATCTGTTTCGTGACGATGCGCGGGCATTTGAACACGACGCGCTTGCCCGCGCGTGGGCGCGCGAGGCGGTCGCGACGGCGGCCGATCGCGCGTTGCGGCCGGTCGAACGGATGTTCGTGTATCTGCCGTTCGAGCATTCCGAATCGCTGGCCGATCAGGAATGGGCGGTCGCCCTGTTTACCGGATTGCGCGATGAAGTTGCGCCGGCGCAGCGCGAGGCGTTCGAGGGCATCCTGCGTTTCGCCGAGCAGCATCACGACATCGTCGCCCGTTTCGGACGCTTTCCCCATCGCAATGCGGTGCTCGCTCGCGCATCCACGCCGGCGGAGATCGGGTTTCTGAAACAGCCCGGATCGTCGTTTTGAGTCAGCATGAAGCGACTCCCGATTCGCTGGTGATTTAACCATGGGTGCAATGCACTGCACGGATCGGATGCGGCCGAACCATGGCGATGTCGGCGGGCGCGGCCGCTCAACTCGGCGATAGGTTCGCCGGTCCGTTTGCGCGGACAATAGGAAGGTTCCAGGATTGGAGGGTCCACCATGCTCCTTAGCGCCGTGCTCCTGCCCGCCGCTGAAGGTGGATTCACTGCGCTGAATCCGGAAACGGGTTCAACCTCCCAGGGCGACACCGTTGAAGCGGCGCTGGCCAATCTCCGTGAAGCGACCGAGTTGTTCGTCGTGGAGTTCCCGCTCGCGACCACCGACCGGCCGCTGATCACCACCTTGCCGTGTGCCTTATGTCGGCGTTGACGCCATTCTGAGCGCAGCGCATGCTACCCCGCTGCGCGGATTCTCATTGTCGTTACAAGCGCGGCTGGAGAGTTCCGGCGTTCCCCGGTCGCTTCCCATTAGCCGGCAATAACGGGCATTTCATGCCCATGGGAGAGCGTCATGCAAAGTTTGATGCGTGGAGCGGTGTTGGCCGTCGTATTTGCCGCAGTGGCGACGCTGGCCGTCGCGCCGCAGGCGGCCGGAGCAACCGAACCGGGTACGGTGATTGTGGGCCTCTACCGTGTTGCACCCGGGAAACAGGCCGAATTCCTGCAATGGCAGGCCGCGCGCGATGCGATCGACAAGCAGACCGGCGTGCCGCAGGGACAGTGGTATGCGCACACCGATGGTGATTCGTGGGATTACCTCTCGATCGGACCGGTTCTTTCCGAAGCGCAACAGAAAAAAGTGGACGATGCGACCCGGGCGAAGGGTCTAACGGTTGGCTTCAAGGCCAGCCTCGAGTTTCGTCAGTACATCGCATCGCACACCGATACCTATGCGATCGGGCCGATGACGGTCACGGCATTGTCGGCGATGGCGGGCGGTCACTAACCCATTCTTGCATCGCACCAGCAGGCTGCTGACGACTTTGGGCAGCCTGCTACATCAGCTTGTCGAGCGTGATCGGCAGATCGCGGATGCGCTTGCCGGTTGCGTGATAAACGGCGTTGGCGATTGCGGCGGTCATGCCGGTGATGCCGATTTCGCCGATGCCGCGGATGCCGAGCGGATCGAGGTGCATGTCTTCGGAATCGATGAAGGCAACGCTGATCTTGCGGATGTCCGCGTTCACGGGGACGTGATATTCGGCGAGGTTTTCGTTGACGATGCGCCCGACGTGCGGATCGTGCATCGAATGCTCGAACAGCGCCATGCTAGCCGCCCAGACGATGCCGCCCATCAGCTGGCTCTCCGCGAGCTTGGCGTTGAGCCGCCGACCGACATCGTAGGTGCCGTGAAGGCGTTCGAGACGGATCACGCCGAGATCGGGGTCGACGCGCACTTCGGCGAACGTCGCGCCGAACGAATGCAGTGCGTACTTTTCCTTTAGATCGGATGCAGGTTCCGTTTCCGCATGCGCCTCGATCGGCGTGCCGCCGTTGCGTGCGATGGTCGCCGCGTACGATTCGCGCCGGGATGGGTCGGCGGGACCCGACACCCAGCCATCCGCGGTCGAGAGCTGGTCCGGGCTCGCCCCCGCGAAAGGCGAGTCGCTGCCCGCAAGGGCGGCGGCAAGCAATTTCTCCCGTGCCGCTGCGCAGGCGGCCTCGACCGCGCTGCCGACGCTAGCTGCGGTCTGCGAACCGCCCGAGACCGGCGTTTTCGGCATGGCCGTGTCGCCGAGCTCGAAACGCACCTTCTCGACCGGCAGGCCGAGCGCATCCGCGGCGACCTGCGTCATGACCGTATAGGTGCCGGTGCCGATGTCCTGGGTGCCGGCGCGAACCGTGGCGCTGCCATCGGGATGAATGGTCGCGGCGGCGGCCGCGGCCGATCGCAGGGCCGGATAGGTCGCCGTGGCCATGCCGTAGCCGACCAGCCAGCGACCGTCGCGCATCGAGCGCGGTTCGGGATTGCGCGCGGACCAGCCGAATGCTTCGGCACCCTGGTGGTAGCAGTCGCGCAGATGCTTGCTCGAAAACGGCTTGTGTTCGACCGGGTCCTTGTCGGCATAGTTGATCAGGCGCAGCGCGACCGGATCGATTTCGAGCGCGACCGCAAGCTCGTCCATCGCGACTTCGAGCGCGAACGTGCCGGTCGCCTCGCCGGGTGCGCGCTGAAACGTCGGCGTGCCGACGTTGAGCTTGACCAGGCGATGCGTCGTATCGCCATTCGCGCACGCGTACAACATGCGTGTCTGCGCCGCGGACGGCTCGACCCAATCCTCGAGCATCGACGTCTGCGTGAGCACGGCGTGCTTGATCGCCGTCAGCGTGCCGTCCCTGGTTGCGCCGAGCGCGATGTGTTGTTCGGTGCGCGGGCGACCGCCGACCGGGCCGAACATCTGCGGGCGATCGAGTGCAAGCTTGACCGGGCGGCCAATCGCCTTTGCGGCCATCGCCGCGAGTACCACGTGCGACCACACCGAACCCTTGCAACCGAAACCGCCGCCGACGAACGGCGAGATCACACGCACGTCACCTGGATCGAGCCCGAACTTTCCGGCGAGCGTCTTGCGGCAGCCGAACACGCCCTGGGTGGAGTCGTACACGGTCAACTTGCCTGCGTGCCATTGCGCAATCGTCGCGTGCGGCTCCATCGGATTGTGGGTCTGGTCCGGGGTCGTGTAGACCTGATCGATCTTGGCGTCTGCCTGCCCCAAGCCATTGTCGTAATGGCCCCAGGCGACATCGGTCGGATGCTGGTTGGCCTTTTCAGGAGTGAACGCCGTTGCCTTGGCCGCTGAAAAATCGATTGTGGCTGGCTGCTCGTCGTACTCGATGCGCAGAATTGCCGCGACAGCGCGTGCCTGCTCCAAGGTTTCGGCGACGACCAACGCGACGGGCTGGCCGTTGTAGTGCACCTTGTCGTCCTGCAGCAGGGAAAGCACACGCGTCGCCGGTGGCTCGGCCTTGTCGGCTTCCGCGAGTTTTGGCGCATTCGCGGGGGTGAAGATACGGAGCAACCCGGGCGCGCCCGCAGCGGCACCGGGATCGACGGTGCGCACGCGCCCGGACGCAATCGTGGCTTGAACCATCACGGCGTGAGCGAGCCGCGAGAGGTCGAATTCCGCCGCGTATTTCGCTTCGCCCTTGACCTTTTTCGGTCCGTCGACGCGATCGAGCGGGCGTCCGACGACGGCGTTCATGCCACACCTGCGGCGGTGTCGACAGCACGCACGATCGCGCGTCTGGCCAACCCGATCTTGAAGGCATTGTCGCGATAGGCCTTGGCGTCGGTGACAGCGGCAGCCGCCGCGTCGTCGAGCGTCTGCGGCGTCAAGGTCTTTCCGATAAGTGCCTTTTCTGTTTCATATACCCGCCACGGCTTCGGCGCGACGCCGCCGAGCGCAATACGCGCGGTCTTCACGATGCCGCCTTGGTCGAGCTCGAGCGCCGCTGCGACCGAAACCAGCGCGAACGCATAACTCGCGCGATCGCGCACCTTGAGGTAATGGCTGTGCTCCGCGAAACCCTGCGTGGGCAGTTCGATCGCGGTGATCAGTTCACCTTGCCGGAGCGTCGTGTCCTTTTCCGGATGCTCGCCGGGCAGCCGATGAAAATCCGCCATCGCAATGCTGCGCTCGCCATCGGGACCTCGCACGCGAACGGTCGCTTCGAGGGCGGCAAGCGCGACGCTCATGTCAGATGGGTTGACCGCGATGCACCGCGAGCTCGCACCGAAAATCGCATGCATGCGGTTGACGCCGTCGATTGCCGCGCAGCCGGAGCCGGGCTTCTTCTTGTTGCAGCGCCCGAACGCGGAATCGACGAAGTAGTAGCAGCGCGTGCGCTGCATGAGATTGCCGCCTGCGGTCGCCATGTTGCGCAACTGCTGCGACGCGCCCGCGACAATGGCCTCCGTCAGCAACGGATAACGGCGACGGATTCCCGGATGCGCGGCCATGTCGCTGTTGCGCGCAAGTGCACCGATGCGCAGTCTCCCGTCAGGCAGCGTTTCGATCGCGGCGAGATCGCCTATCCGGTTGATGTCGATGAGGACACTCGGATGTTCTATATCGCTCTTGACCAGATCCAGCAGATTGGTGCCGCCGCCGATGAACATCGCGCCGGGACGCTGTGCTGCCCGGACCGCGGCGTCGGCACTGTCGACCCGTTGATACGAGAATGCGTTCATGCCGGGGCCTTTGCGCCCGCTTCGCCGTTCGCATCGAGCACGGCGGCGACGATGTTCGGATACGCGCCGCAGCGACACAGGTTGCCGCTCATGCGTTCGCGGATCTCGTCCTCGTTCGCAACGATCGGTCCGCCTCGGCGCACGTCCGGCGTTGCGGCACTCGGTTCGCCGCGTTTGAGTTCATCGATCAGCGCGGTTGCCGAGCAGATCTGGCCGGGCGTGCAGTAGCCGCACTGGAATGCATCGCGTTTGACGAACGCGCCTTGCACGTCGCTCAGGGCGCCGTCGTGCGCGATTCCCTCGACCGTCGTGATTCGATGGCCGTCGTGCATGTGCGCGAGGGTCAGGCAGGAATTGACGCGGCGCCCGTCGATCAACACCGTGCACGCGCCGCACTGACCGCGATCGCAGCCTTTCTTGGTGCCGGTCATACCCAGATATTCGCGCAGCGCATCGAGCAACGTCACGCGTGGCTCGAGCGACAATTCATGGCGTGCGCCGTTGATCGTGAGGGTGACCGCTTGTTCTTCGGTGCCCGCGGCGTTGGGTCGGCTGTCGGTTGTCATCGCGGCGTCTTCCCCGGCATCACCGCGGAACGGCAGCCCAACCCCGGCCGTCGCCGCAACCATCGAACCGATGAACCCACGCCTCGTCCATGACCATCCATCACTGTGTCCGAGTCCCGAGGATGACTTCCTGCTCATCGCAAACTCCCGTTGCAACGGCGACACCGCTGCGAGTCCATTCGGAATGCAGCGATGCTTGCGGAACTTACTCGGGTATTCGTGACCTTTTCCTAAATCGCGACGCCTCGTCGATTGCGCTCGCACGCGAACATCGCGCGCGCTCAGAACCCGTCCACGCCCGCCACATGCAGCCGGGTAGCCAACTCGCGGAGCGACGGGTGGTGGAAAAAATCATCGAGTCGGCGGGCGCCCACGGGGCCGATGCCGTCGATGGCACTCCAATCGCTTGCGTGCCGGGCGCTGAGCGTCATCCAGTCCGTCAACGTTGCCGCCCCGGCATCCGGCATGCCGAGGGCACGCAGCCAGACTGAAAATCCCCGATGGCGTGCCTCGGCGAACTGCGCCGCGAACAACTTCGCATCCTGCGGGCCGATGCCCGGCACGATGGCGAGCTGCTGCGGCGTCAGTGCGAGCCAGTCGACCAGACGGGTCACCAGGCCTGCGTCGATCATCGCCTTCCAGGTGGCACTGCCGAGGCCCTTCATTCCAAGGCCATGCCTGCCCGCAAGCCAGGTCAGGCGCGCGTTGAATTGTGCGGCACACGTGGGGCTCGCCTTCCAGCACGTCAGTGCGCCGTATGCAGCCGGATCGGGTGGGTCCACGTGGCCGCGCATCGCTCCGCGCCACACCACTGAATCGAATCGCGGGATGGTCAGGCCAGCTGCCGCGATGGCGATCTGATCACCCGGTCGGACATCCAGTTTGCGCCAGTGCGCGAGCGAGCCGAGGCTGACCCGACGCACGGTTCGATCGTCCAGTCGGACCGGATCGAACTCGAGCACCGGCGTGATGCGACCGGTGCGTCCGATCGTGAACTCGACGTCGGTGACCGCGGCGAGTGTTCGCGCAGGAGGATACTTCCACGCGGTTGCCCACGACGGCGGTCGTGCTTGCCAAGTCTCGGCGGCGGGTCGATGGCCTTGGCGAATCACCGTGCCGTCCGCGGCGAACGGCATCGCATGGCGATACCAGGTCTCGCGCCAGCGATTGACGTCATCGAAGCTCGCGACCGCGTGGGTGTAGTCGGCGCTGTCCGCCAGACCGAAGGCTTTGAGTCCGGCCAGCCGCGCCTGCATGTCCGCTGGACCGGTCGGCCAGTCCCACACGAACAAGCCGACCTTCGCCGCGGTTGCGGCGTCGAGCCGCTGTCGCGCCATCGCGCCTGCGACTTTCGAGCGCGCGCCGACGCTGCCCGTCGTCGACTGGACATGGCCGAGCACACGCCACACCAGTTCGCCCTGCAATACGACGAGGGCGGGCGCATTTGGCAATCGCTTCGGAATCGCGGCGATTCGCATTGCCTTGGCGCTCCAGTCCTCGCCGCGCACGCCGTCGCCGCGGCTGGTCGCCGTCACGAGGTGCCCGTCCCGATACAGCAGGGTGACGGCGACGCCATCGGCTTTGGGTTGTACCCAAAGGTCGGTGTCGCCCCGTGCGCGCATCCACTTCGCGACCGCGGCCGCATCGGGCAACTTGGCGAGCCCGGTCTGTACCACGGGGCTCATTACCGTGCCGCCGGCGTCGGCCAGTGCATTCGCTTTCGGCGCCGCGACAGTCGCAAAGCACGCGCGCCATTGCGCGAAGCGCACACGCGCCTGATCGTAGACTTCGTCGGGAATCGGCGAGTGACCGTCGCGATAATAGGCGCGGTCCCATTCGGCGAGATGATTCGCAAGCGCTGCGAGTTCGGATTGCGCGCGTGGCGCCGACCAGTCCGGACAATCGCGCGCGAACGCCATCGTTGGTGCGGCCGCAAACATCGCGACGAACACGCAGCGCAGCAACATCTGGCTCGCAAGCGTGAACGCAAACGACCATGCGGTGCGCGCACGCGCGATGGCAGGTCGTGCGAATGGAGGAAGATTCATGATGCCCTCGCACGAGAGAAAGCGTCAGCCTGGAGGATTGCTGGTCCGGCTGACAGCCGCAATGCGCGTGCCGGTTTGTAGGAAATCGCCGGCACCCGCGCCTCGGGGTGAACAATGGCGCGCTCCAAAACCCCAATTCACCCTGAGCGAAGGCGCCTTCAAGAAAGCCGTTCTCCCTGAGCGAGGGCGGCTTCAACAAACCCATTTACCTCCAGCGCAGATGGCTCCAACACAGCCGTTCTCCCTGAGCGTAGGCCGCAAGGCCGGAGTCGAAGGGCGCGCAGCAACAACGCTTCGACTTCGCTCGCTTGCGCGAGCTACGCTCAGGGCGAACGGAAAGGCGGACTGCGCGAGTTATGCCTGTTCTGAGAGCTTGTCGAGTGGCTCAGCGCGAAAGGAAAGCTCAGGTGCGCGAGTTACCGTCAGCGCGAACGGAAGATGAGGCGGACTTCTGTGCCTGCTGCTTCTTCGCCTTCTTGATAATCCCTTCCACGGCGCGCTGCGTCATCGGGTGATAACCGGGTTTGGCATGCACGTAGACCGCTTCGGCATAGGCGAGGCCGTCCGGCGTGGTGACGAACGCCTTGTACAGGGGCAGCGTCAGGTACAAGCGACCGATGCGTGTCATGTGTTCCGCGGCGGCTTTCCAGACATCCTTGTCGCCGGATGCGATCGCATGGCTGTACCAGCGCATGCCGATTTCGGCGTTCGGCGTACCGGTCAGATGCTTGGCCGCGTCGAGCGCCTTGAGGCGCGCGAGGTCGGTCTTGTCGGGCAACCCGTCGAGAAAATACATCCACTCCTGCGTGTTCCAGTCCTTCGCGTCGAGTTTCGCGGCGGCGAGCGAGCCGTCGAGAAATGCGGCACGCTGCTTGTCGATCGCAGCGAAACGCGGCGACTCGGGCAGTGGCGCATCCTTCGGAATGCCGGTGCCGTCGACCCAGTCGGTCACTTCATCCCACGACACCTTGCCCGGATGCCTGTCGATCAGATTCGCCTTGAGGTAGTCGAGCATCTCTTCGGTGGTGATGCTCTGGAACGCAAAGTGATCGAAATAGCCGCGCAGGTACGGATCGAATACCGCCCGACCGTAACGCGCTTCGAGAAAACGCAGGAACCACGAACCCTTGGCGTAAACGACATCGGACAGCGCGTCGTCGGCGCCGACCTTGCGCGGTTCGGGCGCGAGGCGCTGCGAATTCTTCGGCATCTTGCCGATCGTCTTCTCGAGCGCGCGCGCGGACAATAGCGCTTCCTCGTCAGCCAGCGACTTGCCGTACAGGACTTCGGTGATGCGCCCCTGCACATACGTGGTGAATCCCTCGTTGAGCCAGATATCTCGCCAGCTTGCCGCCGTCACGAGGTTGCCGGACCAGGAGTGCGCCAGTTCGTGCGAGATCACGCTGACCAGGCTCTTGTCGCCGACGATGATCGTCGGCGTGGCGAACGTCATGTTCGGATTTTCCATGCCGCCGAACGGAAACGAGGGCGGCAACACGAGAATGTCGTAGCGACCCCACCGATACGGACCATAGAGTTTCTCGGCGGCTTCGATCATCTTCTCGGTGTCCGCAAACTCCCGCGCGGCCTTGCCAACGACCGAGGGCTCGGCATAGACCGCGCTGCGTGGCCCGGTTTCGCGCACGTCGATATTGCCCGCGGCGATTGCCAGCAGATACGAGGGAATCGGCTTGTCCTGATGAAACCGAAAATCGCCGTCGAGTGGATGCTTCGCCTCGTTGATCGCGCTCATGACGACGCGCACGTTTTTCGGCGCGGTGACATGGGCGTCGTAGGTGAATCGGATTGCCGGCGAATCCTGCAGCGGCACCCACGAGCGCGCATGGATCGACTCGGATTGCGAGAACATGAAAGGCTGTTTCTTGTCCGCTGTCTGAGCGGGCGTCAGCCATTGCAGGCCGGAGGCCTCGGGCGACGTCGCATATTCGATGCGTACCTTCGCCGGATGCATCGGCGCATCGATGACGAGCTTGCTGCCGAGTTCCTTGTCCCTCTTTGCGAGTTTGAACTTGAGTGGCACCGTTTTGTCGTCAGCGGCAAGCGCGCCCACGGTTTTGATGGTGAGATCGCGCGTATCCAGGACCAGGCTTGTCGCGCCCGTGTCTTTCCAGTCGAGCGCAAGCGTTGCGTTTCCGCGCAGTTCGCGCCTGTCGAAATCGATCGCAAGATCGAGATCGACGTGCGTGACGCGCACCACGCCAGGCTCGGCATAGGAGTGCGGATCGGCGGCAAGCGCCGCAGTCGGCAGTGCGAGGGCGGCGAAGGCCATCGGGGCAAGCAGTCGCATCGGCAATCTCCT
Source organism: uncultured Gammaproteobacteria bacterium (assembly GCA_963775445.1). Classification (GTDB taxonomy): domain Bacteria; phylum Pseudomonadota; class Gammaproteobacteria; order Xanthomonadales; family Rhodanobacteraceae; genus Dokdonella_A. The sequence continues at coordinate 69,982 of CAVZIT010000004.1, read as the reverse complement.
CAGAACCAGGCGACAAGTATCGCATCGTCGTCGCTGCCGCCGTCCGCGAGGAAGGATCGACCAGCCACGGCGACGGCACGGGTTGCCCCCTTTTTACGCCAGTGCGGAATCCCCATATCCACTTGGACGGCACTGCCGCGAGTTTGATTTTCCTTGACGGAGAACCGCCATGCTGACTTTCCTGTTGTGGATCCTCCTGCTCATCGTGTGCTGGCCTATCGCGCTGCTTGCCCTCCTGTTGTACCCGATGGTGTGGTTGCTGCTGCTGCCGTTCCGCCTGGTCGGTATCGCATTCGAAGGTGTGTTTTCCTTCCTGCGCGCACTCGTCATGTTGCCGGCACGTGTGCTTGGTGGCCGCGCGCGCGTCTGATCGCGTGAACACCTACAAGCCGGTTTCCCCGTCCTGCGAGCGCAACCGCGAACCGATCCTCGCGGTGCTGCGCCGGCATTTCGCCGACCGCGCCAGGGTGCTCGAGATCGGCAGCGGCACGGGTCAGCATGCGGTGCATTTCGCCGCGGCGCTGCCCGGTCTCGAATGGCAGGCATCGGATCGCGCGGACAATCTGCCGGGCATACGCGCATGGCTGGATGAGGTGGCGCTTCCGAACACGCCAGCGCCATTGGTTCTCGATGTTGCGCATGGGGCGTGGCCGATCGTGAGATACGACGCGGTGTTCAGCGCCAACACGCTGCACATCATGAGTTGGCCCAACGTCGAGGCCTTCTTCACGCACCTGCCGCAGGTGACAAGTGTCGGCGCGAAGCTCGTGATCTACGGGCCTTTCAACTATGACGGTCACTTCACGAGTTCGAGCAACGCCGCCTTCGATGCCTCGCTGCGCGCACAGGCGCCGCATATGGGCATTCGCGATTTCGAGGCGGTGGACCGGCTGGCTCGAGCCGGTGGTTTCGAACTCGTCGAGGATGTCGCGATGCCGGCCAACAATCGCTGTCTCGTCTGGCAGTCCGTCAGCGCGTGAACGCGGGCGGCTGATCGCCTTCGAGGCGGAATGCGCAGTTGAATGCGACCGTGATGCGCTCGCCCTCGCCGTAGAACGGCAGCACCGTATGCAGGATCCATGAGGGGAACAGCACCAGTTGGCCGGGCTCGAGGTTGAGCGAGAGATTGCCGATGCCGAACGGCGCGCCGATGAATTCCGATCCGCGATCCACGTACATCCCACCAGCCGTGTGCGGATGGATGAAGGTCAGCGTGCCGCTCTCGGGCTGATCCGCGTCATGCTCGCCGGAACTCACGCAATAGACGCCCGACCAGGATGCGAGCGGATGGTTGTGGACCCCGAAGAACCCGCCGCGTCGCGTGACATGAAACCACGCGTCGGTATTGGCGCGCAGCCGCGCTCGTGTCGAGGCATCGTAGCGATTGAGCTGCGCGACCAGATCGATGACACGCGACAGGCAGAATTCGCGAAGTTCGCCGATTTCGGGTTCGGGCCACGAGAACAGATGAAAGTGACTCTCGAACAACTGCCTGTTCCGCACCGTGTACGGCCCCGGGTTCGCATGGCGCGCCCCCTCGCTTTCGCGCGCGAGAAACAACTTGCGCAACGCGTCGTTCATGCGCTGCGGAGCCGGATGCTGGTCGTAGGCAAAGGCCAGCGCGAACGTCGGGTTGATCCGGAGCATGGTGCCTCGCTGAAACGGCGACAGTCGCCTAATTTACGCGCCTCGGTGGGTCCGCTGCCAATCACACGATTGCGGTGTGCCAGTGCGTGCCAGCCGGCTCCGCGCGCGAGCCTTACAATGCGCCGATGCGAATAGGCTCCTACCTTATCGATCCGCCCGTGGTGCTTGCGCCAATGGCGGGCGTCACCGACAAGCCGTTTCGGCAGTTGTGCAAGCGTCTGGGCGCCGGCATGGCGATGTCGGAGATGACCGCGTCGGATCCGCGCCTGTGGACGACGCGCAAATCGCTGCTGCGCATGGATCATGCGGGCGAACCCGACCCGGTCGGTGTTCAGATCGCCGGCGCCGATCCGGCGGCGCTGGCCGAGGCCGCACGCCACAACGTCGATCTCGGTGCGCAGATCATCGATATCAACATGGGCTGCCCGGCAAAGAAGGTCTGCAACGTGTACGCCGGCAGCGCGTTGATGCAGGATGAGGTGCTGGTCGGCCGTATTCTCGCAGCGGTGGTCGGTGCGGTGTCGGTTCCGGTGACGCTGAAAATTCGCACGGGCTGGGATCGCGACCATCGCAACGGGGTACGCATCGCGCGCATTGCCGAAACTTCGGGGATCGCCGCGCTCGCGGTACACGGGCGCACGCGAGCCGATCTGTACGGCGGCGACGCCGAGTACGACACGATTGCCGCGATCAAGGCGGCTGTGGGCATTCCGATCTTCGCGAACGGCGATATCGATTCACCAGACAAGGCGCGCACCGTGCTTGATTACACCGGCGCGGACGCAGTCATGATCGGGCGCGCCGCGCAGGGCCGGCCATGGATTTTCCGCGAGATCGCCCATTTCCTCGAAACCGGCGAAAAGGTCGAGCCACCGAGCCCCTCGGAGGTGGGCGCAATCCTGATCGGCCATCTTGATGGTCTGTATTCCTTCTACGGCGAAGCGCAGGGCGTGCGCATCGCGCGCAAGCATCTGGGCTGGTATGCGAAGGATCGGCCCGAAAACGAGGCGTTTCGCATCATCGTCAATCGCGCGGAAACCGCGCGCGAGCAGTTGCGCGCCACACATGACTACTTCGACAGGCTCGACGATCCGGCGGTGCCCTTGGCTGCCTGAGGTCCCTGTCTGTCCGGCCGAGACATCCCGAATCAGGATTCGCGTTCGGCCCTTAGCGCCGCAAGCGCCAGTTGAACGCGCTCGATCGCGCTTTCGACTGTCGCGATTTCCGACCCCTGCGCGTCGCGCAACACCAGTCGACCCGTGCCATCGTTCGCGTCGCTCGTGGTTGCGGCGCCCTGCTCGATCAGTCCCGCAATGCGCTGTCCGCTTTCCTTCGGAGATGCGAATCCTCGACTCAGCAGCAACACGTCTCCATCACCATCGACCAGCTTGAAATGAAATCTGCCGTCGCCTTCGCGGTAACTTATGAAACGCGGCGGCCTGGCATGGGCTTTGGTGGCCCCGGATGGCATCGCGGATGCCTGTTGTCCGGTCCTTGACGCGCTGGAAAGGCTGCGCAAACCGACCGCTTCGCGCAGCGCGGCCATGAACGGTTGCGCTCTCGCGCGCGCTTTTTCGGCACCGGCACGCAGGGCATTTTCGATGTCGTCGGGTTTCGCAATCAACGCCTCGTAGCGGGCGCGCGGCTCCGCGAGTTCGGCAGCGATCCGCTCGAATACCTGTTGCTTCGCATCGCCCCAGGCGATGCCATCCGCGAATGCGCGGCGCATCGCCGCGGTCTCGTCGGGAGTCGCGAACGCGCGATAAATCGAGAACAGGTTCGAGGTGTCCGGATCCTTCGCTTCGCCTGGTGCGCTCGAATCGGTCACGATGCCGAGGATCGCTTTCTTGAGCGCCTTGGGCGCGAGCCACAATCCAATGGTGTTGTCGTAGCTCTTCGACATCTTGCGCCCGTCGGTGCCGGGCAGCGTTGCGACGTTGTCGTCGATGCGCGCCTCGGGCAACACAAAATAGTCGTGGCCGTAAATGTGGTTGAAGCGCTGGGCAATATCGCGCGCCATCTCGATGTGCTGCACCTGATCGCGCCCGACCGGTACTTCATTGGCGTTGAACAGCAGGATATCCGCGGCCATCAGCACCGGGTACATGTACAGGCCCGCATTGATGCCGGCGTCTGCATCGCCGCCCGCATTGGCGTCGACCGCGGCCTTGTACGCGTGCGCCCGATTGAGCAGCCCCTTGGCCGTGACGCAGGTCAGGAGCCAGGTGAGCTCGGGAATCTCGGGAATATCGGATTGACGATAGAAGTACACGCGATCCGGGTCGAGGCCGAGCGCGAGCCAGGTCGCTGCGATCTCGAGCGTCGAGCGCTGCACCCGCGCCGGATCGTCGCACTTGATCAGCGCGTGGTAGTCGGCGAGGAAATAGAACCATTCGGCATCGTGGCGAAGGCTCGCCGCCACGGCCGGACGTATCGCACCCGCATAGTTGCCGAGGTGCGGCGCGCCGTTGGTCGTGATGCCGGTGAGGTGTCTGCGTTTGTCGCTCATGAAAAACAGCGCTTGGTGCCGAACGCCGAGCTTATCAGCAGGGCGTGTGAATCCAACATGGGCGGAAGGGTGGCGGCAGTGTCAGCGATTGCGTGCCACGACGCGGGCAGTGTCCGGTGGATTGATTTGTGAGGCGCATTTGTCTAGGCGCCATGGGCCCTCAGACCTAGCCACATCATCCTCGCGACTTAGGTCGCGTTGCGCTGGCGGTGAATAGCCGCGGCTGTCATAAAGTTCGGCTTGCGCTGCACCGGAGGGGTCGGCGCTCCGTTTCGAGGGGAAGCCGATGAATCTGAAACACTTGTTGCCTGGCGCGCTCGCGTTTGCCATTGCCGCCATTCTTTGTCCTGGCGCCCGCGCGGCCGATGCGGCTGCGCAGGATCAGCCCAGCGGGAACGATCAGGAGTCGACCACCCTGCAGCGCGTTGAAGTGCGCGGGCGCAATCAGGACGACACGCGGCCGAAGCTGCAACACATCATGAAAGAGGTCGATGGTCCGCTGATCACGGTCACCAAGAAGACCTCGATCACCAAGATCGACAACATTCCGACCGTTGTCGACAACAACCTGCGCGACCTGTTTGCGCAAACGCCCGGGCTGTATTACTCCGAACAGCAATCGCCGGGCCAGGTGAATCTGAGTTACCGCGGCATCGGCAATCCCGCAGGAATCCGAGTTCGTCAGCTGTGCTGCAGGACGGCATTCCGCTCGAAGGCGACTGGATCGGATTTCCGACGCTGTATGTCTTCCCGTTGCCGCAGACCATTGAGGAAGTCCAGCTCATCCGCGGCGGCAGCTCGCTGCTGTACGGGCCGGAGCCGCCTCCCGTCGTCAACCTGATCAGCCGCAAGCCGGATCCGGATTCACCGCTTTCCGGTTACACCGAAAACGTTGTCGGCAGCAACGGGTTGTTCGGCACGTTCAACAAGATCTCGGGCACCTCGGGTCAGTGGGATTACCTCGTGGACGCGCACTACCGAAAGAATGACGGCGAACGCGACAACGGCGATTCGACGCTCAAGGGCACCGATGTGCATGTTGGCTATCGAGGTCGGGACGATTCCTACACCGCCCTCAATTTCCATGCGTACCTGCTCGATACCGGCGATCCGGGCAAGCTCTCCTACCCGCAGTTCGTGGCCGACAACGAGCAGACCACGACGCCGTTCAACAACCTGTGGACCGACCGCTATGTGCTGAGCCTGAGCCATGATCGGCACATCGACGACAACACCGAGTTGACGGTCAAGGTGTGGGCCGGGTACCAGGACCAGGCGTCGCGCTCGCAGGATCGTGGCGCGATGCCGACGAACTCGACACTGCAGGATGAGCAATTCCAGTTCAAAGGGCGTCGATGCACGTTTTGTGCACCACTGGGGTCGCGGCAATGCGTTCACGGCCGGTACCACGCTGTACCACTCGGATGCGCCGTTTCGCCAGTGGGAAGACGCGGGACTTTCGCCCGATCGCTACGATCGCTTCGGTTCGCCATGTATCGCAAACTCGGATGTCAACTGCGAGAAGCTGCGCCAGCAACGTTCCACCGACTACGGCGCAGTTTTCGCCGAAAACGTGTTCCGGTTCGCCAATCGCTGGCACTTCGTGCCGTCGGTACGCCTGGAACGCGAGAAAGTCGACATCGATGAAACCATCCATACGCCTCGTACCGGCGATCAACTCGTCGATCGTTCGGTAAGCCACACGATTCCGTTGTTCGGCCTCGGCCTCGGCAACGACTTCGGTCATCAGAACGAAACCTATTTCAATGTGTCCCAGGGCTGGCGTCCGGTTCGTTATTTCGATATTGGCTCGCCGTTCGGCAGCCTTGATCCGAGTCCGCTCAACGATCCGCATCCGACCCATGTCGTGTCATTCGAAGCGGGCGTGCATGGAACGCCGGTCGCCGGTCTTTTCTATGACGCGAGCTTGTTCTGGGTCAACGTCAAGGATCGCATCGAGAGTCAGCCGGCCGGCCCCGATGCGCCTCCGGGCAACACGATCGACGTCAACACGGGCAATACCCGTCATCGCGGCTTCGAGGGCGAGATCGACTACGACTTCCTTGCCGCGCGCGACCCGCACACGAACCGCCACTTCTCGGTGTTCGCGAACCTGAGCCTGCTCAATGCAGAGTTCACTTCGACGATCAATCCGGCCAACGAGGGCAACAAGCCCGCGTTCTCGCCGAACTACCTGGCGCGCGTCGGCTTCGTGTATCGCGAAGACAAGAAGGTGAAGCTTGCGTTGTCGGCAGTGTCCGTGGCCAGCCAGTATTTCCAGGATTCGAACTTGCCACTGGCGACGCCGGACGCACCGAACTACATTCCCGCCAAGGTGCCCTCGTACACGGTCGTTGACTTCAGTGCCGACTACTGGGTGTTGCCGCAGGTACGCTTGCTTGGTGGCATTTCCAACCTCGGCGACCGCAAATACTACAACCGCGTGTTTTCCAGCGGAATAGATCCAGCCGCTGGGCGCACGTTCTATGTGGGCGCTTCCTACGAGTTCTGAGGCCTGCGGGGTCGCAGACCAGTCAACGCGCCGAATCGGGTAACGGTTCACAGCGAGCGCGCAAGCGTGGAGCGATACTGCAACTTCTGATTGCAGTTGATCCCATCGCCATGCGCCTTGTTGCTGTTGTCCTGTTGTTTGCGACCATCGGTGCCTCGGCCGCGCCGGTTTCGGGCGACGTGCTGCTCGACAATGCGGTTCTCGGCCGGCTGGAGGCGCTGGATTCTGGATCGCAGCTTGTCCTGCCGGCGTTTCCGGTGGCCCCGGGTGTGCTTGCGTCGGTAAAGTTCGAACGCATCGATGTGTATGCACCCGGTGCCCGCCTTGTCGAGGTGGACGCACAAGGAGAACGCCAACTCGCGCGCAGTCGCCGCGTCGAGTTGATCGGCGTCAGCGACGATGGCTCCGCGCGCGTCAGCCTGTCATTCGATCCCGGGTTCGGGCGGATGCGTGGTAGCGGTTCCGGCCCGGACGGGTTGTTCGCGATCCAGGCAGAACGCGCTGCGCAAGGGCTGCATGTTCGAGCCATATCCGCCGATCGGGCATTGCCGCCGGGCGTCGTGCCGAGCATCGAATCCATCGGCAACGACGCACTGCCGAGTGGCCAACCAATGCCGAGCGCGTTCGAGCTTGAACTCGCCGGACTCGCCGCGCCGGGAGGCAGCCAGCGCATTGCGATCGTTGCGATCGATACCGACAATGAATTCATGTCGGAGCGCTTCAACAACGACACCGGCGCGGCGGCGAACTGGATCGCGGATCTGTTCGGCGTCATGAACGCGATGTACCTGCGCGACCTCGATGTCCGGCTGACCGAGGGCACCACGTTTCTGCGCACGGCGCCGGATCCGTACACTGCGAATGACACCCCGGCCGACAGCGCCGATCTCGACGAATTCGGCAGTTACTGGCAGACACACTACGCAAGCATTCAACGCAGCTTCGCGGCATTGCTGTCGGGCAAGTCCGGCAGCGGCAACTCGGCGTCCGGCATCGCCTGGCTCAACGCATATTGTCGGACGCAATCGACCGGCGGCAGCTACAGTGTCAATCAGATATTCACCAACTCCGGGATTCCGGTCGACCTCTCAGCGCGCATCAGTGGCCATGAACTCGGCCATAATTTCGGCGCCTACCACACGCACTGCACCGATGTGACGACGGGCGCCGCCCCGGTCAGCACCAACACCATCGATCAGTGCTTCAACGGCGAAGCGTCGCAGGGGTGTTACAGCGGGCCGACTAGTTGCCCGACCAGCGGACCCGGTCATCCGATGGGTACCATCATGAGTTACTGCAATCAGAATGGGTGCGGCCAGGATGTCCTTCAGTTCCATCCCACCCAGATCACCACGCTATCGGCGCTTATCAACGCAAATACGCCGAGCTGCCTGATGGAAGGCGGCGACGCGATCTTCGCCAACGGGTTCGATTAGAACTCTCTCAAAATGCGTTCGCCCGAGCGTGGCGCTGAAGGCGCGAAGTCGAAGGGGTCACGCTTAATACAAACGGCAGGTCTTGCGAAAGGTTCTGGCCTAGTCGCGCATGAGGGTCGATTTGCCGAACAGGCTTTCGACCAGATCGACCATGAGCTCAGCCGTGCGGTTGTGCTCGTCGAAGGCCGGATTGAGCTCCACAAGGTCTAGAGAGCGCAGACGACCGGTGTCGGCAATCATCTCCATGCACAACTGCGCCTCGCGGTAGTTCGGTCCGCCCGGTACCGTTGTACCAACGGCCGGCGCAATCGCGGGATCCAGAAAATCCACATCGAAACTGACGTGCAGATGCGTATCCGCATCGACATGGGCGAGGGCGGTCTCCATCACGCGCTTCATGCCCATCTCATCGATGCTGCGCATGTCGTAAATGTCGATCGCGCTGTCGCGCACGAGCTTCTTCTCGCCCTGATCGACCGAACGGATGCCGATCTGATGGATCCAGTCGGGCGAAATTACAGGCGCGACGCCACCGAGTTCGGTCAACTCAGGTGGTCCGTTGCCGCACAGACACGCGACCGGCATGCCATGGATATTGCCGGACGGAGTAATCGAACTCGTATTGAAATCCGCGTGGGCATCGAGCCAGAAAATGACCAGCTTGCGCTGCTGCACCCGACAATGACGAGCGACAGCTGTGATCGACCCGACCGCGAGACAGTGATCGCCGCCGAGCATGATCGGCAACCGGTTCGCGGCGAGCTCGGCGGCAGTCGCGTTCATCACGCTGCGGGTCCATGCCACGACCTCGTTCAGGTGCCGGTAGCCCTCAGTGGGCGGCTGCCAGGGATTGATCGGGCCGGCGAGGTTGCCGCGATCCGCCACGGCGATGCCGCGCGCCGCCAGCGCCTGTGCAATGCCCGCAACGCGCAACGCTTCGGGGCCCATGGAGGCGCCGCGATCCGCTGCGCCTATATCAGTGGGCGCGCCGATCAGCGATACAGCGGGGAATTCCTTCATGGCGATTCTATCCGGGTGATTGCGCGGTTTGCGTGGTGCCGGCACCCGGATTCGAACTGGGGACCTACCGCTTACAAGGCGGTTGCTCTACCAACTGAGCTATGCCGGCGCGATGCGCATTCTACCAAGCGTGGTCGCCATCGCGACCTTGCAGCCCCCACAACAAGGAGCGGCCGATTCAGCCCGCACGCCATTCGGCAGACTTGCCCAGCGTTGTGCCTGCGGCACTTGGACCTACGGGTCATGCGGCGAGTCAAAAGCAGGCGACGGTCCGTTCCGTCAAGTGGCCGGCGTTCGCCACGCGTTTGCGCCAATCGACCTTCTGATCGCGACCGATCGCGAAATCGACCCAGTAAACGGGCAGATCCTCGGTGCGCTCGATGAGTTGCGGCGAAAAACCGAGGGCAACGATTTCGGCACGCCGTCGTTCGGCATTGTCGCGATCATGAAACAAGCCGAGCGATATCGTGTTCTGCTGATCGCCGGCGGTCACCACGTAGTAATCGCGCACGCCTTTTTGCGACAGGCTCCGCGCAATATCGAGTGCCTCTTCGCGCGTCTTGAGGGCCGGCAGGTAAACCCAGTAGCCGCGCGATTCGGTGGTGTGCTGTTCGCGAAACTGCACGCGCCTGACCACCGGCAGCAGCGCACTCATCGCGGCGCGCACGTCCGCCTGGCTGGGAAACGGACCGATCGAGCGACAGGTATCGGTGCTGAGGTCCGCCGCGCTTTGCGGGGCTGCGGCGAGTTCTGCGCTGGCCGCTTCATCGCCTTGGTCGCGTTCGGAAAGGAGCACCAGGCGCGGCACACCTGGGTCAGTCGGTGGTGGCGCGTGGGGCGCGGTTCGCGGAGCGAAAATCAGCCAGCACGCCGCGCCGATATTGAGCGCCAGCAGCAACAGGAACAGCACACGGACGAACATGAAAATCGAGCACGCCAGGACGAGCGGGAGTTCGCGATTCTAGCCTTGTCCCGCCATCGCGGCTGCCTCAGGGTTCCCCGATTCCGATGTGGGTTACGATTCGGCCCACAGGGCGAGGCCCCGCAGCACCAGATCGTGACGGCGCTCGGCATGCGGCAACAGGGCAGCGATCTCCTCGCCACCACCGCCCGTCAGCACCACTGCGACTTCCGCTCCGAATCGTTGCGTGCTTGCGCGCTGGAAGCGTTCGATCAAGGCGACAGCAGCCAGTATCGAACCGGAGTGCAGCGCGTCGGCCGTGTTGTCGGCGAATTCGTGCAAGCGTCCTTGCCCCTCGGCGACGCGCGCGGTCGCGGCGATCACTGCGTCGCGCGTGAGCGTCGGACTGGCGGTGATCAAGCCACCCTGATGGCAACCGTGCGCATCGATCGCGTCCAGAGTCAATGCGGTGCCGACGCTGGCAAGAACCTGTGCGCGAGCGGCCTCCCGATGCAATGCGGCGAGCGCGAGGAATCGATCGATGCCAAGCCGGTCCGGTTCGGCGTAAGCGTTGCGGACTCCCAGCGCCGTTCTCGGACTGCGCAGGAACTCCGAGTTAACACCGAAGCGCTCGCGCGTGAAACCAGCCAGTATCGACTCGCGATTCGCCGCGACGACGCTGGCGACGAGGATGGCATCCGGCTGCGGCAGGGCGGACCAGTTGGCGCGCAGTGCATCGGCCAGCGAGGCGCTGGCATGAGCGAAGACGCCGCCCGCGGCGTACCGCGTTCCATTGATCGTCGCCCATTTGAGGCGGCTATTGCCAAAATCGACCAGCAGTTTCATTCGATGGGCCGCACGCTGACTTCGCCACCGTCGACGCGGAATTCCCCGCCCGCATCTCTCACGCGCAACGCGCCGCGCGCATCGACGCCGATGGCGATTCCCTCGCGCGTCCCACCGGACCAGCTTGCACGTACCGGCTTGCCGGCCAGCGTGTCACGCTTGGCATAGTCCGCCCTGAAAGCGCTGAACCCTTCGATCGCAAAAGTATCCAGAGCGACGAGCAGGTGCTTCAAGATTGCCAGCGCCAGCTGGTTGCGCTCCGGCGGTGCGCAGCGAGCGAGGGTCGCGAGATCTGTCCATGGCTGGTCGACTGAAGTCCCGCGTTTTCGGTCGAGGCGGACATTGATCCCGATGCCGATCACCGCATGGCATGGCCCCAAGGCCTCTCCGCCGAGCTCCACCAGGATACCCGCAAGTTTGCGGCCGTTTGCGACGACATCATTGGGCCATTTGAGCGCGATCGACTCGACACCACAATCGTCCAATCCCCGGACGATGGCAAGACCGGCAGCCAGACTCAAACCCGCGAGCGACGACATCGATCCTTCAAAGCGTTTGAGCAGCGACAAGGCGAGTCCGCCACCCAGTGGAAGGTGCCAGTCGCGGCCGCGACGGCCCCTTCCTGCGCTCTGGATTTCCGCAAGGCATGCCAGTCGATCGCGCGGATCATGGGCCGCGCGACGCAGCAACTCGCTATTGGTCGAGTCGAGTCGCCAATGCACTGCGATGTCGCCCAGGCTAGGCATGTGCGCGGTCTGCGCCGCATGACGCATCAATTCGCATTCGATACGTCGTGAATCGAGCAGGTCGACCGGTGCTTGCAAGCGGTATCCGCGACCGATATCCGCGATAACCGGCAGACCGAGCGCACGCAGCTGCTCGACCTGCTTCCACACAGCCGCACGGGTGACACCGAACCGCTCCGCCAGCCGGCTTCCGGAAATCGAAGAATCCGTGGCCAAACTGGCGATGAGCGCCTTCGCTCCTGCACCGGCATCAAGGGTTGAGGCAAAAACCAAGAGAACCTGCCGTGGCTTGCATTTCGATGCTGCACTCTAACGCACGGACCTGTGCGGACGGACGAGATGCGCCGCGCCCCAGGCAAAAGGTGTCCGCAGGTGTCCGGGTTGTTGTCCGCTGGACAGGCCCATCCGCATTGTTCTGCGTGGGAGCTCGCGATTTACGGCTCTGCCACTCTGGCATGATCGATGCTACACAGCTCGATTGGAGCCGAAGCGCGGATCGTGCGAGCATTGCCATTCGCCCGGACCCTGTCGACTACCGAAACCGGGAGTCTTGCGATGAAAAAATACCGGCTTGTCTTTGCGGCCATTATGCTCGCCTTGCCGTTCTCGGTCTGCGCGGGATCGCTGCCGCTCAATGCCGGATTTGCCCTCGCGCAGAATTCCGATGGCGGGAGCAGTTTGCCGGGTTTGAGTCGAATTCCCGCGGCCGAATCGGTTCGCGGCGACCCAGGCATCGCAGTGGATACCCGTGCGTTGAGTGAAGGTGATGCCACGATCATGGACCCGTCCGACATCGAAAGCGTCGCGAGACCCCCGATCGCGCCGGCGCCGGATGCGATCGCGCCGATGAACGTCGCGCGCGGCGCCGTAGGCCCGTTGTCGCCGACTGTCCGCGCACTGCACCCCGAAGTCCATCGCTGGCAAGCGCTGGTACCAGGCGCAATCAAGTAAGTTTGCCAAACGAGCGAACGCGCTCGCGATCCTTTTGCGGCCTCGTGTATTCGATAGTGATCCGCCGCCCGACGCGGAGCCGCTTTGTTGATCGCCCGCATAGGTAACGTCTGCGGTTGCAGCCGCAAGGTCCGGACGCTAGCCTGACCTCCCCGCTCCGTCTCTGGGCGCGAACGTCCCCGGATCTGCGCATGCCCCCAGCCTGTTTCCCTGTCGTGTTCACGCACAGGCACTGAATGCGCGCGCGCGACCTGTTCGAGCTGGCTCGGCCAGCGCAGTGGATCAAGAACGGCTTCGTCCTGTTGCCGGTAATTTTTGCTCAATCCCTGTTCGATGTTCACGCGCTCGCCGGCGCATTGCTGGCGGCCGTCGCCTTCTGTCTGGCCTCTTCGGCGGTATATGCCGGCAACGACGTGGTGGATGCGGAACGCGACCGGCGCCACCCGGACAAATGCCAGCGGCCCGTCGCGCGCGGCGCCGTGACGCGCTTGTCGGCGCTAGGATTCGCGGCGCTTGTCGCACTCCTCGCAATCGTCGTGGCACTTTTCACGAACCGAACGCTGGCGACGGTCATCGCTGTCTACTTGCTGTTGCAAGTTGCCTACACGTTGGCGCTCAAGCGCGTCGCCTATCTGGATGCGATGGTGGTCGCGGCCGGATTTGTATTGCGCATCGTCGCCGGCGGCGTCGGTGCGAATGTGCCGTTGACTCCCTGGATCGTGGTCATGGGATTTTTGCTCGCCTTTTTGCTGGCCTTGGGCAAACGCCATGGCGACTTGGTTCATGCGACGGACCTTCGCGCACGCGCAACGCACACCTATCGACGTCGATCACTTGAGTGGGTATTGACGGCAGTGGGCGGCGCGACGCTTTCAGCTTATGTGCTGTACACGCTGTCGCCCGAAGTGCTTGCGCGCCACGGCCATCATCCGCTGATTTTTTCCACTCCATGGGTGGCGCTCGGGCTGCTGCGCTATTTCGGGCTGGTATTGCGCCGCGGAGCCGGTGGCGATCCGAGCCGGTTGGCGTTGAGCGACCCCATCCTGCTGCTCGCCGTGGGCGGCTGGCTGGCGACACTCGGAGTGATTCTTTATCGCTGACGCCGGTTTGATTTTTTATTCACCGACGCGCGTCGTGCCTCGATTCACTCGTTCGATCAACGATTTTTGCTGGCTTCCGCTAGCCTCGGCGGCGAGCGGGTTCCTTTTGGCATTGCCCCAAGAGGAACCAAAAGGCCTAGTGCCGGACACGGTGGTCGGTGTTGGCAAGCAGCCATCCCTGGAGCGCTTCCCGGCCCGCACCTTCGTGTGCGGGCGCTCGCCCGCGCGAGATGCGATTCAACGCATCTCGCGCCAAATCCCGGCTCCCCCCTGGCTTCTCGCCGCCAGCGGCTGCGATGCTCGGCACCGCGTACGGCACCAAGATCAAGAGCGACGTCGACATACCTGCTGTCGCTTTGCTGTAGCTCCTGGGTCCCGTAGGTGGCGGCGGGTGGCGATTGGAAAGCCCGAGGGGGCGGCCCTCTCTTTGCCAACTTTCTCTCGGCCAAACGAGAGCCCGCTCGCCGCTGAGGCGAGCGGAACACGTGCAACTACGACACAACGAGCGAGAGAAGAAAAAAACGGCGCAACGTGCCGGCGAACTCGCGCGCCGCCGAGGCGAGCGGAACGCAGGCGACAACATCGCATCAAACGAGGGAAGCCAAGCACCAACAAGAATAAGTGCGAGCGTCAGGATCCCTTCGGTGAAAAGAAAAATCACGGAGCGCACTCGCGGTACGCCGCGACCGTTGACTCTACGCAGCCGGGCCAGGTGAACCGGCGTGCACGTTCGATACCGGCAGGAATGGCGGCGCTTCGCCATGCATCGTCTTCCAGCAGATGCACAAGACCATCACGCAGCGCGACCTCATCACGTGGATCAATGCTCAATGCAACATCGCCGGCCACTTCCGGCAACGCGGAGACGTTCGACGTCAGCACCGGCACACCGCTCGCCATGGCTTCGATTACCGGCAGGCCAAAGCCTTCATACAGGGACGGAAACGCGAACGCGGCGGCGCCGGCATAGATGAGAGGGAGATCGTGTTCTTTCACGTAGCCCAGGCGCCGCACCGTTCCGTTCGCTTCGAGCGGTGCGAGAGCGTGCTCCAGTTCGGTATTCAGCCACCCGCGCGCGCCGACGATGACCAGCGGCCGGCGCCGACGCAGCGCCGGAGACAATGCAGCGAACGCGCGCAGCAACCGCACGAGATTCTTGCGCGGCTCCTGCGTCGCGACCACCAGCAAATAGGCGCCGTGCTGGAGCGAATGGCTGGCCATGGCGCTCGCGGTTTCGACCTCGGCCGATGGCTGAAAGCGAGCATCGACGCCGAGCGGAACGACACGCAACTTCGCTCGTGGCACATCGAGTTTCTGCACGATCTCGTCGGCGATGAACTGCGAATCGGTGAGCACCAATGACGCGCGTTCGAGCGAACGCGGCAAATGACGGTCGAGAAAACGCACGCGTTCGATCGGATGGGTCTCGGGGTAATTGAGCCACGAAAGGTCGTGCACCGTCGTCAGCGCCGGGCCGTCGAACGGCATCAGCACATAATTCGGCGTGTGCAACAGCCAACCGGAAAGCCGGCGCGTGTGCGCGCGGAACAATGCACCGCGTAGCTGCGTATATGCCTCCAGCGCGAGTGTCTTGAATGGCAGGTTGCGGCGCAAGCGCGCGATCGCGCGATTTGCCGAAAGTGCCTGGTCCGGGGTTTCGACCCAGCGGTAGGCCGAATAGAGCTTGAGTGCCTCGACATCCGCATGCGTCGCGAGTCCGCGCGCAAGCTCCAGTGCGTAACGCCCGATACCGGTAAGCGGGGCGCTGATCGCGTCGACATTGAAGATGACGCGCATCTCAGCAGACGCCGTGATCGACGCGCTCGCCACGTTCGCGCGCGAGGTCGGCACGCACCATGCGGCGGGCGATTCCCGCGCCATCAAGCGTCGTCGCGAATTCGAGTTCGCGTTGCGCTCGTGCCGCATTGCCGACAAGGTTCGAGACATCGCGGGGCCGCAGCAATGCGGGATCGACGCGTACGCGAAGCGTGCCGCTGTGACGCTCGATGCCGATCTCGTCGGCTCCCGCGCCGCGCCAGTCCAGCGCGAGATCGATTGCCGCAAATGCCTCGGTGGCGAAGTCGCGAATGCTCATGCTGTGGCCGCTGGCAAGTACGAAGTCTCCCGCCTCGTCACGCTGGGCGAGTCTCGCCATTGCGGCGATGAAGTCCGGTGCATAGCCGAAATCGCGTTGTGCATCGAGGTTGCCGAGCGCCATGTCCGTTGCGCGTCCTAGTGCGATGCGCGCGACCGCGCGGCTGATCTTGCGTGTAACAAAGTCCTCGCCGCGCAATTCCGATTCGTGATTGAACAGGATCAAGCTGCTGGCGCGCAGCCCCCATGTCTCCCGCCAGGCGAGTGCCGCCGCGTGCGCGAGCTGTTTCGAGACGCCGTAGGGCCCGAGCGGAACCGTCGCCGTGATCTCGTCGAATGGCGGGGGACTCGATCCGGCGAAGATCTGTGCACTGGAAGCAATCACGACGTGGGTGGCAGGGGATTCGCAACGCACCGCTTCGAGCAGGTTAAGCGCGGACGCACCGTTCGCTGCGACAGTGCCGAGCGGATCGACGAGACTTTCGGCCACGCTCGATTGCGCGGCCAAATGAAACACCGCATCGACGCGGGTTTCACGAAGCAGGGCGCGACAGGCATCAGCATCGCGGGGATCGAGTTCGCCAAGCTGCAGGTTCCGGTGTGAAGCGATGCCGAGTTCGTTCAGCCGCCACAGATCAGGCGTGCCGGGCCGATGGGTGCCGACGACGCGAATTCCCGCGGCAAGCAAACGCGCCGCAAGCCACGCCCCATCCTGGCCGCTGATTCCCGTGATCAAGGCATGTCGCACGGCCCGGGTCACGGCGAGATTCGGCGGAAGCTGCGCGACTTGGCTGCGAAATCCGCATACGCAGGAGCGTTTGCGCCAGGCCCTTGGAGGCAAAACGTCGGGATATCGAGTGCCCGCGCCATGGGCCCCAGGCCGAACTCGTCATCGGAATGGATGGCCACGCATTCGATTGCCCACAATTGCAACCAATCCCACAACGCGTTCGCCTGTGAACCGCGCGTTTCGACACCGCTTGCGACGCGAGTCATCGAAGGTTTCGTCCCGGGCGGAGTTGGACCTTGCAGTACCAGCGCATTGCCCTCGTGGCGAACCAGCCAGATCTCCCAATCGGTCGCGGCGGGTGCGGCATTTCCAGTCCACAGCAGTCGCGGCAACGGGACGTTGTCGCTGCGCGCATCGGCGAAGATGCGGCGCACGCGCCAGTCGAGCACCAGGCGTTCGAACGAATACAACGTGGCGGCGACCTGCGCCTCGTAGTCGGGATAGCGATCGCGCAACATCGCCATGCCGGCCTGTCCGAGGGCGCGCCGTTGCGATTCTCCGAAACTCTGACTGCGCGCGTGCGCCACCAGCACGTTGCCTGCGATCACGTGGTGCCAGCCGCCTGCGCGAGCGCGCTGGCACAAGTCGTTCTCTTCACCGTAGCCGCGCGGGAACGCGACCTCATCGAACGCGCCAACTGCATCGAGCATTGCGCGCTTGATGTACATGCAGAAACCATTGCCGGTCGGAAGCTTCGGATAGGCGACACCGGCGTGTTGCCACAATCCGCGCGCAGCCGCGCTGATCGTCCAGCAATCCGGCAGCTCGTTGGCCTGCTCGAGTTCCGGTACGGAGAAGGCGCCGGCGTTGTCGGATACTGCGGTTGCCGTGCCGGTGTCGGCGCACGCATAGGCGGCGCGACGCAAACCGCAGAGCCAGTTCGGCCCGACCACGGTGTCGGCATTCAGCAGCACCACGTCGGCGCGGCCCGCGGCGGCCAAGCCTCGGTTGGCGGTTGCGGTGAATCCGAGATTGCGTGGATTGCGCAGCACCGTGATGCCGGATATGTGTGCGTGGCGCTCCAGCAGTGCCGCGATTTCGGGCTCGGTACTCGAATCGTCGATCAAGACAAGATGCGCGCCGCCTCGCGTGTGCTCGATCAACGAGGCGAGGCAGCGTTCGACGTGTTCCGCCGCGTTGTATATCGGAACCGCGACGACAACGTCCGGCGCGGAGCACTCGCTCCCAAGCGGCACGAGACAACCCTGTTCGAGAGGTGCCAGCGCGTTCGGCAGGCCGCTCGGTGCCCCGATTCCCGGAACGCCCAGGACGAGTTCCAGAGGCGCATCGAGGGTAGCCGGCCCCTCGCGACCGAGCCGAGGCAGCATACGCATCGCGGCAGTTCCGCCAGGCGAAAACGGAAAAGTGAAAACGGCCTGCGCGTCGGCGTCGCAACGCACGAGAGCAAAGTGGCAGCCGTCGAGCTCCAACGCGATGTCGTCGCCATGGGAGAAGGCGCGGTCGAAAATCAACTTCAACCGATGACCATCCCAGCTGATTTGGCGAAGCGGCGCACGCGGGACGCCGCGCGGAGCGGCGGGCGTATTCATGCGGCGCCGACGGAATCGTGCAGGTCGCGATGGTAAGCCTCGAACACTTCGTTGCGTCCGCCTTCGAGCACGCTGCGGCCGTGCTCGACCCATAACACCCGATCGCACAGCGAGGCGACCTTGTTTTCGTCATGGCTCACGAACACGACGGTTCGTCCTTCGTGCATGCGTTCGCGCAAGGCTGCCCCGGATTTTTGCTGGAACTCCGCATCGCCGACCGCGAGCACTTCGTCGATCAGGAGAACATCGGGTTCGACCTGGATTGCGACCGAAAACGCAAGACGCATGACCATACCGGTGGAATAGGTCGCGATCGGCTGTTCGAAGAAATCACCCAGTTCGGAAAATTCCCGGACGGCCGGCAGTCGCCGGGCCATTTCGCGGCGGCGCAGGCCGAGCATCAAGCCCGACATCATGGCATTGTCGCGTCCGGACAGGTACGGCGTGAAACCGATCGCCAGCGACAACAACTGGCACGATACCGGCGCGCGCCGCACGCTGCCGCGATCGGGCACGAGGATGCCGGCGATGACGCGCAACAAGGTGCTTTTGCCCGCGCCGTTTCGTCCAATCACGCCGAGACGCTCGCCGCGGGACAAGTTGAGGCTGACATCCTCGAGCGCCCAGAAGCGTCCGTCGCCAACGCGGCGTTGCGCGTTGAACGCGACGCCAACGTGTTCGAGCCGGACCAGGATATCGCTCATCCGCGTCCCTAGATCGCCAGTTTCGGGAAGCGCGGTGCGAGTCGCGTGACGACCCAGCCCCCGAACAGGCAGACCAATCCCGAAATGGCGCTGACCACCGCCAATGCCGTCCAGTCCGGCCACCGCCCGTACATCAGGACACCGCGGGTGGCATTGACGAGTGCCGCGACCGGGTTGAGCTTGAACCAGGTTCGCAACGGCTCGGGCACACTGTTGATCGCAAACACTACTCCCGACATGAACATCACGACGGTCAACAGCTGCTCGATCACCAAGCGGATATCCGGGAGGAACGGTACGACCGCCGCCATCAGGAATCCGAGCCCCGCGGCGAACACGAATATCGAGACGAAAAGTAAGGGCAACGCGAAGTAGGCAGCATTCGGCGGGAAGCCGAGACACCAGAGGATCACCAGCAGCAAGGCGAAGATGTAGAAGAACTTGATGGTGTCGGCGAACATTTGCACCAGTGGAAACACCAGAGGTGGCAGGTCGACCTGTCGGATCAGCCCAAGATTGGTCCAGATCGCATATCCCGCGTGCGTAATGCATGATTTCATCCACTGCCAGATCGTGAGTCCGATGAGCAGGAAGGGCAGGTAGTCCGGGCCGCCGGTCTTGAGCACCACCGAAAACACCAGCCAGAACGCTCCCATCATCAGGGCCGGATCGAGCACCCACCAGACCAGCCCGAGGTAATTGCGCGCGCGCTCGGCGTGCAATTCCGCGTAGGTGCTGAACAGAAGCAGGTCGATCAAGTGGCGGCGCATGCGTCGAGGGCGGAAAAAATGGCCGAAGGAGAATACCGGAAGGCTGCCGCTGGCGTCAGATTCGCGCTTGATCGCGCGCGCTCATCGGCCGCTGGATCGCGACGGACCGGCGGGTAACCGGGGGAGCGCGAGGCTCGGGCCGGGCAAATCCCACCCTTCACGGCACCTCTGCTCAAGCGGCGCGAATTCGGGGCGAGTCCGCGGTTGGGGGATTCCCTGCATCCGCGCGTCGAACGTTGCGTTTGGAGCTCAGGACGATGCGTTGAGATCGCTGGCTGGTGCAGGCGGCTTGGCCGGTGCGTTGGCGGGCGCCGAACCTTGGGCACGCCGCTTGGCCGGTGCCTTGAATGTCGGGGTGAACTTCTCGTGCTGACCCGAGGTGCTGATGCCTTCGACGTAATACCAGTAGGTCTTGCATGGGTCGATGGTGTCGTCGCGGTACTCGTATTTGTGGGTCTCGTCCGAGGTGCCCGCACCGAGGACAGGCTTTGCGGTCAACTTCTTGAACGGCCCTTTTTCGCTGTCGCCGCGATACACGTCATAACCGAAATTGTCCTGCTCGCTCGCGGTCGTCCAGTGCGCGGTATTGGCGATGCGTTGGTCTGCCGGAATGCCTGATTGATCGCCGCATTGGCCTTCGGGCACCTCGGCGACGGGCTTGACCGCAGGCGCCGCTGCCTTGGCAGGCTCGGTCGGCTTCGCGACTGGTTTTGAAGGCGACGCTGACGGCGAATTGGGCGTGGACGGGCTGCATGCGGCGAGCGCGCAAGCGAGCAGCGCGACAATGCTGAGCGGAAGGACGGCGATTCGACGCATGGAGGTTTCCTCAGAAGGCTTTCCCGCAAAGATCAGTCGCGCCGACACGCGACAGTCACACAACCCGCTTGCGCCGGCACGGGAGCGGGCAACGATAGTCGTGCAGAGCAGTCGCTGGCAACAGCGGCGTGCAATTCATCGATCGGACTGGATTTCCGATGCTTGCACTTCACCCGCACCCGGCAGCACTTCCTGTGCGCAGGCGGATACTGTCTCGAGCGCCGTGAGAGGATGGCTCAACGCCGCGGCGTCGCGCCGTGCCATGACCCAGCCTGCCATCAACAGCAGCGCGGACAGCAGAAAGGCCGCACCGGGGACGTGCGCGGGCGCGTGCGTTCCGATGAACAGGGCAAATACCTGCGAATGCAGCCCGGGACCGAAAATGCCCGCAAGACTTGCAAGGCAGGCAATCGCGCCCTGGAGACGGCCCTGCTCCTGCGGATCGACTTGTTGCGTCATCAGCGCTTGGGCGGGTGGCCCGGCCAGACCCCAGAGCGCAAGGAACGGAATGCCGAGCAGGAATATCGCCCCATCCGGGGCCAAACCGAAAATCGCGAATCCCAGCGCCCCGAGCAGAAGACCGGCCAGCACCAAGCGGCGTTCGCCGAAGTGCGGCACCAGCTTGCGTACCAACACGGCCTGGACCGTGCCGCTGCACAGGCCCACGAGTGCGAGCGTGTATCCGACGATCTGCGGACCCCAGCCATAGCGGTAATCGGTGTACAGCACATAAGTCGAATTGAGCGAATACTGCGACAGGTTGATCAGGAACAGCACCATCGCGAGGCCGAGCACCGCCGGATACCGCTTGAGCAAGCGCAGCGAGCCAAGCGGATTGGCGCCGTGCAGATCGAAATGTGCACTTCGCCGTTGCTTCGGCAGCGACTCGGGCAGGATGAAGAATCCGTAGCAGAAATTGACGACGGAAAGGCCAGCGGCAGCCCAGAACGGCAGTCGCACCGAGATACCGCCAAGAAGGCCGCCGAGCGCCGGGCCGACGATGAAACCGATACCGAACGCGGCACCGAGCAGGCCAAACGCGGCCGCGCGCTTCTCATTCGAGGTCACGTCCGCGATGTAAGCGTTTGCGGTGCTGAAGCTGGCGGCCGAGATGCCGGACACCAAACGCCCGACGAAAAGCAACGGCAGCGCCTGCGCGAGCGCCATGATCGCGAAATCCACACCAAGGCCGAGATTCGACAGCAAGATCACCGGTCGTCGACCGAACCGATCCGACAGCGCGCCCTGCACCGGCGAAAAAATGAACTGCATCAGCATGAACAGCGCGCCGAACAGCCCCGACCACATCGCGGCGTGCGCGATGCTGCCGCCGATCAGTTGCACGATGAGATGCGGCAGCACCGGAATGATGATGCCGAACGCGAGCATGTCGAGCATCACGGTGACGAAGATGAACGCGACCGCGGCGCGGCGTGCCGGGACGGCTGCTTCGTTGACGGGGTTGTTCATGATCCGGTTTGACGCCGCAACGATTCAGCGATCGCCCGAGATGTCGATGAAGCGCAGGAATTCGGCGCGCGTGCGCGCATCTTCGCGAAACGTGCCGAGCATCTGGCTCGTGATCATGCTGACGCGCGTCTTGTGCACGCCACGCGTGGTCATGCACTGATGTGCGGCCTCGACGACCACGCCAACTCCGCGCGGCTTGAGCACGTCGTGGATGCAGTGCGCAATTTCGGCAGTCATTTTTTCCTGCACCTGGAAACGCCGGGCGAAGCTGTCGACCACGCGTGCGAGCTTGGATATACCGACTACCTTGTCGGTCGGCAGGTAACCGACGTGCGCGCGACCGATGATCGGAGCCATGTGATGTTCGCAATGCGACTCGAACTCGATATCGCGCAGCACGATCACCTGATCGTAGCCGGCGACCTGCTCGAAAGTTCGGCGCAGGTAATCGGCCGGATCGACTTCGTAACCCGAAAACCAGTCGCGATACGCATTGACCACGCGTTTGGGTGTATCGATGAGTCCCTCGCGAGCGGGATCCTCGCCAGCCCAGGCGAGCAGCGTACGCACGGCCTCCTCGGCCGCGTCGCGTGTGACCTTGGGTCGCTTGGCCAGCTTGTTCTTCATGGACCGCTCCATCTCATCCGCCCAAAAGGCGCCAGTGTAAACGCTTCAGAACACCCGGCAGAACGCGACCTTGAGATAACGCGATTCGGGCACGTGCGCCAGGAACGGATGATCTGCCCCGGCACCGGCGACCTTGAGCACCTGGATCGTGCGATTCGCATAGAACGCTGCGCGCCGCAGCATGTCGAGGAATTGATCCTCGCCGACGAGACCCGTGCATGAGCACGTCAGGAAAACGCCGCCCGGCTTGACGGCGGCCAATGCCAGCTTGTTCATGTCGAGATACTTCTTGAGCGCCGGGATCACCTGCTCGCGATCGCGCGTCATCTTGGCCGGATCGAGTACGACCACGTCGAATTGCTCGTGGTTGTTGATCGCGACATCGCGCAGCCACGCGAAAATGTCCGCCTGGATGAAGCGCACCTGGGCCTTGTTGAGCCGCGCGTTGCGCTGGGCCAGCGCGAGGACTTCTTCGTCGAGATCGATGCCGATGGTCTCGCCCGCGCCGCCGATCGTCTTCGCTGCGATCGCGAAACCGCCCGAGTTGCAACATAGATCGAGCACCCGCGCACCTTCGCAGAACTGCGCAAGCAGCCGGCGATTGTCACGCTGGTCGGCGAAGAAGCCGGTCTTGTGCTTGCTGCCGGGCGCGGCATGGTATCGGACGCCGTGCTCGTCGATCACGGTCGGTTGTGGCGCTGGCGGAACCTGGCAGTCGAAACTCTCCTGCTTCTGCACGTGATCCTCCGCGTAGGCATAGATCCGGCTGTCGGGAAAGTGTTCCAGAAGGCAGCGCCGGATTAGGTCGCGCACGCGGTACATGCCCGCGGAAAAATACTCGATGACCAGCGTGTCGGCGAAGCGGTCGACCACGAGTCCGGACAGATCATCCCCCTCGGAATGGATCAGCCGATACGCGTCGGTGACGGCATCGAGCTTGAGCACGTCACGGCGAAGGCCCACGGCGGTGGCAATGCGACGCGCGAAGAACGCATCGTCGATCGCCTCGTCGGGATCCGCACAGAGGACGCGCAGCGCGATGCGCGAATGTCCGTTGTAGAAGCCGTGGCCGGCAAACTGGCCGTCGCGGTCGACGATTCGGACGATCGCGCCGGGTTTGGGCCGTGTGGCCGGTTTCTCGACCATTTTCTGGAAAATCCAGGGATGGTTCGAGCGGCGTTCGATCTTGAGATGGATGGTCGGCAGATCAACGTTGGTGGGGGGATTCATGGCGCGAATCATACGTTACGCTCGCGAAGGCCCGCGCCAGCGCGGCCTGGATGTCGATGCTCGCTTCCCTTGTGCTGCGGCGGCCTGCGCCCCATCTGATCGGCATGGACATCGCTCCCGCCACGCCGGTTCCCGGTCCCGATTCCGTCGCGAGCGATCGCGAGCGCATGCGCTATGCGGTGCTTGGTGCACTGGCGCTGCTTGTCGGAATCTGGATTGCGTGGTTCGCGGCGTGGATGCTTGGCTGGTCGCTCGACGATCTCGGTATCCAGCCGCGCACGCCGCACGGGTTGATCGGAATTCTTACCGCGCCCTTTGCGCATGCATCATTCGAACACCTGATGTCGAACACCTTCCCGATGGCGCTTCTGACCACGTTGACGCTGTATGTGTATCCGCTCGCGACGCGGCGTGCGCTGCCGTTGATATGGATCGCATCCGGTTTCGGAGTCTGGCTGTTTGCGCGACCCGAAGTCCATGTGGGCGCGAGCGGCATCGCCAGCGGGTTGATGTTTTTCCTGTTTTTCATGGGGCTGATCCGGCGCGACCGGCTCGCCGTCGCGACGTCGCTGGTCGTGTTCTTCCTTTATGGCGGCATGGTCGCGGGCGTGCTGCCGCACGATGCCCACGTGTCTTTCGAGTACCACTTCTTCGGCGCGCTGTCCGGGCTCGTCGCAGCGCTTGCGTTCCACAATCGCGATCCGGCACCCCCGCGCAGACGCTACAGCTGGGACGACGAGGAGGAGGAATCGACGGCCGTCGACAACGAACTCGAACCGCCGCGTCCCGAAGATGTGCCGGGGTTATGGAGTGGTCCGGGCCATGGGCGCGACGAAGAGTCGGTGGTCATTGCATTCCCGAAAGTTCGCGGCGACAAAAGGCCGATGCGCGATGCGACGAATGGTGCCGCGCGCTCCCACAACCGCGATGACACCTGAATCGCAGACGGAAGTTCGCCTGTCTGATGCGAGTATCGCCAAGCTGCCGGACTCGTTTGTCGGCAATCCCGGTTAAGGAATTAGAAGATGAATCGCTCACCAAGCGCCACGCACACGCCCGCATTGCAACAAGCCATCGTTGCGCGAGCGCGCTAAGCTGGTCGCGCAATTCGCTTCAAGATCAGGAGGTGTGCTGTGGATCAACCGCGCCGAGTCGAACATCAGAACACCGACAAGGGTTATGTGCCGGTCTACACCACCGCGGTGGTCGAGCAGCCCTGGGACAGCTATGTGGCCAGCGATCACGCCACCTGGGCAACCTTGTTCAAGCGCCAGCGCAAGATTCTCGAGAATCGCGCCTGCGCCGAGTTTCTCGACAATCAACAACGCTTCGGCATGACGCCCGATGCGATTCCGCGCTTCGCCGATCTCAACGAGGTGCTCGCCACAGGGACCGGCTGGGAGCTGATCGGCGTCGAAGGGCTGTTGCCCGAGCTCACGTTTTTCGATCACCTGGCCAACCGCCGTTTCCCGGTGACCTGGTGGCTGCGCAAACCCGAGCAGATCGATTACATCGCCGAGCCCGATCTGTTCCATGACCTGTTCGGCCATGTGCCGCTGCTGCTCAATCCGGTGTTTGCCGATTACATGCAGGCCTATGGACGCGGAGGCGTCAAGGCGCACGGTATCGGCGAAGAGGCGCTGGTCAATCTAACGCGTCTCTATTGGTACAGCGTCGAATTCGGACTCATCAACACGCCCGAAGGGCTGCGCATCTATGGTTCCGGAATTGTTTCGTCCAAGGGCGAATCGATTCACTGCCTCGAGTCGGATGCGCCGAATCGCCTCGGGTTCGATCTCGAGCGCATCATGCAGACCCGCTACCGCATCGACACATTCCAGAAAACCTACTTCGTGATCGAGAGTTTCGAGCAGCTCATGGATGCGACGCGACCGGATTTCCGGCCGATCTACGAGGGGGTGGCCAAGCGGTCGCCGATTCCGGCCGGCAACGTGCTCGAAAGCGATCTCGTTTTCCATCGCGGGACCGGCGAGGGCTGGGCGACCGACGCCGATGCCTGAGCAAATCCGCGGCACGCGGCCGCGATACGCAATATCGGCAAGACTGCGGATTTTGCTTGTCGCGGCGGCTCTCGGCGCATTCGCCGCGAGCGCGCAAGGCGAAGTCGTGCGTTCGAGCGCCGACGGGTTTTTCGTTTCCGTATCGGCACCGGTCGCCGCGACTCCGGCCAAAACCTATGCGGGCGTCCTTGACATCGGGCACTGGTGGAGCGATGCGCACACCTGGTCCGGCTCGGCCGCGAACCTCAGCCTGACGCCCGAGGCCGGCGGCTGTTTCTGCGAACGCTGGAAGGACGGTAGCGTCGAACATGGGCGCGTGATCATGGCGTTGAAGGATTCGCTGCTGCGCCTCGATATCGCGCTCGGGCCGCTGCAGGAACTCGCCGTCACGGGAGTCATGAACATCTCGATCAACAGCGGTGACGATGGCGCGACGCGCCTTGGCATCGATTATCGCGTCAACGGTACCGGCGCCAGCGGACTCGATGTGGTTGCGCCGGTGGTCGACCAACAGCTTTCAGGTGAACTTGCGCGCCTGGTGCGCTATATCGAAACGGGTAATCCCGCGAGCGCTGTCAGCGAGAGCGAGCCCACTGAACCCGATGTTACCGACGCGCGCGCCGCGATCTTCGCCGAGTGGGCGAAGCAGGCCGCAAGCGATCATGCTGCATCGGCCGCAAAGCCGGTCGAACCCCAAATGAAGACGCGCAACAAACGAGCCGGAAAATCGGACGACGTCCCCGCAGATCAACACTAGCCTCGATTCGCGGTGCTTCCCTGAAAGCGCCCTGCGCTTGGCACGCAGCTTTGCACCGGCAGTCCCGGCATGGCTATTTCCCCTTGCCGCCGCCAGCAATCCACGCATCGACCACCTCTTCGAGGACCGGCAGCGGCACCGAGCCGGTCGAGAGGACCGTGTCGTGGAATGCGCGCAAATCGAATTTCGCTCCGAGCGCGGCTTCGGCTTTCCGGCGCAGTTCGAGGATTTTCATTTCGCCGAGCTTGTAGCTCAGCGCCTGACCTGGCCACGAAATGTAACGGTCGACCTCGGTTTCGATTTCGTGCCGGCTGAGCGCGGTGTTGTCGGCGAGATAGGCGATCGCGCGATCTCGCGTCCAGCCAAGATGATGAATACCGGTATCGACGACGAGGCGGCAGGCGCGCCACATCGCGTAGGTCAGCCGGCCGAATTGTTCGTACGGCGTGGTGTAGATGCCCATTTCCTCGCCGAGATCCTCCGAATACAGCGCCCAGCCTTCGCCATAGGCCGAGATGTAGTTCTTGCGGCGAAATTCCGGCTGCCCGGTTTGTTCCTTTGCGAGCGAAAGCTGCAGCGAATGGCCGGGCGCCGATTCGTGCAGGGTCAATGCGGGCAGGTTGTACAGCGGACGCGACGGTAAATCGTAGGTATTGACCCAGTAGGTGTCCGCGCCGCCGCGGCCCGAGGTCCAGAACGGCGCAATGTCGGCCGGCACCGGCTTGATGCCGAATCGTCCGCGCGGCAGCAGGCCGAAGAACTGCGAGAGTTTGCCATCGACGCGCTTGGCGATCCAAGAAGCGCGCATCAGCAGCTCCTCGGGCGTCTTCGCGTAAAACCGCGGATCGGTCCGCAGAAATTGAAGGAACTCGGGAAACGTTCCGGTGAACCCGGCATCGTGCATGGTCTTGAGCATCTCGCCATGAATGCGCCTGACTTGCGCAAGACCGATCGCATGGATCGCATCCGGATCAAGATCGAGGGTGGTGTATTCGCGGATCTGCTGGCGATAGAAGGCCTTGCCATCCGGCAGCGCCTCGGCTGCAAGTGTCTTCCGCGCGTTCGGGACATAGGTGTCGCGGAAGAACCTGAGCAACTTCGCGTAAGCGGGAATTACGCGACTACGGATCGCGGTAACGCCAGCGGCACGCAACTTCACCTGTTCCGCGGCCGGGATCGAAGCTGGCATCCTGGTGAAGGGCGCATAGAACGTGCTGTCTTCGGGTTTCGCGACATTGGCGACTGTCGCAATCGACACGTCGCGACCAGCCAGCACCGCGCGCGGCACGCTGAAGCCGCGCGCAAGTCCCGCGCGCATGTTGGCAATCTGCTCGTCGAAATAGCGCGGGATGTCGTTGAGCTTGGCGATATAGGCGCGATACGCCTTGTCGTTCGCCAGCCTGCGCTGCGCCAGGAAGCCAAGATCCGACCAGAACGACGAATCGCTGTTGAAAGGCATTTCATAATCGCGGAAGCGCGCATCGGCGGCGAGATTCTCAATCTGCGGCCGGTACACGGCGAGGTTGAGGCGGTTCGCCGCCGAGAGCCGCTGAGGGTCCAGCGCATCGAGGCGATGCAGGACATCGGTCCAGTATTGCAGGCGCTTCTTTTGGGCCGCGGCGTCGACACGCGGCAGCCGGTCGTCAGGAACGTTGGCATCGGGTTCATCATCGAGACCGGGGAACTGCATTTCGCGCCACGTCCATTCGCGCGTGTAGATCTGCTCGAACTGCCGGTCGGTCGCGCTCTGCTCGATCTTGTGCCCGCAATCGTCGGCTGTGGACGGCATCCGAGCAGGTTCGGCTTGCGCGCCAACAATCAACGTCAGTCCCGCCAACAGCAAACAACCTTGCAGGTGTTTCATGGCATGCTCTCTGGTTACATGACGTGGCAATCATCGCATTGGAGAGTGCTTGGCACTCGACAAGCTTCGGCACCTGCATGGATCAACCGGATTTCATCGAGGTCTACGACAACGCGCTGGATGCGGCCACGTGTGCGGCGCTGGTCGCGCGCTTCGAGGCGAGCGGGCTGGCCAGTCGAGGGGCGACCGGTGGCGGCATCGATACCGAGCTCAAGGATAGCTGGGACATCCGGATCAGCGGGCGTGCCGACTGGGCCGACGCCGGACGCGCGCTGAACAGCGCGATGCTCGAAGGCGCGAAATCCTATGTGCGCAAATACGGCTACGCGGCGCTCGCGCCATTGTCGTTGCGCATGCCGGATGCAAAGACCGGTGAGTCGGTCCTGCTGGATTCCGCGCGCGTGGCCGCAATGGATGATGGCCTGCTTCAGAAGCTCGTGGTCAAGGTGTTCCGGCCCGGGCAGATCAATCTGCAGAAATACGTGGCCGGGGTCGGCGGCTACCCGTACTGGCACAGCGAGCTATATCCGCGGGCCGGCGATGCCGACACGCTGCACCGCGTGTTGCTGTGGACGATTTACCTTAACGACGGATTCTCGGCAGGCGAAACCGAATTCCTTTATCAGCAGCGCACGATCGCACCGCGCACCGGTTCGCTGTTGATCGCGCCGGCCGGATTCACGCATACCCATCGCGGCAACCGGCCGAACGGTGGCGATAAATTCATCGCCACCTCATGGATTCTGTTTCAGAATGCCGAGGCGCTTTACGCGCAACCTGCGCGCGCCGGGACGTGATCCGGGCGCCCCGTTCGAGCCATTGGAGCTTCGCCATGAAACGACTATTCCGGCTGGCTGTTTTCACCTTCGCGTTGCTCGCAGCAAACCAGGCGTGGGCGGTCCGGGAATTTTCCGGCGTCGCCCCGTCGGGCGCGACCTACAGCATCGCGGCACCTGATGACTGGCAGCCCGGCGATACGCTGGTCCTCTACCAGCACGGCTTTAATTTCGGCGCGCCTGCCGGGACGCCAAGCCTCGGCCCACTGCGCGACGTGATGCTTGGCGAGGGGTATGCCGTTGCCGCAACAAGTTATCGCCAGCGTGGCTGGGCGTTGTTCCACGCGATGGACGACAATCGCGACCTGCTTGCGATCTTCGAGAATCTCGTCGGCACACCCGGCGAAATCCTGCCGTTCGGCGGATCGATGGGTGGCCTGACCGCGCTCAAGCTCGCCGAGGAACCTGGCTTTCCGCCAGTACACGGGGTCTACGCATTGTGTCCCGCGGCGGCTGGGGCGCGCGTGTGGGATCAGGCCATTGATTTGCGCCTGGCCTATCCGGTGGTCTGCGAAGGGACCGGCAGTCTGCCGACCGGGGACGAGCCGCTACCGTGGGCCGTCAATCTGGACGATATTCCGGACGACCTCGGCAACCTGCTCGATGACGGGCCGGTGCTTGATGCGCTGATTTCTCTCAACCGCTGCACGGGCGTGGATCTGCCGCCGGCGCTGCGCAACGACGCGATGCGGCGACGGCTCGCCGAACTTGAGGCCTTCGGTCATTTCACCAGCGAGAATTTTTTCGTCACCAACATGGGTTACGCGACGTTCGCGCTCGGCGATCTGGTACGCGCGCCGGACAAGCTTGATGCGACCAACCCCTTCACGACCGCCGGCGTGCACTACGAGGACGCCAGCATCGATGCCGGAATCGAGCGCATAACCGCCGACCCGCTGGCCGCGTTCGAGTTTCACTGGCTGTCCGATTTTCGCGGGGATGTCGGCAATGCCAAGGTGCTGTCGCTGCAGACCAGCCGCGATGAACTCGTGATTCCAGCCAACCAGTCGGTATTGCGCAGCGAGTTGCCTGCAGATCAGATCACCAGTGCAATCGTCGCCGAGGACGAACCGACCCATTGCGGCTTTACCGACGCCGAGGGCCTGGCTGGCTGGGAAGCGCTGCGGCAGTGGAAGGACGGAGCACCGCAACCCACCGTTGCGAGCTTGCAGCGGGACTGCGAGGCGCTCGTGGCCGCCGGGACCGGTGGCCCGTGCCGGCTCGACGCCGACGTTCAGGATGTTCCGTCGTTCGACAGCCAGGTGCCAGCGCGACCGGCCAATCCGGCGCCGCCGATCGATGCGCGCTACAGCGGCGAATGGTTCGATCCTGACCGCAACGGCGAGGGCATCGTGCTCGAGATTCTCGATGGCGGATTCGCCGATGTGTATTTCTTCACCTATCCGCCGGCAACTGAGCCAGGTCAGCAAGCCTGGATGACGGGTGTCGGCACGATCGATGGCAACAGCATCGCGTTCGAGGACGTGCGCCGGCCGCAGGCCATCGCAACGCCCAACGGCACGCGCGTCGAAAAAACGCCGTGGGGCCGCATCTGGCTGACGTTCGACGATTGCAGCCATGGCGAGATGCGCTGGGAGGGTCCCGACGGCTGGGGCAACATGACCGTGCCGATCACGCGTTTGACGGCGCTGGCCGGACTCGATTGTTCGGGCGGTACGGCAGATGCGCCGCCGCAGTCGAGTGGACTATGGTTCGATCCCGCACATGATGGAAGCGGCTTCGCAGTCGAGCAACTCGATGCTGACACCCAGGTGGCGTTCTACTTCGAGCCTGGCACGACGCCTGATTCGCAATCCTGGTCGCTGGGCTTGGTGCCCACCATGCCGTACACGCTCCCGCGGCCTGTCATGTATGACAGCTACGGTCCGCGTTTCGGCGCGGACTACGATGCCACGGCGTTTCACAATGAGGCGCTCTTCAATGTCGATCGTTTCGACATCGGATGCAGCAACAGCGGCTCGGCGGTTCTATCTCCGGCATTTGGACCGGGCGTTCCGCCACCGCCGCTCGTGATTTCCCTGACACGCCTGACGCGGCCAAGCGGAACGCCGCCCTGCGTTCCATAACGCACCTAGTGCTTGATCGGAAAGGTTTGCGCCTTGTCGTCGGCGAGCGGATGCGCGCGGCCAGGATTCCGCGACCGCGCGCCGCACGCGTAAGCGTTCCAGCTCTGCGCGCCGTCTTGCGGTTCGCCGATCGGTGCAACCGTGTCGGCGCCCATCTCGGCGGCCTGATTGCGCGCCATGACCTCGAGTTCGTCACGCACCTTGATGTCGCTGCGATCGACCGGCCCGATGCGATCGAGCACCGATACCGTCACCTTGCCGACATCGCGACAACCATTGACCTTGCCGTTCCACGCCGTGCGCACCTTGTCCCCGCCCGAATCGAGCTTGATGCCCCAGCTGCATGCCGCAAGCGCGGCCAGCGCAATCGCGAGTAGCAGACGACGAATCATGGCGACCTCCGGCATGAAAACGGCTCAAGCGTGGAACCGGCACCGTCTCGCGTCATCGCACGACCTTTCCATCCAGGTCGAGCACATGCACCGCGCCGAGCTTGAGCGCACGCACCGGCTGCTCGATTTTCGACAAGTCGCCGACAATGACCCAGGTGAGGGCACCCGGTTGGATGATTTCCTTGGCCGCAGCTTGAATCGAGGCGTTGCCGGTGGCATCGATGCGCGATTTCAACGTCTGCACATAATCATCCGGACGGGCGTACAACTCGATGCCGGCCATCGCCCCGAGCACGCTGCCGACGGTCTGGTACTTTCCGGGCAGGCTGCGCACCTGCCCGACCTTGATCTTGTCGATCTCGGCGGCGCTCAGGGGTTTCGTACCGATTACGGCATGTGTCTGCGCAATGATCTCGGCAATCGACGGCGCCGTCTTGTCCGTCTGCACCGGCGCATAGACCATGAAGGGCCGCTGGCCAATCGCGTTCGGCAGGAAACTGCCGGCGCCGTAGGCCCAGTGTTTCCCTTCGCGCAAATCCATGTTGAGACGCGACGTGAAGCTGCCGCCGAACGCACCGTTCATGATCTCGATCGCCACGTTGTTCGCGGCCTTGGTCGACGGCGCGACTTCGCCGGCGAGAATCAGCGACTGCGGCGCGCCGGGCTTGTCCATCAGGTACACACGCGGCCTTTCGGGAACGCCGACGTGGGCAATAGCCTCCTTCGGTATCGCCGATGATGGCGCTTTCCAGTCGCCGAAAATCGCGTTGAGACGAGCTGTGATCGCATCCAGGGTGGTGTCGCCCGCGACCAGAATCCGAACGTTGTCCGGGCGAATGAAGTCACGCATCCAGTTGCGCAAATCGTGCGCATCGAGTGACTCGATCGAGGCTGCCGTGCCCGAACCCGTGAATGGGATCGCGTACGGATGACCCGTTCCGTAAAGTAACGGTGGCAGCACGCGCAAGGCGAGGCCGGTCGGCTCGGTTTTTTCCTGCGCGATGCGTGCCAGCCATTGGCCCCTGATGCGAGCGAAGTCGTCGGCACGAAAGGCGGGATGGCGAACGATGTCGGCGAGCAAGGCGAGCGACGGCGTCAGGTTCGATGCGAGCGCCCCCAGTTCCACTGTCGAATAATCGAGACCTGATCCCGCGCCGATGTTGGCGCCAAGGCGTTCGGAGCGGCGCGCGATCTCGAGCGAATCCAGATCCGTCGTGCCCTCGTCGAGCATTGCCATCGTGAAGGCCGACGTGCCGAGCTTGCGGCCGGCATCGGAGGCGTAGCCCGCGTCGAACAGTAGTTGCACATCGACCAGCGGAATCGTGTGACGTTCGGCCAGCACGATTTCGATGCCATTGGCGAGCTTGCCATGTTGCAGTTTCGGAAAGACGAGTGCCGGAAACGTCGAGACCGGCGGCACTCCGTTGCTGCGATCGATGGACGAGGCGACTGCGTGGTATGCATTGGGCAACGGCATTTTCGCGGGAGGGCGACCGGCGACGGCCGGGCGACCGGACTCGGCATCGCTTGCCAGCGATGAGGGGGATGGCGTCCGCAATACATCCATGGGTTTCTTGGGCGCTTGCCCCGTTCCGCCTTCGGCACCTTCCCCCGCAAGCGGGGGAAGGGAAGCAGACTTTGTAGTGGCAACGTGGATTGCCGGCAGAACCGTCAAGGTGAAATCGCCTTTGGTAATCCAGCGCCTTGCCGCCTGGGTGACGTCGGCGGGCGTCGCGGCGGCGACGCGCTCGAGATCGGTTTTCCACGCGTCGGGATCGTCGCGGTAGACCTGACCGCTGGCCAGCAGCGACGCCTTGCCGTTGACGCGTTCGATCGAGCGGACGAAGTCTGCGCGCGTGTCGGTCTTCACACGGGCGAGTTCGTCCTCTGTCGGGCCGTTCGCGACAAAGCGTTGCCATTCCTGATCGATCGCCGCTTCGACCGTTTTCGGATCGACGCCGCCTTTGACGTCGACCTGCAGCGTGAACAGGCTCGCGAGTTCGAGTGCGTCGACATCCACCGAGACATTGTCGGCCAGGTGATCCTGGTAAACCAGGCGTTGATACAGCCGCGAGGTCTTGCCTCGGCCGAGCACGGCAGCCGCGAGTTCGAGCGGGATTTCATCCACAGCACCGAGCTGCGGGACGTTCCACTCGCGATAGATGCGGGTCTGAGCGACCTCATCGTGGGTCGTCGTGGCGCTCGATGTGTTGCGCGGCGCCACCCATGGCTGCAGCCGAGCGACCGGCGGTCCCGGTGGGATATCGCCGAAATACTCCAGCATCTTCTGTCGCGCGATCACCGGGGTGATGTCGCCGACCAACGCGATGGTCGCATTCGCCGCGCCGTAATACTGCCGGAACCACTGTTTGACGTCCGCGAGCGACGCGGCATTCAAATCGGCCATCGAACCGACGGTTTCATGATGGTAAGGATGGTTCGCTGGAAACGCGTTGCGTTGGATCACCTCGTCGGCCCGCCCGTAGGGCTGGTTTTCGTCCTCGCGCTTTTCGTTCTGCACCACGCCGCGTTGCTCATCGAGTTGGGCCTGGCCGATCGCGCCCAGCAAGTGCCCCATGCGATCCGATTCCATCCACAACGCCATGTCGAGCGCAGTGGTCGGCACGGTTTCGTAGTAATTGGTTCGATCGTAGGAGGTGGTGCCGTTCTGGTCGGTCGCACCGGCGAGCTCGAACGGACGGAAATATTCGTCCTTGTGGTTTTCCGATCCCTGGAACATCAAATGCTCGAACAGGTGCGCAAAGCCGGTCTTGCCGGGCGGTTCATCGGCCGAGCCGACGTGGTACCAGACGCTGACCGCAACGACTGGTGCCTTGTGATCTTCACTGACGACCACTGTGAGGCCGTTCGGCAGCGTGAAACGCGTGACCGGGATATCGATGCCGTCCAGCGTTGCAGCCGCGGCCCCGCACGGATCGAGGACGATGAAAAAGGCGGCGATCGCGGCAACAATGAATTTGTGCATGGAATTCCTTGGGAGGAGCTGGGCGATGCCTCAGCCTAGCAAAAGGCAAACTGACAACGCAGATCGGTATCAATGGATCGGCACGTGATGTGCGCGCCGCGTATCCCCGCCTCAGGCGAGAATGAATGTGCGCTGCTGCGAGCCGGCAGGCTGCTAGACTTTCACGCAGCGTCGAAAGTTCGGCTGCGCCGGTGAAATCAAGATGATCCAGGCCCTCGTCACGGGAGCAAATCGCGGTATCGGACTCGAATACACGCGACAACTTCTCGCGCGTGGAGACCGCGTCATGGCAACCTGCCGCCAGCCGGGTCGTGCGCTCGATCTGAACCGCCTCGCGGGAGACTATCCGGGGCATCTGCATGTTGTGCCACTTTCCCTGCCTGAGGAACGCTCGATCGCTGATCTCGCTCACGCGGTCGATGCGCTCGACGTCCGCATTGACCTGCTTATCAACAATGCCGGCATGCTGATCGATGGCGAGCGGTTTGGTTCAGTGGAGCAAAAATCCCTGCGCGAAAGCTTCGCAACCAATGCAGAAGGTGCATTCCTGGTCACGCAGGCACTGGAATCGCGGCTTGCCGTTGACCGCGCCGTCGTCGTCAACATGAGTTCCGGTCTCGGGTCGATTGCTCGCACCGATGGTTTCCATACGCCGAGTTATGCGATCAGCAAGGCTGCGCTCAACATGGCCAGCCGCTTGCTCGCACGCGCGCTTATCGAGCGCGGAACCATCGTCGTCGCGTTGAGTCCAGGCTGGGTGTCCACCGACATGGGTGGCGAAGGCGCGACGCTCTCGCCGGAACAATCCGTGGGCGGGCTGCTGCGCGTTATTGATGGCCTCGAGCCAGCGGACAGCGGTGGCTTTTTCGGCCATGACGGGAAGACCGTTCCCTGGTAGCCATCAAGCGCGCGTTCACTGCGCTCTGGCTAGCCTCGGTCCCCCGACTCATGAGTGCCGCTCGCGGCGCTCGCAGTCGTTTCCACGCTCGAGGAGAACGCGATGATCAGACGTACTGCGCAAGCGCAATGGAAGGGAGGTGTTCCCGACGGCACTGGCGAGGTATCGCTTGGCAGCGGCTTGTTCAAGGGACCCTACGGTTTCCAGTCGCGCATGGGCGACGGCAGTGGGGGCACCAATCCCGAAGAACTTCTCGGCGCGGCGCATGCGGCGTGTTTCTCCATGGCGCTGGCGCTCGCGCTCGGACAAGCCGGTCATGCACCCGAGAGCGTGCGCACCAAGGCCACGGTACATCTGGAAAAAGGCGAGAAGGGTTATTCCATTCCTCTGATCGAGCTGGCGACCGAGGTCTGTGCGCCCGGCATCGAGGACGAGGAATTTCAGAGCATCGCCCAGAATGCGAAAGCCAATTGCCCGGTGTCCAAAGCGCTGGCGGGTGTCGACATCCGCCTGGACGCCATACTGGCTTGACGCGAGGGCAACGGCGAATCACATCATGGCGCAGCACTGCGCGTAAGTGATGGCCCGCGTCGAGCGCCGGCTGTCCGGCTGCGATTCGGTGTGCGACGGAAAAGCCTGGCAGCGGGATGGATGCGCCCGGCCGTCGCATTGGATCGAAAGTCCACTACCGGTTCGAAACACGAACGCTCCGAAGTCGCCGGCAGCTTGGTTCGCGCAATCCTCGGATGGTGTAGAACGCATCAGTCGATCGCGCGATGGACTTTTTGCGCCGGGCCCTCCATTGCGCCTTGGCATCGTTGGAGACGCCGTTTCAGGCCGACTGCTGGCCAATGCCTACTCGGGTAGGATGCTTGACGCGGATGCCTTTCCCACAGGGCACGCGTTTCGTGGTAATTCCTCACGCGCGGCAAGACAGCGAAGAGCGCATTTCAGACAGGAGCGTTTTGCACGTGGCACGCAAGGGAGCGCAATTGCGTCGCATCAGGCGCTGGTGGCGTCGCGTATTCACTCGCACCGATGCGCTGCGTCTCTCCGGCGCTGGCGAAGAGCCGCTGCGCGCGGAGCTGTTCAGTGGCGAGCAGATGGAGTTGCAGGGCAAGGCGCTCGCCGAGCGCCATCAGCCCATCTTCGGCAAGGGGCGCGACCAGTTGCTCGGTCGCCTGGCAGCCAACGAATCGGTGCTGCTCGATGCATGCACGCTGCTCTCCGCTGCGATCAAGTCAGAGCGCCGGATTACCCCGGCGGGCGACTGGCTGCTCGACAACTTCTATCTTCTGGAAGAACAGATACGCACCGCGCGGCGGCATTTCCCGAAAGGTTACAGCTGGGAGCTGCCGCGGCTGGCGCGTGGTCCGTCCGCGGGTTTCCCGCGCGTTTACGACATCGCGCTCGAATCAATCGCGCATGGCGATGGCCGCATCGACCAGGACAGTCTGGCGCGCTTCGTCGCGGCCTATCAGGAAGTATCCACGCTCACC
The DNA here is from genome assembly GCA_963775445.1 of uncultured Gammaproteobacteria bacterium. Lineage (GTDB taxonomy): Bacteria > Pseudomonadota > Gammaproteobacteria > Xanthomonadales > Rhodanobacteraceae > Dokdonella_A. Next base: position 32,923 of record CAVZIT010000004.1, on the reverse strand, counting down.
CTCGGCGAGCTGTGGGCGATTCCGATCATGTTGCGCCTTGCGCTGATCGAGAATCTTCGCCGCGTCGCGCTACGCGTTACGCGAGACCTCGCACACCGCAACCTCGCAGCCGATTGGGCGGATCGGATGGTCGCGACGAGCGGCAGCGATCCCAAAAGCCTTATTCTCGTGGTTGCCGACATGGCGCGCTCCGAACCGCCCATGGCGAGTTCGTTCGTGGCCGAGATCGTGCGGCGTCTTCGTGGCCACGGTGTTGCGCTTGCGCTGCCTCTGACTTGGATCCAGCAACGGCTGGCCGAATCGGGCCTGACCATAGAGCAGCTGGTCCAGACTGAAAACCAGCAGCAGGCCGCGGACCAGGTTTCGATCAGCAACAGCATCGGCAGCCTGCGGCTGCTTGCGGTCATCGACTGGCGCGAATTCGTCGAGAGCGTCAGTCAGGCCGAGCAGGTGCTGCGCGACGATCCGGCCAGTGTTTACGCGCACATGGATTTCGCGACGCGCGACCGCTATCGCCACGTGCTTGAGCGCATCGCGCGCAAGAGTCCGTCATCGGAGCTCGCCATCGCGCGCCTGGCAGTCGAATTCGCGCGCGAGGGCGCCAACGAAAGCGGCAACGAAGCGCGCGTCGCGCACGTCGGGTATTACCTGATCGATCGCGGACTGACGCGCCTGCAAAAACGTGCGGGCATGCGCGTGGCCATTGACGAGCGGTCTCGGCAGTTGCCCGGCAACTTCCCCGTCTCGCTCTATCTCGGAGCGATAGCGGGGACCACGGCCGTCCTGACGGCTGCGTTGCTCGCGCACGCGCACTGGTACGGAGCCAGCGCCGGGCTCCTGATCGTGACCGGCCTGCTGGCGTTCTTTGCGGTCAGCCAGTTCGCCGTGACCATCGTCAACCGGCTCGCGGCGCTCACCGCGCTGCCGCAGATCCTGCCGCGCATGGATTTCGATCGCGGGATTCCGGCTGCCGCCCGTACTCTCGTCGCGGTTCCCTGCATGCTGGCCAGTCAGGATGTGGTGGCCCGTTTGCTCGAGGATCTGGAAATCCGCTTCCTCGCCAATCGCGACGAGCAGCTCAAGTTCGCTCTGCTAACCGATTTCCCCGACGCGCAGTCCGAGACGTTGCCTTCCGACGAAGCCTTGCTGATGCAGGCCGCAATCGGCATCGAACGCCTCAATGCCGAATACAGCGAACCCGGAAATGACATCTTTTTCCTGTTGCAGCGACCGCGCCGATGGAACGCGTGCGAGGGCGCGTGGATCGGGCGCGAACGCAAGCGCGGCAAGCTGGCCGACCTCAATGCGTTGTTGCGCGGCAATCCGGGTGACCGCTTTTCATTGACCAGTGGCGACATCTCGCTGCTGGCCGGGACCAAGTACGTCATCACCCTCGATGCCGATACGCAGCTGCCGCGCGAATCGGCACGCAAGTTCGTTGCCGCGCTCGAACATCCGCTCAATCGGGCCGCATACGACGCCGCGCGAGGTCGCGTCACCGTTGGTTACGGCATCCTGCAGCCGCGTGTCGGCGCGACGGCTTTCGAAGGCGGCGGTTCGCGCTATGCGCTGTTGTTCGGCGGCGAATCAGGCATCGACCCGTACACCCGCGCCGTATCGGATACCTATCAGGATCTGTTTGGCGAGGGCTCGTTCATCGGCAAGGGCATTTACGAGGTCGACACGTTCGAGCAGGCGCTCGAGAATCGTTTCCCGGAGAACCGCATCCTCAGCCACGATCTCCTTGAGGGCTGTTACGCGCGATCGGGCCTCCTTAGCGACGTCGAACTGTTCGAAAGTTTTCCATTGCGCTACCGCGATGACGTGCGTCGGCGCCATCGCTGGATTCGCGGCGACTGGCAGCTGGCCGGTTGGCTGTTTCCATGGGCAGCCGGTCCAAAGGGGGAGTTCGAGCGCAACCCACTGTCGGCACTGTCACGCTGGAAGATCCTCGACAACTTGCGCCGCAGCCTGGTGCCGGCGGCCCTGCTCGGGCTGCTGCTGACCGGCTGGATCGCGCAGGCCGCACCCTGGCTGTGGACGCTGGCGGTGATTGCGCTGCTGGTCCTGCCGGCGTTGTTCGACAGCGCGCTGGATCTGGTGCGGCCTGCGGCCGACGAACCGCTTTCCCGGCATCTCGCCGGCCGCTCGCGCGGGCTTGGCCAGCGCTTGTTGCAGATCGCATTCACTCTGGTGTGTCTGCCTTTCGAGACGTGGTTCAGTCTCGATGCAATCCTGCGCACGCTGTGGCGCACGCGCATATCGCGGCGGCATTTGCTCGAATGGACGCCATCCGGCATTGGCGACGCATCGACATCCGGCGAGTTCGTTTCGGCATGGCGATCCATGTGGATCGGTCCCTTGCTGGCGATTGTCGTGGCAATCGCGTTGCTGTATCTGCGACCGGGCGTGCTTGCCTTGGCGCTGCCGATCCTGTTGCTGTGGATCGCCTCGCCCGCCATTGCGTGGTGGACAAGCCGGCCGTATGCCGAAGCCCGCACGTTGCTCACGCCGAGCGATGCACTCTTCCTGCGGCGCATGGCGCGCCAGACCTGGGCGTTTTTCGAGCGGTTTGTCGGCCCCGACGATCATTGGCTGCCGCCGGACAACGTCCAGGAACAACCGGCTGCGGCCATCGCACATCGCACGTCCCCGACCAACATGGGCCTCGCACTACTGGCCAATCTGGCGGCCTACGACTTTGGTTACCTCACTGCCGGGGGCTTGGTCGAACGCACTGCGCGAACCTTCACCAGCATGCGCGAACTCGAGCGCTATCGCGGTCACTTCTTCAACTGGTACGACACGCTCACGTTGCAGCCATTGCAGCCGATGTACATCTCGACGGTGGACAGTGGCAACCTGGTGGGACATCTGTTCACGTTGCGCCAGGGACTGTTGGCGCTGCCTGATGCACCGGTGCTGCATCCGCGAGTCCTCGACGGGCTGGCCGACACGCTTGCGGTTTGCGCCGAATTCGCTCGCGAACGCGGGCTCGAGGCGCGCACCCGACTTCTCTCGCACCTCGAAAGCGCGCGTGAATCACCGGCAGTGACTGTGCGCATCGCGCAACGCGCATTGCTGCAACTTCGCGAGGCTGGCAGCTCGCTGGTCCAGTCGCTCGAGGCCACTGCGCCTGCGGACGTGGTCGAGTGGGCGCGCGCGTTTGCAGGTCAGTGCACCAGCGCGCTGGATGAGCTGGCCGAGCTTGTTCCCTGGTGTGGTGGTTCCGTTCCGGAGCGCTGGCGTGAGCTTGTGGACACGGTGGAGATGCCGCATCTGGGCGAAGTCGCGCGCGACGAATTGCCCTGGTTCGGGGAGTTGCGGCGCGCAGCGGAGGAAAACGCGGACCAGTTGACCGTCGAGGAACGCGAATGGATCGACGCCGTGGCGACTGCGATCGAGGTTGCCGGCAGGCGCGCGCGCGCGCGCATGGAAGCCATCGAGCGGCTCGCGTTCGACGCGAGCGATCTGGCGCAGGTGGATTACGGTTTTCTCTACGACCGCGCACGTCATCTTTTCTCGATCGGCTACAACTTCGCCGAGCGCCGTCGCGACGCAAGTTATTACGACCTGCTGGCTTCCGAGGCGCGGCTGTGCAATTTCATGGCAATCGCACAGGGACAGGTTCCGCAGGAGAGCTGGTTTGCGCTCGGTCGCCTGTTGACCAATGCCGGGGGCGAGCAGGCGTTGCTGTCGTGGAGCGGCTCGATGTTCGAGTACCTGATGCCCGCGCTGGTCATGCCGAGTTTCGCCGGCACCCTGCTCGATCGGACGTGTCGCGCCGTGGTGCGCAGGCAGATTGCCTATGGTCAGCAGCACGACGTCCCCTGGGGCATTTCCGAATCGGGCTACAACCTGGTCGATGCGTCGCTCAATTACCAGTACCGCGCGTTCGGAGTTCCGGACCTCGGCCTCAAGCGCGGTCTTGCCGACGATCTCGTCATTGCGCCGTATGCGACGATGCTGGCCTTGCCCATCGCGCCCGAGGCGGCCGCCGCCAATCTGCAACGGCTTGCGGCGGGTGGCGCGCTCGGACGCTACGGTTTCTACGAAGCCGTCGATTACACGCCGGGACGTCTGCCGCGAGGCCAGAGCAGCGCCATCGTGTACTCATTCATGGCGCACCATCAGGGCATGAGTCTGCTGGCGTTGTTGCAGACGCTGCGGCACAACCCGATGCAACGGCGTTTCGAAGCCGATCCGCTGATGCAATCCACCATACTGTTGCTGCAGGAGCGCGTGCCACGGGCAAGCGGTTCCTTCGTGCACGCGGAGCTCTCCGATCTTGAGCGCGTTTCGAGCGAACGCGAGTTGTCGATGCGGGTGCTGCACCGGCCCGATACCACGGTACCGGCCCTGCAGTTGCTGTCGAACGGGCGCTATCACGTGATGATCACCGCGGCGGGCGGGGGCTACAGCCGCTGGAGGGATCTCGCCATCACCCGCTGGCTGGAGGATTCGACGCGCGACAACTGGGGCACGTTCTGCTATCTGCGCGACGTGGAAAGCGGCTCCGTGTGGTCGACCACGTTCCAACCGACCGGTAGGCCCAGCGAAACCTACGAGGCGACTTTCAGCGAACCGCGAGTCGAGTTTCGTCGCGGCGGAGCGCATTTCGAAACCCACTGCGAACTCGTGGTGTCGCCCGAAGACGATATCGAGCTGCGTCGGACGCGCGTCACCAACCGTTCGCGCACGCGCCGCACCATCGAAGTCACCAGCTATGCCGAAGTGGTGCTGGCGGATCCGCTGTCCGATGTCGCGCATCCCGCATTCAGCAAGCTGTTTGTGGAGACGGAAATCCTGCCCGCGCGACAAGCCATCCTGTGCACGCGCCGCGCTCGCTCGCTGTCGGACAAGATGCCATGGATGGTCCATTTGCTGACGGTCCGTGGCGCCGACAGCAAGTCCGTATCGTTCGAGACCGACCGTGCGCTCTTTCTCGGCCGCGGCAACGATGTAGCCGATCCCGACGCCATGCGTTCGCCCGGCCCGTTGTCCGGCAGCCAGGGATCGGTGCTCGATCCGATCGTCGCGATACGCCACCGCATCGAACTCGAATCCGAACAGTCGGTCAGCATCGACATGGTCACCGGCGCGGGCGACAGTCGCGAGGTATGCATTGCGCTGGCGGAGAAGTATCACGACTGGCGCCTGGCCGACCGCGTATTCGACCTGGCCTGGACCCACAGCCAGGTGGTGTTGCGGCAGATCAATATCAGCGAGGCGGACGTGCAACTTTATGGGCGCCTCGCAGGCAACGTGATTTACGGCAACGCATCATTGCGGGCGAGCGCCGACCTGGTCGCGCGCAATCATCGGGGCCAATCGGGTCTGTGGGCCTACGCGATCTCGGGTGATTTGCCTATCGTGCTGGTGGTTATCAGGGATCTCGGCAAGATCGATCTGGTGCGCCACGCCGTCCAGGCTCACAGCTATTGGCGGCTCAAGGGCCTCGCAGTGGATCTGGTGATCTGGAACGAGGACCGTGGCGGCTATCGCCAGATATTGCACGATCAGATCATGGGGCTCATCAGCACCGCTGCGGATAGCAGCGTGATCGATCGCCCTGGCGGCATTTTCGTGCGTGCTGCCGAACAGATTCCAGTGGAGGACCGCGTCCTGCTGCAATCGGTTGCGCGTGCCGTGCTTTCCGATAATCACGGCACGTTCGCCGAGCAGGTCAAGCGCCGCGATCCTGCCGAATCCCCGCTTGCGCGTTTTGCGTCGACGCGCGTGCGGACGGAAGCCGCAACGCCATGGAACGCTCCGCCGCGCGAGCTCGAATTGTCGAATGGTATCGGCGGCTTCGCCAGCAACGGACGCGAATACGTGATCACGCTGACCGCCGGCGGGACGACTCCGGCGCCGTGGGTCAATGTGCTTGCCAATCCGGAGTTCGGATGCGTCGTGACCGAATGCGGTGGAGGATACAGCTGGCACGAAAATGCACACGAGTTCCGGCTGACTCCTTGGCACAACGATCCCGTCAGCGATGCCACGGGCGAGGCGTTCTATCTGCGCGACGAGGAGACCGGACAGTTCTGGTCGCCAACGCCGTTGCCTGCGCGCGGAAGCGGTGACTACGTCACCCGACACGGGTTCGGCTACAGCATCTTCGACCACCGCGAGGATGGCATCAGCAGCACTTTTCGCATCTATGTCGACCCGGTTGCGCCGGTCAAGTACTTCGTCCTCAAGCTCGACAACCTCTCGGGACGCATGCGCCGTCTTTCCGCGACCGGATACGTTGAATGGGTGCTCGGGGATCTGCGTCAGAAGACCGCGATGCATGTCGTGACGGCGCTCGATCCCAACACCGGAGCACTGTTCGCGAGCAATCCTTACAACGCGGAATTCGCCGATCAGGTCGCTTTCTTCGATGTCGATGAAGTCAGTCGCACGCTCAGCGGAGATCGCGCCGAATTCATCGGTCGAAACGGCAGCCTGAGGGCACCGGCTGCAATGGGGCGCGCGAGTCTGAGCGGCAAGGTCGGCGCCGTTCTCGATCCATGCGGCGCGATACAGATTCCGTTCGAGATCGAAGACGGGCAATCGCGCGTGCTGATTTTCCGTCTCGGCTGCGCACGTGGAGCGCAGGATGCGAGCGACCTGGTGCTGCGCCACCGCAAGTCCGGGACTGCGCGCACTGCGCTCGAAGGCGTGGACAAACTGTGGCATCGCATGCTCGGTGCCGTGCAGGTCGAAACACCGGAGGCCGACCTCGATCTGCTATGCAACGGCTGGCTGCTCTATCAGGTGATCGCGAGCCGCTTGTGGGGTCGCAGTGGCTACTATCAGTCCGGAGGCGCGTTCGGCTTTCGCGATCAGCTGCAGGATGTCATGGCGCTGGTGCATGCCGAGCCGTCGCTGGTGCGGCGGCAGTTGCTGATCCACGCCTCGCGCCAGTTCCTCGAGGGCGATGTGCAGCACTGGTGGCATCCCCCGAGTGGACGCGGCGTGCGCACGCGATGTTCGGATGACTACCTGTGGCTGCCGTTTGCCACCTGCCGTTACGTCGAGAGCACCGGCGATCGCTCGGTGCTCGCCGAACCGGTGCACTTCATCGAAGGGCGCGCGCTCAACCCGGGGGAGGAATCCTATTACGACCTGCCGTCTCGCTCGGATCGGCGCGCAAGTCTGTACCAGCATTGCGTGCGCGCGATCGAACATGGCTTGACCATGGGCGTGCACGGATTGCCGTTGATCGGCGCCGGCGACTGGAACGACGGCATGAACAATGTCGGCGCCGAAGGGCGTGGCGAAAGCGTCTGGTTGGGGTTCTTCCTGTACGAGGTATTGACCCGGTTTGGCGCGCTCGCGCTCGATGAGCGCGACGTCGGCTTCGCGGAAAAATGCGAGCATGCGGCGATCGATCTGCGGGCGCATATCGCAAGCGAAGCCTGGGATGGTGCGTGGTACAAGCGCGCGTGGTTCGATGACGGCACGCCGCTGGGTTCTTGCGAAAACATCGATTGCCGGATCGATTCAATATCCCAGAGCTGGGCAGTCCTGTCGGGAGCCGGCGAGCCGGCGCGCACGGCACAGGCACTCGACGCGCTCGACCACTATCTGGTGCGCGCCGACGCCCGGTTGATCCAGCTGCTCGATCCGCCGTTCGACAAGGCGCCAATGGATCCGGGTTACATACGCGGTTATGCCCCCGGGGTGCGTGAAAACGGCGGGCAGTACACCCACGCTGCGATCTGGGCAGTGATGGCCTTTGCACAAGCGGGTCGCGGCGAGCGCGCTTGGGAGCTTTTCCGCATGATCAACCCCGTGCGCCATGCTGACACCGCCGATGCGAGCGCGCTATTCAAGGTCGAACCCTATGTCGTGGCCGCAGACGTCTATGCGATCTCGCCCCACATCGGTCGCGGCGGCTGGACCTGGTACACGGGTTCCGCGGGATGGATGTACCGCCTGGTGACCGAGTCGCTGCTCGGCCTCCGGCGCCGCGGCGACGTGCTCGAATTCGCGCCGCTGCTGCCGCAGGCGTGGCCCGGATTTTCCGTGTGCTACTGCCACGGCGACAGCTTCTACCGGATCGCGGTCAGCCGTTCGAACGATGGTCGTGCCGACGGCGTTCGCGTCATACTCGATGGCATTCTGCAGCGGGCAAACACCGTGCATTTGGTCGACGACGGCGAGACCCATCACGTCGAGGTGGCGGTGCCCGGAACGTCCGCCGATGCGGACAGCGGACACCTCGATCAAGCCCCATTGCGGGCGCCATGACTTCCGACACTGCAACGTAACTGACTGATTGCGCATCTATTCGATCACGAGTCGCACACTGGTGTTTGCTGGCACGATGCTTGCGAACAAGACAACTGAAACGATTGCAAATGGAGCGCATCATGAATCTGCACATGCAACTGGTCCGGGGATGCACGGCACTGCTGCTTATCATCGGTCTCGCTGTCGCAGCCGCATGGGTGCCGGTGCTCCCGGCGAGTCATCGAACGCTGGCGAGCCGACCGGCGGCCATTCCGGTCGAGGCGCCTGCCGCGATGATCCGCATCGACGCGTCTGGATCGATGACGCAAGGGTTTCATCCGGCCGGCGACCTGCGCACGCTTTGCCTGCTCGAACCGGCAAAGAAAATCCATGAAGGACTGCTTCAGGACATTGCAAGCGTCCGCGTGGTGCGCAGCGCTTACCGTGCCGCCAGTGCGGCGCGCATCGCCACCATGCTGTGACGCCGGGCGCCGGCCTGCTGCAACCTCCATCGCTCCATGTGGTCTTGCTGGAGCCGGAGATTCCACCGAACACCGGTAACGTCATCCGCCTTTGTGCCAACACCGGCGCAGCACTGCACCTGATCCGTCCACTCGGCTTCGATCTCGATCACGCCAAGCTGCGGCGAGCGGGCCTCGATTACCGGGAGTTTGCCGATATATCGGTCCACCAAAACCTCGAGGCGTTCGTCGCCGACGTCGCGCTGGCGCGCCTGTTTGCGTTTTCGACACGCGGAACGAGGCGCTACGACGATGTCGCCTACACCGCCAACGATGCGTTGCTGTTTGGTCCCGAGACTCGCGGCTTGCCGCAAGCCGTGCTGGATGCGCTCCCCGCGCAGCAGCGGCTGCGGCTGCCGATGCGCGAGGGCAGCCGCAGCCTGAATCTTTCCAACGCGGTCGCCGTAACGGTGTTCGAGGCCTGGCGGCAGATGGGGTTTACTGGCGCGTGCCAGTAGCCGCGAGGCGGCTCGCCTTTCGGAGGTTTTATCGGTGTTTGGCTTGCCCCGGTCGATGCAACGACTTCGCCGGGGTTTCGCACGCCTCGGCGACGCGCGGAGCGGGCACGGAACGGCGCATGGAGCGAGCGAAGCGAACCGTCGTGCAACGCCGACCAACAAACGAGAGCGACGTCACGCGTGGGCAGGACGCACGCTCAACACGAGTGCCGCATTCTCGCAAGATGCCTGTGCTTCCTGCCTGCGACCGAATCGTTCGCCGAAGCGTTTCGCATCGATAGTTGGCAGCGCCATCAATATTCCGATTTCTGTTCGCGTTCGATCAACAGATGCATGGCTTGCTCCGGCGTGATCTCCTCGTGCAACACGCGTTGCACCAGCGAGCTGATCGGAAGTTCCACGTTTGCGCGCGCCGCGAGTTTCATTACGGTGTCGACGGTCTGCACGCTCTCGACGACCTGACCGATATCGGCCAGCGAGGCGGACAGCGGTTCGCCACGACCGAGGCTCAGGCCGAGGCGGCGATTGCGCGAGAGATCGCCGGTTGCAGTCAGCACCAGATCGCCGAGGCCGGCGAGTCCCATCAACGTTTCCGGCTGTGCACCGAGCGCGGCTCCTAGTCGCAGCATCTCGGCCATGCCGCGCGTGATGAGGCCTGCACGCGCGTTGAGTCCGAGTTGCATCCCGTCGGCAACGCCGGTCGCGACCGCTAGCACGTTTTTCATCGCACCGCCGAGTTCGGCGCCGATCACGTCGGTGCCTGTGTAGGCGCGAAAAGTCGGCGCGTGCAGAAGGGAGGCAAGATGGTGCGCGAATGCCGCATCACTTGAATGCACGGTGATCGCGCTTGGCAGGCCGCAGGCAACCTCGCGCGCAAACGATGGGCCGGTCAGAATCGCCGAGGCGTGGTCGGGCAGACGTTCGGCGACGAGTTCGTGCAGAAAGCGACCGCTTTCGGGATCGAAACCCTTGGTCGCCCAGGCAATACCCGCCCCCGGTGCAACCCAGGGCGTGGCGTCATCGAGAACGGTGCGAAACGCATGACTCGGCACTGCGATCAATACCGTGGCGGCGTCGCGCACGGTGGGTTCGAGCGCCCCCGACAGTTGCAGGGCCTCGGGAAAGGCGAGCATCGGAAGATAGCGCGCATTGCAGCGGTCGCTCGCCATGTCGACGACCGCCTGCGCCGCGCGAGCCCACAAGGTTGTCCTTATGCCGCGACGCGCAAGGAGTACGGCCAGCGCGGTTCCCCAGGAACCGGCGCCGAGTACCGCAACCGGCGCGCCAATCATCGGTTCAGGCGCTGGCACCTTCGCCGGGCTGCTCGGCTGCCGCGGCGCGGCGGCGCAGCTGGTCCTGGTACAGACTTTCGAAGTTGATCGGTTGCAGGAAGAATGGCGGGAAGCCGCCGTTCTGCACCAGATCGGAGATCAGCTGGCGTGCGTACGGAAACAGCACGTTCGGACAATACGTCGACAGCACCGCCTCGCGCGCTTTGTCGTCGAATCCGGTGAGACCGAATATGCCGGCCTGATGCACCTCGGCGAGATAAGCCGTCTTGTCTTCGATCTTGCAGGTCGCCGTCACGCTAAGCACGACCTCGTAGGCGGATTCACCGACCTGCGTAACGCGCTGGGTCAGATTCAATTCGACATTCGGCTGAGCCTGCTGCTGGAATATCTGCGGCGCGGACGGCGCCTCGAACGACACGTCCTTGGCGTAGATGCGCTGCAGATTGAGTTGCGCCTGATCCGCGGCCTGGGCATGCCCATTACCCGTGCCGTTGGTGGTTTCTGCCATGAGATTACTGCTCCGATCGGATTCCAAAAAGGGCGAGAATTATCCCATGCCGCGCCGACCAGCGCACCCCACGTGGCCCCGCGCAACCCCGCAAGGGCGCGACTCGGCCCCACGAATGTTTATGAGCCGCGCTTCCTTGCGAGCGGCAATTGGGCATCGGTCCAGGCCTTTAGGCCGCCGTCGAGCCAGCTGACCCGCGTGAAGCCGGCCTTGACCAGGCGCTGCGCAGCCTGGCTGGACGACTGCCCGGTGCGGCAGTACACCGCAACAGCCAAATCCCTGGCCTTGGCAAGTTCCTTGTTCTCCGGGTCGAACTGGCCCGGGGCGATATGCCGTGCGCCCGGGATATGGCCTTTCTCGTAGTCCTGCAGCGGCGACATGTCGATGACCAGTGCGTTGTCGCGATTGATCAGCAGCGTGAGGCCGCCCGGCGTCAACGATTTGTAACCGCGAAAGAAGCGCTGGCCCTCGACCACGATCAGTGCGGTCAGGACGATCGCGAAGCCAAGCGCGAGATAAAGATGATTGCCAAGGAATTCCGGCAGGCGCTGGAGAATATCCGACATGCGTTTGTGCGATTGGAGAGGGAGCTCGCGCGAGGCGCCGGATTATCCGGGAGTGCGCCTCGAAGAGCAAAGCAACGGACATCGTGCGCTCGGGGAGTGGGTCCTTCCGTCACTCATGATGGGTGATATCGGGTAGCCCCGACATCAACCACCAATGTTTTGCTGCCTCGTCGTAGCGCCAGACCTGGTGGTCGACGATGCTGCGCGCCGCCTGCGTGTTGACATTGACCAGGCCGATTTCGACGGTCTGGGTCACCTCCATTGCGTTCACCGGCACCGCGGGCGAGTCGTGGTACCAGCTCACCTGTACCTGGCGATAACGTGCCAGATCGAGAGGCGACAACGGATGGGCCTTGCGATATTTCGGCGCGAGGAACTGGCGCGCATCCGCGAAATTTCCCCAGCGCAACGTTGCCGCGTAGGACTCGAGGGTATTGTCGAGCAAGGTCTCGCGCGACTGCGTGGACGTCGTCGCGCACGCAGCGAGCGTGGCGGTCAACAGCATGACAGTGGCAAAGATCGGTCGATGCATGGGCCCTCCAATGTCGATTGTGCCGCATCCGCAGGATCGCGTCAGCGCCGCGCGATCGCAACGAAGCGTGCCTCGAGCGTCGCCGCTTCGCCGCCGTCGGCAAGCGGCACATGGCAGCGCACCTCGATGCCGGCCTTGCCATGCGCATCGAACGCGTCGAACAGCGCTGCAAACGATTGCTCTTTGCCCAGCACTGCCACGGCCTCGAAATCCTGCCAGACCGGAGCAAGATAGCGCACGTGGCTGTCGCGGACGTAGAGATCGCACTCGCGGCCGTTCGCATTCAGCGCAAGCTTGACCAAACCCCAGCCGACCAGCGTCATGAGGCTGGTCAGGCTGCCACCGAACGCGCAGCCCTTGTCGTTGATGTTCGGCGCAAGAGCCGCTGAGAAGACCAGTCGATCGCCATCGTACCGCCGGGCGCGAAGTTGCATGGTGCGCGCAAGCGGAATGTCCGCCAGGATCGAACGCTCGAGCGCAGCGCACAAACGTGCGCACGCCACGACGTCAGGTGAGAAGCGCCGGCTGATGTTCATCGCATCGATCGCGTCCGTGGAAGTTTTCGGGCAAGTGCCAGGTTGTCCTGCGCGCCCGGCGTATGATCATTGGCAACACCCCTTCATCGTGCAGGCACTGCGCCCGTGACGTCCACTCCCGCCAACACGCTGCCACTTGCTGGGGCCGCCGTCGTGGTGACGCGGCCGGCCGGCCAGTCGGCCGGTCTCGTGGCGCGCGTGCGCTCGCTCGGCGGCGTGGCGGTCGCTTTGCCGGGATCCTGTCTGCGAGTCGCCGGCGATGCCGACACCGTGCGGGATCGGCTGCGGCGAAGCCGCGTGGCGGACGACTGGATCTTCACCAGTCCGGCCGCGGTGCGCTTTGCTTTTCGCCTGTTGCCGACATTGCGGATCCCGCGCCGTGCCCAGGTATTCGCGATCGGCAGCGGAACGTGCCGCGCGCTTCGCCGACGCGGAATCGAATCCGTCGCGCCGCATGATCGCCAGAACAGCGAAGGACTGCTCGACCTGCCCGGACTCGCACATGTGCGTGGGCGGAAGATTGCGCTGATCTCGGCGCCGGGCGGGCGTGGAGTAGTCGGCGCCGAACTGCAGCGCAGGCGTGCGCACGTCGAGCGCATCCATGTGTACCGGCGCGCGCCACCGCAGCTGACGCGGCGGCATTTCGATGCGCTGGCGATGGCGCCGACGCCGCTGGTCATGCTGCTCTCCAGCGGCGAAGCGCTGGTCAATCTTGCTGCCGCATTGCCGCGCAACCTGCTGTTGCGCCTGCAGCACCAGACGCTTGTCGTCAGCAGTGCCCGGTTGCTTGCGGCGGCGCGCGTGCATGGATTCGAAACGATTGTCGTAGCGCGCTCGGCGGCTCCGCGCGATTTGCTCGGCGCCGGCATCGCCGCCCTCGCCCGGCATCGTCTTTGAAGCGATAGTGGCTGGCATCCGCCCACTGCGGGAAACCCGCGCACGTGAGATTCGATTCAAAGCCAAAAATACGGACATCCTCGCGGAATCTTTTCCAGTTTCAGCTAGCATGGGGACATGAGCGAAGAACCTGAAGGAACGGGGTCCGAATTCCCGGTGGCGGCCACATCCGAACCCGAGGATTTGCGAACAGCGGCGCCGGAGCCGGCGACGCCCGGAGTGCGCCGACGGGGAGGCGCGCTGGCGCTGCTCGTCGCGCTGCTTGCGCTTGCCGTCGCCGGATACGCGTTGTGGCGCGAGATGACCCGCGAGCGCATCGGAGCAAGTGCGGCCTCTGCCGTGAGAGCGAGCCTCGGCGATCGCCTCGATCAGCTCGCGGCGACTCAGGCAAAGCTCAACCGCGATCTCGCGACGCAACGCGCGCGCATGAACGATGCCGACAGCGTCAACAACAGCGTGCACGAGGAGCTGCTCAGCCTGACCGATCGCTCGCGCCATCTGGAGGATGCGATCGGCAACCTCGCGGAACAACGGCTGAGCGGCCGCGATGCAATGGCCTCGAACGAGGCCGAATTCCTGTTGCAACTCGGCGCGGAACGTCTTGCGCTGTTCCACGACGCGAGCACCGCGTTGGCCGCCTATCGTCTGGCGGACAGCGCTCTCGCATCGGCTGAGGATCCCGTATTTGCCTCGGTGCGCCAAACCATAGATGCGGAAATCCAGTTGCTGATGCAGGCCAAGCCGCTGCAGACCCAGGCGACGCTCGACGCGCTCGAGCGCGTGCGCGCAATGCTCAGGGATCTGCCATTGAAGGCGCACGCTGTCGCCGCGCCCGTCGCCGCCGACCAATCGCGACTCATGCAGCTGTTGCACCAGTTCGTGCGAATCGGACACGAACCGGCGGTCGCGACAGACCAACGCGATGCCGTCCTTGCGCGCGATTTCGCCACGATCGACCTGCGTGCCGCGGAAGCAGCCCTGCTCGCGCGCGATCCGCAGGCATGGAACGCGGCGCTAGGCCGCGTTCGTGCGGAATTGTCGTCCGCATTCGATCCGGGCTCCGCCAAGGTCGGCACGGCGCTGGCCGAAGTCGACCGACTTGCTCGCACCCCGTTGTCGCCCGCGTTGCCGGAGCTCGGCAGCGCGCTCAAGGAACTGCGCAACCTGCGCGCAACGCATGCGCTGTCGCGCGGTGCTCCGATCTCGCCGCCGCCCGCCGGCACCGACGAGCACAAGCCGCCCGCGACCGGCACTCCCTCAGCCGGCGACCATGGCAGCGGATCCGGCCGGTGAGGATATGGATCGCCATCCTGCTGTTGCTCGCGGTGGCCGTTGCGGCGGCGTTCGGATGGCACTGGCTCGCTGCCGACCCCGGATACGTGTTGGTGCGGTTGCGCGGCGTCTCGATCGAAACCAGCGTCGCTTTCGCGCTGGTCTGTCTGCTCGTCGTTTGGGCCTTGTTGTCGTTGCTTTGGCGTCTTGCGCGATGGCCCAGCAACGCCTTGAGGCGCGCGGCGCACAGTCGCGGGCGCGATCGCCTTGCCGCTGGCGTCACGGCATTTGCCGAGGGACGCTACGCGCAGGCCGAAACCGATCTAGCCAAAGCCGCACGTCACGAACCGGTACGCGCACCCGCGCTGTTGGCGCAGGCATACGCGGCGCGTGCACGCGGCGCATCCGCGCGAGCCGATGAAATCCTCATCGCGGCAGCGGAACACGCGTCGCCCGCAGCGCTTGCGTCGCGCGCGCAATTCTTCATCGATGATGGTCAATCCGCCCAGGCGCTTGAGCTGTTGAAGCCCGCAGCGGCCAGCGGCACGCTGGCGCCGAGAGGCTGGCGCATGCTGATCGAAGCCGCATTGATCTCAGGCGACAACGAGGCTGCCGTTGGTGCACTGGCGCCGCTCGCGCGCAGCCAGATGCTGGGGCCTGATGCCCAACACGCGCTCGAGGCCCGGGTGTTTTCCGCGGCATTGGCGGGCGCCGCCGACGTCGATGCCCTCGAAGCGCGCTGGAGCTCGTTGAGCCGGAGCCAGCGCCGGCAGCCGCGTTTGGTCCAAGCGTATGCCCTGCGTGCGAGCGCGCTGGGTCGATCGAGCGAGGCAATGGCCGCCATCGAAGCCGTGCAGCGGCGCGATTTCAACGACGATCTCGCTCGCGTTTACGCCAGGCTCGGGCCCGGCCAGTTGGCGGAACGCACGCGCAAGGCCGAGGGCTGGCTCGAGCGGGCGCCCAACAGTGCGCCGCTGCTGGTTGCGCTCGGGCGCATGTGCCGCGATCAGTCGTTATGGATCAGCGCCGAGAAGTATCTGCGGCGCGCGCTCGGTGTGGACGAATCGGCCGCGGCGTGGGAACTCCTCGGCGATTGTCGCCACGGCCAGGGCGAAGACGCTGCCGCGAGCGTTTGCTACGCCAACGCGCTGCGTGCGACAAGGGACGAGGCGACCACGCCCGTACCGGATCAGCGCGAAGACGCGGCCCTCGATACCCATGCGCTGGTGTTCGAGGAACGAGACGCCCACGGTGTGCCGCGCCTTTCGGAATGAGCCTCACAGGAACCGGCTCACGGGGGACTGCGCAGGAAAAGGAAATCCGGACGCGACAAGAGCGGATCTTTCCGCGCGAGCTGACGTGAGCCGAGTCCGACTCATGCGATTGCGCGCTACGACAACTTCTCGGTTCGCGCCTGTTCGTGCGAGCGTCAGTCCATGAACGTGCTGCCCCGGCTTGCGAGCGAAGGTCGTGCGACAAGTTGGAGCCGCTGTCAGCGCCGCAATCGGTCGATGCCCACCACGCGCCCATCCACGAGATGCATGACGCGCACGTAGTCGCGCGCGCCGAAATCGTAGATCCAGTCTTCGCGGCGCTGATCGCGGTAACGCGCGATGCCGCGATTCGGTCGCTGGACGAGAGTGTCCTCGTGGCTGCGCCGCGATGCCGGCTCGCCGCAACGAGCGACGAGCTCGCCGGCAGTCAGATTCCTGTAATCCCGATTGCTGTCGCAATCCTCGCCGATCGCGTTGACGCCATAGCCGAGCGTTTCCTCACGCTCCAGCACACCGTCGCGAAACACCAGGCGCCGCATCAGGTTTCGCGGGCCGAAGTTGTAGTACCACACGTCGTACTGCACTTCGATCTGCCGCTCGATCGGCCCGTTGGCGCCGAGCACATCGACCGCGTAGTAGCTGTCGGACCAGAATGGATCGCCGCAACGTGCGCGCACCTGGAAATCCTGCAATCCGCGGCTGACGACGTTGCTGCCGCAGCGCAGCGCGAGCGCCGCCGGGCTCGCACAAAGCAGCAAGCCAATGAGGCCTGCATGAAAGAGCTGCCGCACCATGGATCGGGCGAATAGTCGGGTCTTCATCTCCAGCTCACGATAGCGCCCACGAGGCCATGACCGCAATTGCAGTTTCCCTCGCAGGAAGGTTGGGGCGGTCACAGACCATGGATGCCCGCGCGTCCGCGCAGGATGCGCGCGAGCACGTCGGGTGCATAATCGAACGAGTCGTAGAACAGGCGTTCCTCGGGCAATCCGGCCTGCACGAATGCGCGGCGACCGGCGTCGATCAGGGTCGGCGGCCCGCTCATGTAGATGTCAAATGCGGAGAGTTCCGGATGATCCTCGAGCAGCGCTTCGTGTACCAGGCCGACGCGCAGGTTTCCGGCATATTCCGGATCCGAGACGACGGGCGCGAAGCGAAGGCGCGTTTCGCGCGCCCAGCGTTCGGGCAACTCGCGCATATACAACTCCTCCGCCGTGCGTGCACCCCAGTACAGCGTGATCGGGCGGCGCGTGCCCAGCTCGAGGAAGTGCTCGGCCAACGCCTTGATCGGCGCGAATCCGGTACCGCCGGCCATCAGCAACAGCGGTCGCTCGCTGTCCTCACGCGGCACGAAGGTTCCGAGTGGCCCTTCCACGGTCAGGCGAGCGCCGGGTTCGAGCTGGTCGAACACGAACGAGGTGAACCCGCCGCCCGCGACGTGGCGCACGTGCAACTCGATCGCATCGGCGCCGCGATGCGTCCGCGACTCCGGTGCATTGGCGATCGAGAACGCGCGTCGCCGCCCGTCGGGCAAGAGCACGTCGAGGTACTGACCCGGCAGTCGGCGCAAGCGCTCGCCGGCATCGCAGGTGAGGACCAATCGCGCGACGTCCTCGCTCAACACGCTTTTCTCGACCAGGGTCAGGCAGAGCACGCGCCGCGGAATATCCGCCACCGAGGCAACTTCGCGCGCTGCAACGACGAGATCGCTACTCGGCACGGCCTGGCACAGCAACACCTGATGACGTGTCTGCTCGGCCGCATTGAGTGCGCTCGGCGGATTGCGTGGATAGTCGCAGGTGCCTTCGATCAGCGTGGCCTTGCAACTGCCGCAGACCCCCGCGAGGCACGAATACGGCAGCGCAAGCCCGGCACGGCGCGCCGCTTCGAGCACGGTTTCCTCGTCCTCGACCGTGAAACGTTTGCCGCTGGCTTGCAGGGTGACGGTGTGGGACACGCGAATCCGGATCGATCGGGCGAATCGCGATTGTCGCCGATGTCGGCTCGCATGGGTCTTTACGCGCGGCATGCTGGCGCTCGCGTCACCGCTAAAGCGCATGGACCCTATCTCGACCTCCGTTCGCCCTGAGCGTAGTGCCGAAGGCACGAAGTCGAAGGGGACGAATTGGCATTCGTGTGGTGTTTCGACTTCGCGGAGCTTCGCTCCGCTACGCTCAACACGAACGGCTGAAGGACTTGGCCAAAAAGCCAGCTCGATTGTCGCGTATGTCTGATAATGGCAACTTGATCTCCAACGCAGGAACGGACGGTGCGTATCTGGAAGCAATCCCTCGATATCGATCGCATCAATGCCTCCATGAAAAACACACTGTGCGAGCAACTCGCCATGCGCGTCACCGAAATCGGCGACGATTTCGTTCGCGGCACGATGCCGGTCGATGCGCGTACGCACCAGCCATTCGGACTGTTGCACGGCGGCGCCTCGGTTGCGCTGGCCGAATCGCTCGGCAGCCTCGCCGGAAACATGTGTCTCGATCAGGAGCAGAGCGTCGCGGTGGGCCTCGATATAAACGCCAACCACGTGCGCGCGGTCAGCGAGGGCATAGTCGTCGGCACGGCGCGTCCCTTGCACCTCGGTCGCGGCACGCAGGTCTGGGAAATCCGTATCGAAAGCGAAAAAGGTCAGCTGGTTTGCATCTCGCGCCTCACGCTTGCCGTCGTGCCGAGGCAAGCGCCGAAGCGCGCATGAATGCCGTCGCCGCGCCGTATGCGGCGCTCGGCCCGGACGTGGTGCTCGATGCCGTTGCTGCGGCAGGGTTCGAGCCGGACGGACGGCTGCTCGCGCTCGGTAGCTATGAAAACCGCGTGTATCAGGTCGGGATCGAAAAGGGCCAGCCGCTGGTGGTCAAGTTCTATCGCCCCGGCCGCTGGAGCGACGAGGCGATCGACGAGGAACATGCATTCGCCGAGGAGCTTGAACAGGCCGAGCTGCCGGTGGTGGCGCCCCTCGTCATCGACGATGTCAGCCTGCTCGAACATGCGGGGTTTCGCTACGCGCTCTATCCGCGCCGCGGCGGACGCGCGCCGGAACTTGAATCGGCCGACCATCTCGCGTGGATGGGGCGGCTGATTGCGCGCATCCACGGCGTCGCCTCGCGCGGACACTTTGTCCATCGGCCCGGCATCGATGTCGATGGTTATGTGGTGGAACCGGCGCGCGCGGTGCTCGCCTCCGGCCTGCTGCCCGACGCGCTCGCCGACCGTTATCGCGCGCTCAACGCACAACTCGCCGACGTGTTGGATGAACGGCTTGCCACCGTCGGCGCGGTCACGCGCATCCGGTTGCACGGTGATTGCCATGCCGGCAACGTGCTGTGGACCGATGCAGGACCGCATTTCGTCGATTTCGACGATGCGCGCACGGGCCCTGCGGTGCAGGATCTGTGGATGCTAGCGCCGACGCCGCGGGCACTCGATGCGCTGCTCGAAGGCTATGCGGAGTTTCGCGACTTCGACGCGCGCGAACTCGCACTGATCGAGCCGCTGCGCATCATGCGCCAGGTGTCATGGGCCGGCTGGGTCGCCGCGCGCTGGAACGACCCGGCGTTTCCGCGCGCGTTCGCGCACGTCGGCGAAGCGCGCTGGTGGGAGCAGCATTGCAACGATCTGGCTGAGGCCGCAGCGCGGTTGATGGACGTTTAAATGTCGCGCGGATTGTCCGCTCATACTCGACCGGTCGGCGAGCGCATCGATGCAATGAATTCAATGCAGCGACAATGCGCATCGTTTGCGTTGAAATGGCGGACCATTTATCGAGCCGGCAGTAAACAACGATTAACCGTTCGTGCTGAGCGTAGCGAAGTCGAAGCAGGCTCTTCGACTTCGCGCCTTCGGCGCTACGCTCAGGGTGAACGGGAATTGTTCGATAAGTTGTGCCGGTTCAATAGGGCCATCAAACCGCGGCAAATAGCTAATCGTTGCTTCGAGAACCTTCCAGTAAGATGTTGTCATCCATGAAATCCCCCACCGCCACGTCCGGGCCAAAGCGAGACGGCGGGCGCGTGTGGCGCTATGCCGTGCGCGTGCCGTTGCTGCTGGTGCATTTCCTGATCGCGGCGCCGATGGCATTGCTGGTGCTCAATCCGCTCGCTGAGCGCATACATATCGGTGCCGAGACACTCGATCGATACATGATCCGCTGGTGGTCGGGCGCGCTGTTGCGTCGCTTCGGATTTCGAATCCGCGCGTTCGGCGCGCCGCTTGCGGGCACCGTCATGTATGTCGCCAACCACGTCTCGTGGCTCGATATCGAGCTCATGCACAGCCAGCGTGCGCTGCATTTCGTCGCCAAGAGCGAGATCGCGGGCTGGCCGCTGGTCGGCTGGCTCGCCTCGCGCGCGGGCACCATCTATCACCGACGCGGCGACACGCATTCGCTGGCCGCGGTGATGCAGCGCGTGGTCGAACACCTTCGAGCGGGTTGGCCGGTCGGGGTGTTTCCCGAAGGCACCAGTGGTCCGGGCACCGGCGTCGGCGTGTTTCATGCGCGCATTTTCCAATGCGCTCTCGATGCCGGCGTGCCGGTGCAGCCGGTAGCGCTTCGTTACGGCAGCAACGGGCGGCAGTCGCTGTCGGTCCCGTTTGCTCCCGGCGAAAGTTTCTTCGCCAACCTCCTGCGTGTGCTCGGCGAACCGGCCATGGATGCCGAGATCCATTTCCTCGAGCCGGTTGCGGCGACGCCCGACGCGCGCAAGCGCATGGCCGAGGCGAGCCGGGCGCGCATCGCCGAGGCACTCGGCTACGCGACTCCGTGAACAAAAGGCTTGCATGAAGGCCGCCGACTTTCGCCCGTGGCCGGGCCTTGGCAATGCCCACGTGCAATCGGCGCTGGCCTCGAGCGGCCTGCGTCGCTGGCTGTTTTCGCGGCGGCGCGCGCTGCTCGAAGAGGCGGCGCAGGAAATCATTCTCGATTGCGGCGAAGACGTGCGCCTGCAGGGTTACTACAGCAGTCACCGGCGCCCGGGCGCATCGCGTGGCCTGATCGTCCTGCTGCACGGCTGGGAAGGCAGCGTGCTTTCGAGTTATGTGCTGCACACGGGCGCGCGTTTGCTGGACGAAGGCTTCGATGTGTTCCGGCTCAACTTTCGCGATCACGGTGCGACGCATCACTTGAATCGCGGCATTTTCCATTCCTGCCGCATCGACGAGGTCGTCGGTGCAGTCAAGGCGATTGCCGATCGCTATCCGCAGCGCCCATTGGCGATCGCGGGCTTCTCGCTGGGCGGGAATTTCGCACTGCGCGTCGCGCTGCGCGCGCCGTCGGCGGAAATCCCGCTTGCCTATGCACTCGCCGTGAGCCCGGTGATCAGCCCGGCCGCGTGTCTGGTCGCGATCGAAACGGCGCCGTGGATCTATGAGCATTACTTCATGCGCAAGTGGCGCGGCTCGCTCGAGCGCAAGCAGGCTGCGTTTCAGGATCGCGAGCTGTTCACGCGCGCCGAACTCGCAGGCAACCTGCGCGAACTGACCCGCTCGCTGGTGCTGCGCCACACTGATTTCGGATCGCTCGAGAATTATCTCGACGGCTACTCGATCGCGGGCGATCGTCTCGTCACGCTCGCGATTCCGGCGACGATACTCACGGCGATGGATGATCCGATCATTCCGATCGCCGATTTCGCCGATCTTCGACTGCCGCCACTGCGTGGAACTCGAAATCGCCGTGCACGGCGGCCATTGCGGTTTCATCGGCAACTACGCGCTGCACAGCTGGAGCGAGGATTTCGTCGCCGAGCGCATACTCAGTCGCGCCGACATGATTTGACTATCCGGGGGGGGGGCAGGTGTAGGGTCAAGAACAGGAGAACTGGAAAGCCAACTATGGAGGAAGCCGATGAAGATTCTCGCTTGCAATCTGCTCTACCTCGTTGCAATTGCGTCCTTGGCATTTTCGCCGCTCGCAAATGCAACCCCGAATGCATACCGCTGCCATGGTTGCACCGAAACCCAGTACCGAACAGCCGCCACGGCGCCCGAGCAACTCGGTACACGCTACGTGTACGACTTCGTTAATGGCAATTTAAGGAAGTATCAGATCACACGGAAACCAAATGGGCACGGGTTCACCTATTTTGCCGATCCGTTGAGCATTACGACAGCAGAGCAAAACTACTTCGATGCGGCGGCGCAGGCGTGGAACGACAATGGTTACTCGCTCGCGAGGCATATAACAGTACCGATTAGTTCTGTAACACCAGGGTTTCCTTCGGCAGTTGGACCTAACGCAACTGCGTATAATATTGCCTATTATAGCTATATGAGGAACGACATAAGCGACTGGCTCGAAAGCCTTGGAAACTCGAATCCGTATCCGAATGATTTCGACGCCGCCGCTCAGGAACTCGTCCAACTTCAAGATATTCCCGACGCCAATATCACGTTCCCCCCAAACGATCTGGCTAGCCTGACAATTACGCTTACCTTCTTGAACGGAAACAAAGTTACCTTCAATTGGACAAAAGGATCCGTACCGACGATGACTGACGCCAGGGATGGCCATAATAATACTGTGCCAATGACGGCGGGTAGTGTCCCCGGGGGCTATAATTTTAATCCCAACGGACAGCCCGATTTAAACAATTTCATAGATTACCTTCATAACATGTATAACATTGACGTTATTCATGCATGTGATTTTGGCCCCTCTATCGGATGCGCAAGTGCGGGTGGTCAAACTGTGTGCACCCTGGCTTGCCCATGATTTGAACTGAAGGGGTATGCGGGTACTAACATGCCGACTGGCGAGCGGACAATTTGCCGCTCGCCAGTCGGCTCCAGCGGGGATCGTCAGCGCTATCTCGCGTGCTGCGGAGCTGCTATTTCGCCTTTCAGCAAGAGGATTTCGTCGCCGAGCGGATGCCCAGCCGTGCTCAGCCGTGCTCAGCCGTGCCATGACGGGTTGACTATCGGCGGGGGGCGTAGGGTCGAGGGATAGGGAAATCTGAAAGCCGGAATGGAGAACGCTAATGAAGACTCTTGTTCATAATCTAGTCTGTCTCGCCGCAATCGGCTGTCTGGCGATTCCCACGTTCGCTAGTGCAACCCCGAATGCATACCGGTGCAATGGTTGCACCGAAACCCAGTACCGAACAGCCGCCACGGCGCCCGAGCAACTCGGTACACGCTACGTGTACGACTTCGTCAACGGCAATTTAAGGAAGTATCAGATCACACGGAAACCCAATGGACACGGCTTCACCTATTTTGCCGATCCGTTGAGCATTACGACAGCAGAGCAAAACTACTTCGATGCGGCGGCGCAAGCGTGGAACGACAATGGCTATACGCTGTTGCGAACGGTGCAGCTTCCCGCAGCCAATGCTCCCAATTTTCCCTTGCCGTCCAACTCGAGCGCTTACGATATCGCACCAAATGGTGCGGACCTTAACGATATATCGGACTGGATATTCCACGCCGGACAGCCGCAAGGGTCGCCCTATCCTTCATCCTTCGATCAGGCGGTCCAGGAGATCATCGCCGTCGTCCGCGCCGCACCAGGCGGGATCGTCTTTCCCGATGACGACACAGCGCAATTGACGATAACGTTCGTATTTTCGAATAACCATCAAGTGACTTTTGTCTGGAAGAAAGGAAGTGCACCCCAATTCACGGGCGCCAGGGATGGGAACAACAACCCCATACCGTTGAGCCCGAACGACGTGAACAACCACCATTTCAATTTCGGCGGTGGCGATGGGCAGGACGCGACGCGGTTCGCGAACTACGTCAATCCGTGGGGCTTCAACATACAGAATAGCTGTGGCCGCCCTGTCCTTGCCTGCGTCACTGTCAACGGGGGAACACCCACCTGCACGGCGTATCCTGCCTGTCCCTGAATTCAGTTGGCGGATTGACGGGCCCATTTGCATCGAGTGGCAACCCGAAGCAGTTGCGGCCGTCATAACGGGCCGGAGATCGGATCGGAGGCTCCGATCGTCGCCGTCCGAATGTTTCTGCGTAGTTCGCCGCGCCCGGGTTCTAGTCCGGGCGCGGCGAGAAGGGGCTTGAGCATTCCATCGGGTCCATGGCGAGTGTATCTCGCCGGAAGCCGCCCATACCCGGCGTTTGGCATAATGACGAGCTTTCTCGCCGGAACGTTTGCCGCATGCTCAAGGAATCCATCGAACAACATCGCCAGGGTGATCTCGACTCGGCCGAGCGTGGCTATCGCGCGCATCTGGATGAGCATCCAGACGATGTCGACGCGCTGCATCTGCTGGGTCTCCTGCGACGCCAGCGTGGCGATGCCGGCGAGGCGCAGCGGCTCGTCGAACGGGCGCGCGAGCTTGCGCCGGATCACGCCGGGATCCTGGTCAGTCTCGCCGCACTGCGCTTCCAGTCCGGCGATCTTGACGGCGCACGTGCGCATTACGAGAGCGCACTCGAACTCGATCCGAACACGGCCGCGGCGCATGCGGGTCTCGGGCAGCTCGCGTCGATGCGCGGCGAGCGCGACTCGGCCGAACGCCACTTCCGCACCGCGTTGCGAGCAGACGAGGATCCCCAATCGCTGGCCGGGCTCGGGGCCTTCGCGCTCGATCGTGGCGATACCGACGAGGCGATGCGCTATCTCGCGCGCGCGGCCGACCTTGCGCCGAACGACGCGGTGATCCAGCTGAATCTCGGACGCGCGTTCGCGGCGCGCAATACCACTGCCTTCGCCGAGCGCGCATATGCCAACGCATTGCAGCTCCAGCCGGATCTAGCCGAGGCGCATCGCCGTCTCGCCGAACTCAAGATCGCCGCAGGCCGCTCGGCGGAAGCCGATCCGCACTTCCGCGCGATGGCGCAGACCGCAGGATTCGAAGCTGCCGGACGCATGGGGTTGGGCGATCTCGCGCGCGCCGACGGGCGCCTCGATGATGCGGTCGCGCATTACCGCGCGGTGCTCGCGCACGAACCGCGCGAGTCCAAGGCCGTGCGCCTGCTCGGTTGGTCGCTGGTGCGGCTCAATCGCGGCGACGAAGCGCTCGCGGCCTACGATGATTACCTCGCAAAAAATCCTGACGACTTCGGCGTGCGCAGCGATCGCGCCGATCTGTTGATGCTCGGCGCGCGACTGCGCGATGCGGCCGATGCATGGCAGGCGCTGCATGACGACAATGCCGCCGACGCCATCGCGACTTCGCGATTGGCGTTGTTGCGTGAGCGGCTCGGCGAGTTCGATGCGGCCGAGGATCACGCGCGCCGCGCGCTTCTGATCTCGCCGGACGATGCGGAGATGGCGCTGATCTGTGCGCGTGCCGAATTGCGCCAAGGCGATGCGGAGACCGCCCGGCAGACCCTCGGACTGCTCGACGGTCTCGAACTCAACGAGGTCCATGCACGCCAGCGCGCGCAATATCTCGGCTTCGCGCACGACCGCGCCGGCGAGGCCGAGGCCGCCGTGGCGTGCTGGAAAGAAGCGCAGAGCGGCTTGTCGAGCAGCTTGCCGCCGCTGGCCGATCCGCGTCCGGAACTGGACGCTGCGCTGACCGAATCCCCCGGCGAGAAGTGGCCGGATGCACCGGTGCTTCTGCTCGGCGTGCCGGGCAGTGGTGTCGAACGCATCGCCGCGCTGCTCGCGGACCAGCCGCAACTTCGGGTGTTGCGCGATCGCGCAGGCCGTGCGCTGCGCGACGATGACTTCAACCGACCGCGTTTCGCGTATTACAGCGGCGAGCTGGACGAGGCGGCGCGGGTTGCCCTGCGCGAGCGCTACGTCGCGGCGCTCGGCGAGGCTTCGGCGCAGGCCGACGACCGCATCGTGGTGGACTGGCTGGTGCGCTGGGATGCGCATCTGCTTGCGCTGGTCCGCCGCGCGATGCCCGGCACGCGGCTCGTGATCGTCGAATGCGATCTGCGCGCGGCGCTCCTCAACTGGCTCGCGTTCGGCTGGGTATCCGACGGTGCCTGTGCCGACGTGGATGCGGCCGCCGATTGGCTGCTGCGGGCGCAACGCCATCTCGCGCATGGCGCGGAGCTTGACGAACCCCGGCGCCTGCGCGTCGATGCGGACAAGCTGATCGCCGAACCGATTCTCGCCGGCGCCGATCTCGCGCGCTTCCTCGGCATCGCGCCGCTACAGCCCGAGGACGAATTCGCGCGCAGCGCCCATGCACTCGGCGGGCTGCCGACGCGCTTTGCGCCCGGGCACTGGCATGCATATCAGGACGCGCTCGCCGGACCCTTCGCCAAGCTCGAGCCGTAATCACGCGACCTATTGATTCGGCTCACAAGCAGCAGTGGCGCAATCACCCTTCGACTTCGCTGCGCTACGCTCAGGGCGAACGGGATTTCTCACGGTTTGCGCGCCGAATCAATAAGGAAACTCTGATCTTGCTGTCATTCCGGCCCTTCGACAGGCTCAGGATAGACCGGGCTTCGCCCGAGCCGGAGTCCAGAAAAAAAAGGATTCCCGACCTGTGGCCGGGTTACAAAGTCTGACTGGCCCCCGGCCTGCGCCGGGGCGATGCTGAATGCATTTGATCAGCGGCTCCCCAAGGCGGCTGCCACGAGGCGGCCGCAAAAAAAGGCGTGCAGTCCGGCGGCACAAGATCGAAGCCTGTGCCTCGACGGCATCTGAACCTGAGACGCGCGCGCGGTTGGCGTTCACTCGCAGCTGCGTAGAATCGTGCGCTTCCGATTCATCGGAGTCGTCATGCGCGCATTCGCCTTATGCCTGGTCCTGGTCGCTCTGCCGGCGTGCGCCGCAAGACCCGAACTCGATCAGCTGACGCTGCCGTCGGGTTTCCGCATCTCGGTTTATTCCGATCAGGTGGACGGCGCGCGCGAGCTGGCACTTGGCGATCACGACACTGTGTTCGCCGGCTCGACCGGCGGCAACGTGTATGCGCTGACCGATGCCGATCACGACGGACGCGCCGAAAAGGTCCGCGTGATCGCATCGGGGCTCGACACGCCGATTGGCGTCGCGTTCCACAGCGGCGATCTTTACGTGTCGGCGATCAGCCGCATCGTCGTCCTGCGCGACATCGAACAGCATCTCGACGATCCGCCAAAGCCCGCGCTCGTCACGGACAAGCTGCCGAGCGAGACCCACCACGGTGGACGCTTTCTCGCATTCGGACCGGACGGCCGTCTTTACGTCCCGATTGGCGCGCCCTGCAACGTCTGCGATCGCAAGGGCTTCGGCAAGCTGACCAGCATGAAGCCGGATGGCAGCGATCAGCGCGATGTCGCGTACGGCATCCGCAACACGGTCGGATTCGACTGGCAGCCCGGCACCGGCCAGTTGTGGTTCACCGACAACGGCCGCGACCTCCTTGGCGACGACGTGCCTTCGGACGAATTGAACCGCATCACGCACGCGGGCGAGAACTTCGGGTTTCCGTTCTGCCACGCAGGCGACGTACTCGATCCGACCTTCGGCAAGGGCAAGAGCTGCAAGGATTACACGCCGCCGGTCCTGAAACTCGGCGCGCATGTCGCGTCGCTCGGCATGCGTTTCTACGACGGGTCGATGTTTCCGAGGGAATATCATGGCGCCGTGATCGTCGCCGAGCACGGATCGTGGAACCGCTCGAAGAAGTCGGGTTACCGCGTCATGGCCGTCGAGCTGGACGGCGCGCGCGTGATCAACTACAAACCGCTCGTCACCGGATTCGAGCACGACGAGCAGGATTGGGGCCGTCCGGTCGATGTCGAAGTGATGCCCGATGGCGCGCTGCTGATTTCGGACGACCGCCAAGGCGCCGTCTACCGGGTGACGTACGAAAAACCCGCGCCCACACGATTATCCGGAGGTTGATGCGATGGAACTTCGAAGCGACAGTTTTCAGGCAGGCCAGCCGATTCCGGAAGAGTTCGCGTTCGCGCGGCCGAGTGGCGACGAGAAGCACGTCGTCTGGGCCGGCAACCGCAACCCGCACCTCGCATGGACCGGCGCGCCACTCGATACGCGATCGTTCGTGCTGTTCTGCGTCGATCGCGATGTGCCGAGTGTGGGCGACGACGTGAATCAGGAAGGCCGCAGCGTGGCGATCGATCTGCCGCGCGTGGAATTCGTGCACTGGGTGATGGCCAATATCCCGGGCGAATGCCGCGAACTCGCCGCGGGCAGTTGCGCGGACGGCGTCGTCGCGCATGGCAAGAACAATCCGATCGGGCCGCCGAACGCGCTGCAGGGACTGAACAGCTACACCGACTGGTTCGCCGGCGACGACGCCATGCGCGGCGATTACCGGGGCTACGATGGCCCGTGCCCGCCATGGAACGACGAGCGCGTGCATCGTTACGTATTCGAGGTGTTCGCGCTCGACGTGCCGACGCTCGGTTTGCCCGAAGGCTTTCGAATTGCGGACGTGCGCGCGACGATGAGCGGCCACGTCCTCGATGAAGGCGCTTACTCCGGGACCTACACGCTCAACCCGGCACTGCGCGGCTGACGCAATTTTGGCGTCAGTCAGATCTGCGGACCCACCCTGGGCCAGGCTCCGAGCGTCGACCCGCCTCAGCACCGTTCACCCTGAGCGTAGGTGCGCAGCGCCGACGTCGAAGGGCACAACGACGAGATCGAGTCCGGACCAAGCTCCGCGCGTCGACCCACCCCAGTACCGTTCACCCTGAGCGTAGGCGCGCAGCGCCGACGTCGAAGGGAACAACTCCGAGATCGAGTTCGGACCAGCTCCGCGCGTCGACCCACCCCAGTACCGTTCACCCTGAGCGTAGGCGCACAGCGCCGAAGTCGAAGGGCACGACCCCGGGATCGAATGCGGACCAAGCTCCGAGCGTCGACCCACCTCAGTATCGTTCACCTTGAGCGTCAGCGCGCAGCGCCGACGTCGAAGGGCACATCTCCGGCCGGCTCAATATCCCGCGCCCGCGAACAAAAGCAGCAGCACCCCAAACACGATGCGATACATGGCAAATACCGTGAATCGGTGATTACGGATGTAGCCGAGCAGCCAGCGCACCGCGACGAACGCCGTGATCGTCGCAACCGCGAAAGCAATTGCGAGCCCAAGCCAATCCTCGTGCGCCGCGCCGCCGCCCTTCCATTGCTTGAGAAATTCGTATCCGCTGGCCGCGAACATGGTCGGAATGCCGACCAGAAATGCAAACTCCGTTGCGGCCTTGCGATCGCTGGTTCCGGCGATCATCGCGATGAAAATCGTCGCGGCCGATCGCGAGGTACCCGGAAACACAGCGGCAACGACCTGCGCGAGCCCGACCAGTATCGCGACAAGCCAGGTGACGCGCGCACTGTATGGCCGCCGCGCCGCAAGCCACTCCGCACCGAGCATCCAGAAGCCGCCGATCACGAGCGCGCATGCAACGGGCGTGATCGTCTGCGGCAGTTTGAAACCGAGACGCGTCACGATGAAGCCGAGCACGGCGGTGATCGCGAATGCGGCCGCAAGCTTCGCCGCGTAGTCGCGATTGGCCGCATCGCCCAGCCCGGTTGCGAGCTGCCACAGCCGACGCCAATAGATCAACGCCACCGCGACAATCGCGCCGGCCTGAATCACCACGTTGAACAGTTCCGAGCGTGCGCCGAGCCAGTGCTCGGCTATGAGCAGATGCCCGGTGCTCGAAATCGGCAGGAACTCGGTCACGCCTTCGATGATGCCGAGCAAGACGACATTGAAGAGATCCAGCATATGCGCGCGCCGCAGGGAAAGGCGGCCAGTGTACGGACTCGATCGCGGCACGCAATCAGGAAGATGCGCGCCTCAGCGATCGAGAGGACTCACGACACCGTGTCCGCCACGATTGAGGACATGCGTGTGGATTTTCGTGGTGGCTACATCCTTCTGGTCC
Source organism: uncultured Gammaproteobacteria bacterium (assembly GCA_963775445.1). GTDB lineage: Bacteria > Pseudomonadota > Gammaproteobacteria > Xanthomonadales > Rhodanobacteraceae > Dokdonella_A. Next base: position 3,062 of record CAVZIT010000004.1, on the reverse strand, counting down.
AGCAGTTTTCTCGCTGCGCGTCCGGCTGCGCGAGAAAAGTCCGGCCTGCGCCATCCATGGCTCCGGCGCCCAGCGGTGCGAGATGCCATTCAGGGCACCTCGCGTCTCCCGCCTCGCCCTGGATCGTCCGCAGGTCATAGCCGGTTTCGAGCAGATGGGTCGCGAAGCCGTGGCGCAGCGTATGCGCGCTGAGTGGCTTGGCGAGGCCCGCGCGTTGGCGCGCCGACTTCAGCGCGCGCGACAGGATCGCCTCGTCGAATTGGTGGCGCCGCACGCAGCCGTCGCGTGGATCGCACGAGCGCCGGACCGACGGAAACACATACTGCCAGCGGAAGTCCTTCGCCGCCTGCGGATACTTTCGCGCGAGCGGTACAGCCCGTAGCCACACGGGCCGGCTTCGTACACGAAACAAACCCGCGAACCCTTGCTCTGCATCCGTCTGCACAACTTCGTGATATCGCGCTCGAGAATGCCGATGTTGCCCAGGCTCTGGACTTTCCCCAGACCGACAGCGTCCGCCGCGACGATCAAATCCTTGTGCACATCGAGACCCACCTGGATGGTGCTATCGTTATTCATGCAGACCTCCGCGATGGAAACCGAACGATGAGCGTAGCGCTTGCTCGCCCCTGCGGCTCTGGCAACACGCTAACCCGCGACTATGGTCCCGCGAGGTCAGCGCTTGTCTTTGCGAAAGTCACACTGTCTAGGTCCCACAATGACTGACCGTGACCTCATTGGCGCATTCCTGGGAAAGTACCTGCCTGAGATCGCTATGCAGTTGCAGTCTGTTCGGGAGCACCTGGCTGGCCACTTCCCACGTGGCTTCGAACTCATCTATGACAACTACAATGCGCTGGTCTTTGGTTTCGCATCATCCCAGCGCGCCTCCGACGCGATTGTCTCCGTAGCCGGCTACCCGAAGTGGGTCACGTTGTTCTTCTTTCAAGGCACCCGCCTTCCAGATCCGACCGGAATCCTTGAGGGCGAGGGCGCCCAGGTTCGAAGCATCAGGCTGCAGCCGCCGGCGCGGTTGCTTGAGCCTGCCGTGCAGGACTTGATTCGGGCAGCCAAGGACGCGGCCGGGCCCACGCTTGAGGAGGCACCGCCTCTTACGACCATCATCAAGTCAGTCTCGGCCAGGCAGCGCGCTCGTCGTCCAGCTGCGGCCAAGAAGGCTGTAGGCTCATCGAGAGTGGGTCGAGAGCAGCGCAGGGGGGCCTAACCCCTCGTCAGGCTGCCGCGATAGAGGATGGACCGATGGCGAGATTCCTGTTCACGATGCTGCCGGCCAACGACCTTGGCTTGCCGACGCGGTTGGTGCCGATTGCGCGTGTTCTCGCTGATCGTGGACACGATGTTGCGGTATTCAACCCCTCGCCCGCACCGGCCCGCCTGATCGAAGACGCGGGACTCGCTAACCGGCCGATGCCTTCGCGTTCGCTTCCGGATCCGCCCTTTGATTTGGCGAAGGCGAGCCAAGCGTGGGATGTGGAAGAGTTTTTTGGATGGCTTTTTGCCGACGAAGAATTTGTGCGCGCGAACACGCGGCTGCACCTCGATGTGATCCGGGAATTCAAACCTGACGTGGTGGTTGATTCATTTGGAGTCTTCGCCTGTCTGGCCACGCGAATTGCCGGTCTCCCACTCGCCACCGTGCTGCAAGGAAATTTCCATCCGCAGAGTGAGGGCTTTCGCTGGTGGGCGGGCGAGCGACCCGTCGGACTGCCCAGCATCACGCCGCTCATCAACAAGATCGCTTGCGAATACGGGCTCGCGCCGGTTGCGCGCAGCGTCGATCTGTTGGCGGGGGATCTCTCCCTCATCGTCGGTACGCCGGAGACCGATCCTGTCTCGTCGTCGGCGCCTGTCACGCATATCGGGCCTATCGTGTGGCAGCGCGGGGATGCACAGTTGCCCAGCGAGATCGATTCGCTCCGCTCAGGCAAGCCGGTCGTATGGGTCTATTCGGGGAATCCCCGCTATGCGCCGGTGGCCACAGCGATTGACTCTATCGTAGTGATCCGCGCGGCAATCGCTGCGCTGGGTGACGCGCCCGTGGAGGTCGTCCTTACTACCGGCTATCAGGAAATGCCGACCGAAATTGGCGCACTGCCCTCCAACTTCCATCACGCCGCCTATGTGCCCGGTCGCACGATGGCCGAACGCAGCGACTTGATGGTGCACCACGGGGGACACAGCTCGGTGATGCAGTCGCTCGCCGCGGGCACGCCTGCGGTTATCATTCCGACCATTTCGGAACGGGAAAGCAACGCGCGAAGGCTAGTGGCTTTGGGCGCGGGCGAAATCGTGCTGCCCATCGATGGCGAGGATGGCGAAAAGCAAATCGATCTGGCTGAATTTGCGGAGAAGGTGCAGCGAGTGTTGCACGAGGAACGCTACCGGGACGCGGCGCGAAACGTCGCGGAACGAATGCGGCAATTCGGGGGAGCGCAGGAAGCGGCGCGCCGCATCGAAGCGATGGCGCCTGAAGACCTGAAAGGGATGGTCTAACCAATCGATGGAGCCATCGCCGCCCACGAGCTTATGAGCTTATTTTCAGTTCAACCCTTCACTCCGAGCCTGCCGCGGTTCCGGCGGCGCGGCTCGTCTTGTCCCCGTTAGGCGTTAAGACGCGCGTCAGTATCAGCATCTCGGGTTTCAGCACGTCATCACGCTCTTGACCTGCCCGCAAGTTTCAGTACCAGCCTGATCCAAGTAGAGTCCGTTTTCCAGGAGAAGTCGGACAGGTATGACCGCCAGTGCTTCACCGCCGATCGCAGTCGGCGTTCGGCGTTACGCAGCAACATGGATTTCTACAACAACCACCGCTTGCACTCATCCTTGGGGTATCGTTCATCCATCGAGTTCGAGGCCAACCGTGTCCGACCTCAGGGGTCCACTTTTTCGTAGGAACTCTCCATGGGGCCCCGAAAGCGTCTGTCACGCGGCTGCCTCCGCAACCCGCGCGCGAGTTGCTGGCATCGATGAGTTCGGTCGTTAAGCCTCGGAGGAAACGCCACTCCCAAGCACCACACATTGGAGTCCCATGAAGCGAGTCA
>CAVZIT010000003.1:0-8932 GCA_963775445.1 uncultured Gammaproteobacteria bacterium | reverse complement strand
TTGTCGGTTCTTCGAATCGAGTGCTGGCAACGACGCAAGCCAACTGAAATGTCGCAGCAACCTTGAAGCTGGCAATTGCACTGCGGCGTGCACTCGATTCGCGCCGGGATTTCTCGCTTTCGTTCCGCCGGTATCAACGCATGAATTCAGCAGCAGTTGCACCGTCAAACCAAGCGCCGGATCGGTATGGCAGGCACCCTTGGGAAAAAACGCTTCTCACGTCTTTGTACACGCCGCCCAATAAATCGGCCCCCCCCCCCGCGTTATGAGATCAAGTGCACGAATCAAGGTTCTGTTCAATTTCTTCCACACTCCGGTTCTCGGAAATATCTCCCAGCCAGTCCGTTCATGCACCCGGCGCAGCCCGGCAAGATCACAGGCGGACCGCAAGGCGGTAAAGTCCAGCGGGGCTTCATCGGGATCTTCGCTGGTCTGTGCGCTGTAGCGCGCTGGATCACCGCGGAACTCCGCGTTCCACCAGCGAATCAAGCGAGGCTCTCGCGCCGCCGTGACTGTCGGTTCGGCGAAGATGAAGACGCCGTCCGCTGCGAGATGTGCGGCAACGCTAAGGAAAAGCTCATTGAGTCGTGCCACCTCGACGTGGTGAAGAAATCCCACGCAAGTAATCAGGTCGAAACGCCGGGATTCGTTGCGAAGAAACTCAAACGCGTCAGCAATGACAAATTCAACATTCCGAAGTGACGCCTTTTCAAGGTTTCTCTTGGCCACATCGAGCATCCCTCTGCTGTGGTCAACCGCGGTCACGTGCCGGAATTCGGACCCAACCATTAGGCTCATTTGCCCAGTGCCTGCCCCCAGGTCAAGCATCGCGTCGCGTTGGACCGGAAGGCACGCCTGCAATCCAGCGAACAAGGCTGAGGTCCCAAGTGCTCGCGGCACCAGAACCACGCGATCATATTCCGACGCGACATCGTCGTGATATTCGATATCTTTGTTGCTGTGCGCCATGTCATCCATCAGCGGGCACTCGTGCTTTGCATCTACACCCCCAATCTGCGACCTGCCGCTACTGCGGCCGCCGATCCTTGGGCAGGTGATGGACCAGGAATTCCATCTGGTCGGCAAGGATGTTGCGGTTCGACAGGATCAGATGCTCGACCCAGCTTGGCCGGAACGGCACGGCGAGCAGCGGCATCGACGCCTGGTGCGGCGTGCGACCGCCCTTTTTCACGTTGCAGCACCAACAGGCCGTGACCACGTTTTCCCATTCGTCGCGGCCACCTCGCGAAATCGGTTGCACGTGGTCGCGCGTCAGATCGCCGCGGTGGAAGTTCTCGCCACAGTAAAGGCACAGCATGCGATCGCGCGCGAACAGCGCCGCGTTGGTCAGCGCGGGAGACGGATCGATGGCGCGGTGACGCGCATGGCCGGTACTCGCGACGATCGGATGAAGTGCGAGCAGGCTTTGCTCGCCGGTCAGACGGCTGCTGCCGCCGTGGATGGTCAGGCACGGATCGCCGAGCGTCCATGCGACGGCGTCGCGCACGTACAGGCACACGGCGCTTTGCCAGGAAATCCAGTCCATGATCCGACCGGTCACGTCCAGCGAGAGGACGCGGGTCGAATGGATATCAGCCACGTTGGCGACTTCTGCAAGCATGTTGTCCGGTCGTCTCCGCCGTGCGTACGCGCGCGTGAACGCGCTGCCTGCGCTGTCGGCGCGCCGAGCATAATGCAAAACCACGCTGGCGTGCGATGAGTGGCCTCGAATGGGGCGCTGCCGTCCTTGTTGCGAGCGGTCCGATACGAGTTTGGAGTCGACGCACCGTAAATGCACGGCGGGACTATGGTCTGCTGTCGTTTCCTGAACGAATCTATCCGGTGCGAATTCTCTTCGCACTCGCTTGCATCAAAGCTTGCCGTGCTCGAGCGGACGCTCGCGATGCATGAGGGCCCATTCGGCATGTTCGGCCAGCGCGGCTTCGCCGAGGGCGCGCAGGATTTCGCGCCGCGCCTGAAGATCGGGTTCGGCGTCGAGCACCTTGCGGGCTCCGGCAAAGATATTGCGCATGAACTCGTATTGCTTGATCAACTCCTTGTCGGCCTTGCGGTACGCGTAGGATTCGCGCGCTGCTGCGATGATCGCCAGCATACCCATCGCGGCGACCAGCAAATTGCTGGTGTCGGCATCGAGATGCCGATGGAATACGGCCAGGCTCGCGCCGATCGCCATACCGGTCCATAGGCAAATGCGTCCGATACCGTGCGTCGCACGATGCACTCGACTGCGCTGCTCGGTCCTGCGCAGGTAGTAGTCGAGCTGGCCGCCGCGCCTCGGGGCGCCGATCCACTCATCGACCACGGCCGCGAGGGCAGCTTCGGACCCATCGACGCGGTCGGGTGCATTGAGCCCCGCGGCGCGCATCACATTGCGGATCCAGCCGAGTTCGAGATCCTGTTTCTGCATGAAGTTGTCGTGGGCGAACGCAATCGATGTGGCCGCTGCGACGCCGGCGCGCTGCCAGTAGCGCTGTACGCGCAGGCCTTCGGCCAACGCACGGTAATCGATGTATTTGCGATGCCAATGGCGGCGCCGCGCCAAGCGATCGAGCAGCACGCCGGCGGCAAAAAGCGCAATGAACAGATCCAGCATCGGCGCTTGCGGGATGAGATCCTGCGGCAGATCCGAATAGGAGACGAACGCAATGCCCATCAATGCCGCCAGCACATGGATGCCGCGCATCCCGAGCAGCACGCGTTTCTGGAAATGCATCGCGAGCCAGTCGGCTGCGGCGAACAGCGCATCGAGCCGGTCGCTTTTCCCTACGTCGCCGCGAATCGGTGAGGTCGATGCATAGGCATCGATGTCGGCGCGATAGCGTTCGACATCCGCGTTGAATTCGACCATGCGCCGGAACATCATGGCAAAGTCATCCGGCATCCCGTCCGCCGCAGGCCGGGCGCCGGTCTGGCAGATCCAGCGCGCATCGAGAGGTGCCAGCGAAGGGTCCGGAGGATCGACGACGCCCTGCATGTCACGGCGCGAGCACGCGATGTGGTAGACGAGACTTTCGTCGTCGCGTTCGATCAGCGAGTGCGTGCTGCGGCGCCTCTCGATTGCGCCCGGCACGATGCCATCGAGGTGATAGCGCACGATCTGCGCGGTACCGCCCGTAAGGTCGGACGTGCGGCCGTCCCACAAGGCCAGCAGGATATGGCAATGGCTGGCGATGAACAGCCCCGCTTCGGCGTACTGCGCGTCGCGTTGCGCGCCGGGCACCGCAACGCCGCTCGCCGAATTGCGAACCAGCAGCGGCACCCGCACCAGCTCCGCGTGTCGACAAAGCCTTTCGAACCGGGCGTGGCTGTCCTCTTCGGTGAAATCATCGGCGTAAAGCTCGGGTGATAACGGCAAGACCGCCACGAGTTTCGCGCCGCACGCAAGCGCCTCCTCGGCCACGAGCTGGTCGCCGCCTTCAGCGAGCGCCGATAGCACGATCAGTGGCAGTTGCGGAAACGCTTGCCGGAGTTCGACCAGGAACGCGTGGGCGCGCTCACGCAATGGTCCGATCTCGGTGGCGGCGAGATTGCGATGGCTGGTGACGCCGACGATCAGTGGCGCAAGTTGCTCGGTCGGATCTGTCATGGGAGCGTTACTTGGGTAATACGTTTGTTGCGCATGCAAGATCGCGGTGTGCGGTGCCGCATCAAACCGGATTCCAGCCTTGACCGATCGACCGCGACGACATGGAGTTCTCCTCGTGGTGTTGATTGGATGCGTTGCCGGCGACAGCGACGCAGGCAACGCGATTGCGCGAGATTGCCACTGGGATGATTCCGATTCTCCGGCCGGGAGTCGAGTGGCGAGGACCTTATCGGGTCACCTTCCATGACTGCGCAATTCGCGTGCCCATGATCCGAGTCCGATTCACCTACCCGTTACGGATGCCGGGTTTCTTCTGGACGCCGCCAAGTCCTGGTGGGTCCGAACTGTACGTTTTGCCGCCGGACTCGACGAGAATCGTGTACGGGTAGGTGTTGGCAGGGCCTCCCGGAGGTGCGGGAGTGTCCTGCACGGTGACCTGGGCCGGCGTGACATTCGGCGGTCCGAAGGCACTCGGATTGTTGTCGAAAGTCAGCGACTTGAACTTGAAAGCCTGGCCCGTAGCAGCCGGCACCCATATCAGCGTTTCTGCGACACCGGCGCTGACCGGATACGGATCGGGCAGCGAGACGGTTACGGGGGGCTTGGCATTGATGTCCAGCGAAACGGTAATCGACATGGCTTGAGTCCTCGTGTGGATGGAACGTGGTGAATGACAACAACCATCAAGAAAACAGGCACGCCTCGGGCGCTCGCAGCTTGTCGGCAGTCCGTATCGGGATACCGGCCACTCCCCGGATTGTCGGAGACCAACAGATCGCAACCCTGCGGCCTGCTGAAAGGCAAAGCTCCGGCTGTCTGGAGAAATCCGCTCCGGCAGTGTCGCGCCCACAATACATAAGTTCGTGCTGTCTTTTTCCGAACCGCAGCTTTTCCAAAGGAGCCTTCGTGTCGTGCGTAGATATCGGAAAACGCGAGCACCCGATTGGTTTCATTTCATTGCGTCGGCAATCCGCAACGTCACCTCCTGGTCTTGCGGATAGGAGAGTTTCTTGTTCGCAACAAGCGCGACAAGATCCGGCGCGCGATAACCCGTGGCCGCAATCTTCGCGAGCAATGGCCGCGCGGTATCGATATCACCGAGCAGCAGCATCGGGCTGACCCAGGCTGCGAGAAAACGCGGATCGTCGCCGGACCTTGCGAGCGGCGCGATCGTGTCGCGCGCCTCCATCCAGTCCGCTCGCGCCGCCGCGTCGTCGTGGCGCGCGGCCGAAATCTCCCCGCGTACGATTTTCGTCTGTGCATCCAGGAGAGCCCAGTTGTTGTCGCCGGTTTTCTTCGCCATAGCGCTGCGAGTCAGCGCGAGCGCTGCATCTGCCGACTTCCGGGCGGTCCCGGTGTTGCCCATCGCGAGATAGAGCTGCGCGCTTTCGAGCTGGGCTTGCGCCAGCATCTGCTGTTGATGGGAGTTGGTAGGGTCTTTCTCCACCAGCGCGTTCAGCACCCGCAGCGCATCGGCAACCGGCGCAACTGCGCGATCGAGTTGCCCTTGCTGACGCAGCAACCCGCCGAGCAATTGGCTGTAGCGCGCGAAGTCCTCCTTGAAACTCGCGTTCGACTGATCGAACGCCGTGAGTGACTTCGCACTGGTCACTGCTGCCCTGACATACTGCAGCGCCGATTCCATTTCACCGCACAAGGCGAGGGTCCGGCCGAGGATTGCGTTGCTGGCGACGAGATCGTCCTGCGCATCACGGTTGGCCGGGTCTCCAGCCACCAGCGCGGACTTGATCTGCACGTCCTTGCGATACGCGGCAATCGCCTGATCGAGCCGGCCCTGCTGCAGTGCGATCTTGCCGAGATTGTTCCAGGCCCAACTGAGTTCGGTTTTCCAGTCCGTATTCTTTGGTTCACGTTCGACCAGCGATTGAGCGATTTCGAGGGCCGCATCGTATTCCTTCTTCGCCGCCACGACATCGCCGCGTGCGTCGAGCACTTGGCCGACATTGTTGTGGGCGGTCTCGAGGCTATACGCAAACTCCGTGTCATCGGGCTTCTGCGCGACCGCTCGCTGCAAAGTATCGCGATCGCTTTCAAACGTCTGCAACGCGTGATCGAAATCGCCCTGATAGTAATAGGTCTGGCCGATCCAGTTGAGGCTCGCGGCATAGGCCGCCTCGCGCGACACATCGCCCGGTGCGCGTTCGAGCAATTCGGAATTGATCGCGGCAGCGGCCTGAAAGCTTTTCAGCGCCTCGGGCAGCTGATTCTGATTCATGCGTACGGCGCCGATTTTCTGCAACGCGTTCGCGCGCAGCGCCAACGCATCGTCGGTCACGTCGCGGCTCGGTATCGACTCGAAATACGCCATCGCCTTGTCGTCGACCGCCTGAAGGATGTCGAGCCGGTTCACCGCGCCGAGCTTGTCGTTGAGGTCGCCCAGCATGAAGCCGACCAGGCCTTCCGCCTGTTTCTGGCGGCGCAAGGCATCCTGGCGCGCGACCTCAGCGTGATGGCGCGCGACCACGGCCGTGATTGCGAGTGTTGTCGTGATCGCCATCACCACCAGCGCCGCCGCCGTGACCGCCACCATGCGCCGGTTTCGCCGGTGCAGTTCGCGCTGCTTCAACGCATCGAAGCCGACATCCAGCATGCCGGCGATCAATTTGAGTTTGGCGTTGGCCTTGCCGTCCTTGTCGGGCCGCGCATCGGCGGCAATCGGTTCGGTGTGCTCGTCAGTCGGTTGGCCGTCCGTATCGACGGTGAAACGCAGCGCCTCGCAGAAACACTCCTCGGCTTCGCGGCCCGGGATGTCGCTTGCGTTCGGCTCGCCATCGACAATCAGGCACAGGATGCGATCGCGACGCCCCATGCGCTTGAACGCAAGCACCTCCTCGTTGACCCAGCGCGATTGAGCGGCGTGCGGCGAGCAGACCACGATCAGTGCGGCCGAGCGGCCTAGGGCCTGCTCGACTTTCAGGTTGAGATCGGTAGCGCTCGGCAGTTCGTCGCGATCACGGAAGATCGGCACCAGGCGGCGTGGTATGACGCCGGCCGCAGTGCTCGTTCCCACCAGACGCGACGGCACGCGGTAGGTTTCGAGCGCCTTGTGCAGCCAGTCGCACCACGCGCGATCCTGGTGGCTGTAACTGATGAAGGCGCGATAGTCGAAACCGGCGTTGGCGGCCGTTTGCATCATGTTGAGGTCGCGACGCCAATCTTTCGAACGAGTGTTCCATGCTGTCTTCGGCTACACCGTGTTCGTCGGCGCCGGTCGTTCGAAAACTCGGATGACTTCTTCATGGTCATCCCCGCGAGAGCCGTGGTCCAGTCAACTTACGTATGCCAGTCGGAGGGAGGGATTCCGTTGCTACTGGATATCCGTGCACCACGCGCTCCAAGCCGCGACTCTTTGCGTTCACGCGTGAGCATGCAAGTAAAGATAAACCGCCATAACGAGAACGGCGAGCGCCTCCAAAGCGATGGCACCCCAGATAAAGCGGAATTTAAGACCATCACTGCTCACACCTTTTGCCGGCGAATTTCGGATCGCGGGCTTTGCGCCTGCAACGACTGGTATCGGGTTACGGGGTAGACGCGCTCCGAGATTCATGGAGAGATCGCAAGGTCGATTGCAGAGATCGGTGAACGTGATTACGCGACTCTCTTGACCTAAAATGTTGGATACTTGGTCCTCTTGATTGGGATCTACGTACAATACAAATCCTTGGGCTCGGACCGGCGCGTCGGTATCGTCGGCAGTAAGAACAAAATCTGTCTGTTTCGTTACCGAGATCCACTCAGGTATTTCCTTCTGCTGTTCATCGTATATCTTCGTCTTGTAGCCGTTTTCCTTCGAATCGGGATTGCAGCGGACAGTTAGTTTCCTTGTTGGCATGACGATTTCTCCTCGCTGTGTTGTACTGGTGCCCGTATCGTGCCGTGATCGCCGCGAAAGCCAGCCGAGATGCCTCATTCTAGTTTCGAGTGTTCACAGACGTGCTCTGGTCGATCAGGTGTGCAATGCGTCGCGCCGCCGCCGTGTCGATTGGATACTCGATTCCGGCTTTTATTACCGTGTTTACCAAGTCCGGGTCGCGATAACCGGCGCGAGATAGGGTCGCTAACGGCCCAGCGGCCTCGCTGGTTTTACCCAGTCGCAGCAAGACTTGGCACCATACATCGAGCAAAGCCGGATCGGTGGCCGTAGCAGCTCGCTTTTGAACCGCGTTCAAGGCGGCAGTCCAGTGCTCTTGCGCAGACTCCTTGTCCCTTTCCTCGGCGGCGATGTCGCCCAAAACTAGCTTTGCGCGCGCAAGGTCCAGAGGGCCGTTAACGTCCTCTGGTGCGATCTTTTTAGAGCGAAGGGCTGTGTTCTCTGCCGATATCGCTGCCTCCTCGGCGTTGCTCAGGCGATGTTGTGCGAGCAAACGTCGTGCGTCCTCAGTTTCGGCGCGTGCGAGCTTCCGCAGCCAGCCGACGTTTCCCGGATCTTTTACCAGCAATTGCTTGAGGCGCACAACGGCAACACTTTCGAGCCGCGCTGTCTCAACCCAATCGTGGCGTGCGCGCGCGGCTTGGCCGGCCATCCACCCGTAGTTGCCCGCCTTTTCGATCCAGTCCGTTACGGTGGGATCGATTTTCAGTAATGCCTCGATGTCATTCATCGCAGCATCTAAATGCACTGACGCCGGACCGATTTCGCCGCATTGATACAAAACGCGACCGAGAAATGCCTCGCTCGCTACCCGATCTTCGCGACGCACGTTGTTGGTAGGATCGAGCGAATATAGATTGGACTTTATTTGCCAGTCGGCCAAATAGTCTTCCACTGCGTCGCTGAGGTTACCTTGTTTGAGCGCAAGCTGGGCAAGATTGTTGTGCGCGAATCCGAGTTCGGTTTTCCATTCGAGCTTTTCCGGTTGCCGACGACTTAGATAGGCGTATCCATCAAGAACCTGGGCGTATTCGGCATGCGCATCAGTAAAGTCTCCACGCGCTTCGAACACGTGGCCGGCGTTGTTGTGTGCCGTTTGCAACCGATCCAAAACATCGGTGTCATCCGGCGCAAGCTGGTTGGCGCGAAGCAATACATCGCGGGCTGCAACAAAACCGGTCAGCGCCTCATCTAGATTGCCTTGTGACCAGTCGACGACCCCTATCCAGGTCAGGCTTTCGGCATTGATCTTGAGGTACTCGACATTCTTAGGGGCGATGCGCACCAATCGTCCTGTTGATTCAAGCGCCAAATTGAACGAGCCCAGTGCTTCCGTGATGCGGCCCTGATCGCGCCGCGCGGCACCCAGCTTGAGAAGCGCCTGGGCGCGCTGCCTAAGGGCGTCGCCGCTCATGTCTGCACGGGGAAGT
>CAVZIT010000002.1:0-11112 GCA_963775445.1 uncultured Gammaproteobacteria bacterium | reverse complement strand
TCGCTGGCGCGGCCGATGCATCGATGTCGCCCGCGGCAAACAGCAAAGGGACGGCTGCCCGTGCCGGGGAGTGCGGGACGTCGCACCTCGCGGCGGCCATGCACTAGCAGGCATCGCGACTACATCGAGGGTTTCGGAAACCGATCGATCGGGGCTCAGTCGAAGCCGTTCGCGAAAATGGAATCGCCCGGGAGTACGCCCAATGGGCCGGGATAGCTGTAGCCCGGAAACACCGAGGCGAGATCATTGTTGCCGAGGTGCTGGTTACGATTTCGCTGAGGATCAGGCGCGTGTCGGTCGTGGTGGCCACATCCTCGTTCTGGAATAGCTGGCCGTCCGGCAATCCGCCGAAGGTGCCGTGCAAACGGCCGCCGGCAACGCGACCTCCGAGCACCAGCATCGGATTGCCGCTGCCGTGATCAGTGCCGTGGCTCGCGTTCTCGCGCACGCGCCGGCCAAATTCGCTTTGCACCACCACGATCATGCGGTCGGCCAGACCATCGCCCGCCAGATCGTTGTAAAGCGCCGTCAATACTTGCGACAGCCCGTCGACGTGCGCGGCATACTGGTTGGAGTTGAGGTTGCCCTGATCGCCTGCGCCCTCGTTTTCGTGCGTGTCCCAGCCGCCGAAATCCAGCGTGGCGACCTGCAGCCCGGCGCCGTGCTTGGCAACGTTGGCGATGATTTGCGCCTGCTTGGACAAGGTGGCGCCGGTGCCGGTACTCGGGTAATTCGCTCCGGGCGAAGGGGTGTAGTTGGCGAGATCGAGCGAATCGACCAGTTCCACCGTGGTCGCCGCGCCAGCGCCGGCCTGCTCCAACTCGCCGCCGCCGGCATAAAGCTGATCGAGAGTGATCATCGTGGATCGCTTGTACACCGGCTCGCCGTTGACCGACCCGCCGTTCGAATTCGGGTGGAAGCCGCCGGATCATCGAGCGTCATCGAATCTGGGCGCCCAAGCAGGCTGTTCGGCGGAGAGGAGCCCGCCGCGAGTGCGGGAATCTGCGCGTCGTCCGGTACCTGTCCGGCCGATGCGAGACGACGCGCGAGCCAGCCGCTCGCAGTGTGCGTATTTCCGGGCGTGCCAAGATCGCAGTAGTCCTGCGCATCGAAATGGCTGCGCGAGATCAGATCGAGCGGAAAGCCGATGCCGGACACGATCGCAAGTTTGCCGCCCTGATAAAGATCGTGCAGGCCGGTCGCCGCGAAGTGCAGTCCGAAGTTTCCGGACAGCGGCAGCGCGGCCGTTTCGCCCGTGGTGCGAAGGTAAATCGTCGGCCGCTTTTCGACGTACGGATCGCGATCGGGGCCGTCGATCGGCGCCACCAGATTGAGCCCATCCATCGCTCCGCGCAGGAATACCGAGACAATGAAGTGCTCGCCCTGCCACGCCGCGCGCGCGGTATTCATGCGCAGCCCGAGGCGCAGCCCCGCTACTGTCGACAGACAGACCGTCGAGCCCTTGAGGAACGCGCGTCGCGTGATGTTTCCCATGTCCGAGCCCCTTGTCTCAACGCACCATGAATTGCGGACTGAAGACGATCACGTTGACCATCCCGCGCAGCCGGCTGTACCAGTAATTCGGACTCTGGTTGGTCTCGATGCCGAGCGTATTGCCCGCCGGCCCCGCGCCGATACCGACGTCGGGCGGAAATATGGTCAGCGTGTCGGTGTTGCGCGTCATGAAATCGCGCACCTTGGTGTGAAGATCGGTGCCTCGCCAGCCGTCGGTCGGATCGGGTACCCAGCCGAAAACGCGCGTCAGCCAGAAGTTCGCGAGATTGTTCGGCGTGTGGTCATTGGGGTCGCTGGAAAACTCATTCAGCGTGATATCGAGGAGCGGCACCAGCGGTATCTGGTCGGTGCCAGTGTCCTCGTCGAACGTCCAATCCATCGTGCGCCATGATTGCACCAAGGCCGTGCTCCCGGTCCACGCATCCGAGGCGTCCGGATAACCGTTCGGTGCGCGCCAGTAGAAAGGACGCTCGCCGGTGCGGATGAAGCGGCTCATGAAATTGTCGCTGCTGTTCGATTCGCCGTCGATATTGCGACGCAAGGTGAAATCGATGCTGGTTGCCCGCAGCGCCGACACCACGCTCTCGAACGGACGCTGGATCTTCTTGGCGAAATTACCGATATCGCGAAACGATCCGGCCCCGCGTCGAACAGCAGCAGTGCGCGCACGGTCTGCTTCAATTGGTCCGGATCGTTTCGCGCGGTGTAGAACACGTGCGCCGCATTGTCGACAACGGCCTGCGGCGGCTCGTCGCCGATGAAGCGTTGTGCGAGTTTCATCGCGATATGACGCCCGGTTCCCGGATGCATCGCGATGCGATCGAGAAACGTCGCGATCTCCTGGGTGGGCGGCGTATTCGCCGGCACGAATGCACCATGACGGTTTTTGGCCGATGTCATGCCGCGCCGACCAGGGTCTGATGGCCGTCGCAGTCGGTTCCTTCTGGCCGTCGCCAAACGACCATCCGGTGAGCGCGCGCGCCATCTCGTAGACGTCGGCATCGACATAGCCGACCGGCATGCCGGCGCCGTCCTCGCCCGGCGGGATCAGCGGCACCTCGCTCTGCTGCAATTCGGGACCGAGGTAATTGATCGCACCAAGCGTGTGCAGCTCGCAGACCTCGCGCGCATAGTTCTCGTTGAAACTCGGCGCGCGGTTGAGATAGTTGTCGAGGAAATACAGCATCGCCGGCGACTCGAACGTCGCTTGCAGCATCGTGCGGAAATTCCCGAGCATGTTGCGACGGATGACATCTCGATCCCAGCTGCTCCACACCGAGCGCGTGTAGGTCTCGTAACCGTACACATTGAAGTGGTTGTGCCAGAAGTCGGCGAGTTGCTCGACGAGCTGCCAGCGCGCATACCAGGCGCGCACGAACACGGCGCGCTCGCCTTCGCGGATCGGGTAATCCTTTACGTAAGGGCCACCGGGTGGGCTGCCGTTGACTTCGTAGTCGTTCCAGAGTTCATCGAAATTCTTGTTGAGTGTCTCGTAAGCGGGATTCGCGAGGCGCACGTCGACGTCCGGATCCGCTACGTTGCCGTTGCCGTCGACGCTTGGATTGAGCTGCTCGTCGACGAACGCAATGAGGCGCGCGTCGTCTGTCGACCCAAGCGAATTGAAATGCGAGATGGATGGACGAACCTGCGCGGTAGCCGAATCCGAGCCGGTCGATCACATACGCGGCAAACGGTGGCACCAGCGCCGCTGAACTGTAGCCCGATGCGTGTGGAGCGGATTTCGTCCGCGGCTTGCCCGAACCCGTCAGAAAGCCGCGGCGAGTCGCCACGGAAACCGCCGATCGTTGTGCACTCATGGGTGTCGCCGCCACTGCCCCTTCGCGGCGAGTGTACGCGCGGCTGGTTGTTCGGAAGCGTGCTGAGCGTCGCAGTTTTCAACGACGGCCGATCGGCCATCGGGCAGCTGATCGCGCGCTACTGCGGCCGCCGATCCTTGGGCAGGTGATGGACCAGGAATTCCATCTGGTCGGCAAGGATGTTGCGGTTCGACAGGATCAGATGCTCGACCCAGCTTGGCCGGAACGGCACGGCGAGCAGCGGCATCGACGCCTGGTGCGGCGTGCGACCGCCCTTTTTCACGTTGCAGCACCAACAGGCCGTGACCACGTTTTCCCATTCGTCGCGGCCACCTCGCGAAATCGGTTGCACGTGGTCGCGCGTCAGATCGCCGCGGTGGAAGTTCTCGCCACAGTAAAGGCACAGCATGCGATCGCGCGCGAACAGCGCCGCGTTGGTCAGCGCGGGAGACGGATCGATGGCGCGGTGACGCGCATGGCCGGTGCTCGCGACGATCGGATGAAGGGCGAGCAGGCTTTGCTCGCCGGTCAGACGGCTGCTGCCGCCGTGGATGGTCAGGCACGGATCGCCGAGCGTCCATGCGACGGCGTCGCGCACGTACAGGCACACGGCGCTTTGCCAGGAAATCCAGTCCATGATCCGACCGGTCACGTCCAGCGACAGGACGCGGGTCGAATGGATATCAGCCACGTTGGCGACTTCTGCAAGCATGTTGTCCGGTCGTCTCCGCCGTGCGTACGCGCGCGTGAACGCGCTGCCTGCGCTGTCGGCGCGCCGAGCATAAAGCAAAACCACGCTGGCGTGCGATGAGTGGCCTCGAATGGGGCGCTGCCGTCCTTGTTGCGAGCGGTCCAATACGAGTTTGAAGTCGACGCACCGTAAATGCACGGCGGGACTATGGTCTGCTGTCGTTTCCTGAACGAATCTATCCGGTGCGAATTCTCTTCGCACCCGCCTGCATCAAAGCTTGCCGTGCTCGAGCGGACGCTCGCGATGCATGAGGGCCCATTCGGCATGTTCGGCCAGCGCGGCTTCGCCGAGGGCGCGCAGGATTTCGCGCCGCGCCTGAAGATCGGGTTCGGCGTCGAGCACCTTGCGGGCTCCGGCAAAGATATTGCGCATGAACTCGTATTGCTTGATCAACTCCTTGTCGGCCTTGCGGTACGCGTAGGATTCGCGCGCTGCTGCGATGATCGCCAGCATACCCATCGCGGCGACCAGCAAATTGCTGGTGTCGGCATCGAGATGCCGATGGAATACGGCCAGGCTCGCGCCGATCGCCATACCGGTCCAGAGGCAAATGCGTCCGATACCGTGCGTCGCACGATGCACTCGACTGCGCTGCTCGGTCCTGCGCAGGTAGTAGTCGAGCTGGCCGCCGCGCCTCGGGGCGCCGATCCACTCATCGACCACGGCCGCGAGGGCAGCTTCGGACCCATCGACGCGGTCGGGTGCATTGAGCCCCGCGGCGCGCATCACATTGCGGATCCAGCCGAGTTCGAGATCCTGTTTCTGCATGAAGTTGTCGTGGGCGAACGCAATCGATGTGGCCGCTGCGACGCCGGCGCGCTGCCAGTAGCGCTGTACGCGCAGGCCTTCGGCCAACGCACGGTAATCGATGTATTTGCGATGCCAATGGCGGCGCCGCGCCAAGCGATCGAGCAGCACGCCGGCGGCAAAAAGCGCAATGAACAGATCCAGCATCGGCGCTTGCGGGATGAGATCCTGCGGCAGATCCGAATAGGAGACGAACGCAATGCCCATCAATGCCGCCAGCACATGGATGCCGCGCATCCCGAGCAGCACGCGTTTCTGGAAATGCATCGCGAGCCAGTCGGCTGCGGCGAACAGCGCATCGAGCCGGTCGCTTTTCCCTACGTCGCCGCGAATCGGTGAGGTCGATGCATAGGCATCGATGTCGGCGTGATAGCGTTCGACATCCGCGTTGAATTCGACCATGCGCCGGAACATCATGGCAAAGTCATCCGGCATCCCGTCCGCCGCAGGCCGGGCGCCGGTCTGGCAGATCCAGCGCGCCTCGAGAGGTGCCAGCGAAGGGTCCGGAGGATCGACGACGCCCTGCATGTCACGGCGCGAGCACGCGATGTGGTAGACGAGACTTTCGTCGTCGCGTTCGATCAGCGAGTGCGTGCTGCGGCGCCTCTCGATTGCGCCCGGCACGATGCCATCGAGGTGATAGTGCACGATCTGCGCGGTACCGCCCGTAAGGTCGGACGTGCGGCCGTCCCACAAGGCCAGCAGGATATGGCAATGGCTGGCGATGAACAGTCCCGCTTCGGCGTACTGCGCGTCGCGTTGCGCGCCGGGCACCGCAACGCCGCTCGCCGAATTGCGAGCCAGCAGCGGCACCTGCACCAGCTCCGCGTGCCGACAAAGCCTTTCGAACCGGGCGTGGCTGTCCTCTTCGGTGAAATCATCGGCGTAAAGCTCGGGTGATAACGGCAAGACCGCCACGAGTTTCGCGCCGCACGCAAGCGCCTCCTCGGCCACGAGCTGGTCGCCGCCTTCAGCGAGCGCCGACAGCACGATCAGTGGCAGTTGCGGAAACGCTTGCCGGAGTTCGACCAGGAACGCGTGGGCGCGCTCACGCAATGGTCCGATCTCGGTGGCGGCGAGATTGCGATGGCTGGTGACGCCGACGATCAGTGGCGCAAGTTGCTCGGGCGGATCTGTCATGGAAGCGTTACTTGGGTAATACGTTTGTTGCGCATGCAAGATCGCGGTGCGTGGTGCCGCATCAAACCGGATTCCAGCCTTGACCGATCGACCGCGACGACATGGAGTTCTCCTCGTGATGTTGATTGGATGCGTTGCCGGCGACAGCGACGCAGGCAAAGCGATTGCGCGAAATTGCCACTGGGATGATTCCGATTCTCTGGCCGGGATTCGTGTGGCGAAAACCCTATCGGGTCACCTTCCATGACTGCGCAATTCGCGTGCCCATGATCCGAGTCCGATTCACCTACCCGTTACGGATGCCGGGTTTCTTCTGGACGCCGCCAAGTCCTGGTGGGTCCGAACTGTACGTTTTGCCGCCGGACTCGACGAGAATCGTGTACGGGTAGGTGTTGGCAGGGCCTCCCGGAGGTGCGGGAGTGTCCTGCACGGTGACCTGGGCCGGCGTGACATTCGGCGGTCCGAAGGCACTCGGATTGTTGTCGAAAGTCAGCGACTTGAACTTGAAAGCCTGGCTCTTGGCGGCCGGCACCCATATCAGCGTTTCTGCGACACCGGCGCTGACCGGATACGGATCGGGCAGCGAGACGGTTACGGGGGGCTTGGCATTGATGTCCAGCGAAACGGTAATCGACATGGCTTGAGTCCTCGTGTGGATGGAACGTGGTGAATGACAACAACCATCAAGAAAACAGGCACGCCTCGGGCGCTCGCAGCTTGTCGGCAGTCCGTATCGGGATACCGGCCACTCCCCGGATTGTCGGCGACCAACAGATCGCAACCCTGCGGCCTGCTGAAAGGCAAAGCTCCGGCTGTCTGGAGAAATCCGCTCCGGCAGTGTCGCGCCCACAATACATAAGTTCGTGCTGTCTTTTTCCGAACCGCAGCTTTTCCAAAGCAGCCTTCGTGTCGTGCGTAGATATCGGAAAACGCGAGCACCCGATTGGTTTCATTTCATTGCGTCGGCAATCCGCAGCGTCACCTCCTGGTTTTGCGGATAGGAGAGTTTCTTGTTCGCAACAAGCGCGACAAGATCCGGCGCGCGATAACCCGTGGCCGCAATCTTCGCGAGCAATGGCCGCGCGGTATCGATATCACCGAGCAGCAGCATCGGGCTGACCCAGGCTGCGAGAAAACGCGGATCGTCGCCGGACCTTGCGAGCGGCGCGATCGTGTCGCGCGCCTCCATCCAGTCCGCTCGCGCCGCCGCGTCGTCGTGGCGCGCGGCCGAAATCTCCCCGCGTACGATTTTCGTCTGTGCATCCAGGAGAGCCCAGTTGTTGTCGCCGGTTTTCTTCGCCATAGCGCTGCGAGTCAGCGCGAGCGCTGCATCTGCCGACTTCCGGGCGGTCCCGGTGTTGCCCATCGCGAGATAGAGCTGCGCGCTTTCGAGCTGGGCTTGCGCCAGCATCTGCTGTTGATGGGAGTTGGTAGGGTCTTTCTCCACCAGCGCGTTCAGCACCCGCAGCGCATCGGCAACCGGCGCAACTGCGCGATCGAGTTGCCCTTGCTGACGCAGCAACCCGCCGAGCAATTGGCTGTAGCGCGCGAAGTCCTCCTTGAAACTCGCGTTCGACTGATCGAACGCCGTGAGTGATTTCGCACTGGTCACTGCTGCCCTGACATACTGCAGCGCCGATTCCATTTCACCGCACAAGGCGAGGGTTCGGCCGAGGATTGCGTTGCTGGCGACGAGATCGTCCTGCGCATCACGGTTGGCCGGGTCTCCAGCCACCAGCGCGGACTTGATCTGGACGTCCTTGCGATACGCGGCAATCGCCTGATCGAGCCGGCCCTGCTGCAGTGCGATCTTGCCGAGATTGTTCCACGCCCAACTGAGTTCGGTCTTCCAGTCCGTATTCTTTGGTTCACGTTCGACGAGAGATTGAGCGATTTCGAGGGCCGCGTCGTATTCCTTCTTCGCCGCCACGACATCGCCGCGTGCGTCGAGCACTTGGCCGACATTGTTGTGGGCGGTCTCGAGGCTATACGCAAAGCCGGTGTCATCGGGCTTCTGCGCGACCGCTCGCTGCAAAGTATCGCGATCGTTTTCAAACGTCTGCAACGCGTGATCGAAATCGCCCTGATAGTAATAGGTCTGGCCGATCCAGTTGAGGCTCGCGGCATAGGCCGCCTCGCGCGACACATCGCCCGGTGTGCGTTCGAGCAATTCGGAATTGATCGCGGCAGCGGCCTGAAAGCTTTTCAGCGCCTCGGGCAGCTGATTCTGATTCATGCGTACGGCGCCGATTTTCTGCAACGCGTTCGCGCGCAGCGCCAACGCATCGTCGGTCACATCGCGGCTAGGTATCGACTCGAAATACGCCATCGCCTTGTCGTCGACCGACTGAAGGATGTCGAGCCGGTTCACCGCGCCGAGCTTGTCGTTGAGGTCGCCCAGCATGAAGCCGACCAGGCCTTCCGCCTGTTTCTGGCGGCGCAAGGCATCCTGGCGCGCGACCTCAGCGTGATGGCGCGCGACCACGGCCGTGATTGCGAGTGTTGTCGTGATCGCCATCACCACCAGCGCCGCCGTCGTGATCGCCACCATGCGCCGGTTTCGCCGGTGCAGTTCGCGCTGCTTCAACGCATCGAAGCCGACATCCAGCATGCCGGCGATCAATTTGAGTTTGGCGTTGGCCTTGCCGTCCTTGTCGGGCCGCGCATCGGCGGCAATCGGTTCGGTGTGCTCGTCAGTCGGTTGGCCATCCGTATCGACGGTGAAACGCAGCGCCTCGCAGAAACACTCCTCGGCTTCGCGGCCCGGGATGTCGCTTGCGTTCGGCTCGCCATCGACAATCAGGCACAGGATGCGATCGCGACGCCCCATGCGCTTGAACGCAAGCACCTCCTCGTTGACCCAGCGCGATTGAGCGGCGTGCGGCGAGCAGACCACGATCAGTGCCGCCGAGCGGCCTAGGGCCTGCTCGACTTTCAGGTTGAGATCGGTAGCGCTCGGCAGTTCGTCGCGATCACGGAAGATCGGCACCAGGCGGCGTGGTATGACGCCGGCCGCAGTGTTCGTTCCCACCAGACGCGACGGCACGCGGTAGGTTTCGAGCGCCTTGTGCAGCCAGTCGCGCCACGCGCGATCCTGGTGGCTGTAACTGATGAAGGCGCGATAGTCGAAACCGGCGTTGGTAGGCGGTGGCGTCAAGGCAGCGGATTTACCGGCATTGCATTATGGAGATGCAGGTAATACGCGATTGCCGCGATCGCGCCCAGACCGATCAAGCCCGCAACGATCCAGATAACAGGGAGACGACCCGCAAGGCGGATAACAGGTTTTCGCCCTCTGGTGGTCGACCCGCGTGGCTCGCCGTCTACCGTGACAGCGACGGTTATCTCATATCTAAAGGGAGAAGCATCTTTGTGAACTGAAAATGTGGTTTTGCTCCCGGTCTCCAGGAAATCTCTTATCTGCGGCGCATCGGGCGGGTCGAATGTCATGTTGAAATTAAAGGCTTTCCCATTCGCGGCTGTGCCCTCAGGTGTGAACACGTAGTCTTTCGGTGTCTGGCCAACGTCAATTTCGTAACGAGTCAGGTTCGCACTGTCGTGAATGAAAACGCCGTCATCCGCATCATTCTTATCAACGAAAACAATAGTGTAACGTTCGGTCGTCATGGATCATTGCTCCTGCTGTTGATTACATTGCCGCCGATAATCCGGCTTGCCCATTCATCACATTCTCGTTTCCAATCACGGTGTTCTCGCAACCGACTCCTCGTTGACGAACTGCGCTATTCGGTTCGCAACTTGACTGTCTGATTGATAATGGATGCCAGCTGCGGCGACGGACGCAACAAAATCAGGTTCGCGGTAGCCCATGTGTGACAACACATCAATAGTGGGGCGGGCTTCGTCGATCTTTCCGACTCTAAGCAGAGCGCTAGTCCATGCATTCAAGACATCTGGGTCTTCGACGCTGCCGCATGTGGTCGAATAACGGTCAACGCGGCTGTCCATGCGCTATTTGCATTGGAGGCTTGTTTGCTTCGAGCAGCGACATCGCCGCGGAGGAGTTCAACCTGCGCGATGAGCAACGCGTTTGCACGGTCCTCCTCGGGGCCTAGTTGAGTAAATGTCTCTGGCAACGAGTGTGCTGCCTGGCGCGCGGGACCCAGGCGGTGCTGAGCAAGAAAGCACTGGATCCGTTCCACATCTGCACGGATTAGCTCGGCTCGCCATTGTACATTTCCTGCGTCCTTGGCGACCAGAATATCCAGGTGAGCAATCGCGTCGTCGTCCAGTCTTGCTGCTTCGGCAACCTCGCCGCGCGCGCGTTGAACTTGGCCCAGCATGCGGTTGTACGTGCCGGCTTCACCGAGCCAGTCTGTGGAGCTCGAATCGACGGCGAGCAATTCGTCTACTTCGTCGACGGCCATACGCAGGTAGGTCTCAGCGGCCTGCAACTCACCAGACTGATAAAGGATCTTGCCGAGAGATGCATTGCTGATCGCGAGATCCTCGCGACTTTCGTTATTGCCCGGATCGAGTGATGCGACGCTAAGTTTTATTTTCCTGTCGGCGATCGATTCGCGAATGGCGCCCTCCAGATTACCGTCCGTGAGGGCGATTCGAGCCAAATTCCTGTGCGCGTAAGCGGTTTCGGTTTTCCACTCCAGCTTCTGAGGCTGTCGATGGCTGAGCGATGTATAGACGTCCATCACCGCCGCGTATTCACGTCGGGCGTCGGCAAGACGACCTTTCACTTCGAAAATGCGGCCAATGTTGTTGCGCGCGATGCCAAGGTCGTCCAATACGGTGTCGTCCTGAGCGCCACTTTGAAGCAGCTCCGAGAGCGCCGTGCGCGAGGCAATGAAACGCGCCAGCGCGTCATCCACTGTTCCTTGGGACCAGTCCACAAAGCCGATCCAGGTCATGCTTTCGGCGTGGATTCTCCGATACTCCACATCGTTCGGCGCGTTACGCACCAGTCGAGTTGTTGAATCTAGCGCCCGGTTGAAAGCATCCAGTGCCTGGGGAATGTGCCCTTGATCGCGTTGCACTGCGCCTAGTTTGAGCAGCGCCTTGGCACGCTGCGCGAGCGCGTCGTCGTTCATGTCGGCAGACGGCAAC
>CAVZIT010000001.1:0-27751 GCA_963775445.1 uncultured Gammaproteobacteria bacterium | reverse complement strand
CCGGGGTAACTTCAGGCGCCGCCCGATGCGGTCTTGCACGATCCTATCAGGAGCGATCCCATCCGGCGCGGCGTGGGCAGTTCGGACTTCAGCGTGGGAGGATTAGGGCGGGTGCGAGAAGGGTTGGCCCGCCCGACGCGCGCCATCGGCATCCAGGCTTCCACACTGTCGCGAAATACCGAGGAACGAGCGGGGCGAAAGGTCGCGTGTGGTTGGTTGATCACACCGCCTTGCGCGCACCGAGGGTTGCAAGCAACTCCTGCGCGGCGCGAATGCGTTCGCTCGCGCCGGGCAATTCGAGTTTGACCCTGAGCTTGTCCTGGCCATCGAGTGAGTACACGCGCGGCTGATTCTGGATCAGTCGCATCACCGTCATTGGATCGATGTCCGGCTGCGGCTGGAACAGCACGCGGCCCCCGTGCGCACCAAGGTCGAGCTTGCGGATGCCGAGCGGAGTCGCGCCGAGCTTGATTGCCGTCACCGCGAACAGGTTCTTCACCGGGTCGGGCAACAAGCCGAAGCGATCGATCATCTCCACCTGCAATTCGCGCAGCGCATCCGCATCGCGCGCGCTGGCGATGCGCTTGTACAGCGTCAGGCGGGCATGCACGTCGGCCAGGTAATCGTCCGGAATCAATGCCGCAACGTGCAGCTCGATATCGGACTCGCTGTCGCTGCTCAGGTCAAAGTCCGGCAGCTTGCCGCTCTTGAGCGCCCGCACCGCGCGATCGAGCAGCTCGGTGTATAGCGCGAAGCCGATTTCCTGGATCTGTCCGGATTGCTCCTCGCCGAGCAACTCGCCGGCACCGCGGATTTCAAGATCGTGCGTGGCCAGCGTGAATCCCGCCCCGAGTTCGTCGAGGGAAGCGAGCGCTTCGAGCCGTTTTTCCGCGTCGCTGCTGATGGCGCGGCGGTCCGGCACGATCAGGTACGCGTAGGCGCGATGGTGTGAACGCCCGACGCGCCCGCGCAGCTGATGCAGCTGGCCGAGTCCGAAGCGGTCGGCGCGATTGATCACGATCGTGTTTGCGCTCGGTACGTCGATGCCCGATTCGATGATGGTGGTACAGACGAGCACGTTGAAACGCTGGCGATAGAAATCCAGCATGACCTGTTCGAGT
Organism: uncultured Gammaproteobacteria bacterium; assembly: GCA_963775445.1. Lineage (GTDB taxonomy): Bacteria > Pseudomonadota > Gammaproteobacteria > Xanthomonadales > Rhodanobacteraceae > Dokdonella_A. Next base: position 26,630 of record CAVZIT010000001.1, on the reverse strand, counting down.
TCGCGTTCGGGCATCTGACCGTGCGCGATGCGCAGGCGTGCCTCGGGCATCAGTTCGGCGAGTTCGCGCGCGGCGCGTTCGATCGTGGCGACCTCGTTGTGCAGGAAATACACCTGGCCGCCGCGCGACAGTTCGCGTTGCAGCGCTTCGCGGATGAGTGCCGGATCGTGCTGGCCGATGAATGTCTTGACGGCCAGGCGGTGCTCGGGCGGCGTTGCGATGATGCTGAGATCGCGCAATCCGGCCATGGCCATGTTCAAGGTGCGCGGAATCGGCGTCGCGGTAAGTGTGAGCAGGTCCACTTCAGCGCGAAGCTTCTTGAGCCGCTCCTTCTGGCGCACGCCGAAGCGTTGTTCCTCATCGACGATGACGAGGCCGAGATTCCTGAACTTGACGTCCGCCTGCAACAGCCGGTGGGTGCCGATCATCACGTCGATACGGCCATCGGCAAGTTGCGCAAGCGTCGCGGCGACGTCTTTCCTCGACTTGAACCGGCTCAGCACCTCGACCCGGATCGGCCAGTCGGCGAATCGATCCCGGAAATTCTGCCCGTGCTGCTGGGCGAGGAGGGTGGTCGGGACCAGCACGGCGACCTGCTTGCCGGCGAGTGCGGCGATGAATGCCGCACGCAGCGCGACTTCGGTCTTGCCGAAGCCGACATCGCCGCAGACCACCCGATCCATGGCCTTCGCGGAGACCAGGTCGGCCGTGACCGCCTCGATGGCCTGCTGCTGGTCCGGCGTTTCCTCGAACGGGAACGCAGCGGCGAACTCATCGACCATCGCGCGATCGACGACGAGCGCGGTACCCGGGCGCGCTTCGCGCTGTGCGTAGACTGCGAGCAGCTCTGCCGCGACATCGCGCACTTTTTCCGCGGCCTTGCGGCGTGCGCGTTCCCAGGCATCGCCGCCGAGCGAGTGCAACGGTGCGAGTTCGGGCGCCGTGCCGCTGTAGCGCCCGACCAGGTGCAATTGCGCGACCGGAACGTAGAGCTTGTCCCCGCGTGCGTACTCGATCGCGAGGAATTCGCCGCCATCGCCGCCTACGTCGAGTTTGACCAGCCCCTGATAGCGACCGACGCCGTGATCCACATGCACGATGGGTGCGCCAAGCGCGAGTTCGGTGAGGTCGCGGATCACCGTTTCGGGATCGCGCGTGGCACGTTGGCGGCGGCGCTGCTGACTCGCGCGCTCGCCGAGCAACTCGCGTTCGCTGAGCAGCGTGATCGCGGGATCGACCAGCGCAAAACCCGAATCGAGCGCCGCTACGGTGATGGCGAAGCGAAGCGGCTTTTCACCCGGCTGGGCGAACTCGTGCCAGGAATGAACCACCTCCGGGTGCAAGTCGGCGGCGCCAAGTTGTTCGACGAGACTTTCGCGGCTTCCCGGTGATTCGGCGGCGATCAGTACGCGGCCCGGGTAGGTGGCGAGAAAGTCGCGCAGCGCTTCAGCGGCCGCGTGGCCTTTGCGGTTGATCGGCAGATCCGGCGGCGCGAGCGTTCCGAGGTCGATGCCGTGAACATTGCTGCCGGGCTCGACGATGTCGACGCGCAGCCGTTCATTGAGGCGTTGGCGCAGCGTTTCCGGCGCCAGATAGATTTCGGCAGGCGGCAGGATCGGCCGCTCGATATCGTGGGCGCGTTGCTCGTGGCGCGAGCCGACCTGTCCCCAGAAGCGCTCGGCCGCATCGAGTGCTCCCGGAGCCAGGACAAACGTCGCATCGTCGGGTACGTAATCGAACAGCGTTTCGGTGTGCTCGAAAAACAGCGGCAGGTAGTACTCGATTCCCGCAGGAGTCACGCCCTGCTTGATGTCCTGATACAACGGGCAGCGGCGGGGATCGATCGGAAAGCGTTCGCGCAGCGTGTTGCGGAAGTTCCTGGCCGATTCGTCGGTAAGCGGGAACTCGCGCGCGGGCAACAATCGCACCGACTCGACCACTTGTTTCGAGCGCTGCGATTGTGCGTCGAACGTGCGGATCGAATCGATTTCCTCATCGAACAATTCGATGCGGTACGGATCGGGACTTCCCATCGGAAAGATATCGATGATTGCGCCGCGCACGGCAAATTCGCCGGGTTCCTGCACCTGCGGCACATGCCGGTAGCCGGACGCCTCGAGGCGGCGTTGCTCGTCCGAAATCGCGAAGACCTGCCCCCGTTCGAGCACGAGGCTTGAGCCGGATATGTAGGTGCGTGGTGCCAACCGTTGCATCAGCGTCGCAACCGGCACGACCAGCACGCCACGCTTGATGGCCGGCAAGCGATACAGCGTGGCGATGCGTTGCGAAACGATTTCCGGATGCGGGGCGAACAGGTCGTAAGGGAGAATTTCCCAGTCCGGGAAGTGCAGGATGTCGATGGTGTTTCCCGCGAAGACGGCGAGTTCGGCTTCAAGCGTGTGGGCCGCATGGGTGTCGTGCGCGATGGCGACCAGCAGCCGATCACTGCTGCGCGCAGCACTGGCGAGCGCCAGTGCGAGCGCGGACCCATGGGGTGCATTCCAGTAGCGGCGTTGGTTCGGCGCGCCCGGAAGCGGCGCCGCGATCAGAGTGTCGTGCATTGCGTAAGCCGTAAACGACGACACCGCCGCACAGGGTATGTGCAGCGGCAAAGTGGACTATCGTGCCAGGCCGCGGACGACGCGAGCCGCAATGCGAATCGCGGATCCGGGATGACCGCGGCACCCAGCGCTGCGGCACAGAATAGGTGGCGCTCCGGCGCATCGCAAGTTGTCTGAGGCTGAATATCGCGATGGCGCCGTTGCCGTGCTGCAAGTCACGGCGGTTCTTTACGCGACGTTTACCGTGGTTCGGGCAACAGCTGCTCGAGGATCGGTCAAACTATTGTTCCTTGTTCAACCGGCACGATTGAACCGGCCCGGTCTATCAAATGGCTCCCGTTCCCCCTGAGCGTAGCGCCGAAGGCGCGAAGTCGAAGGGCCTGACCTGAGGGTAGGCCGCAGGGTCGATACGGTCGGCTGATCGAGGTTCGCTGCCGGTTCAATAATTGTTGTCGAAGCGAGTGATCGAACGTATGCGTTGTCTGGCCCGGCGACATTGGTGGCTTGCCCTTGCGCCCGTCGCGCTCGCGCTGGCCGCCTGCGGGCGCGAGCGGTCACCACCGGCACCGGCGCCCGTTGTCGTGACGGCGACAAAGGCCGTGAGTCGTGACATGCCGGTTCTGGCCAGCGCCATCGGCAGTGTGGAGCCGATCAACAGTGTCGACGTCAAGTCACTGATCGATGGCCAACTGACGCAGAGCCTGGTCAGGGACGGCGACGAGGTCGCGAAAGGTCAATTGCTGTTCCGCATCGATGCGCGGCCGGCTGAGGCCGCGGTGCGCCAGGCCGAGGCAGCGCTGGCGCGCGATCAGGCAGCGAGGAATCAGGCGCGCGCGCAACTGGAGCGCTATGGACCGGTGGCCAGCAAGGGCTACATCTCCAAGGATCAGATGGAGCAATACCGGACCAACGCCGAGATGGCCGCGGCAACGGTCAAGGTCGATCAAGCCAATGTCGCGGCCAGCAAGGTCGCGCTTGGCTACACCGACATCCACTCGCCGATTGCGGGGCGTGCCGGGCGCATTCTCGTCCAGGCCGGCAATCTGGTGAAGGCGAACGACACCAATCCCTTGCTCGTGATCAACCAGATCGAGCCGATCTACGTCAGTTTCTCGATACCCGGACAACTTCTCGGTGGCGTCCTGATCGCACAGCGAGAACATCCACTCGCGGTGACCGCGCGCATCCGCGGCGTCAGCCAGCCGCTGAGCGGCAAGGTTGCGTTCGTCGACAACGCGGTCGATCCGGGCACAGGAACGATCAAGCTGCGGGCCGAGTTCGCAAACACAGAACGCGAGCTTTGGCCGGGGCAACTGGTCGAGGTCAGCCTGACGATCGGCCATGACGCCCACGCGGTGGTCATCCCGGATCATGCCGTTCAGCACGGACCGGACGGCGCCTATGTATTCGTGATCAAGGCGGATCGGCATGCCGAGCAGCGCGAGGTCGATGTGGCCCGAACCATCGATGGCAGCGCGGTGATCGCCAAGGGCCTGGAGGCGGGCGAAACGATCGTGCTCGACGGCCAATCGCGCGTCGAGGACGGCGCGCTCGTGCGCGTGTCGGAATCCGCGCCGTGAACGTATCGGCCGTGTTCGTCCAGCGCCCGGTGATGACCACCCTGGTCATGATCGGAATACTCGTCTTCGGCATCGTCGGCTACCGGCTGCTGCCCGTGGCTGCGTTACCCAATGTGGATTTTCCGACCATCTCGGTGTCGGCGAGCCTGCCCGGGGCATCTCCCGAAACCATGGCTTCGGCGGTTGCGACGCCGCTCGAAAAGCAGTTCTCGACCATCCCCTCGATCGATTCGATGACTTCCGTCAGCGGACTCGGCTCGACCGAGATCACGCTGCAGTTTTCGCTAGATCGCAACATCGATGCTGCAGCGCAGGATGTACAGGCGGCGATCTCGGCTTCGCTGCGCCAGTTGCCGCCGCAGATGACCACGCCTCCGACGTTCCGCAAGTCCAATCCAGCGGATTCCCCGGTCATCTATATCGCCTTCACGTCGTCGACCTTGCGCATGTCGACGCTCGACGAATACGCCGAGAACGTACTCGCGCAGCGCATCTCGATCGTCAAGGGCGTGGCGGAGGTCAACGTCTACGGTTCGCAGAAATATGCCGTGCGGATCGATCTCGATCCCAACGCGCTGGCCGGACGCGGGCTTGGCATCGACACGGTTGCCAAAGCGGTCGCGCAGGGCAGCGTGAACCTGCCGACCGGGACGCTGTACGGGCCAAAGCGCGTCACCAACGTCATGGTCAAAGGTCAGCTGACCGAGGCCAACGCCTTTCGGAATCTCATCGTGAGTTACCAGAATGGCGCGCCGGTGCGGCTCAAGGATGTCGCGCACGTCTACGACGGCGTGCAGAACGACAAAGTCGCCGCCCTGATCGACGGCCAGCGTTGCGTCGTGCTCGCGATCAAGAAGCAGCCGGGCACCAATACCATCCGTGTCGTCGACGACGTGCGCGCAATTCTGCCCACGTTCAAGCAGTCACTGCCTGCCGGCGCCAGCTTCGTCGTGGTGCATGACCGCTCGGAGAATATCCGCGCGTCGGTCAACGAAGTGAAGTTCAGCCTGCTGCTCGCGCTTGCGCTCGTGGTGATGGTGATTTTCGTGTTCCTGCGCAGCCTCTCGGCCACCGTGATCCCGTCGCTGGCGTTGCCGATGTCGATTGTCGGGACATTCGCGGTGATGTACGCGCTCGGCTTCAGCCTCGACAACCTGTCGTTGATGGCACTGACCTTGTCGGTCGGTTTCGTTGTCGACGACGCGATCGTCATGCTCGAGAACATCCAGCGTCATCGGGAGATGGGCAAGGACCGCATGACGGCCACGCTCGACGGCTCGCACGAGATCGGCTTCACCATCGTGTCGATGACGTTGTCGCTGGTCGCCGTGTTCATCCCGGTGCTGTTCATGAGCGGCATCATCGGGCGCCTGATGAACGAATTCGCGATCACCATCGTGACTGCCGTGCTGGTGTCGGGATTCGTATCGATCAGCCTTACGCCGATGCTTTGCAGCCGCATGTTGCGTTCCGAGCACGGTCAGCGCCATGGGCGCATCTACAAGTTCAACGAACACGCATTCGATGCGGTACACGGCCTCTATCGCCGCACGCTTGGCGCCGGTCTTCGCCATCGCCGAATCGTGCTGCTGGTCTTCTTCGTGCTGGTTGCGGCGACGGTGATTCTGGCGATGCGCATACCGAAGGGATTCCTGCCAAGTGACGACACCGGGCAACTGTTCGTGTTCACCAAGGGCGCGCAGGATATCGGTTTCGACGAGATGCTGGCGAAACAGCGTCAGGTCTCGGCCATCATGCGCGCCGATCCGAATGTGGATGGCGTGCTGTCGTTCGTCGGCTCGGGGGGATCGAGCTCAACGCTCAATACCGGGCGCATGATCGTCAAGCTCAAGCCGCTGGCGGATCGCGTCTCGGCCGATGAGGTGATTCAGGAGATGCGCGCGAAGCTGCAGGATATTCCGGGTTTCGAGGTATTCCTGCAGAATCTTCCGTTGATCCGCGTCGGTGGCCACTTGACCAACTCCACCTACCAGTTCGCGTTGCAGGACACCGACACCGAACGCTTGTTCAAATGGACGCCCAAGGTGGTCGCGGCCCTGGCGAAAGAACCCGGCTTCCAGGATGTCGATAGCGACATGCTCATAGCCAATCCGCAACTCGATGTGGGCATCGACCGGGACGCGGCTGCGGCTTATGGAGTCACTCCGGATGCGATCGAGACCGCGCTGTACGACGCGTTCGGACCCGCGCAGGTATCGACGATCTACACCCCGACCGACGAGTTCTGGGTACTGATGCAGGTTGATCCGAAGCGTCAGGCCGACCCGAACGTTCTGTCGACGATTTACGTGACGGCAACGCCACCAGTGTCAGGTGCCAGCGCGCCACGCGGCAGTTCCGGCGGTTCGGGTACCACGAGCGGCGCCGGCGGCACGCAACTGGTGCCGCTATCGGCGCTCACCAAGGTCGGAAATTCCGTGGGACCGGCCACCATCAATCATCTCGGGCAAGTGCCCGCGGTAACCGTATCGTTCAATCTTGCGCCCGGAATTTCATTGAGCGAAGCGGTTGCGCGCGTCAAGGATGCGGTGCACAGGATCAATCTTCCCGACTCGATCACGGCTTCGTTCCAGGGCACAGCGCAGACGTTCCAGGATTCGCTCGCGGGCATGGGCATCCTGCTGCTGCTGGCGGTTTTCGTGATCTATCTGGTACTCGGCATCCTCTACGAAAGTTTCATCCATCCACTCACGATTCTGTCCGGTTTGCCGACCGCTGTGTTCGGCGCACTGTTGACGCTGATCATTTTCGGCAAGGATCTCGATCTCTACGGCGCGGTCGGCCTGATCATGCTGATCGGCATCGTCAAGAAGAATGCGATCATGATGATCGACTTTGCGCTCGACGCGCAGCGTGGTGGCGCCGAGCCCGAGCAGGCCATTTTCGACGCGTGCCTGGTGCGCTTCCGGCCGATCATGATGACGACCTTCGCGGCCCTGATGGGTACGTTGCCGATCGCCTTCGGTTTCGGTACCGGCGCCGACGCGCGGCGTCCGCTGGGTCTGGCCGTGGTCGGCGGCCTGCTGACGTCGCAGTTGCTGACCTTGTACATCACGCCGGTGATCTACCTGTACTTCGAAAGCCTCCAGGCGCGACTGCGTCGAAGGGGAAGTCGCCACGCAGTGGCGCACGCGGGCTGATCGAGTTCGACAGGAATCCGCCGCGCTTCGACGTGCGCGCGCTGCGCGCACGAACACCGCGACAGCGCGGTCCTGCCGGGCACGCAGTGCGGAGAATACGGACTATACTTTCACGAGAACCCCACTCGATGGCACGCGGCTGTGCAGGATGGCCGCACGCGTCGCCCCGCTGATTTCCAGACGTCCAATCCATGACCGCGACAGCAAACGGCATGACCGAAGAGCAGCTCGCAAATCTGGTCGCGCGCTGGCCGGGAGTTGCCCGCGCGGTCAAATGGGAAGTCGACATTGTCTACAGCGTCACCCGCCACATGTTCGTGGTGCAATGCATGCTCGGGCTTGAGCGCGGCAGGCTCTCGTTCAAGGTCGAGCCCGAACGTTTCCTCGAACTGAGCGATCTTCCCGGCATGATGCCGGCGCCTTATGTCGGTCGCGCGTTCTGGATCAGCGTGACGGAGCCGGAGCGTTTCTCGAATGCCGAACTTTCGAGCCACATCCGTCGCTCATACGAACTGATAGTCGAGAGCCTCTCGGCCAAGGCGCAGGCTGCGCTGGCTGCCGGCGACGGCTGACGCTGCGCGCACTGCCGTGCGTGGAATGCCACGACCGGCGCCGCTTCGATTGGTAGACTGGATTTTTCCGACGTCGTCGCACGGGTGTCATGGCAGGCAGAGCCAACTCGCACAAAGCGATATTCTTCGCGCTCGGCGCCAATTTCGCGATCTTCATTGCCAAGGGTGCGGCTGCGTGGCTCACCGGGTCCGGCGCGATGCTGGCCGAGTCGGTGCATTCGTTGGCTGATTGCTGCAATCAACTCCTGCTGCTGGTCGGCCTGCGCAGTGCGCAGGGTCCCGCATCGCCCGAACATCCGCTCGGTTCCGGCAAGGCAATCTATTTCTGGTCGTTCCTGGTGGCACTGCTGCTGTTCAGCGTCGGCGGTCTGTTTTCAATCTGGGAAGGCTGGCACAAGCTGGTGACACCGGAACCGTTGACGCGCCCATGGATTGCGGTCGGCGTGTTGATTTTCGCCATCTGCGCCGAGGGCGTCTCGATGCGGGCATGCCTGCGCGAAATCGCCAAGTTCCGTAATCAGCGTGGCCTCTGGAAATGGTTTCGCGAAAGCCGGTCGAGCGAGTTGATCGTGATTTTCGGCGAAGACCTCGCGGCCTTGCTTGGATTGCTGTTCGCGCTGGCCGCGATCGGTTTGACGATATGGACCGCAAACCCGTTGTTCGATGCGCTCGGGACACTTGCCATCGGCGTGCTGCTGGTCCTGGTCGCGTTTTTCGTCGCGGTCGAGATCAAGTCATTGCTCATTGGTCAAGGCGTCGACCCGGAAGTCAAGGAGGCCATGCTGGCTTTCCTGGGCGCGCGTTCGGAAATCCGGCGGGTATTCAATCTGATCACGCTGCAGCTCGGCCAGGACGTGATGGTCGCGGTCAAGGCCGAGATGGCGCGCGGGCAGAGCGCCGACAGCCTGATAGCCGATATCAACGCCGTCGAGCGCGATTTGAAACGGAATTTCCCGCAGATTCGCTGGAGCTTCTTCGAACCCGACGTCGAGGATTGATCGGGCGAACTTCAGCGTTGCCTGTCCAGGCGATCGATCAGGCACTCGCCACCGCCCTGGTCGAGCGCGCGCAGCAGAATCGGCAACGTGCTTCGAAGCGTGTCTTCAAGATTCCATGGCGGATTGATGATGGCCATGCCTGAGCCGTTGAGGCGAAGGGAAGATCTTGGCGGGCGTACCGTGAGTTCGGTTATCAGGATTTCGCGACTGCGGCTCAGCGCGGCAAGCCAGCGCTGAAACGGCGCGAGTGCGCGGCGCATCTTGACCGGATACCAGATCGCGTAGATGCCGTTCGGCCAGCGTTCGAGCGCTGGGTCGAGTGCATGCTCGATGCACTCGAATTCGGATTCCTGCCGCTCGTAAGGCGGATCGATCAGCACGAGGCCGCGCCGCGGGTGCGGAGGGAGAAACCCCTTGAGCGCGAGGTATCCATCGGTCCGGTGGACGGCCACGCGCGCGTCGCCGCGGAACAGCTCCTTCAGCTGCGTGGCTTCATCGGCTTCGATCTCGCACAGGACGGCGCGGTCGGCGCCGCGCATGAGACGGATCGAGATGAGCGGTGATCCCGGATAAACATCCAGCTTGTCGGCGCCGCACGGATTCAGGTCGCGGACCAGATCGACATAGCATTGCAACACGGGTGTCTTCTCCCCGGCTCGAAGCAGGCGTTCGATCCCATCGAGGTGTTCGGGTGAACGCAACGCCTCGCTGGCATGCAGATCGTAGAGGCCGCATCCCGCGTGGGTTTCGATGTAGCAGAACGGACCGGGCTTGCGCTTCAGCGCCTCGATAAGTGCGACCAGCACGCAATGCTTGAACACATCTGCGAAGTTGCCGGCGTGAAATGCATGGCGATAGTTCATCGCGGTCGCGGCCGGTGCACCGGACGGGAGGTCAGGCTGCCAAGCGAATCTTGATCTGATAATATTCTTGTAATCAGAGTATTACGGAAGGTAATTCATCATTCACGCGAAGTGCTGGATCGTCCCATCCGGAACGTGGCTCGAAACGCTTGCCGTGGACTTTCGCGAGAGCGGCAAGCCGCGCGATGACGGCATCGGCTCCGCAAGCCCGGATGTAGGCGACGGGCCCCCCGCGGAACGGTGCGAATCCGGTACCGAAGATGACGCCGGCATCGGCAAGATCGGCATCGTCGACGACGTGGTCGTGCAGGCACGCGACGGTTTCGTTGAGCATCGGCAGGATCAGGCGATCCTCGATGTCGCTCGGCGGCGTATACGAGGAATCGACTTCGGGCTTGATCGCCTTGCCGTTTTCCCAGCGATAGAACCCCTGGCCGTCTTTCTTGCCGCGCTGCTTCCCGGAAATCCTGGCATCGAGGCCAGACGGTACGTCCAGCCCGAGGAATTCGCCGAGTTCCTTTCCGACCGAGTCGCACACATCGAGACCGACAGTATCGGCAAGTTCGATCGGTCCCATCGGCATGCCGAATTTTTTTGCAGCGCGATCGATGATGGGCCCCGGAACGCCTTCGTCGTACAGGCGGACTGCCTCGAGCAGGTACGGCATCAGCACACGATTGACGAGAAAACCCGGCGAACCGGCGACCGGTAACGGCAGCTTGTCGAGCGCCTTGCAGAACGCAAGCGCGCGTGCCTCGGTCTGGTTGGCGAGCGCTGCGTGGCGCACGACTTCCACCAATGGCATCTGCGCAACCGGATTGAAGTAATGCAGGCCCACGAAACGCGACGGCTCGGAGACCGCCGTGCGCAATTCATCGAGCGGAATGCTCGAGGTGTTGGTGGCGAGCAACGCCGTTGCCTTGAGACGCGGTTCGATTTCCCGATACAGCGACTGTTTGGCTTCAAGGTTTTCGAATATCGCCTCGATTACCAGATCGGCTTCGGCGATCCCGTTGCCATCGACGTCGGCCCTGAGGCGCGCGAGCGCTGCATCGATGCGGTCCGAAGTCTTGAGTTTTCGCGAATAGAGAGCGCGCGCGCGATCGAGGGCGGGTTGGATCAACGCGATCTCGCGGTCCTGCAGCGTCACCTCGAAGCCGCGCAACGCGCACCACGCCGCGATATCGCCGCCCATGACGCCTGCGCCGATCACGTGCACCCGCGCGATACCGTGTTCGACCGTGCCACCGAGTCCTTTCAGGCGCTCCTGCAGGAAGAAGATGCGGATGAGCTCGCGACAGGTCGATGTGCGGCTCAGCTTCACGATCGAGCGCGCTTCGAGTTTCAAACGTTGCGCGATGGACGAGCCGCCGCGTCGCCACACCTCGATCACGGCGAACGGCGCCGGGTAGTGCCGCTCGGACGCCTTCGCCGCGGCTTGTTTGCGCACGACGGGCGCAAGTATCTGGCGTGCCGGCCACACATTGCCGATCCATGCTCGCGCGCGTTGCGGCAGGCCTCGCGATTTCGGTTTTCGCGCCAGTTTGCGCGCGCGCTCGTCGAGATCGGCAGGCGAAGCGAGCATGTCGACAAGCCCCAGGGCGAGCGCGCTTTGCGCGGAGACCGAGCGACCCGTGAGCATCAGGTCAAGCGCCTGCGTCGAGCCGACAAGGCGCGGCAGCCGCGCCGTTCCGCCCCAGCCAGGATGGATGCCGAGCTTGACTTCGGGCAGCCCGATTCGCGTTGCCGGATCCGTGCTGGCAATGCGCATGCGACACGCGAGCGCAAGTTCGGTGCCGCCTCCGAGGCAATGCCCGTGAATTGCCGCAACAGTCGGGCAGGCGAGCGCGTCGATCTGCTGGAACACCTGTTGCCCGTGCTCGATCGCAGCGCGTACGGCTTCGCTGTCCGGGTATCCGGCGAACTCGGCGATGTCGGCGCCGGCCGCAAAGCCGGCGGACTTGCCGGATCTGATGACGACGCCGGCGGGCGGCTCGAATGAGAGCCGTTCGAGTATTTCCGACAGCTCGTCCAGCACTTCGCGATTGATTGCATTTACCCCGCGACCGGCGCGGTCGAGCGTCAGGGTCATGACGCCGTCGCTGTCGCGTTCGGCATGCCAGTGCCGGAATCGAAGTCCTTCGAACATGGTAGGTACCCGAAGTGCGTTGGCGAAGCGGCTATAATCCCGGCAAGGTGCCGCCCGGGTCAACGTGCGAGCGGCGAAGTCGATCCGTTGTCGGCCGGTCGGGGGCCCGACGCCACCCGCGGGGCGCCGGTGGAGGATCGTAGGGTCGGGATGCAATCGAGCTACCGGTGGCAGCGCCATGCTTGTGGAGCAAGTGACTGGATCCATGACCGAGCCGTCGGTCACGCCGCAGACGTTCGAGCGGATTCTGGCGGCGAGCAGCAGGCTGATCGCCCTGCGGGTCAACGATGTCACGCGCACGATTGCCCAGTGCCGCCATGCGGCGCTGCGTAGCGGCCAGGCAATCTATCTGTGGCAACCGGCAAGCGGGCTGATATCCCTGCGCGATGCGGACGTGCAGGTTCCGACCGGCCATGGTCTTGCAGAGGCCATGCAGCATGTGCTGCAGAGCATCCACTTCGGCATTTACCTGTTCGATGGTTTCCAGACGCAGATGCGTCTCCCCGTGGTGCGGCTGATGCGCCGGATCGCACGCGAACCGAGTGACAACGATCGCAAGCTCGTGTTCATCGCGGACCATTTCGCGTTCGCTGCCCAGATCGAGAGTGCCATCGAATACATGAGGATTCCCAACGTCGAGCCAGGCAAACTGCGCCTGCGCAGCGGGCACTGGATCGTGTGATGGAACCGGTTCACGGCTTCGGCACGATTCTCATCGTCATGCGGCAACGCGATGAGCGACGCGCGTTGTTCAACGCCTTCGACGGCTACTTCGAGGCGATCTACAGCGCGGCGGACGTCAGCCAGGCGCGCAGCCTGCTCGAATCGGTCCCGCGGGTCGATTTGATCCTGCTCGAATTCCCGGTCGACTCGCGGCGGGTCGTCGATTTCTGCGCGGAACTTGCATGCAGCCCGGTGCGCTCGAGGATGTCCATCATCGGCATGCTCAAGCCGGGTACGCGCCGGATGGACGAGCGGCCTGTCGTGGATGGCGTGGTCGACTGGCTTGCCAGCCCCGTGGCGCCGGAAACGGTTCTCGAGCACATCGGAACTTTGTTGCCGCGAAATTCGACGCCCGCAGAGGATTACACGGTCGAGTCCGCCCATCTTGCCGGCGCAATTCAGAAGGAGGGTGCTGCCTCGGCACCCCGCGTCGAGGAGGATCGTCTTGCCCTGCATGTGCTGGCCGAGTTGCCGCGCGCCGATACCGGGCCTCACGGCTTCGATGCGCCCCTGTGCGCGCTCGCCGAAATGCTGGGTTTCGATCTCGCTCTCCTGCTCGAGAGCGATTCGGACAAACCCGGAGGGGCCCAGCCGATCGGCGCATTTCCTTCCGACAGCGATCTGAGCGAGGTCAATCCGCTTATCCGCCCGATGATCGAGCGCGTCCTCGATGGGGTCGAAGTGATCGCACCGAATGCGGCGATGCCGGCCTTGCGCGCGCCCAGCAGTGCTCGAGGCGTGCGCTTCGACTGCATGGTCGGGTTGCCGTTGTGCAACGGCAATGCGGTGTGTTTTGGCGCCCTGTTGCTGGCACGCCGCGAGGCGTGCGAGATCGGTCCGGGCTTGCGCGACGCGCTGCGCGCGATCGCCTCGCGCCTTGCCGTCGAGGTCGAGCTGCACAACGCGCGCGAGCAGGGTCGCGTACGTGGACTGAGAGATGCGCTGACCGCGCTGCCGAATCGGTTGCTGCTCAACGAGCACCTCGCGGCGATACTCAAGGAGGCGCATCGCAGCGGCGAAATGTTCGCGGTGATGTTCATCGACATCGATCGCTTCAAGAACATCAACGATTCGCTTGGACATGCCATCGGCGATCAGGTTCTGATGGCCATGGCCAAGCGCCTGCGCTTTCTGCTGCGCGCCTCCGATCTGCTCGCGCGTTACGCGGGCGACGAATTCATCATGATTCTGCGCCATGTGGCGCTGCGCGAAGACGTCGTGCGCGTTGCCGACAAGATCGTGCGCATGATGGAAGCCCCCCTGGCTCTCGATACCGAGGTGCAGTTGCACGTCACGGTTTCGATCGGCATCAGCTTCCACCCGCAGGACGCGACCAGCGCCGAACGGCTGCTCAAGCAGGCCGACAGTGCGATGTATGCCGCCAAGCGCATGGGACGCAACAATTTCCAGGCGTATGTGGCGGCTCCCGAGGAAGCGCAACAGCAACGCCTCGCGCTCGAAACGAAGTTGCATGGAGCCGAAAAGAACGGGGAGCTGCGCGTCTACTATCAACCGCAGGTCGATGGGGCCGGCGAGGATATTGTGGGCATGGAAGCGCTGTTGCGCTGGGAGCACCCGGATCTCGGCATGATCAGCCCGGGCTTCTTCATTCCGCTGGCGGAGGCGAGCGGACTGATCATGCCGCTCGGCGAATGGGTACTGCGCGCGGCTTGCACCGATGCCCGGCGCTGGCAGCAGCGTTTCCAGGTTCCGCTTCGCCTCGGGGTGAATCTTTCGCCGCTGCAATTGCGCCAGCCGGGTTTCGCCGGTCTGGTGCGCGAAGTGCTGGATGCCACCGGACTCGATCCCGTGCTGCTGGAGCTGGAAATAACCGAAAGCGTCAGCATGAAGGCCATCCCCAACCTGCTGGAAACATTGAATGCGCTGCATGCGCTCGGCTGTTCGATTTCCATCGACGATTTCGGTACCGGTCAGTCTTCTCTTGATTACCTCAAGCGATTCCCGGTGGACGGCATCAAGATCGACCAGTCGTTCGTGCGCAACATCGGCGTGGATCCGGACGACGAGGCCATCGTGAGGGCCACCATTTCGATGGCGCGCAGCCTCAATCGCTCGGTGGTTGCCGAGGGTGTGGAAACCGAGGAGCATCTCGATTTCCTGCGCGAGGAGGATTGCGATGCGCTGCAAGGATATCTGTTCTGCCGCCCGTTGAGCGCTCAGGGATTTGAAATGCTGCTGGCCGAACGGGTACGCCTGCGGCCGGTCGAAGACCAGTCGTTGGCGCGGGCCTGAGATCGCTGGTCAATCTCGGGAGTGGCTCGAAATTTCGCACGCGGGAGGCTCCCGCGAGAGACGTTGTCGATTCGACTGTTCGAGATGCGGCTGAACTATATTGTTCAGGTCAAGGTCTAGGCCGCGTGCCGGATCGAATCGAAAAAAGGGAGAATGGCCCGGATGGGCGAAAGCGACCTGGATCGAGCGCTCGTCGAGCGCGTGCAGGCGGGCGACCGGGCGGCGTTCGATCTGCTGGTGCGCAAGTACCAGCACAAGATCGTCAGCGTGATCTCGCGCTATGTGTCCGACTGGAGCGAAGCGCAGGACGTCGCGCAGGAGGCCTTCATCCGCGCGTTCCGCGCGATTGCCGCGTTTCGCGGCGACAGCGCGTTCTATACCTGGATGTACAAGATTGCGATCAACACGGCCAAGAACTACCTGGTTTCCCAAGGGCGGCGGCCACCGACCGAGGATGTCGCGGTCGAGGATGCCGAGCAATTCGGCGGCGCCACACGGCTGCGCGAAACCGCCACGCCCGAACACGAACTTTTGCGCCAGGAAATTGAACAAACGGTGTTTGCCACTGTCGAACGATTGCCGGAAGAGCTGCGTACTGCCATCACCCTACGCGAGGTGGACGGTCTGAGCTACGAAGAGATCGCAGCAGCGATGAACTGCCCGATCGGAACGGTGAGATCGCGGATCTTCCGCGCCCGCGAAGCCGTCGATATTGAACTGCGTCCGCTGTTGTCCGAGGAAGAGTGACCATGAAGCAGGAAATCCAGGAACAGTTGTCTGCGCTGATGGATGGCCAGTTGGCCCGCGACGAGACGCGTTTCGTGCTCAAGCGCGTCGGCAGCGATACGCAGATGGTGGCGTGCTGGACTCGCTACCACGTCACGCGCCAGGTGCTGCGCCGGCAGCCGCTTTACCCAACGCATCTGAAACTCGCGGCGAATGTCATGCAGGCAATCGCCAACGACGTACCCCTGCGTGCCCGTGGCCCATGGCTGCGCTGGGCTTCGGGTGGCGCGATTGCCGCGAGCGTGGCGGTGGCCGCATTGATGGTGAGTCATCCCACGGGAGATGCTCCGCTTGAGCACAGCAGCGCCGTCGTTGGCGGAAATGCAAGCAGCGCATCGCCCACGCCATCGATCGCAGCCGCGGCGAGTTCGCCCGCGGAATTCCAGACGCCCCTGTTGCAGGGTGCGCCAAGCCAGATGGCGGCGATTCGCAGCGAGGGCGATCCGGCTGAGCCGGTCTCGTTCGATCCGCATCTTCAGTCGTACCTGATGCGCCATTACGAAGCCACCGGGGCCGCTGGAGAATCGAGTTTCCTGCCCTACGTTCTACTGGTCGTGCCCCCGCAGCAAGCGGCTGCCAACACCCGGCCGGAATATTCCCCACAGCATCACTGAGTCATGCGGAGCGTCGCCTGCGCGCTGATCGTTGTCCTGCTGGCCCTCGCAAGTTCGCATGCCTCGGCCGCGCAGACCGCACAGGATCTTCTGTCCGATATGGCGCGCGCCATGCACGCGCTCAACTATCAGGGCTCCTTCATCTACGAGCATGCCGATCGCACCGACGCGCTGCGCGTGTTCCATCTCGGTGGCGGCCGGGAACGCGAGCGACTGATCAGCCTGACCGGTCCGCACAGCGAGATCGTGCGCAACGGCGACATCATTACCTGCATCCAGGCCGGCGCCGCCCCGACCGTATTCACCAACGATTCGAATCAATCGCTGGTACCGCTGGTTCCCGATGTGAAGGCCGGCGCACTCACCGCGAATTACACGCTCGGTCTGGGAGGCGAGGACCGCGTGGCGGGATACAACGCACGAGTGGTCGATATCAGCGCGCGCGATGCCTATCGTTACAGTTACCGCTTGTGGGTGGACCAGGCATCGCGGATGTTGTTGCGATCGGTTGTCATCGATGCACGCCAGCGTCCCCTGGAACAATTCATGTTCGTTGCGCTGGAAGTCGGCGCCAAGCCGAGCGAAAGTGATCTGCTCGCCGGGCCTGCGACGGGCAAGGCTCGCGCACCCGCGGATGAAGTCGTATTGACAGGCGCTCCACGCTGGCGCGTCGCAAGGCTTCCAGCCGGATACGCGCTCATGCGCAGTCAACGCCCGGTGCACGGGCCGGCCGGTGCGGAGCACCTGATGTATTCGGACGGACTCGCCAGCGTCTCGGTTTACATCGAGCCGCACGCGGAAAAGTCCCCGCGCTCGGCCAGCAGGATGTCGCGAGGCGCGCTCAATGTTTACACGCGCATGAGCGACGGATGGCGCATTACGGTGCTCGGCGACGTGCCCTTGATCACGGTGGCGGATGTCGCGCGTTCGGTGCAACCGGTTAATGCACCTGCCGGTTGAGCGATCACATTCGGATACTGCAATAGCGATCCGCAACGATCGGGACACACGCGTTGCATGCATTCTTGCGGCCGATGCGCCGGCTTCCCGGCGGATCGCCACCTGAAGCGCAGCCAAGCGAATCATTTGCCTTGTGGAACTTTGCGCGTCCGTCTCCATCCAATCGCGTGCCGGTCGATTTCCCCATCGACAACGCTTTTTCGATCCATTCCATTTTGCTTGACGACAAGACGAGGTTGATTACGTCATGACGAGGATGTTTACACGCTGGATATCTGCCTGCCTGTTGTTCGTGCTGGTTTCCGCCAGCGCCGGCGCTGCCGATCTGCCCGATTTCACGGGCCTGGTTGCGCACTACGGGCCGGCAGTCGTGAATGTGCAGGCCACCGGCAATCCGGACAGCAACGCGTCGGGCCAGCCCGATATGGATCAGCTGCCCGAGATTTTCCGCCATTTTTTTGGCCCGATGCCGCAGCAGCCGGAAGGCCGCCGGATGTCGATGGGTTCGGGTTTCATCATCTCCTCGGATGGCTACATCCTGACCAACAATCATGTCGTGGATGACTCGGACGACGTGACGGTGCGCCTTTCGGATCGCCGCGAACTCGATGCCAAGGTGGTCGGCACCGACCCGCAATACGACATCGCACTGCTCAAGGTCAAGGCGAGCGATTTGCCGACCGTGAGCATCGGCGATTCCAAGACCCTCAAGGCCGGCCAGTGGGTGGTTGCGATTGGCTCGCCGTTCGGGTTCGACCATTCGGTCACGGCGGGTATCGTCAGTGCTGTCGGGCGCAGCTTCGGTGCGGCCGATCAGCAGTATGTGCCGTTCATCCAGACCGACGTGGCGATCAACCGGGGCAACTCGGGTGGTCCGTTGTTCAATCTCGACGGCCAGGTCGTCGGTATCAATTCCCAGATCTTTTCCAATACCGGCGGCTTCATGGGTGTTTCGTTCGCGATTCCGATCGACATCGCCATGAATGCAGTGGACCAGCTCAAGGCGACCGGGCACGTGAGCCGCGGCATGATCGGTGTGCAGATCCAGAATGTGGACCAGGGTCTCGCACAGAGTCTCGGATTGCCGCGCACCGGGGGCGCACTCGTGAACAAGGTCACGCCGGGTAGCGGTGCGGACAAGGCGGGCGTGCACGTTGGCGACGTCATCCTGAGCTACGATGGTCATGACGTCGTCAGCTCGGCCGACCTGCCGCCGCTGGTCGGCATGACCAAACCCGGATCAACCGCGCAACTGGGCATTTTCCGCGACGGCAAGCACATGACGTTGCCGGTGACGGTCGGCACACTGCCCAACAAACCCGAGGAAGTGGCCGGCGGCCCGGGTGGACAGCAGAACAAAGGCCCGACCAATCCCCTCGGTATCGTCGTCGAAGATCTCACCGCGCAGCAGCGCAGTCAGCTCAACCTCAAGGATGAAGGGGTGCTGGTGACCGGCGTCAATGGCATCGCCGCGCGACGTGCGGCGTTGCAGCCAGGTGACGTGATCCTGATGGTCGGACGCACACCGGTGAAATCGACCAACGGCTTCGAAAACGCGGTCAAGAACGTCAAGCCCGGGCAGTCCGTGATGCTGCTGGTGCGCCGCGACGATGTCACCAGCTTCATCGCGATCAGCGTACCGAAAAAGGGCGCGTCGCAGTAAACCAGGGCCGACGTTACGCTTGTCGTCGGCTTCCCGTGAATTTTGTTGAATGGCCTTCTCCCCTTTGCGGGAGAGGGCCATTTGGCGATTGCAGGGCCGCGTGGCGCGCGCCTTTCTGCGATAATCCCGGTCTTGTGCCGTCCAATCGTCTGCGGCCGCCCTCAGTCCATTCATGCAACGGATTCGCAACTTCTCAATCATCGCCCATGTGGATCATGGCAAATCGACGCTGGCCGACCGCATCATCCAGATGTGCGGTGGATTGAGCTTGCGCGAGATGGCGGCCCAGGTGCTGGACACCAATCCGATCGAGCGCGAGCGCGGCATCACGATCAAGGCGCAATCGGTTTCGCTGCCGTACACCGCGCGTGATGGCAACACCTACCAGCTCAACTTCATCGACACACCCGGGCACGTCGATTTCAGCTATGAGGTCAGCCGTTCGCTGGCCGCCTGCGAAGGTGCACTTCTCGTGGTCGATGCCGCGCAGGGTGTCGAAGCGCAATCGGTCGCCAACTGCTACACCGCGGTCGAGCAGGGATTGACCGTGATACCGGTGCTGAACAAGATCGATCTGCCGACCGCCGACATCGACAAGGTGAAGGAGGAAATCGAGGCCGTCATCGGCATCCATGCCGACGATGCGATTGCCATCAGCGCGAAGACCGGCGAAAACGTCGAGGAGGTGCTCGAGGCGATCGTCGCGCGCATTCCGCCACCGACACCCGGGGATACCGACCGGCTGCAGGCACTCATCATCGATTCGTGGTTCGACAATTACCTCGGCGTCGTTTCCCTGGTGCGCGTGATGCAAGGCGCGATCACACCGCGAGACAAGATCCTCGTCATGTCGACGGGCCGTGCCTACGAGGTCGATCAGGTAGGCGTATTCACGCCCAAGCGCAAGAACCTCGAACGTCTCGGGCCGGGCGAAGTCGGTTTCGTGTGCGCATCGATCAAGGAAGTGCACGGCGCGCCGGTCGGCGACACATTGACGCTCGCGGCCAAGCCCGCACCGCGTGCATTACCGGGTTTCAAGAAAATGCAGCCGCGCGTTTTTGCCGGTTTGTTTCCGGTGGACGCCGAGGATTATCCGGCGCTGCGCGAGGCGCTGGAAAAGCTCACGCTGAACGATTCGTCGCTGCATTTCGAACCCGAGAGCTCCGAAGCAATGGGCTTCGGATTCCGCTGCGGCTTTCTCGGCATGCTGCACATGGAAATCGTGCAGGAGCGTCTCGAGCGCGAGTACAACCTGAATCTCATCAGCACCGCTCCTACCGTCATCTATGAGGTGTTGCAAACCGACGGGACGGTTCTTCAGCTCGACAATCCCGCCAAGCTGCCGCCGACGCAGAACATCGAGGAGGTGCGCGAGCCGATCATTCTGGCCGACATCCTCACGCCGCCGGATTATGTCGGCAACGTGATCGGTTTGTGCGAGGAAAAGCGCGGTGCGCAACGTTCCATCCATTACCTCGCCAGCCAGGTGAAGATCAGTTACGAGCTGCCGCTCGCGGAAATCGTCCTCGATTTTTTCGACCGGCTGAAATCCGTATCCCGCGGCTATGCGTCGATGGATTACCATTTCCTGCGTTTCCAGGGAGGTGCGTTCGTTCGCCTCGACGTGTTGATCAATGGCGAGCGTGTCGATGCGTTGAGTCTGATCCTGCACCGCGCCGCCTCCGAACGTCGCGGACGCGAGCTGGTGGAACGCATGAAGGAAGTGATCCCGCGCCAGATGTTCGATGTCGCGATCCAGGCCGCGATCGGATCGCAGATCGTCGCACGCTCGACCGTCAAGGCGATGCGCAAGAATGTGCTGGCGAAGTGCTACGGCGGCGATGTGACGCGAAAGCGCAAGCTGCTGGAAAAACAGAAGGAAGGCAAGAAGCGCATGAAACAGGTGGGCCGCGTGGAAATTCCACAGGAAGCGTTCCTGGCGGTGCTGCAATCGGACAACAAATGATGGCGCGCGTGTGTGTGCGCGTTGTCGTGGACCACTGCGTTCGACCGGTGCACTGGCGCGGGTTGCGGATGCTTTCTGAAGGTTTGAACCCAAAGGATCGACGATGGATTTCGATTTCGCCCTGTTGCTGGTAATCCTGACTGCCCTGACGGGTGTGATCTGGCTGCTCGATCGACTGGCGCTTGCGCCTGCCCGCCGCCGGAGGGCGCGGGAACTCGAGGCGATGGATTCGCTGTCCGAACCCGAGCGCCGCGCGCGCGCCGAGCAGGCGTTGAACGAGCCTATCATCGTCGAATACGCGCGTTCGTTCTTCCCGGTGATCCTGGTGATTTTGCTGTTCCGCTCTTTCGTCGTCGAACCATTCAAGATTCCATCCGGTTCGATGATGCCGACGCTGCTGGTGGGTGATTTCATCCTGGTCAACAAGTTCGCGTACGGCCTGCGCCTGCCGGTGCTCAACACACGCTTCCTCGCGACCGGCGAACCCCAGCGCGGCGACGTTTTCGTGTTCCGCTATCCGGAAAACCCGAAAGAGGACTACATCAAGCGCGTGATCGGCCTCCCGGGCGACGAGATCACTTACCGCAACAAGACGCTTTACATCAACGGAAAGGAGATACCGGAATCGTATCTCGGGCCCTATACCGGGCCGTCCGAGCCCAATCGCAGCATGGCGGGCGCCGAGGTCAAGCTCGAAAAGCTGCCGCGAATCGAGCACCGCATCCTCGAGCTGCCGATGGTCAACGTGGGCCACGAGGGGACCTGGCGCGTGCCCCCGGGGCACTACTTTGCAATGGGCGACAATCGGGATAATAGTGCCGACAGCCGATTCTGGGGTTTCGTACCCGAAGCCAATCTGGTCGGCAAGGCGTTCATCATCTGGATGAACTGGAACAACGGCATCGATTTCGGGCGCATCGGACAGTCGATCAAGTAGCAACACCCACGCAACCGGGAGGGGCAGGCTCATGCGAACACGACGCAAGGTCTTGGGCATCACGATGATCGGGTTCCTGATTATTCTGATCATGGTGGGGTTCTTCGCCTATCTGGCGATGCGGTTGGTGCCGGTGTACACCGAATACTTCGGCGTCGTGAAGGCGCTCGAGCAGGAGCGCAACGAGCCCGGTGCCGCGCAGAAATCGCTGTACGACCTGAGGCGCGATTTGAACCTCAAGTTCGACACGCAATATGTGGACGAGACCGATGTGCCGGCGGAAGCCATCACGCTGACGCGCGCCACCACCGGCGCGACGTTGCGGGTCCACTACGAGCGACGCGTGCCGTTCATCTACAACATCGAACTGCTCGTGACCTTCGACAAGGCGGTGTTGCTGAGCAATGGCCCGTAGTTCGTCATAGGGCGCGCCGTGCGGACTCATGCAGAACCCTAGCGCGCTCGGTCACGCATTTCGCAGGCCCGAATTGCTCGAACAGGCGCTGACCCATCGCAGCGCCGGTCGCCGCAACAACGAGCGGCTGGAATTTCTTGGCGATGGCCTGGTCAACCTGCTCGTCGCGGAACTCTTGTACGAGCAGCACCGACACGCGAGCGAAGGCGAATTGACGCGCATGCGTGCCGCGCTCGTCAACGGGGCCACCTTGGCGGATGTTGCCCGCAGCGAGGAACTCGGCGAGCGCCTGCACCTCGGTCCCGGTGAACTCAAGAGCGGCGGATTTCGCCGCGATTCAATCCTGGCCGACGCCTTCGAGGCACTCCTCGCCGCGATCTATCTCGATGCGGGGTGGGATGCCTGCCGCGAGATCGTACGCCGCTTGTTTGCCGAGCGCGTGCTCGATGTTGCACCCGATCTGTCCAAGGATTCCAAGACCAGCCTGCAGGAACTGCTGCAGGGTCGCGGCTTGCCGCTGCCAACCTACACGCTGCTCGGGACATCCGGCGAGGAGCATGCGAAGAACTTCGAGATCGAGTGCGCGATCGAGGTCATCGATGTGCATGCGACGGGCAACGGTGGCAGTCGCCGCGCGGCAGAACAGGCGGCAGCAGGCAGCGCGCTCGAGCTTGCCCTCGGAAAGCTCGCCGATGACGCTCACTGACAGCGTCATTGCCGCCGCCGAGAATCGGGTTCGTCGGTTTGGCCACGTTGCGTTGCTCGGGCGTCCGAACGTCGGCAAATCCACCTTGCTCAATGCGCTGATCGGTACACCGCTCAGCATCGTTACGCCAAAACCGCAGACGACACGCCATCGCATCCTCGGCATTGCCAACCGCGGCGATGCCCAACTGGTGTTCCTCGATACGCCCGGCCTGCACGACGCCGGCAAGCGCGCGATCAATCGCCGCCTCAACCGCATTGCACGCCAGGTGCCCGATGAGGCGGACGTGATCGTCCATGTGATCGAGGCGTTGCGCTGGAACGCAGACGACGAGGAAGTCTGGCGCTTGCTGGCCGCGCGCTCCCAGCCGCGGCTGCTTGCGATCAACAAGGTCGATCGCGCCAAGGACAAGAGCGCATTGCTGCCGTTTGCAGCCGAGATCGCACGCACACACGATTATGCCGCTGTGCATTATCTGGCCGCGCGCCGCGGCGACGGCGTGGAGCGCCTGCTGGAGGACGTCGCTGCTCGCCTGCCCGCGGGCGAAGCACAATACGACGAGGAGGAATTCACCGATCGCAGCGAGCGCTTTCTCGCCGCCGAACTCGTGCGTGAGCAACTGATGCTGCGCCTCTCGGCCGAATTGCCGTATGCGGTGGCGGTCGAGATCGAACGCTTCGAGGAGGGCGATGACCTAGCCCGTATTGCCGCCGTCATCTGGGTCGAGCGCGACAGCCAGAAGGCCATCGTCGTCGGCGCCGGAGGCAAGCAACTCAAGACCATTGGCAGCGACGCGCGCCACGCGATGGAACGCCTGCTCGGCCGGCGCGTCTTCCTGCAACTATGGGTGCGCGTGCGCGAAAACTGGGGCGACGATGAGCGTGCGCTCAACCAGTTCGGGTACAACGGCTGAAACCGACGAGCATTGCAATCCACTGGTGGATTCGCGGGCGACAGGCGTACGATTACGACCGGCAATTACCGAGTGTGCGACCATGAAACGCATCGCCTGCCTCCTTGCATCGATCTGCACGATTTCCGGCTGCGCAACCTATCGGCCGCTGGTCGATCGACGCAGCATCGATGATCCGCAGCGCTACGAGTACGATCTTGCCGACTGCCAGGCCTACGCGCGCCGGGTCGATCCGGTCGCGAGCGCGGGAGCCGGAGCGTTTCTCGGCGCCCTGTTCGGAGCCGCACTTGGCGCCGCCGTCGGCGATCACTATGTCGCACGCGATCTGGCGACCTATGGTGCCGTCGAAGGCGCTGCAGTCGGCGCAACCGGCGGCGCGAACGCACAGGTCAACATCATCCGCAACTGCATGAGCGATCGCGGCTACGCGGTGTTGAACTGACGCATCAGCGGCGGCGCAGTCGAAGCGAATTGCTTCCTGGCGATCAGGTGCCGAGCATCGCAGCGCCCGGCTTCGGCAGTGCCGACAAGCGCCGGCGCATTTCTCCGCGCAGCAACCACAGGCTCAGCAGAACCTGCAGCGTGACCGTCGCCACCGACAGAAACCACAGGTGGCGCAGCGTAAAGCCGGGTTGAGCCGACAACCACAGCGCCGGAAGCGCGAAAGTCACCAGGCGCGTCGCACTGCTCGCAAGGCTCGGGATGGTGTTGCCGAGTGCCTGGAACATACCCGAACAGGTGAAGATCAGACCCGACGCGACAAAATTCCACGAGATGATGTGCAGGAACTGCGCGGCAACCGCGATCACGGCCCGATCCTTGGTGAACCCATGCACGAGCCACGCGGGATCCCACTGGCAGATCAACACGAGCACGATCATGATCGCGCTGCCGAACAGTGCAGCCGAGCGAAACGTCGCACGCACGCGTTCGGGATGACCGGCGCCGACATTCTGGCCCGCGATCGGCGCGGTCGCGAAGGCCACCGCCATCGCCGGCAGGAAGATCGCCTGCATCACGCGCGAACCGACACCGAATCCGGCCTGCGCGGTGGCGCCGAAATCGCGGATGACCCAGTAGATCACGGCCATGTAGATGAACATCAGCGCGAATTCGCCGCCCGGCGGCAGGCCGATGCGCAGGATGCGCAGCCACGCACTCAGGCGTGGACGGAACATCGTCGGATCGAAGCCGACGTATTTCTCCATGCGCACGAAGTACAGCACCATCAGGCCGACGCCGAATGCGACCGAAATCGACGTGGCCAGTCCCGCACCGGCTACGCCGAGCGGCACGCCGCTCAGCCAGCCCGCGATGAGGATCGGCGCGAGCAGCGCGTTCAGCACCACCGTGAGCACCTGCACGATCATCGTCGGCTTGGCGATGCCGGTACCGCGCAAGGCCGAACCCATCGAGATCAGCGCGAACTGCAAGGCCATTCCGGGCAGGAACCAGTAAAGATATTCGACGCCGGCCGCTGCGGTTGCGGCGTCCGCGCTGAGACCTCGTGTGTACATCGTGCCGATCGTGTAACCGCCGAGCAACGTCAGCACCGCGCAAACCAGTGCCAGCAGCAGGCTCTGGTTGAAGATCAGGTTCGCATCGGCGCGATCCTTGCGTCCGCTCGCCTGCGCGATCAGCGCCATCGTGCCGACGCCGAGCACCTGGGTCAGGGCCATCACCAGAAACTGCGCATTGCCGGCCGCACCGACGCCGGCGATCGCCGCATCGCCGAGGTGCGCCACGAAATACAGATCGACCAGCACGTACAGCGTCTGAAACAGCATGCCCAATGCGATCGGCACTGCGAGTCGCACCAGATGTCCAAAAATCGGTCCTTGGGTCAGATCCTGCACGGTGACTTGCCTCGAATTGGAGTTCGGGAGCGGATTCTGCCGTTTCGCGGACCGCGTGTCTTGCAATGCTTCGCTTGGCGGCGCGCCGCATCGACCGGCGCGTCCAGCGCACGTGCGCCGCATGGGTGAATGCGTTTACGCAGCTCTTCTTCGAACGCGGCTACGACGGTTTCACGATCGCCGACATCATCGAGCGTGCCGATGTCGGCCGTTCCACCTTCACGGGCATTTCCGCGGCAAGAACGCACTGCTCGCCGAGACCGTGCAGCGCCCGTTTGCGCCGCTCGCCGGCGCCGTCGATCGCGGCGCGCAGAGTGCCGCATTGCTGCCGGTTCTCGAACACGTTCGCGCCAGGCGCGACAGTGCGCGCGCGACGATGGGGCGCGATGCGTCGCGACGCGCATTGACGCGGGTCCTCTCGGCCATGATCGGGCAGCGGCTCGCATTGCGGACGCCGTCGATCGACCGGCGTACGGCCAGGCTCAGGCTCGCATCGCTTGCGCTTGCGCAGGCGGAAATGGGCGTCATCGCCGCCTGGGCGACCGGCGAGATTGCAGGCGAAGCGCGCGATGTCGCGGACATCCTGCATGCGCTCGCGCAGTCGGCGGCGACTGCACTGGCCACCCGGTAGCGCCGGAGCGCGCGCCCGATCAAGACGACGGCCGCCGCGGTTCGCATTTCCCGATGGGTCCATCTCACAATTGGGGCTGCGGACGATGCTTTGTCCAATACGCGTTCGCACAAACGAGTCGATAAGGGCAGGCTGATCGCGACGCGAGTTGCCGGCTCGGCATCCGAGTGGGAAGATCGCATGGAACAGCACTCGCCTTCGGGGAAATACGGCGGGATTAGGCTGCAAGATTGGAAGGCGTGAGCGATGGAAAGCCATGATCCATGCAGGAAATTGTCGCGGCGCCGGGTTCGCAAGGCCGGATTAGGCTGCGGGATTACACC